>NZ_JAIZBH010000001.1:2142500-2682500 GCF_022267375.1 Leptospira sanjuanensis
AAAACGAAGAACGTAGAAGCCGCGAAACTCTTGGTTCGAGCGGGAGCAGACGTCAATTGGGGAGGATATCGCCAAAACGATCCTCAAGGAATAGGACTTTCCATCTATGAATCGCCGCTGCTCAACTCGGTTATAAACCGCAGATACGAGCTTTCCGAATTTTTGATCCAAAAAGGAGCGAATATTCAGATCTTCAACCCGATCACGGGAGAAAATGAATTCGATCTTTGGTTTACGAGCGTTGGAATTCGAAATAAAAAAGACAAAGAGTTTTACCGATTTCTGAAAGAGAAAGGTCTCAAGCAACTGCGGCCTTTCTCTTTAATCGAGATCGCCAAACTACGGTCAGACGAAAATAGCCTATTTACCAAAACATACATTCATATTCCAACGAAACAAGAAATCATTCTCAACGCAAATCCAACCGATCTTCAAAATCCTCTGGAAACAGATCTGATCTATTCGTCGAAGGACCAAAGATACTTTCACAGCTCAGAGTTCGTTCAAAAAGAAACGAAACAAAATCTTTACGAGTTAATCTTACAAAGAAGAATCGCGCGAAAAATTCTCCCTAAATCCTAATTCGAGAATCGATTTCAGAAAACGATTCACAACTTATAATTAAAAAACCCTAATACACCAAAATCAAAACGTCGGCTTCAAATATTTCTTATCTAAATTTTTTTCTTAGCAAACTTCTTTCCGAATTCGGTTACTGAAATACCGAAAACGAACACTTTCGTTCTCGAAATAAAAAAAGAAGGATAGGACCATGTTTAAGAAAAGCTATTTATTTGCTCTTTGCATTATAGCTCTCCCTTTTGTTGTTTATGGAAAAGGAAACACAAAATTCGTCGCATCCCTGAAAGACGCCGCTCAGAAAAACGTGAACGCGCGAGGGAGCGTGGACGCGATCTTGGACGATGAAACAAGCAAGCTCAAGATTTCCGGTTCTTATGAATACTTCGGAAGCAACGCGACTGAAATTCTCATTCTCACCGAAGGAAACGAAACACCTCTTTGCACGTTCAAACCGCCTTACAATGCCACAAACAGCCCTTGGAAAGATTGGGGTTCTTGCGATCTTAACGTGAATCAAAAGAAGGATCTTAACGCGGGAAAACTCTATATTCTTATCAAATCGATCGACAGAGAAGAAGGACAGGTTCGAGGTTCGATCGTAGCGGAATCTAAAAAATAAAATTCCTTTCAAAGACCCGACGATACCATTTGTAATTTCTTAGAAGCGTTTTGAATGCGAGCGCTTCTAAGAAATTCTTTTTTTTTGGAAAAGTTTAAGGAAATACCGTCTTCAGAATTTCGATTTCTTTTTTTAGGTTCGCATCCTTTCCTACGAGAGAAAAGATCGATCGGATCGGAATACTGGAAACCTCCGATGTTTCGGAAATCGTTATCTTCGTTTTGTTTCCCTCTGCACTGAGTTTATAATCCCAAATCCCTTTCATTCCGAAGCTGCTTTCCTTCATCCGAATCTGAACCCGAGAATTTTCCGCTCGTTCCAACATTTCGAAATGAATATAACCGCCCATATCCGTTCCTTCCTTCCAGATCGGATATCCTTTCGCGTTTTTTCCCTCGAATACGACTTCAGTGACTTCCGGTCTGTATTTCGGAATCGCCTCCAAATTCAAAAGATGTTGATACACTCGATCGACTGGAGCGTTGATCGTTTCGTTGATTTCGCCTTCGAACTTCGGATCGGCAAAAACTCCAAGCAGAAAAAATCCGATCACCAACACCGCAAGTCCGGCCAAAATTCTCAATATGAGTTTCATCGATTTTTAGTTTCCTTTTCGTTTTTAGAATAGAAACGGCAGAAACCTTTCTGTCAAGTGCAACGCATTCAGTTTCGTTGATTCGGTTTCGTTTTTAAAAAAGAATTTTGTCGTTCGGTGCGCCAGCGGCCGGAAGGGCGCGAAGCGGTTCCGAACTGCACGTTAGGAGCCATCGACTGCGACGATCGAATCCGCTCGCTCTTAAATACATTTCGGAACGGAAGCGTAAGCGCACCCCGGACGAGACGCGGCGCCGGAGCTTTTTTCGAAGTATTATATCCTTTGAATTTAATTTTCTCCGGCGGGCGCCCCAAGCCTATGTCCGCTTTTTATAAATTCGAAGTTTTTGCTTTTCTTTTTTGTCCGAACCTTTCAAGATAGGCCGTTCCAAAGGAGAATCCCATGCAGTCTGCGGCTCATTCCCAAAAATCTTCGATCCACCAGATCTGGAAGGACGGAGCCGTTGTAATCAACCGAATTCGTCTCGGGTTGGTTATCTTATTTTCACTTACGCTTCTGAGCGTTTCGAAGACCAACCACCCGACGCAGGTGATCGCGCACGTAGTCGGCACGGCTTTGATGGCGGCGTATTGTCTTTTGGAATTCGCACTCCATCGCACAGGCAAGATCGGCGTTCGTTTTCAGAAGACGTTAGTTCTCTTGGACGTGAACATTCTTTCCCTGACCTTGATGGCGGATTGTTCGATCGAACCGACGGTTTCTTCGGGAATTCTCGCCAACATGCTTATCTTTTTTATTTATTTCTACGTGATGATCTACTCCTCCTTTTTGGGTGAAAGAAGATTCGTGCTTTTGATCGGAGTTCTTTCCGCGTTAGGAATCATCGCTTCGATTTTCGTCGCTTGGAAGGGCGGGATGGTTTTGACGGAAAACCCCGAACTCGGAAAAGTTCCCGGTCACATGATCTTTTCGGTTCAGATCGTTAAGGTCACGTTCGTTTTCACGGCGAGTATCATTCTTTCGCAATTGATGAAGCTGTTCGGCAAATTGACGGACGAAGGCTCGAAACTTTACGAAGATTCTCAAGTTCTTTTGAACAAACTTACGCAGGATCGTCGGACCTTGGAAAAATCCGCGGAAAGTCTGGAAAATTCGATTCGTAAGTTCGCAGATTTTATCAACCGCACCGGCGAGAAGATGGAATCGCAAGCCGCCGCCATCGAAGAAGTGAACGCGGTCATCGAAGAACTTTCCGCTTCTTCCTCCAGCACCGCTCATTCGATTGAAACCCAGAATCTCAGTTTGGGCGAACTCGCGGGCAACGCCGCAAAGTTAGACGAAATTTTAAAGAACAGCGCGTCCTTGAGCGAGGCTCTCGCGACCTTTGCAAAAGAGAACAAAGAGGATATGGAGAACGTCACGATCGCCGCCGAAAAAACGAAATCCTATTTGGTGGACATTACGAATTCCTTCAACCGGGTCGACGAGATCAATCGGATCATGAGCGAGATCGCGGATAAAACGAACTTACTCGCTTTGAACGCTTCCATCGAAGCCGCAAGGGCAGGGGTTGCGGGTCGAGGTTTTGCCGTCGTCGCAAACGAGGTCAGCAAACTCGCAGAATTCACTTCCGGAAACGCAAAATCGATTTCGGATATCGTCAATCAGTCCCGCAAGTTCATCGAAGAGGCGAGGATCGCTTCCACGGAAACCGGGGATATGACCGAAAATCAAAAACTAAAAATTTTGGAGACCGCCGACCGGATCGACAAAATGAATCTGTTTTATCTCGAGCAAAAATCCATCATTCAAAAATTCGTATCGGAAGTGAGTCGAATCAAATCCACCTCGGAAGAAATCCTTCGAGCCACAAAAGAGCAGATGCTCGGTCAAAGGGAAATGGTTCAGACGATGGGAAATCTCGGTACGGAGATCAACGAGATCAACGAGGATTCCGCCAAACTGCAGGAAGAAATCGTGAAGATCAAAACGCAGGCCTCGGACCTTCGCGTTTTGAGCGTTCAGTCCGCGCATTGATCTCTGTTTGAATCCGATTTTTCCGAAGTAGGGGACCCTACTTCGTTTGCGGTTTGATCTTTACTTTGGATTCTAAGGTCGGGCTTAGAATCGTATATTGCGCTTTTACATTGGCGACATTTCCTACCTTATCGCTCACCCGAAAGTCGAAGTTATGTTTTCCGGCTTCCAGTACGAGTCCTTCCGCGTAATTGCGATACTCGCTTCCGTTTACGCTGAATTGAATCGATCTCATGCCGGAGATAAAGTCCTCGCACTGAATTTGAATTTCGGTTCCGATCGGGAATAATTCTCCGGCGCCGATCGGCGGACTCACACGACAGATCGGCGGATTGGAATCCAAGATTCCGTAAAAATTTTCTTCGGTACTATTTCCCGCGAGATCCCGAGCCTTCACGTCGATCCCGAAACTTCCGTCCTCGATCGAATTCGGAATTTGAAACCGGTAGAAATTCTTTTCCTGAGAAATCGGATTGACCGGAAATTTTTTACCGTTCTGAAAAAAGTAGAATTCCGCATCCGCAACTCCCGAAACGGCGTCTACGATTTCCACCTGAAGAAGTTGATCCCTTCTTGTGACGTAAACCGATTCCAGCTTCCATCCTTTTCCGATCTCGACTTTGACTTCGGGCTTCTTCGTATCCTGTACGACTTCCATCAACTTGGTCAGTTCTTTGACTCCCGAAGCCGTTTCGGAATAGAATTCAACGTCGTTCTTTCCTTCCTGAAGTCCGAAGATCGTTCCCTGATACTCTTTCCATTCTCCTTCGTTCACCCGAAAGAAAACCTTCACTCCGTTTCGGCCCGCACTCGGATTATCCAAAACGATTTTTTCGTTTTGAGTCGGAGAAAGAATGATCGCTTTGTTGTTTTGAGGCGGCGTCTTTCGTTCCAGCTTTACGAACGGTCGAAGCGAATCGATCGAGATCGCATCCGAAGGTTCTCCTCTGGATTCTTTTCTTCCGATTCCCAAGACGCGGATATATCGTTCATTGCCTTCAGGGAAGAATCGAATCTGCCTTTCGTTGGTCGTAAGAGTTCTTTGGATCACTCGAAAATCGGAAGTATCCGAAAATTCAATTCGATAAGATTGCGCGGCCGAATCCGCTTTCCATCGAAGTTCGAGTTCCTTTCTATCTTGCGCTCCGACGGTTCCGATCCAAAGTAAAACGAGGACCGCCGTGATTTTGGCGAGGTTTTCGAACTTCTTCATTGGTTCTGGAAGTCCTTATCGATTTGAATTTTGCCCGGAATCGGGAACGGTTCCACGGGAGGTTTTCCTTTTTCCACGTAGGTTCCGAATCCCGCTTTCACATCCACGTCTTTTCCGGAAGCGGCGACATTAACGGTTCCTTCAAAACATCCCACGTCACTTCGTTCTTCACCCTCGTTGTTTACGTAGAATTTCGTTCCCCGAACACCCACGACCGCAACAGGAGTACTGATGACCAGTTTTTGAACCGTCTTCTTTGCCGTTTTGAAAATTCCGGGTTTCACATCGGCTTGTAGTTGCCCGTTTTCTAAAAAGATTTCGGGGGCTTCTTTTTTAGAAACGCGGAAGCTCGACTTTTCAAAAATTTTTACTTTGGTTTCGTTTTCCACAAAGGCTAAGAATGCGCCGGACTTTACTCCGGTTTTCAGACTTTCACCGTCTCTGAGAATTTGATTTTTTGATACGGCGCTCCAAACCGGATTTCCTTCCTTCGGTTTTTTAGAATATTCCACAACTCCGTGATATAGTTCGAGCGCGGCCATCGGTTGACCTTCGACTTCGACGACCTTTCTCAAGTGAACGGGAACCTTGAGAACCATTCCTTCCTTAATCAAAGAAGGATTTTGGATCTGATTGTATTTCAGAAATTCTTTCCATTTGCCCGGATCGTTTAGAACTTCTTTGGCGATTTTCGTAAGCGAATCGTTCTTTTTCACTTTGTATTCTTCGAGCGATTTTTCTTCGGAACCGGGTGAGGGATTTGCGGTTTGTGCCGAAAGGGAGAAGGATAAAAAACACACCAATACGTACGATATGATTCTCAAAGATAGAAGGGTCATAGTCCTGAATTCCTATTTTTTTCTGTGTAAAATTATTTCAGAAATTTGTTGATAAAACAGCAATTTTGAAAATAATCTCTTGAAATTTTAGACGAGAGAATTATTTATTTTCAGTTCATAAGAGAGGGATTTTCCGTGATTCAAAGATGGGTTGAAAGGGCGTTATTTGTTACATTGATTTTAGCGGGAATTCTGGCTCCCGGAAGAGTTTTTTCCCAAGCAAGCGACGCTGCGGCAGCGATTCAAGAAGCTTGCAACCGTTTGGTGAACGAGGGACTCTATAAGAGCTGTAAGGCGGCCCCCGGTTTTTCGGCGCACCAAGGCTATTACAGCCAATCCGCGCAGGTAAAATGTGAGTGCATCAACAAAAAGGATAACAACAAAACCATCGTTACCATCACTTTAGGACAGTATTATTAAGATTCCTTCCTGAACGCGCGCGACGCCGGAATTTTACCCTCCGGCGCGCTCCTTTTCCGATACGACCCACATCGAAAGCGGTCGCATCGATTTTTATCAAAAGATTATTTGTTAAAATCCTTTTCAAACTTATCCGAAGCCGCATTCAGCTCGTTAGCCGCTTTTTCAAAGTCCTGATTGATCTTGTTCAAAAGAGTGTCGATTTTTCCTTCGTCGACTTTCGTTCCCGCTTTTAAACTCGTGCGAAGTTCGATCAGCTGTTTATAATCGTTGCTCACGCTGTTCTTATACGAATCGATCGCTTTGACAGCCGTATTCTTGAAATCGGAATTTCCTTTAAAATCTCCGATGCCTTTGAGGGTTTCGGAAGCCTTTACAAGTTTCGCTTCCCAAGATTTCCGTACAGTTTCCGCCGCAGAGTAATCTTCTTTTACCATCGCATCGTTGAGCGCATCCATATCATCAGTGGAACCGTTCAGGACATCCATGATTTTGTTGTTATAACTGACCGGATCTTGTGAGTTGCAGCCGATCGTCGCAAAAAGAAAAATGCAGCCAAGTGCCGCAAGAATTCGTGTCGAACTTTGTTTTTTCATACGCGCAAAATTCGATGGAAAGGAAGAATTGCAATTTCATTTTGTTGAAGCGCCAATGAGCGTATTTTAAAAATTATAAATAAAAATTGTTTCTTACGAAGGAGGAATAAAGTTTTCGAGAGCCGAAAGTTTTCTGGTCACCGAGTTATCAGTTGGAATTGTTCGTTCGGTGTGGGAGCGTTTTGCAGAAGTTCATGAGTGAGTCTTCGAGTCTTTTTATATTCTTTGGAAATGTAGGATCTCATACAAAATCATTCGAGAAAGACCTCACGAATCTTTTGAATATCAAAGCACAACTACAACGAATCGAGTGTAACCCATGTCTCCGGTTTAGAGTGTTACCGATGTGTATGGGTACGTTTAAACCAGCTCTTTTATAATGCGACATAATATGTATTATCGGAAGTAAAGGGTGCTGAATAGGTTATATGTGGTGCCTTCAACTCAAGTAAGGATCCGCTTGTTGTGGTAGCTTGGAAATACCCATTGATTCATCACATTTAATGAAGATTCACTTTAATAATCCAAGCGAGCCTCTATTGCTAAGAACAATCAGTATTCCAATATTTGATTAATGTATATCTGAAATAGAAATATGGAATTTTTTAAGCGAAAGGAGAAAAGCTAATAGGATTTTTCTTTTTCAATCGTTACATCTTGGTTACGAAATAACTCTCGGATATGTTTTTCGGTGGTTGTTAAATTCGGATTATTCCATAAGCCTAAAATCTTAAGCTTCTTCAATTGTCCAATTTCATCTGGAATAGAAGTCAGTTTGTTGCTTGATAATTTTAAGGATAATAAATTTTCTAACTGTCCAATTTCCTTAGGTAAGGTTGTGAGTTGATTTGAATCTAAGTGTAATAAATTTAAATTTTTTAGTTGTCCTATCTCCTCAGGGAGAGCTGAAAGTTTATTGTTTTCTACTATTAACACAGCTAAATTTTTTAACTGCCAAAATTCTTTTGGAAAGCTTGAGATTTGATTTCTAGTAATGTCCAACATTTTAAGATTTTCTAATTTCCCGATCTCTTCAGGTAAAGTGGTAAGTTCATTATCCTTCAGATACAATCTTTCTAAATTTACGAACTGTCCTATTTCTTTTGGGAGTGTCTTAAGTTGTTTTCTACTTAGATCTAATATTCGCACTTCTTTAGGCGTCTTCAATGCAGAAGAAATATTTCCATATATAACTACCTCTTTGGATTGTGAATGTAGTTTTATAAGAAAACAAAAAAATATTAAGATAAATTTTATAAAAAAATGATGAGTTACAATTCCAAGTTTCATATGGATTACTGAATTAATATATTAAGGTAGTTTTGAAAAGTATATTTCTAATGAATGACTATTTTTCAATTCAGGTTATCAGCCTTCTAATTTGGAGTTAAAATTATTTCTCAAGTTTCAGAAGTTCTTGAAGAGCATTTCGAATCATGCTTCTGGATGAAAAGAATTCGTATCTTTGTCAATCGAAAAGCGCCCCTTTCACTCATTCGTCGATAGAATGTGATCTTTTATAAGAACAATATAAGGGAAATCTTGTAGAAAAGTAACGGCAATCGCTAAGATCAATTTAAAAAAATGGAAAGAATACAATGCGGAAATTAATTTTAGGCGCATCGCCGAACAAAAACAAGTCGAATCGAAATCAAATTTCAATCGGACTTCTCGTTTGCCTTTTTACGCTTCAATTTTTAATCGGATGCAACGAAACGTCCTCACAAAATGGTACGGAAACGATTCTTTCTTTGTTTTTCCGTCCGATCGGATCGATCGCAGAAAGCTCGGCGCAATTTCCAAACTACAACGCAACTTCTTCCTTTTTATCTACTACTACGCTCAATCCGAGCGTTCCGTTGAGTACCGACGGGCGATATATCGTCGATTCCAATCGAAATCGTTTCAAGCTCAAATCCGTCAATTGGTACGGCGCGAGTGATACACAGTATGTCGTCGCCGGTCTGGACAAACAGCCCATTACCCATATCATTTCCTTGATTCAAGAATGGGGATTCAATTCGGTTCGACTTCCCTTTTCCAATCTAATGCTTCATCAAATCACGCCCGTATCTAACGAATCGGTCGCGGCCAATCCACAATTTTTCGGAAAGACTCCATTAGAAGTTTATGATGCAACAATCCACGCTTTGACCCAAGCGGGAATCGTCGTCATTCTCAACAACCACACCACATTTTCCGAATGGTGCTGCGGTTACGATTACAACGGTCTTTGGTACCATACCGGCTCTTCGTTCGCCTACAACCAAACGACGGAAATGTGGCAGGTGGATTGGCTAACGATGATTCGTCGCTATAAAAACAATCCGATGGTCGTCGGAGCGGATCTTAGGAACGAGGTTCGTACGATGCGCAAAGGCGACACACATATTCCCGATAGTCCGAACTGGGGAATGAATGATGCAAACGACTGGCACAAAGCATCGCAAGAAATGGGCGTTCTGATCGCACAAGAAAATTCTAATATTCTTGTGATCGTGGAAGGAATCAATTGGTGGGGACTCATTCCGATTTTGGGCTCGGGCGAACGTCCTCATCTAAAACCGATCAAGGATCTTCCGGTTCATCTTCCCCTTTCCAACAAACTCGTCTATGCGGCTCACAATTACGCGTACATCGGACCGAACCACAATGGAGACGACTCGACTTCAGGTGGAAACATCAAATACCGCGAAATGGACGAGAATACGTTTAAGTCCACGGTTCAAAACGAATGGGGTTACGTCGTTACTCCGGAAATGTATTATTCCGCTCCGGTTTGGTTGAGCGAATTCGGCGCCTCTCCTTCCTCAAGCGGCGCACAAGATCAAGAATGGCTGCGCCGTTTGACGGACGTTTTAATCGAACGTGATATGGATTTCGCGTATTGGCCCTTAAACGGAAACGACGAATGGGGACTTTTATCCAGCGACTGGTCGAGAACTCTCAAAGAAGATTGGCGATTTCAACACTTAAACCGACTTCTATCCACAAACGGTCGAACAGGCTTTGTGCAGGAAAATCATTTTTCGAATCTTTGGATCGGTTCCGGGAACGACAACAGTTCCACGATCACAAACGACTGGGACAACGGCGCAAACAAGGGAACCTGCCCGGACGGATATCGTTTGAACGGACTCAGCACCAATCAAAAAGCGCTTTGTACGGACATCATCACAAGCAATCTCTGGAACTCCAATCGTAACTACAACGTCCAAGCCGTCTATGAAACCCCCACGCGCTATCATGGAACGGGAGATTGGGCGGGCGGTTTTACGAAATACGAATGTCCGCAGAATTTTTACGTTTCCGGTTTTTCCAAACGTTCTTGGGGGACGAGCGGAATCCTTTGTTCGCAAAGCAGAATCAATTTAAGCAATTCCTGCAGAACGATCTGGTTTGATCGAGGCGACAATCGCTCTTCGATCAAAGGGGGAGATTGGGCGTACGGTTCTTACAAAGGTCAATGCGGAGATCAAGAATATGCGGGAGGAATCGCGCAAAGAAACGGAGGAGCAAGCGCCCTTCTCTGCTGCCGAATCAATCCTTAGGATCGAGAGAATTCTCCGTTTGATTTTCTTCCGGTTCGGGAATTCGATAAAACGGATTCGAGACAATGGAACCGGAAGGAAAAACGACTCGCAAAATCACGTATCCGTCTTCCGGACGAATCGTAAATTCCGCTTTTTGTTTTTGCCGTTCTTCCTTTAAAATCGTTCCGCCTTTTCCGATAAACTCGGCCTTGATGAACGTTTTAGGAAACTCGGCGACGATCGTATTTCGATCCAACCGAAGTTCGGAAATTTTAGGATCATCCATATAATCAACAAGCTTTATTACAGAAACGTAATTCCCCTTTTTTAGATTCGCAGTGATTTCTTTCGGATCATACGAATTCGTATTCAAAAGAACATAACGCACAAAGGCGTCCCCCGCGTTTTGTTCGGAAAAAGTAAGTTCGTGAAAGATTCTCTGATACAGAGGAAGTTTCATCGCGCGGATGAATTCTCCCGGAAAGTAATGCAGATCGTCTCCGCTCGTAGCCAAAATCGGAGTTCCTTGATCCAAAAGTCGGATCCATTCTTGAAACGTATCTCCGTAGGGTGAAAAAACTTCCACCGCATCGACTCCTCTCAATCGTTCAATCAAAGAATAAGAGATCGAACCTTCCAAACCGGGATGGCTGATCGAAACAAAGGCTCCCGACTTGTGCATCTGATCGATCGTCCATTGAATGTTTTCCGCAGAAGCGTACAAAGGAAAGAAGTCAGGAACGGTAACCTTGGTTCCCAACGCCAGAATATGCTTTCGATTGAAGTCCCTCCCCCATTCATAACCGGGAAAAAATCTCGGTTCATTGGAATCGATTCCGCTGATCTTCAGATAATCGGTGATTCCGACGAGGTCGTATCGCTTATCGAGATACTTTTCCTGAATTTCCCGAGGAGGACTTCGAAACGGAGAAAAACCGTCCCGATCCGAATGAAGATGAAACGCGAATTTGAGCCAACGGTGTTTCGTCGGCGAATAGGAAGAATGAATTCGATTTCCGAAAAACGGAAGTTTCAAGTGAGAATCCAGTTCCTGATACAAAAGAAAAGAAGTCAGAAAATGAGTAACTCCTAAGAACGCAAAGGCTCCTAAGATTCGACGCCAGATTCGGGGATGGATTCTTCTTTTGAACGCCATACGGATTCCATGAAAGGACGGATCGAATTTATGAGAAAAGTTTTTCGATTCACAGCGTTTTTTTACGTTCTTCTTTTTTAAAACCTTTCTCAAAATGTCAGAGATTTGTAATTTTTCAAAATCGCCGGTTCGGTTCGATTTGGGCGGGAAACCTCGAATCGAAATCGAATTTTAAAATAAGTAAGTGTACACTTAATTATTGATTTTACAAATGATCCGACTTCTAAAATTCTAAGAAACCGATGACAAACCCGGAAATTTCCGTCATTCTCCCTACTTACAACGAAAGAGAAAACGTTCCGATCTTACTTCCGAAAATCGCGGAAGCGCTCAAAAACGCATCCTTTGAAATCATTCTCGTAGACGACAACAGCCCCGATAAAACATGGGAAGTCGCGGAATCGCTCCAAGGCAAATTCCCTACGTTAACGGTTCTCCGAAGGATGGAAGGTCGAGGACTTTCCTCCGCGGTTCTTTCGGGAATGGCGATCGCGAAAGGAAACGTGTTTGCCGTGATGGACGCGGACTTACAACACGACGAAAGAATTCTTCCCGCTTTGGTTCAACCGATCTTAAAGAACGGTTTTGAGGTAAGCATAGGAACCCGTTATATGAACGGAGGTTCCACATCCGATTGGTCTTTCTTACGGAAGAGCTTCAGCGTGTTCGCGACCAAGCTCGCAAAGTTTCTTTTACCGATTCCGATCTCCGATCCAATGAGCGGATTTTTTGCGATTTCCCGTTCGTATTTTCAGAAAACGGCGGATCGAATCAATCCGAGAGGGTTCAAAATCCTATTAGAATTTTTGAATGGAGCCGGGCAAACTCCTAAAATCTTCGAAGTGCCGTTTACGTTCCGCAGCAGAGAATTCGGCAAAACGAAATTGGACGGCTCGGTGATTCGGAATTATCTGATCGCACTACTCGATCTTCGTTTCGGAAAAAAAATCTCTCCTACGTTTCTTCTGTATTCCTTGGTAGGTTCCTTCGGAGTTCTCGTAAATTTATTCGGACTTGTAATCGGTGAAACCTTTCGTTTTCCGGAGATTTCCACCCCGTTTCGATTTTTAAATCCGGTTTACAGTTCGGTTCTATTCGGAATCGAAATCTCCATTCTTTCCAATTTTGTCCTGAACAACTATCTTACGTTCTACGAAAAAAGATACGTAGGAATCCGGCTCGTTCAAGGTCTGATTCTGTTTCATCTCGTAAGTCTTTTGGGACTTCTGATTCAGATCAGCGTATTTCAGCTTTTGTATCACCGAATTTTTCTTTTGGAATTGAATTCTTCCGGACTTCCTGTTAAATTTTTATCGGATTCGCTTGCCATTTTAGCGGCGATGATCACAAATTACTTCTTAAACTTGAACGTCACCTGGAAAGGTTCCAGGGATTGATTTCGTTTTCAAAGGAGAAAGTCCATGCCCAAGGTTTTGGTTCCTTTTGCGGAAGGAATGGAAGAAATGGAGGCGGTTATCATCGTGGACGTACTGCGCCGGGGCGGGGTGGAAGTCACGAGCGCTTCTTTGAAGGAAGGAGAAGTCAAAGCGTCCCGAGGAGTTCGGATTTTAGCGGACACGACCCTGGACCGAGTCGACTTGAAACATTTCGATATGATCGTTCTTCCAGGAGGCGGTCCCGGAACCAAAGCGCTCGGAGCCGATCCCAAAATCGCGGAACTCCTAAAAGAGGCAAAACAAAAAGGGAAATGGATCGGAGCGATCTGTGCGGCGCCTAGTGTATTAGTACATCAGAATATTCTCACTTCCCAAGATAAGTTCACGGCGTTTCCCGGAATCGTATCCGACGCCCCGGGTTATACGGGTTCCCGACTGGAAATTTCCGGAAAAATCGTGACGAGCGTCGGCCCCGGTTCGGCGTTTGAATTCTCCCTCGAACTCGTTAAAATTCTTTGCGGGGAAGAATCCATGTTGAAAGTGAAATCCTCGCTTCAACTCGCTTCATGAAAGAATTCTTAGCCGAACACAAACATTCGTTTCAAAAAATCACCGCGATCAGCGGAGCGGGAATTTCCGCAGAAAGCGAAATACCCACGTTTCGCGGCGCGGACGGCCTTTGGAATAATTTTCGCGCCGAAGATCTCGCGACTCCGCAAGCCTTCGAAAAAGATCCCAAGCTGGTTTGGGAATGGTATCTCTGGAGAAGAAACATCATCGAAAGCAAGGCACCGAACCCGGGCCATACGGCTCTTGCCGATTTAGAAAGATCACATCCCGATTTTTTCCTCATTACGCAGAACGTGGACGGACTCCATGAAACAGCCGGTTCCCGGAAGCTCGTCGAAATTCACGGGAACATCTTTCTCAATCGTTGTGTTTCCTGCGGACAAGAATCCAAGGAAAAAATTTCCGAATCGGATTCTCTTCCTCCAAGATGCAACTCATGCGGAGGTCCGCTTCGACCCGGTGTGGTTTGGTTCGGGGAAAGTTACGACGAGGACAAACTCAATCTTTCGATCGCGAGGATGCAAAACACGAATCTATTGTTGATTTTAGGAACATCCGGTTCGGTGAGTATGCCGGTCTATTTAGCTCAAATCGCAAAACGTTCCGGCTCCCTATTGGTGGAGATCAATCCGGAACGTTCCTCCTTTTCCTCTTCGGTGGATTTATTTCTGCAAGGAAAAACGGGAAAGGTTTTGCCCGAACTGGTGGAACAGATTCTAAAGTAAGGTTTAAGGTTCTTCCGTCGACTGAAACATTTTCGAAATTTTATGGCCTTGGTTAAATCCGCTCGCGATCAACGGGAAGAAGGATATCGATCGGTATCATTGGAAACTTTTTAAAAAATCTCGACTTTCTTCAAACGCCTTGCAACTCGATCCCTTCCATCGAAACATAACCAGGTAGGCTTTCGATGCGTTTCAGCCAAGCGCGGATTTTTTCATACGGTTTTAAATCAATCTTTCCTTCGTGAGCCAGCGCGATATAAGGATACAGCGCGATGTCCGCGATCGTGATTTTATCACCGATCAACCACGGATCTTGTTCCAATTGGTTTTCCAGAATCCGCAACAGGTCGTTCGTTACCGAAAGCGCCTCGTTCTCATCGATCTTTCGTCCGAATTTATGATGAGCGCGTAACGCAGCCGGACCGCGCCCCACTTCGTTCGCTGAGGTCGAAATCCATTGGATTACCTTGGCCGCTTCAAAACTCGAGCCGGGAAACCAATCCTCTTTTTTTCCGTATTCCAAAGCGAGATAGACCAAGATCGCATGGCTATCGCGGACGATGACTTCTTTGTCCTTCAAAACGGGAACTTGTCCGAACGGATTCTTTTTTAAGAAACCCTCGGACTTTTGTTCTTTTCCTTTTAAATCTATGGAAACGCTTTCATATTTCAAATTCAGGAAAGACAACAACATTCGCACCTTATGCGAATTTCCCGAAATCGCAGATTCAAAAAGTTCAATCATCGGCTTCTCTTCTCCATTCCCAACCATTCATTTCGGCAATCGTTTGAAAATAAAATCAGCATAGTCGTTAAAACAGCTCGGAGACATGTGGCCCGGGTCACTGAAATCGTCGCAATGATATTCGGGATCTTCGTTCATATTCCAAAATTCGGTTTCGGTAGACGTATGCAATTTTTTTAATATCGGAATCATGATGTCATACGGGGTTCGTTCGTCCTTCTCGTTCGTTAGAACCTTGCGCGTTTTATACAGTTCGAAATAAGGACGGGCTACGCGTACCCAAATCGTCGCGAACGGAACCCCGCTTTCTTTAACGATTTTTATAGCATCCTCTTGATTCGCCAACATCTTGGGATTGAACGTAAACGGAGTGAGATAGGATTTAAAATCCGTATTGGATCTTTTTTTCAAAAGTTCCGTAGGCAACACGATCCGCGGACTTGCGTCTGACGTGGCGCTTCCTCTTTGTTTTTTGAGATTTTCCCAGATTTCGGAACGAAGTTTGCTGTAACCGGCGGCAAGCATTCCCCCGTCTTTTACCCTCGCCCGGATCACATTCATGCGCGGACGATTCTTGTGCGTATGAAATAATTTCTTTGCGATATATCCGGTCAGATCCGAAGAAGAATATCGATCTGCGTGGCGGAAAACAAAGGACGCGCTGAGTCCGTAAAAAAGAACCTCGTCCAAAGTAAGAACGGAGGAAGAATTGAAAATTTCGATCGATTCATCCATCAGGATAAAATCGGGTTTAACCGCGTCTGTTTGAAATCGCTCCAGCCAATATAGATAATAATCCGGAGATCCGCCCGGCACGGAAAAATTGAATAAAACCCAATCGGGATATTTCTTTTCTATATAATCGTTTCTGAATAGAAGGGCTCTTGAATTTCCGAAATAAACCAAAACCTTCTTGCGATCCTTTTTTTGGAGATAGTCTTTGAGTTCGTCGAACAGGAATTCCTTATGTCTAAAGTTCAAATCCGAAAGGGTCAGCGAATAATAAGGCTCGAACGCGGTGGAACTGATGAGTTTATCGATTCCGAATGCGAGCAGAAAAATGATAAAAGGAACGAGTAGAAATCGATTTCGAAACATTCTATTTTCCTAAAATTTATAATAGATGAACGCGCCCGAATCTTCCGAAAACAACGCGAGTAAAAACACGGTAAGAACGCCCAATCCCGTCAAAAGCCAAGGATCGTATTTCCGAAAACGCTTCCAAAAATCGGGAACGTATTGAACCCAGTTGAACAGAACGAGCGCAAGAAAGAGATAAAAGAATTTCTCCACATTCTCCATTTGTTTGAGGAGAAAAAAAGAATTTCCGTCTATCAAAGTTCCGGCGTCGTTCAACCAAGCAAGAGAAGAAGAAGCGATCTGTGTTTCGATCGTATCCGAAGAATTTAGAAAAATTCCCGTTACGTGTTCCACCATCGTCTTTGCGCTATCCGCGCGGAACAATACCGCACTGAAAGAAAATAGGAGAAACACGATACAAGCCTTGATCACTTTCAGGAAAACGTTCTTTTCCGGAGTCAACTTCCAGCCGAGAGAAGTTTCCAAATATCGTTCTCCGGCGAGAAGACATCCCCAATAAAATCCCCAAGCGATGAACGTATAATCCGCTCCGTGCCAAAAACCTCCGATGGTCATGGTCAAAATCAGATTCAAGTGCGTTCTCCATTGCGCGACCTTGCTTCCGCCCAAGGAAAAATAGATATAATCGCGGAGCCAAAAAGACAACGTTATGTGCCATCTCTGCCAAAGTTCTCTTCCGCTGAGAGAAAAGAACGGAGCTTTGAAGTTTTCCGGCAGATAAAATCCGAGAAGCGCCCCCACTCCGCGCGCCATATCCGTAAGCCCGGAAAAGTCGCAGAACACCTGGATCGAATATCCGATCCCCGCCAAGATCAACGAGTACGAATCGTATGTTTGGGGACTTGAAAAAATCGGAGAAATCAATCCGGCCGCGGGATCGGCGATCAGGACTTTTTTGATCAAACCGCCGATCATCAGATAACAGCCGTTATAGATTTTATCGCGGTCGGGTTCGAGGTTGTTCAGATTCGGGAAAAAATCCCCCGTTCTCATGATCGGCCCCGCAATCAAAACGGGAAAAAATAATACGAACAGAAAATACCCTTTGAGAGAAATCGTTTCTCCGGTAGGATTTCTTCTCGCGTCCACCGCCGCGGCGATCATCTGAAAGCTGTAAAAGCTGATCGCCAAAGGAAGAATGATATGAACGATGCCTTGGATCTCGGTGAAAAACGGATAACCGGTGACGTCCGCAAGAACGCGGGAAAAGAAATAAAAGTATTTGAAAAATCCCAAATTGACGCAGTTAAAAAGAACCGACGCAATCATCCAGTGTTTGGAACCGTCCTTCGACGTTTTGATTCTCAGATAAAAAAAGTAATTCAGAAGAATCACCGCGACAAAGTGAAGGAAAAACACCCAGGAAAACCAGACGTAAAAGAACGCGCTGGAAAGAATCAGAAAATCGGGACGGTTCTTTTTCGGAATCGACCAATAGATTACATAAACAACGGCAAAGAAAATCGCAAACGTAACGGAGTTGAACAGCACTGTTATCTGCCTTTCCTAAATAAATTTTTCCAGTATTCCACTTCTTCGGAGTTCAGTTTTTTATCTTTGAATTCTTCGGAGTCCGCTTCGATTTTTGGAGGAGAGATTTCGGCGAGTACAAGAGATGCGAATTCTTCGGAAGTGATCGGATGAGCGCCCCATTTTTTCGCGTGAAAAAAAATCTCCTTATCCGAACTGACCACTTGAATCTCCGATGGACGCACGTTCGTTCGAACGAATTCTTTAATCACGTCGTCCGCTTTTCGTTCTCGACTGAAATATACGTTCAGTTTTCCGAAATTTTCCTGATAGACTTCGCTACCGACTTCTTTCTTTCCATCGAAGAAAACGTGAAAGGTTTGTTTTTTCTTTTTTTTGGAATACGATTCTAACAATTCCAACAGTCCTTGTCTCGCTTTGGAAAGCCGATTCTGATACATACATTCTTCCAAATCCGGAAATTTATAGATCAGATTGAAACCGTCAATTGCCACTTGAGAAGACATGGAATTGTAGTGACCAGAATCCCATTCTCGTAAATACTGTAAACCAACCTTTCCGGGGGGAGTATGAGTAAAATGGCTGATTCCGAACGTTATCCGGTCCGGGTCAACAAATTTAACGTCTGGCATTTTTATCTTTGGCTCAAGGCGTTGCCCGGGTCCGGAAGAGATTTGTTTCTTCTTTCGCTGGCGGCTTTGGACGTTCTTCTACTTTTGATCTACAACTCGTATAAGGAAATTCTTCCGAAAGAATTGTACGCGTATATGATCGGTTTCGACTTCTTCGTATTAGTCGTGTGGGTAATGGAACTGATCACTAAGTTTCGAAAATCGAAAGATCCGAGCACGTATTTCTCGATGAACTGGTACGAAATCGTGGGTGTGATTCCGTTTTATTTTCTCCGTCCCTTTTTGCTTTTGCGGGGAATGAAGATTCTCATCGCATTTTACAAGTTAGGTCAATCCGGACAAAACCTAAGCGATATCGTCACAAGAGAAATCACCTTTCGGTTTCGGGATGTGATCGTGGATACGATCGCCGACGCCGTATTTCTGCATTCTTTGGAAAGAGTGGAAGAAGTGATGATCCGCTTGGATTATAGTCAGCTCGCCAAACGCGCCTTCGAACTTCATCAGAAAGAATTCAACGCCAAGGTAAACGAATCCCTTCAATCCAAGTTCTTATTGGGAGAATTGTCCAGAATCCCGTTTATGGGAGAAATTTCCAAACGTCTCGGAGAAGATATCAGTTCGATGATCACCGAGGTTTTGGAAAACCAAGTCACCGGCGAAATCATGAAACAAATTACGGAAGCGATTTTGAAAGAAATGGCCAATCACGTAAAACGACTTCCGATCGAACGAATCACCCGCCCCCTCGAAGTGGAATCGCCTCGACAGCAACCTACGATCGTTCCAACCGCTTCCGTTGAAACGAAAACACCAATGGACTCCGCGGTACCATCGACAGAAAATCCGGAAAATCCTCTCCCCGAAACGACTTCGGATTAATTTTTGAGAAGCTTTTAGCGCGTCTTTCGACTAAATGTAAAAAATAGGCTCCTTTGAAAAAAAGGTCCGAACTTATAAGATCCGACTTTTTGTACAGACTACCGAAATCCCAAGGGAATTTGGTACGATAACAAACGTTTCACCTTCGGAAAATGGATTTTATTCACTAAGTTCGAAAAAAACACTTGCGATTCTATTTCGAACGTTTAAAATTTTTAACAGAGAGGAGTTTTTTATGAAATCCGTTGAAACTTGGTTTAACGAATACGCGGAAAGCCACCGAAACCCGATCAACAAAAACATCCACTGGGTTTGTGTTCCGCTGATTTACTTTACTGTCATCGGTCTTCTTTGGTCCATTCCAGTGCCTTCTTTTTTTCAGTCCGTTCCTTACTTGAACTTTGCGACTTTGGCTCTTGTGTTTGCACTCGCTTTTTATGTAAGACTTTCCGTGACCTTAGCCCTGGGAATGTTCTTTCTCAGTTCTTTCATGATTTATTTGATCGTGATTTTGCAACGGACCGTCCTTCCGATCATGTTCGGGACGTACGCCTACGGTATTTTAGAACTTTCGATTACGATCTTTGTTCTCGCTTGGATCGGACAGTTTATCGGTCATAAGATCGAAGGCAAAAAGCCTTCCTTCTTCAAAGACCTTCAGTTTTTGATGATCGGTCCGATTTGGCTGTTAGGATTCGTTTATCAAAAACTAAGAATCGCCTATTGATCGTTTTGCGATCCTTCTTTGTTGGAATCTCCCCGATCCAATCTTCTTGACCGGGCCGGGCGATTTCAACATCACGGAATACGAGTTTGACAATAAATAAATATAAAAATCTGAGGAAGTCCCGATGCCCAAGATAGTGAATCATGAAAAATACAAAGTGGAGATCCTATCCAAGTGCGTGGATATTCTCGCGCGAAGAGGTTACTCCGCGGTTTCGATGAGAGAAATTGCAACCGAACTCGACGTTTCCACGGGCACATTATATCACTATTTTGCAACCAAAGAAGATATCTTTAAGGAGTTGGTAAAGTTCGTTCTCAGCAAGGACATCGAGGAATTACAACTTTATTCCAAAGGAAATCCCGGACAAACGCTCGAATCCAGAGTGGAATCCCTTTTCCAAATGATTCAAGCCAGAGAGGCTTACTTTCAGAATCTGCTCTACATCATCTGCGACGTTTCGCGTTTGAAAAATCACGAAGAAGAAAAAACTCTGATCGCGGACGCAATGAAGGAATACGTCAATATTATCACGAAACACTTAGGTGTTACGAATCCGACTCTCAACCGGATTTTAATCAGCGTGATTTTGGGTACGGTGGTTCAAAGAATCGTGGACGGAGAAGCGATCAGCCTTGCGGACACTTCCGAGATCATCAAGGACTTTATGTCCATTCTTCTTTCCAACTCGTTTACGTTTTAAAACTTCAATAAATTTTATAACGTTCTTCGACCGATTTGATCTCTTTCGAAACACGGCTCGCGTTCCAGCCCAAGTGTTTTCCGAGAGAACGGACGATTTTTGCGGTTTCTTTTTCTTCCGGTAAACCGGGAACTCCTACTCCGGATCTTCTGAAAAAGAAATCGGTCGCAAAACGAATGTCTTCCCGTTTTGCGATAAACCGCAATTCGCTTTCAAAGAACTTTTCCCCGTTTTGCAAAGTATAGAATTCTTCTTTGGCCGAACTTCTTTCCAGTACCTGCACCGCTTGCGAACCGTATCGAAACGCAATGTTTTCGATCAATTCACCGTTTAATTTCGGGAATTTGATTCCGAGTTCGTTGATGAGCGTGGAAAGATCAGAATAATTTCCGGTCGCAGGAGGAACCGTCGCCGTTTCGCAGGCACGAAACTTACCGGGAAGATATTCCGCAACCTTATTCACGACGGCTTCTCCAACCGCACGACTCGTCGTATATTTCCCTCCCATCGCCGTGAAAAAACCCGGAAAGCCGGATTCTTTGTGATCGAAAATTTCCGTTTTACGGGACGCGTTATAAGTGGATTTGGTTTCGCCGGGATCTTCCACCAAAGGTCTTAGTCCGCCGTAATAAAAATCCACGTCTTTCAAGGTGAGATCGGTATAACCGTACGTATAGTTAACTTCGTTTAACAATTCTTCGATGTCTTTTTTAGTGACTCGAAATCGATCCGGATTATCGGGATATTCCGTATCGGTCGTTCCGATGATGGTTTTGTTTCTCCAAGGAATGACGAACAAATGGGTTCCGTCCTTCTTCTTGGTTACAAAAACTTTGTCTCCGCAGATTTTTCTAGTAACGACGTGAATTCCTTTGGAACGCACGAGATGTTTTTCGATTTCCGCTCCGGCAAGAGATTCGACAAAATCGGCCCAAGGTCCGGCCGCGTTTACGACCGTTTTCGCTTGAAAAGAAGTTTCCTTACCGGAAATTTTATCTTTCGCAATCACTGTATACATGGAATCGCCGGAGTGAACGATCTGAATTGCTTCGGTATAATTCTTCGCCTCCGCCCCTCGTTCCCTCGCGGAAAAGATAAATTCGCAGGTATGTCGCTCCGGATTCAAATTTAGATAATCGTAGTAAAGATAAGAACCTTTCAGATTTTCACGATCCACAGTTGGAGATTCTAAGATCGTTTGTTCTCTTGAGAGAAAGCTGTATTTGGGAATCAAACGATCCTGAGATAGATTCGTATTCCGGTCGTAGGAAAGCGCATTGTACATCTCCATACCGGCCTTTAAAACAAATCGTTCGATATTCGAATAGATTGGTACCAAAAACCCCATGGACTGAACCGCTTGCGGAGTGATTCGGGCAAGGGTTGCCCTTTCCCGAAGAGATTCGCGCACGAGCCCGAGTTCGAAATTCTTGAGATACCGCAAGCCGCCGTGAATCATCTTCGATGTCGCCTGACTTGTCCCGGAAGCATAATCGTTTTTTTCCAAAAGTATCGATTTCATACCTCGTAACGTAGAATCCCAGAGGACCTGAGCCCCCGTAATTCCACCTCCAATCACTAACAGGTCGTAGACGGTCGATTCTGAACTTCGGTTCATTCTTGGGGTCGCACTCGGCAATTTTTTAGATATAGGCATGGGGATTCTTTTTCATAAAAATATGACAGGATCAATCCTCTTATATCGGTTGTGCAAAATCAATAATTTTATAATTCGACTTCTTGGATTCTAAAATCGAAAACTCTGATTGAAAAAAAAGTAATTCTGAAAAGATTTGAGCTACGATGAGTTTGTCTAATTCTTTCAAAAGATACCTGCGCCTTCTATTTGACATCAATGAAGATAGGATCCGGCATGAGAGAGAATATATGGACGATCTCCATAGACAGGCTCGATTTCTCCATTACCCGGGTTCTATTATCGGAATCTTCGTTTGGCTCGGATTCGCGTTAGACACCGATCGAAAGCTTCACCCCGAATTTCCGGAACTATTTTATTTCCGAATCGGTCTTACTCTCTTAAGTCTTTTTTTCCTTGTCGCTCTGATCATCGATCGTGTTTTAGGAACCAAAATTCGCGGGAAAGGATTGGAATGGGCCTACATTCTTTTTCTTTATATTTTGAATGCGACGGCCTTTTTTACGGGAAGAATCGCGGATGATCCGAATTACGTTTCCGGTTTACAGATCGTGGTCATGTCCATAGTATTCATGCCCTTTCCCCGGAAATTTTTATTTTCCGTTTACGGGCTTTCCATCGCCGCCTTTCTCTGCGGCGTTCTCCTCTACCATCCGAATCTTTCCACGGACCAGGCGTCGTATTCGATGCAGAATCTTGCGATCAGTTACGTCCTCGCGGCATTCAGCGGATTTATCGTGGAACGATACCGTTTTTCCAACTTCATCAGTCATTTTAAGATCTTGGAAAAGAATCGTGAAATCTCGGAGAATATGGAGCAAATCCAAAACTTAAAGGAAAAACAGGACGGAGATTATTTTCTTACTTCTCTTCTTCTCGATCCTTTGATCGCAAAGAAGACCGAGAACGGTCCCGTCAAAATCGATTTCGCTCTCAACCAATATAAGAAATTCATGTTTCGCGAAAAGGAATACGAACTCGGCGGCGATTATCTCAGCGCCTACGATCTAACTCTTCAAGGAAAAAAGTTCAAAGCGTTTATCAACGGAGACGCGATGGGAAAATCCATCCAAGGGGCCGGCGGGGCGCTCGTCTTGGGGGCCGTTTATAACTCGGTCATCATCCGTTCCAAAATGGATCCCGATTCGGCGGATCGTTCTCCGGAACGCTGGCTCAAGGATTGTTTTACGGATCTTCAAAAAGTATTCGAAACCTTCGACGGAAGCATGCTCGTTTCCGCGGTTTTAGGACTTGTGGAAGAAGAAACGGGAACATTATACTATTTGAATATAGAACATCCTTGGCTGATTCTTTTCCGAGACGGAAAAGCTTCGTTTATCGATCCGGAAACCCACTTTTACAAACTCGGCGTGGGCGGAATCAACGCGCAAGTTTATGTGCGGCTCTTTCAAATGAAACCGGGCGATCGGATTTTCTGCGGTTCGGACGGAAAAGACGATCTGATCCTGGACGAATCCGCGGACGGGAAAAGAAAGATCAACGAAGACGAAACGGAATTCTTACGCAGAGTGGAAGAGGCAAAGGGAGAATTGTCGGAGATCGAAAATCTACTTTTATCCGTGGGCAGTTTTTCGGACGACTACAGTCTTTTGTCCATCGAATATAACGGAAAGGGCTTCCGATCGGAAACAAACGATCGATTCTCCCGTGCAAAAAAAGCGGCTCTTTCCAAAGACTTTTCAGGTGCGTTGAAAGAGTATGAAAATTCCGAGAAGGATATTTCCGATTCTCCCGAAGAACTCAAACTCCTCGCGAGACTTTTGGAAAAATCGGGAGATATCGGCCGCGCCCTCGAAAACGCGAATCGCGCCTTATATCTGGATCCGGTGGATCATGAACTTCTTTTACATTCTTCCGTTTTGGCAAAACGGGAATATTCCAAAAGTAAGAATGCAGAGCTTTTGAAAAAAGCGGAGGAATCCAGCGAGCGATTCCGGCTTCGTTTTCCGAATCATGTCAAAAATTTAATTCATCTCGCGGACATCTATCGGCTTCAGGGCAATCGCTCTCGATCCAAGTATTTGATCGAAAGAGCGGCCGAACTGGAACCGAACAACGAAAAAGTTTTGGAATTGCAAAAGCTGATCTCTTCGTAACGATTCGATCGGAATTCTGTTGCGAATTTCGATCGAATCTGCATGCTTGGCGATTCGGACAGTTTTATTTTTAAGAATCATTCGGAGATTTTAAAACGATGTTTTATACGGAACTCAATTCAAAGATAGACTATTCAAGGGATAACTTGAGATGGAATGCATGGGGCGCCTACGGACAAGACTTCTTTAGAGTCGGTCAGATGCAGGACATCCTCGCCTTTCTCGCGGACGAATTCAAGATCTCCGAGATTCGAAAAACCCCTCCGGTTGCCCTGGAAGAAATCACACTTCCGAAATCCTCTTTGAGTCCCGCTCAAATCCGTGAACTCGGCAAAATCTGCGGAAGCAAACATTTCTCCACCGAACGTAGAGAAAGAGTTCTTCATTCCGCGGGAAGAAGCTACTACGACGTTCTTCGACTTTCCTTCAACACTCTCAAGGCGTTCGTAGACGGAGTTATTTATCCAAGTAAGGAATCCGAGATCGCAAAGATTTTGGAATACTGTAGTAAAAACAACATCACCGTAATTCCTTTCGGAGGAGGTTCCTCCGTGGTCGGCGGTTTGGAAGTGGTGAAAGGGAAAGGGCAAAAAGCGGTTCTTTCATTGGATACGACCAGGATGGATTCCCTCTTATCCTTGGACAAAGAAAGTTATCTCGCGACCTTTCAAGCGGGGATTTACGGACCCAAACTCGAAAAATTGTTAAACGACAAAGGATTTACTCTCGGACATTTTCCTCAGTCTTTCGAATATTCTACGTTAGGCGGATGGATCGCGGCGAGAAGCGCGGGTCAACAATCCAATCGCTACGGTAAAATCGAGGAAATTCTTACGAGCTTGAAAGTAATCACTCCTTCCGGAACGGTGGAAACACTCCGAGAACCGGCCTCTTCCACGGGACCGGATCTGAATCAGATCTTTGCGGGAAGCGAGGGCTTGCTCGGAATCATTACCGAGGCGACCGTCAAGATTCACAAACTTCCGGAAACGAGAAAGTATTTCGGAATCGTTTTCCCGAACTTTTCGGCCGGTTTGGATTTTATCCGTGAAGTCAATCATAGGGAAATTCCGACTTCCATGATTCGTCTTTCCGATAAAAACGAAACTCGTTTGTATCAAACGTTAGGCACTCTCGGTAAGAAAAACACTCCGATCCGCTGGATCAAAAATATCATTCAAAATCAGGTTCTACGCTGGAAGAATCTCGGCGAAGATAAATGTGTGATTCTTTTGGGACTCGACGGAACGAAAGAGGATGTTTCTCAGAATTTCTCCAAGATCAAACCTCTGATCGGTAAACATAAGGGATTGTATGCCGGAACACATCTCGGAGAACAATGGATTCATTCCCGATACAACATGCCTTTCTTACGCAATCACGTGATGGAAAACGGCCTCGGTGTGGATACGATGGAAACCTCCACGACCTACGACCGGGTTCTACATCTTCACAAGGAAGGGATCGCTTCTCTGGAAAAATCGATTCCGGGTTCGATTGCGATGTGTCATATCTCTCACAGCTATCACGAAGGGGCGTGCCTCTATTATACGATCCTGTTTCCGATGGACGAAAAGAAACCGGCGGATCAGTGGTTTAAGATGAAACGGATGGTTTCGGATACGTTCTATCAAAACGGAGCGCCGATCTCCCATCACCACGGCGTCGGATTCGATCACAAGGTTTGGTATGAAAAAGCGACTTCCAAACCGGTGCTACTCGGATTACGCGCTTTCAAAAAAGAAGTAGATAAAAAGGAAATTTTAAATCCTGGGAAAGTGTTTCACTGAAGTAAGAATTTTAAAATCAAAAAGCCGGCATAAAACCGGCTTTTTGATCTTCGTATATTCTAAAATTAGAATTTACTGAAATACGGGCCTTCTTCTTTCGAGAATGGACTTCATTCCTTCCTGACCGTTTCGGGAAAAAACCGCCTCGGATAGAAGTTTCACGTCTCGTTCCGCGTTGTGTTCAGCAAACATACGAACCGGATCGCGGAGAGCGATTTTAATTCCAGTAACCGAGCCCATAGCCATGTCCTTGAATTGATCGCAGTATTTACGCGCACGCACGAGAAGATCCTCGGAAGATGCGGCAACCTCGTCGATCAAACCGATCTCGAGCGCTTCTTCCGCTTTGAGTCCTTTTCCCGAATACAAAAGGTCTCGTGCCTTTGTGATACCCACGGTTTCTTTCAACATAAACCCGGCGACCGAAGGAAAGTTGATTCCGATTTGAGATTCTGGAAAACCGAGTCTTCCTTTTTTTTCAACCATGATTCTATAATCGCAAAAGATCGCGTAAACGGCGCCGAGCCCCATGGAATGTCCGTTCATCGCGCAGATCAGAGGTTTTTCAAAAAAGAGAAGTTTGGAAGCGGTGTCGAGAGCAAGACGAAGAACGTCTTGAATCTCCGCCAATGTTTTTCCCACGAAAATTTCCGGATTGAATCCGTTGGAAAAAAACTTCTCGTTTTTGGAAGTAAGGATCACCGCTTTGACGGAAGGATCTTTTGCCGCTGCTTCCAACTTTGCGGAGATGACTTTAAAGAATTCTCCGTCGAGGGAATTGACCTCGTTGGTTTCGATGTAGAGTTCGAGAACGTGATTGTTTTTAATTTCGGAAAGCATTTTCGCTCCTTGGATTCATAGTAGTTCGAATCGTTTGAACGTGCGTTTAAAAAACGCTTCGTTCTTATTCCGGATTTTTCCAAATTGAATCCGGAAAGAATGTTGTAAATCTCGATCTTGGTTTTTTAAAACTGAAATTTGGACGCCGGAATCGTTTCCGACAAAGCGATCTTTTTCATTTTGATCTCGATCTTGTTCTGATCCGAATTCGTGTTCGGTTCCACGATTCTTGTGATCGTAGTTTTCGGAGGAAAAGAAATCGTTCCCTGCACTTTCGTAATCGCCTTGAGATTGCTTTTTTTGGAAAGAAGTTCCACGGAACTGATTCCAAAATCCGTCATCCAAAACGTAATGTCCTCTCCCGGTTTTTTGACGAGAATCGCCTTTTCCGAAAGATTTACGAAGATGGGATCGTTCCCCGCAAGTCCGGAACTGTTGTTGGAAAGCAAAGAATACAAAACCGGAAACGGAATCGTGGATTGTTTTTTGCCGCTCGGATCTTTAAAAAGAATATCGCCCATCGGAAGAACCTGCGGCCCTCCGTTTGCGGTCTTGATATGAATCGAATTCCCGTCCGTATAAACCCGGGAAACGATCATTCCGAAAAAAGGATCGGAAAGTTCGATGTACATCTTTCCCGAAGGTTTGTCGTAATAGATTTTTCCGTCCGCGGAAAAACTTTCCTTTTTCGGAACGAAATTTTCCACACGCATGGAGAATTCCCCCGAATAAGAGGAATTCTTCGTTTCCAAATCGCGGACCGATTTTAAAACACGCGCCGCATCCGGATTTTTGGAAGAAAGGAATTTCAGATTTCCCTTATCGGGAAAGGAAATCTCCTCGATCTGTTGACTTGTACATCCGATCGCGAAAAGAGAAACCATTAGAATTGTTGCATAAAGAGTCTGTTTCATAACTTGAATTTTCCGAGATTATTTTCCGGGTTTAAGACCGGAGTGTTCCGAAGATCCGTTTTGCAGTTTTTTTTGAATCCTGGAAATGTCTTCCTTCTTCTTAAATAGTTTGAGGCTTTTTTCCCAATAGGCGGTCGCGTTTCGTCCTTGGTTTTTTTCCTTATAAACGTCGCCGATATGTTCCAGAATCACGGGGTCTTCTTCCCCTTTGTCCTTGAGAATCTGATAGGCAAGCTGCAGATGCAAAAGCGCCTCGTCGAGATTTCCTAATCTGAAAAATATCCAACCGAGGCTGTCCTGATACGCTTCGTTGTCCGGAGCGAGTTCGACCGCTTTTTGAACCAGCGCGAGGCTTTCTTCCAGACGAATCCCTTTTTCCGAAAGATAATATCCGAGATAGTTGTAAGCCATCGGATTTCCGGGATCGATTTCGATGGACTTTTTCAGATCCTTTTCCATGGATTCCTGTTGTTCCAACTTCTCATGGACCGAAGCTCTGTAAAAATAATAGACTCCGTTTTGCGGATCGGTTTCGATCGCAGCATTAAATTCTTCTAATGCTTCTTTGTATTTTTCCCTCGAAGCCAAAACGATCCCGAGCAGATAACGCGCATAAGACATTCCGGGTTGAGTTTTCAATACGTTTCGAATGATCGCTTCGGCTTCCTCTTTTTTTCCGGGAGGTTCGGCGCGGAGCAAATACGCGAGATGCAATTGAAACTTGAGCTTGTCCTCTTCCTTTTGCGCTTTTTCGGCGGCTTTGCGCGACATCAAAATCGCCCGGTAGATGGAACCGGATTGTTCGTGACAGGATGCGAGAAAATCATAGATTTCCGCTTCTCCCCATTCCGAAGCGGAATCAGACGCGAGCAACGCACGATTGGCCGTTCGTTCCGCGAGTTCGAACTGCTGCATATTGAATACGAGTTCAGCGACTTCTCGAAGTTCCTTCCGATACAAGGAAGAATTCTTCTCCTTTTCGTAGATATCCAACATTCCGAGACGAACCGCGAGTCTGCCCGGAAGTTTTTCCTTTACGGGTTGAAGAATATTCTTCGCTTCCGAATATTTCCCCAAAAGAACGAGATACAACCCTTCCAAAACGCTTCCTTTCGGGATTTTGGACTGCTGATTCAGAATATTAAAATATTCGAATGCGGTAGCCTTACTTTCGATGAAATACATCTCCGCCAAAAGGTGTTCCACCGAGGAAAGATTTTTTTTGGATTTGAGGATCTTATTCAGTTCCTTTCTCGCGGAAGAGAATTTACCGAGCTGATTGTAGATCTTGGCAAGTGTCAATCGCGCCGTAATATCGCTCGGATTCTGCTGGACGTACGAAGTCAGAAAATACAAGGCCTTTTTGTTTTGACCGTTCGCGAAATACATTTCCCCGAGTGATTTGTCGACGAAGGATCTGTATTTCGGATTTCCTTCCCGGTTGCGAATCGAATCGCTGAGAGACGTTAAATACAGAATCGCTCTCGGATAGTTTTTGAGCTCTTGATTGAGGGAACCCAAAAGATATAAGAAATCGGAGTCGTCCGGAAATCGACTCAGATTCGCTTCGAGATAATCGCTGGATTTCTGGAATTCACCGACCCGAATCAGAATTCTCGCTTTTAAAAGATACGCGTCCCTGAAGTTTGCATCCGTGAGAATCGCCGCGTCCGCTTCCTTTTCCGCGTTATCAAACTGACCGAGATAAAAATGCACGTTGGCCTTGGCTACTCTTGAAACCGGAGAAACCTTTCTTTGCAGAACGTCCGAACATAGAATGTATTTTTCATAATGCTCGACGGATTCTTCGTAGCTCTTTCTGGATTTTTCCTGAGAAGGAATCTTTGCGGCGTCGGTTTGTTTTTCAAACGCGAGCGAAAGAAAGAATTCCGGCGCAACCGTCGACCCGGAATACTCGCATTCTTCCTGAGCATGCGAGACAGTCGTGAAGAGAAGAAGCAGCGCGCAAAACGAAAGAAAACGGAAACCGGGAAGTCGGGAAGCGATTGTATTATTTGCTTGATTCATTCAGGTAATCGGACAGATTTGAAAAGAATGTTCCACGAAACAGGAACCATCCTCTCAGCAGGTCCGGAATTTCATTTTGCAACCGATCCGTCCAGGAGTCGAATCAATTTTCCAACGCGTAGGAGTCTCCCACTTTGTTAACTTACATTCGGGAAAATCGAAAGTATGTCTTTCTCTTAATTCTCGTTTGGGCGATCGCCGCGGCATGGATTCTTCCGAACAGATATAAATTATTGAGTAAACTCGCCCTGATGATTCGACCGCCGGGCTACGATCGCCAAACCGCCGAAGAATTTATCGAAAAGGGAGACGCGATTCTTCAAAGGGAAATCGCCTATCAGGATTTAGGGGAAAGAATTCCCGATCTCGAAATTCTGAAAGAAGCTTGTTTGTACTATTATTCTTTGAGTGAAAGAGATACGGTTTTATACAGACCGTCCTGGACCGATTCTATGTCGATCTGGAGATTCAAGGATTCGGGTAGGAGGGAAGAATCCTCCGAGAAAAAAATTTCTTCCAAAACGAAATCCAGAAATCCGATCACGGGAAGTTTTAATCCGGGAGAATATTGGAAGGTCGCCTCTCCGAACGTTTTGGAAGCGCTCGATTATTACAAGCGAGCCTTGAATTTTTCCGGACCCGATTTTTCCGTTCCGAAAAAGATCGAAAAGACCGCGCTCGCCGTTTGCAGACCGGAAGAGGTTTTACTCGCCTACGCAGACTACGTTCGCAACACGGAAGAAGCGGTTCGAGTTGCGATGGAGAAAAAGAAAAAACCGAAATCGTTTTTTTCCTGCGCTAACAACGAAGAGCCGGATAACGTATTGACCGAAAAACAAAATCAGATGCGGGTTTGGTCCCAGATCAAATCGAATTCGTTCGTGATCGATCCGGATCGAAATCTCAAAGTAAACGCAAACGATTTCAAAAAAGCGTTGAACCTTCTCGCGTTCGGAATCTATAGAACCGGCCTCAATTCGATTTCTCCCTTGGAGGCGGACGGAATTTTGGAAAAGCTGTTGTTCTTTTCCGATCCGGGCACGGTCGAATACGATGAATTGCTGTTCAAACGGGGAATGCTCAATTATCAACTCGGCAAACGCGATCCGTTCTTTTTCAACAAAGCGATTTTTTATTTCACCGAAGCGGCCCGATCGGAACTTTTGGACAAAGGCTCCGTATTCGAATCCAAATTGATGATCGTCCGCGCTGAAATCCGAAAAGGACAACTCGATTCCGCGCTTTTGGAATTGCAGAAACTCGAAACGGATCTCTACACGATCGATAAAGCGTATCGAGTGACTGGCAGCGGAAGAAGCGATCTCGTAGAAGACAGAAAAAAACTTCTTCGATACGTTTTACGAAAAAAAGGAAGATACGAAGAAGCGGACGAACTCTATGTCGAAGAAGATTCGTTATTTTGATTACAACGCGACGCATCCTCCGTTCGCGGAAGTGATTTTAGAAGTTCAAAAGGATTATCTCGATGACTTCTATAACCCTTCGGGCGCGACCCGATTCTCCTTAGCCAGACAAGGAAAGATAGAATCCGCTCGAAAGACCCTGGAGGATTACACCGGAAAACCCGCGAAAGAATTCGTCTTTTCCTCCACGGGAACGGAGGCGAATCATTTGATGACGCAGGCGATCCGCGGTAAGTTTTCCGGTTCCGCGATCGTATCTTCTTTGGAACATTCCTCGATGTATTCCGCGTTGGAATTTGCCGGATTTACGTTTCGAAAAATACGTTCGAATCCGAACGGAACCGTCGACCTGACCCATCTCGAAACATTGTTAAACGAAGAAGCCGCTCCGATTTTCGTTCTTCACGTAGCCAACGAATCCGGAGTCGTTCAACCGATCGAAGCGATTTCCTCTCTTGCAAAACGATTTTCCGTTCCTTTGTTTTCCGATCTGATGCAATCCTTCGGGAAACTGGAGATTCCATTCGAACTTCTCGACGGGTTTACGTTTTCCGGTCATAAGATCGGAGCCGGAATGGGCGCCTCGGGAACTTGGGTGCAAAGCGACCTCGTTTCCGAAAAGGAATTCGCGATCTTTCACGGCGGCAATCAGGAGAACAATCACAGAGCCGGAACGGAAAATTCTCCCGCCATACTCGCTTTTTCCGAAGTTTTAAAGAGAAGAATTCCCGAACAAAAAGAAAAGCTGGATCGAGCCGAACGGTTTCGGACAAAGATTGAATCCGTTCTGGAAGAATGCGGATGTATTTTAATCGGAAAGGAATCGGCTCGGATTTCCACGACTTCCTTCTGTCTATTGCCAACGGACGACGTGGATTTTTTTATGATGGGAATGGAAGAATCGGGCTTTGTCGTTTCCACAGGCTCTTCCTGTAAATCCAGATCTAGAGAACCGGCTCCTTCCCTTCTTTCCATGGGCTATTCGGAAGAAGAAGCTCTTCGAGCGATCCGCATTTCGACAGGCTGGTTTACGACCGAGGAAGAAGTGGACGAACTTTGCCTGCATATCCGCAAAGTCCTGCGAGCCTTGACGGACGATTTATAAGGAAAGGATCTCGTTTGGGTTTACAAAATCTTCTTTCATGGATAACGAGAATCAGGTGAAACTATGATACGAATCTTCATCCATTCCGTTTTTCTAATATTCTTCTCTTTGATCAGTCTCGATTGCGGAATTGCCCTTACCACTCGGGCGACCCTAAAACTTCCTCCGCAAACGAAAACGGAAATTCTTCGAGTCAATGTGATCTACGGCGAAACGTACCGTATGCACGGATTGAATCTCGGATTCGCGAATTTCGTTCAAAAGGATTTGATTGGAATACAACTCGGAATCGTAAACGGGGCTGAAGAAGGTACGGGAATTCAAATCGGCGCGATCAATAATTCGAAGCCTTCCTTCGCTCTTTTGAAGATCGGAATTCTTAATTTGAACTTCTTTTTGGATTCGGGGAGACCGCAACCGGGAGACACACCGGAAAACCGAGAACGCAGAGTAAAAGGAGATCTTGCTTTTTCCGTCGGCGTCGCCAATCTTGCAAGCGGCAAAGTGAATTTCGGATTATTCAACTACGGATACGGCTTCAACGCGGGGTTGATCAATTGGAACGGGGAGGGTTCCGCCGTCTCGATCGGCGCGGTCAACATCGGCGAAACGGAGAATTTTCAGATCGGAATTCTTAACTTTTGCAAAGAAGGACCGATTTCCTTCATGATCGTCGCGAACTATTGCAGACCGGGTTGGACGGAAAACTCCTCTGCAAACGAAAATACATTCGCACCGGAAACAAAATAAATTCTTTCCAAACAAAATTCGAAAAAAGTCTTTTTAAAAAGTTTAGAACCCTTTCCTTTCGAAATAATATTGACAACGAATTTTCTTCGGTTCCAATTACGTCGCACAATCTAACACGAATCATGAAATACAAAATCAAACCTACCGTTTATCTCTTTTCCCTTTTAGCCTGGATCGCGACAACTAACTGCGGTTTTGCGCTGACTCCCCGGATCACGACTCGGATTCCACCCAAAACGGAAACGGAAGTATTCCGCTTAAACCTTCTCTATGGAGAACTCAAAAATCTCGCAGGGGTCAACGTAGGCGTCGTCAATATCGTGGAAGAACGGATGATCGGCGGCCAACTCGGGATCGTAAACTTCTCCGAGAAAAAAACGTACGGAGCCCAAATCGCGGTCGTTAATTTATCCGAGAACAAAGGGGCCGGGATTCAGGCGGGGATCGTCAATTATTCCAAGGGAGAATCCAGCGGAATTCAAGCCGGAATCGTCAATATTGGAAGTCAACGATCCGGATTCGATATTACCATCGGTGCCGGAAACTTTGACACGAAAGGACTGATGATCGGAGGCGTGAATCTATATTCGAACGGTGTCAACATCGGAATTCTCAATGAAAAAGCGGGAGGCTTTAATCTGGGCGCTTTGAACATCAAAAGCGGCGGCGTCAACGTAGGAATTCTCAACGGAGGGAGCGGTATTCATATCGGTTTGATCAACTCCGGCGGCGAAGAGGAAACGGACGGACCCACGATGCAGTTCGGACTTTTAAACTTCTGCGGAAAAGGAACCTTTCCCATTATGATCGGATTCAACTACTGTAAATAACAATGAAACATACAAATTCTAGAATATTCAAAATTCATTTTTTATCTCCGGCTAAATTTTCGATTTTTCTTTTTTTGCTGAGCTGCGGAGTCACGGGATTCACGAACGAACATTCCGTCGTCCGCGTTCCCGTAAAAACCGAAACCGAAGTCTTTCACGCCAACTTTCTCCATGGAGAAGTGAAAAACTTATACGGACTGAACTTAGGAGTCGTCAACATCATCAAAGAACGATTGATCGGCTTTCAAGTGGGAGGCGCGAACGTCTCCGAAGGAAAAACCTATGGGGCGCAGGTCGGAGTGATCTATAACTCCGCAAAAAAAGGCGGTTTTACCGTTCAAGCCGGAGTCGCGAACAATGTGGAAGACGGCGGAGCCGGAGTTCAGGTCGGCATCTATAACAAAGGCGAAAACAAAGGCCTCTTTATTACGGCGGGCGCCTACAATAGAGGCGGAAGCGGAGCCAACATAGGATTGATCAACAACGAGGGATTCGGCTTGAATGTCGGCGGATTCAACTACGGCTACGGAGTCAACGTCGGCGTAATCAATTCCGGAAAAGGACTCAGCATCGGGGCTTTGAACCTCGGAGAAGACGGAAATCTTCAGATCGGGATTTTGAACTTTTGCACGGAAGGTCCGTTCCCGATCATGATCATTGTGAATTATTGTTCTAAACCGGCGGAAACGATCGAGCCCAAACCGGCGGCGACAAAAGTCGACACGAAGATCGCCCCGGCCGACAAGTAAAACAAGAAATCCCGAACGAAGAATTACCGAGCGTCCAAATTGCGCGTTTCTAAACGAAATACTGCTTCGAATCTAAAAACGGCGCGACTCGAAACCGAAAGCCGACTTTTCAAGGCAATATTCAAAAAATAGAACATTTTATTTTTTGAATATTCGGAAATCTGCTTCAAGGCAAGGACTGATAAATTCTTTCGGCATATCGATCGGTCATCCCGGCCACATAGTCGCTGATGACCCGATGCAAGGATTCGTCTTCGATTCTTTCCTTATACGTTTCCGGAATCTTTTCCGGATGTTTTAAAAAGTAATCAAAGAGGGATTCGATGACCTTCTTACCATAATCGCTCATACGAACGAGATCCTCGTGACGATAGAGCTTTTCGAACAAAAATGATTTTAATTCTCGAAAATACGAATGGATCTCTTCCGAAAAGGATGCGATGCGAATATTTTGTTTCCATAGAAGCACCAAATCCTCGGTGGACCGCACCTGATTTTTTTCCAATTGTTGAGAAATATTTTGGATCAGATCGGAAACCATGGAATTCGTAAGGGTTCGAATCGCGGTTCGCACGAGAATTTTTTCGCCGGCGTCCTTGTATTGCAACTTGCAATTTTCGTAAACTTCTTTCCAAAACCGATTTTCCGATAAGTCTCCGAGATGAAGATAACCCATCTCCCAACCGTCTTCGATATCATGACTCGTATACGCGATTTCATCCGAAAGATCGGCGATCATTCCTTCGAGCGACGGCCCGCTTTCTTTTCTTTCCAACAACATCATCGAAGGATCGTAATCGGTTCCGTGTTTCATCAAACCTTTGAGAGTTTCTCTACAAAGATTCAAACCGGGGAAGTTCGGATATTTTTTTTCGATGGCGGTTACGATTCTAAGAGATTGTTTGTTGTGTTCGAATCCTCCGTGATCCTTCATCAAACCGGATAATACTTCCTGACCGGCGTGACCAAACGGAGTATGACCCAGATCGTGCGCCAAAGCGATCGTTTCGGATAAGTGAGAATTGAGTCCGAGAGCGCTCGCGATCGTTCTGGAAAGTCCCGCGACCTCCAAAGTGTGAGTCATTCGATTGCGGTAATTCTCCCCGACGGAAAAAATAAACACCTGGGTTTTGTATTGGAGCCGTTTGAACGCGCTGGAATGAAGAACCCGATCCCGGTCTCTTTGAAACGGAAGACGATAGGAATGTTCCTCTTCTTCGTAGATCCTTCCTCCGTTATTCGCGCTGGAAATCGCATAGGGTGCAAGTCCCTCTTTTTCTTTTTGAATCAAATCGTCTCTGGAAAAGTACACGTTTTACAAAATTTCGAAACTTTTCCGAAAAGTCCCCCCACTTTTTTTGTTTTGTTTACTGCTATTTTACGGGACACGTTTTTTACTGTCCTTGAAATCCTCAACCAAGGGACAGCGCAAAGAATGGAATTCTTAAATATTCTCGTGAATCTCTTTTCGGAATACGGATATATCGCCGTCTTTTTAGTTCTCATTCTCTGCGGATTCGGACTCCCCGTTCCCGAAGATATTTCCTTGGTTTCCGGCGGAGTGATCGCCGGTTTCGGAAAAGCCGATCCTCATTCTATGTTTCTCGTCGGTATGGCGGGAGTTTTGATCGGCGACAGCGCGGTTTTTTTAATCGGAAGAGTTTACGGAGTCCGCGTTCTTCAAATTCCGATGATCTCCAGAATCGTTACACCCGAACGATTCGCAAAGGTTCAAGACAAGATCGCCCGTTACGGAAACTGGGTTACTTTTATGGCTCGCTTTATGCCGGGTCTTCGTATGCCGATTTATCTCACGGCGGGGACTTCCGATCGAATTTCCTTTTATCGTTTTGTCGCGCTCGACTTTATGGCCGCCGTAATTTCCGTTCCCGTTTGGGTTTATTTGGGATATTTCGGCGCTTACAACTTCGATACGTTGATCGGCTGGGTTCACCAAGGTCAACTAACGGTTCTCGGACTTTTAGGAACGTTCGCTTTGTTGTTCGGAGTCGTGTATTGGATTCGCAAGAAACGATCCGTCGACCCTTGAGAATTTCTTTACATCTTCCGACGATCGGTTATTTTTTGACCAGTTATGGACATTCTTGCGCAGCCGGTGCTTGTGCTGAATGCCGGTTACGTCCCCATCGGGATCCGGTCGGTCAAAGACGCCCTTATCCTGATCATTCTTGAAAAAGCCCAACTCATCAAGGATGATAAAAATTTTTTAATCCGCTCTGAAAAACTCAAATTCACCGCGCCCCGAATCATTCTTCTTCGGGACTACTACCGAGTTCCTCCGAGAAGGGATCGAGTCTCCCGCGAAAACATCTTTCAACGGGACAACTATCACTGCGTTTATTGCGGAAAGAAATTTCCGGGTTCTAAACTCACTCTCGATCATGTGATTCCGCGCAGCCGATGGGATCACGTACCGAAAAAGGAAAGGCCGAAGGAATTCAATTCCTGGGAAAATCTTGTAGCGGCCTGCAAACACTGCAATACTCGAAAAGGAAACAAGCTTCTCGCCGAATTGAAGTGGGATTTACCGAAAGAAAATCGGGTGACACCGAAGCTACGCTTTCCACTCTTCTCAATATCGGATCAGCAGGCGGAGAAGTTCGGCTGGCGGGAGTATATTTCTTTTTGAAACGTCTTTATCCATTCTTTCTAATTGCGTTTTGTTTTTTTTTCTGGGGCTGCCCTCACTATTCCACCACGCGCTTGATCTCCACGCCTCCGACCCTGATCAGCATCGTGCCGATCGCGACGGGATACGAACTGCGCTTGAGAGCGGGAAACCCCGAACTTTTTTTTAGCGGATATAGATTGTTTGTCGCGAATACGGAAAACGATTCGAGATTTCCCGCGGATATGAACACAGGAATCGATTGTGTGAACGGACTTTTAAACCTAATCCCAAACCAGCCTTTGGAATATTCGATCGAACTCAGTCCGAATAGCGGTCCGCTGGCAGCGGTCGGAACGGGAGAAAACGCGAATCGGATCTGCAAGATGAACGTGACCTTAACGAGCGGTCAGTACATCACTCTTCGATCCGAGGTACTGGTGATCAGCATTCGAAACGGAGCGGCGTCCGGTTTCGTATTTTCCATGCCTTCCAATTCTCTTAGGGTGCCTTAAACCAAACCTCGATTTTGTGAAGCGTATCCTTCGCGTCTGCGACCCAAATGCTCTGCGGATACGAGGCGATCAAAGTTTCAAAACCGGACTTGGAAATTTCGAGCGAATGCCTCAACTTTCGAAGCGCCGGATTCTCCTCTCCTTTTAAAAAGATGGGATTGCCGTCCGTGAGTTTATAATACTCGTGAATCGCCGAATCGTAGATTTCCCTCGCCTGTTTGTAGAGGGAGTATTCCGCATCCTTGGAAGTTTTCGATTGTGAAGAAACGGCCGCAGAAGGAACATTCGTTTTTTTGAATGTTTTTTGTTCGAGATGCGCCGATAAGACGTCTCTGTATTCGATCAATTCCTTGAATAAGGAATCGCTGGAGAATTCTCCCGTGTCGGGATGATATTTTTTGGAAAGAAAGTAGAAACGGTTTTTTAGATCCTCTTCGCTGAAGTCCGGGTTTAAACCCAGAAACTCCAAGGCTCTTTCTAGCAGGTCCCCGTGTTCCAATAGTCTTTTCTGAGATGTTTCTTGAGTTGGATCTGAACTTGAACTTGGTTGAGTTCCTTCTGGTATTCCTTCAAAATCTCTTTCATTCTTTCTTCGACTTGAGAATGGAGAATTCTGGATTCTTCCATTTTTTGAAAGAGACATTCCGTGAGTTCGATGAGTTCCAAGGATTGGGGAACTCCCTCTTCCATCCGTTCGATCTTTCGATCGATGGAACAAAGTTTGTCGATGATCGTGATGTTGAAATCTTCTATCTTGGCTCCGCCTTCTCCGTCTCCGTAACCCAACACTTCCATCTGACGCTTTTGATTGGAGATCAACTGATCCAACAAAAGAATCTTATCCCCGTAAAGGATGATAAGGCTACGGTCCCGATCGATTGAACCCGAGTTCGACAAGTTTTAACCCTGGATGGATAAACCGCTTCCGCGGCTGCCTTGGAACGGAGCCGAAACGACGTTGGACTTTTCTTTTTTCTCGATTTCTTCCCAAGCCGATTTCAGATCTTCCATGTATTTGATGATTTCTTGAATGATTTCGGAATCCTTCTTCATATTTGCTTCTATAAGGCGTTTTTTGATGTAAACGTAGATTCCTAGGAGGTTGTTCGCCACTTCCCCGCCTTGTTCCAAATTGAGGGCAAGCATGAGTTCGGTTACGATTTCTCCGGCTTTGAGGATATGATTGTTAACCACATCGTACTTCCGGGGAGTGTTATTCTCCAGAGCGATATTTAAGAAACGAATCGCGCCGTCATACAGCATAACGATCAGTTTTCCCTGGCTGACAGTCGAGATTTCGTTGGATTTGTATTGTTCAACGGTCGCTGTGGATTTTCTGGCAAGTGACATGTATCTCTCCTGAAATACTCTTCGACAAAAACTCTTGCCTCCTTAATGCTGGGTCTGAACATTCTTGCGGTTTCTCTCAAAACTTTAACGTCGTTCGAAACCGGAAAACTCAGAAAAAACTTCCGTGGAAATCGTTTGGGACCAATATTTCTACGGATCTGGCACGGATTTTTTCTTCTCGGAGGAAAATCCGCCCAACGTTTTCAGCCTGCTCTCAGGAGTTCCGCATGAAGTTCCCGAAATACCGCCGGATTACGCCGAAAGCTCGGGAGCCGTTCTGATTTTACTCGGATTGAATTTTCTTGGCAAGTCTGTTTACTAAACCTAAAAAAAAGATCGTATTCTTAGCCTCGGGCCGAGGCTCCAATCTCAAGGCCGTTTTGCAGAGTCTCAAGGCCGGAAAAATCGCCGGAACCGCAATCGCACTGATTTGCGACGACCCCGACGCAAAGGCTCTCGAAATCGCCCTGGAATTCAAACTCCCTTCTCACGTTCTAAACTTCGCTTCGTTTTCTGATAAAGGAGAATATCACAAAAAACTTCTCGGCCTTTTGTTAGAACTCCAACCGGATCTCATCGTGACCGCGGGTTATATGAAGATTTTGAAGCCCCCGGTTATTCAAGCCTTTCGTCATCGGATCATCAACATTCACCCTTCTCTTCTTCCCGCCTTTCCGGGACTGAACGCGCAGAAACAAGCCTTTGAATACGGCGTCAAGATCGCGGGCTGCACGGCGCATTTCGTGGATGAAGGAGTGGATTCGGGTCCGGTGATTCTCCAGGGGGTCGTGAAAATCGAGGAAGGAATGTCGGAAAGAGATTTGACTCTGGAGATTCTCAAAGAGGAACATAAAATCCTGCCACTCGCGGTTCAATACTTTTGCGAGGATAGGCTTACGATCCAAAATAGAAAGGTCAACATCCGATAAACAATGATACAAATCAAAAGAGCCCTGATCTCCGTCAGCGATAAATCCGGTTTAGTAGAATTCGCACAATTCTTGCATCAAAACGGCGTGGAAATCATCTCCACGGGCGGAACCTTAAAACTTCTGAAAGAAAACGGAATCGCGGCGATCGCGATCGACGACTACACCGGTTTTCCCGAAATTCTCGACGGCCGCGTAAAAACGCTTCATCCGAAAGTTCACGGAGGTCTTTTGGGAGTCACTTCCAATCCGGCTCACAAACAGAAGATGGAAGAATTAAAGATTCCTAAAATAGATTTGGTCGTGGTCAATTTATATCCGTTCTTAAAAACCGTTTCCAAACCGGGCGTTCAACTGGAAGATGCCATCGAAAACATCGATATCGGCGGACCTTCCATGATCCGAAGCGCGGCTAAGAATTACAAACATACTCTCGTTCTTACCGATCCGAACGACTACAAAGAAGTGCAGACGTTGATTGCATCCGGCGGCGTTTCGGAAGAAGTCGCGGCGGGTTATATGAGAAAGGCTTTTTCTCATACGGCGATGTACGACACCGCGATCTCCTCCTGGTTCAACAAACAAGCGGGTGATACGTTCCCGGACGTTCTCAATCTTTCCTTTCTCAAAAAACAAAAACTCAGATACGGCGAAAATCCTCACCAAGCGGCGGCGTTCTATGAGCCATTGTTCGTCAAGAGCGACTTTGCTCCTTTGCAAGGGAAAGAATTGTCGTTTAACAACATGCTGGATTTCGACGCGGCGTTTCATATCTCCAGTCTTCTTCCCGAAAACACGGTCTGTATCATCAAACATCTCAATCCTTGCGGAATCGCATACGCGGACGATCCTTTGGAAGCGTATCAACTCGCGAGGAGAACCGATCCGATTTCAGCGTTCGGCGGCGTGATCGGCATCAAAGGAATCGTAAGCGGAGAATTGGCGAACGTAATCACGGAAAACTTCGTGGAAGGAGTGATCGCGCAGAAGTTCACTCCGGAAGCGTTGGAAATCTTTTCCAAAAAGCCGAACGTTCGTCTAATCGAAATCGAAGACTTCAAAGAAGCTCTCGACGAATTGGATCTTAGACCGATCCATCACGGTTTGCTCATACAGGATCGGGATTACACCACGATCACCGAAAAAGATCTAAAAATAGTCACTAAAAAACAACCTACGCCCGATGATATTCGTGGTTTGATGTTCGCGTGGTCTTGTGTTCGTTTTATCAAGTCCAATGCGATCGTTTACACGGAAGAAAACGCGACTCTCGGAATCGGTGCCGGACAAATGTCCCGGGTCGACTCGGTGCAGTTAGGCGCCAACAAAGCCTTGAACGTCGGACTTTCCGTTGTCGGTTCTTATGTTGCGAGCGATGCATTCTTTCCGTTTCGAGACGGGATCGACGCGCTCGCCAAAGCGGGAGCGAAAGCGATCATCCAACCGGGAGGTTCGGTTCGGGACGCGGAAGTCATTCAGGCAGCCGACGAACACGGACTCATTATGGTATTTACAGGGATGAGGCACTTCAGACACTGATATGGAATTTCTACTCTATCTAATCTTTTTCGGAATCGTTTCGGTCGTGCTCGTACTAGTGAGTTATTACTTTAAACTTCTCTTTCTTTCGGGAAGAGAATCCTTCGAAAGATTGGAATTGATAGATTGGATTCGGATCGTTCCGGACGAACTGATCAAACTGTTGGAATCCAACGGAAGCATTCAGTACGGAGCGATCGCATTCTCCGTTTCCGCCTTCGTGTCTTACCTCTGGACACTGCTCGGCGGAATTTTCGGCGCACCGCATTATGCGGACGCATTTGGAAATTATTTCTTTCTTTCGTTTTTATTGCCGGTAACTCTTTTAACGACGTACGGGGTTCTTGTCGAGTTGGTCCTCAAAGACCTTCCTTCCACGAGTCCGAATCACTTTCTGGTCCGGTTCTTCGAACAGGAAGTCACGATACTCAGCGGATCTTCGATTTCGGTAATCGCATCCAACCTGGCCGTTTACGGACTGTTTCACGAGATTCCGTTTTTATTCGTTCTTCCGAATATTTCGATCATCGCCGTTTTGCTTGTTTTACGTTGGAATGGAAAGGTTAGGATCGGCGGAATTCAGTTTGCGGGTCAGAAAAACCGTTTTCAGGAAGAAGATTCTGAATAGGTTTCAACCGAAACTGCCGATAGAAACACTATGAGAATCTTTGTTCTTCTTTTCTCCCTGATTCTGGCTCCGGCCGTTTTATATGCGCAGCTTCCGGACGAAGGTCCGAACCGGAGACAACCCACGAACACGAACCAACAAGCGATCAACTTGTTGGAAGGATTCGCCGAATCCTCTTGGGGAGAAAGTTACGCGAACCTACGCGAAAAGTTTCTTTCGTTATCCACCAATCCTCAAAACGACGAGAAGGTGGAAATCGTTTTCGAAGATAAGGAGAAAACGCTTCTTATCCGAAGAAACGGAATTCTATATTCGTATCGTTTTTATTCCACGCCGAAAATCGTAATCGATTCCAGGCCGAAAGAGCAAAGACCCGCTCCTACCGCGGAAAACAAATCGGAGATGGAGGATGAAAATCATTCTTCTCCCGGAGTTCTTTTTTCCGTGGGAGTTTTGTTTCGTTATCTTCCCGGAAAAGACGTTCAACAAAAGTTGGAACAGAAATACGGAAAACCGAAAAAAGAATCCTTAGCGGAAAACAAAATCGGCGGCGCGGTTCTTTGGGAAAAAACGGACGAGAAACAATCTCCTCCTAAGGGCGGCTACGTCGTTCAGTGGAAAGAGGCTTATAAAAAAATGCCTTTTACGAGAAGAGTGGATTATTTCAGTTCTTCGATCAAATTTCAAATCGAAAAAGAATACAAAGAATTCTTCAGTGCGGAAGAAATCAAAACCCTTCGCGATTTGATTCCATAAAACCGAAGAATTTCAATTGACCACCATCTAGCTTTCCCCGCATGCTCTAAGCATCCTATTTTCTCGGAGCATGTTAGTGGAATTATACCTCGATACTGCAAACATAGACGAAATCAAAGAAATCGCATCCTACGGCCTCGTGGACGGCGTAACCACAAACCCTTCCATCATTGCGAAGTCGGGAAGAAATTTTAAAGAAGTCATCAAAGAAATCTGTTCCATCGTTCCCGGACCCGTGAGCGCGGAAGTTCTTTCCACAAAATACGATGGAATGTTGAAAGAAGCTCTCGAACTTGTTGAGATCGCGGAAAACGTTGTCATCAAGGTTCCTTTGATTCCGGAAGGTCTCAAAACTGTCGTTGAATTAACGAAAAGAAATATTCCGACGAACGTTACTCTTTGTTTTTCAGCGCCACAGGCGCTGCTCGCGGCGAAAGCGGGTGCCACCTTTATTTCTCCGTTTATCGGACGAGTGGACGACACGAGTTGGGACGGAATGGAACTGATCTCCGAGATCAGAGAAATCTATGACAACTACGGATACGACACGAGAATCCTCGCAGCTTCCATTCGCGGCCCTATGCACCTGAAAGAATCGGCATTGAGAGGAGCTGATTGTGCAACTATGCCCCACTCCGCATTCTTACAACTCTTCAAACATCCATTGACCGACATTGGATTGGAGAAGTTTTTAGAAGATTCTAAAAAGCTAAAGTGGTGAAAACCGCCGTATGAGAAACGGTAGATTAGACCGTTTGGTATGGAGTCACGGATTGATCTAGGAATGAAAAACCGATTCTTGGATAGATTAGATACCGATCAATCTACCATTTTTCTACAATAAAGGTGGTCACGAAAAAAAACCTCGCCTAAAAACGAGGGTTTTCTTTTTTCGATTCCGATCATAGAACTCGGCAATTCAAAACTGTGGGAACTCATACGAATATCCCGCAGTTTGAATATTTCGATACTTTAGCACGGATAAAAACAGCAAAAAGTGTGGGAACTCATACAAATCTTTGTTTCACCAAGAAACTAAATTCGCGAACGAGTCGTCCTTGATACAATTGTGGGAACTCCTACCGATTCGAAAATTCAAAAGTAGCTCGTCCTTTTTCAAATACAGGCTCAACGAAAAACGAAATGCTCCGACAAAAGGCTTATCGAACAGGAATTTTTTTAAATCCGTAATAATCATCCGTCATCAGCTTCATGGATTCTAAAAAGCACATGATCGATTGATGGGAGGCGTCGTAAAACAAATCGCAGGAAGTCTGCGTGTTCAAATCCACCGGAACCGCGGAATACTTTGCCGCAAGATCCTGAATCTTAGGCCACCAGGTCTTTTCCATTTCCAGTTCGTAATACCGTTTTTGATATGTTTTGTAGACTTTCGGCCAGATCAAATAAACCTTCACATCGTTTTCGCGCGCCAATTTGAGAAATTGTTCCACAAAGAAGAACTGAGTCTTCCCCAGAGTAAAGGTGGAAAGATATAGGTTTCGGATTCGAACCGCGTCTTTTTCCAAACGATCCGGATCGTTTAGAAAAGTCGTATACGCGAATTGTTCTCCATTCTTTAAATTAAGAATCACATAATCCGTATTAAACGCAGGATTGTATTCGCTTAACTTCTTCTCTTGAAATCTTTTGGAAAACAGCTTCAAATCCGGATTGATTCTTCGAACCGCAAAGAGCCTATCCAAAAAAAGTTTCTTTCGGTCCTCGAAGGAAATCTGATCCAAATATCTGAGAAGAAACTCGTCGTCCGCTCCGTATTTCAAAAACGGATCGTAGAAAATCCCCTTCGTGTCATCGAAACCTTCGGGACTAACCACGTAAAATACGAGTTTCGGCTTGATTCCTTTGGAAATGATCTTTTCGAACCAATACAATCCGTATGCGGGAACGGCCTGCGGACCGGAAAAATTATAAAGAACCCAGTCTTTCTGAAACTTCTTTTCGATCCCCAAAACCGAATACGGATACGCTCTTGAATCGCCGAACGCAAGCGCTAAGGACTTGTTTTCCAAGTTCTTATCCTTGCTGAGTTTTTCGAACAAGGATTTTCTCTGCGTATAATAAACCGTATTACCCGCTTGGATAAAACTCTTTTGGAAATATTCGAGAGTGAATGTCTTGTCCAAACAAAATACGAAAACTAAAAAAAGAACCGGATAATAGATGTAGAATTTCTTCATTGATAAAAACCCGTTTAAAACCTTGAGTAAAAGAAGTCCGCATTACCCGCGTTCATTCCGACCATGATAAAAAGAATCAGAAGTCCCAAAATCGGTAAAAGTCTCGCTCTCCAAAGTTCGGGAACGGAAAAACGTTCCGGCCATTCTTCACCGACGTGGAACAAGAAAACGAAGAGAAGCATATACACTCCCGTTTCCAAACCGGCCAGAGCTTGACCGCTCTGAAAGGTAAGGATTCTTCCGATGGACGAGAGCGCGGAGTTGAAATCAGGGGTGAAAAAGAAAGTCCATGAAATCGAATACACAAGCAGAACGAACAAGTAACGGAGAGTCGCTTTGACATACGGAATTTCAGGAAGAACGTTCCAATTCTTCACTTCAAACAATCGTTCCAAGGAAAGATAAACTCCCGTCAAGAGACCCCAGATCAAAAAGTTCAGGTTCGCACCGTGCCAGAGTCCGCCTAACATAAACGTAACGATAAAGTTCACGGCGGTTCTGAATTCTCCCTTTCGAGACCCGCCTAACGGAATGTAGATGTAATCGCGAATCCAATAGGAAAACGTTAAGTGCCATCTTCTCCATAGATCCCCGAAACTCTGAAAGAAAAACGGAGCCTTGAAGTTTTCCGGAAGATCGAATCCCATCAATTTTCCGATTCCGCGCGCCATATCGGTGAGCCCCGAAAAGTCGAAGTAAAGATTGGCCGCGAACAAAAAGCAGGTCAAAAGGAGCGCGATTCCGGAATAGTCCTTCGGTGATAAAAATGCGGGCGCGATCAGAGGCAAAATCGCGGCGGACAAAAGTCCTTTTTTTACAAGTCCTCGCAGAAAAAGCCAAAGACCGTCGATCATTTTAGACGGGGTCATCGTAGGAGCCGCGAACTGATCCCGAACTTGATCGAAACGTAAAATCGGACCCGCGATCATCACGGGAAAGAAAAAGATAAACGAAAAGAAATCCGTTAAACCGACATTCTTGTTAAACCCTTCCCGCTTGGAATCCACCGCCAAAGAAATCAACTGAAACGTATAATAACTGATCGTCGCGGGCAACACGACTTCGAAACCGGTAAGGCCGAACAAAGCGGAAACCTTAGCGTCGAGCGCGGTTTTTTCCTGAAGCGCGGGAATCGATAAAACGAACCCGACAAACTCCATGAGTAAATAAAAATATTTGAATAAACCTAAGTTGAGAAGGTTTAAAACCACCGCGGCCTTTACATACCAGGACTTTTCGCGGCAATAGCGGTAAAGCGCCCAGTTCGCAAAAACCACCAGAATCAAATGAAACAGAAAGTTAAGACTGAATACCGAATAAAAGAACGCAGAACCCAGAATCAAAAGAAACTTTCGGCTCTTTTCCGGAACGTTCCAGTAAAGAAGATAAAACACCAAAAAAAATAAAAGAAATTCTATGCTGATAAAATTCATTCCCAAACCCCTGCGTCTTGGAGAAGGAATTTACCTTCTTCCAAACCCAGCTTTTCTAGTCGTATCGAACCTACGCGGATTCTTTGCAGATCCACCACGCTCGCACCGGATGCGTGAAACATCCTTCGAATCTGTCTTTTTTTTCCTTCCCCGAGAATGACGCGGTATACGCAACTCTTCCCGGGAACGAGTTTAACCATCTTTGCACGCAGAATTTCCCCTGCATCCAAAATCCCTTTTTGAAACGCCGCCTGAATCTGCTTTTCTCCCGGATCGTATTTGAGAGTTACGAGGTATTCTTTTTCGGAACCGTTGGACGGGTGTGAAATTTTCTGTGCTAAATCGCCGTCGTTGGTTAAAATCAAAAGCCCTCTGGAGTTCAAATCCAATCGGCCCGCGATTTTATAATTTTTAAAGGCGGAAGGAAGAAGGGAGAATACCGTTTTTTCATGAAAACGATCTTGATGCGAACAGAGATAGCCGACCGGTTTGTTCAGGATCAGAAGTTGTTTCGGCTCCGTTCCCTGTCGAAGTATATCACCTCGGTAAGAGACAACGTCCATTTCCGGGTTCACACGGGTTCCTAGATCGGTGACCTTTTTTCCGTTGATCACGATCTGACCGCCGAGAATGATTTCCTCGACCTTTCTTCTCGAACCGAGTCCGCAATCCGCGAGAAAGCGATTGAGACGAATTCCTTCCGGGGTGTTCCGATCATCCTTGGATTGCATGGATTCTTCCATTCCGAAATGTTTCAAAAAATCTTCTACCCAAAACTTTCGTTGACCTCGTCCTCCTTCGCGGCAGGATAGAAGGGAAAGCTCCGTTTTTTCGGACCCGTATTGTATGAACCCTCTCAAAAAAAAGCCGCGTACTCATTCGATTCAGGAAGCGCCGGAAAAACCGGATTGGCTCAAAGTAAAGCTTACCTTTCCGGATCCCAAAAACAATACAGTCGCGATCGTTCGCGATTCTTTAGAAGAAAAAAAACTCAATACGGTCTGCGAAAGCGCTTCTTGTCCGAACTTAAATCACTGTTGGTCCCGTAAAACGGCGACTTATATGTTGGGAGGCGATATCTGCACGCGACGTTGTTCCTATTGCGACGTTGCTTCCGGCAAACCGGCACCTTTAGATCGGGACGAGCCGAAACGAGTCGCCGAATCGGCGATCGCGCTCGGGCTAAGACACGTTGTGATCACGGCCGTAAACCGGGACGATTTGGAAGACGGAGGCGCCGCACATTTTGCGGAAACAGTGGAAGCGATTCGAGCGGGACTTCCCGATTGCAAGATCGAATTGCTCGTTCCCGATCTCAAAGTAAAACAAGAATCCTTGGAAATTATTTTCAAAAGCAAGCCTGACGTTTTCAATCACAACGTAGAAACCGTCAAACGTCTGTTTCCCGAAGTTGCCCCTCAGAAAAAATACGAACGTTCTCTCGAAGTTTTAAAGATCGCGTCTGAACGCGGTTTTTTGACGAAAAGCGGTCTGATCTTGGGAATGGGCGAAACCGTGGAAGAAGTCAAAGAATGTATGTTAGACTTAGCGGAAGTCGGCGTTTCTCTTTTGACTCTGGGACAATATCTGCAACCGACTCCGACGCATCTTCCGGTAAAAGAATACATTCTTCCCGAAGTGTTTCAAGAATTGAGAATTTACGGTAAGTCGATCGGGTTGAAGGGAGTGTATTCGGGGCCTTTGGTCAGAAGCTCTTATCACGCGGACGAGCAAGTCTCATGGAATCCGTAGAACACTTCGGTCCCCCGCCTGAAGACATTAAGAGACTCCTCTATCATTCCATCATTTCCTATCTTTCCGATAAACAAGGTCCCGTCAGCCGTTCCGAAGTGAAGGATCTTTTGGAAAAGACGATCAATCTGATTCCGAACCTGGAAGCGCATTGGGCGGAAATCAATCGCTTTGGTAAGAATAAAATGATTCTTCATTGGGAAAAAAAGGTAATGCTGATCGATATGGAAGAAATCTTAGAATCGCTTTTGATTCTATGGAATCAAAAGTTCGAGGGTTGATTTTTCCTCCGATTCAAAGATCCTCGCGCAAAAAACTCCGCAAAATCTGAAATCGTGAAACGAAGTCGTAGTGATAGAAGACGGCTATCAGAGCTTATTTCATAATCATGGATTTTCTTTTCCGAAGAAATGGATAAGAACCCGAGTGCAGTCGTACAAAGAAAAACCCGAGGTTTTACGCCCGGGTTTTTTCCACCTGATTTCAGGTTCAGTCACTGTTATCAGAATTTAGCTTTCGTTTGGAAGTCGTAGATTACTTCTTGAACATCCGCTTGATTGATCTTCTTGATACCTTGTTCGGTATGAACGATCATCGTTGATCCTTGTTGATCCACGATTGCACCGATCATAGAAGATCCGTCAGTCATGATGATCTTTTCGATTCTTTCGTAGTAGCTTACGATATCCTTGCTGGATTTCAGCTCTTTCGGAGCGGAGATCAGGATTTGTTTGAATTTCTTAGCTTCTTCTTCTTGACGAGATGCAACTTCTGTTTCGAGTTTCTTTCTCTCAGCTTCCAGAGCGGCCGCTTTTTGTTCGTCAACCTTTCCGGAAGATTCTTCGTTGATACGAACCATCTTTTCCGTGGTGTCTTTGTCCACGGTTACGATCGTTCTGATCTCTTCTTCTTCTTTCTTGGAGATTCCGGAATTATCCAGTTTCTTTACGACGCCACTAATATTCTTTTCGCTGATTCTAGAAGCGTCTTTCGCTTCCAAAGATTTATCATCCGCTTTCAACACGGACGCTTGGTTCTTTTCCAAAACGATTTCGGAAGAAGCAACGGATTGCTGGATCTTTTTCAGATCTTCGTCCTTTGCGATCTCTTCGTCGCTCAATCCTTCAAGTGCCGCAACACGAGGAGCAACCGCAACCGCTCCGTCCAAAACTTTTACGACAGCTTTGTCGGATTTAGATCTCTCTACGATAAAGGATGTTCCGCGCACACCAGCGATCGCGGTCGGAGTAACCACGGAGAACTGGTCTTCTTTGGAAGCCTTGTTGACTTTCGCGAAAACTTTTCCGGAAACAAGAGCCAGTCTTGTATCGGAGTTTCCTTTGGAGTTGATCGAAAGTCCGTCAAAGTCGATCACTGAGTTTTCAGAGATACGAATCGCGGAACCGTCCGCAAATTGAATATCAACTTTGGATTTGTCTTTCGTGCTGACTTTGTCGCCGGTCTTCAGACTTGCGCCTAAAGTAGCTTTTTCTTCGGTAAGATCCGCGTGAAGAATTTTAGCTTCTCCAACGCTGAACACAACAACAGCCGAAGGGCTGTTTGCTTTACCGGTATCGGCTGCCTGGGAATTTTCAGTAGGTTTCTTACAAGCGCTGAACACCAGAACACCGGCGGTCAAAACGATTGAGGAAACGATTAAGAGCTTCTTCATACCCATTTTCCTTAAGATTGGATTGATAACAGGACTGCGGTGGTAGGCAGCCTCTATCTATTGTTTCTCAACAGACAATAGAATCGCTTTTTCCAAATCTTTCAATTTTTTTTTATTATGCGAAAGATATTTCCTGACCCGAAATCGGCAAAATACAACTCTCCAGCGCCGTCCTGGCCGAAAGTGCTGATTTGGAACGGGACACGAAACAACAACTCGTTCGAGATCTTTTTACCGTTCTTTTGTCTTAAAATCCAGACTTTTCCCGCCACAAAGTCTCCGTAAATATAACCCCCACTTAATTTAGGTAGTTCCTTTCCCCGATAGACGTAACCGCCCGTTATCGATTGGCCTTCTTCCCTCGGATATTCGTGAATGGGATCGACAAGCTGGGGATTGGAACAGTCCGGATTCTTCTTAAAACAATGAAATCCTTCCTTAATATTCCATCCGTAATTTTTCCCTTTCTGAATCAGATCGATTTCTTCGAATTCGTTCTGACCGACATCGGCTAAGTAGAGTTCGCCGGTCGCGGAATCGAAGGAGAACCTCCACGGATTTCGGAGTCCGTAACTCCAGATCTCCGGCAAAAACCCGGGACGGTTCACAAACGGGTTGTCTTCCGGAATTTTATACGGTGCGCCGGAACTTTGAGGGTTGGGTAGAATGCGAAGCAATTTTCCGAGGAAGGTTCGGGAATTTTGTCCGTTTTTATAAGGATCATTGGCCCCGCCCCCGTCTCCAAAACTGATGTACAACTTACGATCGGGTCCGAACGCGAGTTGTCCCCCGTTGTGATTCGAATAGGGCTGCTCTACTTTGAACAAAGTTCGTTTTGCATCCTCGAGTTTTTGAACCGCGTCATTCTTCCATTCAAATTCGAGAACCTTGGTATAATCTTTACCGCCTTCTTTTACGACCACGTTGACGAAGAATTTCGAATCCGTTGCAAAGTCGGGTGAAAATGCAAGTCCCAAAAGTCCTTCTTCCGATCGGGTTTCGACTTGGCCGGTAAAATCCGCGCGAAGTGTTTTCACCTTTGTCGTTAAATCGACTTCGACGAGCCTACCGCGTTTTTCCAAAACGATCATCCGGTTCGAATTCCCCGGAATAAATTGAATGTCCGTCGGTTCTTGAAAACCGTCGGCTACGCTCGCATACCAGGGAACTACTTCCGCCGAGGGAACGTTCTTTTTCGGAGGAAGGTTCGCAGCGGAGGGTTTCTTTGTTTTTGCAATTCCGGGAGAATGGAACAGGAGAATCGCCAAAATTCCCAGGTGAAAGATTACGGTAAAACGCGGAAAAATCATCCGTCCTTCCTAAGGGCTTTCCGGGATCGGTCAATCGGAATTCCGATTTCTTCTTTTTACTGGATTCGGCCGTTTGCAACGGTTCGATCGGATCGCTGGGAAGAATTCTCCCGTTACCCAGGATGGTTTTCCCGGAAAAAACTGCGTGTCATTTCCGTTCCGCTCGGGATATTGTCTAATCAAGATGGAAGCTACCGATTCAATCCGCCAAAGTTCTACGATTCCCCTCCTGGAAGAAATGGAGAGGAAATACAAATCCATTCCGATGGAAGCCATCGTGAAACAGGATATTCTCAGACAAGGAATCCATTTTCTCAAAGAAGCCTTCGAAGTTTCGGGCGAATACAAAACCAAGGACTACTTTATATTCTCCTTTGATCATATTCCTCTTTCCGAACTCGGAGAAGGCGCGGACGTGAAGGCGCCGGAGGAAATCAAAGTTTCGGGCGGACATTTCAATCTTCTTCCGACCGTAATCTCCACGCGCAATAATCCGAATTCTCCGTATAAAGTGAAAAAGTCTCCGGATGGAAAACCCTCTTTGTATCTCGGGGAAACATTTTTAGGAAACGTGGAGTTTCCTCCTCTTCCCGCTTGGTATCGTCACAAAACCAAGAACGGAAAAATTCCAGGCGAGATCGCTCCCGTCATCGAATGGGGTTATCTGATTTATCTTACCGTTTTCAGAAACTGTCAGTATTTCGGTAAGGAAGAGGAATGCGCGTACTGCGACATCAATCACAACTATCGTCAACAGAAGAACGCGGGTCGTCCGTATACGGGCGTCAAGGACATAGAAGACATTCTCGAAGTTCTTTCCTGGATCGATGCGGAAGACAGAACTGCGAAAGTTTATACGATCACCGGCGGAAGCGTGATCACCTCCTTAAAGAAAAAAAACGAAATCGATTTTTATCTAGATTACGCACAAGCGATCGAGTCGAAGTTTCCCGGTAGATGGATGGGCAAAATCGTTTCGCAAGCCTGGGAAATCGAGGACTGTCAAAAATTCAAAGACGCGGGAATTCAAGTCTATCATCCGAACTACGAAGTCTGGGATAAAAATTTATTTCAAAAGATTTGTCCGGGTAAGGAAGCTTACATCGGAAGGGACAATTGGATTCGCAGAGTCGTCGATTCCGCGGAAGTATTCGGACCTTCGTATGTGATTCCGAACTTTGTGGGCGGCGTGGAACTTTCCAAACCGTACGGTTTCGCGACCGTTTCGGAAGCGATCGCCTCTACGGGGGAAGGTTTGGACTTTTTCATGTCGAAAGGAATCATGCCTCGGTTCACTGCCTGGTGTCCCGAACCGTACACGACTCTCGGAACCCAAGCGGGTCCGCCTTTGGAATATTTCTGCGAACTTTTGACCGTCTGGAAAGCTACATTCGAAAAGTATAATCTACCGGTTCCTCCCGGTTACGGCGAACCGGGTCCGGGAAAGGCGGTCTTTTCGGTTTCCGCTTTTATGGACGTGATCGGTTATCAAGGTAGAAATTAAGAGTTTGTCCCAATACCGGAATATGTGGGAACTCCTTCTTTTTTCAATCGACGAAACTGTCTTTGAAAAACCAAGAAGCGTAAAATAGACTGTACTTGTGGGAACTATTACGATCTTAGAGCGCGTCTCAATGACATTCCCCGTCTTTAGTGCCAGTGTATTGTAGAAGTTCCCACAGTCTTTCGTAATACGGGAGAATTCGCAGGAGTTCCCACAGTCTTAAGTTTCGGACAAATCTCAAACCGAAATCGAAAAATTCAAAGTCCTGTGCCGGATTCGACTCTTTTAAAGTTTCCACTTGGAAGGTCTTCCGATATTGTGATACCTTCCTGATGGAACGTGAAACGGATTGTGTCCGCCCCCACCGCCCGCATTGTTGTAATACGGATATTGTCTATAGTAGTAATTCTGGTACGGGCGATATCCATAACCTCCCCCGTATCCGTAATCGTTTAGATAACGATCGCAGGGACGGGAATACGTGGAACCCATCTGGCATTGATCGTAATAACGATACGGTCCCGTGTAACAACCCGTGCAGAATAAAAGCGCCATTCCCGCTAAACTGCAATGCAGAAACAATGATTTTACGTTCGCCTTCATGGAAGGCCTCCTATCGCTTAAGACCCTTCTAGCCTGGAACGATCTTAACCTAGGGAGAACGGTTCGTCTATAGGGAATCTCCCTAATGCGGGAATCCCCTAAAACGAAAAATCTTCGAGAGGAAACAATTTCCGCAAAAACGAGGTTTGATTCGCGTCTCCCGAAGAAATTCGGAACCGGAATCTGTTCTGAATTCGATACAAAAAAACCCGCGAAACCGCGGGCTTTTTCGAAAGAACTCGTTCTAAAACAACAAACGATCAACTCGAAGAGGAAGAACGCTCCACTCTTCTCCACTGATTGGCCCAGCCGGCAAACGAGTTTTGGTTTCTGGATTGAATATACAACTTACCGCTTCCCGAAAAAACCGCGACCAAACCTTCCCCGCTCAAGAATAAGGATTTAAGACCGCCCACCTTTTGGATCGTATAATTCAACGTTCCTTCGAACCCGACGATATGACCCGTGTCCACTACGTATTGTCCGTTGACGTCGATCGTATGAATCGCTCCGAAGCTCGAGAAGAAAAGATCTCCCGATCCGCTCACTTTCAAAAAGAATAAACCTTCTCCGGAAAAGAATCCTTTGAATCCCCCCCACTTGCTGTCGATCGCGAGAGATTCCGAACCGGCCACATACGCGCCTCGGCTTAGGATGAGTTCTTCTCCTTTCATTTTTCTGTATTCGATATCGCCTTGGGTGGCGCTCGTCAGAAAGAGCGTCCCGGTTCCGCCTTCCGCTTTGAAAGTGTTTTGAAAAAAGGATTCTCCGCTGAGTAACGCGCGTTTGGCGGAAGCCCAGATTCCTCCTTCGGCTTTCGTAGCCATCTTGACTGTCGGGCTCATCGCGACCATGGCGCCCGACTCGGCGCGGATGGATTCTCCGTTTTCAAGTTGAACTTGTACGATTGGAAAATCAGGTTTTAATAATATTTCGTGTTTCACGATCTTTCTCCCTTATCTTTTGATCGGAGGCAGTTGATCTCTAAACCAACTTCCCAACGAAGGAACGTTTCTGGATTGAATCCAAACTCGGCCTTTTCCCTTGAATCGCGCCACGAATCCTTCTCCGCCTAAAAAGAAGGACTTCCATCCGCCGAACTTGGTCATCTCGTAGTTCAATCCTTCGTCGAACGCGACGATATGCCCCGTATCCACGATCATTTCTCCGTCTACGTTTAGGACGTCGATTCCCCCGTAGCTCGAAATGAGCAAGGGACCGTTTCCGGAAAGTTTGAGAAAGAAGAGCGATTCTCCGCTGATAAATCCTTTCAAACCTTGAAACTTCGTATCCATTTCTATGTTCGGAGAAGAAGCGAGAAAGGAACTGGATTGGACGTAGACCGTTCCGGCCAATTCGATTCGTTCCACGTCTCCCGGAAGAGTCGGCGCGAGCAGAACCTCTCCGTTTCCGGAAGAAGCGGTGAACGTGTTCATCCAGAAGGATTCTCCGCCAAGAAACGCCGCCTTTAGACTCTTTAAGAATCCGCCTTGTTGCGCCTTGTGAGTCTGGATCGTGATCCCCGAACTCATGGACATCATGGAACCGGATTCCGCTTTGATCGATTCTCCGCCGTTTAGAAGAACCTTCGCAAAGCTGTAGGATGGTTTGCTTAGAATTTCAATATTCATAATATTCAGTTTTCCTTATTGAGGCAAAAGGCCCGTGAGCCAGGACAAGAATCCCGATGGAACCCTTGTTTGGATCAACACTTTTCCGTGACCGGAAAATTCCATTACGAGTCCTTCTCCGCCGAACAGAGTGGACTTCCAGCTTCCGCCGGCCTTTGCGATTTTATACTGAAGACTTTTATCGAACGCCACAACGTGCCCCGTGTCGATCGTATACGATCCTTGCACGTCGATCGGGAGAATTCCTCCGTATGCGTTTAAGAAGAGTTTTCCTTTTCCGAGAATCTCCAAAAGAAAAACTCCTTCTCCTCCGAAAAAGGAACGGAGTCCGCCGAACTTCGGTTTCATGGTGATCGTCTCGTCGGAGGCAAGATACGCTCCCGCCTCCACGATCAAGCCCGTGTCAGTCAGATCGACTCCGACCACGTCTCCGGGAAGTTCGGGCGCAAGTCCGATTTCGGCGCCGGCGGAAGGAGCTTTGAAGACGTTGAAAAAGAAGGATTCTCCCCCGAAAAATCTCCTCGAGAGCGCGGATAAAAATCCGCTTCCCATTTTCGTTTCGACGTCCACTCCGGGAGTCATATATACCATCGCGCCCGCTTCGGCTTTGATCGTTTGTCCCGGTGATAGTTTTACTTTAAGAAAAGAATACGAAGGTTTGTGAATGATCTCGTAATTCATAGAAGAAGCAATGTAAATAAATTGACCTGAACGTCAATCGGAAAAGTGCTTCCAGAACGGTTCGCGATTCTTAGTTTGGAAGGCAATATGACTCAAAGAAACGTTTTCATTACGGGTTCCAATCGCGGCATAGGTTTGGAACTTACCAAACAGTTTTTATCCAAAGGGGATCGGGTTTTTGCTCTTTGCAGAAAGTCTTCTCCGGATCTGGTCAAAATCAAACCGACCCGAATTCTCGACGGAGTGGACGTTTTGAATTCCAATTCGGTCCGATCCTTGTCCTCCAAACTGCTCGATACCAAAATCGATATTCTCATCAACAACGCGGGAATTTTGATTCCGGACAACCTGCAAAGTCTGGATGAGGAAAACGTATTCACTCAATTCTTAGTAAACGCTTTGGGACCTCTCAAGATGGTCAAGGCTCTGCTTCCTCATTTAAACCCGAACGCAAAACTTGTCTTCTTAACGAGCCGAATGGGTTCGATCGGAGACAATAGCTCCGGTTCGTATTACGGATACCGCGCTTCCAAAGCCGCCTTAAATGCGATCGCGGTCAGCCTTGCCCGCGATTTGAGCCCCAAGGGAATCTCCGTCGGGATCTTTCACCCCGGAATGGTCGCGACACAGATGACCGGAGGACAGGGAATCTCTCCGGAAGAAAGCGCTCAAGGCCTTGTGGAACGGATCGAGTCCTTGAATCTAAGCAATTCCGGAAAGTTTTTTCATCAGAACGGTGAAGAACTACCTTGGTGATTCAATGGGACCATAACCTGTGTTCGTACAGATACACAGTTGCAAAAAAGAGACAGTTTGTCGGAAATTTATTTCGAATTATGTCGGATTGCTCCGTAAACCTCGGTTTGGAAGCCTGAAAAAACCGGTTTTCCTACGTACTTTGGCATAGAGTTTGCTTAATAGGGTTACTGGGACAAGAGATCGAATCTCAAAAACAATCGGAATTTTGTCTCTTGCAAATACAAAAGCGAACTTCGAATCCCGGAGGACCGTCTTTCCAAAAGAGGGTCTTCGGAAAATCGAAATACAAAACTATGAAAGAAACTATCTATAGAAGATCCATACGAGATACGGTTAGAATCAAGGGGATCGGACTTCATTCCGGAAAGGAAGTGAATCTGATCGCTCATCCGGCACCTTCCGGCACCGGAATCCTTTTCGAATACCGTAAGGGCGAGGATAGAGCCTCGATTCCTGCGGAACTCAGCAACGTCGTTGATACGAGTAACGCGACTACCTTAGGCGACGGCCTTCATAGAATCCAAACCGTAGAACATCTTTTGGCGGCGGTTTATGCACTCGGTTTAACGGATCTCATTCTGGAAATCGACGCGGTGGAAGTTCCGATCATGGACGGTTCTTCTCTCCCGTTCCTGCAAGCGTTGGAATCGGCGGGAATCGTGGAATATCCGGAAATCGTCGAACCGATCTACGTTCAAAACCCTCTCTGGGTCGTAGACGGAGACAAATACCTCGTCCTTCTTCCCAGCAACGAACTCAAAGTAACATACACCATCGACTTCAACCACCCGCTCCTCAAAGGACAAAACATCACGATCTCCCTCGACAGAGAAAAGATCAAAGAGGAGATTCTCCCTGCGAGAACCTTCGGCTTTTTAAAAGACGTGGAAGCGCTCCAAGCCAGAGGATTGGCGATGGGAGGTTCCCTCGACAACGCGATCGTTTTGACGCAAGACGGATATTTGAACCAGCAGCTCCGTTTTGAAAACGAATGCGTTCGTCATAAAATTTTGGATTTATTCGGCGATATTTCGATCGCGGGCCGTCCGATCATCGGCCATTATCTCGCTTCCAAGGCGGGACACGCTCTTGATATATCCATGGCAAAGCTCGTTATGAGCAGCGTCACGGGAGACGAGATCAGCAAATACAAAAGCAGGAGAATTCCTCTTTTCAAGCGGAAAGCGGTGGTCGTATAAGATCGTCGTCTCTGTAAAACCTGCGGGTCTGTCGGGGGATTTTCCCTGAAACCTTCCTAAGGCTCGGAGGGATTTTTCGCTCCCATTTTCTCTTCAGAAAAGAATTGTCAGATTCTTCTTTTCGAGAATCCTGTAGTCGAGTTTGAACTCGTTCCATACAGAATGATTCCATCCAAACGTACAGTTTTTCCAGGAATTACGGCCTTTCCGGGAAAGCTATACGGTAAGGTCCTCAAGACCGGAAAAAAACGAAACACCATTCTCACCGGAACGTATATTCACGAATCCGAAAAAGAACACGAACTTGAAAAGTTCGACGTCGCTCTGGAGGAAAGCCTTCACAGTCTTCGGATCTTAATCACCTCGGTCGAAGCGTCCGGTTCCGATCACAAAGAAGTTCAGGAAATCTTAGAAACACAGGCGATGATCTGTTCCGATCCGAGCCTTGCGACTTCGGTTCGAAAGAGAATATCCGAACTCGGAGAGAACGCGATTCTCGCCGTACAAAACGTCACACACGAAATCTCCGAAAAATTCAGAGCCATCGAAAACGAATTCTTCCGAGAACGAGTCGATCACTTTCAGGACGTTTCCAATCGTCTGATCGAATTCATCGCCGGTAAAAAGGAAGAGGATTCTTTCCTGTCCGGTTTGAAGGAAGATCTCATTTTAGTCGCGAGAGAACTCACCCCTTCTCAGATGATTCTCATGGACAAAACGAGAATCCGCGGAATCGCAACCGACCTCGGAGGAAAAACCGGTCACATGGCGATCCTCGCGAGAAACTACGGGATTCCTACGATCGTAGGTTTGAAGGATTTTTCCTCTTACGTCAAAGACAACGAATTCATCTTTTTGGATGCGGAATCCGGAAACGCGATTCGCTTCCCCACACTGGAAGAAGTGAAATACTACGGCTTCTCTTCCGTTTATCCCGTGGAAGAAAGCGGCACGAAAAAAATGCGAGCCGTCAGCAAGGACGGAATCCGGGTTCGAATCAAATGCAATCTCGAAACGGAACTCGACTGCGAGCAAGCGCTGAAGTTCGGTGCGGAAGGAGTCGGATTATTTCGAAGCGAATCCTTATTCTTAAAATACCAAGACAGCAACGTTTCCGGTGAGGAGCAGTTTCTCGCCTACAAAGCGATCGCGGAAGGAATGGAAGACAAACCGGTAACGATCCGAACCTTCGACATCGGAGCCGACAAATTTTCCACGGGAGAATTGGAGGAAAATCCGTTCCTCGGGAACAGAGGAATCCGTTATTCCCTGTCCAATCCAGAATGGTTCTCCGAGCAACTAACAGCGATTTTGCGGGCCTCGGCGTACGGAAACGTGAACATTCTTCTGCCGATGATCACCGGTCCGGCCGAAATCGTTCGAACCCGGGCGCTCTTGGAAGATTGCAAACGCAAACTCGCGGCAAACAAGGAAAAATACAATAAGAAGATCAAGGTGGGTGCGATGATCGAAACTCCCGCGGCGGTTTCCGCGTTGGATTTGATCGCGAGAGAAGCGGACTTTTTTTCCGTGGGAACCAACGATCTTTTGCAATATATCATGGCCGTGGATCGAAACAACATCCACGTATCTTCCCTTTACAATCCGTATCACATCGCGTTTTTACGGGCCTTGATCCGAATCGTGGAAGTTTCGCGGGATTACGATAAACCGTTGAGTCTTTGCGGGGAACTCGCTTCGGATACGAACTTTACGATCTTTCTGGTCGGAATCGGGATTCGCGATCTTTCCGTTTCGATTCCGTTTTTAAATCCGATCCGAAAAATCATCCGTTCGATTTCGCTTCACCAGGCGGGGACATTGGTAAAAAAAATTCTCGAACTTTCGGAAGAGGAAAACTACGAAAATATCGAAGCGTTCCTCTTCAGCAAACACCTGAGTTAAATATTCTCGATTTCTAATATTAGGAAAACGAAAGAATCCCAGTGTTTCTCCTTTTCCTGAAAGAAAACGGGGCCGAGACTTTCTTTTTCCTTTTTGAGACAAAGATACGAATGTTTATCGGTTCTCAGATAGAATTTTCCGCTTTTCCCGGAAAAGGTTTGGATGAGTTCCTTCAATAATTTCGGAAGATTTTTTTCGTCTTCGGGAAGCGCCGCGCCCGCGATCAAAATTTCCCGGTTTTCCCATTTGCCTGTGAGAGTGACCGCTTTCGGATTCCATTCTTCGAAAAGTTCCTTTTCATAACTCGCGAGCGCCGGGTTGAGAATTTCGTGGATGGATGAATTCATGCTCATCGGAAACGTCGTTCCGAAAACTTTCGGAACAAATCCCTTCGATTCAAAAAGATCCCAATTTTCAAATCCGTCGATTTTGGAAAGCCCTCGGATAAATCCGGAACTCATTCCTTGAACGGCGATCTTCGATTCGGCGTGAGCGGCCAGAACCGATCTCATACAAAGAAATCCGAAATTCAACGGAGAAAACACGCTTATGTTGGACAAATCCCAGACCTCGGTTTCCCGCAGCGGAGAAAGATAGAGATTGTCGAGCGCGTATAAATCCCCGTGTCCGGAAGGAGAAAATACGGAGGATTTCTGGATTTTTTTCTGAGTACCGGCCATATACAAATTCTATCGGTACGACCGCAAATTCTCAGAAGAAATAAAAAAGCCGACCGAAATCGGCCGGCTTTAAAACGATCAAAAGATCGAAAACTTCTAATCTTGGTTGGTAGAGTAGATTTTCTTGATCTTATCGCTGTATTTTTCCGTGATTACGTGGCGTTTCATCTTCATCATGTTGTTGAGTTCATCGCCCACTTCGAACGGCTTCGCGATCAGAATAAAAGGAGTCACCTGTTCGAAAGATTTGAACCCGTTTTTCGTGTTGTTCAACGCCTTGATCTCCTTTCTGAAAAGATCGTAAATCTTCGGATTTTCGATCAACTTCTCGTTGCTTGTTTCGTTGATTCCGTTTTCTTTTGCCCATTCCTGGAGTTTTTCGAAATCGGGAACAACGATCGCTCCCAGATTCTTTTGATCCTGACCGATCACCATACATTGGCTGATATAAGTGGATTCTTGAAGTTTGTTTTCGATCGGGACCGGCTCCACGTTTTCGCCGCCGAGAAGTACGACTGTGTCCTTCGCGCGACCGGTAAGAGTCAGGGTCTTTTTGAAGTTGATCATCCCCATATCGCCGGTGTTCATCCAGCCGTCGGAAATCGCCTTGGAAGTCGCCTCTTCGTTTTTGAAGTATCCCTTCATCACTTGAGGTCCCTTGATGAAAACGATTCCCTTGAGTCCGAGCTTTCCTTGCGTAATCTGGCCGTTTTCGTCGATTTCGGTCAATACTGCGTTGTTGTCGTTTCGGATCTGGAGTTTCGTTTTTGGAACGATCACACCAACGGAACCGATGATGAGTTTTTCGAACGTTCTTACGGAAATCACGGGAGAAGTTTCGGTCATACCGTAACCTTCCAAAACGTTGATCCCGATGTTTCCGAAAAATTCATCCACGTGTCGCGGAAGCGCGCCCCCGCCGGAGATGGACGCCTTGAGTTGTCCTCCCGTAGCCGCTCTGATTTTCGCCAAAACGATTCGGTCCAGAGTAAAGCTGTTCAGAAGAACCGCAAGCCCTGCTATCGTATAAAGCGGAGAACTTAAGAAATACAGATCGGTTCCTGCAAGATAAGCGCCTAACGCGCCCGCGAGGATCGTAAGAGTGAACGGTCCCGTAAGAAGGAACTGAATCACCATAAGAATTCCGTAAAAGAAAGATCCGATCGGATTTCTTCCGGTATAATCCACTTCGATTCCTTTCAAGAAACGAACCGCTTGATTCTTTTTGCTGGAAAAGAAATACGCGAGTTTGAAAAGACCTCTACGAAGCGCAGGAGTCTGTGCGGGATCATTGATTCTTGTATAAATCCCGTTGTAAATGTTTTCCCAAAGTCTTGGAGCGGAACCCATAAACGTAGGTTTAACGGTCGCCAAATCTTGACGAAGATCGCGAACGTTCGTGTAATACGTCGCCGCACCGAGTCCGAGACAAACATACTCTACGACGCGTTCGAACACGTGCCAGATCGGAAGAATGGAAAGAAGACGTGCGCTCGATTTGATGTTCAGCATCGGGCTTACGTGGTTCACCTGGTGCATCATGTTGGAATGTTTCAACATAACGCCTTTCGGAAGTCCCGTGGTTCCGGAAGTATAAATGAGAGTGAAAAGATCTTCGGGTGAAATCGCGGCAATTCTTTCTTCCGCTTTTTTAGAACCGCCTTCGCGCAGTTTCTTACCCTTTTCAATCAGATCCTGCATTTTCAAAACGCCCGGAGCGGAACTCGCCGGATCCATCAGGATGATGGTCTTTACGTTCGTTAACTGCGATTTGTTGCGGTTGAACTTTTCGAGCATCTTATCGTTTTCAACGAAAACGACTTCCACTTCCGAGTGATTGAGAATATAAACGATTTCGGAATCCGTAATATCGGTTCCACGAGGAACGTCTGCCGCGCCCGCAAGAATTACGCCGTAATCCGCGATAATCCATTCGATACGGTTATCCGCAAGTAAACCCACTCTTTGTCTCTGTTGAACTCCCAGTTCGATCAGAGCTTCCGCAAGTTGGATTCCTTGCTCGTACAGTTGACCGTAAGTAGTCGGGGTATATTCCTTTTTAGAATCTTTGGAAAAGAAAGCCGGTAGGTCCCGGAATTTTTCCGCAGATTCGCGAAATAGCTGCGCTAAATTCTCCGCCATGAAACTCATTTAACTCCTGATATCTTTTGTTATAACAACTTAGGGATTCCGACATAGAAGCTGCCGGACGAGGATTCAACGGTAAATAGGGAACCTGAGAAATAAACCCTTTTTTTCAAAATGCGCCGGAGAAGATCCTATTTATTTGGCTTGTTATGCAAAATTATGGTGCACTGAACCAATTGGAAAAACTCGCTCTGAGTTTCGGATAATCCCGTTCCCTGATTCCGTACTGAACTTTCAACAAGGTTCCCGAAGGACTAAAGACGATCAAAGCTGGTTGACCTTCCACCTTATACTCGTTCACGAACGCAAAATCCTTATCCACATAAAAAGGATACGTCATGCCGAACTCTTTCGCGGCTTTGATATGTTCCTCTTTGGAAAGTTCCGGTTCGGTGTTGATCCCAAGAAGAACTCCATTCTTCCCTTGCAAATCTTTGGAAAGTTTTTCCAACACGGGAACCGCATCCTTACAAGGTTCGCACCAAGAAGCCCAAACGTCCAAAAGCAAAACCTTTCCCTTATATTCTTTGAGAGAAATGGAACGGCCCTCCAAATCATACAAAGAAAGTTTGTAAAGAACGGATTCTTCCTTGGAGGAATTACAAGCGGATAACAATAAAAAAACGATGGGGAAAATCGCCCGGAAAATGCGCATCACATCCATCATCTTAAAAGAAAGGGAAAGAATGGAAAAGGAAAAAATCTTTCCAACGCAAGGGGTGCGTTCAAATTAGGAGCAGCTCCAGTGAATCCGGTCTTTTACAATTACTTCTCAGGTCGCGAAGAATTCTTAGGTTATTTTAAGAACGATCTTTTTTCCGGTGCGGGAATGATCTCCACTCCTGCGCAGAAAGAGCCGTATTTTTCGGAAACGAACCGCAAAGCGCGGTTGGAAATCAAGGAGAACGGTATCGCGATTCTTCTCAAAGGAAAGGAAGAATCCAAAACGTTTCTGATTCCGTTAGACGAAACACCGGCCGACTCGAAAAAAAAACGAAAACTCGAGTTTCAGCCCGATTATCTGGGATTTCAGGACGGAGATTCGGAAGTCGGCGTTCGCCTGCAACCCCTTGATCGGCAAAGAATTCACCTTCAGATCGATTCGAAAATCGGACTGGAATTTTCCGGTACGTTAAACCGACTTAGCGGCTGGAAGAAGTGGTTTTCGATTTGAGAACCGTTCGAATCTGATCCGCGATCGTTTTTGCCGCGACGCTTCGGTAGAATTTCCGAAGTTCGACCTTCGACCCCGAATACGGCTTTTTGGAAAACTCCAAAAGCGCTGACGTCCACAACGGTTCCTTCAACTCCAGATAACGGATTTTACTTCCTCCGATTTCGCGAAACACGGAAAGATCGGTCACGATCGCCGGTTTTTGCAGACTCAAAGCTTCGAGAAGAGGAATTCCGAATCCTTCGTACAAGGAAGAGAATAAAAACAACGAACATCCTTTGTACATGTGGGCGAGTTCAACGTCCGAGGGACTTTCGATCCAGAGAATTCCCGCTGCCTTGCTTTCTTCGCTGCGAAGAAGTTCGATGAAAGCGGGATCTTCCCAGCCCGCCTTTCCGCCGATCACCCAGGAATACCGCCGATTCTTATTTACATTTTTTGAATATTCTAAATAGGCTCGATATAGAAACTGATAGTTCTTCCGCGGTTCCACGGTGGAAACGGAAAGAAAGTATTTTTTCGGAAGGGATTTTACGCGTTCTCCCGGTTTTTGTTTGAGCAAACCTTGAAACTCGGAAAGTTCGATTCCAGGATAAACGACCTGCATTTTTTCCGGTGGAATTCCGAAAAAGGAGGAAACCTCGTCGGCCGTCGATTGTGAAATCGGAAGCAATTTATCCGCACGCCGAATCGAACGGGAAAGATAGAATTTCTGTTGGATTCTCGCGAGTGTCCGCATCGTATCCGGAAAACGATACGCTACAAGATCGTTGTAGGTCAGGACGGTCGCGGTCTTTTTGGATAGAAACGGTGGAAACACCTGTTGTGTTCCCCAAAAAAGGTCGAGCGGAATCTTTCTCAATTGAAGAGGAAGAGCGATCGCAAAGTAAAGCCCTCCTTTTTTGGAAAGAATCCCTTCTCCCTTGACGAACTTGATTCCGGGAAGATTCAAAAGATCGGCGTAACTCGGATGAAGATCCCGGTGGGAAAAAAGATAAAACTCGAAACTCGGATCCTTACCCAGATCGAGCAATGCGCTGTGAATCATTTTCCCCACGCCGGAAACCGGCGTGGAAAACGGACGCGCGTCGACTCCGATTCGGATCGGTTGTATTTTGGTTTTTGAATATTCCTTTTTTTTCATATCATTGACCGTATAAAAATGGCGTTTTTAATTCCAGTCGCGGAGACCGGATTGAAAGTTTGATTTCGATTTTTCCCAAACTTGTTCGAGAGATGGGGAATGTCCCGCGATCAAACCTTCCCCTCTTCCGGAAACCGTCTGAAACAAATAGGGTTTACCCGAACGAATCTCCAAATCCGCGCCTCCGGACGCCAAGATAAGCGCGATTCCCGCACAGATATCCCATTCGTTTTTCGGCTTCAGGGAAATCGAGAGCGCGGCCTTTCCGGCGGCCACCAAACCGAGCTTATAGGCAATCGATCCCATCGCCGAAAATTCCCAACCCTCGGGAACGACCGCGGAACGAAACAACCCTTCCCGTTCCTCGGTTCGAGAGATCAGAATCTTATGGGCGGGTTCGGAACTCTCGAGCATCTTGGAAAGAGATTCCGTTCGAATCGGGTAAACAATCCGGTCGGGATCGACGATTTGATAAGCGACACCGAAGTTTGTAACGCCGTAGATGAGTTCGCGGGTTACTGGATTGAAAACGACTCCTAAAACCGCCTTACCTCCGATCGAAAGACCCAAGCTGATGGCGAACTCCGGATTTTTATGAACGAATTCACGAGTTCCGTCGATCGGATCCAAGATCCAAGCAGCGGGAAGTTGTGAAATATCCTTTCTCTCAGAATCCTCTTCGGAGAGAACCGGAATCTTCGTAAACGCAAGTCGCCCGGTGATATGCTGACCGGCTTTCACGTCCGCTTCGGTTACGGGATCGTTTTTTCCCTTATCGGTAACCTTAAAATCCGAATGATAGATTTCTAATACGATTTTGCCCGCTTCAAGGACGGCGTCCACGGCGGGCTGGAGATATTGAATCGAATCCAAAAAAGAAAATACTCGGGAAGAATTACTTTCCGGTTTTATCCGGAGTAGCCGCGCTTTCCTTGTGAGGATCGTCGAGATTTTCCGGACGAAGATAGAAAACTTCGTTTTCCGGAGTTTGCAGATAGATTTCCGGATCCATTTTGAAACTGTAAAAGAACAGATACTTCTTAAACTTCACATAAACCGTATACGTCCCTTTTTGAGGTTCGTAGAGCATGGTTTCCGCGTTCAGGTCCTTGGTGATCTCTTTGTATTCGAGATATCTGTGATGAAGCGTATATTTCACCGCGGAAAGCAGATTCTTTTCGAGGGTCGCTTTTTTGACTGAATCCGAAAGTTTTATGTTTTTATTGAATTCTTCGACCTTGTTGAATTCTTCCACGACGCCTTGGGATTTTCCCGCTTGGAGTCCCGCAAAGGATAAGAGGAGTAAGAGTGAAATCACGAATATATTCTTCATCTGGGTTTCCTGTTTCTGCTATAAGTATCGGATTTTAGAGGGGCAAACTTACCCCTTCCTTATAATTTCTCGAGCGGGGTGTAGGCAACAAAAAAGTTCTTCTCCACGTTTCCGAAGCGGATGGAAACCTTCGTGTTTTTTTCCTTTCCGGAAACGGATACGATCGTCCCAATCCCGAATTGTTTGTGTTTTACGCGATCCCCCGGTTTGAGAAAGGCATTGTCCGGATTCGGAGCTTGGGAAAAACCGGAATCGAATTCTTCTTCCGCGACTTCGCGGATCTTGGAAGCCAAAGGCGGTCCCTGCGGTCTTCGAGCGGTGCGTTCCCGGGCTGTGTAACCTCGATCTCCGAAACATTCCCTAGGAACCTCGGATAAAAATCGGGACGGAATCCGATCTTCCACCTTACCGAACTTGCGGGAAGTTCTGCAATAACTCAAATAGAGTTCTTCCCGAGCGCGGGTAAGAGCCACGTAAAAAAGTCTTCGTTCTTCTTCGTCTCCGAAATGAGAATCTTCCAAGCTCATGCTGTGTGGAAACGTGCCCTCTTCCAATCCGGACAAAAATACGATTTTGAATTCAAGACCCTTCGCGTTATGCACCGTCATCAGGTTCACGTAGTCGGTGAGTTCTTTCGTGTCTTCTTCGCTGGTGAGAAGGCTGATCTGATTCAGATATTCCTCCAAAGAGGGAGAATCCGAATTTTTTTCGTATTCCTCGATGGAGTTGACGAGCTCCTGAAGGTTTTCCAGACGAGCGATCGATTCTTCCGTTCCTTCTTCCTTGAAATGGGACATGAGGCCGGATCGATTCAAAAGTTCTAATGCGATTTCCGAAGGCGCGGAGCCTTTCTCCGATTTTTCGATCAGATCGTTGAAGAGATGATAGAGCTCTTTTCCTTTGGCTTTGGCCGCTTTTTTGAGAGGAATGTCTTCTTTTCCGAGCGTTTCCAAAAGGGAAATTCCGTTTTCCAGGGAGAATTCTCGGATCTTATCGATGCCGGAATCCCCGATTCCTCGCGGAGGATAATTCACGATTCTTAATAAAGAAACGCTGTCGAGCGGATTGGAAACCACGTTCAGATACGCGATAAAGTCCTTGATTTCGGCGCGATCGAAAAATCGGAAACCTCCGAAGATCTTATACGGGATCGCCAACTTACGCAGTGTTTCCTCGAAGTATCTGGATTGGGCGTTTGTTCTATAGAATATTGCGATATTCTTATATTCCGTTCCCGAAGAATACGCCGAGCGGATCCGAGTCACTACCCCGTGCGATTCCTCGGACTCGTTTTCGTATTCGTTTAACACGACGGGAGAACCTTCCGGATTGTTCGTGAAGATTTCCTTTTGTTTTCTCTGCGTGTTGTTCGATATGACCTTAGACGCTGCGAGAATGATGTTGGAAGAGGAACGATAGTTCTCTTCGAGTTTGATTACGACCGATTCGGGAAAATCCTTTTCAAAGTTGAGAATGTTTCCGATGTCCGCCCCTCTCCAAGAATAGATGGACTGATCGTCGTCGCCCACGACGCAAAGATTTCTTTTTTCTCCCGCGAGAAGAAGCACGAGTTCGTATTGGACCTTGTTCGTATCCTGATACTCGTCGACCATCACGTATTCCCATTTGTGACGATATTTTGCGATCGCATCCGGCGATTTTTGTAAGAGTTGAACCGTTTTCCAGATGAGATCTCCGAAGTCGAACGCGCGACTCGCGTCCTTTCGTTTTTCGTATTCTTTGTAAACCGCGGAGACCGTTTTGGAAAAATCGGTGCGTCCTTCCTTTTCCAAATACGCTTCGGGAGACAACATCTTGTCTTTGAGTCCGCTGATGTAATTTCCGAGCATGGACGGTTTGTAAAATTTCGGATCGAGGGAAAGATCCTTCACGACTTGTTTGAGAAGAGATTCCTGCAAAGTAGTATCGTACACGGTAAAACCGCTATCAAAACCGAAAAATGAAGCTTCTCTTCGTAAGATATAAAGACAAAGGGAGTGAAAGGTTTTGATTTGAAGATTGGCGGGAATAAACGGAACGAGACTTTTGACTCGTTCCAGCATTTCTGCCGCGGCCTTGTTCGTAAAGGTCACCGCGCAGATCCGATCGATTCCGTGATTGACGAGAAGGTTCGCGATTCTATGCGTAATGACTCTGGTTTTTCCGGAACCCGCGCCGGCCAAGATAAGAACCGGACCGGAAACCTGAAGAACCGCTTTTTTTTGTTCTTCGTTTAATCCAACTAACAGAGGGTCCACGGTTAAAATCTATAATCTCCGATCCCGAATACAAACTGAAATGCGTTGTCCGAATCGAATTTCGTAAACGGATGTTCCGCGACCCCGGTGTATTTCAACTTCTGCGCAAAGTAAATCCGAAGCGGAAGAACCGGGATCTGAATTCGAAGACCGATCCCCCAGGAGAACCTAAATTTATCCAGAGCGACGTTGTTACCCGAAAGAACCAGGTTGGCCGGGTTGTTGAGCTCCTCAAACGTATAATCCGCTTTGCGAAGCGCGCTGAGATTGTAGTGATTCGTGAGCGCGTAACCGACCGGATCCTTAAGCTGTGCTTCTCGGATTCTTTGATCGTATGTCGTAAAGAGATCTCTCCTCACACCTTGTGCTCGATTGACTTCCTCATACAAGGCACCGGCGTCGAAGAATGCGACTAACCACAGTAAGGTGGGTTCGATCGGGAAACGAAGTTCCGAACCGAAGATCATACGACTCGCGGCCCCGTCCCGCCACTCCGTCGGATATTTCGCGTCGTTGTAAAACCAACCGCGAAGGGATTCGTATCCGCCCAGGAATTGTAAATCCTGCAACTGAATATACGGATTTTGAATCGGGTCCTGTTTTCCGTAATACGGAACTCGTTGGAACGTAAAGAGGGACGAACTTCTGAATTCCTGAACGACTCTCCAACGTCTCAGAGCGTTGTTTCTGAAAAAACCGAAGAAGCTGTAATCAAACCAGGTATGATAGTATTCCGCGAGAATGCGATATTGGTCGAAGTGGGATTGCCCGCCTAACGCCTGTCCGACGTTGTCCATCTGAAAGAGAAGATCGTATCCTTGCGTAGGATTGAATACGTTGTCCCGAATATCGTACGCGATCCCGTTCGAAAGCTGAGAACGGAACTGCCAGCCTCTTCGAACCTCGGCAAGAACCTGATCCGAAACAAGGGAAGAAGGATTCGTCGAAGCGTAAATACTCGGAGAATATCTATGGAAGTGCGTCCAGTTGATGAAGATCCTATGACCGATCCCCACCGTAAAACCGACCCCGTCCCTGGAGTAAATCGCCTGTTCCTTGATGGACTGCTGGTTGTTGTTTTCCGTGATCGAAACCGCGCCCACGTTGTAAATTCTCGAAGAATAAAAAAGCGAAAGAGAAAGAGACCAGGGTTTATTGTAGAGCCAAGGTTCCGTCCAAGTGATTTGAAACAATCTTCGATAAGGACCGAATTCAAGACGTCCCGAAATTTTTTGACCGGTTCCGTTCAGGTTGTTTTCCCCGACTTCGGTAAAGATCGAAAATCCGGTAATCGTTCCGTAACCGCCCCCCATGGAGACCGTTCCTGTCGGTTGTTCCAGAACTTCTATGATGAGGTTCATCTTGGTTTGATCCGAACCCGGTCTCATGTTGAAGTTGACTTCCTTGAAATAGCCGAGGTTATAAATTCTTTCCCGAGAACGGTTTACGAGAGTGGAATTGAAAAGGTCTCCTTGTTTGAAAAGAAGTTCGCGTCGAATCACACGATCCTGAGTTTTCTTGTTTCCCTTTATGATTACGTTCTCCACGTAAGCGAGGTTGTTCTCGCGGATGTTAAAATCCACGTGAACGAATTTTTTTCCGTGTAACTCCGGTTTGGTGTTGTAGAGCTGGCGAAGACGTTTGATGTGAAGCTGCGTATATTCGCTTTCGCAAATCCTTCTTTCCTCTTCGGATTTTCTGCTGTAACAGTTCTCGTAATACTCGATGTTTTCGCGATCGAGAGAGATCACCTTTCTACGCGGAATGACCTGAGCGAACAAATATCCTTTCGAGCTGTAGAGTTCGTTCATCGTTCCCCGATCCCGCATAAAACGCGTTTCGTCGAAGATGACCCCGATGTCCCCGTCGCTGTAATCCAAATTCTTTTCGATTTCTTTCGGGGTGAAAAGCGGTTTAAAATCGTCTTTCGGAGTTTCGGGCGGATTTTTTTCCTTGTTTAAGAAGAGAGGACGCCCTTCTCCATCCAAGGACATATCGTGATTCAACGTATAACCGTTGAAAAAGTAAACCTGACCTTCGGAAATCTTGATGTTTACGATGATAACGCGTCTGTCTTTTTTTTCGGGGTTCTCCCAATGGATTTCCCAGTTCGTACCTTCTCGCATGAGTTCGGCGTCGAGATAACCCTTGCTCTTGAGATAGGCGACGATCGTATCCTTATCCTTTTCGAACGAGGATTCTTTGAAGTTCCCGCCTTCGAACACTCCTTCTTCCTTCATCTCCATCACCGAAAGAAGTTCCGAAGTTTCCACGGATTCGTTTCCGTACACGTTGATCTTGGAAACGGGAATCTCTTCGCCTTCGTCGATGATAAAACGAACGCGAACCAAGTTCGTCTTCGGATCGGGTTTGCCGAGTTCCACTTTTACGTAGGCGAGAAAAAATCCTTCGTCTCTGTATTTCTGCAAGATAAGATCTCTGGATTTGGTGATCTTTTGAGGTGTGATGACTTCGTTGTCTTTGAGAGGAAGTTTGTCGCGCAAATCGGCGGGAAAAACTTCGTCGGCTCCGACGAACTCCACGTCTCGAACGCGCGGTCTTTCCTTTAAGTCCACGATAATGCGAACTCCGTCCTGTACGTCTTCCGCCTGAATATCCACAAAGTAGAAGAATCCGGAGTTGAATAACGTCTTTAAGTCTTTATCGAGAACTTTCTTAGTAAGGGTTTTGCCGACCTTCATGTCGAGCATGGACTCGAGGTCGCCGTCGGGAGTGTTTTTGTTTCCCTTGAATTTAATTTCTTTGATGACCTTGCCGATGTAGTCGGTCCGCTTGGAGAGAAGCTGAGTCAGTTCGCCCGAATAGAATAACAGTCCTAAAAGAATTGCTAATACGGATCCTTTCAGAGTTAAGGAGAATATTCTTTTCAAAGTAAAAGACAAGCCACCAGATATATGTTTACAGAATCAAACCGTCTAACCGAAGATTGTTTATTTTTCTCCGGAACCCGTTTGTCTAACCATGGCTAGGTTAAACTTACTTACTCCCGCCTCGTTTACCTTATCGATTACTTTGATCACGGTTTGATAGCTCGCCGTTCCGTCCCCGCGGATGATGACTCGATTTTTACCGGGTTCTCTTTTTTCCACAGGTCCGAGAAAAACGTTGATCTTTTCGGTCAGTTTTTCCAAAGGAACCGGATCGGTGTCCTTATCCAGAAAAATCTTTCCGTCCTTGTTTACCGTGATCACGAGTTCGTCCTTTTTCTTTTCCTGCGCGGTGGAGGAAGAACGCGGAAGCTCGATCTTCATCACCGTCGATTTTTCCAAAGTCGCGTTCATCAAAAAATAAATGACGATAAAAGAAATGACGTCGATGAGAGGAGCCAATTCGATTTGGCCTCCTCTGCCGGGGGAAGATCGGAACTTTCTGAATTTCATAATTTATTTCAGATATTTGAGAGCCTGACCGGAAAGGTTTTCCATTTCGGCTATCGTATCTTCCTTTTTCTTTTGAAAGTAGTTATAAGCAACGTAAGCCGGAATTGCGATCGCAAGTCCCATCGCGGTTGTAATCAAGGCCTCGCTGATCCCTACTTCCGCCCCTCTGGTTCCCGAACCTTCTTCAAAGGAACGAATGATTCCGAGAACGGTTCCTAAAACCCCAAGAAGAGGAGAAATTGTCGCGATCGTTCCGAGTCCGGAAAGAAAACGTTCCATCTTCAGAATCTGCGCGAAACCCGCGGAAAGCATTTCGTCTTCTGCGGCTTCCGAATTTTTTCGGGAGGATTCGATACCCGCTTGAAGAACGAGGGAAGCGGGACCGTTGCTGATGCCCTTGAGATAATCGGCCGCCGTGTCCCAATTTTTTTGACGGAATAATTCTTTTACGGACCGCCAATCGTCCGGTGTGATCGGCTTCCACTTAGAGAAGTAAATCAGTCTTTCAATGATGATGGTAAAACCGATGATGGAAACTAAAACGATAATGATCGGTACGGATTCCGGAGGAATCGCAGAAATTAGAGAATCGGACTTGGCTAAAAACATTTGAATAAAATTCTCCCATAAGTAGAGTTTAAAACTCTCTTGTGGCTGCCAAACAGTTTTCTAATCTGCGTGCCTCCTTTTTATGGGGATTCCAAATGAAAAAACCCGCACCGTTAGACCGCCTGTTTTTTCAGCAATTCCTTAGCGTGTTCAAGAGCGCCTTTTGAAACCCTCTGACCCGAAATCATTCTCGCAAGTTCCAAAGTTCGTTCTTCTAAACTCAAGAATTCCGCTTTCGAAAAAGTTCTACCGCCTTCCACGGATTTGCTGATTTTCAGATGATCGTTTGCCGCGGAAGCGATCTGCTGCAAGTGAGTAATCAAGATCAGCTGGTGATTGGCCGCCAAGTTTCTGAGTTTGCGGGCCACATCGATCGCGATCTCTCCGCCCAAACCGGAATCGATCTCGTCAAAGATCAACACGCGCAGATTCGATTGATTTCCTAGAATGGAACGGATCGCAAGCATCACTCGGGAAACTTCTCCGCCGGAAGCGATCTTTCGAAGCGGTCTCGGTTTTTCTCCCGGATTCGGACTGAAATAAAACTCAAGCTGATCCAGACCGGATTCGTTTACGATATAACTCTTGCCGGAAGCCGAAACCTCTCCTTCGGGACTCGGTTCCCAGCGCAGAACGACTTGCACGGCAGCGCCCGGCATTCCGAGCTGTTCGAGTTCCGATTTCAAAGAAGACTCGAATCGGATCAAGGATTCTCTTCTTGCTTTGGAAAGTTGAATCGAAAGAGAACCGAGTCGGGAAGTCACTTTTTCAATCTCGGTTTCCATAGATTCTTTGTTCTTGGAATTCTTTTCCATCGCTTCGAGTTCTTGTTCCGCTTTGTTTTTGCAGTCGAGAATCTCCGAAAGATTGGAGCCGTATTTCTTTTTCAATTTGGAAATCAGATCCAAACGGGATTGAACGAATTGAAGTCTGTCCGGAGAAAAGAAGATTTCTTCCTTCTCATCCAAAACGGAAGAGTTGATCTCCTTGAGTTGAATGTAAATCTCCTGTAACGAATCCAAGGTCTTGCTGAAATCGGGTTGAATCGATTTGATCTTTTCCGCGGCCATCAAAAGTCTCGGAAACAAAGGAAGAATCGCGGACTCGCTGTCGGCGAGATAGGAAGAAAGTATTTCGTAATTCTGTGCAAGAAGTTCTCCGTGCGCAAGCAGATGTTCCTCTTGGACTAGACTTTCTTCCTCTCCGTCTTTGAGATCGGCTTCTTTGATTTCTTTGATTTGAAAGGTTAGAAATTCGATTCGTTTGGATTTTTCCTCTTCGTTTTTACGAAGTTCCTCCAAACGTTTTTTTAAACTTCTGTACGTAAGAAAACATTCCTTCACTTCGTTTCGCAGAGGAATCAAACCCGCGTGCAGATCGATGATATCGAGCTGTTCTCCCCGATCCAAAAGAAGAATCTGATCGTTCTGATTGTGAACTTCAGCGATCAATTCCCCCAAACCCCGAAGCGTCGTGGAAGAAGCCAGGGATTGATTGATAAGAATCCGGGACTTACCGTCCCGGCTGCATTCTCTGTGAAGCGTAAGCTCCTTGGATTCGTATGGGAACCCTTTCTCCTTCAACCATTCCAGCGCCGCCGGATTTTTAGAAAGATCAAAGGCGCCCTCTAACACATAACGCGGCGCCCCGGTTCGAATTTCCATCGGGCTACTTTTGCCTCCCAAAAGCGAGGAAATCGCGTCCAGGATCAGAGACTTTCCGGCGCCGGTCTCACCCGTGATCACCGTCATTCCTTTTTGAAAATCGATACAGGCTTCTTCGATAAGAGCGAAATCTCTTATATTCAGTGTCTTGAGCATAGGTTCCTCTAAATACTAAACAAATTATACCCTTCATATAACTGCTATACAAATGATTGCAATCATTTTTTACGGAAAATTGAATTTTATTTTCAAGAACGGAGAATCGAATCCGCACTTCCTTCTTCCCTTAACGAAAAGTCCGTAACGGAAAATCGTTGGAACCAAAAGGAAATCGGTTTTATCTCCTACCGTTTGCACGAACGGTTCGAGAACGGGAAAGAAAGATCGATTCCTAAGAGCAATTCCCTTCTTATAAAAACGAACGAGCCGATGTATCAAATTCAAATATGAAGAATTTAGAATGGAATCTTTTGTGAATCTCTGAGAAAAACATGCCGACGATAGGTTATGAATCCGGTAGTCCCTTCTGTTTTAAAAAGAATTCAGAAATTCTAACGATCGGAACGAACAAAGGAATCGTTTCAAATTTGTCTGATTTATCTGATTTTTAGAATATCGTAATTCTGGAATTTGATTGATTCCTTCTCTTTCTGATTGAAACTGACAGGGAAATTTGTAGCGTCCGGTATACCGCGGGGATTTAAAGAAATATGGCAAAAAGTTTTCAAGACTTAGATCAAAAGCTTTCCGAACTCATTCAAACTCGTTCCCGAATCACGGTTCAATCCTCCCGGATGAACTCCAAACTTGAAAAATACGTTCTCCGAATTATTACGGAAATCTTAACCAAGGTGGGCCAAACCCGATACATCGAAATGTTGTATACAATCACCAAAGAGATGTCCATCAACGGAGTGAAAGCCAATCAAAAGAGGGTCTTTTTCGAAGACGAAGGATTGGATATTCGAAATCCTGAACATTATGAAAAAGGAATAACCGCTTTTAAAGCGAAGTTCTCCGAAAAGATGGCGGACGAATATGGCAAGCGATGTCTTGCCCGCGGCATTTCTGTAAAATTAAACATTACTTATACGAACGATGGTGTTGTCGTCGAGGTAACGAATAATACTCCCGTAATCGAAGAGGAAGAAGAACGGATGCGGGAGAAGATGAGAAAGGCGATGGGTTATAACGACATCGCCGAATTCTATATGGACAATATGGACAATACGGAAGGAGCTGGATTGGGAATCGCCCTCATCATGATTCTATTAAAAAGTGAGAATATAGATCCACACCTTTTCCGTATCATGACGCACGAACACCAAACGATTGCGAGAGTCGAAATCCCGTTTTCGGAACGTTATATCAGCATTAGAAGCAAAGAATTAAAGGAAAATAATCTTGGACATTAAAGGTAAAACAGTACTTGTTACCGGTTCCGCCGGCGGACTCGGAAAGGCGATGGCGGAACATTTCGCCAAAAAAGGGGCAAAAATCGTCCTTTCGGACATATCTGAAGAAAAACTGAAAGAAGCCGAAAACGACATCAAAGCTTTAGGAGCGGAAGTATTCTCTTTCAAAGCGGACGTATCCAAAGAAGAAGATGCAGAAAAGCTTATGCAGTCTGCGGTGAAACATTTCGGAAGTTTGGATGTCGCGGTATTGAATGCGGGAATCTTAAGAGACGGTCTTCTCGTAAAGACGGATAAGGAAACCGGCAAAGTCGTTTCTAAAATGTCCTTATCGAATTGGCAATCCGTCATCGACGTGAATCTTACCGGAGTGTTTCTTACCGGAAGAGAAGCCGCGATTCAAATGATCGAAAGCAAAAGCAAAGGAGTTATTATCCCGATTGCTTCCGTCGCTATGCATGGTAATCCGGGACAAACGAATTATTCTGCCGCAAAAGCCGGCGTTGCCGCAATGACGAAACTGTGGGCAAAAGAATTAAGTAGATACGGCATTCGTGTGGCAGGCATTGCACCCGGATTTATAAAAACAGAAATGGTAATGAAGGATATGAATCCGGAAGCATTAAAAAAATGGGAAGCTCTTATACCGATTGGTAGATTAGGAGAACCTTATGAAATCGCTCTCACTGCCGAGTTCATTGCTAACAATGATTTAGTGTCCGGAGTTGTATTAGAAATTTCAGGTGGAGTAAAAATTTAATCGGAAATCATTTTTTTAAGAAAAGAACTTTACACTAAGATAAAATTATAATACAATAGACCGTAATTTACCGAATTAAGATTTACTAGTTTAACAAAACTGAATGGACTTAAAACGGTAAAGCGAGTCTAAAAAGAAAAGCATCTTCTTCTTTTAGAAATAAAAAAAAGAGTAAAACAATGTCTAAAGAAAAATCAGCATTAAAGAAAAACCAGTTGGAATCGGCAATTCGCGGAATCAAGGGGATCGCTCACCCGGACCGTCTGCAGATTCTTTTCTTCCTATCTCAGAAAGAACACAGCGTAGGTGAACTCGTGGATTTATTGGGAATCAGCCAATCTGCGGCTTCCCAACACCTGAGCAAAATGAAGATCAACGGAATTCTTTCCAGCAGAAAAGAATCCAACCAAGTCTTCTACTATCTGAAAGACGGAAAATACAAGGATCTGATCCGTACGATCGTAAAAATCTACGGATAATCCTTAAAAAATCACTTTCAAAATACGTTATGTACCCTCTTCCTCATCGAGGAGGGTTACATACTCTCTCACCGCATCGCTCAATTTCGTAAAACCACCGTTATAACCCGTTTTCAGCAGTTTTATCGTATCGGCGCAAGTATAGTATTGATATTTCGCCTTTAAGGATTCGGGCATTTCAGTATACTCTATGTTCTTCGGAAGTTTCAACGTATCGAAGATCGCGGAAACCAAATCGTTCCAGGTTTCGGCGATTCCTCTTCCGAGGTTGTAAAGACCGCCGTGACCGCCAAACGCCAGATAGGCGGTGATCTTTGCGGCGTCCTTCGCGTATAAAAAGTCCCGTTTCTGTTCCCCGTCCTTGTATTCCGGCTTATAGGATTTAAAAAGACGGATCGTTCCCTCTTTTTTGATCTGCTCGTAACCCTTCAACACGACGCTTCTCATATCCCCTTTGTGCCCTTCTCCGTAACCGAACACGTTGAAGTATTTGATTCCGGTGATTCTGTTTAAAAATCCCTGTTTTTGCGCGTAGAGATCGAACATGTGTTTCGAATATCCGTACATGTTCAGAGGTTTCAACGAATCGATCGGAGCCTTGTCGTCGTATCCGTTCGCTCCGTCTCCGTAGGTCGCGGCGGAAGAAGCGTAAACGAAACGCAATCCGTTCTTGAGCGATTCTTTCGCGAGCAACTTTGTGTATTCGAAATTGTTTTCGATCAGATAGGACGCGTCCGTTTCCGTGGTCGAGGAACACGCCCCCAAATGAAACAGAATATCATAATCTTTTAATAGATCGGAACGAAGCGCCGATTCGAGGAAACGATCCTTTTCCAAATAGTCCGAATATTTTTTACCGAGCAGATTCTTCCATTTGGAGGAAGTCCCGAGATGATCCACGACGAGAATCTCGTCGATTCCTTGTCCGTTTAGTTCTTCGATCAGATTGGAACCGATCAGCCCGGCTCCTCCCGTTACGATGCATCTTTTTTTCGTCATAGGGTTCAGATTTCCTAAAGTGATTCTAACAGTCTACCAAATCTATCGTCGACCTTTCGGATCGTTTTCGGGTCAGCTTCCGTCAAAGGAGGATACCAGGTTTTCATTCTGCAGTCGACGACGACAGGAGGATAAAGCGCGGGATGATTTCGGATTAATTTCGTATCGGCGTAGATATCCCCCGCCGGTTCGAATCTCGTAAAGATCGACCAGATAAAGTCGTGATCGCTTTTAGTCGCGTCCTCCGAATCGTCCACAAGAAAGACGAACAAGAAATCCCGGATGGATATTTCTTTCAGAAGTTTTGCGGGAACGCCGTCCTTAAACTTATACTTCGGTCCGGAAACCACTAAAACTCCCGGATAGGCGACTTTCGGATCGGTAAAGGAAGAATTCGCAAACTTGCCTCGGAAAGCCGTTTTGAGATCGTTCTTTTTTTTGCCCGATCCCAAAAGAATCGCCTTGCTTCCCTTGTTCACTTCCGGTCCGGTGTAATCCAGAGTATCTTGGGAAATGTTCGCAAAGATATGAAGGTCCGTAATAGGATTCATTCTTTCTAATACGCTAATAAACGTTTCTCTAAAGTTTTTGAGATCCACGTTCTGATCCGTGACGAGCAATACCTTCGTGAGGGACAACTGCCCTTCTCCCAAAATCCTAAGAGCGCCGGTAAACGCTTCTCCTTGGTATCGTTCCTGAACGACCGCAGCGGCAAGAGAATGTACGCCGGATTCTTCGTACGCCCAAACGCCTTTGACCGCGGGCATTACGACCGGAAACATGGGAGATAAAAGATCCTGCAGATATTCCGCGATCCAGTGATCTTCTTGCGGTGGACGACCGACAACGGTCGCGGGCCAGATCGCATCCTTTCGATGATAGATTTTTTGAACCTGGACGATCGGGTAATCGTGCCTCAAAGCGTAATAACCGTAATGATCCCCGAACGGTCCTTCCGGTTTTCGAATCTTCGGAGGGATCACTCCTTGGATCATAAAGTCCGCATCCGCCACGATCGGAAGAGAAGAAACGTTCGAATCGCGTTTAACCTTAAGTTTTTCACCTAACAACAGCGATGCGAGAATGAGCTCGCTGATTTCTTCCGGCAAGGGCGCGACGGCGGCGATCGTCAAACCCGGAGGACCGCCGGCGTAGATATGAACGGGTAGAGCCCGTCCCTGTTTTTCGGCTTCGTAGTAATGATTTCCGCCGCCTCGATGAATCTGAATGTGCATTCCGGTTTCCATCGGACCGTGAATCTGAATCCGATACATTCCCAGATTTCCCTTTCCGGTTTTGGGACTTTCCGTATATACCAGCGGAAGCGTGACGAAGTTTCCACCGTCCTTCGGCCAGGATTTGATCGTGGGTAGTTCATGCAAAGAATCTAATGTATTTTCCAGAACCGGAGCCGTGCCTACTTTTTTTAATCCGACCTTGAGCGCCTGAAACGCGACGTTTCTCAGTCCCCAAACCTTGGAAGGGGTCGGAGGCAAAATGTGTTGAATCGTATGCGCGATTTTTTGTACGAAGCGGATCGGATCTTCTCCGAACGCGATCCTCATTCTGCTTTCGGAACCGTAGAGATTGGTAGCCACGCTGAAACGCGAACCTTTTACGTTTTTAAAAAGAAGAGCCGGGCCTCGTTTGGCGACGACCCTTCTTTGAATCTCGGCGAGTTCCAGATTCGGATCGACTTCCTCCTCGATGACGAGCAGTTCCTTTTGTCTTTGCAGTTCTTTTACGAATTCCGCAGTGGATCTGAGTTTCATGATTTCCCCACCGGAAGTTCCGGATGTTTTTTAGTTTTAGTTCGAAGTTTGATCAGTTTGCCTGAGATGGACGAAGGAAATTCTTCCTTAAGTTCCGATTCTCGGATCCATTTGAACTCGACGTCCTTTCGTTTCCGCAAAACGGATTCCACTTTCTTGCGGTTCTTCGTTTCGAGTTCGCTGAACTTAAGCCGAATCTTATGATTTGTGATCGAATGTCTTGCGTGGATCGCGTTCGTTACGATCCGATCTTCGTCGAAAAGTTCTTCGATCCATTCGTCCGATTCATACGGATGTTTGCCTTCCAATCGAAACGGCAGAGAATAAATCGTTTTAAAAAATCTTCGTTTCGGATCTTTCACCAAAAGAAGTTCTTCTTCCGATTTTAAATATAAAAAATTGAGATCCAGATCGATCCAATTCTCCACAGATTTCGGAGCGGGAATTTCCCTTTCCTTTCCCGCAATTCTCGCTGCGCAACGTTTTTCCAAAGGACAAGCGGTGCAGTTCGGAGCGGGAACACAAACGAGCGCTCCCAATTCCATCATCGCTTCGTTGTGATCTCCGGGAGATTCGTAGGTTAAGAATTCTTGTGCGAGGTTCGCAAGAAATTGATTGGTGGAACTTAAATTAGGATCGGACGTGATCAAAAACAATCGGGACAACACGCGCTTCACGTTTCCGTCCAATACCGCATGACGTTTTCCGTATGCAATCGATAAAACGGCGGCCGCGGTATAACTTCCCACACCGGGAATGGACAACGCTTCTTCGTAGTTTTGCGGAAACGAACCTCGATGTTTTTCCACGATCAACTCCGCGCCTTTTTTCAGATTTTTCGCACGGGAGTAATAACCGAGTCCCTTCCAATACTTCATGACTTCTTCTTCGCTCGCTTCTTGCAGCGCTTTCGGCTCGGGAAACCTTTGGAGGAAAGCTTCGTAAATCGGAAGCATCGCGCCGACGCGGGTTTGCTGGAGCATAATCTCGCTTACCCAAATTCGATAAGCGTTTTTATTGATTCGAAACGGAAGGTCTCGTTTGTTTTTGTGAAACCAGGAAAGAAGGTTCTTTCTGAGTTCGGGAAAAAGATTTGAGTCGATAAGATCGGTTGCCGCTGTCACTGTCGTAAAGAAAATCGATTTCTTTACATGGAATGATACGCGGAAGGAAGGTAAATCCCGTTTTATTTCCGAAGTTCAATTTTCATTCGAAATCGGATTTGAAAACGCGATAAAAGTCCGAATTATTCTCTCGCGAGAACGGGTTGCTGCTTTCCTTGTCTGCCCGGATTCGAGATATGATACTTTCCTTCGGAGAACATGATGTGTTTTCCCTCTTCCAAAGCGTGATACAGACGTTTGAAATTCGGACCGGGCGTCTGCATGGACTGCGGATCACCCAGATTCTTCTTAATGGAATCGATCGTATAAAGATCGTGGCTGCCCACGCCTTTGAGTTCTTTCATACCGATATACGCGCAGTCGAAATAATCGCGCACGTCGTTGTAAACCGATTTGGAAACCGTGATCTTTCCGGGCTCGCCTATGTTTTCAATCCGGGAAGCGAGGTTGACCGTATGTCCCCAAATATCGAACGCGATCTTCGTATGGCCGACGACTCCCGCGATCAAGGTTCCGGAATGAATCGCGATCCTAAGTCCCCACGCGTCGTCCCCGTCCTTGATTCGTTCCTTCTTTTTCGATTCCGTGTATTCCATCATTTCCAAAGAAGCGAGAATACAATCTAGTTTCGCGGTTCGTTTGTATCCTCCCAAACCTCCCACGGCGAGGAACGCGTCCCCGATGGTTTTTACTTTTTCGATTCTATGTTTGGTGCAAATCCGTTCGAACTCGTCGAAGTAAATGGATAGTTCCTTCAAAAGTTCGTTCGGACTCATATAACGGCTGATATCCGAAAAGCCGACGAAGTCCGTGATAATCACGACCGCGTTCTCGTGCTGAATCGGCCTTACCTTTCCCTTGAGTTTCAATTCTTCGATCATGTATTCGGGAAGAATGTTCTGCAAAAGAACGTCCGCCTTTTTTTTCTCAGCGAGAATCCGATTTCGATCGCTGTTGACCAAGTGATTCATCATCTCCCGCGTAAGGGCTTCCTTGTTTCGATAACGAACGATCCGGCTTAACGCGCGGTAGTAGTCTTCTTCCCGTCGAATGATGTCTTCCGGACTTCCGATCGCGATGTTCTTCGCGAATTCCGCCAGTTCGTTCAACTTTTATCTCCTTTTCTCGCTTTTTGGATCATATCGTCCTTGATTAAATCCAGACCGCAGGGAAGATTCCAGAGTTCTTCGATGATCGAAGGAAGTTGTTCCTTACGTATGATTTGTCCGTGTTGCGGCGCGATCACTTCCGCGTCGAAACTTTGAATCCGAAGAAGCGCATAACGTAAGGCGAGATTGGAAGGTATGTACGCCTGCATAAACGCTTTCATATTGTCCAAAGCCCTCGTATCGTGATACAAGGACCATTCCTTTCCGAGACCGCCTAAAATATCGCTCGTAAAAAGCACTTTCGACTTTACGTCGTACGTAATCATCGCTCCGGGAGAATGGGCAAAGGGAGTGCTGATAAACTGCAGTTTTCTTCCGCTCGGAGATTCGAAATCGGTCAATGTGTCCCCGATCCGAACGACGCTTCCCTTTACTCCGTAGTGTTTGATGAGATAGACGGTTCTCGTTTCGGCGACGAGCTGCACTTGAGAATCCCCTCGAAGATCTTCGAATATGGGAACGTTCGCGCAAAGATCGGGATCTTGGTGCTGTAGAATGATGGTTTCGATTGAATCCGGCGCGACAAGCGAGAAGATCTTTCTTGCGACCACGGGGAAGTCCGGAATGGAACCGGGGTCGATCAGAATGGTGCTGTCCCCGTTCTTGATCATGTAGGGATTGCAGTGAAGCGATTCCTTTTCGTCGTAGAAACCGATCCAGTATACGTCTTCGGCGATTTCCACCGCGTAATTCGTATCGATTTCAAGCGTTAGTTCTCTTTGTATATTCTTTTGTCCGTTATCCGGTTGAGCTACTTCTGTTGACAAGTACCGACTCCTATTCTATTCGATCTGGACGATCATAACGTATACGACTTTGTCGGTTTACAAATATTCTATTTTTCGTATGTAAGAAGAAGCTCTCTGATCTTTTCGACGCTCACCGGTTTGATGAAAATTTCATTCACACCTGCGTTACGAGCCGCTTCCATAATCTCAGGTTCCGAGAAGGCCGTCATGGCTGCAATCGGAATATTAGAATTTTGCGCTCTTATTTTTTTCGTTAGTTCGATTCCGTCTAACACGGGCATTTTGATATCGGTAATCACCACATCAGGTTGATACTCAAGGAACACTTCCCAAGCGATTTTTCCGTTCTCCGCGGAACATACGGAAATCGTAAAACGTTCCAAAAAACGAACCATCATCACTCGAATCAGCTCTTCGTCTTCTACATAAAGAATTTTTAATGCGATTTGTTTCATGGAAGTTCGATCACCATCACCGCGCCCCGTTCGGAATTGTATGCGTAGATGCTGCCGCCCATGTTGTTTTCGATGATTGATTTGGACATATAAAGGCCGATCCCGGTTCCCTTCCCTTGATCCTTGGTAGTAAAGTAAGGCTGAAAAAGTTTGTCCAGCACCGTTCTTTCGATTCCGCCTCCGTTATCTCTGATCGTTACGAGTTTTTTATCGTCTTTCATTTCGAGTTCGATCCTGATTTCCGGTTCGGGCGGATGTGTTTCCACAATCGCGTCCCTTGCGTTTCCGATTACGTTCAAAATCACTTGGGAGAATTCATTAGGAAAACCGAATACTTCATAATCGGAAGAAGGATTAAAGTAAATACTAATATTTTGATTTTTCAAACTTTCTTCCACAAGGGAGAACGTTTTATTGATCACCGTTTTGAGTGAAAATTTTTCCTTCGTCTTATTGGGACGAAAATAATTCCTGAAATCGTCGATCGTGCCGGACATCTGCTCGATCAGATTCATGATCTTATCCGTCGATTGACGGATGTATTGTTCGTCCAGTTCCTCCGCTTCGTAAACGTATAGGAAGTCCTGCACGAACAATCCGATCGCGTTCAGCGGTTGTCTCCACTGATGCGCGATATTGCCGATCATTTCGCCCATATCCGCGAGCCTGGAACGCAGAATCATCGCCTTTTCCTGTTCTCTTCGGCTTTCGATCTCCGCTTCGACCCTCGCCTCCAGGCTGCGATTCAATTCCTCCAATGCGTTCGTCTTTTCTTTGAGTTCTGTTTCCGATTTTTTACGCGCCGTCATATCGCGGATCACGCCCACGAAATACTGATTCTGATTTTGAAAGAATTCGGAAACCGCGAGTTCCACCGGAAAAACGGTTCCGTCCTTTCGAAGAGCCATGACTTCCCTTCCTATCCCGATGATCTTTTTCTCGCCGGTTTCGAGATACCGTTTCAGATAATGATCGTGTTCGGAATGATACGGCTCGGGCATCAAAAACTTGATATTCTTACCCACGACTTCGGTGAAGTTATAACCGAACATCCTTTCCGCGGCCGTATTGAACATGATGATCGTCCCTTTCGGAGTAATCATAATGATCGCGTCGACGACAGTCTCGAAGATGGCCTGAAATCGTTCGTCGCTTTCGCGCATCGCGTTAACGGCGAGAAATCTCTGTTCGCTTTCCCGAATATTCTTTAATCCTAATTCTAAGTTTCTTGCGATTCCCGCATAAGTAGTCGCTTCCTCTTCGAGAAAATAGTTCTTTTGTTTGGAAAAGATACAAAGAACGGAAGTGAGTTCTCCCACGAGAAAGATCGGAAAGACTCCCATGGATTGATATCCCGCTTTCACGCAGATTTCCTTCCAACTTCCGAAATCATCCTGAGCGGCGATATCTTCCACGATGAGAGGGTTTCCGGTTTTAATCACCCGCAGGGCCGGTCCGAGATCGATGGCCTCGGATTCTTCCTGAAACGCGAAGAGATTTTCGCCTGCATAAGCGACTTGGAATATTACGTTTTTCCTAGATTCGACCGTTCCAAAACAGACAAACCCGAAATTCTCCTCCGCGACGAGAATTTTGCAGATTCCTCCGTAGAGTTCCTGAACGGATTTGGACTTCAAAATCCATTGATTGATTTCGTTCGCGATCAAATAGGACCGGTTGATTTCGATTTTTCTTTCGTCGTCGGTCTCGCCTCGTTCGGTCTGTTCGGGAAGGAGAACCCCTTCTACCTCGGAAACTTCTTCGTCTTTGTAAACCTTTCGTAGAAATACGGATCTTGTCTTGATATAGCCGACTTCGGTCTTAAAATCGATCGCGGCGATCAGCTTGTCTTTAAAAGCGTTCTTTGCAAAGTCGCCGATAAAATCGGAAATCGTTTTGGAAAATCGGAAGGATTCTTCCCGTTCCGCGTCCAAATCCAAAAACGTCAGAAACTCGGAATTGGAAGATGTATACGCGCCGCGCTGGTTGGTTCGAAAGATAGGAGGTTTGAATTCTTGAGAAGATTCCCAGCCGGAATTCATGGCAAAAACTCGTTCTCTGAAACAAGAATCAGAGACGACATTCGATCAAACCCTGAGAATTTTTAAATCACTTTTTTGCCATCTTTACGTTTCTTTCATACATCGAAAAACTCATTCGTGAAATTGCCGAGTCGGAAAAGTGATTCTTGAATTCGCTTTCATTCAAATCCAGAAGAGAATCGGAATTCTCCCGAAAAACAGGACGGACTCGAAATTCTTCCAAACGCGTCCGAATCCCTTTTTTACGGGCCTTAACCCGGTTCCAAGGACAAACGTCCTGGCAAATATCGCAGCCCGCAATCCAACCGTGTGTGGTCGAAATCTCAGGAGAAGAATCCTCGAGAGTATGATGGGAAATACATTTCCCCGCGTCGATCCGATACGGTTCGAGCGCCTGCGTAGGACAAGCGTCGATGCAAGCCGTGCAGGTTCCGCATCGATCCTTTTGTTCGATCTGCGCGCTTTTGATCGGGAGATCGGTCAGAATGACCGTAATAAAGAAGAATGACCCGAAGTCCGGATGAATGAGATTCGTATTCTTCGCCTTCCAACCCAGCCCGGCCCTTCTCGCGAGAACCTTTTCCGGCACCGGCAAAGAATCGACCCCTTGTCTGAAATGATGATTCGGATATTTTCGTTTGAGTTCCTGTAGGAGAGGTTTTGCAAGTCTGCGAAGAACTCTATGATAATCCTCTCCGACCGCGTACCGGGAAAATCGAAACGACATCGTTTCCGCAACGTCGTCGTAGTCGGGATCGTTGTAAATTGTACCGAGCGCTAAAACGGATCGAGGTTCAAAACCGAGATTCTTAAAATCCAAACGAAGATCCATGTTCTTCGGATACCATTCCATCTTTCCGTGTCTCCCTTCGGCGACCCAGGTAAGTATGTTCTCCCGATCTTCTTGCGGAATTTTTGCGTCACAAATTCCATACATATCGAAACCGGATCGTTCGATGAGAGTTTTGAATTCGGAAATTATTTCTTTACTTTCGATCATAAATTTGTTATACATCGAGTATGCAAAAAGAATTATCCGAACGTATTAAGTTTCCCAGAACCGATCTCGAATTGATCCCCGATCGTTCCCCTCTCTCTTATTCGGATGTGATCGCCGCGATTCGTCTTACTCTTTTACCTAAGGATAAACTTTCCAAACAAGTCGTATTCGCATCGGTTGTCGGAGCGTTGAAAGGTTTTGCGGAAAGAGATCTCAAACCGTTTCACTCAAATCACAAATACATTTTTTCGGAACTCGGTTCCGAAGTCTTAAAGACCTTGGATGTTACGGGCACCATCGATACGATTTCGAACGAGGATAGAATCAAACTTTTAAAAGAAGCCTTCGACTACGGAATCCGCAAAGTATATCACTTAGAGTGGAAACTGTATAGTTCTCGGGAAATCTACTGATCCGTTCATCCGTCGGCATCGGCAACTCGTTTCGAGTTTTTCAAAAGTTGTCTCGTTTCTTCGTTAACGCAACACCGTAATCGTCGAACTTGTCACACCGCGTAGAATAGAATTCCCGCAAAGCTGATCAACACGACCGCTTCCAAAATCCCAACGCCCACGTTTTGATCCCGGCTGATCTCTTCTTTGAGAGTGCTTCCCGGTAAAATCACCGCGTCCGTCAAAAGACGAACCGCGGGAATCACGATCAATCCGAGTATAAAGTCGAGAAAGATCTGAAACAGAGTGTGTTCCATCGAAACGGGGTCTTTGTGAAGTGCCCTCGCGATGATGATCCCAAGAGCGACTAACGCGCCGCTGTAGGAAATTCCGGAAGCGAGATTTTCTTTCTCTTTCAATTCCGAATCCAAGGAATACGGAACGATCTTACGATAGGCAAACGTGAATAGAATGAGTGCGATTTGTCCTATGGAAAAGAATAGAATCCCGAGAAGGCTTCCGTCCAACAACTTCTGAACCGGTTCCAACAGTCCAAGATCCTTCCAGAGCGGGAACGCGAGTCCCGCGTTGTCTCCGCTGAGAGAAGCCGCGATGATGATGGAGGAAGCGACGCTGCTTCCGAATACGACCGCACCTACGGCGACGTTTCTCCCCGAATAAACGAGTTCGTTAAAATCCAAACTGCGAAAGATCAGTTTATCGTTGATGAAGTAGGAAAGATTCAAGAGAAGAATTCCGAGAATTCCGTAATACAAAACTTGAAAACAATCGGAGATAAGATCGCTTCCGGGAGAGGCTAAAATCACGAGAAGAATTAAGGTGAGTCCGAAATAATAACCGGACAATCCAGTGGAAACCGCGGTGTTGTTGTTCGCGATGATTTCCTGATCGAGATCACCGGGTTCGATCCAGTCCTTGATTTTTTTACCGATGTAAAAGAGAACAAAACTGATTAAAAAAAATACCGCGTCTCTTCCTAAAGCGCTTAGATAACCAAGTACCGTTTCCATGACACCAGATTAACCCGATACGGTTAAAATTTCATAGCCTTTTTCGGTGACGAGGATCGTATGTTCGAATTGCGCGGACCATTTCCCGTCCTTCGTAGTTACGGTCCAATGATCTTCTTTCGAAAAATTCACCTGCCAAGTACCGAGGTTCACCATCGGTTCGATCGTAAAGATCATTCCCGGTTCTAGTTTGGCGAGTTTTCGATTTTGACGGAAGTGAGGAATCTGCGGATCTTCGTGAAAGCCTCTTCCGATTCCGTGCCCCATCAGATCGCGTACGATTCCGTATCCTTTGGGCGTGAGAAAATCGTCGATTGCATTCGCGATATCGTGTACTCGATTGCCGGGCTTAACTTGTTCGATCCCGATATACATCGCTCTCTCCGTATCCTTCACGAGAGTCTCGACTTCGGGACTTGTCTTACCGCCGACAATGAACGTACGGGATGAATCTCCGTGATAACCGTCCAGGAGCGGAGTCACATCGATATTGATGATGTCCCCGTCCTTTAAAACGTCCGTCGCCTTGGGAATCCCATGACAAACGACTTGATTCACGGATGTGCAAATCGATTTAGGAAATCCTTTGTAACCGAGCGGAGCGGATTTAGCTCCGTGCTTCTTCGTAAATTCCTCGCAGAGATCGTTCAGCTGAAGAGTCGAAACACCCGGTCGAACGTGTGCGGAAATATAATCCAAAAGCTTAGCGGCCAGTTTCCCAGCCGCTCTCATTTTTTCGATTTCGCTCTTGTTTTTGATGAAGATCAAATCGAATTAGAAATCAGTCGGGCGGACCGTACTTCTTTTGTTGGATTCAGTACGTTTCACCGCGTCGTCGATCAGTTGATGAATCTTCTCATTCAAACCGTCAATCGCGTCTCCGGAAGTCATAAATCCTTTAGACTTGATATAAGCCTTTACTTTGCTCGTTACGATCAGGGTTTCCTTTTCGACATTCTTTCCAGCCATTGAGTTCTTCCTCTCTGTCTTAGTTTTCTTCTTTTGTGCCATCTTCAATATTGCTCCGGTTCACGGCCGTCCAGTTTGTTTTTGTCCGTTTTCGGTTTCAGTTTGTATTCTTTTCAGAAACCCGGAAAAAGAACAACCTTTTAGAACTTTCCCCTTTGCGACCTTACCTTTGTTTTAAAAAAAATGATACCATAACTTTGAAAATGAGACATAGAGCTCGAATCGGAAGTCGTCAAGAAGTATTTCATTTCTTCTTAATGGATTCGCTTTGTAGAATCGTATTCACAAGCCCCGTCTCTAAATTTAATTTTTCCGCGATGGTTTCCGCAGGCCATTGAAAGTTATGATACAGATTCAGCACGGTGGCCTTCTTTCTTTGGATCAAATGATCCTTGGAAGTGTCCTTCGACTTGCCGGAAGGAGAGGAACCTTCGGTAACCGCGCCTACCGCGTCCAAAAATCCGGAGAGTTTTTCAAACTTATCGTCCGCTTCTCCCAAAAGACTTTCGAGATCTTCCTTCACAACTAGGGCTCCGGCCTTCAAGTCTTCCATTCTATGTTGCAGCGTGGAAATCTGTTTGTGTCTTTCGGAAAGATCGACCATCAGGTCTTCGATTTTTTCGAACTTCGCTTCCACGGAACGGATTTCTTCCTTTTTGCGGAACAAGGATTCGATTCGGTCGTCTGTTTTACGCACCGTTTCCGCGATTTCCTTTTCTCTCGCTTCGAGAATTTCAACGTCGTTTTGAAGAGAATACAGTTTGTTTGTAAGTCCTTTCGCGGCTTCTTTGTGCGCGTCGGTTTCGTCGAAAAGACCTTTGACTTCTTCGCGAACGGACTCCAACGTTTCCAGTCTTGCGGTAAGATCTCCGAACGTCTCTTCCATTTCGAGCGCCTTTTCACCTGCTTCGAGAAGTCTCGTAAAGGTGTCTTCCCAATCGGAGGACCTTCTTTGCAGTTCTTCGAAGTCTCTGCGTAAAAGATCCGAAGAGTCTTTGATGGAAGTAAGGGAATCCAATCTGAGTTTCAAGTCTTCCGTTTCGGAAAGAAGAGAATGTTTTAAGTTCTGCAGTTCGTCGAGTTTCGTTTCGAGTTCGTTTAACAACGGAGTCTTCTCGTCCGCTCTGGAGAGAAGTTCTTCCATCGTTTGAATGTAAGAATCGGTTCTTTCCACGACCTCGCTCGCTTTGTGGAAGAGTTCTGTTTTTTCTCCGAGTTCTTCCATCTTGTCCGTGATCGCTTCCACGGAAGAACGTAAACCTTCGGATTCTTCCTGGATTTCCGCGATGAGATTTTTTTTCGCGTTGCGGATTTCTTCGAGGTCTTTTTTAAGATCGAGTTGAAGAGTTCTGTATTCTTCCATGGAATCTTTGAACTCTTCTTTTCCGGAACGTAAGAATTCTTCCGCGGCCGATTCCATTTCGCGCAGTTGATTTTGAAGCTGTTTTTGAAAACCCTTCATCTGATCGTCGCTGTCTTTGCGCGAGGACTTGAGGGATTCTTCCAGATTCTTTTTCACGTCCAAAATGTATTTGCTGATTCTCTCTTCGAGTTGACCGAGCTGGAGCTGGCCCTTGTCCATGAGAGAAGTAAGTTGTTTCGAAATTTTTGCGTCGATCGTTCCGTTCAAACGGCTGATCTTTTCTTCCTGTTTTTCAAAAAAGTCTTCGGCGGAATCACGGAGACGGTCTAACACGCGTTCGGCGTCGCGGCCTGCGTTTTCGAGATTGGATTCCACGTTGTTGCGGATTTTTTCCGCGTGGATTTCGAGAACCTTTTCGTTCTTTTTAACGATCTGTTCCATCTTATCGATGGTTCCGGAAAATTCTTCCCGAAGGTTCTGGAGGATCTCCGATCCTTCTTCCTTGATGCTGCGTAAAGATTCGCCGAGACGATCGGATACGCTATCGCCTTCTTTTTGAAAGTTCGCCTTATAGCGGGAAACGAATTCTTCGATCTTGTCTTTTTGAAGCGCGTATTCGTTTTTGAATTCTTCGAGAAGACCTCGCCCTTCGACGTGAATTTCGCCGAGTTTATCCTGCAAACGGCCCATTTGATCTTGTGCGCCGAGTCGGATAGTACCGAGTTCTTCTTCCCAGTAACGGCCCAAATTCTCGAATCTCTGATCGATTTTACGGACTTCTTCGTCCACGGTTCCGGAAAGAAGATCGATCTTTTCTTCGACCTGAGACATCAGATCGCCCGCGCTGGATTCCATCGCGGATTGAAGATCGCCCAAATACGAATCCACGTCCTTGATTCGAGTGGAGATCTGTTTATCGAGAGTAACGATGCTTTGACGAACCGCTTCCAAATCCTGTTGGATCTGTGCGGAACGTTCGGCGTGCATTTTAGAAAGTTCTAAATCGAAATTCTCCTGAAGCGTGGAAATCCCGTGAATCGTTTTTTCCTTCGCCTCTTCCCTCGCTGAATCCAAAGCGGAATGGAATTCCCGGAGTCCGAAAGAAATTTCCTTTTTCAGACCGTCCGCGTCGTTTCTAAGATTGCTGCTGATCCGGTTGAATTCTTCCTCAAAACTGTCGATCTGACGCAACAGTTCGGACTTACGAGCGTCCGCTTGACGAAGCAGTTTGTTTTCCGCTTCGAGATATTTTTCCTGAAAGAACTGGATGGATTCGTTGATCGATTCCGCCTGACGTCTTGTTTCGTTGAGAATTTCGTCGCGACGAGTCATCGTTTCCAAACTCATACCTTCGATCTCCCTGCGGATCGAATCGACTTCGAGTTTAACTCCGTTGATGAACGCTTCTTTGGAATGAGTGACCTGTTCGAGGATACGATCCAGTTTTTCCTGAGCGGATTTTTCGGCGACACGCGCCATCTCTTCGAGTTTGCGGTCCGCCGCCTCGGCCTTCTCTTCCACCCTGGAATCCAGGCGTTCGAGTTTATCGCTTACGGTTAAGAATACGGTTTGCAGTCTTTCGGATCTCAGATCCAAGTCTTCCTCTTTGTTGCGGATCGTTTCAAAGAGAGAGGAGATTTCCGAACGAAGCTGTTCGATTCTTCCCACGGATTCACGCATTAGAGAATTGGAATGTGCTTCCAGGCTGTCTCTGTAATTTGCTGCGATCGAGTTCAAACCTTGATCGATCTTATCGTTTTTAATTTCTAAAAGTTCTTCGAGTTCCACGATTTTGGAAGCAAGAGATTGTAAGAGTTCGTCCGAACGAAGATTGACCTTATCGGTAAACACTTCCAAGATCGCTTCGGCTTCGGATCTCAAATCCAGAATTTTCTGATCCAGAAGCTGGATTTCCTTTTTTCCGGATTCCATACGAAGAAGTCCCTGCTGAATCGCGTTGGATTCTTCGCGGATATCGGAGGAAAGTTGAACGACTTCCTTGAGATCGCGCGCCACGCCGTCGAGAAAATCGCGGTTTGTTTTGATCGAATCGAGAAGTTGTCTGGATTCTTCGTTGAGTGCGTGGACGTCGTTTGCGAGTTTACGCGTTTGTTTGAGGCTGATTTCTAAATCGATTCCTGCGTCTTTTACGGATTGGATTTTTTCTAAGGCAATATCATTCAGTTCGTCTTGAACTTTTCCCGTAAAACGTTTGATTTGACTGAGTTTATAGTTGGATTTATCCAGCCTTCGAAGAAGGATTGTAATTCCTACGCTGGCTATAAACGGCAGGAGTAATTCTATTCCCATTGAATTTTGTTTACCATAGACAAAATGTTTCCGGAAACATTATGTCTCATCAAATTACGATTGACTATTGGAAAGATCGTAAAAAGAGCAAGAAAAAATTAAATTATGCTTAAAAAAAAGCCCTATTCCGGCTTTTCGTCGGTTTATGACGCAGTTATGCGTGAAGTTCAGTACAAGCGTTGGTCTGAATTTATTCTCTCTTCTTATTGCGCTCACAGCGAATCAATTTTTCCGAAAACGATCTTGGATTTAGGCTGCGGCACTTGCCGGCTCTGGGAAGAATTCCCGGATTTGGCGGAAATGACCGGAATCGACTCAAGCTCGGAAATGCTCGAAATTGCGAGAAAAAAGGAGATTTGCGGAGAATTGATTCTTTCCGATTTACTAAAGTTCGACCTTTCCCCGCGAAAATTCGACCTCATTCTTTCCACACACGATACACTCAATTACTTGAATGATGAAGGCGAATTGAAACAAGTTTTTTCCAAGATTCGATCCCATCTCGCGCCCGACGGACTTTTCTTTTTCGATATCAGCAGTCTTTACAACTTCAAGAATCATTTTGACGGACAGACCTTTGTGGAACGCGCCGGGGATTATAAAATCCGATGGATCAATCGATTTTTGGAAGAAGAGCGCGTTCTCGAATCGACGCTCACATTTTCTCACAAACGAACGGATGAAGAATTTACCGAAACTCATGTTCATAAATACTTCCCAAGGAATACGATTCATCAACTTCTGCGGGAATCCGGACTCTTCCTTTTGGAAGAAGGCTCCGATTATGAAGATTGGATTTTACGAGAAGACGCTTCTCTGATAAATTATCTCTGCGGAAATTCAGAAATTTATTTACGGAATCGGTGACATTTATCATATATTTAGCATTCGATTTATTACGTCGAAGTGTGTTAACCTATAAGAATGGGTTCAAACAAAATCGTTTTAGAAAGTACTGATACAGAAAAAGAAGAGAAAGGATTTCAGTTTCACAACGTCGAAGACGGAAACCGAGGAAAAAGCGTATGTCCAAGTTAAAGTTAGAAGGAAAATCCGGTAAGGTAATGATCGATACGACGGTGATCGACGGTTATGATAAGATCTTCGACGAGGTTTCCAAAAGTGCTTCCTCGGGTTCTTTGACGGACGTAGAGTTTTTTGTCGACTCGGTGAAAAAAATCACTTCGAGCGGAATCGCGAAACTTCTCACCTTGAAGAACTTGATGGACAACTACGGAGTAAAGATGAAAATCAAAAATCTCAGTCCCGATCTTCTCGAAGTTTTGAAAAAGTTCAAAGTGGACGGCAAACTCGGGCTCTGAGATGTTTCGAAAAACGATTGCCGCTCGGATCAGATCGGCAATCTCTGGGTTATCCCAATGGGAACGATCTCCGTCAGCCAACTTTCCAAATCCTATCCGGGAAAAATAGCGGTCTCGAATCTTAATTTTGAAATTCCAAAAGGAAGAATTACGGGCCTGCTCGGTCCGAACGGGGCCGGTAAAACCACCACTCTCAGACTTTTAACGGGATCTCTTCTTCCGAACGAAGGATCCGTTCGTTACGACGGTCTCGATTTTTTTCAAAACCGAATTTCGATCCAGAAACGGATCGGCTATCTTCCCGAATCCTCTCCGATTTATCCCGATCTTACGGTCTTCGAAGTTCTTTCCTTTTTGGGAAAGGCAAAGGGAATCGCTTCCGATCGTTTGAAACAAAGAATCGATTTCGTGATTTCGCTCTTAAAACTGGAAACGGTTGTCCATAGACCGATCGGATTTCTTTCCAAAGGATTCAGACAACGGACTTCGCTCGCGGGAACGCTCATTCAAGATCCTGAATATATCATTTTGGACGAACCGAGTTCCGGTTTGGACCCGCTCCAAATTTCCGAACTGAAAACCCTCCTTCGTACATTAGGAAAAGAGAAAACGATTCTTTTGTCCTCGCACGTTTTGCAGGAAGTGGAGGAAATCTGCGATCACATTCTCGTGTTAGACGAAGGAAGACTGATCGCGGACGGTTCGGTCGAATCCTTATCCAAAGGAAAAGGCTGTCTGATTTTGGCCGAAACGGATCTAAAAACGATCCGAGCCCTGTTTCCGAGCGATTTATATACGATCGAAACGACCGGTAAAACCCGGGATCGTTTCGCGGAATTTCGTGTGAGCGCGTTGTCCGAACACGAACGAATCGTATCGGAAGATGTTTTTCGGATTTTGAAAGGAGCTTCCTTTCCGGTCCGTTCCTTGATTCCGGAAAAAAATTCCCTGGAATCCGTGTTTGAATCCCTCACTTCCCCCGCGCAAAGATGAACGTTTTCGATTTTCTACAGGAATTTTTAAACAACGTCAAAACCGTCTTTTGGAAAGAATTTTCCGTGTATTTCAATTCTCCTTCCGGAATGATTTTCGCTTCCTTCTTTTTGTTTCTGACTTCGTTCTTATTTTTTTTCGGCCTCGGAGACGGTTCGTTTTGGGATTTTAAATCCGCGAGTATGGAAGCGTATTTTCTTTGGGTTCCGATCCTGTATGTCGTATTTATCCCAGCGTTGTCCATGCGTCTTTGGTCCGAGGAGGAACGTTCGGGAACATTAGAAATTCTTTTTACTCTCCCGTTGCGCGAGGCGGAACTCGTGTTCGGAAAATTTTTGGCGGCTTGGAGTTTTTTAGGGTTCGTGCTTTCGTTCACGTTCCTCATCCCCGGAACGATTTTCTATTTAGGCGATTTGGATTTCGGAACGGTCGCGGTCGGTTACATCGGAATTTTTCTTTTGGGGGGAGCCAATCTTTCCTTGGGAAGTTTCGTTTCCGCCCTTACGAAAGATCAGATCGGTTCGTATCTTCTCGGTTTGATCGTTTGCCTCGCGTTCTTTCTTTTGGGATATCGGCCCTTTCTGCAATTCGTAGGACCGCAACTCGGAAACGCGCTTTCGTTTCTGTCGCTTTCCAAACATTTCGAAACGTTTCGTCTCGGGATTTTGGACGGAAGGGAAATATTCTTTTATCTGAGTTTTATCCTTCTGACACTTTACGCAAACGTGCTGCGTTTGAGGTCAAAACGATGATCGCCCGAATACGGATTTTTTTTGCGCGTTGGAACGGAAATCCGTCGTTTTTGTTTTTTCAGGTTTTTATTATATTCTTATTTTTGAATGGAATCGTTTCGCAATTCGCCTGCAGAAAGGATCTTTCCAAATCCGGCCGATTCGAAATATCGGAGAGTACGAAAAACGTATTCAAAAATCTGCATTCTCCCCTGACCATCGACGCGTATTATTCCTCCAAGATTCCGGGAGAATACAAGGTCCGTTTGGATTTGACCAAAGAACTTTTGAAAGAGATCGCCTCGCTCGGCGGAGCAAAGGTTTCGTTGCGGTTTCATGATCCGGACGAATCCGAGGAAGAACAACGAAAAGCGGCCGAAGCGGGGATTCAACCGCAGATCCTGGAAAAAACGGAGAGAGGCGGCGCCGAATTCAAACGTCTTTTTCTCGGACTGACTCTTACCCTCGGCACACGAAAAGAAACGCTTCCGGTCGCGTTTTATGCGGAGGAAATCGAATATCAGATTTTGACTACTTTGCGAAAGATGATCCGCGAACGACGAGACGCGGAAATAGGAATTCTTTCCTTATCCGGAAGTTTATCCTCCGCTCCTCCCGGACCCGAAACCGGAAAAGACACGATCGGAATTTTTACGCATCAAATCTTAAAGGAAGAATACGGAAACATTCCCGAACTCAAACTCGAGGAAAAAGAAGTCCCGCTATGGATTCGGACCCTGCTTTGGATCGGCGAAGGCGCGTTGTCGCCGAAAGCGGCCTATCGCCTCGATCAGTTTTTGATGCGCGGGGGAAATCTGGTGATTCTTGCAAAATCGATGGACTTTCGTTTGGAATCTCCCGAACGGGAAACCGGAATCGGAATGAACGCGACCGGGCTCGGGATCGCAAAACCTTCCGCGCACAACGAAGAACAAAATCAACTTTTTGAATATTACGGTTTTCGAGTAAACACGGATCTCGTTCTCGATCTCAATCATTCTTTACCGATCGGCTCCTTGATGGAAGTGGAACCCGGTGTGATCGGAAGATACACCTATCCCGCTTGGATCGTGGCGGATTCTTCCGAAAAAATGTTAAGCGAAGTGAGCCCGTTCACAAAACCCTTTCAAAGCCTTCTTTTACCCTGGGTTTCCAGCGTAAGTTTGTTTCCGGAACGCCAGCCGACGGTAAAAATGGAACCGATCCTTTGGTCCTCCGAAGAAGCGACGGTCCGTTCCTCGATCGTTGCCTTAGGAGAAAAACAGATTTTTGCGACCCCGTTGTCCGCTTTCGGCGATAGAATCGTGTTAGGTGCGGTTTTAGAAGGAAGATTCCGATCCCGTTTTTCACAAGCGGAGAATCCATTCCAAAAATCGAATTCGTTTTTTCCATCCACGCCGGAAGGAAAGGTTTCCCGGATTTTCGTGGTCGGTTCGCCCTATCTCGTTTCCGATCTATTGGCATTTCCGGATACGAGGGAAATCTATCAAGAATCCAATCTTCCGTTTTTGTTGAACGTATTGGACGTTTCCAACGGAGATACGGATCTGATTTCTTTGCGCGGAAAAAAATCCGCCTTTTTAAAGCTGAAGCCCTTTTCGGACGCGGAAAGAATCACATTCAGTTTTTTGAATCTTCTTGGAATTCCGTTTTTATTGGGTCTTTATGCGTTTTTAAGAATCAGGAGTCGAAACTCCGCGCCACCCTTTGTCTCCGAGGAATCGTCGACGTGAAAGCGCGCTTTCAAAACAGAACCGTTTCTTGGGTCGTCCGTTTTTTTCAGGAAGACAAGGCGCTTTCTTTGGTTCTGATCAATGTCGTTTTAGCGACGGTTTGGATTTTACTCGCAAATCCATTCGGATTCTTTTTAAAGAACTACCAAAGCGCGGACCCGTTTTTTCCGTTTGCAAAAAACGAAATCGAACGGATTCAAATCGGCAGAAAAGGACATGAAACCGTTTTGGAACGAACGGGCGGCGCCTGGATCGTGACGGTTCGGAACAATTCGGCGGACTCCGATTCGCAGAAAGTCGCCGCGTTTTTAAACGGAATTTTGAAGATTCGAAAATTTACCAAGATCGAGGAAAACGGTTCGAACGGAGCGGAGTTCGGATTCAACGGGGAAGAACTCAAACTGGAACTCCAAACCGCGTCGGGAGAAATCGCTTCCCTAGGAATCGGCGCGGGCGAAACGAATGCGAACGGAACGTTCGTGCAAGAACGTGCGGGCGGCCCGATTTGGCTTGTGGAAGAAAACTTAAATTCTCTTTCCGGCCGGGGAAACGAAACGTTCTTTTTTTCCGGAAAATTCTTTCCCGAAACCGGAAATATACAAGAAATTCATACTATTCTAATACACTCCGACGGCGCCCGGAAAATCGAAATCAATATAGAACAAATACGATCGGGCGTTTGGAAGCCTAACCGCACCGACACTCCGCTTTGTCCCGGAGACGACTGTTCTCCATTGATTCAAAAAATTCTTTCCTGGAAGGCGGAACGGATTTGGATCAAACCGTTTCACGAAAGAATTCTTCCTCTATCATCCGGGGACAAATTGCAGATCGAGATACACTTTCACGGCGGACAAAATTCTCCCTTGCGTTTGGAATGGATTGGAAACACGATCGATCAAGAACCGATCTTTCGTTCGAACTCGGATTCCGTTTTGTTCGTTGCCGATCCCGTTTTTCTACGAGGATTTCGAGAAGATTTCAACGCAAACGAGTTCTTTCGGGATTCTTCCGATCCGTTTTGAAGCTCCGATTCTCTATTGACAGGGCAAGGGCGTCCAATTTCATTTCAAAAGAACTCTATAACTTAGGACAAAAGCATGGCTTTGATCGAAGAATTTGAATCTCAAGGGAATTTTTTATTTCGTTGGAGATCCTATATCCCCGGTATCATCTTGATTCTCTGCATCGGTCTTTTGCCGTTCTATCAGTTTCCCGGCAATTCATATACGTATCATCTTTATTATCAGTCTTTTTGTTTTGCGGTCAGTCTCTTGGGACTTTTTGTTCGCAGCTTTGTAATCGGTTACGCACCCGCGCGAACTTCCGGAAGAAATACGAAAGAACAAGTCGCGGACCTGGTGAACCAAGAAGGAATCTATTCCTTGATTCGTCACCCTTTGTATCTCGGAAATTTTTTGATGTATCTCGGTGCGGTTCTTTTCTTAAAGAATTTTCTGATCGCGTCCGTATTTATTTTATTCTTCTGGGTATATTACGAAAGAATTATGTTTGCGGAAGAACAATTTCTGCGTAAGAAATTCGGAGATGCGTATCTTTCCTGGGCGAACACAGTTCCCGCGTTTATCCCTAAGTTCAGCGGCTATAAAAAACCGGCTTTGGGCTTTTCGATCCGCAACGTTCTCAAACGAGAATATCCGAGTCTTTTCGGAATTCTTGTGATCTTCAGCGTGTTCGATTTGGTTGCTGTTTATTTCAATGAGCCCGTGAGCAATCTTGTAGAAGCGATTCGTCTTCCGCAGATCATTCTGTTCGGCGGCGGTCTTGTGTTTTATCTTCTCGTGAGAATCATCGTTAAAACGACAAAACTTTTGCATGTAGAGGGTCGCTGAGCGATCCGTCGAGAGCGAAGCGGCTGAGTTCCTGAGCGATCTATTGAACGACCGGAAGGCTGAGTCCGTCCGTGACTCTATGTCTTCCCTCTAAAGTCAAAACAATATCGATTCATCTTGTCGGAACAGTTCCTTCAGGACGGAATTGACTTCATGCGACTTTTCTGATATGTGGAAAAATTGCGGAAGGACGCCCACAAAGCCCACCACCTCCACCCAATTCGGGAGGGGGCCCGGCGGTTTTACGATAAATTGTAGATAGAATTCAAGAAGACCTTCCGCTAATTCGAAAACGTCCTGGACGAACTTTCCAAATACGATTTCAAGTGATTGGTTTCTCTCGTAAAAAAGACCGGAACCGGATAATTCGACTTAGAGGGAATGAGAACGATCCCCTCGTCGAAAAAGAGAATCTTTTCAATCTCCGAAAAAGAATATTTATAACTGCTGTTCAACGCTTCGAACGCGAGCATATCGCGGCTCTCGTTCAACTTACCCGGACCGATCCGTTTCAACCCTTTGAGTTTATCCGGAGTCAATTCTTCCTTTTTGCTCGCGAGCTTTTCATACGGAAGTTCGCGATTCTGATCCAAATACAAAAGCCCGTCGATTTCAAAACGAACCTCCCGAACTTCTTCCTTCTTTTGCTCGCTTGCAATGGAAAACTTCGGAGATTCCTCCAAAACCTCTATGCCGGAATGAGGAGCGTTGTCTTCCCCAAAGTCTTCCTCGACTTCGATGCTCGAAACGGTTTCGTAACTCGCTTCCGGCTCCGACGAGGAGATCTTGCTTTGTTTCGGAATTCTCCTTCCTTCCACAAAAAGATTCTCCAGATGTTTTTGTTTTTCGATCTGTTCCAAACTCGGAGCCCTTTTGGAAGAAGAGAGAATCTCCGCTCCCTTCCGAGCATTCGGTCTTGAAATCAAATGTTCGTTTTCCGAACCGCCTTTGCGCAAGCCCGGCTTGAATCCAAAACCTTCGGAAGGATTCGGGTTCAGAGAGACATAGATAAAACAGAGTAGTCCCACAAGAATGAGCGCGATCGCAATAAAGAGCATCATTTTATGTATCTGTCGTTTGGGCGGGTTTCTGAAGCGTTTTTCTCACTTTTCTCCTTTACAGAAATATTCCTTCACAAACCCTTTCAGTTTAACAGTTACAATCATGGAATTAGAAAACGTTTCCCTCAAAGACAAGATCATCCGCACCGTCGTCGGATTCTTTCTGTTTATCCTTGTCGGTGGTTTGATCATCACCTTTCTCCCCGGCGACGCCGAAAAAAGCTTTTTCGACGTAATCTCCGGCCGCTCCAATTTGAACGCGGGAAAAATCGGGGACTATTCCATCCCGATGGACTATTTTCAAGCTGCGCGAAGAGATTGTTTCTTCCAATATAGAAGCATCGCCCCGTCCCTCGCGGAAGATCCTTCTACTCTTCAATCCTGCGCATTTCAGACGATCCGCAGTTTGGTGGTCACCAAACAAATCGCGGACGCGACCGGATTCTCCGTTTCCGAAACCGGAATCCGTGAAGAACTTTCGGACGAAGCCCGCAGAATCTATCGCGAATCGATGAACGGGGCCGGATATTCGGACGAAGACGTCCGTAAACCGGAAGCGATCTACAAGCAGATCCTCAATTCCGCTCCTATGCAGTACAGAATCGACCGCAAAAACGCAAGCGGTCTTTACGAAGCTCTTTTAACCTCCGATCTCAAAAAGACGGATGGAGAAGTCGCGGTTCAAAAAGAATCCTCTTCCGCAAGAGTTCGACTTCGCATCGTTTCCTATACGGACGATCAACTGACGAAACTCGCGGAGAAAGAAGCTCCGATCACCGACGAAGTTTTACGCGCTAAATACGAAAACGAAAAGAAAGAAGGAAAACTTCCGAAAAACAAGGACGGAAAGGAAGTCAGCTTCGAGGAAAGAAAAAATTTCCTAAGAAGCAAACTTCTTCTCGAAACCCGTTCCAAATCTCAGGAAGAATGGAAGGGAAGAATCGCGTCTCTTCAACAAGAGCCGGACGGACTTCAGAAAATCGCTTCTCTTTTAGGCAGTGGCGTTCAGGAATTCAAGGACCAATCTCTTTTGAATCTCTGGGAACTCAAAGCCGGAAATCAAAACATTCGTTTGGGAAATAACACTCAATTTCTGAAAGATTTGACAACCGTAGCATTCGGGTCTAAAAAAGTCGGCGGTCCTTACAAAGATTCCGAAAAAAATGTTTTTGTGGAATTCGCTTCCTTGGAAATAGATACGTCTAAAATCAATACCTCCCAGGGACCCGATTTGAGAGACAATCCGAACCTGATGAACGGGTTCGTAATGGAAATCAGTCAGGCGCTTCAGGAAAAATACCCGATTGAAAGAAGGATCGGTCAAAAGGCAGAAGAATAATGCAAATCCGGGCTGAACTGGTAAACCCCTTTCTCGAAGCTGCTACGATCGTTTTTAGGGATGTCTTAAAAACGGACCTGATCCGTGGAAAGATCGGAATCAAGGATAGTCCGGAAACCAATCTTGAACTTTCCATTGTGATCGGTGTGATCGGAACCTTCAACGGAGAAGTCGTCTACGGTCTCAACTACGACGCCGCCTATAAGATCGCTGGAGTTCTGATGCCCGGAATGAGCGACCAGGATATCAAAAACGAATACAAGGATATCCTCGGTGAGATCGCGAACATGACTACGGGAAATGCGATGAACATCTTTGCGAGTTCCGGTCAATCGATCGAGATTACCGCTCCGAACATCATCGATTCCAAAAACGAAACATTAAAGATCCCTAAAAAACCTTCCTTAGGAATCAGCCTTTTTTCCAAGTTCGGAAAATTGGACGTAAACGTATCTCTGACTTGACGAGCGATCCATAGAGAGCGAGTCAGCCAAAAGATACCGGAACGCAATCGTTGGCTTTCATATGAAGTATGAAAAATTATCGCAAAAGTGTTTCGCTGAGTGATTGCGACCGGCCGAATGACCTTAGAGAATGAGACGCTGAGTTAGGAAGCAATTCAAACAAATGACACCAGAGCACTATCGAACGACCCATAGGAAGTGAGATGGAGTTATGAGTGCTTCTTTCGCGCAAGCATAAGAAATCAACTCGAAACTAGAAAAAAACGCAACCTCAAGTCCGGTTTTTTCTAGTTCATAAGAATTCTTGAATGTTTCCTCGAACGCTTTTCTCGTATTCGAAGATATTATCGCTTTAGAAATCAATAATATCTTCGTTTTAAAATTCTACGGAGTTCTTTCACAAAGGGAGAATCTTCGGAAGCGTCCGGGTTCAATCGCTGGAGATACACTTTCGCCCAATTCTCCGCTTCCTCGTATTTACCTTGATCGCCGTAAATTCTCGCAATCAAAGTAATTGCTTTTTCGAGACCATCCTTTTTCGGATCCAGCTCCGGTTTTTTCTGCAGAAGTTTGACAAGCTGCAACAAATATCTTCTCGCGGAATCCTTACGATCCGTTGTGGAAAGCATTTCCCCTAAGGAAAGAAGGGAGATGGATTGAAAACTTTCCGGCGCTTCGGTGATGATTCGTAAATATTGCGTTTCGGCTTCGGCGATTTTTCCGTTGCCTCGCAAAGAACGCGCAACTTCGAAAACTGCCTTCCACTTTTCCTCGTCGGAATCGATCTGCTCTGTGATCGCATTCGCGTCGTTCGAACTTTCCGCTGTCAATCTTGCGTCTTCCAGTCTCGAAGCGTTCGCCGACTTTCCCTGCCCCGCCTGATTGAACTCGGTCTTTGCGTTGTTTCTCTGATTTTCACGCAGACGAAGAAGTCCTTTTTTATACCCGCTCTCGGACGGATCTTCTTTCTTCTTATCCTTCTTCTTTTTTAAATTCGTTTTTTCGGAATTCGGAAGGGTCGTCTTAGAAGGTCGTGCGGATTCTTCCGTCGTTATTTTGGAAATATCTTCCCCACTTTCCGCAGAGGAAGAAGCGATCTTAGACGTGTTCGGATCCATCGTTGAGTCGGAAACTTCGACGTTCGAATTCTTTTTTTCTTCCGAACCGCCGTCGCTTTGCGAGTTTCCGTCGCTCAACGATTTTGATTTTGAATCCGCAGAATTTCCTGTTTCCACGGAACCAGAACCGGTCGGGTTGGATGTTCTTGCTTCGTTCACGGGAACCGAGCTTTCCCCCAATTCCTCCGGAAACGGAAGGGGCATATCGGCATATAAAGAAACCGTAATACTGATCTGCAAGAATGTTACGACGGCCGCCGAAAAACGTTTCATCGAAGTTCGGGAGATCCTTTCGTATTGTTTTTAGGAGGACGAATCAAACTCGGCCGATCCTGATTATTGGAAGAATTTCGATCGGGGGAAACGGTTCCCGGATCGTCCAAATTCCGATTCGAATCGGGGGTTCTTTGTCGATCCTCGGTCGGAAGAGAATCGGATTCCGTCGGAAGTTTTGGCGTTCCCGTTCCTTCCCTTCTTCCCTCACGCAAAGGATCTTTTCCTTCCGGAGAATTCGACTCGGGCAACAATCCGCTTTTGGGTTTATCCCTTTCATAACGATCGATTTCAAGATTAGAGGATTCTCCCGTGATCGAAAGATCGGGATCGCTGTAATGGATGGATCTCCGTTTGCGGTTATAATTTCGTTCTATATCTTCTAAAAAGAGCGCCTTACGATCCAGCTCCTTGGCTTGGTCGTCGAACGCTGCCCCTTCCTTTCCTCTTTGAATTCCCACAAGAACGGCCAAAGATACCCCCAATACCGCGAGGGATATTCCGGTGTACAAAAGGGTCTTTTGCACCTGTGGGGGAAGATTGCGGGATAGACTGTCAATCGAGGAAAATCCGGATTGAAGTTTATCTTTGAAATTGAGATCCATTGTTTCTATTTTCGGCCGTTTTCCCAATTCTACTAACAAAGAGAAAATTCTCGACCCGTTTTTTTACGGTTTTAGTGAGAAGGAGAAGCCGATGAAAACGGGTCCGTAAGGAACGGATTTCTCCTAACCGTATTCGTTTTCATTCTGAGAAACAATCTCATAAACGTTTCATTCTAAGAACGACCAAATTAGAATTCTCCGCTTTTTACTCAACTCCAAGCACAAGAGTCCGACTTGATTTTTATCATCGTTCCAATACCCGAAATCCGACCCAGAATTCTTCCAATTCTACGTCGATTTTAATATAAGGTTAAAGCATAAGCCGAAAATTCATATTATATTCAATTTTATTAAATTATAATTGATTAATGGTGATTTTTCGGTTTAATCCAACAGGAACAATCGAATCAGGAGACTAAATCTCATGAGCCAAACGAACGCCAAATACAACGATTCCATCGTAAAAGGGTTCATCATCTCGGCTATGGTTTGGGGAGTCGCTTCCATGTTAGTGGGAGTTCTCGCCGCATTTCAAATGGTTTTCCCGGAACTGAATTTCACTCAGTATTTCAGCTTCGGCAGAATCCGACCCTTGCACACCAACGCGGCGATTTTCGGCTTCGCATTGAGCATCATCTTTGCGACGGCGTATCATCTCATCCAAAGATTATGCAGAGTAAGAATCTGGAGCGATTCTTTAGCGAAGATCCACTTCGTATTATACAATCTAACCATCGTTCTTGCGGCGATTACTCTTCCTTTGGGACTTAACCAATCCAAGGAATACGCCGAGCTTGAATGGCCTCTCGATCTTTTGATCGTTGTTTGGTTCGTGATCTTTATCGTAAACTTCTTCGCAACCATCTTCACAAGAGAGGAAAAACAACTTTATGCCGCGATTTGGTTCTACATCGCCTCCTTTGTGACAGTTCCGATTCTTTTTATCGTGAACAACCTTTCGATTCCGGTAGGTTTGGGAAAATCCTATTCGATTTTTTCGGGAGTTTACGACGCGAACATTCAGTGGTGGTACGGACACAATGCGGTCGCGTTCGTATTAACGACACCGTTTCTCGGTCTGATGTATTACTACTTTCCGAAACATATCAAACAACCCATCTACAGTCATAGATTGTCGATCATTCACTTCTGGTCCTTGATCTTCATTTATATCTGGGCCGGCCCTCACCACTTACTCAACACTCCTCTTCCCGAATGGTTGCAAACCACGGGGATGGCGTTCTCCATCATGTTATGGATGCCTTCCTGGGGTGGTATGTTGAACGGATTTCTTACCTTGACTCAAGCGAAGGAGAAAATCAAAACCGACGCTCTTCTCAAGATGATGCTCGTGGGAATCACGTTCTACGGTATGTCTACGTTCGAAGGTCCGCTTCTTTCGATTCGTTCCATCAGCGCCCTCGGTCACAACACCGATTGGATCGTGGGTCACGTTCACTCGGGAACCCTCGGTTGGGTGGGAATGATGTCTTTCGCCGCGATTTATTATCTCGTTCCTAGATTATGGAACTCGAATCTTTACTCCGAAAGATTGGCGAACCTTCACTTCTGGCTCGCCACACTCGGAATTCTTCTCTACATCGTTTCGATGTGGGTTTCGGGAATCACCGAAGGTTCCATGTGGAGAGCGATCGACTCGAAAGGTTTTCTTCAATATCCGAACTGGGTTCAGATCACCGAAGTTCTCAAACCGTTCCGGTTTGCGAGAGGAGTCGCCGGTACGATTTACCTGAGCGGCGTCTTCGTTATGATCTATAACATCGTTAAGACGATTCAAAACTCGGGTTCCGGTTTTCAAGAAATCGATCTGAGAGTGAAAGAACAAGGAGGAAACGCATGAAACTATTCGACAGTCTTCTTACCTGGTTTAGCGGTTTTACCGAAAAATGGGAAAAACAGGGTGTTAAGTTCACCGTATATACTACGATCGCGGTTTTGATCGGAGGTATCTTCGAACTCATTCCTCCTTTCTTTATCTCGAGAACTGCGGTTCCGATCCAAGGAGTAAAACCGTTTTCCGCCTTGGAACTCGCAGGAAGAGATATCTATCAAAAGGAAGGTTGCAACAACTGTCACACACAGATGATTCGTCCTTTCAAATGGGAAGTGGATCGTTTCGATCCTTCCAAATCCTACGGAAGAGACGGATATTCCAAAGCCGGCGAATTCGTATATGATCACCCGTTTCTCTGGGGTTCCAAAAGAACCGGACCGGATCTCGCGCACGAATCCCAGATTCAACCTTCTTACGCTTGGCATAAGACGCACCTGATCAATCCGAGAGACACTTCTCCTGGATCGGTGATGCCCGCCTATCCTTGGTTATTCGAAGAAAGCGCGAGACTCGACGCGGAGAAGATCGTGAATCACATGAAAGGTCTTTCCAAAATCGGCGTTCCTTATTCCGAAGCGGATTATCTTTCCGCCGCTAAGGAATTGGAAGGTAAAACGGAAGGAGACGCTCTTATCGCGTATCTCTTGAAACTCGGAAAGGACACCGCGGACCTTTCCAAATCCATTCAGTGAGGCGAAGTATGGAACTCGAATTGATTCAAATCTACAAGTTCGCGAGACTTCCGATTCTCGTGTTGGCGATCGCTTTGATCACGGCATACGTCTACAACCGGAAACGGAAGACGGAAATGGAAGAACCCAAGTTCAGAATGCTCAAGGAGGACTAAATCGATGACTCATGATTCCAATAAGGATTTCGACGGCATTCGGCAAGAAGACAACGCAATGCCCGCATGGTGGCAATGGATTTTCGTCACATGTATAGCGGTATCGGCGGTCTACGCCGTTTATTTTCATAAATTTTCCAATTGGGAGCAGGAAGTGGCTTACGAGTTGGAAGTACAGGAACACGAAGCGAAGTTTCCGAAAGAAGCCGCTGTTACGTCTAACGACGGTAGCAACCCGTTCCGGGGAAATGCGAGTGCGATCGCGGAAGGAGAAAAGACCTTCAAAACGATCTGTGCCGCTTGTCACGGCCCCACGGGTCAAGGTCTTGTCGGACCGAGCCTGATGGACAACGAATGGATCCACGGATCCGCGGACCCGCAAGTTTACGAAACCATCATGAAAGGAATCGCCGCGGACAAAACGAAACTCGGAAGAGGTCCAATGCCTCCGCATGAGAATTCTCTCGGCTCCGAAAAAGTGTATCAAGTGATGGCTTGGCTTGCTTCTCAAAACGCAAGTATCAAGGCGTCTCGTTAATTTATCGTTTCAACTCCGGAGAAAGTTTTCGATCCGTCTAAAAAACTTCGAGACTTTTTCCGGGGACCACAAGGAGGACTTTTGTGGTCATCTCAAGACAAATTTCCGGTAAGATTCGTTCGGCGAGATATCTTGTAGAAGCGTTCTTACTTCCGTTTTACTTCCTTCTTCCTTGGCTGCGCTGGGGAGAACATCCTCTGATCCGGCTCGACATCCCCGGAAGAAAATTTTACCTGCTCGGAAACATCTTCACTCCGCAGGAAGGTTTTTATCTTCATCTATTTCTGATCGGGATGGGACTTTCCCTTTTCTTTTTCACCACTTTGATCGGAAGGGTTTGGTGCGGTTGGGCTTGTCCTCAAACCGTGTTCACCGATCTGTTCGATCTGATCGGAAGAACCGTTCTCGGTTCCAAATACGGGAAAAAGGATGCACCTCTATTCGGAAAGATTCTCGTTCAAAAACTTTGGATTCTCGTGAGCATCCTGGGTGCCTTGGCTTGGGTTTCGTATTTTGCGGACCCATACGAAATGATAAGCGACATCCGATCTGCTTCGTTTTTTTCAAAGCCGCCGACTTGGATTTATTTCGTTCTCTTTTTCACGATGACTCTTTATCTCGATATGGCATTCGTGCGGGAACAATTCTGTAAATACGCATGTCCTTACGCAAGATTTCAAACCGTGATGATGGATGCGGATTCGGTCAACGTCACTTACGACTACAAACGAGGAGAACCTCGCAGAAAGGCCGGGACCCAAGTCGGGGACTGCACGGCGTGTAACCTTTGTTTGGTGGTATGTCCCACCGGAATCGACATTCGGGAAGGCGTCAACGTAGGTTGTATCGCATGCGGAAAATGTGTGGACGCCTGCACCAAAACCATGGGGAAAGAAGGAAAGAAAACTCTCATCGGTTATATGTCCGAAAACCAAGCGAACAAACCCGGTGCGAAAATTCGTTGGATTCGCCCGAGAAGCATCGTATACGGAGTTCTTCTTTTCGGAGTTGCGATCGTTTCCGCGATTCTGCTCTACAATCGAGTTCCGCTTTACGCGAACGTTCTACCGGATCGAATCATACAGCCGATGGAAATCCCGGGAGGAATCGTACGCAACTTTTATAATGCACAAATTTTGAATATGACCTTTCAAAACCGGAATTTGGGCGTTTCCGTGGAGGAAAGCACTCTCCATTCTCCCGTTCGAATCCTTTTGGGAGGAACGGAAGTTCCTTCGATTTCGATTCAGCGGAATAGTTCCCAGGATTTCAGAATCATTTTGGAAACGGAGATCAAAGAAGAAGATCTTCGTAAAACATCGCATCAAATTACGCTCAAAATAGGCGATGCGGAAAACAAAAATTACGTATTAAAAAAGAAGATTCCGTTTCGAATTCCGATTCAGGATCGAAACTAAAGGAAAATCTATGGCGCTACACAGAACTATGAAATTCGCGTTCGCTTGGATCGGAGTCGCATTCGTCGCATTGATCGCCGCGACCGTGGTAACGATCCGATACGCAAACAACGGTTATACCGGACCGATCGAAAAGGAATATTACGAAAAAGGATTAAACTACGAAAAGTCCATTCTCGAACAAAGAAAGATGCTCGCGGAAGGTTATTCGTATGCGAGTCCGCTTTTTGAATCGAACGGTGAACTCAAAGCCGGAAAAAATCCGATTTCGATCCGTTTCCTGAAATCGGGCCATCCCGTTTCGGGTGCAAAAATCACGGTTCAAATCGAAAGATCGGCCACCGATCAATGGAATCAAACCTTAGAGTTACGGGAAGATTCCAAAAACAAGGGAACTTACTTAGGAGAAATCGAATTTCCGGAAAAGGGAAGATGGATTCTCAGCCTCCGCGGCGAAACAAGCGGGAGAACCCTTGAAAAAACACAAGAACTGAATATTCAATAAACGATATGCAAACCTTAACGATCACGAACTGTTATCACTGTAACACACAGATCCGCTCTGAAAAGGAAATCGTATTCGGAGAACTGAAAGGAAAAACGGAAACCTTTTGCTGTTCCGGCTGTAGATCCCTCGCAACTCTTCTGGTGGAAAACGGACTGACTCGGTTTTATGATCTCAGGGGATCCGAGACGTTGGAGCCGGTCGCTACCGAAAGAAACAATCAGGAAGATTTGGAAACTCCTTCCGTATATCAGGAATATGTCGTCCAAAAGGAAAACGGAATCTGCGAAACCCTGATTACGATCGGAAAAATCCATTGTTCCGCCTGCGTATGGTTAAACGAACGAGTTCTTTCCGAAAGGGACGGGGTTCTCGAAGTTCGGATTAATTTCGCGACCGCGAGAATGAAACTCGTCTACGATCGAAACAAAGTGGATTTGGGCGAAATCTTCTCCATCATCCGAAAGATCGGTTACGAACCTTCCTTGTATTCTCCCTTGAAAGCGGAAACCAAAGTCGGACTGTTTTCCAAAGATCTGTTTCTCAGAATGGCACTTGCGGGATTTTCCTGGGGAAACATCATGCTTTTCAGCATCGGACTCTACGCGGGATACTTTACGGGAATCGAAATCGAATTCAAGCGACTCTTTCATTACGTTTCCTGGATCTTCGCGACCCCCGTTTATCTTTATTCGGGATATCCGTTTTACAAAGGAGCGATCGAATCGATCAAACGAAGAATGTTGTCCATGGATACTCTTCTTTTTTTGGGAGTATCTCTCGCCTACTTTTACAGCGTCTACGTAACGTTAAGCGATAAGGGAGAAGTCTACTTCGATTCGGTCTGCACGATCTACTTTTTTATTCTGATCGGAAAATTTCTCGAATCGGCGATTCGTCTCAAAGCGGGAAGAAAAATCGGAGAACTTTTGTCCACCTTACCGGAGGAATACACCGTATCGCGTGACGACGTTGAACTCTCCGTATCTCCGAACAAAATCCAAACAGGCGATTTCATTCTATTAAAAAACGGAAATCGAGTTCCGGTGGACGGAATCCTACGATCGACTACGGCTTATTTCGACGAATCCTTTTTAACGGGAGAATCCAAACCGGTCACTCGAAAAGAAGGAGAATCGATTCTTTCCGGAGCGCTTTGTCTAAGTTCGGACGTTCGGATGAGCGCCTCCACCACCGCGAAGGAGAGCACGCTCGCGAGAATTTCATCCCTCATCGAAAGTTCTCTTCAGACAAAACCGTCGATTCAAAGAGCCACGGATCGATTTTCGACATACTTTATCCAAGTCGTATTTCTGATCGCGATTGCAACGTTTAGTATATTCGGATTTTATTATGGAACTTGGGAAGCCGCGACCCTCAATACGATCAGCGTTCTCATCGTCGCCTGTCCTTGTGCGCTCGGTTTGGCGGTTCCGGCGGCCTACGTGGTCAGCAATCTGCTTCACGGTTCCAAGGGAATTCTTGTTAAAAACCCGGATTCGCTGGAAATTTTGAGCCGCGCCGATCGGATCTACTTTGATAAGACCGGAACTTTGACCCTCGGCAAACTTTCGATTCAAGAGGAACGGTTTTTAAAACAGGAAGATCCGCTTCGGATCTATTCGATTCTGATTTCGCTCGAATCCAAATCCACGCACCCTCTGGCAGTCGGATTAAAAAAAGAGATCGAAAAGAAACTCGAAGACCTAGGTCAGACTCCGATTCCGATCTCTTGGAAAGAATTGAAAGAAATTCCGGGAAACGGAATCGAAGCGATTTCCCTCAACGGAAATCAAACGTATCGAATCGGAAACAAACATTTCGTGACTTACGGCCGGGTTCCGCAGGACGGAAAGATTTATCTCGGCTGCAATCGGGAACCCATCGTATCTTTTTCCATGGAAGATACGATTCGCCCCGAAGCGGCGACTACCATCCAAACCCTAAACGAAACGATTCCATTCTTAGGAATTCTTTCCGGGGATTCCCGATCCAACGTTCAATCCTTGGCTTCCGCTTTGCATTTAGAACATTCTTTCTATGAATTAAAACCGGAAGAGAAACTGGAAGAAATCCAAAAGGCTCAGAACGAGGGACATACGGTCGTTATGGTGGGCGACGGAATCAACGACTCCGCATGTTTGGCGGCGGCCAATCTGGGAATTTCAATGGGAATCGCATCCGATCTTTCCATCGACAAATCCGATCTCGTGCTTCTTTCCAATCGTTTGGACTCTCTCGTTTCCGCGGTTCGAATCTCCAAAAGCACGCGCAAAATCATATTTCAGAATATTCTAATATCCTTAACGTACAACTCGATCATGATCCCGCTCGCCGCCTTCGGGTTTATGCTTCCGGTCATCTGCGCCGGATTTATGACGCTGAGTTCCTTATCCGTCGTCCTCAATTCGATCTCGTTACAATGGAGAACCAAACTATGAACGCTTTGTATCTCACGATCCCAATGGCGATGTTGATCGCACTCGGAGCCTTGGTCGTATTCTTTTGGTCACTAAAATCGGGGCAATATGAAGACATAGAAGGTCCGAAATACAGAATGCTTTTCGACGACGATCCTCCGCAGACGGAAAAAAGAAAAACGGGCGTTTCAGCGAAAAAGGAAGAATCCCGTGCAGACTGAATTGGTCCTTACTACGATTTCGGTGGCCTTCCTTCATGGAATCACGAGTTCGCTTCATTGTCTCGGAATGTGCGGACCGTTTGCGGGAACCTTAAACCTGGCGGGTGAAAAATCCAAATTTAAAACGAACCTACTCTACAACTTGGGAAGACTTCTCTCCTATTCCACGTTAGGCGCCATATTCGGATTCGTAGGCTCCGGTCTCAATCTCGCGGGAAGCCTGGTTTCATTGCACGAGTTTGCGGCCATCGTCTCCGGAATTTTTATCGTCGTCTTCGGGTTGAGTCTGATTCAAAACGCCGGTCCCGAACGTTCCGGATTCTATCAGAAAATTCTAAACTACTTTGCGGCTCCTTTGATCGCTTCCCTCAAACAGGGAAAGAATCTGAGCGGAGCCTCTCTCGCGTTCGGAATGGTTACCGGACTTTTACCCTGCGCGGTTTTATATCCCGCTTTCAGCTTAGCCCTCGCCACGGGAAGCGCGCCCTCCGGAATTCTTGTAATGTCCTCATTCTTTTTAGGAACGTTTCCCGCGCTCTTTTTGTTCGGAATCGGATTTCGCAAGATTTTGACTAAACTGCCGAGCGGAGCGATTCGTTTCGGAGGAATCGCGATCATTCTGATCGGAATTTCGATGATCTTCTTTCGAATGAACCATTCTCACGCAAATCATGAACATTCCGCTCCCGAAAACAAAACCGAGTGGAATTCCTCTCCGAACGAGGATCATTCGCATCACCACTAAAGAAAAATTCCTTTCAAACATTCAAGTTTTTCCGGGAGATTTCGATTGTAAAAAGGAACAATGATTTCTACACTGAAACCCCGGATGAGCGACTCTCTCAAGAATTTTACGGATTCCCTTTTAAAGGATCTGGAAGAGAATGAAAACGGCTTCTTCAAAATCGAAAATGAAGACGGGCTCGCCTATCTATCGGTTTTTCCCGCGGGTAAAAAGGGAAAGCCCGTCGACTCCAAAGAAATTCTAAGAAGAATCGAACTCTTTCAAATTACGGAAGTTTCCCCCACGGTCGTCAAGGATCTGGTTCAGAAATCGGATGGACTTTCTCATCTTATCGGAAAATGGCCCGGTAAACCGGAAAGTTCCCGGATCGAAATCGAAATCCCCGAAGACAAAATGAAGGCCTTCTTGATCTTTCATCCTCCCAAATACGGAGGAAGAATTTTAAACACGGAGCAAATCCGCGAATCGATTCAACTCCGCGGAATTCGATTCGGAATTCTTCAAGAAACCATCGATCAACTTTCGCAGGAACCGGAATACGGAAAACGAATTCTCATCGCGGAAGGTACGGCGCCGATCCCCGGAAAGAACGGAGACATTCGAATCTTATTCATTCATCCCGCGACTCCTCATTTGGAAGAGGATCAATACGGAAGAGTAGATTTTAAGAATATTCAAATTATTCAAAGTGTTGCTAAGGATCAAAAATTAGCCGAAAAAGTTTCTCCGATTCCGGGCAAGGAGGGAAAAAACGTATTGGGAGAAATCCTTCCTTACGATCCGGGGAAGGAAGCCGAATGGAAACTCGGAGCCAACATTAGACTCTCTTCGGAAGGGACGACGGTCCATTCGCTTATCAACGGAAGACCGATTCTCGATCGTCAAGGAACGATCCGAGTCGACGAGGTATGTCATCTTGAAAACGTGGACTTCTCCACCGGAAACGTAAGTTTTCCGGGAACGATCATCGTAGAAGGTTCGATCGCCGACGGATTCACGTTGGAAACCGAAGGATCGATCATCGTCAAAAAATCGGTGGGTAAGGTATTTCTCAAAGCGGGCGGCGACGTCGTTTTATCCGGCGGATTTATGGGTAGAAACGGCGGCCTGATCGAATCGGGAGCGGATATCTATACGCGCTTCGTCGAACAAGGAAGATTGATCGCGAAAAATACGATCTTTATCGAAGAAGCGTCCATGCACTCCGACCTCGTTGCGGGAGAGTCCGTCGTGATCCGCGGCGGACGGGGAGAACTGATCGGAGGAAGCTGCGTCGCGGGTAAATCGGTCGTCTGCACGAAGTTAGGCGCCGTAGCCGAAACCAAAACTTCCGTTTCGGTCGGGATTCGACCCGAACTTTTGGAGGATCTGGAAAAACTCCGTTCCGAAGTTCAAAAGAATCAGGAAATTCTGAAAAAGGTCGAGTTGAGTCTCGTCAAACTTCACGAAGATTCGCAAAGACGGCAACTCACTTCCGAAGAAAAGGAAAGCCTTCCTAAACTCGGAGCGATCAAACAGAAATATTCAGGAATTCTAAACAACTTGTTGGGTCAGGAACAAACCATGATTATGGGTTTCGAACCTGATAAGGATTCGTATGTGGAAGTGGAGCAAGAGATTTTTCCCGGAGTGGACATCTATCCCGGCAAAGGGAAAAATTTCAAAGTCCGTCTTAAGGAAATCCCCGGACCTTCCTTTGTCTTTTTAGGAAACGACGGCAATCCTCAGATCACAAAAGTACGACCGAAACGTCTCGGAATCCTTCAGGAAGAAATCTGACTTTTTAATACGAAGTCGTTTCGGGCGCGATTCCGTTATAACGCGCCCGAGGCCGAATCAACTGTCCCGCTTGGTATTGTTCCATCGAATGCGCCGTCCAACCCGCCGATCTCCCAATGGCGAATAACGCAAGACCCGCCCCTTTCGGAAGTTTCAACGTTCTGCTTACAACGGCCAACCCCGCGTCGATCGTGGGATGATCCCCTAACATTTCGGCTGCTTGGTCGATGATTCGTTTTGCGGAAAGAAATTCCTTGCTCTTAGGAAAGAAACGTTCGCAGAGTTCCATCAGCTTTTTTCCCCTTGGATCTCCGTTTTTGTAAAATGGATGGCCGAACCCTGGAATCGTTTCTCCTTTTCGCAAACGTTCGGTGAGAAATTCCTTTGCGTCCATTTTACGAACGCTCGCACTTTCGAGAAGTTCGATCGTTTTTTCGGTCAGCAAACCGTGCTTTCTTCCGGAAAGCGCGGCCAGTCCAGCAATCACCGCCTGATACAAACTCGCTTCGCTCGAAGCCACACAACGTGCCGTAAACGAAGAAACGTTGAGTTCGTGATCCGCCGATAGAATAAGGGAAGCTTCGATCAATCGGACGGCCTTTTTATCCTCGCTCTTAGAGTTGGAGATCGTATTCCGATCCATTAAAGTTTTCGAATGTGATTTGGAGCGGACGGAGTTTGACGCATCGGAATTTTTCCAAGCCGACCATAAAGTTTCCGCGATCGACGTTCTTCCCCGGTTTACGCGAGATGCGAATAAACAAAGAAGTCGAACGATTCGAGAAGCCGTTTTCTGCAACGCCTCCGAAGTTTTCAAGAGCGCCCCCGTGTCATCGTATTCCGCGATTCCGAGAAGAATCCTGCAAAGATCGATCAAGGGGCGATCGGAAAGATAAGGAAGCGACTTTTTGCAGGCATCCCCCAGCAAAGGCCAAGGGGAATCGAAAGTGGACGATGCCGCCTCCCAGAGAAGATCACAAACTTGTTCGAACGTGTAGGATTCCGCAAGATCCAGGATATTCTTTCCGCGATAATAAAGTTTTTCGTCCTGGATCAGAGTGATTGCGGATTCCAAAACGGGTTGTCCGAATGTCAACGCGGCTCGTGCCGTTTTTCCGGGATGAAGTTTTTCCTCTCTTTGCAGAAGAAGACGTTCCACTTCCTCGCGTCGATATCGTTTACTTCGGTCCTTGGAACCTCCCGGTTCGGAATGAAGAATCCCTCTGCTTACATAAGCATAGATCGTCTCCACTTCCACTCCTAGTTCCTGCGCCGCCTCGAGCGCGGATAAAAACGGCTTTTTAGAAGAATTCTTCATACATTGACAATGAAATCAATATTGATTCATTTTTGTCAATCTTGTAAACTAAAGCCGAACAAGGAAATCAATATGAACACGACAATCAATCCGATTGAAGAGAGAAAATACAGTCCCGGTCTGGAAGGAATTCCCGCGGTTAAAACGAGGATTTCAAAAGTGGACGGAATCAACGGCAAACTCACCGTCGCCGGTTATCCGATCGAAGAGTTCGCAAATAAAGTGAGTTTCGAGGAAACGTTTTATCTGCTTCTCGAAGATAGGCTTCCGGATCAGAAACAGAGAAGGTCGATCACGAGGGATCTAATCGCCGCGCGCCGTTTTTCAAAAATACATCGAACGATTCTCGAAGCCGCCGCCGCGGAAAGGGCTTCCGTCATCGAATGTCTGCGGATCGGCGCGGCGGCGCTTTCACTTGGAAATAAATTTTCCTCTCCCGAAGAGGAAAGTATGACGGTGGTAGCGACGTTTCCTTTGATTGTAGCCTGGGTGTATCGATTGAAAAAAGGTCTCGTTCCGATTCTACCCGATTACAATCTTACACACGCGGCAAACTTTTTGAATATGCTCGGAATCGATCCCGATCCGAAAAAAGAAGCCGCTTTAAACGCATATTGGAACACGGTCGCCGATCACGGATTAAACGCTTCTACCTTTACCGCGCGGGTCATCGCGTCCACACAATCCGATTTGATTTCGGCGGCGACCGGAGCGGTAGGCGCGCTCAAAGGTCCGTTGCACGGGGGAGCTCCCGGTCCTGCGCTCGACATGGTTTTTGAAATCGGAAAAAAAGAAAACGCCGAGGGTTATCTAAGAAATAAATTGATTCAAGGCGAACGATTGATGGGATTCGGTCATCGAATCTACAAGGTTCGTGATCCGAGAGCGGACGTTCTTGCAAGAGCCGCAAAGGATTTATACGAACTTCCGGAACTGAAGGAATTGTATGAGCTCTCCCTATTCGTGGAAAAAACGGCGCTTCGCTTATTAAAAGAATTCAAACCGGATCGGATTCTCCACACAAACGTGGAATTTTATACGGCTCTTTTACTCCATGGACTTGGATTACCCACGGAGTTGTTCACTCCCGTATTTGCGATCGGACGCGCGGCGGGATGGATGGCGCATTGTCTGGAACAAAAAAAGGAAAGAATCTTGAGACCCGATGCGATCTATATCGGACCGGAAGATCGTCATTGGATTTGAAATTCTTTGAATGAACCGAACGAATGGGTGATCGGAAAATAGAAAAATTCTCGTTCGCCTATTCGTCTTTGGAGGACTGAAACAACTCTTGACAGGAAGGAATTCCACCTCCTTCCATTTCCTCGCAAGGAACTTTCAAAAGATCTTCCATGCAGACTTTGACCTTGGCGATCTGCGCGTCCGTAACCTTTTCATATTCATCAGGAAGAATGTTCTGATCTTTTTGTTCTTCCATACATTGATCCACGGAATACGCAGCGTTCTCGGAAGTTTTTTCGGAGGCGGGAAGAGTTTCGAGATAACGGCTCGCACATTCGGCGGTTTTTGTGCAAAGGCGCGTAAAATAATCCTTACTCAGCTTCTGAACGTCCTCTCTGGAAATGGAAGGACCTTTCCTGCAATTCGGAGCGGAAACAATAGAAATCGCTAATATAAGAAAACCGAATTTACTTTTTTGAAACAGGTTCATTTCAGTTTTGTGAGAATCAGTCGGTTCCCTTCCGGCAGGGATTGGTCGAGATAAAAATGATCCGTGAGTTTTTTCACGAGATACAGACCGATTCCTTCCTCCCGATAATCATTGGGTTCATATCCTCGGATTTCGGAAAGATTTTTCTGACTTCCGAAGTCGCGAATTCGAATTTCCATCCGGTTGTCGTAAAGATTGATTTCGAGAAAAATCGGTAAATTTCGTTTTCCGCCGTAGGAATGTTTAATGACGTTTTGGAGGCATTCCCCGACTGCGAGTTTTAAGTCTGCCGAATCGCTCGTTGTAAATCCGTTCTCGAACGCTAAGTTATAAACGAGGCTCCGGATGATCGACAAGTAACGGGGATGAGAAGGAATCTGCAATCGGAACAGATTTTCAAAGTTCTTCTTTTTACCGGAATCCATTTCGAGTTTATTGCAAGGCTTCTAATTGAATCAACGAGGTAAATCATCCACACTAAGGAAAGGATTTACGAGGTTTCGAATCCTTCCGAAAAATACTTTCCTTAGATAAGTTTTGCGATTATCCTCTCGGATGAAACTTCTTATGAACTTCCTTAAGAGTCTTATTAGCCATGTGCGTATAAATCTGCGTCGTGGAAATATCGATGTGACCCAAAAGTTCCTGAACCGATTTGAGATCCGCGTGATTCTCCAGCAAGTGAGTCGCAAAGGAGTGACGGAGCGTATGAGGAGTCACTTTTTTCGAGATGGAAGTCCGTTTGATGTAGTGATTCAAAAGTCTCCAGACGGATTTGCGGTTGATATAAGATCCTTTTTTGGAAACGAAAAGGTATTCGCAGTTTCTCGCTTTGAGAATAAAAGGTCGGCTTTGTTTCAGATAACGATTGAGAATGTCCAAGGATTTTTCGCCGAACGGAACGAGCCTTTGGCGACCGCCCTTTCCTTCCACGGTAAGAGTCATTCCTTCCAGATCCATGTCGCTTAATCTCAGATTGCAGGCTTCAGAAATTCTCAAACCGGAAGAATATAACAATTCGAAGATGCACTTGTCTCTGAGTTCGTAGAGGTTGTCTTCGCGAATGCTTGCGAATAATTCTTCGATTTCTTCCTGAGTCAGATAATCGGGAATGCTCCGCATTACCTCGGGAGTTTCGATCTTTTCAGTCGGGTTGGTATCGAGCTTTTTCTCGTCCTTTAGAAACTTGTAAAACTGTCGGATCGCGACGACTTCCCTCGCGATGGTTTTGGAGCTGATCTTTCGATCCTTCTCCTCGTTCAAAAAACGCATGATATCGTTCGCCTGAACTTCTAGGAAATCGATATGTTCCTTTTCCAGAAAGTTCTTAAACTTATTCAAATCGTAACCGTAGGAGTAAATCGAGTTGTCGCTTAATCCCTTTTCTACGGAGAGATATTCCTGGAAATTTTGAAGTAGGTTGTTATGTGAAGATGTCACTGTTTTTAGTCCCGTCTGAAATGTTTAACAAGTACTAAATCCTTCGGACGTTTCCTCTCAGGAGAATTAAACTTTTTTATGTTGCCTTAAGGCTTTATGGGAAAATTCTAAACGAAACCCCGGACAAATCCCGGTCTACCTCGGTTTTTTTTCGAATGGTGAGAGCAAAAACTTCTGTATTTATGAGACTAAATATCCGATACGTTTCCTTCTCATTTTTTCTGTTCTTTTGTTTTTCCTGTTCCTCCAACGAGGAAATGATCTGGGACGCTCGGGATTCCCTTTCGAGAGGAAACACGGCGGAAGCGATGCGTCTTTATGAATTGATTCTGAAAAAAAATCCGACGCATCTCGAAGCAAATCGAACCCTCGGAATGATTCTCGCGGACAGCGGACTTGCGTTAAACTCCGCGGCGTTTTATCTCGAACGCGCCGAAACTTCCGTTCCCGGCGACCCCGCAGTTTTACTCTATCTTCTTGAAATTCATTTACAAGAAAAAGACAAGGACAAGACCAAGCTAATTCTGGAAAAATTCTCCAAAGGAAAGGAGAAGGAAACGGAAAGTTATGCGGTTTTTCTAAAGGATTGCCTTTTGGAAAAAAAGAAAAACAATTCCGAATTCAGCCGTTTTAAAACGAGCGAGATTCCCGCCCTTCTCCCGCCCGCTCGACGTATGTTTTTAAAATGCGAACTTTCCTTGTACGCGCCGCCCGCTTCATGAAATCGTCTTTTACCCGCAAGATTCTTTTCCGTTCCTTTCTTGTTTTAATCGTCTTTGCGGTATTAGGTGAATTGTTTTTAAGAATTCTTCCGCCTGTAGGATTGATCTATAAGCTGCGGGACAAACAAGTTCATTGTATCGAAGAACGGGAAATTCCCGAGATTATGCTTTGTCCGAATTCGGATACGGTTCTTCCTCATCCGGCGGGTTTTACGTTTCGAGTGCGCGTCGATCGGCGCGCGGAAAGAATCGTTTCAGAGGAACCGGTTCTTCCCGGCAGTAAACCCGAAGTCTGGTTGATGGGAGATTCGATCGCTTACGGTTTCGGTCAGAATGACGAGGATACGATCGCCTGGAAAATGCAGGAAGCGCTGCGGCCATCGGGAATTCAGGTTCGCAATTTGGGCGTGGATTCTCTCGGGACAGGCGGCATTCAAAGAAGAATGGAACGCGCTCTGATTTGCGATGACGATCAACGGAAGAATTGTATTTTACCGAAAGCGGTTTTTTGGATCTATCATCCTTCGGATTTACAGGACGTTCATAGGGAATTCTATTTGAGAAATTCGGTTTATGGAAGATGGCTCTTTCGAGGTTCGGTTTTTTTATCCAGATACAGCGCTCTTTACAACTATTCTAAAATTCGAAGCGAGATGCGGCGTTTAGAAAAGCTCCGCGAGAACGGTCCCGAAATCATTCCCGAAACTCTTTCCAATCATCCGCACGATCATCCATCGTTCCAAGAGATGAAACGGTTTTTCGACGTTTGCAAAGAATTGAAGATTCCATTGACGGTGGTTTTGTATCCGAATGGCACACATGATTTGACTCCTCTTCCATCGACGCCTTTGCTGGATTTGGTGGCCGTGATTGCTCAGCAGAAAGGGATTCCCGTTTTGGATACGAGACCGGATTTTTTGAGCGAATACGAGAAGAATCGAACGGATTTTTATCTTCAGAATGATGGACATCCGAATCCGACTTCAGCTCGATTGATTTCTAAGCGAATCTTAGAGAGAATTCCTATTCCGATTGCTGTTGATCGGTAGATAGATTGACTGAGTCTGCGACGGAAACATCGTTTGCTCGTCGGTTGTCTGATTTTTTTTGTAGGTTGAAATTTCGAGATTCTTACTCTCGACTTGCGATCATACTCTTCGTTTTTTGGAATTTCAATATCTGGTACATGGTTGTTTATTTTTCTTTGAAAATCCGGATTAACAATGTCCCATTTTGTATCCCCGCGGAACCGCTTCCGATATGGGCGTGCTACTTCTCAATTCCGATCACAAGCTTGATGGCGTTCTTCAGGATAATAGAACGAACGTTGTAACTCTGATTGTCTCGGAGGCGACCTTATCTCTTTATTCAGAGTCAGAACGGCGACATCTCGCCAAACGAATCCCCGAGCTTTTAAAAAGATATTCGAAATATTTGACGGCAATTCCTCGGTTGGGTCAAAAACCGGGAAAAACGCTGTATCAAAATAGTCCCGATCCGAAAAAAATGAAACGGATCAATGTCCGTCTGAGTACGGGAAGTTGGGCTTTGTTCGGAACTCTTGCCCAGGCTCACGGAGTTTCTCGTTGTTTTCTTTTTAATTTTCTTTTGGAATTAGATCGCGCCGGAGTCGGATATTCTATCGTGAATACGATGAATGAAGGAGGTCCTACATTCCACAGGAATTACAGTTATATCCTCCACCTCGACCTATTAAACAACAGAATCACGAGAACACTACAATGCATTCCCGAAAACTCCTTTTACGTTTTAGATTACCGAGACTGGTTCGATTCCTGAACGATCGAACGGCAAACAGCGTCAAAAAAAAACTTTCAAGCTTTCAAAATTGAAAATACAAGAACGGCTGACTAACGGTTACGCTGTATAAAATAAATCCCACCAGAATCATCATACCCGCAAGGGGATAAACAACCCAAGGTTTACTTTGGAGATTTTCCATCCAATTCGATTTCTTCTCTTGTAAAAAGTCGGCGCCGAACAAAACGATTACTGCAAACAGAACGGAAAACGGAACCGCAAGACCTTGGCCGCTTTCAAACGAAAAACTTCGCTTAACAATCGCAAACGCCAAGTCTAAACTCGTTTCATATCCGTATTCGAGAGAAGGTTTTGCACGAAAGAAAAACATCGAAAAGGAAAATACGAAAAACGGATAAACGTATTTGATCCATTCCGGAATTTTGTCCCAGCCCCGTTTCAAGATCGAAAAAGAAAAGATAAAGCGTTCAAACACCATCACGGAAGCGTGACATGCTCCCCAAATGATAAAATTCCAATCGGCTCCATGCCAGAGCCCGCTGATAAACGTCGTAAAAAAGACGTTGAAGTAAGCTCGGGGAATGCTCACTCGATTTCCACCGAGAGAAATATAAATGTAGTCCCGAAGCCAAGAGGAGAAAGAGATATGCCATCTTCTCCAGAACTCGGTAACGGTCTGAGATAAAAACGGACGCACAAAGTTTTCCGGAATCGAATATCCCATGATTCTTCCGGTTCCGATCGCAACGTCCGAATACCCGGAAAAGTCGCAATAGATCTGAAACGAAAACAAAAAAGAAGTCACGAGCAAAGACCAAGAATCATAAGCTCCCGGATTTGCAAAAACCGGATCGACCGTCATCGATATCGGATCGGCCACGAATGTCTTTTTAAAAAGCCCCCACGCGAGCTGACGAATTCCTGGAAGAAGATTTTCCTTCCTATAAGCGTAATTCTCCAGAAACTGATGGAGCATATCCTGAGCACGGATAATCGGCCCCGCAACCAACTGAGGAAAGAAGGACAAGAATAATCCGAACTGAAACAAACTCTTCGCCTGCGGAACGGTTCCGCGATATACGTCCACCGCGTATGAAATCGCCTGCAAGGTGAAAAAGGAAATCCCCATCGGCAACAAAGCGCCCGTGAGCGGAACATAGGAAGGATCGCAGGGAGCGGAATTCGTAAAGACATTCCACGCCTGGATCGAAAAGTCCATGTATTTGAATACATAAAGAAGAAGCAAATTTCCCCAGACAGCCGCGTTCAGACAAAGCAACTTTAGAAATTTGGAATGTGCCGCTTCCATTCCCTTGACCGCATAATAGGTCAAAACGATCGAATAGATCAAAAGAAGAATAAAAGGAATTTTGAATATGGCGTAAAAATACAAACTCGCCAGAAGAAGCCACAACCTCTGAAATCTTGCGGGAATCCAAAAATATACGAGAATGACTACGGGCGCAAAGATAAGATACTGAACCGAATTAAAGAGCATTCTTTTCCAATTCCTTGAGCTGTTTTTCCACCGAACGTTTCGCCCAACGGTTTCCAGGAACCGTCAAATGCCCGTCTTCCGGAATAAAGTAATCTCGAATCCCCGAGAATTTTTTTCCTTTGGGAGTATCGATCACTTCCCCGCACATTTCCTCGGTTTGTTTTCTGAGTTTTAAAACGGGAACGCCCTTCTTTTCGAAATAAGCGGCAGCGCGAAGCGCGTAATTTTCGAGAGGATGATAGAGTCCCCGGTTTCTGCAAAAAATCTCTTCCACTTGAATCGGCATTAAAACGACGATCAATCGGATTCCGTTTGATCGGGAATATTCAACCATTTCGTTATACGCTTTTTGCGTAATCTGTGGAAGCGGTTCGAGAGAAGCAAGGTTCGGCTCCTTGTCCACGCACGAAAAATAATCGGGAATCGGTTCCGGGCAATATTGTTTTTTATATTCTTCCCGGGTCATGTTGTCAGGAGTCGGAATTACAGCCGTATCGGACTTTGATGTCGATATCGAAGTTACATTCTCTTTTTCGAATGTAGTTTTCGTATGCGGATCACACTTCGTTTCGGGAGTTCGGAAAAATGAATCCTTCATATACTTTGCGGGAGTTTGTTCCGCGTTCGAACTCGCCGAAAGTCCGGTCGAATTCCATTCGGTCTGCAATCGAAACTTGGTAAAGGCGTATTGAACCTTCAACTGCTCGAGCGCCAACTTCAAAGCCTGCAGCGTGTAAGAAGCTCGGGACAACTCGAATTGTATCTGAAAGTTTCTGTTGAACGAAGGATCCTTGTCTCGAATTTCATCCACCTCGTCGTCCGAAAGCATTCCTTTGGCTCTTAATTCGTCCGGGATCGTAAAGTCGTTGCCCGAAACGAAAAACAAAACCTCTTTTAGATTCTTCAGTTTGGGAGCCATGTCTTTCAGTCTGCGAACCGCACCTAACGATCCGTAGGCGTCTACGGCGAGGTTCAGAGCCTGTCTGCGTCCTCCCTTCAACTCGATTCCGTTGAGCTGATGACAGAACGTGTCCTCATCCGAAACTCCGAATCCCATCACGAGACTGTCTCCCAAACAAGCAAGCTTCGGTTTTTCGGGATCGGCTTCTTCCAAACCGCGCATTCCTAAGGAATTCGTCCTGAATCTTCCTTCCCACTTTCCCGCAAAATGACGGATATAAATATCTTGATTGGGCGCTAAATCGACGTAGTAGATCGGATTGTATCGATGGAGAATCTTCTGATCTCTGTAAAACTGCAGAGAAGGCGCTTTGAGAAGATTGAGAAGTATTTCCGTTCCTAAGAATACTAGGACGAAGAAGGCAAGGACTTGCCCTGCTCGGATGAAGAATCCTTTCATGGATACAGGAAAGGTTGGAATAGAAGGCTCGTGTGGCAAGCGAATTCTCCGGTTTTACCGAGAGATCCGGTTTACGATGCGCCAGAGATGGGAGCGACGCGGAACGCGGTCACATCGTGACCGGAGCGAAGCGAAGTCGCGAAAAGCTCGGTCCTTTCGATCGAAGATCGAAAGGAGGCGCCGACAAATTCAAAAACGCTTCCATTCAAGACGGTCTTTTTATAAAAACTTTTAAATTTCTTTCTCGAAAAAAGGATCGTCTTTACAACGGTTGAGTCTAAAAGTAAATCAAGTTTAGAATCATTCTAATTCGAGGATACAATGGCCCACAAAATAGTCATTATCGGTTCCGGACCCGCCGGACATACCGCGGCGATTTATGCTGCGCGTGCAAATTTGAACCCTGTTCTGTACGAAGGCTTTATGGCCGGTGGAATCGCCGCGGGCGGCCAACTTACCACCACCACCGAGGTAGAAAACTTTCCCGGTTTTCCAGCAGGAATCGACGGAACACAGTTGACCCAGCTTTTCCGCGAACAATCGATCAAATACGGAACTACGATTCATACGCAGACCATCACCAAGGTCGATTTTTCTTCCCGTCCGTTTAAACTTTGGTCCGACGACGAACTCATCGAAGCCGAAGCCGTTATCATTGCGACCGGCGCAACCGCGAAACGAATGCACGTAAGCGGTGAAGACACTTACTGGCAACGGGGCATTTCCGCATGCGCCGTCTGCGACGGCGCACTCCCCATTTACCGTAACAAAGAACTCGCCGTCGTCGGCGGCGGCGATTCGGCCGTGGAAGAAGCGTCTCACCTTACAAAGTTCGCGTCGAAAGTGTATCTCGTCCATAGAAGAGATTCGTTACGTGCATCCAAGATCATGCAGAAGCGTGCGACCACTCATCCTAAAATCGAAATCATCTGGAACTCCCAAGTTCAGGAGGCAAAAGGCGACGGTAAAAATCTGACCGCACTCACCCTGCAAGACACGGTCAACGGTCAAAAGAAAGAACTCGCCGTGGGCGGTCTCTTTTATGCGATCGGTCACAAACCGAACACGGATATCTTTGAGGGAATTTTGGATCTGGACGAAACCGGTTATATCAAAACAGTTCCGGGCACGACCCAAACAAGCGTAGAAGGCGTGTTTGCCGCCGGAGACGTTCAGGACAAAGTGTATCGTCAAGCGATCACCGCCGCGGGCTCCGGCTGTATGGCCGCGCTCGAAGCGGAGCGCTGGCTCGAATCCAGAGAAGAATAAGAATTTTAGAGAATTCTAATGGATAAGGGGACCGCGCGGTCCCTTTTTTTGTCGAATTGGATTTTTGATCAATACTCTATATAATATAATTTTTTATTTGTTATCACAGCTAAAACGAAATCCCTTTCTGACTGAGTAAGCGGAATGGATTGCCTGCACTGATTATCCGTTGTTTGAATTGCCAAATAAATTGAGGGATCATACATATTGGGAAGTTCGTACGCTTGCAATAGTTTTTCCCGATCCGCAAATGAGTTACAATTCGCCTCGAAATCCGTTTGTTCAATTTTCAAAATCCGATTTGCCTTATACATATATGGATCCGCATTTTTTGGCATCGAATCTAAAGTTTGAATTTCCCCATAGACTTCGATTATGCAATTATTAACCTCAGATGCAATTTTAAGTAAACCATTCCTAAGCGTTTCAAATCTGCGAGAATTCGATTCATTTATTTTTGGTAATGAACATTCGCTAAATAGATAATTTACACATCCTCTGTAGAAAAGATTCGGATTTTGAATATTTTGTAGATAGAAGCTACATCCCGATTGAGATAGATACAAAGTGGAAAAATAAAATGCGAATTTAGCTTCGTCCGGTCTCGGCACATATAAACAGCCCCAAAAGAGAATCGAAAACGCTATTTTAAAAGTTATGTGCAAAACTTTTTTCATAATAAAAACCGTAACTACTCGCGAAAGGCGACGGACTCTGAAATAAGTGAGATTGATTGGAAGATATTATTCTGAGATATTCCTCCAGCGGTATTTCTTTTGCCTTATATGCGCCGGTTTTCTCGCCCACAGCGTCCGTATCGTAATACCTGTAAGCCTCAACAAAATAATACAATGAAACGAACAAAAAGAGGGTTGCCGAGAAATAGAAATTTTCTCTTGAACGTAAAAATTCAGCCGTCCTTTCCTCATAATTAACGAATTGAATTGAATCTGCCGTCCTACGTTGATTTATAACGGTCTCATTTAAAAAATAAAGAGCGGATCCTAAAGTTAGAAACTTCAAGCCGAACGCGAGATAATTTCTCTTTCTTATATTCTCTTCCTCAATAGAACGATATTCCGAACCGCTTCTAAGATAGATCAAACTTTCAAAAGAAGCCTTCAAAGGACTACTTTTGAGTATTTTCTCCCTATACTTTTCGTCTACAACGGATTGAATCGATTCTTTCGGCAAAAGATTCCCAATCTTTCCCTGTCTTAAAAAATAACCAGATTCCAACTCTTGATAATCCCCGAATAGCGCGTGCCCTGATTTGGTTATTATGAATCCTTTTTTCCAAACAGAATCAGCTTCAAGATTTGAACAAAGTGCTATAGTCAAAAATATGAAAAACCTGAATTTATTTACCATACAATCGAATCCTTATCGACAATCGTAAGCGGTTTTTCACCTGGAAATAATGTACGGTAAAATGAATATTTGTTCTTTTCTCTTTTATAAAAACAATACTGGACATCTTTCATTTTCAAAAAGTTCGGTGGATGCGGTAGGATTCGAACTTGCATCAGTTCGTGCGGACATGACTCTATTTTATGTTTCGAACCTTCGTCAGGCGATGTATTTCGCGGAGTTTCTTTCTCTTTTTCTTTGCCACATGCAACAAATAAAAAAATCAAGATCATCGAGATAAAGCACTTATAGATCATAATTTGTTAAACCTAAGGTTTGGAGCTTCGGTTCTTCCATTAGATGATTGGCGAATTTTTATCGTCTGGATTCATATCATCCAAACAACGCATCACAAAATTTGTCACACAAATATGGTATTGACTTCCGCAATTTGCTGACTCCATACCTTCGCTGTTTTGAGAACAGATACGTTTCTGTTCGTCACAATATAAATACGCGCTAACGCATTCAAGTGCGCTTGTCTTATCATAATTGCTGAATGGACTTACGATTTGACCTTGCTCGTCGCAAAAGGACACCAAGGACAAAAAAATTGCAATTATCAGAATTTTTCTTTTCATAAAATTAACTTTTGAATTTTCAGAAATTAAACTCTACATTCAACCAAACGAAGAGCAAAAAAAGATTGCATCGAGTAAAAAATCAACAGCAGCAACCGAAAAACGCCGCAGCCTCTCCTTTTTCTTACTGCCTCATTTTTGATCTTTTACACACCCGACAACTAAATTGGAAATGCACATATAATATTTATAGCCGCAATCTCCCCCGCTATCTGTAAAGCACGACTGCTTTTGACTTTCACAATAAATGTAGAGCAAAGTGCACTGTTCCCCAGATGTACCTTTTTTAGGTTTAGTTGGATCTTCCCATTCCCCGTCCTTATTGCAGAAACAAAGAAAAAGAATAACAGCAATCAGTAATATTTTTTTTCTCATTAGAATGTACAGATCCCAAAATAAAAACATAGTATAATCAATAACATGGCATCCTCGTTTGCTTCCGGAAGCGGTTGCGGTTCGGGGGTCCAACCAGCGGGTTGTGATGTGGGGAACGTGGCAGTATTCGTAAAATTACATCGATCTCCTTGCTGCGGAGTCGGATTTGTCCACCAGCCCAATTCACTGATCTTATTACTTACATTGGAAGCGTGTAATGTATGGCCAAACGGATGCGAGAAATGGATCGAATCACCTCCATACAAATTCGGGTTCCCTTCCCACCAACGACCTGCAGCTAACGCACCTGGATCGGAAAACGCAAACCATTCGTCGAGATATTCGATATTCCTTTGCATTACGACTAGATTCTTTGTATATAAAGTAAGATAACCTAATTGTTGTGAAAGCCAGCTCGTATCGGTTCTTTTACTTCCCGAATAGTTCAATGCTTTCGCAAGAAAATTTTCGACTTCTCTTTCCTTTGAACCCGAATAAATGGAAGCCGCCGCTAATTCTTTGGTGGTTTGGGTGGCCGTACAGTTTCCTGCTGCAATGCATTCCCTTACGTCGTTATAAACCGGCCCAGCAGTAGTAATTGCAGTCGCCAAAGCATTCAGGGCAAATTGGAACATTTGATTGTAAAAATTTCCGAGGACACCAAGATCACCGAAGAAATTAAACTGAGGAAGAGCGGGACGAGGCGTATGACTAACAATCAACACTTGGGCTCCTTGCGCTTGGTGATAAGTAACCAAGCGGTTCAAATTGTTAATCACTGCATTTTGTCGAAAGATACTCAACCAGGGAACAGCTTTTAAGATTACCTCATATCGTAAAATATCATTACCGCCGTAAAGAATCACCGCCCGACGGTTTTCCAAATTGATATGAGTATTATAACCGGGCATCGGGTTCGGATAAAATTTGGAAGGATCACTTCCACCTTTCAAATCAAATTGATAACGAAGATCTTCCGAGCTTGAACCGCCTAATGCTCGCTTGTCAATTAGATCCCAATTATTTCCATAATACATTTTAGGATCGACAGGAATATCAAATTGAGAAGGCCCGACTCCAGGAAAACTAAATTTCGTGGGAATACGGTCCACCCAATCGGTCATCGAATCGCCCCAAAAGAGAATATGCTTTTGATTATTTGCGAGAACCTCACTTTGAGAAATCGGACCTCTGGGTTCCTCCGTGGTGAAGTTCTTAATTTGACATCTACCCTTTATACGATCAGCGAAAGCTTCCCGAACTGCATTCCTAGCCAAAAAACTTGTCGTAAATTCTTCCAATAACTGCGCATTCGTAGGAATGCCGCTGATCGCGCTATTTAGATTTCCATACCATTCACTTACCGCACTCGCTTGCAAAAACGAAGTCTGAAAAAAAATGAAAATTAATACAACTGCTCTTTTATTCATTAGAAATTCCTAATTCCGCTTTCATCTTTTTTTGCGTCGTTTTAATTACCTCTTCTCGCATATATAAATATTTGTCTGAAAGAGAAGAAAGAATTTTACATTCGTCCGCATCGACAGGAGAACAAACTTTTAAGAGCATTTGCAATGAATAGATCCAAACCGTAATCTCAATCCTAAATTCCTTTAAAACTTCGATGGGAAAACTTTCCGCATCAACGAGCATACTCTGAATTACTTGGTCGGAATATTCGAGCAAGGTCATACCGGGAGCGTATCCCGGAATATCACCGACAAACGCAAGATTGTCCGAAGAATTTGGATTTTGAAACAACTGATTCAGATCCCGAAGCCCTTCCAATTGGATCAATTTACTTTCTTGTAAATTTTGTCCCTTTCGTATTTGAGAATTCATAACCGCGCCGATCGCTTGAACTTCCGTTGTTAGCAATGGAGAGGGAATAAAATCCTGCGATATGACGATCGCCGGATACCTTGTTTGCGAATTAGCAACTAATGGAAGCAATAGTTTCCCTGTTGGAGTAGACAAATCACAATAACTCAAGAAGACTAACGTAAATAAAAATATCGTATATTTTATGCATTTAAACACAAATCCACAACATTCAAGACCATAGTTTAATTCAATTAAATTTATATTTCCATATTTTTAAAAATATAAATAATTTTAAGTCAAAATTTAAATAATAAGCTGTTATGCGGCCTTTATCCCAATCATACATAACGTTTATCGATATCATTGACGAATCCAGTAACGTGCGCACAAAATATGCACCAAATATACGCAAAATTGATTAAAGGCATAAAAACAGGAATGAAAAGCCAATAAGAGAGGAAATTCGAAACTTTAAAACGTGAATTGATGTTTTATTAGGGAATTACGAAAAACGTTTCTCGCCTCAAGGCCGATCGACCAACATCCCTCTTCCGTTTCGAATATCATAAATATAGAATGTAATTTCCGGGAGCTTCGGAGTCGCCGACGATTTTTTCTTTTTCGGTTCCTCTTTTTCCTCTTCGAGGGAAACGATCATCACCAATCGTTCTTTGCCGGAGGAAGGAAGAATTTTTTCCAAGGAATACTTTCTCGGAAGAACCCCGACCAAACTGGCCGAGATCGGATTATAAACGAAAACCTGTTTGCGGTCTCTTTGATTTAAAAATCCGTCCTTGTTCGTATCCTCGGTCATACCGATCAGAATCAAATTTTTGCCTGTGGAAATTCCGTATGCGAGAACCGAATCGGTTTCGGATTCTTCCGTCGTTTCGCCGATCCCGGCCTCTTTTTCCTTATCCGTTCCGGTGAAGTAATCCCAGATATAGACGTTGCGGTTGAAGAGTTTGCGGGGATTCCCCGATTCAAGATCGATTACGGTGAGATTTCTCGCGTGGTTCAAAGTCTTTCTCGGACCGGCCACGGTTTCTCTGGAAAGTTCGAACGGATAAAAAAGGAAACGTTCCCAAAGAACGACGGAGTGATTGAGCAGATCTCCGCTTCGATCCGCGGGCGTCAAAGGTTCTTCTTTCGAGGAACCGGGTTCGACCAACTCGACCCCGCGATCCAATATGAACCAGCTTTTAGAGAGAGTGAATACGAGAATCCCGACTACGATGATCCCGAACGCATACACTCCCAAGCGGACTTTTTCCATGATGTGTAGAAAAAAGCCCGGGAAAAGCCCCGGTCAATGAAAAAAAGATTCTCTTATTTCGCTTCCAAAGCGTACGAACGTTCGGGAACCGTAAGATACGAAGAGATTTCTCCCGTATCTTCCCGAAGTCTGGTGTTTTGATTGAACGTGTCCAAGATGATCTTTCCGTCTCGAACGAAGTTGTAGAGATAGGTTCCCGGTTTCATCTTCTTGATGAGAGTGAACACGTCCTTTTCTTTTTTAAGAACGTCCTCTTCGGGGTCCCAGTGATTGAAGTCCCCTACCAGCGTAATCATCTCCGCGTCCGGCGCATAAATTCGAAACTCTACGGTTCTATATTCCAATTCTTCAAAGGGAGAATCTTCCAAGATCCTCGTGGTCACGTGTTTGTCCGGGCCGGATGGAATCGCAACGAGTCGGGAAACCAAGGAACCGTCCCCGTCTTCCACCGAATCCGAGTTAGACGGGTCGTGCGTAAACAGACCGTCGACTCGGAACTTGTATTCTAAAATTTTCAATTCTTCGCGAATCGTGTCCCTGCTTTCCGGATTGTAAACCGTGTAAAAAACTCCGTGATCGTTCTTCTTCAGCGGAATACATCTCCAAAGCGAAAAATTTCCGCAGACGGAAACGTCTTCGTTTTCGATTCCTTCGAAAGTAAACAGAATTCCACGATTGAGAAGTTTTCCCGTTTCCAAGGATAAGGAAGAATCGATGTAACGGATGTATCTCGGAGCCACGGCCCGTTTCAACTTCTCCATTTGCCAATAGTAGTAGATCTTTTCCTTTTCCACCGGCTCCAAGAAATCCTCGTAGTCTTCGGACGAAAAGGAACCGATCCAATTTCCTGCGTCGTCGGCTCCGATGGCAACGGTGATGGTCAATAGAAGTGCGAGTAAAACTTTTGTCGTAGGGATCGATTTCATTCTGAATAAAAGTTCGATCAGTTTTCGAAAAAGCATAAGGCAAATCCGGAAAATCACTTCCAAAGAAACCGAACCGGCCGTGTTATAGGACATAAAATTTTTTTTCGATTCGGGGCGTTTTTGAGAGGATTCGGGATGAGTTTTTTCCTTGGAGAATCGAGAAGCATTCCGATATAATTTATCAGGATATCATGGCAGAGGCGAATTCTACCCCATTGAGCGAAGCGGAATTAGAACAAGTCCGTTCTATTCTAGAGCCTCTTTCCAAAAACCCGGATATTTCGGAAGAACTCAATCCGATGCTTTCCGTTTTCCGTCAGAAGATGGGATACGGATCGCAAATGCCTTCTTCAGACGAGGAAGAAGAAACCGAAGATACGACTCCGACCGCCGGAGACGAAGAAGAATCGGACGAGGATTTTGAAGAACCGCAAAGACCGCAAAAGCCTCCCACAAAAGTATTCGAAGACGATGATATCGATTTAGACGAACTCTTAGCGGAACCGAAAACACCGGCTCCCGCCGATGATTTTTCATTTGAAGAAGAATCTCCTGCTCCGTCCGCAGATGCCGGCGATCCATTTGGCGACTTCGGAATGGACGCGGAACCCGCTCCTACCGCTTCAGAGGATTCCGACGCGTTCGGTGATTTCGGACTTTCCGAAGAACCAAGTTCCACTCCTTCCGATGATTTTTCTTTCGGAGACGAAAGCCCTTCTCCTTCTGCGGACGCGGGCGATCCGTTTGCGGGCTTAGATGAAATGACCGGAGGAACTCCTTCCTCCGATGATCCGTTCGCAGGAATGGGAGATACGACTTCGGGAGAATCCGATCCGTTCGGCGGTTCCGATTTCGGTTCGACTCCGATGGACGACGACTTCGGTTCAACTCCTTCCGCCTCCGACGCGGACCCGTTCGGAGATATGGACTCCTTTACTTCCACACCGGAACCGAGCGGCGGGGATTCCGATCCGTTCGCAGGAATGGGCGGCCTTGAAACGCAAGGCGGCGGTGAGGACGACTTCGGACTTTCCGGCTCGGAACCGTCCGGTGGCGGAGATTCTTTCGACGACTTCATGTCCTCTGCACCGACTCCATCCGGCGGCGGAGATGATGATTTTTTCAGTTCACCTGCGGACTCCGGTCCTTCTCCGGGAGAATCGGACCCGTTTGCCGACTTCGGCGATATGGGCGCTCCTGCGGGACAAGATCCGTTTTCGGATCTCGCTTCTTCCGCTACGGTTTCGGAAGATCCGTTCGCGGACTTCGTTCCTTCCACCGAAGAAGACACGTTATCCGACATTCCGGCCGGAGGAGATTCTTCCTTTGAATCCTTTAGTCCCGACTTGGACAGCGACGTAGGCGGCGGAGATTTCGATTCGGGAAGTTCCTTCGGTCTCGAAGCGGACTTACAAGGTCTTGCCAGCGATGAAAAACAAGACATCGACAAGGGCCTCAAAGACGAAGAACTCGCGATCATTCAAAAGGAAATTCTCCGTTATCCGCCTACTCTGCGCCGCGCGGTCATCGACGCGATCGTTCAAGATCGACTTACGCCGAGAGATCAAAAAGGTCTATTAGAACTTATTAAAATAGAAAGTTCTCCGGAGGAAATCGCGGATTTCCTTTCGGGAGTTTTGGGAGAAACGATTTCCGTTTCTCAGAGAATGAGCGGTTTCTCCAAAGACGGGGTTCCTATCATCTCCACCGATCCTCTCTACACAAAAGAAGGATTACAAAGACAAAGAAAGGCGATCCGCAGAACGATCATCGGGATCGCCGCCGGTATTTTTCTCGTGGTCGGCGGAACGTTATTTTACAGAAACTTCATCATCCCGAATCAGGCGGCTCAGTATTACGAACAAGGTCTGACCTTGATCCGCGAAGCCGGAGCGTATCCGAAAAACAGCGAGTCCCGCAAAAAGAAATTCTTTGAAGCGGAAGAATCCTTTGCGAGAGGAGAAAACATTCTCCCGAACCACCTCAAGTATTTGAACCTCTACGGCGTGGAATATACGCGGGTCGAAGAATACGACCGCGCCTTTGAAAAATTATTCGGTAAGGTCAGCCCCGATTTCGGCGCGGGCGGCGAAGAACCTTCTTCGAATGCTTGGGACAAACGCGAGAAAGTCCCCATCATCACCCTTGCCAAAGGTCAGGTTTGGGATAACGGAAAACTTCCGATCGCCGGGAAAATCGCAAACGAAAACCGCATGGTTCTCGTCGCTCAAGACGGAATTCAAAGAAAGATCATGAAGGCCGGAGCCTACATCGTGATGCGTCTGGAAAAACAAACGCACGACAATCCTACGTATAAAAATTTGGGAAGATTCCATTCTTCCATTATGCCTTCTTTCACCGAATCTTCTCTCGGAGGCGGAAAGTATAAGAACGATCAACTCGCGATCAACTTTTTCAAACAGGTGTATACGGACGGAAACGAACCGTATGACGAGGAATCCACCGCAGGAATCGCAAAGATCTATTACAACCGGAGAGAATTCGGTAAGGCCGCGTCCTTTTACAACAAGATCGTGGAAATCGATCCTTCCAGTCCCGTCGGCCAAGGCGGACTTCTTTCCACTTATATCGAAATGTGGAAAGAGGACGGAAATCCCCAGTTCGTTATCAATCATCATAGACAGATCAAAAACAATCTGGATATAGAAAAGAAACTTTCTCTGCACGTTCTTTCCAAACTCGCTTCCTTCTACACCGATCTAAACAAGAAAGAATTACGAATCCGTTATAATATCAATCCGATGGATCAGGTTTCCGGAATGGAAGTCAACGACAACGCCCTCGAAATTTTGGATCTGATCTATCATAAAACGGAAGAAGATCCGGTGACAGGCGTGGAAATCGACGGCGCAGATTACGCGGAAGGTTATTATCAAAGAGGAAGATACTTCGCTTCGATCAAGGAGTCGATTCAAGCTAGAAGATTTTTCGAAAAGGCCGCAACACTCGATCCGGCGCATTATCTGGCATCTACGGAACTCGCCGAAAACGCGATCCGTCTCGCGAACTTCGGCGAAGCCGACAAATTGTTAAACGAATCCCTCAAACGATTCGAGAATTACAAACAAAGTTACGGCGCAAGAGAAGAAGACGAAACATTGATCCAAGGAAACGTCGGCCGTATTTATTTCGACAAGGCGAGAATCCAATACTTATCCGCGGCGGGAATCCACGAAAAAGATAAGATCACCGAATTTCCGGGCCGCAAAATCTATCCGTTCCGCGCAAGAGCTGCGATGGACGCGATCGCAAAAACGAGATCCATGGAACTTAAAAATTCTTTGGACGGTTTTTCCAAAGCGGAAGCGGTTCAAACCGACGAAAACGAATTCACTCTCATACGCAGATGGAGAACTCCTCTTCCCGCCGGAATTCAAAGAGAACTTCGTTACTTCAAAGGTTGGGTGGATTATATGAGCGGGGATTTTGCCGCTTCGCTCAACGAATGGTCCGGTTTCGAAGACGAGGACGAATACAATCATTCCACTCTTTTGATGGGAAAAGCGAACGCGTTCTATTATACGGGTCAATACAAAGCGAGCCTCGGGAATTATCTCAAGGTTCAGGACGACATGGAAGAAAAATTGTTGAATATGGGACTTCCGAAACCGGATGATCCGTATCACCAGGAAGTCTACCAGACCTTAGTCGCCGCTTACAACAACATCGGCGCGGTTTATGAAAAACAGGGAAACACCGCCGAAGCGTTGAAACATTACTGGAAGGCGATCGAAACTGCGAGAAAGATCAACGAGGTTTCCGAAATCGCGATGTCGAACAAGGACTTAATGTTTAAAAAAGAAGCGATCGGACAAGACCCGCTTCTCGAAGACTGGCTTTCCCCTACGCTCGACAGCGTAAAGAAGTTAGCACGGGAATAGAAAAGGATCAGCAACGAATTTTTCAAATGTTCCGACAAAAATCATACTTTCTACTTGCAAGAAGTATGATTCTTTGATATGAAAAATTTTTCACCACCGCCCCCACCCTGTGGAGCGCCCCTTAGGAAGCGACACATTGGGTGGGACCAAGTTTTACTGAAAAGCCCTAAATCAGAGATTCAGAATATTCAATTTTCCTTGTGTGTCCAGCCTCTCCCGCAGCGACTTCAAAAGCGATTGGAACCTTGCGATTTCTCCCTTGCTCAAAAGCTGGTTCGTGGTTTTTTCCCGGGACGAAAAGCTGAACGTGATTTCTTTTGCGACGAGAATCCTCTCCGCGACGTCCGCAGGAACCAAGGAAGAAATTCTCATGGAATCGGAATAGTCGGTTCCCACCTTTCTCAAGTTAAACCAGGTTCCGTCGAGTTTCAGGGAAACCCCGATCGGAAAACTCACCTCGAACGAACTCAAGAAATAATCCAGATAAACCGTCTTTTCGCCGTTCGGATTCTTATAAACTCCCCGAAACGTCAACGACTTCGTGTCGCCTTGGGAGCAGAAAACGTGAAATCCGGGACAGAAAGGATCGGAATGAAAGAGAACCTGTTCCAAGGCCGGTTCGGGGGTCTGACGGATGGATTCGCTCGAACAGGTGATTCCCAAAACTACGGCGAAAGAAAGAATGAGTGCGGAAACTGGAATTTTCAAAAAGGATCTCCCGTGATTTTTCCCCCAGTTTTTCCGGCCTGCCGGAGATTTGAAAGAAAATTCCGTTCTTCAACCACGCGGCTGCGCCGCGGGAAAAATTCAATTTTCAGGGAAGAGCACACTTGAAACCCTGGTTAGGTACTACCTATGATTTCATTTCCAAAAGATAAGATCAACGTCCTCCTTCTTGAGAACGTCCATCAGGACGCACACGAACTATTTAAGAAAGACGGTTTCAACGTCCGTCTTCTTCCCGCCGCTTTTTCGGAAAAAGAGCTTTTGAATGAAATCGAAAATATCCACGTTTTGGGAATTCGAAGCAAAACAAACGTAACCCCTCCGGTTCTGGAAAAGGCGAAACGTCTTTTAACGATCGGCTGTTTCTGCATCGGAACCAATCAAGTGGATCTCGCCGGAGCCGAAAAAAAAGGAATTCCGGTTTTTAACGCGCCATACTCCAATACGCGTTCCGTTGCGGAACTCGTCATCTCCGAAGTCATCATGCTCGCCAGAAGAGTTCCCGATCATATTCGAAACACGCACTCCGGGATTTGGAACAAAATTTCGAAAAACTGTTTCGAGGTCCGCGGTAAAACTTTGGGAATCGTCGGCTACGGCCATATCGGAAGTCAGGTTTCCGTACTCGCCGAAGCGATGGGAATGAAAGTCATCTACTACGATGTGCAAACCGTTCTTCCTCTCGGCAACGCAACTCCCGCGGATAGTTACGAGGCGCTCTTGAGAAACTCCGACTTTATTTCGTTTCACGTGCCTGAAACTCCGCAGACCATGAATCTTTACGGTAAGCAGGAAATCGAGATCACGAAAAAGGGCGCGTATATGATCAATCTTTCCCGTGGGAAGGTGGTCGATCTGGAAGCGTTAGCCGCCGCTATCAAAGCCGGTCATATCGCGGGCGCGGGAATCGACGTGTTCCCGGAAGAACCCGAGTCGAACAACGACCCGTTCTTAACCCCGATGCAAAACCTGCCTAACGTGATTCTAACGCCGCATATCGGAGGAAGCACGGAAGAAGCGCAGAGAAACATCGGTTCCGAGGTTGCGAGCAAACTTCTCAAGTTCGTAAACAACGGATCTACGACATTCTCCGTAAACTTTCCGAACTTGGAAATCACTCCGTTACCTACGGGACAGTATAGAATTCTCAACGTACACAAAAATCAACCCGGCTTTTTGAAGGACATCAACTCCATGGTTTCCGAAATCGGAGCGAATATCAGCTCTCAACACTTGGGAACGAGCGCGGAAATCGGATATTTATCCATGGTGATCGACAAGTCCGTCGGAGACGAACTCAAGGAAAAAATTGAAAAACATCCTTTTTCGATCAAAACTCGGATTCTTTACTGAACATTCTGCCTTTGTGCAAAGCAATTTGCCGAAAAGCAAATATAATGGAAATGTAATATAAAAAACATTCCATTGAGAAAGAATTTTTTGAATTTTGCTTGATTGAATCGAGCCGGAATTCGTATTATTGTGCCATGCACTATAACAGAATTCCAAACACAATCACCGTCTACCTGAACGAATTAGCCGATCAGAGCCTGCGATTGGCTGATAACATTCTGAAAGGTCTGCTGCACAGAACCGATTCTCCGGTCGAACCGGGAACGGTTCTGGAACTAAAACTCGGAACGATCAGTCTTTCCGGCGGAATTCAAATCCCGGTCAAAGTGATTCGCTGCGAGAAAATCTCCGGTTCGGAATACGATCTGTATTTGAATTATACGGAACGGGATTTTAACAAGGTTCAAGAAATCGAAGATTTAATCCGCGATCTTTCTTAAAGGGAGAATTTCCGAGTACAGCTTTCATGAAATGTAGGAACTCATACGAATTTCGAATTTCAGAACGATGTTGTGCTTTGTCGGACCAAATACCGCTTTCAAAAAAAGATCGACTTTTGAAAGCCCCCAACCATAAAAGAACCGCATTTGTTTAGAATCAAACTTTCTCGTTCGGGATTGAAACTTCATCGTTCATTCCCGAAAAAGCTTCGCCTTAACCGCTCCGCATTGACAGAAATCGCCCCCTTCGCAATTTAACGATATATGAACGCATTCTTTTTAGAATTACCGGAATCGGATTCTCCCGAATTTGCAACGTATTTCGGATCACGGGACCGATTCTCGCAAAAGGTCGGTTATAAAGCTCTTTCGGCCAGTCCCGGTAAAAGCGAATACGAGATCGAAACGGACGAATCCTTTTTCAATCCGGTCGGTTCCGTGCACGGAGGAGTTTTGTTTTCGGCGATGGATAGTTCGGCGGGAGCTGCGGTTGCCGCCTGGATCAAAGCGTCGGGTCGAACGTTCAAGTTTATGGCGACCGCAAGCGCGGAGATCAAATATCTAAAAGGAGTAAAATCCGAAAAGATAAAGATCGTTACCGAAATCACCGAACACAAAGGCTCCGTGGTAAAACTGCTATCCAAATCCCTCAACGAACGAAACGAAACCGTAGCGGAACTTCATTCCGTCTGGGTCGTTAAATTCGAAAATTGATTCGTCGTTTCCCCGATTCTTTCGGACACGAAAATTCTTCGCGTCCTTCTTCCATTTTTCTAATTTAGAATTTTTGAATCCGTCGGAATCGTCGATTCGGACGGATTCGATTCGAGTTTGTTAAGCGACAAAGAATTCGGCGCGGCTGATGCTTGCGAGTTCCACGGCGCTGCTCAAATTCTTGGAAGGGAAATACACGATTTGTTCCCCGACCATTTTACGATTGCGATCCAATTCCACACGAGAACCGTCTTTAAGGTGCAGGACGATATCGATCCCGCGGTAGTTGATATATCTTTCTAACTGACTCTTAAACTTTGCACCCTGTTCTTGCATGGAAATATCCTTAAAAATTGTTGAAAGGATGATCTAGGAGTACGGAGGAAAGTACAAGCTTTTTTTTACGAATGAGACAAAATTTTTTTATGTGAGCGTTTTTATTCCGACGTTAAAGTTATCGTTTCCTGCAAGGTCCAAGTCGCCCCGTCATTCGTGGAAACGTAATGTTTCAAACCGTCCCCTTCGATGTTCACAAAGTTATGCAGCTTGTCTCCTCCGGTGGTAGTCGCGTAAAACCCAAGGGCGGCCGTCTGACTCGGAACTGGGTCAAACGGATAACCCGGCGTCGGCAACGTTAAAGATGTCTGATTGAGTTGCGTCCAAGTGGCACCTAAATCGTTACTCTTAAATGCGTAGGGCGTTGAATTTCCACCTGCGTTGGCGATAAACGTGAGATACGAAAACGATCCGTTTACAAAACCTCGAACCGGGTAGATGGAATCGGTACTGGATAGCGCGGACAACGCGATCACTTGTTGATACGAGTTTCCCGGAGAAGTCAATCCCCCCATAGAAGTCAAATCCCCAAACGTGGAAGTAATTCTTAAAGTACCAGCGCCGTGTTCGAGATAATGCGATTGAGTTCCGATCGGAGAAAGAAAGAAACTGCTCGGACCGGAATTCGTATAAGCGCCGGTTTTATAGTTGGATACTAGAGTGATCGGAGTCGGTCCGCCGAACGCCGCAACACCCCCGTTGGTGGAATAGAACTGATACGAATTACCGCTGATCGAATCCGCGCACCAACCCACGGAACCGTTGTTGTAAACGTTCGTGCAGGAAGTGGGAACCGGTCCTGCGATCGTCTGCAGGTTGGTAAAATCGCTATTCGTATTGTAGCAGGTGGTCGTACTTCCCAACTTTTGACAAAAGACGAGCTTTTCCACCGCACCGACGTTGAACGGTCCAAACCCGACAATCGGAGCGCCCGCAACCGGGGGCGTAAACTGCGTAAAGGTCATTCTGGTTCCCGCACTCGGAAGACTCAGACCGACCCAGTAATAATAATTATAAACGCCCGTTGTCTCCAGAACCTCGAACAGGATCGCGTATTTGTTCGCGGTGTTCCCTGCCGTATATCCGTAACCTACCATGCTGGTAATTTGTCCTCCGATCATAGGCACGTTCGTCGGAATCATAAGCGTTCCGTTCTGACTCGCGATGATCAGATCGATCCTGTTTCTGGAATCATCCAAGCCGAAATTTCTACGCACATACGAAACGTAGACGTCCAATCCCGCAGGCCGAAACGCCGAATACTGATTGATCATAAAGTTCGTGTAACCGGTCGCACCTGAAAAAAAAGTCCGCAGAATACTAAGAGCTCCCGTAGGATCGAATTGACTCTCTTCGAATTTATAACAGTTCAGAAGAAGAGAAAGCATTAGAATAGAATAATATTTTTTCATACGATTCCCCTTAAAAAAACCAGTTGTACCGAGCTTCCGCTCTCCAACCGAAAGCGTTGCCGGAGCCAGCGTTCAACGGATTCACTTCCCTCATCGAATCCAATTGTAACCCCTTTGTTCGAATTAGGCCATCCGGAGTTACTGCGATTTCCTCCTTTTCCCATTCCACACCCGTAAAATAAGCATGAGTGAGCTGAATCAAATAAATCAGCGCGGTCCCGGCCGCCACGCTTTGATAGTCTTGGATGGATTTTTTGTAAGCGGCCCGTTTATCGCCTACGTAGGCTTCTCCGAACAATAAATTTCCGGAAGCCTGTCCGTACAAAGACGCCTCGTCGTAGGCCGCCTTTTTACTTTCTATTTGTTTTGCGGCAAGTCCCGTCGCAACCGCTCCTGTCCAAAATAAGGCGCCGTAAACGATCGCCGTTTTTTTCCGCTCCGCCTTGTAATGACCCCAACCAGGAAGAACCGCGGATCTCCAAACAAGACTCCAACGGCTTCTCGTTCCTGAAGTTTTCACCGGCGGATTGATGACGACCGCTTCTTCCTCGATTCGTTTTTTCTCTTCGGCAGATTTGGCTTCTCGAATTTTCGTTTCTTCTTCTTGGCGGATTCGTTTCGCCTCGTCTTCGTTTACTTCTTTGTAGATAACTTTCAGAATGCTCCGCTTTGAAATCGTCCGAACCCCTCCGTCTGCGGTTCGTACGGTGATTGCCTTTTCGTTTTGACCGGTGACTTCTCCTTTGAGAGAGGTTCCGTCTTTCAGAAGAATCGTCTGCGCACTCCATAGGGGCATCGAAAAAAACAAAGAGAAAATAAGAATGGATCGAAAAGAAGAAGTTGTGAAGCGCTTCAAAAAAAACTCCGCGGGAATTTTAAAAAAGAATCCCTGTCCTAAACAGAACTCGTTGGAAATTCTTTTCCAAAAGATCTTAACGTAGACGGAACCATGTTATCAATAACTTTTTGGTTTTGGATTTCGTAATAAATTCGTAAACGAAAAAACCCCAAGAAAAAAACTACTCCCGCTCGGACATCTTGCGTAAAATTCAGGCTAATTGAGTCGGATTTTCGGGAATTTTTATGCGGTTCCGTTTATTTCGTTTGCGGGTTACGCTCGACCTGATCGCTTGATTGCGGCCTTAAGATTTCACAATCAAGCCGTGTTTCGAATAGAATTCGCTTAACAACGATTCGAGTTTTTCCGGTTGGTCGTGATGCATATTGTGACCCGCGTTTTCAATCTCGATATATTCAAGATGTCTAAAATGCGAAAGAATCTCCTCGCGGTTTTCCGGCATCAAATGAGTTTCCTTTCCGTAGATGATCAGGGTCGGGGAATCGATACATTCCCAGAGATGTCTCGTCAGATACGGGGAAAATACGAAGGGAAACCCGCGTTTGTACAAAGGATCGTTTTTCCATTGATATCCTGAATCCGTTTTTTTGGAAAGATAGACCGCAAGATCGCGAACCTTTTCCAAACTCAAACGGGGATACACAGGCTTTAAACGAAGAGTCAATTCATCCACGCTCGAAAAACTCTTATTCTTTCGTTCCTTGGTTCCGACCTCGTTGTTTTCCAACGTGTCGAGCCAGGCTTTTAGACGTTTTTTTTCGAACTCGGGAGATTGAATCGACATAAACCCTTCCAGACAAACGACGCTCAAAACCCGTTCCGGATAGATTCCCGCAAATCGCGCTCCGATTCCCCCTCCCATCGAATGACCTAAAATGTGGAATTTTTCGGGAAGAAATCGGGAGATGAACGTCTTCACGTCTACGAGGGTTTGAATGAAATGATAATTCCCTTCGCGGAGCCAATCGGAATCTCCGTGACCTCTATAATCAAATCGATATATATCGAAATGTTGCGATAAGAACGAGAACTGGTAGAGAAAGGTATCGGACGCGTCCTGAAATCCGTGAAACAAAAGGATCGCGTTGTTCTTTTCGTTCTTGTGGATTTTATAGGAAAGATTGTATCCGCCGGATTGAAAAAAGCCGCTTTCGATTTCACCCATATCAGCCTCTGAATAATTCCCGCCAGTCTTTCGGAAGCCGAGGAATCCTGAAAGCAGAAACTCTTTCTGCGTGAAGTTCGTCCCCGTCGTACAGACCCAAAATCGATTCCAGATCGGAAATCAAATCTAACGTTACCTTTTTTCCAAGTCCGTTTAACGCGGAGGAATTTAAGACGGATTCCAATTTTTCCTTCGACTTTTCCGCCTGCATACGGGAGCCTCGTCCGTTGGGTTTCACATAAATCTTGTGCAACGAAACGGAAAGCTGGATCAACGCCTGCAAAAAAGTCTTTCGAGGTCCGAAATCCTTTTTCCATTGGAATTCCAAAACCTCGTGCGCCTCGAAATACTTTCCTTCGTGAAACAATCGTTCCGCATTTTGATAAGCGAAGTCGATCGTGAGTTCGGGATCGTTTGTCGAAGTGATATGTTCGAACAGAGCCACGATTTCGGGATCAAACTTCAAAACGTTTCCAATCCTCGATTCGAATCTCGGAAAGAGCGGTCCCGAACGAAAGAGCCGCGTCCTCCACATACGTTTTCTTTCTCATCCCGAGCAGCACCGTTCCTTCCCGTAGAGAAGAATGCAGGAGATGCAACGCGATTCCGGAAAGATTCCAACCCCGATACTGCGGATAGTATTTTAGAATCTTCTCATAAACGGAGGATCGATCCTCGGCGTTCTTTTGTAACACGTACTGTTCCAGGATCGGAAGAGACTTGTTCAGGATCTCGATGTATTCCCCTTGTTTTTCCGGACCTGCGATCGTTTCCACTTGAGAGATCAGTTGTTGCACGATCGGAATCACGGTACGCTCTAGAAATTGATTCAGATGATCCTGATTTTGAAACTGATCCAAATACGGCTCCGTAACAGAACGAAACGTGTATTTGTACGAACCCGCGGGAAGAAGGGAAAGAATCGTCGCTTCCTGCGCATAAATTCCGTTCAACTCTTCTTTTAAAAGAGCGAGAATACCCTCTCCGCTTTTTTTCGGATCATAAGAAAGTCTGAATATACTTCCCGCGTTCGAAATCGCGTTCAAGGGGCGATTGATCAAGGGAAGAAGTCCGTTTTCCCGAATGATTTCCACAAGGCTTTTGCCCTCGAATTGCGGTTCGAGAAAACCGATTTCCAAAAGATTGGCCGGGAACTGAACGACGGCAAAACCGGATTCTTCAAGAGAGAGTTCGTTTTGTACTTCCTTTGCGATCCGTAGGACTCGCTGCAAAGAAGTCGCCGTATATTTTTGCGGATCTTCCGGAAACGTATTGGAAGAAATTCCGTAATAGAGAATTTTACCTTCCTTTCTTTTTTGTTCCAGGAATCGGAAAGCGTTCTTAATTCTTTCGTAATATTGTTCGATCGCCTTTTCTTTCGGAACGTTATGCTTCTCCCGATCCATCAAAAAGTATTCGGGATTGTGAAGCAGGAACACGTCCACGGTTTCCAGTCCGAGACGTTTCAAAGAACGTTCTAGTTGATCCTCTAAAAAATCCGGATGAATGCAGTGATAACATCCTTCGGAGTAATACGTGATCTCCGGAAATTCTTTGTTTTGTTTTTCCAGTTCGGTTACGATTTGTAGATTTCTTCCTTGGACATAACCGGCCTTTGTGACGAGGAAAACGTCTTCGCGCTTCAATTCTCCCTTTCCTATTTTTTTATGGAGAACCTTTCCGATTAAACTTTCGCTTTCTCCGTTTCCGTAATTGGAGGAAGTGTCGATCACGTTGAATCCCCGAGCCAACGAAAGTTCCAAAGCGGATTCATGTTCGGGAGATTCGAGTCCGACTCGATAACATCCGAACGCGACTCGGGAAAGTGTTCGTCCCCGAAACGTATAATACGGATTTAAAGTTTTCGTATCTTCCGGATATTTTTTTCGAAGGGGAGAATGCTCCGCAAATTCTTTCGTGGCTTGCGCGCTTGACTCGCCTTTTAATTTTTCTTTTTGATACAATGTTTGGAATGGATCGGATGCGTTCATGATCGTTTCTTTCGATTCTCTCGAAACTCCTTTGTTACGCGATGCACAAAATTCTCAAGGAAGTGAATGGGACACAAGTTGGTTTCTAATTGAGAAGGAATCTTAATAACTTTCGATTCCGGTATCAATTTTTTCAGTTTCCAATAAAAATGCTTTTCGTCCCAACTCGCTTTTTTACCCTAATTTAAGAAAGCGGGCTTCAAATCCCATCTTTTCGAATCATTTTAATTTTTCGATGAATTCTTTCCACCAAACAAACAGGAGAAAATGTAATGGATTTTAAGGCTGGATATCTCCGGTCTTCCATCGGGAGAAAAACTCTCGTGGCAGCGACCGGACTCGTTTATTTCGGCTTTGTGGTTGTTCATATGTTGGGAAATCTTCAGATCTTCCTAGGACAAGAAAAAATCAACGCATATGGCCAATCGCTTAGGGACATCGAACCCCTTCTCTGGGTAGCCAGAATCATTCTGATCGTTAGCTTTATCATACACGTTTATTACGCGATAAAACTCTCAATCGAAAACAAACAAGCTCGCCCGATCGCGTATGCAAAACAGTACACGGTTCAAGCTTCTCTCGCTTCCAGAACCATGGCTTTGACGGGACTTTTAATTTTTTCCTTCATCGTGTATCACCTTCTCCACTTCACTCTCGGAGTCACCAATCCGGATCATTTCGCGATGACCGATTCCAAAGGAAGACACGACGTTTTTACGATGGTAATTCTCGGCTTTCAAAATCCGATCGTTGCGGGTTCTTACATCTTCGCGATGGTGCTTCTCGCTTCCCATATCAGCCACGGAGTCGCGAGCGTGTTTCAAACCTTGGGTTTGAGCACTCCCGAATTGAGCGGCAAGATCAAAGCGGGCGCGATCCTTTTCGCTTTAATCATCTTTATTGGAAACACTTCTATCCCGCTTTCTATTTTGCTGGGATACGTTCACCCGTAATTCTTTGGAGAACCATTCATGAGTTTAGATTCTAAAATTCCAAACGGCCCGATTGAGAAAAAATGGTCCAATCATAAGGCCGACATCAAGCTGGTAAACCCGGCCAACAAAAGAAAATTCAACATCATCGTAGTCGGTTCCGGTCTCGCAGGAGCTTCCGCTTCCGCGACACTCGCAGAACTCGGTTATAACGTAAAAACCTTCTGCTTTCAAGACAGCCCTCGTAGAGCGCACAGTATCGCGGCTCAAGGCGGGATTAACGCGGCAAAGAACTATCAGAATGACGGGGACTCCGTTCATCGTCTTTTCTACGATACCGTAAAAGGCGGGGACTTCCGCGCCAGAGAAGCGAATGTTCACCGTTTGGCGGAAGTTTCCGTGAACATCGTCGATCAGTGTGTCGCACAAGGAGTTCCCTTTGCGAGAGAATACGGCGGACATCTTTCCAACCGTTCTTTCGGCGGGGCGCAAGTTTCCAGAACCTTCTACGCAAAAGGCCAAACCGGACAACAGCTTTTGTTAGGAGCCTACTCCGCGCTTTCCCGTCAGATCGGACTCGGCGCAGTAAAGATGTATCCAAGAACCGAGATGGTCGAGTTGATCGTAGTCGACGGTCACGCAAAGGGAATCGTAGTTCGCGATCTCGTAACCGGAAAACTTTCCACTCACATGGCGGACGCGGTCGTGCTCGGAACCGGCGGATACGGAAACGTATTCTTCCTTTCCACAAACGCGAAAGGCTGTAACGTAACCGCGACTTGGAAAGCTCACAAAAAAGGCGCGTTCTTTGCTAACCCTTGTTATACGCAAATTCACCCGACTTGTATTCCCGTTTCCGGAGATCATCAATCCAAACTCACTCTGATGTCCGAGTCCCTGCGAAACGACGGAAGGATCTGGGTTCCGAAAAAGAAAGGAGATACGCGCAATCCTGCTGACATCCCCGAATCGGAAAGAGATTATTACTTAGAAAGAAAGTATCCGAGTTACGGAAACCTTTCTCCTCGAGACATCGCTTCCCGTGCGGCTAAAGAAGCCTGCGACGCGGGACTGGGCGTGGGAGAATCCGGTCAAGGTGTATATCTCGATTTTGCGGACGCGATTCGTCGTCTCGGAGAACCGAAGATCCGCGACCGTTACGAAAACCTCTTCCAGATGTACGAACAAATTACCGGTGAAAACCCGTACAAACAACCGATGAGAATTTATCCTGCGGTTCACTATACGATGGGCGGACTCTGGGTGGATTACAACCTGATGAGCAACCTCCCCGGTCTTTTCGTAATCGGCGAAGCGAACTTCTCCGATCACGGAGCGAACCGTCTCGGAGCATCGGCTTTGATGCAGGGACTTGCGGACGGATACTTCATTCTTCCTTATACGATCGGAAACTATCTCGCAGGAGCGGGCTTCAACTCTCGTCCGAGCGAAGATCATCCGGAAGCGAAGAAGGCTCTTTCCGATGCGGAAGAAACTACGAAAAAACTTCTTTCCATCAACGGAAAAAGAACCGTGGATTCTTTCCATAGACAACTCGGTAAACTGATGTGGGACAAGTGCGGAATGGCGCGTAACGACAAAGGTTTGAGAGAAGCGTTAGCCGAAATTCCTAAGATCCGTGAAGAATTCTGGCAGAACGTAAACGTTCCCGGAAGCGGCGCGGAACTCAACCAATCTCTTGAAAAAGCGGGAAGAGTCGCTGACTTCTTGGAATTCGGAGAACTGCTCTGCCTCGACGCACTCACAAGGGAAGAATCCTGCGGAGGTCACTTCCGCGAAGAATACCAAGAAGAAGGAGAAGCGAAACGAAACGACGATAAGTTCTGTCACGCTACCGCTTGGGAATTCAACGGAGTCGGTAAAAAACCAACCGAACACAGGGAAAAACTGGAGTTCGAAAACGTTCACCTCGCTACAAGGAGTTATAAATAATGGATCTGAAACTCAAAGTCTGGAGACAAAAGAGCGGAGAAGAAAAGGGAAAGATCGTAGACTACGACGCAAAAGATATTTCCCCGAACATGTCCTTTTTGGAAATGCTCGACGTGGTCAACGAAGAACTCATCACAAAGGGAGACGATCCGATCGCTTTCGAACACGATTGTCGCGAGGGAATCTGCGGTTCCTGCAACCTGATGATCAACGGACAAGCGCACGGACCGCACCAAGGTGTGACTTCCTGCCAGTTGCACATGCGTTCCTTCAAAGACGGTGACACCGTTTACGTGGAACCGTGGAGAGCCAAGGCTTTCCCCGTCATCAAGGATCTCGTCGTGGATAGAAGCGCGTTTGATCGAATCATCCAATCCGGCGGATTTATCAGCATCAACACCGGCGGGGCTCCCGACGCAAACGCATTACCGATTCCTAAAGTGGATGCGGACGTTGCGATGGACGCCGCGACTTGTATCGGTTGCGGAGCCTGCGTCGCTTCCTGCAAAAACGCGAGCGCCATGTTGTTCGTTTCCGCGAAGATCACTCACCTCGGCTTGTTACCGCAAGGAAAAGTGGAACAAAAAGAGCGCGTGAAAAAAATGATCAACGCGATGGATGCGGAAGGTTTCGGAAACTGCACGAACCAATACGAGTGCGAAGCGGTTTGCCCGAAATCGATTAAGAGAGATTTTATCCGGACGATGAATCGGGATTATATTCTTTCTTAAAAAGTTCAACCTGCCGGCGGCCTTCTTCTTTACAATAAGAGAACGCCGTCCCGCTTGAACCCGATCGTCAGGGTTAGCATTTTGTTTCTTTGAACAAAACCGTTTTTAAAAGCCGTCCCTCAGGGCGGCTTTTTTATGTCCGAACCGGAAAGACGCAAAGAAGATTTGCAGGTATCGATCGATTCCGAACGGAAATAGGATTTTTCGAAAACAAAACGAATCCTAATTTCAAGACGAGAATCGCGGTTCATTCTTTTAAAAAAACCGATCCAAAATCAAAACAAAATCCTGATTCCGTTTTCGAATCGCAATTTTCTATCCCATGCCATCAAATTATAGAATTGCGGATTCAAGACCTAAGAAGAAGTTGCTGAATTTTGAATATTCTCGAGGTTGAGGTCCAAGATGAACAAATACAATCAAATCGTAGAAACGTATTTAAAACTGTTATCCGAATTCGTAGTCGAAAAAGAAGAATTCAAAACGATACTCCATCCGGAAATTCAACAAATCGAATATCCGAACGCACTCACAAAGACCGTCACAGTCAGCAACTGGGAGGACATATTTCGAAGAATGCCCGCGGGAAAAAATCTGTTAAAACGGCAAGTCTTTCGGATGCAGAGTTATCTCGAAAACGGAGATACGGTTGTCGTCGAAGCGGAATGGGAAGCAACGGTTAAGACCGACCTTGGTCCATTCAAAACGGATCAGAATCTAAAGGCATATTTCTGTATGATTTTCGAATTTAAGGAGAATAAGATCTATCGTCAGAAGAATTACGATTGTTTCGAGCCGTTTGTTTAAAAGGGAAAGAACGAGGACGGATTCGGAAGTTTCAAATCGGCGGACGACGGACGAAAAACACTAACACAAAATAAAAAACGAAAATCATTTCGTCCGAAGAAAAAAAGCCGTATAAACTTACTGATCGGAAAATTTTTGCGATTGCGAAAATCCGAATCGAAACGTTTCGGCAAACGGATCTAAAAAATTCAAAAGACCGCCCTGGTGAATATAAAGCGTTCGTCCGCTCCACTCGCCCGAACGGATTCTCGTTTCGGTAGCGGACAGAGTTCGCGCGGAATAAATCGGTTCTACGGGAACACCCGTCCGTTGGTAAAAGGATTTAGAATATTCTAAAATCTGCATATTTTTTGCCCCAAAACCCAAACTTCCGTCCGGTTCCAAGATTCGTTCGTCGTCAATTCGTAACCATTCCAACCCGAGAAGCCTCTTTTTCTCCTCGAGCCAATACAATAACTTCGATTTAGGAAGTCCGATGGCGATTCCGTGGACCGGAATTCGATTTTGAAAAAACCGAAGCGCCGATAAATACGTCGAACCGGAACCGACGTCGATCACAATTCGATCGTACTCAGAAATCTGAATTTTTTCCCAAAGGGAATCGATCCCTTCCAAAGCGGCGCGGCACAATCCGTATTCAGGGATGAGGATGGATCCCGAAAAATCGGGATCGGGAAATTCTTGCGCCGAAACCGGATTGATCGTAGGAATTCCATCTTTGACGGATGTGTGATTTGTAAAACGGTAGGAATCGAGTGTGACGACGGACATTTCCTCTGAAAGCCGCAAAATTCTTTGCATCCATTCGGTGCGCGAAGAAAACAGTTCCAAAGAATGAGAATGACGTTTTGTCAAAATCGAATTGGCGCTCGCCCGTTTTGGATCGCGCGTATAGGCAATCGATCGAACCCGGTAACCGAAGCTACGGAATAGAAACGCAAACCCAGCCAACGCGTTGCCGTGAAGTTCCCCTTGTAACAAAACCGATCGAATATTTTGGGTCCGGAGAGTCGCGTGAATTCCAAGAAACTTTCTGGCTTTTGTTCCTATGCCGAATGCAAGGCGATCGTCGCGAAGGACGGATAAGGTTGCGGACGGATTCGCATCCATCGGAATTTTTTGAATCCGAATCGGCAAGGAAACTTGCAAAAGAAGATGATCAACGAATTCGTTTTGCAGCGGCTGCTTTGGACCGTTCATTTCTAAAAATTGTGGGAACTGCTACTCCGTGACCGGGTTCGACGGAAAAATCGGAAGGCAAGGCCTTCGTTTTAAGAACCGTGGGAGTTCCCACACAGAAAAAGGAGCGGCGATCAGCCCTTCCTAGGAATTTCCGTATGAGTTCCCACAAAACTTTCGAAATCAAACAAAAGTTATCTCGAAGACCGAATGTCCCGACAATCAAATCCTTGCAGAAGACCGGCTCGACAACTTACAATTTTCGTCATAAACAGGAACGTAGTGTAAGATCTTATCTTGGCTATTAAAGTTTATATCAAATTCGAACATAAATAAGGATCCGCTCAGTTCCCCGTTTTCAAAACCGCCAAAAAGGCTTCTTGCGGGATTTCCACGTTCCCGATCTGCTTCATCCGCTTCTTCCCTTCTTTCTGTTTCTCTAAGAGTTTCTTTTTACGAGTGATGTCCCCACCGTAACACTTCGCTGTTACGTTTTTACGGAGCGCGGAAATGCTTTCTCGGGCAAGAATCTTTCCTCCCACGGCCGCTTGGATCGGAATCATAAACTGATGTCTCGGAATCAGATCCTTCAGTTTTTCGATGATTTCTCTTCCTCTTTGCTCCGCCTTCGTTCTGTGAACGATCATAGAAAGGGCGTCGACGGGTTCTCCGTTCACGAGGATGTCCATCTTCACGAGTTGCGATGTCTTATAACCGGAGGGTTCGTAGTCGAGAGATGCGTAGCCGCGCGTAAAAGACTTTAGCTTATCATAAAATTCGAAAATAAGTTCGGCAAGAGGAAGTTCGTACGTAAGCTGAACCTTATCCTGTGTCAGATACACCGTATCCAACTGAATCCCCCGTTTATCCATCGCGAGAGCCATGATGTTCCCTACGTATTCGTTCGGGGTGATGACGGTCGCTTTCACATACGGTTCTTCCGTGGATTCGATCGTGATCGGGTCGGGAAAGCGGGAAGGGTTATCGATCTCCTCCACTTCTCCGTTTTTGCTTCGAATGATGTATTTTACCGAAGGGGCGGTCGTGATGAGATCGAGATTGAATTCCCGTTCCAATCGTTCTTGCACGATCTCCATGTGTAAAAGTCCGAGGTAGCCGACGCGAAAGCCGAATCCGAGCGCGACGGAACTTTCTTTTTCAAACACGAGAGCCGCATCGTTTAACTTGAGTTTTTCGATCGCGTCCACGAGTTCGTCGAATTGTTCTCCGTTGATCGGAAACAATCCCGCGAATACCATCGGCTTCGCTTCCTTATAACCGGGAATGGATTCTTTCGTCGGATTGGAAAATAACGTAACGGTATCACCCGTCTTTGCATCGGAAACTTTTTTGATTCCGGCGATGATATATCCAACTTCCCCCGCGCCCAAACTTTCTTTCGGAGTTAAGGTGATTCTGTTGATTCCGACCTCGTTTACCGTGAAGTCTTTGCCCGTGCTCATCATCAAAATCCGGTCGCCCTTTTTGATCGAACCGTCAAACACGCGGATCTTAATCACGACTCCCATATAAGGATCAAAGTAAGAATCATAAACGAGAGCTTTGAGAGGTCCGTTTGGATCTCCTTTCGGAGCCGGAATTTCTTTTGTGATCGCTTCTAAAACCGCCTTCACATTCAGACCGGTCTTTGCGGAAATCGCGACGGCCTTTTCCGAGTCGAGCCCCAAACTCTCTTCGATTTGAACCTTGGTTTTTTCAACGTCCGCCGCAGGAAGATCGATCTTGTTCATCACCGGAAGAATTTCCAGATCCTGCTCCATGGCAAGATAAAGGTTCGCCAAAGTCTGGGCTTCCACGCCTTGACTCGCGTCTACAATCAGAAGAACTCCCTCGCAGGCTTTGAGAGAACGTGAAACTTCGTATGTGAAATCCACGTGCCCCGGAGTATCCAGAAGATTCATGATGTATGTATTGCCGTCGTCGGCGAGATAATCAAAGGTAGCGTTGTTGGCCTTGATCGTGATCCCTCTCTCCCGCTCGATATCCATCGAATCCAAAATCTGATCTTTTTTGGTTCGATCGTTCGTAACTTGACCGATCTCCAAAAGTCTGTCCGCCAAAGTGGACTTACCGTGGTCGATATGCGCGATGATGGAAAAGTTACGGATGAATTTCTGTTTATCAGTCATGAGGGTACAATCCGATGATTTTCGACGGAGGGTTCCCCTGAAAAGCAAAATACTTACGCGGTTTTTAGAGGGAGAATCGGTTTTTATTCTTTTTTAAGAAGAATTTACCGTGATCGGGAAAATCTGTGGGAACTACCACGGAAGGAGAAATGTTGGAACTCTTACAAATCCACCGTGATAAAAGCGATTTTGTGGGAACTACCACGAAAACCAAAGTACCGTCCTATAGCGAAACCGAAGTTTTGTGGGAACTCATACGCCCTAACATCGGAACGGGTTGGAGATCCCACAAGTGCGCTGCATTTTTACGAGCCGCAGGAGTTCCCACGGATCCATCCGAAAAAATCCCTTGTTGGGAGTCCCGCGCCGTTCTTCCTCAACCGCCGGCCGGAACGAGCTTCGTGCTCCCTTCGAATAAAAGAAAGAAAAATCCCAAAGCCCCTAGATAGACGAACATCGTCAAAAACGCCCAAAGGATTTTTTCGGGTAAGGAAGAATACGCGCAAACGTGATATGCATAACAAGCGAAGACCGCAAGAATGAATTCCGGCGCCAAAACGTAAACCGCCACGTGATCGACCATCCAAACGTTCTTCGCAAACCAAACCGGAATCAAATACGAAACTTCTTCCGAAACTAAAAAGACAACGAAAGCGATCAAACCGCCTAACAGATAACTTTGAAGTGCCGGTGCATCGGGAAAACGTTTGCGAAATCGAACGGAAACGAATGTAGATACGAACAACGGAATCACCCAAAGCCCCGCCATATAGCCGGAAACCGTTCCGATTTTCGCAAACCCATCCGCGGGAAATTCGACGACTCCGAGAACCTGGGATAAAAACCAATCCGGAAAAATCTGAAGACAACTCAGAGGAAAAAGAAATAACCAAAGATCGGTCCAACGTTCGTGCGCCCAGATTCTCGCGAACAAAAGGATTCCCACGTTGTAGCCCAAAACAAGCGCGAACATTCTCCAACCGCTCGAAACGCTTCCGGGAAAGAACAAGATGGGAATACTAAGTGCAAAAAATAGAATATGAAATACAAGAGCGTGTTTTTCGGAAAGTTTCATATATCGAGCGATCCTTAGAGAGTGAGATAGCCAACGAACAGCGGAGCGTCGTGAGTTGCTTCCAACAACGTTGGAAAAGAGACCGATCCTTATCTTGCAATCCCCATCTTGCGACCTATCTTGCGACCCGTAGGGAGCAAGATTGAGTTTTGTAAGTTGCTTCCAACAACGTCGAAAAAGAGAGCGATCCTTATCTTGCAATCCCTATCTTGCGACCCGTAGGGAGCAAGATTGAGATTTATTTTAATTCTTCGCGAAAGTAAAGAAGAGCGAACACAACAAACATCACTCAAAAATCCACGAAGAAAAGAAAATGGAAACCGAGCAACAAATCGCGAGCAATCCATTTTTTCGTTTCCCGCTTGATTTCTTAGATACGGACCGTTTAATAACCCTGACTCCGATCGAAATCGCGAACCGCGATTCTAAGACGGAAACCATAGATAGAATCTCAGGAAATAAAATGTCTCATAACTCTCAAATTCAGAAAATTCGCGCTCGGGAAATTATCGATTCCCGTGGAAATCCTACCGTTGAGGTGGATGTAACTCTTGCAGACGGTTCTTTTGGTAGAGCCGCGGTTCCTTCCGGCGCATCAACCGGCGAATACGAAGCTGTGGAACTCAGAGACGGGGACAAACACCGTTATCTGGGAAAAGGCGTTCTCAAAGCGGTCGAACACGTAAATATAAAAATTCAGGAAGTACTTAAGGGGGAAGACGGACTCGATCAAAATCGAATCGACCAACTCATGCTCGACGCGGACGGAACGAAGAACAAGGGAAAACTCGGAGCCAATGCCATTCTCGGAACTTCCCTCGCGGTTGCCAGAGCCGCGGCGGCCCATTCCAAACTTCCACTCTACCGTTATATCGGCGGGAACTTTGCCCGTGAACTTCCGGTTCCGATGATGAACATCATCAACGGCGGGGCGCACGCGGACAACAACGTGGACTTTCAGGAATTTATGATTCTTCCCGTGGGAGCGAAAAGTTTCCGGGAAGGACTCCGCATGGGAGCGGAAGTATTCCATTCTTTGAAAGCGGTTCTTAAAAGTAAGAATTTAAACACCGCGGTCGGCGACGAAGGCGGATTTGCGCCGGACCTAACCAGCAACGTGGAAGCGATCGAAGTCATTCTCCAAGCGATCGAAAAAGCCGGATACAAGCCCGAAAAAGACGTTTTATTGGGACTCGACGCGGCTTCTTCCGAGTTTTACGACAAAAGCAAAAAGAAATACGTACTCGGTGCCGAAAATAATAAGGAATTCTCCAGCGCCGAACTCGTGGATTATTATGCGAACTTGGTTTCCAAGTATCCGATCATCACCATCGAAGACGGGTTGGATGAAAACGACTGGGAAGGTTGGAAGCTTCTTTCCGATAAGATCGGTAAGAAAGTTCAGCTGGTAGGAGACGATCTTTTTGTGACGAACATCGAGAAACTCTCCCAAGGAATCGCTTCCGGAGTCGGAAATTCGATTTTGATCAAAGTAAATCAGATCGGTTCCCTTTCGGAAACTCTCGCTTCCATCGAAATGGCGAAAAAAGCGAAGTACACGAACGTCGTGAGCCATCGAAGCGGAGAAACCGAAGACGTTACGATCTCTCATATCGCGGTTGCGACGAACGCGGGTCAGATCAAAACGGGTTCGCTTTCCAGAACGGATCGAATCGCGAAATACAACGAGCTTCTCCGTATCGAAGAAGAACTCGGAAAGTCCGCGGTTTATAAAGGCAGGGACACTTTTTACAACCTGTAAACGGGTAAAATTTATGACTTCTCTTTCGACAAAAGTCTTTTGGTTCTCTTGTTTTCTCGCGGGATTGTTTTACTTCATCGTCCTGGGAGAATCCGGAATCGTCGTGCGATCCCAACTCGAAGAAACGCTCGCGTCCTTGCAGTTGGACGTGGAAAGGCTTGCCTATGAGAATAGACAGTTGGAAGAGAAGCAGAAGATTTTAAAAAACGATCAAGCCGCTCTTGAACGGGAAGCGCGCCGTTTTTATCTTCTGAGCGAAAACGCTCATATCGTAAAATTTCGGGAAATCTCGAACTCAAGCGAACTCAAACCGATCTTGGCTTCCCGGCTCAACGCGTTTCGTCCCGGGAAACAATTTCCGGTTCCGCCCATCCATTTTATTCGGATTTTCTACGCAATCTTCGCTAGTTTTACTTGTATTGGAGTTTTCATAAAAATGAGGAAGAAGAAACTGGACTTTACCAACTACTAAGGAAAGGTTCAGGAATGCCAGAAACGGAAAAAATCACGGAAGTATTCGAAGAACTCACAGGAAGTAAAATCTCCAAAAATTTCCTCGACCACAGAAAGATTTTTCTCTGGGGTCCGGTAACCGACGAATCGTCCAAGGACCTTGTCGGAAAACTTCTCTACCTGGAAATGAAAGATCCGGGTAAACCGATCACGTTTTATATCAATAGCCCCGGCGGTGTCGTAACTTCCGGAATGACCGTATTCGATACGATCAAGATGATTTCTTCTCCGGTTCACACAGTATGTATGGGAATGGCCGCATCCATGGGATCGGTTCTTCTCGCTGCGGGAAAAAAAGGAGAACGTTCCATTTGGCCGAACGGAAAAGTGATGATTCACCAACCGAGCATCGGCGGACAAATCGTCGCTCCCGCGACCGATCTGAAAATCCACGCGGAAGAAATTCTCAAGACGAAAGCGAAGTTGAATCAAATTCTCGCGGACGCTTGCGGACATCCCGTTTCCAAATTGGAAGAAGATACGGATCGCGACTACTACATGGACGCGGAAGAAGCGATCAAATACGGAATCGTGGATAAACTCGCGACCAAGATCGAATTCAACTAAGCGGTTTTCCCTTGTCCAAGACGATTTCCTTAGAGGAATTCTTAAAAGAATTTTTAGTTTCTCCGCAACCGAAGGGCAGAAATCCGGAAGAGGATCAAAACCTGAGCAACCTCTTCCTGGAATTCTCCTCCCTTTTATTTTTAGAAGGAGAAGAAGAGACCAAGGAAGAAGTTCTCATCAAGGACATCGGCTCCTTCGAATTGGACGAGTTTGTGAATTTTTATCTTTCCGACATGCACCCGGACGATCCTGCGATCGTAAAACGGGGAATCGATTTTTTACGCAGACTTCATAAGTTCGCAAAAAAAACGGCACATATCAACAGAGAACAAATGGAAGACTGGGACGAATTCTTTAAGGAACTCTAAACTTCACGTTAGTCTTCCTTTTATGAACTCCCGCCCTTTCAAACCGAAACGTTTCCTCAAAGGCAAACACCTTCAAACCGTTTACAGCACTTTCTTTCCACCGGTAAACCGGCTCAGAACCGAATTTTACGTGGAGGATATTCTGCTCCAGCTATCCGACGGATCGGGGGATGCGCTCTGGCTGGAACACAATCCTCCGATCGCAAATTATTCTTCCTCCGGTCCGGCCTGGAACGGAATTTATATCGTGATGATTCACGGGATGGAAGGAACTTCGGACAGTTCGTATTTGGTAAGCCTTGCACAAACCGCACTCCTGAAAGGATACGGATGTATTCGGATGAATCTCAGAAACTGCGGACGCGGTCAGGGTTTTTCCAAAGGAACGTATAACATCGGTCAGACGAAGGACGTTCAGGATGTGATCGATTTCGTGTGGGAAAAACTTTCGCATCGAATTTTCCTTTCCGGTTTTTCTCTTTCCGCAAGTTTAGTGCTCAAGTATTTGGGCGAACGAAGAAACCACAAAGTCGAGGCGTTTTCGTCCACCAACCCTCCTCTTGATCTTTTCAAAGGTTGCGAATTCATCGATTCGCTCGAAGGAAGATTCTATCGGGATCGATTCGTTTCCGAATTCCGCAAAAAGATCAAGAACAAGGTCATTCAGCTTCCTCCGGAATTGGAAAAGAACGCGTTCCAGACAAAGACCTTTTACGAGTTCGACGATCAAGTTACCGCTCCATTTTTCGGATACAAAGGCGCGGAAGAATATTATCGCGATTGTTCCAGCAACCAGTTCATACCCGAGATTCGACATCCCGGAATTGTGATTCATTCCGAGGATGATCCGGTGGTTCCTCCGTTCGATTGGGAAAAAATTCCTTGGGATAAACTGCCGCATATTCAAACCATTCTCAGCCCGAAAGGCGGGCACGTAGGCTTTCTAACGGACCCGACTCCGGAAATCCCGGACGGAAGATGGTTGAATAAAATAATTCTGGATTATTTCGATTCGAAAGAGAAACCTGGAAGCTGATTTTTAACCCGATGAATTCCTCTAAAAAGAATCCGCCTCAAAAGGGAAAATTGACGCGTCCACCCGGCGCTTCGTTTTTTATCGTGGTCGCTTACGAAGACGCGGAGATGTTTTATTCCATCAAAGCCAAAACCGAAAAGAAATTTTCGGCGACCCTTTACGAAAGCAATCCGATGCCTACCTGGCAAGATCCGGACGCGGACCTATGGAATCAGTTTCCGGGAAGAAACACGAAGATTCTTTCGTTTAAACGAAGAATTCACAGAGAGGAACTTCCCTCGATTCAAAAGGAATGTCTCGCGATCCAAAACGCCGCGGTGGAAAAAGACAGCGGAGTTCGGATCTTTCCCGGATATCTCTGCAACCATTCCGTAGTTCTATCGAGCATCCAGGACGACTTTCATCGGATCTATCTGTTCAACGGAGTTTATGCGGAAACGATCTACAACTACCAGAAACAAAAGATGGTCGCCCGTGAAACGGCGCCTTCCTTTTTCAAAACTTCGGAAGCGGTTTATTTTTTCACAAGCCTAAGAGAATCCTATGTCCAAAACATCAACAAAAACTAATATTCTATTTTTTGCATTCGTTTCCGCACTGATAACAATCGGAGCCTGTGCCCCTTCCGCGCTCGAAATCACGACGATTACTCTCTGCGACCATTTCAATCGAACGGGAGAATGTCTCGAACCGGTCGAAAAGAATCATCACTACAAAGTGGAAATTCCGAACAACAGAAAACCCGATACTTGGGAGAAGTTCGCGAACTACCTCTATTTTCACGCAAGGGAAACCCCGGGGTTTATCGTTCGCTTCAATCGAAAGCTGACTCCTTCCGAATCCAAAGCGATCAAGGATTCGTATTACGCGACGATGAGTCTTTCGGGAACCGTGGAACGAATGGAAGGTTTCGAGATGGGAGAAGATTGGGTCGGTTCGTTCCAGTACTTAGGTTCGATGATCAAGGACAAACTCAAAAAAGAAAATCGTCTCGGTTCGTTCCCGTATACGAACACGATCTTTCCGGCCGAAGTGGAATTTCGATTTAATTCTTCCCTGTTTGAAGGCAGCGAAAAGACGAAGATCAATCTGAGTTTTACGGTGCTTCCTCCGGAGAAGTAGTCGAACGTTTTGTGGGAGTTCCCACAAAACTACGCCCGAAGATTATAGTTTACGAAAGTATCTTTTTCTGATACAGGAAAATTCGTCTGAAATTTCTTCCCGCCACCTCACCCCACCACCCTAAATCAGGGTGGGGCTGAAAGTTTCACGGAAAAATCGTCGGACCTACGACAAGATGATCTTTTCTATACTTTCAAAAACAATTCGGCCGGGTTTAAAAAGATCGTCGAAGGTTCCACACCCAACACAAGCCACGCGGTAAAACCCAGAACAAGCGAAGAAACGGCCGGAATCAAAAGATTGTCGTCGATCAGCCCGTTCCAATACGTTCCGCAATAAAGCTCGGTTACGGCCGAAATCAAAATCGCAGGAACCAAGAAAATTAGATTATTATAAAATACGAATCCTTCCGCTTTCAGAAAATTCTGTTTTCCATACGTGTCCGAAAGATACATAAATACGAATCCTACGATCGCGCAAGCGACGATAAACGCCACGATCCCTTCCACGGACTTACCGTTGGAAAACCTTCTTTTTCCGTAAAACGTTCCCACCCAAGCCGCGGTCGGATCACCGATCACGAGAAACAACATGGAAAGAATGGAAATCTCCGGGGGAAACAAAAAGACTACGAACGTGCAGGAAAGAAAATACGGAAGCGTTCCGTTCAGCCTCGTTTTCTCCTCTTCCTTCATTAGGATTCCGGCAATGGACAAAAAGAATTCCTGAAAACCGGGAAAACGAAACCGAAGATATTCCAGAATCAGAATGATTCCGAGACAAAGAACCAGAACGACCGAAACGACGGCGCGAGTGGCATTCAAAAGTCCGAATGCACCTTGAAATACGTCCAGATAATAACAGACAGGAACGATCAACCCGAGAAGATGCCAAAGTTTACGAGCGTAATTGAATCGAATCGAATTTGTCACGATTGCCTACCTATTATTTTTCATCGTCATTTTCAAAGCGGACTCTTCGTCCGGAGCGATTAAAAAAAGTCCGTTGAGCGCCGCCATCTTGATCGCATTCTTAACCGAATCGGTAGGATGGATCAAGACCAATTTGTTACGCGAAGTGAAGCTGAGCTGATTCATCTCCTTCAGAGACTGAATCCCGCGCGAAGAGATCAAACTTACCTCTTCCAAATCCAGAATCACCGGACCGGAACGAATCGACAAAGAAAGCTGTTCTCTGAATTTTTTTTCGGTAAATGAGTTGATCGAACCCTGAAGCTTCATAACTTGAACGTTGTCTATTTTTTCCGTAGAAATGATGATTTCGTTCAGAATCATACTGCTTGGAAAGACAGTCTATGAGCGTTTCATCCGTAAGACAAATGGTTTTTCTTTTCTTATCCGTTCTATTTTTGATTTTAAGGTCCTATTCCTTTCTATCTCCGGGGGCGGTCGTTTTAAGTCTTTCCGTCTTATTCTTCCGTAAAAAAGCAACCGACTCCGAAACATCGGAGCTTGAACTGCCTCTTTCCATTCTTACCGTGCTTTTTCTCGCCATCGGCGGATTAGACGGCTCCACGCCGGGGGATCTTTTGGATCTGATCTGCATCCACTGCTGTGGAATTCTCGCTCTCAAACGGGACGTAGCGTTTAGACCGGAAGTTTCCGAACGAAAGCCGCGTTTCGCCGAAGGATTCCTCAAGGACCCGATGTTGTTTCGGGAAGGAATTCTCCTTTTATTCTTTCTGATCGCCGGATTTCGAATCTGGTATCAATGGACCTTCGATTTTTGGGATGGAATCGGCGTTCTCTATCTTCTCAAAGCGGGACTTTTAACCTGCGCTTTAGGGTTTTTGCATTTTCGTTCCGGCGAAAACGGTCTCAGAACTCTGTTCTTCCTGTTTTTCGTTCTCTGCGCACTATTCGTTCATCCTTTCCAGGGAATTCTGAATTTTTCCTACTTTCATTTATTTTCATTCTTGCAAACCGACGTAGAATCGAAAAAGATCAACGTTGGGAATTGAAGGATGAAGGTAAAGGTAGCCCATCTTTTTCGTAAGATTGAAGAAGTGGACCGAGATATACTCGAACTGGGCAAAATCCAGGAAAGAATTTCCTCGGATCGGGATTATTCCGGAATTCTAAAGGATTCCATTCAAAAAGAAATGGAAAACCTGGAAGCTGGAAAGGCCGAGATTCTTTCCCTAAAAATCAAAGAAGAACCCGGTAAGACGGGACTCTTGAAAAATTCCGGAAAATCTTCGCCTGTCGAGATGAAAAATCTATACAGTTCCCGCGAAAAAAATCTGACTCGGGAAATCTCCGTCGAAATCCCGGATCCCAAACCTCAGACAACCCGTAAAACAATTCACAAATATTAAGATTCAAAGACAACTTCCATGAAACAAAAGACTCTATCTCTAACCATTCTTTCCCTACTCGTACTGTTTGCGATCGGCTGCAGCAGAGATTCGGACGTTCTCGCTTCTTTCAAATCGGGAACCGTTACCCGCGAGGAACTCAGGGCGTATTACAAACTCCGCGGAGTCGAACCCGATGCGAATAACGCTTCGATCGCGACTCAGGCCAAAATCGTGGAAGAACTCGGAATTCAAAAAATCGCCGAAGCGAACAACAACAATTCGAATATCGTTACGAAAGACGAATACGCGAGAATCATGGCGTTCGTAGAACCTCAGGTTCTGTTCAACGATTATAGAAAACAATTCTCCGAAAAACTGATGAATTCCGGAATGCTTCAATTCGCGTTCGGAAGAATTCTGTTCGTAAAGGCGACTCCGGATGCGGCGGCAAAAGCGAACGGCCTCCTTCAGCAAATTCAAGGAATCAAATCCGACAAAGAAGTCGCCGAATTCATTTCCAAAAACACGGATGAAGCGCAAAGAAAAGCGATCGGAGGAAGACTCGAGCCGCATTGTATCAACTGCGGAGACGATCCTTTTACGGCGATCTTAAAGGAAGCTGCGGATCAAAAAGGAAATTTCATCCTCAAGGAAGCACAAGGAAATTATTATATTCTCAGAGTGGAAAGAATCGAAAGAATCTATCCTAAGAAGATCGATAAATTCTTCCAAAACGAATTGGATAAACTGAAAACTCTCGCGGTTAAATTCGTTTCCAAAGAAGGAATCACCGAAGACGAAAAGAACGCGGCCAAATTTTATTCCGACTTGGTCGTGAATGAAAGAGCGAATCAAACCGCGGAACACTACGGAAACCGTTTCCTAAAAGAATCCTGGAAAAAGGAAATGGACGCACTGAGAGAAAAGAGCGGATTGAAAATCACCGATCTGACTCCCGAGTTCATTCAATCCCTGAAACCGGACACGATTCTTTTCGAGGACAAAGCGGGCGCCAAATTCGCGTTCAAAGATCTATTGGTTGAATTCAACAAGATCGCTCCAATTCTTCAAAAACGCAAAGCGACTCCGGAAGAAGAAAAGAACGATCAACTTTCTTTCTATACTCAGATTTATCTTCCGATCCGAATCTCCGCCGAATCCAAAGAAGTGCAGACCCTAAAGGATACGAAGGAATTCAAAAAGACTCTTCCTCTTCTCGGAAGATCGGTTCTGTTCATGTTAATTCGAAATCGTTCGACCGACGGCGAAGTGAACGTGACCGAAAAAGAGATCAGAGACACCTACGAAGCGGGCAAACTCTACGCGTATTCCAAACCGTCCCCCTCCAATCCGAACGAGAGAGTTCCGGAGGATTTCGGCAAAGTTAGGGAAAGAATCAAACAAGAGCTAGTCGAGTCCAGAAAACAGTCCATTTTTCAAGACTATTTGTCAAAACTGAAGTCGGAAAACGAATTCAAAATCGCTTCCGAAAGTTTAAAAGCGGGACAAATCTAAATATCGAACCTCGGCATTTGATCAATGCCGGGGTTTTTCTTTTCTATTTTCGACGTTTTCTCGGAAAAACTAACCGTAGTTAGGGGAAACCTTCCGAAATACATTCAAAAAACATTAAATACCAATCGCTTTTTGCTCGTTCTTTCTCTCAAATTCGAAAGAATTTATTTCCAAATGCAATTTCTTCAGTAACTACTTACGCTTATTGTTCGACTTATCGACAATAACCCTTTCGGATTAGTTAATCATAACATCCTAATTTTGTATCGAGGGGGTGTTGGAAATTTTTTCTTGAATTTCCGCTTATTCAAAATACCCTGGTTGATGAGAGGGGAATTGAATGAAAAACCACATTTACATGCTGCGTAAAAAACGAAGCATTAAACAATACGATATGGCGAGAGCGCTCGGAGTTTCTCCAAGCTATCTTTCGAAGATCGAAACGGGAAGCCAGGACCCTACAGAAAAGTTCAAACAAGCCTGTGCAAAATATTTGAAAACCACTCTTGAAAAATTGTTTAACGAGCAGGCCGTAGAGGATGTTTATCCTGAATTTACGGAAGGCCTTACCAACAGACTCTGGGCAAAACGCAGAGAGTTGGGAATCAAACAATACGATATGGCAAAAAAACTGAAGGTATCCACTCCCTTTCTTTCGAAAGTGGAACTCGGACTTTTGGAGCCGCCCGAAGATTTTAAAACACTGGCGTCCAAAGCATTAAAGATGAAAAAAGAAGAACTTTTCCTTCAAAAAGTCGAATATTAAAAAAGGGTTAAATTCCTAAAGAGAAAGGGAAGCGCCGAGCTTCCCTTTTTTGTGTACGGAGCGCAAGCGGCCAACGACGATTAGTATTCTTTACCCTACTCGCACAATCCGTAGACGGAGCCGTCGTTTGTTAAACGACGGTCACCTTTCCTTGTTTGTAATCCACGGTTACGTTTTGACCTTCCGAAAATTTTCCGTTTAAGATGGTTCTGCTCAGGGCGTTCCCCACTTCTCTTTGTATCAAACGTTTGAGTGGTCTTGCACCGTATTCCGCGTCGAAACCGGCTCTGGCAACGTAATCCTTGAGTCCGTTCGTAAACGTTACGTTCAATCCGTTCTCCTTCGCTTTCTGACGCAGCGTTTCGAGCTGGATATCCGCAATTTCGTGAATCACCGAATCCGTGATCGAATGAAACAAAATCACCTCGTCGATCCGATTTAAAAACTCCGGTTTGAAGTGTTGTTTCAAGCGCTGCTCTACCAATCGTTCCTTTTCCTCCGAATTGTATTCGGAGGATCCTAGGATATCCGATCCGATATTGGAAGTAAGAATGATCACAGTGTTCTTAAAGTCCACGTTCCTTCCCTTACCGTCGGTCAACCTTCCTTCATCCAAAATCTGCAGAAAGATATTGAATACGTCCGGATTCGCCTTTTCGATTTCGTCGAAAAGAATCAAAGAATACGGTCTTCTCCGAACTGCTTCGGTCAGTTGTCCGCCTTCGTCGTAACCGACGTAACCCGGAGGGGCTCCGATCAATCTCGCAACGGAATGCGCTTCCATGTATTCGCTCATATCGATCCGATGCATCGCGTTCACGTCGTCGAACAGAAATTCGGCGAGTGCCTTTGCCGTTTCCGTTTTCCCCACTCCGGTCGGTCCCAAAAACAAGAAGGTTCCAATCGGTCGGTTCGGGTCCGCAATTCCTGCGCGGGATCTTTGAACCGCCTCGGACACGAGGCGCAAAGCGTGATCCTGTCCGATCACTTTGGTTTTCAACGCGTCTTCCATCAGAAGAAGTTTGGCCCGTTCTCCTTGCAACATTTTGGAAACCGGGATTCCGGTCCAACGAGAGACTATATTCGCGATGTCTTCTTCGGAGACTTCTTCCTTTAAAAGCCGCGATGTTCCTTCCTGCTTTTTCAACTCTTCGTTGGCGGCTTCCATTTCCTTTTGCAGATCGACGAGTTTTCCGTATCGAATTTCCGCTACTCGATTGATTTCCCCTCTCCGTTCCGCTTCGGCTTCGAGATTCTTATATTTCTCGATTTCTTCCTTGATTTGTTTCAAACGGGAGATTTTCGATTTTTCCAAGTCCCATCTCGCTTTCAATGTCTGAAAGGTTTGTTCCTGTTCTGCAAGATCCTTTTCCAAGGTCTTCAATCTTTCTTTGGACGCGGGATCCTGTTCCTTTTTCAAGGCTTCCCGTTCGATCTTCAAAGATTGAATTCGTTTGTTCGAGCGATCCAATTCTTCCGGCATGGAGTCGATCTCGATTCTCATCTTGGAAGATGCTTCGTCGATCAAATCCACCGCTTTATCGGGAAGAAAACGATCCGCGATATAACGGTTCGATAGAGTTGCAGCCGCGATCAATGCCGAATCCAATATTCGAATTCCATGATGCAGTTCGTAACGACCTTTGAGTCCTCTAAGAATCGTAACCGTTTCCTCGACCGAAGGTTCTTTGACATACACGGGTTGGAATCTTCGTTCGAGGGCTGCGTCCTTTTCGATGTATTTCTGATATTCCTTAAGAGTTGTCGCACCGATACAACGGAGTTCTCCCCGGGCAAGCATAGGCTTAAGCATATTAGAAGCGTCTAATGCACCTTCGGTGGCTCCCGCGCCTACGAGAGTATGAATTTCGTCGATGAAAAGAATAACCTCTCCGTCGCTGGATTTTACCTCGTCGAGAAGGGCCTTCAATCGGTCTTCAAATTCTCCTCTGTATTTTGCCCCGGCGATCATAGAACCGAGATCCAGCGTATACAAGGTTTTATTTTTGATTCCTTCTGGGACTTCTCCTTGAACGATTTTATTGGCCAACCCTTCTACGATCGCGGTTTTACCCACGCCGGGTTCTCCGATAAGAACCGGATTGTTTTTAGTTCTTCTAGAAAGAACCTGAATCGTTCTGCGGATTTCCTCGTCTCTTCCGATGACCGGATCGAGTTTTCCCTGTTTTGCGAGTTCGTTTAAGTTCTTCGCATATTTCGCGAGCGCGTCCGTTTTTCCTTCCGGTGAATCATCCATAATCGTTTTTCCTTTCCGATTTTCCAAAGTAGTTTTTAGTAATTTAGAATATTCTAATCCTAAGCGGTTGAATTCCTGTTTGAGAGGACCCGTTCCGCTTTTCATCAACCCGAGAAGAATATGATCCGTGGATAAATATTCGTCCTTGAGTTCCTTTCTGATTTCATCCGCAGCCTTCAATAGCGCGACCGCGGACCGGGAAAAGCCGACTTCCGCGGAAGAGCCCGCGACTTTTGGAAGTTTGCCCAGTGCTTCTTCGGTCCTTCCCAAAAAGGGTTTCGCATTCAGATTGAGTTTTGCCAGCAATAGAGGAGCAAGTCCGTCGGATTGATCCAGGACTTCCCGAACGATATGTTCCTCGGAGATCTCCGGGTTCCCCGACGTTTCGGCCAGGGATTGCGCGTTGTGAAGCGCTTCGTTTAGTTTTGCCGTTAGTTTATCGAGTTTCATACGATGCTTTTCCGTTTCTAAGATTTCGATCCAATTTAGAAATTAGACGTTCGTCCGGTCAAAAAATCTTCTTTTTTCTGCCATATTGACATTTGTCAAAGTTTTCTTGCTCCTCAAGCTGATCTTGAACTGTAGGAACTCCAGCAGTCCTGTACAGGACGAGCTTTCAAGACTTGAATCGCTGTGGGAACTCCTACTTCCTTCTTCATCCTGTTTGCGAATTCGAAAAACGGTGGAGTTCCTACATTTTATGTCCCGTTTTTTGCGGATCGTTCCGCTTTTCTTTTGACAGCGAGGAGTTTGGCGTACGTTTTGCAAGAACCGACAGTATGAGCAAGGAACCCCCCAAAGAAAGCTGGAAATCCAGAACCGGATTGATTCTCACCGTGGCAAGCGGAGCAATCGGTCTCGGTAACTTTATTCGATTCCCCGGACAAGCCGTAGCAAACGGCGGAGGGGCCTTTATGGTCCCCTACATCATCAGCTTCATTTTGGTCGGAATCCCTGTCTGTATCACAGAATGGATTATGGGGAGAATGGGAGGCCGCACCGGTCACAGTGCGCCTTTCCTTTTCAAAAGTTTCCTCTCCGGCTTTCCACTTCGAATCGTCGGAGCCATCGGCGTAACCGTTCCGATTCTCATCTACGTATATTACGTTTTTATTGAGGCTTGGTGTCTCGCCTACTCCTTCGATTTTTTAACGGGACAAATCCGATTCAACGCAAGCGGAAACGTTCCTCAAGCCGAAATCATTCAAGCCGCGGGAAATTATTATCTGGATATCACGGGAGCGCGTGCGAACGGAAACGCGATTTCAGGTAAAATTTTTTACGCAACGATAACCTGCTTCGTATTGAACTTCGCCCTCGTCTACCGCGGTATATCCAAAGGAATCGAAACATTCGCCAAAATCGCGGTTCCGCTTATGCTCGTTTGTTCCGCGGTGATTTTAGTTCGAGTTCTAACGTTAGACGATATCGACCTCGGTTTGGGAAGGATGTGGAACCCGGATTGGTCCGCTCTCTTGAAATCGGAAGTCTGGATCGCCGCAGCGGGCCAGATCTTCTTCACCCTTTCCGCCGGTTTCGGAATCGCTCTCGTATTTTCGAGTTATCTAAAGCGGGACAACGACGTGGTGCTTTCCTCTTTGTCGGCCGCATCGTTAAACGAATTCGTGGAAGTCGCAATCGGAGGGATGGTTACGATTCCGGTCGCCTATCTTTTTTTAGGCGGATCGATCGCTCAATTCGGGATGTTCGGTATGGGTTTTATCGCGCTTCCTTCCGTATTTTCTCTTATGCCCGGCGGAGAATTTTTCGGAGCGATATGGTTCTTCGTTCTTTTTCTCGCTGCGATCACGTCCTCCGTCACGATGCTCCAACCCGGAATCATCTTTTTGGAAGAATCCTTCGGTATACGCAGACATACTTCCACTTTGATTCTATTCTTATTCACCGGAAGTCTTTGTTTTCCGATCTTGTATTTCAACGAAAACTTCCAAGCGTTGGAACTCGCCGACTTTTGGATCGGCACGATTCTAATCTTTATCTTGGCGAGCATTCAGATCTTTATCTTCGGTTGGAAAGTCGGAGCTAAAAAAGGTCTGGAAGACGGAAATGAAGGATCTCATCTCGAACTTCCGAAATTTTTCTGGTTCGTGATCCAATACGTAACTCCCGCGTTTTTGCTCGTGATCTTTATAGCATTTCTCTTCCAAAACCTGCCAGGCCATTTCGACAGAATGAATGCGGATACGATCATCGCGCAAGGAATTGCAAAAGGACAAAGTTTCACGCAAGAAATGACCGAAGCAGTAAAGTTGCGAGCCTTGATATCGAAATCCGTTTTTTTCGGAATATTGATCGTTTTCAGTCTGATCGTGCTTCTCGTACACTACGCGTTGGTATATAAAGAAAAGAGAGGACAAACGCAATGATGTTCTTAGCGCAAACGGAGGGTCTAAATTGCCAGGGGATGTCGATTATGGTCCTTTCCCTGTTTTTGGTGACGGCGCTTTCCGCTTTTTGCATATTCAAACTTTTTAAAACTCGAAACCATTGAACCGTTCTACGCCATACTTTGATAAACTTTCCGCAATCTGGGACGATTTCGAACCCAGAAAGGGGCAGATTCAACTCTCTCAAAAAATCGAGGAATCCCTGTTCAACGGAACCCATCTCATCGCGGAAGCGGGAACCGGGGTCGGAAAATCCTTGGCCTATTTGATTCCTGCCGCGCTCGCGTCGATCGAACGCGAGGAGCCCGTCGTCATTTCTACGGAAACGAAATCCCTGCAACAGCAGCTTTTGTTAAAGGACATTCCGATGGTTTCCCGAATCTTGGGGACCGATCTCCGAGCCGAAGTCGCTATGGGAGCTTCCAACTACGTCTGCAAACGAAAGATGAATCACGTTCTTCGAGACGGAACGTTCGGACCCGAGATGATTCCTCATATAGGCGCTTTCAACGAATGGATCCGAACGACCGAGTCCGGAAGAAAACAGGAATTTACCGGAACGGCTTCATACGATTTTTGGAATAAGATCACTCGAGAAGCGGACAACTGTCTTGGAAGAAACTGTCCGAACTTTTCCCATTCGTATTATTTTTTGGAACGGGAAAAGTGGAAACGAAGCAATATCCTGATCGTCAACCATCACCTTCTCGCGGCGCATATCGCAAGCGACTTCAACATTCTTCCCGAATTCAGCAGGGTGATTTTGGACGAAGCGCATAACTTTCCGGACATTATCGGTTCCTCTTTTCGTCAGGAAATCCGTTCTCAGGAAATTCAAAAACTTCTTCAACAGATATGGCTTCCGAATAAGAACACGGGGATCGCGGTTTCTATTTCTTCGACGGCGCTTAAGGATCTTGTCGCGAAAGCCGGTGAGGCCCTGACTTCTTTCTTTAACGCGCTTTCGGGAGAGGTTCCTTTAAACTTCTATAACCCGCAGAGAATCAAACGTCCGCTTCGTTTGGACCGGGGCGCGTTTGCCGCAGTGCTCGCGGAGATTACGGAAATTCTTCAGAAACATCTTTCCAAACTTTCCAAAGACAGCGACGACGTCACCGAAAAGGAATCCGCTCTCGTCTTAGAGATGTTAGCCGGTAGAATGGAAGAGATCGCGGTCGGTTTGGAAACGTTCCGTCTCCTCGACGATACAAGCCTCGTGTATTGGATCGAACCTCCCGATCAAAACACGAAGGAAATCTATTATAAAATTTGCATGGAACCCTTGAGTCCGGACGAAATCATCCGGGACTTGTTCGCTTCCCGCATGCAATCGGTCGTTTTTACGTCGGCGACGCTTTCCACGAGCGGAAACGATTTTAAATATTTCAAAAAGAAGATCGGGGATCTTCCCACTGCGAACATTACGGTTCCTTCTCCCTTTCCGTATCAGAAAAACGCACTTTTGTATGTTCCGAGAGAAATCCGCGATCCCGTCGGAGATCCGGACGGGTATCACGCCGACCTTGCCAAACAAATTCTTTGGCTCATCGAGTTGACGCAAGGGAATACGTTCGTTCTTTTCACTTCCTTTAAATCCTTGAAGGTAGTGTATGAGGCGATTCGTCCGCACACGAATCTTCCCTTATTCTCTCAATCCGATCTCGGACCGGACGGGGCTAAACAAATGTATCTGGAAACTCCGAACAGTGTGCTTTTCGGAGTTTCGACCTTTTGGCAAGGAATCGACATTCGGGGGGACAAACTCCGATCAGTGGTCATCGCTAAACTTCCGTTCCAGGTTCCGAACGATCCCGTTCTCGAAACCAAAAGCGAAAAGCTGAAGGAATCCGGCGGAAATCCGTTCGTCGAGCTGCAGCTTCCGTATGCCTGCACCGTTTTGAAACAAGGATTCGGCCGTTTGATCCGTTCCGGAACCGATACGGGAATCGTTTCGATTTTGGATCCGAGAATGTTCACAAAAACCTATGGAAAGGATCTTTTGAAATCCCTTCCTCCCGCGAAACTCGTTCAGAATCGGGAAGATTTAAGCAGAGAATTCGCCAATCTGCCGAAATAGATAGAAGACGCTTTTCTATTTTTGAGTAGGCAGATGAAGAATTTTTTAACCCGTTTTATTCCGATCCTTCTTCCCTTAATCCTTCCGATTCATACCTCCTTCTCCTTTGAAAGCAGGGACTTTACGGACACGGTCACCGATTGGAAGAAGGGCGAGATTCAGAAAATTCTTTCCTTTAAACTTCCGAAGTTGACCTACTCCGTCGAAGATTCGGATTGGGGCAAGGAGAATACGGCGAGAAATCTCACCGAGGCGAGAAAGAAAGCTTCTCTACAAGCCGAAGAGGAACTCAAGAAATTTCTTTTCCGCAAGATCGACACGATCAAATTGGACGCCGAATTCACTCTACGCGAAAAGATCAAAGAAGACTCTATGTTTCGAGAGGTCTTCAATCAAATCTACGAAATCGAACCGATCTTTACGACGGTTAACTTTGTCGAAAATCAAACGGTAGCAAAGGGAGTCATTCGGTTCAAAGGAAAACGCGGGATTCTAAATTACGTTTTTCTTTCGTATGAGACCGAGAGTTTTCCGGAATATCCTGCTCCCACCCTCCACGCCGAGTTCACGTCTCTGATCGTGGATGCGAGACATTTGAAACTCGAGACTGCTCTGTTTCCGGAGATTCTTTCCGAGGAAGGAAACAGTTTGTATTCGCCCTACTTCGTTCCGAAAGAGAACGTCGTGCGAAACGGTTACGTGAGTTATATGAAAACTCCCGAAGAGGCGTTTCGTTCTCCGATCGCAGGAACCAAACCGTATTTCGTTACAGCGTTAGGCGTCACAGGCCATTATCCCGTCAATCCCGTGATCGCGGGCGAAGATGCGAGAAAACTGCTCGCTTCCCCGAAGACCAAGGCGGCGTTGAAGAATTGTAAAGTGATCATTCTGAAAGACAAGTGAGGGACCGGTAGCAGAGCGATTTCAAAATTTGCAAGTGATTTTTGACGGGTATGTAGGAGTTCCTACAACGATCGAGTTCAGGAATTCTTCTTGCAAATAGTATGATTTTCTGATATTGGGAATACGCCGAAATTTTCCCACGAAGCCCGCCTCCGCCACCCATTTCGGGCGAGGGCGATCGTTTTTTCGAACTCAGCAGAACGCCTATAACGTCCTCAGAGATTGTAAAAAATCGAACGGAATCTCATATTTTGTCCAAGAGACCGGAACTTTATCGGCGGAATAAGCTTCCGTTCCGTCGCAATCCAACTTGGCCCGCATTTCTTGTAAAACCGGCCGATCCGATTCGGAAAGAGTATAACGAAAGTATTCCCCACAATCTCCCATCCCCCTGTATTTGTGAAAGGCCACAAAGTCCTTTGTTTCCGGTTTGTAAAAACGAATCAAACGGTCGCTTTCAAAACTTTCTCTGGAGACTATTTCACCGTTTTTCTCAAAACGAAACGTCTTAAACTTTAGAACTTTCGTTTTTGCGGGGAACTCACTTTCCTCGTAGATAAAATACACGTAATAACGATTGTAAGCGGACGAAGTGCACAACAATTCTCCCAAAAACTTTCTGTCGGAAAGAAAATAAAAACGAATCGGAGAATACTTTAAGAATTCCGCATATACATGATAGTCGATTTTTCCGTCCGTCCCCGATCCTATGGAATCGTAATCACAATCTTTTGGAAGACGATCCTTTAAGGATTCCATGGCTTCCGCACATTCGTTTTCGGGGTATGAAAAATTTTCTTCGCGAGAATTCTCCTCCGAAGGATGCGCGTAAAAATCACAATCTTTCGGCCATTGTATGGAAGTTCTTTTCGGGTTTTTATTGATGAAAGGAGTTTCGGAGGACAGATGTTCTCGGATAAAAGAAAAAACGAAATTCTTTTCCGATCGCTCCTCGATCGATTCTTTGCCGAACCAAAAAAGAACGATTAAAATTCCGAAAACGATCGGGATCAAAAAAAAGAACCGTGCTTGTATAAAACCAATTCGTTTCATAAAACTCGGCCCCTTCGGTGAAATTCAAAAAAGAAAAACGTTTCTATATGGAATCTTATTTTCGAATCCGCTCTTAACCGTGCGCCGCGACTAGTTCGCTGAAGATTTCTTCCGCCTTTTTGAAGTTTTCGGAAAACAAATACGCGAATCCCAATTCGATCCGTTCTGGAACCGTGAGGCTTTTGCGTTTCGCTTCCATCTTCGGAATGCTCGCGATCTTTTCGGAAAATTCCTTCTTCTTATCGTCAAAACTCGGAAGTTCTTCGTAACCGGGAATTTTTTCGAGCACGGATTTCGCTTCGTCGAATTTTCCGAGATGAACGAGTGCGAGTCCGAGCGCACCCATCACGTCCCTTTCTTCGGTAAGACGTTTCGCATTCTCCGCAAATACTTGAATCGATTCCTTGTAGTTTCGGAGATGATAGTTGGAAAAGAATTCCGCCTTGCAGAAGTAATCGTTTGAAAACCGGGCTTTGTAAAGAGAAATCAATTCGAGGACGGTTTTGAAATCGACCGCGTCTTCGCTCGTTAAAATTCCGGTGCGTAAGATCGCGTAGGAAACGGGAACCGATGTCGTTTTAAAATAGGCGTAAAACTTCTTCGCCGCTTCGCGAAACTTTCCGGCTTCCTTCAAAACGTAGGCTTCCAAAAGAGGGGAAAGAACCGAGGAACCTTTTAAGAAATAATTGATTCCGTGATCGGAACCGGATTCAAAGCCAGCAATTCCACTTAGATGATTTAAAAAAACGTGATTCGGATTATTCTTTGCGATCTCGATCACTTCTTCGTAAGAACCCGTTTCGAATAATTCCCAAGCGGATTCTTCAATGGAAGACGGATTGGATACTGCTAAATTCTGACCCATACGATACCTCTCTTTTTCTTATCGGATGGGCGGGGAGAATTCAGCTTAAAAAAAAAGTGAATCGCGTTAACTCAAGCGTCGCTCTCTGAACTCAGCATCTCGCTCCCTACGGGTCGCTCGACAGATCCCGTTAACTCAAGCGTCGCTCTCTGAACTCAGCGTCTCGCTCCCTACGGGTCGCTCGACAGATCGCGTTAACTCAAGCGTCGCTCTCTGAACTCAGCGTCTCGCTCCCTACGGGTCGCTTGACAGATCGCGTTAACTCAGCGAAACGCTCTCTACGGATCGCGTTTCAGGGATAAAGTCGTTCCATCATCCTCGGGAACGGAATACATTCCCGGACGTGCTGCAATCCGCAGATCCAGGCGATCATTCGTTCCGAACCGAGTCCGAATCCCGAATGCGGAACCGATCCGTATTTTCGCAGATCCAGATACCAATCATAGGATTCCACGGGAAGTTTTTCCTCCTGCAGACGATGAACGATGTTTTCGTAATTTTCTTCCCGTTCCGATCCGCCGATGATTTCACCCACACCGTCCGGCGCGATTAAGTCGGCGTTCAAAACCGTTTTCGGATCTTCGGGATTCACCTTCATGTAAAAGGCCTTCGCTTCTCTCGGATACTTTTGGATGAAAACGGGTCCGCCGAATTCGGTCGTGAGCATCTGTTCTCTTTCGGAATTGATGTCGTCTCCCCAAACGATGTCTTCCCCTTTCGACTGAAGAATTTCGAGCGCCTCCGTATAATCGATCACCGGAAAATCTTTTTCGAGATACGCAAGCAGCGGCGCAGGATCCCGCTCCAATACCTTTAGGTCCTGCAAAGAATTTTGAACGGTCTCTTGGATGATCGTCTTTACGAAGTCTTCCTGCAACTTCAAGTTCTCCGCGTGGCCCGCAAACGCCACTTCCGCTTCCACCATCCAAAATTCCGTCAAGTGTCTGCGCGTCTTACTCTTCTCCGCGCGAAACGTAGGTCCGTAACAAAAGACTTTATTGTGCGCGAAGATCGCCGTTTCCAAATACAACTGTCCGGTCTGCGCAAGATACGCGTTCCCCAAATCGAAGTATTCCGTGGAAAACAAAGTGCCCGCGCTTTCTCCCACAGAACCGGTGAGAATCGGAGTATCGATCAAAAGAAATTGTCTTTCATGAAAGTATTTACGGATCGCGAACGAAAGATTGTCTCTCACGCGAAGGATCGCGAGTTGTTTGGAGGAACGCAACCAGAGATGGCGTTGCGAAATCAAAAAATCGATCCCGTGTTCCTTCGGAGTGATCGGATAATTTTCGGATTCTCCCACGATACGGATCGAATCCATCACGAGTTCGAAACCGATCGGAGATTTTTCGTTACGCACGAGTTTGCCCGTAACCGCTACGGAAGTTTCCTGACGGAGATGTTTTACGGTTTGAAAGACTTCTTCGCCGAGGATTTCTTTTTCGGCCAGCACCTGGAGAATTCTTCCGCTGTTTCTTAAAGAGATAAACTGTCTTGCGTTGCTCCCCCGGATTCCGTGAACCCAACCTTGGACGACTACCGTACGATCCACGTATGTTTCTAATTCATGATTACTGACGATCGGTGTTTCAGACATGAACCCATTTTACGGTTTCGGTTGGTTCGGAAAGGATATTTTTTACCTGACAGAGAAGTCGGTTCCGAAATCCTGAGAAGTATGAATCCGGTTCTCTTAGATGGTAAAAAACTCTCCGAAAAAATCAGGGATGGAATTCGTTCCGAGATCGAAGAACGAAAAGCGAAGAATCTTAGAATTCCAAAACTCGCCACGATCCTAGTCGGAAACAACCCCGCTTCCGAAACCTACGTTGCGATGAAGGTCAAAGCCTGTCATTCCGTGGGAATGGGTTCGGAGATGATCCGTCTGGGGGAAGCAACCACAACGGAAGAATTACTCGCAGTCATCGATAAACTCAACGCCGACGATAGCGTGGACGGAATCTTACTCCAACATCCTTCTCCTCCTCAGATCGACGAAAGAGCCGCCTTTGATCGGATCGCTCTTCACAAGGATGTGGACGGGGTCACCACTCTTTCTTTCGGAAAACTATCGATGGGAGTAGAAACCTATCTTCCCTGCACTCCGTACGGTATGGTTCTTTTACTGAAGGAATACGGAATCGAGGTCGCCGGGAAGAACGCGGTCGTGGTCGGTCGTTCTCCGATTCTCGGCAAACCGATGGCGATGCTTCTCACCGAGATGAACGCGACGGTTACGCTTTGTCATTCTAAAACCCAAAATCTTCCGGAGATCGTTCGTAAGGCGGATATCATCGTGGGCGCGGTCGGAAAGCCGGAATTCATCAAGGCGGATTGGATTTCCAAAGGAGCGGTTCTTTTGGACGCGGGTTACAATCCGGGGAATGTGGGCGATATCGAAATTTCAAAAGCGAAAGACCATTCTTCCCATTACACTCCCGTTCCGGGCGGCGTGGGTCCGATGACGATCGCTGTACTTCTGCTACAGACGCTGTATTCGGCAAAAGAACACTTTACACCACCGGTAAAGTGAAAACGATGTTTCCAGATGGCGATCAGTTTTGACGAATGTTTTCAAACCTATCCGGAGCTTCACAGCCCTAGCGACCTCGACGAATTTTGGGCCGAGGCGATCCGGGATTTAAAAAACTTTCCGATTAAAAAACAATCCAAGGCCCTTCTCAAAGGTTCCATTATCAAGGAAACGATCTACGATATTTCCTTTCAGTCTTGGCAAAACGCGACCTTGAACGGAACCCTCGTCATTCCCCGAAAACGGGGAGATCTTCCCGTCGTGGTTTATTTTCACGATTACGGAAAAGACAGACCCGCAATCATCAAAGGACTTACCGAAACCGGGGTCGCACAACTCATCATTGATCTGAGAGGACACGGTTCGCAACTCGTTCGTCCCGAACTCAAAGAGGGAGAAGTCGCCGATCCGGATTGGACGCCCGGTTATTTTTCCAAAGGTCTCGACGGAAGAGACGCCTTCTTTATGAAAGGTCTCTATCTCGACGTGATCCGCGCCGTGGAATTTTTAAGACTCACGGACGGAATCGACGGCGACAAGATCATCCTCGCCGGAAAATCGATGGGAGCGTCACTCGCCGCGTTCGGCGCCGCGTTTACGAACCGGATCAAAGGACTCATCTTAGAAACTCCGAACTTCTGTCATATAGACGACAACCAGCTCAAACTCGAAAAAAGCTGGATGAAGGAAGTCAACGCTCAGTTGAACAGTTCGAAGACCAAAAAGAGCGCGATGAAAAAGAGTTTAGCATATTATGATAGTATAAACTTTGCGAAGAAGATCAAGATTCCTACGCTGGTCTCGGTGGGAATGGACGACAAAATCTCGCACCCGAAATCGGTATTCGCATTTTTCAATCATCTCAACAACGACAAAAGAATGCAGGTCTACCCTACCGAAGGAAACGAAGCCGGTCTGAAAGGCGATAAACAGAACGGAGCCAACCTCGAATTCGTGAGGGAAATTTTCTTTCCCGAATGATCGAAGTCTATTTTCACAATTCCCTCTCGGGTAAAAAAGAAAAATTCTCCCCCGCCGATCCCAAACGGGTCACAGTGTATTCCTGCGGTCCTACCGTTTACAACTTCGCACATATCGGAAATCTCAGAGCGTTTTTGTTTGTGGACGTTTTGCGCCGCTCTCTCAAACTTTTAGGATACGGCGTCGAAATGACGATGAACATCACGGACATAGACGACAAGATCATCCGTGATTCCATCGCATCCAAAAAAAGCATTCAGGAATTCACCGCTCCTTGGACGCAGGCATTTTTCGAAGATTTAAAAACGGTTTCCGTGGAAACACTCGAACACTATCCGAAAGCCACCGAATCGATTCCGGAGATGATCGACATCATCCAGAAGCTTCAGGCCAAGGGTCTCGTCTATGAGAAGGACGATAGCCTTTACTTCTCCATTCAGAAATTCAACGGATACGGAAAACTGAGCAAGATCGACGTTACCGGTATGAAAACCGGAACCCGTTACGATACGGACGAATACGAAAAAGAAGACGTGCGCGATTTCGTTCTTTGGAAAAGTCCTAAACTCGAAGGAGAAGCTTCCTGGGACACGTTAGTCGGCACCGGAAGACCGGGCTGGCATTTGGAATGTTCCGCAATGATCCGCAAGGTATATCATAGCGGAGTGGACATTCATACGGGCGGAGTGGATCTTTTGTTTCCGCATCACGAAAACGAAATCGCACAATCGGAAGGAGCGTTTCCCGGAGAAACGTTCGTAGGAACCTGGCTTCATTCCGAACACCTCCTCGTGGACGGACAAAAGATGTCCAAAAGCAAGGGGAACTTTTACACGTTACGCGATCTTGTCCGGCAAGGACTGGACCCGAAGGCGATCCGTTTTCTTCTGATCTCGGCTCACTATCGTTCCAAGCTGAACTTCTCCACGGACCGGATCGCGGAAGCGACCGCAAACATCCGTAAAATCCAGAACTGCGTGGATCGTCTTTTGGATTCGGAAAAAGGTACGATCGTCTCCGATTCATACGCTTTCGCTTTGCCGGTAACACAGGGATGGAAAAAGGAATTCGAAGAATCACTCGCAGACGATCTGAACGTTTCCAAAGCGCTCGCGGTCGTATTCGAATCCGTGCGCCAAATCAATTCTTTTTTGGATACGAACCAGACGGATTCTTCCCAAAGAATCGAATACATTCAACTTTTTGCATATTATGACCGTATTTTCGGCGTTCTCGATTTCTCTTCGAAAACGGATCTAATCGATTCCGAAATCGATTCGTTGATCGAAGAAAGACAAACCGCGAGAAAAAACAAGGACTTCGCGCGTTCCGACGCGATCCGCGATCAGCTTTTGGCGCAAGGAATTCTGATCGAGGATACGAAAGACGGAATCCGCTGGAGGCGAAAATAGCCAGACCGGAATATATCTTCGGTAAGAGAACCCTCATCGAACTTACCGAGGCGAATCAAGGGAACGAACATTCGTTTCCTTTTATCGAGCTGTTCGTTAAGGAAAATCCGGGAACCGAAATCACGGAGAAGATCATAAACCGGCTTCCTTCGTTCGTAAAAGTCCATAAGGTTTCCGGAAACAAACTGGATTCTCTCGTTCCGGGAAGAAATCATCAAGGAATCGTCGCGCTCAAAGCTCCCGCGCGGCAGACCGCGGATAAAAAGAATCTCGAAGAATTCTTAGCCGAAAAACCAGGAGCCTTCCTGATTCTGGATCGAATCCAAGATCCGGGCAATCTCGGAAATATTTTAAGAACGGCGGAATGTTTCGGAGTAAAGAATATCATTCTTCCCGAACGCGAATCCGCCGGAATCACTCCGGTCGTGGAAAAAGTTTCCTCCGGTGCATTATCTTTTCTTAAAATCTTTACGGTGAAGAATCTCGCGAACACGATCGAACTTTTGAAAGAGAACGGATATTGGATCGTTTCCACAAGCGATCGAGGCACGGAGGATTGGTCCAAACTTCCCGATCTTCAAGAACTCGCTATTTTGATGGGGAACGAAGGAGAAGGAGTCAAACGAATCCTGATGGAAAAATCGGATTTCGTTCTGCGGATTCCGATGCACGGAAATCTTTCTTCCTTAAATGTTACGGTTGCGACGGGCGTCGTACTCGACCGAATCGTAAACCGAAAATAATTTCGCAAAAGCGATGCTTCGTCGCATCCTCACCGATCGATTTGCGTTCTCGAAATACGGTATTCCCTCGACTTGAAGACCATTTTCCGTTTCGAAATCGGACGAAAACAAACCTTTCGCGCTCGGAAGACAGGTATCAAAGATATTCAAATTTCTTAAATAACGAATCTCTTTCAGCCGCATTCACTCCCCTGCTTTCCAGTGAAACCTCTCGTTTTCCCCAGCGCTTCGCTTTTGAGCGTCGGTCTTTCGCTTCCCAGTTTACAATCGCCTTACAATACGAAGGCCCTCGCCGATTTTACGAATTATCTCTTGCAATTTCTTCTTTTTCGTTTTCACTTGAATATGATGAAATCATACAGATCCAGTTTCAAACTTCTCGCGTTTTTTCTCTGTTTCGCAATCCTTTCCTCTTGTTCCAATCTCTCTTGGGAAAAGGTGAAGGAGAAACTGAACCTCGCCAAAAAGAAAAGCATGGCCGAGGAGATCCTCGAAGGACTCACGCTCGCATTTTGGGGAGAATTCAATCATGAGCTTTATAAATTCGTTCCCGTTCCTTTGATCGTCATCAAAGGACAGATCACAGCGGATCAGTTCGCGGTCGCAACTCCCGAACTCAAGGAAGGAAAACCGAAAATCATTCTGATTCATGGCTGGGATTTTAAGGAAAAGAGCTTCAACCCACCGACCGATAAGTTTACGAAGGTGAGCAATCTTAGAAGCACTTGGGACGACGCGTTGGAAATGTATTCGCAGAATCTTTCCGGTGTTCAATCCTCTTACGAATTGTATACGTTCACGTATCGCACGTCCGATTATGTGGAAAGCAACGGTAAAAGACTGATTGATCGACTCAATACGGTCTTCACTTCGGAAGACAAGGTGATTCTGCTCGCTCATTCTATGGGCGGATTGGTGAGTCGCTCTGCCCTTTATCATACGAACAACACGAAGGACGTGATCGATTTTATCGTTACGTTAGGCACTCCTTATATGGGTTCTCCCTTCGCTTCTTCCAGTTATCAAGGAAACTTCGGCACAATCGGTGAACTCATCGGATTTATGACGGGTACGGACGGAGGAAAGGATCTCGCTTATACGAACGCATTGGGAGCTTCGTATCAAGTTCCTTCTCCGAGCGAAGCGATCAGCGGAGCGCGAAACGCGTATCTCGAACGGTTACTTGCGGAATCGTCCAAGGACGGAAGAGTGACCGCGTTTTACGGGGAAATGAGCGTTTGCAACGGACATCCGGGTTCCGAAGCGGTTTACAACATCGCCTGCAATATTCTTTCGAACGGAAGTCCGAGCTTTGCGAACAAAAGCGACGGAATTGTGACCTCGACGAGCGGAAAGATGTCCAACAAGATCGCTGCGGGAAAACAGATTTCCAAAGATTTCGACCACGCGCAGCTTTCCTTCCGCAATCACGTGGATAACACTTCGAGAAACACGTTTTTCAACCAAGTGATGACCGTCATCAACGCGTTGTAATCTTTTAAGGTTTTGGCATCCAAATTATAGAGTAACCGGAAATCCGGAGGGAAATCTTTTATATTCGTATCTATGCCCGGATTCGAATTTAGATACCAAAAATTCCAAAAGCTTTTTTACCTCTTTCCATGGTTCGCTTTATCTTTCCTATTCCGATGTGCCGAAGCGAAGCCGTTTTCGCTCGACGCATCCCAAAACGGTCTTTTCTTCAATCTTATGATTTCAGAAAACAGCAGGATTCTCGCCGAATCCGTACCAACGACTCGTTTGGAAGTAATCGAAGGGGAAAATAGAAATTTAGAAGTCGAGGTGACTTTCTCAAATCCCGGTGAAACATTGTATTTAATTTCGGAGGATGCGGCAACTCCATTTGCTTCCTTTCCGAGTCAAGTCAACGAGAGCTCGTCCAAAATCCGAATTGCGATTGCCGTTCACGCCGATGATAACTGCGAGGAGGAAGAACGATCCATTCTGATTCAGAACTCGCAAAAGAGAACGATCCAGAGATTAAAACTTGTGATCCGCGAAATCGACAAATGTCTTTTTTTCGCGAATAACGGGGGAAACGATTTTACGGGAAATCTCGGCGGAATCGCTGGAGCCGATCAGATTTGCGCCTCCTCGAAAAGCGAATTTCTACCGGGAAGTTCGTCCGAATACAAAGCGGTATTGTTTTCCATGGCCGCCCCGCAGCGAAAATCGGGGAATATGGTCGCAGCCAGCTTCGATTGGCCTGTTGCAAAAAATCAACGATATTACTTTCACAGTAACGATGTAAATCGTTCGCAGTTTTTCTTTCAGACCGCAGTTGAAAGCAGAGTTGGAGACAATGGTGGAATTTTCAATCTTCCTTCCGGTTCCAGTCTTCCGGCTCAGATCCTTCCGGGAATGCCCGTGTTTTGGACGGGCTTTGAAACCACATTCAGCAATGGAAGCACGTGCAACGGCTGGCGTTCCTCCGACGGGGACGACATCGGACTTTCCATGAATTCCAACTTCAACGAAATAACCGGGAATTGCGCTGATCGCAAAAAGATTCTCTGCGTAAGAATATAATATTTTTCTTATATATTATTATTTAAAAGAATCCGATCGGCGTTTTTTGAAAAAGTTTGAAAGTTGAATCCGATATTCCGCGGACAATGCGAATCGATTTATTCCAGCCGAACGGCGATTCCCATTTCTTGCATTGCGCTTTTTGTTTCGCGGATGGAATATTCTCCAAAGTGAAAGATGGAAGCGGCAAGAACGGCGTCCGCTTTTCCGCGGAGAATCGCTTCCACCATGTGCTCCGGATTTCCGGCGCCTCCCGAAGCGATGATCGGAATTTCCAAAGCGGAAGAAAACGTTTTTAAAAGATTGATATCGAATCCGTTTCGAGTTCCGTCCCGATCCATGGAGGTCAGAAGAATTTCCCCCGCTCCTTTCGCTGCGGCTTCCTGAGCCCAATCAAGAGCCTCTCTTCCGGTTTCTGTTCTTCCGCCGTGAAGGAAAATTTCGTAACGATCGCGTTCTTTGTGGAACTTTACGTCGATCGCACATACGATGCACTGCGATCCGTAGATCTCGGAAGATTCTCGGAGTAATTCGGGATTTTGAAACGCGGCGGTGTTGATCGAAACCTTATCGGCTCCTTTTTCCAAAACGGCGCGCACATCCGCGACGGTTCTAATTCCGCCGCCGACCGTAAAAGGAATGAAGATTTTTTCCGCAATTCTTTCCACGAGATGCAGAAGGATTTCCCTTCGATCGGAGGAAGCGGTAATGTCCAAAAAGCAGAGTTCGTCCGCCAAATTTTCTTCGTAGATCGCCGCTGATTCCACAGGATCGCCCGCGTCCACGAGATTGACAAAGTTCACTCCCTTGACTACTCGTCCGTCCTTGATGTCCAGACAGGGAATGACTCTTGCCGTTAAATTGCTCATCCGATCTTTTCCGGAAATTGAATATTCAGACCTTCTAATTTAGAAATCGCTTGAGCGGCTCCGAACAGTTTTCCTTCCTGAAAATGAGGAGCGGTGATCTGCAATCCGATCGGAAGCCCTTTCGCATCGGTTCCCATTGGAACGCTAATCGCGGGAACTCCCGCAAGGTTCACGCTCGTGGTCCATATATCGGCCTTATACATCTGCACCGGATCCTTCGTCTTTTCACCGACCTTAAACGCGGTCGTAGGAGATGTCGGTTGCAGAATCAAATCCACTTTCTGAAAGAAGGATTCGTATTCTTTACGGATCAGAACTCTCGCCTTTTGCGCGGTCCCGTAATACGCGTCGTAATATCCGGCGGAAAGGGAGAATGTACCGAGCAGAATTCTTCGTTTCACTTCGGGTCCGAAGCCTTCCGTTCTGGAATCGACATACAGATCTTCGAGCTTACCGGTATTGTCCTTTCTGGAACCGAAACGAATCCCGTCAAAACGCGAAAGATTGGAAGAACATTCCGCGGTGGCGATGATATAATAGATCGGGATCGCAAAGGAGAATTTGGAAAAATCCAGTTCCACAAGCGTCGCGCCCTTCTCCTTCAATTGAGAGAGAAGTTTTTCGTAAGCTTGTGCGACTTCCGGTTGAATCTCGGGAGTCATTTTGATGACTCCGACTTTCAATCCTTTCAGATCGGGAACGGAAACGTCGTTCGCGGAAAACGCGGGACGATTGATGGAAGTCGAATCCCTTTCATCCTTTCCGGAAATCACCGAATACAAATCGATACAACCTTGCACGTCCTTAGAAAAAGGTCCGATCTGATCCAGACTGGATGCATACGCGACAAGCCCGTAGCGCGAAACGGTTCCGTACGTGGGTTTGAGTCCGTAAAGACCGCAAAGAGAAGCCGGTTGACGAACCGATCCTCCCGTGTCCGAACCCAATGCGAGCGGAACCATGGAGGCCGCAACTGCGGCAGCCGAACCGCCGCTCGAACCGCCGGGAATTCTTTCCAAGTCGAACGGATTGCGGGTCGTCTGAAACGCCGAATTCTCCGTGGAAGATCCCATCGCGAACTCGTCCATGTTCGTCCTTGGAAACAGAACGAATCCTTTCGCGAGAAGTTTTTCCACTGCGTTCGCATGAAACGGTGATTTATAATTTTCTAATATTTTAGAGGAACAAGAAGTGATCGTATCCTGAATACAGATATTGTCCTTGATCGCGACCGGCATTCCGTCGAATTCCGAAAGGGGTTTTCCCGCTTTTCTACGAGCGTCGCTTTCCGCGGCGGCGTCCAAAATTCTTTTTTCGTCGAGGGAAAGAAAGGCCTTTACGGAACCGTCCACTTCTTTGATCCGATCGATGCAGGCTTTTGCGAGTTCCGTCGCGGTGATTTTTCCCGAGTTCAGGGAGGCTTTGAGATCCGTATAAGAATTCTTTAATATTTCGTTCATGTTTCGATCACCTTAGGAACGACGAAATATCCGTTTTGAAAGGACGGGGCGAACTTTTCGATCTCTTCGCGGGAAAGATGTTTTCCCATCAAGTCTGGACGGATCGCGTTCTCGTGCTGAAAATAAATTTCGTCGTCTCCGATCGAACTTACGTCCAGGCCTTTGACTTGGTCGACGTATTCGAGGATCTTGTTAAAATCCGTAAGAGCGGATTGTTTTTCCTCGGGACGGATTTTCAAACGGGAAAGGTCCGCGATTTTCTGCAAAGAATCTTCGTTCAGGTTCATGATTCTCCCCTTAGGGTCAGAGTGTTTTAGTAGGCGTTTTTGTCCATGATTCCTTTAAACGGAGTCAGTAGAATAATCTTGAGGTCGAGCCAAAGAGACCAATTTTCGATGTAGTAAATATCCGCGGCGATCCGATCGTCGATCGAAGTGTCTCCGCGTAGCCCTTTCACCTGGGCGAGTCCGGTGATTCCCGCTTTAACCGCGTGTCTTCTCATATAATGTCTGTGATCGTTTTTGAACTTCTCTACAAAGTGAGGACGCTCCGGTCTCGGTCCGACCACGGACATATCCCCGAAAAGCACGTTGAAGAACTGAGGGGTCTCGTCCAAGGAAAGTTTGCGGAGAATTCTCCCCACGCTCGTAACCCTCGGGTCGTTCTGAACCGTCCACGTGGTTTCGGATTGGCTCCTCGCCTGAACCACCATGGTGCGAAACTTGATCATGTTGAACTTCTTATTATCCAAACCCACGCGTTCCTGATAGTAAAACACGGGACCGGAAGAAGTCAGTTTCACGAGCAAGGCCATGATGAGATAGAACGGAGAGAAAAACAAAATGAATAAAATCGAAAACGCGAGATCGAACGTTCTTTTGATGAACTTGTTGTATCCGAGCCGGATCGGAATGTTTCGGATCGAGATGACGGGAAGACCTTCCATCTCCTCCACTCTTCCGCGGGCTTTGATGAATTCCTGAAAACCGGGAACGATCTTGAGATCGATTCCTTCGTGATCGCAGGCGTCGAGGACCTCTTTCAGATAATCTCCCTCGGAAGGTTCGAGCGTATAAACGACGAGATCGGGTCTTTCCTTTTCCAAAACCTGCGCGAACTTTTCGATCTTGCCGATCACCTTCATGTCCTTACGAACGGGTTTGACTCCTTTGGTCTGAACGAATCCTAAAATCTTATAACCGTAAATTCCGTGTTTGATGACCGCGTCGTTGAAACGTTTGGAAGTTTCGGAAACTCCCACGACCAAAACGCTTCTAAGATTATATCCCCGTTTACGGAGATTCTGAAGAAGAATTCTCGCCGAATAATGAAGAACTCCCGTCGTCAACGTGTTGATCGTGGCGAACGCAAGGATCACATAACGTGAAAAACGTTCGCTCCCCAGATCTCCCCGAAAAAAGAACAACACCGCCAGAACGAGCACGAGGTTGAGAAACACTCCGCTGACGATGGTGAGAAACTCGTCGACGAACGAAAGTCCTCTTCTAGGATGATAAAGATCGATCGCGATAAACACGATCACCTGGAAGAAGGCCAATAAAAAGAAGAGAAAGATATAACTTTCCAAGTCCACGTATCGACGATCCAGTCCGTGTTCGTCCAAAAAGTAGAACCGGAACAAAAACGCGAGCGCGCCGCTGAAAAGAGCATTCACGAAATCTAATACGGTAAAGATCAGCTTGAACGTTTGGCTTCTTTCCTTCAACATATCAAGGGTTCTCCGATGTGATTCCAGCGCGGTCTCCGGCTTGGAACGGACGTTTTCTGAAACGGAACAGACGGACTCTTGTCAGTTCCGAAGAATCCTGTTGACCCAAAGAGAAGTCGGTGATTGAAATCGAAAAGAACACAGACTGATCGTAAAAGGAAACAAGTCCGTCCGTTCTTCCTCCCGGAACCGCACGCAAATCCATGCTGTAACCGAGACGGAAGTTCGCCGTATGAAGATTGTATTTGATCGTCCCCATAAAACGGTTGATATTGAGCGCCGTGTTCTGTCTCGCTCCGTTTCCGTTGACCCCGGTTCCGTCGATCAAATCCCTTTGCAAATTGGTCCGATCCAAGTTGATCGATGCTACCGAAGTAGTCGGATCGTTTCCATAATAGAACGTATCGTACGTATTTCCAACCTGATTCGTATATCTCCAAGGTTGACTAACCCTCGAATCGAGTTCCGCTTCGATTCCCAAATGTCTGGTAAAATCCACATTCGCCTTAACGAACACGCGATAACCGTCCAAGATGGGACTGTTGTACACGTGATACCAGGTTCCCCCGAGTTCCAATTCCCGGATCAAACGAATGAACGGAAGCGTAAATCCCCCCATCTTGTACGAAGCGGTAAAGCTGTTGGAAAGAGGTTTCGCTTTCGGATTGTGGTGAACGTAGTCGTTGTTGATGAAAAGTCCGGAGTAAAAGCTTCTTTTCTTTTCTAAGAGAGAGGCTCGTTTCGGTCGAAACCCGTCCAAGAAGTCGAAGTAACCGGAAAAACGCGCCACCGTAAAATACCAGCGTTCCGCGTCCGTAGGCTGCGGTTTGTATTCCGGAGAAAAGTTCCGAAGGTCGCGGATCGTGCGGATCGAGATTTCGAAATTCTCCAGAGCGTAACTTTCCAAAGAAAGTTCGAGTTCGTGTTGTCTCGTTTTGGCGAGAATCGGGTCCTGCAGTTCCGGTTTATACGCTTCGAGTTTTCGGTACGTCGCATTAAAAAAGATCAATGGAATCCCGAACCGCAGGTTGGAGGAAGTTCGTACGTATTCGTACGATTCGCGAGCGAGATAACGTTCGAGAGAAGTGAACGAATTATCCGTAACTCCCGTGACGGCCGCGTTGTTTCGGCTCGTCGCGGATTGTTTTTTCGCTCCGATAAACGTGTTCGGAGTAAAGGTAAGATAACTTCCTAGGTTGAGAGTGGTTCGTAAACCAGATTCACCCTGCGTGAAATATTGAGTCCGTAAAACGTTCTCCCTGTAATTTCCCCAAGGATCCTGATACGAACCGTCTAAAGTCGGGATCTGCAGATTCTCGCGCGTGGGAACGCCGTAATATCTGAGAATCATGTTATTCAAATATACGTCCCAATACACGGCCGAGTTGAAATACGGAATCCTTCCGATTTCGGAAGAGTTTCGGATCGTAGTCGTAGGCAATACGTCCACGGTCGGAAAATATCCGGACTTATCCGCCGGATTGAGAATGTAATACAGAAGGTTCCGCTTCATTCCCACGTTGATGGAAAGATCGCCCCGGTTTTCGGTGTAATCGAACTTCCATTCGAGAGTGTTTCGGATAAAACCGAGGCGAACGTTTCTCGCGGTATAAAGCGACTGAAGAGTGTTCGCGGGTTCGTATCGGTTTCCGTATTCGTATTCAAAAAGTCTGTTGGAGTAATTCTCGTATTGAAAACTGAGGTTTCGCGTAACGTCTTTTTCCGTGTTGTGGAATTTGGAATTCAACATGATTCTTCCTTTCCACCAAGGTTCCGTGTCCTGCCCGATTCGGCGAAGAGGTGCGTTTGGATCAGCGGAAAACAACGCTCCTTTGTCCACTTGATTGGTTACCGCGGTCGTTCCGATTCCGAAGTTGTGAAACCGATCCTCGTACGCACCGGAGATCTGATAATTTCTATGATTCGCATAAGCGACATCGATCAAATAATTCAACGCCGGACTTTGTTTCCACATTTCCAAGTGAAACGCTTGTCCGGTCTTTTCGTAAAAATCGGCACGGACCTTGTAACCCATCGGTGCGAATGCAAAGGAAGGCATAACGGACCACTGATAGGAGTTCTGCAGGAACAAACCTTGCGTATTGTTCTTACCGGCTTGGGTGATCCATCCGTTTCCTAAGTTGCTGTTGTAAAGAAAAGGAAGCCAGAGAACGGTCGTACCTCCGACCTGGTAACGCACGTTCGTCGCCATTACGGTTTTATCGTCGTAGATATAAAGACGGTTTACCTTAAAGGAATAATGGGGTTTTTCCGCGTTACAAATCGTAAAGTATCCCATCTCCAAAGCGTAACGTTTGTCGTCCAGCTTCTTCAGTTTTTCTCCGATAAAGTGAGCCGGCGCAAACGTTCCCTTCGTTTTATACACGACCCCTTTTTCCAAACGGAAATCATAGATGAACTTATCCCCTTCCACGATCGCACGACCGTCTTTGTAGATAATTCCGCCTTCCGCGTAGATCTCCTGACGTTCGCTGTCCACGGTGATCGTTTCGGCTTCGATCGAGCCGGAACGGAGTTTCAGACGAACTCGGCCTCGTAAAACAAGAACGCCCGACTTATTCTTATCCACCTGGAGAAGTTCTCCTTCCGACGCGTTTTCGATCGAAATCGGAAGCGCTTTTTTCTGTTGAGGCAACGCCGACAACGGATCCGCGGCAACGGGAAGGGATTCTTCCAAAGCCGCGCGAAGACGTTTTCTTCTGCTGAACAGCGAACCGTCTCTTGTTAAACCGAGGGATAATAAAAGATCGTCCACTTCCCTGTCCGGAAGCGTATCGATGGACTTACCGAGAAGTCGGTTCTTGGCTCTCAGGATCGCGAGTTTCTTATCGTCTCCGAGAGAAGAAGAAGGGCCTTGTTCCGGAGTTCCCGCCCCGCCCGTGATAAACCGGAGCATCTGTTCTTCCGTCTGCGCAAAGATCGGCGCCCCGAGCAACATCAAAAACAGAATTAGAGTTATACGGAGGCGCATTCCGAGTACCGGTGTCAGATTATTCTCGTGAATTCAATTTTCATCTCATAAATTGAGTGAAAACGAGAACGCCGACCCCCAATAGAATTCTGTAAACCCCGAAAGCGCTAAACGAATGTTTTTGCAGATAACGCAAAAACCAACGGATCACCAAGGTGCAAAGAAGAAAGGAAATTAGAAAACCGAACGCCAAAACGGGAATCGTATCTCCGTTTAAAATGGAACGGTACTTATACAGTTTATAAATTCCCGCGGCAAGCAAAACGGGAACCGCAAGAAAAAAGGAGAACTCCGCGCTGCTCTTCGTATCTTTTCCTAAAAAGCGCGCTGTGATGATCGTCGCCGCGGAACGGGACATCCCGGGAACAAGAGCCATACATTGAAAGATTCCGATCAGGATCGCATCCTTAAAACCGACCGGTTTGCGCTCACTGCTTCCTTGTCTTTTGTGAAAGAACCATTCGGCCACGAGAATCAAAATTCCTCCGAAGATCCAAGCTCCCGCGAGAATCGATAAAAGATCCGGTCTCGCTTTGATCGTATCCAGAAATTTCTTTGCGGCAAAACCGGCGACCATGATCGGAAACGCACCGATCAAAATCTGAAGTACGAAATGAAATCCTTCCGAATCGGAATCTTGTTTCGTAATATAACGAAACGAAGAAACGATATGGGAGGAAAATCGGGCGCGATACAAAAACAGAACCGAAAGAATCGCACCGCTTTGGATGAAAATATCGAAAAGGTCGTCGAACTCGATTCCGAAATGCTCTCCGCTAAACGGAAAGAAGGAACTGAATAAGAACAGGTGTCCCGTGGAGGACACCGGTAGAAATTCGGTGATCGCCTCAATGATGCTTCTCAGAAAGGCGTTCAGATAATGATTCAAGGGAGTTTACTGTCCGGTCGTTTTCGGAGTTTCCGTTTTCGGAGCTTCAGTCCCGGTAGCAGGAGCTTCTTCTTTCTTATCGGTCGCGCTCGCTCCGATTTTTCTTTTTAAGAACGCTTCCAGATCGAACTTGTCATTGTGTTTGATCGAAACTTGTTCTTTGATTCTTTCGAGAACCTTAGGAAGAATTTCCTGAGACTTGTCTTTTTTCAACTTCGCTCTTGCGAAAAGAATACAACGATCGATCGGAAGAGAACCGATTTGCGGTTCTTTCGCGCGGAGTTTTTGACATTCTTCCATCGCTTCTTCTTCGGAGATCTTGATTTTGCTTTCCACGAGGTGCATCACATACAATTGAGAAACGATCTGCATCTCTTGAAACTTGAGAATCTTTTTGATGTCGTCGCGTTTGGTGAAACCGTCTTTTTCGGCTGCGATCGTTGTGATCATCATATCTCTATACTGATCGTAAAAATTCTTTTTTTGGAACTGATAGTTCAGGGCCCTCATCTGCTCCGGAACTTCGTTGATGTCCTTGGAGATGAACTCGAGAAGATTTTCTTTCTCGATGTTTTGCACGCGGCTCATTGCGTCGATGGCAACGTTGTAAGTATCTTCAAAACTGTTTACGGTGATTTTGTTTCCGTCGAGTGTTTCAATCACTTCGGAGTTGTCTCCGCAGCCCGCAAAAGCGGCCGTCAAAAGAGTAATAAAAATAAGAAGTATGTTTTTTTTCATCGGACTTTCGGTTCCTGTGCAAAGGATAGGATTCGGGGTCGGATCGTCTATACTTTTTTGGAAGGAAGCATTGACGAAAGGAGAAAGATCAAAGTATCGAGTTTTTCCTTTTCGGATTTTTTTCCAGTCTGAAAAATCAGCACGTTCGGCTCTCTCGGATTCAGAGTCAGACCGGTTCTCGCGGAAATCAACTGGATGATTTTCACGTTATCTCCACGGAAATAAGAACCGGACTTCATCTTAATTTCGTCCTTCATCTCCGTAACGGACTCGAAACCCAAATTGGATGCGAGGGTTCGGATCTTTTCCAAAAGGATAAAGGTTTTTGCATCTTCGGGAGGTTCGCCGAAACGATCCGTCATCTCTTCGGTTACTTCGTCGATCTCTTCGAGGTCCCTTGCGCCTTCGAACTTTTTATAGAATTCGATCTTCTGTCTTGTATCGCCGATGTATGTTTCCGGAAGAAAGAAGTTCGTATTGAGCGTCACGGACGTCCGCACTTCCACGGCGACTTCTTCTCCTTTGATTCTCGCGATCGCATCTTCGAGCATACGAACGTAAAGATCGAATCCTACTTCCATGATGTCGCCGGATTGTTCCTTTCCGAGAAGATTTCCCGCACCTCGGATCTCGAGATCCCGCATAGCGACCTTAAAGCCGGAACCTAACTCCTGATATTCGTAGATCGTGTTCAGACGTTTTTCGGCTTGTTCGGTTACGATTCGATCCTTGGGAAGAAGCATATACGCGAAGGCTTTGCGGTCGCTTCGTCCCACTCTTCCCCGAATCTGATAGAGCTGCGATAAACCGAAGAGATCCGCGCGTTTTACGAACAGAGTATTCACGTTCGGCATATCGATTCCCGATTCGATGATCGTCGTCGTAACCAAAATGTCGTATTTGCGGTTGTAAAAATCGAGAAGGGTTTCTTCGATTTCATCCTCCGTCATTTGTCCATGCAGAACTCCGATCGAAACCTCGGGAACGATTTCGTTCAGATATTTGGTTTCCTGTTCGATCGTTTCGACGCGGTTGTAGAGATAAAAAACCTGACCGTCCCTTTGGATCTCGTTTCGGATCGCGTCCGCAATCAGATCCTCGTCCTCCTCAAGAACGTAGGTTTCGACCGACTGACGGTTCTTAGGCGGAGTCGCGATGATGGAAAGTTCGCGGATTCCCGTCAAAGCCATGTGGAGGGTTCTGGGAATCGGAGTCGCGGTCAAAGTCAAAACGTCGACGAGGTTTTTGAACTTCTTGATCGCTTCCTTGTGATTGACCCCGAATCTTTGTTCCTCGTCGATGATGAGCAAACCCAGATTTTTCGGTTTGAGTTTGGAGGAAAGAATGGCGTGTGTTCCGATGACCATATCGATTTTTCCGAGGCTGAAGTCGGAAAGAATGTCCCGTGTTTCGGCGGCGGTTTTGAATCGGGAAACGAGCTCCACGCGAAGGGGATAGTTTTCGAAACGGCTTTTGAACGTATTATAATGTTGTAATGCTAAAATCGTGGTGGGCGCGAGCATCATGATCTGACGGCCCGCCATCGCGACCTTGAACGCCGCGCGGATCGCGACCTCGGTTTTTCCGTAACCAACGTCGCCGCATACGAGACGATCCATCGGCCTCGGAGATTCCAGATCCCGTTTGACCGCTTCGATCGCGTCGATCTGATCGGGAGTTTCCTCGTATTCGAACTCCGCTTCGAATTCTTCCTGATAAATCGTGTCGGGCGGAAATGCGTACCCCTGAAGTTTCAAACGATTGGAATACATCTGCACGAGATCTTCCGCAAGAGCCTCGACAGCCTTTTGAACCCGGTCCTTGGTTTTTTTCCAAGTGCTTTTACCGAGACTGTCGAGACGCGGGGATTCCGTTCCGCCGATATAACGTTGCACCAAAGAAATCTGATCCAAGGGAACGAAGAGAGAATCTCCGCCCGCGTATTCCAGTTTGAGAAAGTCCCTTTCCTTACCGCCCGCGTTGGTCCGCTCGATTTTTAAGAACTTCCCGACCCCGTGGTTGATATGAACAACGTAATCCCCTTCCTTTAAGTCGATAAAACTCTGAAGAGCCTTGCTGTTCTGTTTTTTAAAACGGGTTTTACGTTTGTATTCCCGGCCGAAAATGTCGTTTTCGGAAAGAATTAGAATTTTCTGATGTTCGAATAGAAACCCGTTTCTGAGTTCGGACAACACGAGAAACGCGTCCGACTTGTGTTTTTCCAGATGAAACGGAACTGGTTCGGTCGAGTCTTCGTTTAACAAAACGATCCCTTCCTTTTCGAAAAGACCCTGAAGACGTTTTGTCTGCGCTTCGAAGGAAGAGGTCAAAACGATCTTCCAACCGCCTTCGTTACGGAGTTCCGCGATCTTTTCGCGGACTTCCCGGATCTTGCCTTTGAACGCGGGAGCTTCCTTCAAAGGAGAAACGAGATCGTTTCCGTTTCGAGGAGGAAGGCCGATGAACGATAAACCGATCGATTCCGAAAGAACGCGGCGTTCTTCTCCGAAGGACAAAAGATTTTCGGGAGGCGCGCAAAGAATTTCCTTAGAACGTTTTTCGAACAAGGAAACGTATTCCCGTTCGAGGTGAAGCAATCTTTCCTTCACGGAGTTCGGCGACGGAAAGAGGATCACCGGAGGTTGGGGAAAGTAGGAAAGAATTCCGTGATTCTCCCGTACCAATGGAACGAGTTCTTCGTAATAGATTCCGTAGTTGGCTTCCGGAATTTCGGGAAGATGCAGGGACGGATCGGCGGACTTTAGAAGATTCTGATATTCTTTTTTTTGTCCGTCCGAAAGAATATATTCGTCCGCGGGAAGGAGGATCGCTTTGTTCAGATCCGCGACGGATCTCTGCGTGTCCGGATCGAAGGTTCGAATCGATTCGATCTCCTCTCCGAACAAATCGATTCGCACGGGTTCCTGCGAATACGAAGAATAAATATCCAAAATACCGCCTTTGAGACTGAACTCGCCGAAGGTTTCACAAACGTCCGCGCGTTTATAACCGAGATCGATAAGCCCGATGTGAAGAGTTTCGAGATCGATCTCTTTTCCCTTCTCAAGAGTGATCGCTCTTCCCTGCATCGTTTGCACGGGAGGAAGCGTTTTTAAAAAACCGGCTACGGAAGTAAAGATGAGCGCCGGTTCTCCGCTCAAAATTTTGGCGATCGCTTTGATACGTTCTCGTTTCATCTCGGCGGGATAACGAAGATATTCGTACGGAAGGACTTCCTGACCCGGAAGATAAATCAGATCGGATGCGGGAAGAAAACTCAAGGATTCCCTGTATAAAAACTCGGCGGCGGTATTGTTTTCGGAAACGACCACGATCGTACGATGGATTTTTTGAAATAAGGAAGAAGCTAGTATGGAATGACTTCCCGCAACGACCGAATACACGTTACCCGCAACCGAAAGATCCACGGAAGAATTCTCCGCCGTATCGGAAGATCGGGCTTTTACGGAGGCGCTTTTTGCCGAAGCCGAACCGTCGACTCCCGAAATTTCGGATTCCTTTTTAGAACCTGCTTTCGCCTTCGACGCGACTTTCGTTTTCGAACCCGCGGAAGGTTCGAACTGAGAAAATAATTCCTTCCCGATGATCCGTAAAAGATCTTTCATGCGGACGCGACACTCAGAGTTACGTTGTCGATCAAACGTACGGGACCGAGAAACACGGCAACCGCGAGCAGAATATTTCCTTCCAAGGTTTCCAAAGGTTCCAGAGTATCCGCATTCAAAACTTCCAAATAATCCAAACGGATCTTGGAGGAAGAATCCAAAACGTCCTTCATGATGTCTCGCACCAGAACGGGATCTTTCATTCCGGAAAGAATCTGGGTTTCACCGAGTTTCAACGCCCTTGAAATCAAGAGGGATTCTTCCTTTTCTCCCTCGCTGAGCCGCGCGTTTCGGGAACTGAGCGCAAGACCTTTGTCCGAGCGGATTGTGTCGCAACCGATCACTTCGACGGGGAACGCGAGCGTTTTGCAGAACTCGCGGATGAGCAGATATTGCTGATAATCCTTTTTGCCGAAAAACGCGAGGTTCGGCTGCACGAAATGAAAGAGTCTCGAAATCACGAGAAGAACTCCTTCGAAATGACCGGGCCTCGAAACCGCGCATAAGTTTTTCATCAAATGAGGAATCTGCAAGAGTACGTCCGGAATTCCTCCGGGATACATCGTTTCCTGATCGGGCAAAAACACGAGATCCACTTTTTTCGATTCGCAGAGTTTGAGATCTCCTTCCGTATTGATCGGATATTTCGCGTAATCCTCGGGATCGTTGAACTGAGCGGGATTTACGAAAATCGAAACGACGGTTTTATCGGCTTTGGAAACCGATTCGTCGAACAAGGTCGCGTGTCCTTCGTGGAGAAATCCCATCGTGGGAACGAAACCGACCGTCAATCCTTCTGCCTTCCATCGGAGGACTTGTGCGGAAACTTCTTCTGGGGTTTTACAGAGAATCATAAATTTTGAATACAATCAAGTTCTAATTTTTACGGAGGTTCCGTGTTCTTCGTCCAAACCTTCGAACTCGGAAAGAACCTTCACGTGCGGATACAAATCCTTCAAAGAATCCCGCGACACTTCCTGCCAGGTCACGCGTTTCAAAAACGTCGCAACTCCGAGAGAGGAATAAATTCTCGCGGCGCCCGCGGTCGGAAGGATGTGATTGGTTCCGCTGATATAATCCCCCATCGCCACCGGAGAATAATTGCCCAAAAAGACGGAACCGGCGTGACGGATTTTTTTCAGATCCTCCCGGTAATTCTTGGTTTGGATTTCGAGGTGTTCGGGCGCAAAAAGATCGGAAAACGAAAAACATTCTTCTAAATTAGGAAACACGAATATTTTTCCGTTGTCTTCGATGGACTTCCGTTTCATTTCGCCGCGTTTCGGACGTTCGTGCAGGGCCTTCTCCACTTCTTCGGCGACTTTTTGCGCCAAAGATAAAGAATCGGTGCAAAGAATCGCGACAGAATCTTCTCCGTGTTCGGCTTGCGATAAAAGATCGGCGGCGACCCAGGTAGGATTTGCGGAATCGTCCGCGATGACTAAAACCTCGCTCGGACCTGCGGGAGAATCGATTCCGATCACTCCTTGTCCGCTTAAAAAAACTTTCGCCGCAGTCACGAACTTACTTCCCGGTCCGATGACGAACTCGGAAGCGGGAATCGTTTCGGTTCCGTATGCGACGGCCGCGATTCCTTGCGCGCCCCCCGCTAAGATGATTCGATCCGCGCCGGCGATCTTGGCGGCGGCGATCAGCCCGTCCGGTAATCCGCCTTGTTGCGGAGGAGTAACGATCTGAATGTTTTTTACGCCGGCGAGTTTTGCGGGAATCACTCCCATCAAAATCGTGGAAGGATACAAAGCCTTTCCGCCGGGAGCGTAAACGGAAACCGATTCCACGGGAGTATGACGAATTCCCAATCGATTGCCGTGAACCGTGATTTCTTTGTCTTCCGGAATTTGAATCTTATGAAAGGCCTGGATGTTTTCAGCGGCCTTTTGAAGGGCATTCTCCAGATCGGAATCGATCTTAGGATGAAGGGAAGAGAGTTCCAAAACGAAAGAATCGGGAACCGTTCCGTCGAACTTACGCGTATAATCTCGAAGAGCCGCGTCCCCTCGTTTTTGGACGTCCTCGATGATCGGTTTTACGAGGTTCAACGTGGAACTCAGATCTTCTCGGGCCCGTTTTAATACCGGGTCCAAAATCGTACGATCCTTTAAACTGACTTGTAGAATTGGAATCGACATCTCTCAAAAACCAGGATTTCCGAAAGAACTGTTCCTGCATCTGAAATTTCTGGAAAAAACAATTGCCCGTCAGAAGAATTCGTTCAGTTTACGATTTGCCTATGAAACTCATCTCCCTCAATTGCAACGGAATCCGTTCTTCCTTGGAAAAAGGATTGGCCGATTACATTCAAGCTACAAAACCCGACTTCATCTCGTTTCAAGAAACGAAGGCCATGCAGGAACAGGTTTCCCCTTTTTGGGAAGAATTGGGTTATACTCCGGTCTTTAACAGCGCGGAAAAGAAAGGTTACAGCGGAGTCGCGATTCTTTTTAAAAAACCTCCGCAAAAGATCACTCTCGGAATCGGGGATTCTTTTTTCGATAAAGAAGGAAGAAGCATCTATCTCGAATATCCGGACTTCGCTTTGTGGAACTTATACTTCCCTTCCGGAACGACGGGTGACGTGCGTCAAAACGCGAAGATGAAATTCTTGGACCTCTTTCAAAAAGAAGCCGCCAAACGCAGAAAAAAACAACCGAACATCATCGTTTGCGGAGACGTGAACATCGCCCATACTCCGCAGGACATTCACGATCCGAAAGGCAACGCGAAGAGCAGCGGGTTCTTACCCGAAGAAAGAGAATGGCTGAGCGGATTTTTAAAGCAAGGCTGGGTGGATACGTTTCGTTATTTGAATCCGGACAAACAGGAATATTCGTGGTGGACGTTTCGCGCCGGAGCCCGCGCCAAAAACAAGGGATGGAGAATCGACTATTTCTTTGTTACGGAAGAATTGAAAAAGAACGTCAAAAGTCATTCCATCTACAGGGACAAACCTCTTTCCGATCACGCTCCTCTTGAATTCGAAATTCAGCTTTAACGGAAAGGATTGGAGCGTCGTCAAGGGAAATCCGCGGATTTTGTCGGAACCTTTGAATCATGCGGATCATCCGAACGATTTGGGAAAATGTAGGAACTACCACAAGATTCGAAAATTTCCGAAGTATTCGAAACTGAAAATGCTGTGGGAACTCATACGAAACGAAAAAAAAACGGATCCGTCCGCAGAAATGTAGGAACTACCACAACAACCAAAAATTTCGGAAATGCCCGGAACGAAAGCACGCCGTGGGAACTCCTACAAATCGAAGCAGTACGACAAAGCTCACCCTCCGGTTTTTAAAACGGATCGGATCTTCCACTATCTATTTCTACGAGGACGGTCCTTCGTGCGGTTCAAATGATCTTTGCATCCGGCGGAAAGTTGGGCTTCATTTTTGAGAAGACAATCACGTACCGCCCCTCTTCTTCGATCGACGTCCTTACAGAATTTTTCACGATCCTCAAAACAAGGACTTCCTTTTTGACCCATTCCCGGACCGCCGCCCCCGGATCGTTGCGCCGAAAGACCCCAAACCGCAACAAGCAACGAACACAAAATCAAAAAACGTTTCATAGGATTCTCCTGATAAAAAGGTTGGATTGAAAAACCGGAAGAAGCCCGCACCCGCCCCTCCGGTCCGTCCCAAAACGTTTCCGAATCGCGAGATGGATTCACGAGTTACGTCGTGAGAAGGAGGATCGGAGAGGAAGCACGGAACCTAAATATGCCTTGAAAAAGAAAGAATGTCAATGTCGAAATCGCCAAAACCCCTTCGGCTCGAATTGACATTTATCAAGGAAACGAACTCTAAAAAATCAAGTCGGAAGAATGATATGCAGCAATTCTGATATTCGAATCCTAAGAAACGGAGGAAAAAATGAAATACATCGTAGAATCAAAAAAGTCCGTAGAAGAATGCGTTCGGGATTTGGAAAAAGAGGTCATCGAACGAAAATACGGAGTTCTCCACATCCACAATCTAAAGGAGACGATGAAAAAGAAGGGAGTGGATTTCGCGGAAGAATGCAGGATTTTGGAAGTCTGCAATCCTCACAAAGCGAACCAGGTTCTAAGCGAGGATATGGAAATGAATCTTGTGCTTCCGTGTCGAATCTCCGTTTATTCCGAAAGGGGAAAAACAAAAATCGGAATGATCAAACCGACTTCTTTGTTAGGTCTTTTTTCGGATTCTCGGAAACTTTCGGAAACCGCAAAACAAGTCGAGGACGATCTAATAACGATCATCGAAAATTCAAAAAATTGAATCCTTTTCCGATTCGTCGCCGATCGAAAAAAAAAGGACGCCCGATTGCGTCCTTTTTCGACTCGTTTGCTTATCCCGCTTTTTTGGGAAACTCGGGGATCTCGATCTTCCAATCTTTGAGATCCACGGGAAATTTCGGTAAGAATTTTTTAACCAGTCCGATCGCATCCGATTCGAACAAAAGCACATTATCCGTAATTCTTTCTTGAGACTTGGAACGGACGATTTTCTTTTCGGTAATCGTCCCGTGCAATAAAATCGGATCTTTCCAAAAAGGAATTCTTACTTCTAAGGTTGCGGATTCCCCGACGCTGTCAGGATTGAAACGTCCGAGATTGAGGCTCATGGACGTGCCTTCCCAGCCGCCGATTTCCGCGGAATAATTACCTGTTTTACTATGAACTTCCAAGGGGATGCGAACGGATTTAACCGATTCCTTTACGGAATCCTTGAAATCTTCGATCATTTTTTCGAGCATTTGACGCCTCCCTTCTAAGGAGAAGAGAACATTATTTTGTCCCATTATCTTTTCCTATTAGACGTTGTGCGACGCAACAATAAAACAAAGTTTGTCCAACGATTGCATTTCCCAACGGATCCATTCTTTCAAAAACAACTGAATTCTTTCTTTTTTTCATTCTTTCGCTTCTTTTTAAACTTAATCGATTTGAACCCAAAACCAACAAAGTAGAACACTTCTTTCGATCCGGTTCCAAACCGGTTCGGTTCCATTGTCGGTCGAATCGACCGCTCTTTTTATAGCCCGAAACGATTAGTTTTGCTTTCCATCGGAAATACCTGAGTTATCCTACGAAAAAGATCCATGCTTGCTATTTTACCCGGAGATCCAGACACCAATTCCGTTCTTTCCGGCTTTGTCGGTTTTACGTCGGCGCTTTCTCTTCTGTTCGTGTTGGGTGAAATTCCTCTCGCTCTCAAAGGAAGAAGAAACCGGATTCTTTTGATTTTATTCGGCGCCGTGTTCATCTTTCAAGTGCACGCGTATCTTTTGATCAGCAAAAACATCCGATTCGTCCCGCATCTGTACGCGGTTCATCTGCCTCTGGCGGTTTTGTTCGGTCCGCTTTTGCGTTCTTACATTTCCAATCTTTGGGAAGAAGAGAATACGATTCCCCTCTTTCGTTGGATGGATCTGATCCCGTTTTTAGGAATTCTCGTTCTTTTGACTCCGTTTTATCTTTCCTCGGAAGAATACAAACTCGAGTGTTTGCGGCAATCCGTGGAAGGCCATTTTTCCTGGGATATCCGCCTTGGAATCGCGATCATGTCGATTACCCTTCTCGGTTATCTTTTGAACATCAGTTGGAATCTGATTCAAAGAATCCGTTGGACCACTCTTTATACTCGTCCCGAAATCCGTTTAATTCTTTTCATTCTCGCGGTCGCGGTTTCTTCCTCCGCATTGGGTTTATCCACGAGCATCCAGCAAACCGGAGTCGTTCGTTTGGAAATTTCCTCCATTTTGATCGGAATTCTTTTGTGCGGAATCTACATCATGCGCCAGAGCCATCCCGAAATTTTCAGTGCGGTTAAAAAGATCGTCGAGGAAGAACGGAAATACAAAACCACGCAACTCGGATCGGTGGATCTGAAATCCTTGGAACGGAATCTGAACATTCTTATGGGGGAGAAAAAAATTTACAAAGAAGAGAATCTCGGACTCGCGAGGCTCGCCGAAGAACTGGGAATTTCTTCCCACCAGCTTTCGGAATACTTGAATCTCCACTTAAAACGAAGTTTTTTCCAACTTGTGAACGGATATCGAATCGCGGAAGCGAAACTTCTCCTCCTTCATTCTCCGAAAGATACGGTTCTTTCGATCGCGTATCAGGTCGGATTTCAGTCCAAATCCTCGTTCAACGACGCGTTTCGCAAAGAATCCGGTTTGAGTCCGACCGAATTTCGAAAAAAAGGAAATTCTAAGACCTGATTGATAAGTCAGGTCGTTTTTTTCCGACCGTTTCGACCAAGTCGGACGATTTGATTCGAAAAAAACCGTAAACTAATCCTAAGTCAATCGAGGAGATTCTTTCATGAATCCAGTTCAGTGTGAGTTAGTTTTAGATTGCGTCCAAAAAATCGGACTCTTTCAATTTTCAATGAACGTCGTGCGTTATTACCCGATCGCGGGTTTGGCCTTTTTGATCCTTTACGTTTGGAAGAAGAATTTCTTTCACCGTTTCCGAATCCAATCGGTTTATCCGAAAATGGATAAGATCAAAAACGAATTCAAACAATCCGCGGTTACCCTTTTCGTTTTCACGATCATCGCGACTACGAACATCGTAAGCGCGAGAATGGGTTTGATTCCGAACAACGTGTATTTCGGCGACTACTCGGCTCACGGCGGAATTCCGTATATGATTCTTTCCTTTGTATTGATTACGATCTGGCACGAAACCTGGTTTTACTGGGCGCACCGGTTTATGCACCATAAAAAAGTGTATTCCAAGGTTCATTCGGTGCATCACCAATCGGTGAACCCTTCTCCCATCGCAGCGTATCACTTTCATTTTCTGGAAGCTTTCTTGGAAGGAATTTACATCGTGTTTTTTGTTCTTTTCATTCCGATCCACTTTCACGTCCTTCTCTTTCACACATTCTACGCGATGATTCTAAACATCTGGTGGCATCTGGGGTACGAGTTTTTTCCGAAAAACTGGACGAGACATCCGATCTTAAAGTGGATCAACACTTCCACACATCACAACCTGCACCACCAAAAGTTTCACGGAAACTACAGCCTTTACTTCAACTTTTGGGATCGCGTGATGGGAACGAACTTTCCGTATTACGAAGATTACTTCGAATCGCTCGCGGACAAACGTTCCGAAAAAGGAACGACGTCCAATCCGAAGATTCAGTGGTCGGAAACTCCGGCGGAAGGTTAAACAAACCGCATTCAACCGACTCAAACTTACGAAACACATCTTGCCGCGACCCGCAAAGGCGCGGCTTTTTTATGTTTACGATCCGAACAAATCGCCGATTTACGATAAAACATACTTCCGCTTCGGAAGAATTCATCCGTTTTTTCGGAACGGGTTTTCTCGCTCTGACGGTTTCCCGTTTCTAGAATATTCGTTTTTTATAATTTTAGAAAAGAGGCGATTTCGTTAGCCACCGTTCCGGCCGCTTCCAAAGGAAGAAAATGTCCCGCCTTCGGAATCGTCTTAAATAAAACACGGGAAAAAAATTCCGATTCCAATCCTTTATAAACCGAAGGAGAAATACATTCGTCTTTTTCTCCCGCAAGAACCAAGGTCGGAACGGAAATTTTATGAAACACCAATTCTCGACTCGAATTCCAAAGACCGAAATTCCCCGGGGTCAAAAGTCCCCGGTAATATCCGAGAGCGGTCGTCAGGTGTTCCGGAATCTTTAAATTCGCGGAAACTTCCCGAAACCGATCCTCCGGAATTTTCCAACCCGGACTCCAATCCTCCCAAAGTCGGCGCAAGAGATCGTTTTTCAACAATGCGGATTCAGGAATACCGGCGCGAAGTTGGAAGAACAGAATATACCAGCTTCGTACGATCTGAGAAGGATACGACGCCAGATTTTTAAGATATGTGGGAAGCGGAGGAACCGAAAGAGCGACTAACGCGTCGATCGATCCCGGAGAAAGATTGGCGAACGCATACGAAGCGATCGCGCCCCAATCGTGACCGACCACGATCGTTTGTCCGGGTTTGTGTTTTGCCTTGAGCGATTCGACGATAAACTTCAAATCTCCCGCGAGTTCCGCAATGCTTACGGTCGTCGAAAACGGAACGCTGGAACCGGGAGAATAACCGCGCATATACGGAGCGACGCACGTAAAATCCTTTTTGGAAAAGAATTCCATCAGTTCCTTCATGGAACCGGCGTCGTCCGGAAATCCGTGAAAGAAAAAGATCAGATTTTTTCCCTTCCCTAAACTCAAATATTTGTATTCTCTTTCTCCGTTTTTTAGGGAAGATGTTTCGATTTCCGACATGAAATTCCTCGATGTTTCGCGCTGTGAACCGCGGCGTCTAACGTTTCCGTGAGGGACTACATTCGGGTTTTGAAAGCAGATGTCAACGGAAATCGTTTTGCGGTTTTTGTCCGCTCGTGAACGAGCATTCCGCGTATCGAGGTTGAACCGGCTTCTTCAATCGGTCGGCGCATCCGAATCGGAAAAATGTTTCTTTTTTCGGAAATCGGTTCAACTTGGAAAATCGTATGCCCGCTCTTTCTTGGAACGAAACTTCGAACTTGGATTTGAATTCTCCCCGTTCCGTTTTGTTTCATTTGGGAAGAATTGCGATCCGCAGTTCTTTACCCGGTCCCGCGGTGAGGCGTTTTCTGGAATCCAATCGGCCTTCGGGAAGAATCGTTCTTTTTTCGATCGGCAAGGCCGCCGAACCGATGGCGGCGGCCGCTTACGAACTTCTGGAATCCCAGATTTCCGGAGGATTGATTCTCACCAAATACGGACATTTATCCGGAAATCAATTTCCTAAACTGGAGATTCTCGAAGCGGGACATCCCGTCCCGGATGCAAACAGCATCGCCGGCGGAAAAAGAATTTTAGAACTCTGCGCATCCTTACAACCGGAGGACACGGCGCTCGTTCTTTTATCCGGAGGAGGTTCGGCCTTGTTGGAAGTCCCCGCTGCGGGACTTAGTTTGGAAGATCTAATCGTTTGGAACGAACGCCTTCTGGAGAGCGGTGCGGATATCCGCGAAATCAATTCGATTCGAATTCTTCTTTCGGAAATCAAAGGCGGCGGACTTCTTTCCAAAATTCTTCCCGCAAAATCGATCACTCTGATTCTTTCCGACGTACTCGGAGACGATTTATCCAAGGTCGCGTCCGGACCCACGATTCCTTCTAAAATCGATCCGAATTCCATTTTCAGAATATTCGAACACTATCATTTACCTTCGGATTCGAAAATCAAATCGCTTCTTGAAAAAAAAATCCCGCAATCAAAGGCGATCTCCTCCTTTGAATCCGATAGAGATTCTCCGAAACCCGATCCATCTCCCCGCGATTTTTCCTTTTCAAGCGAAGACTCCGAATCGCAATCGAAACGTAATTCAGTCCATTGTATCGGAAACATTCGACTTGCGCTCGAATCGGTACAAACCGAATGCAGAAAACGGAATATTCCGATTTTATTTCTCACTTCCTGCTTGGATTGCGAAGCGAAGGAAGCCGGATTCTTTTTGGGATCGATCGCGAAGGAAGCCGTCTCCAATTCGAAAACTCCGCTCTTGATTCTCTGCGGAGGGGAAACGACGGTAACACACGACGGCAAAGGTAAAGGCGGAAGAAACCAGGAACTCGCGCTCGCGTTCGCCAAACAAATCGTAGGAGAATCCGGAATCACCCTCTTCTCCTTGGCGACCGACGGAAGCGACGGACCGACCGATGCTGCCGGTGCGATCGTGGATGGAACGACTTGGAACGGGATCTCACAAACGAACGATCCGAATTCCGCTTTACAAAATCATAATTCGTATGAAGCGCTCCGGTCGGCCGGAGCCTTGGTGTTTACCGGCCCGACGGGAACCAACGTAAACGACATTCAATTTTTGTGGATTACTCCGAACGAGAAACGTTAGTCGCCTTGCGGATAAAACCGAAGACAATTTCTTCCCTCTTCCTTTGCGAGATACAAGGCCTTGTCCGCGCGCTCGATCAATTCCGCGATCGAGTTTTCGGGGCTAGGGCTGAGCGTCGCCATTCCGATGCTAAGCGTTACGATCGAATCGGTTTTGGAGGCGGAGTGCGGAATCGCGAGTTTTTCCACCTTTTCTAAGATGTTCCGGCTGACGACGACCGCGTTGGATTCGCTCGTTTCGGGAAGAATGATCGCAAACTCTTCCCCCCCGTAGCGGGCCGCGACATCGCCCGCTCTTCTTGCACAATCCCGGATCGCGGCTGCGACCTGCTTCAAACACTGATCCCCGCCTTGGTGACCGTACGTATCGTTGTAGAGTTTGAAATGATCGATGTCCAACATCAAAAGCGCAACGCTCGTTCCCGTTCTCCAACAGCGTTTCCATTCCGTCGCGAGAACCTCGTCGAAGTATCTTCGATTGTAAAGTCCGGTCAACGCATCCGTTCTCGAAATCGCGACGAGGTACGCGTTCACTTCCTGAAGCTGATCGGTGAGTTTTTCCAACTCCTTCTCCCGTTCCTTTCTGCGAGTCATCTCTTCGAACAAACGAAGAGCGGAACGAACCCGAGCCAAAAGTTCGGTGCCGTCAAACGGCTTGACCACGTAATCAATCGCGCCCGAGTCGAACGCTTCCTGAAGAACGTTCGCCTCTTTGAGAGCGGTAATCATGATGACGGGAATGTCTTTGAGTTCGTCCTTTTCTCGGATCATCTTGAGAATTTCAAGCCCCGTAATCCCGGGAAGTAGGATGTCCAAAAGTATCAGGGAAAATTCTTTTTTAGGAGGATCATCGGTTTTCAAACTGAGCCAATCGATCACTTCATCGGGAGACTGACTCGTCTGCGTATCCTTGTAGCCGGACTTGCGGAGAATTCCCTGCATCAGCATACAATTCTCTTGAGCATCGTCTAAAATCAGAATCGAATTCATCACGAATTTTTCTCCTCGGTTTTTCGAAATCAGCCGAGCCTGGAAGGATCAAAGCTCCGTCGAATTCGCAATGAAATCAAACGAATTTTTTAAAAACTTCTTGCCGGAAGCTTCCGTTGGAGAAGTCTAAGGGGAGGAATGAACCGAAAAGCGAAACGTTTGGCTGCTTTTTTCGGCGCGACCGGTTTGACAGTCGCGTTGGTTTGTTTTACCGTGATGCTTTCCGGAAATCGCTGCCCTGCGTGGGCGTCCGCAAATCCGGCGGTTCAAAACGATCTTCCTCCTTGTCATCAAGCGGAAAAGGCAAAAGATCCGGTTCCTACCTGCTCTTCCTGCGACTTGGTCGTTTCGCAGGAATCCGTCCATCTCCCATCCCCGGAATTGGATAGAAATTATTTCTCGGTTCTTTCTTCGATCCGGAACGTGTTCCCTCCTTCGTTCGGAAAATTTCTCGTTTTCCGTACGGCCGATTCGAGAAGCTCGAAATACGACTCCCAAAAATCCGTTCTCATCTCGATTTCCTCGGTACGACTTCTGATCTGATCCTTCTTTTCCCTTTCCGACTTCGTTTTACAATCGACTCAAATTTTAGAAAAAAGGAATATTCAATATGTTAACTAGAAAAGAACTCATCACACAATCCGCGGCGCTTCTCGCGTTCGCATCCGCCGGATCTCTTTTAGCGAAAGAATCCAGTCACAAACACCACGAAGCTCCGGCAAAGAAGAACGACAAACCGACTTCTAAAAAGGTCGATCGAAAGACCTTGGAGGCCGCGAACAAGTGCATCTTAAACGCGGAGATCTGTCTCGCTCATTGCGAGGAGAATCTTTCCACCGGCGATACGATGCTCGCGGATTGTCTCAAAACCGTAAAAGACACGTTGGCTCTCTGCAAAGCATTCGTAAGTCTCGGGGCTTCCAATTCTCCGCTTACGAAAGAAGTCGCGGCGATCTGTATCAAAGCTTGCGAAGCCTGCGAGAAAGAATGCAGGGTCCACGAATCCCATCATGAAATCTGCAAAAACTGTGCGGATAGCTGCAAAGAATGTATCGCCGAACTGAAAAAAGTCGCGTAAGGAAAGAAATTAAATGAAACGGAAAACAATCCTCTTCTCCCTGATCCTGTTGTTCAATGTCGCTCTTTTGGATGCGAAGTCGATTTTACCCACGAGACCGACAGTTCTCGCCGAATTGAATCAGATTCATCAGTCTTTTCTGAACGGCAAGGAAGTTGTCGCGGATAAACTGATCGCGGTCCTGCAACAAGAAGCGGCTCGCGATTCTTCCCTAACCCCCGCGCTCAAAGCCGCTGAAAAATTAAAAAGCGCGACCGAAGAAAAAGCGAAACTGGAAGCGTATTCCGAACTTTCGGAAGCGTTAAAAGAGTATATTCAAAAAGATGAATCCACCGGAATGCACGTTTTTTATTGCCCCATGGTCAAAAAGAAATGGATCGCTTCCGGAGACAAGATACAAAACCCGTACGATCCTTCCATGAAGAGCTGCGGAAAAAAAATCTAAACGACTGATCGGTTGCGGAAATCTCCGCAACCGATTCTCTACTTGTGCTCGTGTTCCGGAAAACGGATTTGAAATCGGGTACCCGGATGCAGTTTTTCCAATTCGAGTTTTCCCTGAATCTGTTTCGTAAGAATCGTCACGAGCTGCAATCCTAAGGTTTCATGATCCGGATTCAAGAATTCTTCCGGAATTCCTTTTCCGTTATCTTCGATCGCAACGGTAATCATTCCATCCTCCAACTGAGCGGTAAGTTTCAACGAGCCTTCCTGGTTCTCGGAGAACGCGTGTTTGATGGCGTTCGTCACAAGTTCGCATACGATCAAACCGAGGGAAATCGCTACGTCCATTCCGAGGATCAATCCTCTCGCGTCGATTGAGTGTTTGATCTTGGGATCGACACCGTAGAGATTCCATAAATTTTGCAGAAGCATATTCAGATAACTCTCAAAATCGACGTGGGAAAGATCCCTGGATTTATAGAGTTCGTTGTGGACCAAGGACATCGAAAATACGCGGCTCTCCGTGTCCTTTAACAAACCGTATAGTTCTTTCGAAGTAAGATCGCGCGACATCGCGTTGTCCGCCTGTAGATTCAAAAGAGAAACCATGATTTGCATGTTGTTTTTGACTCGGTGATGAATCTCCTGAATCAGAGTATCTTTTTCGGCCAAAGACGCGAGAATCGATTCGCGATTGCGAACCATCTCGGTCACGTCGGTAATCACCGCCAGATCCAGAATCTGATTTCGATAACGAAATTTATACACGGTCGTATCCGCGATCAATTCTTCCCCGTTCTTCTTTTTATGGGTTATCGAAGCGGCACGGTTGACCCCGAATTGGAAGGAAAGAATTTCCCGTCTTACCGCTTCGAAGTTTTTTTCATCGAAGATATGAAGCACGTTCCTTCCGATCAGATCCCTTTCTTCGTAACCGTATTTTTCCAGAACCGCCTGATTCACTTCCAAAATCTCGAACGTATCGTGTTCGAATAAAAAAGCCGGATGCGGATTGTATTGAAAAAATAAACGATATCGTTCTTCGCTTTCCTGTTCGAAGACGTTCTTCCTTTCGAGTTCCAATGCGAGACGATTTCTTTCGTATGCAAAAACCAAGGAACGGCTCAACGAGTAAGAATCGAATTTTCCTTTGTAAACGTAATCCTGCGCTCCTATCTGCAATGCGTTGACTGTGATTTCTTTGTCTTCCGCTCCGCTGCAGATGATGACAGGAATCTGCGGAAACTTACGTTTGATTTCGGATAACGCTTCCAAACCGGCTCGATCGGGAAGAGAAAGATCGAGTAGAACCAAATCGGGACTTTCTTTGGAAATGCTGGAAAGACCGCCGGAAAAATCCGCACTACGGCTGATTTGAAACGAAGGACTTTGAGACTCGCCCAAATATTCCTGAATCAGGCGATAGTCCGCATTCGAGTCTTCGATCAAAAGAACTGAAAAAGAATCTTTAAACATACAAAGGAAACTCTCTATCTATATTTGTTCTAACTGAAACTCTTTAGGAAAACGAATCAAAACTCCGAAACCTTCCGCTAAACCGGTTTCGATTTCCAAACTTCCTCCGTGAAGTTCCGCGATCCTTTTACAAAAAAACAAACCTGTTCCTTGTCCGGCCGACTCATTCGATTCATGAAATGTTTTGAATAAGTCGATGGAAGCTTTTTGCAACTTTTGTTCGAGCCCGATTCCGTTGTCTCGAACGCGAACCTTGTTCCATCCGTCGTCCATAGAACAAGAAACGGAAAGAATCAAAGCCTCTTTCGGTCGTTTGAATCGAATCGAATTGGAAAGAAGCTGCGTAAACAGCTCCCGTAAAAGAAAACCGTTGCCAACGATCCGAGGAAAGATTCCTTCCACGGATATGTTCGCGTTCGCCGTTTTGAGATCGTCTTTGACGGGATCGAGAGAATCCCTCCAGACTTCTTCCAACGAAAGAGTTCGAAAGACGTTCTTTTCTTTTTCGATTCGTAAAAACGAAAGAAGAGATTGGATCCGATTCCAGAGACGCTCTCCGGCTTCTCTTGCGATCCGAAGAAACTCCTTTCCTTTCGGATTCAATTCGTTTACAAAGCGATCGGAAAGCAATTTTAGAAAGGCATTGTGATTTCGAATCGGTTCTTGTAGATCGTGATACAATCGGGAAACCAAGGCGGCGATTTCCTTTTCCTTTAGATTCGATTTTGTCGATTCCGTAAATTCGGAAATCTCTAAGAATAAAACTTCTTCGTTTCCGGATCGAACCCGAGTCAAAGAACCCCTTACGTATAATTCTTCCTGCGAAGAATTCAGGAATTGTTCCCGGAAAAATATCGGTTTTTCTAATTTAGAATTTTTGAATTCTTCCAAAAGAGAAGGATTTTGAAACTGCAAAACTCGATCCAGAGTTTGACTCTTCCCAACTTCTGAAAAAATTCCCGAACATCGATTTGCAAAAGAAGAATTGCACTTTATAATACGCAACCCTTCATCCAAAACACCGATCGGCGTTTGCAGAAGATCGACCCACTGATATTCAGAATCAGTCACTTAGAAGGACTCCTGAAATTCTTCGCCTAAAAAAGACTCCGCCCACATTCAAAAGCCAAACCCTCGGTGTAATTCCAATGTTTGGAAACTACGATTCAAAAAAATTCCCAACACGATCTTTATTGACGTTAAAAAGTAGATATTTCGATAAAAATGTCAATCCTGGTTTTTTGTTTTCTTTCTTTTTTACGAATTTCAGAATATTCTTTTTTTCGAATTTACCTTCCTCTAAATCATTGGAAGTAATCCAAACTGCCTAATTGTATAGTTTATGACAAAATGAATTGACAAAACTCGCTTTGTTCCCGTGGGAAAAGCATTGAAGACAAAAACGAGAGAAAAGGATTTTCGATCAATTTCTTTCAAAAAGAAGCGAAAAAACGAAAAAGATTCAATCATTTATAGCGGTCGCATCGATGATTAGTATTCTAAAAAAGGAGTATAGATTCGTGCACAAAAGGAGCCAGATTATAATCAGAACGCTCCCGAGGCCGGGTGAGGAGGGAAATAAGTTATAGCTTTTGAAAGATTCAGTTTTTCTTATTTAAAAAAAATGAGCGACAAGTTTCTGGCCCGGTTGGCCGGGCCAGGTTGTTATTCCGAAACGGTGATCGACTCGATCACAACCGACTTGGTGGGCTTATCTTGAAAACCGGTTTCGGTTTCCGAAATCGTTTCTACGATGTCCATTCCTTCGGTTACATTGCCGAACACCGCATGACGGTTGTCCAAATAGAAATTATCTCTTACGTTGATAAAAAATTGCGATCCACCCGTGTTCGGCCCGGCGTTTGCCATAGATAGAGTGTATTTCGCGTTCTTTAGATCCTTGTGAAACTCGTCCTGAATTTTGTAACCCGGACCTCCGGTTCCGTTTCCTGTCGGACAACCGCCCTGAATCATAAAATTTTTGATAACCCTATGAAATGTAAGGCCGTTGTAAAATCCGTCTTTTGCTAATTTGATAAAATTTCCCGCAGTGATTGGAGCCCTTTCCTCGTCCAGATAGACCGAAAAATTTCCATAATTTGTCTTAAATACCGCAGTTGCCATGAGAGTTTTCCTCTATTTTAAGAATTCGTTCCCATTTTCCGAAACTAGAGTATAGCAGAAAGCGATTTCTTGCGAAAAACAAACAAAAACGCCGAATCAACTAATTATATTATAAAGAGGTGAATGACCGGAGAAAATAGAATATTCCTTACGGTGGAATTATTTTTTCCTGGATCAGAGAGTCTTCGTACATGCTAGAAATCAATCATCGTTATCTTCCATTCGGAACTTCGGGCGCTCTCCTATTTATTTCGGGGGCAAATTCCAAATCCCGGACCGATCTTTCCCTTCTTTCCGAAGAAATCGCAAAGAAAGAAATCGGCACGATCTGCGTCATTTCAAACGATCATTCGATCGATGCGGAAACGTTAGACTCCATTGATCCGCTCGTCACGGTTCTTTCGATTCAGATTCCTCCGGGCCCCGAAACCAACGACTCGGTGTTCGGCACCTTTTTGAAAATTCAAAAATTCTTGAAGAGAGGAAACCTTCTTTTCCTGATCGAACCGGATTGCGAATCCAGATTTCCTCTTTTTCTATCCAAACTTTTACTCGCGAGCGATCCTTCCCTCTCCGATTCAGAACTCGAAAGTCGGCTTTCCCGTTTCGGTTATTCGGCTCCGGACGGAGACCAAGCGGTTTTTCGGAAATTTCTTTCCAGACACAAGGACCCGCATTCCTTTCATGAAATCCCTCCGGGAGAATTTTCCGTTTCTTCCCATCTCGTTCGAGAAGGAAGACGTCCGTCCGCTTTAAAGTATAAGATTCAGTACGAACCGGGCGTTGAAAATCTTACAAAGATCAAAGCGGTTCCTCTTACGGAAGAGGATCGTAAAATTCAGAAGGTCGGTTTCCAATCTTCTCCGATCCACGCGATCGAAATCGATGATCTGGATGAGGATCAAAAATTAAAAGAGATTCCCGTCGATCCGCCCCCGCATTCTTCTTCCGTAGCTACGGAAATTTCGCCTCCTCCCGTTTCGAATTCCAATCCGGCAACGGAAACCGTTTCGGCAACCGTTTCCGCCGCGCCAACAACGAATGGAATCGAATCCGCGAACGGTTCCGCGGCTTCCGCAAAATCGATCGTTCCTTCGGAAACTTCTAAAGAGGCGAGCGCAAAAGAGAACAAAGCCGCATCACAACGGTCGGCCGAAGAAACGGATTCCGTAAAAAAGAAATCCGCTTCTTCGGAAAATCAAAATTCTCCCGTTGCAAAAAGTCCGACCGAAGATAGCGACAAACAAACTTCGGGAAGTTCGACTAAAACGAAACTTCCGCTTCAGATCAAGTTGATGGCGGTGATTTCTCTTTTGATGACGATCACGGTTTCCACGATCATTTTCTTCGCGTCTTCCGCGTTTCGGGGAGATTCGGAAGTTCGGGTTCTTCAAAACAATTTAAATTTAGTGAATATTCTCGGGTTAAAGATCAAAACCGACATCAACGAGATTCTTTCCAACGGAAAACAGATCGTCGGCGCGCTCGCGCAGGGAAAAGCAGGGCTCTCGTTCGCGGATATTTTCTTTCAAAACGATCCGGACTTTATTTATGCGGGTTTGTTTCAAATCGAGAACAACGTGCCCTCTTCGATCAACGAATTCTTCAACGAACCGTATCTAAGCGAGGTCAAGGTTTCTCCGAAAGAAATTTCCGATCTGATCGCGGGCCGTCCGGGATTGATCACCAAGTCCGTTTTGACCGGCGGCAGAATGGAGAATCTCAGCGCTGAATTCAAGGAGCCGATCTTCGCGATCGCGATCCCATCCTCCAGTTCCAATCCGAAAGTTCTCGTCCTGATTCTGCGTTTGGAAAAATTCCTAAACGCATTCCAAAAACAGGATATTTCCGAAGTATTTCTCGTGAACGGAGAAGGAGATTTGATCGCACACTCCGATCCGAAACTTCTCCAGTCCAACACGAACTTTATGAATCTTCCGATCGTGGAATCCATGGTCAACAGCGCCGAAAACACGAAACAATCCGAATACAAGGACAAGGAAGGAAAGTCCTGGTTCGGTTCGTTTCAAAAACTGGGTTTCGGAGGCGGTGCTGTCGTTTCCATCGTCGCCGAAGAAAAAGCGTTTGAAGCGGTTTATCGGATCCAAAGAACCAATCTTCTCATCATGGGGATCGCCCTTTGTTTGGCGCTGATCATCGTTTTCTTCTTTGCGAAGACGATCACCAAACCTCTGTTAAACCTTTTGCACGCAACAACCGAAATCGCGCGCGGAAACTTCAAGATCGGAATCAGTTCCACGACCCGCGACGAGGTCGGCCTTCTCACCGATTACTTCGTGGACATGGGCAAGGGTCTGGAAGAACGGGAAAAGGTAAAGGACGCTCTCGGACGTTTCGTAAATAAAGAAATCGCCGAAATGGTTCTGAAACAGGAACTTACCCTCGGCGGAGAAAGGAAGATGTGCGCCATTTTCTTCTCCGATATACGCAGTTTTACGGCGATTTCCGAAAAACTTCAACCGGAAGAAGTCGTCGAATTCTTAAACGAGTACATGACCGAGATGGTTCATTGTGTGAACGAAACACACGGGATCGTGGACAAGTTTATCGGAGATGCGATCATGGCGACCTGGGGAGCTGCGAAAACTTCGGATCAAGACGCGGTCAACGCGGTCAACGGCGCGCTTATGATGAGAGAGGCGCTTCTTCGTTTTAACCAAGGTAGAGGCGGCGATAAAAAACCGATCATCAAAATCGGCTGCGGTTTAAACTACGGCCCCGTCATTGCGGGTCAAATCGGCTCCGAACAACGTCTGGAATACACCGTGATCGGAGACGCGGTGAACTTGGCGTCCCGCGTGGAAGCTCTGAATAAACCGTTCGGAACGGACATTCTCATCACGCAGGATCTTTTGGATCACGTTCCCGGTCTGTTCAACGTCGAAAAGATGCAGTCCATCAAAGTAAAGGGGAAATCCGAGCCTCAGGTGATCTATGCGGTTCTCGGTCGAAAGGACGATCCGAACTGCCCTAAAAACATAGAAGAACTCAGAAACCGAATCGGTATCGTCTGGGAACCTCCTAAAAAGGAAAAATCGGAAGGCGGAGAGCCCGGAGAAGAAGTTAAGTATGAGATACTTGACTGAGGGAAAATACGTCGTCACCTTTCTTACGGGACTCGTAATCCTTTTCAGTATATTATTATACCTTCATATCACTTCGGGCCACAAAAAAGGGACCAACCCGGAGATCGGTAAAATCATATTCAAAAACCGGAAAGCGCAGAGAAAGTTCGATTCGGAAGTCATGTGGGAAGAAATCGAAACCGAAATGAAAGTCCGCAACCGGGATACGGTCCGCACGGAAGACGGAGCCGAAGCGGTTTTAGTTTTGAACGACGGAACCGAAATCAAACTCGATCAAAAAAGCATGATCTTTCTCGACTTCTCCGATAAGAACTTATCCATCGACTTCGCTTACGGATCGGTTTCGGCAAACAAAGACAGCGGCACCGAACTCAAAATCAAAAGCGGCGAAACTACCGTCGAAGTCAACCAAGGCGACCTGAAACTTTCCAAGTCCGAGGACCAGGCGTTGAATCTCGAAGTTTCCAAAGGAAACGCGAAGGTCAAATCCGGAAATCAGGAATCGAACGTTACGAACAACCAAGCCATCGAACTGAAAAACGGAAAATCGGAAATCCGCTCCTTGTCGATCTCTCTCACAACTCCAACGGAACGAAAATTCGTGCAAACTCCGTCGAATACCGCGGCGATCGCATTCGGTTGGAACAAGGTAGAAGGCGTAAAGGATTATACGTTAGAAATTTCGAATCATCCAAGCTTTACGAAAAACGTTTCCCGCTCGAAATCGAATTCCATTTCGCTAAACAAGTCTTTGGAAAAAGGAACACATTATTGGCGCGTCACCGCGCTCCATCCCGGAACCGGTAAACCGGAATACAGCGAGACCCGTTCCTTGACCGTTCTCGGAAATCTACAACCGTCGGTCTTTGCACCGGCAAAAGCGGAAGATTTCAAGTTCACTTCTTCTCCCCCGAGCGTCGTCATTCAATGGACGCCCGTGGATCTGAGTAAAAGTTATATTCTCGAACTCGCCAAGGACAAGAATTTTAAGGAATCGATTCTTACCCAGGAAATCCAGGGAACGTTGTATCGCTGGGAAAAAACGAAGGAAGGAACCTATTACGCGCGCGTAACCCCGAAACCTTCGATGCAAGATTTGAAAACGTCGACCTCCGAAGCGATTTCGTTTCATATCCGTAAACTGGAAAAGGCCGAACCTCCGATTTTGAAAAAACCTTCCGATCAGGAGGAGATTTCCCTCCGCAAGTTTTCCAAAGAAGGAAGCCTTTTCGTTTGGTCCGGTTCCTCCGATCTGAGCGAATACACGCTCGAAATCGCAAACGACAGCGACTTTAAGAATCTTCTTTTCAGCAAAAAAACGAACTCATTCTCCCTAACCTCGAGTCCGATCGCAAACGCGGGAACCTATTTCTGGAGAGTCAGAGCCGCCGCAAAAGAGGGAGATCCGGTCCTATCGCCGAGTCGTCAGTTTAAGATCCAGGCGCTCGAAACGCTCGACTTACTTTTCCCTTCAAACGAACAGGAATTGGGGCATCCGGCCAATCAAAAATTGACTTTCCGTTGGCAAAGACCCGAGCCCGCAGGTGTATATAAGTTAGAGGTAGCCAAAAATTCCGAATTCAGCGGAAACGTGATTCGGGAGAATTTCCGTGCTTCTTCCGGAACCGTCCAACTTCCATCCGTCGGTGAATACTTCTGGAAGGTTTCTCTGCTCGGATCGAACGGGGAGAATTTATTGACGAGTAAAACTCAGTCGTTCAAGACTTCGGACAATGCGCCCTTCCTAAGTCAGAACAGCCCGGCTACCGAAGAGACGATCGATATTTCCAATCGGGACAGCATCGACTTCCGTTGGGAAATCGAAGGAAACACGGAATCCGTTACTCTTGAAATTTTCGAGCTAAGAGCGAAAGGAAATAAGTCGATCTGGAAAAGAGAACTCAAAGGAGATTCTTATTCGTTTAAGGATTTTGCAATCTTAGAAGAAGGTAAGTTTCAGTGGAGAATCTCCGCGAAATACAAGGATAAAACCGGCGCGACTAAGTTCACCATTCCGGTTTCCAGAAATTTCGAGATCAAGCTGAGTAAAACGGTCCGACCTCCGGAAATTCTTTCGCCGAAGGAAATTTATGTGGAATAGAATTCATAGTATATTCATTCTTTCGTTCCTTTTTCTACTCCCCGTTTTCGGCGAGGAAGAAAATCAGTATTTGGAATGGAAGCCCGTGCCCGAAGCGGGCGGTTATCTCGTAGAGATCAAGGATTCGAGCGGAAGAATCACGAGAGAAAAAACCAAGTCCACCCGTTTCGAAGTCAATCTTCCACCGGGAGTTTACGATCATAGGATCGGAGTTCTCAATAAATTCGGAAGAGTTTCCGTATTTTCGGAATGGATCGCCTTTGAGGTGATTCTTTCCCGCGCGCCCTTTGTGGACCCGGACTCGAACGTCAAACTTGTAAAAGAAAAACTCGGGCCTGTTCTCACGGTAAAAGGAGATAATTTTACCGAAGCTATGAACGTTACGTTGTTTCTTCCTTCCGGAGAAACGATCAAACCCGAATTCGAATACGTCAACTCGAAAGAAATCAAAATCAAGATCGACGGTTTGAATCTCAAAAACGGAAGTTATACTCTTTCCTTGGAAAACCCAAGAAACAAAAAGACCGCCAAAAAAGGATTTTTGGTTTTGGCCGATACCGAACAAGAACTTGCGGAAATCGTGAAACGAGGGGAACAGGAAGAAAGAGTCGCCAGTCCGGGAATCCAATGGGGACCGGCGATGCAATCCGCTGTTTTACCGGGCTGGGGACAATCCAACCAGGACAAAAAATATCGAAGCTGGATTTTTCCGATTTTGATCGCGGGTGCGGTCGCCTATTCCGCGCAGCAATACGGAGAATATAACTCGAGTTTGGCGACTCTCGATCAAAGCAAGAACTTGAATCAGAGTCTTTTGCTCATGGATAACCCTGCGTTACTCCCTTTTGCAACCTTCAATTACATGCAGGTTCAATCGGATTACTCGAACGCGGTTTCGCATTACAATCAGTTCAACATTTCTTTAGGGATTGTCGCCCTTCTCTATTTGTTAAATGTGTCAGATGCGGCATTTGTCGGTCCGTCCACGACAAAAACGACGGTTTCCGAATCGGACCGTAACTATGTTCCTTATTTCAAAACAAGCACAATCGATGCAGGGCAAGGAGGTCGCAGTTCCAGTCAATTTTTTCCGAATTCTTTTGAATTTGGGATGAAAATTTTCCTATAAAACTATGTTGTTCTTTATAGTTAAGGATTCATTCCGTGAAAAAAGCGACGCGACCGTCAGCCAGCCTCCGTTTGTACCGGATTCTGTTTTTTGCAGGAATCTCCTTCTCTAATTGTATCCCAAAGCCCTCCGGGACTTCCTTTTTAGACACCTTTACGTTTGCAAATTTCGTTTCCCTTTCCCAAACCCCTATTCCGCTCAACGTGAAAGTATCCGGATTGACCGGCGGGGTTCTCGTCCTTGCCAATCAGGACAACGAAACGCTTTCCATCTCCACAAACGGAGATTACGCTTTTTCGGAAAAGAAAGCGCGGTATTCTTCCTACGAGGTAAAGGTAAACAGTCAGCCTTCGACCACCCCTGCCATCGATTGTTCGATTTCCAATCCCAGCGGAATTCTATCTCCGTTTTTCGCATACGTAGAAGTGACCTGTTCCACAAGATCCTACCCTCTCTCCGTACAAGCCTTCGGAATTTCTTCCAGCGTCAGCGGCAGCCTGCAAGTACGCAGCGGCGGAGTCGATCTGCTCAACATCGGCGCCGATGGAACGTACGCTTTCAATTCTCCCATTCCGGACCAATCGAATTATTCCATTCAAATTATTGCAAGTCCTCAGGATCACGTCTGCCAATTCGAAGTTCCGGCTAACGCGACGGGTGTGATGACTTCCGCCAACACGATTTTGATCAACTGTTTGAGCGTTACGAACGCCAATCCTCCGAATCAAACCGTTTTACTTCCAGCATCGGATATCATTCTTACGTTTTCGAAAAACGTAACGGCGTGCGTATTGGACGCAGTCAATACTCCCGCGGGAAACCTCAAGTCGAGTCACCCGGCTTCCGCGCTTTCGTTTCCGACAGCAAATACGGTGAGAATCAACTCGGGCGGCACTTGGACGACGGGAGTCAATCAGTATGTCCGTTTAACGGGATGCACCGATCCGGGAACGGGGAAAGCGTATAACAACGGTTTACCGCTCACATTCACATATACGATAGCGAACGAAGTGAAATACACAAGGCCCGGCGGTTTGGGAGCTGGAAACTGTGACACCGTCGCAAACGCGTGCGCTTCGATCCGATACGCAGTGAGTCTTTGTGCATCTGTTCCTTGTTTCGTATTGGTTTCCGAGGGAACCTATTCGATTTCGGATAACGCGACTCAGAGAATCGATCTGAAGGACGGAGTGAATCTGTTAGGCGGTTTCGATTCCACGTTCACGCAAAGAAATTCCACGACACATCCCGCCATCATTGAAGATATTTCTCCTCCCGGAAACTGCGGCGCGACGGAAGGAGTTACCTGCGCTCCGATTTTTGCCGGTCCTCCGTTTGCAACGATGACGAGCAATTTGGTAATCACGATGTTTACGATCAAAACCAACCCGAACAACCCTTGGGCCACGGGTGTGTTTTTAAACGGAATCGCAACCGGTGCTTCCCAGTTGATCGTTGCGGGTAACGTCATTCAAGGATTGGATTCGGCCAGCGCCTACACGGCCGGAACGATTCGCTCGGGAGTGGCCGCGTACGGAATCACTCCGAACCTAAACATATCCTACAATTACATCGTCGGGGGCAGCGGAAACAGCATCTCCGCGGGGATTTATAACAATGGAAGCTGGGGAGTAATCTATAGCAACTGGTTGAACGGAGCTTCTCACGTCGGTTCTTCCGCGGCTGATTTTTCAACGGCGCTTCTGGTTCGAAACCTAACCGGGGCGCAAAACCTCATCGTATCGAATAACGTAGTCAACTCGTATCAGCAAATCGGAAGCCCGGTCGTAACGGCTGCGAACACTTCGGGAATGCGCTTCCAAAGCGTGAACTCCACAAACATTCATCTTCTCCACAATACGATCTTCGGCGGAGTGGGAACGTCCGAATCCTTCGGAGTTCATTCCGTCGGTTCCGGCGTGGAAAGTAAGATCGCGAACAATCAGATATTTACGAACGGAACGGCTGCGAGCCGGATCTGTTTGAACTTCGGGGTCGCTCCCGGAGCAAACCTGGAAGTGAAAGGAAACAATCTGTTCAACTGTTCCACCCTCGCACAAACACCGGTCTTCGGTTTCGGACTTTGTGCGGGCAACCCCGGACCGCTACGAAACAACGTTCTTTGTTTAACGAACCTTGCAACGGTCAACAATCAGAACTTCAGCCACAATCCAGGATTCTTACCGCCGACGGGTCCGCTCACGTATTATCTCATCGGAGCGACTTCGAAATGCGGTACGGTCTACGGAGGAGTCGATCCGGCTTATGGAGGGTTTATCACCCTGTATCAAAACGACTTTCTGGGAAATCCAAGAACGTCGGATGTGGCCCCCGCTCCCGTTCCGGCAGGTTCCTTCGGATATTCGATCGGAGTTAAGGAACACAACGGGTCCTGCGTTCCATAAGAAAATTCTGTTATTCTAAAGCAGACTCTGCAGTTCTTCCCAGCGTTCCATTTTTAAGGGAAGAAGGGAATGAATTTCTGTCAGACGTTTTCCCGAAACTGCGAGTTCCTCCGGTTTTCCGCTTCCCGACTGGAGAAGTTCGGTGAGTTTGCGTTCCTCGTCCTCCAATTCGGAAATCTCCGCTTCCAAGGCTTCGAGTTCCTTCTTCTGTTTGAAGTTCAGTCCTTTCTTGTTTTTAGAAGAGTCGGTTTCCTTTTGTCTGACTTCGGGCTGCTTTTTATCCTTCTGTTTATTTAGATAATTCTTATATTCCAAATATTCGGAATAGTTTCCCGGAAATTTTTCGACCGCACCGTCCCCTTCGAAAACGAACAGATAATCCACGGTTCGATCCATAAAGTAACGATCGTGGGAAACGACCAGAATACATCCGCCGAATTCGGCGAGAAATTCCTCTAAAACGGAAAGGGTTTTGATGTCGAGATCGTTGGTAGGTTCGTCCAAAATCAGAAAGTTCGGATTGGTCATCAGAATGGCGACGAGATAGAGTCTTCTTCTTTCTCCTCCCGATAAATTCTTGATAGTGCCCGCCTGCAAACGTCCGTCGAACAAAAAGAGTTCCAGCATATCCGCCGCGCTCAATACGCGATCGTCGCTCATCTTTACGGAAACTCCGCATTCTTTCTTGATATAATCGATCACTCTCATTTCTCCCGGAAGTTCCTTGGAGATTTGATCGAAGTAACCGAAACTTGTGTTCATTCCGACGCTCACGTCTCCCGAATCGGGTTTTTCGCGGCCGCTGATCAAATTGAGCAGAGTGGATTTCCCGGCGCCGTTCGGTCCTACGATCCCGATTCGTTCTCCGTTCTTAAACGTATAAGAAAAACCTGATAGAATCGGTTTGCCAAACGACTTCGTGAGATTTTTTAATTCCAGAATTTTCTTTCCGAGCTTTCTTCCCGAAACGGAAAAATCCAAAACGATTTCCTTTCCCGCTTTTTTTCGATTCAACACTTCGAGTGCGCGATCGGTTCTTCCCTTCTGTTTGGTTCCTCTGGCCTTCGGTTGTCTGCGCAGCCATTCCAATTCCTTCTTTAGAAATTGTTTTTCCTTGTGTTCGGCCCGTTCGCGATTGGCTTCCAGTTCCGCTTTTTTTTCCAGATAAAACCCGAAGTTTCCCGGAAAGGAGGAAAGATTTCCGTTTTCCAATTCGATGATCCGATCCGTGACTTCTTCCAAAAAGTAACGATCATGCGTTACGAGGATGACCGCTTTTTTCGTTTCGATCAGATAATCCTGAAGCCACAAGATCGTATCCACGTCCAAATGGTTGGTGGGTTCGTCCAAAATCAGAAGATTGGATTCTTCGATGAGGGTTTGAACCAGGGCGACTTTCTTGAGCATCCCGCCCGAAAGGGAACTCATCTTTAAGGATAGATCGGGAATTTCCAATTCTTTTAAAACGGAACGAAACCAGGATTCCAGTTCCCATGCACCGAGACGATCCATCTCCTGCATAAGCCGATTGTATTCTTCCTCGACGTTCGCGTCCCCCGAATCGAGACGGCCGCAAACCGCCTCATAGGCGCGCACCGTTTTCAGAATCGGGCTCGGACTGGAAAAGATATGTTCGAGAATCGTATGATCCGGATTGAAGGAAGGCGATTGCGATAAGACGGCGATCTGAAGAATTTTATTTTTAAGAATTTGTCCGCTGTCTGGAACGTCCAAACCCGCAAGTAGTTTCAAAAGGGTCGTTTTACCGGAACCGTTGATTCCGAGAATTCCGATCTTTTCCCCTTCGTTGATTCCGAAACTGATTTGACCCAATAGGACTTTGGCGCCGATCTCTTTCGAGATCTTATCTACGGAGATTAAATTCATAGGACAGTTGCAGGGTCGCGAGCGAAAGGACTGGGGACAAGTGTTTTAAATTTTAAATCGAACTTGGAATTTGGTTCCTTTGCCCTCGTCCGCCGGAACGAACGAAGACTTCCCTCTCAATTGTCTGGAAAGAATTTCGACAAGTCTCAGTCCCAAGGATTCCGATTTGCCGAGATCGAACCCGTTCGGCATACCGATTCCGTTGTCGCCTACTTCCAGAACGGACTCTTCCACGTCGCTTCTGAGTTTAACGGAGATCAGACCTTTCTCTTCGTTCGGGAACGCGTATTTGAGGGAATTGGTCACGAGTTCGTTTACGATCAATCCCAAAGGAATCGCGGTTTCGATCGAAACGAAATTCGGCTTGGACGAAATCCGAAATTCGATTTTCTTTTCCTTACCGAAAGAATGAAGAAGACTCACGAGAAGAGTGTTTAGATAATCATAAAAATCGATTTTTGTAATATTCTCGGATTGATAGAGTTCCTTGTGAATGAGAGCCATCGATTGGATTCTTCGCTCGCATTCCTTGAGGATCTGAGAGATCTGATCGTTCTCGGAATGTTCCGCCTGCAAACCCAAAAGGCTCGCGACTACCTGAAGATTGTTTTTTACGCGATGATGAATCTCCTTCAGCATCACTTCCTTTTCTTCCAAAGTTTTTTTGAGTTTTTCTTCCGCCCGTTTTCGTTCGGTGATGTCTCGGATGATCTGCGTCGCGCCGATTAGATTGTGCGAAGAATCCCGAATCGAACTAAAGCTGATCTCCAGCGTCGCCACATCCTGAACAAAACCGCGCATCGTTCTTTCGATCGTATAGACTTCTCCGCGAAGAGCGCGGCTCCAGTTCTCGATCACGACCGCCCGTTCCAGCGGATCCTGAATCATATCCGGTAGAAGATTTCCGGGCTCGATTTTTTTTCCATAAAGTCTCCAGAAATTCAGCTCAAAGGAAGAATTAAACGCGATTACCCGAAAGTTGATGTCGACCGCGCAGATCGAATCTTTGGTTCCTTCGATGACTCCGAGCAAACGCTCCCGAGTCATCTGCAGCTTGGAGCGAAGTCTTTCCAATTCGAGTTCGGCGCGTTTACGCGAATTGATGTCTCGCACGATGACCTGTACGAACTGACGCTCTCCTTCGAAAAACGCGCTCGCAACGACTTCGACAAACAAGGTGGAGCCGTCTTTTCGGATGAACTCCTCTTCGAGAACTCCGACGCCCACACCCTCCTGATTCATCTTTTGGATTCTTTGTTTTACGACATTTTGAGAACGGTGATGGACGAACTGAAGAACGGGTTTACCGAGAACCTCTTCCAAAGAATCATAGCCGAGCATCTTTACCAAAGCATCGTTGGCTCGGAGAATTTTCCCTTCCGAATGGACGGCGACTCCGTCTCTCGAAAGATCGAAAAGCAGACGATAACGTTCTTCTGTAATGGGAAGCGGTTCCATTCGTTTAACAATACGTTGATAAAGGCATCCTAAAGAGTAGGATCGGAAAGTCAATCAAACCCGGTTCAAGACAAATTAGCGTTTTATCAAAAAGAACCGATCTCTCTCCTTTTTTCCCGAAATCGTTTACTTCGCGGGAACGAGATTGTTACAAAAGTTTTGCGTTCCAAAGCTATTTTCGATTTTTATTTTGCTTGTTTGAGAATTGAATACAGGAAATTATAAAACCCTTCGTCTTGATTATAGGAAGAAATGACCGCATTAAGATCTGATTCTAATTTTCTAATTTTGAATGCAGAGGGGAAAGTTGTAACTTGGAGCTTTTATCCTCCGTTTCAGGATTTCTCCCAGAATTTAGAAAATCAGATTCACCCATCCCTTTGGAACTGGAAGGAAAGCGGTTCTTGGGAAAAACTCTGGAAAGAAGCCCGTTCCTCCAAAGAAAAGGCGCCGTTTTACAAGATCGTATACGGAAATTCAGCAAAGGAAACTTTCGAAATCGAGGTTCGGATCCTTCCGTCGGGACAAAATCACATTCTAATATTGTTTTTTACGGATTCTGCATCTTCTTCTCTCGAACCGCCCAGCCTATTTTTAAAAGACGCCGAACTGAGATCGATGATTTTCCAAAAATCGGCCAATGCAATTCTTCTCGTCGCCCCTCAGAACGACACGATCCTGGAGGTCAATCAAACGGCGCTCCAGTATTTCGAAATCAAAACGGCATCCCAAATCGTAGGTTCTCTGTTTTCCGATTTGCTGAACGAAGGATTTTCTCCCGAAGAATACGAGGTCCGAAAAAGAAAGATCCTATCGGGCGAACCTTCCTCTTGGGAAGTGGAATTCAAAACGTTTCAAAACCGCAAATTCTGGGGAAACGCCTCGTTTCGGATTTTGACCTCGGACCAGAACGAAATCATTCTCGTACAGATCAAAGATATTACGGAAAAAATCCAAGCGAGGAGATCGCTGGCGGAACAGTCCAGAATCATCTCGGAACACGAAGCGAATCTGAATGCGATCATAGAGAATTCGGAAGCGATGATATGGTCTATCGACAAGAATTATCAATTGCTAATATTCAATTCCCAATTTGAAACGTCGATGCGCGATTATTATCATGGGAAAATCGCGGCGGGGCTCAATATCTTTCAAGAGGAAGTTCCGCCCGATATCGTCCTCTACTGGAAAAATTTTTACGATCGAGCGCTTTCGGGAGAACGTTTCAGCGTCACAAGATCCAGACCGAATCAGGACGGAACTTTCGTTTTCAGCGAGCTTTCGTTTTATCCGATCAGAAATCAAAACGACGAAATCACGGGCGTCAGCGCGATTTCAATCGATATCACCGACAAAAAACTCGCGGAAGAAAAGTTCAGACTCCTATTTGAACGTTCCAGCGAACCGCACGTTCTTTACGACGATTCGGGCATCTTCGAATGCAATCCCGCGACGCTCAATATGCTGCGTTGTCCGGATAAAAAACTCATCTTAGGAAAGTATCCCGCCTTTTTTTCCGCAGAGGTTCAGGGAGAATCCAAAAAGGAACGTCTGAACGAATTCGAATCACTCGCTTTAAAGCGGGGCTCTTATACGTTTGAACGCGTGTACAAACGCTTCAACGGGGAGGAATTTTCCGCCGAAGTGACTTTGACTCCGATGATGATCAATCACAAGCGCGTATTCCTCGCAGTTTGGCACGAAATTACGGAAAGAAAAGTATATGAGGATTCTCTAAAACGCGCAAAGGAAATCGCCGAAGCCGCGTCCAAAGCGAAGACCGACTTTTTGGCGATGATGAGTCACGAAATACGGACCCCTCTCAACGGCGTGATCGGAACCGTGAGTCTTTTGGAAGGCACTTCCCTCAACACGGAACAGAAGGAATATCTGGATATCATCAAATCCAGCGGCCAAAATCTTCTCATTTTGTTAAACGACATTTTGGATCTTTCCCGCATCGAGTCCGGTCAGCTCAAACTGGAGATGCAGCCGGTTTCCCCCGAGAAACTGAGCACGGACGTTTGCAATCTATTCCGTTCCATGGCGGAGGAAAAAGGCCTCGTGATCGAATCGAGGATCTCTTCCCAGGTTCCGAGCTGGATCATCTCCGATCCGTACCGACTCAGACAGATCCTAATGAACCTGCTCGGCAACTCCGTCAAGTTCACCGAAAAAGGAAAAATCCAACTGAACGTCGAAGCCGAAAAATTTCCGAACGACAAACTCAGATTGATCTTCCGGGTGCAGGACACGGGCATCGGGATCGAAGAAGAAAAACTAGAACTTCTTTTCAAAGCCTTCAGCCAAGTGGATTCCTCCACCACTCGAAGATACGGCGGTTCCGGTCTCGGCCTGACCATCAGTAAAAAATTAGCGGAGTTGATGAAAGGCGAAATCATCGTTAAGAGTCAGGTGGGACGCGGTTCCGAATTCTCCCTTTCGCTGATTACGGAAAGACTCGATTATAAAATTCCGATGGGAGTTCAAGAGCTGCATTCCAAAAACCTCGCGACGACCGCGATTCTTTCCATTCAGGACTTCGCGCTTCGGGAACAAATCAAAAAGTTCTGCGAAAGAAACGGCTTTTCCGTTCGGCTCACAAGGACCGCCAAGGAAACGATCAAGACGATCGGTGAAGAGGAACGAATCGGAATCTTTCTCACCGATTTGAATTTTCCGGACATGACCTTGCCGGAAGTTTTGGACGAACTTAAAAATAAGAATCCTTCCCTCAAACTTACGATCATTCTTTTTATGGAAAAAGAACTGAAGGATTCGTATCATCTCGTTACGGAACGTCTGTTCAACCGGCCCGGTTTTAAGATTTTTATGATGTTCAAACCCATCCTGTTGGATGAGCTCGGCAAAAATTTCGAAAAAGCGTTTCCAACCTTGATCCGCAGGGAAGAAGCGCAGGGAGAAAATAAAAAACCTCTTTCGGAACGGATTCCTCTCAAAATCCTTTTGGTGGAAGATAACGTTATCAATCAGAAGATCGCTCTTCGTCTCTTGGGAAAACTGGGATACAAAGTCGACACTGCGTTAAACGGCATCGAGGCGATCGACAACCTCAAAAACCGAAACTACGATCTGATCTTTATGGATATTCAAATGCCGGAGATGGACGGCTACGAGGCTACGCTCCATATCCGAAAGGACTTTGCCGAAACGAAACCGGTGATCGTTGCAATGACGGCTAACGCGATGGAAGGAGACAAGGAAAAATGTCTCCGCGCCGGAATGGACGCCTATATCCCGAAACCGATCCAGATCCAAGACATAGAATCCACGATCGTTCTACTCTTTCAGTCCTAAAAAAGTATCATTCTTCCTTTAGAAATTTCTGATATAGTTCCGCCACTTCGGTCGGGCGTTCCAATTGAGGACTATGACCGCAGTCTTTGAGTATCGTTCGTTTCGCATTTTTGATTCCCTTGAGCATCACGTCGGAAGCGCTGATATGAATCACACGATCCGTATCCCCCCAGACGATCCAGGTTCTCGTTCGAATACTCCCGAGCTTTTCTTCGAGAACGTTCGGCTGCGATTTGATTTCGGAATAAATTTTCGCATTAAAATCCCGGTTGGCGATCGCCTTGTCCGAAAAATAACTTTTTAAAAAGCCGGGGATATAGGGCGGTTTCACGAAGATAAACTTCATTAGAAAATCGAAATCTTCTTCGTTTTTCGCGACGAGAGGATTCTTCCCTTGCGCAAGATACGTTCCCAGTTCGCTGCTGATCGGAGATTTGACTCCGGCCGAATCGGCCAACGCCAAAGTAAGAACACGCTCCGGATACGTCGCGGAAAACACGCCGCTAATGGAACCGCCCATCGAGTTTCCGATGATATGAAACTTTTCCAATCCGATCGCTTTCGTGAATTCGTTCAAACGGGAAACCTGAGTTAGGATCGAATACTCATCCTCGGGTTTTCTTTCGTTCTCTCCGAAACCCGGAAGATCGGGGATAATCACGTGATACGAAGGAGTAAGGGTTCTCACAAACCGAGTCCAATTGTCCTTATCCCCGCCGAATCCGTGAACGAGCACGATCGTTTCTCCTCGACCTCCCTCCAAATACGTCCAGCGATAACCGGCGGCTTGAATTTCCTTTCTCTCAACGTCGGATTGATTTCTTTCGTAAAAGAGCCCGCCGCCTACGAGGAGTTTGGTGCAAGAGGAAAGAAGAAAAAGAAGTACGAAAAACGAAGGAGCGGATCGGAAGGAAAACAAGAAAGAGAAAGAAGATAATTTCGATTTCATTTTCAAATTCCTTAGGGAGAATTGGGAAAACGCCGGACCTTTCGATCCGGCCGCATCGAACTTAGATCGTGAATCGTTTTCTAAGTTCTCTCGCGTATGTCAAATCGTGAGTCAGCATTCGTAAGCGTTTTGCCAAGAAATGGGAAATTGCCTGATAGAATTTCAAGGATGCTTTCGAATCTTTTTCAAAAACCGCTTTGAGATGATCGTATGGAATTCTCAAAAGCTCGGAACGCTCCATCGCTTCGACCGACGCGGAACGTTTTCCCGGGTCCAAAAACGGAAGTTCACCGAAATGATCCCCGGTTGCAATCGTGGTAACGTTGACGTCGTCCCCCTTTTCGGTGGAGGTCAGCACTTTTAAGGTTCCGTAAATGACGACGAAAAAGGCTTTCGCTTCGTTGCCTTCGTGGAAGATGGCGTCTCCCTGTTCGTATACTTTGTATTCGGTCTTTTCGGCGATCGCCGCTAATTCGTCTTCCGTAAAATTGGAAAAAAGATAGATCTCTTTTAAAATTTCTTCTTTTGTATGTTGCATAATATTTCCCGAAATGCGAGTGTAAATCTCAGTTTAAATAATGCAAGCAGGTTCCGAAATCGGATGATCCGCTTCTCAAAAATGTCTTAGTCCTTCCATCCTGTAAAATGCATTCGGAGAAAAAATCCGTTCTCCGCTTGAAAGAAAAGTTTTGCATGAAGCTGCATGGAAAGCATGTCGATGAGCTTGAGTCCTAACCCGCTTTGTTTATTTTGCGCCTGATTCAGATTGAATCCGGTTCCCGTGTCCCGGTATTCCAATTCCACGCAGCCGTCCGAGTTTTTCAGATCCAGAAAAATTTCTCCGCGTTCCTGATCGCCGAAGGCGTATTTTAAGGAATTGGTAAGAAGTTCGTTGAGAATCAGTCCGATCGGAATCGCACGGTCGATGGAGATATAGAAAGAATTTTCCAAGTTGTGGAAGCGAATTTTTCCGGCCTGCCCATACACGGAAAGAAGATTGGAGGAAAGAGAAAAACAATAACTCTTCAGATCCACCTTTGCGAGATTATCCGAACGGTAAAGTTCCTCGTGAACCAAGGCCATGGACTTGACTCGAAGTTCGCATTCGCGGAGCACCTTTTGCAGATACGGGTCCTCCTTAAATTCGGAATGAAGACTCAGAAGACTCGAAACGATCTGAAGATTGTTTTTGACTCGATGATGAATCTCCTGCAGCATCAGTTCCTTTTCCTTCAAGGATTCCTGCATGCGTTTCTGAGTGAGATTTCTTTCGGTCACGTCGTGTATGATCGAATACAAGTGAATTCTTCCGTTGATCGAAATCGGTCCGGAAAACACTTCCACGTCGCGAAGTTCCCCCGATTTTAAACGATGAATGAAATTGAAATACAATCGATTTTCGGAGCTGGCTTTGAGCATTTCCGTTTTCACTTCTTCCGGACCGAGAATATTCACGTCGCTGATTTTTAGATTGAGAAATTCCTCGCGGGAATATCCGTAAAATTCGAGAGCCGAATCGCTCACGTTCACGAGTCTTCCCGTCTCCACATCGATGATGAGTTTGATCGCCAGATTCTTATGAAAGATCTGAAAGAATTGTTCCTCCAATCTTTGTGTAACTTGGGAATCGGAATCTTCCGGCGAAGAATTTGCGTTTGGCGGATTCATACGAACAGAACCCATAGGATTGCCGAAATCTACAAAACTGTAAATGAAATTTACGGTGTTTGAAAGGAGGAATCCGGCTTTGTCAAAAAATTTCACCGCAAGATTCCCTTTTAGAAAGAGGTTCTTATTTTCGGATTTTATTTGAATCGTTCAAAAAAAATGATTTGCTCTCCCGAAAGCCGGGTCCGAACTTGCAAGAAGTTGAAAAATTATAGCGATTGCTACAGGAAATTTTATGGAATTTTTAGCGGAAAACAAGGAATTGATCGGGATTCTCATGATGCCCGTTACCTACGGGTTTGTCGGCTGGTTTACGAACGTGGTCGCTTTGAAAATGACCTTTTACCCGTTGGAGTTTGTAGGAATTCCTCCGTATTTGGGTTGGCAGGGAATCGTTCCTAAAAAGTCCCAAAAACTCGCCTTAAAATCGGTCAATATCATGACCGAACGTTTGATCAAGGTCGAGGACTTCTTTTCCAAGGTCGATCCGGATCAGTTGGAAAAGGAATTTCAACCCGTTCTCGACGGGCTCGTTCCCGAAGCGACCCGCGAAATCGTTCATCATATCAATCCTTCCCTGCGTTCCCGATTGGAAGGGGACGAAGAAGCGAGAATCATCTCCGGTGTTCAGAAAAAGAGCGAACATACGGTTAAGAATATTATGATACAGGTAAAGGAGAACGTCTCGAGCGTTTTCAACTTCCGCTCCCTGGTTCTGCGCAAACTGACCGGACCGAACGTAAAACGAATCGTGGATATTTTTCAGGAAGTCGGCTCGAAAGAATTCAAATTCATCGAACAATGCGGCTGGTATTTAGGAGGTGCGATGGGAATTCTCCAGGCTCTCGCTTGGAATCTGTTCCCATATTGGTGGACCTTGCCGATCCAGGGAGTCGTGGTCGGTTACATCACGAACTGGGTCGCTCTTACGATGATCTTTCGCCCCCTCTATGAAAAGAAGATGGGACCGATCCGGTATCAAGGACTCTTTTTAAAGCGACAAGAAGACGTTTCCAAAAAATATTCGAACGTGTTTGCGACGCAAGTGTTGACCGCGAGAAACGTCCTCGAAGAGATTCTTTACAAACGTGCGGCTCGTTCGCTCGTCGAAACCATCCAAACCGAAACGGAAGAAGCCGCAAAACGTCTTCATCTCAACGGAGGATTGGATTCCGAAACGAGCAACGAGAACTCCGAATTCGAAACCACAAAGAAGGAAGTCATCGCGAAGATTTCCGAAACTCTCGCGAATAGTTCGAACAAGCTCGAAACGTATATGGGAAGAGCGATGTCCATCGAGAACAATATGTTCAAACGAATGAAGGATCTTCCTCCGGAAGAATTCGAACCGATTCTCCGTTCCGCGTTTCAAGAAGACGAATACGTTCTTATCCTCATCGGATCGGTGTTAGGCGCCGTCGTCGGTTTGATTCAAGGGCTTTATATGCTCTACATCTCTTAATACGAATATGAAATCGATTCGATTAGCGGAAGATTCTCCCGAACACTTTTTGAAAAAAGTTCAGAAGGCGCTCAGCGGAAAGGAACTCGGTAAGATCGTCAGTTTTCAACTCGAAGAGGAAAAACTTACGATCCGTTTTGCGGGTTTGGGAGAATCGAGAATCTGGTACTCCATCCGAAAATCACAAACAGGTTACGAAGCGGTCAAACTCAAGGAGAAGATCGCGTTCACTCATATCGCCTTTCGTTCCGGAATCGAATCGGAGTTAAGAAGCTTGATGGAAAGATTCGGAGCGGAAATAACGGACGAATGAAGAATTCCGTATCCGCTTCCCATCAGCGATCGATTTCAAAAGCGTTACAAATCCCGATCGGAAACGGAGAACACTTGGCAGCCGAAATTTACGGCAAATTCCCTCTTCCCAAAAATTCTCCCGCACCGGTGATCTGCATTCACGGGTTGACCGGAAATCTCAAAAACTTCGCGCCTCTCGCACGCGATCTCGTCAAACAAGGGTTAACCGTAATCGCATACGATTTGAAAGGAAGGGGAAAATCCTCCAAACCTCGTTCGCAATATTCTCACGAATCGCATGCGGACGATCTAAAGTCGATGTTGGATTTTTTAAAAATCGAAAAAGCCAATCTTCTCGCGCATTCGCTCGGTTGTTGGATTTCTCTTGCCTTCGGAAAGAAGTTTCCGAATCGAACCGGAAAACTTTGTCTGATCGACGGAGGCGGACAACTTTCCTTAAAACGAAAACTTTCCAATCTTCTGATGATTCAGGAATCTCTAAAACGTCTCGGAAGAATCTTTCCGTCACGGGAAACGTATCTACAACTCGCAAAAAAATCTCCGATTTTGGGATCTTGGAACGAGGACGTGGAAACCTTTTTGAACTACGAATTGGAAGATGTGAACGGAAGCGGAAACGGACAATCCGGTTTTCAATGCAGCATACCGAAGTATGTGATCGATTCCGAACTTTCCAGTATGGGAGGCGCGATGAATCCATGGGAAATTCCGATTCGTTTATTCAAGAATCCGATCGCAAGTTTTCGAACATTCAAAAAAGCGAAAGTGCTTCCCTACTCTCAAATCGTTTCTCCCGTGCTCGTGATTCGCGCGGGCAAACCGAATTTCAAAAAAGGAGACGAACTCCTTCCGGATACGGCGATCGCCGTCTTTCAAAAAGAATTCAAATGTTCCGTCTTTCTGACTCTTCCGGACAAAAATCATTACGAAGCCATCCTTACTCCCGATCTCAAACGGGACGAGACCATCGCCTGGTTTTTTTGCACTTTCAGAGGCTAAATTTCCCGATCGAAATCGAGATCGGAGCGTTATAGAAAGATTTGATTCTCTTCTTTGGAGCCGGGAAGCGAAATCCACGTCGAAGTTTTCCAGATCAAAGCCGACAAAAAAAGCAAAAGTAAACCCGCCCGGATCCGATCGTATTTTTTCGGAAAGATAAGATCGGAAGTTCCCGGTTTCGGAACCGATCCGCGCTCGTATTTCATCTTGGATTGACTCGCAATCTTTTCAATCCCGCCGACGTGCAGCACCGGAATCTTTCGTTCCAAAAAAAGTTTCAAAACGGAATCGGGAAGTTCCGAAACTTCTTCTTCATTCACCACGATTCCTTTCGGAATTTTCTTTTTGCCGAGACTGGTTCCGGAGGAAACGGTCCCTCCTCCGATATTCACATACAATGCCGGGTTCGATTTTCCGTAGATTTTCATGCGTTTGTCGAGAGAATCCTGGAAGGAATCGGAGGACAAATACGAATATCCGTTTTTGCGGATCGAAAAAAGAATCGAGTCTCGCCCTTCTTTTCCGATTCCGATTCCCGAATCGGAAATTCCTCCCGTCGACATATAAATCGATTTTTGGAATATACTGTTTTTCTGATAGAGTTCGTTTTCCAGATCGGGCCAGAGAAATCCGATTCGATTGGAGCCGTACTGGGAGGAAGAGACGCTTGCAATCGAAACGACCTTCAGTCCCATCGTATCGGCCGCGATCCAAAACGAAATATTGAGAGCGGGAAAAGAGCCGGACATTCCTACCGCAATCGTATCTCCTTTTTTTAGATTCGAATTGCGAAATTGTTCCAGAAACCAGGCCGTAAAATCGGGATGCACCGAGGCTTGTTTTGCGGAAAGTTTACCGGCGGAACTCGTAACGGGAGAAAGTTCCGGTCCGATCAAGGCGGAATCCGCCGGATCCAAGTTCGGATCGATCGCAAGATTTTGAGACAAAGCCTTTTCGCGAATTTTCTGAAACGCTTCGTATGTTCTCTGGCTTGCTTTATATTTGATCTCCGCATCGGCGACGGATACGGTAGTAGGAAAAAATTCGACCGTAAACAAACCGAGAACCGATCCGAATGCCAAAAGAAAAATTCCGATCGTAGACCGATCGACACGGGAATGAATCAACTCCTTTCGGTCTTTCATCCGCGAATCTCCTCTCCGAACGCGAGGATCAAAAACAAACGCACCAAAACGGAAGCCGTCAAAGTTGCACAAGCCGTTCGAAACACTCCTTGTTTTTCCGAAGAAAGGACGATCAGACCGGGAACAATATGGCCGATCGCCCCGGATTCAAATTCCATTGTATTCGAGAAATAGAATGTAGAAATGAAGTCCGAAAAAAGAGAAAACAAAATCGAAAGCAATAGGATAAAAACCGTTTTTCTCTGACCGAAACTCAGAAAGAACGATTCGGAAAGTCGATAGACGACCAGCGTCAAAATAGAACTTAAAAACAGAGGAATCAAAACCCAGGGACGATCCAAATACAACGCGATATAACCGGGAACCACCCATCCGCCCGGATGCAGTCCCGTTTTTTCCCAAAGCAAAAAACCGAATAAAATTCCGATTCCGATGGATACGGTTACGAGTTCCATTCTTTCCCCTGAAACGAAACGAGATTATCCGCCGTCTCCTGCATCCAAATTCTTCCCTTGCCTTGATAGTTTCCCGCTCCGATCCAGAGATTTGCGTCCGACGCGACGTTCCGCGGTTCTAAAATCAAGGCTGCGTTTCCTCGATACCTGGATCGAAACAAGGAAAACCAAGGACCCCAAAAAAGAATCTCTTTGATTTCCGCTCGTTTGGAAAATAAATTTGCAAATTCGACGGTACGGAACGGTCTTTCCCGTTTCGAATTGAATACAACTACAACGGAACCGCCGGCCGACGTCGCAAGTTGCGCTTTTAAGATTTGTTCCCAAGAGATCGTATCGTTGGCCGCAAAAGCGAAGACAAAGGTTTTTATTTGTTCTTCGAGTTCGATCGTTTGAACGCGCAATGCTCCCGGATCCGGGGCACAACTTGCGATTCCTTTTACGATCGCCTCAGCGGTTACGCCTAACGTTTCACAAAGTCGGATCGCGATTTCGACATTCTCTCGATGTTCCGGATAACGCATTGTCAGCAATGCGGCGTCGATCTGATCCGAAGTAAACGAGGAATCCGCATTCAAGACCGAGGTTCGATTTTGCTCCGCGCTCCTCCGTAAAATTTCGTTTTGTTCCAGATTCTTTCCAACGATAAGAACGCCGTCCTTGGGAATCGTATGCGCAAACGAACGCAAGGCGGTTTCCTCCGTATCGATCCATTCTCCGTGATCGTTTCGAACGTTCGCGATCACGGCATGTGTAGCGGAAATCAAAATGTCTTCGGATTCTTTTTGATACTTCGGTTGAACGGCCATACATTCCATCACAACCGCGTCCGCGCATTTCCGCGCGGCAAACCGCAAAAAGGATTTTTGTTCCGAAATGGAGATCTTATTTCGAAAGATCCGTCGTTCGCTACGATCCGGAAATAACAAACTCGCGGCCGAGCCGGTCGCCTTTGAATAAACGTTCCAACCCGCTTCGACAAAAATCGAATGCGCCAATCTCGTAATCGAGGATTTCCCCCTGGTTCCGTTGATATGAATTCGAATCGGAATTCGTTTTTGAATCGAAAGATGATTTCTTTTTTCGATCCAAAGGGCGGCGCAGAAACTCAAAAAGATAAGGCTGAAAATCGCGATCGCAAAGGGCATAATAAAGTCAACGTTCGGGCGAATCCAAGGATAATAAAATGGCAGTAATATCGTCTTGTATTTTTTGAGTTCCGAGATGATCCATGAGGTTCTGTAAAATCGAAGGAATCGTTTCCTCCATCGGCTCGGTGAATTTTTCCGCGAGAATTTTCTGAACGGCAAGTTCGCCGAATTGCTGTTTGTCGGAGTTGAATTCTTCGTAGATTCCGTCCGTGAGCAGAAACAAACGATCCCCGTGCTGATAACTCAGTTTAAAAACTCCGTATTGATTGCCAGGGTCCAAACCCAATAAGGAGCCGGTCCTGTCCAAACCCATAACCAAGTCTTTGGAAAGAAAAAATTGAGGAGGATGTCCTCCCGATGAATAGACGATCTTTCTGGAAACTGTGTCGATGTCCGCGAGGAAACAGGAAAAAAACATCCCGATATTTCCGAAGTTTCTACAATATTCCCGGTTGAATTCTCCGAGAATCGTTCCTGGATCGGCTTCTTTCTTTTTGATCGATTCCAGAATTCCTTTGAGAGTCATCGTCAAAAGCGCGGCTTGCACCCCGTGGCCCGTCGCGTCCGCAAGAAAGATACGCAACACACCGGGACGGATCTCGAAAAAATCGTAGAGATCCCCGCCGACTTCCATCATCGGAAGATACGCGGAATGGATCCGGATTCCCGGCATCAAAGGAATTTCGGGAAGAATTTCAGATTGAAGTCGTTTGGCAAGACTCAATTCTTCCTTCATGCCCTTGTAATAGTTGGCGAGAAGTCTGGATCTTTGTCTTACCTTCTCCTCCAACCGTTCGAGAAGCTCCTCTTTTTCCCGGTCCATCTTTTTGAGAGTCTGATTGGCCCGTTTCAACTCCATTAGAATTCTATGTTTTTCTGATATATCTCGGATGATGATGTGATATTGATAATCCTCGGGCGGTCCCGTCACGGAAACGGAGACTTCGGAGATCAGAATCGTTTTGTCCTTTCGGATCAAGCGGATGGGACCGAACGGTTTTTGTCTTTTTTTATCGGGCAATTTGGCGACGTTTTTTAGAATCCGATAAAATCGGTTTCGAATCCGGAGCGGAAATTGCTGTTCGATGGAATTCCCCAGAAGTTCGGATGCGAGAAAACCGGACATTTTTTCCGCGGCGGGATTGATGAGAAATACGCGAAAATCCTTATCGAGAGAAACGATCGCGTCGATTGCAGAATGAAATAAAATCGAATAGCGTTCCTCCGGGTCGTAACTTTTGTGTTCTGATCGCGTGGAACCGGTCATGGCTGGATTGGAGTTTAAAGAGAGTCTATTAGAATGTCGTGATTCTCCCCTAAAGTCAAGGATCTTTCAGAAAGATTCCGGTAGATCCACGTAAAAGCGGGTGGTTCCGTCCACGCATTCGAAAGAGAGATCTCCTCCCATTTCGCGGACGAGGTTGTAAGAAACGGTCAAACCGAGTCCGGTTCCTTTGCCGATTTCCTTTGTGGTATAAAACGGATCAAAGAGTTTGTGTCTGTTCTCTTCGGAGATTCCCGGTCCCGTATCCTCGATGACGGTTCGAACGAAACTCCGATCTCCCTTTTTGAACTTCTGCCAATAGACGGTGATGGTTTTTGCTTTTGCGGAATCGGCGTTGCTTTCGATCGCGTCCTTTGCATTGGTCAAAAGATTCAGGTAAACCTGTCTCAGTCTTCCGGCGGAACAAACAGCGTAGATGGGAATGTCGAGCGTAGGAGCGACGGTTTCGATTCCGGCTTTTCGGAAGCCGTTCTTTAACAGACCGAAGGTGGAACAGAAAACGGTGGTCAGATCGTGGACCTTCGCTTCTTCCTTTTCCAAACGTGTGAAGGTGAGCATGTCTTTGACGATTTCGGAAATTCGATTGCTTTCCTGCAGAATGATTCCCGCGTATTTGCGGAGCGGGTTTCCGGTTTCGATTCCGTTGAAGACCATTTCCGCGTAATTGATGACGCCCATCAAAGGATTGTTGATTTCGTGCGCGACCCCTGCGGAAAGAGTTCCGATCGCTTCCAACTTCTGTTTTTGAACCCAAGAATCGGCGGGTTTTTCCAAATCGTTTCCGAAACTCGATCCCACAGCGGCATCGTAACGTAGAAAGGGTCGCTCCTGAAACTGAGGAGATTCTAAGTATGCGAAAATCTGCAACTCTTCCGGATCGAACGCGAAGGAAACCATGAATTCTTTTTTGAATCCGTGTTTGGTGAGAATGAAAACGGAATACGCCGGAGATTCATCCAAAACGTTGGTGGAAGGCCACAAAGACGGGTCACAGAGATTCGGTTTAGCGGTTTTGAATTCACAGATTCGGTTCCAGTATTCGATTCCCTCGAGTTCCGATTTGGAATAGCCGAAGGTACGGGAAAATGCCGTGTTGACGTTTCGGATGAGAAGCGTCGGCTCTAAAATGCAGGCCGGTACCGGGGAATGTTCGAAGAAGTTGTAAGACATCCGGTTTTAAGCTATCACAGTGGGAAAAAGCCCCTCCAATCTATGATAGATTAGAACCGGAAAGCGTTTAGAATCTAACGTCAGAATCCGGTAAATTCTGTTTCAAAAGAATAGAATTCTCAGTACACTTTGAGTAATTCTACTTCAAAAATGAGAGTTGAATTCGGTGGAATCGCAGCCCCCGCTCCTCTCGAACCGTAACCGAGTTCGGGGGGAATGGTCAACTTGCGAATTCCGCCTTCCTTCATACCGCGAACCCCGCGATCCCATCCTTTGATGACTTCTCCCGCTCCGAGGTTGAACGTGAACGGAGTTCTTCTATCTCTGGAACTGTCGAACTTCTTTCCGTTTGTAAGAGTTCCCACATAATGAACGGTCACATTCGAACCGGAGAAGGCTTCCTTCCCTGTTCCGACACGAATGTCCTTGATGACGAGATCTTCCGCGAAGCTCGGAGTCGACAGGGCGAACAAAATCGCTCCAATCCATAAAGTACGTACTGATTTCATTTTCCTCTTCCTCCGGTCCTTCTAACGGTTGCGCCTCCGGAAAATCCGCCTTTCGACTGATTTCCATGAATCTTACCGGAAGAAGCTCCTCCGCCTTTGAGAGATTGTTTTTTCTCGAACTCTTTTTTTAATTCTTCAGAATCGACTACGGCGATCTGTTTGCCTTGGATTTCTTTTTTATTCAAAGCCGCGACCGCCTTCGCACCCGCAGCGTCTTCCATTTCAACGGATCCATAGGACAAGGAACGGCCCGTGGTTTTATCTTTTTTAATATGCGCTTCCTGGACGGTTCCAAATTCCGAAAAAATCTTTTTTAACTCGTCCTCGGTCAACTCCTGAGGCAGATTTCCTACTGATATCTTCATGATTTTTCCTTCTCGGGAATCAATTTGCAAAATCCAATTCTATTGAAAACCAAATTCCAAACCGCGAAAAACAAAACGAACGGGTTTGTGTTTCTCTCCCATTAAAGAAATTTCCAAAGAAAGGGGAATCCGGAATTCTGGGGCTTATGGCCGATTTTTTTCAATTGAATCCAGGTGAAATTCTTACCTTAGTCGAAAAAGCGGGATACGAACCCTCCGGTCATTGTATGGCATTGAACAGTTTGGAGAATCGTGTGTTCGACCTGCGGCTCGAAGACGGTTCTCATATCATCTCCAAATTCTACCGTCCCGGACGATGGACCGACGAGCAGATTTTGGAAGAACACGAATTCCTTCGGGATTTGCAGGAAGCCGAAATCCCCGTTTGTTGTCCTTTGCTCTTTGAGGACGGAAGCAGCCTGGCTTCGTTTCAAGACGAGATCTATTATTCGTTTTGGCCTCGGGTCGGAGGAAGATCGCCGGACGAACTCAGTCCGGAAAATCTCCGGATTTTGGGAAGGCTTCTCGCGAGAATCCATAACGTCGGTCAGGCGAAACACTTCGAACATAGAATCTCGCTGGATTCTTTGACCTACGGAACTTATCCTTTGGAAACGCTGCTTCGAGGAGAATGGATTCCTTCGAGCTGCAAAAAAGAATACGCAGAAACCGCGAATCGAATTTTCGACCTCTTCCGGGAAAGGATCGAGTCGGTTCCGTTGCATCGAATCCACGGAGATTGTCATAAGGGAAATCTTCTCTTCGGAAAAGACGGCTGGTTCTTTGTGGACTTTGACGATTGTTTGAAAGGCCCGGCGGTTCAGGATTTTTGGATGCTTCTTTCCCGAGGCAAAGACGGTTTGGAAGAAAGAGAATATCTTCTTTCCGGCTACAGAGAATTTCGGGACTTTGAAGAGCGTTGGTTTGATCTTATGGAAATTCTGCGCGCAATGCGTTTCGTACATTATTCAGCTTGGATTTCGAGCCGATTTACGACCGATCCTTCGTTTCCGGTCGCCTTTCCTCATTTTGCGGGAAACGAATACTGGGAAAAAGAAACTTTGGAACTCAAAGAACAATACAAACTCATTCTGGATTCCTTAGGGGGGAAATATTTCTTTTCCGTTACAGATTCTCTTCCGGAGGAAGAAGAACTGACCAACAAAGATTTTTTTTGGGATTTGGAAGATTAACCGGTTGATTTTGTAACGGAAAAGTAATAATCACGGATGGGTTTCCGGCAAAATTTCAGTTGTCCGATGCCCCCGATCCAAAAGACTCAAAAGAACTCGAAACAAGAGTCGAAGCGAAAAAAACTGTAGATTCTACAAAACAATAAACGGAAGCGTTTCATGGACTTTTTTTTAATCATCGTTGTTCTCATGGCGATCCTCGGAGTCGGAGATCTCTTAGTCGGAGTTTCGAACGACGCAGTAAACTTTACGAATTCCGCCGTGGGTTCCAAAGCATCCTCTAAAAGAATCATTCTGGTCGTAGCGGGAATCGGAATTATCCTCGGCGCACTTTCTTCCACAGGAATGATGGAAGTTGCGAGAAAAGGGATTTTCCATCCGAGCGGTTTCGCGCTCCAGGATTTGATGTTTTTATTCTTCGCTGTGATGCTGACGGACATCGTTCTTCTGGATCTTTACAACACTCTCGGACTTCCTACATCGACTACGGTATCCTTGGTTTTCGAACTTTTAGGAGCGGCCCTCGCGATCGCATTCTTAAAAACGGGAACCTTAAACGGAGCCTTTCAGATCATCAACTCGGAAAGCGCATTGAAGATCATCTTCGGAATCATAACGAGCGTGATCGTGGCGTTCTTTTCGGGAATGATATTGCAGTTCGTTTTCCGATTCATCTTCTCCTTCAATCTGAAGAATTCGATGAAATACTTCGGAGGATTGTTCGGCGGTCTTTCTATGACGACGGTGGCGTTTTTTACGCTTTTATCCGCGATGAAAGGCTCCAGCGTAATCCCGCCCGAAATCGTTAAATACATCAACGAAAACTTTACGAACATTCTTTTAGCGACGTTCGCGGGATTCGCGATCATTTTCCAATTCTTTGTATTATTAGAATGGAATATTCTAAAATTCTTGGTTTTAGTCGGAACCGGGTCTCTCGCGATGGCTTTTGCGAGCAACGACTTAGTGAACTTCATCGGGGTTCCTCTCGCGAGTTTCGCGACCTGGAACCTGATCCAAGCGGGGGGCGGGGACGCGAGCGCTCTTGCAACCGGACTGGCGGGAAACGTTCCTACTCCGAACTTTATCCTGTTAGGCGCGGCTTGTGTGATGCTTTTCCCGCTTTGGTTTTCCAAAAAAGCGTCAACGGTCACACAAACCGAAGTGACTCTCGGTTCCCAAGGAGAAACATTAGAAAGTTTTAATACGAGTTTGGTTGCGCGCGTTTTCGTTCAGATCGCTCTCGGAATCTACACTCCGATCAAGGCGATACTTCCCGCGGGTGTCCGCAACTTTATCGGAAAACGTTTCGAACAAAGAAACGGCTTTGCGGAAATCGTAAAAGTTCACGAAACCGAAGCGTTCGATATGCTTCGAGCTTCCGTGAACATTCAGATTTCCAGCGCGTTGATTTTGATCGGAACCCTCTACAAACTTCCTCTTTCCACAACCTTCGTAACGTTTATGGTGGCGATGGGAACGTCATTGACCGACGGAGCCTGGAACAAGGACAATGCCGTCAACCGAGTGAGCGGTGTTCTTACCGTTGTGGGCGGCTGGTTCTTCACCGCGATCATGGCGTCGACGACTGCGGGAATCATCGGTTCGATTCTTTATCTATTCGGATTTTCTTCCGTGATCGTTCTCGTGTTGGTGGCGGGGCTTTTGATCTTCCTCTTCGGAAGAATCCACAAGAAGCGTCAGGAAACCTACGACGAGAATCTCGAAAAACTCATCACTCTCAAAAAACATCCCGAGCGCGCCCTTTCCAGAACGATTTCTTCCATGCTCGCGAGCTTGAGCGTTGCGAGAAAGGCTCTGAACAACGCTTGTGCCGGTTATGTAAACGGTAAGAAGAAGAATTTCAGACAAACTCAGAAACTTCTAAAAGACCTAAAGAAAATGAGAGAGAATTCCCTCTCAAGCTTTCTGTCGATCGCGAATAAACACTTGGAAGAAGACGATCTTTCCTCCATACATCCGATCACCGAATCGATCAATCATTTGGATCGAATTACGGAAAGCATCTGGAACATTTTGAGAACGTCTTCCAACGGAATCAGTTCTTTCCACGAAGTCTCCAAGGACGAAAAGGAAGAAGTCAAGGAGCTCAGAAAGTCCGCTACGAACCTGATGGAGCTGCTCGCGGATTCGGATAAGTTCCCGGATCTTTTGGAAAAAGCGAGATCGGAAAAGAAAACCAAAAATCTTGAAAAGATCAAACAGAATATCTACAAGAGTCAGATGAAGCGGATCAAGAAAGGAGATAGTAAGCTGAAATCCAGCGTTTCCTATTTCGTGATCATAGACGAACTGATCGACATCAACGAAAACCTTCTTTCTCTCGCGGAAGAATTGAGCGTTGCGATTCCTTGGACTGAAAAGAAAAAGATCGAATTGCAAAGCAAGTCCCTTCTCGCTCTGAAATCGGAAGAAAAGAAAAAGAAGAAGTAAGAATTTAAAACATCTTCGATTTTCAAAACGCCGCGTTTCGCTCTTTGCGACCGCGGCGTTTTTATTTTTGGGTGAATGCAGGAGTTCCCACAAGAGTTTGGTCTTTCGGTAATTTACAAACTTCTGATTTGATCTTCTTTCGTTGGAGTTCCCACAGAAATCTTCCGGGGCCGGGATCTTCGGCTAGTTTACGAAGCTTTCAGGCGATTTTATAATCGTTTTCGTTGCAGTTCCTACATCCGAGATACTTGGAACTACAAACTTAGAGAACGTATTACATTTACCTAACCACGCGCGCAACCAAGGTGCACTAGTATCGCTAACGTTATGCGATTTTGGATTCTTTTTTGAGAACTAATGTCGGGGTCACTCGGTCCGTGATTACTTCCGCCGTGATGATGACTTCTTCGATGTCCTTGCGGGAAGGAATATCGAACATCAGATCCAGCATGATGTTTTCCACGATCGCTCTGAGCCCTCTCGCACCGGATTCCCGTTTGATCGCGAGTTCTGCGATCTTGTCGATCGCATCTTCGCGGAAGGTAAGTTTCACGTTTTCGAGTTCTAAAAGACGAGTATATTGTTTGAGAACGGAGTTCTTCGGTTCGCGGAAGATTTGTTTGAGCATATCCACGTCCAACTCTTGCAGAGTCGCAACGATCGGAAGTCTTCCGATAAACTCCGGGATCAATCCGAATTTAATCAAATCTTCCGGGATCACCTGTTCCATCAAAGAATCCTTGCTGTCTGCTTGGATTCTTTGTTCTTCCGAGCCGAAACCGATCGTTTTTACGCCGGTTCTGGACTTGATAATATTCGGAAGATCCACAAAGGCTCCTCCGAGGATAAACAGAATGTTCTTCGTATCAACTTGCAAGTATTCCTGATGCGGATGTTTTCTTCCGCCTTGGGGAGGAACGTTTGCGACAGTTCCTTCGATGATTTTTAAAAGAGCTTGTTGAACGCCTTCTCCGCTTACGTCTCTCGTAATGGAAGCGCTGTCGGATTTTCGCGCGATCTTATCGACCTCGTCGATGTAGATGATTCCTACTTCCGCTTTTTTGATGTCATTGTCCGCGTTTTGAATCAACTTGAGAATGATGTTCTCCACATCCTCACCCACGTAACCGGCTTCGGTCAAAGCGGTTGCGTCCACGATCGCGAACGGAACCTTGATGATTCTTGCAAGTGTTTGTGCCAGAAGAGTTTTTCCGCTTCCGGTCGGTCCGATCAAAAGAATATTCGATTTTTCGATTTCGATATCGGATTTCTTTTCTTTGAGATTAACTCGTTTGTAGTGGTTGTAAACCGCAACGGAAAGGGCTTTTTTTGCGTGATCCTGTCCGATCACATATTGATCCAAAATCGTCTTGATATCGGCGGGACTTGGAACCTCGCTGAATACTTCCGACTTCTCGTGAGTATGATCGTGATCTTCTGCGATGATTTCGTTACAGAGAGAAATACATTCGTCACAGATATAAACACCAGGTCCGGCGACTAAACGTTTTACTGCATCCTGTTCCTTTCCGCAGAAAGAGCAAAATAGTTTTTGTTTACCGTTGGTTCCCGGTGTTTTCTTAGCCAAGGGAGCGCTCCTTATTAAGCCTGTTTGCGGTCGATCTGAATGACGGTGTCGATGATTCCGTAATTCTTCGCTTCTTCCGCGGTCATATAAAAGTTTCTTTCGGTATCCTTCTGAATTTGCTCAACACTCTTTCCCGTATGTTTGTGGTAAATGGAGTTGAGAATTTCCTTCAGCTTGAGAACCTCTCTCGCTTGGATCTCGATATCGCTCGCCTGTCCGGTCGCTCCGCCCATAGGCTGGTGCATCATGATTCTTGAATTCGGAAGCGCGGAACGTTTTCCAGCCGCCCCTCCCGCAAGAAGCAGAGCCGCCATGGAAGAAGCCTGTCCCAAACAAAGCGTTCTTACATCCGGTTTAATATACTGCATTGTATCATAAATTGCAAGACCGGAAGAAACATATCCGCCGGGAGAATTGAGATAAAGATAAATGTCTCTTTCGGGGTTTTCCGCCTCGAGGAATAACAACTGCGCCGTAATTACGTTCGCATAATCGTCGTTGATTGCATTCCCGAGAAAGATGATTCTATCTTTTAAAAGGCGGGAAAAAATATCATAGGATCTTTCCCCTCTACTCGTCTGCTCGATCACATACGGGATTACACTCATGCTTTCTGTTCTTCCTTTTGGTTCAGATAGTCTTTCACTTGCGCAATACTCAATTTGTCAGTGTATTTCTTTTCTACAAGATCAAAGAGGGTATCATCCACCTTTTTTGCGAAAAAATTCTCTCGATAATTATCCATGAGTTTTCCCTTTTCCAGCTCTTTTTTAAGATCGGACAGGGAAATTTGGTAACTTGACGCAAGTTTTTCTAAATCTGCATCAAAATCCGCATCGGAATAGGTGATATTCTCGGTTTGCGCGATTTTTTGGCGGGTAAAGAAGTGTTTGAGACGGGTTTCCGCCAAATTCTTAAAGGATTCTTGAACTTCCTTCAGATCCTTTTTGATCATCTCGGCGTATTTTTCCATCGTAATATGAGGAAGTCTGAATTCGTGGATCATGTTGTGGAACACGTGCTCCGATTCTTCCTTCACGTAAGACTCAGGGAAGATATACTTGGAATCGTCGATGACTTCCTTGTAAATCTCCTCCATCTTTTTATTGCGGATTCCCTCTTCGAAACGTTCCTTCAGATTCTTGCGGATCTTATCCTTGAGCGCGTTTAACGACTCGGAACCGTCGAACTCGGAAGCCAGATCGTCGTCCACGGACGGAAGGATGTTCGCGTACAAAGCCTTAATCGTAACGGAATATTCGAAGGTTTTGCCGGCGACTTCGTTTTGGGAATAATCATCCGGAAATTTATGGGAGAATTCCTTCTTGTCACCGGATTTGAGTCCGTAGAGATTCTCGTCGAATCCCTTCAGATTGCTTTCGTGACCCAGGTGATAGTCGTTGGAAGTATTGCTCGCATTTTTCGGTTCCTGGCCCGTTTCATGGACCGTATATTCCATATCGATAATATCTCCGGAAACCGCCACCTGCCCTTCTTCCTTGAGTTGTTTGCGAGCGAGTTGTTTGCGAATCGCCTCGATCTCCTCCGCAACGTCGGAATCGGTTACGTTTACTTCGGGAAGTTTTACTTTTACTTTTTTGTATTTTCCAAGGGTGACTTCGGGGTTGGTTTCATACACCGCGGTAGCGACGAGAGTTTTTCCCGGTTGATAGTCTTGGATTTCGAATTTCGGAAAACGAACCATCGGATGTTCGAGTTTGGTAAGAATGGAAGTCATCCCATCGATGATGAGATTGTTGATCGCGTCACTCGCAACCGCGTCTCCGAGTTGTTTCTTTACCAAGTTGAGAGGAGCCTTTCCTTGACGGAAGCCCGGAATTTTCACATCCTTCTGTTTTTCTGCGTAGGTTTTATCAAAAGCTTTTTCGATGTCGGAAGCTTCGAAGGTGAGTTTAATATCAACGGTAGCGTTGGAATTTTTTTTTGTTTTATAGTCCATGATGCAAATCGGCCTGGGGAAGGGTGATATAAAAGAAAAAGCGGGAAACGGGATTCGAACCCGCGACCCCCTCCTTGGCAAGGAGGTGCTCTACCACTGAGCTATTCCCGCGATTATTTCAGGTAGATCCATGATTTTCGCCAAAAGTCCGGTGTAAACACACTTTTTGGAGAATCATCCTTTCTTCAGAATTTTTTGAACAAAGGGGAAAAGATTTTTCGCAAGGATCCGATGTCCTTCCGCAGTGGGATGAATTCCGTCTTTCTGATTCAACTTTTTGATTCCGGCCACCCCGTCCATAAAGAACGGAACGAGAGGAAGATTTTCTTCCTTGGAAAGTTTCGGATAAACGGCTTCGAATTTCTGACGATATTCTTTTCCGAGATTCGGAAACGTTTTCATCCCCACGAGAAGAATCTTCGCTTTCGGATTTTTCTTTCTCACTCTTGCGATGATCTCTTTTAAATTTTTCTGCGTTTGATCGGGAGAAATTCCCCGCATCGAATCGTTCGCTCCGAGTTCCAAAACGAATACGTCGAACCCGCCCGACATCGCCCAATCCAAACGTGCGAGTCCGCCCGAGGTCGTGTCGCCGCTCATTCCCGCGTTGATCGCTTGGGAAGAAATTCCGTTTTTGGAAAGTTCTTTCGCGATCAGATGAGGAAACGCTTCTTCGGGAGAAGAGAGTCCTAGCCCCGCGGTCAAACTGTCTCCGAAAAAAAGAATTCTTACCTGCGAGGAATTCGAATCGGCAAAAAGCGAAGTGAAACACAAAGAACACAGAATTATAAGGTAGGATCGGAAACGGATCATAACGAAGGTTTACTCCCGGAATTTGTTTTTACAGAATTCAAGGTTTTCCTATTCTGTCAAACTATGATCCGACGATTTTCCTTTGCGTTCCTTCTTCTTTTGGGTTTCTTAGCCGTGTTTTACTACGTGAGTTCTTACCAACAAGAACTCCAGGCCGATAGTTGGGACGGATATTTAGAATCCCAAGCGAAAGCGATCGTAGATAAGATGACTCCCGAAGAATTGACCGGACAAGTCATCCACGTGGCGATTCCAGGCAAGTCCTTGGATCAAACCGCCGAGAAGGAAATCGAAGAGATTCTTCCGGGGGGAATCATTCTGTTCGGAATGAATCTCGGAACCAAACAAGAAATCTTAAAACTCAATTACGAATTGCAGAAGAAGAGCATGGAGTTTTCCAAACTTCCTCTTCTCATTTCCGTCGATCAGGAAGGCGGAAGAGTTCTCCGCGTCAAAGACGGAGTGACTCAGTTCCCCGGCGCGATGGCTTTGGGACAAACTAAAAACGCGGACTACGCGTATAAGGTCGGTTTCGTCACTTCCTATCAACTGCGTAAACTCGGACTCAATTTCGTATTCGCTCCCGACTTGGATATCAACAACAATCCCGATAATCCGGTCATCAACACTCGTTCTTTGGGAAGCACTCCGGAGATGGTCACCGCGGCCGGAATCGGTTACGAGAAAGGCGCGAGAGTCGGTGGAGCGATTCCTACGATCAAACATTTTCCGGGACACGGAGATACGAACGTGGACAGTCACCTCGGACTGCCCAAGATCGACAAGACCTTGGAAGAACTCGAGAAGATGGAACTCATTCCGTTTCAAGAATCGATTAAACAAGGCGCGGAAGTCGTAATGAGCGCGCATATCTTGTATCCGAAATTGGATCCGAACTTTCCGGCGACTCTTTCATCCAAAATTCTTACCGGAATTCTCCGCGAAAAGATGGGATTTCAAGGTGTTATCATCACGGACGCGATGGAGATGGACGCAATCGATGTTCACTACAAAGATAGCGATCCGGGTGTTCTTGCTATATTAGCAGGCGCTGATATTCTTCTGATGACGAGCTGGGGTAAGACCACCCGCGATATGAAGAATCAAATTCTCACCGCGTATAAAAAAGGAACGTTTCAAAAGGGAGAACGCGACCTTTTGAAAGAAGCCGCATACAGACAGGTTCTTTTAAAACTCAAACACGGAATCGTGTACGAATTCTCTCCGAAGAAATCCGCCGCTAAAGAAAAACTTACCGAACTCGAACAAAAGGAACTCAACTTCTTCCAAGAACAGCTCGCGGAACGTGAAAAAAGTTTCTTGGAAATCTTTTCTCCGACTTTGAACGCGGAAGTTTCCAGAGCGTCCATCGTTTCCTTTCCGACTCCTTTGAATCCTGCGTCGGTCAAGGCGGAAGAAACGATCTTTGCGGTGCGCGGAAAAGAATTCGAAACCGTTCTGACGGAAAAAAATCTTCCGAACTTCAACTCCGGAAAGATCGCGGCGCTTCTCAAAGAAAACAAATACAAGCGCGTCGTGGTCACGACTTTCAGCCAATTGGAATTGGATCTGGCCGCAGGTCTTGCAAAACGTTATTCGGACATCGAAGTCGTTGCGCTTCACTACGGAACTCCATTCTTAAAATTGAATACGCTTTCGAACCTGAAAATCCTATTCTCCTTTTCCCCGACCGTAGAATCCAAAAAAGCCCTTCTGTATTCGGTCGTGGAAAGAACCTCTCCGATTCCCGTTGTGGATTTGATTTTAAAAGGTCAAAACGACAAGACGGCCGTTCAAAAGTAGTGAATCCGGTTTTTGAGGAAGTGTTGAATTCGCTGGTTTTTGTGGGAGTTCCCGCAAAAATCAGCTCGAGAAAGGGGTTGATAAAGTATAATTTTCTGATATTGAGAAAATCTCCGACGTTTCCCACCTCCTCACCCCTCCACCCTAGATCAGGGCGGGGCCGCAGAATTTGAGGAAATGCGGGAGTTCCCACAGTTCCTCAAATAGAAAGTATTCGTCGATTTAGTTATGAAAAACGACAAGAAGAATCCCGAAACTCCGGTCCGAAAGATTGGAATTCCGGGAATCTACGTCCACTACCCCTACTGCATTCAAAAATGCGAATACTGTGATTTTTATTCGATCGGGAACGGAAAAAATCCGATCCCGGACGAAACCGGGCTCTTCCGCAGATACAAGGAAGAAACGGAGCGCAGAATCGCGGACAATCCCGAAATCCTCGACCTAAAATTCGACACGATCTTTTTTGGAGGCGGAACTCCTTCCAGAGCCGACATTTCTCAAATCGCGGACCTGATCGACTTCTTCAAAAAAAATATTCAACTTTTAGAATATTCTGAAATTACGATGGAGTGCAATCCAGAGGACATCACGCCGGACTTTCTGCGATCGATCAGTCAGGCCGGAATCAACCGCATTTCCGTCGGAATCCAGAGCTTTGATCCGGAAAAATTGAAATTTTTGGGAAGGCATTACGATCCGGATCGATACGGAAACATTCTCGAAACGGTAAAAAATTCTCCGATCTCCAATTTTTCCGCCGATTTGATCTACGGAATTCCGGGACAAACCGTCGACGCGATCCTAAAGGATATCGTTCAGGTTTTGTCGGCCGGAGGAAAACACATCAGCCTCTACGCTCTCACCGTGGAAAAAGGAACCGAATATTCAAGAAAGGTAATAGATCGCGTCGTCCCCGAACCCGAGGAAGCGATCCAAGAAGAGGTTCTCAAGCTATTGCCGGAAATGTTGGCTCCATACGATTTGTTTCAATACGAGGTGAGCAACTATTCCAAACCCGGATTCTTTTCCAAACACAACCTCAAATATTGGACGATGGAATACTATTTGGGAATCGGGGCGGGCGCACACGGTTATCTGCCTTCGGGAAGATACTCCAATCCGAGAAACGTGGAGACTTACAAACGCAGAGAATTCTCCGCCGAATACGCGAAATCCGATCTCTATGAAGAATTGATTCTATCTTTGTTCCGATTGTTCGGACCGATTCAAATGGAAACTTTTTACGAACTGATTCCCGAAAAGAGAGAAGTTTTAAAACGACATCTGGAAGAACTCGCTTCTTCCGGGCTTTGCGAATTTTCCCAGGGAATCTTTCGTTGGAAACCCGAAGCGGTTCTCTTTTTGGATACTTCCATCCTCAAACTCTCTTCCATCTAAGAAACCGTCCCCGAAACCGCTCGTTATGAAGCACAGTTTCCGAAACGAAACCTTGGGACTTGTCTTTTTATCAAAGTAGAATGCGTTTTAGAGATACGCCATAAACTTAAAAAGAATTTATTTCCATTTTATAATCCACGCTCATCACAAACCGTTTCTTGGTAAAAAAGGAAACAAATTCAAACCCTTTTGTAACGCACATACAAATCGTTTTCGGGAGCCGCGGCCCATCCACCATTCTATCCTTTGGATAGAATATTCAAAAATAATTGTATACAATTTTCAATATATATCAGAATTATAATTGATAGTAAACCCAATAAATACGAACTCCGTTTTGTATTCAAACGATTAACATTCGACGAAAAATATCAAAACGGTTTTCGAAGCAAAATCAGGAACGTATTCTTTTTATACCATGCAGTTAGACAAAAGAGAGAACCATGATTCAATCCCATACAAAAACACACCAATTCGAAACTTCCTTCGCCAAACAAGAATGTGACGAAAACGGAAGTTTAAACATAGAAAATGCGCAGAAACTTTTGAACGAAGCCAGAAAGGAGGCTTTAAAACAAGCGGGTTTCGATTCTTCCCAAACGAATACGGCTCACATAGAACCTCTTGTTCTCTGGTCGGAAAGCGATTATAGAGGAACGATTCAATTTCCCGATTCGATTCTCATTCAAACCGAGTTTCGTATGATTACGAATGCACGGTATCGAATTCTTCAAAGATTGATTCGAAAATCCGATCGGAAGGTCGTATGCAATTCGAATTCGTTTTGTATACTTTTCGATTCCGATCGAAAACGACCTTGGAAACAATCCGTTTCCTTGCGGGCAGTTTGAGTTTTTAAAAAGAAAGAAAGATCGATCGGATCTTTTATCGATATTCGATTTAAGATCCGATGCTTCTGTATCGGAGTGCGATTTGTCCGGTACGGACGATTTCTTCGATTCCGTATTTAGAAAGAATTTCTACGATCGCGTTTACCTTTCTGGAATTTCCGGAATACTCGATCGTAATCGAGGTGTGCGTAAGATCCGCGATCTTCGCTTCGAACACTTCGCAAACCGAAAGAATTTCCGTTCTTGTCGTTTCGGTGATCTTCAACACAAGCAATACCAATTCACGACTCACACAATCGTGATAGGCGAGATCCTCGACTTCCAAAACGTCCGGTAATTTCAAAAGTTGTCTTTTTACTTGATCGACCGTGGACTCGTCCCCTTTTACCACGATTACCATGCTGGAGATCTCCGGATTTACCGTAACGCCGACGGCGATCGAATCTATATTATAACTTCTGCGAGTGAATAGGCCGGAAACGTGGCTCATAACGCCCGGGTGATTGTTTACCAGAATTTTTAGAATGTGTTTCATGCTTTTTTCAGTCCGGCCAGATCTTTGAATTCGATCATATCTTTTTGCGATTTGCCCGCGGGAATCATTGGGAATACTTTTTCTTCGGCGGGAATCATCACTTCCAAGAAAGCGGCGCCGTCGTCTTTTGTGAAGAATTCGATCGCTTTGTCGATTTCCGATTTATCCGAAATCTTCATTGCGGGAATCGAATAGGCTTCCGCAAGTTTTACGAAGTCCGGATTGAAGTTCCATTCCGATTGAGAGAATCGTTCTTCGTAAAAGAGTTCCTGCCACTGGCGAACCATTCCGAGAAAGTTATTGTTGAACACGAGAACTTTGACGCCGAGTTTGTTCGCGGCGATAGTTGCCAATTCTTGAATGTTCATCTGAATCGATCCGTCGCCCGAAACGCAGATCACCATCTTGTCCTTTCTTCCGAACTTCGCTCCGATCGCGGCCGGTAATCCGTACCCCATCGTTCCGAGTCCTCCGGAAGTCAGCCAATTGTTCGGCTCGTCTAAAAGATAATACTGCGCAGCCCACATCTGATGTTGTCCCACGTCCGTGGATACGATGGCTTTGCCTTGTGTTTTTTTATAAAGACGTTCCAAAAAATCCTGCGGTTTAATCGTATTACCGGAATTATCGAAGTCGAGAGGATGTTCTTTTTTTAGGTTTTGAAGATAAGAAACCCAAGAACCGTGATCCTGTTTTTTTACGAACGGAAGAATGGCGTTTAACGCATCCTTCAAATCTCCGTGGAGAAGATAATCCACTTGAATTCGTTTATTGAATTCTGCCGTATCGATATCGATATGCGCCCGTACCGCTTTTTCGGCGAATTCGCCGATTTTTGCCACTCGATCGTCGAATCGTGCCCCGAGGTTCAGGATATAATCGCATTCCAATACGGCTTTGTTGGCCGCTGCGGTTCCGTGCATCCCGAGCATTCCCACGCTCAAAGGATGTGTGCCCGGAAAAGAACCCAATCCCATCAATGTTGTCGTGACGGGAATTCCTGCTTTCGTCGCGAGCTCGAAAATTTCTTTCGAAGCTCCCGCGTTGATCGCCCCCCCGCCCACATACAGAAGGGGTTTTTTAGCCGAGTTCAGCGCTTCCGCAAATTCTTCCACGTTTCCTTTCACTTCGGGCTTTTTATAGTGATGCGGAGCGATTTTCAAACGGGGCGCTTTGCGAACGTTAGTCAGCTCGGTTTGAACATCCTTCGGGAAATCGAGCAGAACCGGTCCGGGACGACCGCCTAACGCGATCAAGGTGGCTTCCTCGAAATGTCTCGCGATATCGTCCGCGGATTTCATGAGTGCGTTGTATTTCGTGATGGGAATCGTAATTCCGAAAATATCGGCTTCTTGAAACGCGTCTGTTCCGATCGTGTTCGTTGCGACCTGTCCGGTGATCGCGAGAACGGGTACGGAATCCATCTTTGCGTCGGTAAGTCCGGTTACCAAGTTGGTCGCGCCGGGTCCCGATGTTGCAATGCACACACCGAGTTTTCCTGTGGCTCTTGCATAACCTTCCGCCATGTGAACGGCGCCTTGTTCATGTCTTACGAGAATATGTTTGATCTTTTTGCTTTTATAAATTTCGTCGTAAAAGGGAAGAATGGCTCCGCCGGGATAGCCGAAAACGATTTCAACCCCGTATTCTTCCAGAAGTTCCACCATCAGTCTGGCGCCTGTAATTCTTTCCGATTCTGCGGACATGATTCCACCCCTTACGTCCATAAAGATACCGGAAAGGCTACTGTCAAGAGGAACCGTGTTCTTAGATCCGCGGTTGTCCCGATGAAAAACGCGTTTCCCAAAGGTCCCCCATGTTCAAAAAATGAATGAGCAAATCGGAATCGGTTCGACTGTTTTCACATTGAGACGACGTCGTTCATTCCAACTCAAATTCTTCGATTTAAAATAGGGTTGCTATTGAATGGAACATTTTTATATAAAAGGGAAACGGAAATTTTTTTCCAAAATCTAATAGATAAAAAGGACTAATTTTCAGCTCAAATCACTTTTTATTTTACGAAGGAAGCTATCTGTTCTTATTTTCTTTACAGAATATTTGAGCCTCAAAAGAATATTCAATGAATCTTGTCCGTCGAAAAATAATAATGCGAATTCCGAATTTGGAAGAACGAAATTTAAAAAAGAGAGAATCAAATGGAAAATCCTAATATTGAAAAAGAAGAAGAGGACAAACAATTCGCAATCATCAAAAGCCTCGCAAAAGAAGCCTATAAACTTTTAGATTCTCACCAGTATCCTAAAGCCGAAGCGAAGCTGAAGGAACTTCTGGAAAAAGATCCGCATAACACATACGGCTTGGTCGGTATGGGCGACCTCTTCTTCAAGAAGAAGGATTACAAAAACGCCATCGAATATTATCATAAATGTATACAGGAAGATCCCTCGAACAAGTTTTCTCTGATGGGTCTCATGAACTGCTACCGCGAGATGAATCTTCTTTCCAGAGTGATCGAAGTCGCGGAAGATTACAGACATATCACGATCACGGACGCTTCCATCCTGAGCCGCGTCGCGGACGCGCATCGCAAACTGAAGAACTTTAAAGAATCAGAAATTTATTATATGCAGGCCCTGCAGATCAACCCGAAGGATCAATACGTGATCGTGGGTTTGGGTCATCTCTACTTTGCCTGTCAGAAATACAAGGACGCGATCCACTGGTGGGAAAAACTTCTTCTCATCCAACCGGACAACATCAAGATTCTCACCGAAATCGGAAACTCCTACCGTAAAATCAAGGATTACGACGAGGCGATCCAATACTATCACAGGGCGGCGGAACTCGATCGTAAAAACTTTTTCGCGTTATACGGTCTTGCAGAAAGTTACCGCGGGAAAAAAGATTTCCACAAAGCCAATCAGTATTGGGAAAGAATTCTAGAGTTCGACCCGGACAACAAACTCATCATCAACCGTTATGCGGACAGTTTGCGGGGAATGGGAGAATTCGACAAGGCGCTTGAGTGCTTCAACCGAATTCTCGCGGAAGGAGAAGATTACTTCGCTCTACTCGGTAAGGCGTCTTCCCTCAAGCTCATCGGCAAACGCGACAAGGCCGAAGAAATCTATCTCGATCTTCATAAGAAATTTCCGATGGACCCGAGACCTCTTCTCGAACTTTCGGATCTTTACGTGGAAGTCGGCAAACCGACCGAAGCGGTTCGCCTTCTCGAAGACTTCCAGAAAAAACAGCCTCTCAACGAGGAAGTAAAACACAAACTGGAAAGTATTCGGGGCGAATAACGAACCCCACCCGTTTAAACCAAGTTAGGCGGACCGAAACGGACTCGCCTTGCCGAAAGAATGAGCGTCGTTTTTTATGCGACGCCCGTTCGTTACAAATCGAAATTCTCCGTTAGTACGCTCCTTCAATCAATACTTCAAAAAGAATTCTCCTTGTGCTTCCGAGCCTTCGTCTTGAAATTTACCTCAAACAAGGCAAAGCGCATAACGCGCAAACGGCTCTGGAAAGCAATGTATGAATGATATCACCCGGTCGATCCGCAATTTCACCTTTCAATTCATTTTAGTCACCGAAGTAATCGGCTTCTCCCTCGCAATCGGAGCCTCGATCGTCTTTTTCAAGTCCTTTTTGGAGCTGGATCCGAATCAGCTTCAGAGTGCGGTTCGTTTGACCTTAGGTGTTTCCGTTTTCACACTCGCCTTTACCGTTTATTCGGATCTAAGAAAGCTGAAACCGATTTTAAAATATCGCAAGGTCGTCGAACAGGGAATCATCGATCGGGAAACCGCCTTTGCGGCACAGAAGTCTTTGACCCGCCTTCCTTTGTTTCATGCGATCGAAATTTCCGGACGTATCTTCGTCACGGCCACGCTCATCATCCTTTTAAGAAGTTTCACTTCTTCCGTCGAGATCGCGGACTTTTACAACCTATTCGCGATTACTACGATCCTTTCGTTGTCGCTCGGGGTTTATACGTTTTTAACCACTGAAAAATTGACTACGCAGTTGATCGAGTCGGGAGCGTTCAGCGTGATCGACGCTTCTTCCTTGTTGAAGATACGGTTGACGACTTCGCTTACGATGATCTTTATTTTTATCGTTTTGATTCTCGCCGTGGGAGTTTCGAGTCTTGTTTATAAGTTCAATTACGCGGCGGTTCGAAAGTCTTACTTCAATCAGATGATCAACGTGAACGAAACGCTTCACATTCTCACGGAATCGATTTTCGACGAGATGAAATCGGATGCGGAAAAGCTGATACACGATCCGATCTTTCTTTCCTATGCGGAAAATTACAAATTGAGCGACTTGGAGAGATTTTTGGAAACCCTTCTCAGCCGTTCGCCCAAATACGAATCGATCTCTTTGCTCCAAGCCGAGGGAGAATCCTGGAGAATTCTCTCGGGAACGGGAACTCTCGCAAAAGACGGAGAATCTCTTTTAAAACAGTTCCGTCTTCCCTCCGAAAACAAGGTTTTGGAATCGGTTTCCGCCGAACGAACCTTTGTCAGCGAACCGACCGCATCTCCGGTTTCCGGAACTCCGGTCGTTCTGATTTTGACACCAATTTCGTCTAACGCGAAACTTTACGTCGCCTATTCCCTTCGAATCGCGGATCTCACGAGTAAACTGATCGGTTCTATCCAGATCGGAAAAACCGGTTATCCCGGTCTTTTAGGGGCGAGCGAAGTCGTTCTCAATCACGTGAATCCCGCTTTGAATCTCAAACGTCTGCAGGACTTTCCGTTTTACGATCAGGTAAAAGACTATCAGGATAACGTTCCGGTTCGTTACTTCTTCGGCGGAAAATACAAATACATGATTCTTCTGAAGAACAAAAAATACGGATTCATTACGTTCGCCTCGGTGGAAAACGAAGAGATCACGGGAGAGGCGATCGTCGCCGTATACGCGATGGCGGTGATTTCCTTTTTCGGTCTGATTTTGATCGGAATTCTCATCCATATCATTCTTAGAAAAAAACTGAAACCCCTCGAGGAAAGCCAAGACGTTCTCGAATCGATGGCTGATGGAAATCTTACGCAGTCCCTGAAGGTTCTCGCATTGGACGAAATCGGAGAAATGTCGATCTCGATCAATTCGTTTAACAAAAAGGTGAAAACGGTTTTGGGTAAAATCGTAAACGCATCCAACAACCTCGCGACTTCCTCCGATGAAATGTCCGGCGCTTTGAACTTCATTTCGGATAACGCACAAAACCAAGCGGCTTCCTCCGAACAGATCTCCGCTTCGATCGAAGAGATTTCCGCGGGAATGGACGGAGTGGAAGCGCAGACGAAAGAACAGGTCAACCTTTTGAACAAACTCGCATCGGATATGAAACTCTTCTCCGATTCGATCCACGAAACTTCCAGCAACCTGGACAAGACCTTATTCGAAGTCGAAAAAATCACGCAGGACGCGAAAAAGGGAGGAAGTTCCCTCGAACTCACCAATCAATCGATCACAAAGATCAGCCGCAGCTCGGAAGATATCGCGGGAGTGATTGAGATCATCAACACGATCTCGGAACAAATTCATCTTCTTGCGTTGAACGCCGCGATCGAAGCCGCAAGAGCGGGAGCAGCGGGGAAAGGTTTTGCGGTCGTCGCCGACGAGATTTCCAAACTCGCCGATAAAACCACGAACAGCATCAAGGACATCGAACAGATCATCCAGAGTAACGAAGCGGAGATCGGAATCGGAATTCAGAACATCACCGATACGGTGACGGTGATCTCGGGTATCATTGCGGGCATTTCCGAAATCAACAGCCAGATGAAAGTCGTGAATCAATTTATGGAACATCAGCTTTCCAAAAACGATCAGATGAATTTCACCGCAAAGGAAGTCAAGGACAGATCCGACGTAATTCAAGGTGCGGTTCGGGAACAGAAAATCGCGATCGAAGAAATTTCCAGAACCATCACGACGATCAACGATCTCAATCAATCTTCCGCGGCTTCCTCCGAAGAACTCAGCTCTAGTTCCATCGGTTTAGCGAAATTAGCCGAGGATCTGAAACGAGAAGTGGAATTCTTCAAACTTTAAACCTCGCCTCGAGGAGAAGAGCGACCCGACATCGCAAAAACCCTTGATTTTTCCCCCCGTGCTTTTACTTTGCACTTTATGGAATGGGAAAAGATACTCAGGGACTCCGTTAAGGACAATAAGATCAAGGAATTGCATCTTAGAAAAGTCCCTACCCTCAAGACCTGCGACGATTGGAGCAAGGTCCGGGAGATCGGTCTTATCGATCATAAAACAAAATACGCACATTATAAAGGTGGATTGGTTAAATACGGAGAAGCCCTATTCTTCGTAACCGACGAAAGACTGCAAGCGATCGCTCCGTATCGCAAATGGGAATTCAAAACCAAAATCAAAGTGGAAGAATAATCTTCACGATTCCGAGCCCGTTCGGCTCGGAAAAACATTCGCTCTCAACTCGATCTCCTTCAACCGCTTCGAATCGACCTCCGTCGTAAGGACCGAAATCCGAGTTTCCATTCTTTTCCTTTCCCGAATTCGAGTGCACTACGCAAAAATCTCCTTTCCAGGCTTGGAAACAAGAAACGTTTCAGTTCGAGTCCGTAAACGATCTGCGGAAAAACCCGAGCCAACGAACCTCGGATTTTTACTTCGGATTAACGGGTGAGATTTACGATGAGATTGAGTTTTTCGGAAACCGTGATTACGTCTTGAACGCGGTTTTTGTCCACAAGAACCGCAGTTGGACCGATTTCATCCAACACGATCTTCTTTCCTTTGATCTGTCCCAAAAGAAGTTCCATCGTATTTTGGTCTTTCGTACGAACGAGAACACAATCCTCTGTGATGTCGACGACCGGAAGATTTCCGCCCCAATCTTCCAATAAGAAGAGAAGGTTCTGCGCGAGATCCGCTTTGCTGGAATTCTTTAAGAAGTCGATGAACTCAGTCGGTTTGTATCCGAGCAGAATTCCCAATTGGAACGCTTCTTTAGTAAGAACGAAGGTATAAACCCGATCGTAGTCTTTGAGTTCCGTAAACGCTTTGAGAATATGAAGTCCGTGAATGGAAACACGATCCGGAAACGCGATGATCGTAAAGTCCGGGTTGATCGTAATTCCGCCTTTTTCCGTTTTGTGGGAAAGTTCCCCTGTTTGGAAAAAGTATTCTCCCAACTTGGAAAGCCCGAGGAAACGGTTCGGATATTCGATTTCCAAAAGTCCGAAAAGATGCAGATAAAAGATCGCGCTCATGATTTCCTTACGGAGTTCCGCGAGATCGGACTGAAAATTCTTAGTCCTAAATCCGGGAGAAAGAATCATGTGTTCCCGAATGATATTGGAAAAAATCACCGAAAGATGAATGCGTTTCGCCTTGATGATAAGGCTCACGCACTTGTCGAGAATCGGTTTATCGTAAAAAGGCATTTCCGTCGCTGTGAAAACTTCCGCGGGAACGACCCGTTTCATACGGGCTTCGTTGACCTCGTGGACGACGAGTTTCATGATTTCGAAAATATCCTTCTCGTTGAATCCGTTCACGTCGCCTTTGAGAATGATGTTTTCTCCCTTGATGTCGACGAGGTTCAGGAGTTTCAGAACCGGAAGAATCAATTCCATCTGATAGATCTGGCTCTTTTCCGGAAAAATTCCGATATCGGGATTGAGAAGTTCCTGTTCCGTGCGTTTGTGATCGGCTTGTTTTACCTTTCCGGACTTAGCAAGAACCAAACCTTTGCGGCTGATATAAGAGATCAGTTTTTTGATGTTGAGAAAAAAGTCTAAGTCGTTCGCCGCGAGTTTTTCCGTTCTTTGTTTGGTTCCTTTTTTGATCGAAGGAAGAATCGGATGCGTCTGAACGTATTTTAAAATTTCATCGGGGATCGCGAAAACTCGGACGAACTTTTCATCCACAAAACAAACGTCCATTACCAATCCTTTCGCGATCAGCGCAGGAACGATCTGTTCGTATTTACCGCGGCTTGTAACAACGTAACTGCGGATGTCTTCCGCTTCGGAAACTCCCCCGCTCAGGTAGATGCGGACGAGAGTGTCTCGTTCCAAATCGGCGAGAGACTGAAGGTTGAGATCGATTCCTTCTTCGGAAGCGGCAATCGAATAAAACTTTTTGATCGAGTCGAGTTGTTTCGGAGCTTTAACCGCAGCCTTCCACTCGTCCGAGATTTCGGTCGTCTTCTTGCGGTCGAGAACCTTTTCGAGTGAGATCTTGTATTTGTCGCCTTTGAGATTTTGATCCAAAGGAACGAGATCGGCGATCTCCTCAAACGCATGATATTTATCTAAATTGTTCGTAAGACGTTCGCGGTTTTTTCTCTGATAGACGAGCTGATATTTCCGAAGAAGGTTCAACTCCATCTCGACGTTGATCGGAGGAATGTTCACCTTTCTCGAAATTTCACCGAGCGTCAGAACGTTTTTATTCTTAAGTATGCTGGTATAAATCGTAACCTGAAGCTGAGTCAGTTTTTCCAAAACTCCTTTCAGATAAAATTCATCCTGAAAGGTTTCGTAAAGATAGGCTACGTTCTTATTTTTTTCTTTATAAGGAAGTTTTGCAAGATTCCAGAGAGTCGCGACTTTTTTCAGATCGTTGAGTTCAAGTTTATCGAGTTCCTGAAGTAGTACTGAATCGTTGCTCATAAGGGAAGATACGCCGGACGGTGTATTTTATGTAGCCATAATCAGAATTTGAGTTCGTTCGTAAACAAAAAACCAGTTTCGACCCGCAGGCAATTCGGAGAATTCTCCGGTTTTTTGAACCCCCTTTCTGTAGTTGTCTTTTGAAAGGAAGTTCAAAATCTTTGTGATTATGGCCGGTTTTTTTGATTCCCTGAAAATGGGTTTTGGCGGTGCCTCCCGAATCCTGAACAGCGGTTTTGTATTCTCCACAAAGACCATTCTCCTTTTAAAGGATCTTGCCTTGGGCGGAGATTCGATGGAGACATTTCCGATCCGACTTCGGGAAGCCTTCGAAGAGTTAGGCGCCACGTACATCAAGTTAGGTCAGTTCATCGCGTCGGCTCCTTCCCTCTTCCCCGACGAGTTCGTAACCGAAATGCAAAAGTGCTTGGATGGAATTCGACCGATTCCCTACGCAACCGTGGAAAGAATCGTTCAGAAGGAACTTGGAGGAAAACTCAGCGATCATTTTTACAGTGTGGAACCGATTCCCATCGCTTCGGCCTCGATCGCGCAGGTTCATTCCGCGGTCACAAAGGACGGTTTGGACGTAGTCATCAAGGTGCAAAGACCGGACATAGAATCCACGTTATCCGCCGATTTAAATCTGATTTACTTCGCTTCGGTTTTGTTCGAACGATTCGCACCGGGCCTTAGCAAATCCGGAATTTCGGATATGGTCGAACAGTTCCAAACATCTATATTAGAAGAAATTGATTTTTACAAAGAAGCCGACAACATCGAAGAGTTCGAACGGGAACTTCTCGCGATGGGCGAAACAAGGGCCAGAGTTCCGAAAGTTTATAGAGAACTTTCGACGAAGAAGATTCTCACCATGGAACGTTTTTACGGCGCTCCGATCACGGATGAGAACTCGATCCGCAAGTATTCCTCCGATCCTCAAAAGACCCTCACCGAGGCTCTGGAAATCTGGTTTTCCACGTTGGCGCGCAACGGATTTTTTCACGCGGACGTACATGCAGGAAATCTAATGATCCTTCGGGACGGAACCGTCGGTTTTATCGATTTCGGAATCGTGGGAAGAATTTCCCCGCGCGTCTGGGACGGTCTGATGATCTTTTTAGAAGGATTAAGTCTGAACAGAACCGAAAAGATCGCGAAGGGTTTGATCCAGATGGATTCCACTTCCAAAGGAGTGGATGAAAGGAAACTCGCGAAGGATTTGGAAGCGGTGTTTTCCAGAATGACCGAAATGGTGATGAAGGTTCAAATGGGCGATCTCGAATCCTTGGACGACAAGAAGCTGAACGCGATTCTTTTCGAGTTCCGCGAAATTTCCTTACGCAACGGTTTGAAAATTCCGAAAGAATTCGGCCTTTTGATCAAACAGATTCTCTACTTCGATCGTTACGTCAAAACGATGGCCCCGGACATCGACCTCATCCGAGACCGTGATAAATTTCTAATATGACGAAATTGTTAAACGAACTCGAAAAAGGTCAGGAAGGTTCGATCCTTTCCCTTCTTCTCCAACCCGGAAAGGAAGACCTGTTTCGAAACATCCTCGACATCGGACTTTTGCCCGGGACGAAAATTCTCGTTTTGGAAAAATATCCGACTCAAAAGAAGATGGTTCTCCGTGCGGGAGAAGTGGAAATCGCGATTCGGGAAGGAGAAGCGGAGCTCATCCAAATTGGAGAAGTTCATGGGTCATTCTAACGTGAAAGCGCAGGAAAAAACTTCCCGAATTCTCATGGCGGGAAATCCGAACTGCGGTAAATCGACCTTATTCAATCGCCTAACAGGGCTTAGACAAAAAACCGGCAACTATCACGGGGTCACCGTGGAAAAAGCCGAAGGGATTTTGGGACACGGAGAACATTCCCTGAAAGTTCTGGATCTTCCCGGTGCGTTCAGTCTCGGCGGAAACTCCGAAGACAAACAGATCACGAGCCGGGTTCTCATCGGTCACGAAGAAGGAGATCGGATTCTTTTCGTGATGGACGCTTCCCTCGCGGAAAGAAGTCTTCAGTTTCTGCTTCAGATCCTGGAACTCGACGTACCCGTGTTAGTCGCCGTCACGATGCGGGACGTTCTCGAAAAAAAACGGGTTCACTTGGATTTGGACGTTCTTTCGAGAGAATTCGGAATTCCGTTTCAATACGTGAATCCGAAAAACGGAGAAGGAGTTCAGGAACTAAAGGATCTTCTCGTTTCTCCCGGAGCTTTCCGACTTCCGATCCGCTCCTTCACTTGGGACAAAGAACGTGAGAATTTTACGAACGGACTGCTGCGTTTGCTCGACTCCGAACATTCAAAATCTCTTAAATTCGTTCTATTAAATTCGTTCAAAGAACTTTCGGGAGAAACTCTTCAAAAAGGTCTTCCAGGCCTTTCTTTGTTTTCCGAAGATTCCCAAAACGTAATCCGACAAGAATTTTCCCGTTTCGGAAAATCCTTCACCTATCTCGAAGAACTCACTCAAAAATCCATCTACATCAAAAAGATATTGGGGAACGCGCTCGGAGGAAACGCACTTCCGAACGAGCGCGTTCTTTCCCAGGCGGATAAGATTCTTCTGCATCCTTTTTGGGGATTGGTTTCCTTTTTGGGAATCATGGCCTTGATGTTTCAAGCGCTCTTCACTTGGTCGGAAACTCCGATGGATTGGATCGAGTCGAGCGTTCAAAGTGTCGGAAGTTTTGTCGGCGGTTTTATGGAAGAAGGTCCGTTGCGTTCTCTCGTTCAGGAAGGGATCATCGGAGGAGTCGGAGCGGTTCTCGTTTTTATTCCGCAAATCAGTTTGCTTTTTTTCTTTATCGGAATTTTGGAAGAGACCGGTTATATCGCGCGCGCTTCCTTCGTGATGGATCGGTTTATGAGCAAATTCGGTCTTTCCGGAAAATCGTTTATCCCCCTTCTTTCCTCCGCCGCTTGCGCCGTGCCCGCGATCATGGGTACAAGAACCATCGAGAACAAATCGGATCGAATCACTACGATTTTAGTTTCACCTTTGATCACTTGTTCGGCCCGGTATCCGGTTTACATTCTCGTAATCGCCGCCGTGTTTCCCGCGACAAAAATCGGGGGGATTTTCAGCGTGCAGGCTCTGACGATGCTCGGTCTGTTTCTTGCCGGAATGATCGCGTCCATGCTCGCGGCTCTCGTTTTCAAAAAGACGTTCTTTCGATCGGACTCCTCTTATTTTCTGATGGAACTCCCCGCTTACAACGCGCCTTCGATCAAAAGTCTTTTGTTAAACGTATTCAAAAAACTGAAAGCATTTTTGTCCACCGCAGGTCAGATCATCCTTTTTATTTCCATTCTCCTTTGGTTTTTGGCGAACTATCCGCGAATCGATTCCGCGCAATACCCGAACGCGTCCGAGGCGGAACTCAAAAAAATCCAAATCCGCGAATCGTATGCGGGAGACGCGGGAAAATTCATGGAGCCCGTTTTAAAACCGATCGGATTTGATTGGAAGATGGGAATCGGAATCATCACCTCGTTTGCGGCGAGAGAAATCATGGTCTCCACTCTTTCTATTATCTACGGAGTCGGAGGGGAAGAATCGGACGACGATCTCAAAGAAGCGATCCGCAAGGACAAGGATGAAAACGGAAAAGAAGTCTGGGGTTTGCGGAACTCGGTTAGCCTTTTGCTGTTCTTCGCCTTTGCCTGTCAGTGTATGTCCACGCTCGCCGTGGTAAAAAAGGAAACCAATTCGGTCGCCTGGCCTCTCTTTTTATTCGGGTACATGACGTTATTAGCATATACTACTTCGTTTATCGTTTTCCAGGTTTGGAATCTGTTTTCCTAATATAGATTGCGGATGTTCCAGAGAATTCCTTCCAATCTCAGGATTTTTTTCGGTTATACGATCGGCTTTCTGATCCTGTTCCTACTTTATCGACTTTGTTTTTGGTTCGTCTTCTCTTCCAAGTTCGCGGCTGCGAATCTCGGGGAGATTCTACTCGCTTTGATCGCGGGAATCCGTTTTGATCTTTCGGTTTGTGCGATTTTATTAAGCGCTTTTACGATTGCATCCGCGATCCACCCCTTGAATCGGTTTCGGACCTATTCGTTGTTTTGGGGAATTGCTCCGATCGTTCTTTTCTTTTGGGTCTTCGGACATTTGATCGGAGACATTTTGTATTTCAGCGAAACGAACAAGCACTTGGGTTATGAAGGATTCGTTTTTTTAGGTTCGGAATTCCCGATTCTTCTCAAGGCCTTTTTTGCGGGCGATACCGTGCTCGCCTTTTTATCTTCGGCCGTGGTCTTGGTTCTACTTCCGCTTGCGATCATTCGATACATTCAAAATTATTCATATGACTTCGATTCCTCGTTTCAAAAACGAGAACTGTGGCAGCTTCTGATCCTTCCTCCCGTTTTGTTTTTGTTTGCGAGAGGGGGTTTTCAATCCAGACCGCTTCGTGCCAGCGACGCAATGATCTCGGAAACGCCGATCGTAAATCAACTCGTATTAAACGGAGTTTTCACATCCATCATGGACTTGAAAAACCAATCGATTCCGGTACATCTGCGGCGTTCCTATGCGGAATCGATCGAAGTCGTTCGAAAAGAGATCGAATACCCGGGTTCGAACTTTATCTCGGAGGAATTTCCGATTCTCCGGGAAACGAAGGAGACGAACTCCCGCAGGCCGCCTAACATCGTTTTGGTGCTTCTCGAAAGTTGGACCGGAAAATACGCCTATTCCCAAGGACAAGTTCCTCCCGAAGGAAAAAAAATCGCTCCTCATTTCGAGAATCTCATCCGTCAAGGAACCTATTTTTCCTCTTTCTTTGCGAGCGGAGGAAGAACGACGAACGGGCTGTTATCCACGTTAACCGGAATCCCGGACGGTCCAGGTTTGACCGTAGTCCGAACGCCGCAAATTTTAAGCCGTTTCGGAGGACTCGGAACGATCCTCAAACCGCTGGGATACAAAACCCTCTTCGTTCACGGAGGAGACGTCAACTTTGACAACATGAGTTTTCTCTTTTCCCACTGGGGTTTCGATACGATTCTGGGTCAGGAATACTTCGACTCCCTGCGGAAATACGAACGCGGACCTTGGGGGTATTACGACGGAGATTTGTTAAACGAATTTCATGAAATCCTAATGCAACAAAAGGATTCTCCCTTTCTTGCCGTCACTCTGACCTTGACTACGCACTATCCCTACAAAACCCCTTCGAAGGAATACGAAATCTTTCCGCCGAAAACGGAAGAAGCGGAATATTTCAACGTCTACCGTTATGCGGACGTTGCGATCCATTCCTTTCTCGAAAAAGCGAAGAAGTCCCCTTACTTTCGGGATACCGTCTTTATCTTCGTAGGCGACCACACGCATCATAGAAATCTGGATTATTTCGAGGATCGAAACGTCCCCTTTTTGATTTATGCGCCCGGAAAAATTCCGGCCAAAATCGATGCCCGTATTTCCTCTCAGTTAGACGTAATTCCCACCATCCTCGGAATTGTGGGTAAGAAAGTTCGATTCTCAGCGATGGGACGCGACCTCCTCGATCCCAAACTGCAGGGAGGTACCGCCTACTTTGCGTTCGGCAATTTTATCGGTTGGATCGAGGGGAATTGGATTTTCTACAGCCTCACCGATAAGATTCGCATTTCTCCGTTTTCCATCGCTCCGAGAATCGGAGAAACGGAAGAATGTAAAACCGATCCGGTAAAATGCGACGCGTATCATACGAAAGCGAAATCATTTTGGAACTTAAGTTATGAGCTAATGAACCGAAATCTTATATATCCACTTAAAAAATAAAAGTACGAAGAATCACATGACCTTTCAAAAAGAATTTTCACTTTCCTCCGCGCTGCGAGTCGGCCCGGAATATCCTCCGATCGTTGTCGCCGAAATCGGACTCAATCACAACAACGACGAAGACATCGGAAAACGAACGATCGCCGCCGCCAAAAAGTGCGGAGCGCAGGCCGTAAAATTTCAATCCTATGTTACCGAAGAATTCATCGACGTTCACAATCCGGACGCGAAGATCCTCGTCGATATATTCAAAAAATATGAACTATCGGAAGCGATGCATAAGAAGTTTCAAAAGACGGCCGAAGAAGAAGGACTCGTCTTTTTTTCGACCCCTCTTTGCGTCAGTTCGCTTCAAATGCTCGTAAATCTAAAGGTTCCCGCGATCAAAATCGCGAGCGGGGACGTTACCAACAAATCGCTTTTATCGGAGACGGCGCGCACCAAACTTCCCGTGATCCTTTCCTCCGGCGCGGCGGATTTTTTCGAACTCAGCCGTGCGATCTCCTTTTTGGAAAACGAAGGAACGGACAAACTTTGTCTTTTGCATTGCGTTTCCTTATATCCGACTCCGCCGGAAAAAGCGAATCTGAAGGTGGTGGAAACATTCAAAAATCTGTATGTCTGTCCGGTGGGCTTTTCGGATCATACTGCGGGGAGCGTCGCCGCAAGCGTAGCGGTTTCGTTAGGCGCTTCTATGATCGAAAAACATTTCACCTTGGATCAAAATCTGGACGGGCCGGATCACGGAATTTCCGCCAACCCCGAAGAATTAAAAGCGGTTTGCGACAACGCGCTTGTCGCATGGAAGATGAAGGGAAACGGAGAAAAGAAACCTTGGCCGGAAGAAGTCCGCGGAAGATTTTTCGGAAGAAGATCCTTATACGCGGATGCGAAGGGCGCGCCGATCGCGCTTCGTCCCGACCTGACACAAAAAGAATCCAGATTTTTCGATGCATGGGAAACGGAAAAAACGAGCGGATTCAAAGCGGAATCCGGCAAACCCTTTCATGTTTAGTCTATTTCAGCCAAGAACATTCGTTTTTTCTAAATTACAAAATCCGATCGTAAAAGTCGGTTTTTTGATTCTTCTCGTTTCCGCCTCCGTCGGTGGCGCGCCCGCGGCGTACGGCAATCTCGGTTCGGAAGTGGACTTTATCGATTTCGGAAGATGGACCACGGCTCCGTTTAGTTATTCGGTTTCTTCTTCGTTTTCTCCCGAATACGGAGGTTTTAATCTTTTCGATTCGGACCCAACCACTCACTGGTATTCCGCCAATCGACCGGGAAACGAATGGATCATCGTCGACTTCGGTTCCAAACGCCTGATCAACGGCTTGGAAATCACGGTTCCTTTGTTCCGCAAAGAGCGCGCCGTGAAAAAATACGAGATTCAGGTTCTAATCCGGGACGACTGGAGAACCATATTCACGAATCAGAACGTGGAGCTGAAGAACTTTCACAAACTGGAAAGTTTGGACGCCTCGGTTTTACGGATTTATTTTCCTGATACGACAGATAGAGGTGTCGTGATCAGCGATCTCAAACTCTTTCTCAATCAAAGACTGTTGAATGGAATCGATCCTCGCCTCCGCGGATATACCTTTCCCGTTTTAGGCGGACTCATTCCGAGTTTCGATTTTCAGCTCCCGAACGCTCCCCGCGTATATCGGAACGGGGTTCATAAGGGAATCGATATATACAAAAAACGAGATACGAACGGCCAGATTTCCAATCTGAACTTCCAAGACGAGGCAGTCGCTCCCGCGGACGGAATCGTTGTGCGTGCGGATCTGAATTATTCTCCCATGACCTTGGCCGATTACGAATATCATACGGCTCAATCGCAAAAAGGTACGGTCACCTTCGTCGAAAAGGATTTCGGCGGCAGACAAATCTGGATCGATCACGGCCACGGAGTCATGACGAGCTTCAATCATCTTTCCTCGATTCGAAAGAATCTCAATGTTGGCGATAAGGTGAAACAAGGAGAAGTCATCGGAAACGTAGGCAATTCCGGTCTCATCGAAGAAGCGAAAGGTTCCGCGGATAACGTTCATCTTCACTTTGAGATCTGGGTGGACGGAGAATTTTTCGGAAACGGGGTCGCACCCGCGCAAGTTCGAAAGATGCTACAGTTCTTTTTCAAAAGAAGCGGCGTGGATTGAAAGATCCGCTCGAGCCGCCTCGAATCGCGTTTTTCTTTGCGAAAGCGATCGAAAAAACTCAACGCATCGCGACCCACTTTTCACTACACAAAGATTCAGTACGCGCAAGCGTCTTTCCAAACACATTCAAAATGACGAATGAACGCATTTCACTGCGCTTAACATTTGTGTACCGAAAGAAAATTTTCTAAAAAAATTCGAAAAGGGATTGTACTTTCTTTCCGATATTTGATTATGTCCCGTATTGTAAATTCGGTGGAGATTCGTTATGCCTGAGCAGTTACAGAAAATCTTAAACAACGTCCGGGACTTTTTCACAAGCCTGGACACGACTAAAAAACTTATACTCGGAGGGGTTGCGTTAACCGTTCTCATCGCGATCGGAATCCTTTCCACGATTTCCCTTCAAAAGAACCGAGTGGTTTTGTTTAAGGACTTAACGAGCAAGGACTTTGCCGAAGTCACCAAAAAACTCGATTCTCTCGGGTATCAATACGGCTCGTCCGATACGAGCGTAATCACGGTCGATCCCGAACAAAGACAGGAGATCGTAACCAAACTCGCTCAGGAGAACTTAATTCCCGCGGGAGTTCAAGGATGGGAACTTTTCAACGTGGATAAGTTCACCGAAACACAATTCGATAAGGACATCAAAAAGTATAGAGCCTTAAAAGGCGCGATCGAACAATCCTTGATGACTCTTCGTTCCGTCGACAAGGCTTACGTCAACATCGCCTTTCCCGAAGACGAACTTTTTACTTCGAACGCTTCTCCCGTTAAGGCTTCCGTAATTCTCCACTACATTCCGGGCGTCGAATCCCTTTCCAGAAAAGAAGTCAAAGGGATCGTAAACTTGGTTTCCAGAGCGGTTCCCAAGTTAAAACCCGAAAACGTAAGCGTTGCGGACGCGGACGGAAAGATCATCAGCGATTTCGAAGAGGACTTGGAAAAAGAAAGACTGGAACTCAGGATCGTTCAAGAGAAATTAAGAATCGGCGAAGAACAAAGAATCCAACGATTGATCGACATGAGAAACACTCTTCGTTGGTTGCTCGGCGGAGAAGAAAGAGTCGATATTACACGTTTTGAATATAATCTAAATTGGGACAAGGAATCCTACAAAGACAACTCCGTTTCTCCGGTTGTCGCCATTCCCGATAATCCGAACACTCCTTATTCCGAATTAAAACTCGTCGACGGTTATTCTCTCAAAGTCTCTTCCAAAGAAACCAAAGAAGACTTCAAAGGAAGAGGTTTTACTCCGGACGGCCCTGCGGGAACCGAGCCGAACATTCCTCCCGGCTACAAGGACACGGACTATCAAAAATCGGAATACAGCAAATCCGAAAACATCAACAACTACGAATTCAACAGAAGAGTTTCCGAAGTTCAAAAACAACCTTGGAAAGTGGAGAAGGTCAATCTTTCCGTAGTCATCGACGGAATGTGGGAAAAGAAAGAGAGAGAAGACGGAACCGGCTTTGATCGCAAATACATTCCCGTCTCCGACGACGAACTCAGACAGATTCGTAAGAACTTAGAAGCCGCGGTCGGAATCGACAAAGCAAGAGGAGATCAAATTTCAGTCATCACGATCCCGAAAGACAGATCGGCTCAGTTCGCGGCGGAAGACGAAGAACTCCGTAAACAGAAAGCGATTCGTCAGATGATCATCGCATCCTTAATCATCATTCTTCTTTTGATCGTAAGCATCCTGGTTTACAGAGCGGTTAAAAAAGAAATCGCAAGAAGAAGAAGACTCAGAGAAGAAGAACTTGCCGCTCAACAGCAGATGATGAGAGAAGCCGCGCTCCGCGTCATGGACGAAGGCGGAGCCGAAGTCGAACTCTCTCTGGACGAAAAATACAGAAGAGAACTTCTCGAAAACGCGATCAACCTCGCCAGAGAAAAACCGGAAGAAGTCGCACAACTTCTCCGCACATGGCTCTCTGAAGAGGAAGCAAGCTGATGAATTCCCTGTCCTCCAGACAAAACAGAGCGGGAAGTCTCCTCCGGATCTTAGGGGAGCATCTCCCTCCGGAAGTCTACCGCCACTTAGGTCCGGAAGCGACGGGGAAACTTCTTGAAACGTTTCACAAAACCGGAAAGCCGGATTCGAAAGAAGAGAGAGAGGTTCTCTCTTCTTTCTTAAACTCTCTCACAAGAATTCAAAAAGAAGAAAGTATCGATCCCGAAAGTCTCAACCTGATCCGGGAACTCGAAGCGCTTCTTAAAGAGGAAAAGGAAGAACGGGATCTTCTCCAAGAACTGAAGACAAAAAGCGCGGAAGAAATCTCCAGAATCGTTTCCGGTGAAAACTCTGACATGATCGCCTTGGTTCTCTGCTTCGGAGATCCGGACGCTGCGGCTGCGGTGTTAAACGACTTCCCCGAAGCGAGAAAAGAGGAGATTTTGATCCAGATCCACGATTTGGATCTTTCCAGCGAATACGAGAAGAATCGCCTGGAACGTTTTCTGAAATTTAAACTCGAAGCCTTGGCTCTCGAAGAAAAAAGCCTTCCGATCAAAAACCAGAGAGGGAAAAAGGCCGCAGACCTTTTGGGTCGTTTACAACCCGGAGATTCGCAAAAAATCTTCGATCGCATCCGCGAGAAGCGCCCCGGTTTTGCCGAAAATATAATTGAACACTTCTTTCGGATGGAAGATCTGTTATTCTTGGAAAGGGAGCCGTTGAACCGGTTCTTTTCCTCCTTTCATCCGATCGTGCTCGCGTGCGCCCTGAAAGGCACGGAAACGGAAGTTCAGATCGCCATTCTTGAAAAACTGGAACCGGCCCTCTCCTCTTCCATCCGCTTGGAATCCGATTCGATGGGACCGATCAGTCTCGCCGAAATGGAGACCGCTCAGAACGGAATCCTGGAAAGACTCCGGGACGCGATCGAAGAAGGAAGTATCAAATTTTGGAGAGCGACCTAACTCATGGCTAAACTCGTCTTTAAACCCATACAAATCGCAGACATCAAAGATCAGGTCGAATTAGCGATTCCCGATAAATACAAAAAATTCCACAGGGACGAAGACGCCGAAGAGTTCGAAGTAGACCAAGAAGGAAATATCATCGAACAATACCAGGGTCCTTCGATCGAAGAGATCGAGGCGGAGCTGAGCCGTTATCGCGAAGAGAACGAGGAACAGGTTCGCAAACTTCTCGAAGACGCAAGAAGAAAGGCGGAAGAGATCGAGGAAGAAGGACGCAAACGCGCCTTCCAGATGATCCAAGATTCGAAGGAAAAAGTTAAACTCGAAGAAGACACCGGTAAGGCGAAGGCGGAGCAGATCCTCGACCGCGCCAAGATGGAAGTCGAAAGAATGATCAAGGAAGCCGAGATGAAGGTCGCCGAGATCGAACACGAAGCTTACTTGAAAGGGTACGACGCGGGTCGCGAAGTAGGTTTTAAAAAAGGTCAGGGAGAAGTAAGACGACTCATCGACCGTTTGGGAACCATCGTCGGTAAGGCCATCGACATCCGAGAAGAAATCATCCAAGCTTCCGAAAAACAGATGGTGGAGATGATCCTCATCATCGCGCGCAAGGTCATAAAAGACGAGATCATCGAAAGAAAGGAAATCGTTCTGAACAATATTAGAGAAGCCTTAAAAAGAATCAAGGACCGCGACCGCGTGGACATTCGGGTCAACTTCGCCGACTTGGAACTCACCACGGCCCACAAAGACGAACTTATCAAACTTATGGAATCTCTTCGCAAGGTCAACATCTACGAAGATTCGAGAGTGGATCGGGGCGGCGTTATCATCGAAACCGACGTGGGCGCGATCGATGCGAGAATTTCCACGCAGCTCAAGGAAATCGAGGAAGCGATCCGGAATGCGGAGCCGATCTAAACTCGAAGCCGTTCTGGAATCGCAACCGTCGACGGCCGTTTTCGGTCGGAAGCCTTTGTCTTTTTTCTCGGTTCGGAATTCGCTTTGGAGCCAAGACATTCTTCTCCCTTCTTATCGATCTCCCGGGAAAACCGGGAGATCTTTTCTTTTTGTGGGAGATCCTACAATTTCATTCGGAGAATTCGGTTTTAAGAAAAAGTTATGTGGTAGTTCCCACATTCTTCCTAAACCGAACGTTTTGGTTCGGGCGATTCGAAACATCATTCGTATGAGTTCCCACATTTTTGAAATCGGCGGAATTTGCGGTGGCTCCCGCAAATCCGATCGTAAACAAAGTCTGCGTGGTAGTTCCCACAAAACCGCAAACCCACGGAAGAATTCTCACAAGAACTCACCGAACCCTGCCTTCGTAAGCGACATAATTCTTTTATTTTCCCATAGATACTTGACTTTCCGGGAAATTCTGGATACCAAGAGATATTCTTACGGCCTATGATTGAAAAGAAGTTTCATGAGAAAGTGGACGTGATGTCCAAATACTTCCTGATCATGGATCGCACCGAAACGATCCGTAAATCGGGGAAGGTCATCCGCGTTTCCGGAAACGTCATCTATTCCGAGGGTCCACCCGACTCCAAAATCGGGGAACTGATGGACGTTCAAAAGAGCGGCAAAGAAGGTTATCTCCAGTGCGAGATCGTAGGCTTTGAAGGCCACGTTTATACTCTGATGCCTCTCGGACCCGTGGAAGGAATTTATCCCGAAGCGTTCGTATTCTCCTCCGGGAGAAAACTCGCAATCCCCGTGGGAAAAGAACTTCTTGGTCGTGTCTTAAACGGCGTCGGAAGACCGATCGATAAAAAAGGTCATATCATCACAAAGGAAGAACGTCCTCCCGACAACGACGTTCCCAATCCGCTCGATCGACCGATCATCCGCGACATTCTGATGACCGGGGTTCGAGCCGTAGACGGAATTCTCACCATAGGAAGAGGACAACGCGTCGGAATCTTTTCCGGTTCCGGTGTCGGTAAATCCAGCTTGCTCGGAATGATCGCTCGTTATACCGATGCGGACGTAAACGTGATCGCGCTCGTCGGAGAACGCGGACGAGAAGTAAACGAATTCATAGAACTCGATCTCGGCAAAGAAGGTCTTCAAAAATCCGTCGTCCTTGCAGCGACATCCGATTCTCCGAAAATGGAACAGGTCAACTGCGCTCTGCTCGCGACTTCCATCGCCGAATATTTCCGCGACCAAGGAAAACACGTGAACCTCATGATGGATTCCTTGACAAGATTCGCTCAGGCCAATCGGGAAATTTCAGCATCCAATCATGAACCTCCTATCACGAGAGGTTTCAGCTCGTCCGTATTTTCTAAACTCGCAAAACTCGTGGAACGTTCCGGGACTTCCAAGTCGGGAGGAACGATCACCGGCTTTTATACCGTTCTTACCGAAGCCGACGAGATGGAAGATCCGGTCGCGGACGCGGTTCGAGGTTATATAGACGGCCATATCATTCTCAGTCGAAAACTCGCGGAACGAAATCATTATCCCGCAATCGATGTTCCCGCTTCTCTTTCCCGGGTCATGGTAAGAATCGCACCGGAAGATCAAAACCTGAGAGCGGGAATGATCCGCGAACTCATCAGCGTTTACAACTCGGCCGAAGAATTGATCCGCTTGAATGCGTACGTTTCCGGTTCGGACCCGCGCGTGGATCTTGCGATTCGCAAGAAAGACAAGATCGATCGTTATCTGAAACAGAAAATTCAGGAAAGAAGCGACTACGCTCAGGCTGTAAAAGGTTTGAAAGACGTCCTCGACGACGAACAGGAAGAAGAGGAATTCTAATCCTTGAAACGATTTCGCTTTAATTTAGAGCCCGTATTGAATCTCCGCAAGAAGAAGGAAGACGAAAAACTAAAAAGTTTCTCCTTGATCGCGGGCGAGATCAATCAGATCCGCAATTCCATTCAGGAGAACGAGAAACAGATCGAACTCCTCACGGGAGAATCCTATTCTCTCAGCGGAGCGTCCCTGCGCGACTATCAACTGCATCAGGGATACATTCGTTCCCTGATCACACAAAATGAAAACTTGGAATCCGATATCGAAAACCGAAGACCGGAACTGGACGCAAAACGTGAGGAACTCATCTCCGCTCAGAAGGACCGAAAGATCCTCGAGATTCTCAAAGAGAATCAATACAAGGCTTACAAGAAATCATACTTCAAAAAAGAAAAGTTCGAACTTGAAGAACATTATAATCAGCTAAAATCCATCCAATGGAGACAAATGAATGAATCCTCTGAATCTGAACCGGCTCCGAGAGTCTTTACATACGATACGGGATCAAGTCCTGAACCCGCAAACGACGACTCGGGAGCTTCCGAACTTAAAAAGATCTACGACCGATTCAAAAAGTGAGTCTCTGTTTCAGAAAATTCTAAACGCGACGGGAGGGAATTCTCCGCAACAGACGGATTCCATACTCAGCCTTCAGAAGAAAATTACCGATTTTCAAGAAAAGGCCGAACGCTTGGAAAACAAAATCCAAACCAACCGAATCGATCTAAAGGTTTAAAATGGCATCGTTAAGCGACAAAGCAAGAGCTACCTATCTCGTTCTTCTCATTTTTTTCTTATTGGGAATCGGTTTTTTCGTTTTTGATTACTTTCAGATCATCAACGCTTCGGAAATTTTTCCGTTTCTCCGCAAGGAACCGGCGCTCGTAAATCAGGACAACGAATCTCCTTCCGAACTTCAAAAACTCGAATTCGCAAAAGCTCAGGAGCGTTTTGCGGAAGAGCTCGACGAACTGGAAAAAAGAAAAACCGAGCTAATGAACGAAAAAGGCCGCCTCGAAGCGGAAATGGAAAAACTCGAGGAAATGCGCAAGGGTCTTATCGCCAAAGAGAAGGAAATGAAATCCTCGGATGCGGAAAAGAACAGCCGTCAAAAACTCGTAAAGGTTCTCGCCGACAAGGTAGGGAACATGCCGCCGGAATCCGCGGTGGGAATGCTCTTAAACTGGCCGGACGGAGATATCATAGACGTTTTTATTCAAATGGACAAGGACGCCGAAGAAGACGGAAGACAGACGATCACGACCTATCTTTTGACCCTCTTCCCTGCGGATCGAAGAGCGATGATCACGAACAAATGGCTGAGCAGATCGGGCGGAATCAAAACACCCGATATTCCCGACGACGCGGTGGAAGCCAACCCTTAATTCGGAGACACTATGAACCTGAAAGTAAATTCAATTTTTATAATATTTTTTGTATGCGTGTTTGCGACGCTTCCGATTTCCGCAAAAAAGAAAACGAATTCCGCTCCTGCGAAAGTGAGCGGTTACGAACTCGTTTCCAATCCGTCCGCGGCTTTCGGAAAAACGATTCATATCTCCGGAACCGTTTCGGAGATATTATACAAGGGAAACTCGATCCGCTTTGTGGTCTATTTTTCCGGAAAACCGGTCGCGTTGGACTCGGACGCTTCCAACCTCATTTCCAACGTTCAGGTGGGAAGCAGCGTATCCGTTTGCGGATTTTATCTCAAAGACCGCGAACTGAAGGTCAACGGAAATCCAACGACGATGCCGTTCATTTTGGTGGATGCCCCTGATTGCAGATAACAGAGCGTAAAAGCTCGATCGATTCCGGCGAACTTTTTAAAGAATAAGACTTTATCGATCGAGCAAAAAAATACGATCCAAGTTCGGGAAAAATTCTTCAACTTTGATCACTTTGATGATTTCCTGTTCAGCGCTTTGGGTTTTCGAAATCTTTCCTATCGATCCCAAATACCCAAACTTTTCCAAGTTCTTCGTTCGGTTCTTCGGATACGAATTTCATTCCGCATTTTTTCAAAACGGAGTTCGACGCGTTTTCCTCCGCTAAAGTGGTTGCCTTTACTTGAAGAACATTCGGTTGTTTGAATGCCAATTCGATCAACTGCTTGGCTGCAAGAGTCGCGTAGCCTTGATTCCAAAATTCGGGCGCGATTTCGTAACCGATTTCCACCGAGCCCGCGGAATCCGGAGCGCCGGTATAACCGCCGTTTCCAATCAAACTTTTGAGGATCGGGTTTATAAAAAAATAACCTCCCCATAAATTCGGTTTTTCCGGCTCATCCTTTTTTGAATCCTGATCGGTAACTAAAAAAGCCTCGGGAAATGTGGGCCAGGATGTCGGAATATTCAATCCTAAATAATCGGCGAGTCGATCTTTGCCTTCGGAAAGTTTCAATTTATGGATTTTAAGAACGGGGATTAACGTTAGATTCATTTTTTCTCTTAGTTCGTATTCTTATTTTTGTAACTGTTGCAAACGATTCGTTGTAGTTCCTACTATTTATCGGAATACAAAACGCCGCCTTGGAACTCGATCCATCGGGATCGCTCTGCCGGTTTTTCAAAATCTGGGCGGCGGGTCCGCGGGAAGTTTTCGGAAAATTTTCCTTTAGCGGACCAGTGCTTAAAAATCGACGAAAAATCCTGGCTCGGTTTCGTGGGAACTACTACTTCGAATCCGAAAGAATTATATTCTCCAGCTCTGCGAGAGCGCGATCCAAGTCGTCGTTCACGATTTTATAATCGAATTCATTCTGACGTTCCAATTCGCGCTTCCCGTTTTTTATCCGCTTCACGATGCTTTCTTCGGAATCGGTTCCGCGACCGCGCAATCTTCTTTCCCATTCCTCTTCGCTCGGCGGCAAAATAAAAATCGTCACGATCTTACCCGGAAGTTTCTCCTGAATGATCTTTGCACCCTGCACGTCGATATCCATAATCACGGAAGAACCGTTTGCGAACGCCTCTTCGATGAACTTCAAAGGGGTACCGTAGTATTGATCGTGAACCAGAGCCCATTCCAAAAAAGCGGACTCAGCAATTCCCTTTTGAAATTCTTCCTTCGTTAAAAAGAAATACGTTACGCCCTCTTTGTCTCCGGGACGAGGCGCGCGGGTCGTGCAGGAAACCGAGAAGAGGATTTCCGGGTGTCTTTCTCTGAGTCTTTGAATGAGAGTGGACTTTCCTCCTCCGGCAACGGAAGAAAGAACGAAAAGTTTGGGAGAATTCAGTCTAAGTCTTCCTCTTCGGAAGCGATCGAGTTGTCGCTGGATTCGATTCGTTTTGTAAGGGACTCCACTCTCAAATTGGAAAGAATGAGATGATTGCTGTCGGTCACGATGATCGAACGGGTTTTCTTTCCTTGAGTGGCGTCGATCAGGCTGTTATTCGTCTTGGCTTCGTTGCGGATCCGTTTGGCGGACGCCGAATCCGAATGAATGATGCTGACGATCTTAGAAACCAGAACGATATTCCCGAATCCTACGTTCAATACGCTAAACTGGGACATCAGAACCTCCTATTTCTATCCAACCTGAATCTTTCAATGATATCCACCTCGCCGAGTGCGAGATCCAGAACTTCCGAAATTTCTTCATGAGTATATTTTCTTTTTAAAAGGAAAACAACTTTCTCGATTTTTGTGGAATCTTCTCCGATTTCGAGGAGCGCAGCGTCGGCGGAAATGCGTGTGGAATCCGGCTTAGGCGGCTTGTAGCCGTTCACGTTATCCTGGAGAATTCTTCCGAAATCCGCTTCCTTAGACTTGAGATTGTCCTTAAACGAGGATGTTGCGCCTAACGTGTTTTCCGAATCGGCCGCCGGAGCGAACGGATCCTCGTCCAGGGAAATATCCAAAGTGGAATTGCGGGTTCCCGGAAAAAAATCGTTCTCGGAACGTTCTTCTTCTGCGCGAATCGTTTTGATTTCCTGAATTCCGAAAAACCGACGGACCCCTTTTCCGATCGTTTCCAAAACGAGATTGGAGGTGGAACCGCTCGCCGCGGGAACTTCCTTCGTTTCGCGGGACGCAGGCCGGGGAGCTTGGGAAGAAGTTTTATTCCGTTCTTCCGCTTTGTTTTTCGGTTTTTGAATATAAGAATTTTGTAACGTTTGATTGCGAACGGAAGACGCCGTCGGATTTTGCGCGGCCGTCGAAGCGAAGGAAGAAGCATCCGCAGAAAGCGATATCTCGTGTTCTTCTCGGACAAGATCCAAATTTTCCTTGTAGATATGTCCGATTCCTTGCTGAACCGAACCCGCGATGTTTGCGGCGTTCGTATTTTTGAATACGGACTTTTCTTCGTCCTTCGAAGCGATCGTAGAAAACGGATCTTGCCCGGAACGTTGCGTCGGTTCGGGGGAAATCTGAATCCGGCTCAAGATATCGGGAGTCGTAGCTTGTTCGATTCGTTTGACGAGTTCTTCCACCTTGGCCGTCATTTCCTTAAAGGTAAGAATTCTCGATCCGATCAGATCGACTTGGCGCAGCGACTCCGTTTCCAGTTCGTCCACAAAATCCCGGATTTCTTCGTTGATCTTTCCCAGCATATGAGTACGAATTCTTTCCGTCACTTTCGAAGTAATCGTATAATATAAAACCACGGAAATGACCGCGTTGATCGCTAAAACTGCAAATAACTCCATACCTTTTCCCCCGGTATTGTCTCCAACAACATCCCTTTGGAAAAGATTAAGCGAAGAATTCGATTCTACCCCGATTGGCGGGTGCGTTAGACGCCTTTTGACCGCCGGCGGAATACGTCACCAGCTCGGTCCGATCGCCGGAAGCCGGCTTGTATGTTTTTAACCGGTCCTTGATCTCGTCGATTTTTTGATTTCTGACCGAAGCCAATCTTTCCCTGGATTCAGGAGAAAGAGAGAAAACGTCGGTATACAACTCGACCGCGTATTTTCTGGTATCGTTGTATTCTTTGACCACCCGAGCTGTTTCGGAGATCATATGAGGCATGGTGAACGGATTTTCCACCTGTTGCTTCCGGATTATATCCGGAGCTTGACCGTAACCTAAGAATGTGTCGCTGAGCCTCATCCTATGGTTTAATTACCACGGTTTCGTTTTTTTCTCCAGTCTTTTTTATTGTCCGGATCGGGGTCTTCGTAAGGCACCTGGCGGATCATTCCGTTCTCTTCCACGAAAGTCTTGTTCTTGATTTCGTTCCGAGTCTTGTAATCCGAGTTTCGGATCTTGATCGTCACGCCGCCGTAGAGAACCTTTTCGATGCTGATCTTCCCGTGAGAAGATTTCTCTTCCATATAATTTTTGAGATTGTTGATTTCGGTTTCGAATTCCTTAATTCGAGAATCCAGTTTTTCGACCGCCTTCTGCATCTTGCCGAGCTGATTCTCGTGTTCTTCCGTAAACGAAGCCGGATCGGATTCTTTTCTTGCCTGAAGCGTCTTCAGACTTTTAAAAACCTGTTCATGTTTGGACTGACTTTCGTGCATCTTCGCTTCGTAGTCCGCGATCTGCTTGAGAACTTTCGGGTCGATCCCCACGACGAGTTCGGTCGCGGGGTTTGCGGGAGAACCGATGCTTCGAGCGCCGATCAGTTCCGAGGCGCGTACGGTTCCGCCCACGATCTGACCGCGTTTCCCGTTGCACAAAATCTTACCGCCCGCGCTCACAAACGAATGGAGAATTCCTTCTTGAACGAGAACGTCTTTTTCCGTGATCACGGTCGCGCTCTGAATGAACTTTGCGATCACGTTTCCGCCGGTGGATTCGATATGCGCTTCTTCCCTTCCCGAAATTCCCTGACGAATGATGATGTCTCCGTCCGCTTCCACTCTCGCTTTTTGAACGGTTCCGTAGATTTCGATATTGCCCGCGGCTTTTACGGAGTAGTTGTCTTCCACGTTACCCGTAATCACGATCGAACCGAGAAAGGTGACGTTCCCCGTTTTGATTCCCACGTCTCCGTTGACCCGATAAACGGTTTCGACCGAAAGTCTTCCCGTTGCGAACACGACTTGACCGTTGACTTCGGCGGTGAGTTTGCTTCTATCCTCGGAAAGAATGGTCCCCTTACCTTGTTTGAGATCCGTATCGGTTCCGTCTTTTGCGGGAAGAAGTTCGTTGAATAACGTACGTCCGTATTTTCCTTTTTCGGCGGGAATCTTTTCTGCGAGCAACTGACCCACGACTACGTTTTCGATCAGATCCAAATCCTTGAAGTCCACTCTTCCCGATTCGTCCTCTCGGAAGGAAACGTTTTTGGAAGTGCGGACGTGATAGATGATCTGCGCGTTTTTCCCGTTGATCGGATAATCCCCTTCCGCCGCGAGAAAGGGTTGGTTGTAAAATTCCTCTTCGAGTTTTCTTTGGATTTCTTCCTCTTTGAATCCGTATTTGACGCCCGCGTTTTTGAGATGATTGACGATGTCTTTTACGTCCATATCCCTTCCTCCCGGTCTCGGAGGAAGAATGGTGACTTTCGCCTTCATCTTATCGGACGTGATGTCGAGTATGAGTTTGGCCTCCATACCCGGTCTCGGTTTTTGATCGGAGATCAGAATCGGTTCGCCCTTTGCCTCTTTGACGATCTTTCGAACGAGTTTGTCGTCTTCTCCATTCACTCCTTTGAGAACGAGTTTTTTGGAAACCTCGTCGATTTCCACGGGACGACCTTCGCCTAACGGAGGAAATACGGTGAGATAAACTCCGTTGCGGAGAATCTGCACGAGACTTCTTCCGTTTTTATCCTTGGGTTGAATGAAATCCTTGAGATCTTTGGATACGAGTTTACCGGAACCTCCGGTGAGTTTCTGATCGAGTTCGGTGAGTTCGTCGAGAAAGTTGTCTTCGGGAAGAATGGAGACTCGGATATGCCACGGTTCGTGACCGAACAGTTTTTTCTTGCCGCGTTTTAAAACGACGTAGTCGAGTTCGTGGATCTGTTTTTTAAGATGTTTTGCCGCGAGACGAAGAGAATTTTCGAGCGTATCGCCGTAAACTTCGACCTGCTCTTTCTGGATTCGATCCAGTTCCCTGCCTTGATCTTCTAAGAATGGTAAAAGGGAACCCATACATTAGCCCCGTTTGAAAAGATTACTTTCGAGAAATGACGGATTTTACTTTACCGAGTTTGCTTCTCAGTCGGGAAACCGCTCTTGTGTGAAGCTGCGAAATTCTGGATTCGGTCACTTCCAACACTTCTCCGATTTCCTTTAAGGTAAGATCTTCATAATAATACAATACGATTACTTTCTTTTCCTTTTCGGGAAGGGTTTTGATCGCTTCCACGATCACGTTTTTGATTTCTTCTTTTTCGATGATCGTGTCCGGGTTCATGTTCATCGGAGATTCGAGGGTTTCCATAAAGGAAACTTCGTCGTTTTCGTCTCCGAGAAACCAAATGTCGTTTAACGATACGAGGGAAGTTCCGCTGATCTTGGTAAGAAGGGAATTGTACTCTTCCATGGAGATTCCCAATTCTTTCGCGATCGCGTCGTCGTCGACTTGCTGGCCTTCTTTGTTTTCCAGCATACCGATGATTTGTTCGAGTTGTTTTGCTTTTTGACGGATGGATCTCGGAATCCAATCGATCGAGCGAAGTTCGTCGAAGATACTCCCCCGAATTCTCGTCATTGCGTAGGTTTTGAATTTGATCAAACGTTCGGGATCGAATTTTTCGATCGCATCCAAAAGTCCGAACACTCCGTAGGATACGAGATCGTCAAACTCTACGTTCTGCGGCATTCCGATCGCGATTCTACCCGCGACGTGTTTGACTAACGGAGAATATTTCTCCACAAGATAAGATCGGATGTCTTGGTCTTTGGTATCCCGATAGGATTTCCATAGTTCCGTCTCATCCTGCTGGTTATATTTCTCATATTTTTTGGACATAAGCTCGGATCTGGAAAAACCTTGACCTTCATTCTAAAGTGTCGAGCTTCTCAGAAAATTGCAATAGCATTTTTTAGGGCAAAAACAGGGAAATCAAGCAGTTTTTTGTCTCATTCCCATTCTAAGCCGCCAGCGAAGGAAATTAAAGGGAAGTCGTCATTTTTCCCCCATGTCGTCGCGAGCCAACATCGTTCGGATCGCTTCTGCCATGAGTTTGGGTTCGTTTTTGATCGCTATATTTTCGACCATGATGTGATCCCCGAAGTTTCCGCTTTTCTGACGTTTCGGAGTCGCGGAAGCGAAGACTTCCGTGTTCGAAGCGCTGTCTCCCGAAGAGAAATCAGAATCGCTCGCCTGACTTGTGTAGTCGTGTCCGCCTCCTCCTGCTCCGTCCGCAGCGGAAGAAGCCGGAACGAATTCTCCGCCTAAGTTGGAAAGAAAGTCGAGAAATTCGGGAACTTTCATTTCCAAGAACGCGTGCACTCCGAATCCGAGAACGGCGAACGCGACGACGGAAAGAATCGAGACGAGTAGAATATGTCCGAAAGAATTTCCGGTAAGAAATCCGCACACTGGGCTCACGATCAATGCGATCAGAGCGAAAACTCCGATAAAAACAATCTGAAGGTTCAAAACTTATTCTTCGTCGCTTTTATCCAGCTCTTTGTCGCGGACGTCCATAAAGTTGAAGAACTTTTTGAAGAATCCGCTGATGCCGGCGTCTTCCAACGGCTCCATTTCCTGATTTAAAAGAGAATACGTAATGCGGTTCAGACAAGCGGCCGCCTTACTTTTCGGAGAATTGATAATGTAAGGCTTTTGTTCGCGGATACTTTTCTCGACTTCCTCGTCCTGAAAGATAAATCCGAGGTTTTCCACCTTCACTTCGAGGAATTGTCCGCTGATGTCGATCACTCGGTCCGCGACCTTCTTTCCTTCGATCGCGCTGCGAACCCGGTTCACGACCATCTTGAGATTCTTATCGCGGCTTTGGGAAACGATTGCCTTAATGAGCCCGTACGAATCGGTGATCGCAGTCGGCTCGGGAGTGGTAATCACGATGACGTCGTCCGCGGGCAAGGTGAGGCCGATCACGTTGGAACTGATTCCGGCGCCGGTATCGATGATCATAATATCGTAATTGTCTAATTCGGAAAAACCCTTGATGAGAGAGTTTCTCTGCGTATCGTTTAAGTTCGCAAGCTGAGAATAACCGGAAGCTCCCGCGATGATGTCCACGCCTTCCGGGGTTTGGATGATGATGTCCTTGAGGCTCTTATGACCTTTGACCACGTGATAGAGATTGTATTTGGGAATGATTCCTAGGATGACGTTGACGTTCGCGAGTCCCAAGTCCCCGTCGAACACGAGGACTTTTTGACCCGCGCGGGCCATGGAGATGGCGAGGTTGACGGAGATGGTACTCTTTCCAACTCCTCCCTTCCCGGACGCGATCGCAATGATCTTTGTCGTGGGCTTTCTGGATGACAGAACTTTAAGACTCGTGTTCCCCTCGGTGAGTTTCCGTAAATGAGTCGCCTGGTCCATTCTTTACCTCTTCAAAAGCTTCGGATCAGCCACCGGCTACGGTGAAAACTTCTCCTCTCAGCTCCGCAATTTTCTCCGGAGTCACCACACATTCCGCCATTAGGTTCTTTTCCGCCGGAAGAATGTCGAACGGAACCTCTTGCCCCACGCTGTAGTATGTGAAACTCTTAGAGTATGTATCGGCCAGTTCGAGAAAACCACCTAAAAAATCTGCCTCGTCCAATTTCGTAAGGAGAATTCTTCGGTAGTTCAGAGACTCATAGGCTTTCAATACCGCACTTGTATGATGGTAGGAAGAAGTCGCGGAAAGGACAAGAAGATTTTCCACCGAGTCTTTTTCACCGAAACAGGAAAGGTAAGAATTCATTCGTTCCAACTGTTCCATGTTGCGATGACTATAACCCGCTGTATCTATGAGAATCAGTTCCGACCCGTCCCGAGCCAGAGTTTCCTTGAATTTTTTTATGTCTTTAACCGGGTAAAACGGCATTCCCATTGTGTCTGCGTATCGTTTGAGCTGTTCGATTGCCGCGATCCGATAGTTGTCTGTCGTATAAAGCGACACCGATCTTCCCATGTGTAGGAAGTACTTCGCGGCGAGTTTGGCGACACTCGTCGTTTTTCCCGACCCGGTAGGACCAACGAGAAAGACCACCTTTCTCTGATTCTTTCCCGTTCCGCGAAACAAGTCCGGGTCGACGCTGACGCGCTCCTTCAGAATCTCGACGGCTCGTTCGGAAACAGCGTGATTGCGTCCTTGATCGATGGGCGAAAGACGCTCTTCGATCTTGGAAAGAAGTTCGTCCACATAACCTTGGCTCATTCCTTCGCGAACCCACTTCTCCCCGAGACGTGTTAAGGGAGAATCCTTTCTGCCTCGAACGGGGGACGTTTCTCTGCGAGCGGGAGAAGTTTTGTCAAAAAGTTCTTTCTCAAACGACAAGCCGACTCTTTCGGGTTCGGTCGTGATGTCTTCGATCTCCCAGGAATCTTCCGCGACCGCAGTCGCGGCTTCCTTCTCTTCCAAGGTTCTGGAAAGAGGTTTTAAGGTCTGAAGGGTTTTCTTTCTTTCCGGAGCCGCGTAAGACTTTTGTTTTAAAAGATCCTTTAAATCCTGAAGTTTACGTTCTATCTTTTCGCGGGAAGCCTGTTTTTCGGGAATTCCGATCTGGATCTCGATCATCTTCTTTGCAAGAAGACCCGTTCCCATTACACCGCCTTCGGTGACCACGGTTTGAGAAATCACGGTCGCCTCCGATCCGTATTTCATTTTCATTTCCATCAAACAGTCTTGGTAACTTTTACCGCGAATTTTAGCGAATTCCATTTTCAACTCCCTGATCCTGGCCCATAAGCAAGATCGAATATTCTAAATCCTTCATACTTCTTCCCCGACCCCCGCCGTCGCGGCCTGTGTTTGAGGAAGTTTGAGTTCGGCCTCGATCACCGAATCCACGGAAGAATGAATTTCCTCGTAGGCGAGAACGCCGAAGTTTCGAGGAGGAAATTCCTTCGCGAGAAGATACGAGAACGGAAGACGAACCTCTCGGTTTACGACGAAAATCGGAAATTTTCCTTCCGTTCTAAAATTACGATAGAGTTCCGCGACGCTGTCGATCAGCCTTCTGTAAAAATCGGGAGCCAACGACAACACATCCCTGTTCTCGATTCGGTCCTGAGTGATCGACTTGTTGAGTCGGTCGAGAATTCTACTTTCGAGTGTGATTACCCGAAGTTTACCGTCCATCGAGAGATAATCGCGAACGACGGTTCTCGAAATCGATTGTCTTACAAGTTCGGTGAGAATGTAAGGATTTTGATACTTAGGCAAATTGTTCGCGATCGATTCCAAAATCGGAACGAGATTGCGGATTCCCAAACCTTCGCGTAACAAATTCTGCAATACCTGCTGAATGATCCCCAAGTTGCCGGGTTTGTCCGCGTCGAGTTCTCCGATAAGAGTCGGATAACTCGCCTTGTAGTGATCCAAAAGTTTTTTGACTTCTTCCCTTCCCAGCAAGGTGGACGCATGCGTTGCAAGAAGTTCCTTCAAGTGAGTGACAACGACCGTGGACGCGTCTACAACCGTGTAACCCTTCGCTTCCGCGTCGGACTTGTCCTCCGAAGAAATCCACTTCGCTTTTTGACCGAAAGAAGGTTCGAGGAAATCCTCGCCTTGAATCGGCTCCGCGGTTCCCGGACTTGTGTTGAGCGCCATGAGTTTATCCGGTTTAACGGTCGAAGTTCCCACTTCGGTTCCGTTGATCTTGATCGAATACGTATCCGGATTCAGATCCAGATTGTCCAAAATTCTTACCGGAGGAATGACTACCCCGTTGTCTTGAGCGAACTTCTTACGCAGATTGCTGATCTGATCGAGAAGCGCTCCGCCTTGAGAAGCGTCGACCAACGGAATGAGATGATAACCGACTTCGATTTCGATCGGATCGGTTCTAAGTTCCTCGTAGAAGTCTTTCGGTTTGCGATCCTGACCGGATTCTTTTTCCTTTTTCTCGATCGACTCGAGTTGTTCTTTGACCGTCTGTTCGAGAGAATAACCCAAGTAAGCGATTCCCGCGGAAAGAAGAACCAGCGGTATAAACGGAAGACCCGGAATGAAAGCCGCAAATCCCAAACTTCCCGCAACCACATACAGAACCTTCGAATTGCTGAAAAGCTGGCTTTTGAACTGAGTCGCAAGATCGGACTCCGAACCGGAGCGGGTTACGATGATACCGGTTGCAACAGTCGTTAAGAGCGCGGGAATCTGTGAAACGAGTCCGTCCCCGATCGTGAACTTACCGTAGGTTTCGATCGCTTGGGTGAAGGATTCTCCGCGAATCGAGGCTCCGATGATGACTCCGCCTAACAGGTTGATGGCGGTGATGATGAGTCCCGCTCGTACGTCCCCTTGAACGAACTTACTCGCTCCATCCATGGAACCGTAAAAGTCCACTTCCGCTTCGATCTTCTTTCTTCTTTTTTTGGCTTCTTCTTCGTTGATGTTTCCGGAAGAAAGTTCCATGTCGATCGCCATCTGCTTTCCGGGCAAGGCGTCCAACGTGAATCGGGCCGCGACCTCGGAGATCCGCGTCGCACCTTTGGTGATCACGAGAATCTGCACCAAAACGAGAATGATGAAGATGATAAATCCCACCACGTATTTCGAAAGACCGGATTCGCTTCCGATGATAAACGAACCGAACGCGTCGATGACGTGGCTGTTCATCGCCGGACCTTTGGAAAGAATCTGCCGGGTCGTCGATACGTTGAGCGCGAGCCGATACAAGGTGGTAATCAGCAAAAGGCTCGGAAAGATCGAGAAGTCGGCCGGTTCGTTCACCGAAAGAGAGGTCAAAAGGACGAGAAGTCCTATCGCCAAACTGACTATAATCAAAATATCTAATATGAATCCGGGAAGAGGAATGACGAGCATGGCTACGATCGCCACGGCCCCGATCCCCAGGATCACGTCGGATTGATTCCACCACTTCTTTTCCATAGTTTCCTCTTACACCGCTCTCCGGAAGGATTCCAAACGAGAGAGAATGGTCGCAATCGCGCGATAGAATTGTTGTGGAACCTCCGCGCCGAGTTCCACTTCCTCGTAAAGTCCTCTCGCCTGAAGACGGTCTTCCACCGTGGGGACGCCGTTCTCTCGAGCGATTCGGATGATCAATAATGCGAAATCGTCCACTCCCTTTGCGATGACGATCGGCGCCTTGTGAATTCCGGGTTTGTATTCGAGAGCGACCGCGAAGTGAGTCGGGTTCGTGATGACTACGTCCGCTTCGGGAACTTTCGCGAGCATCTTTCGTTTGTTCATCATGTCGCGCGCGAGTTGTCTTCTTCTTGCCTGAAGGGAACGGTCCCCGTCGGATTCCTTGGCTTCTCTCTTCGCTTCGGAAGGAGTCATCTTTAAGGATTCTTCATATTCGTATCTTTGATACAGGAAGTCCACGATGCTGATCGCAAGAAGAATGATCCCGACTACGAGAAAAATCTTGAACGAACTGCTCATGACGAGGGCCACCGCTTGTTCGAGTCCCATTTCTCCCGATAGAAGAATTGGGAAAAAATCCTTGCTGATAATGATGTACGAAACCCAACCGATGAGTCCGACTTTTGCAAAAGACTTTCCTAAATTGAAAAGAGTCTGACGCGTGGGCAGAACCTTTTTAAAGTTCGGCTGAACTCTGCTGAAGTTGAAACTCAACGCGCGCGGAGTAAAAATAAATCCGACCTGCGCCACGTTTCCGATGACCGCTCCGACGAACGTGATCCCGAACAAAGGCCATAGTAGGGTGAATAAATCCGTGGAGGCGTTTTTTAAAAGTTCCGTTACGGACTCGGGACTGATATCGGTTCTGAGTCCGACCCCGTGAATGTATTTGCGGAGAATGTAAAACGTTCTCATGAAAAAATATTCTCCCATGAGATACACAAGAATCACTCCCGCAAGAAGTACGACCGCAGCCGGAAGTTCGGGGGATTTGGGAACGTTTCCTTTTTCTCGTTCTTCTCTTCTTCTGCGTTCCGATCCGGGTTCGGTTCGGCCTTCGTCTTCCGCGGCGAAAAGTTGTAAGTCGATCCGAAAGTCGACCGCGTTAGACGAAACCGCATGAGCCTTTGTCGGAGGTACGACAAAGGCCGCAGGGAAGAATTTGAGTTGATGGAAGAAGTCTTTTGTGATAGAGAAAAATTCACCGATTCTTCCCACGAGCCCGCCTCCACCACCCAACGAGGGTGGGGCGGGCTTCGTATTACGAAAAATGTCGGAACTACGACGTTCTTCAGAAAAATACTCCCTATGGGTCGTATTTTCGGGCACGTCAGAAAACTCAGCATGACGCTTCCTGAACTCAGAAAAATACTCCCTATGGGTCGTATTTTCGGGCGCGTCGGAAAACTCAGCATGACGCTTCCTATGGGGCGCGTCATAGGGAGAATTTCCCCCGCTCTTAAATTCCATATTTCGTTGACGTTGCGTTTTCATTTCGGCCATTCCTGGAGCATGAGATTGACCTTATCAAAAGTAAGATCGAACGCAGCACCCATCTGCGAAACCAAATACGGCGTGATAAAGATCATCACGATCAAACCGATCGTCACCTTGATCGGAAACGACAACTGAAGAATATTGAGTTGAGGTGCAGCCTTTCCCATGAGCGCCTCGGAAACGGTCACAAGCAAAATAATTCCCAGAACCGGAAGAGACAACTTGAACGCGACCAGAAACATCGCACCGACTGCGTCTTCCATCGCCTTATAAATTCCGTTTTGAATTTCAGGAGTGAACCGCAGCACCTGGATCTTTTCAAAGGAATACGCAAGACTCTCGAACATGATTCGATACGCGCCTAACGTTAAAAAAAGCAGCATCCCCAAAAGATTTTTCAGAGTGCTAATCACGGGCAAACTGGTTTGAGTCACCGGATCCAAAATCTCCGCATAACCGAAACCGAGCTGAACGTTAAAAAATTCTCCGGCCATCTGAAAGGCGGCAAAGATCAAGCTGATCAAAAAACCGAGAAGCATTCCGATCAAAGCCTCGGCCATCACAACAAGACCGTAGGTTCCCATGTCACCCGGAACCGGAGGAAGAAATCCCGCTGTAACCGGAAACAGAATCACGGAAACCAAAAAGGAGAAAATCATCTTCTGAGGAACGCTGATCGAAGGATAAGAAAACACGGGCGCGACGGATAACAATCCCATCAGCCTAGAAAGGATCAGCAGAAACACTTGAAAATGATTGATGAAGTATTCCATACCCTTCTAAAACTTCTCGATCATTAGGAATAGGTTGCGCGTATAGTCGGTCATCGTCTGAATCATCCAGGATGAAAAAATCACGATCACGATAAAGATCGCCACGAGCTTCGGAACGAACGCGATCGTAGGCTCCTGAATCGAAGTCGTAGTCTGCAAGATCCCGATGATCAATCCGACCACAAGCGCGGTCAAAAGAATCGGAGAAGAGATCTTGAGCGTGATATAAAGAGCGTCCCGAATCAGGGTCATGGCGTCGAGTTCCGTCATTTATAACTCCTTACCAATTCGTAGACGATCAGGTTCCAGCCGTCCACGAGAACGAACAGAATCAACTTGAACGGAAGACTCACCATCACGGGAGGAAGCATCATAAGACCCATGGAAAGAAGGGCGGACGCGACCACGAGGTCGATCACGATAAACGGAATAAAGATAATGATCCCGATCCAAAACGCCTTTTTGATTTCGCTTAACATAAAGGCCGGAATCAGAACGTAGGATGGAACGTCGTCGAAGGATTCCACCTTCTCCACCTTTCCGATTTTTAAGAATAAGGCGACGTCCTTTGCACCCGAGGTTCCGATTTGACGCATCATAAATTCACGGATCGGAACCATCCCCTTTTCAAAAAACGCGTTCGTATCGATCTTACCTTCGAGATACGGAGTGAGCGCGCGTTCGTTCACCGTGTTCAAGGTGGGAGCCATGATAAAGAACGTCATAAACAACGCGAGACCCATCATCACTTGGTTCGGCGGAAGATTCTGGATCGACAACGCCCTTCTCACAAAGTCGAGAACGATCACGATCTTCGTAAACGAAGTCAAAGACATCACGATCGCCGGAGCCAAGGAAAGAATCGTGACAAGAAACAAAACCATCAGAGACAAACTCGTCTCTCTCGGATTCTTCGCCTCGTTCACATTGATGTTTAAATTCGGAATCGGAATCCGGGTTCCCGCGGATTGCGCTTCCAAGGTGAAAAAAGAAGAACCCAAGGATAAGCCCGTGACTAACAGCAGGATCCATGTTATGTTCTTTATAAGTTTTTTATGTCTCATTCTCACCTGAAAAAAATTCCTCAAATTCGATTTTTGTCCGCTCATCTCAAATCGAAAAGCCCGCTTTCGAGCGAGCTTGTTTTTTCTTTGAGTTCGTCCAATTTTTTGCGGGCTTGCCTTCGTTTCTCTTCCCGAGCTGCCCCGCCCTTTTCGTTCGTATCCGGCGGACCCTCCTGGGTTCCGGAAATCCGAGAGTTTAAGTCCTTGATCTGCTCCAGGACCGTAACCAAAAATCCGCCTTCGGGCGGCTGGAAGCTTTCCTTTTTCTGAAGAATTCGATGCTTCACTTCCGGATCTTCGATCTCGGTGATCAGATTGATTCCGTTATCCGCCACGCCAAGAACCAAAAGTCTTCCGGAAACTTCCACGATCTGAAGCTGCTTGTTCGGTCCGAGCATCAAACTCGAAAGAACGTTCATCTCGCCGCGGACCGGCAAACGCCCTTCCCGATTTTTAGATACGTATTTTAGAATATAGTAAAGCGCCGCGCAGAGAAGTCCCAAAATAAAAACGACCCGGAACAAAGTTCCCGCGATTCCCGGACCGTCGTCGCTCGGGCGATATCTTTCTTCCACGGGATTCGGCGCGGTTTGAGTTTCCGCGGCGGAACTTTTCGCGCCCGTATTTCCCGTCGTCCCGGAGGTCGAGGAAGAATCCGTCTTTTTTTCGCCGGAATCGGAATTCTTCTTTTCGTCTTTGGAAGCCGAGGATTGTCCCAATTCTTTTTTGAGAGCCTCGTCCATAAGCTCCCGCTCGGACTGCGCCCGTAAAGAAGCAAAAGCAAAGCTGAATATAAGAAAAATGGAAAGTAGGAACGCGACCTTCCTTCCGTTTGCCGGGAAGGATTCTAAGAATTTCACTTGCCCTCCGGCTTGATCCGATCGGTAGGACTTACGATATCCGTTACGCGCACCCCGAAGTTTTCGTCGATGACCACGACTTCTCCCTTGGCGATCAGCTTCCCGTTGACCAAAAGATCCACAGGTTCACCCGCGAGTTTGTCCAACTCGATGATCGAACCTTCTCCCAAACCCAGAATGTCCTTGATATACATCTTGGTTCGACCGAGTTCCACTGTGACGCTCATCTGAACGTCCATGAGAAGGTTTAAGTTCGGAGTATTCGACGCTCCACTCGCGGTCCCTAAATTCGGAAACGCGACCGACTTAACGGACATGGAACCGGCGGACATTCCCATTCCTCCCATGCCGCCCATTCCCATTCCTCCCATATCTCCGCCGCCGCTTCCGGAACGACGATACAGGTTCAAAAGATCGGACGCTGTGGAAAGAGAGAGAAGAAACTGAACCCGAAAGGAAGGAATGCTTTCGATCGTTAAATTGAAAAAGACTCGAACGATACTTTCGCCATCCGGCAACACCAAGGCCGCAGGAGAAGTTACGTTTCTTGTTTCGGAAGGAGATCCGTTGACGCCCCCTCCGGTTTTTGTGCTGATCTGGGAAATCAACGCGCCCATCACCGGAGTGAGAGAATCGCGGAGAGTCTGCATCTGCGCCTCGTCCAATTCTCCCGAATCAAAACCGCCCATCATGGAATTGGCAATCTTGACCGCGTTTTCGGCGGACATGGCAAGAACCACTCTTCCGTTTACGCTTCCGGATAACGTGGAATATAAAAGAAAAGAACCTGATTTTAATTCGGACTCGATGTCCTTACGCGCCCTTGTTTCCACATTCGGATTTAAGAATGCGGAAGAACGGGAAAGAACGGCGCCTAACGTGTTCCCGGCAACTTGAAAACAAGAAGAAAGAAGATCGGACAAGATATCCCTGTCCACGGGAGACATTCCCGGAACTTCTTTTTGTGCGGCTGTAGATGCTACCGCCCCCGGGTCAAACGTATCGCTTGCACCGGCTAATAATGCATCAATTTCTTCCTGTGAAAGGGAACCTTCGCCCATTTTGGGAACTCTCCCGGGAATTTTAGTTAATGGGACATAAGAAAAGAGTTTTTGTCACCTCATTTTTTTTGTCTCAACTTGATTCCACCGGTTTTTCGGGTTAAAACAACCTTTTTTTCGAAAAACGCCCTTTCTCGTCGGGCTCAAAGAGCGAGATCGCCTCCCAACCCATCCGCAAGCATTCTTAAGCCGTCGAAGGAATAAATTCCGGTTTGATGGTTGTCGCTCCATACCGGATTGATCGCATATCTTCCGACCTTGTTGATCGAATAGAGTTTGATCGATTGAATTCCGCCCGTGGTAGTTCCCACTTTTCCTCCGTGTCCGCCCTTGCAAACGACGCACGGGCAACGTTTCCGGAGATCCAAAAGCTCGAAGGTGGACGTAACTCCGTCCTTCCAGGTGATCTTCAGATGATTTTCGTCGAAATCGATCTGATCGGGAGTGGTGGCTTTTAAACTGAGTTGAGTCATTTCGTATGAGTTCCTACATTTTCAAGATCTCACGAGTCAGTATGAGTTCCTACATTTTCAAGATCTCACAGTCAGTATGAGTTCCTACATTTCCCGAAATCTCACGAGTCAGTATGAGTTCCTACATTTTCCGAAATCTCACGAGTCCGTATGAGTTCCCACTTTTTCCCCGATTTCAATAAAACCAGTCTGGAGTCACTTCGGAAGCTTGCACTTCTTCGCCAAAAACTTCCCGATCGGAGTTCCGTACGTGATCTTTTCATTCACGGAAAGCGTCTCGAATTGGAACGTATCTTTTTCCATAAGAAGAATCACGGTCGATCCCATCTCAAACCGTCCGAGTTCCGCGCCCTTGTCGATCATGATCGAAACGTCCTTATATTCGACGTTTCTCGCGGTCCGAATGAGCGTATTTGTCACGATCTTGTTGTCGTAAGTCACGCGAATTCTCCCGACATTCGAGGCTCCCACCTTGATAACGGCGACTTTACCGTATTCGGTTTGCAGATACGTAATCAATCGTTCGTTTTTCGGAAAAAGTCCTCGAATCCCGAAAACCGCGAGTTCGTTCACCGGAAATAATTTTCCGGGTTCGTAGTAATACCCTAAAATTTTTCCATACGCCGGAGAATGGATTCTATGATAGTCCTGCGGAGAAAGATAGAATGTGATGTATTTTCCGTTCGTAAAGTCGTCGATGTATTTCGACAATCCGCCACCCAGAAGTTCCTTGAGATTGTAATCCACTCCCTTGGCTTGAATGATGATTCTCTGATTGATATCCCCGTATCCCGTAACTCTCGCGTCGACGGGAGAAACCATTTCGTTATCCGCGGAATCGATGATTCTCGCTTCGGCTTTCAAAGCTCTCGTAAAAAATGCGTTGAGGGAATTGTATTCCTGAATTTCCAGTTCCGCTTCGTCGAGATTGATCTTATACGCCCTTGCAAACGCCTTCAAAACCGGAATCATCACAAAGCGCGGCAGGCGGGAAGAAGCCAATAATCCGAACAAACGGGAAAGAAGATTCTTCGGTACGAGAGAAAGAATTAGAAGATAAAAGTCCTTCAACACTTCGTAGCGCGCGCCGCTTTCCGTTAAGAAACGCTTCAACTCGGTTCTCGCGATCTTCTCGAGCAAAACGAGAGAAATCAAAACCGGAACGGCGGTGATGATCGACAAAGAATATCCCAAACCGAACGCTTCGAACACGATTTGTTCGCCGTTCTTTACATACAAATAGGCGGCCAAAAGAATCGTCACAAGAAAGAGCATTCGAAAAAAATTCGCGAATTTTTCGCCGAACACATACAGCGCGTTCTGTTCTCCCGTATAAAACCAACCCGTGATCGATACGACTCCCAAAAGCAGAAACGATCCGAAAAACGCCATGTTGATCGGATTCGTATGTCCTTGAAAAAGCGCGTTCACGAAAAGAATCTGCTCTTCCATCTTAAACGCTCCGTACGAAGAAAGCGCGTAGATCACGAGAGTCGACACCACAAATCCCTCAAAGAAGGTGGCAAGCATGCTCACCAGTCCTTGTTTCGCCGGATAATCCGTTCTTACGACACCGGACAACCCTGCGCTTTTCCCGATTCCGGTTTCGGTGGAAACGAAGAAGATTCCGGAAGCCGTGCTGAAGGTTCTTGCGAGAACGAAACTCCCTCCCGCGATCGCGGTCAACGGCTGGAACGCATCCTGAAACGAAAGCCAGAGGAAATCCTTGAAGTTCATTAAGGAATTCTTAAATAGAAAAAAGTAACCGGAAAAAAACAAAAGGATCGCAATCGGAGCGAGATACGCGGAAACTTTTCCCACTCTTCGTACGCCGCCTAACACGATAAATACGAGAACCACGGACAACAAAAACGGAACCGTCATCCCGCTCACCTCGAACGCACGATTGGCGATATGAGTGACATACAACATAGGAACCGCGCCGCCCATAACGAGAACGGTCAAAAGACCGGCGATCGCAAAACTCACCGCAAGCCATCTCGCTTTGAGAGCGCTTTCGATAAAATACATCGGACCGGAAAGATATCTTCCCGAAGCCGTCTTGGTTCTAAATCGGATCGCAAGAGTCGAAGAAACGAAACGGAGAGGCATGATAAAAAAGGAAGAAATCCAAATCCAGAAGAGAACCCCCGGACCGCCGATCATCAGAGCGAGAGCCGAACCGATCACCGCCCCCGGAACGAGAGAGGACGCGGTTCCGGAAAAAAAAGCCTGGGAGTGAACGAGCCTTCCCCGCGAACCTTTGTAGTCCATATTGCCCGAAAAAATTTTTACGGCGAGAAAGAGGAACCGAATCTGGGGGAATCGGAGTCTGAGTGTCAGATAGATTCCGATAAAACTCAGGAAGTAGAAATACGGTTTGAGTAAATCCCAATCAAAGAACTGAAAAAACTGAAATTGCAACATGTCTCCGCCCGATACGAAAGAAAATCCGCTTTTTATAGAAGTCCTTGCTAGAAATCCTGTAATCATGCGCGCTACCAGCAAAATTTTCGGGATCTCATTCTGTGTTTTACTTTTTTTCCCGCTTCTCCCCAACCCTTCTTCCTCTTTGAACGCCGAAACGGAGCTTTCCAAAACGAAGTCTCATTCCCGAAAACCCGCGCTCGAAATTCCTCCCGAAGAGGAATCGTATTGGGAACTCGGACTCCGCGCCGGAATCGGATATAAGGGAGAAGACAGACTTAATTCTTTTCTGAGAGGATTTACGGATACATACGATCCGAGGGTCGCTTCCAAAACCAAACTCGACCCGCCGTCGAACGTTTCTCAGGGAGAATTGTTTTTACGCAGAAAGATCGGGCCGGAGAGTCAAATCGGTTTCATCGGAGGTTATCGCGAATGGCAGAAGTTCGGATTGAAACAGGTTTCGTCCGAACCGTTTTACACCGATCTGACTTTTAAACTTTCCAATCCTTATTTTCTTTTGATGTATTGGCACGAATGGAATTACAAACGATGGATCTTTCAAGGCGGACTCGGAGCCGGAATGTCGCAAGTATATTGGGACTCGAAAGGATACGCGACTTCGGGAAGAGAAAGCTTTCGACAAGAAGGTTCCCTGACCGGAACCGGAATCGAATTTCGTTTGGAAGGTTCGGTCAATCGAAGAATCACCGATTCCACAAGTCTTCAACTCGGGATCGCGCTTTCCTGGATCAACATTCCTTCCTTAAACGGAACGTTCAACGGAGAATCGGCCAGCTTTTATTTGAGAGAAGACGGACGGGTCACACCTCTGACAGAATCGAACAATCAAACCGCGATCTTGGTTACGAATCAATTTTCCCGTAAACTGGAATTCCAAGTCCTGACTACGACCTTGTTTTTCGGAGTTGCGCAGAAGTTTTAAACTTTAAAAAGCGGGGCTTTTCCGCCGACGCGTTTAAACGTCGAAGGAAGTTTTTTCCCGCTTATAACGAAGCGGTTTTTTCAAATATTTGATTAGAAGAACCCGGTTCCCTTTTTCGTTAAACCGAACGATATCGAAGACTCTTCTCGTCATCACGATTCCTCTTCCGTGAGTCAAACTCGTTTCGTTCAGTTTTTCGATATCTAAGTTTAGAATTTTCTTATAATCGAAACCTTCTCCCTCGTCCGAGATCAGAAATCCGATCCTGCGGGCGTTGAGAGAATACGAAACCTTTACGGTTCGATAGTTGTAGAACGGTTCCTTTTGTCTTTTTTGGATGAATTCGAGATAACGCCCTTCGGCGAGCGCCTCCGTTTTTTCGTCGAAGCTGATCGCCAAATTTCCGTGTTCGATCGAATTGATGACGATTTCCCGGATACAGGTTCGGATCGCGATTATAATTTCGGTCCCTACGAAACTGGAAAGATTGACGGTCAAAAGTCGGCTTAACAGATCCGCATTCCGCAGATAGTTGTTGAGAGTAAAGTGCATGGATTCGCTTACGATGAACTTCGAAAGAATATCCTCGTCAAGTTCATAAGCCTTTCCTAATATTCCTTTCCTATCACCCAAGTCCAAAAGCTGAAGACGAACCCGAATCTGTCTCGGTTCCAAAACGAACTTTTGCCTAAACTCGACCGCGAACTCCGAACTTTTCCCGGTTCTCAAAAGTTCGTCGATCTTATCCTTCGCCAAAATTTTTGCGTAAGCGGCATCCCCGCCCGTGGGAACGAAGATCAGATCCAGAAAATCCCAACCGATCACCTCTTCCGGATCGAAACCCAGAAGTCTTCCGAGCGCCTTGTTCGCATTTCGGATTCTGCCGTTCGTATCCATCGTAAAAAGGAATTCCTCCGATTCTTCGAAGAGATTCTTGAAACGTTTTTCGGACCGTTCGGCTACGAGTTTGGTGGAACCGAGTTCCTTGATTTTCGCGGACAAAACCTTGGACAATACCTTTACCCGGTCCGCAAGACCCAATCCCATTAAAACGACATGAAACAGGGACGCGATCTCGATGACCCAAAATTTTAAACCGAAGTTACGGAACCAACCGCTGTGCAAAAATAAAAATAGAATCGATCCTAAGACCAGAATTCCCCAGGCGGAAAGAAAATACGACGCGTTCCATTGATTCCAAGCGATGCTTCTGATTCCGTTGATAAACAAAAGGATCACGCAGGCGAACGTGCAAAATAATCCGATCCAAATTCCGAAACGTTCCGGAATCCAAAGAGAAACAAACGCACAAGTCAAAAATACCGCTTGCAAATATTGGAATATACGATGGGAGATTTTAGAACGGTTTTTCAAATCCAGATATACGTTCACGAACAAACACATCAAAGTCAGACAGATCAAAAGAAAAAACGGAACGCTTACGTTTGTCCATGCGACCCAATCCGGCCAGAGAATCTGAAATCCGAACCCTTCCAAAACGAATTGAAATAGGGAAAATCCGAAGATGTAGATCGCAAAGAAGAAATAACTTCGTTCTTTTGTGGAAGCGAACAATAGAAGATTGTAAAGCGCAAGAACGAGCATCGCTCCGAAAAACAATCCGAAAAAAAATTGTTCGTAGATCACCTTTTGATAAAATCCGAGAGCGCCGTAGTAACGCAGGGAAAGCTGGATTCTCGAATCGGATTTGATCCGCAAAAAAACGGACTTTTTCGTTTTTGGAAGACCGACCGAAGGAAAGGCAGGGTTGCGGTATTGAATCGGCCTGATTCCGAACGGGATCGAATCGCCCGCCCTGTAAAACGGGGATTCTCCTTTTTTTACGTCGTAGTATTCGACCAAATCCGCGTTCGGATATTGATATTCCACGATCCATCGAATCGGCTGCGCGGAGGAATTCTCCACATTCAAACGAACCCAAACGGAAGCATTCGTATATCCTAAAGAACTAATATTCCCGGAATTGAATTTACCCTGATCCGCCAAAGCCCGGATCTGCTCGAAGCCGAGTTTGTTCGTAAAATCCTCGTAGTATTCGAAGGAATCCTCCAATCCCACGGACGAATCGTCCAGACGAACCAAATCGATCCCGAATACGGGAACCGAAGCGAACAGAAAAATAACGGCGATGATTTGAAATAACTTTTTGAACATGAATGCGACTCGCCGATTTTCCAATCAAACCATGATTTCAAATTCTTTCCCGGGTTCAACACCGGTTCAAAGAAAAAACAAAATCCAACCTAACAATACGGCTCCGACCGGCAAAAAAATCGTCCACATTCTTCCCAAAGTTCTTCCGTCGAGAACCAAAGCGGTATGTTTGAATCCGCAAAAGACGTATAAAATCACGGGAAGAATTTTCCAAAGTTCGAGCGCTCCCGATTTGAAAAATCGAACCGATGTGAGAGACAAAACGGTCCAGAAAACGAACTCGATAACGCCGAACCATTTCCGGGACGAAGGAACGACCGGATCGAATTTCAGATAACTGCTCCGATCCACTTCTTCGGGGATCAAAGACGGTCCGATGCTCGCCGGTCTCCAGCCCGGAGGTTTGAGGAGAAGGAGAAGTTTATCTTTCACGTTAGGCGCCCTTCGCATTAACGAAAATAGTTCCTCGTACACGTGCAAGTTCGTATAAACCGGATCGAACGTTGTGACCGGTTTCGTCAAACCGTAGACCGGCTCTTCCTCTTCTCTCGCAAACGATCCGAATATCCGATCCCAGAAGATGAGAATTCCTCCGTGGTTTTTATCGATGTATTTCGGATCTCTTCCGTGATGAACCCGGTGATGCGCCGGGGTCACGAGTATTTCCTCCAAGAAGCCGAGCTTTCCGATCAGTCTCGTGTGAACCCAGAACTGATAGATCTTTAAAATTCCGTGCGCCAAAAGAAACGCCTGCCAAGGAACTCCGCAAAATGCGATTCCGAGATTGAAAGCGTATTCGAAAATTCTTTGAAAGCTGGATTGACGCAAAGCCACGGAAAGATTGAATTCTTCGCTGGAATGGTGCGTAACGTGACAAGCCCAAAGGAAATTGACTTCGTGGGTCGCGCGGTGAAACCAGTAATACACGAAATCCACCGCGAGAAATACGAATATCCATCCCGCCAAATTCCTAAGATCCCCGTGAAAACCGGTCGAGTCCTTCCAAATCGGCGCACCCAAAGGAATTTCCGGAACTCCGAACAAAGTCTGCAAAGAGTAGAATATTCTAAACTTCTCATATACCCAAAGTGAAGCTATGGTGACAAGAACCCCCGTCAGAGAAAACAGAATTCCGGTGCTTAAATCGGCGACCGTATCGTTCCATCGATAGACTTTTTTCCCGGAGATCCCGGAATACAAAACCTCCACTCCGATCAGAAGTAGAAAGAAAGGCACCGCTAAGTCTATGATGGATCCTTGCATACGATTAACCGTTTTGATTTAAGAATTTTGCGATCTTGCGAATGATGAATCGAGGCGTTATACGAACGCTCTGCGCCAAAATCTTGTTCAAAGCTCCGGAGATCACGACCGGTTTTCCCTTTTTCAAAGCCGCATATCCGATTTCCGCGACTTCCTTCGCGCTCATGATCGGCGCCATCGGATTATTCAGAAGTTTCGATTTCGTGATTTCGGCTCTTTCGAAAAATTCTGTTTTGGTCGGGCCGGGACAAAGAGTGGTAACGATGACTCCGTCCTTATACACGTCTTCGTAAATCGCTTCCGAAAGTGAAAGGACATACGCCTTTGTCGCATAATAATTGGCCATGTTCGGTCCCGGTTGAAACGCAGCCGTGGACGCGACGTTCAGAATTTTTCCGCTCTTGCGTTCCACCATACCCTGCAAAAAGAGATGCGTCAACTCGGCGAGAGAAGTGACGTTGACTTGGATCATCGCGAGTTCTTTTTTCAGATCCATCTTATCGAATCTTCCGCTCGTGCCGAAACCCGCGTTGTTCACCAGAATTTCGACGACCGCTTTGTTTTTTTTCGCGAAGTCGAAAATTTTCTTCGGCGCCTGGCGGTCCGCAAGATCGACGGAAAGCGTATCCACTTTCACTTTGTAAGACGATTCGATTTCCTTCTTTACCGATTTGAGTGTTTTTTCGTTTCTTGCGACGAGTATAATATCGTATCCGTCCGCCGCGATGAGTTTGCTGAGTTCGTAGCCGATTCCGACCGTTCCGCCCGTGATGATTGCCGTTCTTGCCATTTGCACTTTTCCTTTTGTCGGTCGAAAATATTCGCGGGAAAAAAGAGAGAAAGACTTTTTTATACCGAGCGATCCTTAGAGAGAAAACTCAGCGTTTCGTTCTTTTTAACTCAGCGGATGCCTCTCTATGGATCGGCATCCAGGTAGCCAAACGAGCAACGGAGTGTTGCGAGTGGCTTCCGGCTTAGTTGGAAAATCCGAGAACTCCAAAAAAAAAGCCGCCTGTGATTTTTCAAAGGCGGCTTTACACTCGGATGGAATTTTAAAACGTTCGATTACTTCTGCGAAGGAAAGATCCCCTGGACCAGAAGTAAGACACTCTTTTGAAAGTCAGGCTTTACGATGTCCGCATACGTCCAAGGAACGAAAATGCTGGAAATCCGTTCGCTTTCTCCGCTTTGGACTTCGATCAGCTGCAAACGAACTCCAACGATGGAACCCGCTTCGAGGCTGGAAGTGGTTCGGGTTTGAGTCGTAGTCCCTCCTCCGCCTCCGGAATTATTATTGTTGTTCTGCTGCTGAACCGAAATGGTCTTCGTAAAAATTTCGTTTCCGGGCGTGCTGTATGCGTAGGGAACCAAAACAAACTCGATGTTTTTCTTTTTCAGTTCGTCACGAAGACCGGCACTCAAAGGAACGAAAGGATTTTTAAACGTCTTCTGGATTTCAGGAGTTAGACGTTTTTCGTCTTTCTCGTCCAGATACTGTACCGAAGGATTCTCCGTAGAAAGAACGTTTTTCAGTGTGGAATAAAGACTTCCTTCCAAAAACATTTTGAAACTTTTACGAGCGGGGGAATCCTGAAATTGTTTTCTGGAATCCACGCTGATTTCCACGATTCCGCCTTTTGCCTTTGGTTTGCTCAGCGCGTTCTTTCTTTGACTGTCCTGAAACGGAGTGTGATACACGTCTTCCGAAATGTAATCGCTGTAATTCGGCAGGATCAGAAGAATTTTCGAACCCTTAACGTCCTTTCCTTCGGCTAAATAATCCGCTTTGTAATGCGAAAACGAAATACAATTCGCGAAAAGTAAAGCCGAGGCTCCCAACAATGAGGTTATAGATCGATTCAATTTCATCTTAATTCTCCAAAACTTGCATGAGCATTGCGTCGATCTGTTCGCTGGATTCTTCCACGCCGCCGGCACCGTGTACGGAACGGATCGTGCGGATATTTTTTCCGGATTTCAGGTCTACGACGAAATAAGTCATAGTATAATTTTCTAATACTGTTTTTCCGATATAAACGGGAAGTGCCACAAACCAAACGTCGGTTACGGAAACGGTCGGTCTATAATCCAAAAGAACCGGAAGGATCGCGTAATCTTCCTTCAGCTTTAAACCTTTAAAATCACCTTCCAAACCTTTTAGATCTTCCACAAAGAAGTCTTCGTCGGTTTCGATGGGCTGCATTCCCGTAGCGCCCGCCATTGCAGGATCGCTCATCGCTCTTACCGTTGCGGCTTGCAGAAGTTCCTTACCGGTTGCTAAAGCGACTCTTGCCGATTTTTCCCTTTCCCAAACGGATGTATAAATTTTGGAAAGTGACTTCGTGAACGCCGCGTCCTTCAAAGACTTTTTAATATCCGCAGGAGTCGACTGCACGTATCCCGATCGACTCGCCTTCAAAGCGTCCAATCTACCATCGATCTCGTTGCCCACCGCAGCCGCCGGATAGACGTTCAAAGTAGGAAGAATCGCCCATTTTTTCGTTTTCAACTCGTTCAGCTTCGGAGAAGGAACGGAAGAATACACTCTCGCTCGATAGGGAACGTTAACGCAGGCCGCACCGATCAAAAGTGAGCTCATCAAAATCAAAGTCAGTTTTATACTTCTTTTCATATTAGTTCGCCGCCTTTGCGCTTAACAAACCGTCAACAAGAATGGAAGCCAATTTTCTTCCTCTTGCGGGGCCGTTCACCGGAGAATCTTCGGAAGAGATGAATTCTTGAAAAATTAAATCCGCCGATTTGAGTTGGATCAAAGAAACGGAATGAAAAATTCCTCTTCCATGTCCGACGCTGGTCGAGATGACCGCACCGGAACCGAAATACATAAATGAATCCGATTTAGGAAACGCGTCTTCGTCGGAATAAACCACGATCACATTGTCCGTGCCGAGTGCGCTCGCAAGTTTTGCGAGAACCGCGGGGTTCGTTTTTAAAGCGACCGGATCGTGCAGATTGATTTTTACCAAATCGGAATCCAATTTCGCGTCTTGGATCCTCTTACGACTTTCGCGAAAAGAAACGAGTTCCAATCCTTTTACGTCTTTGAGTTCCTCTTCGAATTCCTTCAGGAATATTTTTTCATCCACAAAACCGTATCGTTTTACGAGGTGGTTTTCGTGAACCAATGCAACCTTTCCTTCCAGCTGGACAGAGGGTTGTGCTTTAAATTGTTTTCCAACCCGAAATCGATGACAGTTGCTTAGAAAGGAGACTGCTACCGGAATCAGGATTAGAAACAGAACGAGTTTTTTCAGTTTCATACAATCCTTTTGCTCAATCATGAGTTTGTACATGTTATAAACTGCAATCATTGATTGAACACTATTTTTTCAAATCAGGAAATCGAACAGAACGCAAAATTTCACATTTCATACTTCGGTCGATTTTCAAATTCTAAACCCTTCTATACTCCTCCGGACCAAACCCGGACATTCTTCCCAAAAAACACTTTCCAAACCGAAGCGATCGATAAACTTCTTTTTTCATGATCAAACTGCATGGCGCAAGCATCAGCAACTACGTAAATAAAGTAAAGTTAGGGATCTTAGAGAAGGGATTGGAATACGAACAAATCAGGGTGGCTCCCTCTCAAGATGAGGAATTCTTAAAGATCAGTCCTATGGGAAAGATACCGGTCTTGGAACTCGACGGAAAATTCATATTCGAATCGGGGGCCATTTTAGAATTCTTAGATACGATTTACCCGCAAGAACCCAAGTTACTTCCGAATGATCCTTGGGAAGCGGCCCGAGTCCGGGAAATCACGACGATCGTCGAAACCTACATCGACATTCCCGCAAGAAGGATTTATCTGCTCGCGACCAGAGGAAAAACGATCGCACCCGAATTGATCGAAGAAGTTCATCCGATCCTGATCAAAGGAGTCAAAGCCCTTCAAAGAGTGGTACGATTTTCTCCGTATATCGCGGGGTCGAATTTCACTCTGGCGGATTGTTCCGCGTTTGCAAACCTAAGCGTGATCGACGAAGAGCTCAGATCCATTTATCCGGACAATCATCCTTTGGATCAGCTTGCGGGTTGGAAAGAATACTACGAATTTATGAAAACGAAGGAAGGGCCGGCTCTTGTGGAAAAGGAAAAACAAACTCTTCGAAAAATTCTCGCGCGAGCGAAAGCGAAAATAGATTAGAGCCGAAATTCTTATCCGGTTTCCTCCAAAATTGATTTGACTCTCCCGGTACGGGAAATAGCCTGCTCTGGTCTTTATGGAACCAGAAAAAGTAATTTCGATCCCGATCCGGGAACTTCCCCATCTCAAAGTTCTCTTGGCCGGCTGGTATAATTTTCTAAAAGAAAGCTACGATCAAAAAGTGATCAACCAGAACGAATTCAAAGACGCACTCAAAAGCAACGTGGTTTACAACATCGATCAGGACCAGGTCGAAGTGCTGTTGGCGGGAAAAGAATCCCTGCTCCAAAGTTTCAGAAAAAGCCTTTCTTAACTCGAATTCCTAAGCCGCGTTTTTCAATCCGTACAATTTGAGAAGGGACCCGACTTCGGGGTCTCTTCCTAAGAACCGTTTGAAAAGAACCATCGCGTTTTCGCTTCCGCCCTTCTCTAAAATTTCGGTAAAGTATGCGTCGCTCAGCGAGGCGTCGAACACGCCTTTGTCGACGAATGCGAAGAATGCGTCCGCACTCATTACTTCGGCCCATTTGTAACTGTAATATCCCGCGGCGTATCCTCCCGAAAAGATATGGGAGAATCCGTTTTGAAACCGGTTGTATTCCGGAGGAATCACGACGCTCACTTCCTTGCGGACGTTCTGAAGAATGGAATGAACTTCCTCTTCTGTATGACTTTTTTCGTGAATGAGAATGTCGAAGAGGGAAAATTCGAGTTGCCGTACGATTCCCATCGCGGAAAGAAAATTCTTCGTTTCCTTGAGCTTTGCGATCATCGAATCGGGAATCGTTTCTCCTGTTTGATACTGTTTGCCGAATATTTTCAGAACGCTCGGTTCGAAAGCGAAGTTCTCCAAAAACTGCGAAGGAAATTCCACCGCGTCCCATTCGACTCCGTTGATTCCGCTGACCGGAGGTTCTTCGATTTTAGTGCAGAGATGATGCAACGCGTGACCCATCTCGTGAAAAAACGTGACAACGTCGCTGTGTTTCAAAAGAGAAGGAGAAGTCGCCGTGGAAACCGGAAAGTTGCAGACCACGAACGCGGCGGGAAGAATCTCGCGGCCGTCGATCCGATTTCTGGAATACCAGTTGTGCATCCAAGCCCCGCCCTGTTTGTCCTTGCGCGCTTCGAGATCCAAATACAAACGGGAAAGAAGTTTTCCGTTTTTGTATAAATCGAACACCTGCACCTTATCTTCCCAGACCAGCGCGGATGTTTTGCGGAATTCCAAACCCAAAAGTTGATTCAAAAATTGGAATGTTCCCGAAACGACTTTTTCCTTCTCGAAATACGGACGTGTTTGTTCCTCGTCGAAATCGAAACGGGCCTTCATCAGTTTTTCGCTGACAAAGGCGGTGTCATAGGCTTGTAAAGAATCGATTCCCAACGTCTTTGCGAAATTGGAAAGATCGGCAAATTCCTGTTCGGCGATCGGTTTGGCTTGTTTGGCCAAGTCGCGCAGGAATTTCAGAACCGTAATTCCCGAATCGGCCACCTTGGTCGCGAGAGACAATTCCACGTAATTGGAGTATCCTAACAGTTTTGCAAGTTCGCTTCGAAGAGCCAAAATCTTTTCGATCAGAATTCCGTTTTGAGGAGCCTTGGTCGTATAAGCCTTATATAAGGATTCCCGAATGGAACGATTCGGACCGTGCGTCATATACGCGATGTAACTCGGCATCTGAAGAGTAAAACGCCATTTGCCGTCCTCCGTTTTGGCCGCATTCAGATCGGACTCCGGAATTCCTTCCACGTCCTCTTTGCGGTCGATAATCAGTTCAAACGCGTTGGTCGCGTCCAAAAGGTTTTGCGAGAATTGATTGTCCAGGTCGGAAAGAGAGATTTGAATTTCCTGGATTCTTTTTTTGATTTCCGGTTCGAGACCGATCCCGCTGAGCTTAAACTGTATGATGGAATCTTGAAGTACTTTTTTTCTCGGTCCGCCGAGAGTCGCCTCTTCCTCCTTTAGAATTTCCTGATAGGCGCGATTGAGTTCCTCGTTTTGACCGAGATCGGAATAAAACGCGGTGATTTCCGGAAGCACTTCCGTATAAAGCGCCTGGATTTCCTTGGAATTCTTTACGCTGTTCAAATGCGAAAGAACGGTAAATTCGATCTGCATTTCCTGCACGAGGTCGTTCAAAGGACGGATGACGTGATCGTACGTTCTATCTTGTTTTGAAAGAAGAATCGGAAGTTGTTCCCGGATCGTTTTGATTTTTTCTAAGATTTCGTTTTTAGTGCGTTCGGGTGCGTCCGCTTTGAATTCTGGCAACATCAAAGTCAATCTCGTTTTCCCCTTGCGAAAGTTCATCCACTTTTTCCGGTTTGACTCTCCGTCGCAGAGTTTTAAAACACGAATCTATGTTCCATTCCGACCCGATACGATTTCGATTTACCATTCTCCCTTTCGCTTGGTTCGCCGTATTTACATTGTTAACGGCAACTGCTTGTTCCGGTCCCAAAAGCGAATTGCCGACATTCTCCCCCAACTTGGAATGCTCCGAAAAAGAAATCCCTCTTTTGATACAACCCGCGCACGACATAGAAGACGGCAACCGGTTGGAAGTCGTTTATTGCAACCAAAGGGAAACGCCTTCCGGAAAACGGATCGAACTCAGTCTCGTCTTTCAGGACGAACGACATCCGTCGAAATGGAAGGATGTCGTTTATCGAATCTATCGCGGATTCAAATACGGAAGAAACAAGGACATAGAAAGTTTCCGTCTTCAATTTTCAAAAACGGGAGAATTGTCCACGGTTCATTTAAAGAACGTCTACTCGGGCGATCAGAGATTCAACGAAGATCCGGTGCAACACTTCGACTCCGTTTTAAAAGCCGATCAGCTTAAGAAGGAAGAAGGAAAGCCGGTTTTATTCATCAACACATGGAATCACATGTTTTCGGAAAAGGATCAGAACCCGGAACTCGCCAAGAAAAAACTTCAGGGAATCGAACTCAGAACGGGAAGCAGGGACGAATTGGATGCGTTTTATCAGGGAAAATAAACTTTTCCCTTGAATCGCAGACAAAACACTGGAAAAAAAAGATCAAGAGGCCTTTAGTCATGACAAAAGTTCCAAACAAACCTTTTGCGGAGCTGGCTCCGAGCACTGCAGTATCCAAGGATCAAGTAAAACGCAATATTTACGGAAGATATCTGGAAGAATTCACCGAAGGTGAAATTTTCGAACACCCGAGAGAGATCACGATCGATCGAGCTTTCGCACAAGAATTCGCAACCACCTTTATGGATGCGAATCCTCTTTTCTTATCGGCCGCCTACGCGCAAGCGCACGGCTTTCAGGACATGTTGGTTTCCTCTCTTCAAGTTTTTAACATCGCACTTTCTCTCGGAGTTCAGAACGATTCCGAAAAAGCGCTCGCAAATCTCGGTTACTACAACGTTCAATTTTTAAAGCCCGTTTATCCCGGAGACACTCTTTCCGCGAAAACCAAAATTCTCAAAGTGGACGACAAAGGACCGGACAAACCGGGAATCGTGAGCGTTCGTACGATCTGCTTAAACCAAAAGAAAGAATTGGTTCTTCAATATGAAAGAAAGATCATGATCTATCAATCCAACGGAAAACCGAAAGGAAGTCCTAAACCGGTGATCAAAGACGCGTTCTTTCCGGAAACGGACGCCCCCGTGATCGAACTTCCCGCGTTGAAATTTCCCACCGAGTTTAAGTCCTCGACTTGGTCCGATACGTATTTCGAAAATTTCAAAGCAGGTCAGATCTACATCCACCAAAACGGAAGAACGATCACAGACGAACATTTTCCTTGGACCTACAGAGTCGGAAACACGCACCCGCTTCACTACGATAAACTTTACTCCGCGGGAATTTCCGGACCGATGGGAGGCGAACCCGTGGTTTACGGAGGACTCGTCTTCGCGTGGTTATGCGGAATGGCTTCCAGAGACATTACGGAAAACATGATCTGGGATCTCGGATTCACCGAAGGATATCACACGCAACCTTCTTTCAGCGGGGACACCGTGACCGCGATCACGAGAGTTCTTTCCGTAGAAGACCGCGGAAACGACTTCGGAATTCCGGCGGGTGCGGTTCATCTGCAGATCATCGGCTTGAAAAACATCAAGGCGAACGACGCGTTCGAAAAGTTCGGCGAAGATCTGTTTTTAAAGGAAAACGATAAAAAGAAACTAGGAAAGGAAAAACTTCCCGAAAAGATCTTCGAAATCGAAAGAAAGATTCTCGTTAAGAAAAAAGGGTAATCCCCTCGAGCGTTTTCTCTCGTTCCTCTCGGGGCGCGAGAAAACGTTCTTAACGGCGCCGTGCGATTCCGCAAACTCCCCAAGCTCATTCTACATTCCGAATCGAGAACTTCGATTTTCCGGTTTGATCTTTCTAAATTGAAACGAAAATCGAAATGATCGCCGTGTATTTCCCGTTCACGACTTCGAATCTACCGTAGTTTGGAGTAAACGATGGAGTTCCCACAGATTTTGTCCCTTGGAGAACGAACGAGCTTTTCCATAGATTGTATCCCGATTCAGTTTTTGTTTGAGTTCCCACATTCTGATATGGTGGAGGGATTTCAGGAAGAATCAAAATCAATGTTTTCCCATCGAATTCGGATCTCTAAGACGTTGTCCGCAATTCGAGCGTTGAATTGCAGGAAAGAAACTTTCCGTTGTTCCGACAAACGATTTCTAAAAAAAGAAAATTCGAGGAATTCTCCCTAAATTCCGAAATTGTGGGAACTCATACAAACAAGAGAAATTTCCCGAAAAGAGACAATTTCAGAATTGATCGTCAAAATCGAATGCGAGACGGCTTTTTGTTGGAACTCCTTCCTACTTTTTCTTCCCTCCCAATACCTCTTGCATCTCTCCTTTCAATTCCTGAAGATATTCGGTTTTTCCTGTGATTCGAAAAAGCTGGGAACTCCCTTGAAACAGCTTGAGAATCTTTTTTGCCGCAGCGTGACAATCCAAAGAAGAATCCAGATTTCCTTTTTTCTTTTCGGATTCAAAATAGGATTCGAAAATTTGAATCCAGCCGTGCAGAATTTTTTCTGCCACGAGTTCGAAGTCCTCATTCTTTTCCTCGACGCTGTTTAAAAAACGCGCGATGGGACATCCGATAAACTTACCGCTCTTCACCTGTTTCAGCAATAGAGAATTCCAAGTGTGCACGAATTCTTCCCAAGTTTCCGCGCGATCCATCATTCTTTGCAGACCGTTCTCGAAATTCTCCCCTTGCAGCTTTAGATATTCGAGAGCGATCTCTTCTTTGGATTGAAAATAACGATAAAAGCTGGCCTTGTGAGTTCCGGAATCGGCGATCAGCTGATTGGTGGAAGTCCCCGAATATCCGCGGTGATAAAAAAGATCGAGCGCGGAGGTCATCAAACGATCGTATGGATTGCTCTGTTTATCGAGATTCGAAGCCATTCTAAAGAATCAGAATAACAACCCCCGAAAAAAGTTCAACAAAAACCGAAAAAAATGATAGACTAAATAGTCTATATTCGACTTTTTCAGAATAGACTGCGCGGTCTATCAAGGAGATTTACATGTCCGAGCCGATTCTCACCGAAAAAAGAGGACACATTCTTCACATCATCATCAACCGACCCGAGGAACGAAACGCGTTCAACGTGGATATGCTCTACGCTCTGAGTCGCGCCTACGACCAATTGGAAGCGGACCCCGAAATCCGAGTCGGTTTGGTTTACGCAAACGGAAAACATTTCACGCTCGGTCTCGACTTAAAGAATGTCGCGGAATTTTTAAAAAAACAAAGGCGCTTCCCTCTTCCCCCCGAAAGCGTCAATCCCTGGGGGACCACCGGTAAAACAAAAACGAAACCGGTCGTAGTGGCAGTACACGGAATGTGCATCACTCTCGGAATCGAATTGATGCTAGCAAGCGACATCCGCATCGCCGCCAAACGCACGTTATTCGGCCAAGTCGAGGTGCAAAGGGGAATCTTCCCGTTCGGAGGAGGAACGATGCGCTGGCCCGCGCAATGCGGTTGGGGAAACGCAATGAAATACATTCTCACCGGAGAACCGTTTGAGGCGGAAGAAGCGCTTCGGATCGGACTCGTTCAGGAAGTCGTAGAAAAAAGCGATCTCATCGAAAGAGGAATTCTACTCGCCGAAAAAATCGCGGCGCAAGCGCCGCTCGGAGTCTATGCGACCTTAAAATCTTCCCTCGAATCCGTTTTATACGGAGAATCCAAGGCGGCCGAAAATCTTTTTCCGCAGCTTTTGGAATTGATGGATACGCAGGATGCAGAGGAAGGACTCGCTTCGTTCGTGGAAAAAAGAAGCGCGGTTTTTCAAGGAAAGTGAACGGACTTTGAGGCGAAATCGGAACGAAGACCAAAGTTTCGGATTGTTTCCAAGTTTATCTCGCAAATCGAATATTCGAAAAAAGTAAGTTAGAATTTTAGACGAACTGCTGCAGGCCGCATTTTTTGCAAAATATTTTAATTTTTAGATCGGAGACAAGGTGAATTATGAAACGAATCGTATTCAAAAAGAAGCATGTATTAGAATGGGAAAACGTTCCCGAACCTAAGATTCAAGGCGAAAATCAAGCGATCGTAAAACCGATCGCGGTTTCGCGCTGCGATCTGGATCTTCCCATCGTAAACGGTTACACGTTATTTCGACCGGGGATTCCGATCGGACACGAATTTGTGGGAACGATCGAAGAAACCAGTCCCGAAATCGCGGACGAATATCCGAAAGGAACCAAGGTAATCATTCCGTTTCAGATTTCTTGCGGACTTTGTCCGGACTGTACAGGCGGACGTTCCAAGGCCTGCACTTCCATCCCCTATGCGAGCCACTACGGAATGGGACCATCCGCAAAAGAATTCGGAGGAGCTTTATCCGAAAGAATTTGGATCCCATTCGCCAAACAGATGATAATCCCTATGCCTTCGAATATGGACGCGATCGCTCTGGCTTCGATCAGCGACAATATCGTCGAAGCGTGGAAACTCGTGGGACAGTGGCTTGAAAAAAAACCGAATTCTCCCGTGATGATTTTGGGCGGCTTGGCTTCAAGCATCGGTTTGTATTCGGCTTCGCTCGCGGTCGGCATGGGCGCATCCGAAGTTTTATATTTGGACAACGACCAGGAAAGGCTCAAAATTGCGGAGAATCTGGGGGCGAGCGCGGTTTCTTATTCGACTCTTCCCAAGGTCTGGGAGAAAAAATTCCCGTTGATCGCGGATTGTCACGGACTGAAGGAAGGAATGGACTTTTCCTTAAAGTCCCTTTCCACGGAAGGGATTTACGGTTCGGCGTCGATATTCTGGACCAATAAATTAGAAATTCCTTATTTAGATTTATATAATACGGGTGCGACCTTGAAGATCGGAAGGGTGGATTCGAGAGAACATATCCCGCAGATTTTGAACAAGATCGTGGAAAAGAAGATAGAACCCGAAAAGATCGTGACCAAAACCTGCTCCTTTGACGACGCGGTGGAAGCTTGGCTCGAACCCGCGATCAAGCTCGTTGTGAAAATGGATTCCTGAATTCGTTTGAGGGAGAGTGTTTTTTTGAAAATGTTGGAATTCCTACATTCTTCTCACTTTTCGAGCGTGGCGCTCATGGAACCCTTTGAATTTGACATTCTCGGGTCGGCGCCATAAGTCAGGATTCTTTCTTGAACGTGTTCCGCGTGTTCGAATTCTCCCGAAAAAACTACGGTGCGTTTTTCCTGATCGACTTGGACCGCGTGTAAAAAAGCTTTTTCGACCGTCATCGTGCAGATTTCCACCAGCATCTCGATGACGTATTCGTAGGTATGTTCGTTATCGTCCCAAAGAACCACTCTCCAAGGTCCCCCGGTCGATTTCGTGGACTCCTCGGTAATTTCATTTAAGTCAGGAGTTTGTGTGCCCGCCATCTCGCTAATCAACCCGGGAAAATTTGAGTCAAAGGATTCTTTCGGAAAACTCTTCCGCTGTTTCGTTCTTCCTTTAAAAAGAAAAAAGAGTAAGCGAAAATCCGTTTAAGTCAAGTCATCCGATCTTATTTTTTGAGAGCGATCGCCTTTTTCGCGGTTTCGACGATGTTTTTGGAACGAAGTCCGAAGTAGTCCAAAAGCTCCTTCCAAGTTCCGGACTTTCCGAACTGATCCTTCATTCCCACTTTCAAAACGTGAACCGGATATTCTTCGGAAAGAAATTCGCTTACCGCGGAACCCAATCCGCCGAGAACGTTATGTTCTTCACAGGTAACCACGGCCCCGCATTCTTTTGCGTATTTTAAAATCGCGTCCTTGTCGATCGGCTTGATTGTCGCCATATTCAGAAGAGTCGCACCGATTCCTTCTTTTGCCAATTCTTCCGCGGCTTTCATCGCCTCATTGACCAAAACCCCGTTCGCGATGAGGAGAACGTCTTTTCCCTCTCTCATCACTTCGGCTTTTCCGATCTGAAATTTATAATTTTCACGTTCGATCACGGGAACGTTCGGACGGCCTACACGAACGTAAACCGGACCCTTATAATCCGCAATCGCATGAATGATTTGTTTGCATTCGTTGTAATCCGAAGGACAGATCACTGTCATCTCGGGGATAGCCCTCATGATCGCAAAATCTTCGATACACTGGTGGGAAGCTCCGTCCTCTCCGACGGTAACGCCGCCGTGAGAAGCGACAAGTTTCACGTTTAAAAACGGATAAACCACGCTGTTCCGAACCACTTCCCAAGCTCTTCCCGAAAGAAACATCGCAAAGGAAGAAGCGAACGGAACCAATCCGGACAATGCCAAACCGGCCGCGTGACCGACTAAGTTCTGTTCGGCGACACCCACGTTGAAAAAACGATCGGGGAAAGCCTTGGCGAACTTGTTGGTTTTTGTGGAGCCGGAAAGATCAGCGTCCAGGACGACTACGTCCTGACGGGAAGCTCCCAGTTCATGCAGTGCGTCCCCGTATCCGTCGCGAGTCGCTTTTTCAGTCGCAGTCGATGTGCTTGGAGCTCCCATTTTCTTCTTATCCCTTTAATGCCGCAGCTTTGTCGGTTTCTTCCCAAGTGAATGTGGAACCTTTTCTTCCGAAGTGACCGTAAGAAGCGGTTTCTCTGTATTTTCTTCCTTTTTCAAGAAGTTTGAGAGATTCGATGATTCCTCTCGGAGTCAATTTGAAGTTCGCGCGGATTCTTTTTACCAATTCGTCTTCGGAAATTTTTCCGGTTCCGAACGTGTCTACGTGAACGGAAACCGGTTCCGCAACGCCGATCGCGTAAGCAAGCTGCACTTCGCACTTATCCGCAAGCCCCGAAGCTACGACGTTCTTCGCGATATAACGTCCCATATACGCCGCGGAACGGTCCACTTTGGAAGGATCCTTACCGGAGAAGGCTCCGCCTCCGTGTCTTCCGTAACCGCCGTACGTATCTACGATGATCTTTCTTCCGGTAAGACCCGCGTCACCGTGCGGACCACCGACGATGAACTGGCCGGTCGGGTTGATAAAATATTTCGTATTTACGAGAAGATTTGCGGGAATGACCTTTTTGATACATTCTTCGATGAGAGCTTCTTCGATTTGTTTATGAGTTACATCCGGAGAATGTTGTGTGGAAATCACCACTGTGTCGATACGAACCGGTTTTCCGTCCTTGTATTCGACGGTTACTTGGGACTTCGCATCCGGTCTTAAGAATTTCAGTTTGTTTCCATGTCTAAGACCCGCTAAGTGTTTCACCAATTCGTGAGAATAGTAAATCGGCATCGGCATGAGTTCCGGAGTTTCATTGATCGCGAAACCGAACATCAAACCTTGATCACCCGCTCCTTGCTCTTTAAAAAGACCTTCCCCCTCGGTCACCCCTTGAGAGATGTCCGGGCTTTGCGCGTGCACGTGAGCGGAAACAACCGCAAAGTCCGCGTCGAAACCCATGGTAATATCGTTATAACCGATATCACGAATTACGTTTCTTGCGATTTCCTGAGCGTCTACTTTCCCCTTGCTTGTGATTTCACCTGCGATCACGACCAAGTTTGTGGTTACTAAGGTCTCGCAAGCGACTCGAGATTTTGGATCCTGTTCCAGATAGGCGTCCAGAACCGCATCGGAAATTTGGTCGCAGACCTTGTCTGGATGGCCTTCGCCGACCGATTCCGAAGTAAAAATAAAATCTTTTAAAGACATTTGTTCTTCCTGATGGGTGAAAATTGACGGGAAAGTCCGGAGGAACCCCGCTCTGATCCCAAAAACCTGCGGATTCCTTCAGTGTCAAGAAGATCCAAACTATGTTCCTTCCGCATTCTAGAACAAATTGAGCAACCTAAGTCAGAATTGAATTGAAGCACAGGCACCCGGAATATTTTTGAGAAACAATGAAAATTCGAGTTTCGGACATCAAAGTTAAGAATCGCATCCGCAAAGATCTCGGGGACCTTCGCCCTCTCAAAGAATCCATCCAAAAGCTGGGACTTCTTCATCCTATCTTGATCGATCTAGACAACACCTTGATCTCCGGAGAAAGAAGACTCGAAAGCGTAAAAATTCTCGGTTGGGAATACGTGGATGTTCGAATCGTGGATATTCGGAATAAAAAAGAAAGAGTTCAGATGGAGGCGGAAGAAAACAATATTCGTTTAGAATTTACTTCCGAGGAACAAGACAGGGTCCAGGAGCTTTTGAAAAGGTATTCATACACAACCATCTTTGGAAGAATCTTTGCCTGGATTTTAGATCTTTGGGACTGGTTAAAACGGTTTTTTCAGAAAAAGTAAGAATTCAGGCCGAAAGAACGAATTCCATCTTCTTTCAAAATTTCTCATGTTAAAATCTGCGGGGATTTCATTCCCGGGTAAGCAAGATTTCTTTCCTGTTTCCGACCTTCCGTTTTTATCAGTTAGAACTTAAATCATGAACTTTCAGGCAAAAAATTATCCAATATTGATTTACAAAAAGTTCACGAGTTCATACCGTGATCTTCCTAACTAAGGAGAGTCTATGAAAAAACTTTCGATTTTGGCTGTCTCCGTTGCACTCTTTGCAAGCATTACCGCTTGTGGTGCGTTCGGTGGTCTGCCAAGCCTTAAAAGCTCTTTTGTACTGAGCGAGAGCACAATCCCAGGAACAAACGAAACTGTAAAAACGTTACTTCCATACGGGACTGTAATCCATTACTATGGATACATCAAGCCAGGACAAGCGCCGGACGGTTTAGTCGATGGAAGCAAAAAAGCATACTATCTCTACGTTTGGGTACCTGCTGTTATCGCTGAAATGGGAGTTCGTATGATTTCCCCAACAGGCGAAATCGGTGAGCCAGGCGACGGAGACCTAGTAAGTGACGCTTTCAAAGCTGCAACTCCAGAAGAAAAATCAATGCCAAATTGGTTCGATACTTGGATTCGCGTTGAAAGAATGTCCGCTATTATGCCAGACCAAATTGCAAAAGCTGCGAAAGGAAAACCACTTCAAAAGCTCGATGACGATGATGACGGGGACGATACTTACAAAGAAGAGAGACACGCAAAGTACAACTCTCTTACAAGAATCACCATCCCTAATCCTCCGAAATCTTTTGACGAACTGAAAAACATCGATACTAAAAAACTTTTAGTAAGAGGTCTTTACAGAATCGCTTTCACTACCTACAAACCAGGTGAAGTGAAAGGGTCTTTCGTTGCATCAGTAGGTCTGCTCTTCCCACCAGGTATTCCAGGTGTGAGCCCTCTGATTCACTCAAATCCTGATGAACTGCAAAAACAAGCAGTAGCAGCTGAAGAGTCTTTGAAAAAAGCAGCAGCTGACGCAACTAAGTAATTTTTACTTAGAGCTTAAACAGTTTCTATAAGGTGAAAGCCACCGAAAGGTGGCTTTTTTATTTCCTGTTTGACGGCGCCCGCTTTTTTAGAAATAATTTCGTTTGAATCTGATCTCCATTTTGTTCTTTTTTCGGAACGATTTTGAATTTTCCTGTTTTCCCTTTTATCGTAAAGACGCATCCCGATTCAGTCCCATCCTTCTTTTTGTTCCCAAAGGAGAATCGGAATTATTTTCCAAGATGTACCCCCGTCCTTTTGCAAAATCGAAACGTCATCCCGATCGATTCTACTTGCAAAGACAGGTTATCGTGAGTTACAATAGTAGCGATTCTCCGCTCCAAACGGCGTTCGATACGAAGAATTTTCGGTTTTCAATCGAGAAACGCGATCTTGGAGTGGTAAAGAATCGAATACAAAGCTGAACAGAAGTTCACAAAGGAATTGAAATGATCGAGAATAACTATTTTTTAGAAAACCAAGACCTGCAGGAAAACTTCCAATCGATCGTGGATTGGAAAGAGATCATCGACGGTTTCGAAGGCGATTTCGAAGATCATAAGGAATATCAAAAGAGCGGTAAGGACTCCCTTGCGATGGCGCCCGGCTCCTATGAAGACGCATTAGAATATTATAAATCTATTTTAGAATCGGGAGGCGACATCGCCGGAAAACAAATCGCTCCCCTCGCCAAGGATATGGACGTAGAAGGATTGAAGTATTCCGCCGGAAAAGTCACGTTTCCCGAATCGATGATCAAAGGAGTCAACCAAGTCAAAGACGCCGGAATTCTCCCTTACAGCATCGGAAGAAAACACGGCGGGCTCGGAATCCCCGCAACCGTTCAAACGATGATGATGGAACTTTTTTCCAGAGCGGACGGTTCCTTTGCGATCACGTTGGGTTGTTTGAATCTGGCAGAAACGATTGAACGATTCGGGTCCAAGGAAATGATCGATGAATACGTTCCCAAAATGGCGAACGGAGAAATCTTCGGCGCGATGGCATTGACCGAACCGAACTACGGATCGGATCTGCCGAACCTGCAGACCAAAGCGGTCAAAGACGCGAACGGAGTCTGGCGACTAACGGGCGCTAAACGTTTTATCACACACGGATGCGGCTTCGGAGAAATTCCGGCGGTCATCTTAACACTTGCAAGAACGGGCGCGCCCACGAGCGGAGCGAGAGGACTTTCCTTCTTCTTAGTGAAAAGTTCGGACGTGTTTATCGCCGGAATCGAAAAGAAGATGGGACTTCACTGTTCACCGACTTGCGAGGTCGTGTACGAAAACACTCCCGGAATTCTGATCGGTGAAGAAGGATACGGCTTGGTTCGTTATTCCATGGCGATGATGAACGGAGCCCGTCTTTCGATCGCGGCTCAAGCGATGGGAATCGCGACCGCCGCTTATATGGAAGCCAAAAAATACGCTGCGGAACGGGAACAGTTCGGCAAAACGATCCAAAACATACCCGCGGTTCGCAAGATGCTGACTACCATGGACCGCGAAATCGCCGGAATGAGAGCGGTATTGCTGGAAGCGTCCCGTTCCATCGACCTCTATCACTGGAAATCCGAAAGAATGAAGGAACACGGAGTCGACGAAAAGGAAATCCGCAAGGACGAATCGGTCAAAAAATGGGAAAAACTGGCCAACCTGTTTACTCCATTATCGAAATATTATATTACGGAACTTGCAAATAAGATCGCGTACGACGGTCTCCAGATCCACGGGGGAGCCGGATTCACATACGACTACGACATCTCCCGAATCTATAGAGACGTCCGAATCACGAACATCTACGAAGGAACGACCCAGCTTCAGGTTGTCGCCGCGATCGGAGGAATCGTTTCCGGCATGACGGCAAAAGGACATCTTCGTCAATACTTCGAGGAAGAATTCTCCAAAATCGGAGGGGGTTCCTCATTGTTAAACGAAAACAAAGAAGCTTTCGAAAAGATCGTGGAAGCGTATTCTGCGATCGAAAATTCTTCGCTTCGAGACGAGGTCGCTTTCGAAGTGGTTCAATCGACCGCGAGAATTCTGATCGGAATGTTACTGGAACGAGGCGCTTCCCGACTCAAAGGAGAAGCGAAGGAAAAACGAGAAGCGCTCGCAAAAGAATATAACTTGGAATCCAAGGCGATTCTTCTTTCCAACCGGATCATGATCGAAAACCGTCAATCGCAACTGACGTTCGCGTAAGACTTATCATAAAAACTCTCCGAATTCGCCGCTTTGTTTTGCGTAGGCGTCGGGGAGTTTTTCGATTCCGAAAAACGAACTCGAAAGGAAAATCGAATCAATTTCCTCCCACGGACTCTATTCGATCCGATTCTAAGATACGAACTCCCGACGGATCTTTTTGCGCGATACGGATCATCGCTCTGGCGACCGTTCTTCCGTGAATCGATCTGTATTTCCGAATTCCGCCGAGTAACAACGGATTGATGATCTTTGCAAAAAATTGACCGACGACTTCGCCCGGTCTGGCTTCTTCCCGTTCGCCTTCTAAAAGAGAAGGTCTGAATATTCCGAGAAACGGAAATCCGATCGTTTCCAGATCTTTCTCCATTTCTCCCTTGACCCGATTGTAAAATACGAACGACTTACGGTCGGCGCCCAAAGCGCTTACGACGAGAAAGGATCGAACCCCTTTTTCTTTCGCGAGTTTTGCGATCTGCATCACGTATTCGTGATCCACTTTTTTGAAATTCTCCTGACTTCCGGCCTTGGAGATCGTTGTCCCCAAACTGCAATAAACTTCCGTGATCCCTTTCGGAAAGGAAGAAGCGTTTAACGCGTCGTAGTCGACCACGATTTCCTCCGCGCCGCGAACGGAACCGGGCTTACGTACGAGTGCGTAAATTTTTTGATATTCGCCGGAAGCGTTCAATTCTTCCAAAAGATACCTTCCGATGAGTCCGGTCGCGCCTGCAACCAAAGCCGCTTTTTGAGCCATGTTTCGTTCTTCTCCTGAACTGCGAAAAGAATGTGGAGGTTCGTTTTTTATGAAAGAATTTTTTTCAAATGTCCTTCCCTTTCCCGGAAAGAATTGATCTTGAATCCCGAAATTTCTATCCTGAACTTTGTGAATCTATTCCGATCGATCAAGAAAGCGTTTCAAATTTTGGACCGAAAGTCCATGCCGGATTCCGTTCTGGATGTTCTCAAAACGGAGGAAAGAAACGGAATCATCATCACGAATTACTTCCGTTATCTCATCGCGCTCTTTTTTCTGGTTCAGATCGTAGTCAACGTTCACAGCGGAGACAGCGAGGCCAATCTTATCGCGTTTTCCATATATCTCGTTCTGACTCTCGCGCACACGGTCATCATCCGAGTTTGCCCCGATTCGATCGTCAGCGTTTTCAATTACGTCACCCTGTTTGCGGAATACCTTTTGATCTTGGGTGTTCTTCTGTTTTACACGTTCACAACCAAAAATGTGGATCTCGGTTTCGCACTGAAGAATTCCATAAACCTCTTCTTTTTGTTTCCGATCGTCTATTCCCTTTTGCAATTTCGAATCCGTTTCGTGTTCCTAGGGTTGTTTTTATTCTATGCGATCTACTTTTCGATTCTTGGGATTGCGGTTTCAACCAATCAGCTGACATACACGAACGACTGGGGCCGTTATATCAGCGGACCGGAAGTTCTTTTGGAGGACGTCGTCGCCGGTAAACCCGGTTTGTATTTTTGTTTTGCGGTGATGATTTCCATGGGGATATTCCGCACGGTTTCGATGGTGAGGAGAATCGGAATCGCCGAAGGACAAAAGACGGAACTGTCCCGTTACTTTTCTCCGAAGATCGTCAACGAGATGATGGAAAATCCCGAAACTCTTCAGAGCGGCAATCGTCAGATCGTAAGTATTCTTTTTTTGGATATTCGAAATTTCACCGCGATGTCCGAGAACATGGATCCGAAAGAACTCGGAGAACTTCTATCGGAATTTCGTAAAATTATGATGGAATGCGTTTTCGAAAACAACGGAACCTTGGACAAATACATAGGCGACGCGGTGATGGCTACGTTCGGAACTCCTCACCCTTCGCCCTCCGCGGAAGTCGACGCAAGAAACGCGGTCGGCTGCGGAGTTATCATGCAGAAACGTCTCGCCGAGTGGAATCTGTTTCGAAAGTCGCAGGGCAAAACGCCGATCACGATCGGAATCGGGATTCATACGGGAGAAGTGTTTGCGGGAAACATCGGAAGCGATCTTCACAGAGAATATTCTGTGATCGGAGACGCGGTCAACACGGCTTCTCGTATCGAATCGCTCTGCAAGGTTTTGAAAAAGTCCTTTCTCATCTCGAAAGAAACCATGGAACTGTTAGGCGGCAAATACACTCTCACACGAATGCCCCGCGTCAAGGTCAAAGGCAAGGAAGAACCAATCCAAACCTATGAGGTCATGTGGGGCTGAGCGATTCATAGAGAGCGAAGCCGCCAACGAGCAGCGGAGCGTCGCGAGTGGTTCTCATCGTAGATGAGAAATCTGAGCGATTCATAGAGAGCGAAGCCGCCAACGAGCAGCGGAGCGTCGCGAGTGGTTCTCATCGTAGATGAGAAATCTGAGCGATTCATAGAGAGCGAAGCCGCCAACGAGCAGCGGAGCGTCGTGAGTGGTTCTCATCGTAGATGAGAAATCTGAGCGATTCATAGAGAGCGAAGCCGCCAACGAGCAGCGAAGCGTCGCGAGTGATTCTCATCGTAGATGAGAAACGCCCCATAGGAAGCAAGTTAGGCGAAAGCGAAACGACGGCTCTCAAGCTACTGAAAGCGTTTAGAAAAGCCGGCTTTGTATTCTCGGTAAATTGATGATAGCGATCAGCGAATTTGATCCTTACTCAAATCCACAAATTCTCGAATTAACTTTTCATCAGGATTACAATCTTCGACTTGTTTCATCAAAAGGCAAAACTTACTATATGCAAGAAAACTCTCAGGGGATCTCGAATACTCCTGCGGCAACAAACCTAAAGAAGCCGCGAGCCTTACGCTGAACTCCGGATCTTCCAGCGCTTGATAAAACGTTTGTCGATCTGATTCTTTTTTTGAATAACCGAGAAAAAGAGCTGCGCGAATTCTCATCTTTGGATCGGGATTATTGAGGAGAACCTCCTGTAAGATCGGTCTGTAAAATACGATGTCGCTGAGAAATTCCTCGTACGCGTATGCATGCGCCCTTAAACCGAAGGAAAGAATGGAAACATTAGAATCTTCGAAAGAATCAGTTTTCCAACGATGGAGGAGATATTGAGGTCGATGCCAAAACCAAACCGAAGCCAATAGAATCCAAAAGATAAAAAGGACGGATTTCGTTTTTACGGAAAGCCGACACGAAATCACGATGCACAAAACGAGAATCGCGAAAAAGGGAAACGTGAATAAGAATTTTTCTTCGATCGTCATTCAGTCAAAATTAGCCGCAAAAAGTTCCAACCCTTCTAATACGAGAGAATAAACGAATACAAAAGATACGAACTGGATGTGAGGAAAAAATCGATTCTTTCGAAAGGAGAAGTGGACGACGAAATATCCGAACACAGTCGGTAATAAAGAAATGAAAAACAATATTCCGAAATATTTTAAGAAAAGGACGATGTTAAGAAACATCGAATAGTGAAACTCGGGAGAAGACCTTAGGAAAATCCGCAGAATGGAGGCAACACACAAAGAAGAGCACGCAAATTTCAAATAGTCCAAGAACGAAATACGAACTTTCTGCATCAATCTTTTCTTTTACAAAATGAAAACCGGCCTTTTCGAAAAATCGCAGGGATATCGAAAAGGCCTATCATTTGCAATCGTTAGAATTTGACCTTACTTCTTACCGATCTTTTCCAATTCCTTTCCGATCTGTCCGGTGAGAATGTAAAAATACATCACCCAGTCGCCCATAAAGGATTTAAACGGATATGTGAACGTTGCAGGACGGTTTTTTTCCACAAAGAAATGCCCGATCCACGCAAAGAAATATCCGGAAAACAAAGCCGCCAAGATGTAATACGGATTGAGATTGATGATGGCCGTCAAGATCCAACCGATCGCAAAGGAAGTTCCCACGAAATGCAACGCACGGTTTACAGGATGCGCATGTTCTCCCAAATAGAACGGCCAAAATTCTTTGAAAGTTGTATATGTCTTTGGAGCTGCCTCAGTTGTCATAAGTACCAATCCTCTTTTTCTACGATTTTACGCTCCGCGCTTCGAAAAAGCAAGCATTTGACTCAAAACAGATTCAAGCCGTTTCCTTCCAGAGATTCCACGTATTCGAAATAGGACTTGAGTTTGAATTTTTTAGCGGTGGATTCGGATGACATATAGCGTATGCTACCGAAAACGTTTCGTTCCGGAAACCAAGGCCGATCGAACAAACCGAAACACCATAAGATTCCCGTATACGAATTCGGATCTCGTCCGTCATACGCGTATTTGTTGTTCAAATCTTCGAGAATCGTAAACGCCGTTTCATAGTCGGGGGTCCATTCGATGATCTTCTTTCCCCAAAGCATCCGCAGATAATTGTGCATCGATCCGGTCAAAACGAGCTCCTTCTGAGCCGCGTTCCAAACTGCGTCATGCGTCTTTGCGTTCTCGAGCTGCTCCTTCGTATAAAGATACGGACGAATATCGTTTTTGTGAAAATCCAAATTCTTCTGTAGCCAATCGGGAAGAATGGAAAGGTCTTTTCGAAACGAAGGTTGTTTCCAAAACATCAAGAAACCCACGTCCCTCCAAGTGACGAGTTCGTCCAGAAAAGAATTCACATTGTCGTCCGGATGATAAAAACCTTCCTTTCGATTTTTATTTTCGGGAACGATCACTCCGGGATTCCAAGGTTCGTCCAAGTTCCAATCCAGAACGGCGCTTACGACTTCTTCCTGAGAAATATGACCGAAGTGGAGATAGGGAGACAACAAGGAAGAATACGATTCTTTCGGATCTCGAGGCTGACTTCTAAGTTCCGCATAACCGTTCAATCCTTGTTTTAAAAAACGTTTGAGAAGTTTTAATCCCTCTTCCCTTCCTCCGATTTTACCCGTAACCGGCAAAACGTCCGGACAGAGAAAATTCACTTTTTTGCATATAGTTTCGATCTTCTTCTCATCCCCGTCGAACCAAACGATCTTGGAAAACGGAGAATCCCGATCCTTCCTAAGCGAAGATCCGTTCGTGTTTACGTAAGGTTTTCCCGGTTTACGGGAAGATCGAAACTTCCAGGCTTCGGCGAACAATTTGTGAACTCGAGGCCGGAGGATTCTCGCGGCGGAAGCGAATTCTCCGTAAAGGCTCAAAGGAATGATGGAGTTCGAATCGACGGCGAGCAGCTTGCATTCGATTCTTTTGCCGACTTCGTTTAACAATTCGGGCACGATGTAAGCCGGATAATCGTCCGTGACGACAAGCGCGGCCGTAGACGCGATTCTCCCGAAAACCTCCGTGATCGGGTTGTCCGTAGTTTCCACAAAGGCGCGGTAATTCAACCCGAGTTTGTTCGCCTCTTTCGCGTTCGCCGCCATCCCCTCGAGAAGAAAACGATGCAACCTCGGCGAACTCCAAGGATAATCCATTTTCAGAGGTTCGTAGATCCAGAGTTCCTTTTCGTATTTTTGGGAAAGATGAATCGCGTAATCCAGGGAATGATTCCATGCCAACCGTCTCGCCATGGACATCCAATACAGAAGAATCGGCTTTTCCTCCCGAACCGGCTTTTGATTGAGATCGCGGACCCGGATCAGATTTTCTTTCGGAAACATTTTCTTCTTTTCACGCGTTTCGGAAGTTTTTTCCTTAGACGCAGAAAGAATCGATTCGTTTTGAAATTTCTTCCCGATTCTTTTTTCTCGTTATCGAATTTTAGCACTCTCTTACCTAAAGTGCTTGACCCTTTTTCCACGAATTTTTAAATGGAAAACTACAGTAAGCACTCTTCCTCATGCAGTGCTAATTAACGATAATAAGGAGTTAGTCTATGGCATCGATTAAACCTCTGGGTGACAGAGTCCTCGTAGAACCAAGACAGGAAGCCGAGGAAAAGATCGGTAGCATTTTCGTTCCTGACACGGCAAAAGAAAAACCTCAAGAAGGGAAAGTCGTAGAAGTCGGAAGCGGCAAATACGAAGACGGGAAACTCGTTCCTCTCGAAGTGAAGGTAGGCGATACCGTCCTTTACGGAAAATATTCCGGAACTGAAATCAAATCCGAAGGCAAAGAATATCTCATCATCCGTGAAAGCGATATTCTCGCCGTTGTTAAAAAATAATCAGGAGTGAATCATGGCTAAAGATATAGAATACAACGAAACAGCAAGACGCAAGCTCCTCGAAGGTGTGAACAAACTCGCGAACGCGGTGAAAGTTACCCTCGGGCCTAAGGGTCGCAACGTAGTGATCGATAAAAAATTCGGCGCGCCTACCATCACTAAAGACGGCGTTACCGTTGCGAAAGAAATCGAACTCGAAGACGCTCTGGAAAACATGGGCGCGCAAATGGTGAAAGAAGTTTCCACAAAGACGAACGACGTCGCAGGTGACGGAACCACTACCGCAACCATTCTCGCTCAATCCATCATCAACGAAGGTTTGAAAAACGTAACCGCGGGTGCAAACCCGATGTCTCTCAAAAGAGGAATCGACAAAGCGGTTGCCGCTGCGGTGGAAAGCATTCAAAAAAGAGCGGTTAAGATCGAAAACAAAAAAGACATCGCAAACGTTGCGACGATCTCCGCTAACAACGATACTACGATCGGTAATCTGATCGCGGACGCGATGGACAAAGTCGGTAAAGACGGAGTCATCACTGTGGAAGAAGCGAAGTCCATCGAAACAACTCTCGACGTAGTTGAAGGGATGCAGTTCGACAGAGGATACATTTCTCCTTATATGGTGACCGATCCGGAAGCGATGACTGCGACTCTGAACGATCCTTTCATCCTGATCTACGACAAAAAGATCTCCTCTATGAAAGATCTGATCCACGTTCTGGAAAAAGTGGCTCAAGCGGGAAAACCTCTCGTGATCATCTCCGAAGAAGTGGAAGGAGAAGCTCTTGCTACGATCGTAGTCAACACTCTCAGAAAAACCATCTCTTGCGTTGCTGTAAAAGCTCCGGGATTCGGCGACAGAAGAAAATCGATGCTCGAAGACATCGCGATTCTGACCGGCGGACAAGTGATTTCCGAAGACCTCGGAATGAAACTCGAGAACACCACTCTTCAAATGCTCGGCCGCGCGAACAAAGTGACCGTGGATAAAGAGAACACCACCATCATCGAAGGCAAAGGCCAAACGAAAGACATTCAAGGAAGAATCGGTCAGATCAAAAAACAGATCGAAGACACCACTTCCGAGTATGACAAGGAAAAACTCCAAGAAAGACTCGCAAAACTCGCAGGCGGGGTTGCGGTGATTCACGTCGGAGCGGCTACCGAAGTTGAAATGAAAGAGAAAAAAGCCCGTGTGGAAGACGCTCTTTCCGCAACTCGCGCCGCGGTGGAAGAAGGAATCGTTCCAGGCGGCGGTTTGACTCTTCTCAAAGCGCAGGAAGCCGTTGGCGGATTGAAACTCGAAGGCGACGAAGCCACCGGAGCAAAAATCATCTTCAGAGCTTTGGAAGAACCGATCCGCATGATCACTTCCAACGCAGGTCTGGAAGGTTCCGTAATCGTAGAACACGCGAAGGCGAAAAAAGGAAACGAAGGTTTCAACGCTCTTACGATGGTTTGGGAAGATATGATCCAAGCCGGAGTCGTCGACCCTGCGAAAGTGGTTCGTTCCGCTCTTCAAAACGCGGCTTCTATCGGTTCCATGATTCTGACTACCGAAGTTACGATCACCGATAAACCGGAAAAAGACGCTCCAAACCCGATGGCGGGAATGGGCGGCGGTATGGGAGGAATGGGCGGAATGATGTAATTCATCCGAACGTTCTTTACCAATCGCAAAAAGGCGGTCGAGGTTCCCCTCTTCCGCCTTTTTTTGTTTTCAAGGATCGGATTTTCAAAAAACATTTCCGAACTATGAACCGATTGAAACTGATTCTTCTTACGTTATTCGTCGTTCCCGTATTGGGCATTTATTCCGAGAACAAACAAACCGTAACCGTCTCCGGAAGCGGAACCGCGGTCGTGGAAACCGATTACATCCAGATGACCTTTGCCGTGGAAGTCGAGGAAGCGAACGCAAAAACGGCCCAGGAAAAGAATCTCGAAAGAACGTCTAACGTGATCCAGGCGCTCTCCAAAGAATTCAAAATTTCCCCCAAGGATATATACAGCACCGATTACACTCTGCAAAGACAATATCTTCAGGACGGAAAACAAAGGCCGTATCTGTCCACGTCCGGAATTCTTTTAAAACTCAGGAACTTAAAACTTTATAAAGACGTATTGCTGGAACTTCAAAAGTTGGGAGTCAACAACGTAAGCGGAATCGAATTCAAATCGGATTCCACTTCCAAACAGGAAAAAGACGCGCTCGTTTCCGCGTATGAAGACGCGAAAAACAAGGCGCTGGTTCTCGCCAATGCGATCGGCAAAAAAGAAGTCACGGCGATCAAAATCGTCGAATCCGATTCCGCGGCGTATCAACAGGTGGTTTATCAGATGAAAGGAAGAGAAAGCGATTCTTCGCCGCTTTCCGTGGGGGAACGAAAGATCCAAGCCAAGGTTTTAATCGAGTTCGAAGTCCGCTAAGAACTCTTAATTCTTCTTGCTTTCTATCCCGAAACCGACTTCACTGTTTCGCCATGAGTAAAGAAAAGTTCGAAACCTCCAAACGGGAAGGCGTCCACAAAGAATTCGAATCCTATACGGGGAATTGGAAAGGCGTCAACCAGATGATGTTCAAAGAGGGAGAGGTCACCGACGAATCTCCGATTGCGGGAACCATCAAACTCGTATTAGGCGGAAGATTTCTTCTGCACGAATACAAGGGAAGTTACGGAGGCGAACCGTTCGAAGGAATCGCGATCTACGGATATCACATCGACAAAAAACGATACGAATCCGCTTGGGTCGAAAGTTTCGGAATGGGGAGCGGAATCCTGTTTTCGGAAGGAGTTCCAGGCGCAAAGGAATGGTCCGTTACGGGACACTACGGCGGCGATACTCCGGAAACCAGTTGGGGTTGGAGAACCAGTTTGGAAAAAGACGGGGACGATAAGTTGATTATCTTCTCCCAAAACCTCAGACCGAACGGAGAAAAAGCGGGAGGAGTTCGAATCCTCTACGAACGCGTTTCGTAAGTTTCCCGACGGCTTCTTATAAAAAAGAGAAACAAATTCTTTTCGAATCCCGAATTTTGACGACCTTCGTTCATCCGTTCTCCGTCGAACAGACGCGTGGATAAAACGCAAAAAGGAGACGGATGGAAACCGCAATCATTACGAAAACGGAATGGGACCCGAAACAAAAATTAGTCAGCACGAGAATTAGCGGCAAAGTCGAAATCGAAGACGTGGAAGTCTGGGAAAAATCCCTTCTCGATTCCCTCGCACAAATACCGGACAACGGAACGTTTAAGATCTTCATCAACTTACACGGGTTCCAAGCCGCCAACCTCGAAGCGCACAAACGCTTTCGCGAGATCATACCGCAAATCTTATCGGACTACGGATGGAAGGTCGGTTACTTGAATCTCTTTGAAGAATCCAAATCGATGCGGTTTCAAAATCTCCGCGGAATCCGTTGCATCGCGGCGGTGCACGTTCATCAAGACGAAACGAAGATCGGAAACTACGAGGAAAAATTCGGAAAGGAAAACGAGCACTTCTATACGGATCCGATTCGAGCCAGGAACTGGATCGAGTCGTACGTTCTTAGCGCTTAAAAATCCTTTGACTTTCTCCCCGCCCTAAAAGAAACCTATGGGAAATGAAACAAAAGGGGCATTTTCTTTCCATAGGAGCCGGAACCAATCAGGTTCCCTTAATCTCCGCGGCGATACGCCTGGGTTATTCGGTGATCGCGGTCGATCAAAACGATCGCGCTCCCGGCTTGGGGATGTCCTCTCTTCGAATCATGGAGTCCATTACAGAATATCGTAAAATTCTAAAGACGGTTTCCGAAATTCCTCTGCACGGAAGAATTCTCGGAGTAGGAACGCGTTCCTACGGAAAGGCGACGTATACGGCTTCTTACATCGCCGAAAAACTCAAGCTGCGTTATGCGAGCTTGAACTGCGTGGAAATCTGTTCCGATAAAAATCTTCTGAAAGAAACCGCGGCCAGAGTGGGAATTCTCGTCCCCGAAAACTACGACATCCATTCGAACTTATCTAAAAATCAATTCCCGTTCGTCTACAAACCCGTCCGAGGAAACAGCAAAGAAGGAATCCGAACCTTTCACGAACCCGAAGAATGGGAAACGTTCTTAAAATCCAAAAAGAAATCGCCGAAATCGAAAACGGCCCCTTCCAAAAAGAAAACAAGCGCGTCTAACGCGGACAAGGAGAATTGGATCGCCGAGGAATACATTCCCGGTTTCGAAATCACGGTCTGCGGGTTGGTCCAAAAAGGAAATTTCTTTCCAGCGTCGATCTCCCACAAGGACGTAACATCATATCCTCCTTATTTAGAAATCGCTCATACTCTTCCGTTTTTACGCACCGAATTGATCGGAGAAATCCTGCTCAACTGCCGCGCGCTCATCGCGGCGACCGGAATGAACGACTGCCCGTTCGTGGCGGAATTCAGAATCACTCCTCAAGGAGAAATTTATCTGATCGAGGCGGTTCCCGAAGTGGGCGGAGAATTTTTGGCGGATTCTCTCATCCCCAATTATTTCGGATCGGCCTACTTTGACAACTTGGTGAAACTTCTGGTCGGCGAACCGATTCGTCCGTTCGAGAATTATACGGGCGTTCCCAAAACGTACGCCGGAATTTTTTTCTCCACACCTCCCGAAGGAAAATCAAAACTTACGGGACACGGTGAATTCGCCGCGGCGGGAAAGGAAAAACTTCTTTTTGATCGTAAACTGAAAGAGGAAGGCGATATTCTCAAAACCTCCGAAGGAAACGGAGTTCGCACCCGCACGGTCGGACTCGTCGGTCCCGAACAAAACGAACAGACTTTGGAAGAATGGAAGAAGTCCGTTCTTCAAAGACTGGAAGGTAAATTTGAATCCTTCTGAATCTTCCTCCCAATCCGCTTGGAACACGCATTATACCCGGAACAAATCCAGACTCGGTTATCCGGATGAGAATCTGGTGCGTATGTTGTCCAAGATCGTATCGACACAGACGGAATCTTCGGAACAGCGAAAGGCGCTCGACTTCGGAGCCGGTTCGGGAAGACACTGCGTTTTGTTAAACGAATTCGGTTATCAAGTCTACGCCACGGATTATACGGAGAATTCGGTCAAAACGATCTCGCAGGAATATCCGTTCGTCAAAGCGTCGATCCACGAACACCCTCCTCTTTCGTATGAAGACGGTTTTTTCGACGTGATCGTAAGCTGGGGAGTTCTTCACTACAACTCTGTCGAACTCGCAAGAGAAATCCTGAAGGAGAAAAAAAGGATTCTCAAACCCGGAGGATTTCTCGCGGGTTCGGTGCGGGCCGTCGGCGACACGCATCTGCAGGCGCAGGGAACCTTGATTCAAACCCCGGATTTAAAAGGCGCCTATTCCCGTTTTTATACATTAGAAGAATTGAAAGAGGATTTGAAAGGATTCTCCCGAATGGATTTCGGTTATACGGAGCGGACTCCTTTGGGAAAACTCGAAGAAAGGATCTGTCATTGGATTTTTCTGGCAAAACTATAGACGAAACCTGTCCTTGCTGTCAAAAAAAAGATTGGAAATTTTTATACCATTCTTCCTTTAAAAATTATAATATTCCAATATACCTCTGCACTTCCTGCGGACTACAAACCCAGTATCCAAGGCCGGAACCCTCTTCGCTTTATACGGAGGAATATTATTCCGGCGGCGCCGATTTTTCCTATCGCGATGAACGGCAAACCGAAACTTACGATCGATACGTTTGGAAGGCGCGTCTTTCCAACATCCGCAAGTTCAAACGAACGGGAGAATTTTTGGACATAGGATGTTCCTTCGGCGGATTTTTAAACTGCGCGAAAGAAGCGGGCTTCGGCGTAACAGGCGTGGAAATCTCCTCGTATTCCGCGGATGTCGCAAGATCTCGGGGATTCAAAATATACACGGGAGAATTTTTAGACGCGGATTTACCCGAAGCGTATTTCGATGTGGTGACTCTCGTGGAAGTCATCGAACATCTTTCCGAACCGGAGAAGGTTTTTGAAAAACTGGGTCGAATCTTAAAACCCGGTGGACTTCTTCTTCTGCAAACCGCAAACTTCGAAGGCTGGCAAGCGATCGATGCGGGGCCGAACTATCACTACTATCTTCCGGGACATTTTTATTATTATTCGGAATCGAATTTGAAAAAAATTCTTGATCGCTCGGGTTTTACGAATCATATCACGTATCCCGGAGTCGATTTTTCGCTCCTTGCAAAATTGCTCAAGTCCAGAGGAAGTTTTCGTTCCTGGAAAGAATACTGGAAATGGATTCGAATTTCGATCTATCATTGGAAGAGCAAACTCAAAAAAAAAGGCAGACCCTTGACCTCGTCCATGGTTCTGTACAGCTTCAAGGCGGAATGAACGATGCAGCATCTTTTAAAACCGGGTTGGCTTACCGATTCGGATCGAATTCCCGAAAAAGGTTTTTTAAGAATTTTCGTACTTTCGATCCGGATCATCGTCGGTTCCGCCTATCGTTTCATCAAAGACGATTGTTTGATGCAGGCCTCCGGAATTTCCTACACTACGATCGTTTCCTTGATTCCGATGTTGACCGTCGCTCTTTCCCTGATCACGATCACTTCCGGTCTGGAAAATCGTAAGGAAGAAATTTTCGATACGATCAACACGTTCATACTTCAGAGCAATATCAACGTGGACATCAACACGTATCTCGAAACGATCGGCGACTTGATCGACACCGCGACTCAGATCGGAGCCATCGGTTTCGTGATCTTGGTTTTTTCGGCGACCGCAGTTTTGCGTTCTTTGGAGAATGCGTTCAACGGAATCTGGAGAATCAGCTCCAACCGTTCCCTCTTTCAAAAACTCGTGTTCTACTTTTTCGTATTGGCCATCGGTCCTCTTCTTTTCGTGATCGGAGAAGGAGTCGCCGAAAAGACGATCGATTTTTTCAGGCCGCCCCACTACTTCTCCATGGAAAAAGATCCTCTCGGAAAAATTTGGGTAAGCGGGGAAAACGGAACCCTTTTCCGCATGGATTCCAATCTCAAAAAAGAATATTCCATCCGGGAAGACGAGATCGATTTCGAAAACATGAAATGTCTCGATAACCTCGGAGGCCGCCTGGACTTCTGTAAAAAACCGGACATAGGAAGTTCCGATTTTATCCGGATTCGAATCCGAGAAGGTTTGATCTACGCACTCTCCCGCAGAGGCGCGCTTTTGATCAAACCGATCGAATCCTCCGTCTGGACTTTGACGTCATTCGAAGGCGTCGAACTCAAGGACATCGAAATCGTCAATCTAAATAACATTTTCATTGTATTCAAAAACGGTGAAGTTCTTCATTACATTCCCGAAGGAATTTCCTTCAAACCGATCTTTAAGGATCGTCTCAAAATGAACGCGTCCAAAGTGTATTTTCCGGACGCACTGAACGGATATATCGCCGACGAATCGGGAACGGTTTGGACGAGCAACGACGGCGGATTCAACTTCTATCCGAACCGTCTAACTCATTTAGCGTTTCATGATATTCATCGTGCGGACAACGGAGAAATTTTTCTCGCCGGCGAACGCGGGGTCATCTACCGTTCGAGGGACGGCGGAAATAGTTGGATCGAACTTAGCCACAAACGATACAACTTCATCCGAATCTGGTCCTTTACCGGAACCGACGCGATGGAACTCTTTCTCATGGACAGCCTCGGTCATATCCTGATTTCCACGGACGGAGGAGATCATTGGAATCCGTTTTATACTCCGATGAACGGAAAACTTTGGGCCAATCTTTTGTTGGAACGGAAAGAAAACGGAAAGATCCGAATGCTCAATATCGGGGAATACAAAACGATCAGCATCACCGAATCCAAGGATCAGAAGTTTTCCACTACGACGATCACCGGCGGGGACAGCGTCTTTTCGATTTATTCTTTCTTGAGAATTCTTTTTCCTCTCTCCGGAATCTGGCTTTTTTTCCTAAGCCTTTATTCCTTGATTCCGAACACGAAGGTTCCGCTGAAAGCGTCGGCGGCGGGAGCTGCGGTTACGGGCGTCATATTCCTCGTGTTCCTCTGGGGATTTCACGTGTATCTTTCCTCGTTCAGCGAAACGACGATGATCATCTACAAGGCGTTAGCCGCCGTTCCTATTTTTCTTTTGGGAGTATATTCGCTTTCTCTAATCGTCTTATTCGGAGCGGAGATCACGGCGTCCTTGCAGTTCCGCGAACGTTATCTGGCGCCGCTTCAATCCTCGGACGAGATTCACACTTCTTCCAGCAACGAGTTCCGCAAATTGATTCTGACCTTGAAGTCCGCGTATAAAATCCAAAAAGAAAAGAAGATTCCCTCTTCTCCCTTCGAGCTTTCGCAGATTTCCCGCTTAAAAGAAGAGGAGATTCCCGTGTTGACCAAAAAACTCTGCGAACTGGAATTTCTTTCCGAGACAAGGAAGAACGAATTCGTTCCGATCATCGCTCCGGGCGATTTAAGCATCGGCGACGTTTACAGAAAGATTCCGGAACCTCTTCTGACGGGCGATAAGGAACTCAAGCTCTTTCCGGGAAACATCGGTTCCAAGGTCGAAAAGACGGAAGAAAAACTCCAAAACGATTTGGACGGAATCAAGTTTGCGGATTTGATCGATTGAGTCGTGGGAACTACTACGATTTACGATCGAGCCAAAAGGAGGTTGGCGTTGAAATTGTGGGAACTCCTGCTTTAAGCTTTGCGGTCGGTTCTGGTTCCGGCGTTGACCGGAGGAAGGTTGGAGGAAAGAGATTGATAAATCTGCTCCGCAAGACCCAAAGAAGAATTCGCCGAAAGGTTTTTGGAATATTCGTCGTAGAGCATATCTTCGAAAATCTCTTCCGCGTGACCGCCGTCGATCAAGCCAGACTTGGACACGGTCTTTTTCATTTCGCTTAACATCATCTTGACGAAGATCGATTCGAATTCCACGGAAGCGGAATACAGTTTTTTGCGATACGGATCGGCCGCGGTTTCTTCCTTGATGTTGTGAGGCATTCGGACTTCGGAAGAGCTGATTTTACCGGAAAGTTTCTCGTTGAATTCTTCCCGAAGTTGTTCCGGAAAGGTAACGTTCCGTTTTTCCTGATTGGATTTTTCTATGTTGATCAGACTTCTTACTTCCGGCTTTTCCACCAGATTCAGCTTATTCGTATAATCTTGAACGGAATCGATTCTCATTGTATTTCCAGCTCCGCGTGTAACGCGCCCGATTTTTTCAACGCTTCCAAAATGGCTATGATGTCTCGCGTGGACGCGCCCACTTTATTCAGCGCTTCGACCACGTCTCCTACGCTTGTGGATTCCTCGATCACAAAGGAACTTTTGACCGGCTCCTGTTCTTTTCCGAGCCAGTTGCGTCTTCTGTTTTTATCGGTGACAGAAAGATTCAAACCGGAACGGGAAACGGCAACTTCTTCGATCGTGATGTTTCCTCCCATCACGATGACGCCCGTTCTTTCGTTGATGACCACCTTCGGTTTCACCTGAGTTTCCACGGTGAGATTTTCGATGTCGCTTAATAAAGTTAAGAATGCGTCCGACTTGTTCTCGAACGTTTTTCCGAGAACGATATTGATCTCCGAAGGAGAAACCGGAACGACAGACTCCGGTCCGATTCCGTGTTTTCCGGGAAGAATCGAACGAATCTGAGAGATCACCGCATTGAGAGTGGTAAAGTCCTGATTATCGAGTTGGATTTGCACCCGTTCCGACGCGTAAAAATTCTGATCCAATTCCTGTTCTACGATCGCGCCTCCGTGAACCACACCCACCGTCTTTTTATTTCCGCGAGCGCCGCTTCCCCGTTCCTGTTCTTGTCTTCCGCCGAATGAAATCACGCCCGAAGCGACCGCGAACGTCTTGTCGCCCGCGGTTTTCAAAGGAGATTGTAAAAGAACTCCTCCTTCGAGGGACTTTGCGTCTCCGATGGACGAAACGACCACGTTCAACTTGTCGCCTTTGCGGGCGTAGGTGGGAATCGTAGCGGTGATCAAAACCGAAGCGATGTTTCTCGTTTGATCGGGTTTGAGATTCGCTTCGACTCCAAGATTTTTTAAATAGTTTTTCATACTCTCCGAAGTGAACGGAGTTTTACTGTCCCCCGTTCCCGGAAGACCGACCACGATTCCGTAACCGGTGATTTGGTTTTCGCGGATTCCTTCGATGCGCGCGATGTCTTTGAGGCGCAGTTCGGCGGCGTTCAAAGAAACGGAAAAAATTCCGATCAATCCGACCAGGACGGAGATCGGCGTAAAACGCACATAAAACGAAACCGCGTAAAACGGAAAAACGCGCGATAAAAACCCGCGAACGCGCTCCGAGAATAAAGACATACAAAAAATAGAATATTCTGATTTCATTGTGATTCTCCCAGAAGCCGGTTCAACTGATTCAGAATCAGCCTTTGTTTTTCCTCTTCGGAAAGTTCCGCCTTGACAGTCACTGAGCCGTCCGGGTTGGTCACGGATTTCAAGGCGATCGGAGGATTTACCTGTTGACGGTTGATTCTCCCGTTAAAATTGACCTGGAGATTGGCGATCTTATCCGCGTTGATGGAGGAATCCTTTTCCACGAATTCGGGGGAGACCGTTCCTGAAAGGGCGAGGCTGTTCTCTTCTCCGTTGATCACGTTCACCTTTTGTCCTTGGATCGTCAAAAGCCCGGTGTTCGGATCGATCGCGGTTACGAGCGCGGTTAGATTTCCCTTCACCTTTCCGAGTGACTTGATCTTTCCCTTATTTTTGCGGGTAATCGTACGATCGTTGTTATACGAAGGCATATCTGGGATGATCTTTTTATCGGGCATGGATTTGAGAGTGATCGTTTCGTCCGCGTTGGATTCGAGTTCGAACTCCGCCTGCAGGCCGTTCGTGATTCTCACATAAAGAGGGGAACCGACCTTGATGCTTTGACGGACCGAATACGGATTCTTATCCGTCCAAAGAGAAACGTCCTGAGCTTTGAGACCGGAACCGCTTCCCGTAAAAATCAATAAGATCAAAAGAATACTTAAAAGAACCGCGCCGAAAATTCCGGGGATCAATTCTACGATCATCTTAGAAAGGGAATTCAGCTTCATTCCGTCACCACCGTATTCTTATCCACGACCTTCGCTTTCATCTGTCCTTCTCTCGAATGAGTCGTCACTTGAACATCTTCTCCGATATTTCCCGAACTCAAAGCCTTTACTTTCGTTTTCAGGACGAGACTTCCTTTGTGATAGATCATCAGAATTTCCCCTCCTCTTTGAACGTCCTGGATTTTGCGAACGTGTTTTTTACGGAAGATTTCCCCTTCGTTCATGTCTTTGAGAAGAGTAGAACCGAGGAGCTCCGGTCCTGGAGAATCCAAAATTTCTTCGGGAGTAAGAACCGCTTCTTCCTGAAAATCATCTTCGGTGATTTTGATTCCCTTGTTCAAAGGACGTTTCGCCTTGAGAACTTTGACGTTTTGTTCCACTTGAAAGCGGATTCTCAGACTATGAACCTTTTTGCCTTGAAAGAAAATTTCTAGAGAGGCCATCAGTTGTCCCGGATGCAGACGGGAGGAAAGGTTGGCCCAGCGCAGCTCCACTCCCTCGGAGGGAACCTTGGTTTCGCCGGAAATAAACGTTAGACGAAATTCTTCATTCAGATGCTTTTTGCGGATTTCCTCGCTCAAGGATTCCGTGATTTCGTTCGGTTCGAGAGAGTGATTGAGGGGAAGAACCAGGGTTTCCTTTCCGGTTACGTTCGGTTCCAGATCCCCGTAGACGTTCAGTATTTCTTTCGAACCGATGTAGATCGGACGTTTTAAATTCTTTACGAGAACCCGATCCTCGAATCCGTCCGGAATTCGCGCTACGGAAGAAAGAAGGACCGCTTCTCCGTCCACGATCGCGCGGCCTTTGAGATAAATTCCGGAAACTCCTCTTCCCAAAAGAGGGTTGGCTGCAAGCAGGAGAAGAAACAAAGTCCGAAATACGTTCATAAGAAATTTATAAAATTCTTATCTCTTCAGGGAAATGGCAGTGGACAACATGTTGTCCGAGGTCTGAATCGCCTTGGAGTTGGATTCGTACGCCCTTTGCGCCACGATCATGTTCACCATCTCTTCCACGATCTTTACGTTACTCATTTCCAAAAACCCCTGTAGGACGTTTCCGAATCCTTCCATTCCGGGAGTTCCCGGAATCTCGGGACCGGAAGCCACGGTTTCTTGAAATAAGTTTTTTCCGATCGCGGTTAATCCGGCCGGGTTTACGAAACGGTATAATTCCACTTGTCCGATCACGATGGGACGAATGTCGGCTCCGACTTTTACGGTGACTTCTCCTTGTTCGGAAATCATGAGTGTGTTTAAGATCGCTCCCTCGGGAAGAATCAAAGGAGGTTCGAGAAGATATCCGTTCGAAGTCACCACTTGTTGGTTCGAATCGATTTTGAACGATCCGTCTCTGGAAAACGCAAAACTTCCGTCGGGCATTTGGATCTTAAAGAATCCCATCTCGCCGGTGATCGCCATATCCAGTTTGTTTCCGGTGGCTTGAAACGATCCGATCTCGAATAGTTTTTGAGAGGCAGCCGCTCTTACCCCGTGACCCACGTTGACTCCGGTGGGAATCTCGCTCACGGAAGTGGCCGGAGTTCCAGCCAATACCTGGTGTTGATACACGAGATCTTCAAAGTCGGCACGGTTCTTTTTGAATCCGGTCGTGTTTACGTTTGCTAAGTTGTTTGAAATCGTATCGATATGAAACTGCTGGGCAATCATTCCCGTGGCAGCCGTCCAGAGTGAGCGCATCATATTCCGGTAACCCTCTTCTTAGTTTAAGTCGGCCAATTTCCGAAATTGGTGAAGGGGAAAGGGGCGAATTTCCGAGAAAAAGAGACAGAATTCCGAAAATGTGTTAGAAGGGGGAAGAGTCCCCCTCGCTGCAGCCGCAAGCGGCTTACGCTACCCCCTCTCCGGGCGGCTTCTTTCGAATTTAAGCCCGGAGCCTGTCGAGCGTCGCCATTTCGCTCTTTGCAGAGCGAAAATAACGTATGAGTTCCCACACTCTCGGGACTTTACCGTGTAAATCGCGCGTTGTATGAGTTCCCACAACCGCAAGCGACACGCAGGGTTTAGTCTAAACGCGCTTTCCAAAGTAAGAGTCGAATTTTAGAAATTCTTTCTGCGCGTTTAGACCGAGCGAGACTTCGCGAGCCCGAAGTGGCGCGACCGCGTTAGCGGATGCGGCCGCAAAATTGTAAGAGTTCCCACATTCTTGAAGGATCAAACGATAAGTTCACGATTTTCAAATGTTCCGACACGCGGACCTAAAACCGCTCGCAAAAATCATTCACTTGTAATTCCGAAACACGACGCAGCGGTTCGAATTTGTTCCCTTTTCGTTATTCGAAACGTTCCAGCAATTCGAGAGTTTCGTGAATTTCTGATCGTTGATAAAGGTGGTCTCCCATTCCAAACCGGAACCGGCCGCCGCCTGGATCACGTATTCGTCCAGGTTAAAAACGGTCGCGCCCTTTTTGATGTCTCCCACCTCCATCACACAAACTCCTTCCGGCTTTAAGACGCGCGAAAGTTCCTCCAAGGTTCCGTGGATAAAATCGGTCCAGGCGCTGAGCGTGGAAAAGATGCTCGGCTTTTTGTGATCGGGAAGTTCGATTTCCAAAAACCAATACCGAAGCCAATTGTCCTCTTCGTAGTTCACCTTATCCAAAAACGGCGGAGAAGTCACCACCAAGTCCGCGACTCCATCCTCCAAAGATTCCAGATGCAGGGAAGAATGATTGGTATAACGATTTCTTCCTGAAAACTCGTGATAAAACGGAGGAAGCGGAGTTTTCAGATCGCGCTTCATTTTCTGCAGAATGCGCGACTTGATTTCCTTGTATTCCGGTTTGATTCCCTTCTTCTCGTTGTTTCGTTTTTGAGCCGAAGGAGGAATGGAAATCTGAGGAAAACTATAAACGGAAAAGAATCCGTCGCTGTGCCCGTGCAATCGGGAAAGGGCGGTAACTCCGATGTATTGAATTTCAGGAGAAGAATCCTGGGAAAGAATCCGTTTGAGATTCTTGATTTCGTTCAACGTATCCTTGTGATAAAACGCAAGTAAGTCCTTGTCCTCTTTTTCTTCCTTCGTTTTTTTTCTCAGATCGAGACGATCCAAAATTCGTTCCATACTTTCCACCGAAGGAATCGTTTGTCTGGACTTGGCGAGAAACAAGGACATAGGGCTGATGTCGTTGTGAATCGCGGTATGACCTTCTAAGTTCGCTTGGATGGAAGTGGTTCCCCTTCCTCCGAACGGATCGAGAACGACTCCCTTGCGTTTGGAAAGATATTTGTCTAAAAAGAACGCCGGAAGTTCGGGTTTAAACGAGGCGCGGTAACTAACGCTGTAGTGAATGGAATGGGATTGTCTCTGGCGGGATGTCCAGAATTCTCCCGTTTGAATTTTTCTTTCTTTTCGTTTGAGTGCGGTCGACATGCGGGAAGCCTCGTATGAAAAGATTTTCGGTAAGCCCGGCCGTTTCCCGGCGAAGAAAAATAGATTCGAATGCGAAATCGAAATCGCCACTTTCCGATCGCATCAAGACGATGCGACATAGGCTTTGAATTTTTTTTTCGGGGAGGAATTCGATCGCGATTTGATTTGTCATTTCAAGCCCCGGGTTTTGCATGGATGAAGAAGGGTATATTCCTTTTTTTGAATTTACTGCCGATGACTCTCCCGAACACAACCGCACCGTCCTTAGAAACTTTGGATCTCGAATTTGAAAGAGAAGTCTATTGGAACCGTTTTTTGGAACGCGCCGGTTTGATCGTGGGTTACGGAGCCTATGCGGTTTGTTTCATAATCGTGTTCGGTTTAAAACGGGAAGCCGTTCAATACGCGTCCCTCTTTTATCTCGGACTTTTCACCCGCTTTTCGAGTCTGCTCATCGGAAAGTTCTACGAAATTCCCATGGTGTTTCGGAATCTGTTTTCGGAAAACGAAACCCTCGTTTCCGCGAGCAAACGTTATCTCGAAGTACATCGTGAAAAAGCCCTAAAACGACTCGCGGGAAATCTTTACGGGATGAACGACGCGTCCGAACTCTACAACGCGAACGAAGAAATCCTAAAAGAGATGATCCGTCCAAAACTCGAAAAACCCTGGAAGAAGGCCGGAAAAATTTATCTCTTCTTTTTTTATCTCCCTGTCGCATTCATTTTGATTGGAATTTCCGTTTTCCTCTGATTCACTCGAAATTCAAGTGAAACGTTCGATCGTCTTATCGTTGTTTTTCGTATTAGTGTTCGCGTTCTCTGCCTGCAAAAGCGAACTTCCCGTCGACACCCCGCCGCCCATGCCTTTTTCCGAAAAGAATCTCATTTCGGAAGGAAAGTTCGTCTGCGCGATTTTGGCAAATCTCACTTCGCGTAACAAAATCTACTTTCAAAAAGAAGAATGTTTTCTGAAAACTCCCCCTTCTTCCCTCTTTCACCCGGTTCTCGCGCTCTCCGCGTTGGAAAGCGGTTATCTGAAGGAAGATCAATCCCTCTTTTTTTGGGACAAGACGAGACATCCTTACATTCGATGGCAGAAGGATCAGAATCTCCGGTCCGCGCTCGAGTATTCGGTGCATTGGTATTTCACAAAACTCTGGAACGAGATCGGTCCCGAAAAGGGAAAGCCTCTTTTGGAAAAGTTAGGTGCGTTTTCCAATCCAGTCCCGTTTACGAGAAACTCGTTTTGGCTCGACGGTTCGTATACGATCTCACCGTCCGAATTTGCGGATTTTTTAATCCGACTTCAAGAACCGTCTCCTCCTTTCCGCAAAAAGACGATAACAACCGTTTGGGATCTTCTCAAACGAAGTCCCGGTTCTCTTTCGAACGCAAGCGGAAGCCACGATCTCCCGGGGGATTGGAACGGAGTCGAAGAGTATCGATCGGATTCCGCGTTTCATTATACGCAGGAAGAGGCGAACTCTTGGTTTTGGGTTTCGTTTCAAAAAACGAACACTCGTTGGCTGCTTCTTACGAGAGTGCGCGCAGTCGGCCAACCCGCTTCTCCGCTTGAAGCCGCCAAACTCGCGTCTAAAATTCTCCAGGAAGAATCCGTTCTTCCGTAAGCGCAAACGTTTCGACGCGCTCAAATCCGCAAACGCCTAAAAATCTGAATGACGGATTCGGAATTCGATCTCAGAATGCTCGCACATAAGGGTTTCCTGTATGAAAAAAATATCGGTATTTTACATTTTTCTTATTTTCTTATTCATTGTTTCTCTGGGTTTTATCCTTCAGACCGGACGAGGTCTCGAACTGAAAAAAGAGATCTTCCATTCTACGCAGATCGATCCGGTTAAAAAAACGAACGAAACAAATTCTACCGTTAAACCCGCGCCGATCCGTCCTGATTTTTTCGACGTCGAAGCGGTAGGAAACATGTTTTCCGGTCATTTGAAACAGCCTCTCTCGCGACTCTTGCTTCAGTTGATCGTAATCATGGTTGCAGCCCGTTTTTTCGGCAAGTTGGCAACGATGGTCGGACAACCTTCCGTGATCGGGGAAATTCTCGCGGGGATTTTACTCGGCCCTTCCCTACTCGGATTTTTGTTTCCGGAAGGATTCCAACTTTTGTTTCCTAAGGAATCTCTTTCCGTTCTACAGATCTTAAGTCAGATCGGACTTCTGTTGTTTATGTTCGTGATCGGAATGGAACTCGATCTGAAAATTCTCGGAAACCAAGCCGAGTCCGCCGTCGTGATTTCCCATTCGAGCATCATGTTCCCGTTTCTTTTGGGAGCGGGACTCGCCTACTTCATCTACGTACCGTTAGCTCCACAGGGTGTGGATTTTATCGCCTTCTGTCTTTTTATGGGAATCGGGATGAGCATCACCGCCTTTCCGGTTCTTGCAAGAATCATTATGGAGAAAGGACTCACCAAAACCACGTTAGGCAGTCTTGCTCTGACCGCGGCCGCCGCGGACGACGTGACCGCTTGGTGCGTTCTCGCCATCGTCGTGACGATCGTAAACGCGGGTTCCTTTTCTTCGGGAATTCTGATGATTCTTATGTCCGTCGTTTATATGCTACTGATGTGGAAGGGAATCCGTCCTTTGATGAAACGCGCCGGAAATCTTTACACAACCAAAGAATCGATGACCAAGACGATCACCGGATTTTTCTTTTTATTCATCTTCGCCTCCGCTTGGCTTACGGAAGCGATCGGAATCCACGCGTTGTTCGGCGCCTTTCTCGCAGGCGTCGTCATGCCGGATAAAAAGGAACTCAGAAACAATCTCGTCGATAAGATCGAGGACTTCAGTCTTACGGTTCTCCTTCCTTTGTTTTTCGCGTTTACCGGACTTAGAACCAAGTTCGGCCTCTTATCCAGCGCGGGTCTTTGGCCGGTCTTCTTTTCAATCCTATTCGTCGCAGTCTTAGGAAAGTTAGGCGGAAGCGCGATCGCCGCCCGTATGTCCGGCAAAAACTGGAAAGATTCCCTTTCCGTGGGCGTTCTGATGAACACCCGCGGTTTGATGGAATTGATCGTGCTCAACATCGGTTACGATCTCGGAGTTTTGTCCGAGGAAATTTTCTCCATGATGGTTTTAATGGCCCTCGTGACGACGGTCATGACCGGTCCCGGATTAAAACTTGTGGAACTTATTTTTGCGACAAAGGAATCGGTTCCTAAACCTTCCGCCGGCGCGGGAATTCTAATCTCCTTCGCGCAGCATTCCAGAGGACTGGAACTATTAAAAATCGCTTATGGACTTTTTCCGGAAAAGAAGAAGGACCGCGAAGTTACCGCGGTTCATTTGTCTCCGGATTCGAACATATCGGAATCCCACGCGGAAAAATACGAATCGTCCAGCTTCAGTCCTTTGAAAGAACTTTCCAAGGATTTGAACATACGTCTGCAACCGATCTATAAAACGTCCACGAATATCACGAAGGATATTCTTCGAATCGTGGAAGAAGGAAATTACAAACTTCTTCTGATCGGAGCGGCGCGTTCCTTCTTTTCGGACGATATCCTCGGCGGAAAGATCCGCACGATCCTGAACGAAACGGATTGCAACGCGGGAATCTTGTTTTCTTCCCAACTCGAAGACGTAAAAAATATCCACGTTCTTTTCGGAGGAGAAAAGGATCTCGAACTTCTTCAGATCGCAAAACGCCTTGCGGGAAATTACAACTCGAAACTTTCGATCGTGGATTTAAACGGTTCCATCCATCAGGTTCCGTCCCGCGTCAAACAGAACCTCAAACGAGACAAGGTGAAAATTTTGACTCCGGGTTCGAGCGCTTCCGACTGGAAACAATTCGATTTGATCCTTTGCGATTTGGATATATGGGAGAATCATCCCGAATTCAGAGTGGACGAACTTCCGAAAGGCGGAGGACTTCTTCTGGTCCGCTCTTTAAACGGCGGATTTTTGGCGGAATCCTAAGAACCGTTCGAAAAATGATTTTACATCCTTCGATTCTCGGCGAGAATCTACGATCTTGCGCGTTGCAGATCAGAATTTTCGATGAGCCTTCGAAAAAAAATCACTCTCTATCTTTCCGGCGCCGTATTATCCGCGTTTTTTCTTATCACGATCGGACAGGCGATTCTCACTTATACGGAATTTAAAAAAGACGAACGAAGAATCGTCCTTATCGAATCGATCCGCGTTCAAAGAGAAGTGGAAGTTTCTTTCGGAAGACCGTTCGATCGTCTGCTCGGAATCCGGGACGTCGCGCAGGTCTCCAAACAAAGCCGCGGAGAAATCTTGTCCCTTTTAAAAACACTCGCTTCCGAAAACGAACTCGTATTCGGAACCTGGACGATCTGGGAACCGAACGCGTTCGACGGTTCCGATGCGAGATACAAGAACTCGGTCTTTCACGATTCGACGGGAAGACTCAACTACTACGTCAATAAATCGGATTCTCCCAAAAACCTGCGCGTCGATCTGAACGTGGATTACGAATCCGAAAACGATAAGAGCAGCAAGTTCTACTTCGCTCCGAAACGAACCAAGAAGGACGTTGTGATAAGTCCCTATCTCTATTACGCGGGCGATCATAGAATCTGGATCGTGTCCCTCATAACGCCCGTTTTGCGAAACGGAGTTTTTGCGGGAGTGTTCGGAGTGGATTACATTCTAAAGGATATCTCCGAAAAGATGAAATCGTTCAAACCGCTGCAAGGAAAGGGTTACGCGAGAATCATCTTTCCGGATGGAACGTTTCTCCCGCCCACCGTCGGAGACGAACCTCCGATCCCTTCCGAAGAATTTCTGAAAAAGGAAACTGGCGAAACGCATACGCTCGACGAGGAACGTTATTTCAGAGCGATCCTGCCGATGCGTTTTTCCAACTCGGGAACCCAGCTTCATATAGAAGTGGGAATTCCCCATTCCATCTTTTACGAGGAACTAGCTTCTCTGATTCTGAAAAACACGATCCTCATCTTCGTATTCTCCTTGATCGCATTAGGAGTTCTTAATTTCGCATTAAAAAAATGGTTTTTAAACGGACTTTCGCAGGCGGAAGCGTTTTCCAAGGAAATCGAAAAGGGAAATCTGAACGCCGCGATTCCGCATACGGAAGACGACGAACTCGGAACCCTCGTCAATTCTTTGGATTCTATGCGGAGAAGTTTAAAGAACGTCCTCGCGGAACTGCAGCTTTCCAACGCGATCATCGGAAAGAACAACGAGAAACTCAGAATGGCTCTCGTCGGCGCCGGAATGGCGACCTGGGAACTCGATTTCAAAAGCGGAATCGTCTTCTTTCCGGAGGGAGAAGTTTCCTTTCTATCGCTGAACGAATCCAGAAAGATGAAGGCGAAGGACTTCTTAAAAAGATTTCACCGCGCACAGAGAATGGAAATGCTCCGTTACGTTCAAAAATTCCTGTACGGAAGTTCTAACGAAATCGAAATCCTTTTTCCGAACGTTCTTCCGGAAGGAGTTCGCTGGTTCAGAGCGAGAAGCGGCTGGGGAAACGCGAACGAGGTTCCGGATCGGGAGAAACTTTCCGGAACGCTTTCGGGAATCGTTTTCGACGTCACCGATTGGAGACAAGCCGAGGATTTAAGAAAGGCCAACGGAGAAATTTTAATACGAACTCGGATCATCGAAATCCAAAAGAAGGAATTGGAAGACGCGCTCCAAGAACTGAAAAACGCTCAGAACAAATTGATCACCTCGGAAAAATGGGCCAGCCTCGGTCAGCTTGTTACGAGCATCGCGCACGAGATCAACAATCCGTTGGGCGCGATCAAAGCCGGTCTACAAACGATCGAAGCGGTTTCCCAATCCTTTCAAAACAAGATTTTTCAGGTTTCGGTCACGATCCCCCGTTTGGACGAAGAGGACAGAAATTCCTTTTTCGAAATCTACGCGATCGCGATGGACTCCAAAGAACCTCCTCTCGGCTTCAAGATGAGGCAACAGGCGAAATCTCTGGAAAACGCATTAAAGTTTTATAATGTTTTACACGCGGAACGGGTTTCGATACTTCTTACGGAACTCGGCCTGCAGGACGTTCACGAACGCTGGGCGCCGTTCCTGAATCATCCGGACGTGTTCGAACTATTGAGCTTTATCGACTCGACGCTTTCGTTCTTAAGAAACATCAGCGTTATGCGTCTTTCCGTAGAAAAAACGAGAAAGACCGTCTTTGCCCTCAGTTCGTATTCTTCCCTTTCCGCCAATCGCTCTCCTCGACCGATTCAAATCAGTCGTTCCATTCAAAAAGTATTGGATACCAATCTCAAACTTTCCTTGCGAGACACGCTCATTCGAATCAAACTCTCCAATCTTCCCACGATCGATTGTGATCCTGAGGAAATTACCCAGGTTTGGACGCATTTGATTCTCAACGCGGTGCAAGCGACGGGAGGCGCGGGAACGGTGGACATCTACGGTTCGGTGATTCCCGATCGAAACCGAGTCCAAATTTTCATCCAAGACGACGGGCCCGGAATCCGCAAAGATATTCAATCCAAGATCTTCGATCCGTTCTTTTCCACGAAGGAACAAGGAGAAGGAATCGGACTCGGCCTGGATATCTGCAAACGCATTTTGGAAAAATACGACGGAAGTATCGAACTGATTTCCTCTTCCGTAGGCGCTTGTTTTCGAATCGAATTTCCGATCTCGAATTCCTATCTTGTAAATCCTTCCTCCGAAGAACTCAAGTCTTCTTCGATCAAAGAGGAAGTTTAAGTCGTTTTTCCAACAACACATACCGCGTAGATTCCGTTTTTTGCAAGGCCCGTTCAGATGTTTCGATTCGGCGTCCCCCATCCGAAATTCCTTTTTCCGATCCGCATTCCATTGAAAAACATTCGAACATAAAACTCGTTCGGCTTCACGACCGCGTAAAAAAGAATCTCGTCTCCGTAACGAACATGATTGCGGACATGACAAGACGCGCAAAAAGAATGTTATCGTGATTCTTCTTTTCATCGGGTTTGCAGAGGATCCGAGAAACCCCGCTAAAACCGGCACAATTCAGAATATACCAAGTTTGCGATTCATGGTGGATTTCTTTATGTTAGTTTTTTCCTACGGGGTTTCTTTTCCTAAAGGAAGCTAAACCCACCATCGAAGGCAAAGGTTTGAATCTTCATTTTTTCTGCTTTAACGAACTAAAATTTCATTATAATGGATATCCTAATCAGCGCATTACCCAATATCTTTATCCATGAATGACTAACGTAACCGCGAAACAGCAGAGAAAACTCAAAGGGAAGAAAAGGATACGGAATGATAAAAAGAAATAAAAAGCCCCGACCGAGAATCTTTTCAGCCGAGGCTCAAGGAGTGGAGATTTTCAATTAAAGATTTGCGGTGGAACTGATCCAATAGACGACCGCTTGGGTCAAAGAAGGATTTGAAATTTCCTGAAGATCTTTCGCGAGAAAAACGGCGCTGTCACCCGGTGAAAGCAGATTCTTTTTATCGGCAAAAACAAGAGCGACCTCCCCTTCGATTACAGTCACGGTTTGCAACTTTTGTTTTTGAAACCACGTCGGAAGAGGAAAACTTCCCTGAGCCAAACGGATCTCCAACACTTCCAGATAGTTTTCTGCGTCCTTGTGTAAAACGCGTGCAATCAGCTTATCCTTGAATAATGCGAGGGTTTTAGATTCTTCTTTTCTGAGAATTTTCGGACCGCGCAAGGAAACGTCGGGTAAAAACTCCGCCACCTGAGTACGAAGCGCCTTAGACAATTTCCAGAGAATCGCGATACTCGGGGTAGTTTTTCCGGTCTCGATCAGCCCAAGCATCCCTCGGCTGACCTGCGCGATCTGTGCGACCTTCTCCATGGAGAGTCCTAATTCCAATCTGCGTTTTCGGATTTTCTCACCCAGAAAACTGGTCAAAAAATCATCCGAGCTTTTTCCGGTTGAATGAGAATCGTTCTGATTTTCTAAACTGCGAGCCATAATCGTATGCAAAAGAACCTCCCTTCCGACTCTAAAAAAAGCCCGGGAATCCCGGGGTAGAATAGGGTCTTTTTCAGAGAAAGTTAGAGTTAGAACGGATGTGCTTCACACCCGTCGATTAGAAAAATTCTCTAAGATATTAGAATGTCAACGTATATTTCGTTATAACATAATACTCTGTAAGATATATTGAATTTATTGGAAAATATTTTGCTCTTTTTGTAAGATATCTTGGACAAAAGGATCCGCAAAGACAAACGAATCTCCGATCCGGCTAAAAAAAACATTCCGAGAAAGTCCGGATGCGCCTGCACATACGTTTCGATCACGAGCAGAGGACACCAAAACAGGATGGTAAATTCTTTTTTTCTAATATTCTCGGAAAGCCAAACCCAAAAAGGAAGTTCGATCGCAAGGTTTGGAAACCGTTCCAGAGAAAACGCACCCAATCGTCCCCCGGCGCGGAAATGCAAAATTACACGTTATGTGAAACATCTCCCCTATATCTAAATATTCGCGTTCGACGTCTTCTCATCATTTTCTTTTAAGAAAAAAGGCAAAAACGCGATTCCCATAAGAATTCAATACGTTCCAAGAAAAAGAATCAATGGAACGAAAGAATCCTTTCGGAGGATCGAAACGGAAGAATACCGCAAAATCGTTTTGAGTGGACAGAGAAAACGGAGATCGGGATTCTATGGTTTAGAATATGAAACGGACGATCCACAAAATTCTTCACAGAGACGCGAGGGAAACGTTCCCCATCGAATCCGAAAGCGTGGATCTGATCCTTACCTCTCCTCCGTATCCGATGATCGAAATGTGGGACGATTTGTTTTTCGGTTTTTCCTCCGAAATCAAAGAAACATTCGCGACCGACCCTCTCCTTTCTTATGAAAGAATGCATAACGAGCTAGATATGGTTTGGAAAGAATCCTTCCGCGTTTTGAAGGACGGGGGCTTTCTCGTCATCAACGTAGGCGACGCCACGAGAAACACCGCATTCGGATTCCGTATTTTTATGAATCACGCGAGAATTCTCCAGGGATGCAACGCGATCGGTTTTCAAAGTCTTCCCGGAATTCTTTGGAGAAAACAGACGAATTCTCCCAACAAATTCATGGGTTCGGGAATGCTTCCCGCGGGTGCGTATGTGACCTTAGAACATGAGCATATTCTAATATTCAGAAAAAACAACAAACGTAAATTCCCTTCCAAAGCGGAAAAACTCGCCCGTGCGGAAAGCGCGTTTTTTTGGGAAGAACGGAATTCCTGGTTTACGGACGTATGGGATTTCAAGGGTAAAAAACAGGGTTTGAGTTCGCAGACGGGTCGCGAAAGAAGCGCCGCATATCCGCTGGAACTTGCAAATCGAATCATTTTGATGTATTCCCTCAAAGGAGATCTCGTTTTGGATCCGTTTCTCGGAACGGGCACGACCGTCCGGGCCGCACTTGGAAATTGCAGAAATTCGATCGGCTTCGAATTGGATTCCACGGTCCTGCTGGATCGTTTCAACGATCTTCAAACCCTTTCCGAAGAGCTCAACGTCTTAGTGGAAAAAAGAAAAATCAATCACGATCGTTTCGTGCAAAGCAGACAAGACGAAGGAAAAGCGCTGCTTCATTTCAACCAAAATCTGCAAACTCCTGTCGTGACAAAACAGGAAAAGTTCTTAAATCTGGAAAGAATCTCCGGACTTTTCCGCAACGATGCCGATGAGATCGAAGCAGAATATGCCCCCCTTTTTCAAGCGGTTGCACCTCCGCAACTGGACCCCGCTCCGGCCGTACAACCGTAACAGTGTTCGTGAACCCGGATCTTTCTTTTTTCCAGGACGCCGGCGTCGTAGTCGCGTATGTTTTGCACGCTTCCTTCCAACTTCATATCCAACATCTGGTTGAAATCGCAATCATACATTGCGCCGTCCCAACCTACGCTGAACGTATTCCTGCACATCACTCCGCGAGCCGCGATCGGATTATAGGAAGTCACGAGCTTTTCCATATATCCGTCCAAATTTCCGCTGTCTATCAGATATTCCAAATATCTAGAAATCGGCATATTCGTAATCGTGAATAAAGAATTAAACCGAATTCCGAATTGTTTTTGAAGCGAGATTTTGAATTCGCGTTCTAAAGTCGTCTGCCCCCCGGGTAAAAACGCGCCCGCGGGATTGTAGACGAGATTCAACACGAGCCCCGAATCCGGATCGCCGTAACCTACCGCATTCAATCGTTTCAGAGCTTCGATCGAACGATCAAAAACGCCGTCCCCTCTCTGTGCATCCGTTCTTCTTTTTTCAAAGTAAGGAAGGCTGGATACGACTTCCACTTTTTGATCCGCGTAGAATTGCGGAAGATCCTTGTATCGTTCACCCGCAAGAAGAATCGTAAGATTACACCGAACCATAACCTTCTTTCCGAGACCTCTAAGTTCGGTTACGAGCCAACGGAATTCGGGATTCATTTCCGGCGCTCCGCCGGTGATATCTACCGTGGAAATCGGACTTACGGCAAGAACGCCCAAACAATGAAGCATGGTCTCCTTGCTCATAATTTCTTTTCGATCCGGGCCTGCGTCCACATGACAATGTTTGCAGGTTTGATTACAAAGTTTTCCGAGATTCATCTGAAAGATTTCGGTCGGTACGGGACGCAACTCTCCGACTCCCGATTCGATCAGACGATCCGTAAACGAAGGAAGATTCTTCCGTTGAAAAACTTCCTCTAAAATTTCGAACTGTCTTTCGGGAGAAACGAGCTCGCTTCCCCTGAACTGAAGAGATTTCAAGATCATTCCTCTCCTGACCGATCACATTCCCAGTTCTTTGACCTTATTCATCATCTGAACCGAATGAACGAGAGAAGCGCCGCCGCGGATCGCCGCAGCAACGTGAACCGCTTCCATCAAGCCGGCCTCGCTCACTCCCTTTTCCAAAGTATCGGTCGTATATGCGTCGATACAATAAGGACATTGAATCGCATGAGAAACGGCCAATGCGATCAGGGACTTTTCACGCGCGGTCAAAGCGCCTTCCGCAAAAACGTCACCGTAGTAGTCGAAAAATTTTTTCGCAAGATCGGGTTGAAACTCGCCGATGTTTCCGAATTTCTTGAGATCTTCGGGAACGTAATAGGATTCTTTAGACATGTGGATTCCTTTTTTAAACTTTAAAAAATTCTAATTTACTTTTTTCGATTTCAACTTGCAGATCGGTCAGGATTGTTTCGACGGAAAGGTGAGATGATTGCATTTTTCGCAGACTTCCTGCGGTATAATTCCCCATCGCATCAAATAACCGAAAACGAAACAACCGGCGCAAAAACCGACGAAGGATTCCAAACCGGAAAAAAAGATCAGAATACCGAGCACGATTTGAAACGCGAAAATCTGTCCCTGCAAAAGCAAAATCAGAGACGTTAGGCTAAACAGAAACCCGATCGACTGCGCAAAACGTTTCGGTGGTCCTGCTGTTTCCCGGTTTCCCAACCCCAATAAGGGAACGATACCATGAATCGCGATCTTCGCAAAGAGAGAAAATTTCGGACCGTATAAAACTCTCGCCGTAAATCCGTAGAGCAACGCAAGATTCAGCCAAATCGATTGAGTCAAGACGGTCGCAATCGTCAGAAAAAACACGAGTCCCGCCACCGATCTCGCGGCGTATTCGTTGACCGAATCGGGAAAACTACCTATTTGAATCATAAGTCCACCACCCTCTTGGATAACGTCAGTCCTCTTCTTTAGACCCATCATTCAATTAGAATTGTCACATCCATTTCTGCAATAACTAAAAATTTTTACTATAACGTTAAAATATCCGCTATAACGGATTAAGGCTTGCTTTTTCGAAAAACCGTTTTTCAATCGCCAAAATGAAATTCTTAGAACTCTTTTTTGATTCTAAATGATAGAAAGAAGAGATTTCCGGAAAGATCGGAAAAACTATATGAAATCCAAATCCTTCCTTTACACTTTAATTCTTCTGGTTCCGACCTTGCTTTGGTCTCAAAAATCGGAATCTTGGATTTTAACTTCGGGAGAAGCGAAAGCGATTCTTTCCAGTAGCCTCGTTTTGGACACAAGATCGCGTTCCGTATTTTACAGGGAACATATCAACGGTTCCCGTTCTGTGACTTGGGAAGAATTCTCCGTATCGGAACTTCCCCGCAAAGGGAATCTCCTCCCGCTCGACGTTCTCAAAAAGAAACTCGAGGCTTACGGGATCAGAAACGACCAGCCCGTTCTCGTGATCAGCGAAACCAAAAACAATTGGGGCGAGGACGGAAGAATCGTTTGGATGCTGCGTTCGCTCGGACATCACAACGCGTTTCTTGTCGACGGAGGTTACTCCGCCTTAAAACAGTTAGGCGCCCCCGTTTCCAACCAAGGTGAACCCAAACAAATTGGCTCCTTCAAGATTCAACTCGACTCGAACCTGAGCGCGACCTCTTCCGAAATCAGATCCAATCTAAAAAATAAAAAATACGTCTTTTTGGACACGAGAGAGGAGCGCGAATTCAAGGGCGAAACTCCTTACGGGGAATCGAGGGGCGGACATATCCCGGGCGCCAAACATCTTTATTACAAAGTTTTGTTAAACGAAGACGGAATCCTTCTACCATCCGAGAAGATTTCCGAAAAGATCAAGGAACTCGGAATTTCCAGGGATTCTATCGTCGTTTCCTATTGTACGGGCGGAATTCGCTCCGCTTGGGTGACCGCTGTGTTGCGGAACGAAGGATTCAACGCTAAAAATTACGCCGGGTCCATGTGGGAATGGTCCTCCGGAAACGAGAAGGATTATCCGCTGACGCTGAAATGAGACGTTTAAAAGATTTATATTTTTTGAATATTCTAAAACCCTATAGAACGATCGCGATTCTATTCGGAATTTCGGTAAGCGCTTCCGCAGTATTTTTATGCAAAGACTCCTCACCGGCCCTATCGGTGGAGGAACGTTTTCCCGGTAAACCCTGGGCTAAACCCGTAGAAATATCGCAAGCCGTTCCAGGAATCGCGGGACTCACCGCCCAAGATTGCGGAAACTGTCACAAGGATCACTTTGAAGAATGGAGAACGTCCACTCACGCGAATGCGTTCACCGATCTTCAGTTTCAATCCGAACTAACGAAGCCGAATTCTCCGCGCTGGCTTTGCCTGAACTGTCATATTCCTCTTTCCGGCCAAAGGAGCGAAATTACGACCCATCTCAAAAACGGGGACGTCTTTCAGCCGATCACCATTTCCAATCCGAAATTTAATCCGACATGGGAAAAGGAAGGAGTGAGTTGCGGAAGTTGTCATTTAAAATCCGATCAGAACGGAAACACGATTCTCATCGGACCTACGGGCGCTTCTTTAGCTCCGCACCCGGTCGTAAAAAATCGAGAGGCCTTGCACGCCCGCTGCAACGATTGTCACAATCAGGATTACAGACTCGATTCTTCTTTTGTTTGTTACTTCAAAACGGGGGAAGAATATCAGGAAAGCATACACGCGGGAAAAGATGACTGCGTTAGTTGTCACATGCCTTCGATCGAACGTAAGATCGTCCCGGATTCGTTCCCTTACGCGAAAAGGGATTCGCATCGTCATACATTTATAGGCGGCGGAGTTCCGAAGACGTTCGAACTTTTCGAACCGCAGTGGAGAGGAGGTTACAAATCCGGTTTGAAAATCGGAGGTTTGGAATGGTCGAAAAAAGATTTTACTTCCGGTAAAACCGGAGTTCGACTCGAATTGGAGAACCGTTTTGCGGGCCATTCCGTTCCGACGGGCGATCCGGAAAGACATCTTCTGATCGAGGCGATTTTGTTAAACGAAGTCGGTTCGGCGATCGCAAAAGAAACCGTTCGGATCGGCCAAACTTGGGAATGGTATCCGGAAGCGAAACTCACGGCGGACAACCGGATTCGTTCGGGAGAAAAAAGGAAAATCGAACTTCTCCTCAAGTTTGATCCGAACAAACATGTTCGTTTCGGAATCGTTCGAATCAAACATGTTCGTTTAACAAAAGAGAATTCGGAACATATGAGAAAGAACGCAAAAAAATCCTCTCCGGAGATCGCCGCCAAGCTGAAAAGGATCGAATCGTTTTATCCGTTCGCGAATCTGTTCTACGAATCGAAAACCGATCTGAACTCGGGAAAGACCGAACTTTCCTCCCGGGAAACTCTATTCCAAATTTCTAAACAAGGCAAACTGTGAGCTCACCGTCGGTCAGCGTCGTCATCCCCGCTCTCAACGAAGAAAAATCGATTCCGTTCGTTTTACAGGATCTGCGTTCGATTCCGGGTCTGGACCTTCGCGAAATCATCGTGGTGGACAACGGTTCTATCGACGATACGAAAAATGCCGCCGCTTCGAACGGCGCGGTGGTTTTACAGGAATTTCAAAGGGGATACGGAGCGGCGTGTTTGAAAGGTTTGGAAAGAATTTTCAACTCTTCTTCTCTTCCCGATTTGATCGCGTTCGTCGACGCGGATTACTCGGACTCGCCGAGCGAACTGATTCTTTTAACGCAAGCCCTGCTCGATCACAACGCGGATCTTGTGATCGGTTCGAGGGTTCTCGGAAATTCCCAAAAAGGTTCGTTGATGCCGGTTCAACGTTTCGGAAATCGTTTGGCAACCGCTCTCATTCGGATTTTATACGGGATGAAATTCACGGACCTCGGTCCTTTTCGAGTCATACGCTCGGATATTTTAAAAAAATTGAATATGCAGGATCGGAATTTCGGTTGGACTGTCGAAATGCAGATAAAGGCGGCAAAGTTGGGTTTGCGTTGTGTCGAAGTCCCCGTCAGTTATAAAAAAAGAATCGGAATTTCCAAAGTAAGCGGAACGATCTCCGGTTCCATCCGTGCCGGTTGGAAAATTCTGTATACGATCGGAAAACTGCACTCGAAATGAACTTCGAATTCGTTCGAGCGGGAAGCCTTCGTTTTTTTCCGATTCTTTCTTTTGTTCCCATCCTTTGGTTTCAATATTTCGAAGAACGTTCTCATTTTTTTCTTCTTCTGACCGCGGCCCTTCCCGCGTTCATCTCGTATGCTTGGATTTTAGTTCGGGATCGCGATCGGAAATCTTTGCGCTTTTGGTTCGCCTTCGGTCTGATTTTACGAATCGCATTTTTGTTTTCCGATCCGATTCTTTCCGAAGACGCGTATCGTTTTTTATGGGACGGGCTTTTGATCCAAGAAGGCGTTTCTCCCTTCGCTTTTTTACCGAAAGAATTTCCGATCGAAGCCCTATCGCCGCAGGCCCGAAAACTCGCCGTCGAACTTCTGCAGTCGATGAATTCTCCCCAATTCTATTCGGTTTATCCGCCGATCCTGCAATTTTTCTTTTTCCTTTCCGCAAAGGCGATGTTCGTTTTCGCAAACGTGAAAGCGGGAATTCTTTTTTGGAAAACGATCCTTTTGTTAAGCGAATTCGGAGTTTTTTGGCTTCTTTATAAGATTCTAATAAACTACAAAATCGCTTCGGAAAAAATCCTGATCTATTGGCTGAATCCTCTCGTCCTTGTGGAAATTACCGGCAACGCGCATCCCGAATCGATCCTCGTTTTCTTTTTTGCGGGAACGCTGCATTTATTTGCGCGCTGGCAAAACGAAAATCGCATCCGGGATCTATTTTCTGCGAGCGCCTTTTTTCTCTGCGGAATTCTCACCAAAATCACGCCGCTGATTCTGGTTCCGTTTTTGTTTTTTTCCATCGCGAACGGAAAACGCTCTTTTCTGCGTCGACAGGGACTTTGGATTTCGGGAACCGCAATTGCGGTTTTTGTCGCTCTTGCTTGGATCGGATTTTCCTTTTTTCCGGAACTGATCCGAAAACAAAAAACGTCGGGGCTCGGAGTTTTCTTTCAGCTATTCGAATTCAACGGAAGCGTGTATTACGTTTTACGGGAATTTCTGCGCTGGATCGGAGAGAATTTTTATGCGGCCGGAAAAATCTGCGGAGCGGCCACGTTAGTCGCAATCGCCCTATTCTCCTTTTGGAAACGAAATGAAGAAGGTCCACAAAACGTCTTTCGAACCGCGGAATCCGCCTATTTGATCTTTCTGATTTTCTCGACCACGGTACATCCTTGGTATATTCTCCCGTTAATCGTTTGTTCGATTTTTTCCGGGAACATCTATCCGATCGTCTGGTCCTGTTCGATCTTCGTCTCCTATTCCACCTATTCTGTGTTTCCGTATAAGGATTCCTTTTTTTGGCTCTCTTTTGAATACGGAATTCTATTCCTTTTTTTGCATATGGATATATACGAAAAGTATCGAAGAGGGACGCGTCATTCGCACGGAACTAAGCGACCTTTGTAAGAATCGAAAGGGTCCGTTTTTTCATTTCTTTTCTCGAAGCGCCCGGCTTCTTCCTTGTTTAAAAAAACCTTTCATCTTTGACCCAAACGAGCTTTCCTGTCCATATCGCCTTTTTTTAGAGATCCGCAGCAAACATGATTGATAAACTGATCCGCGCCTCCATTAAAAATAGAGCCCTGGTTTTGGTGCTGACCTTCATGGTTACCCTCGTGGGGATTTACAACGCATTCTATCTTTCCATCGACGCGATTCCGGACGTGACCAACGTTCAGGTTTCGGCGGTCACTAGTTCTCCGGGTCTTTCTCCTTTGGAAGTCGAGCAGTTCATCACGTATCCGATCGAAATGGAATTTACCGGTCTTCCGAACGTCACAGAAATTCGTTCGATTTCGAGAACGGGCGTGAGTTCGGTCACGGTCATTTTCAAAGACGGAACCGATATTTATTTTGCGAGACAACTCGTAAACGAACGGATCAAACAAGCGGAAGCCGTCATTCCTCCCGGCTACGGAAGGCCCGAACTTTCGCCGATTGCAACGGGTCTCGGCGACATCTACGAGTTCGTATTAACGTCGGACAGACATTCTCCGGAAGAATTGCGGACGTACATGGATTGGGAACTCGCCCGAGAAGTGAAGTCCGTGGAAGGGATCATCGACGTGAACATCATCGGCGGTCAGGTTCGTCAATATCAAGTCAAGATCGACCCGAGAAGACTCGCGGTGCACAACTTAACTCTATCACAAATTTATGATAAACTCGAATCCGCAAACCAGAACACGGGAGGCGGTTACATTTCCAAAAACGCGGAGCAGATCGTTATCCGCGGAGAAAGCCAATATAAATCCATCGAAGACTTGAAGAACACCGCTGTAACGACCGCCGGAGACGGAATTCCTCTTTTACTCGGTCAAATCGCGGAAGTGGAAATCGGTCCCGCGCTTCGTTTCGGTCTTGTAACGAAGGATTCCAAAGGAGAAGTCGTCGGCGCGACCGCGATGATGCTCATGGGCCAAAACTCTCTCGAAGTCGTAAAGAGGGTTAAGGTAAGAATGGAAGAGATCAAAGAACGTCTTCCACCCGGAATGAGAATCGAAACGTTCTACGATCGTTCGGAATTTATCGGAAGAACTCTCAGCACCATCTTTACCAATCTCGCGGAAGCCGCGGTCCTCGTAGTAATCGTTTTGATCGTCGCGCTCGGTACGGTGAAAGGCGCGCTCCTTGTCGCATTAGCGATTCCGATTCCGATGCTCGTCGCCACGATCTTTATGAACGCGTTCGGGATCGTGGGAAATTTGATGTCACTCGGAGCGCTCGACTTCGGTCTGTTAGTCGATGGAACCATCGTGATGCTCGAATCGATCCTTCACGGATTCATCCTGAAAAAATCGTTCTACGACATGCAGACCAAACTCGAGGACAGGGAACTCGCGGCGGAAGAAATCATCACCGATGCCTGCGTTCGAGTGGGCCGCGCGGCGACATTCTCGGTCGCGATCATTATGCTCGTATATCTTCCTTTGATGAGTTTGGAAGGAGTGGAAGGAAGAATGTTCAAGCCGATGGCGATCACGGTCGCGCTCGCGTTAGGAGCCGCTCTGCTCTTCTCCTTAACCACGTTTCCGGCGGCGGCGAGCATTCTGTTTAAAAATCCGGTCTTTCATCATAGTAAATATTGGGACGTCATCACGGAGAAATATAAACTTCTTCTGGATTTCGGAATGGCTCGTAAAAAGGAATTCTGTTACGCAGGAGTGGGAATCGTCGTCTTCGCGTTGTTACTCGGTTCCACGTTGGGTTCCGAATTCTTACCGAGAATCGACGAAGGGGAAATCGCGATCGATATCAAACGTCTTCCTTCCACTGCGATCAACTATTCCAGAGACACGAACTCCGATATGGAAGCGGTCTTAAAAAAATTTCCCGAAGTCATCAGCGTCGTCTCGAGAATGGGACGAGGCGAATCCGCGGCTGAGCCGGTCGGAACGGACGAAGGCGAGTCGATGGTAAAACTCAAACCCCGCAAGGAATGGGTGACCGCCGACGATCGCGAAGAACTCATGAGCAAGATGAAGGATGAAATTCTCAAGTTCATTCCTTCGAGCACGATCAGTTTGTCGCAGCCGATCGAAAACAGAGTGAACGCGCTTCTCTCCGGATCGAAAGCAGACGTTGTAATCAAAATCTACGGAGACGATCTCGTAAAACTCAAGGACATCGCCGGTCAATTCGCTTCCAAGCTCAAAGGAGTTCAGGGAGTCGCAGACTTGCGCGTTCAAAGAGTCTTGGGACTTCCCCTTGTCGAAATCAAGGTCGATCGGGAAAACATGGCGCGTTACGGAGTGCAAGCGGAAGAGATTCTCGCAACGGTAGAAGCGCTTCGTCTCGGAAGACAAACCGGAAAGGTGTTCGAAGGATTCAAACGATTCGATCTCGTCGTTCGCCTGAAGATCGACGCGACGGATCTGGAACAGGTGGAAAACATTCCCGTATTCACTTCGTCCGGTTCCACCGTTCCTCTTGGTCAAGTCGCGGAGATCAAACTCGTGGAAGGCCCGGCGGCGATTTACAGAGAACAGCTCAAACGAAGAATCATGGTCGAGACCAACATTCGAGGAAGAGACCTCGTCGGTTTCGTAAACGAAGCTCAGAAAGTCACCGAAGAAATCGAAAAGAATCTTCCACCCGGTTATAGAACGGATTGGGGCGGCCAGTTCGAGAACTTCACTCGAGCCAAAGAAAGATTGGCCTTGGTCGTTCCGATCGCGCTCGCGATCATCTTCTTTATGCTCATGGCCGCATTCGGAAGCATCTACTACGCGTTAGGCGTCTTTATCGTGGTTCCGCTCGCGGTTTCGGGAGGAATCATAGGTTTAGTCCTTCGCGGACTTCCGTTTAGTATTCCGGCCGGGGTCGGCTTCATCGCGGTGAGCGGGATCGCCGTATTAAACGGAGTTGTTTACGCTTCTACCCTTCGTGAAGAATTGGAAAAGGGAGCTTCGATCGCGGACGCGGTGTATCTCGCGGGGATTCATTCCTTGCGTCCGGTAATGACGACCGAAGTCATCGCGGCGGTCGGGTTTATTCCGATGGCGATTTCCACGATGGCGGGTGCGGAAGTGCAACGTCCTCTTGCGACAGTCGTTATCTTCGGGGTTATCGTCGCGACTGTATTCTCCCGTGTTCTTCTTCCGATCGTGATGGAATATCTCTTGAACGTTTATGAAAATCAGGAAAGAAGAAGATCGGCAAAACGGGAGCTTCTCGAAAAACGCGCGTTCGGAAATCCGGAACAAAACTTTGCACACGACAACAGCGAATGGATTTCGACTCACGCGGAAACGCAGGAAATCATAACCGAAGAAGAAGTGGAAACGGAAGAAGATTCTAAAAAGAAAAAATCTCCCAAAGCAAAGAAAGGAAAGAAGAAGTAAGTTCGTTCGAAAGGAAAGAAGGATCAGAATAAAGGCGATGAATCGTTTTCATCCAGAATCGGATTCTTGTTTGAGTTCCTACAGTTTAGAATCAGAGAAACGTTTTCGTGGACGGCGAAAATAGGACCGACAAACTTCTTTTTCTCTTTTTATTCACTGAGAAAAAAATCTCTTGATCTTAAATCCTTACAGAGTCATATTCTGGAAGTATGATTTCTCATCCTCAATACATCACCGATGAAAAAGGAAAAAAACTTTCGGTCGTTCTATCCATGCAGGAATACAAAAAGATTCTCGAAAACCTGCAAGAACTTGAGGACATTCGTTTGTACGACGAGGTAAAAGCGAAACGGGAAAAATCGATTCCTCTTCAGGAATTCTTAAAGGCAAGATCGGGCAAAAAGAACAAAAGACGACATGTCTGAGTATTCAGTCCTTCTCACTACATCCGCCGTAAAACAACTCGAAAAACTTCCCGAATCAGTTGCAGATTCTCTGATCCAAATCATTCAAGGACTCGCCAAAAATCCGAGACCCGTCGGGGCCAAAAAATTAAAAGGAAGAACGGGATTTCGAATCCGAAAAGGTGATTATAGAATTCTTTACGATATCGTGGATAAACGACTGATCGTGCATGTAATTGCAATCGGTCACAGGAAAGACATTTACGAGAAGTGAAATCCCGTCCAATGTAGGAACTCCTTCGAATAAAACCTCTCAAAAAAAAGAGTTTTCCCCCATCTTTCCCCCTTCAGGATAGTTCCACAGGGGACATAGTCCCGTTCGGAGACTTCGATGTTAGCCCAAAAACCGATCGTATCACTTCTGGATCATAGCAAGGATCCGTTCAATCTCGCCATCGCGACCGCGAGAACTTGCTATTCTTCGAAGGGAATTCTTCTGCCCTCCGATATGATCGCGTCGGAAAAATCGATCGAGATCCGAGACAGGGTCGCAAAGTCGACAAAGAAGGCCGGACATCTCACCACCCGTCAACATCCTCAGTTTATCTTTACGCTCGATAAAGTTTCCCGACAATTCGTATGGTCGTTTTTACATTCTCATCCCTTCTATAATTCCGAACAAGTTTCCCAAAGATACGTGGAAGTCAAAAAGGAGAATTATTACGTTCCGTCGGAACTCGGCGGGAAATTGTTGGAACTCTATCTTGACGCGGTGGACTACGCAAGTCAGGCGTATTTCTCGTATACGGAAGCTCTTCATCCCTACATCCAAGAAGAATACTTCAACATTTACAAAGCCCGCGCCAACTATCCCGACAAATGGCAGGCTCCGATCAAAAAGAAATGTCTCGAAGTGGCGCGTTATCTGCTACCGCTCGGAACGTATACGTATCTTTATCATTCCATCAACGGACTTACTCTGCATCGCTACTATCGACTGATGAATTCTTACGACGTGCCCGACGAACAAAGAGCCGTCGTCACCGAAATGGTCAATCAAGTCCGCGCGGTCGATCCGTTGTATGCCGACGAAATGGACGATCCTCTTCCTCTGGAAGAAACGACCGAATACCGTTATTTCGAGTCCGTTTTCGGCAACGGCAAACGGGAATTTCATCCGGAAACCGCCGCTGCTTTCGTAAAGGAATTCGACGACGAGCTCGGCGGAAGATATTCCAGACTCGTTTCGCATTCCGCGAACGGTCCCGAGATTCTCGCGCAGTCGGTGCGATCTATATTAGGAATTCCTAAATCATCCTTGAGCGACGAAAACGCGATCGATCTCGTCCTCAATCCGGCAAAAAATCGACACTTGACTTCGACCTTGAACGAAAGTTCGATGAGTCCGATCACGAGAGCCCTCTTCAACGTTCAGTATTCTTTCCAAAAAAGAATCTCTCACACCGCGGACAGTCAGGATCAAAGACATAGAATGGTTCCGGGCGGAAGACCGGTTCTCATGTCGCAATACGCGGGCGTTCCCGATTACATCACTCCTCTCGTAGTTCAAAAATATCCGGAACTTCAGGAGAAATACGATTCTTTCCATAAGAATATTTTCGAAAAACTGAATCGTTTTCTGGAGGCCGGAGGTTCTCCCGAACACGGAACGTATCTTTTGCCGAACAGCTTTCCGATCCGTTTTTACGAAAGCGGAGATCTGCTCAATCTCCATCACAAATGGAGATCCAGAACCTGTTACAACGCGCAGGAAGAAATCTTCCAAGCCTCGGTCAACGAACTCACGGACGTCATGAAGGTGCATCCTCAAATCGCAAAGTGGATCAAAGCTCCGTGCTGGATCCGCCTTCAGGGAGAAGTGAAGCCGTATTGCCCGGAAGGAGATCACTACTGCGGAACCCAAGTCTGGAAACGGGAGTTATCCGAGTATTCCAGAGTGATCTAAAATTCTTTTCGAAAACCCTTCCTGCGGTTAGAATGGTCTGAAGCAGTATGAAACTCTCAGTGACCGCAAACCGCACCGAAGAACTCGTTCGTTACAGAAGACAAATCCACAAACATCCGGAACTCCGCTATGAGGAGAATCAAACCGCGAGTTTCGTGATCGATCACTTAAAACGACTCGGCCTTACGTTTCAGGATAAAATCGCGAAAACCGGAGTTGTCTCGCTGATCGATTCCGGCAAACCGGGAAAGACGCTTCTCGTGCGCGCCGATATGGACGCCCTTCCCATCTTTGAAGAATCCCAGAAAGAATACAAATCCGTTCACGACGGTGTGATGCACGCCTGCGGTCACGACGCGCACACTTCGATCCTCATGGGCCTCGCAACCGAAATCAAGGAGGATATCCGTTCGATTCTCCCTAAGGGAAAAGTTTTACTCGTGTTCCAACCCGCGGAAGAAGGCGGCCAAGGCGCGGACAAAATGATCGAGGAAGGTATATTAGATAAATATAACGTAGATGCGGCCCTCGCCCTGCACGTATGGAATCACATTCCGGTCGGAAAGGTGGGAGTCGTGGACGGACCGATGATGGCCGCTGTCGACGAGTTTACGATCCGCATCTCCGGCATCAGCGGTCACGGAGCGATGCCTCAACACACGGTGGACCCGATCGTAGTCGGCGCACAAATCGTGAACGCGCTTCAAACGATCGTTTCCAGGAATACGGACCCGTTGGACTCCTGTGTCGTTACGGTGGGAAGTTTTCACGCGGGAAACGCGTTTAACGTGATTTCCGAAACCGCCGAACTCAAAGGCACCGTGAGAACATATTCCAAAAAGATGTTCGAAGAGGTTCCGGGCAAACTCGAACGGGTCGTAAACGGAATCGCGTCCGCGCTCGGCGCCAAAGCGGAGATTCATTACGAACGAACCAATCAACCAACGATCAACGAACCGTTTATGGCGAACGTCGTACGCAAAGCCTCTCTGAACATTCTCGGACCGGGAAGCGTGACGGAAGAAAACACGAAGTCCATGGGCGGAGAGGATTTCTCCGCGTTTTTGATGAAAGTACCCGGTTGTTATTTCTTTGTGGGTTCGATGAACGAAGCAAAAGGTCTCGTGCATCCGCATCACAGCTCCAAGTTCGATATCGACGAGGACTCTCTTTCGATCGGACTCAGCGTTCTAAAGGAAGCGATCCGAATCTATTTGGAAGAAAACTGAAATTCTAGGAGCGAGTATAATTTAAACCGACACGGCTCGAATATCGTTTCGTAAATCAGATTTCGGTTTCGAGCGAATTCTTGACCTGAATCGCCTTGGCGTTGCGCGGATCCAATACGAGGGCTTTTTTCACGTACGCAATTGCGCGATCCTGAATATTCATTATTTTGTATATATCGGCGAGATTGATCAGATTTCGGATGTATCGAGGATCGGCGGCAAAAGCCCTTTCTCCGGTCTCTGCGGCCTTTTGATAAAACTTCAGCATTTTGTAGCAAAGGGAGATATGATAGAGAAATTCGGCCGATTCCGGATTTTCGGATAAAAGAGTTTCCCAATATCCGACAGACTTTGCGTAATCCTTTTCTTTGAGATAATATCTTCCGAGGATTTTTAAAACGGTTTCGCCTTTCGGATTGAGTTCGAGCGCTTGTTCCAAAAGATCCAAACCTTCCCGAACCCGGTTATTTTGCAAAAAGGAAGTTCCCCGTTTCAATACGTCCTCGTAAGAACGGGATAGAAACGAATCCGCGGTAGCGGCGGTCCCGTTTTTCCCCGGATGATACGTGATCTTTAAAAGCGTCAGGTCGTCGACAAGACCGCCGAACTTTAAAATTCGATCATATACTTCCCGAAGATCTGCGTATCCTTCCTCCACTCTTTTTAAGAATTGATTCTGATCCTCGTTGATGATACGGTCCTCTTCGTTTCCGATCAGAAGATCGTCCCTTCCGTCAGAACCGATCACGATCGTATCTCCCGGAAGCATTTGAAAATTCTTAATAACGAGATGTTGTTCGTTTTCCGGAATACCGATTTTCCGAAGGGTCAACTCCTCTTCGATATAGGAAGCGACACCGTCCCGATACAAAACCGTCCAAGGATGTTCCGCGTTGATATAATACAAAAGTCCTGTCGCCTCCTCCACCAAACCGAGAACGATGGAGATATACATGGAACCGTCGAACGATTCGAAAATTTTCTGAAGCTCCAGAAAGGCTTCTTCCAGCCACTTCTCGGGATTTTTATCCTGTTGTGAAGGAATCCCCGAACGGGTTAAAATCGTATTGAATACGGTTCCCATTACGAGCGCTCCTCCCGCTCCCTGAATGGATTTTCCCATCGCGTCCCCGTTCACAAAGACGACGTATTTCTTGCCCCGAAGTTCCACGTTACCCGAAATCAAAATGTCTCCGCCGATCTCGTACGTCTTATTCTTAAACTCGAAGGATTTCTTTTGTTTCGTATAAAATTCGGTTTTTATAATATCGCTCGTGTTCCGGTTCGAAGACAGGGGATTGATGAGCAAAGAAGTCAAAAAGTAATCCGCGTCCTGCTGAACTTTCAGGCGGTTGACCTGTTCCAAGGAAAGTTTTAATTCTTCCGTTCTTTGTTCGACCTTCTTTTCCAAACTTTCGTTGAGCTCCTCGACTTCTTCGTTCAAACGAACGAATTTGTTCGCGAGAATCGTCGCGATGCTCAAGATAAAAAATAGAAACGCATAACCTAGGATTCTCGGAAATACGATGACGTTTCTGGCTCCGAGCGTGTCTAAAACGACGGCGAACACCGTGATCAAAACGCCGCCTAAAATATAAAGAGCGTCCCGGTCCTTTTGAATCATACGGCGGATAAGATAATACAGAACCATCCCCACATAAAGAATCCATCCGTATTGAACCACGTGTTTGTTCAGAAGATTATAATGAATCACGTTGTTCGAGACGAAATAAAAGAGCGTAAAACAGACGTAGGACACGTCGAGAACGTTCAGCAGTAAATTCCGCGAAAACTTAAAATAAGCGCGTATAAAGTTCGCAAAGATCGGAACTAAGACCGTCAGAATGATATATTCCGACTTTTTCATATAGATAAACTCGATTCCGAGGTCGTATTTGACCTGATTTCTGCAGAATTGATAAACGACCAAAAGAAGAGTAAACAAACCGTAGTATAGATTCTCCTTATCGGTTCGGCGCCTCACGTAGAGAAACAGAAAATAACCGCCCACGGTGAGATAAATCATCAATAAGAAAATCTTAATGTATTCAGAACGCAGAAGTTCCTTTTGAACGAGGGATGCGTCGCCGATCGCGGTCCGGTCCTGCTCGATTCCCACCTCGTATCGAAAGAATTTTTTGACTCGGATCACGAGAATGTTCGGTTTTCCTTTGCGAATCAGTTCGTTCGGAATCGAATAGATCCGAATCTTATCGTATGCCTGAGGCAAAACCGAATTCATATCTCCCGTTTCGCCGATCAAAACTCCGTTGAGATACGCCTTGTCCTTATCCGTGATCATTCCCAAACGAACCGCGATCGCGGCCGCTTTCCATTCTTTCGGGGCGATGAATTTCTTAACGATGGTTACGTTTTGAAGAGACTCGTTCGGAAGTTTATACACACCGGGAGGTGTATACCGCAAAAAAGGAATCTTGTCAAAGTCCTTCTTTCCTTCCAGGTACGAACGCGAAAAAGACACGGGATCGATCGACTCAAGCGCGATCTCCCAGTTGTGTTCTTTGGAAGAATCTAAACTGACGATTCCGTCAAACGAGGGGATGGTTTGGATCGATTCCGAAGCGAGGGAAATTGTAATAAGGAAAGAAAACAGAATGGAAAGGAGATAAAAATACAATTTTCCTGGAACCTCAAGAAACGATACAACTAACGTTTCTCGCGGTTTCGACAAGGAAAAAAAGAGTTTTTTAAGAAAGATCGTTGTCGTTTAATAAAAAAGGAATTCCACTTCCGCCGTATTTAGAACGATCGAAACGTAAAACTTGCGTTCAACGGGATTATCCTCTCTTTCTTGACTCGATCTCTTCGATTTCTTTCGGAATCATGGACGTTAAGTTCACCGGAGTCGCACCTTGTACGAGAACATCGTCTTCGATTCGGATTCCGATCCCGCGAAACCGCTCCGGAATCGTTTCATCCTCAGGATCGAAATACAACCCGGGTTCGATCGTAATCACCTGACCGTTCTCGAGTTTTTTCGAAGTTCCGTCCTGATAATACGTTCCCACGTCGTGCACATCCATTCCGAGATAGTGACTCGTTCTGTGCATATAATATTTTTTGAATGTTCCCTGCTCTAAAACGGATTCGACGTTTCCTTCGAGCAACTTCAAATCCAACAAACCTTCCACGAGAGTTTTGACCGCCCGGTTGTGGATCGCGACGAACTCGGTTCCTTCCTTCGTGTTTGCGACCGCTTCTTTTTGCGCCTTCAATACGACTTCGTAAACGGCTTTCTGCTCCGCGGAGAATTTTTTTCCCACCGGAAAATTTCTGGTCACGTCCGCGGTGTAATATCCCTTTTCCGCGCCGCTGTCCACGAGCACGAGTTCTCCTTCATTCAACTGACAGTTGTTAGACGTATAATGAAGGATCGTGGCATTCTTCCCTCCTGCTACGATATGTCCGTAACCTCCGCCCCAAGCCCCGTGTTTCAAGTATTCCGATTCGAGGATGGCTTCGAGTTCGTATTCGAACATTCCCGGTTTGGATTCGCGCATCAATCGATCGTGACCGAGAGCGGTGATTCTCGCCGATTCCTTAAGCGCTTCCACCTCAAGAGGAGATTTGAACATTCGCATCCAGTGTAGAAAATCGGGGGATTCGATCCTTCGCGGACCGAATTTTCCCTCTCTCGATCTTTGATTGAGGGAATAGATCCATTCGATGAGTTTGGAATCCCGCGCGAGATTCTTTCCGAAAAAATGATAGAGTGTGTGTTGGTTGACGAGGATCTCGTCGAGTTTGGATTCCCATTCGGTCGTGTCGAAGGATTCGTCCAAACCTAAACGATTTTTTGCCTGTTCCTTTCCGATCCGAATCCCGGTCCAGGTCTCTTTTTCCTTGTCCTTGGGAAGAACGAAGACGGCTTTATAAGAATTTTTTAATATTAGAATTCCGTCGGATTCGTCGAGGCCGGTGAGATAGTAATAATCCGAATCCTGACGAAACTTATAGTCCACGTCCCGATTTCGGATCAAATGAGAGGCCGCAAAAACGATCAAGACCTCCTCTTCCTTGAGTCTTTTCTGTACGTCCGCGATTCTTTGTTTGTACGGATTCTGATTCATTTGGAAAACCCTTTTACTAATTGGACGGAAGTTTCGAACAGTTTGTCCGGATCCTGTTCCTTCATACAACGAAAATGTCCTTCGGGACAAACCCTTCCTCCGTGAATTCCGCAAGGACGGCAATACAATCCTTGGATCTCGGAGATATAGGAAGAATCCGAAAGCGGAGTATAACCGAAATCGGGCACGGTGGCACCAAAGACGGCTAACGTGGGAATGTTGAACGCGGAGGCGAAGTGGATCGGGGATGAATCGTTGCTGACCATCAAAGCCGCTTTGGATACGAGAAAGGACAGCTCGGGGAGATTGGTTTTCCCGGCAAGATTGATCGCGTAACCGGCTCCCACTTCTTCGCAGAGTTCCACGTCGGCTTTGGAACCGATGAGTACGACCTTCTTACCGGTTTCTTTTGCGAGACGTTCCCCTAAGACGCGGAACTTGGGAGCGGGCATACGTTTGGTTTCCCAGACGGAGCTTGGAGCGAGCAACACGAAGTTTCCCGGCTCGAGTCCGTTCTCTTTCATCAACACCCGCACACGAAACACGGATTCTTCCTTCCAAAACAGTTCGGGGCGTTTCGGAATTTTGGAAACTTCCTCCTTGTCGTATAACAAAGAGAAGAGTTTTTCCACCTCGTGCATTCCGCGGATCGGTCTCGGAATTTTTTTAGTGAGTAAAAAGGAAAATCCGGCGGACTCGTAACCGATTCTTACCTTGGCTCCGCTCGCAAATCCGATCAGAGTGGATCGAAAGGAAAAATGAGGCAGAAGACAAAGCGTATAACGTTCCTTCCTCAATCCGAACAGAAAGGAAAAGAATTTCCAAAAGGATTTCTTAAATTCCTTTTTATCGAGAGGAATCAATCGATCGATATGAGGATTCGCCTCAAGCACCGCCTCGGTTCCCTTGTTGACGAGTACCGTCAGATGGGAATTCGGATATTTTTTTTTCACTTCCCGAAAGAAGGAAGTCGTTAAAATCAGATCGCCTAAGAACGCGGTCTGAATCAGCAATATTTTTTCATTCACCGTTAAGTTCCATTCTAAACTTTGGAAAGAATCGTCGCAAAATTATTCACGCCCAAACCGCCGATGGAAAGCGCCAAGCCGTTTTGAAAACGATCCTCGCGATACATCCAAGTCTGCAGTTCCGCGATTTGAGCCAAACCCGAAACTCCCACCGGATGTCCTCTCGTTTTCAAACCTCCCGATGCGTTGATCGGAAGTTGTCCGTCCGGATGAGTTTTTCCCTCTTTCACATAACGTAACGCTTTTCCTTTCGGAAACAATCCCGCGTCTTCGGCTCCGATCAACTCGAACGGAGTAAATGCGTCGTGCAACTCGGCGATCTGAATCTGTTCTGGTTTCAGACCCGATTCTTTGTAAGCTCCCGCAAACGCGGAAACGCTGGAAGGAAAACTCAAGAGCCCCGGTGCGGAGGAAAGATTTCCGATTCCGTGTCCGATTCCGGAAACTTTCAAAGGTCGGGAAGAATGCTCGTTTTCAGAGCCAAGCAAAATCGCGCAGCTTCCGTCGGAAAGAGGCGAAATATCGTAAAGACACAAGGGACTCGCGAATAAAGGAGATTTAAAATATTCTTCTTCCGTAATATTCTTTCGGATATGAGCCTTCTCGTTTTTGAGTCCGTTGTCGTGCAGTTTTTTGGAAAGTGCGTAGAGATCCTTTCGATCGTATCCGTACTCGTGCAGATAACGCGTCGCGATCATTCCACCGCCCTGTGCCATCGACATCGCGAATCCTTTTTGTCGTTCCGATAAAACGCTTCCGAGCAGAAGATTATTTTCTTCCCGTTCGAGACGGCTCATGACTTCGGTCGCGATGACGATCCCTCTTTGAAACGCTCCCGATCGTAAAAGATACGTCGCAGTATGTAGAGCGCTCGCGCCGGAAGAGGATGCGGTCTCGGTTCTGATCGTAAAACAATTTTTTAAACCGAGGCTTTCCTTGATTCTTGCCGGAAGAAACACTTCTCCCGTATAACGTTCCGGAGCCATCGCGGCAAAAATAAGAAATTGAGGTTCAAACTCAAAATTTCTTTCCAAAAGTTTCGCCGCGGTTTGATACGAAAGAGAATGATAATCAAGTTCAGTTTTTCCGAAGCGGCTCAATTCGGAATCGATGATGAAAACGGATGAAGACATGGAAGTCTATGTTTTCAAAAATTGTGAGATTGAAAATCAAAAAAAATTAAATAACGCGTGCAAGACGACTTTTCATCCTCGTCTACAAACTATCCTTGCAAAATTAGGAATGATTTTTATACTGAATGGATACAAGGGGGAATACGATGAAAGGCAACAAAGAAGTGCTTGAGATCCTCGGCGAAGTCCTTGCGGCTGAACTTACGGCAATCAATCAATATTTTATTCATGCGAAGATGAACAAGAATTGGGGTTTCAAAAAACTCGCCGACTTTATGAAACACGAATCCATCGACGAGATGAAACACGCGGACGAAATCATCGATCGCATTCTTTATCTCGACGGCGTTCCCGATCTTCAAAGATACATGAAGATCTCCGTGGGAAAAAACATCGAAGAGATCTTAAAAGTGGATTTAGAACTCGAGTATGCGGCGGTGGAACGGTTCAACCGAGGCATCGCGATCGCGGTAAAAAACAACGATAACGGAACGAGAGAATTGTTCGAAAAAATTCTCGTCTCCGAAGAAGAGCATATCGATTGGATCGAGTCCCAACAGGAAATTATCCGTCAGATCGGCGTTGAAAACTATCTAGCGCAACAAATCGAGTGACCCATTTTAAAAAACCCGCACCTAAAAAATCCCTTCGGCTAAAAACGCGAAAGCCGGAGGGAAATCCCAAGGAACGTCCCCGACAAAATTCCTCTCCTTCCAAATCGGAATGGGATTTTTCAAAACCGGATTCTTTCGAATACCACGCTTCTTGTCCGGACGGATTGTCCGGCCTTTTGCGCGAAGAAGTATTGGAAGCCGGTTTAAAGATCGTCGCCGAAAACCGCGGGGGAGTTTTTTTTCAAGGTTCTTCCAAGGCGTTGAAGGATTTCATTCTTTCCACCGGAATCGCATCCGGGATCAGCGTTTCCCTTAAATTCTGGAGAGTGGAAGATCCGGACGATCTCTACAATCAAGCGCTCGAGTTTCCTTTCGAAAGAATTTTCGGCTCGGAACATTCGATCCGAATCGATTCCACCACCAAAGACGCGTTAAAAGATTCACGTTATGCGACATACCGACTGAAGGACGCGATCTTCGACAGGTTCCGTTCCAAAGGAAAAGAACCCCCGAAAATTTCGCGCGAAGAACCGGATTTTCTACTCTATCTTCGTTCCCATTCCGAACACGCAAAACTTTCCCTCGGTTTAAACACGAGACCTCTCCAACAACGAGGTCACGGAAGAATCGGCGGAGAAGCGCCCGTCCGGGAGATTCTCGCGTCGGCGCTCGTTCGTTATTCGGGATGGGACGCCAAATCACCGTTATACGATCCGTTCTGCGGTTCGGGAACCGTCGTGATCGAGGCGGCCCTGAAACTTTTATACGGCGGTTATACGAATTACAGAAGTCTGGATTCTTCCCTTCCGTTTCAAAAACTGTTCGGCGAGCCGACTCGCAGGGAGAATGAGAAGAATTCTTCCGCTGCGAAAATTTTCGCTTCGGACTTGGATGAAAAGGCTTTGAATCTCGCGAGACTGAACGCGAAGAATGCGGGAGTGGATCACCTCATCACTTTTTTTGAATCCGATGCGACCGTCTCCGAAAACGAACATAAGATTTCCGGCGGTTATATCGTGACCAATCCTCCGTATGGAGTTCGTCTCGGAACCAAGGAGGAAGCCAAGGAGATTTATACGGCTTGGGGGAAGCGGCTCAAGGACCATTTTGCGGGCAACGTACTCGCGATCGTCTGCGGCGACACTTCGCTCTTGGGTTTTTTAAAACTCAAAAAAGACAAGGAACAATCCCTGACAATCGGGAAGCTCAAAGGAAAATTGGTTGCCTACACTCTGGGCAAATAATCGAATCAAAAAAGAATGAAACATCAGGAAATTCTCCTTAAACTTTTAGAAGTCACAGAGAACACCAAGGATTCGTTTCAATTTTTAAAACTCTTCCGTTCGATCGAACCCGAAAAGTTCGCAGTCATCTACGCGGATTCCGGAACCCTGATGGAATCCGCGGAAGCGCTTCTCTACAACCTGAAGTTGCTGCACAAACTCGACCTGTATCCCGTCGTCGTCTTGGACAAGGACGGAATCTCCTATACCAATCTTTTTTACAGAAATCAAAGTAAGCAAGAAACGTCGTCGATTCTTCCCGGAAAATTATTCCGACATTCTCAGGATTTGGCGGGTTCGGTCGCATCCGCTCTCGCCGAAAAAAAACTTCCGGTATTTGTGGCCGAGGAAAAAGGCGCCGCGCTTTTTTCCTTTTTAACCAAGCTTTGCTCCACTCTAAAAACGAAAAAGCTCGTCCATCTATATACGAGAGGAGGAATCTACTCCGAAGGGAATAAGATCTCCATCTACGATATCGATTCGTCCGTCGTCGCCGACCGGGAAGATTCCGCCCTTTTGAACTCCTGTTTGGAACTTTATAAAAACGTAAAGGACAAGGAATTCGGAATCGCCGTCACGTCCGCTTCGTCGTTGTTAAAGGAATTATTCACTATCAAAGGAAGCGGAACGCTTCTCCGTAGAAAAAACAGAATCGATTTTATCGCGGACGTAAACTCGGTCTCGAAAGAGAAGATGAATCTTCTCATTGAAAAGGCGTTCCAGCGTTCCCTCAAAGAGGATTTCTGGAAACAGGAATTCGCGGGAATCGTTCTCGAATCCGAATACAAGGGCTGCGCTTTGGTCAAGAACACTCCTTTCGGAACCTTTCTTTCCAAGTTCGCGGTGGACGAAATCGCAAGAGGAGAAGGAGTCGGAAGGGATATTTGGGACGACATGATCGCGCGGTTCCCGATTTTATTCTGGAGAGCGAGAAAGGAAAACACGATCTCCAAATGGTATATGAAGGTTTGCGACGGAATGCAAAAAGAAGGAATCTGGATCTATTTCTGGATCGGAGTCAAAGAGGAACACATTCCCGGAGTCTGCGCCTTTTTAAAAAACCTTCCGCAGGACCTCGAATCCAAAAAAGAAGTGAGTACATTTTAATATTCTAATGAATTCTCTCGTTTTTTTATACGACGGCGATTGTTCTTTCTGTGCGAATCTCGCAGCGAAACTGCAATCGATCAACCTCGACCCAAAGATCCGCTTTCGTTCGTTCCGCGATTTTTCGGAAAAAGAGTTACGGGAAATCCATCCTTCTTTGAACGTTTCCGTGGCGGAAGGGAACGTGCAGATGATCGCGGATGGAAGAAGATACCCCGGCTTTTTCGCGATCCGCAAACTCAGCCATTCCCTCAAAGGATATCGGTGGATCGCACCGCTTTTGTATCTTCCGTTGATTCCTATTTTCGGAATGATAGGAATCGGTCTATTAAAGACCCTGAAAAGCCGTTAATCCTTCGTAAAACACGAGCCTTGCGTCGAGTGCAAGCCTGTTTCCATCCAGCACTCGATTGCGTTTTTCATCGGTGTCGGCGACGACCTCGATCAATCGAAAGAGTTTTTCCGCGTGGGATTCGTCGGCTTCCAAATTTACTTGAAAAAATTTTCCTTCGGGCAATGGAATTCTGGTTTTCAGATCGCGATAAGACTCAAACATTCTTGAATATTCCAATTTCAGCAAGTATTCGTTCGCCGGTCCGAGCGCCCCGAGCGCGGAATAAAAATCGGAAGTGGTGATCTTCCGCATCAGATCCAAATAAGCTTGTGTTTCCGGAAGTTTGTGCCGTTCTTCGACGATTTCTCCCATGTCGGAAAGGAATTTTTTCAGAATTCGAACATGGGAATCTTCCGCCTTCCCTTCCCCCAATTCCTCCCAGATATTCTGAACGAGGACGATCTTCGCTTCCACGGATTCGGAGATCGATGCCGTATTTAAAAACCAATTTACGAAATCGACGCTTACGAAGTATTCCTGACGAAGCCAAAGAAGAAGATCCTCCTTTTCCATTCTTCTTTCTTTTTGTTCCAGCCAACGGTTGGAAGTCAATACCGGATGATTGCGAACCGAATCTTCCAAAGTATTGCGAAAGGAAATCGTCGTTTGTTTCAGGCTTGCGGTCTGCATAAATTCAAGTCTATGTCCGTGAGAGAATCCGACGGATCTTTTTTTGAGAATATAAAAATCGATCCGTTTCGAATTCTCTGCGAGCGATGTTTAAAATCTCTTGAAACAAGGTTTTTTCGTCCCCTAGGCTCTGACGATAACAAATCGGAAAGGTGGAATAAAACGGGGACAAACCCGGAGTTAAATTGATTTCCATAAAGAATGGATTTCCCGAAGAATCCAATTTCCAGTCGAGTCTTGCCGCGCCGGAAGTTCCCAAAGATTTGCAAAGATGAAGACTTTGTTCCTGAAGGAATGTTTCCAATCGGGACGGGCAATCGAATACGAGCGCCTCCGGCATTCGATCTTTGGATTTCGTTTTTTCCCCGTAGACTTCCTCGACTTTGAGCGCTTCCTGCAAGATCAATCTCCCGGCCCCGGTTGCGCGGTAACCGAGAGTTTCCGAACCCATTACGGAAATCGTATATTCAGTTCCTCTTAAATACGTTTCGACTAAGTAAGGGAAGAATTCCTCCGGGTTCGCGGATAAAAATGCGCGTAGTTCGGACAAATCGTGAACGATATTTCGTTCACCGATTCCGAGGCTGGAACCTTCTCCCGCGGGTTTCACGAAAGCGGGAAATGAAACTCCGTTCGGAAGAACTGCGTTTTCCCGGGAAAAAACGCGTCGTGTTTTCAAGAACGAATCTTCTTTTAAGAAAACGAGATCTTGTTTTTTCATGGGAGAATTTCGATCCGCAACGGAAACGTTTTGCAGATCCTCCGTCATCGTATTCTTGGAACGCACCAAAAATCCCGGAGCCACGGGCAATCCGATCGAATCCGCAAAGATCCGCGTCAGATTCTTATCCAAAGAAACGCTCTGCGCATAGCCGTCCGAGCCTGTATGGGGAAACCCGAACAACTCCGCCGCGGCCGGAATCAAGGATTCCCGATTGCGGGACCGAAATCCTTCCATCAAATGAAACAAGACGGGACGTTCTTTGCGATCCAAACGTGCGTAAACCTGCAGAGTTTCCAAAAGCTCTTCGGGTGTAGTTACGAGTTCCACCCTTTCATCCATGTCGCTTAACAATTTCGTGATCGAATCGACCGAAATTTTCGATTCCCACTCTTGTTTATAGTGGTCCGGAATCTCTCCTTCGAACTCGTGCAGATCCGCATACAACAAAACGGTGGGCTTTTTGTTTCGATCCGATTCGCCCGCTCCGAACGTTTCGGGAAGACCGGATCGACTCGTATTCGAAAGGCCCGCTTCTTTTTCGTCTCGGTTTCGCGTTTCTTCTTTCATAAAAACTTTTTCTCTTGGGCCCCGTAGCTGTTCGGAGCGATCCGATCCCAGATTTCGGCGGAAAGAGAAGGATAGAATTCCTCCCGATCGCTATCGGGAGGTTCCGGACTGAGATGATAGGTTCCGCGTAACGCGGAGCGGAATACGTGCATTCGTTCCGGTTTGTAATAACCGAGATACCAATCGGGGGTCAAAGTGATCTTGCCCCCGCCTCCGGGAAGATCGTTGACGAACTGTGGAATCCCCATTCCTGCGATTTTTCCTCTCAAATAAGAGATGATTTCGATTCCTTTGGCGAGAGGGGTACGAAATCCTCTCGAGCCCGGAATCAATTCCGGGTCGTACATATAATACGCGCGAATCCGCAACTCCAACAGTTTTTTATGAAGTTCTAACATAGCTTCTCCGGAATCGTTGATCCCTTTTAGGAGAACGCACTGATTTCCCACGCTGACTCCGGCTTTCAAAAGTTTCAACACGGCTTCCTTCGCTTCTTTCGTACATTCGTTGGCGTGGTTGAACTGAGTGTTGCAGAAGATCGAAAGTCGATCGGTGTTGTGTGATTCGATGACGGCACAAAGTTCGGACGTGATTCGAAACGGAAGCGTGACCGGATTTCTGGTTCCGAGCCTGCAGATCTTTACGTGATCGATTTTTTCCAGACGTTCCAAAATCCAATCGATCTTGGAATCGGAAAGATTGAGAGGGTCCCCTCCCGATAATACGACATCGCGTATTTCCTTACGGGATTCTATGTATTCGAACGCGGCTTCCAGATCTCCGGTCAGCATTCTTTCCCTGGAATCGGAAACCTTGCGTCCTCTCATACAATGTCTGCAATACACGGAACATTCGTGATTGGTAAACAAAAGGACTCGGTCGGGATACATATGCGTCAGTCCTTTTACGGGAGAAAGGCGTTCTTCGTGCAGCGGATCGGGAGATTCTTCCGGTGAAAAAACGGACTCGGCCTCGCGCGGAACGATCATCTTTCGGATCGGATCTTCCGGATCGTTCGGGTCCGTTAGAGAAATGTAATATGGCGTCGCGGAAACGTTGAGACGGATCGTATCGGAGATTCCGATTTTTTCGCCTTCCGTTAATGCGAAATAACGTTCCAGCTCGAATCCTCGCACCCGATTCTGGAGCTGTGCCTTGTAATCGTTCCATACGAAAGAAGAAAACAACGCGGTGCGGTTTGCGGAACATTCTTGTCCCGAAAGAGAAGCAAAGGAATGCGGCTGCGAAGTCTTCATAAGAGGGTTCTTCCTATTTTCTCCGTGTAGGAGGAAAATCAAGCAAAGGGAAAAAGAAAATGCCAAAAGGACCCGTTTTCAGAAACTGTCCGTGATGACTGCATTTTCCGGCGATTTTCTCCAGGCTCTTGCCTTCGACGTGGACGGGACCTTATTCTCCTCCGAAGAAATCATTCTCGAAGTCTATCGCGACTCGATCCGTAATTTTTCCGAAACCACGGGGATTCCGATCGAACTTCCGTCCCGGGACAGAATCATGATGGAAATCGGAAAACCGGTCAAAACGATCTTTCAAAATCTTCTCCCTCAACTCAACGAAGAACAAAGAGACGGCATTTCCGACAGCGTATTGAAATTCTTATGCCAACGCATCCGAAACGGAGAGGGAGAATTCTACCCCGGCGTCAAAGAAACGATCGAATCCCTTTCCAAAAAAGGATTCCGCATCCTGGCCGCCTCAAACGGCAGAAGACCGTATGTCGAAACCATTTTGGAAGTTGCAGGTGTTCTTTCCTTTTTCGATCCGATTCTCGTCCTGGACAACGATCGGATCAAGACCAAGGGAGGAATTCTCAAAGAATACGTAAAACTCTACGGTCTTGAACCGGACAAAATCCTCATGATCGGAGACAGACTTTCGGACCACGAAGCGGCCCGTCAAAACGGATGCCCGTTCGCATTCTGCGCCTACGGTCACGCGCCCGCCGGGGAAATCCCCGACTTTGAATTGGAACTCAAAAACCTTACGGATCTGACCGCAATCCTGTAGATTTTTGCCTGCATAGAATTCCCTTTTTTTCCGAAAATGAAAACGTGCCGGATTCCGAAAAAAGAAAAAATCTCATCTTCATACTCGCCGGAATTATTTTTACATTGGTGCTTTTGGATAAAAGCACCGGGTCCGGTTTTTCCATTTCCGGCGCGGGATTTCAGGGGTTTCGCAACATCGGCAAGTTTGGCCCCGAATCCTCCTCTTCTCCAAAGGGAAATCTCAATCACAAAGAAATCATGGATCAAGCCGAGGATGAAATCTTAGGCGAACTTCTCCAAAATGGAGACGTGCAGACTTCTTCCGAAAACGCAAACTCCATCGAAGAGGATTTGGACGAGGACAATCTCGTTCCCGTTCTCGAACCTCCGATTACGAACGTTTTATCCGAAAAAGAATCGGAACACGGTTCCGCACACGCAAGCGTTCCGATCCCGAGCGAAAAGGGAGAATTGTCTTTGTATTTTCTGAAGTTCTACGGAAAAGGAAACAAAAGTCATTCCCGGCTCGTGAAGGTTTTGCGTCTTTCCAAAGGAGGAGATCGGGTCAAGCTCATCCTGAATTCCCTGATCGCGGGACCGGTTTCTGTGGAAAAAGAAAAAGGAATTTTGAATTCGATTCCGCAATCCCTGCGCTATGACTCCGACTACGAAATCCAAAACGGGGTTTTGAAACTTTCTTTAAGCGGGGATTTGGAACGAGGCGCCGGGCCTGAAATTCTTAAGGATCGAATCGATCAGCTTACTTACAGCCTTATGGAGAATCTCCCGATCCGAGGCATTCAACTCTCCATCAACGGTAAATTTGTGCGTTCTCTCGGCGGAGAAGGAATGCCGTTGCCCTCTCTTCTGACCAAAAACCCGAGAAAGATCGTCGTTTTTTAATCGTCAAACAACGAGTACAGGCAAAGTCGCTTGAACCGGACGATAAATCCTGATTGTTTATAGAATAGCGTTTTTAAAATGAGGAAGCCGGGTTCCGTTTCGGAGTTTGCAATACCGCATGAGATTCTTTTTGGGAAACAATCAAAAAATAAAACTCCTCGCTCGGAGAGTTTTTTTCAATCCGTTCCCGGAAGATTATCTGAGAATCTATCAACCGGACATCCGAAGAGCGACGGTCATTTACTTTTTCTTCTGCATCGGAATCAGTTTTCTTTCCGCCTTGGTCCCCGACGGCGCCTCTCCTCTCGGTGAAGAAAATCGCGTCCTTGTATACTCCCGTTTGACGGTCGTATTGTTGTCCGCTTTTTTTGCATTTCTACTTATAAAATGGAAATCCTCTTTTCGCAGAACCATCGAACGATTCAGTATTTTTTCCTCGGGCACGATCGTGTTTTCGATTCTTCCGTACGTGTTTTTGGATTCGGAAAGAATGGGACTTTACTTTCATTTTTATACGACCCTCGTCGTGAGCGGAAACATTCTGCTTTGGTTCACGGGAACGACCGTGATCTTTTTCAATGCGCTCTTTTACTTCTCTTTGGTTTTATGCACCACGTTAACCGGAAACGCGACCGCTTTGCAGCACGACTTTGCAAACGTTCTGATTTATCTTTTTACGGGGGTGTTCGGAAATCTTCTCATCAATTTCTGGAGAGTGATGGATCACCGCGCCAAGAAAAAACTGCAGAAGGCGGTGAACAAACTTAGGGATAAGAACATTCAAATCGAAAAAATTTCCAAGGTGGACGAGCTTACGCGGCTTTACAACCGGAGATATCTGATCGAACAGTTCGAACTCTTTCTAAAGCGCGCACAACGTTATAAATTCTCCCTTGCGATGATCATCTTGGATATGGATTATCTCAAGGAAATCAACGATTCTTACGGACATCTCGCGGGGGATTCGGCCTTGAAGACGATTTCCGACGTGATGAAACAAAGGGTAAGGGCGACGGATATCTGTTCGCGGATCGGCGGGGACGAGTTTTGTATTCTTCTCGACGCGATCAAAAAAGACGATCTTTCTCAGCTTTGCGAAAAGTTGCGCAAGGAAGTTTCCGAAAAGGAATTGTCTTATCGAACCAAAAGCGGAGCTTCCGTAAAAATTTCCGTTTCGATTGGGGCCTGTATCTTCGGCCCCGAGGAAGAATTCAGTTTCGACGATATCTATCACTCCATCGATTCGGCCTTATACGAATCGAAAAAAAAAGGACGCAACCGGGTTTCGTTTATCGAACCGATCCGTTACTTTCCGAAAGAAACTCCCGGAACGACTACGGCTGCTTCTTAGGAGCGGGAAGCTCGTAGTGAAAGGTGATTTCGCAATACGCGCCGTCGTCGATATAACGAGTGCTCGTCGCTTCCATAAAAAACTGTCTGTTCTTTTGTTCTGGTTCCAACTCTTCGAGTTTGCGGGCGGCGATGGACTTGGCCGCAGTGCAGGAAGTATTCTTCATTTTGAACGTGTCGTTTTCTTCGACCGAACTGGAAGAAGCTCCCCCGATCGCGACTAATTTGTATTTATGCGGTCCTAAGGTTTCTACGGTCACGCCGGTATCGACGTGAATTCTTTCGTGGATTTGTTTCGTACAAGCCGCGAGTGCGATCAGAAACACGAGCGTAAAGTTTACGATTTTTATCATCCTATCCTCTAAAACATTCTTTTTTGATCAAAGCGTCCGCGCGAGTTCGTTCTTGTAACGATCGTAGTTGTAAAGAAGGTCTCTGCGTTTCGGTGCAAAGCCGCCTTCTTTCAAAAATTTCACCGCTTCTTTTTCGGTTTTGAGTCCGTAAGAACGAAGCACGTTTTCCTCGATGACCACGGAAGATATATCGTCCGCGCCGCTCGTCAGAGCCAGTTGACCGACGCCTTTTCCGAGAACCATCACCGAAGTTTCGATATGAGGAATGTTGTCCAAAAAGATTCTACAGATCCCGAGCACCTTCAGATATTCCTGTGTGGAAACCGCGCGCACCTTGAATCGTTTTGTCTGGGGTTGAAAGGTCCAAGGGATAAAGGATAAGAATCCTCCGGACCGGTCTTGGAGATTTCGCACAACGCTTAGGTGTTCGATCACTTCTTCCTGAGTTTCTTCCGAACCGAACACGATGTTCGCGCTTCCGGGAAGTCCCGCTTCGTGGCAGGTTTCCATCGCGCGAACCCATTCTTCCGTGGTCGCTTTTTTAGGAGAGATAATGTTTCTCATTCTGTCGGTGAGAATTTCGGCTCCCGCCCCGGGAACGGAATCCAGTCCCGCTTGTTTTAGGATTTGTAGGACCTCCTTCAGAGGAAGACCGGTGATCGTTTCGAGATTGATGATTTCCACCGGAGAAAACGCGCGGATATGCATGTCCGGATATTTCTTTTTCACGGAAGAAATGACGTTGAGATAATAGTCGAACGGAAGATCCGGATACACGCCGCCTTGCAAAAACATTTGGTCCGCACCTTCGCCGACCGCATAGTCCATCTTTTCCAAAATTTCTTCGGCGGAAAGAACGTAACCTTTTCCGTTTCCGATCTCATCCATAAAAGAACAAAAGCTGCATTCCACGTTGCAGTAATTCGTGTAATTGACGACACGAAACATCGTATAACTCGCGTATTCGTGCGGGAGAATTCTTTCCCGAAGGCTACGGGCGGCCGCCATGATCTTAAGATGATCCCCGTCCCGATACAGAATCAGTGCTTCCTCGGGAGAAATTCGAACTCCGTCCAAGGCTTTTTCGAGAATCCGATCGCTGGGTTGAGATGAGAAGATAGAGGCCACTGTTACTCCTTATGAGCTGCGAACTTCGCAAAGAACACCTTCAAGCTTGGAGGGTGTTCTTTATTTTGCACCCTCTTTTTTGGAGAATTCTTCCCTGCGGTTTCTAAGAATTCAGACCTTAGAAAAGAAGCTTATGTTTGTTTCTATGGTTGTCTTTTTCTAAAAGAGACTTTGTCTCAATTCAATGCAAGTCCGTTTTACGGGAGAATTGTATGAGTTCCCACACTCCACGTTTTACGTGAGAACACGAGATCCACTCTGGAATCCGTATGAGTTCCCACACTTGCCGTTTTCAGTAAGATCAAGACCGCCGTATAATATCCGGAAAAACGTAGCAGTTCCCACATTCTTCCGGACTTCTTTTCAAAATGTAGGAACTACTACATTCCGCTCTCACGAAAATATCATTGAGTTTCAATCTCAAGAACGATCGTTCTACCAGAAACCCTTGATTTGAAAATTCCTCGACAGGGAGGTTCTCGATTCCTACGCTGTAAATCATTCACCAATCCACAAGAAAGGGTAACTCATCCATATGGCAATTTCTCAAATCGCCTTTCATTTGATCTTCACCATTTTATTCGTAATCGCGAATGTAGTTTTTGTTCGTGCGATCCTCTATCGCCTCAATCTGATTTTCAGCGCGAGAAAGGCCGCAGGAACCGAAAACTTTTTGGAAAATCCGAACTGGGTATTCCGAATCAATAGCTTTATTCAGAACGTAATTCTTCAAAAAAAGAATTTCAAAGAGCCTGTCCGCGGTATCATGCACGCGTTCATCTTCTACGGTTTCATAACCTATACGATTCACACTACAAGCCAGATGATCGCAGGTCTTATCGGGTACGGAATGGATGATCCGTATAAATTCTCCTTAGTAGGTTTCTTGTTCGGAGAACACGCGGGACATCTTTACGAGTCCATCGTACAAGTCGTTTCGATTCTCGTTTTAATCGGTCTCGGATTTTTTGCTTGGAGAAGATGGATTCAAAAAGCGAAAGGCCTCGACGTTCATTCTCCTGCGTCTGCGATCGTCATCAGCATGATTTCCATTCTGATGATCTCCACACTTTTGGGAGAAGGCGCAAAAGCGGTGGGAGCGGTTTACGACAGCCCTACTGAAAACGCTTCCTTTATCGCTGCCGGAATCGGTGCCGTTTGGAAATCCATCGGCGTGGAATATTCCACAGCGGACCTGGTCGTTCAAATCATGTGGTGGGTTCACATTCTTTCCGTATTCGCGTTCATGCTTTACGTGCCGACTTCTAAGCACGCACACTTGATCTTCGCACCGTTCAACTACTTCCTTCAATCCGATACTCCGAAGGGCGCTCTTTCCAAACTCAATTTGGAAGATGAAAACGTTGTTTGGGGTGTGAACCGTGTGGAAGATTTCCCCTGGCCGAACCTTCTCGACGGTATGTCTTGTATCGAATGCGGTCGCTGCCAAGTTCAATGTCCTGCAAACAGAACCGGAAAGGTTCTCAATCCGAAGATGATCATCGCGGATTTAAAACACGCCCTTTTGGATAAAATGCCCGAAGTCGCAAAGATCAGAGCGCAGGAAACCGATTCCGCGGTCGCTGCTGAAAAAGTCGCTGCTCTGGACACTGGAGTCATCAACAGCTACGAAGGTTTAAGCGAAGAAGCTCTTTGGGGTTGCACGACTTGTTACGCTTGCGTGGAAGCTTGTCCCGTTGGAAACAACCAGGTCAATGCGATCATGGAAATGAGAAGACACTTGGTTCTTGCGGAATCCAAATTCCCCGTGGAATTACAAAACGCATTCGTAAACATGGAAAACAACTCCAACCCTTGGGGTGTAGGAGCTCATACAAGAGCGGATTGGGCGGAAGGTCTTGGCGTTAAAACCATGGCCGAAGACGCAAACGTGGACGTTCTTTATTGGGTCGGTTGTGCGGGAGCTTTTGATGAAAGAAACAAAAGCATCGCGAAGTCTTTCGTAAAAATTCTCCAGAAGGCGGACGTGAAATTCGGAATCCTCGGAACGGAAGAAAACTGCTCCGGTGATTCTGCGAGACGAGGCGGGAACGAATACCTCTACCAAACTCTTGCGCAAGCGAACGTGGACACGATGAACGGATACAACGTGAAAAAAGTAGTAACCGCTTGTCCACACTGCTACAACACGATCAAAAACGAATATCCTCAGTTCGGCGGAAACTTCGAAGTGGTTCACCACTCCGAATTCATCAACGAGCTTGTTAAGGACAAAAAACTCGACGTGAAAACCGCGGAAGACGCTTCTTCCGGAAAATACACGTATCACGATTCCTGCTACATCGGCCGTTACAACGACAACTACGAGAACCCGAGAGACGTCGTGAAAAAAGTTGCCGGCGGAAAACTTGCGGAACCTTCCGATCACCACACAAAGGGTCTTTGCTGTGGAGCCGGTGGAGCTCAGATGTGGATGGAAGAACAAAACAACGATCGTGTCAACGTCAAGAGAACCAAACAGCTTCTCGATACGGGTGCGACTACGATCGCGACCGCTTGTCCTTTCTGCGTGACCATGATCACCGACGGTGTGAAACACGAAGGAAAGATCGAAGAAGTAAAAGTAAAAGACATTGCGGAGTTGGTTGCGGATAACCTCCAGTAACGAATTCTAATTTAGAATTTACGCAAAGGATTTTAGGAACCGCTCTGCGACGCCGAGCGGGTTTCAAAGAATCCGAATAAAAAAGCCGGTTTTTAAACCGGCTTTTTTATTCCTAAAGCTCTCTTAGACAAGGACAGATCCAATTCCAAAAATCGGTACTCGCCCCCGAAATAAAAGCAATCTATGCAACCAATACCGCCGAGATGACTGCAACAACGCGGCGGATCGTGCGGCACGCGCAATCGTAAATCGTAAATCAAAACTCAAGCGTCGCGACCAAACCGTTATCGTTGTTCAATTCGAAGTTCGCGCGAATCTGTTGAGAGAGAATATGCATCAGAGTGAATCCGGTCGTATTCGATTTTTTTAAATCCACCGGAGTAGCCATCCCCACTCCGTTATCCTTTATGACTAATTTATAATTTTTTCCGCGTTTCGAAAAACGGATCTCGATCTTCGGATCCGAAAATTCTTTAAAAGCGTGCGTTAGAGAATTGTTTAATAGTTCGTTCAAGATCATCGCGCAAGGAATCGCGGTTTCGATCGGTAGATCGATTTTTTCCGATTCGTTACGAATGGTTACCCGCAAGTTTTTGTGTTTGTTCTTCAGATTCTCGATAATCTTTTCGATCACGCTCGAAAATTCGATGCTGTGATAATTATCCGCTTTATACAGAAAATTATGCACTTCGGACATCGTAAGAATTCGATTCTGAAACTCGAACAGGATTTTCTGCAAATCCGATTTGTCGTTGCGATGGAGGTCGGCCAAGCCGCTTAGGACTTGAAGATTATTTCTCACTCTATGATGAATTTCCTTAATCAATTCGTCCTTCTCCTTAATATAAGAATTCAGAAGATTGACCGTCAAAAAAGCGAGGATTATAAAAATGGTAAAACCGATCACCGAATCCACAAAGAATACGCTGTTGAACATATTTCTCTGGCTGAGTTTGTAAAAAAACAAAAGCATTATAATAAACGAATATAACGAGACAAAGAGCGTGGTCCGAATATTCGTGAACAATAAAAACAGCAGCACAAGAATGGAAAGACTCGGAATTATATTTCCGACCGGATTCGCAAAAAGTAAGGCGCCTCCAACCCCGATGGAAACGGAAAACAAAGTGATGATCAACGCCTTCTTGTATTGCCCCAACCAGAGCAGGAGAATCGCAAGAATCGAAGCGATGATAAAGAGTATAAAACTGGGACGATACGTTTCTTCCTTCTCGTAGAAAAAGAAAGTAAGCGAAAGACTCGCGAACGTAAGAACCACTATGTTAAACAGTAGTAAATATAAAGCCCTTACCCTTAAGATAAACGGTTCTTGTGCGTAAATACGTTGGAATTTTTTTACGATCATACGTCTTGAAACGATCCTGAACGAAACCGCGGCGCGGTGAAATGTTTATTGACAACTCTTGAAATTGTAACTCTATCAAATCGAATTTCAAGCTCAAAGGAATTTTTCGAGAGCACAGATCGGCGTTTACGCGAAAGCGAAACGCGTTTTTCTACTTTGTTGCTCCGAATTCTATTTCGACATTTTGGCTTAATCCGTTCAAAGCCGGGTTTAAAACCCCGGAATTTTTAGTTTCAATCCATTCCCATCGAGTAACAACTACAAGAACCATCAACGAATAAATCGGAATAAACGGAAAGAATTAGAATATGATTCAAACAAAAGAATAACTGAAGATAGTTATATGATTCAAAAAATTATTAACATCTCGAGTGTATTTTGCGTAACACTATTCATTTCCAACTGTATGACAACGGAAGAACATTTCCGCCAATATGGGTTGAATAAAGCCTCTTTCGACATGGAGTGCCCCCAGGAAAAAATTCAAATCCATGTATTAGGAGAGTTATCAAGAGGAAACGGACAGGTGGGAGTTACCGGTTGCAATAAAAAAGCTTCTTACATAGCGGTCCAAGGAGCCGGTTGGGTTAACAATACGTCCTCAGTTTCCAATGAACGAGAAAGAGAACGAAACCAGAGACCAAGGTGAACGTCAAAAGTTTCTTTCAAAAAAAATAGGCGAAGTGACTAAAAAAAGCCGCTCCGCCTCAAAGACATCTGGTGCAAATACGAAATGTATGACTCCGAAATGAATCGGAATCTTACCAGAGTATTGCTTTTTTCTTACAAATCGATCCGCGGAAAAATACGGAGCGGCCGCTTTTAGAACGGATGAATCGGGTATTAAGCGGTTGGAGGATAATCCAAAAGGGTTATTTCCGGATTCTTCTTTTGAAAATATCCCTTGTCCCATTCCGTATCGAAGAGAAGTGCCGCTCTTCCGCCACGATCCGTTACGAGATTCGCGGAAGACGGAACCTTGGGCAGATCCTCTTGTCCGATCCAACAAGAAATCACATACGGAAGAATCGTGATCGTGGACGGGGCGTTGTACTCGTCCATCAGTCTTCGACGAAAAACTTCGAATTGAAGTTGGCCCATCGCGCCGATGATCGGCAATCCTCCCCCGATCGTCTGTGAAGAGAACAAATGAAGAATTCCTTCTTCCGCGAGTTGATCGATTCCTTTTCGAAAACTTTTCATGCTCGCCGTATCAGCCGAAGAAATCGTCGCAAAGAGTTCGGGCGCGAATACGGGAAGTCCTTTTAAATCGGGAACCTTGGAGGAAGCCACAATATCTCCGATCGCATAGGTGCCCGGGTTGACGAGCCCGATGATGTCGCCGGGATACGCTTCATCCACAGTGTTTCGATCTTGTCCGAAGAACGCGAACGACGAGGAAAGTTTCACCGATTTTCCCAATCTTCCGTGAAGCACGTTGAGCCCTCGTTCGAACTTACCAGAAGTCACGCGTAAAAAAGCGATTCGGTCTCTGTGTTGCCGGTTCATGTTCGCCTGAACCTTAAAGATAAATCCGCTGAACGGAGTATGGATCGGATCCAAACGGGAACCGTCCTTCAAAGGAAAGAACAAAGGAGGCGGCGCGATTTTGATAAACTCGTCGAGAAACAATTGAATTCCGAAGTTGTTCACGGCGGAACCGAAGAACACCGGAGTGATCTTGGATTCCAGAAAATCTTCCTGATTGAATTCGGAAATTCCGCCTTCCACGAGTTCCAATTCTTCCCGAAAGGATTTCAAAACCCAATCTTCGAATCGTGAGTCGAGTTCGGGATCGTTGACTCCCGAGGTTTGAAAGGAAGACTTCTGACTTCCTCCCGGAGTTTTATCGTATGTTAGAATTTTCTTATCTTTGCGGGAATACACTCCGCTGAAGTCGACTCCGGTTCCGATCGGCCATACCATAGGAACCGCTGCGATTCCCAGAACCTTTTCGATCTCATCCAGAAGTACGAAAAGATTTTTGGTCGGCCGGTCCATCTTATTGATGAACGTAACGATGGGAATTCCGCGATCGCGACAAACCTTAAAGAGTTTGATCGTCTGAGGCTCGACCCCTTTTCCCGCGTCTAACACCATCACTGCGGTATCCGCAGCGATGAGAGTTCTATACGTGTCTTCGGAAAAATCTTCGTGACCGGGAGTGTCCAATAAATTGAGAACGTATCCGTTGTATTCGAACTGAAGAGCCGCGGACGTGATGGAGATTCCTTTTTCTTTTTCCATCTCCATCCAGTCGGAGGTCGCTGCCTTTCTGTTTTTACGCGCCTTTACGGCGCCCGCGAGTTGGATCGCGCCTCCGTACAAAAGAAGCTTTTCGGTAAGGGTCGTTTTCCCGGCGTCCGGGTGGGCGATGATGGCGAAGGTTCTTCTCCGTTTGGTTTCTTCCTCGATGGATTGATTCGGTTTTTGTGTTATTGTCTCGCTCACGACTTTTACTCCGCCCTCTTTCCAGCTTTTTTGCGGAAATCCGACTGTCAGCAATTAAAATCGAGGAGATTTGTGGGAGTTCCCACAATCGGATTTACTGTGAAATCAAGATTCAATGGTAGAAAGAAATGTAGGAACTCCCCATCCTGAGTTTTACGGTCCGAACCCAAGATTCACTTTCCCAATTTGTAAGAGTTCCCACACTTCGCCCGGTCAAAGGAGGATTCTTCTTTTTACCGGTTCGTATTGTTCGGGTAAATCGAATGTAACGGAAGTATCCTACATTCTCCCCATCATAGTATAGCAGGTAAACCATGGAAGGGATTCCCCTTACCCCATCGAGAGATCTACAAGGATTAAAATTACAAATCGACGGTTTCGAGGATTCGTTTGAAATTCTCAAACTCAAGGAAGAAGGTCTTACGATTTCTTCTTTGAATGAATTGAATCTTCTTCCGGGTTCCCCTCTCAGCGGAAGAATCGATTCCAACGCACTCGATTTTCAATTTCGATTTCAAGGAAGTCTGCAAAGACAAGTTCCCCGTCCCGACGGAAAAGGATTTATTTTAGGAATTCAATTCCATCAAAGAACGGGCTTGCCGGACATTCTCATCGCCCTCGAACTCGCGTCTTGATTTAGACTCGATTCTTCGAAGCGCTCTTCGCTTTCCCCTCCGTATTTGTCGCTGCCATCGCGACCCGTAGGGAGCCGATGGCACTGAGTTCTCAGATGCGACGCATAGAGAGCGGAGCATGATTTACCATGAACCTTTAGGGGCTTCCCCGGCCCCGTTTTTTTAAAACTCAAAAACGCTTTTCCGGATAATTCTAATCTCATCCCCCCGGAGTCATTCGATTCGATCAGCGCAAACTCAGCAAACGCCTTCCTGAACTCAGCAAGTTACTCCCTACGGGTCGTAACTTAGGGCGGCGTTTATATCTATTTTCATTTACGAAACTCCTTCTATTCTGTTTTCTGTACATAAAGTCCTATGTCCGAAATCAACGTGAAACATCTTATTTCTTGGGAAGACTGGTCCGATTCCGAAATTCTCGATCTGCTGAACTTTGCGATCCACGTAAAGAAGAATCGAGTCAACTACGCGGGTCATTTGAGCGGCCGTTCTTTGGCGATGCTCTTCCAGAAAACTTCCACAAGAACCAGAGTTTCTTTTGAAGTGGCGATGACCGAAATGGGCGGCCACGGAATTTACTTGGACTGGATGGCGTCTAACTTTCAACTTTCCGACATCGATCTGGAAGCGAGATATCTCTCCAGAAACGTTTCCGTCATCATGGCCCGTCTAAAAAAACACGAGGACCTTCTTGCTATGAAGAACGGTTCACAAGTTCCCGTCATCAACGGCTGCGACAACATGTTTCACCCTTGTCAATCTCTTGCGGACGTAATGACCATCGCGCTCGACAAACCCGAACGCCCTTTGAATCAGGTTCGACTCGCGTATGTCGGAGTTCACAACAACGTGGTCAACTCTCTCATCGGAATCACCGCGGCTTTGGGGATTCATTTGACTCTCGTAACCCCGATCGCCGAAAAGGAAAACATACACGAGTCTACCGTGGAACGGGCCAAGTCCAAGGGAACGCTCGCTTGGGAATCGAATTTGGAAAAGGCAGTAAAGGACGCGGACTACGTTTACACGGACACTTGGCTGGACATGGAATTCTTCAACGATCCTTCTTACGCCGATAAGAAAAAACAAAGAATGGAACTGATGATGCCGTATCAGATCAATTCCGCTCTGATGGAAAAGACGAACGCAAGAGTCATGCACGACATGCCGATCCACGCGGGATATGAGATTACCCGAGACGTGGTTCTAAGCCCTAGGTCCATCATATTCCAGCAAGCGGAGAATCGACTGGACGCTCAAAAAGCGGTCATTCTAAAACTTCTTGAGGCTTGATCTCAGGAAAATCGGTTTACCAGAGGCCCCTTCTTCCGAAACCTGTATTTAGAGCCTTTTCACCCTCACTTGCAGGCTCGAAATAAGAATTAAAGGTATCTCTATGTCTAAATTGACTCATCCAAGAGAGGCGCTCTTCGAAGGAGAAAAGCCTTTCCCTATCATTCCTGCCTGTGAGCACTTTGCAGGATCGGAAAAGCTGATCACAAAAGCCCTCGAACTTCAGAACAAACTCGGCGGACTCTTCGACATCACCATGGATTGCGAAGACGGCGCGCAAACCGGAAAAGAAAAAGAACACGCGGAACTCATCGTTCGTCTTCAAAACAGCGAACTGAACAAACACAACATGAGCGGCGTGAGAATTCACGACTACACAAACGCATTCTGGAAACAAGACGTAGACATTATCGTTCCGGGCGCAGGGGAAAAAATCGCATACATCACCATTCCAAAACCGACCCGCGCGGCCCAGGTTGAGGAAATGATCACTTACATCCAAAAAGCGGTTCAAAAAGCGGGAATCAAAAGGGAAATTCCGATTCACGTATTGATCGAAACCAACGGAGCTCTTCAGGAAATCGAAAAGATCGCGGCTCTTCCTTGGTTACAAGTTCTTGACTTCGGTTTAATGGACTTTATCTCGGGACACCACGGAGCGATTCCCGCTTCCTGTATGAAAAGCCCCGGTCAGTTCGACCACGAACTTTTAAGAAGAGGAAAAGCGAATCTCGTAGCGGCGGCGCTTGCAAACGGAGTAATCCCTGCGCACAACGTAACTCTCGATCTTAAAAACCAATATCAAACGTACAAGGACGCAAAACGCGCCCATGACGATTTCGGCTTCTTGAGAATGTGGTCCATCTATCCGACTCAGATCCAAGCGATCCTCGACGCGATGGCTCCGGATTACAGCGAAGTGCAAACTGCGGCTGAAATTCTTATCCAAGCTCAAAACGCGGAATGGGGACCGATCCAGTATGCGGGCGATCTTCACGACCGTGCGACTTACAGATATTTCTGGGAGATCATCCAAAAGGCGAAACTCACCGGAATTTCCATCCCCGAAGAAGCGAACAAAAGATTCTTCAACTGATTTTGAATTCGAGTTTAACTTAATCTAAATTAGTTTAGAATTTTCGAATGTAAAAAGCCGCAAGAGATTGCGGCTTTTTTCGTATGTTGATCGATCCAACCTTTCGGATTCAAAAAAGAAATACGATCGAAATGAGTTGAAGCCGGATTAAAGTTCGTTGAAATTTTCGAAATCAAATCTAGAGAATTCGATCCATCGAAAACGGCTGTATCGATTTTGAAATCTGGCCGAAGATTTTTGAAAACGGGCGTGGTCTTCGAAAACGATCCTACAGATTTTTCCGCTCGCGGGCGATTTTTTATTTAACAAACTTCTCGAGAAGTTTGGCGATGAGTTCGTTTAAGCTCTTTTCGACGTGATCCCAAGATTTTTTGTTCATGGGTTCGAGAGGCATCTTTTTATCGAGTTGTTTGTAACGATCGAAACTTTCGCGGGCATAATCCAGATATTTTTTGGCTTCGATCCCGAGACGATCCAGATGAGCCTCGTTTTTGATATAAATGCCCGCGATCTTATCCCTGTATTCGTCCTCTAAAAAATAATATCGAACGTCAAGTTTCACTTCGTCCATGGCCTTGTAAATTTTAGAAACCTGATCTTTTTTATCGACGGGCGCCGACTTCTCTCCCGAAATTTCCATCGCGGGTGATTGCGACTTTTCTTTCGGCGCAGAGGTCTTCGGAGGTGCGTTCTTTTTCAGAAGCTTCTCCAATTTCTCGCGTTTTAAAATGTCGAATAAAGCGCTCTTTTTATTCTGAGTCACAATTACACCCTATCTTTGAAATGGTTCTATTTTAATGTATCGGAAAATCGGACTTCTTCCGCTATTATAAACAATTTATACGACGAATTTTCTTGGAAAAAAATCTCTTTTGTTAGAGGCATCGGAAAAAGAATCGGAAACAATTAGTTTCCAGATTCCCTCTCTAATTTCAGCTTTCGTAACGCGCAGTTCGGAAGCCATTCACAACGTAAACAGAACGGATCTTCGGGCTGATACGTGGGAGGAGGACACAAATTCACGTTCGTTTGTTGCAAAGGAGTCAGAAATGTTTCCTGATCGGAAAAGGAATTCTTCTTAGCAAGGCTGCTGAGCAGTTCCCGATTCTTGCGCGTTTGAGAATCGAGGTCCTCCGCCAAAGAACGGTTTTGCGGTTTGGATTCGGAATTTTCCTGTGGTGGTTGTCGCTTCGGAAAGATCTTTCCGGAGTCGAAAGAATTTCCCTTTAAAATCCAAGGTGCAACGAGTGTCGCACCGAGCGCCCCGCCCAAATGACAGGAGTTGCTCACGACAAACGGAGAATGGAAATAATAAACCGAAACGATATCCGCGATAAATCCCCCGCCGACAAAGATCCATGCCGCATAACGGGCCTTCATCCGAAAGAAGATCAGAAAGACTTCGGTTTCCGGAAAAAGGATTCCGAACAAAACCAAAATTCCCGTAACACCGCCGCTCGCACCGAGCGTGGTGGTTTGGTATAAATCCATGGGATACTGGATTCCTAATACTTGAACGAAGATAGGAGCGAGAATTACGGTCAATCCTCCGGTCAAAATGGCCGCGACGTACACGATCGTAAACTTCCAAGCGGGAATGTATTTACAGATCAAGCCGCCGAACATGACAAAGACATACATATTGAAGAAAAGGTGAATAAAAGGAGTTCCATACGCTTCGTGTAGAAATCCGTATGAAAAAATCTGCCAGTAAAATCCGTGAAACACGCGTGCGGGAGTGAGCGCAAAGTAGTATTCTATGATTCCCGTTCCGCCGGCAAAAAGCTGAAGAATATAAATCAGGACGTTCGCGATTAAAAACAGATTGATCGGATGAAAAATGGAATAACCGAACAGCGACAATCCGTTTCGGTATTTTCTTTTTGCCATATTGGATAGAATACGAACTGTGGTCAGAGAGTCAAGCAGGCAAAGCCGGGGCAAAAATTCACCCCGGGTTTCCTCATTCTCCGGGAGAAGGAGAATGATTTTTCAATCACATTCTTTAAATCGAAAAATCGGGCCTCATCCTTTATAGTCGGGAAGAAAAAAATGCAGGAATCAGGATTAAAACCCATTCTTTGGAGAAACAAACGGCTTACTCTTTTGGATCAAAGGGTTCTTCCCGGTACGACTTCTTATCTCGACGCAAAAACGATGGAAGACTGCATCTTCGCAATCCGCGAAATGGTGGTAAGAGGCGCTCCCGCGATCGCGATCACCGGAGCCTTCGGGATCACGTTGTATTTAAACGGACTTTCCTCGAAACCGACTTTAGCGGAACTCAAAAAAAAACTACACGAACTTTTAGAATCCAGACCCACCGCGGTCAATCTGCGACTTGCGATCGAAGAATTCTCCGCACGCTTTCCCGAAACGGACTATGATTCGTTCACACTGAACGATCTTCAAGAAGGAGCGGAGAAATTCGCCTTATTCATGTTAGAGGAAGATCTCGGAAACAACCTGACTCTTTCCAAAAATGCGCTTTCTTTATTTCCGAAAAATCCTTCCGCGTTGAACATCATCACTCACTGCAATACGGGAGCGCTCGCGACCGCCGGTCACGGAACCGCGTTAGGTGTTATACGATCCCTACGCGACGCGGGTCATTCTCTGACGGTTTTCGCGGACGAGACAAGACCGTATCTGCAGGGTGCAAGACTTACGGCTTGGGAACTGAAAGAAGAAGGAATTCCCGCGTATCTCATCACGGACAACATGGCCGGTTGGGTGATGTCTTCCCGTAAGATCGACGCGGTTGTCGTCGGCGCGGATCGTATCGCTTCCAACGGAGATACGGCCAACAAGATCGGAACGTATCCGCTTGCCATCGTCGCCAAACATCACGGAGTTCCTTTTTACGTCGCGGCCACGGCCAAGAGCATGGATTTTAGAATCCCGGATGGAAGTCATATTCCGATCGAGATGCGAAAGGAAGAAGAAGTCACTTCGTTCGGATTTTTAAAGAACGCGGACGGAAAACCGTTCTTGAGCGAAGGAGTGATTGCCCCAGAAGGAATGAAGGCGCTCAACCCTTCCTTTGATGTTACCCCCGCTTCGTTGATCACCGGAATCATTACCGAACGGGGAATCGTTTCTCCCGTTACGGAAGAGAATCTTAGGAAGATCTTCGACTGAAGCTGAAGAATGCGTCGTTCTTCCGACGATTTTTTTGTGAAACACGCGGAGCCCCGCCCTTGTTTTGGGTGGGGGGTGAGGTGGTGGGAAAACCTCGGCAAAATCTACTTATCACAAAACGAACTTCACGGCAAGCCCATTCTAATTCGAAAATTTCGTAGGAACTCCTACAAAACGGGACTACTTCGTCGTTTGCAACGCGACCATCATCGCTTTGTCCTGACCGGGTTCAAAAACCATCATAAACGAAGACTGAAATTTAGTGATCTTCTCTATCTGTCTTCTATAATGAATCACGGCACCCGGATAAGCTCCCTTTTGAACCGCAAGTCGAACCGATCCCGGATTAAAACGGGAAGTTTTCAGGGAGTCCTGTTTGAACTTGAGCATATTCAAAATCTTTAATTTCTTATTGTAGTCTTCGAATACGGTCTTAAACGCCGCCTTCTTGTCCTCGGGAAGATTTCCCCGGGAACGCTGAACCATGTGTTTGATCTGCTGGATTTTCGGAAGAATCTTTTCCATTTCCTTCTCACCCATTTGGATCTTACGGGTGATTTCCTGAAAGGATCGATCGTTCTTAAAATGAAATCCAAGCTCAACGGTAACATCCAACTCGGCGCTCGAACCCAAGGAGACGACCGAAACACCTTCGTTCGTTCTTACCTTGCTCGAAACGAGGTTGCCGTTGGAGCCGCTCAAAAGAACGGACCCTAAAGTATCGATCGTCGAATTTAAAATCGCACCTTCGATGATGATATCACCTTCGGTTTCGAGATGCGCATTCTCGATAAACTTCGCCTGTACTCTTCCCGTTACGTGAATGATTTCCGTTCCCGAACCTTTGATTCCGCCGTGAACGATCAGATCCTGACCGACCTTGATTTGATTGCTTTCCAAGTTTCCATAGACAACGAGCGATCCGGTACATTCCACGATAGAACCGGGTTCGATATCTCCGCGCACAATCACGTTTCCTTCGAATTGAATGTTTCCGGTGGAAAGTCCGACGTTGCCCGCAATTTGCAGTTCGGGAGAAACGGTGATAGAAGTTTCGGTTACGAAAATCACGCCGTTGCTCGCGGCAAAGTATTCCTGAAGTTCTTTTCCTTCTTCAACAACGTTTCGTTCTTCGATATTCTTCCCGAGCACGAGCTTAGGACGTTTGATCGCCGGTGCAGGAATGATGTTTCCGAAAACGTCGAAACCAGGGTTGCCTGGAATTCCCTCGAACTTTGTGGCAAGCTTCTCGCCGATTTTTACGTTGATGTATCGATCGATATTTCTGAAATCAGCGCGTCCGTCTTCGAGCAGCTTAACGCGCTTTGCCATAGGATGATAAAAACGAACCCAACCGTTCTCTCCGGGAGTCGGCGCGACACCTTTTGCGATTTCAACCTTGATCGGAGTAAAGTCCCCTCGTTTCCCCGCTTCGTCCAAGAGAGTCAAAACTCTTCGGATCTCGTCGACTAACATCCGTTCTCTGTGAATTCCCCAGTCGAGTATAATGCTCCAAAGCTTATCCTTGGAAACGCTTTCGCCTTTGAGATTGTAAGGTCGTACGGTCATCACCGCAGAAAGCTGATCGGCGGAAATTCCGATGCTGATCGCCGATTCAATGGAAATGGGAGATGGGGCGGTTTGGGATTCCGTTGCTGGTGTTTTCATAGGCTCGTCTTTCGCATTCATAGTATTTCGATCTTCAGGTCTAAACCGAAGTTCATTTCTCTTTCTAATTTCGACTTAAAGAGAAGGAACTTAAATGTAGTATATAAGGTTCCCTTGAAATGAAACTTTTTTTTACTTATATTACCGTGAAATTATAAATAAAAAAGAAAATCCTATTCTTTTTAACAATCGGCGCATCGGATTTCTTCGAGAATTCCGTCGATTTTTTTGAACCTTACGAACCCTCCTCCACCCGGAAACAAAAGGGTCAAAGATTGGTTCGGCCGGCTATGAGACGAGACGCTGTGGAAAAATCCACGCTTAGAATGGATGATTCGCGGAAAAAAGATATTCTCCCCAAAAGGATGCCATCGGCAAAATCTCCGTCAAACGCGTATAAAACGGAAGATGATCTCCGTGCGTCAAGAGACTGGTCTCCAGAAACGGAACCGTTCGGTTTCCGTTCTTTAGAATCAACTCGCGAAGATCCTTGGATTCCTGCGGTGAGATCACGGGATCGTCGTCTCCGTGCAACAGAAAACACGGTTTGATAAACTCATGCGCGAAGAAAGCGGGAGAAGTCGCTTCCACAAAGGGTTCGGCGACCGCCGTTTTGATCGCGACCGCGGATTCTTTCCGAAATTCGGCATTTTCCAAAAACTTTCGAACAAAGCTCCGATCACCTTCGTTCAAACCGGCAAGGATCTTAGGACCGCGGAGCGAATCGGGCGTTCGAGACAATCCGTTGTCCAAGGCCGACTCTAAGAAATATTCCTTTAAACCTTCGTGTTTAGAACGGATCAGATGAATGTAGTTGTACATCATCACATTCACCGCGTAACTTTCGATCTCGTAGTTCTTTAATACGAACGCAAAGGTCTGGCCGAAGTTCGCATAACCGCCGATCAACAGCGCGGCCGTAAGAGCGTTCTGACATTCCGGATTTGCTAATGCGACAAAGCCCATTCCCGCTGAAAAACTCGCGGAAAGATAAGAAAGAGGCCGTCCTTCCAAAGCATGAATCCCTAAAAACGCGGACCGGATATTCGAGATCGTTTCGGAACGGATCAACAGCCCTTTCACTTCGGGTAGTTCGGGAAGATATACTCGAAAGCCCCGATTGGCGAGATTGTTTCCCAACGCGAGAATACGCGGATCGTCGATTCCTTTAAAGCTCATCCCGTGCTGGAGATAAACGATCGGAGCCTTTGCATTCTTTCCGCTTTCGAGAATCTTCGTTCTTAAGGAAACGGAGTTCGGCAGACTCAGGCTCGTTTCCGTTATGCGCGCTTGCGGGGGAGTTTTGATTCCGGAATAGTCGAGTAGAAAGGGCAATCCCTTCCATACGTTGAAAGAATTCATCCGAATGAGGGTTTATGCTACGGGAAAAATCTCCACAAAAATTTTTCGAAAGACCGTTATTTTTGTCTAAAACTTCTTCATCAAAAGAATGAGATAAACCCTTCCGAGATACTCTTTCGCTTTTGCGTCCTTTAAAAAATAAATCAGGATGTATTGCCTGTACGTTTCCAAATCGATCGGTATGAGTTTATGATTGAGAATTTCGGGAGGAAGCTGTTCCGCTTCGAATCTTCCCAACCTCATTTCGGAAATCAACATTCCGCAGATCTGATTGGCGAACTCCATCAGAATCGAAGGTGCGTCGGCCCGTACGGTAGGATCGATGTGAAAGGAGCGCGCGACCAAGGGGAGAAGTTTCAACTTCGTGTATCCGTCCATGGCGAGAAATAGTTTTCCTTCGATTTCTCCCTTGAACTCGACCATCGTACAGTTCTCGTAACAAAGCCCCTCGTTTTTGGAAGGACCGAACGCCTCGCGGATCGCGGTGACGTTCAACGTTTTGTCCAAATATTCCGGAAAGATCTGAGAGATCGTCAGAATGAATTTTTCGTCGAGTAAAGGATCGATGCTCACAGACAAATGTACCTGTTCGGTCCCTGTTCGATCGAAGCGGCCAACGCCTTTCTCGCGTTTGAAACCCATTCTTCCTTCGTTTCTTCTAAAATCGAAACGCCTAAGTTGAGATCGACTCGATGATTTTCGTTTTGCAGGGATTCGATCAGTTCCTTCAGATTTTTGCTGAACGCGTCCCATTCTTCGGCGTGAAGAAGGAATGCGACTCGATCCTTTCGGATTCTATAAAAGCGAATCGTTTTTCGGAGGATTTTGGAAGTCCAAAGGGACATCCATTTCAAGACATACGGATGGGAAGAATCGGTTTGAATACTTGCAAAGATCAGAATGTTCTCCTCCGCGCGAAGCTTGTCCAACTCGAACGCGTGAAGATTGCCGAAACCCGTTTCCGGATCGGAAGATTCGAATTGAATCGAAACCTGTTCTTCGTATTCTTCCTTCCAGGAGCGGAACTCTTTCGGGTTCAAGAGATTCCATTCGTTTAACAAAATCTTGAGATATCCGAACGGTGCGGTTCCGGTCGAAAGCGGAATCAACGCGAACGATTCGGTAAAACTGATTCTTCCTTCACGCAACTCGCTCAGACTTTTTTCGGTAATTACGTTTTCTTCGGGGCTTTCGGGAAGATGAAAGATCTTTCCCTTTCTCGAAGCGAGAAGCAACGAAACTTCTCCGCTTAAAAAATAGATTTCAGCGGAGCTCAAATAAGAACCGAGCTGTTTTAAAAATGTCTCATGTGCGAGTATGAGTTCCGGATGTGCGGGGACTTCCCTCTTCCAGACGAAACTTGCATGCGCATTCGGATTCGTTCTTAGGTTCGAAACGTTTCGAGCTCGAACCGTCGATTCTACCCGAGTCCGTGTTTCCGAAATCGAATCCTGCTTTGCATTCGATTCGAAGTTCGTAAGAACGGCGTTTTCCGATCGCGGAAGAATTTCGTTTTTGTGCGAATCACGATTCTCCTCGAAGGACTTCGACGAAGGATCGGGCGCCTTGTGAACGGTTTCCTTCAGAACCAGTCCGAAGAGAAACAAAAGAGAAACCGAAATTCCCCCCAAAATCAACGTATCGCCGCTCCAAAGACTTTTGTTAAGTCCGGTCTGCCTTTCGAGAGACACGAGAGAACAATTAAAAAAAAAGAAAATGATTCCGAAATATTGGATTTTCATAAGCAGACTGCCGTTAATATATTTAACGGGCAGATTCCAAGACCTCTAAACCGATTTTTTATGAAGTTGTACAACGAACTCGCAGAATTCTACTTCGATATCGAAAAGCCCGCGCGCAAGATCGATTCCGAAGCCAAGTTTTTGGATCGGCTTTTCCGCAAACATAGAATCATGACGATTCTCGATATGGGTTGCGGAACCGGAGAACACGTTCGTTATTTTCAATCCTTAGGCTACCGTCCCAAAGGAATCGATTCCTCTTCCCGTATGATCGACGTCGCCAAAAAAAGATATTCGCATTGCAAGTTCGACGTATCTCCGATGCAGACGTATCAATCCGGCGTTCTTCTGGATTGTGTGATGAGTCTTTTCGGGTCGTTTAACTATCTCTTAACGAACGAAGAAATCGATTCCACTCTCAAGCTCATGGAGCAGAATCTGAAACCCGCCGGTCTCGCGATTTTGGAAGTTTGGAACGCGGAGCCGCTTAGAACGATCAAAAGAAAACCGATCACTCCGGTGGCCCAGATCAAATCACAAAGCGCTACGATTCAAAGAAACCGAGGTTTCCGTTTGGTCAGGGCCGATACGTCCACGATGGTGGAAGTGAATTACATCTATCAGATCAATACGAAGGAAATTCGGGATAAACACGTTATGCGCGTTTTCTATCTTCCCGAAATCGAACGGATGATTCTCAGACATAAATTCGAGATCATGCACGTGTATTCCGGATTCAACGAGACGAAGTTCAAAAATTCGGCGGGAAGAATGATTCTCGTTCTGAAAAAGAAAAGCGCTTGATCCGGAGGATTCTTTCCGACCGTTCAAAATAATTCTTGCGGAACCGTTCCGAAAAGGACTCTAATAGTTCCGGAGAATTTTATGCCAGAATCCTACGATCTCACCGTCATCGGCGCGGGGCCAGGCGGCTACGTCGCGGCCATCAGAGGCGCTCAGTTGGGAATGAACGTCTGCGTCGTCGAAAAAGAAAGGCCCGGCGGCATCTGTTTGAACTGGGGTTGTATTCCCACCAAAGCCTTGCTCGAATCGGCGCACCTTTTGGAAAAGATGCGTTCCGCTAAAGAATTCGGAATCGATCTTACAGGCGCAAAGCCGGACTTACCCTCTATGATCGCGCGTTCCAGAAAGGTCGCGGACGGTATGGCTTCCGGCGTGGAATTCTTATTAAACAAAAACAAAATCACCCGAAAAAAGGGAACGGCTGTATTCAAAGATTCGAATACGATTTGGCTGCCCGATACTTCCAAAGAGGAAATCACTTCGAAGTATTTCATTCTCGCGACGGGTGCAAGAGCGAGAGAACTCCCCGGTTTGCCCTTCGATCCAACGACCGTTCTTTCTTCCCGAAGCGCGATGGTTCAGGAAAAAATCCCAGAATCGCTCTTAATCGTGGGAGCCGGTGCGATCGGAGTGGAATTCGCGGACTTTTACGCGACGATGGGCGCCAAAGTCACGTTAGTCGAAATGCTGGACCAGATTCTTCCCGTGGAAGACAAAGAGATTTCTACATTCTTAGAAAGATCGTTTGTAAAGCGGGGAATCCGAGTTTTAACGAACGTAGGAGTTTCCGATCCGAAACTGGAAAACGGAAAAGTAAAGGTTCTACTCAAGGGAAAAAATCTCCCGGAAACGGGAGAAGTTTTGGAAGCGGAAAAGATTCTCGTTTCCATCGGATTGGTTCCGAACACGGACGCGATGAACCTCGAAGAGATCGGAGTCTTTTTACAAAAAGGTTTCGTAAAGACGGACACGAAATACAAAACAAGCGTTCCTCATATCTACGCGATCGGAGATTGCAACGGCCCTCCTCTTCTCGCGCATGTCGCTTCCATGGAAGGAATCAAAGCCGCGGAAGCGATTTCGATCCACGCGGGAAATCCCCACCGCTTGAGCTACGTTCCCATCGACTACAACGCGATTCCGGGTTGCACGTATTGTCATCCCGAAGTGGCTTCGATCGGATTCACCGAAAAAAAAGCGACTGACATGGGTTATACGATCAGCGTAGGAAAGTTTCCGTTTACCGCAAGCGGAAGAGCGCAGGCGATGGGAGACGCTGGCGGTTTTACCAAAGTGATCGTGGATAAGACTACGGGAGAAATTTTAGGAGCGCATCTCATCGGTCCCGGTGTTACGGAACTTTTACCGGCGGTCGCACTCGGAATCACGCAGGAGTTGACGGCAAAGGAAATCGCGACTACGATCTTTGCACACCCTACACTTTCAGAAACCGTAATGGAGTCTTTCGGCGCCGCTTTGGGAGAAGCGATCAATCTTTAAAGATGGATCGTTTTCTTACTTTGCAAGAGAGCGACTCGCCGTGTTCCGGAGCTCGTTAGCCGACACGCCCTCTAAACTCGGCGTCTCGCTTCCTAAACTCAATGAATTAAATCCCTATGAGTCGCAATTCAGGTCGCTCGATGGATCGCTTGCCAGTTTTCCGGTTAACAAAATATCAGTTTTGTTGACCAGGAACTCGGCGGGAAGATTGGAACTGAGGGAAAGAAGAGAAGGATCGATGTCATGGAACTTACCGCTCTTTTCGTCGAAGAAGTGATAGTGATCCACGATATTGCTGTCGTAAACGGATTTTCCCAAACAGGAAAATTTGAATTCTCTCAAAAGCCCTGCCGATACAAGGATGTTCAACGTGTTGTAGACGGTAGCCAAACTCATTTTGAAGGAACGGCTATCGACCCATTCTTTGACTTCTTCCGCGGTGGGATGATCGGCCTCGCAAAGAACATACTGGCAGATTGAAATTCTCTGTATCGTGGGTTGAATGGAAACGGACTTCAATCGTTGTTCGATCTCCGCCGGAGTTAAACAGACTTTTTTTGCAAACAACGCTTCCATCTTCTTAGAATTCCTTGAGGGAAACCCTTCTCTTCATCTGACATCCGTAAATCGCGTTTTCGCACAATTTTATTCGGGGACTTCACAGGAAAGCATCTCTTTCTTGAAAAATTCTGCAATCTAAAAAAGTTCGCAAAATAGATTGTGTTAAACGGGGAAAAAAAAGGCAAAGAAAGTCTTTTTACTTTTACTCTTTCTTCCGAATCCCGAGAATGTCTAAAAATTCTTCAGATGATACGAGCAATGAAACAAAAACTTACATCCGTCCTTCTGGCGATCCTTCTTACCCTGCCGTCCGTCGCGCTTATAGCGGACGAACCGGCGGGGGAAACACAACCGCCCGTGCAAACCACGGAGACCCATGATTCTTCCCATAACGACGAAGCATCTTCCGGCCATCACGAAGTGCAGGGAGACGAACTTCCGTATTGGAGCGTGCTTCCCTTCGTTCTTATGCTTTTGAGCATCGCTCTTTTACCGATCGTTTCACACGCGACTTCTCACTGGTGGGAAAGCAACACGAACAAGCTGATTCTCGCCCTTGCGTTGGCGGCGGTTTCGTTTACCATTCTGGTTTTACACGGATGGTTCGGAAAGATCGTTCATACGCTCGTGTTCGAATACGTTCCCTTTATCATTCTTCTCGGCGCCTTGTTTTATATTTCGGGCGGAATCCGTTTGAAGGGAGATATTACCGCGACTCCTCTCAACAACACGATCTTCTTGATCATCGGAACGTTTCTGGCTTCTTTTATCGGAACGACCGGCGCATCCATGCTTTTGATTCGTCCGATTCTGAAAACGAACTCGGAAAGAAAACACGTGGTCCATACCGTCGTCTTTTTTATCTTTTTGGTTTCGAATATCGGAGGCTCCCTGACTCCTCTTGGAGATCCCCCTTTGTTCCTCGGTTATTTGATCGGGGTTCCGTTTACCTGGACGTTTAAACTTTTACCGGAGTTGCTCGTTGCGGGAATTCTTCTTTTGATTCTGTATTTTATCTGGGATACGATCGCGTATAAAAAAGAAACCCAAACCGATCTCAAGAAAGATCATAAGCGCCACGAAAAGATCAGCTTGGAAGGTCAGGTCAATTTCATCTGGCTTCTCGGAGTCGTCTTAGCGGTCGCTTATTTAAATCAAAACTACATCCCTGCGATCGTGGAAAATCCGTACATCGCGTTTATCCGCGAAGGAGTTTTGATCGGTCTGATCGTTCTTTCCAAACTTACCACCAAAGGACATGTGAGAGAACACAACAAATTCACGTTGCATCCGATCCAGGAAGTCGCTTATCTGTTTATAGGAATCTTTATTACGATGATTCCTGCGCTCATTCTTTTGGAACACCACGGAAAAGAATTGGGTGTCACCGAAACTTGGCAGTTCTTCTGGGTAACCGGTTTGTTCTCGGGAGTTTTGGATAACGCTCCGACTTACTTAACGTTCTTGTCATTGGCGAAGGGAACGTTGGGAATGAACGACGTCGCGCAGATTTTGGCGGACGGTCGTGCCGAAGCGATTCTGAAGGCGATTTCGGTCGGTGCGGTGTTTATGGGCGCTCTGACTTATATCGGAAACGCGCCTAACTTTATGGTAAAATCCGTTGCGGAAGAGAATAAGGTAAAGATGCCGAGTTTCGGAGGATACGTTCTATATTCTTTCGGAATTTTGATTCCTATCTTCATCCTGCTTACGTTTATTTTCTTCCGTTAAAAAGAAATCCGACCTTTCCTCTGCGGGAAAGGTCGGGACCGTTTCACAGCCTCAAATCCGTTCTTCCAGTCGTTTATAGGATTCGTAAACGTATGAGTTCCCACAATTCAAGGTTGGATTGTAAAACCCCGCGATTTTCGTATGAGTTCCCACATTTCTAAAAAACGAAATGTTCCGACGGAAAGACCGAATTGAGTTTGTCGATTTTTAGGGCGAGTTCCCGCAAAGCGGGAAACGCGCTGCTCCGGGTTCGCTGCTCGCTCATCTCTTCGCGCGGAAATCAAATGTTCCCCAAGGCGCGCTTCGAGACAAGCCCTGCGCATCCCTCTCGCAGATTGTGTGAGTTCCTACATTCGAGATCAGGTACTCAAAACCCGCGTTTTTCGTATGAGTTCCCACAATTCTGAGTTTGACCGTAAAACCCGCACACTTCGTATGAGTTCCCACAGTCTCCGAAAAACGGCAAAGTTCCGACAAGCCCAACAAATCCGAATTTACTTTCTAAAAAACAAAACCGCGAAACGCACGTTCACGCTTTCAATTCGTCTTCTCTTCCTCCGGAGGAAGAAAGATGATCGAATCGATTTGTTTACCTTGCGGCGAATCGATATAATTCACTTCGATCTTCCGTTCCGTTGCGGGTTTGTATAGAATTAGCGCGGAAATCATATCGTACACGGTCAAAGAATAATCGATCGCGGTAACGACCGCCTGAAACACAAGAAAGCGCGACTTGGTAACGGGTTTGACTTCCCTTTCCTTACCGGCCGCCAGCCACTTATAAATCCGAGTCGAACGATTGACCCCTTTCAGATATTCCAGATCGATCTTCGCTTCGGGAAGAAGAGCCGGAGTTTGACGAAAAGCGACCTTCACAGGAATCTTCTTTTCCTTCGATTCGCGCAAAGCTTGCGAAAGTTGAAGATCGAACGTATCGTCGTCCAGATATTCGATCTCATTGCAGCTTGCAAACACCGTGTTGCAAATATCTCCGTATTTTCGGTGAACGAAATAAACCAGAAAGATGTTCGTCGTTTCGGGATGATACAAAACCTTCGCATGATAGTCCGAAGTTCTACGGTAATAAACCTTCTTGTAGATTCTTTTGAAAACGTCCCAACCAACGAGACCGACGTCCTTTAAAAAAGGAGGATCGGGAATCTGAAACGAACGAATCGCGATATGTAGCTTTTCGATCGCAACCTTTCCGTCGCGTTTGGAAATTTCTTCCAGAAGAGTACGAACGTCGTCCAAATCCTCGGAATCGATCTTGCGGGGCGCGTTCGAGGTATCGATTAAGATCTTACCGGCGTTCTCCGCCATGAGATCGGAGATCTTGGACTTAACGGATCCTTCGGCAAGAATGTCTTCGAGTTTTAAGGAAATACAATCGTTCGGATGACAGGAAATTTGTTCGGTGTAACGCGCATCCGGATCGGGTGCGGTGATCGGCGGAAGACTCTCCGCACTCAAAGAAAAGAAAACGGAAAACGAAATCAAAACCGTGCCGATCGCCGACGGTATTCTGACAAGCGAAGCGAAAAGAAGAATCGTATGAGAAAGACGTTTCGTCATTCTTGAATATCCTAAAGGAAATATCCGAAGGATTCTCCGATGCGGACAAAGAATGGAAAGATCTTTTTTTAGGAATTAGTTGATTTCGTCTCTGTAATCCATCACCAGATACATCAGAGTTTCCTGATCTGTAGGATTGGAATACTCGTGCGGAATATCGGCTCTGAAGAAAACGGAATCTTTCGGTTCCAATTCCACGACCTTCTCTCCGACTCGCAGGCGGAGTTTTCCCGAAACGACCACGATGTTTTCGGTGGTTCCGGATTGGTGGGACTCGGCAACTTCAATCCCGCCCGGTTTTAAAATGAGTTCGTAAAATTCGGTTTTTCGATTTCCGTTATAAGGGAAAAGTGCGCGGCTAGAAAAGACTTTGGAACTTGAAAACAAAACCTTCGTGTTTTCCGCTTTCATCACGATCACGCCTTCCGTGCCTTTCTCTTTGAGAAGTTCGCTGAAAGGAACGTTCAAACCGTTTGCAATCTTCCAAAGAACGGAAATTGTCGGAACACTCTTTCCCTGCTCGATTTGCGAAAGCATCGCGCGGCTTACACCGCAACGGGAGGCCAACTTATCCAAGGAGAATCCTTTCGTATGGCGAATCAGTTTGAGATTTTCTTTGACGACTTCCGTGATATGTTCACTGGAGGGGGATTCTTTACCGGCTTCCAATTCTTCCATGGATGGGTTCATTACACTTTTTTTGTCTAATATAGCAGAATTCTGTCAATCTAAAACTCCGGACCGGAAAAAAATAGACTTGATTGATAATCACGATTATTATAAATTTAGTTATAATTCAAAAAAGGCAAGAAGATGAAACGCATACAACACGAAGAAATCACCCAAGCCAACGCGGCCAAACTCTGGGAACTCTACCAAGACGTATCGAATTGGAAACGCTGGGATCACGAAGTCGAAGATTCTTTTTTAGAGGGAGAATTTAAAACGGGAAGCCGGGGAATGCTCAAACCCAAGGGAGGGCCGAAAACCTGGTTTCGTCTTACGGAAGTGCGCGAGAAGGAATTCTTTTCCGATCTCACACAACTTCCTTTTTGCAAATTGGAATTCCGACACGAACTCATTCCCGTTCCTTCAGGAACAAAGTTCGTGCACACCGTAACGTTCACAGGCCCGCTTTCTTTCTTATTCTCCCGTGTAATCGGAAATAAAATCGGGGAAGAATTACCAGGCGCGATGAAAAATCTCGCGAAACTTGCGGAAGCCGCCTAACGAACGGCAAAAACCGTTGTTTTGCCCCAAGTGAGGATCGACCGTGCGATCCGGAACGAAGCGATGAGGAAATATTAGCGGAAAGATTTGGTTTCAATATACGAAGCGGAAATATCCGACCTATCTTCGAATCCATTCGGAAGAACATCGAATAACTTGAAATTGACATTCCTTAAGCAGGGTTTTTATTTCCGACAATTCTTCCTTGGAGCAAACCGGGTTTTCTAAAATAAACACCCGCAGCTTTTTCAGAATCCCCGAAGAGAAAAGTTTTTTATAATGATCGAATGGAGTAGTAAGATCCGAATAATTATTCATATATGTTTCGTTATATTCTCCGAATTGCAAACTTCTTAACATCGGAAAACGATCGTAACTAGATAAATTTTCGATGAAATTCTCGTGGGAATATCCGGAAGATACATTTAATAATTCTAATGTATTGTGGTCGTTTTTAAAAAAATCGGCATTCGGGGCCGATGGAGAAATCAATACCCTAAGATTCGGACATTTTAGAGATAGTTTCGCAAGAACTCCGTCTTCATTGTAAGATTCTCCGATAATAGTGCGGTTATGATGATTGGATTTCGTTTTTTCTACCGCAAAATATTCTAAATTCTTAAAGTTTGCGGAACCGTTTACCAGCGGATTCAAATCCCAATTTCGTGTTCCGTTTGATCCGACATCGGGCCCTTTGAAATCGATCGATTTTAATTTTTCGGATATTTCTTTATCGCAAATTATTTCTAAAAGTTCGAAATAATTTTCTTCGATCGGATTTCCATAAAATTCCAGATGATATAGATCGTCGCATTTTAGCAAAACAACCCTGTCAGAATCTTCAATTTCCGAATGTCCGCTATTTTCCAATAGGTTTTTAAACTTAATTAATTTTTCCAAATTCTACCTCTCGAAAAAGAATCGGCCACTTTAATTTTGATCGGGGAAAATTACAACCTAACGTTGTTTAGACGCAATTCCGTTGACCGCTTGCGCCGATGCTCCACCGAGGTCGGGCGTAACCGCGGTCCACGCGGAAGGAAGGCCGGTCGTCGAATACGCGAAAAAGTTGGAAGTTCCCGCGACCACGTATCGATCCAAAGCGGAATTGTAAGCCGCTCCCAAAAGATTTTTACCGGAACAACCCGAAACTACGCTCGCATCCAAAGGATGCCAAACGTCCGAACCGAACTGATAGTAATCCATAGAACAGGAATTTCCGAACAAAACGATCTTGTCCTTTCCCTCAACGGCAATGCTTGCGTGAACTTGGATCGCGGTGGAATACACAATCGCGCTTCCTACATTCGTAACGGATGACGCGATTTTTGCTTCTGCTCCGGGGTTGTCCGCATCGCCGTAGACAAGAATACTTCCGTTCTTTAAGGCCAAAACCTGATTTACGTTACTCGCCATTCCCACCGAAGGAAACGAGTTCGCAAGTGAAGGAATGTTCACCACGGAAAACTCGGGGTTTACGGAATGAACTCCGCTGAAATACAATTGGGATGCGACCTCGTTATAAGAGACCGTGTTGTAATAGTCGGTTCCGATGTAGGAGGAACCGTCCGTGATTCCCATATATTGCCAAGTGATTCCGTCCGAAGAATGTTGTCCGAAATAATCGGTTCCGTTGGCGGCCTGATTTTTTTGCCCCACGGCCCAAAACTGTCCCGCGCCGTAGGTAACGCCAAACAACGATTTGGTGGTTGGCGTCGATGCAATCATTACGGGATCGCACGCGCGCAACACCCAAGTTTCTCCGTCGTCCTTGCTCGACCAGATTCCGCAATTGCCTCCACCGTTTGTCGTCCCGACCGCAACCCAGGTTCCGTTACCATAGGCGGCGTTCTTCAAAGAACCTCCGCTACAGCCCGGAAATCGGACGGCGCTAAACTTCCACGAAATTCCGTCTTGGGAAGTCCAGGATGTGCAATTGTCTCCTACGGCTACGAATTGTGTTCCGCTGGCGTTCGAGGCATTCGACGGGGTAAGGCCGAAGCTCCAACCGATCTGACCCAAAAGTGCCATCGGGTTGGAAGCGTCCAAACTGAACTTATCCGCTTGCGCGCAGGAACTTAGAAAAATCGAAAGGATTACAATAAATGAATACCCGCGTCTCACTCGTTTTCTCCGGATCGATCGGATCTGGGATTTTTTAAACCGACTTCATTTTGGAAAACGGTTTCCGATCTCTAAACAAAACAACAAACGAGAATTTCGGAAAATACAAAAATTTGAATATTCGGAATGAATGCCATACTCCGCGGAATGAACGACGACTCTTGCAGATACGATCTTACTTGGTGGCGATTCCTAAGATGGCCGGTCCCGGTGTTCCGCCAGACGCCTGTGATACGACTGTCCACGCGGAAGGAAGGCCGGTCGTCGAATACGCGAAGGCAGTCGGAGTGCTTCCGCTGACGCGCGCGCCCGCTACGTAAAGATCCAAGGCCGTATTGTAAGCCATGGATGTCCAATCCAGACCGGAACAATTCGTCATGGTGGGTGCGGGCGCCGCAACCCCCGGATGCCAAACGTTTAAACCGAATTGATAATAATCGATCTTACATTGGTTCCCTAAAATGACGATCTTGTCCTTTCCTTCCGCGGCGGTATTGATATGACTCGTCACGCCCGTGTTCGAAGAACTCGCCGAACTTACGGTCGTAATCGAATTTCCGATCTTCACCACACCCATCGTCGGAGACGTGTAGTTATCGTCGCCGTATACGAGAACCTTACCCGATTTCAAAGCTAACACACCGTAGCTGAAGGAAGTCATCGAGACGGAAACGGAAGATTGACCCAAGCCTGGAAGCACAACGCTGATCACTTCGCTGTTCACGTTATGCACACCGCTGAAATACACTTCGGAAGTAACGGAGTTATAGGAAGAAGAATAGAGATAGTCCGAACCGATGTAACTGGAGCCGTCCGTCAAAGAAAGATACTGCCACGAAGAACCGTCGCTCGATACCTGACCGAAAAATCCCACGCCCGTAGTGGAACCGTTATGCGGACCTCCCGCAAAGAAACGGGTTCCCGCATAGACGATCGTGTACAACGGATGCAGAGCCGAAGTTCCATTCGGCGGGCTGGGATTCGGATCGCAGGAAGAAGCGGTCCAAGTTTCCGCGTCCTTGCTCGACCAAATTCCGCAACCGCCGTTCGCGTTCAAAGCGCCTACGGCCACCCAAGTCCCGTTACCGTACGCGATCGCAGAAATAGAACCGTCCGTACAACCGGAGAATTTCGTATTGCTGTATGTCCAAGTCTTACCGTCCGAACTTTTCCAAAAGGAACATTTCTCACCAACGGAAACGAAGTTGGTCGTGCCGGAACCCGTATTCGGAACGGCGTTGATGCTCCAGGAAATTTGCGCTAAAAGCGCCAAAGGATTCGAAGAATCAAGACTGAATTTATCGGCCTGTGCACAGGCGGAAACCAGGAGAACAGAAATCAGAATGGAAATAACTTTTTTCATGATCGCCTCATTAGATTAACCCTTATTTCCGATTATTTTTTCAAAAAAAATTATAAACCGAAAAATGCCGACAATTTTCAAAGAATCATACGGCTTGTCCCGAAACTTATTTCTACTTGGATAGAAAAACAAGCTACAGCTTCATTCCTGACGCTGCGATCCATAGAGAGCAGTGTCGCTGAGTTTCCCGCTGCGATCCATAGAGAGCAGTGTCGCTGAGTTTCCCGCTGCGATCCATAGAGAGCAGTGTCGCTGAGTTTCCCGCTGCGACCCATAGAGAGCAGTGTCGCTGAGTTTCCCGCTGCGACCCATAGAGAGCAGTGTCGCTGAGTTTCCCGCTGCGACCCATAGAGAGCAGTGTCGCTGAGTTTTCTTTGGGACAGGTTCTTATAGGAATTCTAACGTAAAGAAACGGAAATTACAAACCCCAAAATCCGGATTTTCCGGAACAATCCAACTTTACAATCGAGAATAAAAAAATAGAATGAAACCCTAACCCCGAGAAAAGGCCATGAAACCAAAATCGATATTCTCAGAATTACAGGCCGAAGAAAGCACGGGATTTCTTTTTTGGCAGATTACGAACCTTTGGCAAAAACGGATTCGGGAGAATCTTTTGGTTCTCGATCTGACGCACGTTCAATTCGTTCTGTTGGCGAGTTTGGCTTGGTTCGAGGAAACCGTCCAAAAAGCGACGCAAGTCCGCCTCGCCGAACACGCGAAAACGGACGTCATGATGACCTCCAAGGTCTTGCGCAGTCTCGAATCCAAAAAACTCCTTACGAGAAAACCCGATCCGGAGGATTCCAGAGCGAATTGTTTGTTACTCACGCCGGAAGGAAAAGAGCTGGTCGAAAAGGCCGTTCATATCGTTGAATCCACGGACAAGCTCTTCTTTTCCATTCTCAAAGACGAAAAAAACTTCAGAAGTTCCCTTTTGGATCTAAGACAGCAGAATGCCTGAAAAACATTCGAATATTAGAATATTCTACGAAACCGAATCTTTTCTTTTTGCCGAAAAACCGCCGGGCATACCGGTTCATGCGACCAAAGATTCCAAACGGGAGAATTTTGCGGACCGTCTCCAAAAACAACTCTCGTTCGAATATTTGAGAACCGTAAACCGATTGGATCTGGACACAAGCGGTCTCGTTTTCTTCTGCAAAGATCCTGAGAAAAATCCGGAAGCAGATCGCATATTAAAGACTTCGGAAAAAATTTATCTCTGTGTCGCGGTTGGAATCGTGGAAGAGGAACGTTTCACAGAAACCTGTTATCTGAAAGACGGAAATAAAAAAGTCAGAAAAGTTTTTTCCGGAGGAGACAAAGCGATCACCGAATTCTTCGTTTTAAAAAGGGAAAGAAATGAAAATTATACCGTTCTACTCGCGAAACTTCATACCGGACGAAGGCACCAGATCCGATTTCATCTGAGTGAAAAAGGATTCCCGATCCTCGGCGATCATGTTTATGGAAAATCGGAAACCGATGCCTCTCGCGTGGAAAAGACTTCGAACAATCGGAGCCGAACTCCCATCACAAAACAGAAACGGCAAAGGCCGATCGCTAAACGTTCTCTCTTACACGCGATGGCAGTTTCGTTCGAAACCGCGGAAGGAACTAAGGAAAGAATTTTTTGTCCTCCTCCTCGCGACTTTCAAAACTTCTTGGACGATGTCGAATTGGATGATTCGATTTTTTCGAAATTCCTCCTAAAATAGAAAGACAAGGATCGGCACTTAAGAGACGGTTTCTCTCCAACGGGAGAACTCCATGTCAAAAAAGAACGCACTTATCATCGGAACCAGCGGTGTTGCGGGGCAAAGCGCGGTCGCGGCCATTCGCGAATTCGCAAACAAGCAAAACGAAGAATGGAATGTGATTGCGACGACGAGTAAGAATTCTCCCTTGACCGAAGCCGATTTAACGATCACGGAAATCGATTTGGACGCGGAAGATCATTCTCTTCCTCGTTTGTACGAAGGACTTTCAAAGAGCGGAATTCATACGATCGATCTTTTTATTTATACACCGGCAAGAGGCAATTTAGGTTATCCGGTTTCCGAAACCCCCGAAAACGACGTCAAGGACGCTTTGAAATTCTGTATGGACCCGATGCTTGCGGTCGAAGCAAAACTCAAACCGACTCTCAGTGTCGGATATTCCGCGTATTATTATAGACCGCACCTACAACCGTTTTACGGATCGCTCGCGTTCGTAAAAAAGAAAATGGAGGAATGGGCGCTGCAAGATCCGGCTCGACGCAAAATCATCCGTGCGGGTTCTTTTTTCAGTCAGAGCGTTCGCGGTATCACGATCATTCTTCAAAGAATGGGAAAAAAATCGCAGGATCCGGATTTGCTGAAGCTTTTGAAACTTCAAAAAGAATCGGGAAAAAGTTTTCCCGATTTCTTTTTGGAATATGTTGCCAAGCAGGAAGAAGCTTCTTTCGGTTCGAAATTTCCGAACATTCCGTTTCGACTAACGTCACAAGACGATTTAAAAAATGCGTTAATCCGAATTTTGGAAGGAGAATCGGCTCCGATCGTTTCTCTTGTGGGCGCTTGGATATGGACCGAAAGGTCCCTTCCGGAAATGCCTGAATATTTGAAGAAGTTTTAAATTCGGTTGCTAAAAAAATTAAATCGAAGAGACCATTAAAAAGATCGGCACCTAAAGTTCTAAATTAAAAAATCGATATCCTCCTTATGAAGCTACTTTCACATTACGTTCCTTGTTTGTTCGTCTTTGCATATTTTGCCGTCGTCCCGGTTTCGGCTCAGGAAGATCCGAGCAATCCCTCTTTAAGTCGGGAGGAAAGGGATCGGATCATCGCAAAACAAGAAGACCGTTGGGAAATTGCCGGATCTTCACAAAACGTAAACGCAAGCACGTTCGGTTTTTCGATTTTAAAACCGTTCATCGAGTCGTTTCTTCCGTATCAGGAAACGGTTTTAGATACGGGAAATCTAAGACTTAAAATTCCTGCGAATTCCTTTTCCGATTCGAAACGCATCGAAGCAAGGATCACCGTTCTGAACAATCACGCCGATTTTCTTTTCGCGGGAGTTCCCACACAAATCGGGGCGAATCTTCTTTTGGAATCTACGGGAATGTTTTATCTCGCCTTCTACAATGAGGAAGGAAAACGAACCGAACCCAGAAAGCAGTTGTCTGTGGAACTCCAAGCCTTGACCGATCCGTCCGGCTCCAACGTATATCGTTTTTCAAACGGAACCTGGGATTTAGTTTCAAGCGAGACCAAAGCGACAACCCGCCAAGCGGTTGAAACGATGGAAGGATTTCCCTTCCAGTTTTATTCCAAGATTCAATCGACCGGTTGGTGGAATTTCGATAAACCGAAACCCGAGTTCACTTGTCTGGAAGGAAAGGTCGATGTTAAGAACAATCGTAACTTTTCGGTTCAGGCGATCGGACTTGATTATTACGGAATGAGTTATGCAAACGTCGAAGCGAATGGAACGTTTAGAATCAACGTTTTGAAAGATAAAAAAGTAAAAATTCTGGTCGTGAACTTTTACGGCGGCAAGACAGGCCCGAAACAAATCGGTTTTTTACCGCCGATACAAACCCAAAATAAAACCGCGTTTTCCTCCAAACCTTCCGACGTTTGTCAAAAGATTCCGAGTATTTCTCCGTTTACGATCACCGAAGCAGTCTTCAACGACCGATCTTCGTTTTTGAAAGCGATCGATATGCCGGATTTATAATGTTCATTCATTGGGACACTCCAGTGAACTTTTGCCTTTTGCGCGCCTGTCTATTGTTTACGAAAGACGCCTTTGGGTAACCGCTGAGAATTGAAACTTTATTTATTTCTGCAAATTCAAATGCTCGAAAAACCGGAATCCAGTGCCTCAATTCATTTTGTTTTCGAATTCTCAGCTATTATTTTGTGATTTTTTTATTGAATAAAAATCACAAAATAATATTATGAATAAAATAACCTTTTTGTTACATGATATTTTCAATTCGGTTATTTGGAATACAAAAAAGGAATCCAGTTTCCATGAATTTCAGAGATATGCGCAAAAAACAAAATTTTTCAACCGATTTTACGAGAAAAACCAGACTCAAAATCACCTACTTTCTTTTCATCGTCCTCCTTACCTTAAATCCGAGTTGTAAACACGGTGGCGGTTCCAATCAGGAAATGAATGATTTACTTTTGCTTTTAGGAGCGCAGGGACAATCAACACCAAGTCCCATTACCTTTAGCCTGCTCAAATCGGGTAATCCGTCAATCAATAGCGCCTATGGAATTTATGAGGAGACGATAGATATTCGAGCGATGGCAACTGGAACGGCGAAAACAATCTCGACAACAGGTCAATTTCAATTTTCTATTTCTCCTAATCTACCTTCAGGGTTGACAACAAGTAGTATCTATAAGAATGGAAACGGATTCCAAATCCTTGGTATTCCGACCGCAGTCACTTCACCTAAAATCTATACGGTTACAGCTACCTACTCAGGAGATCCGTCGTATAAAGTTTCAGGAACATTTTCTATGTCTACAGTAGTCAATGCCCCTTCGTTATCCTATCCTTGTTCTTTTTCCTCTCCTTGTAATTTTGCAGTCAACGTCCCGATCTCAACGCTGGCTCCATACTACCAAGGAAGTTCACAGATTGAAACACAGATCAACGAATGGACCGCCCCGTCTCTACCGGCTGGTTTGTCAATCAGCCCGGTCACCGGTAATATATCGGGAACGCCGACTACCCTCTCTTCTATTACGTCTTATGCGGTCACAGGTAAAAATGCAGGCGGCAATGCCCAAGCAAACTTAAATATCGGAATAAAAAGCCTAATTTTCGGATATTCAACACTATCTACAACGGAATATACGACCTTCGGATCTATCTCTTATCCGGTTAATTCTCCAGCACTTCAATCAGCAACGTCCACCGTGTTTTCTATCAACCCCGCTCTTCCAGCCGGTCTTTCATTAAACACGAGTAACGGAACTATTTCTGGAACCCCAACTGCAACATCAATACCAACAACGTATACGATAACGGGAACAAATAGCTCAGGAAGTGTATCGACAATGATTAATATAGAAATAAAAAACGGGAATTACCTCTGCTACAATGGAGGAGCCGCAGCCGGATGTAGCATCTATCCTTACACGTGTAAAGCATCGTCACAATGTTACAACTCATTATCCTTTTGTAAGTCATCTTCCCCTTGCTTATATTAGAAAAAAAGAATCTATTTTCTCATAAACAATTGAAATTAATTTGGGAAAATAGATTTCTTTACATTCCTTCTCAGAATCTGTATTCTAATTTTTAGAGAACTTCGAAGATCGCTTTCGATATTTTTTTCGGGGTTTTGGCATTGATCGCTGATTATGCTCCTGCTTCGATCCCTGGCCTGCATTTGACTTCGACTGCCCCTTTCTCTGCGAAACGACGATCACCGGATTTCCTTTCGGAAGGTTATCCACGATTTTCAAAAGATCTCCGATCTTTCCGCGAAACTGAAACTCGGACTCCAAAGTAAGGTCCAGACAAAGAAAGATCTGCCGATCCTCTCCCGTTTTTTTTAAGACGAAATCCAAATCGTGTAGCACCGCCTTATAACGGTAAGGCGTTTCGTAAAATACGATCGTATGACCCGGTTTTAAATAACGGCTCAATTCGTTTTTACGATCGGCCGATTCTCTGGATAAAAAGCCGCAAAACGTAAACGGAGAAATCTTAAAACCGGAAATGCTCAAAGCCGCTCCGAAGGCGATCGGACCGGGCGAGCTCTTGACAGTTCCGCCTCTTCGCAAGACTTCCTGAACCAGTTCCCTTCCGGGATCTTCGATTCCCGGTGTTCCGGCATCCGATATCAAAACGCTGAGATTAGCGTCCATCACTTGATCGCCGAGCTCTTTGATTTGTTCCGGGGTTGTATGTTCGTTGCAAAGAAGAAATTCTTTTTGGACGTTGACGGATTTTAAAAGAGTGGAAGTCGTTCTGGATTCTTCGCCTATGAGTATATCAGAATGTTCTAATAATTCTTTGCCGCGCTGCGTGAGGTCTCCCGGATTTCCGAGAGAAACCGATACTAAAATTAAGGTTCCTTTTTTCGAAGTTTCCATGATTCAATGATCGATTTCGAATATTCCAAAAATTCCAACTTTTTTCAAGAAACGGATGTTCCGAGCCGATTTAAGACGTTACGATTCGACGAGAACGCCTTCCAAAACGTTCCAATCGGCGATCGCCTGAATCTTTGCCTCGGAAGGAGGAACAACACCCTTTCCGCGATCCAAAAAAATCCCCGCGCGCGCAGCGGAACGCAACAGCGGAAAATCGTTCACCGAATCCCCGAACGCAAGATCCATAAAGGCACCGGTTGCAACGCGCAAACGTTCCACTTTTCCGTTTCCATACGTGAAGGGCTCCAGGATCGTAGAAGAATGAATTCCGTTCACAACCGCAAGATTCATTCCTAAAACTCGTTCCGCGGGAATATCGAACAGATGAGAAACGGATTGAATGATCTCCTGAGGCGAAGCGGTCACGATCCAAACCTCCCAACCCTTCTCGATGAGATGGGCGACGAGTTCCTTCATCGGTTCGTAAATTTTTACAGCCTGCGAACTCCGATCCATCGCGTGATCGTTCCAAACCCGCTTGGAAATTCTTTTTAGTTGTTGAGGAGAATGTCCCGAAAAGATCCAGGAGCTCCAACGATAGGATGCCTCGAGTCCGGATTCGGATTGAATCGATTCGTACTCGTCTAACACGAGTTTACGAAACAAATCGGAATCTTGAAAACGCGAAGAAAGAATTTTGTCCAGATTCTCCCGTGGAAAAAAAGCGGAAAGATCGCCTTTGTAAGCGGGAACACCCTGTGAAAGAAAGAGTTCCATCACGGCTTCGCCGAAATCGTTTCTTACAAGAGTATTATCGAAATCGAATGCGGCTTTCCCGGGTTGATTTCGGGAAAGAATTTCATAGATCTGCGGATTCCAAAAATCCCGCGTTAAAGACACTTATTGTTCGATGGTCTCCCGGGCGATCGCCACACGAGCCTCGGAAGAAGATTGAAAAACCGGAAGATAGTGTTCCGGATTTAATACGACATTCTGATAACGGACCTCGAAGTGAAGATGCGGACCGGTCGTATGTCCCGTGTTCCCGGAAAGGGCGATGATCTGCCCCTTTTTCACCTTATCTCCTTCTTTTACGTAAAGAAGAGAGTTATGTGCATAAAGCGTATTGATCCCGTTGATCCCCGGATGAGAAAGAAGAACCTTGTTCCCGTAACCGCCGTCTTTTTTGGATTCAAGAACGATTCCGTCGGCCGCTGCGATCACGATCGAACCGGTCGGACAAGCGATATCGACTCCGGAATGCATCGCGTTCCATCTTCTTCCCAGACGAGACGTCACGAAAGAATGTTTGAAACTGATCGGCCAAATGAATTCTCTCTGATCGGTGCGGAGAATTTCGCGGCCCTTGTCTTCGAGCAAAAGACTTCTGGTAAAATTTTCGTTATAGGGAAAGAATACGGGCTCGTTTACGGGAATTCTTTCGTTGTCCGGAATTCCGTTGACCCGTTTGATTTCGTGTTCGGTGGTTCCGAAGTTGTGGATCAGATCCCCGACGGATTCTTTGACCCGATTCGGAACGATCCAAATTCCTTCCAGGCCTCGATAGGTCTGAAGGTATTGATTGTCTAATTTGATTTCTTCTAAATTGGTGTTGGCAAAGGATTTGATGCTAAAGAACAGCGCAACAAGGAACAATCCTGCCAGAACGGTGCCGGTTTTTCTTTTCATATCGTTTATTCCAAAATATGTCGCCAACAAAACCTCGGAATCCCGAGACCTAAATTGAACGTCGGCAACGGAAAACAACTTCTGAAGTCAGTCTTCTCGTTTCGGGATTCCATTCAAGGATTTTTCAACGGAATTTCTAAAGGGAAAACACACGATATTAAAGGAATTTGATTAGAATTCTTCTGTTTTTGAATTTTATTATTTGGTTTATGGAGATTTTTTCGTTTTTTACGATTTGAACTGTTTTTATTGAGAATAGATTCTTAGTAGGAGAAGTGGGAGTTCCCACAGTTTGGCAAGAACGATAGAAGTTGGAAGCACGAGTGTAAGAGTTCCCACAGGTTTCGATCCAATTCCTGTTCGAAGGAGAAGATTGTATGAGTTCCTACATTTTTCCAAAAACTTCGGAAGAATTCAGATTGAATCAGGGAAAAATTTTCACTCCTTCTTTTTGCAACGCAACATAAGCGAGTCGGTCGTTCTGTTTTTAGTCTTCTAAGAATCTGGATTTGAGTTTTGGATCAGGCATTCTGCACGCTTCCAAGCGGCCGAACCACCGATAACGATTTCTTGCGATCCAATCGTAAACCCAATCGCGCAAAAAAACGGGGGTCCACCGAAAGAACGGAAGCAATTTCCAAGGAAATGAAAGATGCGCGCAGATTTTCAAGACGGCCGTCGACTTTTGATGGAGAATTCCTTCTTCTAAAAACAAAACCGAACCGGGAGAATCGTCGAATTCTACCTTCTTTCCAAGAATTCTTTCCGCTGCGTTCGATTGAAGACTGGCAAAAAGAAGATTTTGTTTTCGATTGCGATCCAAGAAAAAAAGAACTGCCGCATTGCATAGGTTGCAAACACCGTCAAAGAAAACGATCGGAAATTTTTGCGGAGTAAAACCGGTTTCTTTCATTCTTTCTTTAGACTCCGCGTTTTCGGCGAGTCAATCTACCGTTTTCGATTACAATCGTCCGATTTTTTACCTCTTGGAGAGACATTCCGTTTTCGATGGAAATGGAATTTAGATACAAACTCAAACAAGGAACTTCGGCTTTCGGTTCTAGAACCGCCTTGGTTTCCACTTGAAACGAATCCTTGTCTTCCTTTCTCGAAAGAATTTTAAAACCGGGAACATCGCCCCGGATTGCAACCGGCGCCAATCCGTTCTTCCGAGTTTTACTCGGCTTTTCCACGAAACAAATTTTAGACGATGGGAGGTTCGTTTCGGAATAAACGATCGTATAAGCCTTATCGTCCCCGTTGATCAGATGAACTCCTGTTTTAAAGTTCTGCGCAAAGAGCGGAGCTCCCTGCAAAATAAGAACAAGAATATAAAACCTTTGAAGTCCGTTCCCGAAAAAAGTTCTGAGCGTCATTTCGATGGCCGCTTTCGATTACCGTTTCAACGGCAGTAAGGACGCCTTTAACTTTCCGTACCAAGTTCCGTTCTTTTTCAAAAATACGGCCGGTTCGCCTAACGGCGCTTCGACGCTCACCGTTGTTTTTCCGGAATAGGATTTTCCGGTCCAAACGTGTTCCCATTCTCCTTCGGGCAAATATCCGTCCACGGATGATTCTCCCTTGTCCAAAACGGGAAGAACCAATAGATCCTCTCCTAACAAAAATTCCCTTTGAATCGTATGAGTCCGTATGTCATCCGGATAATGAAGATACAAGGGTCGCACGACCGGAAGTCCGGTAGCGGACGCATCCTTTACGAGAGAACGTAGATATTCTTTCAGGGCAAGGTGCATCTTTCCGTATCTCGCAAACTCTCGGATCGTTTCCTCGTCCGTGTAGGGCTGATGATTTTTTTCGGGACGGTTTCCTTCGTGGGTTCGAAATACGGAACTGAATACGTTGAGTTCCGCCCAACGCAAAAACAATTCCTTGGAACGATGGTAGTCTCGAATCGGATTGTTGATTGTCGTATATCCGCCGATGTCGCTGTGATTGAGAGAGATTCCGCTGATTCCTCCGGACAATAATCCGGTCAACGCGGAGACGATTCCGTCGTGTTCTCCCCAGCTTACCATCTGATCGCCTTCCCAAAACAACGTGGAATGTTTCATGGATTCGCTGTATCCCGCTCTGGTAAAGAAGACGATCTTTCCTTCTTTGCCCGCTTTTCGGATCGCCTCGCGATTGATGCGCGCCCATTCGACCGGATATACGTTATGGTAAACTTCCGCTGAAATTCCGGAATGAAGCACCGCGTCGAAAGGAAGCCATTCTCCGAAATCGGCCATCCAACCCGACAAACCGGCGCCGATCAGATTTTTTTGTATGATTCCTTGAATCCAATCGACCGTTTGCGGATTGGTAAGATCCAATAAATAGGCGGGAAAACCCGCGGTTTGAATTTCGTAGTTCTTGCCGTTTTTGTCTTTTACGAGATATCCTTTTTTAACCGCTTCTTCGTAGAGAGGTCCTTCGTTGGCAAGAAACGGATTCAAATATCCTAATACATGAATTCCTTGTGCGTTCAGGTCGGCGCAGAATTTTCGAAACTCGGGATACGACTTCTCATCGGCGATCCATCTCCACCAAAGCTGGGAACCGAAGCTGGTCTTTCTTCTTCCCACCCAATCTTGAATCCAAAGGGCGGTGATCGGATTTCCGGCCTTCTTTGCGCTTTCGATATGTTTTAATACGACATCCTTTCCGCCCTGAATTCCGAGCCAGGTTCCATAGGCCCAATCCGGAAGTTCGGGAGCCCTTCCCGTTTTCGCGGTGAACTTCTGCACGAGTTTTACGGGAGAAGTTTCCTTCCAGATCGTTCCCTTCATTCCGTTCTCCCGAAACTCTACGGTGATTTCTTTCGGATCGGAAAAATCAAAACTGGAATAGGAGGAATTTTCAAAATACACGGATCTGTTTTTGGAGGTAAGAAAGAAAGGAATCGGCGTATAAGTCGAGTATTCGTTTCCTCCCGCGCCCGCGGTCAGGTTCGCTCCCGCGGTGATCGGTTGATCCCCTCTTCCGATTCCCTGTTCTTCGGTTAACAAAAACGGGGTTTTTCCCTTGAGATTAAAATGGGAGAATTGTTCCCCGAGCCCGAAGATGTTTTCCGTTTCGTCCGAGCCGATTCTGAAGTAAGTTCGGTTTAACGCAGAATCGGCTAAGCCGACTTGAAAGTACAAGGACGTTTCGTCTAACGGAGTAAAAACGATTTCGTAGCGGCTGGCGCAGCCCGCCCCTTCGAGATTGCCCGAAATTTTCAGATCGGCCGCGGAGGCGACTACGGTTTCTATACTCTGAGAATCGCAACGGCTTGCGATGCGATCCTGGATATGATAGGTTGCGAATTTGGATTTTACTTCCTGCGTTCCTTTGGCCGCGGATAAAAACGGCTTTGTCAGAGACAGTTCGAGAAAGATCCCTGCGTCCGAGCGAATCTCCAGGACGTTCTCCCTTTGAACCGCTTGAAAGCGTTTGCCGAACGTGAACTTTTGTTCAACGGGAAGAGTGATTTTTGTATAATTGGAAAACGGACCGGAACAAACGGAAAGCCCCGCGATGAATAAAAATAAAAAAGCCCTTCTTAAGAACATTCAGTTCTCCTTATGAATCGGTTGATACCGAATATCAAGGAACTGTTTAAAAATCCAGTTCTTATTCGAAGGGCTTCGTGATTCTAGTTATTTGCGATCGGAGCCGCCGACTCTCGGAGCCGCGCCGCCCGCTCCGGTTTGTCCGTAAACCGAAACCGCTTGTTTCGGAAGACTGGATCTTCTCCATTCAAACCAAGAACCTTGGTAGGTATGAACGTCGAGATAACCGACTTCGCGTAACATCAGGGCGAGCAAAGAGGATCTTGCGCCGTTGTAATCGTAGATCACCGTGGTGCGTTCCGGCATAAACGGAAAGGATCTGAGTTTTTTGTTGAACTGGTTTTTTTCGATGAGATTTCCCTGACCGTCGTAAAGAATTCTCCAGTCCCAAAGAAACGCTCCCGGCAAACGACCGCATAACGATCCGGGCTCCGGCGCGGTCAATCTAGGAAGTTTTCCTTCGTATTCTTCCTGGGTTCTCGTGTCGAAAATTTGAAGTCGGGTTAAATTCTTTTCGAGGAAAGCCTTGTCCACTACACCTTCGAGTTTTTTCGGTTTATCTCCGGGAGCGAGTTCCATCTCTCGGGAACCTTTTTCCAGCGCGGTTCCTTCCACGGGCCAACGGTTTCCGTAGAGAAACGCGTTTTGATAACCGGCCGCTCTCAAAAGATAAACCATTCTGGAAGCGAACATCCCCATTCCTTCGTCGAAGGCGATGACTCTAGCCGATCCGTCCTTTTGTACGAGCTTTAAAATTTCTTCCAAAGGTCCGGTCATTTTTTTTTGCGATTCCGGATCCGATGCGAACGCTTTTTTGATAAACGGAAAACTGTAAGCGCCTTTCAGAGTAGATTCCTGATAACCGGACGCGGAGCGACAATCGATTAAAAAATCCTTATCATTCAATTCAGTTTTTATAAAATTCCAGCTGGACAAGCAAACCTACCCTATCGATTCGAAATGAGTTATTCTTTGAATTTAACCATTATTTTCAGCCTGAGAATTCCGATGTACTTTTTTTTAAAAAACATCGTAAATTTGGGACATAAGACTTCGTAAAAAAGAAAGAAAGAATTCTTCGCAAAATGCGAAACGAAAAATCGAATCGAGAATCTTCTTTGCGTTTGTGGATTTAACATCGGGGGTCGCGAGGCCGATATTCTAAACAATGATACGAGAATTCAGAATCGTCCGTACTCGGATTCGTTTTTTTCCGGCGGCCCTCCGCAAGACGGGAGAATGGTTCGTCTGGATTCTCGCGGGTTTCGTTTTATTTTTGGGAAGCGTCGGCTCCGAATCCGAACCGGAACGGACTCCTTCGGAAAAATTCACGTCCTTCGTCAAAGAATTTCACAAACGTCCTTCGGAATCTTTGGCTCGTTCGTTCCGCGCTCGCTATTCTTCTTTGGATGTCGCGCCTTGCGGCTTTGAAGAATCGGGAAGATTCGAGAAGGTTGTCTATCTCTCCTATTCCTGTAAGGAAGAGAAATGGCCGGGCTTTATCTACTTAGGCGCCGGTTCCGAATTTTGGAAACGATCATCGACTCGGATTTCTTTGGGAGAGGTTTTGCAGATCGGAAAAAAAACCTACCTCGAAATCAAACCTTCCTTCGAGGATCGTTTTCCGGAAGAATCCGCTTGGAATTGGAAACGATACGGAAAGAAGGAATCGAATCCGATCCGACCGCAAATCGTGAAAGAACCGAAGGACAATTTCGGTCTTCAGTATTTTTTGAGCGTGGCTAAACATCCGGCCAAACGAGATTTAAAGAGCGGCAAGGAAATCTTTTTCGATTCCACTTGTCCTTTGATCTTCTTGAAAAAGGACGCGGACTTTTATTGGGAAAAGGCAGTGTATTATTCCTTTCAAGCGAGCTGCATTTCCTCTTCTCCCTATTCCTACATCCGCGTTCGTTCCGATTTTTTGGGAAAAATCCGTCTGGATGACAAGGACACGGATCAAATCCAGGAAGGCGGAAGATACCTCGGTAAACTGAAAATCCATTCCATAGAAGCGGATAAAATCCTCTGGCAACAGGATGCGGAACTCTACAATGAATAATAAGGTATTTCAGAATATTCTAATTTTATGGAGCGTTGTCCTCGGCTCTTCGCTTTCCGCGCAGAACGGAAACTCCGCGGATCTCAAAGCGCTTTTGGACAGCGTCGTCATCATCCGAAGCGATTCCTTTTCAGAAAAGGAAGAAGGTTCCGGTTATTCGGACAAATCCATCAACCGGGACGCTGGAACGGGAATGATCCTTTCCGGGAACAGAATTTTAACGAACGCACACGTAGTTTCGAACTCCGGTTATCTCAAGGTAAAACATTTCAATTCGAGCAAGTTCTATAAGGCGAGCGTTCAATATCTCGGCTTCGACTGCGACCTCGCGATCCTCAAAGTGGAAGAGGAGGAATTTTTCAACGGAGTCGAACCTCTGGAAATTTCCGAATCCTCCCCTTCTCTCGGAAGCAATCTTCTGATTCTCGGGTATCCGGGCGGGGACGAAAACATCACATTAGAAAACGGTAATGTTTCCCGCGTGGAACGGATCCGTTATTCGTTTACTGGTTTGGACTACAGAAAGGCCATCCGCGTCACAGCGAACATCGTTCCCGGTTATTCGGGCGGACCCGCGATCCAGAACGGAAAAGTGGCGGGGATCACGTTTCAAGTCAGCCAATCGCAGGGAAATATCGCGTATCTCATTCCTCCGGAAATCATCAACCATTTCCTGAAAGACGTAGAGGACGAAACGTATCACGGCTTTCCGTTTCCCGGTTTCAGTTTTCAAAACGGACATTCCTCCTCCTTGAAGTCGTATTTAAAAATTCCGGACGGGTTGAACGGAATTCTCGTGAACACGGTTTATCCAGATTCTTCCTTTTCGGATCTTTTAAAACCGGAAGACTTCGTGTATAAGATCGACGAATCGTATCTTACGGACGAAGGCGGAATCATGGACCCGAGCGGCGGCGGGGGAATGTTCATAGGAGAAATGATCGAGAACAAGTTCATCGGAGATCCCATTAAAATTTTCTTTTATAGAAACGGGAAGAACTACAAACTCGAGGGAACGTTGAAGCGGGTTCCTAGTTTGGATCTTTACAGACAACAAGGAACGAATACGAGTTTTCTTTCGGGCGGTTTTTTGTTTCAGCCAGTCAATCGCGCGCTGGCGGGAGGAGATTCCAAACGTTTGGAAAGTTCGCTCCGTTACCATTACAGTTATTACATCCAAGACGAACTCTATCGGTTTACGGACCGTGACATCATTCTTTCCGGCGTATATCCCGATCCGTTGAACTCGAAATACGCGGGTTATCGGTATAAGATTCTCGAATCGATCAACGATCGAACTCCTTTGAATCTGGAGGATTTCAAATCCCTTTGGAAGAAATTCTACGGAGGAACGATCAGTCTGAAATTCAGAGGGGTCAACCTTCCGATCGTCTTAGATCAGGATACGATCGACAAGATCAATGTTCGCATTAAAAAACGCTTCGACGCGGAGGCGGACGAATGAGAACGACCTTGCTGGAAAGAACCGTTTCGGCTTTACGATCCGCCTTGGTAAAACGGAGAGTTTTGCGCTCAAGAGTCGCGTCTTTCTTATACGGAGCTTCGTTGTTGCGACTTGCAATTTTTATAATACTCTTTGCGACTTCGGTTTCGACCGAATTCGGATCTTTGCGGGCGGAAACGATCCTCGTGCACTTTCGGAAGTTTTCCCACCAGAATCCTTGGCAAAAGGGTTCGCACTACGAACGAAAAATCCCGGCAGTGATCGCGGACGGCGACTTTTTACTGGCGCTTTTGCCGCCGGGAGAAATGCCCTTGTTTTCGGAAATGAATCCGGAAACGAGACCGGGAACCCGTTTGTATATTTTCAAACACGATCCGGAAACCGGCTTGGCTCTTTTTTCCCACAGAGGAAAGTTCTCTTCGAAAAAGCGGGTTCACTTTGCCGGCGCCCATTCCCCCGCTTGTTCCCGTTTTTTTCCGAAACTCGAATGGGGAAATCCCGAATTTTCGAACGCGATCCTGCGGATGAGCAGACAATCCAGGGAAGAATCGAGTGAAAGAAAATTCTTATATTCCAAAAATGGAATCTGCGGTTATTCGGACGGACGCTGGAACGTTCCTTCGGAATATCTTTCCGCCTTCGTTCATTCCTCGTCTTCCAGTCCGATTGCACATCCCGGTTTTTCCTTCGACGACGCTTTGACCATCCCCGAAAAGAAATTCTACTTTCCGGACGCTTCGTACGGGGTAGTCGTTTCGGAAGTATATCCCGGAGTCGGACCGGTCCATAACTTATTTCCAGGAGACGCCATCTACAGCGTCAACGGCCAGGGATTTTCCACACCGCCCGATCGTCAGGAAATTCTTTCCAGAATTCTTACAAGAAATCATCAAATCGCTCTTCCGGGAACTTTGGTGACGCTCGGGGTATTCCGCGCGGGCAAACGGAGAGAAATCACGTACTCGTTAAAATCATACACGGAGGAATCCTTCTTTATTCCTTCCAAATCCGGCGTAAAACCGCCTCGATATCTGATCAGCGGAGGACTTTTCTTCACCGAATTGACGGGAGCCTATTTGAAAGAATCCGGGGATAAGTATCGTGAGAATTCGGATAAGAAGCTTTTGTATCTGTACGAATCCTTCAACAAGAAGATGCATCCCGAAAAGAATCGACTCGTGTTTATCAGCAGAGTGTTTCCGGACTCGTCCAACGAGGGCTTTCACGATTTTCAAGATCAGATCCTGGAATCCGTAAACGACAAGCCCGTGCGTTCTCTTGCCGATCTTAAGGAAATTCTAAAAGAGAATCACGATTCTCATATCGTATTCCGTTTTTCAGGCAATCGAATTGCGACGTTTGAAAAGGAACAACTCCAAAGCCTCAATCAGAAAATAATCTCAAATTATAATCTGGATAAACTGGATAATTTAGACTGATAATATCTTGACGAATCCATTCCGAAAATGTAATTTTTGAATTCGGAATGGAATCGATATGCGAATTCTTTTTTTAGACGACGAAGAAGTGATCCGCGACTTGTTTCGTGAAATATTCGGCGGATTTCACGATCTCACCTTGGCGGGCACCGCGGAAGAAGCGCTCGAAATCTGCAAGGACAAGTCCTTCGATTTGATCGTGACCGACGTACGTCTTCCCAAGATGAGCGGGATTGACTTCATCTCCAAATTGAGAGACATAGGAGTCAACACTCCGTTCATCGTCATCACCGGAAATCAGGACATAGACGTTTCGATCCGCGCTCTTCGTTTAGGCGCCGTGGACTTTTTTATCAAACCGTTTCGCATGGATGCGATCCGTCATTCCCTGCAGAAGTTCGAGAATCTTTTTATCTCAAGCCAGGAGTTGATCGGCAAAAATCACTTTCAACTCGCCCAATCCAAGCAGCAGTTTTCGATCAAACCTAGTTTAAAAAACTTGAATCAATATGTGAACCTCGTCATGCGCTCGATTTCCCTGATCCCCGGAATTCATACGGACGACGTTCTCGCGATCAAACTTGCCCTTTACGAATTGCTCGGCAACGCGATCGAACACGGTTCCGCCGGAATCAACTACGAAAACAAATCCAAACTTCTTTCCTCCGAGGTGAACTACTTCGATCACGTGGATCGGATCTGCGACGCGTTGAACGAATCGGTTCAACTCGATGTCAGCTTTGAAAATCAAAAGATTTACGTTTCTCTAAAAGATCACGGAGCCGGTTTTGATCCTTCCAAAGTTCCCGATCCAGTGACGGATCCGAACGCGAGTCATCTTTCGGGACGAGGTATTTTTTTAGTAAGAATGAACGTGGACGAACTGATCTACAACGAGATCGGAAACGAAGTCAGTTTTAGCAAAACCTTAAAGAAGGCTACGCCGGTTCTTCAAAAATAAATTCCCGCGGATAAATAAATTCGGGAATATTCCCGGATCGGTTCCTTGGTTCTCCATTCATCGATGAAATTCTTTCGATCCTTTTGCGGATCGACGTATGCATACGACAAGCTCATAAGAATGTATGAAAATTCGGATTGATAACCTGCGGTCGCGATCCCTTCCCAACCGCGGCCCAAGGAAGACGAAGAAGTCAAAATCATCCCTTGAGCGGCCCACGTTTCCCGCCATTTTTTTCTAGCCCCGATCTGAAACAGGGAAAACCCTTTGTTTTCGTAATTCGGCTTGGACGCAGTTCCGTCCTCTCGAAAGACCGTTCCCTCCTGCGCCAAAAGACTTTCGGTTAACAGAAACGAGGTTTTCCCACCGTATCCACGGAGATCGGTCCGAATTCCGGCATATCCGTTCGAATTTCGATCCGTTCGCGGATCGGAATCCTTGGACGCATAAATGCCTCCGAGAAAATAAGACGCTTCTTCCCTTTCCCAGACGATTCTCGCTCCCGCCAAACCGCCGTTTGTCGATTGTTCCGTTTGATAACTCCGAAATGCGTCGATTCCGTATTCGCGAGCGCCCAGAACTCGGATCGCGTCCGCGTCCAAACGAAATCCGAAAAACTTGGCGGAAGAAAATTCCAATCCGTAGTATTGAAATTTTCCGTAGGGTCGAAACGGAGACGCCTGCAAAAACAAATCGCCTTTGACCGGCTCTTGCCTGGATTCTTGATACGAATAATAGAATATTCTAAAGTTCTGAACGAACAGATTTTCGGAAAAACGCAAACTTCCGCCGAAGATACGTTGCGGAGATTCCGCCCGATCCCGCGTCGAAAACAAAGTCGAATTTTGGATCTGCGCTCCAACAAAATCGCCGGATAAACGGAGAGGTTTCCATTCGAATTGAAATTCTCCGTAATTCGCAAAACCCGTAAAAAAGAATCCGTTTCTATCGAACCTTTGATATCCTCTTCCCGCTTCGATTCCGATCCGCAGCGAAGGTGAATCCCATCCTGTAATCCACAAGATTTCTCCGTCGGCTCCGCGCGTTACCGTTTTGGTTCCGATTATACTTTCCTCGTATTGCAAAAACGGGGAGATTAGAATTTTGGAATATAGACGTTCGCCCTTTGCCATCCAACCGACTTCGGGAGAAAGAATTCCTCTGGAAAAACTTCGATCGGCTTGTTCTTCCCGGGTTCCTCCGTTTTGAGTCATTCCCCGATACAAAACGAATCCGTTCGCATAAAACTTCTCTTTTGAACCCGAAGCCGAATTCAATTCGGAAGAAGTCTCCTTTCCGTCGTTCTCGTTTGCGCCGCGATTCGAAACCGAAGTTTCTTTTGCTCCGAGCGATGTTTGATTCGGGGAATTCGAATCTCTTTTTTTCCTCGCGTCGTTGATTTCCGTTTTGAAGTCCGCGAACCTTCCCTTTCCGGTAAATTCGCGTTTTCCGTCTTCCAAGAGCAACAAATCGTCGAGGCGATACGAGGAATACGATTCCGCAGCCGCGGGAACTTGCAGGATTTGGAATATACAAAAAATAAAGAAACTCAATCGCGCTGCCTGCGCAGCGGAATCGCCCCGAACCTTCATCCTGAAACGCGTGCACCGTTTCATCTTCGAAAGAACGCGAGAAAATATCCCGTCAGGATGAGCCACGATACGATCTGGCCTAAGAAATAAGAAGACGCCGCACCCGTCGGTCCGTAATCCGGAATGAGCAGATTTGCCAACACGAGTCCGCAGACAAGCCGAAGCAAAGCGAGAAAGGCGAGCATTCTCGGCTGCCCAAGCGCGAATAACGCGATCCCGAGCGGTGAGAACACGAGCTGCAACATGTAATTCGGATACAGAATCTGAAAGACTCCGATCGAGTCCGCGTATTTTCCGCGGAACAACAGATTCAAGATCCATTCCGCCAAGAAAAATCCGGGCGATAATACGACCGCCATTCCGACCGCGAGCAAAACGGATTTCCACAAAAACTTGGGAAATTCATCCGAGTCAACGAGCCTGGACAATTTCGGATAAATGAGAGAATTGATGACCGAAAACAAAATCACGAATCCGCTGAACAACTGTAAGGCGGTGCCGTAAACCGCGGCGGATTCCTGGGAATGATACCATTTCAAAAAGAAAATTTCCATCCGATCCGAGATCATCGCGAAGATAGAGGCCAAAAAAGCGTATCCGTTGAACGAAGTTAGAGTGGAAGTCATTTCCCTGATTCCGTTTTTTTCTCCGCTCCAATACAATTGTTTTCGCGGAAACACGAAGAAGAACAATACCAACACGAACAACGGAGACGCGGTAAAGATCGCCAAAATATCGAGATGACCGAGCGCCCTTTCCGTGAGATGGTCCGCCGCATACAAAACGACAAGTCGGATTAAATTCGGAAGAGGATTCCAAAACGATAAGGAAATATAATTTCCGAAACAGATAAAGATACTTTCAAAAAAGGAATTGAAAGACAGGACAAAACTTCCCAACACGAGAAGCGCGACCACGATCGAACTTTCCCGAAGCAGAACCGCGCCCACAAGACTGATCACGGCCAATGCCCCGAGCGCCCCGAGTTTGATGATCATCGAAGAGGACAACAATACTCCGATCTTTTGTTTGTCTCCGGTGACGGGTGCGAGAAATTTTACCAGCGCGGCCGGTAGCCCGAACTCCGCGATCGCGAGAAGCACGGGAAGAAATCCTGCGTAGTATTGAAAAAGTCCGTTTTCACTCTTGGTGAGAATGTTTACGGAATAGACCATAAACACAAGGTTGAGCAGGGATGAGATCGCTTTGGAGACGCTGACAAAGAGGGAAGATTTGAACATTCCGGATTTACGGAACTGGACCAAGAGGTCCGAAATTTTTCGCATCTTCCCCGAGAGACTCAACATTCTAGTTTTTTAAATCAGCTTTTCCCTTCCATCGATCCAAAATAAATACGGAAAAAAAAGCGATGTAACTGCTAACGATCCCGTACCGGAGGTATCTTGCAACCGGATTTTCGGGAAAGAGCTTTTGAACGACAATTCCAGGAAGAATGTAAAACAACAAGATCCCTGTAATCAACACTCCCACCCGTTTCAAAACTTCCGCAAAAGAATCCGCGGGTTTCCAATCCAAAGAATGAAATTTGCAAAGCAGAATTCCGATCGAAAATCCCGCCAAGGCTCCGCTTGCGGATATCACGTTCTCATAGGACTTGAGTTTTTCCAACACATCCGCGTTCGAATACAATAGAACGGAAGGCAAGGTAAATACTACGATCACTAAAGAAAGAGTTTTGGTATTTGAGAGAGTCTGTCCCTCAAAGCGTCCGGAAGATTCCAACTCGGAAAAAGACCGAAACAAGATTTCCACAAGTGCAAGCCCGAAAATTCCGAGCGCGAATCCTCCGAGCGCGTCACCCGCAAAATGAACTCCCGCGTACATTCTCGAAAAAGGCATAAACAAAATGATAAGAAGCGCGATCGTTCGGATCGTTTTGTTTTTCACATGGAGAAAGATCAATCCCCAGATCACGACGCTCGTCTGCACATGCCCCGAAGGAAATCCGTAAGAACCTTCCGTTAAATTTCCAGGACCGATCCAAGGCAGGTTCGGCCTTGGACTTTCCAAAAAAGCTTTGGTCAAGCCGTTGAGAATCCCCGTCGTCAATAGTCCGAAGGCAAGTCGAATTCCGAGTTTTCGATCGGCAAGAACATACACCGAAGAAAGAAGAATCATAAAGAAGGTGTTACCGCCCAAATGATGAAAGACGAGCGTAACGATTCCGAGAACCGGATCAAACCCTCCTCCCCGCAAAGAAACTAAAAACGTTTCTCCGAACCAAAACGAATCTTGAAACCAACCGATGTTTGCACTCATCTCACTGTATCTCCTAACTTCCCCTAAAGATCAATCGCGTTTAAAAAATCCAACTTGATGGATTCGATTCCATTCGGTACAATGAATTCTAAATCCAATATTTATTGAACACTCGTTCGAAAAGCAGACTTTGAATGGAAACCCAAACAGAATCCGATATTCTTGACAGCCTCTTCCTCATTCCGAGAGAACCCGTAAAACAATTCTTAAAAACTCTTCTTCACCTCGTATATTCGGTGGAAGTTACGGGTTTGGAAAACGTTCCGCCGACTGGGGGCGCCGTCCTGATTTCCAATCATACGGACAACCTGGATGTAATCGTACAAGGAACCTCCGTTTTAAGAAAAGTGATTTATCTTGGAAAGTATGAATTGTTTCATCCTCAGGAAACGATTCTGGATTTTCTCAACAATCCATCCTCCCCTCTCAACACGTTTCCGTTGAGTCTGATGAAACAGACCCTCGTCACGACCTTAAACGCGCTCGGAGATCTGCAGGGAAAACAACTCATGCACTGGGGCGGACATCCGATCCTAAGAGCGCATAACGTGAAGGACGCGAAATCCGCCGCGGCCTATTACGAAGACCTCGAAAATTATATGGTCGAACTCATTCAAACGGGAGAATTGATATCGGTGTATCCGCAGGGAACTCGGACCGAGCACGTCACACCCGGATCGTTCAAGGCGCTTTCGGCAAAACTCGCAATCCGCGCGGGAGTTCCGATCATCCCGAGCGCGATCAACGGAGCCTGGAGAATGATGAAACCCGAAGCGTTCCTCACGGGAAAAGCGTTCGGAGCCAAGATCACGTACAACATCGGAAAGCCGATCTATCCGCACGAGTTCCCGAAGGAACCGTTGAAAAAGGCCGCAAAAATCGTGACGGAAGAATTGGAAAACAGGGTGAGAAAGCTCATCGATGCTCCGGAAAGTTGAACGAAACTTTGGTACTTTAGAATATTAGAATAGAAGAATAAATATGGAAACTCAAATCTACACTCCACAACACAAGGTTCGCTTTATCACGGCCGCTTCCCTTTTCGACGGACACGACGCGTCGATCAATATTATGCGAAGAATTCTCCAGGCGTCCGGAGTGGAAGTGATTCATCTCGGACACAACCGTTCGGTCCGCGAAATCGTGGAATGCGCGATCCAAGAGGACGCGCAGGGAATCGCGATCACGAGTTACCAGGGCGGTCACGTGGAATACTTCAAATACATGATCGATCTGTTGAAGGAAAAAGGCGCGGGTCATATCAAGGTATTCGGGGGCGGAGGAGGAACCATTCTTCCGTCCGAGATCAAGGAACTCGAATCCTACGGAGTCACGCGCATCTATTCTCCGGACGACGGAAGAGAACTAGGACTTCAGGGAATGATCAACGACCTGATTCGCAAATCCGACTTCATTCCGCCGCTGACGTTCAACGGCACGTTGCATTCTTCCTTAAAGGATAAGAATCCTCTCGCGATCGCGCAGACGATCACGCTCGTCGAGAACACGTTCGAAAGACAGGAACTCGAAAAATCCGCGTTAACCGAAAAACTCAAGTTTCCACCGGGAAATAAAACCGTTCCGATTTTGGGAATCACCGGAACCGGAGGAGCGGGAAAGTCCTCTCTTACGGACGAACTCGTCCGCCGATTTCTGATCGATTTTCCGGATAAAACGATCGCGATCCTATCGGTGGATCCTTCCAAACGAAAAACGGGAGGAGCGCTTTTAGGGGACAGGATTCGAATGAATTCCATCTCGCACGAACGGGTTTATATGAGATCTTTCGCCACGAGAGAAGCCAACATTGCGCTTAACAAAAACGTTAAACGAAGCATAGACGTTTTAAAAAGCGCGGGTTTCGATCTGATCGTAGTGGAAACGGCGGGAATCGGTCAAAGCGATTCCGAAATTACCGAGGTCGCCGACATCGCGCTCTACGTGATGACGCCTGAATACGGAGCCGCTACGCAGCTCGAAAAGATCGATATGATCGACTACGCGGATCTGATCGCGATCAACAAATTCGACAAACGGGGCGCACTCGACGCGCTTCGAGACGTCAAAAAACAATATCAAAGATCCAGACAACTCTTCGACAAGAACTTGGATTCCATGCCCGTGTTCGGAACGATCGCGTCGCAGTTCAACGATCCGGGCACCAACGGCCTATACAGCAATGTGATCCGGGCGCTCTCCGATAAGATGAAGCTCGGATGGAATTCTTCCTATGAAAAGGAAGCGGGAATGAGCGAGAAGATCTTCATCATTCCGCCGGATCGCGTCCGTTACCTCGCCGAAATCCGAGAAGAATGCAATCGATACGATCAAATCGCCGAAAAAGAATCCGAAAAAGCGCGCAAACTCTTCCAGCTCCAAGGGGCGATCGAGGTTCTAAGGTCTTCCGGACAAGAGACGAATATTCTGGAATCCGAATATTCGAAAATTGAAAACTCTCTGGCGCCCGAAACCAAAAAAATTCTCGCGGGTTGGGAAGCGAAACTCGCCAACTACCGCGGAGAAAACTTCACGTACAAGGTTCGAGACAAGGAAATCAAGGTTTCCAACAGGACGACATCCCTGAGCAATCTCGAAATTCCTAAGGTCGCGACTCCTAAGTTCAAGGATTGGGGAGAGATCGTCCGCTGGTCTTTTCAGGAAAATTTTCCGGGAGAATTCCCGTTTACCGCCGGAGTATTTCCGTTTAAAAGAACGGGAGAAGATCCGACTCGGATGTTCGCCGGAGAAGGCGGACCCGAAAGAACGAACGCGCGCTTTCACTACGTGAGTCTCGGAATGCCCGCACAACGTTTGTCCACCGCGTTCGACTCGGTCACGTTATACGGGGAAGATCCGGGAGAAAGACCGGACATCTACGGTAAAATCGGTAACTCCGGGGTAAGCATCGCCACGTTGGACGACGCGAAAAAACTCTATTCCGGTTTCGATCTATCCAACCCTACTACGTCCGTATCGATGACGATCAACGGTCCCGCACCGATGGTGCTCGCGTTCTTTATGAACGCCGCCATCGACCAAGCCTGCGAGAAACACATCAAATCGACCGGAATCGAAACGGAAGTCCGTCAAAAGATAGAAGCGATCTACAAAGCGAAAAATCTTCCCGTGCCGAAATACAACGCGCCCATCCCGGAAGGAAACGACGGACTCGGCTTATTGTTGTTAGGCGTAACGGGAGACGAGGTTCTCGAGAAGGAAGTTTACGAAAAGATCAAACGTGAAACCGTAAAGGTCGTCCGAGGAACGGTGCAAGCGGATATTCTCAAAGAGGATCAGGCGCAGAACACTTGTATCTTTTCCACCGAATTCGCGCTCAAGATGATGGGCGATATTCAGCAATACTTCATCACAAATCAGGTTCGAAACTTTTATTCGGTTTCGATCTCCGGCTATCATATCGCGGAAGCCGGCGCCAATCCGATCACTCAGGTTGCGTTCACGCTTGCGAACGGACTCACTTACGTGGAATATTTTTTAAGCCGGGGAATGAAGATCGACGACTTCGCTCCGAATCTTTCCTTCTTCTTTTCGAACGGAATCGATCCCGAATACGCGGTGATCGGTCGGGTCGCGAGAAGAATCTGGGCCAAGGCGATGAAGCACAAATACGGGGCTAACGATCGTTCGGCGATGCTCAAGTATCACATCCAGACTTCCGGAAGATCTTTACACGCGCAGGAAATCGCGTTCAACGATATACGTACCACGCTACAGGCGCTCTACGCGATCTACGACAATTGCAATTCTTTGCATACGAACGCGTACGACGAGGCGATCACAACCCCAACGGAGGAATCCGTTCGCCGTGCGATGGCGATCCAGCTCATCATCAACCGCGAACTCGGACTGGCTAAAAACGAAAACCCGGGTCAGGGTTCGTTCATCATCGAAGAGCTGACCGATCTCGTGGAACAAGCGATTCTCCAGGAATTCCATAGAATCTCCGAAAGAGGCGGAGTTCTCGGAGCCATGGAGATGATGTATCAGAGAAACAAAATCCAAGAGGAATCTCTATATTACGAATCTTTAAAACATAGCGGAGACTTTCCCGTGATCGGCGTGAACACGTTCCTAAGCAAAGAGGGTTCGCCCACGATTATACCGGAAGAAGTCATCCGTTCGACGGACGCGGAAAAGCAGGCTCAAATCGGAGCGCTCCGGGAATTTCACAAACGAAACGAAACCGATCTTGCCGATCGCCTGCGTCAACTGAAGAACGTAAGTCTTTCCAACGGAAACATCTTCGAAGAATTGATGGAAACTTCCAAAAAAGTCTCCCTGGGACAGATGACCCACGCACTCTATGAAGTGGGCGGCCAATACCGCAGAAGCATGTAAGAATTCTTACGTCGCTTCACGCCCAGAGACCGTTTACTCACGGTTAGTCGAAAACAAACCTAATTCCGCTTTCCCGCTTCTTGTCTAAAAAGTAGAAAGGCGGAATTTGTCGATCAGAGGAAGAAATCGCAGATCAAGGAACTTTTCAAGAGAGCCGCAAACAATCGACAGGTTTACGATGCCGGCCTATGCAAAAATCGATCTATTCCGTTTTTTTGAAAGGATTATAGATATTCGCTTCCCAAAAAAACTCCGGCCGTATCGGAAGCGTCGGCCGTTTCAATAAAAACATTCAATTCAATGAATATTCCATTCCTTTAAAATAATTAAGCTCAATACCTCAGTGAAGTTCCTCGGCCAATGCGATCAAAAAGCCTTCGGGGCAGCGGAGATAACAGAGTAAGTAACTATTTTCATAGCGGGCCACCTTCCCGACAAGCTTGACCCCATGAGTTTGAAGTCGAGCCAAAACCTCTTCGATGTTTTCGACGGCAAACATAATACGACTGATTCCCAAAGTGTTCACCGGCGCGTTCCTCGGTTCCGCGTGCACGGCCTTCGGACTGAGAAACTTCACCAATTCAAGGCGGCTATGTCCGTCCGGCGTTCGCATCAAGGCCATATCGACCTGCATCCCTTTCAAACCCACAACGTCGTCCGCCCATGGTCCTTCGACGCGAGCCTGTCCTTCCAGCTCCATGCCAAGCTCGCCGAAGAGAGCGATCGTTGCCGCGAGGTCTTCGACGATAATACTCACATTGTCCATCCGTTTCAGCGTCATCCGTTTATTTCCCCCGATCAATATGCAGACAAACAAGCGCATGTCCATACAAATTCGAAAGCGGAAATCAACTTAGAGCAAAGTTCCTTGCGGTGAATTTGAATTCTTTCCTTTCAAAAAAAAATGAGACCGAAGGTTTGGAACAAGTTTCCGTTTCGATTTGAAGTTGAATTCCGAATACGGAACACCGCGATTGTTCTTCGCATCCCAACGGCGACTAAATATGCTATTGACGCGATTCAACTTTGATTCTAAACTTAAGTTCGAAATTATCTGGTAAGGAAGCCGCTCATGAGAAAACTGATTGTACTCGAATTTCTCACTTTGGATGGAGTCATCCAAGCTCCAGGCGCACCGAAAGAAGATACGGACGGCGGTTTCCTATATGGCGGATGGCAGGTTCCGTATTTCGACGAAGCCGTTGGGGCGGTCATGAATCGACAGATGAATTTACCCTTTGATCTTTTATTAGGGCGAAAGACATTCGATATATGGGCGCCTTATTGGCCGAAACATGCGGACTTCTGGCCGGCGGTTATGACGGCGACCAAATACGTCGCTTCGAATACGATGACTTCTCACGAATGGCAGCCCTCCGTATTTTTAAACGGAAACATCGCGGATAAAATCAAAAAACTCAAACAAGAAGAAGGACCGGATTTACACGTATACGGAAGCGCCGGTCTCGTTCAAACTCTCATGAAACACGATCTGATCGACGAGTTTTGGTTAAAGATATATCCTCTGACGTTGGGCGGCGGAAAACGATTGTTCGTCGAGGGCACGATCCCTGCGGCGTTCCAAGTGACCGAAAGCGAAGTCACACCGAACGGTGTCGTCATTGCGAACTATAAACGTGCAGGTGCGGTAGAAACCGGAAGTTTTTGAATCTTCGTTCTTCTCGGACGCTTTCAACTACTTCCGGCCCCGCAAGATAGATCGTTTTCAAAGCAGATTCGTAATCGCACCGTTCGTCGCCGATTGAACCAGCTTCACGTATTTGGCAAGAACGCCCGACTTATAACGAGGCGGAATCGGCTTCCAAGATTTCAGACGTCTGTCGATCTCTTCCTGAGAAATCTCCACTTGCAGAAGATTCTTGGGAGAATCGATCGTAACCATATCTCCGTCTTGAACGATCGCGATCGGACCGCCTTCGAACGCTTCCGGAGAAATATGACCGACCACAAGACCGTGCGTTCCTCCGCTGAATCGGCCGTCCGTCATTAAACCGACATCCTCTCCGAGTCCTTTTCCTACGAGAGCGGAAGTCACCGCGAGCATCTCTCTCATTCCGGGACCGCCCTTCGGACCTTCGTACCGGATGATGATCACGTCTCCCGCTTTGATCTTATCGGACATGATCGCATTGAAACAATCGTCCTCCGATTCGAACACTTTGGCGGGACCGGTGATGGAAATTTTTTTCAAACCGGAAATCTTGGCAACGGCTCCGTCGGGAGCGAGATTTCCTTTTAAGATTACGAGAGGACCGGAAGGATGAAGCGCTTCGGATCGTTTACGAACGATCGTCTGGTTCTCTACGAGATCCGGCATGTCTTTCAAATTTTCCGCGATCGTTTTTCCGGTCACGGTCATACAATCACCGTGAAGCATTCCTTCTTTCAAAAGATACTTCATTACGCCGTGAACTCCTCCGACTTTATCTAGGTCGGTCATCGCGTATTTTCCGCCCGGTTTCAGATCCGCGAGGTGGGGAGTTTTTTTGCTGATGCGGTCGAAATCCTCCATCGTCAGATCGACTCCGATTTCTTTCGCGATCGCGATGAGGTGAAGCACCGCGTTCGTGGAACCGCCTAACACGAGTACTACGGTGATCGCGTTCTCGAACGCTTTTTTGGTAAGAATTTGTTTCGGAGTAATATTCTTTTTGATGAGTTCCATCAAAGCCTTTCCGGCTTCGTAGCAGTCGTTCGCCTTTCTGGAACTGACCGCGGGCATGGATGCCGAACCGGGAAGACTCATTCCCAGGGCTTCGATCGCGGAAGACATCGTATTCGCGGTATACATTCCTCCGCAACTTCCCGCACCCGGGATCGCGCTTTGTTCGATGCGAACGAATTCTTCTCTGGAAATTTTTCCCGCGTTCATCTGTCCGACCGCTTCGAAAACGGAAACGATGTCCACGTCGTGACCGTCGCAGTTTCCGGGAAGAATGGTTCCTCCGTAAACGAAAATGGAAGGAACGTCGATTCTGCAAAGGGCCATCAAACAACCCGGCATGTTTTTATCGCAACCGCCGATCGCGATCACGCCGTCGTGTCTCATCGCGTTGGAAACGATCTCGATCGAATCGGCGATGACTTCTCGGGAAGGAAGGGAGAAGTGCATTCCTTCGTGTCCCATCATGATCCCGTCGGAAACGGTGATGGTTCCGTAGATCTGCGGCATTCCACCGGCGGCACGGACTCCCTCTTTGACTTTTTCCGCGAGCTTATTGATATGAATATTGCAGGGGGTGATTTCGCTCCAAGTGGAAGCGATTCCGATCATCGGTTTGTGAAAGTCTTCTTCCGTAAAACCTACGGCGCGAAGCATCGCACGGTTCGGAGCGCGGTTGTCTCCATCGGTCGTCATGGAACTTCTTTTTTTCAGGTTATCGCTCATCTTAGATTCCTACTTACCTTCCGAAATACGATCGGAACGGATTCTTGCAGCTTGTCTTTTCGATTTAGTAAAACCGGAGTTTTGAGACACGCTGTAAGTACAATTTTGCGGACTCTTCTCCTAGTCAAATGGAAAAGTCCGAACAACTTCTAAGAATTTACGGAAAGAGGAAAATCCGTTTCAAAAAAAGAAATACAGTCCCGATCTCGGTCAAAAAATCGATTCTTATATCTTAGTCTTTGAGAGGTCGAGCGATCGTGTATAAAGTCTTTGGAATGACGGTTTCCGGAAATTGTCACAAGATAAAATCCATTCTTACTCTTTTGGATCGTCCTTTCGAATGGATCGAAATCGACACGAGAAAGGGAGAAACGAAAACCCCCGAATTTTTGAAGATCAATCCGAACGGAAAAATTCCCGTGCTTCAGCTTGCGGACGGAACGAACATTCCCGAATCCAACGCGATCCTTTATTACTTGGCGCGGGACACGGAATTCTTTTCCAAGGATCTGCTCGAACAAACCCGAATCTTAGAATGGCTTTTTTTCGAACAATACAGTCACGAGCCCTATGTCGCGGTCAATCGCTGGCTGATGAAATACGCGGTCGATGGACGGGAGAATTCTTCCGTGTTAGAAAACAATCACTTCAAGGGCAACAAGGCATTTGCGGTTATGGAAGATCATCTCCAAGAAAGGAATTTTTTCGTGGGCGAACGGTTGACGATCGCGGACATCGCGTTATACGCCTATTCGCACGTAGCCGAGGACGGAGGGTTTTCGTTCGAAACGTTTCCGAACGTTCGAAGATGGCTGGAAAACGTCCGCAGTTTTCCGAAAATGATCTCGATCCAAAGATGAAGTTTTCGATCAGTTAGATTCACCCGCATCAAAACATTCAGGAAATTGAATATGCCTACGATTATGACTCATGCCGCGGTTCCGATCTCTTTTTGGATCGCATTTGGAAATAAATTCATTCCAGGGCGATTGCTTTTGGTTGGGATCTTATTTTCGATTCTTCCCGACGCGGATGTGATCGCGTTTAAATTCGGAATTCCGTATGAAAACGATTGGGGTCATCGGGGCTTCAGTCATTCGATTTTGTTCGGATGCTCCCTTTCCGTTTTGGCCTGCGTTTTGGTGCGCTGGTTTCGCGCGAGAATCGAGGTTGTTCTTTTGTTTTTATGCGTCTCGATCGTTTCCCACGGGGTCTTGGACGCAATGACGAGCGGAGGACTCGGAGTCGGATTTTTAATCCCCTATTCTTCCGAACGTTTCTTTTTCGATCAAAGACCGATCCGTGTTTCTCCCATCGGAATCAAAAACTTTTTGACAGAACGCGGTCTTACCGTTCTGAAATCGGAATGGGTTATCGTGTGGATTCCGCTTTTATCGATTTCGGCTTCTTTCCTTTTTCTGAGGACGTTGGTGCGCTGGATCGCGACTCGGATCGGCGGAAACAAAAGAGACAAGTAGTAAATAGAATGCGATTGCAGGAGTTCCCACAAAAACCACGGCAGAATCTGATCGAAAGCCGAAAAGGTTCCGACAAGATTTTCAGTTTTGATTTGCGAACCGGAAATGTTTGTGATTGAGAAAAATCTGCCGCATCTTCCCGGCGCCTCAAAACTTAACAGCCCGCTTCGATTGTAGCTCGCCGTCCCGCCTGAAATTGGGCGTTACGAAAAAATTTCAGAGTGTTTGATCGTATCTACGACAAGTTTGCAAATTTCAAGTGGCTCGAAAATCCTGGCAACAACATGAAACAATTTATCGTAGTTCTTCGTTATCTCACGCCGATCGAAACGGTCGACCAATACGTAATCCCGCATCGGGAACATTTATCCAAAGGATACGAACAGAAAATTCTACTCGCATCCGGCCCTCAAGAACCGAGAACCGGAGGAATTCTAATCGCGAGATCCAATTCCCGCAAAGAATTGGAAGCGTTCTGTCATCAAGATCCGTTCTACACGAACGGAGTCGCGGAATTCCAAATCATAGAATGGAATCCCGTCAAACATCAGAAAGAATTCGAGTTCTGGCTTTAACCCTTTTTTAGACCTTGCCCAACTCGTAGACGTCTACGGGTTGTTCCCTTCCTTTGACTTGGATGGAAGAAAGATGTCTTCCCGGAATACCGGCTTTGATATCTTCGTAAACGGCGTGCGTCACTAAAAGTTTTGTTCCGAATTCCTTGTTCAACTGCTCCACTCTCGAAGCGAGATTGACCACGTCTCCGATGATCGTGTATTCCTTTCTCGCTTCGGAGCCCACGTTACCCGTCATCGCCTCTCCGGAATGAAGACCGATTCCGATTTGGGTTTCCGGAATTTTTCCTTCCTGATTCAAAAACTCGATCTTTTTCAAAAGCTCCAAGGAGGCGTTCACCGCGTTCTTAACGTCGTTTCCTCCGTCCGAAATCGGAGCGCCGAACACGGCCATAAAACCGTCGCCTAAAAATTTGTTAATCATCCCGTTGTGCATGTTCACGATGTCGATGAGATGGGAAAAAATATAATTGAGATAATCGATGACTTCTCCCGGAGATCGTTTTTCGGAGAATCTCGTAAAGTTGCGGATGTCCAAAAACATCACGCAGACGTGTTTGAACTCGGAGAAACTTTCGTTTTTCTGTTCGAGAAGACGATCCACAACGTCCGGAGAAACATACTGGCCGAACATTCCGACCACCTTGTTTTTCTCTTGAACCGCATCCATCGCGGAAATTAAAGATCGTCTCAATTGAAGTCCCACAAGACCCGCGGCCACGCCGCCGAACGTAAACAAGAGCCCTTTGGAAAGAAACGGCGCGACCGAATTGAAGAAATTGATCGGCATCAGGATTTGGTTTTTCGGAATATAATAAATCGCTAAACCCAACAATTGCGCCCCCGCGACAAAACCCGTAAACGCGCTCAACCAAAATTCGAGACGCAAAACCGACAGGATGATAAACGCAAAAAAGGTCAAAACCGCAGGAGAATACAACGGAATCAGAGGAGACTGAAACGCTTCGATATTCAACCAAATAAGCAAAGACACGGAAGAAACTTCGATAAACGCGTTTCCGAATCTCGCGATCGGGAATACCACTTTCCTCTTCTTAAGATAACGATTGAAGATTCGATTTGCAAGCAACTCGTAGAGCGCGGTTCCCACGTTGACTCCGACAACCGCCACGTAAGGAAAATTACCGCCCGTTTCCTTGTCGATCCATTCGTGAAAGAGACTAAAAACGATCACCATTAAAGCGGAAGAAAACGTAAAAAAACCGCAGAGAATTTTCGTTCGAACGATTTCGCTTTTTAGAATTTCATAAGAAAGCGGATCCATCGTTTGTTTCTTAAATTTCTTGGTCAATTCTTGGATTGGGTTGGCCATGATTCGATCAGCTCCGATAATTTTTCGACCTTCCGATTATAACCGCAAAGATCAGGATTGGAAATAACTTTCGGACTGCTTCCAAAAAGAAAACTACAAATCCCGTTTTAGGAAAAAAAGATTTCAAACGATCAGGATCTGCTCCAATTCTCATGATTCAAAAGAAACTCTTTGATACGCTTTCCAAAGGAAGAATTCATTCCTTCTTTCAACACGGATGCGAACAGAAAATCGAACTCTTCGCTCCAAGAGTCTCTTTTGACTTTTCCCTGCCTTAAAACATTCCATTTTATAAAGAGGATTTTTTTGCAAAGCGTGGATTGGGAATCGTCGAGTAAATGAGAACTTAATAATTTTAGAATAGAGTAAATTCGAAATCGATCCATGACCGGAAACCGAAACGACAATTGATCTTCGTGACCTCCGTACCGAACGAGCAAGGGTTCGTCCAACAAGGCAACCGGATGACGAGAAGTAATCCTCACCCAAAGATCGTAGTCTTCGCAAGCCGGAAGATCCTCGTCCATTCCCCCCGAACTTTGATAGAGATCTTTTTTCAGCAGAACGGAGGAAGGAGTAACGCTGCAAAAATCCAAACTCTGTTCAAAGATCCATCCGTCTTTTTTTGCAAGATACGCGGGAGGATTGACTCGCTTTCCATGACGAACCCAAATCTCTTGCGACTGAAGAATCGTTGTCTGCGGATGGTTTTGGATAAAACCCCACTGACGTTCCAATTTTTCGGGAAGCCATTCGTCATCCGAGTCCAAAAACGCGATCCAATCGTTGCGTGCGATTTCCACGCCCTTGTTTCTTGCGTGACTCACTCCTTTGTGTTCTAAAGGGAGAATGACGATGCGGCTTTGTTCCTCTCCAAATTCTTTTTCGAGTTTCGAAACCGTGGAATCGGTGGAACCGTCGTCCACGACGATGATTTCTTTTGGGAGGAGCGTTTGTGCAAGAACCGCGGAGATCGCTTTGAAAACCTTTGCCTCCCGGTTGAACGTCGGAATGACGACCGAAATCGGCGCCCTGCGTTCGTTCATAAATATTTTTGAATGCGAAACCGGGCGCACAATTTTCTCGGTTCGGGATCGATCGGCTCCTCAATCCAAAAAAACAGAGTCGAAAGCGGACTCGGAACATCGCGCAAAGTACATTCCGTTTTTAGAATATTCTTACCTTCGATCGTACGGAGACTCCATTCATCCCGAGGTATATCCTGTTTGTATTGCTTATAAGGAACGAACTCCGCCCCTTCCGTGGAAAAAGAAAGATCCACGAATCCAAAACCCCTGGCCGGATATACGTCATATATGGCCGGTTTGGAAACAAGGACGATTTGCCCCTTCCCTTCCAAGATCAGCGCCTCGTACGGGTCCGGGTTTCCCGGAGGAAAATAAATTCCGGAACGATACAGAGTTGTCGGAAACAAAACCCAGGAACCCAAAAGAAGAATCAAACCTCCCAGCGCGGAAACGTGAGATTTTTTACATTCAAAACCTCGAATATTATATGCGGTTTGTGAAAGCCACAATTTTACCCGAGCGACGTTCCTTTCCACGAAAGATTCTCGTCCTTCTTCCTTTGAAGAAGAAAACACGGCGAACAAAGCGATCCACTGAAAATATACCGCTCTCAAGTAAAACCATTCTTGAAAAAAAGAATATACGAATACCGCGAATACGGATCCGAACACAAGGGAGGTTTCCGCTAACGATCGGCCTTTTCGTTTCCCCGCTAAGAATTCATAAAAAAGAAATCCCCAAAGCGCCGCATAAACGGCCGCTCCGAACACGCCGATTCCGGAAAAAATCTGTAAAAACTGATTGTGAGCCGTATGATACGGACTTTGTCTTCCTTCTTGGTTCAAACAACATTCGTTGTACCATCCGAAACTTTCGAAACCTCCGCCAAACAACGGTTTTTCGAAAAAGAGTTTCGTACCCGCTAAAAAATGGGAAAGACGTTCCACATCGCCCGTTCCCGCATTCGTCGCGATTACGACAAAAGGGAATACGATTCCGGCGATCACGAACAGAAAGGATAAAAACGCAGAAAAAACGGAAACGATCTTTTCCTTATTCCCCAATCGAAAAAACGCAAATACAAACGCGCTCATTCCCAAAAAAGCAAGAAACGAAAGAACCCCGCCTCTCGCACCGATCCAAAAAAAAGTCACCGCTAAAACGAAGACGAGGAGAATCAAGAACGGAACCCTAAGTTTTCGGAAACGATCCGTGGCCTCGGAAAACAACCAATAAAATAAAAACGGAAGACTCGCGATCAAATGGATCGCAAACCAGCTTCGGTTCCAATACAAGGATTGGATCGCCGATAGGGGCAAATAACGTTCCAAAGAAGGAATCAAAGAATGCGGAAGCGCGGCAAGTTTATATCCGTCCAACCAACGATGATAACCGTCTAACGTTGATTTTGCGAATGGGAAAAAATATTCCGTCCATCCCGCAAATACCGCGATCAAAATTCCGAATGAAATTCCGGCCGCATAATCCAAAAAAACGGAATCGGGTTTTGTTCGATCCGACGACCCTGCGGCGAGTTGGTTTCTAGAAAGCAAACCGAATACGAACAAAATTCCCAAGAGCAAAAGTTTCCAGGGATAAATCGGTTCCAACTCCGTGGAATGCAAAAACCAAAACCAGCCTTTGCGATAAAATCGAAGATCCGAAAGCAGATCGGGATTTGCCAAAAGACTCGAAAAAGCCGTTCCGAAAAACAAAAGCAAAAGGATTCCGAGCGGACGTTTCCAGAATTCGTTTTGCAGAATTCGATTTCCGTGCAGACGATTTTCCGCGATTCCGCGCAGGGACCAAACGATCCAAAGACAATCCTGAAGTTCCAGAAATCTTCCGCCCGGATGATTTCCGAAAAACACGCCGCTCGCCGCGAGAACAAAGGTCGCGATCCTTGGAACGAACGAATCTAAAATCGAAAATAAAATTAAAAGAGCGGCAAAGCCGATTCTAAACTTCCAAGGATAAAAAGACAATAAGGGGAGAAGGATCAAAATCGAAACGAAACCCCAAAGCAAGGACCGAATGTTCCCGTCTTCGTTCGCATCCAAGATTCGATAGAGAATCCGATTTTTCATACGGATACTATGTTCCGGAGGACTTTTTAAGAAACGATAAAAACAAGGGCGGCCTACGCTCCTCGTGCCGTTTCCGCGGGAATTCTTCGGATTTTTTTGTTTCCAGCAGAGCGAGGTTTCTGAAATAGTCGTACTTGCGTTCTCATTTATGCAGCAATTGGAAGAATCCACAATCTATCCCGATAAGAATTCGTTTCGAGTCGTGTTCCGCAAGAATATCTGTTCCGTGGAATCCGATGAGATCGACGTGATTCTTTCCCAGATCCGCGAGATTCGTCCGACGGAAGTGGTTCTGGATATGACTCCCGTGGTCGCCATTCCCTCCATGGTTTTAAACCGTATTCTAAAATTTATTTCCGAATTGAAAAAGGACGAGATCCGGATTTCGGAAGTGAAACTGAGCGAAGGATTGCAGCTCGTGCTTTCCAAACTCAAAATCAATCTGGGATGAAATCCTTCCTTTCCATCTTCGTTTCCGTTTCGATTCTTTTCCAAGCCGTCGTTTTTTCCAGCGGATTGTTCGGTTGCGTTCTCTCCGAAAAGGCGAAACTCTGCGAATGCAACCACGGAAGCAAGGCCCAGAAACACACAAACCGCGAAGACAAACGTTTTTCGAAAAAGCTACGTTCCGAGGGTAAATCGACCGTTGCTCAAAAACTTCCCGATTGTCATTCGGCCGCGTCCGGCGAAATCCATTCCTGTTCCTGTAAAAAGACGGAAAATAAACTTTCCCAGCTCGGCGCGTTCTATTCGGCGTTTTTTTCCCCCGAAAGCGCGTCGGATCTAAACCACGAACCCGGCTTGCTCCAAATTATCACTTTAGAATATTCTAATTTTGGAATTCTCGTCGGCTTCTCCCTTTTAAAACCCCCTCGACTCTCCTGATTTTTCGAAACCTTTTTTTGCCCGTCGGAGCGACCCCGCCCAGGCTCGGCGTTTTTTTCGCAGCGAACTTAGTGGAGTCCGCTGAAAAAGTCGCCGTTTTCGTCCCGCGAATCCGTTTCAATTCCGCAACGTTCCGTTCAGGGCTCGATTTTGAATACATTAGGAGATTTTTATGTTACGAAAAATATTCGTATTTATTTTTGTCGTTTCGATTTGTTTCAGTTTAGTCCATTGTCCTTGGGATAAAAAAAAGGACGATTCCGATCTGACCACGATCGCTTCCTTGCTCGTTCTTACCGCCAACCAAGGCATTCAATTTTCAGCATATGCCGGAACTCAAAAGCTGGAATGCGGCGCGACCCTCCGGGGACACGCGAGTGTTCTCGAAACGGCGCCTTTTATTCCGAACGCGCATATCGCGGAAAGTACGACCTTTCAACTGCACGACTTTCGTCTTTTTGTGCACGACGTGATCTTGATCAAAGATTCGGGAGAAGAAGTCGCTCTGACTCTCAATCAGGACGGGAAGTTTCAATCCGGAAACATCGCCCTTCTCGACTTTGAAAACAAAACCGGCAAGTGCGACGGAACCCCCGAAACCAACAACCTCGTCGCAGCGGCCATTCCGATGGGAACCTACAAAGGAATCAAGTTCACAGTCGGAGTTCCCGAAAACAAGAATCACCTGGACGCGGACAATCAAGCCGCTCCGATGAACACGACCGGTATGTTTTGGAGTTGGACGAGCGGTTATAAATTCTTGAAGCTCGACTTCGAAACCGTGGAAACCGGGAGCGCCGGAACCTCGGTTCATATCGGTTCGGGAGATTGCACCGGAACGGGAAGCGCGAGCACCTGTGTAAGAGCCAATCGAATTCCGGTAACTCTCACGCCCGACGGAGGATTCAATCCTTCCACCCAGGAAATCAAGATCAACGTCCAGGCTCTGTTACAAGGAATTGATCTGACCGCAAGCGCGGGTGCTGCGATGTGCATGTCCGGAACGAGCGGTATGATGAGCACGGGTTGTCCTACCATTTTTCCGAATATCGGCTTGGTTTTGGCAACGGGGGCGCCGGCGACTCCGACTCAAACCGTATTTTCCGTTAAGACGAAGTGATAAAACTCGATCGTTTTACAAAGGCTCGGGGATTCTCGAGCCAGGGAGAAAGAAACATGAAATCATTCCTTCTTTGTTTTTACGCGTTTTTTATAATCGGTTGCGGTTCGGGAATTCTTCCCTTCGCTCCGTTTGAAAAAAAGGAATCGAATCAAAACGAAGCGCTGCTTCTTTTGCTTTTGCCGCAGAACACCTATGTGTGGAATCTTCCGCCGGGATTTCCGGTTCCGGTCGTTCCCGCTTCCAACCCGATGACACAGGAGAAAGTCGATCTCGGAAGATTCTTATTCTTCGATAAGAAACTTTCGGGAAATCAAACTCAATCCTGCGGCTCTTGTCACAAACAGGCAAAGGCGTTTACGGACGGTTTGACGACCGGCGTCGGTTCGACCGGAGACGTTCATCCGAGAAACTCGCAGGGAATCATCAACGTGGCGTATAACGTGCGTCAGACGTGGGTAAATCCCAATCTGAAGAATCTCGAAGATCAAATGCTCGTTCCGATGTTCGGCGAACATCCCGTGGAACTCGGTCTCGCCAATCGGGAAAACGAAATGCTCGATCGTCTCCGCGCGGACAATCGTTATCAAGGTCTTTTCGCAAAAGCGTTTCCGGGAGGAGATCCTTTCACTACGTCGAACGTCATTAAGGCGATCGCAAGCTTCGAACGGACCTTGATTTCGGGGCGAGCTCCTTACGACAAATATCTTTACGACGGAAACGTAGCCGCACTCGGGAACTCCACACAAAGGGCTTCGATCCTCAGAGGGGCGCAGATCTTCTTTTCGGAAAAGGGAGAATGTTTTCATTGTCACGGAGGTTTCAATCTAGCGGCAACGAGCGTTCATACCGGAACCGTAACTGAGGAGATCGTGTTTCACAACAACGGTCTTTATAATATCGGAGGCAACGGAAGTTATCCGTCCGGCAATCAAGGTTTGTTCGAGTTTACGGCTAACGCAGCGGACAAGGGAAAATTCCGCGCGCCTTCCATTCGAAATATTGAATTAACCGCGCCGTATATGCACGACGGGTCGATCGATACTCTGGAAAACGTCGTGGAACACTACAACGCCGGAGGAAGAAACGTTACGACCGGTCCGAATACGGGCGACGGAAGACTCAATCCGAACAAGAACCCGTTCGTGTTTGCGATCGGATTGACAGCCGCGGAAAAAACGGACCTCGTGAATTTCTTGAAAAGTTTAACGGACACGGAGTTCGTAAATGACCTGCGACACAGCGATCCTTTTTAGGATTCTTTTTTTATCCGTCTTCTTCCTATTCGGATGCACTTTCGGCTCCGTGGGAGATTCCAGAAAGGAAGAAGCGAAGATGCTGCAGAGACTGCTGACCTTGTATGGAGAAAGGCCTGCCACGTTCAAAGCGAATCTGTATTATACGGACGATCAGCAAGATTCGAATATCGGAAACTTTGACGCGGTTTCCGGCGCAACCACATACAGCCTTCAACTGCAAACGGGCTCTAAGATCGTTTGGGACGGAATCGGGATTCGGGTAAATCCGAACCCCGTCCCCACAGTTCCCGGTCAAACAAGAACGTTAGACGAAACTTCTCCGGAAGAACATTCGACCCATTCCCACACTCCGTATACGGTTCCCCTGGATCTTCCGGTCACTTCTCCGTACGGACAGGAATACGGAACGACTTCGTTTAACGATACAAACTTGGAAACGATCACGGAGACGATTTTAACCGGGGACGTTCACACCTCCGCGGCTCCTTTGATTTCCGGAATTCCTTCGGGGTATTTGGCTTCGGTGAAATACAAGATTCAATCGATGACTCTTACGTTTCAGATGACGGCCCCCGTCGCAAAGACGATCCGGCTTCAAACGTCGTCCTTTACGGTGGAGCTGTTTCCTAGATGCAGATTCGACGTCGTCCCCCAAAAACAGGGAAGTTTTCCGGTCACCTGGAAAATGAACGGACTCTTTCAGGATCAAAGCGGAACGTCGATCCTGGCATCGATCGCGGCGTTGACAAGTCCGGTCGATATCAATCCGTATCAAAACGCAAATCTCTACAATCTGATTCTTGCCAACTTTCAGCAGCAGGACCGGATTCTGTATCAAACGGGATGCAGCCTATTTTAATGAAACATAAAATTCTAATATTTCTCCTCTTTATTCTTTTCGCTGATGCTCTTTCTCTCGAAGCGCATCATACGGGTATGGGAGGAAGCGAACAATCCTCCACCCGATTCGTGGATCCGTTTACCGGAAAGCGGGAAAAACCGGCGAACTACGTCGTAATCACGCAGGATTTTTATAAACAGACAAACGAAAACAACAACATCCACACGACCACGTTTTACGGAGAGACGAATCTGAAAAACGGAATGTTCGCTTTGAATCTCAGCACCCCTTACACTTACTACGAACAGAAGGATCGTTCGGACGCCGCGAGGATCGGAAAGACGTATATCGGAATCAAATATCTCCCATTGATCGACTTTCAAAAAAACTATTTCGTCGTATTAAGCGCCAACGTGGGTTTTCCTTCCGGTCCCGATACGGATCGTTTTACGGGTGGAAATTATTATTCCGGAATTCCGGGACTTACGCTCGGTTATCTTTTGGGTAAGTTCAGTTTTGTGGGAAGAATCAGCGGAATCTTTCCTCTTTCCAGATCGCAGCCGAACAATCTTCAGGACAACGACGGAATCGCGTATTGGCTCCGAAGTCCTGCGTCCGCCGCTCCGGAAGAAACCTACCTTTTAAAAAAGACGAGTCTCTTTTCCGGATACGTGACCTACCTTTGGAAGCCGGGTCTTTCGTTCTTTACGGGTTTCTTATATAGAACTCCGTACGAAGGAGTGGATTTAAAACGAACGGACCAAGGAAAAGTTCCGGCGATCTTTCGGGAAGTCAGCGTCGGTTTTTCGGCGAACGTTTCGGAAAAACTCAACTTCAACCTTTCGTATCGCTATCCCTTGTATCGGGGAGACGACTATCGTTTGTACGACTACGCTCTCACTGCCGCCGTTTCGATCGAAATCTCCGAATCGGAAAATGCGAATGGATCCGAGACAAAAAAAGGGATCGAACCGAAAGAACAAAACGATCCAAACGAAACTTCCTCTTCGGAAACGAATTCGGATAACAAAAAAGCGACGGAGTAAAAACTACATTCAAAAATCGGCAAGTCCTGAAACGGGTTTTTCAAACAATGGCAAACGATAAAGTCCGCGTTTGATTAAGGTTTTATTTTCTTTTTGAGAATTCCCTCAAAACCCGCCGGAGTTTCGAGACCGATCATTTCCATCGCACTTAAGGAATATTGAATGGATCTTCCGTAGAGGACGATCGCGTAAAAATCGTTCCGGTCCCGATCGAACTTTTCGGCCTGGCCCAATTCTTCTTTTGCCATCCGAAAATAGTTCGCGGCCTTTTCTTCGCGACTTGCCGAGAGCGGAGCATCTTCCGGATGATTTTTTACGCGAAGAAAACCTTCCGAATACGATACGATCAGATTCTTTGCGGCCGATTTTCCTTCTATCGCGAAGTCGGCGGTAACTTGCCAAACGGCCCTTTCCAAAAGGAGTAAGGCTTCTTCCCTTTCCTGAGCGGAACCAGAACGATACGAAGTTCGAAAACGGTCTCTCAAATCGACAATATGATTCCAGTTTTCGGTTTGTTTTTGAAACGGGATCGCCTTTTTCGATTCTTCCAGAATTCGGATCTTCCGTTCGATCGATTTTTTCTTTTCTCGAAACGAAAGCGTTCCCGCGCTTCCATCCTGGACAAACAATGCGAATCCGAAAAGAATGGAAACTAGGCTCACGCCGATTTTCGTCCTATTCATACTTTTCGAATTCATACTTTCCAAGTTTCGAATATTCTTAATTGGTCGGAGCCGGTTTTGCAGGAATCGGAGGAAGAGTTTCCTTTTGCACCATATCGTCCGTACGAATTTCGTCGTTACTCATATCCATCAGTGAAATTCTTCCCGAAGTGATGATCGAATAGTTGTCGTCGTGGATTTCCAAAACATCGATCGGTTTGTCCTTCGCTTCTCCCGGAGGAACGATCTTCCTTTGAATGAGATCGTTGTCTATGTAGTTGATCAGGGTGTTTCTGATCCTTTCGTAATCGGTGATGTTTTCTTTTTCCGCGGCGGTTCTAATATCGTCGAGGTTGACGAATTGATATTCCGGTTTATCCTCCGCCGGAGTTTTGGAAGCGATCATCGCAAGGAGAGCGAATCGTCTCGCCCTTCTCGCGATCTTGATCCCTTCGCTATGAAGAAGAAGTTTATAACGGAACTGATACGGAGCGGAATTGTAAGCCGTGGTGAAATGATCCTCGGAACTTTTGAGATCTCGGAAACCGAGCCTTAAAAGATGCTGCGCGATCTTATCGTTGCTGCGAACGATCAACGGAGAAGCGAATTCCAAAATCACTCTTGAGTTTTGAAGATATTGTTCGTGAGTCGCCTGATAGAGATCCTTCATTTCCCCTTGAGCGCTTCGAAGGTTCTTAAAAGAAAGACTATAATTGCTCTGGAAATACCACATGTTTCCGTTGAAGTCGAACTGATTCGCCTTTTTTAGACTTCCGTACGAAGGAATGCCGGCCAGTTTTTTATAGAGTTCTTCCTTTCCCGCCGTAGTTGCCGCGGGTGCGGAAGCGGAAGCGGCTTCCGTTTTCGTACTGTTAGGCGGAGTTTTATCCTGAGCCGCGGCGCCTTCATCCAGAATCGGAGTTAGATTGCTCACGCAGATGTTGATGAACTTAAGATTGATCTTATTCTCACCAATTAAAATTCCGAGGTTGGTTTGATCCGGCGAAACGGCCCAAAGCAGTTCTACGGACACGAGGATGATTGCGATCAGTATTATTTGAATTCTGGAAACCATGGCTTTCTCTCTTATCAATATCGGCCTTCCCTACTTTTTCCAAGGAAAAAAAGAGTCCGGATTCCGGCAAAAACGGACGCTTTCGGGTCGGTTTCGACTCCGAAATTTTATAACGAACGATCCAGGAAAGAATTTCGATTTTTCCCGTTTGGAAAGAAATTTACGGCTTGTCCGCAGATTGGATTCTTCCTATATGGAAGCGCAAGAATTCAGCTTCGGGGAATAAAGATTATGAAACTCGACACGGTCTCTTTACTCAAATCCACGGCACGGACCTCGTTTACGATCTTGGTTAATACCGTCTTCTTCTCGTTGATAGGCTGGACTCTCAACTGGATTCTGCTCGCGTTCTTGTTCCCGGAGATGAGAGCGTTGGCATCGGGGCTCGGAGGAATTCCCGCAGCCAGAGCGGGAGGAATCGGAGCGATTCTCGCGCTCATCATCATCGTCATCGAGCTCTGGCCGATCACCTTAATGGTGTTAACCTTCGGGATCGCGTTTCCCTTTCTTCATTTTCTGTTCGGAAAAAAATTCGCGGTTTCCAAAGCGTTGCAGATGTTGATCACCGATCATCTCGAACCCGTAAGCATCTATCTTTCCGAAAATTTGGAAACGTCGATCCGTAAAAAAGCGGAAACGGACAAATCGGCCGGAAAGAAATTCTCGATTTCGGAACAGATTCAAAACCTTCCCTACTATCTCGGCAAACTCGAAGACCTACCTTCTCCCATCCGCTTCCTCGTCAAACGAATGACGGATAAACTCGGAATAGAATCCCTTTTGAAAGAAATTTCGGGAAGAATACCCGATTCTGAAAATCCGAATCCGGAAGATCTGCAAAAGGCTTTGAAACGAGCGATCGAATTCGCGATCCAAGAAACGTTTCTTCCTCCCAACTTGAATTGGTTCTTTGTTCTGGGAGGAATCAACCTCGGTATATTCTTAATTCTTAAAATACTTTTATAATTCGAACGGAAGGCTCGCGTCTATTTGCCGGCTTTGTTTAAATAAGGTATGGGATTTAGATAAAACATTTTTTTCCAACCTTCGATTCCTTTGTCTGCAAGCCAGAAATATGGGAAGAGAGTTACGATTGCATAATGGAGATGCGTTGGTTTTCCGGCCGCGTTTCCTGAATCTCCGACGGTTCCGATCATAGTTCCTTTAGTTACATAAGAAAGGGAGAATATTTCGATCTTATCCAAGTGCGCGTAGTAATGAAGTTTCCATTGCGGTCCCAACACAAGAACCACATTGCCCCCCATATCGATATTTCCTTGATAGAGAATGATTCCGTTTATGGAAGAAAAAACCGTTCTTCCGCGCTTCGCAAAGATATCAACACCTTTGTGCGTGATCGACTTTCCCCAAGGGTAAAACCAAAAAGAATCGGAATGGTAACTCGAAACACCGGCGTCTTCCACGGGCATCAAGAAGGATTCCTCCCAAGAAAAACCCAAAAGCAAAATCCCGAGCGCAATGGAAAAAAGGGCCAATCCTTTCGTTTTTTTGTTATTCATCGAATTTGGTTTAACGGATTTTAAAGATAGGCATCGGGTTATTTTTTATTTCTATTCTCGGGCAAAACATTTTTAAAATTGAATATTAGGATTTACGAATTGTCCATCCGGTCCAAGCACAAACGAGCGAAATGATCGGACTACAAAGATTTAAAACGGCGTAAGGAAGAAACACAACCACCGGAACTCCGAGCGCGGCGGCCATAAAAGAACCGCATGTGTTCCAAGGAACCAAGGCAGAAGTCATCGTTCCCGAATCCTCGAGCGCTCTCGAAAGGTTTTTGAAATCCAGACCGTGTTCCTCATACGATTTTTTAAACATCTTTCCGGGAACTAAAATGGAAAGATACTGATCCGAAGAAAGCAGATTTGCGGAAACGCTCGTAAGGATGGTTCCCGTCAGAAGAGAACGATCCGTATTCGCAAATTTTAATATTCCTTTCGTAATCTTTTGGATGAAACCGGCACCCTCCATCGCTCCCGCAAAAAACATCGCCGAAAAAATCAACCAAACGGTCGGAAGCATCGAAGCCATCCCCCCTCTCGAAAGAAGAGCGTCGGTCAGAACGTTCCCCGTCCTGGAAGCGTTCCCTTTCGAAGCGGAGTTCAAAACTTGTTTGTAGACTTCCTGAAAACCCAGATCCGAATGTTGTAGAAAAATTCCCGATAGAACCCCCGAAAGAATTCCGGCAAGGATCGACGGGATTGCCGGAATCTTAAAGTAAATCAAAACGAAGGTTAGAACGGGAGGAATCAAAAGCAAAGGATGAATTCGAAAGGAATTCTCGAGCAAAGAAACGACTTCGTTCACCTTATGATCGATTCCTTCCGATCCGCTATATCCCAAACCGATCCACGTGAAAAAAACGAGGGCGATACAGAAAGCCGGCAAAGTCGTATATAACATATGTTGAATATGAGTGAATAAAGGAGTTCCCGCGATCGAGGAAGCGAGGTTGGTCGTTTCCGAAAACGGAGAAAGTTTATCTCCGAAATACGCTCCCGATACGATGGCGCCCGCGGCAGCGCCGGGCGGAACATCGAGTGTGGTTCCGATTCCCATAAGCGCGACTCCGACCGTACCCGCGGTGGACCAGGAACTTCCCGTAATCAGCGAAACGACGGAGGACAACAAACAAGCGATGACCAGAAAGAAGGACGGCTTGAGAATTTTCAAACCCCATACGATCATCGAAGGAACGATGCCCGACCAGATCCAAACTCCGATGAGAGAACCGATAAGCAGAAGAATCAACACTGGCTTTAAAACGTTCTTCAAAGATTCGAGGATGTGTTCTTCCAAAACGTCCCATTTGACTCCGAGTCGGATTCCGAGTAAACTCGCGACCGTCCCCGATAAGATCAAAAGCATCTGTGCCGGTCCGTCCACGGTTCCGTTTCCGAACACGACTCCCGCGTAACCGAGTCCCATCACAAGAACGATCACAGGGATCAAAGATTCAAAAAGTCCGGGAGTGATCGTCTTCACGAAAAATCCTCCGGAAGAGGAGCTACGATTTTTAGTTTCTTTTTCGTAATCGGATGTACGAATCGAACCGAGTAAGCGTGCAATGCCTGCCTTTCCATTCCGAGTCTCGTAATCAGATCCGGATTTTTACCTTCGATAAAATCCAAAAACGTATCTTCGTCCTTTCCGTAGAGTTTATCACCCCAAAGAGGAAATCCCAAACCGTAGAGAGTCGCCCGGATTTGGTGCATACGCCCCGTCACCGGTCTGCACAAAACGAAAGAATGGGTAGGTTTAGTGGATCCGTCGTTTGGAAGCGGCCGTTTCGTTTTATCGAACGCGGTAGAATGTCCGATCCGATCGGATTCAATTTTTTGAAAGTAGGTCAGACAGATTTCCTCGTTCGGCTCCGAGAAAGAATTTTCTAAAACGACATTCTTTTTTTCGGAAAAAATATTCCGATTCCGCGGAAGTTCCGCAAAGGCGCGTTTTTTTCTGATCTTTGAAGTAGAATCCGGTTTCAAAACTCCGTATGCGGTTTTTCGATGGGGAAAATTCCCGTACACTTTGCTAATATAGAATTTCTGAATATTTCCGGAACTGAATAAAGAGGAAAGCGAGGAAGCGACCATGGAATTCTTCGCGAATAAAACCGCGCCCGAAGTCTCCCGATCGAGTCTATGAATCGTGAACAATGTTCCGAAACGGCCGGATTCGTTCAACAAAGTCAGAAGGTTTCCCTTTCGATACGCTCCCGCGGGATGAACGGGTAAATCCCCCGGCTTGTTCACGGCTACGATCCAATCATCTTCGAACAAAATCGTATAATCGGTCCGAACCGGAGGTTCTTCTTTTTCCACGGGTTGATAAACGACAATCTCCCCTTCTCGGATCAATACGCCCGGCTTTACTTTCTTACCGGAAACCAAAATTCTTCCTTCGGAAATTTCCTTTTGCCAAGCCGTTCTGGAATGATACGTGAATTTTTTGGAAAGAAAGTGATCGAGTCTCGTTCCGGATTCTTCCTTGGAGATCGCGATCTGTAGAGTTTCGGAATCTCGTTCCGAGCCTGGGGATAAATCCGGGTTGTCGATCAAAACTGTGCCCAAAAAGTTTAGTGTTCCTTAGAATCGACGTAGGTCTGAATCATGTTCTCTTCCCGTTCGTTCAAGTTGAAGAACTCGCAACCGATGCGAAACATCTTGTCCGTATTGTTGATGTTTCGGATAACGGCTCGAAACGTCCCCTTGTTTTCCGCGGAAAGATTCAGATCGAACAGGATCGTTTCTCCCACGGTAAAACTTCTCGAAAAGAAAATCGACTGCGGATGAAAAAAACCGACCCCTTGCATGGAGATGTTGTCCACGTTGCATTTTTCCTTGGATTCTTGAAAGAAACCGGAAGCGATCACTTCCTTCGAAACCGCGTTGGCCGCGATGTTCGCCGCGTTGAAGTCGTTCGTGCCGAGTTCCTTGTCCGAAAGAATCTGAACGTAGCCGAGAGGGGTATAACCCTTGTACCGAATCATGATCGAAATTTCGGAGATGATTCCCGGATCGAGTTTATTGACCGCGATCAGTTTTTGATATTCGGGAAACGGAAGAAACTGAAACCCTGCGCTTCCGTCTCCTCTGGAATTTCGATCCAGAACGTAGATCGCCTGATCGAAGTTGTACATCAGTCTGAGACGGTTATCCATGCGGTCCGAAAAGAAAACGCTGGAATGAGGATACGTTTCCCTGAGTTGTTTCGCGTGTTTTTTTACGATCTCGTCGATCTTTTTATCAGCAAATCCTAATGTTTTTCTCAGATTCCCCTGATTGATGATGTTGGTAAGACTGATCTGCGAACCGTTGGCGCTAGCGTCCACGTGAATCCGTTCTTCCGTCCTTTGAGCGACCGTGACTTGAATCGCGGTAGCAAGAAGAAGTTCGACTCCGTTGGCAGGATTGTGCATCTCGACCGTGAACAATGCCGCAAATCTATGATTGTTGTGAACGAGAAAAAGTTTTCGATGCGCTTCCGCCGGAGTTCCGGGGGGAAGAGTGACCACGATCCGAACCGCATCCTTGAGACCGACGACCCGCACCGGTAAAGGACGATTGTCGACGAGGATCACGACCGGAAGTCTGGTAAAAAGAGACTGAAGAATTTTGTGAATTCCTTCCGGGTCATTGATGATTTTATCCATGAATTTGGTCGAGATCCGTTATTCCCGTTTCCATCGGGGACGAAACCCCGATTTGCGGTTTGAATATTGGATCGGAAATGCCGAGTTAGTAAAACGATTTTCTTATTGTGAAACCGAATTTTCTTCGTCGTTTTTTTTCCGGAACAGAAGGTCCATTCCGATGCCTCGAAGGGTTTCCGCTCCGGTCACGTTCATAGATTGCAAAAGATGTTCGGTATATTGCGAAATTAAAAATCGAATTCCTGCGACTCCGCCTCCGACCGCAAAAATCGCCATCGGCCTTCCCACAAGAACAGTGTCCGCGCCGAGAGCGATCATCTTGAAGACGTCCATCCCGCTTCGAACTCCTCCGTCCACGGCGATCGGAATTTTATCTCCGACAGCTTTGCGAATTCCCGATAGAACCCTCGCGGTTCCGGGCATATCGTCCAAGACCCTTCCGCCGTGATTGGAAACTACGATACAATCCGCACCCGCGTCGATCGCAAGTTGCGCGTCTTCCGGAGTCATGATTCCCTTCACGATAAAAGGAAGTTTTGTAAGAGAACGGATCTTTCCGAGTTTAGAGACGTTGCGGGTTACGGAAGAAATGTTCCTTAAAGTCATCGTTTTGAAGTTCACCGCGTCCACGTCCATTCCGAGCGCGAACAAACCCGCATTTTCGGATTCTTGAAACCGTTCCTTTAAAAGACCTTCGTCTTCTCTCGGTTTGCAGATGAGAATCGCATCCGCCTTCGTTTTACGGACCGCTTCGAGCATAATAAGATATTTGTCCGGGCTGGCGCCGTCGCCTAACCATGCTAAGGTGCCGGAAGTTTGACAACCTTCGAGAAGTGTTGCCGCAAACGTGAACTCGTCCATGGCGCCGTTCATGTTGGTGACTGCGCCGGTCATCGGCGCGGCCATCAAAGGAGTTTTGATTTTTTTCCCTAAAAAGTGAGTTTCCGTCGAGCCTTGCGTATGTTCGCGGATGTATCTAGGAAGAATGGAATATTCCTGTAAGGCCTTGACGTTGTCTTGGAAGGTAAGCATTCTTCCCAAACCGCCCATACCGGGAACGCCGGAAGCGCAATCGGTTCCGTCGCATACTTTACAAACCCAGCATATATCTTTCCCGAATCGGATTCTCGCGTTTTGTTGGATTTCTTTTTCGGAAACGGAATAGAGCTCGTCGCAGGTAAAACGGATCGTATTTTTTACTGTTTCGAAAACGGCTTCGGCCTTTTCGAGAGTGTCCGCGCTTATGATGACGTGGCCCGTCTTTTCGATGTTATTCGTGGGTTCCTGGATGATATCGCCGATCTTGTTCATAAAGAAGAGATCGTTGACGCCTTCGATCTTGCGAGTCTCTTCGATTCCGTCGATCGCGAGAAGTTTTCCTCTCGGAGCCAACAGACAACGTTCGATCGAAACGCGTTTTACGGTAGGAGTTAAGTTGTCCGGTTCTTCTCCGAGTGCGATGAGAATTGCGGCTCGGTTCAGGTTGATCCCGGAGGAAAGGGGAAACGTAAACGCGGACATAAAACCGCCGGAAAGCCTTGCCGCGATCTCGCCCACTTTTACTCCGTCCGGAGTGACCTTGATATCGCCCTTACCGGCGCCGAGAGTGATTCCGAGCGCCTTCATGCTTCGAAACATCACGTCTTCCACTTCCTTTAAAACGGAAGGACTTAAACTCGAAGGCATGTTGTGTCCCATCTCGATAAAGAACGGTTCGCGTTCGATGATTCGATCCGCGATTCCGGTAATCACGAAATTTCCGTTCCAAGTCAACGCGTCGACGGAAACTTCCGGACCGGGCATGTATTCTTCTAAGATCATTTCCCCCGTGGGAGAATATTTTTTCGCGTGTTTAAAGGCCGCTTGTAATTCTTCCCTGTTTTCAACCTTGATGACTCCGCGCGCGCCCATGTTGTCCGCAGGTTTCATGACGAGGGGAAATTTCAAAAATTCTAATGCTTCTCGCGTGTCAGCAAGGCTCCAAACGGGAGCGAAACCGGGAAGAGGAATCCCCGCTTTTTTCAGACGTTCGCGCATCTTCACTTTGTTGGAAGCGGCTTCCGCGTCCACGTAACGAATTCCCGGAAGATCCAGCGCGTTCGCGACGGCGGCAACCGTCATACTCGCGTCCGTTCCGGCGGTGATCACTCCGTCGATCTTGATCTTGGTCGCGAGTTTTTTGGATTCGCGCACCATTCCCTCGATGTCCTTCGTGCTCATCACCATCGGAATGTCGCAGATCTTCATCCCGGGTGCGTCGCCGTTCATATCGGCTACGACCGTCGTGAGTTTCATCATTCTCGCAGTTTGGATGATGGGCACCTGGAGAAGTCCTCCGCCCACGATGAGAATCGTTTTTCCCGTAATTTTATGACTCAGTGACAAAAAGAAAAATCCTCGTTAACCTTGTGCGGAAACCGCCGGTTCGACGGCTTCCCGGATCTGCATTTGAATGCTTCCCTTACGGATAATTCCGCCTAACAGAAGGTAGTCGGAATCCAAAGGATAAAACACCGCCGATTGTCCCGGGGTCACCCCGCGCACGTCTTCGAGAGGATGGACCACGAGATCGTCCGCGACTTTCGTGATTCTGCAACGGATCGGAATATGTCTGTAACGGACTTGAACGCGGCATTCCAGAGATTCCCCTTCGCGGATAGGAGCGATTCCTTGGTAGTTCGCATCGATCACGGAAAAGGAACCCGTATAGGTTTCATTCTCTTCTCCTAATATTACGGAACCGTCATCTTCGATCGCGATGACGTAGAGAGGATTTCTCCAAGCGATGCCGAGACCTTTTCTCTGACCGATCGTGAAATTTTCGCGGCCCTTGTGTTTGCCGATGATTCGGCCGTCCCTGAGTTTGAAAAAACCCGGAGTGAACTCGACATTCTTCTTTTCCAAAAACTTTCTGTAATCGTTTTCGGGAATAAAACAGATTTCTTGCGACTCCGCTTTTTCGGCGACGGGAAGTCCCATTCTTCTAGCGATCTCTCGCACTTCCGGTTTGGTCATTTCACCGAGAGGGAATATTACGTTTTTTAAATTCTCTTGAGAAAGTCCGTATAAATAATAAGCCTGATTTTTTCCGACGTCGATCCCGTTCGCGATCGCGTAACGATCTCCGTTCCTGGCGATGCGCGCATAGTGGCCCGTCGCGATCTTATCGATTCCGAGAGCTTTCGCTTTTTCAAACAACGCGCCGAACTTTACGAAGGTATTGCATTCCACGCAAGGGTTCGGAGTTTTCCCGTGTTGATAGTCGTCGATAAAACGATCGATCACCTTCTCCTGAAATACCTTTTCCATCTTCACGACGTAAAAAGGAATCTTGAGGGAAAGACCCACGTCTCTCGCGTCGCGGATATCTTCGGGAGAACAACAGGATTTTTTGGTGGTATCGCAGGCGGGGGCTTCGTATTCCCAGGTTCTCAAGTTGACGCCGATGACTTCGTAGCCTTCTTCCATGAGCAGGCCCGCGGTCACCGCACTGTCCACCCCGCCGCTCATCGCCACTATGATTTTACCCTTGCTCATCTACTTTCCGCCGTCTTTCCCTACTATACCTATAAGACTCCGTTTCATGTCCAAAAGAATTCTATGCTCGTTCAGCCAGTTTACTCCCAGAATTCCCTGGATTCGGACTCCCGTGGGAACTCCCGAAAAATCCACAGGAAGGCCGGAAGGAAGAATTTCGAGATTCTCCACACAAATAGACGTGGTATCAATACAAAGTTTCCGTATAAAACGCGTTCTTACGTTCAAAACCTTGCCTTGAAAGTTGAGAATCTGGACCGGCCGACTCGAGGAAGTTTCCTCCACAAAACCGGGAACCGGTTTGGGAAGTTCCAAAAGACTCAGATCGGCGCCCGTATCCATCAAAAGGAGGGCTTTTTCATCCGGGCTGTAATTCATTTCTAAAACCGGGTGACCGGAAAAAAAACGGAGCGGTTCCGTGTTCTGTGCAAGACCCGGAAATTCGGGAACCATGGACTCGGCGAACTCTCCACCCGCGGTTTCGAGAAAACGGATCTGATTCGGATATTCTAATATTAGAATTTTCTCATACAGAGCGTCCATCCCGATGATCCCGTCCAGTTCCAGACTTCCGGAAAAACCGTGGGAATGAACCGTCATTTCCTTAAAAACGGGATGGCTTTTGTGAAAAAGTCGGATCGTCCGGATTTTTCGAACCGAATCGTCCTTCCCTCCGGGATAGGTCACCGCGATTCTTCGTTTGGCATCCTGTTCGGAAAAATATTTCTCATCCAAAAAGGAGAATCTCGAACCGGTATCCACAAGAAACCGGAGCGGTTTTTCATCGGGGGAAAGGGAAAGTTGAATAAAGCGGAATCCGCTTCGTTCCTGAAACGGAAGAATGATTTCGATTCCCCCGGAAACGGAAGAGATCCGTGCCTGCGAGGGAATCAGAGAACAGGAAAGAAAAAAGAAAACTACGAAGGAGAGAAGTATCCTCAGATAAGTTTTTTGATACATTTCTGATTGGAACATCGTGTATAGTCGATCACGCAGTCCCGATACTGAATTCCCGTGATCGGGTCCGCGGGTTTGTATTCTATAAAACACGAATACGGGGAAAAATCAAATTTTTCTTTCCCGAGGGCGCGATCCTGAATCCGTTTTGTAAGTTCTGTTTCCTCGAGTCCGCTCAGAGGAATCTGGTACAGCAGGAGATTCTTTTCCATACCGTACTCATCGGCAGATTCCGAAAAAAGAAAAGTTTTTCTAGTTCTCTTTGTAACAAATGGTCTGATTTTTACCGGAATGTTTGGCCGTATAAAGGGCTTTATCCGCTCTTTCGATCAGATCTCGATTGTTTTTGTCTTTCGGCCAAAACTCGGAAACTCCCACGGAAAGAGTGACTTTTAGGTCCGGTCCTCCGTTCGGGTTTTTGACGGAACTCGCTTCCACGGCTTTGCGGATCTTTTCTCCCATCTCGTAACCGCGTTCGAGGTCGGCTCCCGGCATCACAAGACAGAACTCCTCTCCTCCGTATCGCGCGGGTGTATCGTGTTTGCCCGCGTTGCGGATAAGCTGTTTCGCGACTTCGATCAGAACCTGGTCTCCCGCTTGGTGTCCGTGCGTATCGTTGAACTTCTTGAAGTTGTCGACGTCCGTGAACAACAGAGTGAGATGAGACTTCTTCTTTCTGCAGCGATCCATCTCTTCTTTGAGTTTGGTTTGAAAGTAGTGATGCACTTTGAGACCGGTCATCATATCCACGGTCGCGAGTTCGTAGAGTCGAGAGTTTTCGACCGCGATTCCCGCGAGAGTGGAAAGAGTGGTCAAGAAGTCTCTGTCTTCTTCCTGAACCTCGCTCATGGTCATCTTTTCTCCGAGAACGAGGAGGCCGTTCACCTTTCCTTTCGCGTTGAGAGGAATGATTAGATCGGCTCCGATTCCGCGCAGGAAATCGACTTCGTTCACGGATCGTCCCATGCTCTCTTCGATCTGATTGATGGTCATCGCCTTCATTCTCGTTTCGAGAAACTGGATCAGCGCGGCGTTCGTTTTGATGCGAAATGACTTCTCGTTTTCGGAAAGGTCGAATCCTTTATAGCTCGGATCGAGTTCGAAAAAGTCCGAATCCGCTTCAGGACTGACGTAGATCGCCGCCTGAAGGGTTTGGAGCTGAGCGAGACAGATATTCAAAATCGCATCCATTAGATATTTGTAATCTAATGTGGAATTCAGGGCCTTGCTGATTTCTAATAATTGCTTTTGATCATAGATTTTCTTTTCCAGATATTCTATCATCAAGGGATCATTTTCTTTACTGATCAAACGGTTGGTTCTCCGGTCTCTGTAGATGCTAAGGGAGTGTTTTCCAATTGAGTGCCGAGTCTAATTCGACGTTCTTTTTCATTCGAAATGATTCTCTTTAAGAGGTTATCAGACCAATTTTTCTTTAAAAATCAATTCTTTTTGCCGATTTCTTGTTGCTTTCGAAGCTTCCAAGCAAATACTGACCTATAGACACCGCGCGGTGGAGCAGCTGGTAGCTCGTTGGGCTCATAACCCAAAGGTCATAGGTTCGAATCCTGTCCGCGCTAGTGTTTTAATCCTTCCCTCTTTCTTTTCAAGATAAATTTTAACTCTAAGAATTGTTTTCCTGTATAACTTCGTATTATAAGAAGTTTGCTCTCTTTTTTGCAATCAGAACATGAATATTTACTCACAGGAAACCGTTAGGCTATTTGCGTTAAACAAACTAACCAAAAAGAACTACTCTATTTCTCCAAAGCGGAGTTCGTTTTCACGAGAAGATTCGCATAACAACGCGAGTCGAACCGGATCGAGTCGCCGATTTTAATAGCGATTCTTGATTTCGGAATCTCTTTCTATAGAACGAGAAAAAAATCGTTCAACCGCCTAACTCTTGAGAACGTTTGGTGGCCGCTTTGACTGCTTGCAGAATCGAATCCGTAAATCCGTTCTTTTCCAACTCCGCAAGCCCGGCAATCGTCGTCCCTCCGGGAGAAGTCACCTTATTCTTCCAAACTTCCGGATGAGCGGAAGGATCTTTTTTTCTTTCTTTGCGAAGAAGTTCCGCAGAACCGATCACGGTTTGAATGCTGAGATCCAAAGCCTCTTGATAACCCAGTCCGGAAAGAACTCCGCCTTCGGCTAACGCTTGAATGAATTTAAAAACGAACGCCGGTCCCGAACCGGATAATCCCGTAACCGCATCGAGTAAAGATTCGGAACCCAGTTCCACCGAATGACCGAGGGATTGAAAGATTTCGGTTACGGTTTCATACAAATCCTTATCGCCAAAGTAACCGATCGCACCTTCCGATACGAGCAAAGGAAGATTCGGCATAACGCGTACGACTTGCGATCCGTTCGGAAGATGTTTTCGGAGCGTTTCCGTTCCGATTCCCGCGGCGACGGAGATGATTTTTTTGGGCGATTTGATTTGTCCGAGTAACTCCGTGACCTTGCCGGGTTTTACACAGACAATCATCACGTCGGACTTTGCGGAGAATTCTTCCCAAGAAGAAACGAGTTCGATTTTTTGATTCGAGGTCATGTAGGGGTCGTAACCCAAAACCTGTGTCGGATAACGTTTTTTGAGGGAGAGATAAATCGCTCCTCCCATATTTCCGCAGCCTGCAATGCCGATCGTATGTTTCATTTCAGTTCCTTTCTCCAAAAATAGCGCTTCCGATTCGGACGAAGTCGCTTCCTTCTTCGATCGCGATCTTATAATCGCCGGACATACCCATGGAAAGTTTTCCTTCGGGCATATACTCTTTTCTGATCTCTGCGAGTTCGCGAAAGACTTGTCTTGTACGGATCGGATCTCCGTCCGAGGGCCCCATCACCATCATTCCTTCGAGTTTACAAAACGCATTGGATAAATTTTCTTTTTTCATAAGCGTTTCGATCAGTTCTTTTTTTTCGAAACCGTGTTTCGTATCTTCCTGGGTCAGGTTCGCCTGTAAAAAATAACGGATCGGTTTTTGTTCCTTATCCGCGCGCGCGAGAAGTTCCCGCACCGTCGAAATCGCCCCCACTCCGTGCGCGTACGAATAACCGGCGAATAACTTGCGTAAGGTGCCGCTCTGAACGGGGCCGATATGATGCAGAACCAAGGGGGAATTCTTTTCTTGGATCCATTCTGAAAATTTTTCGAGTCCTTCCTGGATTCGGTTTTCTCCGAAATGAAGAACACCGCCCGCGACCGCTTCTTTCACTTTGGAAAGCGGTTGGAATTTGGAAACCGCGATGAGGACGGGAGGATTTTCCGGTCTCAGATTTCGTATCTCTTCGTTGATTTCCTGATAACGTTCTGCGATCCCCATGTCATTCTTTGGTTTTTAATTTTTCCATTTCCCGTTCCAACTTGCGAACCCGTTTTTCCAGGCTTCGTTTACCGGACTTCCCGGTTTTGTGTTTCTTTTTGGAAGGCGAGATACCGAGTTTTTTCTCGAGTCGATCCACTCTCGTTTCCAGCGAACGAATCCGTTTTCCGGTTTTCGAAACGGAATGTTTTTTGAGTTTCGATTTCTTGGAAGAACGCTTTTTAGAATAGCGATCGGCTTTTGTTTCCCAATCGTCGCGATCGCGGGACTCACGGACTTTTTCCTTTTTGGATTCTTCGTCCTTGTAGGTTCGGGATGTTTCGTCTTTCGGAGGGGTCCATTTGTCTTCGGGAAATTTTTCACGCTCGGCTTTTTCGGAGGAACCGGATTTTTTTTCTTCCGGCCATTCTTCCTTGAGAGAATTGTTTTTCTTTTCTGGGGAAGGCGCCGTTTCACGCTGAGCCGATTCCCGTTCCCCGGAGAATTCCCCGCTTGTAGGAGCTTTTTTTTCTTCGGTCGGGAGAGTATTTAGGTCGTTGGGAGAAATCGGAGGTTCCGAATTCATCTCGGGGCTTAAGATTACCCGATCGGTTTTGGAGTTGTTCGAGACTTCCTCGCTTTCCTTCTTTTTGAGAAAACGGGAAATATCTTCCCGAAAGAGATAGCTGTAAACGATCAAAGATCCCAACAGCAATACTAAGATTCCGGAAAGTATGATTTTCAACTGGTCTCGTCTCATGATTGTACCTGATTCAAATATCGGTTTTTTCTCTCTGTTTTTAGTCTCATTTTCTCCGAATAGAATCCTGTGAGAGTCTTCTTTTCCGCGCGTTTCCGATTCTTTTTCTGCCTTTTGGGGGTTTGTCTGGCGATCGAGTTCGCGGCGCCGCTTTCCTCCGCGCCGGTCAAACGCGACGAAGACGAAATCAGCCGGGTTTTGATTTTAGAAAAGATACTCGCGGATTGGAAACAATACAATCTTTTTCTCGTGGATGCTTTCGACGGCGCGAGGCCTTGGGAAATTTACAGAGGGGTTTCGTTTTTAAACGAGATCCGTTTTAATTCTCAGATTCCGTCCAACCAAGCGTTTCTCAAAGAAAGAGAATCCTACCCTTCTCTTTCTCCCGCGAACGATTATCGTTCGATGATGGTGCAGACCTTTTTCGAAAACCCGAAACACGCCCATCTCGAAATCCGTCCGAAAGAAAAGATCCGTCTTCCGATCGGAAGGCCCACGAGAATCTTCTTTTGGATGTATGCTTCTTCCCAAAACGCGAGACTGGAACTCGTTCTGCATCAGCACAAGTCTAAGGAAATCGTAATCGATCTGGGTGATTTGGCCTTTGACGGTTGGAAACGAATCGAAAAAAAATTGGAAATTCCCGGAAGAAACATTTGGTTAAACCGAAGTCTCCGTTATCCGTTCGAGATCGCGGAGCTTCGTCTGATCCCCGGGCCGTTTCAGCAAAAGGGAGAATTCGTTTTTTATCTGGATCGTATGGGAATCCTCGTGGATACGAGAGACGAGGCCTATCCCGGCGCGGAAATCAAAGATAATTGGGGTACTGGTTTCTGAAGAATTCCGTGAGTTCGGTCGGCGTCTTCGGATTAAACTGAAACGTATCCCATCCCATATATCCGGCCGCTTCCACGTTAGTCGCATTGTCGTCGATCAACACGTAGCGCATATCCGGAAAATCCGTTTGAATCCACTGAAAGTATTCTTCCGCAGGTTTGCGGGTTCCGAGTTCGCAGGAAAAGTAGAGCTGATCGAAGTGGGAAAAGAGTTCCTGCATTTCGGGGAACTTATGAAATTCCTTATACCATACCGAGTAATTGCTCGCGAGTACGAGTTTGTTTCCGTTCGCCTTGAGAAGTTTGACGATCTTAACGGTTTCTCCGATCAAACGGACCTTGTTGAACATAAGCGCCTTGATTTCTTTCGGATCGGGCAAATCCCCGTTTCTATATTCGGGCAGATAGAATCGTTCGAAAAATTCTTCCTCTTCGATCCGTCCCTTTTCGAATTCCACGAAAGCTTCTCTTTCCCTTCCCTGAATGAATTTTTCTCTCGATTCGCTAGGAAGTATTTTATAAAGTGCAGAATGAAAGGGATCCTTGATTAGGGTGTCCATCAGATCAAAAGCAAATAAAACTCCGCTCATAAACCTATGATTTTTCTTTATCAAATCCTGACGATCTTTCTTCTCGTCTTTCTCGTTCCGTTCCTTCTCTTATTTCCGTCGGCCAGGCTTTTTTTGGGCAAACGTTCGGCGGATAAGAAACGAATTCTTTCCAAAAATTTGGATCTTTCGGGAAAACATACGATCTGGCTGCACGCCGCTTCGGTGGGAGAATTGGATCAGTGCCGCGCTCTTGCTTTGGAATTTCGAAAGAAAGATCCTTCTTCGTTTTTGATCCAATCCGTTTTTTCGGAAAGTGTGCGCGATTCTCAATTGGAAGCGTTTCCCGCGGACGAAACCTTCCGTCTTCCGATCGACACTCCGTTCGGATACGATTGGATTTTTTCCCGTTTTCAACCGAAGGTTCTCGTGCTGATGGCCTGGGACACTTGGCCGAATCTGATCTTGTCCGCAAAACGTTTCGGCGCCAAAGTCGTGTTAGGTTCCGCGGTGATAGGCGCGCGCAAACAAGGTTTGATGGGAAGATTGACCGAGGCTGTCTTTCGTCATCTCGACGGAATCTATCCTTCGCACGAATCGTTTTACGAAGCGTTTCGCGCGCTGGTTCCGGAATACGTTCCGGTCAAGGTTTTGGGCGACACAAGATTCGACACGGTATTGAAAAAGATCGAGGACAATAAAAAGGAATTCAAAAGACCGAAGAATTATCCGTATTCGAAAATCATACTATTCGCATCCACCTACGAGCCCTGCGAAGAATTGATCGCCTCTTTATACGGACTTCTGCGGGAAAAAAATCCCGGATTGTTAAACGAATTCGCATTTTGGATTTTTCCCCACAAAACGTCTCCCGATCGGATCGTTTCGATCGAACATCGTCTGCAGGACGCAAAGATGGAATATCGAACCTGGACTTCCACTCCGTATGAGACGATGACCGCGCAGACGATCGTATTCGACGTGTTAGGCGTTCTGGCTTTCGCGTATCAAGCGGCGGACTTCGCGTATGTCGGGGGCGCGCTTCACAATCGTGTGCATAACGTTTTGGAACCGGCCACGTTCGGTTTACCCTTGATGACCGGTCCGAAAATCTCCAATTCTCCCGAGGCGATGATTTTGCAAAAAACGGGAGGCCTGTTTATCGTATCGAGTCCGGAAGACGTATTCCAAGTTCTGAATCTTGCGGAATCGGATTTAGAAACGATTCGAAAACAAAACCGAGAATTCGTTCAGTGCGGACGCGGTGCGGCAAAGAGGTTGTATGAGGAAATCCAGGGATTGTTGTAGTAGATTTTGACAACGTTGGGGAGATTTGTCGAAGTTCCGACGATCCTTTGTAAATCGTGCGAGCTCGAGCTATGGCGCGCCCTTAAGAAAGCTTTCCATTAAGTTTGTACGGAGGCGGGAAGATTTCCGGATTTTCCCCCTATCAGAAAATCCTACGTTCTACAAGTATAAATCCATCCCCGAAAATGTTGGAACTCCAGCGTTCTAAACAAAACAACTGCTTTACCGAATTCGAAGCGGCTTCTACGAAACCCCCTTTATATCGAGAAAAATATCCGTTCTACTGACGAACTCCCGTTCATCCCAGAAATTAAAATTCGAATTTTTTCTAAGATGTCGGATCGATTCGGAAATCTAAAATTTATTTCCTAAATTCAGTTTTACAGTCTAAGAAAAGAAATTCGGGAAAACAAAAAATGAGGAAACTAATCCCATTCTTAATTTTAATTCAATCATTTTCAATATACGGGGAAACTAAAAAGTTGCGGTTTTTCGGAACGGCAACAGATCTAAATTCGGGAAAAATTCTCTATTACGATCATCACGAAGAAGTTTGGGAGAATGGAGACCATTCCTATTCGATAATCCGATATAAGGACACGAATGGGAAAGTCTTTGCAAAAAAGAAAATCGAATTTTCCAAAAATAATATGATTCCGGATTTTCAATTGGACGATCTGCGTGACGGTTATCTGGAGGGAGGTTCTTTTTTAAAAACGGGAACCGTACGACTATTTGCTCGAAGGGCCTTCGAAAAACCTTTGGAAGAAAAGTTAGTATCGTTTTCGGAGCCGGCATCGATGGACGGAGGTTTCGATTATTTTATTAAAGCCAATTGGGATTCGCTTTTAGAAGGTAAAACCATTCGTTTTCGCTTTTTAGTCCCCGTCGAGAAGGACTCTTTTGCGTTTTCCGTTTCCAAGACCAAAATCGGAGATTACAAAGGCAAACCCGCCCTTTTTTTGAGGATGAAAATCGACAACGCGCTCTTTTCCGTTTTCGTGAAACCGATCGACATGGTCTACGATACGAATTCGAAAAGGATTATGGAATACAGAGGAACCTCGAACATAAACAACGAACAAGGAAAAAGTCTCAACGTGAAGATTGTCTACGATTTTCGATAACGTCCGGTTTCTATAATGATTTTCTTCGGCATCATCTCAAATGAATCATTTCAGGACGGATTCCTTTTTTTAGAATTCTTCCACAATCGTATCAGAAAGGATACAAAGACAAAATCTACGATCGTTGAAAACATCGCAATTCAATTCATTTCCCTTCCATTCTCCGTTTCAAAATTCTTAATATAGAATTCTGAATGTCCCTCATCAAAAAATCGCCCCAGAGAGAAGCATAAAAATTAAAGTGAGTCGATAGACGGTATTTGCTTCTCAAATGAAGAACGACGGTTTTCTTTCCAGGATACTTTAAGTTTTCATTATATTCCAATTCGTATTCCCCTTGCAACGCGTCGAAATAAATTCCGCCGGGAACGACGTGAGGATCCAAGGTTGTCAGAGGAGTCAGATTCGGATCCGCTTGGATTTCGAACTTCAACCTACGCTCCGGTTTCCATTCGGTGATCGTTTCGTAAAAGACCAATCCCTTCTCAAACCTCGCTTCTCGAATTCCTCCGATTCCTTCGTGAGAAAGAGTAGCTTCCACCGGTCTTGGAAATCCCATTGAATAAAAAAATCCTTCCTCGGTTTTTTCTAGTTCCGGAATGCGAACGATGTTCTTCCAAATTTTTTCCGGTGTCGATTCGATCGTAATCTTCGTTTCCACAATACGAATTTCATTCGGCAAATCCCAAAAGGTTTCGAAATATCCGGTAACAAGCGGAAGCGAAAGAAGTGAGAACACGGCTAGTAGATTCGTTCGATTCTCGGGAAAAATATAAAACCAAATCGCGACCGCTATTCCGCCTAAACTCGATAAGACGAGATAAATCGGAAGACCCATGGTGAGACAAATCATTCCTTCGATATTCACCAAAAGCGCGAAAAGCATGGAAACGATCGTCGGCAACCAAGGAAAGAATATATGAAAAAGCACGGTTCGGGACTTCGATTTTTCGGCGCTGTAGCACGAAATCAATCCGATCAAAAAGGGAAGAATAAAAATTCCTCCGTAAGTCATTCCGAGCCCGAGGTCCTTTAGGGATTCGATTCGAAAACAATACTGCACCGCGATCGCATACAAAACGGAAATTACAACAGGAATCAAAAAAGAACGTAGATTCATAACGTTGAAGGAGATCGTTCTTTCGTAGAATTGGCAAGAAAAAAGCGAAGAGAATTCTGTCAAAAAAAGCGGCTTTGCGCTTTTAAATCCAAAAAATTTCCGCAGAGGCGCCCGAAAATAAAAAAGGTTCTTCTCGCGCGAGCGAAAAGAACCTCCTTGTTTTCTATTTCAAGAAATCCTAATTTAGAAATTCTTAATGGTGAAACAATCTCATCAAAAGTCCGCCTTGTTGAACGAAAAATTCCGCAAACACGAGGCTTGTGATCGCCATCAATTTGATGAGGATGTTGATCGAAGGCCCGGAAGTATCCTTGAACGGATCCCCAACGGTATCGCCTACCACGGCGGCCTTGTGCTGATCGGAACCTTTTCCACCGGCTTTTTTCTCGATGTATTTCTTCGCGTTGTCCCATCCCCCGCCGGAGTTTGCCGCGGAGATCGCGAGAACAACTCCCGCAACGAGCGCACCCGCAAGAACACCCGCAAGAGTTTTTACTCCGAAAAGATATCCAACGAGAATCGGAGTCAAAAGAACGAGTAGTCCCGGAAGAATCATTTCGCGCAGAGCCGCGGTCGTGGAAATATCGACACAACGTTTGTAATCCGGCTTGTTCTTTCCTTCCATAATGCCCGGTATTTCGCGGAACTGTTTACGAACTTCTTCCACCATGTCGACTGCAGCCTTACCTACAGACTTCATCGTCATCGCGGTAAAGAGGAACGGCAACATCGCTCCGAACATCAATCCTCCGAACACTTCCGCGTTCAGAACTTCGAGACTTGTGGTATGAGTTCTCGTGATAAACGCAGCAAAGAGTGCAAGAGAAGTCAGCGCTGCGGAACCGATCGCGAATCCTTTTCCGATCGCCGCAGTCGTATTTCCCGCCGCATCCAGCGTATCGGTTCTGTCGCGAACTTCTTTTCCGAGTTCCGCCATCTCAGCGATCCCGCCCGCGTTATCGGCAACAGGACCGTATGCGTCGATGGTCAATCCGACAGCGATCGTGGAAATCATTCCCAGAGCCGCGATCGCGATTCCATACATTCCCGCAAGAAGGTTCGCGGTAACGATGGTGATCACGAGCAGGATCACGGGAATCACGGAAGAATGATATCCGAGAGACAATCCGTAGATGATGTTGGTCGCCGCACCGGTGTTAGACGCTTCCGCGACTTCTCTTACGGGTTTGTAAGAATGAGAAGTATAATACTCGGTTACGATTCCGATGAACATTCCGGAGAATAAACCCACGATCATGGAGATATAAACGTCCCATTTCGTGATCGTCTTTCCTGCGATTTCAAAAGAATCCACCATGAACGTGTTCGTTACGAAATACATGATTCCCGCAACGAGAAGCGTGGAAACCCAGAGCTGAACTTTCAGAGCCGATTCTACGTTTCCGCCTTCCTTCACTCTTGCGAGAAAACTCGTCAAAAGAGAAGCGGGAATTCCGAATGCGGAGATTAAAAGAGGATACAAAAGCGCGTCCACGGAACCGGAAAGAGCCGAAGCCGTCGCACCGATCACAAGAGCCGCACAAGTCGCTTCCGCACAAGAACCGAATAAGTCGGCTCCCATTCCGGCAACGTCTCCCACGTTGTCTCCCACGTTATCCGCAATCGTTGCCGGGTTTCTCGGATCGTCTTCCGGAATTCCCTTCTCCACCTTGCCGACTAAGTCCGCTCCGACGTCCGCGGCCTTTGTGTAAATCCCGCCGCCTACTCGACCGAAAAGAGCCACAGCGGAACCGCCTAAACCGAAACCGGCTAAGGATTCCATAAGAAAATGTTTTTCAACGGTTGGATGTAATCCCGTAAAAACGAGGAAAAGAACGATCATCCCGAGGATCGCAAGACCCACCAGACCGAATCCCATCACCGCACCGGAGTCGAACGCAACTCGGAAGGCTTTCGCCATAGAAGTTTTAGCCGCTTCCGCAGTTCTAACGTTTCCTGCGGTGGCGATTTTCATCCCGATAAAACCGGAAAGACAGGAGATCAAAGCCCCGGAAACAAACGCGATTGCGGTATGAACTCCGTCGTTAAAGCCTTCTGTGATCGGATTGTCCAAAAGAAGGACGATCAAAACCGCCATAAAAGCGATGAATAGGGAAATGACTTTGTATTCCCGAACGAGGAAGGCCATTGCGCCTTCGGAAATGGCGGAGGAAATTTCTAAAAGTTTTTTCGTTTCTTTTTCGTTACCGCCTGCGGCGCCGACTTGGATACGGACGACCTTCAGGGTATACACAACCGCAGTAACGATCGCCAAAATAGACATGGCGATAATAATCGTAACTGAATTCATTCAGTGAAACCTCTTGTTTTTTTTCAATGTTCCGATGTTTAAAAAGATGGGAAGAATTCTACCCGACAGACTGCCTGGGAAACTACTATCCACTTGTTTCTTTTTTTTACTTTGCACAGGTTATTCAACGCTCTATGGGAATTCAACCTTTTCTTACGGGGAGTTGCTCCGCCAGGCCAGGGAAGAATTGGGCCGCCTCCGCTACGATGAAGCCCTGCAGAAACTCGAAATCGCGAATTCTCTTGGAAACAAAAAAACGGCCGCCTATTACGAGATCGAAGGAAGAGCCTGGATCGGAAAAGGAGATCTCACAACGGCGATGGAGAGTTTTGAAAAGAGCCTCGCCATCGAACCGGACAATTCGGTCCTTTGGACCGAAATCGTAAGCGGTTATGAAGAATTAAAAAAGCCCGCAAAAGCCTATCATTTCGCAAGACTCAGTCTTTCTCAAAATCAGGAAAATCCGATTCTTCGATTTAAGATTCTCGTGTTGAGCTCGAGATTGGGAAATTTAGAATATTACAAAGAAACGTTGCGTTGGATCGAGGCAAACAATCCGTATCAGAACGATTTGTCCGCGATCGAAGCCGAAGTGACCGTTTCGTACGAAACCGGAAAAATCGACGAAAGCATCGTAAAATGCAAAAAATTCCTCCTCTACTTTCCCGAAAATCGATTCTTGCACAGAATTCTTCTTTTATGCTTGAAGAAAAAAAAATCGGCCGGGCTCGAACAAGCGCTCTTGGATCGGGCGGCGATCTTTCGAAACGAACCGATCTTCGCATACGAATCCGCGCTTGAATTTTTGCAGAACCGAAGATTTGTGGAATCGCTTTCGATGTCCAGACGAGCCTACTATCTAACTTTGAAAAAGAACGGACAACCTTCCAAAGAGATTCTGTATCCACTTCATAGAATTTACAGACAACAGGGATCGGTCATAGACGTACAGGCGATCGAAATTCTTCAAGAAATCGTGGAAAACGGAAAAGAAGGAAACGAAACGTTCCTCGACGCCAAACTCAAACAAACCGGATTCAACCGCGAACTCCTGTTATACGCTCTTTTTCAACTGCGGAAAAATCCGAGCGAAACTTCCGAACAAAGATCGAACGAATGGAAATCCTTCTTCGCAAAACTCCGAAAGCAACAAGAGGAAGAAGACTTATCCAATATCATATCGCCGTTCACATACGATACGGAAGAATCCGATTTTTTATCCGAACGTTAAATTCGAAATCTCGATTGTCAGACTATTGTCAGCGTTCCATCCTTCACAAAGATTCGAATGGATATTTTTTCCCAAAAAAGGGAATTTACTGTCATAGAATCAAGGTCTTTCGGGATATAATTTCGCGGAGGATTCAAGATGGCTCGATTCCAACTATTTTCAGGTCCGAGGATTCCGATTCGAGTCCCGATCCTTTTTCTTCTATTGTTCGTTTTCCAATGCACCGGAGTCAACATACTCAATTCCCCGGTGGGATCGGAAGAGATGAACACCAATCCCACCCCGGCGTACGGAAGACCTTCCCTCGAACTTTGGTACAAGGGAGGATTGATCTTTCACAACGAATCCATTCCTCACACGATCAACGGAAACGCTCGAAACCTGGAACGCGGAGAATCCTGTTCTAGATCGGCGCTCGCTCTTTTCGCCTGGGGCGATTCCTCCATTCGAAACGCATCCCGCAAAGCGAATATTCAAAAAATTGCACATATCGAATACGAACACACGGCAATTTTAGGAATCGTCTATCATAGCTTTTGCACGATCGTAACGGGAGAATCCGCGGCGGTTCCGGCGCTGAAGGTTAAGGAAGAAGCGAAAGAAAAACGAATCAAACAAAAAACTCCGACCGTCACCGAAATCAAACCCGAAGGAGACAAATCGGACGAGGAGGAAGACAAATGACAACGATCGTAAGAGTCCTTTTTTGTCTTTTCCTTTCCACCGTTTTCGTTCAATGCGCTTCCGGACCCGTGGGCGGGTTGTTATTCACGCACAACTTATATCCGGGAGAAATCAATCCGACGAACGAAGTGCGACAAGACGCTACCGCGGAAGGATGCATTCATAACATTCTCGGCGTGCTCAGCTTCGGGGACGCCGGTGCGGGCTCCGTTGCCAAAAAGAACGGAATACGGAGAATCGCGATCGTCGATTACAGCGTTCTTCACATTCTCGCGTTCGTTTATAGAAACCACTGCGTGATCGTAACGGGAGAAAAAGAATGAAACGGATTTTGAATATTCAAAAAATAGCGATTCTTTTCTGTCTCGCTTTCGCCTTCTCTTTCGCGGGATGTATTTCCACTTCGGAACCGGCCGCCGTTTTTTCCTATAATACGCAGCACCTTCTTTCCAAAACGAACGGAAACATGATTTCCTCCGCCAGAATTTTGAAAAAGGGAGAAAGTTGCGCCTATGCGATTTCCCTTTTTTATTACAGCACATCGTATCGGGGACCGAAAAACAGCGTCGCCGACATAGCGAAGGAATTCAACATCGAGAAAATCGCAGTCGTCGACTATTCTTCCTTCAGTTTTTTGGGCCCGATCTTTTACAAAAACTGCGTCGTAGTCTGGGGTGAATGAACTTTAAAAAACACTTTACGCCGCAAGTCGACCGCGGATAACATCGACGCGGATTCTTTTATGAAACGCGTCCTTGTGGTCTTCCTCTCGATCGGGTTGTTATACGCTGCGTTAGGCTGCTCTTCCGAATATGTGGTGATACAACCCTCTTTGAACGGAGAGGAAAAACCCATCGGGAGGGTGCAGGGAACCGCCTGCGGTTTTTTGGGGTTTATCGTTCCCTGGTACACGTTCTTTCCGATGACCCAAAACTCGAAACTCAATCGAGCTTATTTCGAAGCGGTCAAACAATCTCCGGGCGCCAAAGGTCTGAAGAACATCCAAATCGAAGAATACTGGTTTTGGGCGGTGGCGGGAATGGTCCAGTGTATGACGATTTCGGGAGAGGCGGTCCGATGAAGCTGCGCCCCGTCTTCCTGTGTTTCACATCGGCTTTCCTCTGCTTGTTCCTTTTTGTTTCTTGTTTTGCGCAGCCGCTTCTGATTCCGGAAAATAAAATCGTTAAACCGACATCGGAAAAAAGCGTCACCTATCCCGTATATGCGAAAGAATGCGGATTCGTTCTCTTGTTGGTCATTCCCATCGGGATCAACGATCGTTTTGTACGAGCCTACGCAAAACTCTCCGCACAAGCAAAGGACGGTTTTCTTTCCGAGATCACTTTGCAGGAATCCTGGTTTTACGGACTGCTCGGAACTGGATATTGTACGACGATGACGGGCATGGTCACGAAAGAGGTCGCCGATGAAAAACAATAATTCTTTCGTTTTGCGGATTCTCGCTTTCGCGTTGTTGCTTTTACTTTCCGGTTGCATCGCGATCCGAGTTTATATTCCGAAACAAGGGACGGATGCGTTCGACATAGGAAATTTGGATACAATTCCTCACTTGGCGATTCCGCATCCCAATCCCCAGTTTGAAATCGGCGAAGCACCGCATCTCGGCAATGCAACCTTTGCGCGTCGCGTATCTTCCCTTTTCTTTTTAGCTCCCGATAAGCTGGAAAACGAATACGGTTCCATCGGAGTGCTTCTCCGCCGCGAACTGGATCGAAACCGCAACGATTACAAAACGAACGGCAAATACAAAATCTTCGTCAAAGACTTCGAACTTAAAACCGACGATCATTGTTTTTCGGGAAGCGTGACCGGGGTCAAACTTGCCATCGAGGTGACCGATCTTTCCAAAAATACGAGCGTCTTGGATTTTCAATATGCCGATTCCATAGAATCGAACGTGACCGATTGTCATTCTACTTTGGCGACGGCCACCATCGTCGGCTGGCTGATCTACATGCCTTATTTGGGATTTCGAGGAAACAGAGAAGATCAACTCAACCAACTCGGAAGAACCGCTTTATTAGAATTTTCTGAAAAACTAAAATTCTCACTGCGGAAAAAAACGGAACCCGCGACTTCCGAAACTAAAAAAGAGATTCCGACACGATGAATCCGATCTTAAAATTTTTGAGCGCATTCGTTCTTTTAACCGCTTTGATCGCTTCGATCGGCTGCACCTATTCGATCGAAAAAAAATACGTCTACGCGAAACCGTATTATCCGAATCAGAATTACTTCGATGAAAACAATCCTCAGTTCGAAGAGGGCGAGCCTTACTGGCTTTTGGACTTTTTAGGAAACGTTTTCGGGGTTCTTTCCAAACTCATTCTTTGGAACCGCAAGATGAGCAATCATCGTTTTTCCGAAGAGACCAAAAATTATCTGAAAGATTATATTCGGGAAAACAACCTGAAAGACGTCAAGGTTCGTTTTAATCAATACGCTCCGATCGACGATTTGGTTCAACTTTGGAAGTCGGATACCGTTCATCCGATTTTGAAATATACTGTGGGAATTTTTAACTGGGCCATCGGCGCGATTCTTCCCGGAAGACTTTTTGCGGGATTGTTCAACGGAGATCATTACAACCCGTATTCGAACACGATCAATCTTTACAGCGATCTTCCTTCCGTCGTTCTACACGAGGGGGGACATTCGAAGGATTTTGCGCTTCGTAAATATAAGTCCTTATACAGCATCGGCTATTCGATTCCGTTTTTAGGTCCGTTGTATGCGGAGGCCCGTGCTTCGGATGATGCTCTTCGCTATCTGAGACACAGATGCGATCTGAAAAACGAACTCATCGCCTATCGAACATTATATCCTGCGTATGCGACGTATGCGGCAGGACCGATTCTCGATTCGGTCGGCGAGCTTGTAGGGTTGGCGGCTTCGATTCCCGGACATATCGTAGGATATCGAAAACAAAAGAAAGTGGAGAAGGAAGAAATTCCGGAGTGTAAGGTTTTGGAAGAGATGCGTTGATTTTTCGGACCTCGAAAGGAAAAATCCGGACGTCGATCAAAAAAGAATTTTCCCGAAACAAAATCGGATTCCGTTTTAAATCATCGATTATTTCGGTTTCGTTTCGGATTTTCAGAAGTATTTCATTCTATAAATCCGTAGTCGAAAAGCTTTTCGAAAACAAATTGACAGCCTCGCAAAAAAGAGGGATGATCCTTTTTCGCATAAAGGAGTAAAATCGTGAAAAAAAGAATCTCCTGGATCCTTCTGACACTATCTTGCGCTGCTTTGCTGAGTCCTCTCTCGGCCAAAGATTATCACGTCGCAGGTTGCGGATTAGGTTCCTTAATTTTTAAAGAGAATAAAATGTTACATCAGATTCTCGCGTTGACTACGAATGTAACCGGATTTCAAACGATCGGTATTACGATCGGAACTTCCAATTGTAAAACGGACGGACTTGTGAAAACGGAAAAAGTTCAAGAAGTATTCGTAGCGGTTAATTATTCTTCCTTGGAACAAGAAATGGTAAGCGGGAAAGGGGAGAAGTTAGACGCTCTTTCATCGCTCCTCGGTTGCCCGTCCGAGATGAACGAAAGATTTTCAACGCTGACGCAGAATCGATATTCGAAGTTATTCGTGCCGAACGGAACTCCGGCAACGCTTCTTGACGGAGTCAAAAACGAAATTCGACAGGACGAAGTGTTAGCTTCGGCTTGCAAGATCTAAAGGGAGAAACAAGAATGAAACCGAATCGGAAAATCATATTAATTCTTCTTGCCATCCTTTCCCTTTCCTACGCAAAAAAAGCGGATGCGTACGGCGCCGCCGGATGCGGGTTAGGATCGGTCGTCATCACCGAAAATAAGGTGGTTCACCAGGTGATCGCGGCGACGGTAAACGGGTTATTCTCCGGAAATCAGCTTTTCGGAATCACCACCGGAACTTTGAACTGCAAAACCGACGGCGTAACCCAAAAGGAAAAGGAACAGGAAATCTTCGTTCATCTGAATTACGATTCTTTAATGTTAGAATCGGCTCAGGGTAAAGGGGAAAAACTGGAAGCATTCGCCTCTCTAATGGAATGCAAGGATACGAAGGCGCTCGCCGATCTTACAAGAAAGAACCATTCTTCCCTGTTTGCGAACGCGGACCCTTCCGATTTTCTTGTTAAAATCAAATTAGAAATGAGCAAGGATACAATCTTATCCAAAAGCTGCAAAATCTAATCGACATCAGGCTTCCGGAAACAAACGGAAGCCTGTACAATAAATTTTAATTCTTGAATATTCTAAAATCTTTCCATTTCATTCCGCTATCAGACGAGGTCGCAATTCTTAGAAGCCGAAACAGATCCGTATTTTTTCCTCTTTCCTTTCTTTTTTCATTCTTCGCAATTTCTCCGCTTCTTTTTGCGCAAGAGTCGACAACCGCAACACATCCTCGACAAGAAACGATCGATTCCTACGTTCAGAACGCGGAAACAAAAAAACTTCATTCCGAACGCTATTGGCTCCTTCTGCTGCATTACCGCAAATCGATCTTCGGAAACGAAAAAAGCGAAGTCGACGGACAAGATTTTTTTCTTTCGACCAACGGCAAATGGAACGCCAAAGACGAACTCGCGGAAACCATTCGGGAATTTTTTAGAACGCCTACGCCGGAGGAAATCGAGGAAAAAGTATTACATCCGATGTGCAAATATCCGGAACGGTTTCGATGGTTGGATTCTCATTTGCATTTCGACAAAAACATACTCCCCCCTCTTCCTTGCACTCGATTCAACAACTGGATTGCTGCGTTGAATCCGACGTCGATTCAAGTAATCTTCGCTTCCTTTTACTTAAACAATCCCGCGTCCTTATTCGGACACAATCTCCTAAAAATCGGAAGCAAGAATCCCAATCGATCGGAGCTCTTGGATTACGCGGTCAATTTTGCCGCGAATCATTCGCCGGAGGACGGAAGTCTAACGTATGCCGCACGAGGACTTTTCGGCGGTTATCCCGGCGCATTCAGCCTCTTTCCCTATTACTTTAAAATAAATGAATATAACGATATGGAAAGCAGGGATCTTTGGGAATATGAACTTGAAATCGAGGAATCGGACGCGAGAAGAGTCGTGTCTCATGTGTGGGAGTTAGGCGCGACCCACTTCGATTATTACTTCCTGGATGAGAATTGTTCGTATCACCTTCTTTCCTTGTTGGAAATCGCAAGAAGCGATCTGTTCCTACGAGAAGAATTCAATCTCTATACGATCCCCACCGATACGGTGAAGTTGATTCTCAAAAAGGAAGGTTTTATTCGGAAGAAAAGTCACAGACCTTCTCTTTCATCCAGGATGGAACAGAAAATCCGGGAATTATCCCCCAAGGAAAGGACGCGATTTTACGATTATATCTCTTCCAAAATCTCCCTTAAAGATTTGTTAAACGAATTCGAAGGTGAAAGACTGTCGCGGATCTTCGACGCGGCTTTGGACGCAAAACGATTCCAAAAGACGCTGGAAAAACAGAGCCTCGATCAAGAACAGGAATATAAGAATCTCCTAATGGAACGGAGCCGCCTGCCGTTCCCTCCGATCCCGAATCAACCGCCCGTATTCGCTCCCCCCGAGGAAGGACATGGAAGCGGAAGAATCAAACTCAGCCGCGGAGCATCCGCGTTAGGCGGCTTTACGGATATTTCGATCCGTGCGGCATATCACGATTTCATGAACTACGATAAGGGATTCGTTCCTTTTTCCACGATCGAATATTTTTCGATGAATCTGCGACAATACGACCTACAAAAAAATCCGCACTTAGAAGAATCAAGCCTAATCAAAGTTCTTTCCTTGGTTCCGGTAACTCCCATTCAAACGCCGTTTTCTTTTTTGATCGACGTGGGAAGCGATTCTTCCATGATCCGGTCCGCATATTCACCGAGAAATCAGATCGTATTTCTCCCTTTTTTATCGGACCCGACTTCTTTGAGCGTTCTCCATTCCGTATACGAAGACAAAAAAGAAAAACGGGAAACCGCTACCCGAGTTGCAAACTTCAACACGGACGCGACCCTAGGTTATTCTTTTTCGAACGGTGATCGGGAAAATTCGTTCTCTTGGGTTGTCTCGTTTCAGGCGGGAGGAAAGGCGAGAGGAAACGGCTATTACCGCGAAGGACTTTTGGTCGCTCCCCAGATCGCGTTTTTCGGAGCGGTCGCTTATCAAAAATGGAAGTTCGGTTTAACGGCTCAGTATTTCGCGTTCTCGATCTACGGTTACTTGGACGACTTCAAAGTCGCACCGATGTTCGCTTATGCGCTCTCCCAAAACTGGGAAATTCGAATGGAAGGAAAATTACAAAGATATTATGAAGAATTTCAGGTTTCCGCGGCGTTCTTTTTTTAAAACGATTCCGTTTTCCACACTTCTTTTCCTATCCTGTTCTTCCTTGTTTTATCAACCCACGCAGGAACGATATTGGAATCCGAACGCATTCGGTTTTTCTTATAAAGAAGAGGACTTTCATACGATCGACGGAGAAACACTCAAGTTCTGGAGAATCGGCCCGAAATACGACAAACCGAAAGGTGTCGTTCTACAATTTCACGGAAACGGAGAGAATCGAACGAGTCACTTTATCAGTCTCGTCTGGCTCGTAAACCAAGGATACGAGCTCGTCGCCTTCGATTACAGGGGATATTTGGATTCGACCGGTGCGGCGGAACGCGAAAAAATCCACGAGGATTCGATCGCTCTCATTCGAAAAGAATTAGAATTTTCTAAATTACGAAATCTTCCCCTCATCGTTTACGGACAAAGTTTGGGAGGCGCGATCGCGGCTCGGGCGGTATCCGAAATCGAAAACAAATCCGGAATTCTTCTTTTGGTTTTGGACGGAAGTTTTGCAAGTTACCGTCAGGTGTTTCGAGGAGTTCTAAAAAACGTATTCTTCGCTCCGATCGATCTGATCTTCGCAATCTTTATGGACGACGACTTAAGTCCGGGGGAAACGTTGCATAAAATTTCGCCCGTTCCCATTTTGATCGTTCACGGAACGGCAGACCCGATCGTTCCATACGAAAACGGTTTGGAATTGTTTCGACTCGCAAAAGATCCGAAATGGTTTTGGGAAGTTCGGGGCGGCGGCCACGTGGATTGGATGGCATTGGGGAACTCGAAAGAATCTAAGAATTTTCTAATATTCTTGGATTCTCTCGTTCGGAATTTCAATCCGTAGAATCAGGATGACGATCCATATGATCCGCCTCGATTAAAAATTCGAGGGCTTGTTTCGCGCTCAATTCCTTAAAATAAAGTTCGGTGAAGGAAAAAAAGGATTCGTTGAAAAGATAATAGTCCACGAAACGGATTTTGTTCTTTTCCAAAAAAAGAATCTTCCCTTCTCCTCTGGATTCCAAACGGTAATACCCTTCCTCCATATCCAAACGGATATATTCGCCTTCGTCTAACGTAAATTCACGATACGGACTCGGAACGGAATTCTGAAACGAACCTTCGTATTTGGAAATAAGTATTTTCTGTTTCCAAAAAGCCAAAGGAACTCTGGAAGGTCTGAGCAAATACAGAACCGCTGCCGCCGGAGCTTCTTTTTTCAATCGAATGAATTTGGATTTCTGTAATCCGCAACCGCTCACGAACATCAACAAAATCACAGCAAAAAGCGGAAGCGCTCTTTTCATCACGCATCCAGAGAATTCTTTCGAGAGAACGGATCAAGGACTATTTCGATCGGGGACAATCCGATAAATTCGGAGAAATAGATTTGGCAATCCGGGCATCTCTTCTGAAATGGGAATTGCAATGAATATCGAACTTACGCGCGAACAATACGAAGCTCTTTTGAAGTCCTTGGCGATCACCCGTTTTCTCTATCATTCCATCTTAGAGGAAGAAGAGCCCGCTCCCGATAGATTGGATTCGTATGACGCTTACGAAGATATGGAACAGCAGATTCTCTCGTATGCGAAGGCGCTGGAAGTTTCCCACCTGGTCGCATATGACAGCGAAGAAGAACTTCATTATCTCACAAGAGAGTTCGAAGAAAAGACGGATATATCCGATCTGATCACCGAATATCAGGACAGCATCTTCTGGGATGAATTGGTTCAGAGACTCGCGGCAAGAGATTTTATGAGAACCTACAGCGAATCCGAAATCAAGGGAATGGCGATCGAAGAAAGAATCGAAAAAGAAGCCCCCTTCATTTCCAAATACGAGGAGATCTTCACCGAATCGGGAATCGAAACTCTCGAACTCAAGTGATCAGGTTCCGGTGGATTCGTAACGGCGCTGTCCCTTCTTCCAGATAAACAAGGATCCGAAGAATAAAAGGAAGCCCACGGGAAAATTCAAGTATATAAAGAAAGGATGAAATAGAGATTCGGAATTTTTCGCTAAAAAATAGTGAGCCGGATAAAAGTTCACGAAACCGAGAGGCAACAAAAAAGTAAGAAGAATCCGAATCGAAACGTTGTAGATGTTCATCGGATACATCATGAACTCTCTGCTCGAAAAGATGAATAGATGCACCAGAGAATAGTTCTGGACCGCATAAAACGCGATCGAAGCGATCGCGATCCGAATGCCCGCCAAAATCATCGCGCTTCCGAAGACCGAAAGAAACAACATACAAACTTTCCAAAAAGTCCATTCAATATTCGTAAACTGATTCGCCACGAGAAACGTTAGAATTCCCAAAACGAGGTGTAAAAGCCCGGTGATATCGAAGTGATTCATCAGCACCTGACCGATCGGAGACAAGGGACGAAGCAGATAACGATCGTAACTCCCGTCCCGAACCAAAGAACCGAACTCCACCATTCCTGAAAAAACCGAGGCTACGATTCCCTGCGCGAAGATGAGTAAACTGTATAAAAACGCGATTTCACCCCGACTCCATCCGCCGATCGAGGAAAATCGGGAAAGAAGTATGAAAATCGTTCCCGCCTGCGCGGAATAATATACGAGTAATGTTACGAGATAAATCCAAAAACTCGCCTTATATTCCATGTGGGATTGAATGGAGGAAAGCGCGAGTTTGAAATACGTTTTGATCGAAGAGATAGACATCTAACCTCCCGCTAGCTCCAGACGCTTTAAACCGGAAAGATAAACCGCGGATGAAAGAGCGGTTAACGTCCCGATCATCAGGCAATAGCGAATCATCAGTTCCGCGAAAGACATTCCATATTCTCCCGAAGTCAAAATCTGAGTCGGGTAATAATACATATATGGAAACGGTAGCCAAGAAGATATGTTCCGCAAAAACTCCGGAAACAGATCCAAAGGAATCACAGCTCCCGAAAACAACGTAATCAAAGCAAAATACAAAAGGAAAAATGAGAATATCTCCGTGAAATAAAACGAAAGCGATGAGATCATAAATCCGATCAAAAAGAAAATCAAAAACGCAAGGATATAAACGACGACAAACAATATGAACGCGTTCGGATCGGGAACAAAGCTGAGATCCAAAACGAAATAGGCGAGCAGCAACAAAGGAAGCGCTCTGGAAAAAAGATGATACAAACTGACTCCGATCGTATCCGCAAAAACGATCAACGGAAATCGGATAGGTTTTAAGAGATCGAAAAGAATCGTTCCGTTCTTGATCTTAGAAGATACAAGTCCGTCCTGCCTTCCGAACGAAACCTTGATCAGTGTGGAAAGAACCGCATACAGCACGAGAGAATTCCGATCCCTTCCTCCTCCGAATTCATTCAACGCAACCGATTTCCATACGGAAGTGAGAATCGCAAGATACAGTACCGCGTTCAAAATTCCGGTAAAGTATTCGAGTCGATACGTGGCCGATCTTTGGAACGCCTTGGAGACGACCTTTAAATACAACATCAGACTTTCCTTTCACCGTACATCTGTTTGATGACCGCGGCGAGATCCGGTTTCTTATGTTTTACTTCCAGGATTTCGAAACCGGATTCGCCCAAAAACGATAGAAGTCGGTTTAACGATTCTCCTTCTTTTACGGTGACTTGAATCGAATTCGGGTTCCCGTTTTGGATAACGTGAAATTCGGAAGGAAGTTTTAATCTCTCTTCTCCCTTGTATCCGATCTCAACTACGTTGTCCGTTCCTCCCAAATTTCGAAACGAATCCAAATCCCCGTCAAAATGAATTTTTCCGTGGTCGATCAATACGATTCGTTTTGCTAGCGTTTCGATATCTTGAACGTCGTGGGTAGTCAAGAGAATCGTAACCTTTTCCTCTCGATTGATCGTCCGGATAAAATCCCTTACGCGTTCCTTTACAAGAACGTCCAGACCAATCGTGGGTTCGTCCAAAAATAACACTTTCGGAAAATGCAAGAGACTCGCGCCGATCTCCGCCTTCATTCTTTGTCCCAAGCTCAATTTACGGACCTGTTGATGAAAGAATTCGTCCAATCCTAAAAGATCTCGAAACATCTCCATTCGTTTTTTATAATCTTTGGCGTCGATTTTGTAGATGGACCGCAAAAGATCAAAGGACTCTCCCACGGGAAGATCCCACCAAAGCTGGGTCTTTTGTCCGAAAACAACTCCGATCTGTTTGGAATTTTCTCTTCGATCTTTGGAAGGATCCAATCCGAAAATCGAGATCGATCCGGAATCCGGAGTCAACACACCGGTCAATAATTTAATGGTAGTCGACTTCCCCGCTCCGTTCGGGCCGATATAACCGATAAATTCTCCCGGTTGAATCGAAAAAGAGATATCATCCACGGCACGAATGGTTTCCGGATTGGAATAAAACAACGATCCAAGAGCTCCAAGAAATCCCGGCTTTCGTTTCGATATGATAAAATTCTTTTTGAGGTTTTTAACGGTGATCAATGATAAAAAAGCTCCGCATTACAGATCTAAGAAATTAAACGTCGGTTTGGAAGGAAATCTAAAACCGCTATTGCATATATCTGACTGGATTCTTTCCGAAATAGAATAAAAAATACGACTCTGAAAATAAAAATGAAAATTCGACTTTAATCGAGTTTCGACTCAATCCTTTGATCGATTGAAACCGGATCGAAAAAATTCCGAACTCCCGCTCAAAACAAGCGATTTACAGAGGCCCTCGCGATTCTATCGTGGCATTCATGGAAAACGATTCAAAGCCGCGGCCGCAACCGCCGACTCACACCGCTTCCGTTGAAAGAATCGCTTCCAATCTTCGCGGAATTCTTATCGTAGAAAAAAACAAAATCGAAGTTCCCTATTCTCTTCCCGGCGACGCATACAACGTAACGCTTTTTAAAAAGAAACGGCGCAAACCGTCCGCCAAACTCGAACTGATCTCCCGGGTTCCGAGAGCCGTAGAACCGCGTTGTCCTGTTTTCAGTCGTTGCGGAGGTTGTTCCGCCCAACATATTCCTTACGAAGAACAATTCATTCTCAAAACGACGAGCTTAGCGGATAGTTATCGTCGCGATTTCGGAATCGAACCGATTCTTCTTCCCGCAAAAGAAAACTATCATTACAGAAATCGAATGGACTTTGCGGTGTTTCCGGGTCCGATCGTAGGCCAGAGAGAATCGGGCTCTTTTCGTCATATCGTGGACATCGATTTCTGTTTTATACAAAGTCACGAATCCAACGCGGAACTCCGAAGATTTCGCGATCTGATTTCCCGATTTCCTCAACTGCCGTACGATAGAAAATCAGATGCAGGATTTCTAAAGTACGTTACTCTTCGAAAAGCGAAAAACACTTCCGAGCTGATGACGATTCTTACGTTCGTGGAAGAATTTCAAAATACGCAAGAGGAACAAGAATTCTCCGAAGCTTGTATCGAAACGTTACGCGCGGATCATCTTCTCTTTTGCTACAACCGCAGAAAGGGAGAAGTTTCGGCGATCGGAGAAGTAAAGGTTCTTCGCGGTAAGGAATCCTATCTGGAGCTCGTTTGCGAAAAAGAATTCAGGGTTCCGTTCGATTCCTTCTTTCAACCGAATCCGAACGGTTTCCAACCGATTTTGGATTTTATCCGGGAAGAAATTCCACACTCGTCCGAACATCTCATCGATCTGTTTTGCGGCTCCGGTTTTTTCAGCAGGATCTTTGCGGATCGATTCAAAAAGATCACCGGAATCGATTCGATCGAAAGTTCTTTGGAAATTGCACGCAAACAGATGTCCTCCGATTTCCCGAACGTAGGGTTTTCCTATCTCCGAGAAGACTTGTTCGCGAAAAAAGCTTCTGCGAGTTTGGACGCTCTCTTCCAAACGCAAGAAAAGAATTTTCTGATCGCCGATCCGCCGCGGGCCGGTTTGGGCGAATTCGTAATCGAGGCTTTACGAAATTCTAAGATTGATTCGTTTCTGTATGTTTCCTGCAATCCCAGCTCTCAAAAAGAGGACCTTTGGAAATTAAAAGAAACGTTTCAGATTCGAAAAATTCTCATCACGGACCCGTATCCGCAAACTCCGCATCTGGAATCCGCCGCGCTTCTTACTTCCAAAACGGCATAAAACCCAAAAATCTCTGTAGGGATTTTCGAATCGCTTCGATATTCAAGAAGAGAGATAGACGTATCTCCGGGAATTCTTATGACCAGAAAACTAGTTTTACTTTTGATTCTTTCCATCATTCTTTTGGAAGTCGGTTGTAATACCGTCATCATTCGTCCTTGGACCCCTCCCTACAAAAGCCGTTCGGTTCACGAGGTGCGGGTTCTCCTCGGCAAGGCGGAAGGCGATCTTCAAATCCGCGGAGAAGGAATCATCTCCGTCTACGACGCGAATGATCTTCTCATTAAAAAAGGGATCGATATCATCTCTCTCGACGCGTCCCGTTTGAAAGCTCCGATCCGTTTTACGGGAGAAAACCCGGGCTTGGAATTCAAATCCCTAAAAGTAAGAGGTTCGATTCATCTGATTCCTCAGGGCCAAGGTCCGGCTCTCGTGGTGAACGTTCTTCCTCTAGAGGAATATTTGTACGCGGTCGTCCCTTCGGAAGTTCCGTATAGCTGGCCGATGGAAGCGTTAAAGGCGCAGGCGATCTGCGCGAGAACGTATGCGGTTCGTGAAATATTAAATAAAAAGAATGCACTCTACGATGTGGAAGCGACTACCAATTCCCAAGTGTACGGCGGTTATGAAAAGGAACATCCATCCACTACAAAAGCCGTGCAGGACACGACCGGGGTAATGGCGGTCTACGACGAAACTCCGATCCAAGCATTCTTTCATTCCAACAGCGGCGGTAAAACCGAAACGCCTGAGAACGTATGGGGCGGCAAAAGAATTCCGTATCTTTCCACGGTCGCTTCGGAGTTCGACCGCGCGGGTGATAACTTCTATTGGAAAGAAACGATCTCCGGGGATCTCGTCAATTCCAAATTCTCGAACTTAAAACTAGGTGAAATTCAATCGATTCAAGTTCTTTCCAGAACCGGATCGGGAAGAGTCGACCTCATGGAACTTTCCGGAACGGAAGGAAGTTCCAGAATCCGAGGAAAAGAATTCAGACAAGCCCTCGGCGCTCCGGTCCGCTCCCTTCGTTTCGGAATTCAGAAAGAAGGAAACGGTTATCTCTTAAAAGGAATGGGTTCCGGTCACGGAGTCGGCTTAAGTCAATGGGGAAGTTTCGGAATGGCGAAAGAGAATTACAACTACGTTGAAATTCTCAGACACTATTATCCGGGAACCGATCTCGCAAGGATCACCCGTTAAACCGTGGGAATTCCCACCAAAAAATGACGACGCCCGAATCGAAACGAATCAAAATCGCGAATCTTCGCAAGTCCTATCAAAGCGGAAAACTCAAAACGGAAGTTCTCAAAGGATTGGAATTGGACATACCCAGTTCTTCCGTCATCACTTTGATGGGACCTTCGGGTTCCGGAAAATCAACTTTTTTGAATATACTTTCCGGCATCGATACCCCCGATCAGGGAGAAGTCATCGTCAACGGAAAGTCTCTTCATTCGATGAACGAACGGGAACTCACGCGCTACAGAAGACAGGATACGGGAATCATATTCCAATTCTTTCATTTACTTCCTTATTTAGACGCTCTGGAGAATGTGGCCGTTCCTTTATACATTTCCGGAATCGGTAAAGCCCAAGCCCGCAAAACCGCGGAAGAAGCCCTTGCAAAAGTCGGATTGACCGAACGAAAACTCCACAAACCCGACGAACTTTCCGGAGGAGAACAACAAAGAGTCGCGATCGCCAGAGCCGTTTGCAAAAATCCGTCCCTCATCTTGGCGGACGAACCGACTGGCAACTTGGATACGAAGAACGCGGAGAAGATCATTCGTCTTCTTATGGATTTACAAAAACAAAACGGCTTCACGTTGTTCATCGTCACCCACGATCAAAAACTCGGTTCCATCGGAGAATACCGTCTGAAAATGGCGGACGGAATTCTTACGGATTGAAACCGATGTCATTTCGGATTTACATCCTTTTTCTCTTCGAATACTTTCGCAGTCACAAAACGGCCGCCTTCTTTGCGTTAGCCGGAATTTCCCTGGGAGTCGGACTTTTCATATCGACGACCGCGAACGGAATGAAGGCGGAAAAAAGCCTCGCCGATTTTGCGATGGGATACTTTCAGGGAGAATACAAGATCAAGATTTCCTCCGCACTCGGAGAACAGAATTTTCCCGTTTCTCTCATTCGAACGTTGTCTTCCGATCCTTCTCTGTCTTGGATCGTAAAAATCGCGCCTCGTTTTCAAAAAGAAGTCATCCTAAACGATTCGATTCGAGCCGTATATATCGGTTTGGATTTTTTAAAAGAAACGCCCGAGTTTCGGCGAGATTCGAATTCTTCCCTTTTAAAGGAAGAAACGAATCCGCTCGCCCAGGTTTGGATCAGCCGTTCTCTTTCGGAAAATATCTCGTCTCGCAGCGTGAACGTTCGCAACGGCTCTCAAAATTTTACCCTCGAGAATCCGATTCCATTCGATATGGAAGGCGGAAGCGTTCTGATGGAAGACATAGAATCCGCGATGGAACGTTTCGAAACGAACGGAAACGTTAGTTTTTTTCTCATACAACCGAACGAGTTTCGATCGGAACAAAAAAGAATTCTCGAGCAAAAATTGGGATCGAACTTTCGAATCGAAACCGTCGAAGACATCCGCGAAAAATCGGGAAACGCGTTGCGATCGTTCCAACTCAATCTTTTGGTGATCTCTTTTATCTCTTTGATCATAGCGTTCTTTATGGTTTCCAACACGATGTCCGGTTTATACGTCAGTCGTGAAAAGGAACTCGGAATCTTAAAGACGATGGGACTGAGTCCGGGTCACACGTTCTTGCTCTTCGTTTCGCAAGCGATGTTGCTCGGAGTTGTGGGAAGCGTTCTCGGACTCGGTTTAGGATTTCTATTTTCCAGATTGGATTTTTTCAGTCCGGAAGCGGCCTCCGCCGATCTTTCTTATCTCAAAACGTATAAGTCGATTCCCTCCTCCACTTGGATGTTCGGTTTAGCGATCGGGATCGCGGGTTCGTTTATCTCCGCGGCCTTTCCTTCTTTCCGTGCGGGAAGAATCTCTCCGATTACGATTTTGCGGGAATCCGCTTCGGGCACGGTTCGCGTTCGAGAATCTCGTCTTTTTGCGATCGGACTTTCGCTTCTTCTGACGTTTTCGTTCGTCGCATTTTTACCGGTTCGTTCCAAATTTCCTTGGGCCGGTCTTTTGGGGATCGGAGGAATCGTGATCGGCGTAACCCTCTGTTTTCCCCGGGTGTTTCAAATTCTTAGCGCGTTCTTTTTTCGGCTCAGCGAACGATCCGACCGTTCTTTTGTGTTTATGAAGGTCGGCTTGGAAGAAACGAGAAACCAACCCTTTCGAAACACTCTTACTTCCGCGACGCTGATGCTCGCCACGGCCCTTGTCGTTTGTCTTTCGATCCTCACCGATAGTTACCGCAGATCCTTAAACGACTGGGTCGAGGCGGAATTTCCCGCCGAGCTTACGATCATCAACACGGCGAACTTGGCGGCGGGAATTCACGGAGGAGTTCCGATTTATTTGTTAAGCGAACTCCGTAAAATTCCCGAAGTTTCTTCGTTGGACGGCTTCTGCGTCAACACGAGAATTTCAACGAACCGAGGGAACTTTACGATTCATGCATATACGTTTTCCGCATACGATCGCGAACATTCTCCGGAACGTCTGATCGTCAACGAGAACGAACTTCTGATTTCCTCGAATATGGCGTATCTCCAAAACTTCCAAGTCGGAGACAGGATCACGATCGAAACCAAACTCGGACCGAAGGAATTTCTGATCCGCGGAATCAAGGAACACTTTTTTTCGGAACGGGGAACGATCATGATGGATATCGGAAACTACGAAAAATTTTTCGGAATCCAAGGATACAATTCGATTAAGATTTTTCTAAAGAAGGACTCTGACCGGCAACGAGCGGAACGTTCTATCGCCGAAATTCTTACACAAAATTCTTCCCTGAAATTGTTAAATTCAAAGGAACTCCGGGAACTCTACACCGAAGGGGTGGATAAGGTGTTCGGAATTTTAGGAACCCTCAAAACCACCGCGTTTATCATCGCTATGATTTCACTGATCTCTTCTTTGCTTCACAATCTGATTTCGAAAAAAACGACTCTCGGAATTTTGAAATATCTCGGCGCGGATCAAAGACAACTCGGAAGTATTCTTTTGACCGAGAGCGTTTTTATCACGGTCGTTTCCACTTGTTGGGGAATTCTACTTGCGTTCGTTCTTTCCCCCGTCGTCTTGTATGTAATCAACAAAAACGCGTTCGGTTGGACCTTGAAGTTTACCGTGTCTCCGGAAGTGCCTCTCTTTTTTCTCGTATTGTCGCCGATCCTCGGAATTTTTTCCTGCGCCGTCCCCTTGTATACTTTGAGAAAACTCGGATTTCATATCAGCCGGGAATAGACGATGATCGTTCCGCTTTCGCGATGAAAACCAACTTGATTTACAACCTGAATCCACGTAGGATGTTCAACCTATGAGTGCCTTGAGCGAAGTATCGCTGGAAATCGCTTCCGAAATCAAAAGAGTCAATCTTCAGGAGGACGATAAAATCCCTACTTCGGATACGTTCATCAAGGAGCTGATGTCCCTTTTTTCGAGGGAGCCGGACGATATACGAAACATCCTCGAAACCCTTCGCGAAGCGAAGATCATCTTCATCATCAAGATCGTATTGCCGGAAGAAAAAGCGAGCAAGATGAACGATCCCGGCGTGGACGCGTATGCGTACGCCGATCTCAAAATTCTGCACGACCTGAAATACTACGCCGAGAAAAAACTCGAACGTCTCTACGAAGCGACGTATTACAAAAAGAAATCCCCTTCTCTCATCACGAGAGAACTCTTTCCGAAAATCCGGGAACTGAACAACACTCCGATCGGGAGAATCGTCAACATCGCCGTGATGCTCGAAGAGTTCATCCGAATGATGAACAACAACCCGAACGATTTCCAGGAAGAATTTCGCGTTCAAGCGATGGAAGAAATTCTCGTCGCGAAAGGAGACGTGGCGCCGACGGAAGGAAAGGATATCGCCGACGAACCTTCAAGGTCCAAAACTTCCTTTTCGAATTCTTTCGGTCCCGTTCCTTCGCAAAGAGCTGCTGATCGAATCGAAGCCCAGGCGCAGGCGGCCAATCTCAATCCGAACAGTCCTTGGGGAAGAATGGTTTCTAAATTTTCGGTGGAATTTCTGCTGCGCGTGCATCTACGCAAATGCGAGTTCGAGACGGTCAAAAAACTGATCACATCGGGAAAAGTAACCGACGGTGAAAATCTGAAGCTGATCCGGGACAATCTTGTAAAGATGGAAAAGAACATCAACGTCGACAAGGTTCTCGCTTCCTATCTGGAAGAAATGACGGAGCTAAGAAGGCTCGTTCAAAGAAAGCTGAACGCCCTCTCCAAACCGAGAATGTTGTAGAAATTCTTCCGTAATTTGCAAACGAATCGCGAATTTTTTTTCCAAAAATTTCAGAACATGTTTCAATTTTCTTTTAAATATTAAAGAACCTTTAAATAGATCAGACACTGCGCGATCAAAAGCGCCCCCAAAAGAAAAATCCATCTTCGTTTGGCGGAATATACGAGTTTGACCTTGTCTTCCGGAAAATAAACCGCGACCAACAACGCATTCACGTTTGCGATCAGATAAAAGGATTCGATCCGGATATGGAACGCAGGATATGAAACGACTCCCAACGCGACAAAAGAAGGAATAAAATACAAAAGGGTTTTCGGATGCAGAAAACCTGCCTTGGATTCCTGAAGGACGACCTTCTTTCCCGAATTTTTTTCCAACTCTTCCTGAAAACGATCCGGCTCCAATAGATTCAAAACGGGAATTTGATCTTCCTTGGTTGCGATCAAAAAACGAACGTAGGAACGGAACACATCCCTTTCGATCGAAACGATGGACTTCAGTCTGGTTTCGAGAGCTTGTCCTTTGGAATTGAAAAGTCTGAGTGCGTTGGAAGTCAGTTCCACCTTCGCGCCCTTCAACACCTTGATCTGTCTGGAAAAATTCCGATAGAGAAGAAATCCGAGAACCAAAGAAAGAAGACCGAAAATCCGCACGAAGTCTTCTCGGTTTTCTTCCGGAACTTTGAGGAAGTTCCACGTGATGAACGCAAGATACAAAAGAATCACCGCGCCGGAACGAAGAATCAGATTCTTCCGAAACTTATTAAAATCATACGCGAATTCAGTCATGCTGGAGGTTTCCAAAATCACTTTTTTTGAATATAGGAAACATCTGAACTCCTTCCGCGAGAATCGCTTCCATTCCGCCTTCTTGACGATCGAGGATGCAGATGCCCTGCGTCACTTCGATTCCCGAGTCGCGCATGGAACGGATCGCTTGGATCGTGGAGCCGCCGGTGGTGATCACATCGTCCACGATGACGCAGGTTTTGACGGCGTGAACCGCTCCTTCCACGAGTTTTTTCGTTCCGTGATCCTTGGAAAGTTTACGCACGATCAAAGGATAAACGTTCAACTTTTGTTTTCTGAATTCTAAACTGATTCCGTAGCAGATCGGATCGGCGCCCATCGTCAAGCCGCCGAAAGCTTCCGGTTTTAAAATTCCGGAATCCTTTAAGTGCTGTTCTACGATGAACTTGCAGAGGAGTTCCAATCGATCCGGAACGAGAGTGATCTCTTTGCAATTGAAATAATGCCTGGATTGTTTTCCGGATGCGAGCGTAAAGGGCTCTTCCGAATAACGATAAGCGTGCAAACGAATGAGTTCTAAAAGTTCTTGTTTCATCTTGTTGTAGAATTCCGGTGCGGTTTGATTTAACCAGTGAAATTCCCCGAAAGAATCTGGAAAACCGTTTTCGATAAAACGATTCTTAAAAAGCCCGAAACGCCGCAGCTTCCATCCTTCTTACCGAATAAAAAACACTTTCAAAACGGATTCGAGCCTGAATCCTGTAAAACATGCAGTCAGTCAGACTTACGTCCGTTTCTCTCAAAACGAGAGTCTTCGATTTTGAAGGCAACTTTGCGAAGATCCAAAAAGTTCTCGAGCTCGAAACGAATTCGGACCTCATCCTATTCCCCGAGCTTTGCATTTCCGGATACGGATGCGAGGATTCTTTTTTCTTTCCGCGCATCTGGAAAGAATCCTGGAACACTCTGACTCGAATTCTTCCTTTGACCGAAAATAAGATCGTAGTCGTCGGACTTCCCGTATTCCAAAATCCGTATCTATTCAACTGCGCGGCCGTTCTTTGCAACGGAGCCGTCGCCGGAATCGTTCCCAAATCGAACCTCGCCACGACGGGAGTTCATTACGAAAACCGTTGGTTCGCAAGAGGGGAAGAAGCACAGGAGAATTTCGTGGCGCCGGACGGTTCCGCGGTTCCGTTCGGCTCGCTCGTTTTTGAAACCGATCATTTCTCCTTCGGTGTGGAAATCTGCGAGGATTCCTGGGTTTTACAAAAGCCTTCGATCCCTCTCGCGGAAGCGGGAACCGATCTGATCCTTTCGCCGGGTGCGTCCCATTTCGCGTTCGGAAAACAAAGAACGCGCAGACAGATCTTCCGCGAAAGTTCGAGAAGAGAGTCTAACGTGTATCTTTTTTCCAATCTTTGCGGAAACGAATCCGGAAGATTGATCTTCGAAGGCGGTTCTATGATCGTTCAAAACGGAAAGTCGATCGCGGAATCGGAACGGCTTTTTTTCGGAGATTTTCATCTTTGTTCTTCGGAAATCGACTTTGACGCGTCCAGAGCCGACCGCGCCAAAAACTTTCGCCCGTCCGGAAACCGTTTCGGCCAAAAAAAAACGAACGAAGAAAACAGAATCTATCTGGGAATCGAATTCCCGAAACGGATTCCCAAGGTCAACCAACCGATCTCCGAACTTCCGATCACAAAGGAAGAAGAATCCTATCGCGATTTTACGCGGGCCGTTGCATTAGGACTTTTTGATTATCTAATCCAATCCAAAACCAAGGGCTATACCCTTTCACTTTCGGGCGGAGCCGACAGTTCCGCCTGCGCCTTGCTCGTGACCGCGATGAAAAAGATCGCCAAACAGGAACTCGGCGATAACTTCTTCCCATCGAAAGGAATTTCGGAAGAATCCCTTCTCTATACCTTGTATCAAGCCACGGAAAACAATTCGGATCGCACGAGAAGTCTCGCCCAAGCTTTGGCGAACGAAGTGGGTTCCATTCACGGAGATCTTACGATCGATTCGGAAGTAAAAACCATCTCCGAAAAAATTTCCAAGATCACCGGAGTTTCGCTGAATTGGGAACAGCACAATCTCGTTTTGCAAAACATACAGGCGCGGGTTCGTTCTCCGATCGTCTGGATGCTCGCGAATTTAAACGGACATCTTCTTCTTTCCACAGGAAACAGAAGCGAGGCCGGTGCGGGTTATACCACCATGGACGGAGATTCTTCCGGTTCGGTCGCGCCGCTCACAGGAGTCAGCAAAGAATTCATCCTGCGTTGGATGCGCTTTATCGCCGAAGGAAAGGATCCGATTCTTCCCGCATACGAATCCGTAAAGGAAATCGTGTTGTCACCTCCGAGCGCGGAACTCAAACCCCTCGAAGACAAACAAGAAGACGAAAAGGATTTAATGCCGTATCCTTTGTTGCAAAAGATCGAAGAATTGTTTGTGGTCCGCGGCGCCGGTTATTCGGAAATCGTTCAATTGTTGAGCGGGGATCCCGAGGTTCAGAAACTGGCGCCCGGCTTTTTGGAAGGCGCAGTTCAAAAATACATCGGATTGTTTCACAGAAATCAATGGAAACGGGAAAGGTTACCGCCATCGTTTCATCTGGACGATTACGGACTCGATCCCAAATCGAGTTTCCGTTTCCCGATCCTTTCGGAAGAACGCGGATCCGGAATTTAATGCAAGATCGAATCCACTCGAGATTGGCATTAGCGGGGATTTTTAACGAAGAAAGCGCGTCGAACCTTCCGCTTTGAAAAAAGAAATTCTTAGATAAAAAAAACGAGATGAAAGCCGTCGAACCTAAATCGCTTTTCGATTCAAGGGTTTGATTTTCTTATATTCATCTTTTTGAGTACGTTCCAATTCTTCCAAATCGTAAGCCATTTGATAATTGAGCCAGAAATCGGGAGTCATTTTGAAATACCTCGCGAGTCGTAGAGCGGTATCCGGAGTAATCGATTTTTTACGATGGATGATCTGAGAAATCAAACTTTCGGAAATGCCGATATCCTTAGACAAACGATAGGCGGATAAGGACATCGGTTCCAAAAAATCGTATTTCAGCACGTCGCCGGGATGCGGATTTAAAGAGGTTCTTCTTACTTTCATAGCCAAAACTCGTAAAAGGTCTATTTACTAATTTTTCGTAGACCGAAAAATATCTTTCCTGTCTCCGTAAGACTAAATCTTACAAAAACCAAATATTCGCTTTTGTTAATTTTCGCTTTTAAAATCGAAGTTTCGTAAATCAATGATAATCGACGATTTGTACTTCGTGCGGACCGTTGTCTTTCCAAAGAAAACAAATTCTCCACTGATCGTTAATCCGAATAGAATACGTTCCTTTTCGATCCCCTTTTAAGGATTCCAGGCGATTTCCCGGAGGACTTTTCAAATCCTGAAGAATCTTTGCGGAATCGAGCGAACGGAGTTTTCTTCTGGCTACCTCTTCAATGGCCCGAAATTCCTTTGTGTCCCATCCGTTATGAAGATTTTCGGTAGATTTATCTCCAAAGGATTGAATCACGCATCTTTACTTTACGTAAAGCAACACAAACGTCAAGCTAATTTAATATTTTTGAACGAGCAGAATTCTTTTTTTGAAAAGTTGGATTCTTCCGCTAAGACGTATGCTTCGATCCAAGAACGAATCGAACGTCCGAACCTTCCGCTTTGAAAAAAAAATTCGAACTGGAACGTCGGCCCAAAATAGAACCGACGTAGGATGGAAATTTGAGTTCTACAATCCCGCTTGTTTAAACGCGTTTTCCTTGTCGCGTTGCACTTGCTGGAGTTGATTCTTGATCGAATCCTGAATGTTCTGGAGCTTCTTTTCGGTTTCCTCTTCTCCCGAACCCTTTTGAAGATCCACGAGATAATTGATGATGTCCATTCGATCCTGGGTTTGTTTTTCCATGTGCGTATAATACGAACGGATCTGAGCGGGAGAAGCGGTCCTCGCATACACGTTACGCGCCGCTTCCGCAATCTGAGCTTCTTCCTGCTTCTTCGCTTCCTTTTCCGCGGGCGATAATTTTTTGGGAATCAAGGAGTTGTTCGGAAATCGTTCGCGCAACTGGCTGAAACGTTCCATCTCTTCATTGGTGTACGGTTTGTTGGTCTGAGGGTTGAGCGGGTTATCCGCGTCGGCTGCGTTCGGATCGGCTTCTTTTTGTTCTCCCGTGGGATTTTCGATATATTCTCCCTTACCCGCCTTGTAAAAGGAAGAATCAAAGATGGAATCGTTGGTGCGTCCGCCGGAGGAACCCGAAGACGAAGAACCGGAGGAACTTCCTCCGCCGCCCAAAAGAAGGGCCACGCTGTCCGCTTCTCTGCTTTTTCGTTCGCGTTCGCTCGGATCATCGGAAGAAAATAGAATCCAAATCAAAGCGATGAGTGCGACGCCGATGCCGGAATAAAGAACGAGTTTACGAATGCTCATGACGACAGCTCCGAAGAAAACGGGGAAATTTTGATTGTAAGACCGCCGAACTAGGAAATTCTATCCGGAAGAGCGGAATCCTTCTCTAATTTTTGAGAAATTAAATCCTGCGCAAGATAAAAATGTTTCTGAAAATTTTCCGTCCAGCGATTCTCCCAATCCTATTTTTTATAGGAATCTCATTCGGTTGCGGTACGAATACGGACGTGGCTCAGTCGCCGTTCGTTTTTATTTCTCCGGTTGGAGTTCCCCAGTTTTTGAGCGTCATCGCGGTCAACGAAGGAATCACCGATACGGTCGCAAAGGATATCGACTTTGTTTCCGAACCGAACAGCTATAAACCGGAATTCTTAATTCGTTATTTTGTGACAAACGCCGAACCGCAGTTTGTAGGTTACAATCTCTACATTACCACGGCGGCCCCTTCCGTCGCGGAAACTTTGGCCGGTGGAAATGTTTATCTGGAAAACGGGGTTCAACCTTCTTTCCCGCACCTCGCTTCCGAAGCGTCCACGAGTTCCGCAAAACTGCAAACACATCGGATCTTAAATCAAATTCCTCCTCCGGGTGTTTTTCCGTTTATCAAGTGCGAGGTTTATACGTTCACGTTGCGGGCGCTGATGAACAGCGGGATTTTTTCGAATCCTTCCACTCCCGTGAGAATGTGCGCGTCTTCCCGTCCTTATCTTTGTCCGGTCGGTTCGAGCTGCAATCCGTCCGAATGCAACAACGCGGCGTGTTCGACGACGGTAAAACAAAACTGTCCCGTGGGAACTCTCTGTAATCCGTGTACGGTCGCAGGCGCGGAAGAAACCGGTTGCGTTTGTCCTTCGGGCTCTTCTCCACCGGGCTGTAATCTATGAGTTCAGAGGAAGAATCGGCGGAACAAACTTCGACCGAAATTCCTCTCGAACCGGGAACATTGTATGTGGTCTCCACTCCGATCGGAAACTTGGAAGACTTAACTTTTCGAGCCCTTCGCATCTTAAAAAACACCGATCGAATTCTCTGCGAAAACGCGGGTCATTCCAGAAGACTGTTTCAATCCTATTCGATCACAACACCCGCTTCCACTCTGTATCGGGATCAATCGGAAACTCCGTATCAGGGTATATTAGAAGAATTGAAAGCGGGAAAAACGTTCGCCCTTGTTTCGGACGCGGGAACTCCGGGTGTTTCCGATCCGGGTTCTCATCTGATTCGGATCGTCCGAGAAGCGGGTTTTAAAATCGCTCCGATTCCCGGCGCGAGCGCCCTCACTGCGCTCCTCGGAATTTCCGGGTGGCAGGCAAACCCGTTTTTGTTTTTGGGATTCTTATCCGAAAAGAAGGGTAAAAAAAGAAATCAACTTACCGAGTGGAAGGAGTTCGAAGGGCTGATTATGATCTTTGAATCCGTTCACAGAATCGGAGATACGCTCGCGGCGGTGCAGGAGGTGTTCCCCGATTGCGAATATTTGATGGGCCGGGAAATGACCAAAATTCACGAGGAAATTCTCCATTTTTCCCCGATTCTATCCGGAAAACCCAAGGAATTTGCTCATAAGGGCGAATTTGTGGTTTTAATCAATACCAATCGGAAAAAAATGCTTAAAGGCTCTCTTGGATCGGTCGATACAAATTAGTAGAGGTAACAAATCATGACTATCGATAAAATCGGTGGGATCGGTGGAAGCGGATACGAACCGAAAAGAACCACTCCGGTTAGAAAAGCTGAGTCAAAAGAAGCTTTTGACAACGTTTCTATTTCCGATACCGCGAAACAAAAAGCATCCGAAGCAAAACTTCAAGCTGAAGTTCAGACAATAGCACGCAAAATTCTTTCTACTCCGGACGACCAAGACCGTTCCGTTAAACTCAAAGAAGTTAAGGAAAAATTAAAGAACGGGGACTACGACAATCTGAGTGCGGACGTATTGAATACGATCGCCGATAGAATCTCAGAAACCATGTTGGGCCAATAAGAACGTTCCGGATAAACTGATTTTTACCTCTATTTAAATTAGAAGAATTCCGATTCACCAGATAACTCTGGGGGACGACGACGATGCCGATACTCCCCGATTGGGTTAACTACACATTTCCTCCCAAGATCCACTTTGAAGCAGACTGCGGCTACAAAGTGGGCAACTTCGTAAAAAATATTGGCTCCCGCACGGTCATCTTCTCCACACAACAAGAGCTGGAGAATATGGACGAACTTTCCATCATCAAAACCAGTTTGGAAAAACATATCGACGGCGTGATTCTTTACGACGATATCGTGAAAGATCCCACTCCGGAAGAATTGGATACGGCCGCCTACTTTGCCAAGATCGCGAACGCGGATTGCATCATCGGTTACGGTTCCTATGAATCCATCTCGATGGCGAAAATCATCGCGCTCCTTGTAACGAACGACATCTTCGCCGAAGAAATGTTAAACGACAAGAAGGCGAAACTGAAAAAACCTCTTCCGTTGATTCTGATTCCCACTCATCCCGTTTTCGGTTTGGAATGTTCACCGATTTCAACGATTCTTCTCGGGGAAGAAAGAATCACGAAATACTTCTCCCACGAACTTTTATTTCCCGAGTTGATCATCGCGGACCCTAAGATTTCCTCCTTTATGAGTTCCACGGACATTTCCAAGGTCGGTGTGGGAATTCTGGCTGCCGCGGTGGATACGATTCTTTCCAAGTTTTCAACGGAACTTACGATTTCATCCGCGCTTCGGGCAATCGAACTTCTCCAAAAAAACCTGATTCCTTCCATCCGCGATCCGAAAAACATCAACTACAAGAACGGTCTCTATGCGGCGAGTCTTTTAACCGGAATCGCTCAGTCCTCCAGTTCCTTAGGACTTTGTTTCGCTCTTTCATTAGCAAGTGCGAATATTACGAATTTGGATATTTTCCAGTCCATGTCGATCCTTCTTCCCCACGTCATGGAATACAACCTCACCTCCTCCGCCGGTAAATACGTGATGATCGCGAGAGCCTTGGACGAGGATATCACGAATATCTCCGTGATCGAGGCGGCGATCAAAGCCGTGGAGGGAATCCGTAAAATTTTTATCGAACTCAAAATTCCGCAGAGGCTTTCTGAATACGAAGTGAGAAAGATCGATCTTCCGTTGATCGCCAATCTTGCGGCTTCGTTTCCGTTTTTGGATTCGCTTCCGAGAGAACTTCCTAAGAACGAGATCGAGACGATTTTAGTCGCCGCATTTTAAGTTGTCCGGCGTGGATGCGGCTTCGTTGAAGGGCGCATCCGTATGAAAAACCGGTTTTTTTTAATGTGGGAACTCATACGAAACTGCGCGAGCATGCCTAGTTCCGAATCTTCATAAATGTAGGATCTCACACAAAAAAAAGAACAGCGATGAAATCCAAAAAAATCTTTTTCATTCCATTCTTGCTTTTATTCTTTTCAACGGCCGGCTTCGGATTGTATGAGTTTTTGGATCGGGGTTGGATTTGGTTCGTTTCACCTTCCCGTTCCCGATATCCGATCTGTGGAATCGACGTTTCCAACCATCAGGGAAAAATCGATTGGAGCGCGGTTCCGAAATCGGAAATTTCTTTCGTATTTATCAAAGCGACCGAGGGAGGAGATTTTGTGGATCGCTCCTTTGCATTCAATTGGAAGGAAGCGAAACGCAACGGTTTTCCCGCGGGTGCGTATCATTTTTTCACCCTCTGCAAATCCGGAAAGGAACAGGCGGAGAATTTTATTCGAACCGTTCCGAAAGAAGTCGATTCTTTGCCTCCCGTCGTCGATTTGGAGTTCGTCGGCAATTGTAAGGAAAGGCCTCCTGTGGAAAATGTTTCCGCGGAGATCGCGGATTTTTTGAAAGCGGTCGACTCGCATTACGGTAAGAAGACGATTTTATATCTTACATACGAATTCATCGATCTTTATATCGGTTCGAACTTTCAGGATCGTTCCGTTTGGATTCGGGATATATTCAAACATCCGAATACGTTTTCGGATATAAGATGGATTCTATGGCAGTATCATAGCAGGGGACGGGTTCGCGGAATTAAAGGTCCTGTGGATCTGAACGTTCTCCAAGGAGATTTGAAAAGTTTAGTCGAACCTTTTTCTTTGTAAAAGTCGTTCCTTAAATTGGAAGGATCGGTCCGTTTTATTGAGCTGAATCCTCCGGTTCGAATGACAAAGGTACATTCAAAAACCCAATACAATTGGGACTCGTTCGTTCCTTGAAGGATGTTTAGGATGAAACTTTTTTCGGAGTGGCGGAGGTTTCTGTAGAAAAAATCCAAGTTTTAGGAACCGTTCTGTTCTTTTGAGAACCGCTTACTGTATGGGTTATTTACTGGTAAGTTCCGATTTTCAACTTTCCTCACGGCTGCAAGAATCGCATACGGAAACCGTCACACTTTTGATTCCGGAAGAAACCTGGAATCGTTACTCAGAGAAAGAAGCCAGAAAATTACCGCTTCGAATTCCTTATTTGCTACAGAGATATGGAAAGTATCTTTCCGCAATACCTCGTCTCGGTAAGAAAGCCGGTCGGACTTTGTATCAGCCAAGTTCTGGTTCGCGAAGGATGAAGCGCGTGAATGCTCGGTTGAGCACCGGGAGTTGGACTTTTTTGGGAGCACTTGCACAGGCTCATGGGGTATCCCGTTGTTTTCTCTTTCATTATCTTCTGTGGTTGGAGGCCGTGGGGGTCGGAGACTCTATCGAGAGAACGATGAATGAGGGAGTTCCCACATTCCATCGGTATTACAGTTACATCCTCACCCTAGATCTACTCAACAATCGGGTGACGCGACGCCTCCGCTGCAAACCGGCGTCCCATTTTTACGCGTTAAACTATACGGAATGGTACCCTGAATTCCGCAATTCCCCGACAAACCCTCAAAAAAACATTTGAAACCGGCTCTCTAAAACTAAAACTTGGAGCCAGAATGAGCGACGAACATATCGATACAATCATCGGAGACGATATTCATTTCCGAGGAAAACTGAAATTCAGTAACTCCCTCAAAATCAAGGGCAACTTTAAAGGAACGATTGAAACGACCGGAAAACTCGTCGTAGGCGACACCGGCGAAGTGGAAGCGGACATTGAAACAGGAACCCTCGAAGTCGAAGGAAATCTGAAAGGAAACGTTTCCGCAAACGAAAAAGTCTCCATTCGTAAAACCGGCAAAGTGATCGGCGATATCCGCACCCCCGATTTAGAAATCGAATCCGGAGCGAGATTCAGCGGAAACAGCGCTATGTAAGAATGCCAAAACTTTCCCCTTTTTCACACGGCCCGGGTTTAAAGGACTTAGTTCCTTCCGGGTTCCGTCAACATCTCAGCCCGCTTCAACATCGATTCTACGAAACGCACCTTCGGGATAAATCCCATCCGGAACATCTTCTCTACCACGGACTCCGCGAACTTCCTTCTCCGTTTTTACTTCCCGATCTCGAACCGGCCCTCGAACTTCTCAAAGAATTCGTTCGCCTGGAAAAAAAGATTCTTCTCTTCGGCGACCGGGACTGCGACGGGGTTTCCTCCACGAGCCTACTCGGAGGATTTTTAAAAAGGATTCACAGGGGAGAATTGATTCTGAAAACTTCGAACGAAGAAGACTACGGACTATGCCCCGCCGCTCTCGATTTCGTAAAAAAGAATCGACCCGATCTGCTGATCACTCTCGATTTCGGAACGACCAATCACATTCAAATCGACGAACTTGCATCCCTCGGAATCAAGGTCATCGTCCTCGACCACCACGAAATCCCGGAACGGATTCCCGATTGTTATCTGATTTCCCCGAAACGGCAGGATTCGCAATATCCGAACGAAAAAATCTGCACCTCAGTTCTGGCTCTCAAATTCATACAGGCTTACCTGTATTCTTCTTTGGAAGAATACAACCGCGCGGTTTGGATTCCCGACGGAAATTCCCTATTTTCAGGTTATCTAATATATCGAGGTAAACTTCTCTTTCAAGGGGATCGACAGGAAGCGGAATCGAAATTTCATCTTCCGATCATGGACGAAACGTTCGTATTCAAATCCTCTTACCCCGAAAGAGAATGGTTCTATCATGAATTTCTAAACTACCCCGCGATCCTCGAACAATATCTTCAGAACTTCGACCTGGCCTCGATCGGAACGGTCTCCGACATGATGCCTCTCTACGGAGAAAACCGGATCATAGTCCGCGAAGGCTGTAAGATTCTTTTCAGACTCTATCGCAAAGAAACACGCCACAGAGAGGGGCTTTTTCAACTCCTTCAATTGATGGAACTCGCAGACAAACACGTGACTTCCAAGGACTTGGGCTGGGGACTCGGCCCGATGATCAATTCCGCGGGAAGAATGAATCGGACCGAAGTCGCATTAAATTTACTCCTGGAAGAAGATCCGGCGCGTGCGCAGATCGGCGCAAAAGAACTTCAAAAACTCAACGAGGAACGAAGGGAAAGAACGAAACGCAACTTATTCAAGGTGGACGGTTTCCTAAAACGGAAAAAAGAAAGAACGGAAAAGCCCGTCCTTTTCTGTTACGAACCCGACTTCGAACCGGGAGTTTCCGGAATCGTCGCCACAAGGCTTGTGGAAGAATACAAACGCCCGGTTCTTTTCATAACTCCCGATCACGGTCACGCAAAAGGAAGCATTCGTTCCTACGGTAAGGAGAACGTCCTCAATCTTCTGAAAAAAGCGGAACCGCTTTTTTTTCAATTTGGAGGCCACAAGGAAGCCGGTGGATTTTCCCTGGAAATCGAAAAAATCCCTGAGCTTGCAAAGGTCGTTTTCGAAAACGCAGACCATTGGCTCGAAGAAGAACAAAAACAAGCCGCGCTCGATCAAACTCCAAGTCTCGTCACTCTGCAACCCGAAGAATTGAACGCAAAACTCTTTCAGGAACTTTCTATCTTCGAGCCGTTCGGTCATGAGAATCCGGTTCCTCTTTATTCCATCAAGAACGCGAAGATCTATCATACAAAACCGATGACGGACGGTAAACACGTTCGTTTTAGAATCTTAGGTGCGCCCGAATCGATCCAATGCCTGATCTGGAACCGCGGAAAAGATTTTTTGGATTTATTAAGCAGAGCGGGAAGCTTGGATCTCTGGGGTTCTTTGGAAGAATCCACCTTTCGGTCCAAAACGTCCCTTCAATTTGTGGTGAGTCATTTTCAAGAATCGTAGAATTAAGAATCGAAAACGAGCGATCGAATTTTAGATTTTGATCGTTTAGTCCGCGAATTCGACACTTACAATTTTTTGAATATACGCGCCTGCTGACGCAGGCGCTGCCATCGATCCACCCTTTGAACGGCGCCTACGACGACGCGGGCTCGGACGGACCGAATTTTCTTAATCCTCTCCGGGAAAGTTCGCGGAGTTGTTTCCGATGGAATCATCCAGATCGGCTTTTCTGGAAGTTTCGTTTCCGCCGCCGGGGGATTCTTCTCTTCGATTCCCGCGTTCTCCCTGAGATTGTTGCCCTTGTTGAGCTTGACCGCCGCCTTCTCGATTGCGATTCCGGAAATTTTTATTCCGATTTTTGTTTTGGCGCTGGCCTCCTTGCTGTTGGCCGCCGCCTCCACCACCGCCCCCGCTAAACTTCTTAACCGGGATCGGTCTTTTACGAACGGAAATTTCCCAAAAGAACGCGCTCTGAATCGATTGTTCGTCGTTTTCAGCGATCGCTCCGATCTTAAAGACCATAAACGCATCGTAGAAATAATCCTTCATTCGGAAGAAATTATTCTGTGACGATTTTTCGTCTTCGGTGCTTAAGAATCGTTGCTGGCTCGCAAAAATCTTTATCAAACGATCCTTGTCCTTTTTAGGGGTTTCCAAACGTTTGAAGATCGGTTCCAGACTGTTTTTGATGGCCGGAACCAGATGCATATTCTCTTTTTGTAATGCTTCCGAAGCGAGGTCCGAAAAGATCAGAGAATAAAAGATATGAGGAGTCATCTCCTCCCGTTCGGTCAGGAGTTTGTCCGCGATCGCAAGGCGTTTTCCGATATTGGTTTCGAGAAACTTCTCGCCGAAATTGGAATTCTTCTTTCTTTCCTTTTCAAAGGCTTCCTTAAAAAGGACTTCTAAAAGCCCGTGTTCGGCCATACCCTGAAAGATCAGGGAGGTTTTCCAAGTACGGAAGATCTTATTGTATTCTTCCAGCATTCTCGAGCTGGAAGCTTTTTCCAATTCGATCTTGTGTTTACGGATCGCCTTAGCGGTCGTCTTTTCAATATTCAATCCGAGAATCTCCGCGAACTTAACCGCGCGCAGCATTCTTACCGGATCTTCGCGAAAGGAGATGTCGGGATCCCCGATCACTCGCAAAACCTTATTCTGAATGTCTTCAAAACCGCCGACGTAGTCTATGATAGAATCGTTTCTTACGTCATAATATAAGGAATTGATTGTAAAGTCTCTGCGGGCCGCGTCTTCCTGTGGCGTCCCGAACTTGTTGTCTCTCTTGATGAGGTAATCTTGATCCTCCACGGCTTTCCCGAGTCTGTAGTCAGGCAGGGAACGAAAGGTACTGACTTCGATCACTTTTCCGCGGAAAAGTATATGCACGATTTTGAATCTTCTTCCGATGATACGGCAGTTATTAAAGATCTTTTTGATCTGATTCGGTGTCGCGTTAGTGACAACGTCGAAGTCTTTCGGCTTTCTTCCGAGAAGAAGGTCGCGAACCCCTCCTCCCACGATATAAGCCTTGAAGCCGAATTTATTCAGCCTGTGGATGATTTTGACCGCGTCCTCATCTATCATGTTTTTGCGGATCAGGTGGGCATCCCGGTAGTAGCGTTTGCCGTCCGGGTGAGAGAGAATATCCTCAACTGATCCTATTTTTTTCTTGAACAGATTGGACAGGAATTTCATATAAAGAATGGGTCTATAATCCCTTCGATCCCCCTACCTGCAAGTAAAAATCTATGACAAGCCCTGCAAAGTACGATCTCAAATTGACTCATTCCGAGCGCTTGCAGGTCGGAATTCTCAAATCCAAAAATTGGTTCAAAAAGTTCAAAGAATCCGGCTCCAAAAAGATCTCCTTTTTGCTCGTTCCGCACAGTCATGAGAACGTGATTCGTATCGAACTCAACGTCTTTATGGCTTGGTTCCTCGGAATCCTCTCCAGTCTGATTCTCGTATTGGCGTTCGTGTTTCTTTCTTACTTGAACTTCTTCTATCGTCCGGACGAAGACCTCTTTCAGAAGAGCGATGAGAATGTCAGTCAATATCTTTACTACGATATGCTTCTCCAGGACGCCAAAAAGGAAATCCGCGGCCTGGAAAGAAAGACGGAGCAGCTCAATCTCGTCGCTTGGGACGAGGTTCCTTGGAAACGGATTCTGACATACGAAGTCATCCCCGAGTTCCGTCTCAAAAAAGAAATCCCGGATTCGGAAACAAACCTGGAGCTCTACAAAAATACGGTCGAAGGTTTTGCCGCGCAAAACATAGAACTCTTTCGGATTCGTCAGGCGTTTGAAAACGCATTCGATTATCTCGAAGAAAGGGAATCCATTCTCTACGCACTTCCTAGGGGTCGTCCTTTAAAACCCGGAGTGGGTTTCGTTTCATCCACGTTCGGCGGAAGGGTCGATCCGTTCGGGCTTGTTGTTTTAGGAGAACATCACTCCGGCGTGGACTTCGCTTCCTCCGAAGGAACTCCGATCTATGCGACGGCTCCGGGCATCGTCGTCGAATCCGGTCAGTCTTCGGGCGGGTTAGGAAAGAACATTCGGATCAATCACTTAAACGGAATCTTTACCGTGTACGGTCACTGTTCTCAGATTCTCGTCGAAAAAAATCAGATCGTAAAACGGGGAGATCTCATCGGTCTTGTGGGTTCCACCGGTAAGGCGACCGGACCGCACGTTCATTACGAAGTTCACATGGGACAAGATCCTCCCGTCGATCCTGCGGAATTCATCAACATCGAGTGACCTCGACTTCTTTCTCTTCGTTCCTTTTCACGAAAAGAATTCGCTTTCTCGGAATCGCTTTTGCCTATTTTAAAAAAGGATTATGGGTTGATCCATTCCTGCGATCGTTAGTATTGGTTACACTATGATCGATAGAATTCCAGTTCCGTTTCTCAAACAATTCTTCAATTGGGACGGACCTTCCACGTTCAGCATCCTGATGATGTTGGGTTTTTTAGCCGCGTCTTATCTTCTTCCCAAGGAATTAAAACGAAGAGGTCTTGAACCGGAGCATTCCGATTGGCTTCTTCTTTTGGGAATCTTAGGCACCTTGGTCGGCGCGAAGATTTTTTTCGTATTTGAAATCTGGGATCAGATCTTCGTGGAAACTCCCGGCTTTGACGGAAAGTATCTCTATCCCCTAACGCATTGGTACGGTTTTCCGGGTAGAATGGCCCTCTGGGACAATTTGTTTTCGGGAAGCGGTCTTGTTTTTTACGGCGGGTTTCTGTTCGGAATTCTTTTCATATCTCTTTATATGAAATACTTCAAACTCGACGTGCCTGCGTATCTCGACGCAGCGGTTCCGAGTATGGCGATCGGTTATGCGATCGGAAGATTGGGCTGTTGGGTTTCGGGCGACGGCTGTTACGGATTTGCGACCGACGTGCGGATTCCTCTTTTGGTTTTCGACTATCACGGCGCTCATCCCTCCGGAGTTCCCGTTTGGAACACTCCTCTCATCGAATCCATCGTTTCGTTTTTGTTCTTCTTTTACTTTCAATATTGGGCAAAGAATCAGAACTTCAAAAAGTTTTCCATCGGGGCGCAGTATTTGGTTCTGCACGGATTTGCAAGATTGATGGTGGAATTTTTAAGAGTGAATAAGGCGGTGTTTCCGTTTATCGATCCTCCTTCGATCGTGAACATTCCGAACGCGGAACAGAACCCCGCGTTCTTGAACCAATACTATTGGCACGGCTTTTCTCAGTCTCAGTGGGTTTCGATCGCGATCATAGCGGCAGGAGCGTTCTTCATCATCAAGGGCAAGCTCTGGCAGAAAGAAGGTGCGGCCGCCTAAAACGGCGAGTCCGCGCGTTAACTCGGCAAAACGCTTCCTGAACTCAGCGGATGCCTCTCTACGGATCGGCACCTCACTCTCAGAACTCGGCGGATGCCTCTCTACGGATCGGCATCCAGGTCGTTCGTCCGGTCGCGTTTTAAAACGAACGCTTTAATGTTTGGATCATCGTGGTCGTGTCCTGATAATCCGTATTCTTATACAAAAGATTTCCGTGTTCGTCCAGGATCACAAAGAAAGGAAGGCCGATCTTGAGTTCTTCAAAACGGGGATCGTTCGCGTAGGTTTCAAAGATCGGATCCTGATCTTTGATCTTCAGTAGAACCGCGCCCCGCAACGCCTCGTTCAAAGCAGGATCGTTTTGCGTGAGCTCCTCAAAGGCCTTGCAGTTCGTGCACCAATCCGCATAGAAATCGATAAAAACTTTTTTACCTTCTTCCTTTCCTTCCGTGTAAGCCTTACCCGGAGTTCGAAACCAGGAAAGATTTCCTTTCGTTTCGATTTCCGCCGTGGATGCAGAATAAGAACCGCCTAAGTTCGGTGCGAGAAGAATGACAAGCCCCGTCGCGGACAAAACGACCCCGCCGAGAAACAAAGCCTTCTTCATTCTTACGTAGCGGTTCCAATCCTCCGGAAGAAAGAAGTAGAGACAAACCAGCAAAAACAAAATCCCCAGGGCCGCCGGCGGAATCGCAGAATCGGCAATTCCCCAACCGCTCAACGACTTTTGAAAATACGTATAAGAAAAGTATAATACGAAAATACCGAGAACCCACTGAATCCAGCGCATCCATTTTCCGGATTTGGGAAGACTCAGGCCGAATACTCCGATCATCAAAAACGGAAATCCGAGTCCGACTCCGAATAAGAACATTTTAAACGAAGCCAAAAGAATCGAACCGGCAGTGATCGCCCCCGCCCCCGCGGTGATTTGCAAAAGGATCGCGACGACCACCGGCCCGACGCAGGGAGAAGAAAGAAGTCCCGCGCCCATCCCCAAAAGGAACGTTCCTCCGCAACCTTGTGCGGTTTTCACTTCTTTCGATTGGAAAAAAGGAAGATGGATCAGATCCAAAGAGCCCAAGGCCAAAAGAAAAATCAAAATCGCGAGTCCGAGATTTACGATCGGATATCGAAGAATGACGTTAAACGCACCGCCCGAAAAACCGGCGATTACGCCGAACGACGCATATACGACCACGAGCCCGAGATAATAAATCGAAGGATGAAGAATGCGGGGGGAACCTTCTCCCCTGGCCCGAACGATTCCGACCGTGATCGGATATAAGGGATAAACGCACGGTAAAAGGCTTGCGAGAACGCCACCGGAAATCAGAACGAATCCGGTCGTCCAGTCAAAGGCCCCGCTGGAAACGCCTTCGGAAACGGATTTTTGAATTTCGGAAAACCAAGAAACGGAAGTGGTTTCTGCGGATAAGGAAAGACAAACGGTGAAAAAAGACAGGAACCCCCAAACTGCAAAACTGCGTCGAAAAATCTTGTATAGGGCGATTCTTAGTAACACGGATCAAACGACCAAAAAATACGAAATCGTTTCGAGAACTATGCTTCCGCTTAAAAATCAGAGGTCAACCCGATTCTAAACGCACCATGCCCGAACTCGTAGTTTAGACTGGATGCGTTTTCAAAAGATTCTTTTTTTGCGGAAAGGGAGAAGGGGCTACCCCGTTTTTTCAGCGATTCCTCCCTCACCTAAAAATCGGAATCTGCCGAAAATCATTCTGAATGCGCCCCGGAATTCTCAGACTCTTCTATTGTATCCTCTTGGGGATATGGATCGGTGCGGAAACCGCGCCGGTTGGAGCCGAGATCGACCTCGACTACAATTACGAATACGAGAAGAACGGGCCTTATACGAAATTCTCCGATTGGGTTCCTTACAAACTCCATAAATGGGAGCCCAAATTTTTAGAGGATTATTACCAGCTCTACGGACTCAAACTCCATTACAAAGAGAACGAACTGAGAAGGGATATTTACTTCCTAAAAATCGGATTGAAGAAACGTTTTCGTCATCCCAAGAACGCGCTCTGTCCGATCGCCGACGAGGACGAATATTACAAATACCGCAACCTTCTTTTTATGCACATCAATCTGCAGATCATGCGTTCCTACATGAGAATCGCGTCCCAATTTGATAAGCGACATCTGTATTTTTACAACCTGGACTTTGCATACGAACTGAACCGCTCTTTCGAGGTCGCCGACGGATTTTATAAGGAAGCCATTCCCTATTGGAAAGAAGCTCAGAGATATGCGGATCGTTCCTCCGAAATCGACAACGACTTGGATCTGGGAACCTTGGAGACGGAACGTTATGAAATCATCACGGGGAAACTCGATTTCGGAAAGATCATCGAGGATCATTTGGCCCGTTTAGAAAAGAAAAGAAATACGGTGAAGGAATATCTGAACAAACATCCGGACGCCAACAAACCCGTGCTCGAACAGTAAAAGTAGGAGTTCCCACAAGGAGAATTTTTCTTGAAAATGTAAGAATTCTCTGATATAGAAAAGTCTGCCGATTTTCTCCCGCAAGCCCGCCTCCTCCACCCAATTAGGGTGGGGACAACCTTGTTTTACAGCAAAATCGTCGGAGCTCTTACAGGCACAATTCTCCCTAAAAAAAAGCCCGAGAAAAATCCCGGGCTTTTTTTCGATTCTGCGTTTGAAAACGGCGCCTCCGTAAAGTCGACGCCCTTTTCGATTAGCAGGAATAGGTCGTAAGGAATTCGAACGGGTGAGGTCTTCCTTCCCAAGGCCAGATTTCAGTTTCAAACTTATACGCTTTGTAAGTTTGAATGAATTCTTCCGTGAACACGTCTCCTTTTTTGAGGAAGTCTCTGTCGAGGAGCATGTGCTCAACCGCTTCTCTCAAAGTGTGAGGCATCTGCTGAATTCCCTTCTCGCGGATTTCATCCAGAGAAAGTTCGAAAAGATCTTCTTCCCGAGGTGGACCCGGATCGATTTTCTTTTGAACTCCGTCGATACCGGCCATCAGCATCGCCGCGAAAGCGAGATACGGGTTCGCGGAAGAATCAGGGAAACGGAACTCGACTCTTCTTGCTTTGTCTCCGTTAACGAAAGGAATACGGCAGGAAGCGGAACGGTTCTGAGCGGAATACGCTAAGATAGAAGGAGCTTCGAAACCGGGAAGAAGTCTCTTGTAAGAGTTTGTGGAAGCGTTTGTGAAAGCCGCACAAGCTTTTGCGTGAGAAAGAACCCCGCCGATGTAGTTCATAGCGGTGTCGCTGAGGTTTTGATATCCTTTTCCCGCGAAAAGGTTCACGCCGTTTTTCCAGATGGACTGGTGGCAGTGCATCCCGTTTCCATTATCACCGTAAAGAGGTTTCGGCATGAAAGTCGCAGTCTTACCGTAGTTATGCGCGACCATCTTCACGACGTATTTCAGTTTTTGAACGTTGTCCGCGGCTTCGATCAGAGTTCCGAATTTCACACCGATCTCACCTTGGCCTTGCGCAACCTCGTGGTGAACCACGAAAGTTTCCATACCGATCTGGTGAAGAGTCTTAACGATCGCAGCTCTCAGATCCACTTGAGAGTCCACAGGAGCTACCGGAAAGTAACCGCCTTTGGTTCCGGGACGGTGACCGGTGTTTGTAGAACCGGGGAAATCCGTATGAGAATTCCAAATCCCTTCCGAAGAATCGATTTCGTAGTATTGAACGTTGATCGCGTCTCTTACTTTGATGTTGTCAAAGATGAAGAATTCGTTTTCAGGACCGAAATACGCGGTGTCCGCAAGACCGGAAGACTCGAGATATTTCAGAGCTTTCTTAGCGATGGAACGAGGACATTTTTCGTAGAGTGCGCCTTTGTAGATGTCGAATACGTCGCAGAAAACCACAAGAGTAGGATCCGCAGTAAAAGGATCTAAGAAGATCGCATCCGTATCCGGAATCAATTGCATGTCGGATCTGTCGATCGGCTGCCAAGCTGGAATGGAGCTTCCGTCAAAAGGTAAACCTTTAAAGGAATCTTCAGTGATAGCAACTGTGTGATAAGACACGTGGTGCCAAGCTCCTTTGATATCCGTAAAACGGAAATCGTAGAAAAGAACGTTATTCGCCTTGGCGTATGCGATAACTTCACTAGGTGTTCTGGACATTCTATTCTCCTATTTGTCTTCGAGTATTAATAACTAATCTCTAATTCACGCGTAGCGTGCGTCTGTAAACTTTAAGCAATTATCGTACCATTGGAATGAAATCCGATGATTTCCGAAAAAAAGGGAACAATTCCCTTCTTCTATCCGATTGCGGGACGAATCCGGAATCAAAGTAAAATTCCTTGAAAGGCAGGCAAGCCCTAAAATACACTGCGGTAGCAGATTTTATCTTTTTTCCAATCCGATTGGCAACTAGCTTAATTTTCGTACAAAGACAGTACCGATAATTTACATTCTGCATAAATATTATTCAGCGTTCGAGAAATCCATGAGACAAATTCATTTTCTTACCGAAGCGGAGTTAAAACGAAGAATGGATCGCGAAACTTTCACGACCTTATTCGAAACTTCCGAACCGACCGAAGCCGCTTTGAAAAAATTTTTTGCCCAATTGAAAACTTGGGCCGAAGAACAAAACGCGAAGTATTGCATCGCGTTTTCGGAATCTTGGTTTGAACGCTTCGAACTCTTGGAAACGGAAAAATCCCCCACCCGTTCGATTACGAATCTATCGAAGATCGTCAATCCTCCGTTTGCCGGAGTTCCGTCCAAATTCTTCCCCGCATTCGTATGGGGAGAATCCCTCTATTTCCCTTTCGCGACTGAAGAATCCACACTTTCCTCCAAGATCGCGATGATGGAAGAAAAGATCGAAGTCGAAGCAAAGCAGAAAACGAAATCGACTCGGAACGCCTCGATCTATCGGTTAGAATTTCAAATCATAACCGGGGATTCTTTCGGGCTAGAACAAATTCTGAATTTGGACATTCCCGCAAGTCTCGTCGAAAAAATCATCGAACGCGACGGAGAATTCTTTTTACTCACTCCGAAATTAAACGGAACCCGCGCCCTTTTCGCGATATATCTTTTGTCCACGATCTCCGAAAAAATCGAATTCAATTTTTCTAAAGTAACGATCGAACTGAACACCGATCGTGCCGTCCTTCCGATTTGGTTCAAACGTTCCGGAGGGGCGTTGGCGGGGATCGATGCGGAGAATTCTCCCGGCTACCAATCGGGAAATTTTCCTTCCTTGGAGATTGCCGCTTCTCCGTGGTTGAGCGCTTCGTTTTTGTTTTTAGTATTGAATTCTTCCTTATTGGATGCATGGGAAAATGCGGGAACAAACGAGGCCGGATCGGGTGGCGCCGCGAGTGAAACGAGCGGCGGCGGTTCTGAAAATCGTTTGCCTATGGATTTGCAAACGGAAACGATCGCTTCGTTTCCCCGTTTCGGAAGGAACGAATCTTGGAGAGATCTTACGGAACATCGTTTTGCGTCGCGGGTTTCGAGGCACGCGGGAGAAGAGGAGAATTTCTATCACACTCTCCTTCAAAAAGAATACGAAACTTCCAAGAACATTCTCGATTCCACATTAGAAACTCGTAAGGAAGAATTGGAAGAATTCGAAATTCCGGAATTACTCGATCGATTGAAAGCGGCTCAGGATTCTTCCCAAACGATTTCGTTTCACGAAGGCGCACGTGAGGATTGGAAAACGATCCAGTCGGCAATCATGAATTCGATTTTAGAACGTTGGAAGGAACGCACGGAACTGACGACGAAAAAAATCGAGGAAATCTCCTCGGCTTCCGCATGGAAAAATCTGATCGAAATCTGGAAGTCCTAGGTTAGAAGGAAACCTTGACAGGGCGATTCCCCTGAAAAAAATAGCACTGGAACCGATTTTATCGGGTCCAAACAAAGCGGCGACGTAGCTCAGCTGGTTAGAGCAACGGAATCATAATCCGCAGGTCCGGGGTTCGAATCCCTGCGTCGCTAATCGTTTCAAAGGAGAAGACGTTGAAACATCTCTTTCTATTGATTCTTTCTTTCTTCCTTCTGGCAGGTTCCGTGTCAGCCCAATCCGCTACTTGTAACGAAGTTTGCGGTTTTTACTTTGGCTGTGTGGAGCAAAACGCTCCGAGAAAACTCAGCGCAGATGAAAAAACGAAAGTAAAAGCAGGTTGTTTGAATTCTTGTAAAAAACATACGGCGGCAGTCGCAGCTTGTTTCGAAAATCACAAGTCTCAGTGTAAACCGTTCAACGATTGTATCGTAAACGCATACAACTCGAATAAAAAATAAATCTTAGAACCACCGAATTTCCTTCAAAGTAAAAACGATTTGAAAGGGAAATGTGAAAAGAGCGGGAACAAACCCGCTCTTTTTTTATACAAAGGGAACGCGGCATAATGAAGCAGCCTCGAGGGCGGCAAAGAATACGCCCCTCGCCTGTCCCCCCGTCACTCCAAAAGCGCGCGATCGAAGTCTTTAAAGACGGGATCCAATCCGCGCGCTCTGAGCGTGGTCACCAATTCGGGAATGGTTCGGTTGTCCTCGATTTCAAATTGTTTGAGCGCGCCGGAATCGGAATATCCTCCCGGCTCCGTTTTGGATTCCACGGACATGTGCGTAATCCCTAATTCGCAAAGATGGTCCCTGAGTTTCTGCGATTCTCTTGTGGATAGAACGAGACCAACGTCCGGAAAAGAAATCCGAAACGCGAACAGATAACGCACAAAGTCCTTGTCGCCGATCGGAACGATTTTTTGGAAATTCCCGGCCGCAGGCCGCATTCTCGGAAGAGAAATCTGGAAGGACGTTCTCCAGTATTCTTTCATTAGATATTTTGCATGTTCTCCGAGTTTATACAATTCTCCGAGAGGATCGGAAAGCCCGAGAAGCGCGCCGAGACCGATACGTCGAAATCCTGCCTTTCCTCCCCGATCCGGAGCCTCGAGACGGTAACGCATATTCTTTTTGATTCCGCGATAGTGATTCTCCGCATAAACGATCGGGTCGTATGTTTCCTGATAAACGACAAGAGCCTCCGCCCCCGACCCGATCAAAGATTCGTACGGTTCTAGATCGAGGGGATAGATTTCGATCGCGATGGAATCGAACGATTTTTTGAGAATCGACACCGCGTTTCGAATGTATTCCAAATTCGTTTTGCTGTAATCCTCTCCCGTCAATACGACAAGATGACGGATCCCCTTCGACTTGAGAACTTGCGCTTCCCGTTCGATCTCCTCTTCGCTTAACGTTTTGCGCGGAATTTTGTTTTCGTAGCTGAATCCGCAATAAAGACAGGAAGAGCGACATTCGTTGGAAAGGTATAAGGGCATGTAGAGCTGAATCGTGTTTCCAAAACGTTCTTTTTTGATTTGTTTCGAAAGAATTGCCATCGGCTCCAAATACGCGGATGCCGCGGGAGAAATTAGAGAAACATAATCTTCGAATGGAACAGATTGCCCGAACGAAGATTTATGAAGCGCGCTTTCGACGTCGTTTTTCGTTTTGGAACGAACGATTTCAACCGCGTCCTCGAACGAAGTTCTGTCAAAAAGATCCGTGTACATCTCTTTCTTCTTCGTTTAAAAAACCGGTTAAAGGACTGGAAGCCGAAGCCTCCAATTTGAATTTTGCGCCCGTTCCGCCGTAAAGTTTTGCGAGACGTCCCGCTTCAGTCGCGAGTCGAAACGCTCTTGCGATAGCGGATGGATTTTTTGCGATAGCGATTGCGGTATTGACGAGAACGGCGTCCGCACCGAGTTCCATCGCCTCCGCAGCGTGGGAAGGAAGACCGAGTCCCGCGTCGACTACGACCGGAATTTTGGATTGAGCGATGATGATTTCAAGATTCGCTTTCGTACGGATTCCGAGATTGGAACCGATCGGGGAACCGAGCGGCATTACTGTTGCGCAACCGGCTTCTTCCAAATGTTTGCAAAGTATCGGATCGGCGTTGATGTAAGGAAGAACTTTAAATCCTTCTTTAACGAGAATCTCGGCGGCCTTTAAAGTTTCGATCGGATCGGGTAACAAATATACCGGATCGGGGGTAACTTCGAGTTTCACCCAATCACCGGCTCCGAGTTCTCGCGCAAGCCTCGCAAGTCGAATCGCCTCTTCCGCATTTCTCGCACCGCTCGTATTTGCTAAAAGGAGAATTTTGTTTCGATCGATTCTGGAAAGAATATCGTCCTCAGGAGCTTCCAGATCGACTCGTCTAAGCGCGACGGTCACGACTTCCGTTTCGGAGGCGATGATCGCGCTATGCATCGCTTCACCCGAAGAGAATTTTCCGGTGCCAAGAAAGAGTCTGGATTGAAACGTTTTGCCCGCGATGACGAGCGGATCGAAGTTCATGTCGGAGGAAGAAGTCATTCTACTGTAGAAATCTTCGGACAGGGCCACACCGTCAAGAAGAGAAGATTGGAAGAAGAAATTGGAAGCAGTTTTCAATTTCGTTTGAAATTCTATTTTTCGTTTTAATTCGGTTAAAAAGAAGCGCTTCCGGCGCAGAGTTCGGATTTTGATGCGGTTTGATCTTTTTTTATTTTTTTCCCTCTCTGAATCGAGGACAGGGAACCGTACGAAACATGGCTGGCATTTATCTCGATATCGATCAGAAGATTCAATCCGTTTTGGTTTCATCCGAATCGAATGTGGAAACTCTCCTTTTCCAGGAAAGTTATCTCAATTCGTTAAGCACCGAACAGCGAAAGGTTTTGCCGAAACGAATTCTTCCCTTGTTGCGTAAGTATCAAAAGTTCCTTCTTTCTAAACGGAGAATCAATCGAAATGCTCAGAAAACTTTATACCAAAGGAATGTCGGGAAATTAGTTCGTTTGAATATGAGAGTGAACACCGGAGTTTGGGCAATCTTAGGTGTTATCGCCGCCGCTCATGGAGTGTCTCGATGTTTTTTAGTGAATTATATGATTTGGTTGGATGATTCCGGCGTCGGAGATTCTATCGAAGAAAAATTAAATGTGGGATCTCCCACCTTTCAAAACTCTTACAGTTATCTCTGGCACTTAGACCTACTTAACAATCGTATTACAAAAAGTCTTGAATTTCGGCCAAATCCGATTTGGTTCTTAACTTCGGAGGACATTCCGCCTCGATTTGGAGCAAAGTAAAAGCGATACATTTTTTAAAGAAAGTCAAGGCGTGGAAATACGGATCAAACAACGAACACAAGATTGATTGAGCCGAACAAAAAACGGAATAAGCGTCTCACAAAACGATTGCAGGTTCAGCAGCAAACTACAGCACATCGAATCACATTCGCCGCTGAGAACTACGTGCAAGCAACACCATGCCGCAACGCGCGAAGGAATCGTTTTCGTTGCATTCGAATCGAAGAACCGCGGAAGCACCGCGGCTTACGAAGCTAAACGGCCGTTTCGGTGACTTTCTCCGCGATCGAAGCGGCTTCATCCAGCTTCAAAGAGAGAATTCTCGAGATCCCCGGTTCCTCGTTCGTCACTCCGAACAAAGAATTCGCGCGATTGATCGTGGATTGTGCGTGCGTAATCACGATAAACTGGGACTTATCCTTGAACTTATCCAGAATTTGGCAAAAGCGAAGTTTGTTCGCCTCGTCCAACGCCGCGTCGATCTCATCCAGAAAACAAAACGGAGAAGGTTTCACCATGTAAATCGCAAAAAGAAGCGCGATCGCGGTCATCGATTTTTCACCGCCCGACAATAAACGCAAGTTCTGAACATGTTTGCCCGGCGGCTCGGCCATAATTTCGATTCCGGCATTTAAACTATCTTCGTTCTCGGTGAGTTCCAACATCGCACGTCCGCCGTTGAACAAGGTGGAAAACGTTTCTTGAAAGTTCTCGCGAATCTTCTCAAAAGTTTCGCGGAATAATTTTTCCGATTCTTCGTTGATTCGATTGAGAACGTCTTCCACGTCCGCTTTGGATTTTTCGATATCCTCTTTTTGAACGCGATGGTGTTCGTAGATCTCCTTCACACTTCTATATTCTTCGATGGAAAGAGGGTTGATCGAACCGAGCATTTGGATATCGGACTTGAGTCTCTTCAGTTTAACTTCTTCTTTGGTTCGTTCCAAATTGCGGTTTTGAAACTCCGCGACGAGTTCTTGTTCCGAAATCGAATAATCGTTGTATAATTCTTCCGTAAAAGAATCGATCTGAACTTTCAAACCCGAAACGGTTCTTTCCTTTTCGGTCAACACAGGAATCAGATTTTTAAAATCGTCCTGATTCTTTTGAATATCGTGTTTGAGATTTTGAATCTCTTTTAAGATGTTCCGCAAGGATTCCTTTTCGGATTCGAGAGCGCGGCTCATGTCCAAGAATTCGTTGTAGCTCGACTCGATCTGCTGTTCGAGTTCGGAGACTTCTCGCTCAAATTCCTGCTTTTTGGAGATTACGTTCTGGATCGAATCTTTCGCGTTTTGAATTCTCTTTTCGATTTCTTCCTTGCGGAGCCCGATCGCCTTTGCGGCTTCCAATCTTGAATTTCGTTCGGAGCCGAGTTCCAAAACTTTTTTTTCTAAGAATACGGTTTGTTCCTTGTTGGCTTCCAGGTTTTCGCGCAAGGATTCTATCTTTAAACCGGAATCCTTGATGCTTCTCGTAAGATTTTCGTTATCCAAGATCAAGTCTTCGATCTGTTGATCCAACGTTTCTTTTCTGGATAAGAATCCGTCCCGATCAAAAAGAATATTACGGATCATATCTTCGAGGTGAACGAACTCTTCCAATTTCGATTGAACATCGCCTAAGTTCAGTTTTTCGAGAACGGAAGCGATCTTGGACTTTTCGGAAAGCTCCCAATTCTCCCGTAGCTCCGCAATCTCGCGGGAATATTCGGACATCTTAGAAAGAAGAAACTCTTTCAATTCCTTTCTTCTATTTTCCGTATCGATCGCTTCTTTCTTTCTGGATTCGAGTTGGCTGATCAACTCAAAGATGACTTCTTTGAGTTTTTCGCGAAGTTCGTTGTGGGCCTTATCGTTGGAAGCGATCTTGGATTCCTTTTCGACAACGGCCGCGTTCTCGTCTTCGATTTGTTTTTCCAGAACGAGCTTGGAATCCTTCAGCTTTTGGATCTCTTCCTGAAGAAGTTCGATTTCTCCTTCGAGTTCGGCGCATTCTTTCTGAATTCTTTCCAAATCGATGACGAGCAAGCTCAAAGAAGATTCCTCTCCGTTCAAAGTTTCCGTCATCTCGGAGATTCTTTCCTCGTATTCGAGAATGATCTGTTTGTTCTTTTCGATCTTCTCTTTTTGAATCTTCGTTTGGGAAAGATGATCGTATAATTTCTTGTCGATTTCGGAAACGCGCTTTTCGATTTCCGATTTATCTTTTTCTAATACTTCGATCCGACCGGTTTCCTCGCTGATCGTATCGAGCAAGGTTTGATTCTTATCCTTGATGCCCTGCAGTTCCTCTTCCGAAGCTTTCAGCTTTTTGGTAAGAGTGGAGAATTTCAGATAACGAATGATTTTGTCGGTTTCGTCCAACTCCGCCTTGAGTTTGAAATAGGCTTCGGCTTTTTCGGCCTGCTTTTCCTTGACTTCCATTTCCTTCTTCATGGAATTCATGATGTCGTGGATGCGGAGAAGATTCTGTTTCGTGTCGTCCAGACGTTTCAACGCCTCTTGACGTTCCAGTTTGAATCTGGAAATTCCGGCGGCTTCTTCGAAGATCAGTCTTCGTTCTTCCGGCTTGGAATGAAGAATGCGGTCGACCTTTCCTTGTTCCATGATCGAGTAAGAAGACTTACCGATTCCCGTATCCATCAGAAGTTTTTCGATGTCCTTTCTTTGAACTCTGGAATCGTTGATGCAGTATTCGTTGTTGCCGTCCATGTAAAGACGGCGAGTCATCTTAACGGACGGATAATCCATCTTAATCAATCGGGAAGAATTATCGAAGATCACGGAAACTTCCGCATAACCCGCGGGCTTGCGCGCTTCGGAACCGTGAAAGATCACGTCGTCCATCTTGTCTCCGCGAAGTCCCTTCGCGGACTTTTCACCGAAGACCCATTTTACGGCGTCAACGATGTTCGACTTACCGCTGCCATTCGGTCCGACAACGGCGGTAAATCCCGGATCGAGAAGAATTTCGGTCTCGTCCGCGAACGTTTTGAATCCAACAATATTCAGACTTTTTAAATACATAGTTTTTGTGTTTTTCGTTTCCGATTGTTCCGGAAAGATGTTTCCAATTGACCAGATTTGGGCAGGGATTAGAATGCACCTGGGTTATTATGTCTCACAATCTCTCTGAAAAGACAAGAGAAATATTCGGGAAAAAGCCGTACTTATCTCTCTATTTCCAACGAGAACCCGACTCGAATTTACGATTCGCTCTGAAACCCGCTAAGAATCCGAAAGAGAGATTTTTAGAGTTGGATGGCCGCGCTCTTGCGAGCGCGGTGGCCCCTCTTACCCAAGCACAAAGAATTCTTCAGACGCAAAAAATAACACCGACCAATCTTGTTGCCGTCATCGGCCTCGGAAATCCGCATCTCATCGAAGAAGTTCACAGAAACATGGAGCCGGGACAGATTCTTCTTCTCGTGGACGAACATCCCGAACTCATCTTTCCTCTTTGGGAAGAAGTCCTCGAGCCCGTGATGGAAGTTCCGGGTCGACATTTGTTTTTAGGTCTTTCCGCGCTGGGTCTTCTATGGAATTATTTGGAATCTCTTCCGGTGGAACGCGTTTCGGGAATTCGCGTTTTTAGAAACGCGGCGAGCACTTCTCTCAACGAAGCCTATTACGGAGAATTGGAAATCAAGATCCGTAAAATTCTTTCCTCCAAGATGAGCGATCTTTTGACCAAGTTCGAGTTCGAAAGAATCTGGGTTCGCAATACGTTCGTCAACACCGCGAACTTTCCCGATCCGAACAATCGACGCACGCGAGTCGAACTCTTAAAGGAAAAATTCGCGAACACACCGGCCATGCTCGTTTCCGCGGGACCGTCTCTTCGAAGTCAATGCGAATGGATTTCCAAAATCAGGGACAAGGTGTTTCTGTTTTCCTGCGACACTTCTCTCAAAGCCCTTTTAAAATTCGGAATCGTTCCCGACGGCGTAATCACCCTCGACGCGCAAACTCATTCTTTCTTTCATTTTATGGGAGCGGAATCGTCTAACGTTCCTTTGTTCGCAGACTTGGTGAGCTCACCTTCGATCTTGCGTTCGCAGAAGTTCACCAAGATCGTTCATTCGTTAACCGCAAAATACATCGTCGACGCAAGCGGAGAGTTAAAACGGGAAGTCACCGCGGGCTCTAAAACCGCGGAAAAACTTTTGGGTCCGATCGGAGACATTCAATCCGGAGGAAGCGTCGCAACGACCGCGTTTGATCTTTTGCGGAACCTAGGCTGCCGTCCGATTTTTTTGGTCGGTCAGGATCTCGCGTATTCCGGAAGAGAAATCCATTCCACGGGAACGCATCACAACGAGAAATGGCTTACCTTGGTTCGCAGAACTCAAGGACTTGAAAAGATCAACGAGATGATCATCCGCAAACGGGACACGCGTCTGGTTCCTACCGCGGGCGGCGGAGAAGTTCTCACCGATTACGTTTTGGATTTATACAGACATTGGTTCGAGGAATCGTTTAAAACCCTCGATTTTCCGGTTTACAACGTGAATGCGCGCGGCGCCAAAATCGAAAATTGTGAAAACGTTTCCTTGGAAGAAGCGGACAAAATTCTTTCTTCGTTTCCGAAACACGGTTATTACTGGAAAGAATTTATTCCCTGGAAGATCGACGTCGAAAACGAAAGCGGCAAATCGTCCGGCAAACCGGGTGAAATCAGCGTCGCGGCCGCGGAAGAATTCAGGTCCAACCTTCTCCAGAAAATCCAATCCGTCCTCAAGATCTTTTCCGATCCTTCCATCCGCGAAGAATCCTATGACGTTGTTCTTTCCCGATTTCGCTCGGAAATCGCGGAATGGGAAGACTTGAGATTTCTCGTCCGCAAAACGGAAATCTACATTCTCAGACACAGGGACACGTTAGACGAAATTAGAAAGAAAAATCTTTTGATCGGCGCCGTGTTAAAGGAATTCACCGGACTCAAACGAAAACTTCTCGCAGGCTCCCTCTCGAGTTGAAACCTGAAAAAGACTCGTGAGACGCGTCGTAGATTTTATTCGAACAACGTTTTTAGATAAAAGGGGAAGGTTAACGAACCCATTAAAACCCCGATTGCTCCCATCAGAAGAAAAGCAATACCGATCAGCCTTGCCAAAGGTTTCGGAACCGGAGAAGAAAAGAAGATGTGGGATATCTCCAATTCTCCGGAACGAATCAGATTGATGCCTAAGGTCGTGGAAAGGAAAAGACCTCCGGAAAAAAGAAGAACGCTTACGAATACCGGAACGAAATGTCGTTCAATCCAGGCGTTTTGCAAACCCGGCACATACAGATAAACCAGCAGAAGCACAAATTGTGTGATCGCAATGGAAACGGAAATTTTGCCGATCTTTTCAAGTCTTTGGTAGTTCAAGGGAAGAACCTCGGTATATCAATCGATTCGATCGGATAACCGAGGAAATCGCATTTTTTGCGGAAAAAAGTTCGATTCCCGAATCGGCCGAAGTCGCACTTTTTTTGTTAAGCGAATTAGGCGTTTAAATCGATTAGATAACCGCGGCGGATCGCTTGATCGTCCGTATTGACTCCGACCTTCGCCATGTTTCTCGCGCCGGAATTTACGTTTTCCATTTCGGAAAGCGGATGAAGCCGATCGGGCATATTTCGAATCGTAAACTCGGACTTAGAAAACTGTCTGGCGCCCGTGGAACTCTGAAGAGCGTAATTGATTTCTTTCATCATAACTGCGAATTTCCTTTTTTCCGTTCAATAGAACCGCAAATTTAGAACTTTGTAAAGCAGAATTGGAACGCTTCTTTTACAAACCGTCAAAATTGAAATTGGATGTATCCTCTTCCGCTTCCGATTCTTCCGAATGCGATCCGCCCGATCCCGGATGAGAATCGTAACCCGGATCGTATTGAAAATCTCCGTGCGATTCCCGAGCGTGTTTTTTCTGAGCGACCGCGGGCTCGTCTTCGGATACGAACGCGCTTTCCTGTTTCGGTAATTCGAGTTCCGGTTCCCCTTCCTCTTTCATTTTCATCAAAAGGGAGAATCCCTTCGGCTCTTTAACGAACTCGGGAAAGTATTCGTAAAACAATTTTGCGGATACGACTCTGAATTTGTACGGATACGCTTTCTTGTATGTTTCGGAAGGTTCGACGTCGGGAAGCTGCTGGAACCCGATCCGATCCTCGAAATCGTTGAATTCCTGTTTGGTGAAGACCGGCATTCTTTCCGTGATCAGATCTTTTAGAATGATCCAATCCAATTTGAACCGCATCCGATACCCCTGAAACGCGGAGGATCTCTGAATCAGGTTGACGAGTCTTTTTAAAGGATAATCCCTCTTTGCGTACGGCGTCAGATAAATAAGAAGATATCTCTGCGAAAATCCGAGAGGTTCCCAGACGCGTTCCGGATATAATTTTCCTTCCTCCGATTTCAGGTCGTCGATGATCGATTGTAACTCGGGAACGATTTCTGTCTGTTCCGTATAGAATTCCTGTTTTTCGATTTCGCCGAATTCTCCATAGTAAAGCCATTTGTATAGGTCGGCTATTTCAAAGACGGGGTGATAGATTAAGAATCGATCGAGGAATTCGATCTTTTCTTCGCGGGTTTTGTTATCGTCGATTTCTCTCTGAATCATCGCTTGGATCCTCGTCTTTGACCGCGAACAACTCGGACTGATTTAAAATCCGAAGGATATTCTCCCGATGCGTTAATATGATTCCGAAAGAGATGAAGATCATTGTCCCCAAAACCCAATACGAAATTTCTTCGTGCAAAAGAAGAACCGAGGAAAAAGCATAAACGAGAGGAAGCGTAAGGGAAGCAAAAATTGATCCCAAAGAAACGAATTTAAAAAATTTATAAACCGCCAAAAAAACCAAGACCGCGCCCAAACAGGCGATCGGAGTCAAAACCAAAAATACGCCTAACGTAGTCGCTACGCCCTTCCCGCCGCGAAACCCGAGAAAGGGAGAAAACATGTGACCCGTTACGGAAAGAACTCCGCAGGCCAACTGAAACGGAATCCCGCCCTCGGACACAAAGACACCCGCAAGATATACGGGCAACATTCCCTTTGCCACGTCGAGAAGCAGCACGGGAAATCCGAACTTCCATCCGACGAGTCGGCCCACGTTCGTGGCTCCGATGTTCTTACTTCCGAATTTGCGGATATCCATTCCCGCAAACCGAAGAGCGATCCAATATCCGAACGGGATCGAACCCGCTCCAAAACTGAGCAAAGCAAAAATCGCGTAGTTCATTTTCGATCCGATCGAAACTCCAGTCGAACCGGGATTCCCTGCAACTCGTAGGTTTCGGTGAGTTTCTTTTTGAGAAAGGAAACTAGATTGGATTTAAAGTATTCCACGTGGTTTACGAACAGAATCAAATGAAACGGAGAAGTCGAAACCTGAGTGCAATAGAGCATCTTCGGCGGTTGATGCGCGGAAAAGGATCTTCCCGCCTGTCCCATCCACAACTTTAGATTTTTATTGAGTTCGGAAGTGCTTACCTTTCTGTGCGATCTAGACGCGAGATCGAAGGAAAGATCCATGAGTTTTTGAACCCGCAGCCTTTCGGTCGCGCTGATCGTGATGATAGGCACTTCGCTTAACAAAGGAAAACGGCTGTAGAGTTTTTCCTTGTATTCCTTGAAGGTTTTATCGGTCTTATCCTCGATGGAATCCCATTTGTTGACCGCGATCAAGAACGGTTTTCCTTTTTCCTGCAAAAGCGCCGTGATCTTTTTATCGAAATCCCCGAATCCTTTCTGAGCGTCCAAGAGATGGATTACGAGATCGCTGGATTCGATCGCCTTCAAGGTTCTCTGATACGAATAAAATTCGAGGGCTTCGGCGGATTTGCTTCCTTTTCGGATTCCGGCCGTATCGGTCAAAAGCAGACGTCTATCACCGAATTCTAATAAAGTGTCCACGGAATCCCGAGTCGTTCCGGCCACGTCGCTCACGACCGCGCGTTCGTAACCGCAAATCGCGTTCAAAAGACTGGATTTTCCCGAGTTCGGTTTTCCCACGATCGCGAGACGGAACTCGTAGTCTTCTTCCGCGAGAGGAAGAGGTTGTGCGTCCTTGTTTTTGGAAGCGGAGATTTTTTCGATCCAGACCTTACCCGGTTTATCGCTTAAGAAAAACTTAATTTTCTCAAGTAGAAGCCCTAGATTTTTTCGGCCGATCGCGGATATGGGAAGAACTTCCGCCAACCCCATCCGGTAGAATTCCTCGAGATCGAACTCGTCGAGTTCCTTGTCCGCTTTGTTGACGCAGTAGATGATCGGTTTGTTCGCGACGGACGGTTCCCTTCTCAAGTAGCCGAGAAGACTGTGGTCGGCGGCCGTGATCAGATTCTTATCCAGGAGAAAGATGATGACGTCCGATTCCTTCAACTGTCTATAAGCCGCTTCTAATATGGATTGCGAAAGAGTGTCCGGATTTTCGATGTCGAGTCCCGGGGTGTCGCAGAGATAAAAGTCGAGATCCTTTTCTTCCTGATAGATTCTCGCGGAAAGAACGTCGCGCGTGACGCCGGGGTAATCCTCGGTAATCGCGAGTTTCTTTTTCAAAAGGGAATTGAAGAGCGTGGACTTACCGACGTTCTGACGGCCTACGATCGAAACGACCGGAATTTTTTCTCCGGGTTCTTTGCGGGGAGCTTTTACCGGAACGACTTCGTCCGATTCTGCGGTTTCTTTTTTTCCGGCTTTAGCCATTGGGTCCTAACTTTGTCGCGACTCATTCGTAGCGATTGGATGATTTCATTGCGCGCGCGATTTCCTGCTGCGCGTCTTTTTTCTGCATGTCGTCGCGTTTATCGTGAAGCTTTTTCGGTTTTGCGACGGCGATTTCCACCTTCACGCGATGGTTTTTCTTAAAATATACTTTGGTTGCGACCAGTACTAGACCTTTCTCTTTTACCTGACGATCCAGCTTTTCGATTTCCTTCTTATGAAGAAGCAGTTTTCTCGGACGGATTTCGGGATGATTGGCGTAACCTCCGTTTTTATACGGGGTGATGGAAAAGTTTTCCAGAAAGACTTCTCCGTTTTTGATCTTTGCGAACGCGTCTGTGAGATTTCCCTTTTTTTCGCGGAGACTTTTTACTTCGGATCCGGACAAAACGATCCCCGCTTCGAGGAATGAAATCAACTCGAAGTTGAACTTGGCCTTTTTGTTGACCAACGGAGTATGTCCGGATTCTTCTTTTTTGTCTGCCATCTTACTTTTTAAACCGACTTCGTGGCCGGTCCTTCTATTTCCCTGCGATCGCCGAAAAATTCAAAATCGATCGTTCGAACGACCGTTTCGTTTTAATATCCGTCTTTCGGCAACGGGTCGTCAGTTTCTCATGCTATGATTCGTGAGAATCAATCTTCCCAGTTCGGTTCCGATCAGGTTCGGCATATTGTAAAAATTATCCGAAGTGATCTGGATGGAATCCTGAAACAGATGTTCCGCAATGTATCTTCTTCCGAGTCCGACTCCGAGGAAGACGTAGTTCCGATTTTGATTCTTTAAAATTTCGGCGTGGAGTTTGCGGTTGTCCCGGGAATTGATTTCGTCGGAAACTTCCGCCTTTCCTCTTTGCCCCCGAAAATCGGAGATCATTACCACGATTTTCGTCTGTGCCTCCGGCGAAAAGTACGATTCTACTTTTTCGAGAAGCTGATATTCCTCGACGGAATCGCCTTGCCAATCGGTTCGAAGATAATTGAACATCTCCTCTTCCTTGGCTTCGTTGTATTCCTCGTCCAGACGTTTGATCGGAATCAGATCGATCCGATCCTTTTTGTTGTTTCGGTCCGAATATGCGTGAATGGAAAAATCCACCTCGTGTTCGTTGAGAATATACGCCGAAGACAACATCGCAGAAATCACCGCGACCGCGTATTCGAAGTTGAAGATCCTTCTGGATTTGGAAACGAGAAAGGCGACTTCCACACCTTTGAGTTTTTCCTCGTTCTTATCGATGATCGTACGATCGAAAACTTTCGAGTCCCCTCTTCCGGATAAGAATGAAATATATTTCCGAGTGTCGATCCGGTTCCCTTCGGTGCGATACATTCTCGTGATATCGATTTCCGGATCGAAAAGACGATCGAGGTTGAGTTCGATATCCTCGAGACTTTGTCCGAAAACTTCTTTGAATTCCTTCAAAGAAACTTGGATCGTGTATTCCCAGAGGATCTTTCGTTTGGCAAGAAATTGTTTATAAAGTTCCTCGGTGCGGTAACCCCAAGCGCCGCCACCGCCCGCGGGTTCGCCTTGTCCTTTGTTGCCGCGCGTATCCTGACCATACCAAGCGTCCGCGCCTTCCTTCATCTGACCGCCGGTTTCCGGCGTATCGATTTCGATTCCGCGTTTGAGAGGATTTCCAGAGTTGAGAAGTTTGGCCTTTCCGGTTAACGCTTCCCGTTTATGAAGTTCCGGATTCCACCAACGTTTCTTTTCAATGTCGGTGGCCGTTGTCAGAGTTTTTTTTTTCTTATCCTCAAGAACCTTGAAGAAATCCGATTCGACTTCAATGCCGGACATTTGGAAATCCAAAATCTTTTCGAGTTCCATTCTTTCTTTCGGATCGGCGATCTGATTCGTATAAGCGATCTTGCCGCCTCGAACCGCTGTTTCCTTGAGTCCCGCCTCTCCCGCACTCGAGTCCGCATAACGCAGGATATGATCCTTCCAGAAAAGAAGATTGGAAAGTCCGAACAAATACGGCAGAAGATTCGCGGAACCGATCGTACGTTTTTTCGCGAGATCGCGGATCTTCATGTGGAAATTCACCATTCTCAGGATGAGGCTGTTGCCCGGAAGATAAAAGGAAAGAATTTCGGTTAACGTGGATTCGTCTTCGAGATCGGGAAACAACACGCTCGTAAAACGGTTTCTGAACGCTCTCGAAATCGTCGCGGTGGATTTGGATTTACGGAAGAGTTTCAACGCGAAGATGCGCGAATCGTCCGTAAGTTGAACGGGTTCGTTGTTTCCGCTTTCGGGCGGAAGCGTAAGAGAACGCGCGTCGTCCGTAAGCATATTCAATTTTTCCACAAGTTCGGCTCCGGCCGCTTCGAGGTTCGTGATGAGAATATTCCCGCCTTCTCGGATTCCTCTCGTAAGAGGACCGTCCACCCAATCCACTTTGGAACCGTCGATCGGCTTCAAGGCTCCGATGATATCGGAAGTATGAATTCCCTTGCAAAGACTCACCGTTTCCAAGGGCAAGCCCGAGATCTCGGTGAACAAAGGAAGAAGGATCTGCGGGTCCTGTTCCTCCGAATATTCGATCAGAACGTTTTCTTGAAACTGAACCGCGGTGAAGATTTTCTCGGAAAACTCTCGCAGTTTCAAAGGCATGGGCACTTCGCTTAACAATTGCTTCGCCTTGTTTTCGTCCCGGATCGCAATCGCCTTATCGTTGCAGTATAAGAATCCCTTATGGACTTGAAAACTCGGTTCGGGAAGTTCGGGCGCCATTTTCAACCCGGATTCGCTTAACAAAAGATCGATCTGAAGATCTCGGTCCTCTTTTTTACGGAACGGTTCCACGTAAAAGTTCCAGAATTCGCGGAACTGAAGTTCGCTCGTATCCGCCTTTAAACCTAAGAGACGGTTGCAGAGTTTTTTCAAATTCCGAATGTTGAAATGATATTTTTCCAGATCGCCCTTTCCGAGTTTGCCGGTAACGACCCTGGATTCCGTTTCCATCGAAATCCGGATGCAGGATTGAAGCAAAGATTCGCTCAGAGCGGGATACAACTTCTTTAAGATAAAAAGAATTTCGTCGGGAGTATGTTGGTCGATGAACACGACCGAGAAAAAACGGGTGATGTCGAACGGAAGTGGTTTTCTTCCTTCAAAACCTTCGGAAGGGTTTTGTGTTCCGATAAAGTTGAATCCTTCTCCACAGGAAATTCTCGAGCCGTTCCCTTCGATTAACTCCAAATAGGCGGACTCGTAAACGGTGGAGAATCGTTTGATGATATGCGGTGGACAAAGATTCATCTCGTCGGCGACAAAGCTGTGACCGGAACGGATTGCGGAAGTAAGAGGCCCGTCCGACCAAGCAAATCCCCTTCCGTCCATGAGAATCCGATACGAACCGATCAAGTCTTCGGGAAGAGTGTCTTCGTTGAAACTGAATCTTGCGGTCGGATGTTTTCTCTTATAGTTGATGTAATAGATCAGAGCGTTTTTACCGACGCCCGCATCTCCCACGAGAAGCACCGGTTTGCCTTCGAGCAAAGGGTAAAGAATATTGGATAAATTGCGAACGGTCGAATCCGTCTCAACGAGATCGGAACCGAGGTTTCCGGGATTGATACCGGATTTCGAAACGGGAACATTGAGTCCGGCGATTTTTACGGTTTCCATAACTCAAAGTTCACCCCCTCGAATCCTCTGGCAACCTCAATTCCTTCCAAACTGTAACTTGAATGGTTTGACATTCAAACTAACTTTTCGAGAAGATTCTTTTTTAGAAAGAAGTTTTGCAGTGGTTCTCTCGAACAGAAATTTCAAAAAGGATGTAGTATGAGTCAGAGTACGTTAGAATATGTTTTAGCCAATCGTATCCAAGGACTGGATACTTCCGCCATCCGCAAAGCCTTCGAGCTCGCGGGAACGTTGAAAAATCCGATCAATCTTTCCATCGGTCAACCGCACTTTCCTTGTCCTCCGAACATCATCGAAGCCGGTTGTAAGGCTTTGAAAGACGGAAAAACCGCTTATACTCTTACCGGAGGAATTCCGGAACTAAAGAGCGCTCTCGCTGAAAAATACAAAAGCGTGAACGGGATTTCGTACGCGACTCCCGAAAGAATTCTCGTCACTTCCGGAATCAGCTCCGCATTCTTACTTCTGTTTAACGCGTTGTTAAACGAAGGAGACGAATGCCTCGTCGTCACTCCGCACTTCCTGATGTATCCGGCTTACATCAAAATCTACGGAGGAAAGATGAACTTTGTTCACGAATCCTTCGAACCCGAAGATCTCAAAGAATTCTCGAATAAAAAACTAAAGATCATCATCTATTCTTCTCCTTCCAATCCTACCGGAAAAATTCTTTCCCGAAAACAATTGGAGGCGCTCGCCGATCTCGCGGAAAAAACGGGAGCGTATCTGATTTCGGACGAGATCTACGAACTGTTCGACTACGATAAGAAGTTCATATCCGCGGGTTCCTTTTACGAAAAGGCGATCACCCTTTCCGGTTTTTCCAAAACCTACAGCATGACGGGGCTTCGTTTGTCCTCGATTCTCGCTCCGGAACCCATTACAAAAGCGTTAACTACTCTCCAGCAATACACGTTGGTCTGCGCTCCTTCGGTCACACAGTGGATGGGACTCGAGGCCTTGAAGACGGATATGAGTTCTTATATCGCGGACTACAAAGAAAAACGCGACTTCGTCTACGAATCGTTGAAGGATCGTTACGAGACGGCCAAAAGCGAAGGAGCGTTTTACTTCTTCATCAAGATCAAGGAGAAGGACGATGATTTTATCGTAAGAGCGGTCAAGGAAAAGGAATTGATTTTGGTTCCGGGTTACATCTTCACCGAATCCAAAAATTACATCCGAATCAGCTTCGCTTCCGAATGGGAAAATCTCAAACGGGGAATCTCCGCTCTTGTCGAGCTTGCCTGATTTTCTTTTTTGGATCGTTTTGAGTTTCGGAAGTTTAGGGGCGGCTTCCTTGGGAAGTTTTTACGTGACCCTAGGCTTTCGAATCCTCGACGTTTACTACGGCAAACGTAGAAAATCCCTTTCGTTTTCCCAAAAATGGAAGCGGATTTTCACACACCCGAGTTCCTGCGATCATTGCGGAAAAGAAATCCGTTATCCGCAACTTCTTCCCGTGATCGGATATTTTATCTCGCAAGGTAAATGCAAGTTTTGTAATGGAAGAATCCGTTTTCTTTTTCCGTCGATCGAATTCGGTTTCGTATGCGTCTTTCTATTCTGTTTTTCTTTGACACGCAATCCCGCGTTCAGCTTCGTGTTTTTATTTTTATGCGGACATCTTTTGATATCCTGTCTTACGGATGCCTATCATTTCTCTTTGGATTACGAAAATCTTCCGTGGATTCTATCGTTCGGTCTTTTATCCGCGTTTTTGTTAACCGAAAAACTTCCCGGCATGAACGAACTCTACGTTTTCGGCGGATTCTTTCTTGCGTTTTTGCTTTTGTTTTTTTTCTTTCCGGGCGGAATAGGATTCGGAGACGTTTTGTTCGCTCCGGTCTACGCGCTCATCGCAGGCCATCCCTGGTGGATGTTCTTTTTAAACGCTTCTTACATCCCCGCGGTTTTATTTACGATCGTATTGCGTGAAAGAGGAAAGAGTCTGCGTAAGACTCCCATCCCGATGGGTTTGTATTTCGGGATCGGTTTGGTTTTGACTTTTTTGAGCAGAATTCTATTCGATTCGAAACTTCTTGCATTTACTATATTTTCAGAATATTCAGAAAACTGAATCCACAAATTCAAACACCTTCGTAACGACGATCCCTGAAAAAACTTTCAGGCCGTGTCCGGCGTCGCCGGACCGGGTTTCAACTCAATGTTACTCCGTACGGTTGCAACATAATACTTCGGTCAAGTTATTGCGCGATTGTCGGATCGGAATGCCGCGCAAATCGAGTCGAAAAAGGCAATAACTTGACGCCGCATCGGTCCCTCGCGTTTCTTTTTTCGAAAACCGGCGGATCAAACCGGATAAAACGCGAGACCCGCAAAAAACAATAACAGCCAAAATCCGGTTTCGATCGTTTCGCTGAGCGGTTGGATCCTGCGAATTCCGCCGTACGCGTGAACCAACACCATCAAACCGAAACATCCGAGCAGAATGTTAAAGTAAAACGGCTGAACGCCGCGATTTCCGGCCGCCACAAACCCCATATAACAAAGAACGCACAGAACACTGGCAAGACAACGTCCGTAATACGTGGACAAATTGCTTTGACCGGGAATTTCCCATCCTAATGTCGCCGCCCAGCGAAGAGGCGCCAAAAACATCGGCAAAGCAAACGCAAAAAACGTTCCCGCCACGAGAACATACAAAAACCAACTCGATTGTGATCCCCACATTCCAAACATATCCGACCTTCTCCAAAAATAATTTAGGATGCGATCTATAAATCGGAATGCGATCGCATCGTTAAACAACCCTTCGCCCCGCATCGCAAAAGGTTACTGAATCAGAAGGAATTTCTTTTCGAACGTTAGAATGTTCTCGAATCGGAAAATTACGATCTGTAAATTGAATTCATATTTTTGAATGTATTTTTTGAAGAATTTTTGTAACCTTTTGAAAATCGGTTCGATCGTCAAACGCGGCTAGGCCGCCGTTTTCGATCCGACGAAAAAACAGGAACATCCGGCTTTTTCGAAGCGATAACCGGATTTTATTCGTGTATCTTCTTTAAAAATAAACGACCCTTAAATCGGTGCCGCCGTGAGTCACATGAATCGTGTCGGTTTTGATTCCCATGTTTCGGATCAGAATCGACCAAGAAGCCTCGTCCGGACAAAGCACAAACCCGCTAATCTCGCAGGGAAGTTCCCACCAATGAGTCAGACGTTCACCCAATCTTTTATAAAAACTTGCTAAAGAACCCGTTTCCATACGCAAACCGTACGGAGGATTGAGAGGCATCCATATCCGCTTCGGTCCGCCGATCGATTCCCAAACCGTTTTAGGAGACAATAAGAAAAAATCGCCTTCGTTTTTGGAAAATCGGATCGAATCGGTATATCCGGATCCTTTTAGAAAATCATGATATACATCCATTCGTTTTTCCGAATATACGAAGGTTTCGCGGTTGAGCTCGTTCCACCAGACACCGATCGAACCTACTCCGCCGTTGTTTAGAATCTTCTTTTTCAAGAATTCCCAAGTCGCCTCGGGAAATTCCTCCATTTCCTGAAACAGATACGTTCTGGAATAATGCGGAAAACCGATTCCCAAAATGGAATCCACCGATTCGCGGATCAAGGTTCCCGTCCCTGCAAACGGAACGAAGACCGCGTCCGGGTTGGGAAGAATTTTATGCATTCGTTGTATTAGAAATCTTGCAAGATCTTCGCGGATCGGCGCCGATTTTGCCAGAGGTTTAAAACTTCCGCGTTGATTTAAGGGTTCGCCCGAAAGACTGATGTTCAAAATGATCTCGTCTTCCAAAAGAAGCGCGCTGAGTTCCGTCGTTTTTTCCGCAGAATCGGCGGAGATTACGGCGGTTTCCCAAAGTCGGTTTAAATCCTCGGTCGTCCAATCGGTTTCTCCCTTGATTTGAGGACGAAAGCGAAGACCCCAATCTTCCGGAAGAATTTTCGATTTTCGCAGCGCGGTTTCGAACTCCTGAAAGGAAAAGGAACGTTTGAACGGAACCATTCCCAAATTTAAACGGAAATCGCGAACCCAAGGAATTCTTACCAATAGTTCAAGCGCTTGGCGGAAGTTCGCGTTTTCCAAAAGAATCTTTCCGGGAAGAGTTTTTAAAAACGGAACCTGAGTTTTGGGAAGATACGAATCGGAAACGATCTTCTTCGCGATTTGTTCCGTTTCTTTGGAGGAACCGGTGGGTAACAGATATTCCCATCGTCTCGGTTGTCCCGCTTTGAACTTGGGAAACTTCCAGTGCATAAACGTAGAATCGGAGACGGGACTTTTAAAGCCTATCGCAAAAAGTTTCCCGCGTTAATTTACGGCGAGTCCCGAAATTAAAAATACTTCGGTAAAAAGACAAGCCGCAAGGTTCGGCCCCTGCGATTCACTGGCAGCAGTGTCATTGAGCTTTCCGGGGGACGGATTCTTATGCGTCGTTCTCCGAATTCAACGGGCCGCCTTTCCGTTTTTTCGGGAAGCCTCGAATTCTTTCAACGAAACGACTCGCCCGTCCACAAGATGGATCTGGCGTTTCGTTCTCGAAGCGAAGTCGGGGTCGTGCGTCACCACAAGGATCGTGGTTTTGGTCTCGCGATTCACTTTTTCCAGAATGTTCATCACCACCTTTGTGTTAGCCGAGTCCAAGGCACCCGTAGGTTCGTCCGCGAAGATATATTTCGGATTCATCACAAGTGCGCGGGCGATCGCGACCCTTTGCGCCTGCCCCCCGGACAAACGGTTGATTCTGTAATCCATCCGATCCTTGAGATCGAATTCCTCCAGAAGATGTTCCGCATAACTCTGACATTCTTTTAAAAGACCCGCTTTGCGCGCGGGCATCAATACGTTTTCCAGAGCCGTAAATTCGGGAAGAAGATAGTGAAACTGAAAGATGAATCCCATTCTTTTGTTTCTGAATTCGTGAATCTCCTCTTCTCCCATTTGGTAGATATTCCTTCCGTCGATCTCTATTCCGCCGGAAGTCGGAGGATCGAGAGAACTGATCATATACAAAAGAGTACTTTTACCCGAACCGGATTTTCCGGTAAGAGAAACGTAGTCGCCCTCTTCTATGTCGATGCTGACTCCTTTGATGATTTCGCTGTTGCCGAAGGTCTTGCGGAGATTGTGGACGGAGATTCCGGTTTGCGATTCGATGTGCATCCTATTCTCCTCGTATGATTTCGATCGGTGAAAGTTTTCCCGCGGATCGCGCGGGGATCCAACTCGCGATCAGGGTCGCGACCATCGATTGAGCGAACGCCTGTAGATAGATCGACGGTGCGAACGAAATCACCATCGTGCTGGCTCCGGCGGAAAAAAGCGGATTGGTGAAGGGAAGGGATTCGATCCGGAGACAGATCAAAAATCCGATCAACATTCCTAAAACCCCTCCGATCACGCCGAGAATCACTCCCTGCATCAGAAAGATCATCAGAACTTCGTTGGGTCTGTAGCCTATGGAACGGAGAATGGCGATTTCCCGTTTTTTCTGATTGATGATTACATTCAAAATATTGTATATTCCAAATCCGGCGACCGTTAAAATCGCCGCGGTCATGGAATAACGGATCGCGTCCTGGAGTTTGAAAATCGCGAAAAAGCTCGTGTTCGCCTCCTGCCAACTGAGAACTTTCTCGTCCCCCATGGTTCTCCATTCCTCCGCCTTGGAGAGAGAACGGTTTACGTCCTTGAGACGGACGGCGATGTCGGTTATCATTCCGGACTGCCCCGTTAGCAATTGGATTTCGCTTAACAAACCGTAGGCGACGCTGTCGTCCAAGGCCTTGTTCCCCGAGCGGAAGATTCCCGAAATCCGGAACGGAGTCTTCTCCTGAAGTCCCGAAGTCACCCAAACGGTTTTATTCACGCCGAGTCCGAGTAATTTTGCAAGACCGTCTCCAAGAACGATCCGATTTCCGGCGGACAACGATTCGACGCTGCCTTCGGTGATATAATCCGCAAGAGGAGTGATCTGTACTTGTCTGGAAGGAATGATTCCGATGATCTTGCCGGCCTCCTGATTGGAACCGGAAAAAAGAAAAATTCTTCCGCTCACCTGCGGAGAATACGCCTCCACTTCCTTATCCTGATCGAGACGTTCGTACCAAAGACTTGCGTTGTTTAAATGTGTGGACCCTCTTTTTCCCGAAGGAGGAGAAAGCCAGAACACGTTCTCGCCCGGAAAAAGGTCGTCCATGGAATTCGGCTGAATGATCTCCTGTCTCGGACTGATCCGAACGTGACAATCCGCGTTGATCAGCTGATCGATCAAATATCCCCGAAAGCCGAGCAAAACGCCCGAGATGATGATAAACGCCGCGGTTCCCAAAACGATTCCCGAAAGCGTCGTCAGGGTTTGTTTTCCCCGAACGAGCATTTGTCTGATGGCGACGAACAACATTACGGAACCTCTGAGAGTTTATCTCCGGCCTGGATATCCCCTTCCTTAACCTCGATGAACAACTCCGATTTAAGACCGGGCGTAAACGCAACCGGAATCGATTTACCGTTTCTGAATATTAAAATTTTCTGTTTTTTCTCGTATTTTCTCGGAACAAGAACCGCGTTCTCCTTGGTCCCGATCTCGATCGCGACGTCCGCCGTCATCCCGGGAAGAACTCCTTCCGGAAAACGGGCTCCTTCGATTCTCGCGTAAAACTGACCTGCGTGCGAAAACGTACCCTGAACTCTTCCCTGGATCACTTCGTTCGGCTTCCCTTCGAAGCGTATCAAAGCCCTTTGTCCTTTGCGGATCGAAAGAAGAATCTGTTCGTCCAACGCGACGATGAGATATTTGGAGCCGACTCCCAATACTTCGATCGCGAGAAGATTCTGAAACGCGACCTCTCCTTCGTGATAACCGACATCCGAAACGATTCCGTGTATCGGAGAACGAACGACCGTCATTCCTTCCAACTGAAGAAGTCCCTGTCCCGGAACAACCTCGTCCCCTTCCAGAACAAAAACTTTCGTGATTTTTGTCGGAACTCCGACACGAAACCGAAACGTATCGAGAGAATGCACGGTTCCAAGTCCGTACGCCTTTTCGGCAATCGGTCCGATAACGGCCACGTCCTGAACTTCATTTTTTCCTTTCGCGGAAAGAATGAAAAACAAAACCGCAATCGGAAGAATCGGAAAAAGGATCCGAAACGGCAGACGCAAGGACCAATAGACCTTGATCCAAGATTTTAACGTATTGATTACAAAATTCATACCAACTCCTGAGGGGAAACCCGCGCTTTACGATTTCTTTTTTTTCTTTTTTGCCTGTGCGGCTTTTTTGGGGTTTGATTTCGATTTCTTGGGAAGGGTTTGTTTGTTTTTCGTTTTTATTTTTGTTTTAGGCACGACCCCGATCTCCGTTTTTTTGGGAGCAAGTCCTCCGGCGATGAACTCGATCGTACGTTTCATTTCTGCTTCCCTATCCCAACCGTCTTCGGTCTTCGGTTGATAGAAAATTTCAGTGAGCATCATATAACCGGCGAGGTTGGTCGCGATCAGACGAAACGCCGAATCGAGAGGAATGTCCGCGATCAATCCGCTTTCCTGAAACTTACGAAGTCGTTCTTTGATGATTGGCGAGAGTCTTTCCTTGAAAACCCGCTCCAGCACGCCTTGAATATCCGGATTGATGAACGCTTCCTGAAGAATGATCCGAAGCAGATTTCGGTTTTTCGCGATAAACGCGATTCGTTCCTCGAAAACCGCGTTCAGGAATTGTTCCAAGCTGGAAAATTCCTGCGAAAAGATTACATTCAATCTTCTTAATGTGATGGGCGCGATAAATCCTTCCATAATCGGCATGGCGAGACGGAGCAAAAGCTCCTTCTTACTTTTAAAGTGCTTAAAGATCAAACCCTCGGCGACCCCGGCCTTTTTTGCGATTTCCACCGTGGTCGCGGCGGAGAATCCTTTTTGCGCGAAAATTTCGACGGCCGCCAAAAAGATCTTTTTTTGACCTTCGGGCCATTCGGGATCGAGTTCGATACTATCCTTCATTTCTTCCATTGGTTGTCCCACGGTGAGTGATTACTCACTCATTATTCAGAAAAAAGGGAATTCTGTCAAGACCCAAAACCGGATTTCCGGAGTACAACGATCAAAATATAGAATTTTTTTTGGAAAGAAATTTATAGACCAAACTGATTAGTACAGTCGAGCGAGAGGGTTCGGCCGGAGTTCCGTCCACTCATCGCCGATCGGATTTCGTCTTGAATTCGTTTGCAGTTTGTAATCCGTAAACGATCCCGCCCTTCGTAATTTTCCCTTTTTTTGACTTGAGCGCGCGCTCGTTCTTGGCCTACTATTCAATTCAGGATTCCAGACGAATTCGGAGTTTCCTCACATACCAGTCATGAAAGAGTCAGAATGTTTCATCGGATACCAACTCACTTAAAACTCATCCTAAGCTACGTAGTCTACTTCGCTCTCATCCTGCTTTTATACAAGATCGTATTTTTATCGGTCTATTCTTATCGACTCCAGGGAGTTCCGATCGAGGAAATCGCAATCGCTTTCGTCCTCGGGTTTCGATTCGATCTCGTAGTGATCGGAATGACACTCGGCCTCTTCGCGCTCCTTTCCGTTCTTCCTTACATGAATCGTTTCAAATTGTATCGATTCTTCTGGGGGTATACTCCGCTTCTTCTCGGGATTTGGATGATCGCACACTTGATCGCGGACATCATCTACTTCGAAAACGCAAACAAACATATCGGTTACGAAGGTTTTGTCTTTATCGGAAAGGACTTGGGAGTGATCTTAAAATCCGCTCTCGAACAGAACACCGTTACGTTTCTGATCGGAGTGGCTTTCCTTCTCGTATTTCTTCCCGTTTCCACCTGGCTCTTCCTCAAATACAACCCGTATCAATATAAGGAAGAATCCTGGAAGTCGGCGGCGATTCAGATCACAGTCGTCCTCATCGTCACGATCGTAGCGATCCGGGGAGGAATCCAGGAATCTCCCATAAGAGCGACTAACGCGATCGTATCGGGAAACAACTTCGTAAACAACATCGCACTCAACGGCGTTTTCACGTCCATTATGGATTTGAAAAGCCAATCCATTCCTAAATTTCTAAGGCTCGAAACGGAAGAAGCGGTCGGAATCGTTCGAAAAGAAATCGCTTACCCCGGTGCGGAATTCGTCAGCGAAAAATATCCGATCCTTCGCGTTCAGAAAGAAACCAATCCGGGAACTCCTCCGAACGTGGTTCTCATCATGCTGGAAAACTGGACGGGAAAATTCATCCGTCCGATTTCCGACGGACTTGTGGAAGGAAAGGAAGTGACTCCGTACTTCAATCAGCTCTTAAAAAAAGGAAGATTCTACAATCGCTTTATCGCTTCGGGAGGAAGAACGACCAACGGAATGATGTCGATTCTTACCGGAATTCCCGATCGTCCGGGTCTCACGGTGGTTCGGACCCATCAGGTTCTCGGAAATTTTTCGGGAATCGGCAACATCTTCAAACGAATGGGATACGAAACCTACTTCGTCACCGGAGGAGATCTAAACTTCGACAACAAGAGCACTCTGATGCCTCACTGGGGTTTTGACACCGTGCTCGGCGAAAAGGAAATCGCAAAACTCGGAAGATTCAAGCTCGGGGCCTGGGGATACGACGACGCGGACGTATTACAATTATTGCATGAACGGATCTCCTCGTCCAAAAAACCGATCCTCGGCCTGGCCTTGACTTTGACCACACACTATCCATATCGAACCCCTTCGGAGAAGTTCAGAATCTTCGATCCTTCCACGAGGGATTACGACTTTTTAAACGTATACAACTACGCGGACTGGGCGGTTCACAACTTCATCGCGCAAGCGGAAAAGTCCGGCTATTTTAAGAATACGATTTTCGTATTCGTCGCCGATCACACGCACCACCGATATCTAGACTACTACGAGGACAGAAACGTTCCGTTTTTGATCTACGCCCCGGGTCGAGTCGCACCTGCGTTAGACGAAACCATCGCTTCGCAATTGGATATCATTCCCACCATCTTAGGGCTTGTGGGAAAGAAGGCGGTTTTTTCCTCCATGGGAAGAAATCTTCTCGCTCCGGGGAGAACACAAACGGCGTATTTCGCTTACGGAAACTTGTTCGGGTGGATCGAAAACGATCTTTTTTATCTGCGTTTCTTCGATGGAAAAGAGGATCTTTCGTACAATATCACGCCACCGCGTCAAAAGAACAATTTCTGCGAAATGGACCCGATCGTCTGCGACGAGATGAGTAAGAAGGCAAAGGCGTATTTAAATCTAAGCTACGAGCTATTGAATAAGAATATCGTATTTCCTTCGGAAGCGGAACTGCTGAAAGAGATCAAACCGTAAGAAACGATTCGTCACATACGAAAAGAATTTCGATTACACGAACGTCGACAGCCGCGAATACGCGGCTCCCTCGTTTTATTCGAATCAAAAAGCGGCAAAATTCTCAGAGTTTAACGCCGGAGGCGGAGTAGAGATCCTGGCAAAGACTACAACCGTCGAGTTGTTTACGGATTTCTAATTTTCTTTCGCGATCCAAACTCGGCCAAAGATTTTTCTTTTCAATCGGATCGTCATGGATGTCGTACACCTCTTCGTCCGGAGGAAACGAATTCAAACGAAGCATATAATGCAGATTTCCCTGAATATAACTCATCCCGACCCGATACAAAGAAGTCTCGTTGTTGTTTGCGATAAAAATTCTCCGGTTTGGCGGAAGATCGGAAAGAAGGGATTTCCCTTCGAGCCGGGAAAGATAACTCTTCACCTCGGGTTGGTTGGCGACACCTAATAGGTCCGCAACCGTCGGGATCAGATCCGTGTTCGAAACGTTCCGTTCGGCATTCTTCCTCAAACGTTCCGCAAAGGAATTCTGACGCATCGAGTTCGGAATGAAAAACAACATCGGAATCGCAACCGTTTCGATATGATTGCTCTCGATATGTCCGATATAATCGTGTTCGAACAACGCCTCTCCGTGATCCGAAGTGAAGATCACGATCGTATTTTCGGTCAGCTTTTCTTCATTCAAAAATTGGAATACTTCTTCCAAGAGCCCGTCGAGATAACGGACCGAATTGTCGTACGGAGCGTATGTGTCTTTGCCGATCGGAAAATACATCGCTTCTTCCGGAATGATATACGGAAAATGATTCGTGTTTAAGTGCAGAACCCCCGCGAAATTCTCCCCTTTGCCTTTGAGAAATTTGACGCGGTCCTTGAACTCCGCGACGGTTTTACGATCGTCGATACCGATATCGTTGAACACTCCGAAACCGCTGATCTCCTTATTCCACAGAAAATCGATTCCAGCGTTTTTAAAAAAGCCGGTGAAATTATTCCAACGAAAACTATGACTCGAAATATAAAACGTGGAAAGCCCCGCCGCCTTTCCGTATTCCCAAAAAAGCGGAGAATTGTGCGTCATCGACACGGGTTGAATCGGAGATACGCCGGACAACAGACTCGGAACCGAAATCAAAGTGGAACTGGAATTTGAAAACGCCTTTCGAAACACGACGACGGACCCGTTCTGCGGATCGACGGTCCATCGATTTAAAAAAGGAGTCGTATCCTTTTCGTAACCGTAAAGAGACATGCTCTTTCTGCGAAGGCTTTCGCTCAAAATAAGAAGAACGTTTTTTCGAAACGGATTCGGGCTCGGATTTAAGACCGGTTTGTTCCTGGATTGCAGGCCCGCAGAACCGAGACGATCGCCGGTAACCAAATTGTATAGATTGCGATTGATAAACGAAATCGAATTCGTATCCGCCACGTAAATCTGATCGTTAAAGCGCGTGTTGTTGTGAAAGAAAGCCGTCAGCGCGAGAATACTAAACGACAAGATTCCGTAAACGGTTTTCGTAAAACGCGCGGGTTTGAAATCGGAGGATGCGATTTTCAAACTTAAGAAAAGAACAAGGAAAAGAAAAAAGAAACCGATCAAACTCCAAACGGTGAGGCCGCCCCGGAAGATCGTCCAACTGTTGAACGGTTCCTGAAAGATATACGAGAACACGAAAAAGTTCGGCATGATCCCCGCGTATAAGAAATATCCGTAAGAACCGATCACACAGATCGAATAGCCGAACGATGCGAACGCCAAAATTCCCCAGTAGGGTTTCGTCTTCGAGCTTGAAGAAAGGAGATCGAGAGAAAATAGAAGCAAAGAATAAATCAAAATCGAATAAAGAAACGAAAGCAGATAGTAAGACCACTGCAACGTCTCCATTTGACTGAGAATTTTCCAGCGTAACCCGAGATCCGCAAAGAGGATCAAAGCGGGCACGAGCAGTAAAAATAAAAATCTGAATTTGGAAGTGGAAATCTTGGAATTAAAATCGTTCCATTTTTGTATCAAAGCAGAAAACAAAAAGCACCCCGTTCTTGTTCGAATCGACCTATTTCGGTTCGGCGGTTATTTTTATAGATTCTTCAGATCATAAACTGAAGGAATTCACCAAACTGCATATAGTAAGCAATTGCTTACATGTGTATTTTTGAATGCCTCTACAGATCAAGTTTTTTTCGAAGCCGATTAGAAAAATAAGGCCCTTCTTCGGCTCGAAAATCGAAAACGGAACCGAGTGCCATAACCCGTTCTCCCGAAACCGACATCCGCCTAACAATGATTAGGTTAAAAATCAAACTTCGAACGAAAACCGTAATGAGCGCCCGATCCCGATTACAAACAGCCTCCGATCAAATCGTTTGGAATGTTCGACTCAAATGGAATGGACAAAAAACCGTTTTTTTCGAGGATAGGACCGTGTTCTTAGAGTCCCTTTCCAATCCAGGCATTCTTACGGGAATGATTACTCCTGCAGTGATGATCACCGCCTGCGCGAGTTTGATTTTTTCAACCGCAAACCGTTTGGGAAGAATTTTTGATCGAGTCAATCTTCTCAAAGCCGAAGTGGAAGGGGTTTTAGGCGGGAAACTACCCTATCCCAAAGAAAGAATGGATAACCTTGAAAAACAGCTCAAGGTCCAAAGAATCCGCGCGGTTCTCATCCAAAGATCCATGGCCTTCCTCTATACGGCGACTTCCCTATTTGTTCTTTCCAGTTTGGGGTTTGCGTTCACGAATTTCCTCCAAAATCAAATTTGGATCGCGACTCTCAGCGCGCTCGCCGGCGGTCTTTTTCTCTTTATGGCGAGCGTCTTTTTGCTCTACGAAAGCAGATACAATTTAAGATTCATCAAAGGTCTCATTGATCTTACGGAATTTCTCGGCAGCAAAATTCCAAAGGAAGAATCCTCGTCGAAGTAAACTTCGGCTCCATCTTTGAGACAAGATTGAGGCCGGAGTTCCGTCCAAACCCGGTTTCTTCTAAGCGGATCTGTCAAAGTAGCGAATTCCTTCGCTTCTCCCGTTTTCCCCTTCCTTGAGTGATGCGTTATACACGCTTTGTTTGCCAAGTGTTCCATGCACTTTCAAAACGCTAACCTACCGATCACTCGCTCAAGATTTAAAGTCGCGGCCCCTTTTCGCTATCACTTAAAAAACACTCCCTCCCATTTGAAATTCGCTTAAAAAAATGCACTTTTCGGGAAAATGGGGTCTAAAAAGTATGTAAGCAGTTACTTACTTTTTTATGAAAAAGGCTCTAAAACTGATTTTTACCATTCCCATTCTCGTCATTCTCTTGGATCTTTGGCCCGTTTTTTCCGATTTGGAAGCATTCGGGCCATCGGGTTCGTTCAATCACATTCGAATTTTAAAGGAATCCTTTCGCGAATTTACCGATGAGACCGGATATGAAATCAGAGCCGATTGTCAGGAGATGATCGTTCACGGAAACCTCCACTCGGATTCGGAACTGATGGATACAGAAGCCTTTCACTGCGATAACAACAATATATTCGGATGCGGGATCGAACTCAGAAATTTAAAAACGAAATCCGAAAAGGCGGCCTTCTTTTACGATTCGATGAAGGAAATCGGACATGCGACTCATATCATCCAGGATTTTTACGCACATAGCAACTGGGTTGAAAATCATCCGAACCGAATCGAGACCGCTCCGCTTGAGGAACCGTGGAAGCTTCTTTCGATGCCGAACATCCAAACCGGATACTACGATCTTTCTCCGATCGTAAATCATGAAGAGGAAGCGTTGGAATGTCTCGAACTTTCTCCCAACGAGATGAAATTCTTTCAGCCCTATGCGACGCATATTTGTCTCAACAAGGATTCGGAAAAAAGTGTTCGAGGCGGAAATACTCTTGAGAAGTCGCCTAACGTTAATTTTCACGAATGGGCCGGTCAACACGCGGTCGAACATACGAAAAAATTTCTAATGGACGCGTACAACAGCAATCATAAGAATCTGAATCTTTGTCTGATTCCGAAGAAAGCGAGCTTTTCCTGCAACAATGCTGTTTTCAAACTGAGAAGTGAATAATCATTTTTTAGAATATTCAACAAAGTAAAAGTATTTCGTTTAAAAACCGGACACTTCAACCGCCATACAATTCGGAATCCGAAAAACTACGTATAAATTTCGCGTATCTACGTAGTTCCCGATATATCTACCTATCAAATACTATAGTATCCTGTAAGTCCTAGACATAAAACTAAATCGAAAACGTATCAGGAGCATCCTGCCATGAAAAAGACGATCGCAATCCTTAGCGCCTCCTTATTCCTCATCATTTCGTTCCTCAACTGTAAAAAGGGAGAATCGGACGATCCGTTCACGAACCTTCTGCTTCTTTATACGATCACAAGCGCGGAATCCGTTGCGGACTTTTATCCGGATCGCGGGTTTCCGGGAAGCACGACTACCATTACCGGCGATAGTTTCCCCGGAGCCGCCGCGGATTATACCATTACGATCGGAGGAACTGCAGCAACTGGAATTACGGTCGTTGATTCAAAAACGATTACGTTTACAATGCCGACCTTAGCAGGTATCAGCGCGAATACGACCGTCCCCATCGTCGTAACCCGATCGGGAGCCGCACTTCTTTCAAAAACGATCCGATATAGGCCGGCGCCTGTGATCGCCCTCAATCAGCCGAATTCGTTGACGG
>NZ_JAIZBH010000001.1:2690000-2780000 GCF_022267375.1 Leptospira sanjuanensis
TCCTTTCAAAGGGAAGACGGTTCTGGATCAGGAATATCTAATAGACTTTATCTTCGGCGAAAAATACCGACTCCCGTCAGAAAATTTCGACAAGAAGGAAGCGCCTCCTCTTTACGTGGCCGTTACCAATCTTGCAAAACTCCAAACGGAATACATCAAAGCGTCCGCTGCGAACGCGCTCAACCTTTTGAAAGCGGCGACTTCTCTTCCGATCGCTACGCGAGGAAAATGGAAACTCGACGGTCAATTTTACGGGGACGGCGGAATCGCGGACCCGATTCCGGTGGAGAAGGTGATCGAAGCGGGATATAAGGATATTACGGTTGTCTTAAATACCAACGAGAACGAATTTTCGGATCCGATCTCTAAATTTTCCGGTTGGCTTGCCTATCCTTCCAACAACAAACTCAACCATATGATTACGAAAGTGCATCACACGATGTACAACCGCGCGATTCAGATTCTCAAACATCCTCCGAAGGACGTTAGAATCCAAGTGATCTCCCCTGCTCGCCAAGAACTTTCGATGGTGACCACAAGCGCCGAAAAACTCACACGCTCCATCAATCGCGGCATCGACGCGGGTTTCAAAGCGGTCGCTTCGATCAAAGAAGAATTCTCCCATTTCAAAACAAAATTGAAAGACAAAGGCTGGAAAATTCTTTAATCGGATCGGATTCGAAAAACCCGAATACGATTCGATGATCAATTTCTAATTGAGCACGGTGGACGCAGGATTGATCGCTTCGATTCCGATCTGTGAAAACGGAACGGGCTTTCGTTTGTGTATGTCCATAAAAAACCAATGTGCCACGCAAACGGCAACGAGCTTTCCGTCCGAAAGACGATACGCATACTGATCGTGAAAGGCTTTTATCTTTCCCTCGAATCGAATCTTGGATTCGATTCGGATCCTCTCCGGATACGTAAGTTCGTTTTTATATTCCAATTCCACCTTCGTAAGAACCGGGCTGATTCCGAACTCTTTGAGCAAGCGGTTCATATCGACTCCCGATTGAACCATCGCCCTGAATCTCGCCTCGTCGAAATATCCTAAAAACACGATATTGTTTACGTGTTTGTTTTGATCGATCTCCTGCCAACGTACTTCCGTAAAGTATTCCTGTTTACGAAAAAGCAGCGGTTCTTCCGGGGTTACATTCGAGTTCTGCATTGAATGGGCTTTCCTTTCGATCGACGTTGATCTCTTTTTCTGAAAGAAACAACAAAGACCGTAAAACCGCTTGCTCACGATTGAGAACAAGTCCGAACGATTCGTTCCCGAAAAGACGTCGTTTATTCCCGTAACTTGTCGCTTGATTCCGTTCGACTACGGACCGTTTTTTCGCACAAAAATCGAAACGGCGAAGATATATGACAGGTTCGGACAACTACTTTAATAATATAGAATATTCAATCTTCAAAAAATATTTCTTATGGGCGATTCCGTTTTACCGCGGCGGAAGATTCGTGAGACTGAACAAAAACTAAAGGAGATTTTTTATGAAAGCAAATTGGATTCGGATTCGAAACGCGGCTACCGTCGGATCGGTGGCGGCCGTCTTGGAAGGTTTTTTGATCTTTTTTGCGGACCCGAACGCTTCCCGCTGGATCTTGATACAATCGATGTTGTTCTGGTTTTCCTGCGGCTTGATCGTAAGCGTGGCGGAGATCGGACTTCCGAAATTTTTATCCTCCGTGTTATTGACGGAACTTTTGAATCTTCCCTGGTTTATCGCCTTAGTGGTGATTCCCGGAAATTACGGACATCTGATCCCGTTGATCGTAGCCAGTTTGATTTTCGGAACCGTAATTGGAGGACTGAATCTTCTCTTAAAAACGCCGCAACCCGACTTTCCGGAAACATAAAATTCGAACTTACGAATATTCTTATTTTTGAATTTATCTTTCCTTCTTTTCCAACCGGGCAAACGAAAAGGTGTCCTTTTTAAGTTTTGAAGAATTCCACTTCCGACTTGAGTTTTCCCGCCTGCGAATTCAATTGAATCGCGAGTTCGTCGATCTGCGTCACGACTTGATTTAAAAACTCGGTCGTTTCCGAAATCGATACGATCGTTTTGGAAAACTCGGTCGAAGTCTGCGCTTGTTCCTGCGTATGATTTCGGATCTCGTCGGAAGAAAGGGAAAGATCCGCAAACGCGGACTTAACTTGATCGCTCGCCGTTAATTGTGAATCGGATAATAATGCGACTTCGGACACTCGATCCAAAGTGGTCCCGACCGTTTCTCCGATTTTTTGGAACGCTGTCTGCGTGGACTCGATGACTTCTCTTCCGCTCTTTGTTGCGTTGAGCGCCTCGGTGATCGCGGACGTGATTCGTTTCGCGTTGTCCTGGGTTTGTTCGCCGAGTTTTGCGATCTCTTGCGCGACGACGGCAAAACCTTTTCCCGCTTCTCCGGCTCTGGCCGCTTCGATCGCGGCATTCAAAGAAAGTAATCCGATCCGATCGGTGATATCGCGGATCACATTAACGGTCGCACCCATCTTTGCCGTGCTTTCTTCGATCGCTTCCATCGCCTTTTGCGTTCCTCGGAGGGCTTCTTCTCCGCTTCTGGTTTCATCCTTCATACGATCGGCGTCGCCTTTGGTTTCCAACAAGGCCAAGTGAACCTGGCGGATTCTCCCTTCCAGCTCCGCGAGCGAAGACTGCGCTTTTTTTGCGATCTGCGTCTGGCTTTCCGCGCGGGAAGCAGTGGAATGTATCGAAGCCGCGATTTCTTCCACGCCAGAACTCATCTGTTCGGTGGAAGCGGCTTGATCCTGCATCTTCCTGGATAATTCCCTCGTGTTCTCTCCGAGCGATTTGGAACTTCCCGAAAGTTTTTCAGATTCGCGGACGACGCTCTTCACGATAATACGAAGTCGCTTAATAAATTCGTTCAAGGCTCGGCTGTTGGAACCGAGTTCGTCGCTCGAAACCATCGGAAGAACCTGTGTCAGATTCCCGTCCGACATTTCTCCGAAAATGCGGATCATGTTTTCCGAATTTCTACGGATCGTCGAGGAAAGCTGATACGAGGCTACTCCGACCGCGATGAGCATAAAAACGAGGGTGAGAATCAAAGGAATCGTAACGTCTCCGAGTTTGATCCAGCCGGAAGTTTCCTCGACCAACAGATATCCGAGGATGATGATCGGAAGCATCGCGATCGAGGAAATCGTACTGAAGATTCTCGCGTGAACTCCCACGGTTTTGATCTTGTTAGAATCGGTTTGAACCTCGTTCAGTCGATCGGATTCCAGAACGTCGACGAACATGGATTCCGTTAAAAAGAAATGCGAAACTCCTAATATAGGATAGATGATCGCGGGCAAAAACAAGAAAGGGATCGATTCCAAAACGGTCGGCTCGAAGAACAGGTGCATGACTCTCCAAGCGGCGAAAATTCCGTAACTCCACTGAACCACGTAGAAAACGGTGTTGTTTAAAGGAAAGTTGAGAATCCTCGTTTTGACATCGGACCGTTCCTTCGAATTGAGAGCGAACCATTGCTTGTCTTCCAAATTTTTCAGAAGTTTTCCGAGAATCATAAATCGAACGGACGGAACGACGAACGAGGTAAAAAGCGCGATCGTCGACGAGATGATCAAAGCGATCGACTGATCGAAATCGTATCCCCCAGCCGAAATGATGAACAACACCGCAAGCGGAACCGCCAATATCGAAGTCAATAATTCCAAACCAACGGTCAATTTCCATCGTAACTTACGGGATTCAAACTGATTCATTCTCTGCTCTTTTCCTAAAAATCGAAGACAATCATTCGGACTTGGACCCGTCCGATCCACACATTATCATCCGACGAAGGATTTTTTATTCGAATACGATTCAGCGAAGAATCGTATTGAAATTATTTTTTTCGCTCCGTATTCCAAAAAGCCCGCATTCTGACACAAAAATTACAGACGTTAAATCCGGATTAGGCGGCGTCCTTCTCCTCTTCGGAAACAAGAACGAAACGAAGATCCTTTCCCGAAAGAATTAAAAAATCCAGCGTCCGACGATACAGCCTCTTGATCACGGAATAACTCCAACCGAACCAGAACGAAATCTCCTCGTGCGTATAGATCGTTTCCGTTTTCAAAAGTTTTTTCCTCAGCTTTTCCTTGGATCGCAACAAAACATCCGCGGCTTCGTTTCCTTTTGAAAAAAGAATCTGTTGTTTGATTTCCATTCTTTCCAAAACGGCCAGCTCGCGCCTTCGCGCCTCGAACCGCTTTTCCATTCTTTCTTTGAGAAAATCACGGACGGAATTTCCGGACGCGAGGAGAACGCTTTTCAAAAGAAGAATATCCTGTCTCTCAAGGAATAGATTGTGTTTGAGCTTGAAGATCAAAACGCCTCTCGGATCGAAGCCTCGCAGCGTTTCGTTCAGAAAAATACGGTGTAGGGAGGCTTTCGTCTCGTAACCGGGCTCGTCCGAAATCCTGCAAGGAAGGTCGTTCGCCTCGAACGTAACGGCTTCCCGTCTGCGGAAGCGGATCTCCTTTTTCCACTGGTTCAAAACGAGATGTCTTAAGAACACGATCGCATACGCCGGAAAATTCCTGAATCCGCGCGTTTCGTACAATTCCGAAAAATATTCGATTTTTTGAATAAACTTGAGAAGAACTTCCGCCCTCCCGTCCTCGTCGAGAGAATATTTGTGAACGGCGATTCTCCGTATCCAAAACTCCGCCTGTTCGATCAGCGCCTTCGCGTTTCCCGTATTTTTATACGTTAAATAAGAATTTATGAATATACGATCCAATTCCGTTGTGTCTTGCATGGTCGGTAAAAATTCGTACCGATCCGCCGACGTCCAATTTTATTCATAAGGGAAGAATTCTCCGATTGATCAAAATCAAACCTTGAAAGCCTAAAATCCGTAATTTTTTGATTGGAAAACGCGTTCGAGAAGGATACACTCTTTGCGAAGAGAAACAATATGCAAAGATTCATCAAAAAAATTTTAGTCCCCGTGGACGGTTCGGAGAGTTCCAAAAAGGCGCTTGAGATGGGAATCGCGATCGCGAAAGCGGCGAACGCGAGTCTTACGGTTTTGGAAGTCGTGGAAGAATTCGGTCCGCTTCCGGGTTATTACGAAAAAGCTCCCGAAGGAAAGGACAGAGTGAAATGGATTTCGGAACAAAGATTCGAAAAAATCCATTCTCCTTTGGACGAATCGCCCGAAATCAAATGGGATCGTTTGGTTCTGGAAGGATATCCGGCCGACACGATCGTGGAAACCGCAGCAAAAGGAAATTATGATATGATTGTGATCGGTTCGAGAGGACTTTCCGCCGTGGGAAGATTTCTGGTCGGTTCGGTTTCGGATCGGATCGTTCATCACGCGACCTGTTCGGTCACGGTAGTTCGTTAAACACGAGTTAGGCGGGCATCACGTCGGGTCCGAATTCCGCGCCCGGCAGCAGAGTGACTCCCGGAATATTTTTCCAATCGGGATGATCTCCGATATGTCTGTATCGATGTTCCCAAACGATCCTGTCCCGAACGACTAAGAACACTCCGGGCATTTGCAGAGGATTGCTGCCCGGAATTCCGTAAAAATGTCCTTTGAACGTGGCCCTCGCCGTTCCGATCAAAACCTCGGGACCGGCGAGCTGAACCAAGTCCGCCGTTTCCAAACCGAGATCTTTGTAAAATTCCGTCTTCGCATCGGCGACGACGCTTGCATCCTCCCAAACCCCGGCAAAGAATTCTTCCGCATCCTTTACTTTTCCCGGAAAAAAAAACAATACCGGCGGAAAGGAAAGGCAGATTTCGGAAATCTCCTTGAGATCGTGGATCGCTTCGCGGCTGAAGATACAACCCGAATGACGTAGAAAAACCAAAAGACTCAGGCGGTGCGGCAGACAGGGAAGAATCGTCTTGCTCCTCAGATGAATTCCGACCGCTTCCCTTGTCTTGAAACTCTCCGGAAGAAATTCCATACTTCCAGTATGCCTTCTTAAATTTCCTTGTAAATCGATTGATTTCTTCGTTTTCGAAAAATTAATTGCAAGCATGGAATTACTCACACTCGATAAAGTCGCCGCCGTTTTGACCCTGACTTTGATGGAAATCGTTCTCGGAATCGATAATATCGTCTTTCTCTCCATCGTTTCCGGAAAACTTCCCAAGAACCAACAAAATCAAGCAAGAAACATAGGACTGATTCTGGCGCTCGGCTTTAGAATCGGTTTGTTGTTTGCGGTCAGTTGGCTCGCATCCCTGACCTCCCCTCTTCTGACGGTCGCCGATTTCGGAATTTCCGGAAGGGATTTGATTATGCTCGGCGGAGGTTTGTTCCTCATCGCAAAAAGTACGAGCGAGATTCACGGCAAGGTGGAAGGAATCGAAGAGGATGATTCCAAATCGAAAAAGGAAAAAATTTCTTTCTGGGGTGTGATCGTTCAGCTTATCATTTTGGACATCATCTTTTCCGTGGACTCCATCATAACGGCAGTAGGACTTTCCGGTCAATTTCAGGTGATGGTTGCGGCGGTCGTTTTGTCGATGGTCGTGATGTTGATTTTTTCGGGAACGGTCAGTGATTTTATCAACGAACACCCTACGATGAAAGTGCTCGCGCTTGCGTTTTTAATTATGATCGGAGCGATGTTGTTCGCGGACGGTCTTCACTTTCACATTCCGAAAGGATACGTCTACTTTTCGATGGCGTTCTCACTCGGGGTGGAACTGATCAACATGAGAATCAGAAAAGCAAGCGTTAAGAAATCCTAATCCCCGCCTTTTGATTCCAAATAGACCATTGGAGTCGATACAGAGGCGCGAACGCCTGTTGCACCTTACGTTTCTTGAGTTCGTGGATCAAATTCGCGTTCCACAACCGATATTCTTGGAGGGCCGTTCTCGCGGCCCGTTCGCTCAGTTGATCCAAGGCCTTGGAAGGGTCTGATTTTTTTTCGAGACTTTTCAATTCCTGAAACCATGTGTTTTCCAAGGAATCGATCTTCGGTTCCACCAGAGCTTTGGCGTCGGGATAAAACCTCTGAATCTCTCGATAGAATTTTTCGTGCGTCCACCAAAGGGAAGTGTCCAATGTCGCGCTCGGTTGTTCGAAATTCTTTTCTAAAAACGTTGTGCCCGGAAATCCCGCGGGAAGAAACAAGGAGATCGAAGGAATCGCCGTTCCCGTAAACCAAAAACGGTTCTGAGAGGTTTTCGGTTTCAACTCGGCCACAAAAGAAGCGGTCGTACCGTTAGGCGTAATCGGTCCGGTCGCGTGCAGACAAACCGAGCCCATGTCCGAGGAAGAAGGATAAAAACGTCCGCCGGCACTTCCCGGTTCCCCTTCCTGTCTGAGAATTTCCATCGCGGCCTTCGGATCTAAATTCCCTTTTTTGAATGTTCCCATCGAGGCAGTTCTCGCCCTTCTTACCTTACACTTGCTGAAAAAAGTGAAGAAAGAATCCGAGAACGCTTTGCGGAAAGAAAACGGTTCGCCGTGATTCGCCCAACCTTTTTGAACCGCGGTTTCGATCGCCGAGGGATGAATCGCGTCGTAATCGTTTTCCAACGTAAGCCCGTTGGAGATCGAATAAAATCCTTCGATCTTTTTCCAAGCCCAAAATTTTCCCGCGGTTTCAAGCACGAAGGCGTTTTGAAAATCCGCGATCAAAAAACTATTGTGATAGTAAAAGGACGAATTCGTATAACCGCCGCAAGCGTCTTGTCCGAATTGTTCGAGCAACTGAAGAATCGTTTCGCGCGCGGCTTCCGCGCTGTCGCTTCTTTCCAATGCAAGACGCAAGAGGTCCATTCCCGTCAGACCCTGATTCTTTTTTTCAAAAGGAATTTTCGTAAAGACCGCTTCGTTGCCGATGACGACCCCCGAAGCGTTCGCTCCCATCTCCGCTCCCCACATCTGAAACGGTTTGGAAAGAATCACTTCTCGTGTTTGTTTTATGCCGGGAACTTGGATGTATGTACAACGGGTTTGTTTTTCCCCGGTTCGAGGAAGAACGCGCAATAACGCCTGCGCTTCGTTCGGTTCGCGATCGGAATTCTTCCCGAAGATCATAGAACCGGTTCCGGTAAATGAAGGTGTGGCAACGAACGTATCACACATGATCCGCAGAAGTTCTTCGTTTTAAACAGAAAGGCAAGCCGTTTTTCGCCGGCGCGTTCTCCGGAATCCGAATTCGAATCACGGATTATAATTCGTTACGAATCGTTACGATTGTTGCTGAAAGAATAGATTCTTATAAATCTCCGGAAGCAAGGCCGGCTTCTGAGTTGCAAAGTTGAACCAAAGAAATTCTCCCTTTGCGGTCGCGACACAATCCCCTTCTCGATTCCACATCGTACAAGAGATATGAAACGACCGGGAAGTCACCGCGTCCACCTGCATCGTTATATCCAAAGTATCGGGATAACGAACCTGCTTTCTATAATCCACGTCGATATGAGTGATCACCGGTCCGCCCTCGGACGGACGATCGGGAGTGTCCCAAAGATTGAGGTCCGTAAAGTAATTGGCGCGGGCGTTTTCAAAATACTTTGCATAAACGACATGATTCACATGTCCGAACGCGTCCATATCCCCCCAAGCCACTTTCTGGTAATAACTGTATTGATAACGAATCGGTTTAGGCATAACGAGCGACCAAGTAACTTAGCAAACCCCTCTCTATGGATCGGCGCTTAGGAAGCGAGTTAGCCAAATGACAGCGGAGTGTTGGCATTCGGCTCTCAACAAAGTTGAGAAATCGAGCGTGCAACTTACTTCCCCTACTCAAACAGAGCAGAGCAACAAAACATTTCAACTGACGCCTATTCCAAATCAACTTCCTGATTCCTTCTCCATAGATTCAAAATTCTGAATGAAATCAAAACGCACTCTGCCGAAGTCGCTGCACTCCTTCAGCCAGACGCTTTTTTATGAAATCAAAACGCACTCTGCCTGTAAGCCGGATTCTGTCCTCTCCGTGAGGAGATGGATGACCATTTATCTTGCTCCGAAAGTTACCGATCGGAGTCTTTGCTCTCTACCCGCGGCCCCGCGGAAACGGCAAAAAGGCCGCCTATTTGAGATTGCACCCGGGAGGGTTTACCGTTCCCGATTCCTCTCGGAACCGGAGGTGGGCTCTTACCCCGCCATTTCACCCTTACCGCCGGATTCCCCGACGGCGGTATCCTTTCTGTTGCACTTTCCATACTCTTTGCTTTGAAATTGCTCTCAAAGTAAGAATTCCGGGCATTACCCGGTCCCGTGTTTCCAGGTGTCCGGACTTTCCTCACCCTTTTTGAAAACCAAAAAGCAGCGCGATCATCCGGCAGAATGCTTGGTTTCGACTATTTTAAAGGCTTTCAGTAAAACGAGAAAAAAAAGAAAGAATCTAAGAATCTCACCTAAATTCTGGCACGGCACTTGCATATATATAGACAGAACACTGGAACTGGGGTGATAAGATGAACAAGTTTGCAACAATTGCTCTCTTTTTAAGCATTTTTACCGGACTTTATGCAATGCCAGAGGCCCAAAAGGTCGAGGAAGAGCTTAATAAGTTTACACCAGAGAATGAAATCCAATTAGCAAATAAGCTAAGCGCGTTGGGAAGTCTGAAACAAAAAGTGAGAGACTACAACTCTGCGATCGACCTTTACAACCAATCTCTCACCGTTCGTGAGAAAATGGGAGAAAAAGAATCCGCAGGTTACGCGCTGGTTCTCTATCTCAAATCCATCTCCGAGTTCCGCCAAGGTAAATCCTGCCAAGCTCTCGAGAACATCAAAAACGTAATTTCCATTTATCAGAAAATCGGGGACATCGATTCCGCCCTGAACGCCGAGGAAGAAGCCTATAAAAAATACCAAGAAGCTTGTTCCATCCATATGGAGAATGTTGCGAACGCTCAGTAATCAAACACCGAGCCCACTAATTCATCCCATCTCTAGTTCTAACTGACTTGGCCCGCCCGAAAGGGCGGGATTTTTTTTGATTTGACTCTTCTCCTTTCAAGACTAACCTGAAATTCCGGATTTTGAAGTTTTCTGACTTCCATCGTCGTCTAAATTGATCCGGTATAAAAAAACAATTCGGAGCAGCCTATGAAAATAAACTATAACTGGAAGAACGTAGATCATTCGAAAGCGGCCGAGGAATACGCGGACAGCAAATTGGATCGAGTTTCCAAATATCTTCATACGGTTCAGTCTTTCGAGATCTCTTTTGAAATGATTCACGGAGAAGTCAGCGCCAATCTGAATCTCCACGGAGACGGAAACAAATTCAACGCACAAAATTCGAACAAGGATATCTACGCTTGCATCGACGGCTTGGAAGATAAGATCGTAAAACAAGTCAGCAAACATCACGATAAAAAAGCAACCCACTGATCCGACCTCAAATTCATCCGGTGGGAACTCCCGCCGGATCCAAGTGAAAGAATGAACCCTCCATGTCCTTTTCCAGAAAATTAGAAGAAGCGAATCAATACTTAAGCGACGGAGATTTCGACAAGGCACAAAAAAGTTTCGATTCCCTTTTGGCCGAAGAACCCGAACATCCCGAAATCGTCGCGGGATATTTCATCTCCTCGTATTGGGACAATCGTCTGGATCGGATTCACAACGCGAAGGAAGGAAGGGAAAGAAGCCATCTTCTCGTTCAATATTTCGCCGAATTTCAAAACGCATTCGAGCTCCGAAAGTTCACGGGAACTTCTTCTTTGCGTGCCGTTTCGGAATCGGTTTTATCCGAAGCCGTCGACCAGCTCAAGATTTCGGTTCAAAGGGAAGGTCTTCACTTCCAAGATCCTTCCGCGCTTTTGGGTTTGATCCGGGAACTCATCCGCTTCCGCGATTACCGCAACGCTCTTGAAATCTTAAATTATTCCTCTTCGGTGGAACGGAATTCTCCCGAGTTTTTATATCTGCGCGCTGAGTCCTTGTTTCAAACCGGAGAAGAACGAAAATCTCTCGTGCTCTTTCGAGAGGCGTTTCTAAAAGATCCGTCCGCCGCCCCGATCGCCGTTATCAAAGCGGAACCGATTCTTTTTTGGATCGAAAAATTAAGGGATTCGTATCAGGAAGAATCGGATTTGAAAGAAGTTCTTCCCGTCGTTTTGGCCGAGCAGGGAATCTTCGAGGAAACGAGAAATTATTCCGAAAAGGAAATGCTCGTATATTATCAAAATCTAATCCGTCTGAAGGACACTCTCAACTCGAGAAAGGATCTGTATGACTTTAAGATTCGCTGTAGAATTCTTCAGCACGCTTGTCTGATTCTGGACGTTTACAGAGGAATGCAATACAGCGAAATCTATCAGGAATCCAAGAGAATTCTGGACAGCGTAGATCCCGGCTTTTTTCAAAGAAGACAGGACGAAATCAAGAAATAAGTTCCGAGCGGTGTAAACGATCCGTTTGTCTTGTCGGTCGAAGTTTTGCCGTGGGAACGGGAAGTTTGTGGTAGTTCCTACGTTTATTTTACCGAGCGATTTCGGATGGATGTGGTAGTTCCTACGTTTTTTCCACACATAGCTCGGAAGACGCCAACGGCGTATGAGTTCCTACATTCGATCGGAGGATTTCAGAACAATCGGGTTATAGGAAGGAGTTCCCACACAAAAATCAGAGATCCAGGAGACGACCGTGCGACCAACTTGTTTGTGGGCAAAAGTTTTGCTGCGGGAAATTGCAGGAGTTCCCACATGATTCAGGACCAACGGAAATGTATGAGTTCCAACATAACCGCATTTCACGGCCAATCTTTCCAATGACTGAAGTGACCAGGGGAATCACGCCGCTTCCAAAAAAAGGGCGGTGCTGAAAAGAACCGACAACAACCCTTGTTTAGTTGTTGCCTTGCGTAAATTCCAGAATTTTATCCAGCTCTTCCACCATTCTCAGATCGCCCCGTTCGGAAAAATATTTCCGGAGAGAATCGATCGTTCTTCTGGCTTCGGCTGTGGATGGAATTTGTTTCAGAAGCGCTTTGTCGGCTTCGGACTCGAACGTACCGGAGGAAGGAATGTCTTGAAAGCTGCCCGCTTCGGATTGTCCGAACACGGTTCCGGCTCTTTCGCTTTGAATTCCATCGCCCGGATTTGCAAATCGGTTGTAGGTTACGAAGACGATTGCAAGCGCCAAAATGGCCGAAAAAGATAATTGCAGGCCGCGGTTTGCGACAACGTTTTCACGAATTTTTTCCCATCCGTTTTCACGTTCGGGTTGGATTGCCTTGAGTTGATTTTTCAATCGAACCTGGAAATCTTCGCTTAGATTTATATTGCGAAGTTGTTTGTCTCTGAGTTCGGACATCGTTTTCACAAGAGAATTTTCAATCTTGAGTAAATCACCGTCTTCCTTTCGCAGAAAAAGCGGAATCTTGAATTTTGACTGTAAACTTTTCATCTTTCTTACCTAAAGTATCCTTCACCCTTACCGTCTTGTAAAATCAAGTGCTTCAGGAACTCCTTCGCCTTAAAGAGTCTGCTCTTTACGGTTCCCACGTTGGTTCCCAAAACTTCGGCGATCTGCGCGTAGGACATTTCCTCGAAGTATCGGAGCTCGATCACCTCTTTGTAGAGATCTTCCAACTCGTTGATTTTGCTAATTAGATAGTTGGACTCATCACTAAGTTCAATTTTTTTTTCGAATCCTACACGATCGTCCGTTACCTGATATTCCTTATCGTCCATGGAATTCTCTTTAGCTCGTTTCCGTTTCGCTAACAAGTCCTTGGATTTGTTGACCACGATTCGATAAAGCCAAGTATAAACGCCCGATTCCGCCCGAAAGTTTCGAATGGATCGATAACCGGAGATGAGAGCGTCTTGTACGATATCCTCCGCATCGTCTCCGTCTTTTACCATCGAGATGGCCTTGCGATAGAGTCTTTCTCGGAACGGATTGACGAGCTGGATATAAGCCTCGTCGTCCCCTTCCTTGATCTTTTTGAGAAGGCCGATTTCGATCTCTCTTAAGGTGGGCTTTTTGGGAATGATTTGTTTTTGTTCCATGTGGTAGAAGGTGAATCCCTGATTCAAAGTTCTCCAAGGAAGCGGATATGGCAATCCGGAAACGTATGGAATCAGAAAGGAATCAAGGTTCCTGTAGAGAAAGATTGATCAAAACGAGGGTTTCGGTAAGAATCATCGGCACCCGAAATCTAAGACCGTAGACGAATCTCGATTTGTGATCGATGACTTCCGGTCCGGCCCAGACGATGTCGCCTTCAAACTCGAGACGTTTACCGGACTTCTTTTCGATCACGGAACCGTGAACCGGTTCGGCCGCGTTCAAGTCTTCGCCGTTTAAGATCAGGCAAATCCCCGTCTCGGAAATATTTCCTAATTTTGCGTGCAGAGTGATCAGACCGAATTCGATTTGTATGATATAGTCGGCATAACTACCCGGATAGTAGCGGTGACTTCTCGGTTGAGGATCGGGATTACCGGACATACAAAGATCAGGGTTACAACGGAATGACGGTTTGTCGAGAAGGTTTTTGTGGATCGAATAATCCCGCAGGAACGCGCAAAAAAAGAGAGAACGGATTCATACGCGTAACGTATAGACAACGAAATTGTTTCTCCGAAAAAGAAGCGTTAAATTCCCGTTAGTCGAGAATTCTTCTTTATCAAAATTGAAAGTAGATGAATGGAATTTCAAGATCCGGAGTAAACAACGCAAGAACGACCGCGATCACCGGATAAAGAGAAAACTCGAGCCACGCGGGCGGATTCCATTCTTTCTTTTTTTCGAAGATCCAATAACCGAGCCATTGTCCGACGATGATACAAAGAATGACGGGAATTCCCGTTTTGAGCATGTACGGCCGCAAACCGCCTTCGGTGTATACGAACAAACGTTTCAACATGACCCATTCTTTTTCTACGGATTCCGCTCGAAACCAAGTTCCCACCGAAATCGAAATCAAGTTGGTGACGACGATTTGAATCGGAACTCCGATCTTTTCTGGAAGAAGACGGAAGTTCGGAAAATATTTTTCCTTGAAGCTTTTGAACATCGCCTCGATCAACAGAATCGTTCCCTGACAACTTCCCCAGATAATGAAGGTCCAATTGGCTCCGTGCCAAAAACCGGCAATGAACATCGTAATCCAAAGATTGAATCTATGTCGGACCGCGCCCGCACGGTTTCCTCCTAGGGAGATATAGACGTAATCTCGGAGCCAAGTCGAAAGAGTGATGTGCCATCGTCTCCAGTATTCGGTGACGCTTTTTCCGATAAACGGCATACGAAAGTTCTCGGGAAGTTCGTATCCGAGCAGAAGAGCGGACGCATACGCCATGTCCGTATAACCGCTGAAGTCGCAATAAATCTGAATCAAAAACAAGGTCGCCGCGAGCCAGATGGCGGCGGTTCCAAAGTTCTCCGGATGCGAAAAGATCTTATCGACGATGGGAGCCACGTTATCCGAAAGAACGACCTTCTTGATATACCCGAGAATAAAATAACGGATCGCCTTTCGAAACGGAATTTCCGTCATATTCTTAACCGTTTCCATCTGCGGTAAAAAGGTTCTCGCGGTTACGATCGGTCCTGCAACGAGCTGCGGAAAAAAGGAAACGAACAAAGCGAAACGCAGAAAACTTTTTTCGGGGAGAATTTGACCGCGATATACGTCGATCGTATAACTCAAAGATTGAAACGTATAAAACGAAATTCCCACGGGGAGAATGATATGAAGAATCGGCAACGCGTTAGTCACACCGAAATGACCGAGGAAAAGATTGATCGAATCCGCAAAGAAATTATAATATTTGAAAAAACCGAGAATAAACACTAGGTTCAGAACAAGGCTGACGGTGATCAGAATAAAACGTGTTCTTTGATTTTGGGAAGAATGGATTCTCGCGGCGAGAACGAAGTCGATAACGGTCGAAAGAAGAATCAATCCTCCGAATCTCCAATCCCAGCTCATGTAAAAGTAGTAGCTGACGACGAGAAGAAAGAAATGCGTGATTGTGAGCGCTTTGGCTTCTTTTCCGAAAAAAAACGGAATCAGATACCAGTAAACCAGGAATACGAAGATAAAAAATAAGCAAAATTCTAAAGTAGGAAAAAGCAAACTTCCGCTCCCGATGTTCCCTCTATCTTTTTTTCGAACACGGTTCCGGTCAAGGAATTATGCCTGCGCTTCCTTCCGTGTTCGAACTCGATTTTCCCCTCTCAAAAAAGAAAAATCTTGCATAATTTTTCGGGAAAGGATTCAATTCTCAGAAATCTGATTAAGGGGTTGTCCTTTCATGCAACAAAATAAGTTTCGTAAGGCTATCGTAGCAATTCTTGTCCCAATGATTCTTCTCGTTTCTTTCGCGAATTGTTTCGGTAAGTTTGCGATCGTAAGAAAATTCTATAACGCAAACGAAGATTTGAACATCGGAACGGGAATGCTCGCCAAAATGATCAAAACGATCCTGTTTTGGATTCCTTTTGTTTGGCTTATGGCGATCGGTTTCTTCTTCGATTTAGTTCTTTTCAATCTTATCGAATTCTGGTCCGGAAGCAATCCGATCGGACTGAACGAATATGATGAAAACGGAAAGTTCGTAAAATCATATGAAGAAAAGGGAGAAAAACTTTTGCTTAGCTATTCCGATTTCGGAAAGAGATTGGATATCAAATTGGAAAAAGAAGGAAATTCTCAGAACCTAATCGTTTTCCGTGCAGAACCCGGTAAATTCTTCGTTGAAAAGAACGGAAAACTCGAAGAAATCATCGTGACTTCCGAAACCGTAGGATCCAAAACGATTCTGAAAATGGCGGAACAAGGAAAGTTGAAATCCACAAAAGTGATCGATACAAAAACCTTAAGCGACCTAGAAGCAAAACTCGCTTCGGATTCTCTCTAAGAATAACGAACGGTAATCAGGGATTTTTCCCTGATTACTACTTCTTATTACTGCACTGCCTTCACTCGATCGGGCAGTTTTAACACACCGTATTTTCCGATCTTCCGTTTCGCAAACCAACCCTGATTGACCTCCAACGCATACAAAGCCTTTTCGCTGGAATGATAGAGTTCCGTGGTTTGATTCGGCTTCATATCGTGTATGTCCGTGATTCTTTTGTCGCGGTTGAAATACGCGATGCTGAGAGGAATCCAAGTGTTCTTCATCCAAAAACTCAAGTAATCCGGTTCGGAAAATACGAATAACATTCCTTCGTTTTCGGCGAGATGTTTTCGATACATCAAACCTCGCGCACGATCCGTGGGAGTGTTTACGACTTCGACGAGCAGAGGATGTTCGTCCACGTAAATCGTAATCTTTTCGGAATCACGCGCCGATACGTTAGACGAAACCAGAAGAATCGCGATGAATAAGAAAAGAAGTTCGAATTTGGGTCGAATCGCTCGAATCTTTTTTAAAAAAACGGATTCTTTCGGGAGATCTTTCTTCGGAGTTCCGACAAAATCCGCCGTGAACAAGTACGGCCCCACCCTGAACTGTGGGTGGGGGGTGAGGTGGTGGGAAGAATCGGGGAAATTCTCCAATATCACAACATCCGATTTTTGACAACGGAATTTTTTCGTTACGATTTGTCGGAACATTTCGAATGAAACTCTCTTAGCCGCAAAATCGAAAGCCGACTTAAAACTGAGCCGGTCTTTTTTCGAGGAATGCGCTCATTCCTTCCTTGGATTGTCCCCCGTCGAAACAGGCGCCGAACGCTTTTTCTTCGATGGAAATTCCGTCTTTCAAGGAAACGTCCAGACCTTGCTGAATGGTCTTCTTCACTCTTTCGATCGCCTGGGGCCCTTTTTTCAAAATGGAATTCGCAATCGTTTTAGAAAAAGCTAATAGATCTTCGCCCTCTTTTACGAGTTTGTTGAGAATTCCGATTCTATATCCTTCTTCCGCGGTAATCATATCGCCCGTAACGACGAGTTCGATCGCTCTTGCGTAACCGATCAATCGCGCAAGTCTTTGCGTTCCTCCGAAACCGGGAATCAGTCCCAAGGAAACTTCCGGCAAACCGAGTTTCGCTTTTTCGGAACCGACTCGAATATCGCAAGCCAGCGCGAGTTCCATTCCTCCGCCGAGAGAAAATCCGTTGATCGCCGCGATCGAAACGATTCTGGATTGATGCAATTTTTGGAATACTCCGTTGCCGAGTTTGGAGAATTCTTCCCCTTGTGCGACGTTTAGGTCCTTCATCTCAGCGATGTCCGCGCCTGCGACGAAGGCCTTGCCTTCTCCCGTTACGATGAGAACGCGGATGTCTTTATCGTTTTCAAGAGCTTCCACTTCCCGACCGATCTGACTCAGAACTTCCTTATTGAGAGCGTTGAGAGCGGAAGGTCTTTGGATCGTAAGAACCGCGATTTGTCCTTCCTTAGTTACGTTGATTAATTTTTCACTCATTTCTTTGATTACTCCACTTCTACGATGAGAAAGAGGGTGTCGTCCTCCAGTGCTATGTTTCCGAAAAAGGTTTCCACGGCCTTCTGCACCTTAGCTTTGAAGACTCCGATATCTTTTTCGAATCGATTCTCATTCAATATTTCAAGAAGCCCTTCCGTTCCAAGAAGTTTTCCTTCCTCGTTCTTGTTTTCTATCAAACCGTCCGTGTATAAAAAGAAACGATCGTGTTCGACAAGAGGAAGTTTAACCTGCTCCGCAATCGGCTTTTTGATTCCGAAACCGAGAATCGCACCTTCGGTTTCGATCTCATGAAATTCTTTTGTGAATGATCCGTGAATCAAATACGGATGCCCCGCGTTGGAAAAGGTGATTTCTTTGGAAATAAAATCCAAAAACATATAAATCGCGGAAGCGTGATAGGATTGAAATTGTTTTTGCAAAGAATCGTCTATGTAATCCATCAAACGCGAGGGATGCACCTTAAGAATATAAGGCATCGTGGAAACCATGATCTTTACCATGGAAGCGACAAGCGCCGAGGCGATTCCGTGTCCCGCAATGTCCGTCAAAAAAATTCCCGTGTTTCCTTCCCGGAGTTGAACAAAGTCGAAGAAGTCGCCGCCGATATGATTCGGAGTGATCCGCATCACTTCGTAACGGATTCCCTTGATGCTCAATCGACCGGGAAACAGATTCTCCTGAACCTGTTTGGCAACCGTGAGATCCTGCTGGATGTATTTGTATTCCAGATCGAGTTCGGAAGAAATCGAAATCAGTCGTTTAACGATGATTACCGAAGAGGTTCCGATCACGATACAAAGTCCGTAGACTACGTCGGGTACGAAAAGAATTCTAGGAAAATCGTCGAGTCCGAGTTCGACCCGCTTGATCGTAACGAAAAAGATATGCAGACAAATCGCGATGATTCCCGTCAAAAAACAGGAGCCTTTTTTCAAGCGGAACATCTGAAAGATCACGATCAGGGAAATGAGTAAAAAATAATTGTTATAGATCTGAAGACTTTCCAAATCCTGAAATCGATAAAAGGATTCGTGAAAGAGATTCATCATCAGAAAGATGATGACGATGTTTGAGATCTGAATCACCCAAGAAAGAAATCTCTCCTGAAACGAAAGAACCAAACTCATCACGTTGATTAGAAAGATCACTCCGAGATACAAAACTCCTCGCTCCGAATTGCGTACTTCGGGAATCGCAAGCGTCGGATACATCGTGAAGTGAAGGAGAAACGCAAGACGGATAAAGGACTGATCGATTCTCGTCTGATCCTTCCACGCTTCCGCTTCGCTGTAATTGAATTCCCTTTCAAAAAACGTAAAGGGATTCAGAAAGCCGGATTTCAACTTAGCGAATTGTCTGATCCAGGTCATACCGAGTGATTTCCGATCCGGAAAGATAAATTTTTAGATTCCAACCCGATTCCAAATACTTGTCGAGTTTTTCCGAAAGTTCGAGAGCTTCCTTTTCGTCGTTTACGCGGATGAAGAACGAACCCGATCTCGCCTTATAGTTGTAAGGAAACCGTTCGCTTAACAAAAGAGTCACCCTCGTATGATCCGCACGCGTCTCGATCACGATATGAGATACGTGTTTGCGGTTGATGATTCTTTCATGAATGGGAAGATCCCAGGGATTCGTTTCCGCGGAAAAGAGCGGGCCGATCCAAAATAAAGCAGGCAATAGGAAATAGAACATCATCGTTTCTGAATTTCCCGACCCTGGGAATTTTGTTGTCCAAATTTACAAGGCTCCCGGTTTAACGCAAACCATTCCGTTTCAAAGATTCTTTTTTTTCAAAATGATGACGAACGGATTGGGATTTACATTTTTCAAGGAGCCTGGAAAAATCTTTCCTATGCAATTATTCCGCTTTCATGTCTTGGAAAAACATTTCCGAGCGTTATGGATCGTATCCGTCATTTTCGGGATTTCCGATTGCAAACCAACTTCATTCCTAATGGGAAATAATCCGTATTATCGGCTCTTTACAACCCATCCGATCACTCGAGCGGAGCGTTATTCTCTTTCCAATCCTTGGCAGGAAAGAATTTCAAGCCTCGGCGAAGAGGAGCAAAACTTTATTCAAGAAATGAATCGAATCGACGGATTTCAGGATTCTCCCTTGCCCGAAGCGGATCTGATCGTTTGGAAGTCTCGTCTTAGCGCTGTTAGACAATCTCTTCCGAATTCGGTGAATTCTTTTTTGGACAAATCCTTGTTTCGAGTGATTCTTTGTAAAAACTTGGGAAGCACCGGCTTGAGCAGTTTCGTTTACGATCGTTCCGGTCCGTTAGGCGGAGTCGTTTTTTTGGACACGGGAATGTTGACCAAAACCGCGAACGATTGGATCACTCAAAAGGAGAATTCTTCCTTTGCTCCCGGAACATTGAAACTCAACGTGAAAATCGAGTCCGACTCGAACGATACGATCGAGACGGCTCTCGAATACATTCTGCTTCACGAAATCGGTCACATCCTAAGCGTTCAAAAAAGGATTGTGCCGGACTTCCGCGAAAAGAACCGAGACTTTAGTACATTCGAATTTTCTAATGGAGTTTGGGTAAATGAAAACGATTCCGTTTTCGACGATTCGTTTCAGATGCGCAAAAAAATCAGATTCTATTCTTCCCAACCGATTTCTTTCGATTCCGAATGGGCAGGCATTTATCCGGTTCTGGAAAAAACTCCTTTCCCTACTTTATACTCCTCGATCAACGGAGACGACTTCTTTGCGGACGCATTCGTTTCCTATGTTCATACGATTTTACAAAAGAAGATCTGGAATTTGGAAATCAAGCAAGAGAACGGGGTAAAAGTTTTTGAGATGAAGAATGGAATCCAAGAACCTCGTTGTAAAAAACAAAAGGAATTCTTGGATCGTCTGTTTGCCGAGATGAAGTAATCGCGGACTTTTTTTTTGACTCTCTAAAGTTGTTCCGACAAGAATGAAGCTTTTTACTTGCAAAAAGTATGATTTTCTGATAGAGCGGAATTTGCCGTTTTTTCCCGCCTCCTCTCCACCGCCGCCCGAAACAAGGGCGGGGCTGTTTCGTTTTTCAGCAAGATTGTCGGAACTACGGCCGCATTTTTATTCACTGCTGCATTTCCCCTTTTTTTCTCGAAACTGGAAACTCGATTCCTAAACGCCGATCCATAGAGAGGCGTTTGCAGAGTTTACTGGGTCGCAATTCTTCGCTACGCAAAGAGCCTACATAAAACTCAGCAGCTCGCTTCCTATGGGTCGCGAGAAACTCAGCAGAACGCTTCCCTATGGGTCGCGAGAAACTCAGCAGAACGCTTCCTATGGGTCGCGAGAAACTCAGCAGAACGCTTCCTATGGGTCGCGAGAAACTCAGCAGCTCGCTTCCTATGGGTCGCGAGAAACTCAGCAGCTCGCTTCCTATGGGTCGCGAGAAACTCAGCAGAACGCTTCCTATGGGTCGCGAGAAACTCAGCAGAACGCTTCCTATGGGTCGCGAGAAACTCAGCAGAACGCTTCCTATGGGTCGCGTTCTATATCTTAAATTTATTGATCAGACGAATCAGACCTTCGGATTGGGTGTGCATGTTTTTGGAAAAACCGGTGAGGTCGTCCGCCCCACTCGCGATTTCCTGCGTTCCATCCGAAATGCTCACGATCGTTTTTGTGATCTCATCGGTGGCGCGTTTTTGTTCCTGAACCGCTTCTTCGATCTGAAGACTGAAACTCATAAGAGAACTCGCGCTCTGATGAATCTTTTCCGTGTTCTTTTCCTGCGTATTCACCGAATCGAGAACGTTCTTCGCGGAAACCCCGAACATATCCACCGAACTTCGGAGCTTCGCAAGAATATCGGACGCTTCTTTAACCTTGCTCGTTCCGTTCATCACGGCGCGGTTCGTGGATTCCACGAGTTGTCCGATCTCTTGAACGCTGTTGGAAGTTTGCGACGCGAGTTTGGAGATTTCCTCCGCAACGACCGCAAACCCTTTTCCGGCCTCTCCCGCGCGGGCGGCTTCGATCGCGGCGTTTAACGCGAGTAAGTTGGTCTTTTCGGAAATATCGGTGATGATGGAAAGAATCTCGTTGATCCGGGAAGCGCTGTCTCCGATCTCATCCATCGCCTTGGTGGACTGATTCATGGAACTCTCGCCGGTCGTCGCTTGCTGTTGCGATTCTCCCGCGAGGGATGCAAGAGACTTCATCTCGTCGTTGATTCTCGCGATTTGTTCCTTCAACAAGACCACGTTCCCGTCGATGTCCTTCATGTGCGAAATCGCGCGATCCATGGACTTGCCTACATTCTCCGCGGATGCGGCCAACTCTTCGATCGCAGCCGAGGATTCTTCCGATGCGGAAGCCTGCTCCTGAGCGACGTCGTAAAAACTTTTGGAAGACTCGGCCATCTGATCCGAAGTCGAATTCAAAGACTCGGAAGAACCCTTGATCTCCAAGATGATGCTCTTGAGATTATTCTTCATATGATCCAAGGAAAGAAGAAGTTTTCCTACTTCGTCCTTGCGTTCATAGGAATTTTCCACCACAAGATTTCCGGAGGAAACCTCCTCCGAAAAGGAGATGGCCGTGTTGATTCCGTGCGTAATCAATTTTTGGAATATTAGATTGAATACGATTACGATGATGATCATCGTAAACAGAGACGTAGCGATCGTCTCCGCAATCACTCTTGAAAGATTTTTCCAGAAGATGCTGTCCGGAACGCTGACTTCCAAGATCCATTTCTTATTGTAATTCCCCAAATAGAAGGAATAAAAGAAATGCGTCGCTCCTCCTCGTTCGTAAGCTTGAATCTCGTCCTTCAGACTTCCTTCCAGGATTTTTTTCTTCCATTCGGGATCTTGAATTTCCTTTCCGACGAGCTCGGGCTGCAATCCGTTCGCAGCATAATAACCTCCGGGAGAAATCAAACTCAGATATCCTTCTCCTTGATACGGCCGAATCGGTTCGAGCATCTCCTGCATGTTTTCCATCGTGATATCCATCCCCACGACGCCCGCGACTTCGCCGTTTCTGCGAACCGGTTTTACGACGGATATCATCAGGATCTCGCGACCCGAAACGGGATACGCAAACGGATCGGCGATAAAATCGATTCCCGTTTTTTTGGGAACGTTATAAAAGTATCCGCTCGCATCCTGATTTTCGTAATAGATGACCGGCTCCAATACCAAAGGTTTGTCCGCGCCTGCAGCCTTATTGATGTAAGGAATAAATCTTCCCGTCGCGTCGTAGCCTTGTCGATTGACGTATTTCGAATCCAAAGAATCGAATTTACCCGGTTCGAATACGGACCAAGCTCCGAAATAATTCGGATCGCTCTTTGCAAGATCCTTTAACGTTTCGATCGTTTCCTCTCGGGTCGGTCTTGCGTGCGAAAGTTGAAATTCAAGACCGCGCAAGCCGCCGAGAGCCTTGTCGAAAAAGTCCCGAATTTCGAACGCGTATCTCGACGCAACCATCGCGGAAGAATCCTGAATATCCCGCGAAAGTTTAAAGTACGTCGTAATCGTATTGATGGTGGTAATCGCGATGCTTCCCGCCAAAAGTACGAGTGCAAGATATAACGATATTCGAAACCTGATGCTCATGAATCTTCCTGTGCTTCTTTATATTTTTTTAAAAACTATGCGAGAATCCGACGCTGAACCAGAATAAATGCGCCGGAATTTTCTGCAATAAATACGATTCTCGGATCGCCTGTCTCAAGGAACCGTCCCCCGCGTCCGGAATCAAAGGACTGTTCGCGATCTGATCGAGCAGGTATTGATTGATCGGACCGTTGACCTTCGAAGGATCCACGATCAACCCGTCTTTCGTGTTTCGGTTAACGTACCCGCCGGTGGCTCCGTAGTAGTTGTCCGTGTCGTACATATACAGATTCGGACGGTATACGTGATTTCCTTTGACGAAGAATTTGCCGAAGTAAAAGGTCAAGCTGCTCGTGATGTCCTGAATCCCGTAGCGGTTGTCCACGATGTTGTTGGACATCTCGTATCCGATGTTGACCGCGGGAGTAATTCTGAAAAATTTCTCCGCAAAATACTCGTGACTCATGTAGAGAGAAAGATAATTCTTACCGGCCGCCAAACTCGCGTTTTCCGCACTCAGCTGAGTATAAAAGGAAATCGTAGGACTCACGTAGGAAAGAAACGGAAGTTGCCAAAAGATATAATATTCCTGCCAAGCGAGGCGGGTCACCTGATTGGAGGTATTGTTCGAGCTGGTGACACCCTGCGCCGCGAGAGAATTATAACCTCCTAATGGAGCCGAAACATACGCCGGGTTTTTGTTGAACGTATTGTAAAACCAAGTTCCCACGGTGAATTTTCCCCAACTCGTCTTCTCGAACGTATAATAGAACGCATAGAACAATCCGTCCGCACGTTTCATACCGTTTTGTTCCTTATACGGTTTCGGAACCAGACCTCCACAGGTTGCACCGGTCGCGAGCGTTCCGTTCATCACGTTGTTCTGCGTATCGTAGACGCAGCTTTGATTCAGAAGATCCGGATTCGGGGCGGTGAACGGATTTCCTTGTCCGGGGTAGGCAGGACCGGGACCGCCGGGAAATAATTGAAAACGTCCGTCGTTGTCCTTATCGTTTCTTTCCGTTAGCTGGAAGTTTCCCCAAAACTGAATCTTAAAACCTTTCAACGGAGTATTGATGTCGATCGTGGGTTGATACGAAGGAACGATCGTAGTGGAAGGGTAGCTTTCGTTTCTTCGGCGATTTGCCATCTCTCCGGAAAAACTGAGCCCCCTCCAGATAAAGTCCGTTACGATCTCGTGCGTCACGTCGATCGTCGTGTCGTTTCCTTGGGAAGAAGCATGAGGCGGTTCCCGTTCGATCGGCGTTGCGATTCCTGCATACGGGTTTTGATGAGGAGGCGGTTCGGATTTCGCACCGGAGGATTTATCCGAAGAGATCGTATTTTTATTCTTATCTTGCGGTCTTTCGTATGTTACGCTGACCACGTTTTCTTTCGCAAAATAACGGATAAAGTCTTCGTTCTCCGCGAGAAGAACTTTCTCGTCGTCCTCCAAAACGACCTTGCCTCGGTAGATCGAACCGTTTTTAAGTCGGACGATATCGGCGGCAAAAAGGGAAGAACTCCAAACGAGGAAAAAACAGAATACGAGAAGAAGGGAAATTTTGAGCCTCATACGTTTACAACCTTGTCAATTTTTTATTTCATATTTTGCGAATTTTCAAGTAGAAATGATTCTTCAAATTGCTCTTTTGTATTTCGCGCGCAACCCGAGGAGAATAACAGAAATTAGAAATAGAGAGAAGAATCAACCAGTAAAAAACATTTTCTTTCGACGAACGGAAAGTCTGCGATCTTGCAGAAGGAATCCGCTTAAAAAGCGAGCAAAATGATTTAAGACAAAATTGCGTCTTTTCTGAGAAATATTTTTTAAAATTTCGATCGTATCCGATTCACCGCGAGTAGAATCAGTCGAGTGGATTCGATCTGAATGGAACATTCATTTTTTTTTACAGAACGAATTTCTAATTTCTGATTTCACAACATTCGCGCCGGATTATATAAAGGTATCTGAATTTTATAATTTCGCGCCGGAGTAGAAAAAAGATTTCGAATCGATTGAATTTTAAAGCAAGAAGATACGAATAACAATATCGAACCAACACGATCGTTTTTATGAGAGACCATTCAAGACATAAACAGCCCTTATACGATCTACGCAAAGCGCAGCGGTGCGATCACGCATGAAACCGGAAAAAGAAGGTTCCATCGAAACGTTAAGACGACAGTATGAGGAAGCAATCCAAAAGACGAAAGTTTTGGAAGAAACCGTCCGCGAAAACGAAACCCTCAAAGCGTCCTTACAAAAGGCCGAGATTCGGATTTCACAGATCATCGAAAATTCTCCCGATGCGATCGTGATCCTGGACATCTCCACCGGCAAATTTCAATCGGTAAATCAAAGAGCGGTCGATATTTTCGGATTTACAAAGGAAGAATTTCAGCAAATCGGTCCGGTCGATATCAGCCCACCTCGGCAAGAGGACGGAAGAACGAGCTTCGAAGCCGCTACCGCCTACATTCAAAGAGCCATTCAGGGAGAATTGGTCACGTTCGAATGGCTGCATCGGGCAAAATCGGGAGAAATCATTCCTTGCGAAGTCCGTTTGATTGCCCTGCTTGGAGAAAACATTCTCATCCGAGGAAGTATATTAGATTTTCGTGATCAAAAGAAAATCAAGGACGAACTGAAAGAGAATCAGAAACGTCTCGAATCCGCAATCTACGGAGCCGAACTGGGACTTTGGGAATGGGACGTAGAAACCAACGGAAACAAATACAACGATTATTGGGCGGAGATGCTCGGTTATAAACTCGAAGATCTCGAGCCGCACGTGAATACATGGCAATCGCTGATTCATCCGGACGATCTTGCGCACGTCAACACGGCGTTGCAGAGTTATATTGCGGGCAAATCCCCCGTTTACGAAGCCGAGTTCCGCATGAAATGCGGCGACGGCTCCTGGAAATGGATTTTTACCGCGGGAAAATTCACGGACTTCGATGCGAACGGAAAGCCGCTTAAGATGTATGGAATTCACGCGGACATAGATCGACGTAAAAAGGCGGAACAGGAACTCAAGGAAAAGGAAGCGGCCCTTTCCCGATCTCAGAAACTTTCGGGACTCGGTTCCTGGGAATACGATCGCTCGACCGGCAAAATCGCGGTTTCCGAACAACTCGGAAAAATCTACGAACGACCGAACGGAATCGAAGACGGAATCAAGGAACTGGAATTCGTTCACCCCGAGGATCGCGACCGTGTCCGCCATTACTTCGGAGAAGCGATCAAAAACAAATACATTCGAGAAATCGAATATAGGATCGTAACCCCGACGGGAAAAATCAAAACGGTATTCAATCAAAGCGAATTGATCCTGGATGAAAAGGGAGAAGTCGTTAAGATCATCGGATCGGTTTTGGACGTCAGCGAAAAAAGAAAAAACGAAAGACTTCTTCAATTCCGTCTCGGATTCGAGACGATCACGACCGCAGTCTCAAGAGCGATCATCAACCTTCCTCTATCCTCCATCTCGCAGACCATCCATTCCGGTTTGGAAAAACTGGGAACGTTTTTGAACATGCAGCGTGTCAATATCGTATTCTACAACGAAACCTTTACGACAAGAAAAGTGGTGCACGAATGGATCGATCCGAAAGCTGCGATCCGAACCTCGAACCTCAACCAAGTCGAAACGATCGATCCACATAGTTTTTTTACGGCAGAGATGCGCATGGGAAGAATCGCAAAAATCGCCAAGGTGGAAGATCTTCCGGTCGAAGCGGTTTCGGATCGGCAACTTTTGACGAACAACGGAATTCAATCCTTTACGGCGGTTCCGCTTCTCATCGGAGGAGTTCTCAAAGGAAGACTCGGATTCGGTTCAGAAAAAATCGGAAACATCCAAGAGGCAGAACTCGACACATTAGAAAATCAGCTTTTACGCAACTTTGCGGAGATCGTAATCAACGCGCTCGAACGAAAACGCGTGGATGAAGAATTAACCCAAGAGAGGGATCTTCTTTCTTCCATCACGGAGAACAGCGCGACGTCGATCGTGGTCTTGAATCCCCAGGGAAAAATTCTCTACGCGAATAAAAGTTCGGAACACGTTCTCGGAATCGAACTCACCGACATCACATCCAGAAGTTACAACTCGAAACAATGGGAAGCCAAATCGGTGGACGGCGGAGAATGGAAAGAGGAAGATCAACCGTTTACAGTCGTTATGCGAACGGGCAAACCGGTCTACGACATCCGTCATTCGATCGTGACATCGGACAAACAAATCAAATATCTTTCCGTAAACGGTTCTCCCGTAAAAAACCAGGAAGGCGAAATCATATCCCTAGTATTCCTCGTAACCGACATCACCGAAAACGTGTTAAACGAACGAGAGCTCCGAGAGAGCGAGGATCGTCTACGGCTCGCACTCAACGCGGCGAATATGGGAAGCTGGAGCTGGGACATTCGAGAAGACCGCATAACGTGGTCAGAAAAGGCGTTTCAGATTTTTCGGATCAAGCCGGAAGACTTCGGAGGAAATCTCCGATCGATTATGGATTTGGTTCATCCCGAAGACCGTCCTAGTTTGGACAAACTCATGCGAGAAGTGCTTTCGGGCGAAAGAGGGGCCGAAGGAGACGATATTTACTTTCAACACAGGGTCTTATTCGGAGACGGAGAAATCGCCTGGGTGGAAGCGAAGGCGAAACTCTTTCGAGATAAACATTCGAATCCTCTTCGCGTAGTCGGAACCGTAACCGACGTCACCGAACGAAAAAGAGCCGAGGAAGAATTGAAGGCCTCCGAATTGAGGTTCCAGACCTTTTATCAATTTTCGAACGAAGCGATTCTTCTCGTCGAACGGGGAAAAATCCGTATTTCGGATTCGAACCTTGCGTTTCAGAAATTATTCGGATATACGGCAGCGGAAGCGATCGGGCTCAACGTCGCACGTTTATTGTCCAAAGAATCACTCCAAGACCTTCTTTCGAAAAAGTTTCTCATCGGCAGCAAGGATTCGATGGAAGTCGTCGCCAAAAAGAAGAACGGAAATTTATTTCCTGCGATTATCAGCCAAAGAGTGTTCGTAAGCAAAGGTAGCACCTATTATTCCGTCAACATCATCGACACGACTCCGTTCAAGGAAGCCGAGGAACTTCGGATCATAAACGACGAGATCCGCGTTCGAAACAGATTGATCGAAATCCAAAAGACCGAACTTGAAAACACTCTCGACAATTTGAAGAAGACGCAGTCGCAGCTCATTCAAAGCGAAAAGATGGCCGCTCTGGGACAACTCATGGCGGGAATCGCGCACGAGATCAACAACCCGATCGGAGCGGTTCAAGCTTCCAATCAGAACATTCAGGAATGTTTAAATCGATTTCGTTCCCTATTGCCCGGAGTTCAAATCGCGATGGGAACCTTGAATGCTGAAATGAGGGAACTCTCAGCCGAGTTTATCGAAAGCGCGATCCAGAGCAACGAACACTATACGGGAATGGAACAGAGAAACCGTAAGAAGGCGATCACAAGCGTGCTGGAATCCAAGAAGATCCCCACACGTCTCGCGGTTTCCTACGCGGACACGTTAGTCGACATGGGCATCGGAGAACTCAACGAAAAATTCATTCCACTTCTACTGCTCGACCAATCCGAATTGATTTTGGAATATTCTTCCCTCGAGTCCTACTTTTTTAGGAATACAAAAACGGTCCAAGTCGCCGTGGATCGGATTTCCAAAATTCTATACGCTCTCAAAAACTTTTCGCACTTCGATATCGCAGGGGAAAAAATTCTCGCATCCGTCAAGGACACGATCGAAACCGTTCTAACGATCTATCACAATCAACTCAAGAAGGGTGTGGATCTTCAGAAGGACTTCGACGATGTCCCGCCGATTCTTTGTTATCCGGACGACCTTCTCCATATCTGGACCAATCTCATCTACAATTCTTTGCAGGCGATGCAGTTCAAAGGGGCGATCACCATCCGATTGAAACAGGTAAACGGAGAATTGATGGTGGATGTGAAAGACAATGGCCCCGGTATTCCGCAGGAGATACAGGATAAAATCTTCGAACCGTTTTTTACGACAAAAGCTCCGGGAGAAGGAAGCGGACTCGGTTTGGATATCGTGAAAAAGATCGTACAAAAACACGAAGGAAGAATCGAACTCGAAAGCGTTCCGGGCAGCACATCGTTTCGGATCTACTTACCGATCGAGAATTAAAACCACGCTGTAAGAAAAATCCTGTCGTAGTTCCGACAATCTCCCGTGAAAACGCGCGCCCCGCCCTAATTGGGTGGAGGAGGCGGGTCCGCGGGAAAAAATCGGAAAATTTTCTATATCACGAAATCGGACTTACGTCAAATCGAATTGTTTCGTTTTCTTAAATGTTCCGACAGGAAACAAAGAATGATTCTTGCGAAAAACTTACTCCCATTGGGTCTGTTGCGCTCAGCTTCGCTGAGAATCAACGCCGATCCATGGAGAGGCGCTTATCCCTCTAACGCAGTCGTAATCGTGGAGACGAGTTCGCGTTCGTCCCAAGGTTTTTTCAGATAAGAGCGCAGATTGATTTCTTTTTTCAGGGCTTCGATGGACGAATCGTCCGCGTGACCGGTCACGATCACCTTTTGAATCTCCGGATATTTGCTGTGAACCTGTCTAAGGAATTCGTCTCCCTTAACGTTAGGCATCAACCAATCGGAAATAATAATAAGAATACGAACATCTTCATGAATTAACTCTTCGATGATCTGCCAAGCCTCTCCGGCGTCGAGCGCCGTTTCGTACCTGTACCCGTCTCCTAGATGACGTTTCACCTGGGATTTCATGCTCATGAGGATCAGAGCTTCATCGTCTACAAAAAGAATTGCCTTATCCAACTGAAATACTCACCTATTCTATTCGACTTATCGAATCGTCAAAAAACGCAAGGCGTTACGTTATTTGGAAAAAAAATAATGGCAAGCGAATTTTGGAAAAAAGTAATCACCGGCCTCAAATCGTAACTTGGGGTATGGGGAGAATCTCCGCAGCCGGTTCCATGATATAATATCCCTGACAATATTCCACACCTAAGGAGCGAACGGTATCGAATTCTCCCCTTCCGGCTACGAATTCGGCAATCACCTTTGCTCCGATCCGGTGCGCCATCTCCGTCATTGCAGAGGCGAGAAGATAGGGAGTTTTACTAAGGTGAATTCCTTGGATGAATTTTCCGTCGATCTTGATATAATCGGGATCGATTTCCATCAGCCTCTCGAAGTTCGATTGATCTACCCCGAAATCGTCGATTGCGATCTTACATCCGCATTCCTTGAGTTCCTTCAAGGTCTCCAGACCTCTTTCCCCTCCTCGAAGACGGTCGGTTTCCAGAATTTCCAGCGTTAGGCGATCCGGTGCGATTTCGTAATGCTGCAAACGGCTGATGACCCAAAGCGCAAATCCCTTTTTTTCCAGATCCGATTCGGAAATGTTCACGGAAAAAGAATATTCCGGATATTTGGCAAAGTAGCGGATCGATTTTTCGATCATGATCGGCGTCAAAAGACGGATGATTCCCGTGGATCTTGCGATCGAAATAAAACTCGCGGGCGAGTATACTCTATCTCCTTCCTGAATTCTCGCGAGACATTCAAATTTCGTAATCTTCTCGAGTTTGTTGTCGTAGATTCCCTGAAAATACGGAATCACATTACCCGCGTTAATCGCGTCGTTCAATTTTCTTCCCAGAACGAGATTGATCTGATACTGATCCCCTTCCTCCATCGCGTTGGAGTAATTCATCAGTTCGAGTTCCCCGTTTTGGGCGGCGTGCATCATCGCGATTCTCGCTTTGTAATAAAGCGAAGACTGATGCGTCGCGACTCCGATCGAAACGTTCACGCGGAACGAAATCCCGTCCGCCTCGATGTATTCCGAACGTAAAAGAATTCGAAACGCTACCAACAAAGAATGGAACTTGCTCTCCTCCACGTTGGAAAGAATGGCAACTTCGTCCTGATAGAGATGAAAGAGACTTCCCGACTTCTCCATAAATGCGGAAAGAGAGGTCAGAAACTGATTCAGAACCTTATGATATACTCCCACTCCGAAATGATGCGTGGTCGAAGTGGAGGATTCGATCCGAATGACAGCAAGAGTGGACTGTAGTCCCTGCGTTTCCCGTTCGTCCAAGGCTCTTCGCAGACTTTCGAGATTGGGCCGCCCCGTTTCCCGATCGAACAAAAGAGTCGTTTCGAGTTTATGGTTCAATGCCAATAAGGACTGATCCGAAAAATAGGACTTCAATGCTTCGCGGATGGTAAGAATGAGATCGTTCGAATCCCAGGGTTTGGATAAATATCTGTATAAGTTCGCGTGATTCAACGCATTCCCGACGGCGTCCGCGGAAGCCTGACCGGTAAGCATGATCTTTCTGATTTCCGGTTTTTTATCGTGAATGCGGATGAGAAGTTCGTCCCCTTTCACTCCCGGCATCACTTGATCGCAGACGATTACGGGGACGTCGATTCCTTTCGAGACGTATTCTTCCAAAATCTCCCAAGCGGATTCCGCGTCTTCCGCGGTTTCGATATCGTATTCTTTTCCGAAGGCGAGCTTGAGTTGTTCTTTCAGTCCTCTCAATATGATGAGTTCGTCGTCGACCAAAAGGATGACAGGTTTCGAGTCCTTGTTTTCTTCCTGAGGATTTTGGGTTCCGTCCATTCAATGATCCTAAAACGGTAATTCGTTTAACATTTTTCTTTACCGCGTTTCCCAACGCTCAATGTGGCTTTATCAAAAGTTCAAGTTGCAAGGCCCGATTAAAATCGAATCCTCAAACACGCGTTAGTGTTTTTGAAAATCGAATCCACAAAGCCGGACCGAGTTCTTATATTGACAACCGAGTCTGCCATTCTACTCTTCCCAATTGGAAGCCAATTATTTTTTATAATTCTTCATTAAATCCGGAAGGTTTTCATGATTCTTGTAAATTTCGAAAACGAAAAAGAAATTAGTTTACCCGAAAATTCATCACCGCAGAGCCTGTTAGAAATCAGTTTGTCTCATGGAATTCCTCATACGCACGCTTGCGGAGGAAACGCCCGTTGTTCCACGTGCCGCGTATTGGTTCTGGAGAATTCTTCCAATCTATCCGAACCTGAACAAAATGAAATGGATTTGTCGCAAAAGAAAGGATTTCCGGAATCCGTTCGTCTTGCTTGTCAAGCCAAAGTATTGGGTGACGTTCGTGTCCGAAGAATCGTCTTAGACGACGAAGACTACAATCTTACGATCCCCGGCTCCGCCGCGATCTCGGGAGAAGAAAAAGAAATCGCCATATTGTTCAGCGATATCCGCGACTTTACGAGTTTCTCCGAATCGCATCTTCCTTACGACGTAATTCATATTCTCAACCGTTACTTTTACAAGATGGGCGACATCGTTTTAAAACACGGAGGCAAGATCGACAAGTATATCGGAGACGGATTGATGGCTTTGTTCGGAGTGGACGGAGGTTCTTCCGAAGAGGTTTGTCTTTCCGCGATCCGAGCCGCCAAGGAAATGGAAATCGAACTCTATTCCTTAAACGAATATCTCAAAACTCACTTCCACACGAACTTTAGGATCGGAGTCGGAGTACATTATGGAAGTTGCATATTAGGACAATTAGGACATCCCGCGAACATGTCGTTCACCGCGATCGGAGATTCCGTCAACATGGCGAGCCGGATCGAATCCAAAACCAAAAAGGCGGGAGTTTCCGTTTTGATTTCGGAATCCGCTTACGCGCAAGTCAGGGATCGAGTTCTCAAAGGAAAAACGTTTTCCACGCAGCTCAAGGGTAAAACCGGGGATTACAAACTCTACGAGGTGAAGGAGATTCTCAAGAAGGCAAGTCTAAACGTTTGGGAAGAAGCTAGAAATTCTTTGAGGAGAATCATTCTCGTTCGCGACGCAGGAAGCTGGTTGAAACTCGTCTATCATCTCGCCTGTCTCTTCGACGAAAAGGAAAACTGGATCGGACTTTCCGCGGCAAACGCTTTCCGACACTTCGCGCATCTTTCCGAAAACGGAGACTTGGTTCAGAACTACTATCAAATCAAAGATCTGCGGGAAACGTTCAACGAAAAGATGCAGACTTCCTTTTCGTTTGCGGACTTTCTCGCGTTGGCCGGAGCGGTCGCGATCGAAAAATCGGGAGGCCCCCGCCTTCACGTCGAACCCGGTAAAACGGATAAACCCGTAAACGAGGTCGTGCAGATTCTCCCTTTGGGAATGCAAACGCAAAGAGATCAACTTCCTTGTCTGAACAAGATGGGACTTAGCGTGCAAGATCTCGTTTTGATTTCGGGAGCGCGCACGATCGGATGGCTCGGAGGAGAATCGTTTACCGCAAATCCGTACAACTTCGACAACAGTTACTTTCACGTCCTGCTCAAGGCCGGATTGGAAGGACCGCTTTTGATTCCGAACGATCGAGAACTTTTGAAAAACGACGAATCACGCGCCTTCGTTTTGGAATACGCCCTGGATCAGAATCGGTTTTTCGAAGATTTTACGAAAACGTATTTCAAACTTACGGCTTGATACGAACCGCGGGGAAATTTTTTTCTTGAACGAAAAGAATCCGCGTTTATGTTGATCGATCTACAAGTTTAGGAGATTGAAATGCAATCCGAATCCGCTACCCGTTTCACGCTCGACGCAAAAGGCGAAGAGCTGTTCCTCATTTATCTGAAGAATATTTTTTTCACGATCATCACAGCCGGGATTTATTTTTTTTGGGCGAAGGTAAACACCCAAAAATTCCTCCACAGGCATATTTCATTCCAAGGACAACGTTTCGATTATCACGGCACCGGAAAAGAAAACTTCATCGGCTTTTTAAAGGGGATCGGAATCATGATCGCAGCCGGAGCGGTCTACGCCGGTCTGTTTTATATCGCTTCGAAACTGGGAGTTTGGGCGTTGGCGATTCTGATCATTCTCCTTTATTCCGTGCTTTTGCTGGCAATTCCCTATATAATCATAGGATCGAGAAAATATTTTCTGAGCCGAACTTCGTTTAACAATATCCGTTTTCGTTTCAGCGGAAAAGTCGTTCCTCTTGTGAAGCTTTTCGTTCCAAACGCGCTTTTGAGCCTGGTTACGCTCGGATTTTACAGCGCTTGGTTTATCAACAAACTCGAAAAATTCTTCATCGAACATTCGCATCTGGGAAACGCCAACTTTTCGTACGACGGGAAAGGCAAGGAGCTGTTCGTTCTTTATGTGAAAGGGTTTTTCTTTACGCTGATCACCGCCGGAATTTATTCCTTCTGGTTTCACGCCAATCTCCACAACTACTATTGGAATCACACGAAGTTTCAAGGAATCTCGTTTCGTTCCGATTTAAAACCCGGGGCCATCTTCGTAAACATGCTCATGTCGATCGTGCTCGTATTCTTCACGTTGGGAATCGGAATTCCCTGGGCGTATCTTCGTTCGATTCGTATGATTATGAATTCGTTGTCTTTGGAGACCGCACCGGATCTTTCCGGAATCAAAAGCGTCAAAGATCCCGACGCGAGCGCATTGGCGGACGGATTGCACGAAGCGGGAGAAGCGATCAGCTCGGTGTTCGGCAACTGACGAATGCCCGATCTTTTCTACGACGGCAAAACCGCCGCTCCGGTCTCCGGGACGCTCGTTCCGCAGGAGACCGGTCTCCTCTTTCTCTCAGAAACGCTTCCCGAAGGAAGAAATACATTCCATTTTTCTTATACACAAATCCGATCGCTTGAAAAACTCGGAAACGAATATAGACTCCAACTCGACGACCGCCAGGAAACGCAAAACGATCTGATTTTCACGTTCGATTCTCCGCAAAAAGCGCAACTGATTCAGGCGCACCGTAGGAAGTCGTTCGCCAACGATTTCAAAGGAATTCTTTCCCGTTTTTTGCTTTTGCCTGCGTTGCCTCAGATCCTCGTTGCCGGAATTCTCGCGGTCGGAATCGGAACTCTGATTATGACGAAGTTGGATCGACTTTATGTAATCGTCCCCGAATCCGCGGACAGATCCCTCGGAGAAATGATCTCGAAACAATTCGAAACGAACTACTCCGAATGCAAAAACGCGGAACTCTCGCAGAGCGTAAAAAAAATCCGCAACACGATCGTATCTCCGAAAAAACGGGATCGGTATTCCATCCGCATTCTCAAAAGCGAAGAGGTAAACGCGTTTGCGTTGCCCGGCGGAACCATCTACATCCTTTCCGGACTTTTGGAAGAATCCGAATCGCCGGAAGAAGTCGCGGCCATCCTCGCGCACGAAATCGCGCACGTGGAAAATCGTCACGGAATTCGGCAGATGATTCGACTGCTCGGAATTTCTCTTGTTGTGAAACTCTCGATCGGAATCGGATTCGACGATATCGGAACGCTCGAAACGATTACGGAGATCGTAAACACTCTCACCATTCTCCGCTACTCGCGCGAGTTCGAAGAGGAAGCGGACGGAGAAGCGTTCGAAACCTTAAAAAAATCCGGCATTGGTCTCGGCGGATTCGTGAACTTCTTTGAAAGGGAAGAAGCGAAGTTGGGAAAGAAATCGCCGCAAAGCGGAAAGAAAAAAGCGGAGGAACAAAAGGAATGGAACGCAGCGAAAATTTTAGATTGGTTTAGTACGCACCCGGACAATCAAAGTCGCATTCAAAAGGCCAAGGATTTTTCCAAAGGAATGAAGGCGAAACAAAGAGGAATCCGAATCGATCGATGGAAAACGATTCGGGAAAATTGTTCGTAAGATTACTTCGCGTCTTCCAAGGGAAAGAGTTCCTGAACCGTATTCCCTAAAGCCCTGTCAAAGTCCTCGAATGACTTGAGAATTTCCTGAATCAGAATTTCTCCGTTCGAAAAATCTTCCAGACGATCCAATATCTCTTCTTCTATCTCGTGATGAAACTGCGTATCTTTCATTTTGTTTCCAGTGTCTTATTTATAAGAATACTGAAGATTAGAGGAAAAAAAGGAGGGAAAGCTACGGAGGCCGAAGATTTTTTCTTAAATCGATTCCCAAATTTTTTCCCGAAAAAACTATTGTGCAAGATGATTCCCTTTCAACCCATTCTAAATTCGCTTAAAAGCTACGAAGCCGGTAAACCGATCGAACTCGTCGTACGGGAATTCGGGATCGATCCGCACCAAGTCATCAAACTCGGTTCCAACGAAAACCCGTTCGGCTGCGCACAACCAGTCGTCGAAGCCGTTCAAAAGGCCGCTTCCACGATGTCGTATTATCCGGACGATTCTTACCTGGATCTGAAAACCGCGTTAGGCGAAAGATTCGGCGTGACCCCCGATCGGATCATTCCCGGCAACGGAAGCGATCAGGTTTTGGATTTCGCTTGCCGTTGCGTCCTCGGACCGGGAGATCCGATTCTCATCAATCGAATCACGTTCGCGATGTATAAGATCTACGCGCTTCAATGCGGCGCTAAAGTTCATTCCACGGAAACCGTTCCGCACGATCTAAACGCGTTTCTGGATCTCACGAAGTCCGTGAAACCGAAAATCGTCTTTTTATGCACTCCTTCCAATCCGGTCGGCGACGCGCTCGACAAATCGGACGTTTACGAATTTTTAAGAAGGATTCCCGAGGACACGTTAGTCGTCATTGATGCCGCATATATGGAATTCGGAAACAAAAAGGATCCGAACAAGTTCATTCCAGCAAAAGAAGTCACCGATCTTTTTCCGAACGTATTTTATACGGGGACATTTTCCAAGGTTTACGGACTCGGAGGAATGCGGATCGGATACGGAATCGGAAACAAGGAATTGATCTCCAATCTGTATAAGATGCGTCCTCCGTTCAGCGTCGCCAATCTCTCCGCGCTCGCGGCCACGACCGCCCTGCAAAACGAATCGCACGTGGAATCCTATCTCGAAAACAATCTAAACGAGATGAAACGATACGAAGAGTTCGCAAAAGAACAGCGGATCGAATTTATGAATTCGTACGCGAACTTCATTACGCTTTTTGCAAGAAAGAACGGGAGATCTTCCACGGAAATCGCGCAATCCCTACTGCGTCAGGGAATCATTCTCCGCGATTTGAAAAGTTACGAATTGGGCGCGCTTCGAATCACGATCGGAAGACCGGACCAAAACGATCGGGTTCTCGACGCTTTGCGCAAAGAATTCGGATAAATTGCGGTTTTGTAATCAAATCGCAATTCTTCCTTTAAAAAAAGATTTTAGATTTTGATCGAAACGCACGAAACGTTTATTAAACCTCGCCGGTCTTACGGCCAAGGAGGAAAGATGTTCCAATCCGAATTCAAACAAAAAAAGACGAAAGAAACGATTCAGTCGATTCAACAGCGAAATTCCGAATCCAACCGGATTCAAACGGAAACGGGAAAAGGTTTTAAACTGGAAGCCGACACGAAACAAGTCAAGGCTCGTCCGGAACTTTACGACAAATAATCAATTCGCCGCGCTCTTCGAACGATCGAAGTCATTCAATCCCCTTTTTTCCAAGAAGTTTTTTCCCAGACCTTTTCCAGATATTCCTTCAACTTCAACTCGGCTCCGTTTCCCGTCGGAAAGTAAAAACGGGGCGGGTGATCTGCATATTCGTCCGGGAAATAATTTTGTTCCTTAAACCCTCCGAAATCGTGCGGATAAATATAACCTTGGGAGGCTCCTTCCTTTTTATGAAGAAAGGTGGGCGCGTTTCGAAGACGATTCGGAATTTTAATCCCGGTTCCTTTTTCTCGAACGAAAGAAAGCGCCGCTCCCAATCCCTTGTAGCTCGCATTCGATTTGGGGCAGGAGGCTAAGAAGGTCGTGACGTGCGCGAGAATCAATCTTCCTTCCGGCATTCCGATCGCCTCTAACGCGTGTAAGCCGGAAACCGCGAGGGGCAAACCGTTTACGGAAGCGTTTCCCACGTCCTCACTCGCGAGAATGATCAATCTTCGCATAATAAAAAGAGGATCTTCCCCTCCTTCCAAAAGAACGGCGAGATAATACAAGGCCGCGTCGGGATCGCTTCCCCGCACCGATTTGATAAACGCGGAAATCACGTCGTAGTGCGATTCTCCGCTTTTGTCGTATTCGATCACGCGGCTTTCTAGATATTCCTCCACGTCCGATTTGGAAATCGTATGACCTTCCGGAAAACTGAAGCTGAGTCCTTCGAGGTTCGAAAGAAGTTTCCTTCCGTCCCCGCCCGAAAAACGGATCAGCGTTTCCTTCGCTTGGTCGTTTAGATTTATCGAATATGCAAGATTTTGAATGCCTCTTTCCAAAAGGGAGGATTGTTCCTCCAGGCTCAAAGGTTCGATTTTCAGGATTTGACAACGGGATAAAAGAGGTCTTGTGATTCGGAAGGCCGGGTTTTCGGTCGTGGCGCCGATCAGTACGAGATGGCCCGTTTCCACTCCTTTCAAAAGACTGTCCTGCTGCGAAGCGCTGAAGCGGTGGATCTCGTCCAAAAACAAAAGGATGGTTCCTTCCCGTTCCGCTCGTTCCAAAAGTTTTTTGATTTCGGCGACACCGGTGGAAACGGCGTTGTATTCGACATACGGAAGATTCCATTTGCGGCAAAGAATTCCGGCTAACGTGGATTTTCCGGTTCCCGGCGGACCGTAAAGAATGATGGAAACGGGAGATCGATAGTTGACGAGTTGTTTGGTGGCCCTCGCCTGACCGATGACCTCTTCGAAACTGGAAGGACGGATTTTATGCGCAAGAGGGGGAATCGGCTTCTTTGTAAAAAGATCGCTCAAGAAACTTCCAACTCGTTTTTGATTTTTCGAAGACAGGTTCGGATCGTCGCGTTGCAGACGTCGCAGGCGCTGTGACAACAAACCAAGGATTGTTCCCGGATATTTCCCTGCAGAACGTTTTCGATCAGGGCTTGGATCCGAATCGGAAGATCGAACAGATCCAGATTCTCTCGGATGACTTCTTCTCTCGTTTTCGGAAATAGATTGGGTTGATTCGTTTCCAAGAGTTTAACCTTGAACCAAAAATTCTTTCATTCGATTGGACTGCGTTTGCAAGCCGAACGGCTCACATTCCGCCTCCGACCCAACCGAATTGAATCAGATAATAGAATACTATAAAACGCGGAATTCGAAAAAGACAACCCTGAAAAAACAAAACGTATCTCATTTTCATCGCGCCCGCCGCCAAAGAAACCCAGGAATACGGAAGCGGAGTCAATGCGGCCAAGACCACGGCCCAAAAACCGTATCGATGCAGATAGTGTTCTAGCTTTTGTTCGTGTTTTTTGACGAAGCTCGCGATTCCTTCTATCTTAGGCAGAAGAATTCTCCCGGTAAGATACGAAATCGTTCCTCCGATGAGACTTCCGATCGAAGCGGATGCGATGACTAAAATCGAATTCAACTTTCCCGCGACGGCGATCATCAAGAACACGTCGGGCGGAATAAAGACGTGTAAAGAATCCGCGAGCATGATTCCGATTCCCACTCCGAAAACCCCGGTGATCTCGATGAACTTTTGGGAAACCGCGAGCACGGGTTCTGGAAAAACACGCGCCAAAAACACGACTCCCAATACGAGAATCACGATTCCGACTAACGTTTGACGGAATAATTTACGTACGACTCGATCCGGTTCTTTTCCCGGAACTTCTTCATTTTCTGTGGAACATTCTTTCGAGGTCATCTCTGCTCAACTTTACTAAGGTGGGTCTTCCGTGCGGACAACGGGAAGGATTTTCGCAATAACTCAGTCTGTTTAAAATTTCGGCGAGGATCGGATCGGAAAGTTGATCCCCTTTTTTGATCGCGGAACGACAGGCAACACACTTCGCCATTAGATCGTATAACTCGGGTTCGGTGGATTCCTTTCCTTCGGTTCGGTTTAAAAAATCGAGAATGATTTCCTTTTCCTCTCCCGGTTCCATATAAGCCGGAATTTCCCGAAGAACCACGCTGTCCTCCCCGAGCGGATCGAGGTGAATTCCGACTTCTTCGTATTCCTTACGTCGGTTTAAAATTTCTTCCTGTTCCTGTTTGGAAACGTCGATTCGAATCGGCGTCAAAAGCGGCTGGATTCCGTAATTCTTCTTTTCTAGTTTTCGAAGAACTTCTTCGTATCGGATTCGTTCGTGCGCCGTATGTTGATCGATGATGTAAAAACCGTCTTCCGCTTCCGCGAGGATAAACGTTTCGAATAGAACTCCGAAGTGTTTTTTCGGAACAAAGGAAGAATGTTTCACCCGTTCGTCGGTAAGCGCCGAAAGAGAAGCTCCCGGTCCCATTCTTTCCAGATCGAAACCTTCCTGTCTGGGAATTTCGCTGAACAACTCTCGACTGAGCAGCGGACTCTCCTGCGCTCGGGAAGAAGAATGCGCCTGATACAAAGAACTCGTTTTAAACGCATCGGGTGTCGGTCTTAAAAGACGTTTTTTCAATTCTAAAAAACTGACCGGAGTGCTAGATCGCAATTCCTTTTGAATGAGAGTGAGAAAAAATCCGTTGAAACCTTCCTCGTCCAAAAAGCGGATTTCTTTTTTGGCCGGATGGACGTTAACGTCGACTCGGGAAGGATCGATATCGAAAAATAAAAAACAATACGGATGTCCGTTCGGAGGAAGCAGTTCGTCATACGCTTTTTTTAAAAGAACGGAGCTGTACTTGATTTCGATCGGTCTTCCGTTGATGAAGATGAATTGTCCGGTCCGATTCGATTTATAAAAATCGGGATCGCTGATATAACCGTAGGCTTTGATTCCGCCCCGTTCCAAACTCACTTCCAAAAGATGATCCCGGAAATTCTCCCCGAACAGATCGATGATCCGATCCTTTTTATTTTCTCTGGAAGGAAGAACGAACACTTCCTTTCCGTCTTGAAAAAGACGAAAGCGAACGTCTTCTCTCGCAAGCGCTTGCGTCGTTACGCGGTCGCGGATCTTTTTATCTTCGGAGCGGATCGACTTTAGGAATTTTCTGCGGACGGGAGTGTTAAAGAAAAGTTCTTCCACGAGAATTTTCGTTCCCGTAAATCCGGGAATTTCTTCTCGATCGGAAATCGTTCCTCCGGTCGAACGGATCTTCCAAGCGGTTTTCTGATCCTTGGTCCCGCTTTCCAACGTTAGGCGGGACACCGACGCGATGGAAGCGAGCGCTTCGCCGCGGAATCCGTAACTCAAAACGGATTCAAGATCCTTATAATCTCGGATCTTACTCGTGGCATGTCGTTTTAACGCAGGTTCCAAATCTTCGGGAGCGATTCCCGAACCGTTATCGGTGATCCGCAACAAGGAGAGACCGCCGTCCTTGGATTCGATGTCCACTTGAGTCGCACCCGCGTCCATGGAATTTTCCATCAGCTCTTTCACGACGGAATGCGCGGATTCGATGACCTCGCCGGCGGCGATTTGATTGATGAGTTCCGGACTGAGTTCTTGGATTTTCCCCATGGATGGTTCCAATGTCGGAACTCCGACCAAGACTGTCAATCGGGGAAATGGTCGAAAACCGGCGGAGTAGCGAATCTTTCCAAACTTCCTCCGAATCGGGAATCTTCGTAAACGGTAGAAGCTTACAATCGGAACGATTCTTTTTTTCAACGTTTTTATCCTGAATCCGCAAACCGTTTCCGGATTTCCCAAAAGAATGACAACGCGCTTGAACCTACGAACAAATGTCTGTCATATTATAAACGGAATATTAAATTTTACGAATACTCCATTCAAACGAAAAACAAACCGAAAACGTTTCACTACAATCCGCGGATGTTTCATTCACATGGAAGCCTGTTTCATAAAATTATTTCCAAATGCTGAAAATTATTAAGCGAAGTCCGGTTTCTAGATTCGGATTCGTTTGCGGCTCTGTTTCGTTCCCGTGAAAAATAAAAAGATTAGAGTAAGATAGGCCGAAGACGAACCGACTACAAACAAAGGACATACAATGTTTAAAAAGATTTTTCTTACTCTGCTGACGGGAACGATCGCAGCGACTCTTTGCTCCTGCGAAGACAAAAAGAAAGACGACACAAGTCTTCTTTTTCTTCTTCTCGGATCCGCAAGCGGCGCGATAGGAACGGCGCCCTCCTGCAAAGACGCTTCGTTTTGCAGGACGTTTATTGCGACAAACAACGGCGCCGGTTACAACGGAAACTTAGGCGGAATCGCGGGAGCCGACGCAAAATGTATGGCCGCAAGACCAAGCGGTTTAAACGGAACGTATAAAGCGTTGCTCGTTTCTTTTAACGTCCGCGAAGTCGTTTTTGCCGGAGACGGAAGTCCGGGTCTGATCGATTGGGTCTTGTATCCGAATAAACAATATCGAAGAAGCGACGGAACCACCGTTACGTTTACGACCAACGCAAACTCGACCGTCACCGCAAACCTTGCAAACGGAATCGATGCGGGAGCGCAGAAGTTCTTTTGGAACGGTTTCAACGGAGGTCCGGGAACCTTTCCTTGGGAAGTTGCATCCGATTGCAACGCGTGGGCTTCCAACGACGGAAACAATGCAGGGCAAGCCGGAAACACGACTTCGACCAATCCGAACGATGTTCCCGGAGGAGCGTTTACGGTAGATACGTGGAACTGTAACGCAAACTTAAATCTTCTCTGCGTCGAACAGTAAGTAAAATGGAGAATGGCGAGCCTAGGCCGCCATTTTCCACTCCGAATCAACCCGTTTCTAAGAGCGAGTCTAAAGACCTTAGATGTGGGAACTCTTACAAAAAGAAATAGAAGCGAATCTATGAAATTCTGTGCCAGAAACGCAATGTGTGGGAACTCTCACAAATGTTAGGAACTTGACAGCCGTTTCTTTTAGAGTTATGAGTCGCGCTCTAAATCCAACCAGTTCCTAGCATCCTAAATCTTCAGAATGTGAGATCAAAGCGGAAACCGACTTCGTTCCTTTCTTGTTTACTTGGAATCGCATTCGTTAAAAATAAATCATCCTATAAATTAACAGTCATATTTAAAATTTAGATTATTCAAAATAAAAATCAAAAGCATTTTTGTCAAAACCTCCGTATCCAGAATCGCCTAACAAAGAAATTCGACGCAAAGACCGCGACTTTAAAAAAAAGGAGCCGGTTTCGAACGCTTCTAAATGGAAGCAAAAAAAAGGGTGAAAAACACATAGTAATTTATGAAAAAAGCCGCGCTCGAAACGTTGTAAAAGTGAGAGCACAAAAAGGATTACATTTTTTGAATATGTTTCCGATAATAAATGGGATGCGATTCAAGGAAGGCCAAGGATGAATTTCGAAAAAGAATACGATCTGGAAAAACTTGTAAACAATTGTCTGGATTTGCTGTCGATTCAGCGTTTGGACGGCACCGTTTTGCAAGTAAATCCTTCGTTCGAGCGCGTTCTCGGATGGACGGAAGAGGAACTCGTCGGCAGACAACCGTTTCATCTTCTTCACCCGGACGACGAAGAAGCTACCTTTCAGGAATTCGAAAAATTAAATCAGGGACTTCCCACTCTTTCTTTTCAAAACCGATTCCGTTGCAGGGATGGAAACTATAAATTCTTCGCCTGGACCGCATTTCCCGATCTAAAGGCGGGTTTAATCTATGTGACGGGACGGGATATTTCCGAACTCGTCGAAACAAATCAAAAGGTCAATCAACTCGCTGCGGATCTCAAGGAAGCGAACGACCAATTGTTCGAACAGGCTTCCAGCGACCCATTGACAAAACTTAAAAATAGAAGAGCGTTCAACGAGGAAATGAACTGCATCGTTCATCAATCTCTCACCAAAGGACATTCCCTTTCGCTTCTGATGATCGATGTGGATTACTTTAAGGACTACAACGATCAATTCGGGCATCTCGCGGGAGATCAGGTTTTGATCGACCTTTCTTCACTGTTGACCCAAACGCTCCGCCAACACGACGTGATCGCAAGATACGGAGGGGAGGAATTCATCGTCGCCATGCCCGATACTTCCGAAACGGCCGCGAGCCAAATCGCGGAACGGCTTCTTCAAATCATCCGTGAATTCCCCTGGAAAAAAAGATCCGTAACGATCAGCATCGGAGTTTCCACCCTCTCCGGAAATCAAAAATCCCGGATCGAAAACAACGTTCATCTTATGAATCTGATAGAATCCGCCGACCGGGCCTTGTATCATTCTAAGATGTGCGGAAGAGATCGGACGACTCACAGTTCTCGAATCGCATCCGAAAGCCAATCCTTGTAATCGAAAAGATCCAGTTCTTCCTCCATCGAAAAGAACCGGCTTCCATACAAAGGATTTCGCTTAACAATTTGGAAAAATCTTTTCAGGAAGGTGCGTATGGGTTATAAAAAGGAATACAATCTAGAAAAATTCTACCAGTATTCCCTGGATTTATTTTCGATCCAAAGACTGGACGGAACGGTCATCTCGGTGAATCCTTCGTTCCACAGAATCCTAGGATGGACCGAAGAGGAACTTCTCGGAAAAACTCCCTTTCATCTGCTGCATCCGGACGATCAGGACATGATTAAAATGGAATTCGAAAAATTGGACGGAGGCATTCCTAGAACTTCCATCCAAAATCGGGTTCGCTGCACCGATGGGAGTTATAAACATTTTGCATGGACCGGATATCCGGATCTAGAAGCGGGATTGGTCTATGTTACCGGAAGAGACATCACCGAAACGATCGAGTCGAATCAAAAGATCAGTCAACTCGCATCGGAACTGAAGGAAGCCAATGATCGATTGTTTGAGCAGGCCACGACCGATCCTTTGACAAAATTGAAAAATCGAAGAGCCTTTACGGAAGAACTTCAATATCTGATGCATCACGCTCAAAATCACAAAAGTCATCTTTCTTTGCTCATGATCGACGTGGACCATTTCAAAGAATACAACGACAAATTCGGTCATCCGGCGGGCGATGCGATATTAGTAAATCTCGCCAAGTTACTCACCGAAACTCTTCCAAAAAACGCAACGCTGGCCCGATACGGAGGAGAAGAATTCATCGTAGCTCTACCCGACACGTCGCGAACGCGCGCGATCGAAGTGGCCGAAAAATTGACCTCCACAATCAGAAAATTCGATTGGGAAAATAGGAGTATAACGATCAGCATCGGCGCTGCAACAACCGGACCGATGTTAAACGAAGTCAACCATGCGTTCGACGCGAAAGAACTTTTAGAAAATGCAGACAAAGCCCTTTACGTCTCGAAAGCAACCGGAAGAAATCGGGCGACTCATAGCCACTCGGAAGCATAAAGACAGTGCATCAAAGGATAAATTTTTCAAAATTCAGCCCAAGAGGAACAAGAATCCCCGATCAGCATTATTCGTTTTTATAAAAACGAATGGATATTGAATAATATTCTATAAATCGAATGTATTCTTTGATCTCCGAATAAACTCGATTCCGTTTTTTTCTTTAATATTCTTATTTCTGCCAGTAAAATACCGATCATTAAACGAATTGGGTTTCGAGAAAAAAGATAACGATATGTATAACGGAATCAAATACGACATCGAAAAGTTTTTCGATTATTCTCTCGATATGCTTTGCATCGCTAAAATCGACGGATACATTTTCAAGATCAATCCTTCCTTTCAAAAAGCGTTCGGTTGGGCGACCGAGGAATTGCTGGCGTTTAATTCTTATTCTTACCTGCATCCGGAGGACGTGGAACCGACTTACAAGGTAATCGAGGAACTCATACAAGGAATTCCGATTTTATCGTTTCAAAACCGATATCGTTGCTCCGACGGAAACTATAAGAATTTTTCCTGGACCGCGTTCCCGGATCGATCCGCCGGTTTGATTTATGCGATCGGAAGAGACATCACCGAAATCGTGGAGTCGAATCGAAAGCTCAATCAGCTCGCGGCCGAATTGAAGAACGCAAACGATCGATTGTTCGAACAAGCCTCCACCGACCCCCTTACGAAATTAAAAAACAGAAGAACCTTCAACGAAGAGTTGCAATTCTTAATCGAAGCCGCTCGTAGAAAGAAGGGATTTCTTTCCTTAATCATGATCGACGTCGATCATTTCAAAGAATACAACGACCGCTTCGGTCATCCAGCGGGAGATAGGGTTCTCGTAGGATTGGCCCGTGTTCTTACCGAAACGCTGCGGGTAAGCGACCTTTTAGCCCGATTCGGGGGAGAAGAATTCGTAATCGCCTTGCCCGATATGCCCGAACCAAAGGCGATCGAAGTGGCGGAACGATTGGTGACGATGGTTCGAAAACAATCCTGGGAAAACACTCCGATCACGATCAGCGCGGGGATCTCGACCCTCGATTTCGGAAAACAGACGGATCAATCCCCGTACGCCGATTGTGCGTCGGAAATCATCGAAGAAGCGGATCAGGCCTTATATCGCTCGAAAGCGAACGGAAGAAATTGTCACACGCATAGTTCCAAAACATTCTAAATTTTAAATATTCAAAAATCCGAATCAGTCCAATCTCTAAATTGAAACGCGATCGAAATCCTAACCTTCTTTCCCTTGCGTTTTGATGAACGGCTCTTTCGGAGATAGAAAATATCCGCTTAAACTCGCGATCAAAACCGGAGTAAAACTGTAAAGTCCGGTCAGTTCGGACAACAAAATCGTGGTCGAAATCGGCGTTTTGGTTACGGAAGAATTTACGGCCGCCATCAGACAGATCATTAGAAAGGATTCGTTTTCGCTCGGAAGAATTCCGAACAAAAGTTTTCCGGCGCAGGCTCCGAGAAAAAACAGAGGAATGATGATTCCCCCTCTCCATCCGGTGGAAACGGTAGTCGTAATCGCGAACGTCTTCCAGAAAATCAGCGCGACCAAAAAGAGGAGAGTGAATTTTCCTTCCACAATCTGATTGAGCTGATCGTGGCCGAAAAATCGGGTCAACGGAATCTGCCAAGCGATCAAACCCAATACGAGACCGCCCAACAAGGTTTTCCAATAGATCGGTCCGGGAATTTTAGAATACGCCCAACGGTTTGCGACGAACAATCCGTGAAACATCCAGCCCAAGGCCGCGCCGATCCCCCCCAGCAAAAGTGCATATAAGAAATCTTGAATGTCTCCGGGAACGTATTGCGGAAACTGCCAGGTAGGCTGCAAACCTGCGTGCGTCATCCAAAGAAATACGAAAAACGCCGAGGTGCTGGATAAGAACGCGGGAAGAAGAGCCTTATAGTATTCGACTACGTGTCTGTGTTGCAGAATCTCAAGCGCAAATAACGCGCCCCCGAGAGGGGAACCGAAAAGGGAGGTAAAACCGGCGGCCATTCCGGCTATCGTCATGGATCTGTATTCTTCTCCCGTGAGTCTAAGTTTTTCCGCGAACCAATTTCCGAATGAACCGGTGATTTGTACGAGAGGCGCCTCCGGTCCCGCGCTTCCCCCCGCCGAGATGCTCAACAAAGAGGAAAGAGCCATGGAAGGATTTTGACTCGCTTCGAGTTTTCCGCCGCGAAACCGTATATTATCGATTACTAATGAGATTTCTCCGGGTTCTCCCAAAAGATGAATGATGAGTCCGACGAGCAAACCGCAGACGGCCATAAACGGAACCGTATAAACGCCGGAAACCGCGGACGCGAAACGGATGAGATATTCCAAGAGCATCCAAAACGCGGCTGAAAAAAGTCCGCCCGCAACTCCGAGGATCAGATAAAAAAACGTGAGCCTCGAAAGCATAAAGGGATTCTTTTTGGAAAGAACCAAAACCCTGGATCGAAGAAGTTCCGCGATCGTGATCATAGATGTGCTGTTAGACGAAGAATACTTCTTCTTTCTTACCGGAGACGATCTCACCGATCAGATGAACGGATTCTCCCGTGGATTCCAAAAACTCCTTGGCTGAGTTTACGTTTTCCTCGGAAACGACGAGCATATAACCGATTCCCATGTTGAAGGTAGCGAACAATTCGAGTTCGTCGAGTTTGTGGTCCTTTTTGATTTTTTCGAAAAAATATCCGGAAGGAATCCTGTCCTTGAAAAACTTCGCCTGCGATCCGGCAGGAAGAACTCTCGGAACATTCTCCTGATAACCTCCGCCCGTGATGTGCACCATTCCCTTTACGGGAACTTTTTGCAGAAGTTTTAATATACTGGAAACGTAGATGCGCGTCGGTTTGAGCGCGTAATCTTTGAGAAACTTGACCTGTTCCGGATCGGAAGGAAGATGTTTTCCATCCTTTAAGAGAAGTTTTCGAATGAGCGAAAAACCGTTGCTGTGAGGACCGCTGGATTCGAGTCCTAAGATTTTATCTCCGGGACGAATCAAAGAACCGTCGATCATCTGATCCTTTTCCACCGCGCCGACCACAAAACCCGCGAGATCGAATTCGTCCTCTTTCATCGTACCGGGATGTTCCGCGGTTTCTCCTCCGAGCAAGGAAGCGTTGGACAACTTACATCCGTGAACGATACCCGCGACGATCTTTTCCATTTTTTCGGGATCGAGTTTTCCGCAGGCGATATAATCCAAAAAGAAAAGAGGTTCTCCCCCGCAGACAAGAATGTCGTTTACGCACATCGCGACGAGATCGATTCCCACCGTGTCGAACGTATTCAAAAGACGGGCGAGTTCGATTTTTGTTCCGACACCGTCGGTTCCGGAAAGTAGAATGGGTTGATTGTATTTTTTAAGAACGCTGACGTCGTAGGCTCCTGCAAAACCGCCGAGGCCGCCGAGAACTCTCGGACCGTGTGTGGATTCCACGTTTTGTTTGATCTTTCGGACGAACTCTTGTCCTTTTTCAGTGTCCACACCCGCACTTTTGTATGTGATCTTTTCTTCCATTCCCAAAGTCCCGACTCTTTTTTAGGAATAGCTTGAGAAATAGGAGATCCCTGCACACAAAAAAAAACCGGACTCTTAAGGGAAATCCGGCACTTAAGGACGAAGATTCGGGAATTCAGGAAATCATTTCATTTGGTCGATCTGCTCCATTGCGGTTAATTCTTCTTTTGCGGCCGTTCTTGCTTTCAGATTCGTATCGCCCGGTTTTAAATCCACGGCTTGTCCGGCTTCGATCAAAACTTTTGCGTTGTCGGATTTACGGGTGATCTCGACGGCTCCTTCACGAACCGCAAAGGTTCCGGATTCGTCTTTGCCGTTCACTCTTCCCCAAAATTGAGTTCCGCGAACTGCGGCCACAACGGTAGGAGTGTCGACGAGCAGGCTCTGGCCTTTCGCGAGTTTGCCGGCCTTAATCAAAACGTTTCCTTCGCTCACTTGAAAGGAAGCGCTATCCGCGTTGAGTGCCGCCAAGGTCGCCGTGCTTCCCCCCAAAAGACGGAAACTTCCCAGTTTGGAAGTAAGATCCAAAACCGCATCGGCATCGGTTTTCACGGATTGTTTTTCGGTCACGTTTGCGAGCGGAGAAAGTTCCTTTCCTGTTTCGACGACGGAAGCCTTTCCTTTGAGAAAGGTAACGACTGCGTCGGAACTTTCGGCCGCTTGGCGTTTACAAACCGTGCAAAGAGAAAGAACAGCGATCGCTGTTAGTAAACGGATCATAGTTACTCCGAGATGAATCCTCTATGGAGGAGTTTTCGTATTATACTCTAGTTCGAAAAAAACGGATCGAATTTTTAGAGGAAAGTTAGGAAATTTATTTCAAAAAAAGAAAAACGGTTTTTGGAAATTTATTTCCAAAGAAAGCGCTTTTAAAAATTAGGAAAAAAATTTCCCGGATGCGGAGAAGTCGGATTCTCCCGTTACGATCAAAAATTCCGCGCCTGACGCGGTGGTGAATTTTTTGTGTTTGGATCCCGCGTTCGCCCTGTGGAAATCTCCGGCTTGCATCGTAGCTCCCGCGATGTTTAAGTCGCCTTTTATCAAAAGACAATCCTCGGCGCTACTATGAGAATGCGCTGGAAAAACCGCGTTCGGTTCCATCCGTATCATGAGCGTTACGGTTTGTCGCTTTGTATCGTGGTTGAGAATTTTGTATTCCACTCCCTCGAACGGACTCTTTTTCCAGAGAGAGATTTCGCCGTCTCGGACAAAGAGGAAGTCTTCGGCCGGAGTTCCGTCCACAAGGAAGGAGGATATAATCGTATCTCTTACGGAAGATTCGGGTAGGATCTCGTTTAAAGAAGAAAGCGCTTGTAAATGAAAAATTTCTTCGAGTTCCGCATTCGCGGGAAAGGGATCAAAGACCTCGTTCGGAAAAACGAAATCCTCCCAGCGTTCTCTCGGTTCCGGATTGGAGTGCGAAGTCATATTTCTATCACCCTACTTTTCTATACGTTCTACAAGGGAATTCGGATTCTTTTTTTTCGCAAATTTGTAGAGTTCCGACAAGATTCATGAATTCTGCTGGAATACAGGAGGTTTTTCTGATAGAGGAAAATTTGCGGAACTACTCCCGCCACCTCACCCCACCACCCAAAATCTGGGCGGGGCGCGCTCTGTGTTACGGCAAAATCCGTAGGAACTACCACAAAATCCCTCACCACAATCCTTTCACGACCAATCCTTGAGTTTGTCTCGCAATTCCAAAAGTCCCGTTCGAATTCGCGACTTCACCGTTCCTAAAGGAAGTTTGTATTTTTCAGCGATTTCGCTCTGACTGAGTCCGCTCCAATACGCTTCCTGCAAAAGAACCGAAATTTCCGGAGCTAAAGAAGCGACCGCCTCGCGAACACGAGTCAGCAACGAAGAATCCATGGCCGCTTGAAAAACGGAATCCCGGGCGACACCCGGTTTTTCCGTAAATATTTCCCGAAACTCCGTGTTTTGTTTTCGATTCTTATAATCGGAAGAACGCAACTTGGAAACCGCCGCGTTACGCGCAATCGTAGTCATCCAAGTCAAGGGAGAAGATCGTTCCGGCTTGAATTGATCCGCCTTGTTCCACAAAATCGTGAATACTTCCTGGAGAATCTCTTCGGCTTCTTCGCGATTCATTAGAATTTTATAAATTACGGAATAAAGGAGCGATCCGTAGAGATCGTAAAATTTTTCGAGCGACTTGGGATCTTTTCGAACGATTCCTTCCAGGAGCGACTGTGCCTCGGAAGAATTTTTCCCGAAAAAAGAGGATGCGGACAAAGTTACGCTCTGGTTCGCGATCCCAAAAGATCGGACGCAAGCGTAGAATGGAACGGATCTTCGCTGTTTAAGAGGAGCTTGTATGTAAGAGAGGCGGATTGCAAACCGTTATGACTCGAATTCTGCATCGTTACATCCGTTTGCAAAGAATCAAAAACGGCGTCTCCGATCTTTCCGGCAACTTGCAGAGAATTCAAAAGATGCCGAACCGTCCCCTCGTTTCCGTCGTAGATTTTCACTCCCGGAAAATTCGTTTCAATGATTTGCTTTAAAAAAACGTAATGCGTGCAGCCCAACACCAGATTGTCTACATTCTTCTCTTTCAAATCCTTCAAAATCGGTTCGAGATATTTTTCGGCCTCGTCGAATTTTCCCTGATCCACGAGACCGGCCAATCCGGGACAAGAAACCGGGAGGATCAATTCTTCCGCTCTTAATTCCTTTTTGAGCTTCTGCAGTTTCTCTTCTCTTTGCGTGACGGGAGTAGCCAGAAGAGCGATTTTTTTTCCGGGATTTTGTTGGATCGCCGGTTTGATTGCTGGTTCCATTCCGAAAATCGGGATCGTAAATTCTTTTCGAAGCGTTTCAGCCGCGGCGGAAGTCGCGGTATTACACGCGAGTAGAATCGCCGCAACGTTCTCCTCTTGCAATCGAATACAAACGTTTCGTACGATCTCCAGAATCGCCGAGGCGTCCTTTTCGCCGTACGGACTATTCTTTAGATCTCCGTAATATACGACTTCAAGCGGAATTTGGTATTTTAGAATTTCCTTAAGAACGGACAAGCCGCCCATACCGGAATCCATCAGTCCGATGCGCAGCGGCTCTTTCAAACTCGAGTCCCCATTCTCCTTTTCCAACCGACGTTAGGCGGAAGCGATGTACTCCGTAATTTTATCGCGAAGAGTTTTGTAGATCCAGTCGAACTTTTCCTCGTTTTCCTCGAGAAGAGTCACTCTGAAGCCGTCCTTTAACGTGCAGAAGGCGGACAAAGGAACCACGCAGATTCCCGTGGAAGCGAGCAGATAATACACGAATCTTCGATCATTTGCGGCGGAGCCGAGAAGCGGCTGGATGAACTCGTCCGCCTTTTGATTCTCCACCTTCAACCTCATCTTCGAATTCAGAACTCCGTCGTCGAACGCCACGGTCAGATAAAACGCGCCTTTGGGCTCGACGACCTTCACCCCTTTTATTCCCGCGAAGTATTCGGTCGCGGCGTGTGCGCGTTTTTTGAACTTCTCGTTTCTTCGTTTTAAGTGCGGAATAAACTCAGGATGAGAATACACTTCCGGAATCGCCATTTGCGGCAAAGTGGTGGAACAAACCTCGAGCATCTTGGCGTCTAACAGCGATTTTACGTAACGGCTGAAGACCGGATCCTTGTCCTTGTTGAAAATTTCGAGCCAACCGCAGCGTCCGCCCGGCCAAGGAAATTCTTTGGATATGGATCGTAACGCCATTCCGGGAACCTTGTCCCCGATGACTTCCGAAAGATGAAGGGGACCATGATCCGAATAATTCACGTGCGCGTAGGTTTCGTCGCAGATCAGCATGAGATCGTATTTTTCGCAGATGGCTACGATCTTCTTCATCAAGGTTTTATCATATACTGCGCCGGTCGGATTGTCCGGGTTGATCAAAAGAATTCCCGCGATAGAATCGTTGTAACGCACCTTGTTCTCGATATCCTCGAGATCGGGCATCCAATTGTGTTCGGGTAAAAGATTATACGTTAGGTGTTCGTACCCGCTGTGCGCGGCTTCCGCGGAGGAAATCGTGGAATACGCGGGGCTCGGTCCGAGAACGCGGGCCTCTCTTCTCATAAAGCCGAAAATCTTCGCGACCGCGTCGCCGAGTCCGTTGAAGAATAAAAGATCGTCCGCGGTGATCTGCGCTCCGCCTCTTTCGTTCACTTTCTGGGCGAGGAAGGTGCGGGTAGGTTCGTAACCTTGCGTGGCCGTGTAGGCCCAAGACTTGTCTTTCAATACGAGGTTGGAAACGATCTCTTTCATCCAATCGGGAATTGTTTCTCCCTTTTGAATCGGATCACCGATGTTTTCATACGTGATCTGAAGACCGAGAGCCTCCAGTTTTTTTGCGACGGCTACGATCTGTCTGATTTCATAGATCAGAGCGTCCGCTCCGCTGTGAACGATGTTTCTTCTCATCCCGTCTTTCTTTTTCCTCTAAAAATTCTATTCTACTTATTTCTGAATCAGCTTAACCGGAAGTTCGAGCATCGCCTTCTCCCGATAGATGCGGAGTTTGATCTTGCCGCCCAATCCCACTATTCCAACCTGTTCGCGCAGATCATTAATATTTTTAATCGGAGTTCCGTTCGCCTCGAGAATAAAATCGTAACGTTTGATTCCGCCAAGTTCCGCCGAAGATTGCGGGTCCATGTCGTAGACAAGAACTCCCGTCCAAGATTCCGGAATCCCCAATGCGATCCTGTGATCGGGAAGCGGGACGGTAGCCATCACTCCGAGAATCGCAGGTCGAATGTGTCTGCCTTGATTCGACTCGATCATACGAATGATCTTCAACGCATAGTTACTTGGAATCGCAAAACCGATGCCGGAGTTCCGTCCAGTTTCGCTTCGGATCAAACGGTTGATTCCGATGACTTCTCCATAGATGTTCAAAAGCGGGCCGCCGCTGCTCCCGGGATTGATCATACTGTCGGTTTGGATATGCGTCTGACCGGTCTCGTCCAAATCTTCCCTGTATTTTGCGGAGACGACTCCGACGCTGAAGGAACGTTCTAAACCGAAGGGAGAACCGATCGCGATCGCCCAATCCCCTACTTCGATTTGATCCGAGTTGCCGAAGACGATCGGCTTTAAACCGGAACCTTCCCGGATTTTTAAAAGTGCGATGTCCGCTCGTTCGTGACTTCCCACGTATTTCGCGGAGTGAACGCTTCCGTTCGAAGTGATGACTTCTATGCTTTCCGCGCCTTCGATCACGTGATAATTCGTGACGATATAACCTTTTTCATGCACGAAGAATCCGCTTCCGAAAGACGCCAATCTCTCGTTTCTAAAATCGAAGTAGTGATACGGACTGGAAATCGATTCGCTCTTTTTCGTTCGGATCGAGACGACGGAATCCTTTACAAGATGATAAACGTTGCGGAATGAATTCTGAATTTCGATCGCGGATTTTTGTTCGCCGGGGCTGATCGGACGTTTACCGGAGAAAAGAGAAGACAACGAACAATCCTTGGGAAAAATCAGAACCGCAATCAAAATGGTAAAAAGAATTCCGTTGATTAAGACTACCTTCGGGAGCGAGCGTAAAAATTCCATGTCAGAACCTAACTTCAATTCTCTCAATACGAAGAACAACCGTAAATTCAAAAGCGCTTTGAAAATAGGAAGAATCGGATTCTTAGTCTTTCTTTGTTTCGCTCTGCAAGGTTGTGCGGGTTATCTCTGGCATTTGGGAACGGGGCAACTCGACATTCTACTCAAACGAAAGTCGATCGAATCCGTATTGCAGGACCCGAACACACAACCGGACGTAAAAGAAAAACTTAAGTCCGTCGAAAGTTTCCGCGAATACGGAATCAAAGAATTGGCTCTCGATCCGGCGGCCGGGTTCAAGTCGTATGTTCAACTCGATCGGGAAGAATTGGGCTGGCACGTGGCAGCCTGTTATCCTTTGAAATTGGAATCTTATACTTGGTGGTTTCCGATCGCGGGCACGGTTCCTTACAAGGGCTACTTCGATTTAGCAAAGGCGAAGGAAGAGGAAAAAGAACTCAAAGAAAAAGGATTCGATACGAGAATTCGAATCACGGCCGGATATTCCACGCTCGGCTGGTTCGAAGATCCGATCTTTTCCTCGCAGCTGGACGGGAAGCCGCACGAGATCGCCTCGCTCGTGTTTCACGAAATGGCGCACGCGACCGTGTATTTTCCGGGGGATTCTTCGTTTAATGAAAGTTATGCGAGTTTCGTCGAGGAAGAAGGCGCGTTCCGTTATCTGGAATCGATCGAAGGAAAGGATAGCCCGATCAAAAAGCAGATTCTCCTTCATAAGGAAGAATCCCAAAAGCTCAAAAAACTACTCGTGGAAACCGCGGACAAACTCAAGAGCTTATACGCCACAGGTGCGTCCGATTCCGAAAAACTCGAGGGGAAAAAGAAAATATTCGATGCGTTCAAGGAATCGCTTCTTCTTGCAAAAGAAGAATTCAAAACGTTTGAGGTTGAAAAACTCGCCGCAAAAAACTGGAACAACGAGGACTTCGTGGGTTATCTTCGGTATCATTCCGGCACGGATTTTTTTAAAAACGAATTCCAAAAGACCGGCGGCGACTTCGCCAAGTTTCACGAAAGAATGAGAACTCTCGTAAATCTCTCCAAAGAGGAACGTAAGAAACTGCTGGAAAGCCGCGGAGAATAAGGAAAGAACCGGTTTACGGATCGGCGAATAAGGTAAGGACGGCTCCTATCCCGTTCGCAAATTCTATTCTTCTAATATAAAACTATTCGTATAAAGTCTATAACCGTTCCAAACCCGATCGAGCGGATGCGCCTCTTTGATGGCGTCTAACGTTTCCTGAAAGCGGATGTAAAGAGGGATTCTCGTTCCGCTTCGTTTGGTAAATCGTTTTAAAAAATCCACGTGAGCCGTGTCCGTCTGATCTCCGATAAAGATCACTCCGGGGCTCAGAAAATTCTGAGCGATCCAGTAAAAAGAATCCCTGAAGTTCTGAACGTCGTAACGTTCCTCGTCGAGATAGGAAGAAGTGTAAATCCAATTCCCTTTTCTCAACGTTCCGTACGATTCGGGAAGGGAACGTCCCCCGAAACTCAGACTGACTTGGTTGACGATCTCAAGCGGCTCCTGCAGAATATAAAGACGGCTTTTCGGATCGGAACCGATTCTGCCCGAACCGACTTCGAACGCTTCCAAATCCTTGAGGGATTTTTTCCAACCTTCTTGCGGCCTAACTCCCGTTAAAAATTGAATCTGATATTCCGGAGCGAATTCTTCTTTGGTGGAAAACGCTGGATTAGCAAGAAGCGATTCGGGATCGTTGACAAGATAAAACTTATCCTCGGTTCTCGGCACCAAGGGAATTCTAAAATGATACGAGCTCAAATACAAATAAGTGAGTTTGTTCTTCGTAAGTTTTATGTTTCTCCTATATTCGTTCTCGAGTTCTTCCCTAAGTAAAACCTCGTAACCGCCGCGTCCGGCTTCCTCCAAATAACGGAACAAAGAAGCTCTGAGTTTTCGGTTGTCCTTAAACGCAAGATCTCCTTTGGACTTGCCCTTTAAAAAACGGATGTAAAAGGATTCAACCCCCAAATCCATTACGGCGAGAAATTCCTGATCCGCCGGAATTTTTTCTTTGAGTCGTTCTGCGACGGAGGAAAAAACGCCGATGTCCTTATAATCCGGATTCGCGTTCAAGATCAAAGACCTTGCCAAGGAGATAAAATCCTTTGCGACCGCAAGATCGAAGAATACTTCCGAGTTGTTCTTTTTAAAACAAAGCTTCTGAAGATAGGTGATCCAATCCAAAAGTTCGGTCCTTTCTTTCGCGCTGAAGTTTTTTCCGCGTTTGGCGCGGATCGTAGAATTTAAGAATTCGATAAACTCGCTCGGAGATTTCGAGGATGCTTTTTCATAGAGAACCAGCCATTCCGTTTTTTCATCTCCTTCGGAGAGCGCCGGATTTTTTCCCTGAAGAAACTCGAGCTTATTCAAAAGAATATTCTTATCTTTGAATATGATTTTATAATCGTTCCCCGTTTTGAATTTGGAACCGATCCGATCCGCCCAATCCTTCGACTTGGAGAATTCTCCCCTGGAAAGCAACGCCTGCGCGTAACCCAAAACCATCCGTAGCGCCCGGGATTTGCCGCCCGAGTTCCATTCGTAGTCGACGAGAGATTCGGCGAGAAGATCGGTTTCCTCGTTTTCCTGAAACGGAACGCAATACAAGATCAAATGATACAAAAGGCTTCTTTCCTCCGGATCCAAAGATTCGAAAAGCTTCGGAGAATTTCCGTGAACTTCGGAATACAGAGAATACGGAGAAAACCAAGCGCCCGTGATTTCGCTTTTCCAATTACGGAACAATCGTTCCCTAAATCTTCCCGTATCTTCCTCGTCCTCTTTTTTCTTTATGACCTCGAGAGCCTCTTTCCAATTTCCGGATAGAATCAGATACAATTCTTCCTTGCGGTAGATCTGATTTTTGGAAAAGGACACGCCTTGCAGAAAGTATTTCTGCGCATATAACCCCTGGAGAATCTCCTCCACGTTTTTGGTTTCTTCCGCGTCGTTTGCGTTTTCGAGAGCGATTTTTCCCGCGAACTCCCCGATTTCCGGCTCGTAAAGCGTTCTTGCAAATTTTAGAATATTCTTATAATATAAATAAGGATCGTAAAACGGAGATATGAAACTTTCCTCGACTTTCAAAGAAGCGGGAAAAACGGGAATTCCGTTTCGAAACGAAAACAAGGATTGGAGCAGATTCTTTTTTGCCGCATCGGTCACGTCATCGGGATCGTAAGAATCGCAATCGGAAAGAGTTTGATCCAAATAACACGTAAGAAGCGCCGAAAACAAAACGGAATCCTTGACCGAAGTTTCTTTCGCGTTTTTCAAAAGTTCTCCGTAAACTTCCTTCATCTTTGTTCCGGGAGAAAGCTTCCATTTCAATCGAAGTAAATCCAATTCTCCGGAAAGAACGGGATCGGCTCCGTTTTGATAGGAACGAACCGTGTAAGCGTGCGTATAAGCGTCCCGAACGTTTTCCTTTCGTTCGCTTTGTCTCGCGGTCGACTGGGAAACTCCGCTTCGTTTCGGAGATTCTTTTTTGCGCAGAACGGTCGATCCCAAGTGAACGCTTCCGGCAACTTCTCCGTTTAAAATATTTTCCGGCGCGACGGTTTTACAAACGGCCTTCGTAAAACAAATCGAAACGTTCCGAATCCCCGATGCGTTTAACACTTCGTAGACCTCGGATATTTTTCCGAGATCGGGTTTTTGATTTTCGTAGAACAAAGCTGAAGAAATCTCGTTTCGATTGTGGAACAAATCCCGGATCGAAAAATGAAAGGAAGAATTCGTTTCTCCGAAAGAATTATCTCCCGGAACATCGGGAAACGAACCTACGATCAAGTCCGTGTCTAGAAGTCTCGAAAGGACGGAGTTCGAAGAAAGTTTGAGAATCTTAAGCGTAGAATCCGTGTTAGGCGATCCGTCCGCGATCGCGGCGCTGCGAAGAACTCTTCTGTCCTTTTCCTGCAACGGTTTTAGATGAGAAGGTCGAAAAATCAAGGAGGACCGTTTCGGAAGAAGATCTTGAACCGTTTCCAAATCGATCGAATCTCCGAGTTGGACGAACCAAACTTTCTGAGTCGAAAAGGGAATTTTTCCCGAAGTCGAAATTCGCTTTAAAACTTCCGCAACTCCGTCCTTCGACTCGATCCATTCCTCCTGCGACGAGGTCGCTCGGTGAATCCGTATCTTATCCTTTCCGGTTTCGATTCGCAAATACCCTTCCCCGATTTCCAGTAAATCGGATACGGACGGTTCTTCGGAAAAAATTCCGAGATATCCGTCCAGGTTCGGATTTTTCCGCATCATCGAAACGAGTTCCGCTTCCAAATTCCTAGTCGTAGTTTGATATTCTTTCAACAGCGCTTCCGAACGTTCTCGTTTTTCCAATGCGTTTTGGATCGCGGCATAAACCGTTTTTTGCTTTTTAAGAAGATTCTGCAGTTTGGCGACTTCGACGGTAAAAGTTGGATCATCGGATTCGTGCGGAATTCTTACAAACTGACGATATAGATTCAGTTTGTGCAGGCGGTCCAAATTCTTAAATCCGTCAGCCGGCCTTCCTGACTCGAAGTTGATTTCGGATTGTATTTTAAATAGTTTGTGTATTACGAAATACTTAAGTTCGCTTATCAAATGCGGGTTCGACATCAAAAGCCCGGCGGCTCGTTCGATCTTCTCCCTCGCTTTGGAGAAATTCCTTTCCTTTTTATGAATCTCCGCCTGGGTTACAAGAGTCTCGATCCATTCCTGAACGTAATAGAATTCGTTTGCGGATTCGGCTGCGAGATCCAAAGTGGCGAGCGCCTTTTCGGTATCACCCAATCGAACATACAAAGAGGAGCGGCTGATCGAATACAAAAGCCGTTCCTTTCTGGAATACGGATCGCCCGCCAGACCCACGACTTCCTTCGGAACCATCGAAGGGTTTTCCAGAAGGCCCGCGGCGCGGCCGAACAATTCAAAACCGGTTATAACGTCTCCCATTCGAAACGCCTGTTCTCCTTGATAGTAATAAACCAAGGCCAACGTCGGATCGTGATCCGGATAAGAATTATAAAATCGTAATATACATTTTTTGGTTTCGGAGTGAATCTCGTCTTCCCTGTTCTTCGTATCTCCCAGACAGTCCCGAATGAATTTTCCTTTGGAAAAAAGAAGGCGTTCCGCGGCCAGTCCGAGAGTTTCATTTTCCAACTTCGGATCCTCTTTCGCGTTTTCCAGATGCGCGAAATAGGAATAGAGTCCCCTTTTAAAGGAGATTCTCGCCTTGGAAGCGAAACCGTTTTCGGTTTCGAACGTCTCGGCTTCCGCGTATTTTTCGATCGAACTTTTAAATTCTTCCCGTTTAAAGTGAAGATAACCCAAATCGTTCAGCGAATTCGATCGGATCAGAGAACCTGCAAGAGTGGAATCCAAACCCTTCGATTTGATATACGACATTCTCTTGTTGATCTCTTCGATCGCCCGTTCGGCTTCCATCGATTGTATGAGGTTGTTCACCCGAATTCCGCTCGTCATCAAAGGTTGAAACTTGGGAGAAATCGCTTCCGGAAATCTTCCCTCGCCCGAAATTCGCACTCCGTCGGGAAGCGCGACTTCCCAAATCACGTCCCAAAAATAATCCCAGAACGTGAGTTTGACTCCTTTCGGAATCCAATCGGTTCCGCCTCGTTTCGATACGATCCGGTCCGCTTCCTCCAGATGAGAGAATGATACTTTATATTTTCCTAATTTTTGATAACAAAGCGCGAGACCGTTGTGAAGATTGACAGGATCGATCCATCCGTCGTCCCCGTTTAAGGACAATGCGTCCTTGTAATAAAGTACCGCATTGGAAAATTCTCCCGATTCCATATAAGAAAGACCGGTTAACGTGAACAATAGGGCCAGCTTGAGTTTGTATTGCTGCAACTTTTCCGCGCTGTCCTTTCCTACGAGAGTCTTTTTGGATTCGTTCTCGAAATACAACGCGGACGCCGCCTTGAGTTTTGCGATAGCGGACTTGTAGTCTGCCACGTAAATCGAAGACCGTGCGGAGTTAAAAAGGAACATCGCCTTTTGGCGGTAGTTCTCGAATTGCGTTTTGGAGATGATAAAGTCGGAAAGCGAATCGACCTTGGAATACTGCTCGTTGGCTCTCGGATAATTCTTCAAAAGAAAATAATTGTTTCCGAGGTTCAACCTCAGATCGGAAAGCGCTTTTTTGTTTTCGAAATTCTCCCCTAAGAGTTCGAGAACCTGACTGTAAAGTTCGATGTTCTCTTCGAAATTCTTTTCCGGAAAATATTTTTTATAAACGCCCGAATACTTCTCTTCGTCGTTCGGCTGATCCTCTCCCGATTTTCTGTTTTTGAGAATATCGATGTATTGATACATCCAACCCAAAAGCTGGTAGGCTTCGTAGTATCGAGGATCGGCGAAGATGATCCATCTGAGTTCATATTCGGCTTGTTTAAAGTCCCGGAGGATCTCCTCTTTTCTCGCGGCCGTCATCGAGTTAGCCGTATTATAATACGTTTCCCGAATCACGCTCCGATTGACGAGATAATACGAATAACCGTATAACGTAGCCAAATCCAGAACCGGTCTCGCACGGGGAACGGCAATCTTGTAGTATTGATTGATGTAGGCAAGCCCCTCTTCCGCAAGAGGGTCAATGCTGCGGATATCGATTACGTCGAGTTGATTCAAAAGGGCCTTTCGTTTTTCTTCGCTTAACGATCCGGAGAGTTTGAATACGGAATCGACCATCATCCTTTGATAATATACCGCGTATTCCTTATATAAGGTTTCGAGAAACAGATTTCTGCTTTTGACGAGAAACATGTTTTCCGTGTTATAGAAATAATGGAAGGCGGCGTCCTGTAAATTTCCGCGACGATCATGATCCCGCGCCTTGTTCTCAAAGTAGATAAAGGAACGTTCGATTTCCTTTTCGTCCAAATCGACTCCGAGAAGAGGATCGTATTTTTCCAAATAGATGCGGAGTTCGTCGAACGACTTCTGAACTTCTCCGAGCCCTTTGAAGTTGTTCGATTTTAACAGATGTCCCTTTAAAAAAAGCGGATCGGTTTCGGGAACGGCGCTCAAAAAAGTATTCAACAAAGAATTACTTTCTTCGAACGAACCCTTTCCGTTCAACCCCAGGGATTTAACGTATAAGAAATATTGAAAGAGCCGCTGCGATTTTTTATCCAAAGAATTGGAAGCGATAGAAACTTCCGCGGCGTTCGTGCGTTCGGCAAAATTCTTTCCTTGAACGACTTCTCGATCGATCTGTTCGTACAAAAGCCGAAGATCCTCTTTCCCCGCCTGCGGATCGTTGGCCACCCGAAAAAACGTTTCGGGGATTTTGTAGCCGTGCGAGGGAGCATCCTTGTATTGAAGATCCCCCGATTTTCGATAGATGTCCCGAATTCGATAATACGAAGGATAGTGATTTAGAATTTCATCATATACTTTCAGGGAATGATTCACGTCCCCCGCCTTTCTCGCAAAATCACCTTCTTCCTCCAAAAGAGAGGCGAGCAGATCCTTTCCTACGGAAGGAACGGTCCGCATTTGATCGTAGTATTTTCTAAGCTCTTGGATCGCGAGCGCAGGAGACGCCTTTCGTTCTCCCGCAAGAAACAAACCGTATCCGAGGCCGGATACCGGATTCAAACGGGAAGCGATGATTTCTTTTCTGACGGAATCGGCGACATTCGTATGTCTGGTTTCTTTCGCTTCTTCGTATTTCAACAAGAGCGCTTTGGCGCGGATCAAAGGATAAATCGGATCTTCGGAAAAATAAAATTCGATCGCGTCGATCGCCAAAAGAAAATCCTCGAAACTCTGTTTATCCCTGTATTTCAAAGCGAGTTCGTATTGGGAAATGATGTCCTTTTCTTTGGAAACGGAACCGGAAGCGGGAATAAAATAGATATTAAGAGTATTATAATATGCGGCCGTAAATAGGATCGAACCTCCGTTAAACGAAGAGAACTTCGAATCGAACAAAGAATCGTTTCCCGATGTCAACTGACGCACAGAGCCCGTTTGTAAATCCTTACGAACGATCAAACTATTATCCCTTTCGTCGAGTCGTCCGTTTCCGTTCGAATCGTTTCGGATCGAAGTATAGTACAAATACCGCCTATCCGAGGAAAGAGAAGGAGAAAAATTCAGATATCCGTCCTTGGTCAAACGCGTCTTTGCACCGGAAACGAGATCCAAAAGATACACGTCCCCCGTCGGACTTTCGTGATACGAAAGATATACGATCGACTTTCCGTCCGCGGACCACTGAGGAGAATCTCCCCCTTCCTGTGTCAGAAGTTTCATCGGCTTTTCGCCTTCCGTGTCGAGAACGACAAGATTCTGAACCCCCGGAGTCATACGATCGGAGGAGAAGACTACGTGTCGATTGTCCGGAGAAAAACTCGGATTTGTGTCCGTATAAGAATCCTTTTTACCCGGTTCTTCAAAATCAGGATTCGTTAATATTATAAAATCCGAATTTAAGAATCGTTTCCCCTGGAGAATCTTTTCGGCCCAAAGATTCGGATCCATTTCGAGCAAAACCAAATCCCCGGACGAATCGTATTGTTCGGAAACGAAGACCAGTTTTTTTCCGTTCGGGCTGATCGCCGGTTTAAATTCGGGCGCGGGGTGTTCGGTTATCGGAACCGTGATCGAACTCTTTAAATCCCGAAACCAAATGTCGTAGTTTCCCTTTTGCCCGGTCGTATAGAACAAATATCTTCCGTCGGCGGTCGTCGAGTTGTATAAGTTATTTCCTCTTTGCACCGTAAGAGGAAAGGGCTTTTCGTTTTCGGGCGTGAAGTAGTTTACGGCGATGGAGGAATAATTGAACTCCAAGGGTTTGATCTTAGCGGAAGCGCGAAAGATCGAACATTGATAGAGAAATAAAAAGCTGCAGAAGAACGAAAGAGTCAATCGCATGGGAACTATTCCTTCCGCGCCCATTTGCCGGGAGTTTTTTCGTAGAATTCTCCCTTTTCCACAAGACGATACCAGGTTTGTTCGAGATGTGTTTTGAGTTGCTCGGGGCTTTCTTTTGACCCGGCGCTTTTCCGTTCTCCGCCCGCGCGAGAAGATACGACCTTGTTTCTGTGATCGTTTGCAAGCGCGATCAAGGAATCGATTCTTGATCTCACTTCCTTTTTGGAAAGTTCGTTCTTGATACCCGCTTCGGAAGAAGCCGGATTGATTCTCAGCTTACCGTCCAGACCTTCCGCTAAAAAACCCTCTTCTTTCCAAGTTTTGATCTCGGGCGCAAGATAGGCTAGAGCCCTTAAGGACATTAGAATATTCTTATCTCCTCCCGCGTAATTGTCTCCGGAAAAATCCTTTTTCCAAATTTCGGAACCCGCCGAAGAGGTCTTAATCGAGGAGATGAGCCATCCGTCCTTTTCCAGAATCCGATCCTCTCCGATCATCTGTTTTTCGGAGGAAGTCTGCGTCTGCGTGAAGGTGATCAACGGGGATTTGATGATACAACCCGAAAAAAAAGCGGCCGAAACAAAGGATAAGAATATTAGATTTTTTTGATTGAGAATCGAGGGTTTCATCCTGGTCTCCTTACTGATACGTATCGATTTCGGATCTCGCTCTTTTGAGAAAGTTCGCGAGAGGCATTCTCTGTTGGGATATCTGACTGTTTTCCAAATTGATGATCGTATTTAAAATGGAACGTTTAAACTGAATGACCGCGTAGACGAGCCCCTTGGATAACTCGACTTCGATCTTATCCACGGCGTAGCTGTTGTAAATAAAATCCGTGAAAACGTTCGAAGGGGTGAAAATGTTCACCGCGCTTTTTGCGAAGTCCTGACCGATTTGAAAGACGCTGAAGAACAAATTGATGTTCGGAATCGGATCCGCGAGATTTCTCCCCGAAACGTTGAGGTCGGCCTTGATCTTACCGTCGTCGATTTTGGATCTGCTTTTCGGGGGAAGAAGTTGTTTGAGATCGATGTCCTTGATTTGAACGACCGCACTAAACTCCATCTTTTCGGGTTTTCCTTCCCCTACGTTTACGAGAATATCCTTTCCGTTCACCAAACCGTCGAGAGTAAACACTTTCAAATATTCTAATTTAAGAAAGTTCTCCGAGTAGTCTATGCGCGCCGACAAACCCGGTTGGCCGTTTTTCGGCTTCACGTAGTCGAACGGAATTCCGCTGATCGAAGGATGCGTGCCGACGATCTGTTTGATCGTGAGATTCGGAACCGGAATTCTCCCGTAGGTTTTGATGAACTTTTCCTTATTCCCTTCGATGAGATTCTGCGTAGTCTTCAAAGAAAGATCGTGAACGAAAGGAAACTCGGCGTTCAAACCTTCGATCCGATAGAGTTTACATTCCTCTCCCGGACAAAACGCGTTCGCATAACCGAAGTTAGAGTTTTTGGAAAGAAGACTTCCGTTCGCGATGGAATTTTTCAGACGAAACTGAATCGCAAACAAACCTTCGAAATTGATTCCCTTAAATAGATAGGCGATCTTTTCGGATTTTAAAACGATGCTTCCTTTCAGATCGGGGATTAGATTTCCGAAAACTCCCTCTTCGTTTTTGGAAGCGGCGCGTAGATTTCCCGCGACTTCCATCCTGAACTTGGACTCGAACGCGGTAAGATCGAACTTCTGCAGCGCGATGGAGGAATCCTTGGCGATCTTTACGTCCAAATCGGTCTTGAGATCGCGGACCTGGATCCCCGGTAAGTCAAAAAGAAGTTTCCCGAAGATCGACTGCGCTCCGTCAACGATGGAATAATCGACCGCGCCCGTAAGAGTGATTTTATTTCCGAGATTGTTCCGAACCGGCACAAGACTTTCGCGAAGAGAAAGGGGCAAGGTCGGCGTCAAACGATCCAGTTCCGTTTTTAAAACGAGCGAAGCGAGATTCATCCGAAAACCCTTCGTCAAAAATACGTTTCCCAGAGTTGAAATCGAAAGCGATTCCTTTCCTTCGGTCCCTTTCGCGATCAGCGATAAAGAATCCAGACGGACGACGTCGGGCACGAAAGGTTTTCCGAATTGAATCCGGGATTTTAAATCCAGATTCACCGGAATCGGAGCGGACTTTCCTCTTCCCATCGGAAACCGAAACCCCGCAAGTTGAACGGCTCCATTCACATTCAAAGAATGGAATGTTCCGCCGATCTTCATCTGCAGCCCGAGAATTCCGTTCAGCGTTTTCGCGTAATCGGTCAGATTGAGGTTCTGAACCGCAAGATCCAAATCGACCTCTGAACCGCGCGTGATACTTCCCGTAGCGGCAAGCCCGATTCCGTTGTAAGTCACGAGAAACTGTTTGAGTTCGAGATTCTCCAAAATGGGAAGCGGCTTACCGGCGTTAGGCGAATCTTCCGTAAGCGGATGAAGAATGGAATCGGCCAAAATTTTGAGTTCGGGAATCCTATGATTTTTTCCGCCGATCGATACAAACAAATCCTTTGCGGAAAGATCGGCCGAAACTTTCAAACGTGTGTCTTTTCCGGAAATCGTGATCGGAGCCAGACGCAATTCTCCGTCCAACTGCATCTTGGGAACTCCGGGAATCGTGGATAAAAAATCGGAAAGCGGTTTTAGACGAATCGATGATTTGGAAATCGAGAACTGAACGTTTCGTTCCTTGGAGGAAACGCCCGCGATTTCTCCCGCTCCGAACAACCAAACGTCCTGATTGACTTTGAGTTCGAGAGCGTCTAACTTTAGCTTATCCTCTTTTTCTAAATAACCGATTTCGTATTTGAGTCCGAAACCGAACGGCGCAAGAAGTTGATTGCGAACCCGGATCGGAACCGAATCGGAACCGATGTCCGCTTTCGAAACGAGCATCCCTCCGGGAATGGAATCGTCTCGGGACAATTCAAGACCGAGACGGAAGGGCTGATCCAAAGACTTCGAACTGTCTTCGAAATAAACGCGCACCGTTTTTTCGGGATTCATTTTAAAGCGAACTGAGTCGACTAACTGTAAAATCCGAACGTTCAAAGGAATCTTTCGAAAACGAACCGTATCCAATTCCAATCCGAGATTGAATCCGTCGATCCCCGCCTTATACGAGGAAGCTCCCGACTCCGAGGAAACGTGAACGAAGATGTCCTTGAGTTCGAGACCCAGATACGCGCTGACGGGAATGTAGGTCGAAATTTCTTCCAAGGGAGAGGAAGGTTCTTCCTTTTGCGGAGGCGCAGGCGAGGAAGAAGCGAATAACTTCGCGATATTCCATTCTCCCTTTTTTTGTAAGAGATCGACCTGCAATCCTACGACCGCGACCCGCGAAAGTTTGGCTCTTCCGAAAAAGACCCAGGGCAGATTGTAAGAGAGTTCGATTTCTTTTGCGGAGAGAACCGGTCGTTCCTCGAAGGCCGCGTCCGATTTTAAAAGAAGATTTTCAAGTGCGATTCCGTACAAAAGGGAGAACTTCGTTACGGTAAAACTCGCGCTTCCTCGAATCGATCCTTCGAGAGCCTTGGAAAGAATCCACTGCCCCGTGAATCGATTGAAAACCAGTTTGTAAATAAATAATAGACTAAGAAGAGAAAAATAAAGACGTCTATGCTTTTGGAAATGACGTTTGAAAGTTTCCACGACTTCTGAACGGATCAGTATTCGAAAGATTCAAGAGCCTCTTCCAGAGTCTTATAGATTTCAAAGATGCTGGCGAGTTTTGTAATCTCCATTAAGTTCTCGATATCGGAATTCAAGTTCGTAAAAACCATTCTTCCTTTTAAGCCGTCGATGTGTTTGTAAATATTCAAAAACATACCGAGCCCGGCGGAGTTAATAAAGGGAACTTTTTTTAAATCGATGATAAATTTCGGAACGTCACCTTTGGAAATGTACTCTTCGATTTTCTGACCTAACTCGAACTCATTTCCCGCTTTTATCGGCCCTTCAATCTTGATGATGTGGACGTCGTTTTTAGTGGTGACTTTGATTTTCATAACCCTGACTTGGATATTGGATGCAAGTATAGTTTAATTTCCTGGCAATTTGTAAAGAGAATTTTTAAGCAGAGCACTAAAAATCAGGGTAAAAACTAGTCTCATAAAACGGAAAGTTCCTCTCTTGTAGCAAACGATCGTCTCTTACGTTCAAGGGAATAATTCTGGACAAAAAGCCGACTCCTACGATTCTTACGGGTAACTCTTATGGCCGAAAGACCTCCTCTCCTTTCCGTAATCATTCCCATCTACAACGAAGAAAAAACCATTCCCGAACTCACGAGAAGGTTGGGCGTTCTTCAAAATCTCTTAGCCTCCGAACATTCCTTTAAAAAGGACGATCTTGAAATTCTTTTCGTAAACGACGGTTCGAGAGACGGAAGCTTCGACGTATTGAAAAAATTCTGCGGAGCGACGAACGGTTATAAACTCGTAAACCTTTCCAGAAATTACGGACATCAAACCGCGATCACCGCCGGAATCGACACGGCGCTCGGCGACGCTGTCGTCGTCATGGACGGAGATCTGCAGGATCCGCCAGAATTCGTAAGCGATCTCTACGGAAAACTGCAGGAAGGGTATGACGTAGTCTATGCGAAACGGAAAAAAAGACCGGGTGAATCCTGGTTCAAACTTTTTACGGCCCATGTATTTTATAGAATTCTAAAGAAGATCACTCGGTTCGACATTCCGATCGACACGGGAGATTTTAGAATCATGAGCCGAAGAGTGACGAACGTTCTCTGCACGATGCGGGAACAACACCGTTATATCCGCGGTTTGATTTCCTGGATCGGTTTCAAACAAACCGGACTCGAATACGAAAGAGAGGAACGTTTCGAAGGAGTCACGAAATTCTCCGTAGGAAAGATGCTCAAGTTCGCGTTAGACGGAATCACTTCCTTTTCCTCGGCTCCTCTCAAACTCGCTTCGTATCTCGGCTTTTTCACGGCGTTCGGCGGAGGTCTCTACGCGTTATTCGTCATCTATCTGCGAATTTTCACCGCGGAAACGATCACAGGCTGGAGTTCCATGATGATCGTCGTACTCATCTTAGGCGGAACCCAACTTTTGGCGCTCGGGATGATCGGAGAATACTTAAGTAGGGTCAACGACGAATCGAAAAACAGACCCTTGTACGTGATCGAAAACGTGTATTCCAACGTTTCCCCGAATCGGAAATCGATCCGAAAGAAATCCTAAAACGCAGGAGTTCGCTCCGGAGAAGAATATGAAACAAGATAAATTCAAGATCCTGGGCATCCTCCTCTGTGTCGTTTCCCTCGGACTCGCGTTTTATATGGGTTTCCGCAACTGGGAAATTTTTATCCGCACCTGCACTCTCAAAGATCTTTTGACCTGGGATGAAAACATCCGCCTCAACGTCGTTCTAGATCAGTACCAGGATTTTCGGGATTTCAAATTGTGGAGGGCCTTTTTTCCGTTTTTAGAATCACCCACTTGGCCTCCGTTACGCTCCCTTCTTTCGTTGATTCTTCTTTTGACTCCGGGAGATATGCCGATCACTTGGAAGGATTCCTTTCTCGGTCTCGTATTTTACGTTCTTTGTTTTCCCACGATTCTCTATGTCGTTTATCAAATCACGGGTTCGTTTTTAAAAGCCGGTCTGACCGCGATTCTTACGCTCGCTTTGACATTGCATACGACCGAAGCCCCTTCCTATAGCCTTTCTTCGATGCTCGAAACGCAGGGAATGTTTTTTCTTTTATGGACGTATTATACTCTTTATAAGATTTATTTTCATACGGAAGAGAACGTCTTTCTTTCCGAGTTCGCCAAAAAGGATAGAATGGAATTGTCCGTTTTTCTTTCCTTATTCGGTTTGTTTTTCACGAAATACCCGTATGGACTTCTTCTTTTTATCGCGATTTTTCTCTACGAGGTCGCTTCGAAGCCGAAAGAATATTCCGAAATTCTAAAGTTTTCTTTGACGCAGAGATACAAAGGTTTACGGAGAATTTTCGTCATTCTCGTAGTTTTGCTGGTTTTATCGCTTCCCACGTTGCGCGTCTTGACAAATCTGAATCTGGATCAGAGGCAGTTCAAACTCATCATCTACTATTGCACCGTTTTGTTGTTCATCGACTTCAACGTATTCTTATTTTCGCAAAGGGAGAAGTGGAAACAAATCGCCCCTTCCTCTATCCGTGTTTTATACGTCTACGCAATCGCGCCTTCTCTCGCTTGGATCTTCGCCAATCCCGACCGCGTCATGAGTTTGATCAACGCGCAGATGATCGTAAACGAATACGTGAAGAGTTTCATCTTCGCGTTGTTTTCTTCCCCTACTGCTACGAGCCCCGTCAGTCACGTATTCCAAGAACCTTGGATCTTCCGCGTCTTTTTCTTCGGAGTGATCGCGCTCATTCTTTGGTTTTTTAAATCGAGAATTCGGGAAGGCAAGAAGGGCGTCCTTGCCTCGGCAGCGCAGACGTTGCGCGATCCTTTGGTCGCGGTAACGTGTATTCTATTTTTGCAATATATCATCATCGATGCGACCACGGGGAACAAACAACTCAGACACGTATTTCCTCCTCTGCCAGCGCTGTTCACCGTCTTCGCGCTTTGGATCTTTCGCTTTATCGAAGACAAGTCCAAACAAATTTCGTACGCCGCGGCCGGATTTGGAATGGTCTTGTTCGTTTGGAGCGGAAGTCTTTATGTGCGGGAAGGCGGTCTCTTGCGAGCCAGCTTTGAGAAGGTTCAGTATTTCTGCCTGAAAGGATTTCAGGCGGATCTCTTTCAACCGGCCCGCGACTTAACGGCGAAGATTTCCCCGGAAGGAAAATACATCGTGTTCAACGGTTTTCACGAGGATTTCAACTTCGATAAGAAAGGAAGATTGATCGCTTCGGAAATAGATCTTCTGATGAGGATGAAAACCTTCTCGAAAGGAAAATATAGAAACGATTCCAGGCACAAGTGGAAGTCTTGGGAAGAATTCTCCGCGGCGCTTGTCATCGCGCCTACTTGCGGACAAAAGGAATTGATGGATAAGTTTGCGATTCGCGCCGCCGCAGTAGGCAAAAGCACGACTCTCAAAAAAGAGTACAAACATCCTTCCGGAAATTATTGCCTCCGAGAATACTCGATTCACTAGGTTTCAATTTATAATTCTGAACGGCCGAAAGAACGGGATCGTTTCGAAAAGAAAATGAATTGCACGAAAGCTGAAGTCCGGTATAACCTGACTTCAGTTTTAAGCCGTTATGCAATCGTCGTGGATCTTTCCTTCCATTCTTTTTTCCTTAACGACGGTCGTTATCCTCAATCTTGTCTATTTATTTCTATATTGGTCCGAAAGACATCAATTCCTTCTCTTTTGGCTTCTTTCTTGGTTTTTCCAGCTCGTGTTTCTCCTAGGGAATTTTTCGAGAGCGCTTCTGGGACCGATCGAATGGGTTTCAATTCTTACGCATACGGCCGACGTTACGAGAGGGTTCTTTCTGATCGCGGGCGCGTTTCTCTTTACAAAAAGGGAATTTCCGAAATGGATCTATGTATCCCTTTTGATCGGCGTCCTTTGGGCCGTTCTGGAAGAAATTTATTTCCAAGGTTCCGATCTCGCATCGGCCCCGATTTATTTTCTGGTCGGAGGTGCGCACATTTATTCGGGGATCATTCTTTTAAAACTTCCTTCCACGCGATATAAGGGAGGAAGGATCGGCGGATGGAGTTTTATTCTCTGGGGAATTCACATTCTGGATTATCCCTTTTTAAGACCGATCGAAGAATTCGCGATCGTCGGCTTTTTTCTCGGGGGACTTTTTCGGATGACGAGTGCGCTTTCGATCTTAATCGTTTATTTCGAATGGTCGAAGGAATCCGAAAACAGATTGGATTCACTTTACAAAAAGATCATAGACACTTCTCAAGAAGGGATTTGGATCCTGGACAAAGACGGAAACACGACCTTCGCGAACAATAAAATCGGCGAACTCTACGGCATAACCCCGGAAACGATGCTCGGTCGAAACATCTTGGATCTCGTGGAAGAAGATCGAAAACAAGCAGTGGCGGATCGGCTCGAAGCGCGAAAGAAAGGAATCGCCGAAGTTTCCGAATACAACTTCGTCAATCATAAGGGAGAACAGAAATACGCGATCGCATCCGCCAATCCCCTTTACGACGATCATGGAAATTACGACGGCGCCCTCGCAATGATCGTGGACATCACTTCTCTCAAGTTAGTGGAGCAGAAACTAAGGGAAAGCGAAAGACAGATTTCGACGATCATCAGCAATATTTCCGGAATCGTATATCGGTGTAAAAACGATCCTCCTCGATGGACGATGGATTACATCAGCGAAGGCTGCCTTCAGCTTACGGGATATTCTCCGGAGGAATTCGTCGGAAAGAAAACATTAGATTTCGGTGATATTATCTTGGAAGAAGACCGAGCCGAGGTCGAATCGGGGGTTCTTCATTCGGTCGAATCGAAAACACCCTATCAAATCACCTATCGAATCCGAAAAAAAGACGGTAAGATCCAATGGTGTTTCGAACAAGGCATCGGAGTTTTTTCGCCCGACGGACAATTGCAAGGATTGGAGGGCGTGATCATCGATTATTCTCTTCCGAAACAAGCCGAGGAGTTGATCAGCAATTCGCTCAAGGAAAAGGAACTTTTATTACGCGAAATCCATCACCGGGTCAAAAATTACATGCAGGTTTTATCGAGCCTCATCGGATTACAATCGGAATATTCCGCCGATCCGAACGCGCGCAAGGTTTTGGAGGACAGTCAAAACCGAATCGCGTCGATGGCGATGATTCACGAAACGTTATATTCGAAAAGCGTGGAGAGCCAGACCTTCCTTCCCGATTACATCCGAAAGCTAATCTCGAATCTGATGCGTTTTTTCGGATACGACGAGGGAGAATTACAGACGATCGTTTACTGCGATTCCATCGTTCTCAATCAATCGATTTTGATTCCGCTCGGATTGATCCTGAACGAGCTCATCACAAACTCGATGAAGCACGCATTCCCGAAAATCCGCGGACTGAAAAAACTCACGGTAAGTTTTAAATCGGATGAACGCGGTTATTCCCGTCTCGAAGTGAGCGACAACGGTCCCGGAAAGTTTCCTAATTCCCTACCGAAAAAGGATTCATTAGGGACGGAACTCGTTCAACTTCTTACGTATCAACTCAAAGGAACTCTGGAAGAATCGAAGACCTCCGAAGGATTCACGACGATCGTCACCTTTCCGCCGAACCAAAAATAAACGGAAATCCGATTAAACGCACTTCCCGGAAATGTTAAACGAAATCGAACGTTTACGCCGGCGCCGTGTCCGCGGAATCTACTTTCTCTAAGATTCGGTTCTCCCGTTTTCCGGGAACCCTCGACGCGACTTCTTCGAACGTGTTTCGGTATTGTTCGTGATTGGTTCCCATCATCTTATCCCAAAAGTTGAAATACAGGGAATAATTGCAATTGAAGTATTTATGATGCATGTTGTGGTGCGTGGTCGTATTGTGCCAGTTCGTAAACTTGCTTCTTAAAAACCAGGAAGGAAAGAGTTCAAAGGACAAATGTCCCAGGACGTTCAAAGAAGTCATATAGATAAAAAATACGATCATCGCTCCTTGGTGCAAAGGTAGAATCATCGCCGCTAGAGGAATAATCCCCGATTCGATCACCGCTTCCAGAGGATGAAAGGAAAACGCGGCCCAAGGGGAAGGATTCGTGGATTTATGATGCACGAGATGAACGTGTTTGAACAGAAGTTTGTTGTGCATCAGACGATGCGTCCAGTAAAAATAAGTATCGTGCAGAACGATCAACGCGAATATGCTGAAAATCAAATATACCGTTCCGTAATCGGAAACCTTATCGTAAATCAGGTTGTATCCGTTCACTTGAGCCCAAGCCGTATACACTCCTGACAACGCAAAGACAAAAAAAGTAAGAAGGGAATATTTGACTTCGTGAAGGATTCTTTCCCGCTCCGGAGTTTTTCCTTGAATGAGTTTATGGGAAAGACGTTTACCCAAAAAAATCCAGACAATCAAAAAAGCGGTTCCCGCAAAGAGCAAATAACGGACCAACAAGGTTCCCCAGACGATTCCGAAAAAACCGGAGTAACCCACCTTCGAAAGCAATTCTTCCATTCTTTAACCTCCGCATCCGTACGATTCGACTCGCGGATTCGATCTCATTATGAACGCAAAGATCTATTTAAGCTTGCTCTTTTCAAAATCGTTCAGGTTTATTTTCGGTTCGGCCCGGTTTTTTCGATATTCGGTGGGCGTCAAAGAAGTCAGTTCCTTAAAGGCTCTATTGAAAGGCCCTAAGGATTGATATCCGAGATCCATCGCGATCCGAATCACCGGGATCTCATCCTTTTCGGAATCGAGTAGAATTTCGCAGGCTTCCTGGATTCTATATCGATTTAAAAAATCGTTAAAATTGCGGAATCCTAAATTCCCGTTGATGAGCCTTCGTAGTTTGTATTCGTGAACCTGAAGTTCTTCCGCGAGACTTCGAATCGTCAAACCTTCGAAACGATACATCTTTTCCTTTTCAAACGCATCGATGAGTTTCTTTTGAAGGACCGGATCGACCGCGAGCGCTTTTTCCTCTTCGGCGCCTCCTTCCCTTTTTTGAATCAGACCTTCTTTCAAATCGAACATTAAAAATTGAAACGCAAGGATCAATCCCCAAGCAAGAAGTCCGTTTAACAAATCCAGAATTTCGGATACTTCTTTTCCGCGTAAAAAAAGATGCGAGAAAATGTTGATCGCGATGACCGTTCCCGAGATGAGAATGTGGATTTGTCGAAGGGTTCTTCTCGATTCTACGAGGTCGTCCTTTCTTCCGATATACGTTTGTATGATCGCGGCCAATACGAAACCGAGGGAGAATATCGACGGCAAAAGAATTCTAGATAGAATTCTTTCGGATTCGACCGGACCTCGCAGCGAGATTTGTCCGAGTTCGGGATATGTCGCGACCGCGGATAGGATCAGCTTGCCGATCAGCAAAAACCAAAACCATGTTTTGATCTCGAAATGATCGTCGAACGCCGCTAAGGTGATGAGCCAATAAAAAAACGGAAGGGCCAACACGACTAGAAAGAGAAGATTACGAACGAGAAAGGGAATCTGAATGTGAACGTCTAAGTTTAGAATCAAATACGAAACGATCGTAAGAATAAAACAAACCGCGATTCTTCCCCGAAGATCATACCAATAACTGGAAACGAAAAAAATCAAAAGGGAAATCAGTCCGCCGATGGAAAAGAAATGGAGAATATTCGTAATTTCGCTAATCACTGATCCCTTCCAGATTTTCCAATTCTGCCCAAAAGTCTTTTCTTTGTAAATCAGGAAGCAGATTCGAAATCAGTACGCTGTCGATAAAACAATCCTCTCTTTCCGATTCTCGGATCGGAGTTTCTGCGATCTTTCCGTGTCCTTCCAAAAAGGAAAAAATTTCTTTCCAAGTGTGCCACTGATTGTCCGAAAGATTGAGAACTTTCGGAATCCGATCCCATCCTTCCGTTTGAATCTTGGAAATCAAAAGGGAAACGGTTTCTGCGATATCGTCTCCGTGGATTAGATTGAGTTGTCTGGAACTTTTGGTTACAAGCCCCTTGCGAATCCAATCGGCGGGATTGCGGCCCGGTCCGTAGATTCCACACAACCGGAGAATCTTTCCGCCGCGCGATAGCCATTCCTCTTCCGCAGCAAATCGCTCGTGATCGGGAATCAGCGGAGTCGTTTCGATGATATCGGGAACTCTTGCGTAAATGCTCGTCGTTCCCAGAAGGATTCTCCGTTCGGTTACGGAATCCATAAGATCCATGAAAGCGGTTCGATCAGAAAGTTTTTGAATCGGAAACGTAACGATACAAAGATCGATGGATTGTTTCGGAAACTGCGCTTCGAACTCGCGCAGGGAAGAAGCATCCGAAAAATCGAATATTCTCGTTCCTGCAATTTGGGTTTTCGCCGAAAACGTCTCGAGTTCGATTCCGGCAACGGAGCGCAACTTCTCCGCAATGCGGACTCCCGTATACCCTAACCCGAAAACGCCTACCCGCATCTATTCCAGGCCCAAACGCTTGTAGATCAGTCCGACTTTTTCGAGATACGGCTCGATCTTAAAGATATCGTCCAGATCCTTTTGCGAGAGTACCTTGTTGACTCGAACGTCCTTTTCCAGTCTCGTCTTTAGGGTTTCGGATTGATTCGCCCAAACCGCCATCGCGTGTTCTTGAACGATCAGATACGCGTCTTCCCGTACGATCTTCCCTTTTTCGATCAACGCAAGAAGTACCTTTTGAGAAAAGATTAGACCGCGTGTTACGCCTAACGTTCTTTCGATCGCATCGGGATATACGTGAAGATTTTTGATTACGAAGAGCATCTTATCCAGAATATATTCCAGACCGATCGTGGAATCCGGCAGAACGACCCGTTCCGCGGAAGAATGAGAAATATCCCTTTCGTGCCAAAGAGCGACGTCCTGCAGACCTACGTTTACGTTCGCACGGATCACTCTCGAAAGACCGGAGATTCTTTCACAGATCACGGGATTTCTTTTGTGAGGCATCGCTGAAGATCCTTTCTGTCCCGCGGAAAAAGGTTCTTCCACTTCTCGTCCTTCCGTTTTTTGCAAAAGACGGATCTCGGTCGCCATACGATCGAGAGAAGAAGCGGTTACTCCTAGGACGGAAAGATAAAACGCGTGACGATCTCTCGAGACGACTTGAGTCGCGATCGGGTCCACGCGAAGTCCCATCTTTTCGCAGACATAGGCTTCGATTTCGGGATCTATATTGGAATACGTTCCCACCGCGCCGGAAAGTTTACCCACCGCGATTTCGTCGCGCGCGTCTGCCATTCTCTTTCTATTTCGGTTTAATTCTTCAAAAAATAATGCGAACTTGAGTCCGAGCGTCATCGGCTCTGCGTGGATTCCGTGCGATCTTCCGATGCAGGGAAGATCCCTGTATTGAATCGCCTTCTCTCGGACCGCCGCGATCAAAGCGTCCGTTTTTTTCAGAATCAGATCCATTGCCTGAACCATCTGAACGCAAAGAGCGGTGTCGCCGATGTCCGAGGAAGTCAATCCGTAGTGAACGTGTCTTCCCGCGGGTCCGATGTATGAGTTCATGTTCGTTAAAAACGCGATGACGTCGTGATGAACCTTGCTCTCGATTTCGAGAATTTCATCCACCTTGAACTTTGCTTTCGATTTGATTTCCTGAAAATCCTCGGGAGGAACTTCTCCGCGTTTCATGCGGATCTCGCACGCGAGAATTTCTATTTCTTTCCAAATTTCAAACTTGTTCTCTAATTCCCAGATTTTGGAAATTTCCGGATTGGAATAACGATCGATCATTTCTAACGGTCCCTTTTTGGAATTTGAATCCTAATCCACTCTTCCACGGAAGGCCTTTCTGTAAAAAGAAAAATGGGCCGACAAACCGCCTTTGTCGTACGGGCCGGGTGAATCTCTGTGGGACGGGGAAAGCGGACGGTCTTCCGTCCACTTTTACTCAGCCGAGTTCGAAAGAACGGACGAATTCCCGGATCGTGTTGATATGATCGATCTCCGGCGAAGGATTCTCCTTGCTCGGTTCGTAGAGGTGTTCGTCAAAAACGTGGTAATCGAAAATCTTCAGAGAAAAATCGGGAAAGGTGATGATGATGTTTTCGGAATGGATATCAAAGATCAGCTTCTCTTCGTCCGCGAGATATTTCGTCACTTCGATCACGCGGTGAAAATCCAAGGCGATCTTTTTCAGCTTCGAACGGCTGATGACTCCGAACTTATGCGTATCGAAGTTCAATTTCCATTTCGGAAAGAATGCGTCCTGAAACGGATTCTGCCTCACCTTCTCGTTCAAGCGGATGAACTCTTTTAGATGTTTTCCGGGAAGAAGGTTCTGATTGTCGCACGGAGTCAACGTGAAGATCGGAATTCCGAACGGAGTCGTTCTGGCTCTAAGCCCCATAAAATAACGAGTCGGTAACACGAGATCCGGAATGAGCGATTTTAATTTCCAGTAGTGCAAACGTTCCAAACCCAAACGCGCAAACTTAAAGTGAATGTCTTCCTTTGCGGATCTCGTCCATGTTTTGGATTTCAAAAAATCCATGAGTTGAATCTCTTCGGGTTTGAGATAACGATCCAGATTCTTCTTCACGTGTTTGTATAAGGAACCGAAGATCGGGTCGGAGGGAAGTTTGGACTTTCCGATCTTTACGACCTGATTCCAAGGAAGCGCATAAACGAACTTATACGAACCGCGACCGATGTATTTTTCGGCGGAGAGGGGCATAAAGTTGTCCAGATATTCGCGATCGTATCGATGCGTTATGCGAAACAGATGGGAAACCGGAAAGAATTTTTCGTACGTCTTTCGGACAAAGCCGGATTCGCGTAAACGATAATCGACCGGCAAATCTTCGATCGGAATTTCCGGTTTTGTTTTTTCCGGATCGTAGAAGAGTTCCTTATCGAGCCCCTTTTCCAGCAGCTCGATAAAGTTGGGAATCTTAGGAGAACTTAAAAAATCGCGTATGACGACGCCCAGTTCTCCGAGTCGATTCCGTTTATTCATAATTTTGAATCTACTGAAAGTAGACTTTCTCCGGTATGGAAGGTAGTTTTTCCTTTCTCAGGATCGCTTCGTTCAATTTGGAGGATTGCGCCTCGTCCAACCACCAAAGAGAAGAAGCTTCCTTTTCGCTTCCGTATTTTCCGAGAGGATTTTTCGGTGACTTGAAGCGGTTCCAATACATGATTCTTGTCGCGCTTGTGTTCCATAAAAGAACGTACGGAACTTCCGCAGTTAAGATCTTATCGATCTTTCTGAGAATTTCATTTCGTTTCGGAATGTTGAACTCGGTTCTTTGCTGTTCCACGAGCTTATCCACTTCCGCGTTTTTGAAACCGGAAAGATTCGGCTGCCCCTTCTCTTCCGCGTATTTGGAATACCACATCGCTTCCGGATCTTTGAACACTCCGCCTCCCCAAGCTGCCCAGGTCATATCGAAGTCGTATTTATCCATGCGAGAACTCCATTCCGCAAGGTCGGTCGCCTCCAAGCTGATGACGATTCCGACTTCTTTGGCTCTTTCCTGAATGAGCGTAAGATACTTCTCCGCTTTTTTATCTCTTTCTAATATGCTAAAGCGAAATTCCTTTCCGTCCTTTTCCAGAATTCCTTTCGAATTCGTTTTCCATCCCGCTTGCGCGAGCAGTTCTCTCGCTTTCTTAACGTCGAATTCGATCGGAGGATTCGGGAAAGAATTTGCGGGCCACAAATCCTGATAGAATGCGTTCGTAGGTTCGTATTCGTTGTACGCGAGTTTTTCGATGAGAAGATTTCGATCCACGAGATGAGCGAACGCCTTGCGAACTCTCACATCCGAAAAAATCTCCCGTCTCATGTTAAAAACCAAACCTTGAAATCCGATCGGTTTGGAGTTGTAGATTTTCTGCTTGAGAATATAATTCTCGTCGAACTTCTCCCCAACCGCGTCTTTGACCCAAAAAGAAGCCGTGTACGTAGGATAGATATCTATATCACCTTTTTTGAATGCTTGAAACGCGATCGGCTCCTCGTTATAAACCTTGAAAAGGATCGTATCGAAGTTATCCACGCCTTTGTAAAACGGATACGCGCGCATCCAATAATCGCCCCGTCTGCGCATCTTCACGTAACGGCCTTTCTTTGCGGAAAGCATCGAATACGGCCCTGAAACCACGGGAAAATCGAAATTCTCCTTATCGAAGTTTCTGCCTTGATAATAATGCGAAGGAAGAATGTAGAGGGAATTCGCGATCGTATTAAAGTTCGACCAATGAATTTCCTTTTGTGTGAATTCGATTTCCCGTTCGCTCAGAACGACCGGTTTTTCAAAACGGGAAAGATCGATTCGAAAAACCGCAGTGTTGTTGTTCTTGTCCATCAGCGTTTCGTAAGTGAATAAGACGTCGTTCGCGGTGATCGGCTTACCGTCCGACCAAACCGCATTCGCGTCGATGGTGAACGTGAATTTCCTTTTATCGGGAGAAATCCTCCAGGAAGAAGCGAGATGCGGAATCGGTTCGAGCGTCAACGGATGATAGTCGAGAAGAGGTTCGAACATCAATCCGAAGATATGAGCCGTGGTTGAAAACTGATCCAAATAATAGTTCAGAGATTTCGGAAACTGATGACTATAAATCCTAAAAGTTCCGCCCTTTTTCGCATCGGGAGAAACGATCGGATTGTGAGCGCGCAGCGCGACCGGAATCGAATCTGGATTCCCTTTCCAAGGAAGAGTTTCGACGACCACGGAAGTTTCGGATTCTTCCTTTTCCCCGCAGCCGACAAAGGCGAAAGCGGCCGACATTAAAAATATGCAAAAAACGGAATATGATAGTTTCTTCAAGAAGTTACCTCTTTAATTCTTAATCCTATGGGCTTGATATACGTCCGGTATTTGTTTGAGATTACTCAGAATCTCCTTGAGCTGATCCAAGTGTTCCACATCCACTTCGAAACTCGCGACCAAGTTTCCCCGTTGATCGGTGGTCGCCTTGGATTCTCGGATATTGGTCTGCGTATTGGAAATCGACTTTACGATTTCCATAAAGATTCCCTGTCGATCCTTCGATTTCACTTCGACCAGCACGGGAATGGATTCGCTTTGACCGTAATCCCATTCGACCGTGATGACGCGCATGGATTCTTCCTGCTCCTGCTGTTTGGCGGTCGCGCAGCCTTTTTTATGAATGCTCACGCCCCTTCCCCGCGTGACAAAGCCGATGATCTCGTCTCCGGGCAAAGGAGAACAACAACCCGAAAGACGAACCGGAATTCCTCGAAGACCGGCCACGATGACTTTGCCAGCGCCGAGATCGATTTGTTTGGCCGGTTTTGCGGAAGGTTTTTTCTTAAGTTCTTCGAGAACCTCCGCATTCAGAGTGATCTCGGCGGCAAACTCCGCTTCTTGCTGCAGATCTTTTTTGGTCTCTTCTCTGAGTCTTCGGAAATAAGCACGGAGTTTTTGTCTTGCGGAGGGAGTTCTTACGATACGAAGCCATATCGGAGAAGGTTTCGTTCTTTTATCGGTGATGATTTCGATCTGATCTCCGGAACGGATTTCCGTTCGAAGCGGAAGCATTCTTCCGTTGATTCTTCCGCCTTTCGCTTTTAAACCGACATCGGTGTGAATTCGGAACGCAAAGTCGAGAATGGTCGCGCCCTTCGGTAACTGGAGAATCTCGCCTTTCGGTGTGAAGACGAATACCTCGTCCTCGTGCAGATCGTATTTCAGTTCTTCTACGAATTCTTTCGGATCAAGCGCAGAGTCCTGCCAAGAACTGAGAAGTTCGAGCCATTTTAGTTTTACGCTTTTACCCGAAGCCGAAGGTTTACTCTCCTTATATATCCAGTGCGCGGCGATTCCATATTCGGCGATGTCGTTCATCTCCCGCGTGCGGATCTGAACTTCAAGCGGTTTCCCGTCCGGTCCGATCACGGTCGTGTGAAGCGATTGATACATATTCGTTTTCGGCGTGGCGATATAATCCTTAAAACGTCCGGGCACGGGATTCCAAAGTGTATGCACGATTCCTAATACACCGTAACAGTCTTTGACTTCGTTCGCGATGATCCGAATCGCCCTTAGATCGAAGATTTCGTTGAAGGTTTTTTCCTTCAGCTTCATCTTTCGATAAATCGAATAGAAGTGTTTGGCTCGACCATCCACGTCGGCTTCGATCTGAATTTCGGAAAGTCTTTGCAGAAGGATGATCTTGAGTGTTTCGATAAAACCTTCCCGCTCCGATTTTTTGGAGTTGATGTTCTTCTTAACTTCCTGATATTCTTCCGGATTGAGAATCTGAAACGCAAGGTCTTCCAGTTCCGATTTGATTTTATAAATTCCTAATCTACCCGCGATCGGCGCGTATAAGGACAGTGTCTCCTGAGCGATTCTTCTTTGTTTTTCAGGAGGTTGAAAGGAAAGAGTCCGCATGTTGTGCGTTTTGTCCGCCAGTTTGATAAGAATGACGCGGATATCCTTGATCGTCGCGACGATGATCTTTCTGATATTCTCCGCCGCTTCGGTTTCCTTAGATTGACTTTTGATTTTGGAGATTTTCGTTACACCTTCGACGAGATCGGTGATATCCTCTCCGAAATCGCGAATCATATCGTCGCGGGAATATTCCGTGTCTTCGATTACGTCGTGAAGAAGTCCGGCGCAGATTACCTTCTCATCCAAACCGAGTTCGAATAAGATAAAACCGACTTGAAGCGGATGAACGATATACGGTTCGCCGGAAAGACGGAACTGTCCTTGGTGCGCATGTTCGGACACGTCATACGCCTTTTGGACCGCTTCGTAGGCGTTATCGCCGAGAGTTTCGCGAACCCCTTCCAGGAGCATATCTTTGGTTGCAGGAGCTTTCACAAATCCCATTACTCAGTGTTGCTCGATGTCCAAACCGAGGTCCAGAAAACGAGTCGTGTGCGTTAGATATCCCATACTAACACCCGCACCGGAAAATTTCGAGAGGGCTTCCAATTTTTCGGGTGTAATTCCGCCGGAAAATTCGATCTGGATGCTTGGCGCTTTCTGTTTGAGAATCGAATAGGCGACCTTCGTATCTTCCAAAGAAAAGTTATCCAATAATACGACATCCGCACCCGAGCCGATCACGTCGTCGAGCTGGGAAATAGAATCGATTTCCACTTCCACCAGTCTGCCGGGAAAACGTGCTTTTATCTTTCCGACCGGTTCGTGAGAAGAGGAATACATCGCAAGATGGTTGTCCTTGATCATCGCCATTTCGGAAAGATTGAGTCGATGATTGCTTCCGCCTCCGCAATAAACCGCATACTTCGCGAGTTTGCGGTAGCCGGGAAGAGTTTTGCGCGTATCGAGAATCATAAGTCCGTTGCGTCCGTATTTTTGGACGACTTCTCCCGTTCGAGTGGAAATGCCGGAAAGGTATTGCAGAAAGTTCAGTAGAATTCTTTCCACACGGAGAATTTGAACCAGACTTCCGTGGATTTTCAGAAGAGTTTCCCCTTTTTGAAAACTTTCGGAATCCTTTTTGAAAAGTTCCGATCGGATTTGGTTTTCGGAAAGGATATTCAAAACTTCTAATACTCCTGTTCCGCAGAGAATTCCCGGTTCTCGTGCGTTCAGGCTTGCGGTCGCTTTTTGATCCGGTGAAAAAAGGGATACAGAAGTGATATCTTCGTCGGGACAGTCCTCTTCCCATGCAAGTTTCACCAAGGTTTGGTAGTCCTGATAGCTCACTGAGGAAATCGGCTGGGTATAAGCGCGTTTCATTTTACTTCAAAAGAAAGTTTTACAATCGGAAAGCGGTAATCAAGTGAATTTCGGCGGGATTCGAAAATATACGACTGTCGTTGATTTCTGGGGGAGTTTGGGCGGAGTTCCGTCCAAAATTTCCGTTGTTAAGTCGAATTCTTTTGTGGAATGGGAAGCAGGCGGTCTTCCGTCCACGTATGTTCGCCGTTCAAAAAGGAACAACGCGGACTTCGTTCTCTCTTTTTCGGTTCAGCGAAAACCAAAATCGACGTCGAAGTCTTTTTGATTCAGATCTAATGGAAATATTTTGGACGGAACTCCGCCCCAAAAACAAAAAAGGCCCGGTTTTTCAACCAAGCCTTCTTTACCGCGAAAACCGAATTCGGATTTACTGAAGATTTTCCGGATTTTCTTCTTCTCCGTTTTCTTCCTCAGTGGGCTGTTCTTCCGTCCCAGCATCCGCAGGCATATCATCGTCTGCCGCAGGTGGAGGAGTTGCCTCGGTTTTCTTTTTGTTATCCGGCTCACCGGATTCTGATTCTTCAGAAGCAGCCGGTTTTTGGTTTTGCTCGATCGCTTCTACTTCTTCCGCAGTCGGCTTCTTCTTTTTGGAAGGTTCAGCCTTGTGAAATTTAGTAGGCCCTTTTTTAGGAGGAATCAACAATACCTGTTTTGGATAGATCAAATTTGGGTTTTTAATCTTACTACGATTCGCCTCGTAGATTCTTCTCCAAAGTTTCGCCGTTCCGTAATGTCTCTTATCTTTGGAAATTCTCCAGAGACAATCCGCAGGAACCTTCTTGCGAACCACATAACGTTTCCATCCTTCCGGCAAACCGTCTTCCCCGACTTTGGCAGAAGAATGCTTATCGGTAGAAGTTTGATCCTTACCTGTATTCTTAGAATCGTTTCCTGTTTTTGTATCGCGGCCAGCAACCTTGTCACCAGTCGTTTTTCTTTCCATTCTTTCAGCCAATTCGGTAGATTGGTCTACGACAATTCTGGAAAGACGGATCGCTTCTTCGGAACGCGCAATCGAATCCTCGTATTTTTCGGAAGAATACAAATCTTCCGCGGACACTCTGGATTCTTCCGCTGCTTTCAGATTTTCTTCGGCTCTTTGGTAAGAAACTTGGAAATCACGAGAAGCATTTACTTTATTCTTATCGAAAGATGCAAGTTTTGTAGTCGCAGTCGCCACGCTTTGTTTCGCGAGTTCTTTTTGTTTTTCTGCGTAAGCTTTGATATTCTTTGCGACGAGTTCGCCGGATTTTTTGCGGATATCATCGATCTCAGCATAACCTTCTTTGATTTTGCCTTCTTCGATTTTATATTTTGCGCCGTCTAAACGACTTTTCGTTTCTGCGACTTCCGGATCTTTTCCTTCCGCATATTTATCCGCGTCGTTCAGATTTTTTTCGATATCTGCAAGAGAATCGATCAACTGCTGTTTTTGCGAAAGCGCCAATACCTTGGATTCGTCCGCGGATTTTTTGGAATCGGCGTATTTTTGACGAGAAGCTTCGTACTGATCAAAAGCGGCCAGTCTGGTTCTTAATTTTGCATCGTCACCGGATTCTCTTGGATAGGATTCCAGAGTGCGATCCGCAGTTTCGCGCAGCGTGTCTCCCTCTTTGCGAAGTTGAACCGCAGCGTTATAAGGCTCGGAAGCGAGTTGAGAAGCGAACGCTTCGTCGGCGGAATCGATGGATGAAGTGGACTCTTTACGAGCGTCATCAACGGAGGATGGAAAGGACTTCTCGGATGCATCCAGAGCTTTGGCTCTTGCGTATTCCGCGGATTTTTTGGTTTCCGCGAGATCTTCTTCCGAAGCCTTTTGATGTGCATTCAGCAAACTCTTGCGAGCTTCTTCCAATTCTCCCGGAGCGTATTTTTCGGCGCCGGCCGCTTTCGCTCTCGTGATGGAGTTTTTCGCGTCGCTCAGCTCCTGAATCGGAAGTTCGGCTCCACAGGCAATGAGAAAACCTGCGAGTAAGATTATAAAAGAAGAAAATATTTTTCTTTGGGTTGATTTCATTGCGGCACCAGGTTTCAGAAAAGGTAGGATAAAATTATAATCCGATCTTACTTAAAGGCAGAAACAGCTTCTGCCTCATTATCAAAAATCTCAAAGAAAGAAGTCAGCTTGGTCAGCTCGAAAACTTTTCTAACGGATCCGGAGACGTTGATAATTTTAAGTCCGCCCTGATATTTCTTCAGGTTGGAAAGGCTGGAAATCAATGCACCAATACCAGACGAGTCAATGTAGGAAACTTTTTCCAGATTGATAATGGTATAATATTTTTGTTCCTCGATGAGTTTAGCGATTACATCTTTAATCTCTGGGGCATTGTAGAGATCGATCTCTCCGTTTATGTCCAGAATCACAATGTTCCCGCTTTCTCTTCTGGTTATTTCCATAAATAATCAGCAACTCCTTTCTGTCTCTTTCCGGCCAGCTCTACTAAAGGAAAGGCGATTCTGTAAATAGTCAACCGGAAAATTCAGGCTTTTCGTACAAATTTTTCCATCTGGCATAGGTTTCTAAAAATTCTCCCGCTTGAATGGACTTTCTTATCTCTGCAAGAAAACTTTTCATGAAATATAAATTGTGATACGTCGAAAGTGAGAATGCGGTGATCTCTCCGACGTGATGTAAGTGTCGAATGTACCCGATGCTGTATCTCTCGCACACCTTACACCTACAATTCGGATCCATCGGTGCGTCGGAATTCTTCCACTTCTCATTTCTCAAATTAATTTTTCCGAGCGATGTGAAAACTTGACCGTTTCTTGCGTTCCGAGTCGGCAGAACGCAGTCGAACATATCGACTCCATTCTTCACTCCGTCCAAAATATCAGGTACCGTCCCTACTCCCATCAGATACAAAGGACGATTTCGATCTGTATACATCGAAATCCCTTCCAAAATTCGGATGAAATCCTTGCGCGGTTCTCCGACCGAAAGCCCTCCGATCGCAACTCCGTCAAACGGCAGTGAGGTGATCGCCTTCAGACTTTCTAATCGGAAATCAAGATCGATGCCTCCTTGAAAGATTCCGAAAAGATGCTGAGAATTCTTCCTTTTTTCCCAATATTCCACGGACATCTCCGCCCATCGATGCGTTCGATCCAAGGATTGCCTGAGCCGTTCCGGGGTGGAATCGAAAGGAGCGCAGTCGTCAAGAACCATCATGATGTCGGAACCGATGCTTCTTTGTATGTCGATGACGGAACTTGGAGTGAAATAGTGACGGCTTCCGTCGATATGCGACTGAAAACGAACGCCGTCCTGTTCGTATTTAAAGAGTGAATTCAGACTGAAGACCTGATAACCTCCGCTATCGGTCAATAACGCTTTTTTCCAAGTGGAGAATTTTTTGAGCCCTCCGAACCGATCCAACACGTCCGTGCCGGGTCGGAGGTAGAGATGATACGTATTCCCTAATATTAAAGAATACTCAAGTTCTTCGAGGTCGTCCATCGTGAGAGTTTTAACGACGCCTCTGGTTCCCACCGGCATAAATACCGGCGTTTCCAGTTCCACTCCGTTTAAGTTGAGAATTCCGGTTCTGGATCGAGTCTTTGAATCTTCGGAAAGCGTTTTAAAAATCATCTACCGGAAGAATGCTCGTTGCAGGTTCCATAGATGTTCAAGCTGTGGCCCGTTATCTTAAAACCGTTGTCCTTTGCGGCTTGCTCTTGAAGCTGTTCGATTCTTTCGTCTACGAACTCCACGATTTTTCCGCAAACCGTACAGATGATATGATCGTGATGTTTATGCCCGATGATATGTTCGTAATACTTGTAATCTTTTCCGAAGTTGTGTTCTTGTAAAAGTCCCGCCGAAACCATGATCGAGAGAATTCTATAGATGGTCGCTTTAGAAATCTGATCTCTCTGATCCTTGAATTCCTCCAAAAGCCCTTCCGCAGTGAAGTGATTGTGAAGGGAGAAAATTCTTTCCGCGACCAGCATTCTCTGGTTGGTAATTTTCAATCCCTCTTTCTGGAGATATTCCGAAAAAGTCTGCATTTCCATGCGGACCGCTGGTTCCGTTTTGTTTAGAATGGCTTCTTGTTTTTCTCGATTCATAGGAGATTACTCAAGGGGCGGGTCAAGATTATCAGGGATCGATCTTTCCGGCAATAGAAAAATACCAAGCTCTTTCCATCTCCTCCGCGATCCGGATCGCCATGATCTTTAGCAGTCGGGCTTGCGCCTGATTTTCACTCTCTCTAAATCCGACTTGATCGGAGAAGATAATTCTAACCGGTATCTCTTCCCTTTCCAATGTTATTTTTTGTCCTCCGGCTTTCTGGAGTTCCAGCCGAACAATGACCAACATTTCCCTAGAGATGGACTGTCCTCCCTGATCCAAAAGATTTCCGACGAGCTGATAGTGAACGACTTCTCCGTAAAGACGATACGCCGCGATCGACTTTTCCCGGGTTTGCAAAAATCTTCCGCGGGCGTCGATTTCGGATCGGACGAGTTCCGTCAATAGGGTTTGAATTCCCATTCCGTAGGAATTGTTTCGAAAATTTTGGACGTAAAGCCGACGTTGGTCGTCCGGAATCGGAACCCCGTCGATCTTAGGCGGATTTCTCGGTTCTCTTGTAAAATAAGTGCAGTGAACGAGCGAAAGAAGGAGCGTGAAGAAGATTGCCAGTCGGGCATTGGACATAGTTAGAAGGATCTTTTGTGGACGGAACTCCGTGCAAGGAGAATTTTCCGGAGGTTCTTTTCGACTTTACAAATTTCGATTTTGACCGCAGCTTTTGCGAAAGATGAAAAGATTCTCCGGAAGTTCCCTTCTTACTTTATTGTTATTCGTTTTGATTTTTCCGTGGAGTGGATTGTGGACGGAAGACCGGCCCGAATTACAATTATTTCCGGAGTTGCAGGGAAAACTAAGCTTTCCGATGGAGATCCAGACACCGATCTCGGGTTCGTTTGCAGAATATAGAACGCATCACCTCCACATGGGAGCGGATTTTAAAACGTTTCACTTAAACGGTCTTCCGGCCATCTCACCTTTTGACGGAGTTGTAGAATCGGTATCGGAGTCACCGAACGGCTATGGACTGAATCTAATGGTTCGTTCCCCGTCGGGCCTTAGAGCAAAATTTGCACATTTGTTCAGCTTAGAGGGAGCCAAAAAAGAACTGGAACATCTTCGACAAGCGTTACATCTACTCAGCGACGGAATCTTCTCCATAAAATTTACGGACCACAAATATTCTATAAAACAAGGACAGGCCATCGCGAGAATTGGAGAATCAGGAACTGGAGTTCCACATTTGCATTTTGAACTTCATGGAAACGGAGATACGTTCAACCCTCTCGCGTATCTCAAGATGAACGATCGGGACGGAACTCCGCCCGAACTACTCGTTCTCTATATCGATTCTTCCGATGGTCAAAAATTTAGACTCCCTCTTGTGAAAAAAGAAGAAGGAATCTACGAGCTGAACGATCCGACTCCTTTGAAAATCGGGGGGGAAGTACGAATCAAGTTAGGCGCCTTTGACCGAATGAATTCTCGAAATAAAAACAATCTCTATTTCGCAAAACTTTTATCCGAAGGGAGAATTCTCTACGAAAGAAAATTTGAGAAAATGAGTTATGTCGAGGCCAGAGATCATCAGTCGATCTATGATTCGAATCGATCCTCTTTGAATCCACCCGTATATGTTTACAATCTTTTTCCGACATCGAAATCCAGCTTCGACCTCAAGGAATATCACGAGGGACAGGAGGTCCAGTTCGAGATCGTTGCAGGCGATAAAGAAGAGAATCAGTCTTCTCTCAAAATTAAAATTTTCAACTCTGGATTCAAAGGACGTCCCGAAAAAGCGGCTGCTACGGAATATTCTTCTCCTGACGGTCGCTTTTCTCTGAAGACTCCCAAAGGAAATACGTTCGGAAAAGGCAATATTCTTTTTGAAAAGGCCGGAGTTCCGTCCAAAAAAGGATTACCGGAAGGCTTAACCTTAAAAAGCGAGCTGATCGAAATCGAATCCACAGGAATCAGCTGGTCAGGGGAGGCAAAATTTTTATGGAAAGGGAAACGACTAACAAAGTCTGAGAATTTATATTTATTTGAAGAAGCGACCAGTCGTTGGGTCATCCTAAAAACGTCCTCCGAAGGAGGAGGAATTCAGGCCATTTTAAATAAGATCGGTATCATCGCTGTCTTAGAGGACCGTTCAAAACCGAAAATAGATCACCCATATTTAATTTCCCGTCATCGATTCACGCCGGAGGTCCGTCCACAAAGTTTCATCGAAAGAATGTACTCCGTATCTGACATCGGCTCCGGCTACGCAGGCGGAGCAGAAATCCTCTTAGATGGAGAAACGTTCCCTTACGAGTTTGAAGCCGATCGAAAAATGATTCTCGTAAAGATTCCGAAATCGTTTTCAAAGTTTAAAAAAAAGCTGCTACTTCAGGCGAGAATTAAAGATAGAGCCGGAAATGTCTCAAGTTGGTTAACGGATCTAATAGATCTCGATCAAAATTCGAGTGGTGACAATGGATAGCCCCGCTTCCTCATAATAAAATACATTCAACAATCCCACTCGAGTAGAAAATTAAAAAGGGACGGTCTTCCGTCCCTTTTTCTAAAAATTTCGATTAAAACCCGATTACTTCTTCGTTTCCGAATAAACGCCGCCGGCAGGAGCTTTATAATTGATTTCAAAAACATCGTAATCCGACTTTCTCCAGCCGGTTGCGAAAGCGACGGAAATTCCGATATAATACTTCGTTCCGTATTTCATCGTATTCCAAGCAAACTTCGCAATTTCTTCGTTGGTAACCGAAAAAGGATGAACCTTTCCACGAACCTCGTCCAGATACAGACCTTCATAGGTTCCGATCGCAGTTCCTTGATAATCAAGCTGAAGAATTCTACCCGTAACCGAGAAATTTCTTTTCGATCCGGATTTATCTCCAATCATCTTATCCACTGCTTCCTTTGGAAGAACCGTAACTTGCCTCTGGGCGGATACAACTTCAAAATCCGTGGACAAAGCGACGGGTTCAAATCTATGAATCCGATATTGAACTAAAATTTCCTGATTTAAGTTGTTGCTCAAAAAGTTAACGACTTCACCGTTTTCGGGGCGAACGGAGAATTCTACTTTTTCTTTCAAAGGAGAAAAGCATTCGTCTTTTGCCGCTTCGCATTTTTCGGATTTGTCAAAGGTCGTAAATTCGAGAAGCCCTTCGTAAGAATCAAAAATCAATCCGCGGCTTTCAAATTGAACGAGCTTTACGACCGCCCAACCCTCCGAATAAGTCCCTGCCGCAAATACGGAAGAAGAAAAGAATATGGAAGCGATAGGGAAAAATAAAACGCTAATTCTTCTTAAATTTTTAAACATTATACACTCCGAGATTTTCTTAAATTCTAAGATTCGAACACTTTAAGAGCAGAATCTTCAT
>NZ_JAIZBH010000001.1:2787500-2832500 GCF_022267375.1 Leptospira sanjuanensis
TTATTTTAAAGCGACACAGAATTCTTTACCTAAAGTTTCCATCCCTCTCGACTCCGAAGCTTCGGAACTTTTAGCAACCAGTCTGCTTCCGGAGAACGAACCTGTTCCCGTTGCCAGCGGAGAACCTTAAACCGCCGTTTTTTCTTTGAAAGCGAAGAATCGACTCATACTCCATTCTTATTCCGGAATTCTTTCGATTCTATTTTTAACCTGCCGAATTTTTCTCCCTTTGTTTACGATTCCCTTTCTTCCAGAAGATCTTTATCTTCTTTTGGGAAGAATCGGAATTTTTCTCGGACTTTTCGCGTTTCTCAGCGGATGCGGACTCGGCAAATATTCGTTCGTGCAAAATTCTGAATATACGGAAATTCACATCATTCTTCTTTTAGCGGGTTTGGCTCTTCAAATCCCGGCGATCTCGGAAAATCATACGAACTTCTATGCGAACCTTGCGTCTTGGTTCGGATTTCCGCTCTTGCTCGCGGGATGGATTTACGGCCGAAGAATTCGCCGTAAAAAATAAAACTTTTCTTTCTTCCAAGCGTATGAATAGTCGCCTTCAATTTGCGGAGGTTTTATGGACTTTACTTTATCCGAGGATGAACTTTTGTTCATCAATTCGTTTAACGATTTTTGTAAAAAGGAAATCGAACCCTTTGCGGAAGAAGCGGATCGCAAAAAAGAAATCCCAAGATCGCACTTTCATAAACTCGCACAGATCGGTTATATCGGTTTACCTCACGAGGAAGAATACGGAGGTCAAAACGCAGGAGCGTTCCGTTCCTTAATTGCTATGCAGATTTTGGGAAAGTCCTGCGGCTCGACGTTCTTTTCGGTGGGGGCTTCGGGAGGTCTTTTCGGCTTACCGATTCATCACTATGGAAACGAAGAACAAAAAAGATACTATCTTCCTTCGATCAACAACGGATCCAAAATCGGATCGTTAGGAATCACGTAACCCGATGCAGGTTCGGACGTTTCTTCCCTTCGAACGATTGCAAAAGAAGTTTCCAAAGGACGTTATCAGCTTTCCGGTCAAAAGACCTATATCACGAACGCTCCGATCGCGGATTATTGTTTGGTTCTTGCTAAGGTCCGGGATTTAAACGGAAAAGAAAAAGGGCTGACTCATTTTTTGGTGGATCTGAATTCGAAAGGGGTTCAACGATCAGCGCCTATGGAAAAGCTCGGACTCAAAGCTTCGCCTACCGGCGCGCTCTTTTTCGAAGACGTAGATGTTTCGTCTAACGATATTCTCGGAACTCTCGGCAAAGGATTCCGTCAAACGATGCAAACCTTCAACATGGAGAGAATTTCTCTGGCCGCTTGGTCGATCGGCTTAATGGAAGCGTGCTTGGAAGAATCCAAATCCTTTGCATCCACGAGAAAAAGTTTCGGCAAACCGATCGCGCAACATCAATCCGTCGCCAACCTACTCGCGGAAATTTATACGAAACTCGAAGCCTCCCGATGGTTCACATACAATGTCGCCTGGGAAATGGAACGGGCCGATCGATCGGGAAAAGGAAGCATGCATCTTTCGGGGAAATGCGCCTCTTGCAAATTATTCGCAACCACTTCCGCAAGAGAAGTCGCAAACTTAGCCGTTCAGATTCACGGAGGCGCGGGTTTTATGGACGAATACAAGGTTTCCAGACTTTACAGAGACGTTCGACTCGGCGAAATCGGCGGAGGAACAAGCGAAATCCAAAAACTCATCATCGCGGGAAGTATTCAAAAAAATTGATATTTCTTGCAGTCGAAATCAAGGAGCAGCCCGTCGATAAAGCCTCGGAATTCGATCTTTCCAATTTGAATCGGCGATTCAAGCGATGTCGCTTATCATTTCTTGGGATCGGAATTTTCGATCATCGTTTTCAAATACGAATGGATTTCCGGATCATTGTCCCGTATTAACTGCCAAAAGGAGAATCCGCGTATTTTATATTTTTTTAATAGATTCATCTTCGTTTCAAACGATCGACGATTCATATAAAATGCGACCCGATCGCAGCCTCCTAAACTGTACCAAAGCGAAGGATCGTCGTAGACACGGCCTTCGTGGCGATAAAGATACGGCCGAAGATAAATCCAATCCCCCGATTTTCGAGCATCCTTGAATATCTTGGAAATGTCAGTCGGCTCCTCGGATCTGGGGCTCCAGTTCGCTTTAATATATTGTGCACGCGAATAAAAAACCGCCTTGGAAGGAATATCGCAATTCAAAGGCCAATCGTATCCGTAGGTCGGAATCGCCATGTATAACTTTTCATTCGGAATCTTTTGAGTGGAATATTCTAATATTTTTTCGATCCACCAAGAAGGAGCTTGCGGCCCGGGTCCGGGAAAGGCGTTCTTTCTCGGATGAAGTTCATACGCCATAATCTTAATCTTGTCCGCGACTTTCCCCAAAAACTCGTAGTCGTGCGATAATTGTCCGCGGTAGGCTTCGTAAAAATCTACGGACATCTTCTTTCCGTTTTCTTTGCACAAATATTCGAAAGGCTCCTCCGCGAACGTTTTCGGATGAATCGCGACGGAAAGAAGTTTGTTTCTCTTTTTTAATTCTTGCGATAAAAGAGTTAAAAAGGTTTCGAAACTTTCCTTTTTATCGCAGGTCATGCCCTCGTAGTCGATATCGATTCCGTCGTAGTCGTATGTTTCGATTTCTTTTATAATTTGTCCGATATGATAATCGCGGATCTTCGTGTTTCCGTTCAATCCGATCGCATCCGAAACTTTCTCGAAGTCGTTTTCCCATCGAAATATGGTCGGTATGATTTTGGTTTTCGGAGAGATCGTTTTCAACGCCCAGATATAAACTTCCTGCGCTTTCGGATTCCATACGGATTTGACGTTACCGGTGTTGCTGCGGCCGCCTTCCAACGTATATAAAAAAGGATGTATCTCGTCGTAAAGGTGGACGTTTTGCGTCATCGCAACGATATCGGAGGACCAAGTCGATGCGAGAAAATCCCTTTCGTTTTTCAAGTTCGGATTTTCAGAATTGTTAAACGAAGTCCAATTCAATAAAAAACGGAATTCGCTGTATTTTTCGTTTAAGAATCGAAATCCGCCTTCCTTTGCGAAAAGATTCCCGTATAAGAGAACTCCGAACAAAATAGTCAGAATTGAAACGATAAATAGGAGTAATTTGGATTTCAAGGCGAGTTCTTATCGGACTTTAGATTTTCAACCAGAGTAAATCGGGATGACATTCTGAAAAGAGAATTCCTGGAAAATTGGGATCACCTTTTACGATTCGGAATCCGACGAGACCGGTCGTTTTCGAATTTTATCAAAATCTTTCTTTCAAAAACGAATTCCGCTTTTACGATAGGCCAATCTTTCGATTCAACAATTTTCTTCTTCGAGCTATCACCGTGTCGCCTAGGTTTTTGTTTCGTATTTCGACCGTTATTTGTTTTTTGGTTTCCCTATTCGCGACCTTTAGCTCCTGTTATGCGAACCCTCAAGATCCCTCGCTGCTTCCGAAAGCGAAACAAGGACGTTTAGATCTTACCCGCTGGAATTTCGAATCCGAAAAAACTCTTCCGTTAACCGGGGAATGGAAATTCTATTGGAAACAATTCATCGATCCGAATGCGCTGAAGACCGTTTCCAAGGGAAAGTTTATTTTTCTGGATGCGCCGGTCGTTTGGAACGGCGTCCTTTTTCACGGCGAGACGATTTCCAGCCACGGCTTTGCTTCGTACGAACTCGAAATTCTTCTCCCTAAAAATTTCTCGGAAACCGCCGTCTCGATCCCGGACGAAGGCACCGCTTACAATCTTTATGTGAACGGAAAACTCGTTGCGAACGCGGGAACCGTCGGAGACAAACCGGAATCTTCGCGGCCTCTTTACAAACCTCAAATCGTCGTTCTACCCGATTCGGAAAGTCTTCATATAGTATTACATATTTCTAATTTTCAGAATCGATGGGGAGGTTATTGGTTTCCGATTCGAATCGGAAATTTAAAGGAAATTCTCGGTGAAGCCCAGACCAAAAAAGGAATCAGCCTTGCGGTTTGTATCGCGGCGGTTCTTATGGCGGTTTTCAATCTCGTCCTCTTTATCTTTCGAAGAAAAGATCCAGCCCCTCTTCTTTTCGCGGCGCATTGTACTCTCATCTTAATCCGAGCCTTGACCACGGGAGAACGTCTAGGTCATCTCCTATTTCCGAACGTTCCGTGGGAGATATTAAACCGACTTGAATACTCTTCCATTTATTTGTCGGCTCCGGCTTTGTACACCTTTCTGCATCGTTTTTGTCCCACGAAATTTTGGGAAAGATTCGGTTTTCTTTTGATTCTTCCGTTTTTTTTCGGCACCTTTCTTGTTCTCTTTTTTCCGAATCAAATTTATACACTGACCCTCGATCCGGTTTTACTATATGCTTTTTTTGTAACGATCCCCGGTTGGTGTATCCTGCTTCTCTACGGAATCCGCAAAAAATTCGAAGGCGCGTGGATTCTGTTTCTGGGTTATATCGCGGTCATGTTCTGCACGTTGCACGACATCATCTATAGCATGGGTTTTCTGAACAGTTCCACTTACATGGTTCCTTACGGTCAACTCGCGCTTATCGCTTCGCACGCTGTGTTGATATCGAAACGATTTTCGAATTCCTTAACCCGTTCCGAAAATCTTTCGCATAAGATGAAAAGCCTCGTTTCTTCCACACGGGAAATTATGACGTCCGCCTCGTTCAACTCGGCGGCGCAAACGACTTTGAAAATTCTTTCCAAAAACATCGAGGAAATGAATCGAAGAAGTTCGTTCTTAAATTTGAAAACGAAATCGAAAAACGAAAAATCGGATTCTTCGCTTAACAAAAACGAGGGACTAAACATTTATTTTCCCGAACAGAATTCTTCGTTGTGGAAGCGGTATTCCCTGGATGAAAAAGACGATCTTGTGGTTCAAGACGTTTCCGGATTTATTTCCAAAGAGTCGTTGGAAATCGATCTCAAAACGTTGTATTCTCCCGCCGTCATCGGAGAAAGTTTTCTACTTCCTATCCAAAACAGCAAAGCGAGTTTCGTCGTTTTGGATCTTCCAATCGGAAACTTTTTAGGTTCCGATTCCGAAATGGACTGGGTGCAGGGAATCGCATACGCTTTGGCGCTTTCGATTCAAAACGTGATCCGACAGGATCGAGAAAAGCTCGCGATCATCGGAGAATTATCCGCGGAGATCGCGCACGACATAGGACATCACGTCATTCTCATCCAAAAGGTATTACGGAATTTGAATACAACCGAAGGAACGAAATCCGAATTCGATCTTTCGCGCGCTAAAAAAGAAACGGACGCTCTCGCCAACCTCTCCTTGGATATATTAGAATTTTCTAAAAAAGTAATCATTTTGGATCTGAAAGAAGTAAGCATCCGCGAATTCTTCCAGGGAATCAGGGAAGATTTGGAACTTTTTTTCGAAGGAAGCGGAATCCGTTTTTCGTGCGACATATCCGCGGATGGAACCGTTCGATTGGACCCCCTTCGGATCCAAAGATTGATCCTGAATCTCGCCAAAAATTCGCTCGAAGCCATCGACGATACGGGCAATTTTTCTCTTCGCGTCGAAAAGGAAGGAGCCGTCCTTTACATCGTTTTTAAAGACGACGGTCCCGGTCTCAGCGAAGATTTAAAAACCGGTTTCTACAATTCCATGGTGGAAACGAAAAAACCGTTAGGAAGCGGACTTGGTCTTTCCATCGTTCGAAAGATCGCACTCGCGCACGGCGGAGAGGTTTTGATCGATTCGAGTCCCGGAAAAGGCAGCAGATTCACCGTTCTGCTGCCGTGCTGATCCAAGATTCAATTTCGCTTAACAAAATGAACGAAAAGATTGCCGAAGAGTCGGTCTCTTCTTCTAATTCGATTCTTAATCGCAGATCGCCAAGGAACCCGTGTTTTCCGCAGTGGTCGGTTGACCGAACCCGAAATCGATCTTAGTTGCCCAGCCGTTCGAATCATACGTATATGTCATCGCACCGTCCGAGGAAGTAGCGGGCCTGCTCGCTCCCGCTGCGTATGTGTTGGTGATCGTTTGTCCACCGGAAGTCGTTTTAGGAAATCCGTACGGATCGTAATTGGAATAAGTCACGGTCGGCGAGGCGACGGCAGTCAATTGATTGGAGCTGTTGTAAGTGAAGGTGTTGGTGGTTGCTCCTTCCACTCTACTCGCCAAACCTCTTTGAACGTGTTGATTGGAGAACGACGGCGGATCGACCACGCCCAATTTCGCCGCGACGGCACTGGAATATGTACGAATCACAGTGTTTCCCGTGTTGGGAACGCAGGTATAAACTTTCCCAGCAACGGCGCAAGTATATGTGGTTGTCGCCGCGGAGTTTCCGTCCTTCACGACTACTGTCTGGGGAACGTTAAAACAGTTTCCGTTTGCTAATGCGACAAGAGCGGCGACCAAGGAAGTATTGTCGTCCGATTCATTCTTTTTACAATCCGCCGATAAGCACAAAAAGACAGCGAGATTCAAGGATACGATTAATTTCTTCATGCGAGAAGCTCCAAAATTTTCAAAAAGTTTTTTCCGAATCGAATCTGATTCTTAGGAGAGAGTATCATCGAACGGCGATTTTGTGAATTTCGGAAACTACGGAGAAAAAACCGTACGGTAAGTAGTTAGAAAAGACCGGAGGCTTTGAGCTGAACCAGAACTCTGCCGAGCTCGATGAGATTTTCCGTTTCCAATTTTTTAAAGATGGAGGCTCTATGTGTTTCGACGGTTCGAACGCTTAGGTTCAGTTCTTCCGCGATCTCGCGGTTCATCTTTCCGTCTGCGAGCAGGTTCAGAATTTCTTTTTCGCGTTTAGTCAAACGATTGATCAGATTTCCGATTTCTTGTGTGATTTCCGTTTCAGGTCTGAAATTTTTTACTTCTTCCGGAAATACTTTTCCGCCGTTTAGGATCGTTTTCATCGCGGAGAGGACCGCGGTCATGGATTCATTTTTTAGAATATATCCGTCCGCCCCGAGTGCGAAGGCTTTTTGAAGATAAGACCAGTCTCTGTGCATCGTTAGGAACAATATCTTCAAATCGGGAAATTTATTTTTGATCGTTTCCAGTTCCTGAATTCCATTCTCCTCCTGCAAAGAGATATCGCTGATCAGAAGATCGACCTTTAAAAAACTCATCCGTCGCAAAGCTTCCTTCAAAGAAGACGCGGAGCCGACAAAGTCGAACTCCGTATCGGCTTGAATCTCCGCTTGCAGCCCGGACCGTACGACGGGGTGATCGTCCACAAGAAAGATGGATTTTTTTTGCGCACGAACCATTCTGCCGCAGGTTAATACGACTCGAAACTTTGTAAATAGATTCTTTCGATGTTCGTATTCAAGCGACTTCGAAAAAATCAAGGCTCTCACGCATTGCAGAAAGGAATCGGCTTTTATAACTTGATTTCATTACGGTTAGGTTTTATCCATTGCAGCAATGAAACTTCTTTTCCGTTTTGCGCTGCCCGTCTTTACGCTTCTCGTTATGAACGCTTGCAAGATCTCTTATGGATTTCAGACGATCGGAATGCCGAAACCGGACCGTCATGATCGAACGGGAACTTTTATGGGTTACGATTACTTTGTCTGGGATTGCGTTCAAGGAAAACGAACCGTAGTTTATCGCTGGGAAAAGGAGATGCCTTTTTTGGATTTCGATCCGTATCACAAGGAAGAAGTTCCTTGCGGGAAGAATACCGAGTTCGAAACGAAGAACGGAATCGGAAAGTAAGGAAGGGAAAACGGCCGGAGTTACGGCCAGATTTCCGAGGGGACGGATTTTTAAACCTGGATTCCCCGTTTTTTAAGAATATCCAAAGCGGTTTGTCGTAACATAGGATGAATCTGAAACTGGGAAGCGTCCGGAAAACCGGAGGTGGACGGAACTCCGCCATTCTCCCCCACTCCCGGATCGGACGGTTCGGTCTTGAATTTGTCCGCGCCGATCCATTGGCTCAAGGCCCACATCATTCTTTGGAAAATCTCATCGATTCGTTTTTGATAACCGGCCTTTTTATAATAACCGTAGGCGAGCAAGGGCATCTTCTTCTCATACATGAAGTGATCCCCGAGACGGATGAGACCGTCCTTATAATCCGCCTTGATAAAAAGGTCTCTTGCCTTGCGAATATCGCCTTCGTTAAAAGCGCGGTTGCCTTCTCGGATCGTTTCGGCCCGTTCTCTGGAGTCCATACCAAAACTATCGGACATAGTTTCGGTTTTCGCAAGTGAAAAATCGGGGCGGCTCCTGCGCCCAAGCGCAGGACCGGGCTCGGCCGCGGCTCGCTCGCGCTCGGTCCTAACGGACCGCTTCGCGCCGCTCAGATCCCTGCCGCGACAAAATAGGCCGGAGTTCCGTCCACATTCGGTGCGACAATCGAAACTCGTAAGAGTTCCCACATTTCACCGGATTCTCAAACAAACCCGCGAAAAAGACTGACATCGGAGAAACCGAATAAAACATTATTTTCCAAGAGGTACTCCATGAGCGAACTCAAGGCCGGGTCCAAAGCCCCCGCTTTTACCGCACTCAATGAAAAAGGAGAAAAGGTAAAACTCTCCGAATTAGCCGGTTCGAAAGGAACCGTATTGTATTTTTATCCCAAGGACCAAACCCCGGGATGCACAACCGAAGCCTGCGATTTTAGAGACAATTTTTCCCGAATCAAAAAAACGGGGTTTAACGTCGTCGGCGTTTCGAAGGACAGCGTGAAATCGCATCAGAAATTCATTGAAAAGCAGGAACTAAACTTCACCCTCATCTCCGACGAGGACGGAAAGATTTGCGAGGACTACGGGGTCTGGCAATTGAAGAAGTTCATGGGAAGAGAATTTATGGGAATCGTGCGTACTACGTTCCTCATCGGAGCGGACGGAAAAATTCTCAAAATCTATCCTAAAGTCAGCGTAAAAGGCCACGTCGACGAAATCCTTTCCGACATCAAAACACTGGAGAAAAAATGAAACTGGATAAGAACAAAATCCAAAGCTCGATCGGAAAAAATCCTTCGAAAGCGTTTTATAAACTTCAGATTCTTTTAAAGGATCATTTTCCCGCGAATCTCAAAACGAAATTTTCTTTGCAAACCTCGTCCGGAATTTTCACCGGAGACAACGGACAAGTCTTCACTGACGAATCCGAAAAGATCATTTATCTAGGATTAGGCGATTCTTCCAAAGTAAAAGTGAGAGGAGTCGCCCAGAACTTTTTTCAATTCGGAGAAAAGCTGAAAAAATGGGACGGGGTCGGACTGGAAATTCATCTTCCGAAAGTTCTAACGACCGCGCTCCCCGCGGAACTGCTCGTATATCAGATCATCAATTCCTTGGAACAAGGTGCGTATGCGATCAACGTTCTCGCAAAAGAATATAAGGAGAATTCCAAAAAGATCGGAAACGTTTCCTTTGTTCTTCAGGACGCCGCAAAAATCAAAGAAGCCGAAAAAGGATTAAAACGCGGCAAAGTCGTCAGCCGATACGTCAACGGAGCTCGGTACATCGCCCATCTTCCGGCCAATCACTTTACGCCGGAAGAATTCGTTTCCCGTTCAAAAGAGATCGCAAAGGACAACGGACTCAAAATCACCGTATTCGACGAACCGCAGTTGAAAAAGGAAAAGATGGGAGGAATTCTTTCCGTCTGCGAAGGCTCGGACAAAAAAGCGAAAATGATTCTTTTGGAATATACTCCCGCAAAACCGAGCACGAAGAAAAAACTCGCGATCATCGGAAAAGGCCTCACCTTTGATTCCGGCGGGATCAGCATCAAACCCGCTCAGGATATGCACGAAATGAAATACGATATGTGCGGGGCGGCCGCGGTAATTCACGCCGTCGGAGCGATCGCCGAACTCGGATTAGGCGTTCCCGTCGTAGCGGCCATCGGAGTCGCGGAGAATATGCCGGACGCGGCGGCGATCAAGCCGGGAGACGTTTATACGGCTCACAACGGAATCACCGTGGAAGTGCAGAATACGGACGCGGAAGGGCGTTTGGTTTTAGGCGACGTTCTTTCCTATGTGGGAAAAAAATTCAAACCGGATTATATGCTGGATTTGGCGACCCTGACCGGAGCGATCATCATTTCTCTCGGACACGAGGCCGCAGGCGTGATGAGTAATTCCGAAACGCTGACGAACTTGCTTAAAGAAGCATCCGCTTCTTCGGATGAAAGAATCTGGGAAATGCCTCTTTGGGACGAATATTCCGAAGATCTTAAAAGCGACATCGCCGACATCCGAAACGTCGCCGGAAGAGCGGGCGGTTCTTTATCCGCGGCGAAATTCCTGGAACGATTCGTCGATCCCGGAATCGCTTGGGCTCACATCGACATCGCGGGCGCAGCTTGGAGAAAGAAGGGTTCGGGAACCCAGATCGGAAACGGCCCGACCGGTTACGGAGTTCGTCTGCTCGTAGATCTCGCGGAAAAAATCGGAAAGAAGAAATAAAAAACGCGGGGCTTCCCGCGTTTCAACAGCACGATAGAAATCGATTCTCCGATCGATGAAAAGAAAGAATCGATCGGATCAAAAAGTCGACAAGGTCAAAGCGGCCAGAATGACTTCTTCGGGACGTTCTCCCATCGAATGATCGGTAAGATTTTTGATTCCGAACGTTCCTCCGTGTTTTCTAATAACGATATCGGCTAACGTTAAACCCAAACCGGAAAAGACCTTTTCCGTTTTGACTTTTTCATCAATGAACTTTGCAAGACGATAAAATGGCTGTTTTACGAGATCCTCTTGTTCCTGCGAAATTCCGTCCATGTACGTTTCATCAAACTTATTCTTAACGTAAAGATTGAAAAGTCCGGCCTTTGCGGAGAAATAAACGTTGATCTTGCTCCCGGTTTCCGAATATTTCAGAGCGTTTACCAGAAGTTCGTGAAAAACGACGATAAACGAATCTAAATCGACTTTCACGGACAAATTGCGGGGAAGCAGTTTTCCGTTTCCGATTTTAAAGGTAAGCTTTCTTTCCGCGATATACTCGGATTCGTCCCGTTCGAAATTATAAAAACATTCGGATAATTTTTCGATCAATTCCGGGACCAAAATCGGTTCCGACTTAACTTCGATGTCCCGATTCAATAACGTCAAAGTCTCTTCGAGACGATTCGCGTTTTTTTCGATGTATTGCGCGTTCTCCGAAAGCATGGTCATCAATTCTTCCGAAATAGCGTATTTGGAATCCTTTTTTTCGGCGGAACTGCGGATCATTTTGACCAATGTGATCAAAGCGCCGATTCCCCCGCCGCTGAATAAAGCGTATTTAATATTGTTGAGTGTAGTCTTTGAAAGTTCGAGCAAAGAATCCAACTCCGTCAGTTTGGAACGCTTGTAAGAAGCCCAATCCAATTGTTCACGCAGACGAATGTCCGATTCCTGATCGAAGAGGCGTTCAAGTCTTCGATTATGAAGTTCTTGAGCGATCTCGTTCACCACCGCGCGATAGGAAGTAATATCGACCGGTTTAATGATATAATGGAAGACTCCGAGATTCATCGTATCGATAATCGTATGCGGTTCATCGTGACTCGTCATTACTACGAAAATGGAATCGGGCTGTTCCCGTTTTACCGTTTCCATAAACTTCTTTCCGTCCATCACAGGCATTTCCAAATCGACGAAGTACGCGTCGGGTTTAAATTCTTCTTTTTTTTCAAGAGCCTGCACTCCGTTCTGAACGCCGCAGTATTCAAGACCGATATGTTGAAACAAGTGTCCCAAATTCGCTCTTAAAAGATGATCATCTTCGACGATCATGATTTTAGGAAGAAGCAAAGTATCGTTACCCATTTAATTTATCCTAACCCTTTATAAGATGCGACTATCGTTTCAATGAAAAGGGGTTTAAGAGAACCGCACTCCTCGACCACACCCAAAAGTAAGACGGAAAAAGTTATATAAATCTTTTGGTTTAATCGATTTCGGAAAAAAAGGTGGGATTCGAAAAGCGATTCGGTTTAAAAAAGAAATTCGAAACAAAATGCATCACTCCGGTAATAATAAAAACGAATCGGGATCGAAATATACTCGTGCCTTCAGATTCTTTGAAAAATATATAACTAAGGTAATATCGAATTTGTGAACAAAGACAACTTCTCCGCTCACAAATTCATTTTAGAAATTTTATCTGCAAATTCTCGACATTCTTTTCTTTAGATTGTTGCCAACGCCGCATTTGCGAGATCGTAACCTCCGGTTTGCCTCGGATGAAAGTTCGGTTTCAGATAAAGAAAGAACGCGTGGGCCGTTTCTAAAAAGAGAATTTTCCCGAAAGGACGAGACGCTTTTAGATCTTGAAAATACTTTTTGAATCCCACTTCGGAATCTGTCAGAATAAACCAGTGCTGAAAAAACGCGACGTAACCCCAAAAAATCCAGGACGCTAAAAAGAATCCGAAGATGCGAAGCAGGTAGCTGTTCGATACGGTTTGAAGCACGTCATACGCCACCGACTTATGCTCGATCTCTTCGCAAGCGTGCCATAGAAGAAGTTCGCGCATTTCTCCGTAAGCCTTATCGTGAAATCCGTGTCTGAGCGTGATCTCGCCCATCGTCGCGGTGTAGTGTTCCATTCCCGCGGTCACGGAAAGTTTCAATTTCTTTCCGAAAAAAAATTCGAAAAACGGAAGCATCACTTGGAACGCACTCCATTCGAAAAATTTCACGAAACGACTGACTGGCTTCCCTTGTTTTGCAAGCACTTCCAAGACCTTTTCGTGTTCCTTTCCGTGCTGCACTTCTTGTCCGATAAACGCCTTGATCGCCGTTTGTAATTTCGGGTCGGTAACTTGATCCGCATAAGCCTTCACGCTTTTGATAAAGAATCGTTCTCCTTCCGGAAAAAGTATATGATACGAATTGATGATATGCGTGATGAAAGAATTCCCCGCAAAATAGTGATTGGGAAGATCGCCCATTCCTTCAAAATCCATCTTTCGGACGGTCGGTTGATTTGCGTCGATGGGTTTTAAGTTTCTCGTTTTCGTTTTGATTTCAAGGGTCATGATTTCACTCCTTCAAACTTATCTTTTTATGTTTGTAGCGATCACTATAGAATATTCTAAACCGAAGCTCGCGCCGATCTCTGAAAAACTCTGGCCGATTTCGAAATCAGCAGAAAAAATCACCCGTTTTTCGGGGAAAGTGGACGGAACTCCGGCCGAAATCCCGGATCACCGCGGAGTCCGCGTCTGAAAACGGCCGAAAGGATCACAAAGTGTAGGAACTCCCCGAAAAACTCCCCGTCTCCGGCAAAATTCCCAAGCGGTTTTACGACAAATTCTTCTGTAATCCCGCCAGCATGGAAACGATTCCGACTTCCAAAGTGTGAAAAAAATCGATTCGAAAAACGGTAAAATCGGGAGAAGAATTCAAAACTTTCGTAACGATCGGAGCCGGTTCCGCGTGGTGCCAAAGACCGGTGATCAGCGCGTGTAGGTAGGTGAGAAATAAAATCGCGTCCTCGTTCTTTTTGAATTTTAGAACCCGACAAAGTTCCGGGGCCGATTCGAGAACACTTTTGCGAACGGAATCTTTTAGACGAAAGGCGCTTTCATACACGATATTCTTTTCCAAAAGCGCCGACGCGATCGCCATCAATCGAACGGTTCTCTGATTTTCTTTTAACGAGTTGGTGATCCATTGCGCCAATTCCGACGCGGAAAGACCCGGATTTTTAGAACGAAGAAACGCCTGAAATGCCGCGAACCAAGCTTCGTAATCCATCCGATGAATTTCGAGAAAAAGTTCTTCCTTGGTTTTGAAATAAAGATACAACGTGCCCTTGGCCACGCCGGCCTTCTTCGCGATTTGATCCATGGAAATCTTTTCGAAGGAAGATTTGTTAAACAAGGAAATCGCGGCCTTGACCAAAAGATCCTTTTTGACCTTCTTATCGTCGTCTTTTACTGCGCGGCTTTTCATCGGATCGGGTTCTTGTTTCAAGGAAGAATTCGTGATCGATTCCCCTCTTTTCCAACAATCGGAGTTCCGTTTACAAACACAATCCTCTTTTCCCGAAAACCCCGTTCCGTTTTCCATTGACAATGACTTAAGGTCATTATAAATTGACCAAAAGTCATTTTTAAATGACCCACAGTCATCAAAAGGAGAAAAATAAGAATGAAACGCAAAACTGTTTTAATCACGGGAACTTCTTCCGGAATCGGAAAAGCGGCGGCAAAACATTTCCAAGCAAAAGGTTGGAACGTGATCGCGACGATGAGAAATCCGGAAAAAGAAACGGAACTGAGAAATCTTCCCAATCTTCTTTGCACAAAACTCGACGTCACCGACGGACAGAGCATCGACAAAGCGATCGCGGAAGGCATCAAAGCGTTCGGAGAAATCGACGTTCTAGTCAACAACGCGGGTTACGGGCTCGTCGGTCCGTTCGAAGGCGCAAGCAAAGAACAGATCCAAAGACAATTCGATACGAACGTGTTCGGCGCGATGGATGTGATTCGGAAAATTCTTCCCCACTTCCGCAAAAAAAGAAAAGGACTCATCATCAACGTCGCGTCGATGGGCGGAAGAATCACCTTCCCTCTTTATAGCCTTTATCATTCCACGAAATGGGCGCTCGAAGGTTTTACGGAATCACTTCAATACGAACTTCATCCGTTCGGAATCCGAGTTAAACTCATCGAACCGGGCGCGATCGCGACCGACTTTATCGGACGTTCCTCCGATTCCACTTCCGAACAAGCTCCGGAAGAATATAAACGATTCTCCGAAACGGTTTTCAAGAATATGGAAGACGCGATGATGACAAGCCGAAGCGAAGCGGTCGCAAAAACGATCTTTAAAGCCGCAAAAAGCTCTTCCAAACGTCTGCGTTACGTGGTCGGAATGGACGCGAAAACTCTTTTGGGATTGCGTAAATTTCTTTCCGACCGAGTCTTATTCGGGATGATGAAGTTCGCTTTACTTAGATCCGCAAAAGTCGCGGCTTAAGTTCGTCTTCAAGGAGAAAGTATGTACGGAAATCGGATTCAAAAAGTTTCATTCTTATCTTTGATCTTTCTGATCGCGATCGTCGTTTCGGTTCTTATGCAGACGGCTTGTCTGAGTTCCTTCGGCGGAACTCCCGAAGGCAAACGTCTGGAAAGAATGAAAACGTCGAAGATGTATCGGGACGGATTATTCGAAAACGATCCGTATGTGCCAATGCTCGTCGCCGGTTCTTACACCGAAATGCTCTGGAGACAATTGTTCGGAAGCGAACAAAGAATTCCTCCTGCGCCGATTCCCGTCGTTTATCCCGATCCGAAACAGTTTCCGGAGAATGCTTCGCCCGGTTTGAGAGCCATTTGGCTCGGACATGCGTCCGTTTTGGTTGAAATCGACGGAGTGAGAATTCTCACCGATCCCGTGTTTGCGGATAAGGTTTCCCCGTTCACAAGCTTCGGTCCGGAACGATTTTTTCCACCTCCGATCGCACTGGAGAATTTACCGAAGATCGACGCGGTCGTGATTTCCCACGATCACTACGATCATCTCGATATGAACACCGCCAAACGCCTAACGTCGAAAGGAACGAAGTATTTTATTCCGCTCGGAGTCGGCGCGCATCTCGAGCGCTGGGGAATTCCGGAAAGTCAAATCGTAGAACTGGATTGGTGGGAAAAAGGCAATGTCGGAAAAGTAGAGATCGTCTGTACGCCTGCGGTTCATTATTCGGGCAGAGGACTTTTTAACCGTAAGTCTACTCTTTGGTCTTCTTGGAGCGTGATCGGTCCCGAAAATAAATTCTTTCATAGCGGAGACACGGGTTATTCTCCTCATTTTGCGGAAATCGGAAAACGTCTCGGGCCGTTCGATCTGACTTCGATCAAGGTCGGAGCCTACGATTACACTTGGGAAGGAATTCACATGAATCCGGAAAAAGCCGTCCAAGCGCATCTGGATCTTAAATCGAAACGAATGCTTCCGGTTCATTGGGGAACGTTCAATCTTGCGATTCATTCCTGGGAAGAACCGATCCGCAGAACCGTCGACGCGGCAAAACCGCATTCCGTCGATCTGGTCACACCGAAACCCGGGGAAACCGTGGACGGAAGAACGGCCTTTTCTTCCGAAACCTGGTGGGATAAGGTTCGTTAAAGGAGAAATCGGCGAAAAACGGGATCATTGCAAATAATTATGATATTCTAATATTTCTTGATCTCGCTGCGAATTCCTATCCTTACGGCGTCCAAATCCGGTCTCGTTTTTTATCTTTCAGCGAATTTCGTTTTCCTCTTGAACCCATTCGGATGCGGTTTTGACCTTTGCAAAAATGTAACCGAGCGCGGATAAAAAAGAAGCGTGTACATCCGCGGCGGGAATTTTCCTTTTTTCAAAAGAGAGTTCGCGGGTTGCACAAGCGTCTCCGATCACGACAATCTCCCTAAATCCAAGATCGAAAGCCGCGCGCACCGTGGAATCGACAACCATGTGGGTCATCATTCCGTAGATCACAAGACGTTCGATTTTTCTCGATTTTAATTCTTTCTCTAAATTCGTATTCAAAAACGCGTTCACCGTATGTTTTACGAGCGTAACTTCTCCGTCGACGGGCGCGTTCGATTCCTCGAAGTTCACGCCGTCCGTTCCCGGAAAGAAAAACGTCGCACCCTTCCGAGTCGATACATGCTGCACGTGAAAAACGGGCCAATTCTTTTTCCGAAAAAAATCCAAAACGATTCTCCCTTGCAAAGCCGCCGCCTTCGCTCCCGACAGCTCGAATTTTCCTCCGGGAAAAAAATCGTTTTGTACATCCAAGATCAAAAGGGCCGTACGATCCCGATTCGTTTCGGAAGAATCCGATTTTTCTTTTCCTGCGATGCTCGCACAGGAAAAGATCCAGAAAAAAAGAATCGGAATCATTCCCGCTTTTTTGATGAAATCCATAACACCTCTCTTTCGAAACGTTTTCGAAAATTCGACGTTCCGTATAGAATGTATTATAAAGGATTCATGGTATTCTTAAAAATGATTTGTTTTAATATTTAAAATCACAAATACTGATGGAATGGAAATTTCGACTTTGAGAATCTTTCAGGAAATCGTTCGGCAGGGAAGCTTTACCCGAGCCGCCGAAAAACTTCACTACGTTCAGTCGAACGTGACGATGCGGATTCAGATTTTGGAACGGGAACTCGGAGACAAACTTTTTCAGAGAACCAAAACGGGCGTCACGCTTACTCCTAAGGGAAAGATACTTTCTGAATATGCAGAAAAAATAATATTTCTTTCCGACGAAGCACAAAAGGCGCTCTCCGGTTCCGGAGTACCCGAGGGTATGCTTCGGATCGGTTCCGGAGAGACCACCTCGTCCGTGCGTCTTCCTTCTTACATTACGAAATTTCATGCGAAATTTCCCAAGGTTCAACTTTCGATCGTTCCGGGGAATACGGGAGATCTGCTTCAAAGTATTCTCCGCAGAGAATTGGACGGTGCGTTTTTGTATGACGACTTTTCCCATCCCGAAACCGCCGCGTATCCAGTCTTTACGGAAACCCTCAAGGTCGTAGCTCCTAAAGGATTCAAAATGAAAAAGCCATTCGACTCGTTTCAGGAAAATCGATCGATCCTCGTTTTTAAACCGGGCTGCATTTTTCGAAATCGTCTGGAACGATGGCTCTTTGCCCAAAAGGCCGGACCGGTTCATGCGGTGGAATTGAATTCCATGGATGCAATTCTGTCCTGTGTCATGGCGGGAATGGGAATTTCCCTTTTGCCGGAATCGATCTTAAAATCGAGGAAATCGGAACGTTTCGTTCAGAGCGTCTCGATCCCAAAGGAATTCTCGCAAGTGAAAACCTACTTTGTGCTCCGTAAGGACGTTACACCGACCAGCGCTCTGAAAGAATTTCGGGATGGGCTGCTTTCTTCGACGGCCTGACCTCCCTTTACTCCGCCGTACTGGAGATTTTCCCGGAATAACGGCCGGAGTTCCGTCCACTTCTCCCTGTTCCAGGGTTCCCCGAACCCGGAAGAAATACCTTGACTCATAGTGCGCCGCCAAAAAACTGGTCATAGATTGTGCGTTGCACAAATTTGAATCTACGGAGGCATCCAGTGAATTTTCGCAAGATGACCCGATTTCGTTTCCGGTATTTACTTTGGTTGCTCTTACCTTTGAGCTTCCAACTGCTTCTCGCACCTCTTGCAGGTGCTCTCCATCAGAAAAAGATCGTCGTGGACGAAGAATCCATAGAATTAGAGGCCATTCAGGCTTATATTGCGGAGGTCCGACCTTCTCTCTCCGCTGAATCGCTCCAAAAACTCTCCCAAGTCATTCTTCAGGAATCCAGAAGGCTGGATTTAGAGTCCTGCACTTTTCGTTGTTCCGACACGGACAAGGTCAGCCTGCTCATCGGGTTGATCCACCTGGAATCCGAATTCAAGGCTACGGCCCGTTCTCCGAAAGACGCACGCGGCTTCATGCAAATCATGCCCGCGACTGCGAGCTGGCTTTCCAGAAAAGAAGGCTGGCGAATCGACCTAAACGATCTCCACAAACCCGAAGTCAACATTCATCTCGGAGTTTCCTATCTGAACTACCTTTTGGAATTGAGAAAAGGTGACACACCGAAAGCGCTTCTTTCTTATAACGCAGGCCCAGGCGCCGTGGATCGTTGGGGAGGAGTTCCCAAATACAACGAGATCATTCTTTCTAACCAGACGCGTTATCTCGAATTGAGAGAACAAATCTCGAACTCAGTTCCCTAAGTAATCGAGAACTCTTGCAAGCCTCGATTGGCTTGCAGGTGCTTCCGCGAACGGCAACGATCGCTTTGTCGGAAAAACTACGCGGCCGCCCCATCATAAAAGGACGTTTTTTTCAATATCTAAAAAATCCGAAAAGTGGAGGAACTCCGGCCGCTTTCCTTTACGGAACCCAATCCGATTTGTTAAAATACTTATCCTCCATTTCGCGCAAAACACCCGAACGATTCAGCTCCGAAAGAAAGAATTCAAAATTGCGAATCAATACGAGATCTCCGGAGGGAAACGCCGCACTGATATCCTCTCTTTGCACGGGTTCCAAAAGAGGTCGGAAGTTGGACGCGATCGATTTGTCCTTCAACAACAACCCCTTGATGTAAAAAGAATCCGCAACAAGGCAATTCGCGGTTCCGTTTTTAACGGCTTCCCAAGCGGAAGGTGTATCCCCGTACGTAAAGATCCGATTGTTCTTAAACTTCTTGAGAAGATATTCGTGCCGATTCGAAAAGGATCGCACCGCAAACGTAACGCCGCTTACATCCGCGAGATCCAAAATATTTCGAAAACTTTGTGTCGTGATGATATTTCCTTCCGGAGGAGGAGGAAGAGAAGTTTTTCGAATCAATGCCGCCGGAGTCGAAATCAAATACGCGGCGCTGAACTTCACGCGTTTGGATCGTTCGATGTTGCTTGAAATTCCGGACAAGGCCATGTCCGCTTCCTTCTTTTTGATCGCATCCGCAAACTCGTTGAATTCAGGATATGGAACGAAAGTGAATTTCACTCCTAAAAAATCCGCGTATGCCTTTCCGAGTTCGTAATCAAAACCGGGATATCCTTCCTTTGCATTCGGAACATAAAAGGGTTCGTCCGCCGGATTTCCGGCAACCTTCAATTCCCCCTTTTCCAAAATTTCCTTGAGTCGCGAAGAATTATAAAACTTGAATGTAGCTTCCTGCGCCTTAACGGGAGAATGCTCCGCTCCGCCGATCGACAAAACGGCCGCCGCGGAACTCAAAAAGAGAAGTTTGACGATCCGGTTCGTCCCGACCCTGTCCAACGATTTACGGAACTTGGACGGAACTCCGGCCACCTTTCCCCGTATCATTTTCGAAAAAAAAATCTCCGAACTCCCTTGTCCGTTTTCGACGGATTTGTTGATCCTTTTTTTTGCAAAGGTTCCGACAAAGAATCCGAAAAAAGATCGACTCATGGAACTCATCCTCAGTCCGTCTGCAGTTCTAAAAGATTTTTATAATATTCTAAACTTTCCGGGTTGCTCAACGCCTCTTTGTTGGTGACGGGTTCGCCTTGAACGGTGCGTTTGACCGCGATCTCGACCTTCTTCATGTTGATCGTATACGGAATATCGGGAACCGCGATGATTTTGGAAGGAACGTGCCGCGGTGAAACCTTGTCCTTGATTTCCTTTTTTAATTTTTGAACGAGAGAATCGTCCAAATTCTGCCCCGGAACCATCTTCAAAAAAAGAACGATTCTCACGTCCTCTTTCCAATCCTGACCGATAATGACCGAATCGGCGATTGACGGAAAGGTTTCGATCAAGCTGTAAAGATCCGCGGTTCCGATTCTTACCCCGCCCGGATTGAGAGTCGCATCCGATCTGCCGTAAACGACGAGGCCTCCGTTCTTTTTCAACTCCGCAAAATCTCCGTGACACCAAACGCCGGGGAACGTTTCGAAATAAGCGGACTTATACTTTTTCCCTTCCGGATCCTTCCAAAAATACAAAGGCATCGAAGGAAACGGTTGTTTGCAAACAAGTTCTCCTTTTTCTTCCGTGACCGATTTTCCAGCCTCGTTCCAAATCTCCACGTCCATTCCGAGGCCGCGGCATTGAATCTCGCCTTCGTGAACGGGAATATTCGGATTTCCTAATGCAAAACAACCGTTGAGATCGGTTCCTCCCGAAATCGACGAAAGCTGCAGATCCTTTTTCCAAGCTCGATACACGTATCGGAACCCGGCCCCGGTCAGCGGAGAACCCGTCGATAATACGGCGCGCATCGGAGTCAGATCCAAACCCTTCGGTTGAAAATCCGACTTTTCCAAAGTGAGAATGTATTTAGCACCCACTCCGAAAACGTTGATTTTTTCCTCAGCGGCGATCTGAAATAGAATCTCAGGTCCGGGATGAAACGGATTTCCGTCGAACAAAACGACCGTCGCGCCGACAGACAAAGAACTTACGAGCCAGTTCCACATCATCCAACCGCATGTCGTATAATAAAAAATCCTTTCTCCCGGTTTGAGATCGCAGTGAAGAACCAATTCCTTCCAGTGATTGATAAAAACTCCCGCGCCTTGCACCATACATTTCGGAAGCCCAGTCGTCCCGGAAGAATACATGATGTAAACCGGATGATCGAAACCGGTCTGATAGAATTCAGGCTCGGCTCCGAAATTCTCCGTAAGAATACTTTCGAAAAGATGAATATTCTTTTTCGGATAATCGGAAGGCAACGCGGTATTCGTACGATCTTTGAAATGCAGAATTCCCTTTTTGTAATCCGATACGATCACCGCTTCCAGAGAAGGAATCGACTCCAGGATCTGTGTTAGATTTTCCGCAAGAGAAAGATCCTTTCCTTTAAACGCATAACGGTCCGTAGTAAACAGAACCTTCGGTTCGATTTGTCCGAATCGATCCAAAACTCCTTTCGCTCCGAAATCGGGAGAACAAGAACTCCAAATCGCTCCGATCGAAGTCACCGCGAGCATCGCGATCACGGTCTCGGGAACGTTCGGCATCAGGCCCGCAACGCGATCGCCCGGTTTGACTCCTCTTTGTTTCAGATCCTTCGCAATCGCTCCCACGTAGCTATGCAATTCCGCATAACTGATCTCGCGTTTGGAACCGTCCTCTCCTCGATAAATCAGAGCGGGAAAGGAATCTTTTCTCCGCAGAAGGTTTTCCGCAAAATTCAGTTTTGCTCCGGGAAAAAATCGGGAATCGGTGAAATTCTCCGCTTTGCGATAGGGAGTTTCGTATTTCCCGGAATGAACGACTTCGGAGAATTCCCAAATACTTTCCCAGAACGCCCCTATGTCCTTTACGGACCAGGCTCTCAGTTCTTCAAACGAGGACAGAGAAAGATTCTTTTTGTCTTTTAGAAATTTTTGATAACGGACTAGATTGGATGATTCGATTCGATCCGAGGAAGGCGCCCATAGCTCTTGATGCATAAAAACTCGATTCTATTTTTTTTCGGTCTCTATTACATTTTTTTCGAAGGGTCGGGTCAACATGAATTTTGATTGAGAAACAGAACACGTCCAATATGTTTAGAAAAAATAAATCCGAGAAAGCCATTGAACTCATTCGAACACATTCACTTTGCCGAAATCATTCTGATCGTATCCGGAATTCTCTACACACTGCACGGATTGATTCACCAATTGATCGTCGGAGCGGCGGTCGGTTTCTTTCAGTTTCCGGACGAAAGACAATCCCGTTTGATCCTAATGATGTGGATTACCACGGGTGCGTTTATGAGCTTCTTAGGATTTCTTCCCCCGGCATTGATTTTATTTTTCGGTCCGCAGCCTCCGGTTCTCGCGGCTTTGATTACCGAAGCGATCGCTGTGGGATTTTTAACGCTTCACATTTATCTTTCGGGTTATCGCACACACCCGCAACCGGTTAAGATCGGATTCTTTTTCAGCCTTGCATTTACGATCGTTTTGGCGGGTTATTTGGTGAGTTTACGGGTTTGAAAGAATTTCAAACACCCGCCACCGGCTTGAAATTCTATTTGTGCGAAACTTTTAAGACACTATCCATTGACAACAAAAATCCGATTCCAAGTTTAACGATGTATTCCTTCATTTTTTATTCTGCGTTGTAAGATCTCCGTTTCCGAGTAAAAGTCCAGGAACGCTAATGTCCTCATCCAGTCCATCCCAATGAAGACCGATTCCTCCTCCGCTGATTTCATATCGTTCTAATTGTTCTTTGTTCGCCTTGCGTAATCTGGGAAAGTAAGCAAGCGGGACTGCTAAAGTTCTACCGTCATACAGAGATAACCAAAGGTTATCGTCATCAAACCAAATTTTTTGAGCTTTTGCCTCAGTTACCGAAGAAATCATTCCATTTACCCTGAATCAGATCCAAATTTTTTTCAATCTCTTCTTCCATCCAATTTAACTCTTTAGAATGAAATCCGTAATTGTCTTCCAATCTTACGTTTGGCCTAAGCCAAAATTTTGCTAATTTTTCCCCTTTTCTCACATGAATGTGGACCGGTTCTCGAGGATTTCCTTCGTTTGCAAAGAAAAAGAATTTATAACCGTTTTTTTCAAAGACCTTCGGCATTCAACTACTATAGCCGAGAGTTTATTTCAAGCAATCAATAAACTATTTATATGTTTAGTATCATTGATTCGATCGCGACCGGGCAAAATCTCATTCAACATTTATAATAATAAGGATTGCAGAAGACAGTCGTTGCTACTTGAACATGAATCTACTCGTTCAGCATTCTTTTCAACATTCCGCTAAATATTCGAAAGCTATAATTTTCTAAATCCGAATTCCAAGATAGATGCACTGAATCGATCGTTTTCCTTCGCACTCAATTTGCGTTCTTTGCGACTCGGAACGAAGAGAAAACAATCGACGTATCGATCTTTATAAGCGTCGCCGTCTTTGATGGAAAAATGAATTTCTAAAAATATTCTTCCATTTTTAACGACGCTTTTATACTGAATTTCTTTATGATATTCTCCGTTTAGCTTAACGGAAATGATCGAAGCATATCTGGAGGGAAGAGAATCATTCCCGCCAAGAACGATTTGATAATCGCCTTTTTCTTTCGTTTCCAATCGGGTCGTGATTCGTAAATTATCGGCGACGCTAAAATTCATATAAAACGGATAATCGGAAGCGACTTCGTATTTTTGTCGCTCCTCTTCGCTCGATATTTGTTTTACGGAAAACAAATAAACGAAAAGAAGATTCAGGAAAAGGTAAATTCCGTTCATAAGTTCTCCACAAAAAAGCGATGGCCCGTAACGTCACAAAATTCAGCGGAACGCTCTCTTGGGATCGGGTTCCAAATCCTCCGGCAATAGCGCCGCAACCATTCGCTTGTTACGGAAACGATGATTTTCCAACTTCCTTGGAAGCCAACGCGACGCTCCGCTGCCTTTTGGCAATCTCGTTCACTATAACGTGACCCGTAGGAAGCGTTATTGAGTTTTCTCACTCGATCGGCTCGAAATAGGCTAGGTTCTCGGGACCTTCGTGGATGACAATCCGGTCGACTTTGCCGCCTGCCGAATGTACGTTTTCTTTGAGATAATGATAAAACCATCGGGCGATATTTTCGGATGTCGGATTGATCGTTTTAAATTCTTCCAAATCGTTGATGAGAATGTGGTCTAACTTTCCGACCAGCTCTTTGAGCTTTTGTTTGGAAGTAAGGAAGTCGAAGCTGATCCCGTCCTCTCCGATATTCTTTTTCCCCGAAAGGTATAACTCGACTTTCCAGGAATGTCCGTGGATCGGCTCGTCCGAACCATCGGGGAAATATTTATAGAGAAAATGAGAGGATTCGAAACGTTCCTCGATTCGAATGTAAAATCTTCCTGATTCTTCAAAAAACATAGCTCTTGACTTTCTTTCCCAGGTCTATATATTGGAAGCAGCTGCAACTTCGAGGCGGTTTCGGTTCGACGAGACGGCACTCGATTTATTTTTCGCGGTTTGCAGAAGCAAAATATCCGTATCGTTTGAATTCGAGTGCGGTATTTTAGTGATAGGAGATATTCAATGACAGAAGTGGTCAAGCCAAGATTTTATAAGGAAATGACTGTAGGTGAGGCTATGGCTGTTCACCCGGAAGCGGGGCTCGTTTTTTCAAGCTACCATTTAGGCGGTTGCTCGCACTGCTCCATCAACGAACTGGAAACGATCGAGCAAGTTTGTATGGGGTACGGTGTGGAAGTCGACGTATTGATTGAAAGCCTGAACAATCTTCTCGAAGATTCGGAAGACTAAAAACAATCCCGGGGAAAATTCGTTTCTCCGGGGATTTTCCTTTCCTAAATCCTCCTTTTTAAAATCCTTTTTCCAATCATTCATCGTCGTAAAAAACGTTTATCGATAGCGATCTTCGTTCTATCGGTTTTCAATCAAGCTTCTCTTCTTCAGTTGTTATAGAAACGATGCGCGTGCGACTTTCCTTCTTTCTACATTCGCTACAATGGATCGGAATTTTTTGGTTCTTCGTTTTCGTTTCGTTCCTCTCCGTCGAAGCGATTCAGATAGAAGTGTTCGTTCCTTTGTGCGACGGAACTCAACTCGCGTGCGGAAAAGGAAAGGCGGGAGATGTCCGTTCACTCGAAGGAAATCTTTACTGGGGTGCGGCCTACGGCGTGGAATCTTTTTTTAAGAAGGCATCCGGCTACAAAATCGTCGAACGCAACGATGAAAGACAAGGTTCTCCCGTTTTAAGACGACTTCGAGTGGAACGAATTCCGCACAAGGGAGAACAAAAAGTTTCGATTCTATTTCATGCTTATGCGGGAGACAAGATCGACGACGCGTTAAACGATTTTTTAAATGCGAGCGCGGGAAACAGCGGATCTGATCTGATCGTATGGGCGGGTCACGATCGATTGATGGATCGTTTCCCGCCGAATTCGAAACGGTCGTCGAATTCTCCGAAACCGACCGCGGTCTTAGCTTGTGAAAGCGAAAAATACTTCGGCCCCGTTCTGCGATCGATCGGTTCAACTCCCGTCGTTTTAACGAGAACGTTCATGGCTCCCGAAGCGTATCTGATTCAAGCGTTAGCCGACACCGCCGCCATATCCGGAGTCAAAGACAAACGAGCGATTCGATCGGCGTTAGTCGATTCCTATGCAAAATACCAACGCATTTCCAAACGCGCCGCCGGAACCGTGTTTTCGAAATTGGACTAAAGTTTAAGAACTCCGCGAGCATGTTCTTCAGAATCGAATACAAACAAAAATCTATTTATTATAGACAATATTGTAGGAAGAGTCCCATCTATTTGACGGCGTATAAGCATCCCAATCCATCGCTCATCACATTCCTTCTTATCCGGATCTATAGATAATTTGAATTCATATTTTGAACAGACCAATTCTTCGGCAATTTTTCGCGAAGTTTCCGCTCCATTGAAATCAGCCCGATTAAAGGCGGCATTCCGATATTCAACAGCTATTTTACGAAAACGTTCTTTGTTTTGCATTATTTCGCGTATGATCGAAATCTTATTTCGAAACCACTGTTTCACTTCGGCATCGTATATTTTTTGCATATTCGGATTTCGGAGATAAGAATCACGATCATCCAATATTTTTTTGAATAATAGAACTATCCCGGAAGGATTATAAAAAACGAAAAAACTGCCGTTCGGTAATTTTTCGATCTTTGTAATAAGAGAGACGCCGATCAGAGTTTGCGTTGCGGAACCGAGAATCTTAGCGTCTTCGAAATTCCAGTGCAACAAAGCGTCTTGAAAACAGATCGGATTGTTGCAACGGCTTGCATTAAGACTGAAACCAGACTCTTCCAGTAGAGCGAATACCAACGCACTTTTTGCAAACATCCAAGAAGGATCGTTGCCTAAAAATTCCCACAAAGGATCTTGCTTCGATCTTCCGATAAAATCCTGTAGTGAAGCAGAAAATTTAGATTCTTTAGCAAAGCCGGCAAATCCAAAGACGACAATAAAGATTACTGCGAATATTTTCGTAATATTCTTTTGAATCATAATAAGGTCCTATCCGTTCAAACATAAACCCCGGACGTTTACGAAGCGGCGGGAATGTAGTAATACCGAACTCCGGCCTTTCTGAAATAATGGCGGATGCGATTGTCTTCGCTTCGAATCTCCGCGTTTTCCAGAGGTTTGAGACCTTTGCGGAACGTTCCTTCGTTGATCTGAAGTATTTCGCCTAACGTATCAAAGCGGTAGAATTCCAAACCGGTTTCTCGCTTTAAAACGAGCAAGTTCATCGTAAGAAAACTTTCGTTTCGATATTCCTCTTCGGAAAGTCCGTATACGAACGCGCTCGGAAAAATTCTGTAAACGGAGCCCTTGTATTCCACCGTGTTTTTTCTACGATCCAAATCCTTGAGAATGGTATAAGAAGAACGATCCGTGATAAAGTAAATCGTTCCGCAGCGAAACGTAATGTACTGATTTCCTTTTTTACCCGTAGCGGAAGGAAGCACGACTCCGGACGAAATCATATCGCCGGGAGAATAATGATGTTCGGCAATTTTTCCGAGACGGTTGCGTAAGGATTCGTCGAGGAATTCCACCGAATCGGTTCGTTTCATTTTTCCGAGCTGATGAAAGATTCGATCGAACTCGTTTTTTTCGTAACCTTTGTTGCGTACGAAGGTATCGAGCTGCTTCTTGAGGGTTTTCAGTCGAATCTGAAAATAAGGAGAATCGTTTTTCCCGGCGAGATCGAACATCTCGTCCCACAGAGTTTCGAGTTCCCGGATCTCGTCCTTTTGATCGAAGGTCTTTTTTTCGACCTCTTCCAAAATGCTTTCGAATTTATGTTTTAAATCGAAAAAGAATCGGGAATCTCTAACCGGGTCCATACGCGTATTTTTATTATCGGACGTTATATCGTTTTTTTCAACGGGAGAATTTTTAGAAAACGACGCGCCCTAAACTTAGTTCGCGTGTTTTCTACTCTTGATGGAAAGAATGATTCCGACCGCGGTCATGGACATGATCAAGTGCGACCCTCCGTAACTCATAAACGACAGCGGAATTCCCGTGACAGGCATAAGACCGATCACGATTCCGATATTGATCGCCATGTGATAGAAAAGAAGCGCGACGATCCCCGATGCGAGAAGAGATCCGAATCGATCCTTACTTTCATAACTGATCTGAAGTCCGCGCAACGGAATCGAAAATAAAAAGAACAACAAAAACACCGAACCTAAAAATCCGGTTTGTTCCGCCCAAGAGGCGAAGATAAAGTCCGTGCTGGATTCGGGAACGTGAGGAATTCTTCCCTCCGTCATCTCTGCGTTCATCAAACCTTTACCGAAAAATCTTCCGGATCCGACCGCGGGTTTGGACGCGCGCAATTGATAACCGGCGCCTTGTTTGAATTCTTCCGGATTTAAAAAGGCCGTCAAACGAACGACCTGATTTTCGCGGAACGGAACCGTCTTCATCACGACGACCGCCGAGATCAGACTGATCCCCAGAATCCCGAGGGGAATATAATATTGTCGTAATGTTCTGCTTCCTCTCGCGATTCTGATTCCCACCATCACGAGACTCGCGATCAAAAAGATCGCTCCGAACGTCAAAAGAAGTTTTTGATTGGATAGAATCTTAAAGAAAAATCCGCCCTCCACTTCGACGACTTGATCGACCACTTCCTTCAACGCGTTGAGCGTCTTCGGAGTGAGGTTCGCCGCTTTTAGATCCTTTCCGTCGAGAGCGAGCCAAATCTTTCCTCCGAGTCTGTTGACCACGGATAAAAGATCCGTCTTTCCGGTTCTTTGCAGAAAGTCGGAGATGTCGTTTATCAAAGTTAGTCTGGAATACTCGACGAACATAGGAACCATCAACGTGATTCCTCCGAACGCAAGCAAGGATCCTATATGGAGAATGTCCGCTCCGCCGAGAAAGAGCATCGTAAAAAGAATCGGCAGAAACGAAACCGCGGTCCCAAAGTCCGGCTGCAATAGAATGAAGATCATCGGTACGATCACGATCACGAATGGAATCGAAAGAACCACGAGATTTTTCATGTCCTTCTCTTTTAAGACCATAAACTGACCGAGAAGAATCACAGTGGACAACTTCGCAAACTCGGAGGCCTGAATCCCGATCGGTCCTATCTTAAGCCAAGAACGCGCCCCTCTTCCCGATGGAAGATGCCCGATCCCCGGTATCAAAGTGATCATCAGTAAAAAGACGGTAAAGACGTAAATCACTACGGCGTAAGCGCCTAACAACTGATAGTTGACTCGGGATACGAAATACATGATCACAAGACCGATGATGAAGTAAAAAAGCTGACGATACCACTTCCCGGGTCCGTCCTCGAAATTGACTTCCTGACTGTACAGAGTCAAAACGCTGCAAAGGACGACGATTACGACGGAGATCACCAAAAAGTAATCGATCTTTTCAATGGACTTATCTGGCTTCAAGCGTTCCCTCCTGTCCCGTCGACGGCAATGAAGGCGGAGCCGCTATATCCTGCGATTTTTTGAATGTTCCCGGCGGAAACGCCGCGTGAAACATTTCTCTCGCAACCGGTGCGGCTCCCGCGGCCCCACCGACTCCGTATTCCACGAACACAACGATTAACACCTGTTCGCTGGCGGGCGCGTTTGCGGGCGCGTAACCCACGAACCAAGCGTGGTTGGAACCGGACGCCCCTCTTCTTCTTGTCTGAGCCGTTCCCGTTTTTCCCGCGATATCGGGTAAGAACGGTTTGTTTAAAACGTAGGCGGCGGTTCCGCTTTTGACCACGAGTTTCAATCCTTCTTTGATCGCTTCTACCGAGGATTGATTGATCGGAATGTCTCTTAATATTTGCGGGGTCGTTCTGTTGATGATGGAGTTGTCGACCGGATCTCGGATCTCGCTCACAACGTACGGTTGATAGATCTGTCCTCGATTGAGGAGTCCCATATAAAACAGCGCCATCCCCATCGGGGTAGAAGAGATAAATCCCTGACCGATCGACAAGTTGATCGTGTCCCCGTCGAACCACTTCGTTCCGTATGTTCTCTTCTTCCAAGCGGAGGAAGGAACGAAGCCGGTGATCTCGCCCGGAAGATCGACCTTGGATTTGTTTTCCAATCCGAAAAGACGGGAATAATTTAAGATGGCATCGGAACCGAGTTTATATCCGAGATTGTAAAAATAAACCGAACAGGATTTCTGAAGCGCGTGTGCGAGATCGTTGGTTCCGTGACCGCCTTTTTCCCAACATAGAAAGACCTGATCGGGAACTCCCGCAAACGTGGACTTTAGAACAAAACTTCCGTTGCAGGAATAAGAAGTTTCCGGAGTATAACCGATCTTGTGCTGGCTTTCGAGCGCGGCAAGAGCGACTAACGTCTTGTAGGTCGACGCGGGAGGAAACTTGGATTGAATCGCGAGATTCAAAAAACCTCCGTTGTCCTTTACGCGTTTGAAATGTCCGGTTCGATCCGCTTTGTTCTTACCCGAAAGGATATTCGGATCGTAACTCGGATTGGAAGCCATCGCGAGAATTTCGCCTGTGGCGACCTTGATCGCGATCGCGGTTCCTCTGCTTCCTTTGAGCGCTTTGTGCGCTGCGATCTGAATGTCCTTATCGATGGTAAGAATTAAATTATTGCCGGGAGAGGAATGTTCGACTACGCGTTCTTCTTCGATGTTTCCTTCGGAGCTTCGTTTTTGAATTCGAAATCCGTCCACGCCCCTGAGTTCGGAATCGTATTCCAATTCGAGTCCGTTCTTTCCGAGATATTGATACGACTTGATTTCTCCGGCCACGAGATCGTCCCTTGTCGGCTTTCCGATATAACCGGTGACGTGCGCAAGAGCCGGTCCCATTTTGTAGATCCTTCTCGGAGAAGGAAGCAGAATGATATATTTTGATATATTATCGAATACTGATATTCTTTCCTGTTGAGCGGTGGTGATTCCTTCGAGCAAAACGATCGGTTTTTTGGATTTGAGATTTCTCGAAAAACGAGGTTCGATCAGTTCGTCTTCGTAATACGAAATCGGAATCGAAAGAGTTCTCGCAAACTCGTGAATAAACGCTTTCGTCGCGGCGGGATCGTATTTGAATAAGGAAGTGTTTAATACCGCATCCAAGGAAGAATAGTTCGAAACCAATGCCATCGAAGTTTCCGGCGTAAGAAAGTTCCGATCGAACATCTGACCGCGGGCTGCGGGCATAATCTCGCTCTTACGAACGAACTTTTCGGCTTTGAGCGCGTTGTCCGTTCCGTTGAAGATCTGCAGATTGAAAAGCTGAAAGATAAACGACGCGAGCGTAAATACTACGAGACCCGAAAAGATATAAAGGCGAAGACGGAAACTTCTTTCAAGACGGTATTCCGACGCAGACTGAGCTCCGCCTAACAACTTACGCGTCCCCCATGTGATCCAATTGATAGATCCAGGTTAGCGCGTAAAAGAACGCGGGAGCGATGAGAGCGTTAAAAAGAGAAGTGAAGAATAAGGAATAACTCATGTTCTCGTGAAAGAACAACGAGAAAAGATAATACGTCGCGACTCTCGTAACGAACGTGATCAAAAGAGAATAGATCGTGATCGAAAGATAATTCTCGTGATACGCGGAACGGGCAAATTTCCCGACCAAATATCCGATCAGACAAAACGTCAAAGAATGCAAACCGATTTTATACGTAACCACGTTCCCGGCGGCGATTTCTCCTCCTAACCCTGAGTCCGTCAAAAGACCTCCGAAAAATCCGATCCATAGACCGTAGAGCGGACCTCTTCGGAGCGCGAAAAAAAGCACGAGAAGAATCATAAAGTCCGGTTTGATCGCGGAGCCGATCTCGAACAGATTCGAGCCGTTCAAAAAGTGCGCGATTAGAATTCCGACGGCGATAACGAGTTTTTCTAAGATCATTGTAAGTCGTCCTCGCTCGGTGCGGCGGAAGGATTTTTAGGCGCGTTGGTCTGCGGCTTATTGCCGTTAGGCGAAAGAGGATTTTTGGATTGATTCTCTTTTTGACGATCCTCTCCCGGATAATTGAGTTCTCCGAAATACGGATTTTCGATCGTGATGTTTTGTCCTTCCGGCCAAGTCTCGAGCCATTTTTCCGGCAGCTTGAGAATGATCGTTACGCTTTCGAGCATCTCGAAACGAACAAACGGTTTTAAGAATGCGCTCTTGAAACTTCCGTTTCTGGGTCCCTCTTCCGTGATAAGTCCGACGGGAATTCCCGCGGGAAAAACGCCTCCTCCTCCGGAAGTATAAACCGGTTTCCCGATTTTACTCAAGGACTCCGTGTATTGGATCATCTCGCTCGGTCCCATCGGATATTCTCCGAAGACTCTCGGATCGATGATGATTCCGCTGTCGATATAGTTCAAGAGAGCTTCCGTTCCCCTTCCCGAGTTTCCGGAAAGATTGGCCCAAAGATTCGTTTCGGGCATCGAAACTCCCATGTTGAAGTTGGAGTTGATGATCGGTTGTACGACAGCCGATCCACCAGTGACGGCGATCACTTTCCCGACAAGCGCCTCGATAATCGCGCCCTTTTGATCCACGGCCCTTGCGGTCACGGGCATGTAGGGCTTGAGTCCCGCGTCCGCGCCCTTATCGATGATGATGGTTCTATAAATCGAGTTCAAACGAACCGACAAAACTTCGGCTTTGATGCTCGCGTATTTTTGTCTGCTTTGAAAGCGGAGTTCTTTGCGGAGAGAATCGTTTTCGCGGTTCGCTTTTTCCAAATCCTGAGGAAGAAGTTTGTAATCTTCCATGACCGCAACGCATGAATCCCTTTCCTTGCGGACGGTTTCAAATGATTCTAACTTGTTATAAGCGCCTTTGAAAAATCCACCGAAGGAATCGATGGAACCCGAAACGATGTCGCCCACTCTTTGAAAGCTGGCGATTCCACGGACGATCACATTGCTTCGGAACGTTAAGGAAAGAATGGAGAATAAAACGCAAAATAGGAGTGAGACCGTCTCTTTACTTCGGCTGAGCTGAAACCATAACATCGAATCTTCTTTTGCTCCCGGCCGTGGTCCGAACGATTTGACGTTCGTCCGGAGTTACGGCCCGTTTCGTACGAAACTTCTTAACGGATTCCCGGTTTGATGTATTTCAACTCGTCGAGATACTTTCCGGTTCCGAGCACCACACAAGTCAACGGGTTCTCCGCACGGAAAACGGGAACTCCGGTTTCCTTGGAAAGATACGTTTCGAGTCCTCGGAGGAGACAACCGCCTCCTGTAAGAACGATTCCTCTTTCCACGATATCGGATGCAAGTTCGGGCGGAGTTCTTTCCAGAACTCGTTTGATTCCGTCTAAGATTTCGTCTGTCGGTTCTTTGAGGGCTTTGCGGATCTCGTTGGATTCCAACTCGAGCGTTCTTGGTAAACCGGAGATCGCGTCACGACCGCGCACTTCCATCGTCTCCGCTTTCTTTTCCGGATACGCGTTTCCTATGGTGAGTTTGATATCTTCCGCAGTTCTTTCCCCGACAACCAAGTTGTATTGGTTTCTGAGATATTTGATGATTGCCTCGTCGAACTCGTCCCCGCCGGTACGAATGGATTCTGCGATTACCATTCCCCCGAGAGAGATCACCGCAATTTCGGTGGTTCCACCGCCGATATCCACGATCATGTTTCCGGCAGGTTCGTTGATCGGGATGTTCGCTCCGATCGCAGCGGCAAGCGCTTCTTCGATGAGGAAGATTTCTCTCGCTCCCGCTTGTTCCGCAGATTCACGAACAGCGCGTCGCTCTACCTCGGTAATTCCGGACGGAACTCCGATCACAATTCTCGGTTTTACGAAAGTGGTGCGGTTGTGCACTTTCGCGATAAAATAACGGATCATTTTTTCGACGGTTTCAAAGTCTGCGATTACCCCGTCCTTCATCGGACGGATTGCCACGATTTCGCCGGGCGTTCTACCCAACATACGCTTTGCTTCCTGCCCTACTGCGAGAACCTTACCGGTCGCTGCGTGAACCGCAACTACGGAAGGTTCGGAAAGAACAATCCCCTGTCCTTTTACATGCACCAGAGTATTTGCCGTCCCCAGGTCAATTCCCATATCGTTGGAAAACAGGGCATAGAGATTATCAAATATCATTTCGTGTTACCTTTCAACCGCGGAGGTTTTTTATCTTTATTATCTGTTGAAAACGGAAATTCCTGCAGAACTTTCCGCATTGGACCGGTTTCAATAATTTCAGCGGTGAGGTTCCCGGCAACCTCAAAACAAAAAAATCAGAAAACAAATTAAGCTGGATTCGATTTTAGCGAAAAAGCAATCTGTTCAACCATGGTTCAGGAAAAACCTCTCGCGGCCATCGACCTAGGCACCAATTCATTCCACATGATCATCGTTCGGGTTCGCGCAAACGGAACCTTCGAAGCCATCGCAAGAGAAAAAGAATCCGTTCGCTTGGGCAATCGACTGCAAGAAGGAGGTCCGATCGACCCGGATTCGTTTCGAAGAGGAATCGATTGTCTGAAACGATTCAAGATTCTCGCCGAAAACGCGGGAGCCGAAATCAGAGCGGTCGCTACGAGCGCGTTACGAGAGGCTTCCAATCAGGAAGAATTCTTAGAAGCCGCATACCAAGAAGCCGGTATATCCATCGATGTAGTGAGCGGCTACGAAGAAGCCCGTCTGATCTACTTCGGAATTCTTCAGGGCATCCCCGTATTCGACCGCAAGATTATGATGATCGACATCGGCGGAGGAAGCACCGAAATTCTCGTGGGCCACAGAGGAAACATACTCTTCTCCAAAAGTTTCAAGTTAGGAGCCATCCGACTTACCGAAAAATTCTTTAAGGAAGAAACACTTTCCAACTCCGACATCCGGAAGTGCAGATTGTATATTGAAGAGATGCTTCTTCCCTTCCGCAAAATCCTGCGCGATTTGAAACCCGATTTGGTCGTGGGCTCGTCGGGAACGATCCAAGCGATCGCGGGAATGATTCTCGCGTCCCGGGGAGAAACCGAGGAAGTCCCGCTGAACAACTTCTCCTTCGCAACTTCCGAATTCAAAAAGATCCGCAACCTGATTTTGGAAGCGGACACATCCAAAAAGCGCGCCAAGATCCCGGGACTCGACAGCAAACGCGCGGACATCATCGTGGGCGGAACTCTCATTTTGGAAGAAGTCTTCGATCTCGCGAACGCTCCCGCTTTGACCGTTTCGGATTTTGCGCTTCGGGAAGGAATTATCTACGACGCGATCCGAAAATGGGAACACTTCGAGAACACGGAACATTCCAAACATTTGGATGACATTCGTCAAACCGCGGTTCACAACTTTATGCGCGCCTTTTCCCGGGACGAAGAATATTCCGAGCATGTCGCCGATCTGAGTCTGCAGATTTTCGATCAACTCAAACCGCTGCATAAGCTCGGACAGGAACAACGGGAACTTTTGGAAGCGGCCTCGCTTTTGCACGAGATCGGACAATCGATCTCTCATTCCGCCTATCACAAACACAGTTATTATATGATCCGAAACTCGGAGATGCTCCTCGGCTTTACTTTTTCGGAAATCGAAATCATCGCTTTGACGGCGCGGTATCACAGAAAGAATACTCCGAAACCGAAACACAGGGAGTTCAACAAACTCGCGGAAAAGAATCAAACCTTGGTGAGTCAGCTTTCCGCAATCTTGAGAATCAGCTCCGCGTTAAACCGAAATCGGGGCGGTCTTGTTCCGACCGTAACTTGCAAGATCGAGAAGAATAAGATCCGTTTTCTGCTCAAGACGAGCAAGGGATACGATCCTACTTTGGAGATTTGGGCCGCGGAAGAACAAAAGTCCGCGTTCGAAGAAACTTTCGGCTACTCGGTGGAATTTGCGTCGGCTCCGTAACGTTGTCGCGGCCCGGGTTTTTATAATCAGGAATCGAAAAAGAATCCTTTCTGAAACGAACGAGATTTTATTCAGAAAAATAAGAGGAGAAGATTTTACAGATGGAATTCCTGGGACATCGTAACGAATCCGCTCTCGCTTTACGAAGATATGATCGAAATCCTAATCCGCATCCGAGGAAACGAAAAACTATTGGGAATTCTGATTTTAATGTCCGCGTCGATATTTTTCGGTTATCTGCTTGTCTACGCTCTAACTCGTTTTTCGTCGCATTTGAAAAAAAACGAAGCATAACGTTAAACGAAGTATCGCCGAAAAAAAAGCGAGAACGAAACTCGGACAACGGGAAAAGGGTCAAATACATTCAATATTCGGAATATTCTTTGATTAAAAAGGAGAAGGTTGTATGAATCCGAAATTCAAATTAGGAGCTTGGGTTTCCGCGGGCGTTTTTATTTTCTTATTTCTGTTTCGTCTCGCGTACGGATATGCATACGGCTCGAGGAGCGTCGGAGCGGAATTCCAGTACAATGCACAATCGGCTCCGAACGGCGAAGGCTCGTTCTACAAACAAAACATCGCATCCAAAAAAATCCGCTACGAAAACGCGGGATCTCCTCCGAAAAGCGTAGATCAGAAATACGAAAAGGTCGCGACGATCGAATCTCAATCCCCCGATCTCGAGGAAGACGAAAAGAAAGTTCGGGAGTTGATCAACAAAAGCGGATCGATCATTCAGAACGAAAACAGCTCCGGCCTGAAACAAAGAAAAAACCGAGTCGTCAAACTCGCCGTTGGCGTTCCTCCGGAGAAGTTCGACGAACTGGTCGAACAATTCAAACAGATCGGAAAAACACTGTTGTTGACGATCGACAAAAAAGACAAGACGAACGAATATAAGGATTTGCAGGCAAAAAAAGAATCCCTGTTAAAAACGCGGAACTCCTTAAACTCTCTTAAGAGCAAAGGAGGAAGAATCGACGAATTCGTGACCCTCGAAAATCGAATCCTGGAAATCGAAGACGAAATCCAAAAACTCGGAATCAGCTTGGGAGAATTCGATTCCGAAAACGAATTTTGCACCGTCTTACTCACGTTATACGAAAACAAATCCTCGGACGAGATCGGAATTCTCCATCGAATCAAGGTCGCGCTCGAATGGACGATTAAATACTATCTTCTATTGACGTTCTCCTTGTTGTTTGCGGTTTTATTGATCCACTATTCGTTTCCGCTATTGGAAAAAATCAAAAACTTGGTTACGAAAAGAATTCCCTAAGAACAACCTCGTTCCGCTGCGATCCCGGACTTTATCATCTGATCCCATCGAAAACGGCCTGTTCATTCGATCAAAGACGGCAACTTCCTCCGAGATCGCACAACGGAGGAAGTTCTACGAGGAACTTCTGAATTTCAGGATGTCCCGGAAGCGGATTTTCTCGAAGTAGCAAACCGTAGGATCTCCTACGTTCAACGGAGTGACCCGTTGCAAATCTTGAAGCGTAGCAGTTCCTACGATTTCAAGGGATGATCCGTGAGTCGCACGGTGTATGAGTTCCTACACACAAAAATTCTCTCTCGTTGATTTATAAAATGTGGTAGTTCCCACAAATCCCGCCCAAAACCAAACCCAACGTTTGGCCCGACAAACAATCAAACCCAAAAACGACTTTCAAAACGAAAACGGAAATCGTAAACTGACCATCCACTGAGGATCTTTGAAAATGACTGTCGATCAAGTGATGCAAGAATTAAAAAGTATGGGATCGGAATCCGTCAAAAAAATCTTTATCAATCACGGAGCCAAGGGAGAAGTCTTCGGCGTAAAAGTGGGAGATCTCAAAAAGATCCAAAAGAAAGTCAAAAAGGACAACGAACTTTCCTTGCAGTTATACAAAACGGGAAATGTCGATGCGATGTATCTCGCCGGTCTGATCGCGGATGAAAAACGGATTCAAAAAAAGGATCTTCAAAGTTGGGTAAAGAACGCAGGTTCGCCGATGATCAGCGAATGCACGGTCGCATGGATCGCCGCCGAAAGCAAGTACGGATGGGAACTCGCCAAGGAATGGATCGAGTCCGACAAAGAAAGCGTCGCCTCTTCCGGTTGGAGCACTCTTTCGAGTTTATTATCCATCGTTCCCGACGATCAAATCGATCCGAAAGAAATTTCAAAACTTCTCAAACGAGCGGAAACCAAAATCCATAAGGCTCAGAATCGGGTCCGCTATTGTATGAACGGATTCGTCATCGCAGTGGGCGGCTTTTATAAGGCGCTTTCCGAAGAAGCTCTTGAAACGGCAAAAAGAATCGGCAAAGTCGAAGTGCTGATGGGTAATACGGCGTGTAACGTCCCGGACGCTCCCGGATATATTCTGAAAATGAAGAAGATGGGAAAGATCGGAAACAAGAAAAAGATGGCACGTTGTTAAGCGACATTCTGATTTTTGCATGCTTAAATCAATCCCGACAACCGACTCAATGGAGTGTTTCCGTCGTTCTTTCTCAACGAAGAATTTCTTGCGCCAAAATCGGAATCAGTTTTTTCATCCCGCAAACGTTTAAGTGCGTATAATCTCCGAAGTCTTTTGAATCAAAATTAAGACTACCTACTTTTAAAATCGGAATTTCCTTTTCTATAAGAATCGATTCCCAGATCGTTCCTTGCGGGAGAGACGAAATTCTTTCGTCAAAATCGGGGCGAAACGGTAAGGAGAGGGCTAACACGGGAACGTCCTTCGATTTTAGATACGCGAACAAACTCTCCCAAGCTTCCAAAGCGGACTTTCTCGTTTTCCGAAGGGCAAATTCGGGATTCGGCGGTAAATCGATCGGATGCTCGTTCGGAACACAAATACCGTCAAAAGTGGTTCGGCTCCCCCAATTCAAGTAGCCTTTATTTTTTGAATATTCAATTTCCAGAAATCGATTTTGCTCCTTATTTCGCTTCCATTTTTCGAACGGGTTCCCGTGTAGAAGCCGATCCAAATTCTTTTCCGAGTAGCTAAACTCGTCCCCTTCTCCCGCGATTTTCAACGAGGTGGAAACTCCCGCGTTCAGACGCAGAAACGGAAAAACTCTTCCTAAAAGGTAAAAAATTCCGTTGGAAAGAGTTTTGAGATAGAAATCGCTCCATTGTCGCGTTGTAAAAATTTCAGAATGAAAAGAATCGTAATTCAACACAAGACTTCGATGAGCGCTCGCAACATCCATATCCGAAAGAGAAAATACGGAACCGTTAACGATCACAAGATGCGGTTTGATTCCGATTTCGGCTTCGTAGTCCTTGTAACGCAAAAGCATCCCTTCGGGTTGTTCCGAAGGCCGAGGTAAAAACCAGATCGGACGGCCGATTTTCTTTTCCAATTCCTGCGGATGAATGCCGGAAAGAATCTGACTGTCTCCCAAAAATACGACGGGAGCCAAATCCTTCGATCTCTCGAAACTCGATTCCGTAAACAAGGAAGAATCGATTCTCGAAAGGCGATCGTATAGAAAGGAATTTTTTTCCTGGAACTGAACTAAAAACGGAAATGTGAAAAACTGAATTACGACGAGGAAAATCAAAACTGCGGTGGAATAAAAGATTAAGTTTTTATAATTCATTGCATTCTGCTTTGCAAACAAGCCTTCAGTAGGTTTTCATACACGCAAACGATCCTATAAACTTTTCTCGAGGGACCTTTCCCATAAAATTTGAAACGTATCCGAGTTCGAAAAAGAGTCACGCGGATTATTTCGCATGGATCACAAGCATTTTAATTTCGACGGTTTGTCGGAACAACTTTTAATTTATCCTTGCCAAACATACGAATTGGCTCCGCACATACTTCTTTCTAAAATTGAAAGTAAAAGAATTCCTTTTTCTCAAATACTCCGAAGAGAAAAAACAACACGGTTATCCCGAAGGACAAAGGAATCCATCGACTCGGTTTATTCACGATCCGATCCAAAAAGGAATCCGTTCCGCCAGAAAAGATCATCCAAGGCTCCACGACAATCAACGGAAGCAAAAGAAAAAGCAGCTTCCCCGCAAAAATCCCATTCCAATAAAATCCCGCCGAAGCATTCAAAACAAAAATCCAAAGTTCTCCCGGAGATCGAACCTGAAACAAAAGCAGACCCAAAGCGAACATCCAGAAGGTGAGCAAAGCCCCTCCGACCTTCAAAACCAATTCCAAAATTCGAATATTCGAGGAAACGAATTTAAGAACGTATTTCTGAAAGAGATTATAACCGACCACCTGCAATCCGCAATAACAACCCCAGACGAAATATCCGTATGTCGCCCCGTGCCAAAGACCGCCCAAAACCCACACGATCATCAGATTGACGTTCTGTCTCGAAAGGGAAACGCGGTTTCCCCCGAGCGGAATGTAAAGATAATCGCGGAGCCATGTGGACAAGGAAATATGCCAGCGTTTCCAAAACTCGGACGGACTCGAAGAGATAAACGGAAAATTAAAATTGAGGGAAAGATGAAAACCTAGAGCCTTGGCAAGCCCTCTCGCCGCGTCCGTATAACCGCTAAAGTCCGCATAAACCTGAAAGGCAAAACAGAACGCGATCCAGAAAATCATACCCGGCTCCAGATTCATTCCCGGTTCCATCGCTCTTCCCGTAAAAAGAAGAAGATGATCTCCGATAAAAACCTTCTTAAAGATTCCCCATAAGAAAAGAATCGCTCCGGACAAAAATCCTTCGCTCGTAACCGTTCGTTCCTTTTCGATCTGAGGCAAGAGAGAGTCCGGTCGTTCGATCGGACCTGCAAGAAGCAAAGGAAAAAAGAGATCATACACTCCGAAACGGATAAAATTCGCGCAAGGCAGAATTTTTCCGGTGTTTATATCCGAAAGATAACTGATATTGTGGAACGTATAAAACGAAATTCCGACCGGCAGAAGAATTTCCGGAATCTTCACCGCGGCATTCGGAGACAGAACACCCAAAGTATCGTTCCAGATATTTAATAAAAATAGAATATACTTAAAGAAGATCAGAATCCCCAAATTGAGAACGATCAAAAACACGAACCATCTTCGTTTGTCTACTCCCTCCGCTTTGCCCAAACGGATTCCGCCCGCAAAGTTAAACGCGATGCAGAACAAAAGAAGAAAGACCATTTCCGGTTTCCAGAAACCGTAAAAGAACAATCCTCCGAAAAACAAAAGACGGTTTTGTCCGAGCGTTCCCAAGCGCAGATAAAGAACGTAGAATACTATAAAAAATACGAGAAAATTTAGAGAATTGAAGAGCATTCTCTATCAGGATTCTTCGAGGAGTTCGAGAATTCGCTCCTTTTCTTTCGTGTCGGCGGGATAACAAAGAGTGTGTTGAATCACGGAAGTTTGAAAATCTTTAGACTTGCGGTCCGTATCGTTGAGTTTGTTTTTGATCTTTCGGATCAGAATCTGCGTTTCTTCGCGGTCCTTGCCGTCTAGAATCACCGCGAATTTTCCCTGACCGATTCTATAGTTATAATCGGCTTCGGAAAGATTCTCCTGGATCGCCTTGCGCAATTCTTCGCTGTAAGAAGCGAAAAAACCGGAGCCTTTGAGTTTTACCATGCGCGATACATTCTGAACTTTGAATACGGTCAAACTAAAGGAGCTGGCCAGTCTTGCCGCCTTGAGAATCATTTCCTGGATTCGTTCCTCTACCGGACTAAACGGATCTTTGAATACGGAATCTCTTTCCTCGATGAGGAGAAGATTGGAAAAAACCGGAGCGAGCACTTCCGAAATTCCTACTGCGGTCTCCCGATCCGTATCGGTCCAAGGAACGTCCGTTTCATGAACGATCAGCATTCCGACTAACCAGTGTAAGTTGATAAATGGAATCACGATAAAATCGGACATGAGACCGAGTTCGTCGTTGGATAACTTCTGCATCAACTCGGGATGTTTTCGGAAGTTTTCGATCCGAAAGACGCCGGGAATATTGGAAACGATTCCTACGATGGAACTTTCCAGAGGAAGCGTAAAATTGCCGACGTGTTCGGGTGTCAACAGGTTGGAAGCGAACACTCGAAACTCGTTCTTCGTATGTCCGTCCAAAATCATAAAGGTCGCGCGTCTTACCTTCAATTCTTCCTTAAAGGTTGCGATCAGTTTATCATACGCCTCGTCCATGCTTCGAACGGAAGCGTAATCGCGCGCAAGCGAAATGATCAGTTCGTTGGTGCGAATTACTTCCTTCAGGCTTTGGTTTTCCTGATGGAGTTGTTCCGTATCGTAGATTCTTCTATAAACGGAACCTGCGATTTCTCCGATGATCTTCAGGAACTCGAGATCCTCGATCGTATAATCCTCTCCGCTGATCGTTTTGCTCAGAATCATAATCCCGAAAAAATCGTCGAGATAACGGATCGGAACCAAAAGTTCCGCTTCGGATTGCTGGATGATTTCTCTTTCTTTTGCGGGAAGCGCGGGTTTTAAAAGTTCCTTCGCGTACAAAACGGAACCGGCGTTTTTTACCGCATGATAGATTTCCTCTTCGGAAGAGATCGTCCATTCCTGATTGAAGTTCTCGCCTTGATAATCTTCCAAACGGAAGAATTCCTGATTCCCGTTTTTCGAGGAGAAAATTCCGATCGACTCGCTTCCGATTTGTCCCATGACCGAAAAGAGAAGATTCTCGAAGAAGTTCGCAAAGTCGGTGGAAGCGCCGATCTCTTTACTGATTTCGAAGACGGAAATATAGTTATCCAATTTTTTTCTGGAAGCGATCTGCAGATCGATCGGAGAAGTGGAGAAGTTGGAATCGTCGTCGAATAAAAATTCGCCCTCCTCTCCCGAAGCTGCCTTTGTGTCCTTTTTAGCGGGAGTCCGATTCGCTTCCTGCTCGGCTTCCTTAACCCAATCTCCGAAAGGATCTTTTTCCTCGAGATCAAAATTGGATTCGTCCTCTTCGTTTTCGAAAGACGGAAGTTCGTCCTCTTTTTTGTTAAGCGAAGTCGTTTCCGGGGCAGTTTCCTCTCCGAAAAGTTCGTCCAAACTGAAATCGTCCGAGTCGGACGTCTCCGCCTGCGGCGCGTTAAACGGATCTTCCGTCAGCTCTTCGGTATGAGTTCCTTCCGGTTCGGAAAGTTCCGGCGGAAGTTCCAAGAAATCGGTTTCATTCTCCTCCGAAACGGCCGAAGGCAAATCGTTATCAAAGGAAGAATCGGGAAAGTCCGCTTGAAAATCATCTCCGTCCGGTTCGGAAAGATCGGATTCGGACGGGGCCCCAAAGTCGGATTCAAAATCCGAACCAGCGGTTTCGATCGGCGGATGTGAGAAATCCTCGGACGGAGGAGGCAAGGTCGCGGTGGAAGCTTGCGGCTCGGAGATGTCGGACGTTTCGTCTAACGTCTCACTCCGCATTCCCAAAGCTCTTTGAAGAAAACTTTTTTTGGTGCGAAAGGATTCCGATTTTTTTAAAAGGGATTTTTTTTCGCCTAATTCTTGGCTTTTAGACGAGGACGCGCCGGAGGAATCGGATTTGACTAACTTACTGACCCTCTCGAGCAAACCCATCGATCATACACCAATCTGCTTCATCAGTTTTTTATAAAGTTCGAAATAATCGGACTGGGAGAACTCGCGGATCAAATCGTCCGGAAGATTTCCGAGAAGTTCGTCCAGATACGTCATGATCCGTTTCATCTCGTCTTTGGAAGGAACGGCTTCTCCTCCGGCGGAAGGAGCGGCCGGTGCGGCGGGTTCTTCCGGAGTTTTACGCAGCTCTTCGAGAGGGGAAAGTTCTTCCTCGTCCGCGTATTCATCGAGAACGATGACCATCTCTTCGTCTTGAACGGTTTCTGCTGTGGGTACGATTCCTGATTCACCGTTTAACGGCTGTAATGCGGATACGTCTTCGTCCATAGACTCGAACGCATCCAAATCGGAAGCGACAGGAAGTTCTCCGAGAATTTCGTTTAAGTCCTCGCCATCCTCTTCCGGAGTTTGAACGTCCGAAAGAAGATTTCCGAGTTCGTCTTCGGACAACGCGATCGGCCCCTCGTCCTCTTCCGTCGGTTCTTCGGAAGTAAGAATATGATCGAGTTCATCGGTGGAAAGTGCGATCGGTTCCTCGTCTTCCAACGGAACTTCTTCTTGTTCCGACAAAGGAGCATCCCAATCGATTTCGCTATCCGCTCCGGGGAATTCTTCCGTTGCAGTAGCTTCGGCATTGTCGGTGAGAATGTGATCGAGTTCGTCGGTGGAAAGAGCAATCGGCTCTTCCGCTTCCAGATCCGAGTCGGTAGTTTCGGCAAGAGGAGCGTCCCAGTCGATTTCGCTATCCGCTCCGGGGAATTCTTCCGTTGTAGTAGCTTCGGCATTGTCGGTGAGAATGTGATCGAGTTCGTCGGTGGAAAGTGCGATCGGTTCTTCCGCTTCGGCTTCGCCTCCGTCGAGAAGAGAACCCGATTCCGGCTCAAAATCAAAGGAAGAAGTTTCGGTCGGAACCTCGTCGGAAATATCCAGATCACCGAAAGAATCCATCGTGGATGAAGGAGTTCCCACACCCTCTTCTTCCACGTTGTCCGCAAGTAAATTGCCCAGTTCCTCGTCGGAGAGGGCAATCGGTTCGTTATCTTCCGCGTCCTCGATAAAGGAATCCGCAGGGGTTTCCGTTTCCAATGAATCGAGATCGTTTGTAGGAAGTTCAAAGTCGTCGAAAGAAAGTGCATCGTCGTCCAACGACGCGCTCGTTTCCATTGACGCCTGACCGATTCCGTCCAATTCGGAAACGGGCAATGAAATGAGATCGTCTTCTTCTCCGGAGGAATCGGGTGTTTCAAAATCGAAACCGGATTCTTCCAAAGTGGACGGAACTCCGGCCTCCTCTTCCACGTCGGAAGAAAGAAGGTTTCCGAGTTCTTCTTCCGAAAGTGCGATCGGTTCGCCTTCGTCGTCTTCTTCCAGCGCAAGGACCGAATCGGTCGGTTCAAAGGAGAAGTCGGAATGATCGGGGATCGTTTCTCCTTCTTGCGTTAATCCGAATTCGTCCGGTCCGCCTAAATCCTGTTCTACGGGAAGAGAGAACGTATCGTCTTCCGAAAATAGGGAGCCCGTATCTTCGGGAAGAGATCCGTCATCGTGCAGAAGATCGCCGAAACCGTCGGTGGAAGGTTCTTCGTTTGCCAAAGAAGTTTCATCCGACAAAAGATTTCCGAGTTCTTCTTCGGAAAGCGCGATCGGTTCGTTGTCCTCTTCGTCCAAAGAAGAAGCAAGAGAATCGTCCGAAGCAAAATCGAATCCGGATTCTTCCATCATGGATGAAGAGATTTCGTCTAATGTTTCCGGTTTCGCATCGTCGGTTAGAATGTGATCGAGTTCGTCGGTGGAAAGTGCGATCGGTTCTTCCGCTTCGGCTTCGCCTCCGTCGAGAAGAGAACCCGATTCCGGCTCAAAATCAAAGGAAGAAGTTTCGGTCGGAACCTCGTCGGAAATATCCAGATCACCGAAAGAATCCATCGTGGATGAAGGAGTTCCCACACCCTCTTCTTCCACGTTGTCCGCGAGCAAATTGCCCAATTCGTCTTCCGACAATGCGATCGGACCTTCGTCTTCTTCCGATCCGAGAGAATCCGCCGACGCAAAGTCGAATCCGGTTTCGTCCGATAAGGACGGAACTCCGATCTCTTCCTCATGGATATCGTCGGT
>NZ_JAIZBH010000001.1:2837500-3117500 GCF_022267375.1 Leptospira sanjuanensis
TCGCAACGTAAACGCAGATAACACCCGCGCCTTTTTGGTTAATGATCGTATCGAGTGCGATGGAAGTTTTTCCGGTTCCACGGTCACCGATGATGAGCTCTCTCTGTCCGCGTCCGACGGGGATCATCGCGTCGATCGCTTTGATTCCTGTTTGCATCGGTTCGCCTACGGGTTGTCTCATCGCGATTCCAGGAGCGGGAGATTCAACGGGTCTGGTAAGTTTTGCGTTGATCGGCCCTTTTCCGTCGAGAGGTTCACCTAACGGGTTCACTACGCGGCCCAGAAGCTCCGGTCCTACCGGAACTTCGAGAATGCGGTTCGTTCTTTTTACGGTGAATCCTTCTTGGATTGCGAGATAATCTCCGTAAACGACCACACCTACGGAGTTGTCTTCGAGGTTGAACGCCTGACCGAAGATTCCGTTTTGGAACTCGACCATCTCTCCGGACATCACGTTTTTGAGTCCGTAAACCCGAGCGATACCGTCACCGATCTCGAGGACCGTTCCGACTTCTTCTACGCTGAGGTCTTTCTTATAATTTAAAATTTCCTGTTTGAGAACGGACGTAATTTCGTCTGTTTTAATTTTCATAGATGGCTCCAACCGGTAATTTCTTTTCCAGCATGGCTTTCTTGATTTCCTTGAGCTGGGAAGCGATTGACTTTTCGATTTTTAAGTCATTGAATTGTACGACAAATCCGCCCAGAAGAGACTTATCTTCCGAGACTTCCAGAATGAATTGCGATTTGAATTTTTCCGAAAGTATGGATTCGAGTTTGGTGATTTGAGAAGGTTCTAAAGAAGGATAACTTCTTACTTGCGCGCGAACTCTTCCTTTCTTCTTATCCAGCTCTTCTGTAAACTGCTTTTGAATGTCCGGGAAACTGATAAATCTTCCCTTGTTTAAAAGCACTCCGAGAAAGTTCAAAGTCGTCTCTGAAACTTTTCCCCGGAGATTTTTTACAAGAATCGTTTCCTTCTCCTCGATCGATACGGTCGGAGAAAGAAAGAAATTCCTGATCTTTTCCTCTTGAAAAAGAAGCTGAACTAAATCCGCGAGTTCTTGTTCCACTTCTTCCGGAGCGGAACTCGCTCCCAAAAGGGCGGACGCGTATATTTTCGAGACACCGGAGTCGTTCATTGTTTTATGCGCTCAGTTTTTTGAGTTTGTCTAGTTCGTTTTCAACGAAAGCTTTGTAGTCTTCGCTTTTGAGTTGTTTTTCCAAAACTTTACCCGCAACGGAGATCGTCATATCGACGAGCTGGGATTGCAGTTGTTCCAGAGCTTTGCCTTTCGCGAGTTCGATCTCTTTCACTGCCTGTTCTTTCTGAGCTTTCACTTCTTGGTTTGTTTCTTCCAAGAGTTTGTTCTTCAGTTTCAGAGCATCGGACTTGGCTTCGGCGATCATCGCATTTGCTTCGTCTTTCGCAGAGTTCAACCTAGCTTCGTAATCCTTCAGAAGAGCTTCCGCTTCCGAACGGAGTTCTGAGGCCTTTTTGATATCGTTCTGAACGGTTTGGGCTCTTTCGTCGAGAGCATTCAGAATTACATCCCAGGCAAACTTTTTCAGAACTAAGACTACGACTAGAAAGGTAACCAGAGTCCAGACTACCAGACCCGGGTTCACATCTAGGAGGCTTAATCCCTTAGCAGCTAAGAGTACCAAGTTTTACTTTCCTTTTTCTTCGGTTGCTGCAGTTGCAGAAGCTTTAGTTTGGTTCGCAACGGTAGCTTTCAGACCTTCGTTCAGAGTTCCCGCAGCTTGGAAAGCGATCACGAGAGCGAACAGAGCGGCACCTTCGATAAGAGCTGCAGCGATAATCATTGCAGTTTGAATTTTTCCGCCAGCTTCCGGTTGTCTTGAAATACCTTCAGTAGCAGAACCACCGATTCTTCCGATTCCGAGAGCTGCTCCGAGAATTGCGACTCCAGCCGCGATACCCACACCGATATATCCTAATCCAAATTCCATATTGTCAATTGACTCCTTGTTGATTCAATATTCTCTAATCAATGCCTATGCATGCTTAATCCCACGAATAAGGAAGTAAGCAATACGAAAATATACGCCTGAAGGAAAGCCACGAAGATTTCCAAGACGTAGATGAGTCCCGAACCGATCACCGAAACGGGAACGATTCCCCAAGACTGAAACTGAAAGATAAAACCCATCAAAGCGAGAATGATAACGTGTCCCGCGGTCATGTTCGCCAAAAGACGCACGGTAAGTGCGAATGTTTTTGCCATCGGAGAAACGATGAACTCCAAAGGCCACATGATCAAATAGAGCGGAAGAGGAACTCCGTTTGGAACGGAATGCCAGATGAACTTCGGCCCTTGATAAATGAAACCGGCGGTATAAATTAAGAACATGGTAAGAAGCGCAAGCGTCATCGTTACGGAAATATCTCCGGTTACGGTGATACCGCTCCAGATCTTTGCAGCGAGAGGCGCTTCGTGATGTGAACCGTGTCCGCCGTGCGCCGCAATCAACTGGTCGGGAACGGGAGTGATCAAACCGATCTTAGTCGCCGCAATCGCTCCGTATTCTTTACCGACAACGAGCAACTCGCCGACGGAAGGAACCAGCCCCATCAGGTTACAAAATAAGATAAAGAAGAACAGAGTGAAGATGTAGTGATAGTAGCCGTGACCGTGTCCGTGCATACTTTCGTCTACGATGTCCTTGCGTAAGAAATTTACGAACACTTCGACCGTGTTTGCGAAACGGGACTGAATCTTCAGAGGATTCTTTGCGATGATTCTCGCCGCAGGAATAAAGATGATAAAAAGAAGAAGGGCTACGATCCACATCATCGTGACGCGTTTCGTAATGTGCATATCGAATCCGCCCACGTAGTGGAAACGTTTTCCGGTTTCGTGGTCGGTAAAGATCGCCGAAGCAGAAGGATCAAAACCGGTCTCACCCTCGAAAACCTGAATTCCTCCGAAATTGAGAGGAAACTCGGCGTTGTCCATCAAGTGATGAACGATGACTTCGTTTAGATCGAAGGCCGCTTCGTGAGAAGATTCCTCGGATGCAAAAATCGGGAATTGAAGTAATACGATTAAGAACGCAAAGAAGATAAACTTTTTTGTCATAAAAGAAGTCTTGTTAAGATTCATTTGTTCGAGTCAAAAACGGAACGGTGAAAAACGAACCGCTTGCACAGAATTGGCGACATTCCGGCCTTCTTTGTATGTATAAGCGATTCCGGAATTCAGCTCGCGAATACAACTATTAGAAAGTGGCTGAAATGGGCAATCAAAAAACCAATTATAAGATCAGAACTATCGTTCTGTGAAACTGTTACCCAAAGGCCGATTCCGTTGCAAAAGAACGATGCTGCCATTATGCCCATCTGCATTCCCACACCTTTTTCGGGAAATTTAACGATCGCGAGAATTTTTAAGAGATAAAAAGGAACAAGCAAACACAAGGCGAGAATGCTTCCGGAAAGAAATTTCCTTTCGGGATAAAAGATTTCGTAACCGGTAGCTAAGGCAAGAATCAAAACGGCAAGTCCTAAGAGATACTTCTTCCAGCTCATTTTTGTTCGTTTCCTCTTTGCAGTCGTCTACGGTTCCAAGAAGAATCAAGATCTTCCGGGGGCCATTCAATTTTGATTGTGGAAATGGGGATTTGTGGTAGTTCCTACGTTTTTCGGCGAGAAGAAGAGGCCAACGTAATTCGAGAAATTCGTGGTAGTTCCCACACTTTACCGTTGTTCAGTCGATTTGTATGAGTTCCCACACTTTACCGTTAGTCAGTCGTTTTGTATGAGTTCCCACACTTTGCCGTTAGTCAGTCGATTTGTATGAGTTCCCACACTTTACCGTTAGTCAGTCGTTTTGTATGAGTTCCCACACTTTACCGTTGTTCAGTCGTTTTGTATGAGTTCCCACACTTTACCGAAAAACGGTCGAACTTCCTCCTTCTCCCTTTAACGTTTTGGAGATGAAAGATTCGGTTTCGAAGCCGGCGGAATCAAGGAAGGATTCAAGGCGGGACCATCCCAAATCATTTTGATGAAATCGGGATCGGAACGAAACGCGTTAAAGTCGGAGTCGTTTTCAAAGTCCACGGTTTCTTTTCCTAGAAACAAAGCGATCTTCATGTATTGCAGCATTTCTTGTTTGTTTCCGTTCAATGCGTGCAGACAAGCGAGATTGAACGCGAGCCTTGCATCGCCGATCGGATTCGGAATCATCTTTTGAATGAGAGGAAGAAAACGATCGTCCTTGCTTTCTCCCGTATACGCAATCAGGTCCGCGACAAAGTATTCGCGTGCGGAATAAAGATTTCCGCTTTTGGTTCCTTTGATCGTAATATCCCCGATTCCTAAAAACGGAATCGTTTCGGCATAAATCGAAGCGATGAACGCCGCGGCCGCCCAATCCTTTTGTGCGATCTGCGAATTGAATCGACTCGCGGTTTCGGCGAGAATAAAGTTTCGAAGCGATTCCTTGGTTTCGATCGAATCCCCTTGAAAGCTTTCGAGATGAGTAACGTATTCTTTTTCGGCGAGTCTTCGCTCTTGGCCGGAAGACCGCTCCAATTTTTGGACGGAACTCCGCCAACGTTCCGTCGCGGTTTCAACCGGAAACAAGAGCGCACAGTTGACAAAGAATCCGATTCCGGTTCCCGCAAAGAATATTAGAAAAATACGTTTTAGATTCATAAAAACAAATCGACCGACAAGGTAACCACGAAAGAGCCGAAAAGTTTCTTCGTTTTTTGCAGAGTTCGATTTTTTTTGAAAGAGAAGTTTGAATTCCGACAGGCACAAATCGGAAGAGCGCAAACTCGCGTTTAATGAACGGTGGTTCAGCGAAACGGTCGGGCGATCCAAGAAATAACGATTCGATTTAGAAAGTCGTATCTACGAGAAATTCTTCCCATCAAAACGATCGTTTCGATTGAAAGAAAGAGGATTCTTGGAAAAAAGTCGGAACCTACGCTACTTCTTCAGTGTCGTTCTATAAATGATGTAGTAAATTCCGTAGGAGAATCCGAGAAGGCAAGCTCCGAGCAAACCGAACGGAGAAGAATGAAACTTCGTATCCAAATAATTTCCAAGATATACCGAACCGACGACAATCACCGCGAATTCCATTCCAAGACCCGCAAATTCCCAAGGAGAAATTTCTTTTTCCTTCGATTTAGATTCCTTTTGAAATCCGGAAGGATCGTTTTCCTTGCCGGAGGATTCTTCTTTTCCGGACGGTTCTAAATTTTTCTCAGACATAACGCCTAACGCAGAATCTTGCCGATTCGATTCCAGCGCACTTCCATTCTCCAGATTCTATAACGAAGCGTGCGTTCGATCCAGCCAAGTTTGCTTTCTTCGCGGATTAAACCGATCTCAGAAGGATGACAGTTTTTTACGAGTTCTTCGCCTTGATACCGTTCCGCGAACTCCGGGCCTTTTTCGGAAAGTTCCTTTCCGTTTTTATACTCGCAGACGTTGTCCTTCCAGTTGATGGAAAAATAAATGACGAGCGCTTTTCCGAGAATGTCCTCGCGTTTTACGAATCCCCATGCGCGGGAATCGTGAGAATCGTCCCGGTTATCTCCCACGACCATGTATTGATTTTCGGGAATTTCGCACCCGATCGAAAAATTACATTCGTAACCGTCGAGGCGTTTTCTGTCTTCTTCGTAGCCTTCGAGCACGTAGTGTTCAAATCCTGGCTTTTTTTCCTGAAACAAGGTTCTGGTCGGCGCGTAAAGATTGTCCAAATCACCGAGGACATCCCCCTCTTCCACTTCTACCGGTTCGTAGTTTTGAAACGTTTCCGATCCCTTCTCCTTGTATTCGATCACGGAGTAGTTCACGTTTCCCTTCTTTGTGGAAAGAAATTTAGAGGTGATTCGAATCGTATCGCCCGGCAATCCGATGACCCGCTTGACGTAGCGCTTTGCAAAGAATCCGTCCCGGCTGTCGCCCAAACTCAGAGCGCGCAACGGCGGTGCGAAGGTTACGATGTCTCCGCGTTTCGGATCGTCGATCCGAAAGAGCTCCGCTTCGGTGAACGGCATCCGAACCGAGTATCTCATCTTGTTTACAAAGAGAAAATCCCCGATTTTTAAGGTGGGGATCATCGATCCCGATGGGATATTATTCGCGTCTAAAACCGAGGATTTGAAGGCAAATACCAGGATCACGATCAGAATAAAGGAAAAAGTAGAGCTGATGGGAGATTCTTCCCCGGAGGAAGAATCCTTTGTTTTTACCTCGGGTTCCTGCATAAGGGAAAGCAAAAAGAATCTCACTTCAGTTGTCAATCCTGCGTTAAAAATTCTATCGGTTTTTCAAAATCGGTCGATACTTCTAGCGTGAAAGAGCAGATAGACCGTAAACTCATCGAACTCAGAAGAACCCTCGTTTCTCTTACCGATCAGTATCCGATTTGCGGACTGAAAGGCGGCACCGAAACGGAGGATATGGACGCGGATGAAATCCGAATTCTCCATTTAGCGGCTAAGGATCTGGTTCCGGTCACCGTTAAAATCGGCGGCCCCGAAGCGAGGACGGATATCCGTATGCTCGTCAAAGAGGAGATCGAAGGAATCTGCGCTCCTATGATCGAATCCTCATACGCACTCAAAAATTTTATTCAGACATTGAAAAGCATGCTTACTCCCGTGAACTACGGCAAGGTTTCCAAGTCGATCAATTTGGAAACGATCACGGGTTATAAAAATCTGATGGAGATCGCGGATTCACGTCCTTTCGAGGATTTGGATCAAGTCACCGCGGCTCGCTCCGATCTCTCCGCTTCCATGGGTTTGATTCCGGACGACGAAGAAGTGATGCGGGTCACGAAGAACATCGTATATCTTTCCAGAGAAAGAGGAAAACGTACTTCCGTCGGAGGAACGATCACGAAGTCCAATTTCAGAAAGGTCGCCGAAGTCATCGGTCCCGACCTTATCAATTCAAGACACGTAGTCGTAAATACATCGGAAGCTTTGAAAAAGAATCCGGAAGAAGTCGCGGAAGCGATGCTCTTCTTTGAGATCGAACTCTACGATCTATTCTCCGTTTTAAAACCCGAAAAGGCGTTCTCTTATAAAAACAGAATGGAAACCAATCGGGAAAGAATCGGAGCCAGAAAGGTTCTCTACTCGATCCGATAAGAATGGCGAAAGACACCCGGGATCTGATCCTAAAAACTTCCCTTAAACTTTTTTCTGAACAAGGTTATCACGGAACCACGATGAGACAGGTCGCTTCGAAGGCGGGAATGTCTCTCGGGCTCGCGTATCGCTATTTCGACTCGAAAGAAGCGATCCTGGAAGGGATCATCGAATCGCATGATAAAATTCTAAAGCGATACGTCACGGACGAGGTGGTTTCCAATCCGAGCACGGAGGATCTGATCCAGCTCGTTTCGGAAAGTATCATCACCCTTGTGAAGGAAAACGAGGAATATCTCCGTTTGTATTGGAATCTGATGCTTCAACCGAAGATCCACAGACTCAAACGAAGAAACATTCACCTCGTGAATATGATCTTTTTTGAAACTTCCAAAAAGACGATCCGCGCCGTTAAACCGAACTACACCGAATTCGAGATCAAAAACCTCGCTTCGACTACGATCGGTTACATGATCAATTATCTTACCAACAAGAAAGAATTCTCCCTCGACGACTTTCGGAACTATCTCGTTTACACGCTGAAGAATACATAGAACGCGATTCATAGAGAGCGTTCTGCTGAGTTAACGCGATTTATCGAGTGACCCATAGGGAACGAGATTTGAGTTCAGAGAGCGAGTTAGCCGAAAGGCAACGGAACTTTGTCGTCGGCTCTTTGCGAGGCATAGGCAAGCGTCCGGGAATTTGTCGTAGTTCCGACAAGTTTCGTCCAAGTAAATTCCGTTTTACAAAAGAGGAATTTTATGTTAGTGGAAAATTGTCCGAGGGTTTCCCGCAAAACCCGCCACCTCCACCCGATGAGGGCGGGGGCCGCGCTTGTGTTACGGCGGATTGTCGGAACTACGACAAATTCTCCCCCAAATAATTCTCCTTGCCAGAGTCGCTTTGCCGGATAGTCTCATCCGTCGGAGACTCTCTGTTTGAAACGAATCTTACTCACGGAATCCTTTCCCGAAGGCGGTCAGGAAAAAACGGTGGCCGGTCCTTGCGAAGTTCTTTTGGAAGCGGGCGACAAACCGGCGGCAATTCCCGAACTCGAATGGCTTTGCGGCAAAGGACTCGTTTGGATCGATTTGGATTCGACGGAAGGAGAAGATCTCGATTTTCTTGCGAGAGAATGCAACTTTCACCCGCTCGCGATCGAAGATTGCATCAACAAAAACCAAAGACCGAAACTGGAAGAATACGGTTCGTATATCTTTATCGTTCTACATCGTTTTCAATACGACGCGGACAAAAAAATTCTCCGAAGCAACGAGATCCATATCTTTTATAACGAGAAGTTCGTGGTCACCGTTCACCAAAAGGAGGAACCGTTGATCGAACAACTGCGATCGCGTTGTATGACACAGGGCAATCCTCTTTCCCGGGGAACCGATCAGATTCTGTATATGCTTTTCGATCAAACGGTGGATTCCAACTTTCCGATCCTCGATAAGATGAGCGAGGAAATCGTACGGATCGAAGCGCAGATCCTCGTAAACCAAGACAGCCAACAGACGATTGCGGGTATTCTCTTTTTAAAACGGAATCTTACGCGCATTCGAAGGGTTCTTTCCCCGCAACGCGAAATTGTGAACAGTTTAATCCGAAGAGACGGCAATTTTTTAAGTCCCAAGATTCAGATCTATTTCCGGGACGTTTACGATCATTTGAACAGGCTGTACGAAACGATCGATATGGATCGGGATCTTTTGGGAAACACGATGGACGCGTATTTTTCGGTGATCTCCCAAAGAACGAACGACGTCGTTAAGCGACTTACGTTGATCAGTTTGATCTTTATGCCTCTGACCTTTCTTACCGGATTTTTCGGAATGAACTTCACCGCCATTCCCTATGACAGCGTCCCGTTCTTATTCTTTACGGTCGCAGGCGCGGCTTTGATCCCTCCGGGAATGATATATTGGTTTCGAAAGAAACACTGGTTCCGGGATTAGTTCACGTTTTCCCGGAATTTTTCCTTTAATACGGAAACGTATTCCCTTCCGACGGGAAGAACCGTTTCGTCCTCGTCGTTCAGAAACACCTCGTATCCTCCGCCCGCGTTCGATTTCATCCCCGAAATATATTCCAAATTAAGAATATACTTTTTATGAATTCTCACGAAACGATCTCCCGGAAGTTCCTCTTCCAAATCCCCCAGAAGTTTCGGAGTTTCATGATCCTTGTCCGTGCTGTGCAACACGCATTTTTTTCCGTTTGCCGTCAGATACAAAAGTTTGGAAAGACTGAGACGGTGCAAAATACCCGATTCCCGGAAAAACAAAAAGGCTTCGGCCTTGTTTCCTTTTTTGCGGACGGATAGAAATTCCTCGACTCGGGTCATCGTCTCACGAAAACGTTCGCGGGAATACGGCTTTAACAGATAATCCAAAGCGCCCGCCTCGAAGGCGCGCAACGCGTGATCCCGATACGCCGTCGTAAACACGAGCGCCGGAGCGGGTTTGCCCTTCTCCTCCAAAACCTGAATCCCCGATTTTTCGGGTAGATTCACGTCGAGAAAGACAAGATCGAAATTCTTCCGTTCCAAAACCTCGAGCGCTTGACGGCCGTTACCGGCAACGGCATCGATCCTAAAGGAAGTCCATTCTTCCAGATATTTGCGGAGGAGCTCCCTGGCAGGAGCCTCGTCCTCCACAATCAAAACAGAATATAATAAATCTTTCATACGGAATATTCCAAAAGAACCGTGGTCCCTCCGGTCTCCCCTTCTTCCAATTTTAATATGGCGTCCCGGAAATTGTAATCCAGTCTCGCCTGAATGTTTCTCAAAGTGCTTCTTATCGCCTGCATTCCGAATCCTCCCCCGGGCCCGGAATACTGTCTTCTCGACGTGGAAATCGTTCCGTTGTCCTCGATCGAAATCCGTATCTTTCCGTTTTTAATCTCCGCGCTTACGCAGATCTTCCTCTGAACGTCTCCGGAATTTACGGAATGTTTGAAACTGTTCTCGACCAAAGGTTGAATCGACAAAGGAGGAATCGAAATTCCGGAAAAGTCCCCTTTGCTTTCCATTCTAAGCTCCATAAAATCGGCGAAGCGGATCTTTTGAAGTTCGAGATAATTTCTCGTAAATTCCCATTCTTCCCGAAACGAAACGAGTCTTTCGGAATGTCTTTCGGTTAAAAAGCGATACGAATCCGATAAAAGAAGAATCGCACGATCCGCCCTCGAGGGATCGATTTCCAAAAGAGCGTGAATCGTATTCAAAGTATTGAATAGATAATGCGGGTCCATCCTCGATTGAAGCGCGGCGTAGTGCAGTTCCTTGAGCGCGCTTTCGGATTCCTTCTTCTTTTCGATGAGAATCTGCATGGATTTTTCCAATACGGAGATAAAGAGCGCGAGGATCAGGGAACTCAAAAGGATATTGTACGAACCGCCGTGATGTTTCCCCGGCGTTTCATCGGTCAACGCGATCGCGTGAAGAATTCCTCCGGCGGCAACTCCCACGATCGCCGCAAAACAAGACGCTAATATTAAAATAACGCCGGATTTTATAAATCCGTGTTTTTGTCCGGAAGAATTCAAGGACTCCACGGTCATCTCCACGATCCCGCAAACGAAATGTGTGGTGATCTGGGTAGCGAGAAAGACTTTCCAAAAGGGAGACTCGGAATTGTGCGCGATCAAAAGGGCGTTCATGGTTCCGATGACGGTGTTTATGGAGAACCAGAAAAAAAGTTTAAACCAGCGTATGCGCTTACCGGAGTTCATTTTCAATTCACCTGCTTAGTATAAGCATTGGAACGCACAATTTATTTCCCGTCATTCCGGATTTCATCCTTTAATTCCTCAAAACCTGCGTTTCATTTCCCAAGAGCATACTCTTTTGGGAAAAGAATTGCCAGCGTTTGTTTTTTTTAAGAGGAAAAGAAGAAGAATGAAATCGCATAAAAAATTGACGGAAATAACTTTTTCCCGGCTACTAACGGTTCAGAGGAATCATGAAAATACAATCGATCCGTTTCATTCTAATATCATCGTTCTTATTGACTGCTGAGACCATGTTTGCAGAACCAGTTGTTACAACAAAAAAAGACGAACCGGACGCCTACTACGGGCTGGACGTTCGTGGTGTTATCTCGCCGTCCTACGGGGAAAAGCTGGGCAGCGACAACTCGGGGACCGCAAACAACGGGGCAAACCCGTATATGAACGCGAACGACAGAGTCGGATTCTCCACTCCTTGGACCTTATTGATGATCTCGAAGACGTTTCAGGAAACCGGAATACAAACCGAACTTTGGGGAGAATTGGTCCGAAACGCTCAACTAACAGCGGATACACGATTGGACGGAGGAACGAAGCCGAATCCTTATGTGATCGCTATCCGCAGAGCGAGTATTAAAAAAACGTGGGAAACGTCCGCGGGAAATTACACGCTCAACTTCGGAATGCAGGAACTGCCTCACACGTACACGCAGTGGAGCAACTATTGGAAGTGGAGATATATCGATCGCGGACCTCTCGAATCCCTCGGTTTTTCTCCGCAGCCGGCCGACATCGGGCTCAGCGCGACCGGAAAATGGTCGATCGTAAGCTCCCAGCTGATGCTGAGCAACGGAGAAGGATATCGCGAGGCCCAGAACACCAATTCGGCGGGAATGGATATATCCTCGCGCGTGTCCGTTGAACCAGAGTTAGGCGAGAAAGGAAAAGCCGGATTTCATCTTTTTTATAGAAGGGAAAACGCGTTCGGAGCGCGGAAAAACGAATGTTACGAAGGAAAAACCAGTTGCGTGCGAAACGATCTCGATCCGAACACGAGCTACTTCAAGAGCAACCGTTCCCTTCAATCGGACACGGCCGGTTCCGAATTCGATTTAATATGGAACGGCGCGGTTCAACTGAATTTCGGGATCGGCGCATTCTTTAAAAGACAATACGCGGGAGAACTCCGCGATCGTTTCCAGCCGTTTGCTCCTCCTGCCGTTTACGGAAAGGATCGATTCGGGAGAGGCGCTTACGCTTGGTTCTCCGTCGGAATCGGCAACTTTTCCATTTTAGGAAGAATCGAACGCGGAACGGGGAATAACGGAATCGTAGGAACGACCGATTCCCAGCAGAAGGAATGGATTCCGGGAACGGGAGTTCCCGTTTCCACGCAGACGCTACCGACCGCCTTGGCGGCCTCCGTCCCCGAAACGTCGAACAACGGTTATGCGAGTAAGAGTTCTTTCCGAAGGGTCAGCGTCTTTTTCGAGTGGATCGTAATGCCTCAGTTTAGAATGGCGCTCGGTTATGTGGAAAACAAGAATTTCGATTCCAGAGGAATCGCACAGAATTCTTACATCGACGTGAACGGGACCGAAAGAACCGAACGGGAATATTTGAATCAGTTTAACGGAGCCGGCGGACCGGGAATTCTTTCCTATTCCGCCTTAGATAGACAGATTATCTTAAAGACAACGATAGAGTTTTAAATTAGGAGATTGTTATGAACCGCAAATTCAAGATCGCATCGATACTTCTCTCGCTTACGATGACCGGAAGTTCGATCGTTCTTCTGAGTCAGGAATCGAAAACGGGAGACGCAAAGGTCGGCTTTTTATTAGGAAAAGCTCATGTTCAAAAGACCGGCAAAACCTCTTGGGAGCCTCTCAAATCGAACGATTTCGTGGACGAAGGAGATTTGATTTCCACCGGAAACGGGTCCAGGATCACCATCGTTTACAAGGGTTCCGAATTCAAGATTCAGCAGAACAGTAAGGTAAAACTCGCAAGTCTTCACGGTGAATCGAAGGACGGACGCGTCGAAGTGAATCAAGGTTTCGCCTGGTTCAAAATCGTGGGACTAAAAGGCAAAAAATTCGACGTGGCGACAGCGACATCGACCGCCGGCGTTCGCGGAACTTCCTTCTCCGTTTTATACGATCCGAAAACGAAGGATTCTTCCTTTTGCACCTGCGAAGGGAAAGTATTGGTCTCCGATTCGGAAGGAAAGGAAATTCTTCAGGAAAAGGGAAAAGGAACGTTTGTTTCTCCCAAAGATTCCGATATGAAGAAAGTTGAATATGAAGGAATCATAAAGAAGCTGAAAGCTCTGTCCGGTTTCGAAGCAAGATTAAAAAAGAACGTTTCCTTAAAGAACTGTCTTTCTTGTCACACTCCGGAAGGTTGGACTCCTCCCGACGACGTTCAGAAGGACGAGACCTACGGTAAACAATAAGTTTCTCTTTAACCAAAACCAACATCCGCTGTGCCCGGCTTCGGCCGGGTTTTTTTGTGCCCGAGAACCGCTTGACATCCGTTCGGCGGCGCCTTATACAATTCTCTTTCTTAGAAAAAAGGAGAAATTATGCACCCTGAACTACACATCAACTATCTGGCGGTCCTAGTTGCCGTCGTTGCGAACGTTATTATCGGCTGGCTCTGGTACGGACCGATCTTCGGTAAAGCCTGGATGAAGGAAATGGGCATTCCCTCTGATTTCGTTCCGAACTCGAAGGACATGTGGAAATCCATGGGGATTATGGTAATCGGTTCTTTTTTAACGGCATACGTTCTGTTTTATACCACGAACGTTTGGAGAGCGTCCTCTTGGAATGCGGGCGAAGACAGCCCCGCTTACGTCTACGGATTCTTTTCCGGATTTTACACTTGGCTCGGATTTTACGTTCCGATGTTGCTGAACGACGTGGCCTTCGAAGGCAGATCCTGGAAATTTTTCGGAATCGGCGCCGGATATAATTTTCTCGCCCTTCAAGCGGTGGCCATGATTCTTTCCTATTGGAGATAAATCCGAAACGTTCGGGCGCTTCTGCACGCTTGCAAAAAACGTAATATACGATACTACGCAAAAGGCGCGCAGACCAGGCTTGTTACGCGCTCCGGCTCTCGCCTTCGGTCGCCTCTTTCCGAGGCGACTGCTTACGCCCGCTCCACATCCTTAGCGCGAAGAAAATTAAAACATCGCTTCTATGATCGTTCGGCTACGGACAGGTAATCAAGACGCCCGGATCCGCAGCGGCAGGCCCCCCCGATGTTAAGCGAAGTCCTCCGAAAACGTACGGATACGGTTCCGTATCCACGATCGGCAGAGTATAAAGATAAGAATGTGTCGTTTTCGTAATGATTCCGCAAGCAGTTCCGTTGGTCGGATGCGTTAGCGCGGGCAAACTGATGCTCGCAGGAAGAGGAATCTCCTTCAACACGTTGTTGACCAAAGGAACGATCAAGGACGGAACCAGAGGATCCACCACGGAAAGAATTCCTTTCGGATCCAGACCGAACGGATTCGGCGCACCCGCTCCGGAAGAACCTTCCAGAATATCCAACGTGTAAGACAAGGTCGAACCGTTTGAAATTTTGATCTGCAACGCGTTGAGATTCGCATACGCGGGATTTCCCGTCGGATTGGAAAAGGTAACGAAATCGAAATCCGCAAGTCCTTTCAAACTCGCTCTGGCCGTGCTGATGAGATACGTGGAGTTATCCGCCCTCTTTCCTAAAATGGAAAGTTGAATATCGGTGAAGTTCACTTCCAATTTCGGTTTGGCGGTTCCCACAACCGGCTTTAACGTTCCGTTCGGAGCTTGAATCGGACTCACCTGAATGATGATATCGTCCGTTCCGCTGATCGCGGGAACAACCGCTCCCGTTACGGGATCGATTCCGATCAAAGACGATCTTCCCGGAGCGAGAATGTTAACGATCGGAGAAACCTTGATCAGCGATTCAGTCAATTGAAAGAGCGGATCGCTTCCCGCATACAGCTTGATCGTATCGATGAACGCTTTATCGATGCTCAGATCCAAAGCCCGGTTCTTCCAAAGATGATACGCGGCTTGTGTGATCGAGTCGACCGTCAAAGAAAGAAGAAGACCCGGATTGGCGTTGCTCTTGGAAAATTGATAGAGATTGCTCATGGCTCCGGTCGGCTTGCTGACTACGAAACCGCTCGTAACCTGATGCGAACGAGGAGAACCGATCGGACTTGCCGCGGAGATTCCGAGATCGATGGAACCCACGATTCCTTTGTTCAAACCGGTTACGCGCACTTGAGAATCCGCACCCAACTGAATCTTGATGTTCAACGCGAAGTTCGCCAAAGGCGCCGGAAGATAAGAAGGCAGAGCGATATTGACTCCCGGATTTTTCAAAGACCCGATGATGGAATTCAAAACGGACGGAGCCACGTCTTCGATAAAGTTGCGAAGCATCGAACGTGTGATAAGAGGAGTCAAAGCAGGAACCATTCCGTTCGCCGCTCCTTCCGTGGTTCCGGATAACCAACCCGCGATTCCGCTCGTCGTAGCTTCGAGAAGAACCGAATTCACTCTTCCGGTTCTATCCTTTACCGTAAGATTGTTCGACCAATCCGTCGTATTGAAGTTGGTCAAGTTCGTAATAGGAGTAAAAATGTTAAGCGAAGCGTCTCCGTTTGTATCTACGGTCAAACTCGCCTTTCCAGTCGTCGAACGATCCGCAGGCGGAGCGTCGTTGTAGTTCAAATATGCGGTCGTAGAGAATACGAAACGGTTTCCCGATCCGATTACTAAAAACAAGGAGCCCCGGCTTTTCGCGATCATAATCATGTCGACGGCGAGGGTTTTTCCCTTGAAGTCGAAACCCAATTCTCCCGTATTATTCGCGACCATCGAAACGCCGATGTTCTTGAGCCCGGGATAACCGGCGACGTTCGGATAAACGTTGATACCCGTGATATAAACGTCGATATCGAAGTCCGTGCAGTCCGTAAAGATCACGGTCGCGCAGCCTTCTTCCGTAAAACCTCCCGGGTTGTCCCCGGAGGGTCCGCAATAACCGTCTCCGAATCCCGTAGCGGAATCTCCATAGTACCGGATATATGCGGGCATGGTAAAACTTCCGATCCCATTGTAATCGATACAATAGCTCGATCTTCTCACGGTCGTTTTATCGGAATCGGCAAATTGATTGAAGGTCTTTCCGTTTACCTTAAAATTTCCCGCGGAGAATCGTTCGAGAACCTTCGACAAGAAAGGCATCGCCTGCGCCTGATCTAAAATCAACGATCCGCCGTTGACGATCGGATTGTTCGGCGTCGTATTAACGTTTCCGTAATTGAACGTAGCGAATCGTTTGAACACCTTTCCGGAAGCGACGGTGATTTCGTAATAATAAACGTTCCCTCCGATATAAGGAGGAATCGCCGAAGTCGAAAGATTGGTCGTAAACGTAGAACTCATGTTACACGGAGAATTGCAGATGTTGATTCCCGACGTGTTCGGATCTCCCATGTGTTTAAGCTGGATGGATTGAATCGAGTTCGCACCGACGACCGGATTGTTAAACGTGGAAGTCAGCGTCAACGTAGGAGTAGTCGCTTTGTTGAACGTGATATCGTTCGTTCCGCCGAGAGTGTTCGTCGTATTGATCTTGTTCGTCATCAAGTAGTCGGGTTCCGTGGTGAAACTCTGCGAATAGTTCGTAAGATCTCGGCCGTCGATCGTTTTGGACGCGCTCGTTAAACTGAGAGTGTATTGTTCGTTGGTTTTAAATTCCCGATACGGATCGAAAACCAAACGCGAACTGGAAGCCCAGTAAAAAACTCCTCCCTTTCCCGGACCGGGCAGAACTCCGGCGCTCGGAGATAGGGACAAATCCGCTTGAACGGTTGTCTTGTTCATAGGATGAGAAAAACGGATCTCGATACTTTTATAACGATCCACGTCTGACGTGGATGAAATATAAAGAATCGCCTCGGGCGCCGCGGTGCCGAAGTTGGCAGGAAGATCCGTGGGCGTGTCCGTCTCCGTGTAAGGAGCGACCACGTTAGCCGAAACCGAAGAGTCGGTCGCCACTCCGAAAAGGGATAAGACGCTGTTCAAAGGAGAATTCGCGTTTTTCTCTCCCGAACAAGCCGATACCAAACATACCGCGACCGAAAGAATTCCAGATAGAATTATGCGTTTCTTTCCGTTCATCTTGATTACCCCGTTCTTCTCTGTATTTATTCTCATCACTACTGCACCGAAAACATAAAGTTCATATCGTCCCACAACGTCGACGTAGGTTGATCGTTGTTCCAATTGTCATACATGTAAAAACCGACGGGTGAGAATTTTCTTCCCACCTGATAGATATCCGCCATCTGACGGATCAAGGTTCCCGTCGAAAATAAAAACGAACGGTTCGTATCTTCCTTGTTCTGAATGATATCCGACCTTAAGAAATTTTTCACGTCTGCGAACAGATCCCTCACCGCAAAGGAAGGATTCATAAACATCTTCGATTCAAGATAACTGAAAAAACCGCCGCTCTCAGCGAGATAATACCCCGTTCCATACAAGGGTCTTCCATACGGAGACATCGCTTCCAGAACGGGAGGGAGGCTTTGCGTGAGAATGTTGGTGATCGTATACGATCTCGTATTATCCGCGTTGTAAAAAAGGGAAGAAGCCAAATTCAACAATTGCGTAATGTCGGCGCTGCTCGGAGAAATATCCAAGAGAAGGTTCAGAAGAAAATCCAAACTCGCAACGATCGACCAGCCGGAACTTCTGGAAAGATAATCCTTAAACAAATTCACGACGTCGTCCACACCGTTCCACAAAGGATCGAATATGTTCGTTCCGTTGACGGTCGGATAGTTCGCAACTTTATCTCTCCATTCCGTGAACTTAATCTCGATGTTGAACTGGGTCGCTGTCGGAGTTTCCGCCGTAAGTTTGATTTCCCCCATCACGAGTTTCAAACCGTTAAAGACCTTCGTCTTAACGTTCACGTTAGCCGGAAGACCGAGTTGACCTAAGAATTTCGTAAGGCCGGTAAGAAGCTGCGTTTTACCGATTAAGTTCAAAGCCCCGTCTTGAAAGCGTCTCGTGTTTTCGGAAAGAACGCTGATCAAGGTTCTATATTCCTGAGCCCCCGAACTCGTGATCGGATAGTATTCCATCACCGAAGCGACCGGATTCCGAAAACCGTCCGCCATTCCCACGATACGAACCTGCGTAAAACTCGGAGGCGTCGGATTCGTAGGATTGGTCGCGGTCGTATCGGGACCGAAGAACACGAGAGGTCTGGAAAGAATTTCGGAAAGGTTGGTAAGAAGTGTATAAGGATTTTTGAATCCGGCGGTCTGTTGACCCGAGACCTGATCGTCCATCGCTTTTGCTAATGCGACAACGAGAGGAGTAAGGGTGTTTCTCTGACTCCAATTGCTGTTCACAAGATCCGGAATCACTTTCGTGGAGGTCGTAAAACCCAATCGTTCCAAAACGGGAACGTTCAGCGAAATCACGGGAGGAAGCATCCCGTAAATCAATTCCGGACTCGGAACGATCAGGGACCAAAGCGCAGGATAAACGAACGTAACTTGAAACGCCTGTTGACCGTCGGCGCCGAAACCCCAACCTTCCAAAAGCATCACCGAATCTCCCGGAATGCTGGAAAGATAGGTAAGATCGGAACCGGCGGCGCTGTATGTTTTAACGTAGTTCGCGTTGTCGATGGTCCAGCGGCCGTTGTCCGCCGCACAGGAAGTAGGATTGCAGTTCGGTTTGAGATTGAGCATCCCCACGAGACCGTTTCCGATCGCGGTGATAAACAAAGCCTCTTCGAAGGCGACCGTGGCCGCAAGTTTAGCGCGAACGGGAAGAACGGCGACAAAACGTTTTTCATACAAAAGCCACTGGAGATTTTTGTAGAACGCTTCTTCGTCGCTGTCCACCGCACGCTGGGAATCGGTCTTTTGAATTTCGGAGATCGTATAAAACGTATTCGGAACGTTCGCTCCGTTCTGATAATTACCGCGCAACCCGACGTATTTCGTGTTATTCGGAGCGGGCAGATTCAACTGAACCTCGTAGCTATGCGTCTGCCAAGTCGGCTGGAAGAGAGTTTCGCTCAGGTCGTTATTTCTTGTGATCGTTCCGTCCGGAGAAAGATAATTTCCCGCACCGTCTCGGCGTTTTTTGTTGTAATAAGGTCCGTATCCGCCGTAGGTCACGCGTTTGATCCAATTCAGAGCCCAGGGAAGCGTTTTGTTGTAAACGCGATCGAAGTTCGCCGCGGCCGGATCGGTAACGGGAGCGGTAATCCCTCTCGCATTGTCCTCCAAAAGGGAAAGAACGCGGCTGTTCAAATCGAAAGAATGAACCGCGCCGTCCCGAAAGACCTTATTGCTGGCCTTACTTAAATTTGTAATATTCTTAAAATTGAATGAATCCGGAGAACCCATCACCGACCTTAAGGAATGAATCGCGTCCCCTACGGTCAATTCTCCGCCCGTGGTTCCATTGATCCAATCGTTCCCTGTGGCTGTGGTATTCCAGCTAAAGCCGTAGTTATTAGCGATCGTTAGAACGACAAAGAGGGTTTCGAGAGCGGACATGGAACGGCTCGTTCCGTCGTAGGCGCGGTCCTTACCGTCCGCGTCGATTCGGATCAATTCCTTGAGAGAATTGTCCACGTTGGACGGTGCAACGGCAAAATCCAACAAAGCCAGATTTTCCGCCGTTTTTTGCAAAAGATTGACCGGTGTTGCGGTTAACGTTCCCGTATCCAAAAGACTGCGAACGATCTGAAACGATTCCATTAGAAACGATTTCAGTTCCGCAGGATGTAGAGGATCGCTGTAATCCGCGTTGTATTGCGCTCCTCCCGCCGTGAAATACTTATCCAAATTGAAAACCAATTCTTTCATCGCGGTGTTCGGAGTCTTGAAATCGCTGAAGCCCGCGCGTTTGAACATCATTTCGCCCAAGTCGTAGATGATGGAAATAAAACCGTCTTTGAGGGACCGATCCGCAACCAACACCGGATCAAAAAAACCGTTCAAAAGACTTTCCACTCCCGCCCTTGCGTTTGCGTTTGCGACCAAACCCTTGTAACCGACGTCTTCGATCTCCACTAAAAGATCGCGCGTGCTTGTGCTTTTTAAATCGGATGCAAATTGTTGAATAGACTGAGTGACTTGATCCTTCGTTTTGGAAAGATATTCCTGACGAATCGCGTTAGCCGAAATCGGAAGAAGATTCCGAACCACCGGTTTCGGATACGCGCGGATTTTTTCAAAAAGGGGCTGAACGGCGTCGTAAGCTCCGGGGTTCGTGGTTTCCATTTTTTCGATCAAAGAGGCGCCGTCGGAACTCAAGGTTTGTATGCTGGAACGGCTGACCAAAAGCGCCGACTGGGCGGCGCGGAGGGTTCCGAGATTGTCTTCCCGGCTTGCTTTGGCGAGGTTATCTCCCAAAGCCTTGTTGAAATCGACGGGATCTAAACTGACAAAAAAGCTTTTGAGAACGGGGAATCCGTTCAAAACAGTAAATAGGGAAATTCCATCGTATGAATTGACGTTATCAAAGAAAATATTGGTGTCGTATTTGGTGGATTGCGGCTTACATCCGAGAACTAAGAGGAGCGTAATCGGAAAAGCCATTAGAATTCTATAAAATAGAATTCTATTTTCTGAAAGAGCGAGGGCAAAGTTCGACTTTCGATTGCTGTTTGTTTTCAAATTCATCCCTAAGATCCTCTTCGTCGGTTTCCCTGGAGGCATTTCCCTGTAACGTTCGTTACGGAGATTTATATATATACTAAATTCTAATTATTTTGGGAATATATGCAATTGTTTTTTTATATCAATCGTTCAAATTTTATATCGATCGCTACAGTATATGATAAAAAGCTCATATTTAAAATAACGATTGTTATATTAAGGGCAAGGGCTTCTGGACACAAAAAGGGCCGGTCTCCCTAGGACGGAAGACCGGCCCTTCTCCGATTTAAAAATCGATGGAAAACCTAGGCACCGGCGCTTTGAGGCGCGTATTTCTTCTTGTAGATCGCATATCCGATTCCTCCCAAAAGGAGAACCAGCCAAATATACCAGAATTTAATCAGAAGAATGGTGATTGCCGTAATGACAAAGGCGATCACACCTAAAACGACCTTGATCAGACCGCTACCCAAATCTCCAAGAAACGGAATAAAGCTGAGTAAAGAAGTCAAAGGACCGGCCATCATCGTAAAGCTCCCGAACATCGCCAGAAAGCCGACAAATCTTCCGACCCATTTCATCGTGTTGTCATCGGACTTGATATCCGCCATCGTTTCCGCAAAACCTCCCACGCTCGCGTTCAAGAATTTATTTCCTTCCGAAGAAGTGAACTGACCGACTTTTGAACCCTTCACGTCTCCGATAAAGGTCATATCACCTTCCGGAATCGGAGTCACGGAAACCTTCACTCGTTCGCATCCTTCCTTTTCGGTTTCAGCACAAGCCTTGGAACTATGGAGATAACCGTCCGCATATACGAAACCGTTGGAAATGATTTCGTCCTCGTTCGCGTCTCTCGAAGAAACTTGTGAAGTGAAATCGACGTCGCTTAAATTCACCGAGTAATTCTTACCTTCCGCGGTGATCGTTCCGCCGTTCGCGGAATCCGATTGGTCTTTTACGGATTTTCTATGAAACGCTTTCGCACGACAACCGGAGAGCTTAAAGCTGGAAGGGTTTTCGGGTGAAGAAGTCCATTCCAAAACGCAGTTTCTCACTTCTTTCTTATTGCTCCCCGAACCTTCGGTCTTTACTTCTTCGTCCCAAGCATACACTTCGGAACTCACCGCATACGAAATATACGGACCCGATTTTACGAATTCTCCTCCGAGCGAGTTCGCCTTTAAGGTTCCCGTCACGTAAGAAGGCTGACCTTCTTTTGCCTGGCCCGCCGGAACCGCGTTCTTCAACGCGGCGCTCGCCTGTTCGCAGGTTTCCACGTTGTAAATAATGATAAACGACACCGGTAACAAGACGATTCCTGTAAGAATACTCTTAAACGAATTTCCCATTTGAGATAGGAAACCTACACTCTCCGTTGAGGACATTCCGTCCGGGCTTTCAAACGCCATTTTTTTTCTCCTTTCGTTGTTGGTGAGAATTTGCAGCCGCGCTTCTTTTTAATGCACGAATCCGATCTATGGGCGCGGCTGTAAGCTGTGAGAGTTTCCGGGGAATCCAAGGTTTGTAAATAATTTTTTATCCAAATCCGATTCGGAAATGGGAAGAATTTAGAACCGTCGTGCGAAAGAAAACGAGCCGAACTTTTTCGTCGTTCGTTACAAAAAACCTTTTTTCGGAAGAATTTAAAAAGAAGAAATGAGATTTGGATAAAACGAAGATGTCCGTGTCAGTTTCATTCCTTCCGTTCTTTCTTTTATATCTTCCGATTCAGATCTTGTTCGGGAGCAAGGGCTTGGGCGGATTTTCACTCGCAGGGATTTTGATTCTTTGCGTGTTTTTGCATTGGGCGGACCGGAAATACGGACATCCTTTTTTTCGTTCCTTAAAAATTTCACCGATCGTTTTCATCTCGTATTGGTCCGCATTCGTTTTCGCGGAAGGAATTTTTTACACGCAAAGGGCGGCCGAGTCGTTTCTGTTAGGCGACTTGGATTACGCGGCTCAGTTTAGAATGATTCTTCCGGGAATCGACAAAACGTTTTTTCAAACGCAATACTATGGAACCGAAGAGAATGCGAATTTTCTTTCGCATCACATGTCGCCCGGAATTCTTCTGTTAGCGCCTTTTGCGATGTCGTTCGGCTCCCCTCTCGGTTTAGGAATCGGAGTTTTTTTCTTTATCTCGATTTCGATTCCTCTTTTGTATTTCTATCTCCTGGCCTCTTCCGTCCCGAAAGAAATTGCTCTTTGTGCTTCTTTGCTTTGGGCCGGTTCTTCCGGCTTGTATCGGCTTGGACATTCCCTTCACTTTGAAGCCTTGGTTCCTTTCTCGATCCTATGCGTTTTAATCGGCGTTCAAAAAGAAAAACATTGGATGACCGTTCTCGGACTCGTTTTCTTTTTAGGAATTAAAGAAGACCTTTCTTTTTACTTGGCCGCACTTTCCGCAGGACTCCTACTTGCCGATCCGCGGAAAAGAAAAGAATGGATTTTCGTTTTGAGCGTCTGTCTTATTTATTCTTTTCTCATCCGCCCGTATTTAAGCGGACTTGCGGGAAGTTCCGCACAAAGAAACTGGAAAGAATATTGGGGACAAGCGGCTGCAAATCCGCTTTGGGCCGCGTTTTCGTATATTCAAAAACCGGAAAGTATTTACTCTTATTGGAAAGGAGTTCGGGATCTCAGCCTGGAATGGGGATTTTGGAATTGGACCGGAGGATGGTTGCTGGTTCCGTTTTTCTGTTTGTATTCCGCGTTTCGACTTTCGGTGCATCCGTGGGTTCGGGATCTCTACAGCTATTACGTATATCCTTTGATTCCGTTTTTGATTCTTTTTTTAAGAACCGGTTCCACTTGGATTCAAAATGCCGGAAACGATTTCAAACCTTCGCGAGAATCCGAATCTTCTTTTATCCGCCGTATCGGATTTTTAAAACGAATTCCGAAAGAACGGAAAATTTTCGTTCTTCTTCTTTTAACTTTCGCATTCAGCGTTTACAGAAACGCGAAAGAAAACGAATATCCGATTCCCTTGCAACCGCAAACGAGCAAAGCGAAAGAACTCGAAGAAGTTTTAAAATCGATTCCCGCGGGAAATTCCGTATCGGCAGGATTTCATCTTTCTCCGTTCGTTTCGCCGGACAATCCGGTATATCCGATCCGGGAAAACAGGGAATGGAAAGAATGGATCGTGCTCGATCATCGATACAATTCTGCGTATCTTTCCTCGGAACTGATTTTGCAAAGAATTCAGAGAGACGTTCGCAACGGAAAGATCGAACCCGTTTTAACCACGAAAAATTTCGGTTTGTATAGGCGAAGTGCAAGTCCGAAACGTTAAAAGCGATTCTTACTTACAATATTCCTTCAAACGTTTGCCGGAATCTTGGTATCCGAGATCCAAAGACTTTCGAAAGTCCTTACAAGCAAGCGGTGTCTTTTTTAAAAAAACATACGCAAGACCGCGGTTGTGATACGCGACTTCGTCGTTCGGATTGAACGACAAGGTCTTCGAATAACTCGCTACTGCTTCCGCATATTTCCCGAGCGCGTATTGCGCGTAACCGAGCTCGAAAAGCGCGTATGCGTTCTTCTTATCCAAGTTCACGGCTTTCCGCGCCGACTCCAAACCCGCCGTATAATCCTCGTCCTTGTTTTCGCAGCGCGCCTTATGTCCGTAGAGTTCCGAGTTTTTATTTTCACCGAGATCGATCGCCTTTTGAAAATCTTCGATCGCCTGCATACAATCGTCGATCATCTCGTTTCCGTATCCTTTGTAAAGATAGGCTGACGTTTTGTTCGGATCCAACTCGACCGCCTTATCGAAATCCTTAACCGCATCTTCGTATTGTTTCATGGTATAACGCGCAAGACCGCGGTTGTAATAACCGGAAGCGTCCCCCGGAACCAATTCCAGATATTTGGAATATTCTTCGACGGCCTTTTGATATTCTCCCCGTTCGTTGGCTTGATACGCACGATTAAAAACCTCGCTCGGATCTTCTCCGGAGGTTGTGCCGGTGGAGGAAGGCACGTTCGTATCGGAAGAATCGGCGGAACCGGAAGAAGCCATGCTCGTTTTGATTTCCTGAACGGCGGTGAGGATTCCGCTGAGAGCGTTTTCGATCCAAGAAGGTTGAGCGACGACGGCGGGATCGTTCGGATTCGGTTCTTTTGAACCGGGAAATACGATGCTAAGAAGAAGAATGATAATTCCGAGGATTAAAAACCAACCGAGTATTCTATTTGCCATCAGGTAATAGAAATCAAATTCCTCGAGAATTCAACTTTTTATTGAACAAAAAATTTCCGAAACCCGCTCGGATTTTCCGTTTTTTTTCGAAATAGAAAAGCCGGATTGATCGAAAACCTAAATTTATTTTTTGGGAAGAATCACATGAAAGATAGTTCTACCCGGTTCCGATTCGAGCTCGATTCTTCCTTCGTGTTTTTTTACGATCCTTCTGGAAATATCCAAACCTAAGCCGCTTCCTTCTCCCGGTCCTTTGGTCGTAAAAAACGGATCGAATATCTTTTCTCGCACGTCGGACGGAATCCCGGGTCCATTGTCTTGAATGGAAACCTTGACTTCGTCCTTTCGATCTCCGATGGAAATTTTGATCTTTCCTTTAAACCGCATCGCCTGCAACGCGTTGTAGATGAGATTGGTCCAAACCTGCACAAGATCGTCCGGATAGGCTTCGATCGTAGGTCGGGTCGGAAAGTCCAATTCCACATCCACACCGCTTTTGATTTTATTATGATAGATCGTTAGAACGGTTTCGATGTTCTCCGCAAGATCGGTGAGAACCTTTCCTCTGCTTTCCTCCGTATCGATATGCGCGTAGTTTTTAAGAGCATATACGATTTTGGAAGTACGGTCCACCGCCAATCGGATCGATAGGATATTTCGATACGTATGAATTTCTTCCAATGCGAATTTGATCAACGGATAACGCGCCGGATCGGAAAACAATGGGGAGAATTCTTCCAATGCAAGTGGAAGTCCGTTGTCCAAAAGGCGATCCGCAATATCGTGCGGATTCTCGAATCCCAACTCGATCAACTTCGATTTGATCGAAGCCATCGCGGCCTTTTTGTTTTCTCGGGATAACATCGCTTCCTTACTTTCGATCCCTCTGCGGATCAATTCCGAAAGATCGTGAATGAATTCCGAACTCGCCTTCCCGAACTCGGGACTCAACGTTTCCATTCGATCCGCGGAAGAATTCAAATACGCGCGGAGTTCGCCGCTGAGGGCCGCGATTGCGCCTAACGGGTTGTTGATCTCGTGTGCGATCCCCGCGACGAGTTGTCCGAGCGCGGCCATTTTTTCGGAAAGAATCAGTTGTTCCTGAGTTTTCTGAAGATTCTCCAAAGCCTTTGCCAATTCGGAAGTTCTCACCTTGACGGCCTTTTCCAATTCTTCCTTGGCTTCCTTTCTTTCCGCATTCAATAAAAGCTGAGTGACTTGTTCGGCGACCGTGACGACGAATTGTTTTTCATATCCTTTCCAACGTCTCTGTTCTCCGCGGTGTTCGAGACAAACTACCCCTTTGATTTTCCCCCGAAGAAAAAAAGGCGCGTCGAGAAGAGAACTGATCCCGTTCGGTTTGCTATACGTTTCCGCAAGTTCGGCAGTTCGCGGATCGTGAATCACATCGGACGCGTCCACGAAACGATCGCTTCGAATCGCCTCGAAATAAGTCGGATAATCGGACATGTCCAATTCGACCCGAGACATATAAGTCTGATCTTTCCGATCCCAACCCGCAAACATCGTCCATAGGTTCGGGTTTTCTTTCGGAAAGATCCAGATTCCGACCCGGTCGCAATCCGCCACTTCCGATACCATAAGAACGATTTTTTTCATTCCGGCTTCGAGATCTCCGGACGCGAATTCCGAATCGGTCGCTATCTCCATCAGCGCCTGCGCGTGTAAGGCGATTCTTCTTGTTTGTTCCTCGCGTTCCCTTGTGGCGATCTTTTGTTGAGTTATATCTCTTGTGATCGCGATGGCGATCGGTTCCTCACCGATCTTAATTCGTCTTGCGGAAAACAGAGTATCGACGACCTCTCCGCTTTTCTTTTTGAATTGAACTTCGTAATCTCGGATGATTCCTTCGTCTCTGAGAATCGAGACGACCTTATCCCTTTCCCGAGGATCGTTCCAGATGCCTATGTCGATCGGAATGTTATCGATCACTTCCTCTTTGGTATATTCGAGCATCTCGGAGAAGCGTTCGTTGACTTGAACGTAACTTCCATCGGAAAGATTGTTGATCGTAATCGTATCGGGATTCATCTCGAAGATCATTTCGAACAGATCCTTGCTTTCCTGCATCTTTGCGAAATATTCATTCCGTTCGAGCTCCATCGCTTTTTTATCCGTTACGTCGATGAGGAGCGCGAGCAGCATCGGTTTTCCGTCCAACTGGAAAACTCTGTTTCCCGATAATACGTGTTTCACGGTCCCGTCCGAGGTTTGAATCGTGGCCTCGAGGCTCGCGGTCCAACCTTTTTCCTCCAATTCCTTTTTGAGTTTTGCCCGATCGATCGGAGTTCTCCAGATTCCGAGTTCCATCGAAGACTTTCCGATGATCTGTTCTCTCGTATAACCGATCAGATCGCAATAAGACTGATTGATCTGTCGATAAATTCCGGTTTCCAATTCGGAAAGGGAGACCGCTGCGGGCGTGAGTTGAAAGAGTTTTTCAAAAAGGTCTTTGCTCAGACGAAGTTCTTCGTCCAATCTTCTTCGGTCTTCCTCCGACTTTTTCTTTTCGGAGATGTCGGTCGCAAGAGAGATAACCTGCTTTCGTCCGTTGATTTCTATGATTCTCGCCGAATAAAGAATCGGAACGATTTCCCCGTCCGAAGCTTGATAAACGGATTCGAGATTTTTCACTTCTCCCGTTTTGGAAAGAGCTTCGTAGACTTCGGCTCTGAAATTTCCGGACTTATCCCAGATATGAATTTCGGGAGTCGTCTTGCCGATCACTTCTTCCCGAGTGCGTTTTGCCATTTCGAGAAATCGTTCGTTTACGTCGACGATCGTCTTTTCCTCCCAATCGGTGACGACTAACGCGGAAGGAACGAGCTGAAACAATTTCTGAAAGAGGCTTTTGTTTTTTTCGAGTTCCTGTGCGAGATTTTCCAGATTGGAGGCCGATTCCCTGAGATCGGAAATATCGTGACCGATGGAAAGAATTTTTTTCTCCCCGAAGGATTCGATCATTCTCGCGGAAAATAAGATCGTCTTAATCGCGCCGCTGAAAGTTTTCAACTTAACTTCAAGGTTTTGTACGATTCCTTTCTCCCTCAAATTTTGAAAAATCAAAGCCCGATCGTCGAGGTTGTAGTAAAACCCGAGATCGAGAGGGGTTTTATTCAATACTTCCTCTTTTGTTTTGCCTAAGTATTCCAAAAACCTTTCGTTTACTTCTAAATACGTACCGTCCTCTTTCGACAACGTAATCGCGGACGGATTCATCCGAAAGATCTGACTGAGGATCTCTTCCTTTTCACGGACCTCGTCCAAAAGTTTTTGTTTTTCCCGTTCTTCCTTGATCCGATCCGTCATCGGAACGGTGATGCTTAAAAGAGCGGTCTTTCCTTTGTATTCGATCGGCTGCGCGGAAAAGAGCGCCCAAAATTCCTTTCCTTTCGTGGTTCGAAACGGAATCTCCACTCCGTCCACGAACCCGTCGCGTTTCATGATCGAGACGATCGTTTCTCGAACCTGCGGCGAAAACCAAACGCCGAGTTCCAAGGTGGTCTTTCCTACGAGTTGATCGTGGTCGTATTCGATCTGTTCGCCGAACTTGCGGTTTACTTCGAGAAGTTTTCCCGATCCGATTTCGGAGATCGCCATCGGAAACGGATTGAGAACGAAAATTCTCCGCAGAGCTTCCCAGCCTTCCTTAATTTCATCGTATAATTTTTCGCGGACTTCTTCGTTTCGTTTTTGTTCGGAGATGTCGCGGATGATTCCCCAAATCGCGACCGGTTTTTTGGAATCGTCCTGAAGCACGTACGTCTTGACGCAGATCGGAATCGGACTTCCGTTCTTACGAACGTATTCTTTTTCGAATTCCTGAGAATAACCGGAAGAAAGAAGATTCTCTTCGAAAATTTTTTGTTCCACCGAATTCCAATGGGAAGGAATTAAGGACCAAAAGCTCATTCTCTGCAGTTCTTCCAGAGAATAACCGGTAAGAATCTGAAAGGCCGGATTCGCTTCCAAAAAATTTCCTTCAAGATTTGCGATCGCGATTCCGTCCCGACTGGTTTCGAAAATCTGCCGAAAGAATTCGGAATTAAGCAAATTTGAATCTAAGGTTTTCATGGGTCGGGCGACGTTTCCGCTTCTATTTAAAAGACGTTTAAATATTAAAGAGAACTCGGAAAAGGAAAAACCATTTTACCTAAGATTTTCTATTTTTTCGCGCTTCGGTTTCGTTTACGGACCGGTAACGCAGCGAAGATACCAGTTCGAACTTTTTCCATTCCCGCCCATAAGCCCGCTCGTAAAGAAAATCGCAAATCCGTAGGTCAGATTGTTTCTCGCCGTGGACGAACTCCAATAGTATTGGGAAACGGTTCCCGGAAAATACGTCGAACTGATCGCAGGAGTAACACCGGAATAATCCACGATGCTCAGAAGTTCGTTGATGTTCGGCAATCTCCAACTTTTTCCCGCGAGAGAAAGAGAGGTGCAATAACTAAGCGCACCTTGCCAAGTGTTCGTTCCGCCCGAACCCGCACCGCCTTGCCAAATCAAACCGGTTCGATTGTCCGTAACGGTTCCATCACCGTTGTTCGTGTAAGAAGGCGTGGAGAGGGAAGTTCCCGAAACGCAGCGAACTCCATACGGACTGATTCCGTAATTCAACTGATCGTAAAAACCCGCGTTGATTTGAATATGCCAGCCCGTTGTGGAAGGGCTTCCCGAATACGGAGTATCGGAAATAAAATTCACGCTCGGGCTTCCCGGAAACGCGGAAGAATCCACGGCCGTATTGCTTTCGATATTCGCGAATCGTTCGAGTTCGAAGATCGAAGGCATCCTCCAAGTGGTGATTCCCGCATATCCCGCCCCCGAGTTTTGCGCGTTCAACGCCGCACAATAAGTCGGCGCGCTTGCGTACGTAGTCGCGGTCGCGGTTCCAGTCGAGCAAGAAGGTCCGCTCAATCCTTCGGCACAGGTTTTCCAAATAAGACCGCGCACCGCATCCAAGGTCGTATAATCGTTCGTATAAACCGAGTGAGCCGTGGGACCGATATAACTTCTGTTAGACGGAAGATCCAGGAAGTCACCGTCCTGACGCGGATAGGTTCCGTTACCGCAGGAGATATTGGTGGTTGTATCGTAACAGAGCGTTTGTCCCGTATCGGAAATCTTATCCGGAAAAATCGACGGTGGAATCGGAGGAAATACGCAGGAAGAATTTTGCCCGAGAGCGCAGCGAACGATCACGCTGTCCCACCAAGCCTTGGAATACGGGATTTCGGGATTGTATGGTTCCTTTCCGGGATCACAGGCGATCAAAAACAAAAGCACGGATAAAAGAAGAACCCGGTTCATACTTCTATTTTAGCCGACCCGCCAAAAAGACGGTCAACATTTTTTTGACAAACGAAAATTTTAAACCGACATCGGTCTTTTTATAATTTCGAACTGTCGAAAAACCGCGGCAATTCGGCAAGAAAAAACTTAAACGTGTCTTTCTTTTTGCCGAAATGGGCGCGTTGTACGTTCCCGAAAATTCGATGTGTACCGATCGGAAAGACTTCTACGGATCAGCTTACGACGGAGCCGTTGTTTTCCTGAATGACGTGGCCGTCTTCCAAGATCATTCGGATCAAACGCGTCATTTCCACGGAGTATTCCACGTTGAGGTGTTTGGTCACACCTTCGCAGAATCCGTTGATGATGAGAAGTTTCGCGTCGTCTTCGGACAATCCTCTCGACTGAAGATAAAACAGTTGATCTTCGTCGATCCGCGAAACGGTAGCTTCGTAGTTGAGCGTTCCGTTTTGACCGGAAACGTCGTTGTATGGATACGCGTGCGATTGGGAACGATTGTCCATCATCAAACCGTCGCACTTAACGTGAGAGTAAGAATTTTCGGATCCTGCGGTGAACTTAACAAGTCCTCGGTAGGAGTTGATTCCTCCGTCGAGAGAAACACCTTTTGCTAATATATTGCTTCGAGTATTTTTGCCGACATGAATGATTCTCGCGCCGGTATCCTGAATCTGCCCTCCGCCCGCAAACGCAAGAGATAGGATATCCCCCGTGGAATGGTCTCCTTGCAGAACGATTCCCGGATATTTGACGGTGTTCGCTCCGATGTTCACGTCCGTCCAAGTGATATGCCCTCTTTCGTGGCATAACCCGCGTTTGACGGTCCAGTTGTACATGTTCTTCTTCCAGTTCTGGATCGTCGTATAAAAGATCTTCGCGTTTTTGTGAGCGATGAGTTCTACAACCGCCGTATGGAAGTTCGTGCCCTTGTCTTGAACGGAGGAACAACCTTCGGAGTATTCGATCTCCGCTCCTTCATCAGCAATCAATAATGTTCTTTCATACTGACCGGAAGAAGCCGCGGTGACTTTGAAGTAAGCTTGAAGAGGCATCGGAGTTTTCACTCCCTTGGGAACGAACGCGAACGAACCTCCCGAAAAAACACAACTGTTCAACGCGGAAAATTTGTTGTCTCCCACGCTGACGACCGTTCCGAGATATTTGCGTACGATGTCCGGATATTCCCGGATTGCGGTGTCGATGTCGCAGAAAAGAATTCCGAGTTCGGTTAATTCTTTTTTTACGTTCGCGTAAACGGTTTCGGAATCGTTCATCGCTTCGATTCCGGCGAGATACTTGCGTTCGTGTTCCGGGATTCCGAGTCGTTCGAAGGATTTTAAGACTTCGGGATCGACCTCGTCCCAGGATTTTTTCTTTTGTTGATTGGAGCCGATGTAGTGCGTGTAAGAATCGATGTCCACGTTGAAGTTGGGAAAAAATCCCCAAGTCGGCATGGGCTTTTGTTCGTAGATTTCAAAGGCTTTGAGACGGAATTCCGTGAGCCAGCCCGGCTCGTTCTTAATATGAGAAATGGATTCGACGACTTTGCGTGTGAGGCCTTTCGGAAAATTATCGGGGCGGTAAAAGCGATCTTCGTTGGCGGATTGTTTTTCCAGAACTTGTTCCATTTTCCGTTTCCTCCCGATATTAGACTCCCGTTGAGCCTACTTCGTCTCTCAAGTGCCAGAATCCGCAGGCGAGCGCCTGCGGACAGAAAAAAATCCGTGAACTTAGTTCACTGCGGAGAAATAGTCTTTGGATTTTTGAGGATCCGCAACCATCGTTTTCTTTCCTTCATCCCAGTTCGCAGGGCATACTTCGCCGTGTTTTTCCACGAATTGGAACGCTTTGATCAGACGAATCGCTTCGTCGATATTACGTCCCACAGGAAGATCGTTGATGGTCGCCTGACGGATCACTCCCGCTGGATCGATGATGAAGGTTCCTCTCAACGCGACTCCACCATCGGTAAGAACGTTGTAGTCTCTGGAGATGGACTTCGTAAGATCCGCGATCAGAGGATACTTAATGTCTCCGATACCGCCTTCTTTTTTCGGAGTATTCTTCCATGCCAAGTGAGTGAATGCGGAATCCACGGAAACGCCGAGAACTTCCGCTCCGAGTTTTTTGAATTCAGCGAGCTTGTTATCGTATTCGATGATCTCAGTCGGGCAAACAAAGGTGAAGTCGAGCGGATAGAAGAATAGAACCACCCATTTTCCTTTGTAGTCGGAAAGTTTAACTTCCTTAATTTCTTTTCCAAGAACAGCTTCCGCTTTGAAATCCGGCGCAAGGGATGTAACCTGAGGCATTTTGTCTCTCCTTTTGAATTTTGATTTTGAAACTTAGACCCTTCCATACTATCGGCTTCCCCCCCGGAAGCAAATATTTTTTAGAATCATTCTAATTTTTTTTCAATTCTAAAAAATGGACGGAACTCCGGCCCCCGCGCTGAAGAAGCAGATTCCGTCGGATTCAAGTCGTATGAGTTCCCACATTTTTCCCGAAAATGCCGAATCTTCTTGGGAACAAAGAAAACCCAGGGTCCGTCCCGATTTGTGGGAACTACCACAAATTTAAGAAACCGGCAAGGCTTCCCATTCCGGTCGTAAAATGCTCATCTCAAATCCGGACCAAAACCCGTCCTTGAATCGAACGAAATCCCGGTTTAAACCTTCGATCCGAAATCCGACTCCGACATTCTGATAACAGGCGATTGCGGCCGGTTAAAATCATACACGTTCAAAGCTACCCGGTGCAATCCGAGATCCGTAAAACGAATCCGCAAAAGAAGTTTAACCAATTCCTTGCCCATCGCTTTTCCACGCGACTCGGACTTGCCGATCAAAAGCCGCGACAAACGAGCGGACTCCTGTTCCAAGTTGATCGAGGCAAGTTCGCAATAACCGATCCTTTCATCGGAACTTGTTTCAATCATGCGAAATGCCTTACGATCGACGGCCCGGAGATTCTCCAGAAGCTGTTCTTCGGTTAAAGGAAAACGAAACTTAGGACCGGAAAATTGCGGCAACGACTCCTTGAGTATCTACCCGGGAAATCAACAGGGGAATATCGTTGGTCTCGAACGGTTCTAATCGTATCATGACATACGGAAGAATTCTCGAAAAAGAATTTTAGAAAAGTCTAATTTTTATGGAAACAGCGCTTTTGATTCTTCTTTGCTGCACGACCTTGATCGGACCCAGAACCGGAGTCTACGACAAGGAACTCAACTATTGTTCTCCGAGACCGAACTGCGTCTCCAGTCAAAGTTCTTCGTATAACTTCATCCATCACATAGAACCCTTCCGCTACAAAGAAGAAAAGGAAGAAGCCTTTCAAAAACTCAAAGAAAAACTCGAACAGGCCGACCGCGTCAGCGTTTTGGAAGTCGACGGTTATTATATCAAAACCCGCTTTTATACCAGGGTTTTTCATTTCCCGGACACGGTGGAATTCTTATTTGATGAGAATGACAAGGTCGTTCAGATCCGCTCGGAATCCATCCTAGGTTTGTTTGATTTTCTTGCGAACCGAAGAAGGATGAACAACCTCCGCGAAGAACTCGGCTGGGAATGAAAAACACGAAGTCGTTTAACAAAAATTAAATCGTTACTTACAGCTTGTCCCGAAACTTATTTCTACTTGGATCGAAAGACAAACTCCAAGTTCCCATCCCTGACACTGCGATCCGTAGAGAGCAGTGTCGCTGAGTTTCTCACTGCGATCCGTAGAGAGCAGTGGCGCTGAGTTTCTCACTGCGATCCGTAGAGAGCAGTGGCGCTGAGTTTTCTTTGGAACAGGATCTGATAAAGCGCCGGAAGCGCTAAATTCTAAAAAGCTTTTGTCACGGATTCCCTTTTTACAAACTTCCGCCGATCTCTCCGTCTTACGGACTTGCGTCCACTTCTTCGATTTTCAGATCGTCGTTGTAAACCGTTCCGCTCGAAATGCTGGGCGGCGCGTATAAACCGAAATGCAATTGTGCGATCGTGTTTTTTCTGCAATACACTTTCGCTTCCGAAACGAGGGTTCCGTTCTGCCAAACTTTGACGTTCCCTTCTGGATTGGAAAAATCCAAATAGACTTTCAGCTCCACCCATTGCGACTTCGGAAACGATAACGAACTTGTTTGATACGAAGTTTGTTTCTGCCCCATCCAGGGAACGTGCATTAGATGAACAAACCCTTCGTTGTTTAAATTCACAAGAACGGGGCTGTTCCAATTATCGGAAGAATCATCCGCGATCGTCGCAAAGCTGAACCACTCGTTTTCCGGCTGCATCGTCCTCAAATTCATATCCAGCCAAACATTCATCGTGATCAAAACCGGAGTCACGAAACTTCCGCCGCTCGTCTTATGCAATTGTATCGTAGGATAACCGCGGTGATTGTTATTCACCAAAAGACTGCTCGCTGCATACGAAGAATACACCCAACCCTTGTGCGACTTTGCTCCGGTCTTAACTTGTTCGGCCGAAAGATCGTGCGAACAGGAATTGTGATAGTTCTGCGGAACGATGTAGAAGTTTGAAAAATCGGAAACGGATTCAAAGGAAGTGAAGAATGTTCTCTTTGCTTGTGTTCTCGTCGCATTGGCCGCGGAAGAACACTGCGCTTGGTTATAGGCTCCGAGTAGGAGCAAGGTTTGCATTTGACTTTCATCCGAATCGGGACGACAGCCGATCGCTACAAATGAAAAAACCAAAAGACTCGCAAAAAGTCTTTTGGTTTTGGATTTCTTTCGGAAAGTCTCTTGATCAATTTCTTTCCAAATAGGTTTCATGTTCTAACTCAACAATCCGACCGAATCGTTTTTTTCAGTTTCGGAATATTTTTCTTTCTATAGATACGATTTTAAAATCAGCTTTTTGATTCCGAAAACTTCTATCCCTTGAGAAAGCTCATCGTTTCCTGCAGATTTTTCGCGATCTGCAACAAACTCACCGCGCTTCCCGCAATCTCTTCCGAATTCGCCGCGCTGTTTTGAACCGTAATGGAAATATTCGAAACCGCGTTTGCGGTTTCCGCGATCGCCACCTTTTGTTCTTTCACGGAATTGCGGATTTCTTCGGATTTCGCGTCGACCTGATCGACTCCCGAACGGATCTTCTCCTTCTTCTCTTGTTGAAGTTCCATCGTCGCCACGATCTGATTGGAAGATTCCTTCAAATGTTCAAGACCGCTCAAGAGCTGAGCGTAAACGGTCACGGAATTTTCCACGATTCTTCTTCCGGTTTCAATCTCGGCGTTGCTCGTTTTGATGAGTTCTTCGATCGTCATCGCACTGGAATCGGTTTGTTCCGCGAGTCTCGTAATCTCGCTCGCAACCACCGCAAAACCTCTTCCGTGTTCCCCGGCTCTGGCCGCTTCGATCGCGGCGTTTAACGCGAGTAAGTTGACCTTTTCGGAAATCTCCTTAATGATCGCGGTGATGGACTGCATTTCCACGGAGCTGTTCTCGATCTTTTCCATACTTTCGGAGAGATCGCCCATCGTCTTCTTACCGGAATCGGTTTTAAGATACATTTCGGAAATCTTATCCAGAGAATTCTTAACCGCATCTCCCACCTTCGAGATCATTCCTTCCAGTTCGCGCATTTCGCCGTTAAACGAAGAAATCAAAGCATACTGGGATTCCGCGTTCCTCGTTACATATTCCATCCCGGAAGAGATTTCCTCCACGGATGCCGAAATCTCTTCCACGGAAGCGGACTCGGATTGCGCATTGGAGGAAAGATGGTCGGCCGATTGGGAAAGCTGTTCGGAAGCAGCCACGATGCTTTCCGAAAAGTTCAGGATCGTATCCAGCATCTCCTTCACCTTGATCTGAAAGAGACGGAAGGCCATGAGAAGAAGATAGAGTTCGTCCTTTTTCTTTTTGTCTTCGTCCACCTCGACCGGATGCGAAAAATCCGCGTTTATGATCGCACCGCTGACAGTGTTCAATCCTTTGACCAATTGGATCGAATAGATCACCGCGACCAAAAGGATGTACGTCAGAGTTATTCCCGAAAGAAGAATGAACACGAACCAACTGAAAGCGAATTCCTTCTCCGCTTTGATATAAATCGCGTCCGTAATTCTCAACTGAACCTGGATCAACTCTTCGATTTTCTCGGTTACCGGATCGATTCTCGGATAGAGACGCTTTTCCGCAAAAACTCCGAGTTCTTCCAAGTTTCTCGTGGTCATCAGCTCTCTCGCTTCGGCAACCGCGGCGTTTGATGCGTCAAACAAAGGAGTTAATTCCTTGATGATCACTTCCTCTTCCTTTACGAGATGCGTGGCGCTGTAAGCAGACCATTCTTTTTGAATTCCGGAAGTCGCTTTATCCAAATTGGCAACGCCTTCTTCGGGAGTAAACACTCCGCTTCTCACTTTGTGAACGCAATCCACGATAAAAATCGCGTAGAGATCGGAGATTTTCTTTAATTGTTTGAGAGGAATTACGCGATCTTCGTAGATCGTTTCTATGTCTTCGATTCTATCCTTCGTATTCGTAAGCGCTAAGCTCACCAACAAAGCGATCGGTATCAAAACCGATCCGAATAGAAGCATAAGCTTTTTTCGAATTCCTAACCTTTGGATGAATATATATATCTTTTTCATAGATTTTAAGGCGGCTAATGATAGCCTCTATCACATAGGTAGTCAAGTGTTTTCAAAAACGAGTCTGCGTTTACTTATATAAGTTTATAAAGTAAGCAGATGCGAAGATAATGTGAGTCAAAGCTCTTCTATTTTAGAGCAATTCTAAACGCAAAGAATAGCTTACACACATACAAAGGTCTATTCTAAAACGATTGAAGGAGCGTTCATTTATTTCTCGGAGGAAAAGAGATCGTATACTCGTTTCCATGGATACTTTGTAAAAGATACGAATTTGAAATGCGCCTCAAGGGAAAAAAGAGACGCAGGAAATTTATTTCTTCGGTTTAAAAAGAGACTTCGATTTGGAATGATTTTAAATTCGTATTAAAAGGAGACGTAATCAAATCGAATAGAAATACGGAAGTGTTCGACAAGAATGTCAAACCAAAGGCTTTTCGTTTCTCAAATCGCCTCGAAACGTCTTACCCATCACGTTCGGATAAAAGTCCTTCAGGCCTTGGATTACGAATTCGAACGGAAAGTCTTCGAAGACTCCTCTATGATTTACGTATTCCATAAACTTCTTCCCTTCTCCGTCGAACGAATGAAAGATCGTATCGTTTTTTCCGTCGAAGTCGAGAGGAGCGACTCCGAATCGTATGCAGAGTTCCTTGTCGAAAACGGGGGTGGCTTTGACCCAAACTCCGTCTATTAGAATTTCTGCATATCCGTGAAAAGCGAAAGTTGTCGTTCCAAGATGACGGATCAAACGTTCGCTCGCAAGATGATTGACCACATCCGAAAATCCGATCCTCGAAGGGAAACCGAGAGCCCTTGCACCGGACGCAAAAAGAATCGACTTCGGAATACAATAGTTCTGTTTACTGTCCGCGATCGTACTCGACTTATAGGATTCTTTCCGATCGTTCACTTGATACGGATTGTATCGAATCTGATCCCGAACCCCTAAATAAAATTCTGCAAGTTTTTCCAAGGGAGAATTTCCGGAGGAAGTGACGCGCTCTAAAAACTTCCGCACCGATTCGGAATCGTGATCGAGATAGTATGTGGATTTTAAAGTCGATTCCAGGGATTGCATGTTCGTACTCCGACTCGGATTTGCTTCTACTTACACTATTTTTTACGGGAACCTTCGCGTCCACTGCAATCGATCCTATAATCCGGAGAGTAAATTTGCGATTTTTCTTCCTGAAAATCGTGCGTATATTCTTGGAAATGCGAAATTATAAATTTTGATTTTTGCGACGCAAATCCGTTATAAGATTGGAAATCGCGAACGGTATTCTATCTGTTGTAAATCCGTTTTCAAAGGAGAATGTTATGAAAGAAAAACGCAATCGACGAACGATCGGAATTTTAATTCTTACGCTCGGAATTGCTTCGATTCTACCCGCCTGCCAAAACGAAAAAAGTTCGGATAAGGAGGATTCTCTTAAGAATCTGGCCTTTCTCATGGGATCTGCGGCTCCACTTAAAGAACTGAGCAATTCCGATTGCACCGATCCAGCTCCCGCATTCTCCACGTTAAACGCTGCGGGAACGTCGACTTGTTCCACTTGCCATAATTCGAGCAACGCGAACGCCGGTTTTGATATCACTTCGTACAGCGCGGTTCGAAATCGAGTGATCGTAAACGATCCTAGAAACAGCCTTCTGTTTCAAAAAATCAACACGGGCACGATGAGAATCTACAATAACGATTCGATCAACAAAGCCGTCTTCTGCTGGATTCTCAAAGGAGCCAATCCGTGATTTCGGCGCGTCTTCGTTCGGTTCGCACATTCGTTTTTTATTCTATTCTAATTTCCTGGTGCGGGTCCGCCTTCGCGGCGGATAAGAATTCCTGGATCGTTAAAGATGCGAACATTCGGTTCTTGAGCGAAGCTCCTCAGGAAACGATCCAAGGAACCGCTTCCAAAGCAGAAGGAACGGCCAATTTGGATACGAAGAAGTTCTGGTTCCGGGTGAATCTGAACGACTTAAACGTTCCCAATCGACTGATGAACAAACATATGCACGAGAATTATCTGGAAACGGAAAAGTTCCCGCTCGCTACGTTTCAAGGAAACATCGTCAAGTGGGACAAAACCTCCAAAACGGTGATCGTGGACGGAGAATTTTCGATCCACGGAATCTCCAAAAAGAACGTTAAAGTCCAGGGAACCTTCGAGGAAAAAGAAAAAGAACTTATGGTCAACGCAAACTTTGATCTGCTCCTGACAGACTTTAAAATCGAAATTCCTAAATTAGTAATTTTGAAACTGAATGAAAAAATAAGAATCGAAACATCCGTAACATGGCAAACCAAAGAATAAAACTTTTCCTTCTTCCTTTTCTGTTTTTAATCTCCTTCGGCCTTTCCGCGCAGGACCAAAGAAAGTCCGCCTTCCTCGGAAGCAGTTTGATTCACATGCCCAGCACCGAGGACGTGGGTAAAAACGGATTGGACTTCCGGTTCAATCACCGTTTCGGAAATGCGAAGTCCACTTCGTACGACTTTATCGGCTTGGACAACGGAGCCAATACGCAGCTTTCTCTCGACTACGGAGTGACCGACCGGATCACGATCGGAATCGCGAGGACTTCGTTTCAAAAAACGTACGAAGCGAGAGGGAAGGTTCGCCTTTTAACGCAAGACTCGAGCTTTCCGGTAACGGTCAGTTTTTTCGGAGTGTTCGGTCAGGAAACGGAGGAGCAGGAACGATTCTACGGTCCGTATCTCAAGGTTTCGACGGGGCTTACCACATTCGATTCCGAAGCGAATAAAAAACTGAATACGTACGAACTGACGTATACGGATCGCCAAAGCACATTGGCTTCGTTTTTGATTTCGAAACGATTCGGAGACGTCTTCTCTCTTCAACTTTCTCCGATGTTTGTTCATAGAAACTTCGTAAAAGACCATATCTCGAACGATCGAACCGGCTTGGACGTTTCGTTTCGGATTCATCTCTTCAAACGTTTGGATTTTACGTTCGGAACGATTCTCACTCCGAAGCGGGATTATATCGGAGACTCGTATGTTACCGAAGACCGCAAAACGAAAATCGGAGGGGTGGAATATTCCGCTTCGGAGATCAACGATCTTATCGCGAGAGGTAGAACGATCGACGCGGTCATCAACAACATTCTTCTTTCCAAACCGGTGGAATACATGTCGGTTCCTTTGAGTTTCGGCGTGGACTTTGAAACGGGAGGCCACGTGTTTCAATTGTTCGTTACGAACAGCCGATCCATCGCTCATACACAATTGCTCCGCGGCGCGGATTACGATTACAACAAGAAAGAATGGACCGTGGGTTTTAACATCCATCGGTATTTTTCCTTGGAGAGTTCGGAGAACGCTGCGGCGCAAAAAACGAATTAAAAGTGCGTAACGTTCTTCGGCCTACGGTTTTCTCGATCGAACAAAGAACGTTTCGATGAAGAATGGAGGATCGTGTTCCGAGAAGATCGGGAAGGCGCGGTGATTGCTGCGTTTTACTTTCAGAAACAAGGGAGACGATGATCGCTCCCCGATCGAAAATCCTTCCCGATTCACCGTTATCCGCCTTTTGCCATGAGATATTTTTCCATGAATTCGGTGATGTCCTTGATGTTTCGATTGATCATCTTTCTGAGTTCGGGAGGAATATTCTGCGATTTGATAACCCGATAGTAGTTCAGCGCGTTCTTGAGCATCTTCCTTCTCGCAAACTCCTGCGCTTTTACGAGCATCGGCTTATACTTGTAATAGGAGTATTCCATAATACTGTAATTCTTGGAAAGCTTGAAAGCGTGCGGAATCTTGTCGAAGTCGTAGGTCAAAGTCAAGAACGGAGCATCGTCCACTTCCGGAGGTTTTAATTCCAGAATCCCGTGGATCATTCTCGGTTCTTCTTCTTTGGAACCTCCGCCGGATTCTTCTCCGCCTCCTTCTTCCTCCTCCGTTTCCTCGTCGAACGGTTGCAAACCTCCTTCGAGAACCTCGATCTCGGGGGCTTCGTCCGCTTCCGGAGTCGTCGGAGTTGGAGCGAGATGCGGAATCTCCGGAGTCGCTTCGGCCGTCTTTTGATATTCAGGATCGGGCAGACCTATTTTAGGAAGTTCGAATGGTTTAAGGTCTTGTTCTTGCGCCGGAGAAGGAGCCGCTTCGAAGCGAACTTCCCCGGAAGGAGCTGGACTCGGAGCAGCCGGCGGAACTTCATCCGGAGGACGGACGGTTTTGTCCTGTGGATCGGGAAGTCGGATCGGTACGAGTTCGATCTTAGGAACGACGGGAGCCAAAAACGGAGGAAGGTCGTCCCGCATCGGCGGCATTTCCGACCAGTCGTATGCAGGCGTTTCAGGCGGAGGAGTTTCGGCTCGTTCTTGCCTTTTCTGTTCTTCCTTTTGTTTGAGATAGTCGTCTCGAAGTTTGAATAGATCCTCTTGTCGGCGGTCGTCTCCCTGCCTACGATCCTTTCGAGTCGGATCTTCACCGCGGCGATCACTACCGGACCGCCTGCTTTCTCCGGTTCGGCGATCGACTAAAGGAAGGTCTTTGAACTTCTCCCATTCTTCCGAGAAGAATGTGTCGTCGGGAAGATCCATCGCGTTCGGATCCAGATGTTCTTTGGAAGAAGGTGCGGACGGAACTCCGCCCCCGCCTCCGGAACTATAACTCAACGGCTCACTCTCTACGGATCGTTCGCCGCCTCCGCCGCTGGAAGCTGAAGGAGTTCCCACACCGGAACCGCCTCCTCCACCCGAGGAAAAGCCTTCGTCACCGTCAAATCGGCCTGGTCCATCTCCGGACCCACCGGCTCCCCCGGAACCTGCAGCGCCCGGAGCAGGGGATCCTGAAGGAGTTCCCACGCCAGGACCTGCTCCGCTCCCGCCGCCACCTCCCCCCATAGGAAAAGTCGGATAAACGGCTCCACCACCGGCTAAGGATTCCGGACTTGGAGGAGGAATGCTCCCTGGAGGCAAGGCCGGACCGGGACTGAAGACATGATAAGAAATCGGCCCTGGAGGCAAACTACCGGGCAAGGTCGGAGGACCGGGCACCGCACCGGGATCCAAAGGAGAAAGCGGAAGTGAAATCGGATTGGAAAATCCTTTCGAAATCGTATCGCCTAACGACTCGCTGATGTCCTTGATGGCGCGGACCAAATCTCCCAACGGAATCGGAGGTCCGCCATCGTCGGGACGATAGACTTCCTCTTCGTCGCTCTCGAGATGATTCTGGATTTGATCGATATTCTCCTGAATCTTCCCTTGAATCTCTTCATCGGGAACTCGAGTCTTGGTTCTTTTATAAATTTCTAATGCGCCGTTGTAGCTTTCCTTATCAACGAGAGCTTCCGCATTGATGAGAGGACGACGATGATTCGCAAATTTGGAATTGCTGCGAATGATATCGTCGACCTTGTTCTTAAGATCTAACTTAGGCTTTTTACGAAGACCGGGAAAATCTTCTTTGTGTTTTTGCGCGTCTTCCTTTCCGGGTCTTGGTCCTCCTCCGGACGAAGCCTGCGCACCCGCACCGCCCGTGGACGGAAGACCGGCTCCCGATTGTTGTCCCGCGCCTCCCGGAGCGCCCGGTTGAGAAACGGGAATTTCTTTTCCGCGATCCCCGCGAACGTTAGTCCCACCGCCGCCCGGTCCCGCACCGCCCGCTCCTCCGGAAGCCGATTTTCCCGAAGCGGAATCGCCGTCTTTCGAGGTGGGTTTGTCTCTAAAGAGAGTGTAGGCTCCGGCCCCGGCGGATAAAAGACCTAACATGAATAAGAGGAGTGTTGTCATAGGGCGAAGCTACTGTTCTTAAAATCGACCAAACCGGATACCGATCTTGAACTCATTCGGACTTCTTTTTGTAATTGACGTCATGGATGTATAGTATAATTCTGACTTATGAAAGCTTCGGTTCGGGCAAACTTAAGTTTTGGATCCAGTCCAGACAATCCGGACGGACTTCAATTGAAAATCACCTTTGACGAAGATACTCAATCCGCATACGGTGACTTCACTTGTCCGGAAAAGTTTCAAGGTCAACCAGACGTAATTCATCCAGGAATTATATCTACGATCTTAGACGAAATCATGGTCAAAATCAACGAAGCCATGAATTTCAAAACAACCACGGGTGAACTGACGATTCGTTTTCTTCAGCCTGCCTTCGTCAACCAACCGCTCCATTTGCGCGGATGGTTTGTGAAGAAGAACAAGAAAGTGATCGAAAACAGAGCCGAGATCGAAAACGAGATCGGAAAAATCGTAGCTCGTGGAAAAGGCAAGTACATCGAAGTAGACGACTGATCTTTCTTCCGCAATCAAACCGCCGATGTGGTGAAACTGGTAGACGCAGTGGATTCAAAATCCACCGGGGGCAACTCTGTGTCGGTTCGAGTCCGACCATCGGCAAGATTAATAACCACGACAAGATTGGGACTCGAAGCGAGCTTTGGTAAAGCATTTCGAGGTCTCGTAAAGAGCGAAGAAATGCTTCCGAGGAGCAGGATGTTCCGAGGCCAAAGCGAGACGCCGTAGAGCTGAATTCATCATGGATGATGAATTGCGTAACGGCGAGTCCGACCATCGGCAAGATTTAAAACTTCAAAACGAGCATCCTTTGGGCGGCTCCTGCCATTTCCCCAAAAACCGCAGACCTTTTCGAAACCCGGCAGGACCGAGCTCTTCCGCGACTTCGCTTTCGCTTCGGTCACTCCGTGACCGCGTTCTCTCACTCGCAATCGCTCGTTCGATTCCGCGCCGCTTCGATCTCTGCCGCATTTGTTGGAACTCCCGCAGCCTTGTCAAATCACATTCAAAAACCGGAATGCTTTTAGTAGCTTTTGTTCGTAAGAATTCTGGAAAAGACGGGATTTCGATCCTTACTCGCGATAAGCTGTAGAATACAACAGCTCAAAACCGCAAAGGCGAGAATAAACGAAACTCCCGCTTCTCCCTGAAAACCGAGTATGGAAATATGGGAACCGATGGCGCCGATCATGATTACCGTCGCGATCATCGCACCGAGCCAGCTCGTCTGAGGAATCAATAATAACAAAACGACACCAAGCTCGAAAAATCCGACCACATAACGCCCAAAAGGTTCGGCGTCCAATGCGGTAAACGTAGCGATGGAACGTTCCGCTCCGGAAAGTTTAAAGTAAAATGCCGGAGTCAAAATCGCAATCGCAATGATCCTTGTCGTCCAATCTAATATTTTTTTCATAGACCTACTCCACTTTTAGCGTTCCTATTCTAACAACTGGAGAATGTCATCGCAAGGACTTTTCCGAAAAAGCAACGATCATAAAACCGGAAACCACACCGATTTATTTTTTTCTAATGAAGTCTAATTCGTCGATCGATCCGTCCAACCCGATTCGAATCTTCCGTTTCGCTTTAACGCATCTTCGAAAAAATCTCTTTCGACTTGATCGATCGCTTTTAAGATCAGCTTCATCTCTAAATCGGAAAGACCTTGAAAGAGTTCTTCTCCCTTTTGAAGAATAGCGAGACCCAATCGGATTCCGGCGACGTCTTCGGAAGTATATGTCTTCGGTTTGCTTTCCATCTTTGCGACAATCGCCTTCATCATCGAAACGATTTTAGCGAGAAGTTCGCGATTCGACAAGGTTTCGAAAAGTTTTACGACGTCCTCTCTGAACTGATCCGCTTCCTTTTTGGGAACGCGCGCAATGATTCTTTCGAATACGATTTCGTTCTCAGGATCGTTTCCGGCTCTCAATTCTGCCTTAGTGAATTCGAACATAAGCGCTTCGAAATGTCTCGCAGTAAGATACGAATGAAGCGCAGCAAATCCGGTTTTAAACGCCGCCCCGATATGCCTTCCGAAACTGAGAGCCGCGGCTCCTAAGGAGCCGATCAAACCGAAAACCTTGGAAGGACTGTGAACGAAACCCGAAAGTGAATCAAAAGCGCCGTCCAAAAGAACGCGCCCTTCGTATTCCGGATAAAGGAGTTCCAAAAAATATTTCAAAAGAGTATCGACGACCGAACGGGGAATCGCGCGCAATTCCGGATAACGTTCCAAGTTGGCTGCGGAATATCTTCGGATCAAAGAAGAACGATACGCGCTGATGAGAATCGGAAAATCCGGATCCCGGAGAAAATTTTTCATCTTACGAAAGGATGAAATTCTCCATTGGGGAGTAAATCAGAAAAAAAGAACAACGATCTTGAACCGCAATCATCGCACTTAGACTTTGAAGTTCGCTAAGAATTGCAGAGCCGCCTCGGCGGGCATCGGCTTGCTATAAAAATAACCTTGTCCTTTATCGCAGCCTTCCCGTTTCATCAACTCCCCGACTTCGGCGGTTTCGATTCCTTCGGCAACGACCGTCATTCCGAGTTTGTGACCGAGATCGATCGCAGCCTGACAGATAAAGAGCGCTTCCTTATCATACGGAGCCACGCTCACGAAGGATCGATCGATCTTGAGTTCCGTAAACGGATAACGATGGATCTGTTTCAAGGAAGAATAACCGATTCCGAAGTCGTCGACGGAAAGGCCGATCCCGCGGATCCGAATCCGAGTAAGAATATCGAGAGTCGACGTGATGTTTTCCAATAGCTGCGTTTCCGTCACTTCCACGATGAGCTGATTGTTTTTTAAGCCGAACCCCTCGATCATCTTGGAAATCGTTTCGGGAAGAATGAGTTTGTTCATGCTTACCGGAGAAACGTTAACCGCAACCGCGATACCGGGGAATTGTTTGTTCCAAATCGAACACTGACCGAGCGCCTGTAAGATCAACTTCTCCGTCATTGCATCCATCAAACTCGGATACGATTCCAAAGTGGGAATGAACGAATCGGGAAAAACAAGCCCTCGCACCGGATGAGACCAACGCACCAAGGATTCGAAACCGGAAACGGTTCCCGTTTTAAAATTAATCTTAGGCTGATAAAAAAGACGAAACTGATCTTCTCGAATTCCTTGTTCGATCTCTTCTGCTGTGATCGCCGAAGCCGGTTCCGCCGCGGGTCGTTTGCCGACTGCGGAAGAATTGACAGAATCGTTCTTGTTATCGGAAATCAATCCCGTTAGAACTCTTTGATATTCTTGAATTCGAATGGGTTTTTCCAAAACGCCGGAAATTTTCAATCCGTATTGAATCGCGAGAGATTCCGCACTTTGTAACACGCGGCGATCCGCGCCGCTGATGAGAATCACCGAAACGGATAATTTTTTTCCGGATAACATCCGTAAAACGTCCACCCCGTCCACGCCGGGGATCATCAGATCTAAAATAATATATTGCGTATGATCGCCCAGCTTTTCAAAGAATACCCCGGCTTCGTGCGTAATCGTAACTTCAAAGCCGCATTGTTTGGCTAGATCTCCGAGGATGCCGGCGATCTCTTCCTCGTCGTCTAGAATCAGTAAATTGGGTGGAGGGGGCTGATTCATGAATGGCTAATTTACAATCGACCGAAATGATTCACAAGAGATTTTCGGGAAATCGGCCAAAGGATTTCAGAAGAATTTTCAGCTCCGTTTTCCGGAACGGATGCGGAAACGAAAAACGTTTTCAACATAGAATTCGACTTCTCAGCATTTCTGCAAATTTCCTTCCACTGCGGGAAGGATTCTCCCCAACATTCCGAGAATAAAACGGCCTTTCCTTTCACTTTTGAAAGTTCGGATTGAAAGGATGTCAATTCTTGAAATCGGCGAACCTGAAATCCTAAAGTCCGAAAGACATAAGACGTTCTCTTCGACGTTTCTCCCTCCCCCGTAAAATAAAAGATTTCGGCTCCTTCGCCGAAGGCGACTTTTCCCGGGAAATGCGCGTTCGGTTGCCGTTCTTCCAAGGGAAAGTAGGCGTAAAAGTCGAAACCAAAACCGGGATGTGATTCGAAGGCGATTTTGCCGCCGCTTCGTTTAACAAATCCGAAGACCATGGAAAGCCCGAGCCCGGAACTTTTTCCTTTCGGTTTCGTAGTGATAAACGGTTCGAAAATTTTATCCGCGAAGTTCGCGTCCGCTCCCCGTCCGTTATCCGCGATCCGGAGCAAAAAATAATTTCCGATTTCTAAACCGAATTCCTTCGATTCCTTGGAAGAAGTCACGGCGACCGTATCCGTTTCGATCAGAACGATTCCTCCCGATTCTTCCACGGCTTCCTTTGCGTTTTGAAGCAAATGCATGAGACAATTTGCAAATTCGCTTCGATCGATTTTGCACTTGGCTCCTTGCCCTCCCGGTTCGAAAACCACCCGAACGTTTTCCGGAAACGGTTCGACGGGTTTTTCCAAATATTCCGCGATCCATCGATCCGGTTCTACGGATTCGGGATTGAGGGATTGTTTTCGGGAGAAGTTTAGAAGTTTCTTATTTACTTCCGCGCCGCGCATCACCGCTCCTTGCGCGGAATTGATTCGACTGAGAACGTTCGGCTGCTCCCTGCATTGCATTTCCAAAAGGTCCAAATTCGCAATGATGATGTTTAGAATATTATTAAAATCGTGAGCGATCCCGCCCGCAAATCGGGCGATCGTTTCCATTCTTAGGAGAAGCGGGTCCGCAACTCCATTCTCTTTTTTGAATGTTTCTTGCTTTCTATTTTGCAAAAGCGCGAAAAAGACTTTGGCGAGAGTAAACGTCGAAAGAGTCTTTTTATCCAAATATCCTTGAAATCCCGCTTCTTCCGCTAACGATGCGATTTCCGAATCAGGCAAACCGGAAATCAAAACGGCGGGTGCAAATCCGGACGCAGAACGGATTTCTTTTAATAATTCAGGACCGGTCTTCTGCCCTAAAAAATGATCGATCACGTAGATTTCGTAAGCATCGGAATTTGATCGGATACTCGCAAGAGCCGCATCCGCATCCTGAAAACGAGTCACTTTGTATTTTGGATATGGAATATCGCCGAGATATTCCTTAAAAAGAATAAAATCTTCCTCGTCGTCTTCGACTAACAGCACTTCGACGACATCGAACGAATCGTCAGGAAACAACGGGAAGCTCCACGATTTCGAGCCAATATTGTCCGAGAGTCCGGATCGTTTCCATAAAGGCTCCGAACTCGACCGGTTTACGGATAAAGGAATTCGCTCCGAGATCGTAAGTCTGCAGCATATCTTCTTCTTCCCGGGAAGTCGTCAAAACGATAACCGGTATCTTTTTGAATTCGGGAATGGTCTTGATCGTTTTCAGAACCTCTCTTCCGTCCATCTTGGGCATATTCAGATCCAGAAGAATGATTCCGGGACGAGGGTATTTTACAATATCCGAATATTCTCCTTTGTTTTGAAGAAATTCGAACAGTTCCTCGCCGTCCTTTACGAAATGAAGCGGATTGATTAGGTTATTCTCCCGAAATCCGTCGCGCATCAAAAGACGATCGTCCGGATCGTCCTCCGCGACGAGTATATGAATGGAATTTTGATTTTTGATTTCAGGCCTCATCGTTTTTTAAACGCCGGAAAGCGTTCCCGGCAGATCCACATAAAACGTGGAGCCTTTGCCCAAGGCGCTTTCCGCGTAGATTCTTCCTCCGTGAAGTTCCACGATCTTCTTGCAAACCGCAAGACCGATTCCGTTTCCTTCAAAGTCTTCTCGACTGTGCAATCTTTGAAAGAGCGTAAATATCTTATCACCGTGCTTTTTGTCAAAGCCGATTCCGTTGTCGAAAAACGTAATTTGAATCCAATCCGGCTCGGTCGGATGCGGAGTGCACTGGATGATGACTTCCGGCGTTTCGCTTTTGTTGAACTTCAGACCGTTCTTGATCAGATTCTGAAACACCATTCCGATCTGAGAAGGATCGCACCAGGTAAAACCGAGTTTGGAATCCACAACCTTCGCGTTTCTTTCCTTACTATAAATTTCCAAATCACCGATCGCATCCTTGAGAATCTTCGTAAGATCCGCCAACTGAAACGGCTTAGCACGGCTCTTGATGCGGGAATACGATAAAAGACCTTCGATCAAGTTCGACAAACGATGTGCGGAAGACGACATTCTTTGAATGTAATCCACGGATTCCGAATCGAGATTGGAAACCTTACGAAGAAGCCGATCCCCGAACGCCATAATCTTTCGCAGCGGTTCTTGAAGATCGTGAGAGGCGATAAAGGCGAAGTCTTCCAGATCCGCATTGGAACGCTGGAGTTCCTTGGTCAGATTCTCGAGTTTTACCTGAGCCTTTTGCATTTCGGTGATGTCTTTTCCGGTCGTGTATATCAATCCGTTTTCGGCGGAAAAGGTGGTTTTCCAGATGATGCTTTTAATCGCCCCGCTTTTAGAGACGTATTTGAAAGTTTCCGTAACGTTCTGTTGGTTCGCGCGAAAACTTTCGCGCAGTTTTTTCATACGTTCCCGATCTTCCGCGACTGCGAGATCCAGTAGATCGATCGTTTCCAATTCCTTTTGAGTGTAGCCCAACACTTCTTCCCAAGCGGAATTTCGCTCGATGACTTTCCCGTCCAATCTCGTGATCTGAAACATATCCCCCGATAGTTTAAAGAATTGATCCTTCTCCTCTTCCGCTTCCTTGTTCCCGAAAAGAACCTCGATCTGATCCGAAACGAATTCAAACATTTGTATATAAGAACTTTCTAAATTGAGTTCCATCGAAGTGCAGAATTCCAGGACATAACTCTCGTGTCCCGTCCGGAGAGGAATGGCGATCCAGGATCGGATGCCCGATTGAATCGCCTGTCTCGTCCTTTTGAAATCCTTTTCCTTTTGAATGTCTTTGATAAAACGGATTTTCCCCGTCGAAAAAACCTTTCCGATCATTCCTTCCCCGGAGGAGAAACTCGTTTCGAACGAAGACATTCTATAACGCAGATAAATCGCCTCGGAGGAATACCAGGCGGAATTCTCCTCCAATAAAATCTCGTCGTTGTTGTATCTCCAAGCCTGCGCAAAATCCCAAGGGGTCGCCTTGCAGATTTCCTCAAAAAGAATTTCGAACGACTCCTTCACTCCGGAAGCCTTGGGGATTCGCAAAGAAATCGCCTTCAGGATTTCCTGTTCTGAATCCCTTCTTCTTTTTTCCGTAATGTCCTGAAAGAAAACGGAAACTCCTTCCTCGAATGGAAACACTCGAAACTCGACCACGTTGCCGCTTTCCTCGATCCGGTATTCGAACGTAAGCGGTTTTCGCGTCTGTACCGCCAGTTCGTATTTGTCCCGGAAAAACTGCGCGGAAGGCTGGAAATAAATATCCCAGATATTTCTGCCGATCAATTCTTCTTTCGATTTTCCTAATATACCGATCGCTTGTTTGTTTACGCTGATAAATTTCCAGTCCTTTGAAAGCGCGAAATAACGATCGGACATACTTTCGATGATCGATTCTTTTTCGGAACGATTCTGCTTGAGCGCGTTCGATGTTTCGATCGTTTCGGACACGTTCGTTAAAGTGGCAAGAACCGCAACCGAATCGCCGAACGGAATCCGATTCGCATTGATCTTCATGTATAAGATCTTTTTATCCTTTCTCCAATGTCTCCAAATGCCTCTGGATTGAATACCGGCTTCCTTTGCGAAATTTTTGATCACCGTTTCCATATCGACCCGATCCTCGGGCGGACGGATTTCCAAAAGATTCATCGAATAGAATTCTTTTCTGGAAAATCCGTACAGATGAATCGCCGCGTCGTTCACCGCGAGAAATCGAAGCGTCGACGGATCGAAGAGAAACGCGGGTTCGGGCAATCGGTAAAAGATGGAATCGTTCAACGAATTTTCCGGAACCAAATCGTAATCCCCTTCTTCCGAAAGAATCTCAAAGGTGTAAAGGCGATACGTTAGTCCGTCTTCGCGGAGAAGATCCTTCCAATCGAAACGCAGGATCCGGTTCTCCGCAAAAAGAGTATCAAAATATTCATAATCTTGAATATGTTTCAGCAGAATTTTTTCCGTAAAGTCGGCGTAGTTTCGAATCTTACCGTGAAGATGCAGCAAAAAAGACGAAAAAGAATCCGGCTCGCGGGCAAAACCGCGGAATCCCCAAAAACGCTTACATCCTTCGGAAAAAAGGATTTTTCCGGAAGGACGCTCCTCCAAGAGAGAGATCTTGTCTTGAAAGGAAGGAATTTCTAAAGCGAATTCCTCCAAGGATTGAATTTTGGAAGGTTGCATCGTGGTCGCCGAAGAAGGACAATTCTAACTTCAACGCAAAAAGGATTTCAATTAAAAAATGAGAATTTACGAATTTAGTTTTTTCTTAATTTCGTTTTTCCAGATGTGAACTTTCTTTCTTCCGGCCTCGTATCCGATTTCGTACAGTTTTTGAAACTGATCCCAGTCGAACGTCGAATAACCGCCCACCGGAAGTTCTATGTATAAGTCCGAGTTTTCGCGGGTTCTGTTCAACGTATTCTTACTCGAAAGCATCAACGAACGCATCATGATTTCCGCAAAACCCGTATACTTCGTTTTTAAACTTTGTCTTTTTAAATGATGAAACAATAAATTCAAAAAAGAGGGAGCTTCTCCCAAATACTGAGGGCCGAGCAAGTTATGATACATTAAATCCTTATCCGCTTGTCCCCCTCTCCCCAAATCCACGGAAATCAAAATTCCCGCCCCTCTTTCTTTTAAGATCGAACCGGGAAGATTATCAAGCAAACCTCCGTCCACATACAATTCTCCGCTTTCCGAAAAGGGAGGAAAGATTCCGGGGATCGACGTGCTGGATCGAACCGCCTTCCACAACAAACCTCTGTCGAAAACCTTTCGTTCCGCTTTCGTAAGATTGCAAGCGACCGCATAAAAAGGAATCAAAAGCGTTTCGATGTTTCTATCCTTAAAGAATTCGTGAATCGCATTCGAATATCGTTTTCCACGTACGAGAGAAACGAAGGGAAACGTAAAGTCTCCGAGTATGTTCCGATCCAACCAAAAGTTTCGGATTAACGGAAGAATATCGGACGAACTGAGTCCCATCGCGAACAAGCCTCCCATGATCGCGCCCGCGCTCGTTCCTGAAATCATATCGACCGGTATATCGTTCTCTTCAAAACACTTCAACAAACCGAGATGCGAAAAACCTTTGGCCCCTCCTCCCGATAATGCGACACCGATGCTTTTACCGGTCAATCTGCGGGAAAGTCTTCCGAAGTCCGCGTCCACGTCTCTTCGAATGATCGAATGCGAGATCGACGGAAAATCCGTTAGGATCGCTTCGATTTTTTTCCAATTCGTAAAGCCGGAATCGATCAAAAAAACGAGTTCTTTTTGAATTTCTCCGGGCAACATGGAATTCGCCGTTTCGTATTCCAATTCAAGAGGAGAGTTCGGATCGATCAGAATTAAGATACGATCCGACTGACGAAAACAAGTTTCCCGCCAACCCGGATTCCGCGAGTCCGTCCTAAATATAAGCTTATCATAATATTTTTCCAGACGATAAAACCAATCCACCAAGTCGCCGATACGATAGGTTTTCGATCCGTTGCGGCCTCGGGCGGGAACTTTGGCTCCGAACTCCTTTCGAAACGCATTCGAATCCACTAATATCGTTTTTCCGAACGTCTTCAGGCCGTTCTGAAGGGACGCATAAAACCGTTCGGGAATCACCGAGGCGTTCAGCGGAAAAATGGAAACGGTTCGAACCGAATTCGCACGGCGATAGCCTTGGTTTCTTTCGGTTCCGAGTCGATGCGCGATCGTTCCTGTGATTTGAAAAAGAGCTTCGGGAGAATGAGCGAAACTCTTCCGAAAATCCTCCCTTGAAATCCGAACGACTTGGCTGGTTCGGAGCGCGACGACCGTCGCGGAACGTTTGTCCCCGCTCAACAGCGACATCTCTCCGATAATATCACCTTTTCCTAATTCGCCTTCGGCGAGAATTTCTTTGCTTTTGGAACGGACCGTCCAAGACAATCGGCCGGAAACAAGAATGTACATCGAGTCGCCGACGTCTCCTTGTTTGAGAAGAATTTCTCCGCCCGGAATCACGAGCCATTCCATTCTCGATTCGAGTTTGGAAAGAGTGGACTTATCGAGATGAAACAAAAGTTCGACCGAGGAAAGGAAAGCCATCAGCTCTTTTTTGGAGGGTCTGAGCTTGGAAACGTGAAAGAGATGATTCTCTCGATTGAGATCCGCGATCCATTTTCTCCAAGAACGAATTTTGGAAACGATTTTGGTTAGATCACGGAGCGGTATATAAAGAATCTCTGATGTTCCGGAATGAAGGATTTTATCCGGTCGATGCAGAAAATAATCTCCCGGAAACAATTCTCGGAGAATCAGATCCTTTTCTTCTCCGTTTAAAAGCGTTTCTTCGAGTTTTCCCGAAAGAACAAGACAAAGCGAACCGGGTTCCGTTTTTGGAACGGAGGAATTCGGATTCCATTCCGCGAACTTGAGTCGGCTCGCGACGAACTCCTCTTCGGCGGCGCCGTTCCATCCGGGAAACGCGGAAGATGTTTTGGAACGGAACCCGCGCAGTTGTTTGAGAAGTTTTCGATCGGAACCTGGAGGATTCATATTCTAGTTAGTCGTTCATTTTTGGCTATTCCCAGCGTTCCGGCAATTACTATATCCGCGTTGTCGAGTCGAAATCGAATCTTTTTTCATTGATAAAAATCGTTCCCGTTCGAACGGCACTCGAAACCGATCCCAAAATCGACGTCGCTTTCCGATCGGCAATTTGGTCTTTTAAACTTTACCGGTTGACCTCGGAGAAAATCGACTTCATAAAGGAGAGGGAATCGAATTCGAGCGAAGGTATATTCTATAACTATAATACGCTTTACGATAAGCGATTTCGATTCGAGAGGAAGTGATTCTTGACGATTATAAACTCTGACAAGGAATATATTTCCAAAGGGCAAACCTCCGAGGAAGCCGAACAAAAACTAAAACGATTCGGCCCGAACGAACTCAGCACGCACAAACGTTCCTTTTTCAAGGACATTCTCTCGGTAATATCGGAGCCGATGCTGATTCTGCTGATCTTATGCGGAAGCGTTTACGGGCTTTTAGGTAGCTTGGACGAAGCGGCAATGCTATCCGTCGCCGTAATCGCCGTGATTTCGATTACGATCTATCAAAAGAACAAATCCGAAAAAGCGTTAGCCTCCTTAAAGGAGCTTTCACCTCTGCGTGCAAGGGTGATTCGAGACGGAAAAATCGACGTCATACCGTCCCGAGAAGTAGTCCCCGAAGATATCATCATACTTCAAGAAGGGGATCGAATCCCGGCGGATGGATCTCTGTTATTCTCGTTAAATCTAAACGTGGACGAATCCCTTCTCACGGGAGAATCGGACGGAATTCCGAAAGAAGCCGACGAGAGCGCTTCAAGGTCCTTGAGAAATCGAAAGAACAAAGTTTTTGCGGGAAGCACGGTTCTTTCCGGGGAGGGCGTCCTCCGGGTGACCGCAACGGGTGATAGCACGGAAATCGGAAAGATCGGAACGGAATTTCGGCAAATCACCCAATCGGAAAGCCCGCTTCAAGCTGAAACGAAACGATTTACGATCGTATTCACGTTATTTGCCGGAGTATTATGTATTTTTCTAATATTAGGATTCGGTTATAGAGATGGGCGTTGGTTGGAGGCGGTTCTTGCGGGATTAACCTTTTCCATGGCCGTTTTACCGGAGGAAATTCCCGTCGTATTGAGTGTATTCTTTTCCTTAGGCGCGTGGAGAATTTCGAAAATCGGAGTATTGACGAAAGAATTGAGCGCGATCGAGACATTAGGCGCCGCGACCGTGTTATGCGTCGACAAAACCGGAACGCTTACCGAAAACAAAATGAAAGTGCGAGGATTATACTGCGACGGCGAACATTTGGAATGCGATTCTAAACTTACTGAAATCCCGGAATCGTTTCATCATCTTTTGGAATTCGCGCTCCTCGCTTCCAAAAAAGATCCCTATGATCCGATGGAGAAGGCGATTCAAGAATTGGGAATCGAGTTTCTTTCGGGTACGGAACACATTCATTTCGACTGGGAGCTCAAAAAAGAATATCCGTTATCCTCGAAACTGATGGCTCTAAGTTACGCTTGGTTGTCCGATGAAAGCGTCGAAACTCTTTCCGTGGGAGCGAAGGGAGCGCCCGAAGCGATTTTCGATCTTTGTCATCTGTCCCAAGAACGAATCCGCGAATTGGAAGAAGTCGTCGAAAGATATTCTTCGAAAGGATTTAGGATGTTGGGAGTTGCGAAATCGAGCGTATCAAAAAGAAAACTTCCCGAAGATCAACACGATCTGAATTTCGAGTTTTTAGGTTTTGTACTTTTGGAAGACCCTATTCGAGAATCCGTTCCTAATTCAGTTTCCGAATGTAAACGCGCAGGGATTAAGATCGTTATGATTACGGGAGATCACGCGGGAACCGCCAAGTCGATTGCGGATCAAATCGGCTTTGATCGTTCCGATGAAGTTCTCAGCGGAGATGACCTGGAATCGTTAAACGACGCCGAATTGACTGCGCGTTTAAGCGACGTTCGGATTTTCTGTAGAATTCTCCCGCATCAGAAACTAAGACTCGTTCGTTGTTTTCAGAACAAAGGGGAGATCGTTGCGATGACGGGAGACGGCGTGAATGACACGCTCGCCTTGCAAGCGGCAAATATAGGAATCTCCATGGGAAAGAGAGGGACCGACGTTGCCCGGGAAGCTTCGGATCTCGTCCTCTTGGACGATAATTTTTCATCGATTGTAAAAGCCATCCTATTGGGAAGAAGGATTTACGAGAATATTCGTAAGAGCGTCTCTTACATTTTTTCGGTTCATATCCCGATCATCGGAATGTCCATCCTTCCCGTGTTTACGGGAGATCCGATTTATTTTTTTCCCGCTCATGTCTTATTATTGGAATTAATTATAGATCCTGCATGTACTCTCGTGTTCGAAGGGGTGGAAGCGGAAAGCCATATCTTCGATTCGCCTCCGCGCAAAAGAAAGGAAAACCTAATCAGCTTTCACGGCGTATCGCTCAGCATCTTCCGAGGAGGGTTGATTTTTGCCGTACTCGCTCTATTTACTTTTTGGGGGAAACACGAACATTGGACTTACGAAAAGATCCGTACGCTTGGCTTTATCGGTTTAGTCTCCTCGAATTTGGGAATGATTCTGATCCATCTTTCGGAAGAACTCCCTTTTTATAAAATTCCGTTTCGGAACAATTCCGTCGCCTATTGGATCATATCGCTCACGATTCTCCTATTTACGATCATCTTTCAGTTCGAATCACTTAGAAAACTATTCGGTTTCGAAGTGATTCCGTTCGGGGATGCGCTTTGCGCGATCGCGGTCGGATTAGCCGCAAGTTTCGTATGGGAATTTAAGAAGATGATTTCTCGAAATAAGCCGATCGGAACCAAAAATCGTTGATTTGCTCTTGACAAATACATATCGTTAATTTCAGATATATAAATATGAGGAAGAATCAGGGAATAGACCCTCGTATCCGGGAATTTCTCGCGGCTTTAGCAAGCGAAACGCGCCTCAATCTTCTTCTTTCTTTTGCGGATGGCAAAGAAAAGACAGTCGGAGAATTGGTCGAACTTTCCGGATTGGGACAATCCACGATTTCTACCCATTTAAATCAGTTAAAAAAAGGCGGGATCTTAATTCGCAGAAAATCCGGTAAAGAAGTCTATTATAAACCCGACCGCGAACGGATCTTGGAACATATTTCCAAATTAACTTCTTATCTTCGAGGTTGTTGCTGATTTTTTTTCTGTTTTATATATCGTTAAATCTAGATATTTAGGAGTATACAAATATGAAAATCTTGAAACAAGGCATTCGATACGTCGGATTCCCGATCCTTTTTCTTTCGTTTTCGGTAATTCTCATTCGAAATTCGGGAAATCTATGGATCGCTTACACAACTCTTTCCCTTTCTGTTTTGATCGGAATGATGCTCGAAAGATTCATCCCTTTTGAAAAGACTTGGAACGAATCGGATGCCGATTCGAAATCCGATTTATTCTTCTTCGTAATCCAACCGATCGTGGCACCTTTAGCGGGTACGGCAGTTGCGGGAATCGTTCATCTATCTATGTCAGCGTTCGGCGGATCGGCGGCACGTTTAGGGGACTCGTCCCTGTGGTTTCAAATTCTGATTGGAATGTTTTTTTCGGGTTTAATTCCGTATTGGATTCATCGATTCTCTCATGCAAGAGACGGTTTTCTCTGGAGAGTTCACTCGATCCACCATTCTCCGAAAAGGTTGTATTGGATGAATGCGTTTCGATCGCACCCCATCAATACGATCTTAAATATAGGAGGGGCTTTGCTTCCGGCTCTGTTATTGGGCTTACATCCCGACGCGGTTTTGATCGTGGGAATGCTGAATAATTTCGTGTCGATCTATAACCACATGAACATAGATTTCCGTTTAGGAATTTTAAATCGAATCTTCAACATGAATGAGCTTCACAGATGGCACCATTCTAAAGTTCCCGCCGAAGGAAATAACAACTATAGTTCGGGTGCGTTCGTCTTTTGGGATATTCTTTTCGGTTCGTATTATCTTCCTCAAAATGAAATGAACGCGAATTTAGTCGGGCTGTTCGAACCGAATAAATATCCATCACGATCGATCGTAAAACAAATCTTGTTTCCCATCTGCAAGTGTTCTTAGATTAAACATCCAGTTCCGTTCCGTCGAAAACCCGTTTATTTCGAACCGGGAATTTCGATGGAACAAGTTGGGTTATGCTTTTTGCAGACTAAACGTAGAACTAAGATTCTCTTCATTCTCTAAGTTGGCGGATAATTGAATCTTTATTGTTAAGTTCCAGCTCTTATCGAAAAATTGTTTCGTATTATTTTTCGAAGTCAAAAAATGCGAAACAAGAAACAGAACACGCTTTGCCTGAAGTGAAATACGCTGGACATAAGGCGAAAATCGGATTAGAATCACAAAAGTCTAAAATTACGAGTGCCTCTTAGGGAGAGATTCAATGAAAATTATTTTAACTTTGATCCTATCGGTTTGGTTTTATTCCAATTGTATTTTAGATCCTTTTTATTCGGCGAAAGACCGAAACGACCCTTCTAAAGTATCACGTCAGGAGGCCGAAGAAAAAATATTCGCGACCGCGGCGCTCAAAGCGGCTATTTGCGGCGAAGTGAGCCAAAAAGGTATATTAGCGCGAGTATTCATGACAGTCAGTGATAATATTTGTTATGGTTATAAGCCGCCATTTGATACGGATAACAGTAAAAATCTTCGAAGCTGTAAGAACGAGTATAGCTATGTTTCAAAGGATAACCTTGAATCGTGCGTTAGCGAAATCATATTAAGTCCATGCGAAACCACTTCGGATGTAAACTTTGCGTTCAGCATCGGGTATCAAGCCTGCACGAGCATGCTCAATACCAAAGGCAAGATCTATTGAAGAATAGGTTCGTCCATACCTGCGCAATCGGATAGAAAGCGTACGTCATACCTTATTGTAAAAAGAAGCTTTCATAATAATATTGTTGGCCTTAAATTATAAAATTCAGCCATTTATAAGAAAACTTACTGTATCATAAACCTCAACAAAAGATTTCTTGAACGGATGCGTATTCGAAATATTCAGAATTGCAGAAGTTTAAATGGGGAGCTATTGAAAGCGTGGAACAAGAGACAGTAGTATTAGAGATAAACAAAACACCCTTTAATCAGAAAATTCAATGCAATTGCCCTCGCATAATCTGTCATTCCCTAACGGATCCAAGTCGCGATGCCTTATCAAATAAAGAAATAGACGATTGCATAAAAGAATTGCAGAGCCATTTGGAAAGCTCGCTTATCGCTGCTTATTTGATTGAAGTTCAATTCAGTGATCATCAGTTACCCGAAAAACAAGATAAAGAACTCTATTACGAAGCACTCAGGTTCATTTTAGAATCGATACATTTTCTAACGAAAGCGGAAATGCAAATGTTTCAATTTTCCAAAAGTAGAATCCTACTCCTTCTACCTATGGATGTTGAAGAATCCGATTTAAGCCTTCTACCTTCTCAGCTACTTTCCATGATGAACCATCCAATTCGTTATAAGGAAAATGACTTTTTCTTTAAAATTTCGATTGGATCATGTTCGATACGGGAAAAGAACGAACCCTTTATCGAAATCCGGAATAAATTAGCGGACTCTTTAATGAATGCCAGCAAATATCCCCACAGTCACTATATCGTGAACGGACTCGAAAAAGAAATTCAGGTGATTTTCGCTTTGAAAATTGCAAACTTCAAGAAAGAATTTTCCTTAAATTACCAACCTATATTGGATGCAAGAACCAAAAAAATCGAATATTTAGAAACGTTAACAAGATGGAATCATCCGATCAAAGGAAATATTAGTCCTGATTTTTTTGTTCCATTGGCCGAGCAATCCCTCCTAATTCTAAAATTAGGCGAATGGGTAATCAGGAACGCAGTCAGAGAATTTTCGAATCTTTTCAAATTTGCAGTCATTCAAGAAAATTGTAAACTGACGGTCAATCTTTCTCCAATTCAATTGATTCACAAAGACATCAGCGAAGTATTCCTGGAGACCGTTGACCAATACGGAATCAAACCGGATCAGATCTTAATCGAAATTACGGAAACCTCAGTAAACATGAACGGCGGAGAATTTCGCAGATTTTGCGAACAAGCTGAAAATCTTCATTTTCACGGGTTTAAGATTGCAATCGATGATTTTGGGAAAGGACATTCAAATTTTTCGAGATTGGATCAAATTCAATCCGACATCATCAAAATCGATAAGAATCTTTTGAGCGGAGCCTTACGATGTCCCTCCAAAAAAAGACTGCTCGGTTCCATCGTCGAAATGATGCGCACCATGCGTAAGAGAGTCGTTATCGAAGGTGTCGAAAACGAAGAGTGTGAAAAAATAGCTTCCGAAGCAGGAGCAGACTTTCTTCAAGGTTATCATTATTATGCACCTCTAAATATAGAAGGTTTGTCGCAGATCTTTGGAATCAACTTTCAGATTTCTTTATGAAGATTCCCAAAAATCAGAAAGAAAATCTGTGTAGTGAAAATCGTTATTCTAAATCAATTTCGTTCGAAAGTGTTTTTAGAATCTGTAATTCGTTCGATGATCGCTTTGGCATTTGTGAGCGAGAACTTCGGGCGTCGCTGCCGTTTTCTGCAATTCAATTATTTTGATTACTTCAGCTTTCAGAAGAGTGGGTGCAAACTTTTGAACGTCCAAGCATGCGCGACTTTTGTATTTCCAAAGACTCACCGGTTTTGAATTTCGGAAAGACCGAAACTCATACTTTGAGCGCGCTTTACGAATCTTACAATCAATAAACCATCGGATGAATACCTCCAACGCATGAATTCCTTTATCTTTTCCTAGGAAATCAAACCGAGGATTCTGGTATGCACTTTTAGACGATTTAGAAGGATTGTCAGGCTGCGCCCTTACTCTTAGGAAACCAATTTCCCCTTTGCTCGATAATTTAAGGCATCCTAATCTATAAAGAGTGAATCCAAATTCTTAAAATTAAACTAAGCTGAAGTCATCAAGTTTATATTCCAAAGATAGCTGAACATAATAACAATGTATAAGTCTAATAAGCATAAACGTTCCGGCATTTTGCTTTTAACTCTAAGTTTACTTACAGTTTCCGATTGTATCAGAAAACCCGATGGAAATCTTTTTATAGATACTATGGTTTTCTCTAACTTCCTGACAAACGCTTTAACTCCAATCAAACTTAGAGTTCAAGTAAAAGGTCTTGCAAGCGGTGCGAATTTTACGATCTCAAATCAAGATTCGGAAAGCTTAACCATTAGCAAGAACGGGGACTTCGAATTTCCAAAAATGAAAACGAAATATTCCGAATTTTCAATTTCAATTCTCTCCCAACCCGTTACAACACCAAGCCAAACTTGCGTAATTACCAATCCTGCCGGAATTCTTAGTCCCAATAACAATACCGTCGAGATAAATTGTGGAACGAAATTTTTTCCGTTAAATCTTAACGTATTTGGAATTGCTACCGGCTCAACAGGAATTCTTTCGGTTCGAAATGGGCCGGTCGACACACTGAATATTTCCTCCGACGGGACATATGAATTTTCGGCGCAGGTTCCGGATTTGGGCTCATATTCCGCAACGATCTTATCGAGACCAAATATGCATGATTGCATCCTAGAACCGCTTCCAGCTTCAATCGGAACAATCAACGGTGCGCCGGTTACGTTAAATGTAAACTGCTTAAGTCAAATCCATTCTTTCCCTATCGACCAAACTGCAATAGGACCGACCGATAACCTGATTATCACTTTTTCGAAACCGCTTACACCCATGAGCTGTTCTTTCGTAGCCCCACCCGGAACTTGTTCGGCGGATTTAAGCGCTTCGGCCCTACCTATAGTCGCAGCGGACTATAGCGGTAATAGACTTACCGTTCGACCAAATGTTAACTGGAACGCAGGCCTCAGGCGGTGTATACAACTTGCCGGTTGTACGGAAGCCGGAACAAACCGCGTTTTCAACCTTCCGCGATCGAATAGTTACGCGGTTACGAATCAGATAAAATACGTAAGCGCAGGAGGCGCCGTCGCGGGCGCTTGTAATTCCGTTGCAACCGCTTGCGCTAATATACAATACGCCGTTTCGCAGTGCAACGTTCTATCCTCTTGTTTCGTCCTGGTTTCTCAGGGAACTTATTCGATAGCAACCGTTCCCGACAGGATTCTTTTGATCGATAGGTTACAACTCCTAGGCGGATTTAGTACCGATTTTCAATCTCGAAATACTACAACATTTCAAACGATAATTCGGGACGATATAGGAGTTGGCGGATGCGGTTCTAATGATGCGACATCCTGCACACCGATTTCAGGTAGCGCCATGACTCTCAATTCCGACGTGCTTGTCCAAGGATTTACGATCATCACCAATTCGAATAACAGAGTTTCGACCGGAATAAATCTAAACAATGTGGCTACGGGACCGAATTCGATCACGATCGATAATAATATCATTTTAGGTACGAATTCAACGGCGCCCTATGCACTCATGATTGTTAGGTCGGGCATCTACGCTTCAAATGTATCTCCTTCTTTTCGCGCTACCGGAAATTATGTTTTGGGGGGTAGCGGTAATTCTATGTCGGTCGGCATGCGAATATTAAATGGAACGCAAGGACTCATACAAAACAACCGGATTAGCGGGGGTTCGCATATAAATATCAACGACGCCTTAGATTCTTCCATAGGAATTCTAATTAACAATACAGTGAACAATACCACTCAGTCTTTGGTGATCGCGAATAATATCATCAACGCATTTCATTTGAACGGAACACCGGCCGTTTCCGCTACAACTTCAATCGGAATTCAAGCTCTGTCTATCAACTCGCCCAATTTTTACATTTTGCACAATACTATCTATGGAGGAAACGGAGTTACTCGCTCTTACGGCATTCAACAGCAATCCTCTGGCTTTCTAAATATAAATGTCGTCAACAATCAGGTCATTTCCAATTCGGCGGCGAGCAATCAGATTTGCCTAAATTATGCCACAAATAGTGTAAATACACTATCCGACATCCGCGGGAATAATCTTTTCGGCTGCAATATACCCGTTTCAACTTCGGCCGGCAACTTCCGCTTTTGCGGTCCGGAGCCGTCAAGTTTAAGAGATTCGATCTTTTGCATGACCCCGATAACTAATTTAACCGCTTTGAATTTTAATCATGATCCCATTTTCACGATTCCAACGGGCAATCTGGATGTTATGTTTTTGAATTCAAATTCAAGATGCAATTCGGTTTACGGCGGGGTCGATCCAGGTTATCCTCTTCCGCTTTCCCAAGTCTACTTACGCGACATTCGAGCGTTAACTAGATCTACAAATGCCCTGCCCGCTCCGGTTCCATCCGGATCATTCGGTTATTCCATTGGAGCTTACGAATACGACGGCACATGCGTACCTTAAAAGAAACACATTCCGATTTGAGAAAAAAGATTGAATTTTAAATTTTATTGCCTGAGCAACAATATTTTAAGCAATATAAATCGTATATTAAATAAAAAGAAGGGTGTTGCATGAAGGACCGATTAAAAGAAACAAAATCAAATTTTAGGATGGCAAATCGTTCGAGTCTTCAACACGAGGAAATTGCAACGATCTCGCGTAAACATCGAAAATATTTCCTCTTACGCTTTTGTTCGCCATCCGGGTTTTTATTTCTTATACATCTTTTATTATTCGGGATCGTTTTTAGCGAATGTCTTCCGAATGAAAAAGATAACGATCCCGCATTGATGATTTTGGGAGTTCCGCGAACTTCGGGAGAGTCGCTTAACGACGTCGGATCTCCGCAACTTTCGTTTAGTTATCCGACTTCATCGTATCGTCTTATAAAGAATGTTCCGGTCGTTCCGATTTGTCCTGACATCCAAGGTGATTTGTCGAATTTTTCGATAACTCCGCCCTTACCGGCAGGATTAGTTATAAATCCGGCGACCGGTACGATTACCGGAAGCCCAGCCTCTCCATTGCCGGTAACGTCGTATCAAGTAACCGCATCGAATTCATCCAAATCGTTTTCGGTTTCATTAAATCTTTCGGCCGACGCATTGAACGCCGAAATTGAATCTTATATCAAAGCTCCAAATGCAGAAGTTTCCGATCAATTCGGAAAATGGATCGCAATCGACGGGGACACGCTTGTTGTAGGAGCTCCTATCGAAGATAGTAATCAAACTTCAATTTCCAACTCGCTCGGACCAAATTTAACTCCTGCGGGAGACAACGATGCGGCAACTTTCTCCGGGGCCGCCTATGTTTTTCGCCGTACGGGAGCGACCTGGGCCTTTGAAGCCTATTTGAAGGCTCCCAATGCGGAAGTTAACGATCAATTCGGCGAAGTCGTTGCAATCGATAGGGACACAATCGTGGTCGGATCATTCTTTGAAACTAGTAATCAGACTTCCATTTCGAATTCTCTAGGACCAAATTTAACTCCCGCGGGAGACGACGACTCCATAGGCAACGCAGGAGCCGCCTATGTTTTTCGCCGCACAGGTAGCACTTGGGCTTTCGAAGCGTATTTGAAGCCCCCCAATATAGAAGTCAATGACCTATTCGCCAAGAGTATTGCGGTGGATGGAGATACAGTCGTAATCGGAGCAAATGCCGAAGATAGTAATCAGACTTCCATTTCGAATTCTCTGGGACCAAATTTAACTCCCGCGGGAGACGACGACTCAGCAGGCAATTCGGGAGCCGCCTATGTTTTTCGCCGTACGGGAGCGACTTGGGCTTTCGAAGCCTATTTAAAAGCCCCCAATGCGGAAGGGAATGATTTCTTTGGAAGCGCCGTAGCCATCGACGGAGATACAATCGCTGTTGCTTCCGCTAGTGAGGACAGCAATCAAACATCCATTTCGAATATTCTCGGTCCAAACTTGACTCCTGCCGGGGATAACGACTCAGCCAATGGCTCGGGAGCCGTTTATATTTTTCGGCGCACGGGAACTCTTTGGTCTTTCGAATCCTACTTGAAAGCTCCCAATGCGGAAGCCGGGGATAGTTTTGGATCTAGTATCGCAATCGATGGCGACACGCTCGTTGTAGGAGCTTGTAACGAAGATAGCAATCAGACTTCCATTTCGAATTCTCTGGGACCAAATTTAACTCCAGCAGGAGACAACGACTCGGCAAGCAATTCGGGAGCGGCCTATGTTTATCGCCGTACAGGAGCGACTTGGGCCTTTGAAGCCTATTTAAAAGCCCCCAATGCGGAAAGCGGCGATCAATTCGGATACAAAGTTGCAATCGATAACGGCTTTATAGCGATCTCCGCAATAATGGAACGGGGTGGAGGGGCGATCAGTCTTCACAATCCGCAACCCGCTTTTACTCCGGCAAACGACAACGATTCAGCAGTGAACGCGGGCGCAGTCTATGTTTTTCGCTGGGATGCGAACGTTTGGGTCTGGCAGTCCTACGTAAAAGGCAAGAACACGGAAGGAAACGACCGTTTCGGCGAATCCATCGGTATCTCAGGTGAACTTATAGCGGTCGGAGCATTGGGAGAGGATTCGGCCAATGCGATTATTTGCAACGGTGCAGCCAATATACCGACTGGCGCCACCGATAACGAAGGGGCCAGCGGAAGCGGCGCAGCCTATGTGTTTGCGCGTTAAAATGATGAATCATGATTTGAAAAAGGGAACACGTATGTTAATTATCTAAGAAATTACTATAAACTAAAGACCCTCTACTTCGGTTCGATCGAAGAGGATCACATTGCGACAGGATACTCGATAAATTCAGAAATATTTATCGATAGATCCAATCCGAGATCGGAAGCGGGTAGAGTTTTACGATCCATATTTTCGATTTACTCGAAATATTTCATAACAGGATTCAAAAGAATCCAGATTTACTTTTTTGTTTGAGAGGTTTCCATGCCCTGCGATATTTATTATGCAAGTGCGATTCAATATATTACGTTAGGTTCAATTTATTATTTCAAGAAACAAAAGCCGTTCCAAAAGAAACAAGCTTTGATAGTAATATTCATCGGATTAAACCTGATTATTTTTTCGAGTCAGTCGATGTTTTCCAACGAAATGCTTTCTGCCATATTAAACTTTCTTTATTCATTTTCTACGGTTTCGGGAACGATTTTGATTTACACTGTTTGCAAAGAATCGTTCGAATATTCCGAATCCAAAAGAAGAAAAAAGACGCGATCGGATTTCAATCAGGAACTTGCTTTAATCGGCTCTATTTCTTTAGCGTTAAGTGCGGCATTCGTATATTTATGGTATTACACCGAACCAAAAATATTTCCGAATCTTTTTTCGTCTTTAAACGGTTTTTCGATCGCCTTTCTAATCTTATACTGCTTATACATTCAAGTTTATTTAAAGAATCATTATGCCCGAAAAGCTTTAAATTTGATGTATTTTCTTATAACTTTAATAGCTTTCGAAAAACTCAAACCGATCATTCCGTATCCGTATTCTAACGCGATTACTCTTGTCGGAGGCATTATCTACATTGTTCTGCCGATTTTTCTTTTCAGCAATTTACTTATAATCACTCCTCCGAAAAAGGAATTCGAGTCATTACCGAAATCTTTCGATTTCAAAAAAGCGACCAGTATCGATCTCCTTGTTAACTTAGACAATGAAAAAATTATGTTTAAACTGTATGATCTATTCGTCCATGAGCGAATTTTCTTGGACGAAGATTTGAGACTTCCTACTTTGTCGGAAGAAATGGGTCTCAGCGTGCATCAACTATCGGCATTCATAAATCGTCATCTTCGGACTAATTTCAATACTTTCGTGAATTACTTCCGCCTAAAGGAAGCGATGTCTATGTTGATTGAAGAACCCTCAAGATCCATTTTGTCGATCTGCATGGCCGTTGGATTCAATGGAATGTCCACTTTCCAAAGATTTTTTCTCTATGCGACAAATACTTCGCCGAGCAAGTATCGTGAAGCCGTTATCAATGGAGAGAAAATAGAATTCAGCCCGCTTTTCCGGCCCATCGCATTTGAAATTCGCCAATTTGAAGAGCAATTCTTAATAGAATACGAACATCGTGCCATTTCCGACCTCACAACGTAACTTACAGCCTGTCCCAAAACCTAATTTTACTTTACCGGAAAGATCAGCTGCAAGAGCCTGTCCCGGTTTTGGGACAGGCTCTTATAATTTCAGGAAAGAAATCCTCTAAAATTGAATTTTCTTTTTAAGAAGCGGAGCAGGGTTTCCTTTTTTCATAATTTAGAAAGTTATAATGTTTCTTAAGACTTTTTTTCAAGACACGTTGCAAGGATAAATGACTCTCAGAAAACTGAGAGCTTTACGGCACTGCCAAGTAATATAAAAAAAGTCAAACGGATGCGATGTGCTGCATTGCGCGAGCATAGAAAATGTCTAAAGTCATTTAGACCTATTGAGAATAATGTTTATTGAATTCAATAGAATTCCTATTCGCTCACGATCTGAAAATAGTTTCCACTTTTATAATTTTCGTAACGCTTCCAGTTGATCTTCTTGCCGACCGGAACGTAGGGATATTCCTGTTGTTTGATTTTGACACCGTGAACCAAAGAATAAATTCCCGCCGCAAGCGAAATCGCGACGTCCTTCTTCCGTTTAGTCATCAGGGTCATATCCTTTTCCTTGTCTATATAACCGATTTCTAAATAAGCCGAAATCGCGTTGATAAACGTAGGAAGCGCATAAGTGGACAAATAAGGCTTGTTGATAGGACCCGGATCGGGAAAGTCTTCGTCCGTTTTTCGTTTTCGCAAACCGTATTGGACAAAACGCATCAGCTCCGCGGAAGCATAATGATTATCGCCGCCGAATCCTTCTCTTCCGTCCTCTCTTCTCCAGAGTTCGGGCTCTGCCTTTTCCCTTTCCCAGAATTTTCCTTCCGCGACAAAGCTCTTATGACTTTTCGAATACGGCCCTTTACCGCCGGCCTTCGCCAATTCTTCCCAACCGGGAATGTCCTTGTATTTCCAGCTAATCATGTTTTGGCGATACCCTTCGAACGCGGAAAGATCGGTTTTTTTACCGGACTTGTTCGGCCAATAACCGTGAAAGTAAATCCACGCGTCGGCCACCGCGTTTTCGAGTTTGGACCAACCTTCTTTAAAGACCATCCACTCCGCCCAAGGAGAATCGTTGAACTTATCCGGAGAATATCTTCCTTCCGAGATTCCTTTCAAAACATAGAAGGTTCTATACGAAGGAGAAAGAACCGCGGCCATTCCGCCGGGATGTTCCTTGTAACTCGGATTGAGATGAAGCGACACGACAAGATTCGGCTTTTCCCGATTGATAAACGAAATTCTCCCTTGTTTCATCTTTTTCGTTTTTTTATCTGGATAATCGAAAAGACGATACGGAGCATTCGGATCTTCGTTGACGGAATATTCCCGTTCCTCCGCGTTTCCCGTACGTGTCATCACCGAATCGATTTTAATCCAAGGAAGATCGTCGTTCGTAAACGACTTCATATACGACTTGAACGTCTCGAACCCTTCCGGAGTTTTCGTTAAGTCGAGAATCTCCTTGAGTTCTTTAGCAAGTTCTAATACGACTACGCGTTCCTTTCTTCCTTTGGAAGAGGCTCCGGCTTTATAGAGTTCCAGATATTTATCCGCGATCGGATCGTATTTATCGCCGTGATCCTCTTTGGGTTTGAGATCGACTCCCCCGTGTCCGGGATCGATCACCACTTTGAAGGTTTGAGCGGGAATCGGCGGGGAAGAAGCGGTTTCAGGCGCTTCCTTTTCGGGACCGGCCAGAAGGACCGCCCCCGAGAACAAGATGTAAAAAAGAAGAAAATTGTTAAACGAAGAGAAGTTTTGAAAATGCCTCACTATTTTTTCTGCGATTCCTTATCCGAGCTTTCGGAATACACCATATTCCGATTGTCGCTCAGGTCTATCTTATATTTTTCGCGGACGTTTTTGCTTTCTTCTTCCGGTTTGAGTTTGCTCAAAATGGAGATCCCGTATTCTTTTGCCAGCCGAAAGTGTATGAGAGAATCCTTATATCTCGAATCCCTTCTCATACGATCCGCTTGGATCATCTGGTAATACGCGATCTGAAGTTTGTGGTGATTTGCGGAAATTTCACGGCTGCGCGCCGTGACGGATTGGGCCGGTCCGTTTTGAGTCTGCTCGACGCTTACGATCGTATCCGCGCATTCTCCCAAAAGCTGATCCGTTCTTTTGTTGTATTGATCGGAGAACTTGTTGTAGAGTTTATCCATACTCTCCGTAGTCTCGCGCATTTTTCTTCCGGCCACGACGTATTGCCTTCTATAATAATAATGAAGAGCGTCGTTATATTGTTTCCAGATCGAATTCAAATCCTCGTTGGAACCCTGAACGCTGGAACCGAAATTTTTCGTAACTGTCGCGAGTGCGTGGATGTCGTTTTTTACTTTTTCTTTGAGAGAATCCAAGGTTCTTGCATAATGGAATTCTTCCAAATAATCGCCTTGATACTTGGGATCGTTAGCCGCGTTTGCAAGTTCGCTTCCTTTGCCTTCGTCTTTGGTCGTTCCGGATTGAGCCGAAACGGAAGCGGCGGTTAAGAATAAAATCACGATCGAAATTCGGAAACTTTTTAATGACATGCGAATCTCCTACGCGGAAGTATAGCACAGGGTTTTAAAACGCAACTCCTATTTTTGAAGCTTGCTTTGCGGGGCGAATTATCGGTTTTCCCGAAAACGAATCTGAAGCAGACCGTCTCCGACCGGGAACAGAGTATAAACGAAATCGGAATTTCTCACTTCGTCCCAAAACTCACGAACTGCCTTGTCCGAAGGAGCCTGTCTTTCGGAATCGAAAATTCTTCCGTGCCAGAGAACGTTATCGAACACCGCCGTTGTCGGTTTCAATCGGGAAAGAATCCGAAAGATCTCCGGATATAAAACCTTATCACAATCTATAAATACGAACTTGCCGGACCAATCCGCGTTCGGAACTTCGAGCGAATCCTTCATGTATTGCAAACAATGAGTTTTTAAAAGATGAATGTCGAGATCACCGAAGGGATGTTTTTCTAGATAAGACCGAACCCTCGCGATATAATCGATCTCCCGTTCCAGGGAAATGATTTTCGCGATCCGTTTCAAACCCGAAGCCATCCAAAAAAGCGAAATGCCGTAACCGGTTCCGAGCTCGAGAATTTCTTCGGGCTGCGCCGTCTCCACGAGAAAACGCAACACCGCACCGGACGCGGGAGTCAACACGGGAACACCGAGCTCAGCCGCGTCTTCTTCCATTTGAAAAAGAATGTCGACGGGACGCGGAACGAGTTCGGAATCGATCCGCTCCTCAAGTCCGTTTAAAAAAACGGAGGTTCCGTATTTCCCCGGGGGACTTCCTTTGCTCATGGCAGAAACGCGTGGAAGCGGTGTCTTTCCTCTTTCGGAATTCGTTTGTCCAAAACTTCGCGGATATAAGGAACGGTATAACGTTTCGAAAAATGTATCAAAACGATCTTTTCGTTTTTGAACGAGGAAAGGTTGCCGAGAATTTCGTCGAGATGGATATGACCCCATTCCCTCGCCTGCGCCGTGTTTCGTTCCTTATCGATATAAGTACATTCAATAAATAGAATACTCGAATTGGCGACGTCTTCGTGTTCGAGAACGAATTCGATCTTTGTGTCGCCGGAAAAACTGATGACGGGAGCTTCGCTGTGTTCGGAAACTTCCGTCTTTTCCTTCAAGACCCGGTTCAATTCCTCTTTGGATAAGGATTGGAATTCCTTTTTGAGCTTTTTTCTTCTTTGATAAATCGTATAACCCTGCGAAGGAACGCGATGAAAGGTTTTATGCGGAGAAAAAAAATGATGCGGATCGAGGTCTATCTTTTCCCCGTCGCTTACTCCTTTCATCTCGTACGAATAGGGAAAATCTTCGATCTGAGAATAAAGATCGAGAATCTTACGCATCGGTTCTTCGAGCGGAACCGGAACGAAAATCTTAGGAGGTTTTAACTTTTTCAACGACCTCTGCGAAATATAATACGGCAAACCCGCGGAATGATCCAGATGAGAATGCGTAAGAAGAAGGGTATCAAGATGAATTCGATTCGGATTCTGCGCGCCGATATCGAACATCAGACTCAGAGAAGGAAGATACAAAGAAGTTCGGATTCCTCCTTCGGAAATTCCCTCGAACTGATACTGTTTATGATAAAACTTACAATACACTAAGGAATCCTTTCTTCCGGCGCGATGTGTTTAACGGTTTCATTCAATCCTTTCGTAATATCCTTCGGCCCGGTAAGAACCGTTTTCACGGAAGAATTTACGAAATATTTTTTTCCTACTCTTTTTAGATCGTTCAAACTTACGGCTTGGATCTTGTCGCGATAGGTTTTCAGATAATCGTTCGGCATATCGTGTTCTTTAAATCGGAGAAAGTTATGAAGAATTCCCATCTTATCGGCGAATTGAAAGATGAATCGGTTTACGATGGATTGTTTGGCGGATTCCAGCTCGTCTCCCGTAATCTTGTCGATCGTCTCTTCGCTTAATATTTCGCGCATCAGATCGTAGACTTCCTTGGTCGTTGAGGTTTTGGTCTGCGTCGTAAAGTAAACGACTCCGTAATCCTTTTCAAAATACGTGGAACTATTGGAGGAATACGCAAGTCCTCGGTCCGAACGGATCCTCTGCATAAAGTACGAACTAAAACCGCCTCCACCGATGATATAGTTCGCGAGTTGGATCGCGTAAAAATCCGGGTCCTTGTGCGCGGGAAGAATCCCCGCCATCATCACGATGCTCTGTGTAGCTTCCTTATCCACTCCGAGAATCTGAAACGAAAGAGAATCCAGATTCTTTTTGAGAGATTGCGTATTCAACACGACCGGCTTTTCCGCAAGCACTGTTTCTCTCGGAGGCAGCAACGAAGCGACCAACGGTTCGGCTTCCTTTCTCTGAAGATCCCCTGTGAATAAAACAACCCTTCTGGATTTGGAAAGAACCTGTTCAAAGTAATCGCGCAAATCCCCGGATCGAATTTTGGAAAGAGAATCGAGTTGCGCGCTTTTTCCGAGAACGGTTCCTTTATAAACGAGTTCCGCGGTTTTACGGTAGGCGATATCGGGGATCTTATCGTTTCTCCGTTTGATCGCCTCTTCCAGATTGAGTTTGGCGACTGTGAAACCTTCTTCGCTTAACAAAGGATTGGAAAGGAATTCCTTCACGAAAGGAAGAATCTCCTTTTCGAATCGGGAAAGATAAGAAATCGTGAATACGATTTTTTCCGAGTTCGCGTCCGTGTCGATCTTGGCTCCGTAACCTTCCAGCGTTTCGAGAAACGCGCTTCCCGGAGCGGAAGGAATTCCTCCGTGTTTCCAAGCTTGAACGAACAGCTCGGGAACTTCGGACGGAAGATTCGGATTGTACAAAACGCCCGCGTAGATATGAATCTCAATGTTTCTCAGAGGGAATTCTTCCCCCGGTAAAAAATACACTTCGGTTCCTTTTCCGGAAGAAAAGGTCTGCACTTCGGGAAACTCGAAACTGAGAGGCGGAACCTTTACGTTTTTGACGAAGTCTCCCGGCGCCGAAGAGACGGGCAGAACGGTTGCGAGAAGCAATACAAAAGAATAACAAAATATTCTCATATACGAATTCTTTTTTGAAACCGTACAACGCGGATTCGAAACCGCCAAGCTCCGTTCGTTCGAACGAACTCGGTCCTTTGCCGCAAATTCGGACGGAAGGCCGAAAGCGAAACGTTCTTTTGAAGTTTTCCTGTTAAATATCATGTTCTGTTCTAAGTTCGGCATCATCGGTTCCCGGATAATTTTGTTTCCTTTACGGGCGGATTCAATTCCGCGATCGTTCTGTTTTCGGCTACGAAGTATTTTTTGGCGACACGCTGAATGTCTTCCGGAGTCACCGTATCCAATTCTTCGTATCCTTTGAGAAGTTCCTTCCAATCCCCGTATAAAAGTTGATAGAGGGAAAGAACATCGGCGAGTTTTCCGTTGTCGTCCAAGGCCCGGAGATAACCGCCTAGGATTTGATTTTTAATTTTAAAGAGTTCTTCCGCGGTCACAGGTTCGGTTTTTAAACGATCCAATTCCTCTTGAACGAGATTCTCCACTTTCTTTTGATCGGCGTTTTGATTGTTGGTGATGTAGATCGAAAACAGATTGGACAAACGATCGCCGGGATCTCCGTTCCAACAATATACTCCCTGCGCAATCTGTTCTTCGAGAACGAGTTTTTTAAACAACCGTCCCGATTCCCCTTCCGCAAGAAGCGTATCGATGATGCTGAACACCGCGTCGTCCGGATGAGGAAACGCGGGTTTGTTAAAGCCGATGATTTTGGAGGGTGTGCTCGGATGAACGACCGAAACGAATTTCGGTCCACCGAATCCCGCTTCGGCCGCTTTCTTGAGAGGTTGCGGTTTTCCTTTTTTCAAATCTCCGAAATAGCCGCGGAGAATCGTTTCCGTCTTTTCGAAATCCAAGGAGCCCACGACGGCGATCACCATTCTTTGCGGATCATAATAGTTTTTAAAGAACGTTTCGGTTTTTTCGAGATCGAGAAAACCTAGATTCTTTTCATAGCCGATCACTGGCATTCGATACGGATGACCCGCCGGAAACGCAGCGTCCATATATTTCTCGCGGAGAATTCCGAGACCTCTGTTTTCGACGCGCATTCTTCTTTCTTCGAGAACGACTTCCCGTTCCGTATAATATTCTCGTAATATAGGATTTTTCAAACGATCCGATTCGAGCTTGGCCCAGATTTCCAATCGGTTCGCGGGAAGAAGAATCTGATAGTTCGTAACGTCGTTCGAAGTGTATGCGTTAAAACCGACTCCGCCGTTTCTCGAATAGATATAATTGTCTTCATTAGAGATTACGAATTTACGATGAAGTTCCAGCAGCGCGGTGAATCTTTTTTTCAGGGTTTCGATTTGATTCTTAAATTCCGCCGAAGGTTCTTCGCCTCTGGATTTTAATTCCAATTCTTGAATGCGAAGAGAATCCAATCTTTTTCCCCAAACGGCGATCTGCTCCAGATACGGTTTTTCTTTTTCGTAGTTCGTGGTTCCGATGTTCTTGGTTCCTTTGAACAACATATGTTCCAAGAGATGGGCGGTTCCCGCGATCTCCGGAGTTTCGTCCGCGGAACCTACTAAAAATTTCGTATAAACCGCGATGGTGGGAGAATCCTCCCGTTTCATCATAAGGACCCTCAGTCCGTTTTCCATTTGAAAGGTTCTTGTCTTTTCTTCCAAAGACTTCTTGAGTCCGGAAAAAATCGAAGCGTCCGCAAACAAAGACGCGCTCGAAAGTAAGACGCAGATTCCGAAAATCACAAGGGGTTTAAGAATCGGTTTCGTGAAACGCATAGCTTACAGTCTTTCCCGTTCGGAACCTGGTGTCCAGAAAGTTCCCGGAAAAATCCTGCTTCCTTTTCGGCGTGGTTTCGGAAATGCTTGTCTCATGCGGCGGTTGCGTTTTGGAATCTTAGAAATTTCGATTGTATTCTTCCTTTTCTCCTGCGTGCCCGCCGATCCGGAATACAGACAAAAAGTTTTGGAGAATGTGCGGGACACTGGTTTTATTTCCAGGGAATTCTTTCAGATCTTAGTCAAGGTTCCCCTTCCCGCAAAGGACGCAGGAATTAAGGAATTGCGAACCCAGTGTAGAAAGATCGCGGAAACGAAACGGGACGAGATCGCGGTTTCCATTTTGATCAGAGAGATTCGGGAGAACGATCGAATTTACGGAGGAGCGATTCCCGCCGATCTTTCGAGCAGCTCCGCACCCGCGCTTCCCAGTCAGATTTCCAGCACGACGTCCGCCGCTTCCACGACTCCGGGAGGAATCGCGGTTTCGGGAAGTTCTTCCAGCACCGCCGGTTCCAATCAGTCCGCTACGAACGATCCGAATTCTTCCCAAACGCGAACGGCTTCGTCGATTCCCGATCCCCAAGCGGAGAAAAAAGATAAGGAGAAGGCAAAGCAGCTCGCGCAGGACGTGCTTGCGTATCGCGGGGCCTTTGCTTGGTTCTTAAATTCGATGTTTCTTTTTAGGGAAGATTATACGGACTCCGCGAATTGTACTTTCATTTACAGAAATATTCAGAAAGATTTGTATGCGAACGTTATCCGAAAGGGCATTCAACCTATCTCCAAAGAAGAAACTCCGGAGGCTCCATGAAGTCGATTCAACTTTTCTTATGTACCCTGTCCTTATTGTTCCTGAGCCAATGCACTTCTTCCGGAAAGAAAACCGAAGTTCCTCCGGGTCAACAGGAAACCACGACCGTTCGGGAAGAATCGAACGATAATCCCGCGGACGAGTTCATCAAAGCCCCCGAAGGTTTTTTGAATTCGGATACGTTTCAAGTCGTCATATCTTCTTTGGAAGGAAACGCGGACGTCGCGCAAGACTTGGCGCGCAAACGCGCCCTCAATCTGTTGATCGCGGAAAAGGGAGAAACCTTCCGTCCAGCCGACAAAACGATCTTGAAAGAACTCGTGGAATCAAAAGGAAAGATCGTAAAACATTCCGGTTCCATCCAAGGGAAAACTTACTTTTTGTTTCAAGTCAGTTCTCCCGGATTGAAATCTTCGCTCAAACGTTAGAGTTTGAACGTTAGACGAAATAGGGTCGATTTCAGAAACGGCGAGCGAAACGTCGCGCAAATCTCTTGAATTCAAAATACGATTTTCAATCCAAGAGATAATCTGAGAACGGTGATTCTTATTCGGAAGCGCGAACCCGCTACTGAATCGTTTCTACTTGTTGGATTTTGCCGGGAATGCAGATATTCTTGTCGAAGTTGCAGTAATAAATCTTACCGTGAATTTCCAAGGAGCCCTTGCCGGTGACCGTTAACTGAATCGGATCTACGGAAGCGAGATATTCCTTTTTCTTTTCGGAAGTTTTCCCTTTCACTTTCAGATCCGCTTTTTCCACCTTCAGGCCTTGACCCGCATTCAAGAGAATCTTATGAGGAGCGTCTTTTTGAATTCCGTAATTGGTGGGATGAACGATTTTTAAGAGATATGAATTTCCGAAACTTTTTTCCAATTTGAATTTTACGGGACTTTCGTCTTCCGCTGAAATTCCGAAGGTAACAAAACATACTAAAACACCGATGAGTAACTTCTTTTTCATACTAGTTTGACCAAGTTACGCGGCGATTTGTTTAAGAAAAGGATTCTTCTTTTCGAAGAATCGAACGGTTTCCGGGTCACCTACGATGATTTAATGTGGTTTTGTAAAAAGGGATTCTATCTCCACGAAAAATCCCTCTAAAACTGTCGAAGTGATTTTTCCTGAACTCGCGGACGCGATCAGCTTGAAACCGCCTTCACCGTTGGAATATACGTCTACGGAACGTTCCATCGGATCGACGATCCAGTATTCGCGGACTCCGTATTTTTCATAGAGTTTCTTTTTAGTCTTTAAGTCGTGATAGGCGTTTCCTTCGGAAAGAATTTCCGCGACCCAATCGGGTGCGCCTTCGATTCTCTTTTCTCCGATGATGGAATTTTTAGCATTGGAAATATAGACGAGATCGGGTTGAACCACGTTGTGTTCGTCGAGGAATACGTCGATGGGTGAAAAGAAAATTTCACCGAGTTTTTTACGTTCAACACACGGCAGAAGCAGAGTAAACAACTTACCGGAAACTCTCTGATGCTCGGGGATCCGAGCCGGAACCATAACTATCTCACCATCCAAAAGCTCCGCCAAGGTTCCTTCCGGAAGCAGGGCGAAGTCTTTACCCGTTTTTAAATCGGTCATAGGCATAATGGAACTTATCTATCGTTTCTGTGTGAAAGCAGATTTTGACAGAGAAAAGAAATCCTGTCAAGAAACTTGGTAACCGCCTAACGAACCACAAGCCCACCGTTTTTTGGCAGATCCTCGCAAGAAAGACTTCTCGGTATCGTTTCCCAAGACTTAAAAAGATCTCGTAAATAAGCGTAAGGATCGATACCTGAGATCTTTGCATTTTGAATTAACGAATAGAATCCCGCGCTCGCAGTTGCCCCTTGTGGACAACCGGAGAAGAGCCAGTTTTTTCTACCGATCACAAAAGGACGAATGTCGTTCTCAACGAGATTCGTATCTAATTGCAATTCCGGATGATCCAAAAAGAGAAGCAGTTTTTCCCACTGGCCAGAAAGATAAGAGAGCGCTTTTCCCATAGAAGATTTGGGAGCAACTTCGACGATCCGTTTGTTCATCCAAGAACGAATCTCATCAACGATAGGCTTAGATTCGGATTGCCTGAGTTTCAGATGTTCTTCAGAACTTAAACTTTCTACCTTAGCTTTTGACTCGATTGTATAAAGCTTACCGATTTTCTTTACGATCCATTCTGCTTGCACATTCTTAGAATCGATTTTTAGAATTTCGAAAAATCTCCTCCTCGCATGATTCCAACATCCCGCGTGAAGAATCTTAGATTTAACTTTCAACAAAGAATCGTAAGATTCAAAACCGTCCGTTTGGATGATTCCTTCAAATCCCTGGATCCATTCTTCTAAAAACTTAGCGCTCCGACTCGGCTCATAATGATAGAGAACAACGGGCTTTTCTCTGATGAACCCTCGGATCACCCACATATACGATTTGGATGTATTCAACTTTCCTTCTTCGTTTAACACTTGAAGAATCGTCTCATCGATCTGCAAATACTTCGATTTGAAAAGTTCCCTTCTCACATCCTCGATCATCGGAGAAAGTTTTTCAAAAACTTGAATTGCGGTATTGGAAAGGGTGCTCCTTGAAATATCCACTCCCGATCTCTGGAGAATCCCGGCTTGTCTGTAAAACGGAAGAGCATCCGCAAACTTTTGAGTAAGCGTGTGAGCTAAGAATCCGGAAGAAAGCATACTCTTCTCAGCGATCTGATGGGGAACCGGCGCGATTCTTACGACAGGTAGAGTTTCATCAGAAGTTCCTTCACAATGCTTACACGCATACTTAGGGCGAATATGAACTTCGACTTGTATTTTAGCCGGGATAATATCTAACTTCTCGGACTTGTCTTCTCCGATACGAGTAAGCTCGTGACCACAAGAACAGGTTTTATCAATTTCAGGAATATCATGTAGGATTTCGATTCTTGGAAAGTAGTCCGGGAAAGGTTTTCTTCCCGTCTTCTTTCTTGTATGGCTTTTAACAGGACTAAAAAGACTTTCTTCTTCGGGTTCAGGAGAATCTTCTTGCAAGGAGCTTTCTATTTCGTTAAAAAGAAATCCTTGATCTTTTTCGATCTGACTCCATTTCTCAGTCTTTCTCCCGAAAAGCTGGATCTTCAATCTCTCGATCTGATCCAAATGTTCGGATTCTTTCTGTTTTTGGAGTCGTAATTCTTCCTGATATTTATTATTCTCTAATATAATGATTCTTTTTAGTTCTTCTACATCATCAGGAAGAGAGTTTAGATCCAAAGACATTCGGATTCAGTCTTAATACTTTCTTTTCTTGAGTCAAACATTTTCAACTGACATTCTTGTATTTTAGTTTCTTGTGCTCTTTGAAAAAATCGATCCCATTCAATAGCCAATGAAACCTTTCAACGGGTATTTTATGCACTTCCTCCTCTGAGTTCGGCCACGGGAATTTACTCTCTTCCAGTCTCTTCTGCCAAAGGCAAAACCCGCTCTTATCCCAGTAGAGCATCTTCAGTTTATCTTTCTTGCGATTGCAGAAGAGAAAGACGCTCGCCGAATACGGATCTTTTTTCATCTTTCCTTCTACGATTACAGAGAGCGTATTGATCGATTTCCTTAAATCCGTCGCCCCAGGTCGAAGATACACTTTTCTGTTTCCGGGATTTAACTCCATCGTCCTAAACTAAACTGAACGTTTACTTGGAGCGATGCCTTCCCCGACGTATCTATCTTTAGGGTCAAAAATTCGGCTTCTACCAATGACTGAGAATTTGTCGAGGAAGGAGGAATTTCTACAAAGTCGTTCTTCTCTGAATGCTTAGAACGTCTCTCCCAATGATATCGAAACGTCGTGTATTTGAGGTGTCTTTCTTTACAATACTGAGGCTGGGAAAGTCCACTCTTTGAAAAGTCATCAAACTCTTTGGGCCAATCTATTTTCGTTTTTTTCATCAAAGACAGTTTACAACATTTATACGATTAGAAAAAGGTGCGGTTGTTTAGGCGCTTACGAAACTTGCTCGAAAAGAAAAAGTGAAACGCCGCTCGATAAGACAACCGGCGTTCTGGCGGGGTTATTTGTAGTTCGTAAACTGAACGTCGAAGGGAAGATCGGAAGTTTTCAGAAGATGAATCACTTCCTGAAGATCGTCCTTTTTTTTGCCGGTTACGCGCACGGATTCTCCCATGATCGTGACGTTGACTTTCAGCTTGGAATCCTTGATGAGTTTCGTCACTTCTTTGGTCTGTTCCTTTTCCATCCCTTTGCGGATCTTCACCTTCATCCGAACGGTGCCGCCGGTCGCTGGTTCGATCTTGGATTTGAAGTCGAAATTCTTTAAGCCGATCCCGCGTTTCGCCATTTTAGAGACGAGAACGTCGATCACACTTTCTAACTTCGCTTCGTTGTCCGAAGTCAAAACGAGTTGTTCGTCTTCGAGTTGAATGTCGGATTTGGAACCCTTGAAGTCGAAACGATTCTTGATTTCACCGAGAGCCTGAGTGACCGCGTTCGTCAACTCGGGTCTGCTGATTTCGGAAACCACGTCAAAGGAAGGATCACTCATACTCTTTCTCCGGTTAAGATTTGTTTTGCTTCGTTCACGGCGCCCGCGATCGCGGATTCGAGATTTTGTTTTTCCTTACCTCCGCCTTGCGCCATATCGGGTTTTCCGCCGCCCTTTCCGCCTAACACTTCGCAGGCGACCTTAACGAGATTTCCGCAATGAATCCCTTTGGAAACGAGTTCGGAAGAGCAGGTGATTACGATGCTTGCGTTCTCCGCATTTTTGCTGCCGAGAATCACGAGAAGATTTTTTTCGCGGACTTTGAGATTGTCGGAAAGACCTTTGAGAGAATTCGGGTCCTTGTCTTCGAAAATCGCGGATACGATTTTACCTGTTCCGGTCTCGACGGAAGAAGCGAACACTCTCTCGATCACCGACGCGTTGTTCTCGAAGTCGCGGGATTCCAAGCTCTTCTTCGTTTTCAAAAAGGAAGAAGTGCCTTCTTCGATCTTCGCGGCGATGCTTTCGGAAAGATCACGGAAGAATGTTACGGCGGTTGCGCCTTCTTTTTCGAGTTTTTCCCGAATCTCATCCGGCCCGGGCACGGGAGAAGTGATGAGAAGTTTGGCTCCTTCTTCGCCTAACTCCGATTTGATTTTTAAGTTTAAGTTCTGCACGGATTCGGTGAGCTCCGCAAAACGGTTCTGGAACGTTTCGATCACCGCGGGACCGCAGACCCCTTCGATACGACGGTTTCCGGCGCCGGGAGAAGATTCTTTTTTGATAAAGAAATAACCGATCTCGCCCGTATGAGAAACGTGCGTTCCGCCGCAGAATTCGACGGACGCATCTCCCATCTGGACGACTCGAACCTGATCTCCGTATTTTTCTCCGAAGGTCGCAACGGCTCCGGTTTTTTTCGCCTCGTCGATTCCGAGTTCCTTGGTAGAAACTTGGAAATCCTTACGGATCGATTCGTTGACCCGGGATTCGATCTTACGGATCTCTTCTCCCGTCAACGCCGAAGGATGAGAAAAATCGAAACGAAGATATTCCGGCGATACGATCGAACCTTTTTGCAGGACGTGATCCCCGAGTAAATTGCGGAGCGCCCCGTTCAAAAGATGCGTTCCGGAGTGGTGAAAACGCAAACGTTCTCTGCGGACCGCTTCCACTTCGGCTTCGAGTTCCTGCGCGATGGAAAATTCACCGCTGAGCATTTCTCCAAAATGAAGAATGACGTCGTTTTCCTTCTGTGTGTCCAAAACCTTGAATACACTTTTGCCCTGACGCAAGAAACCAGTATCGCCGACCTGACCTCCTCCTTCGGGATAAAAAGGAGTTCGGTTTAAAACGATCGCCCCCGCTTGTCCTGCTTTCAAAACGTTCGCAGGTTTATTATCACTAAATAAATGTGTAATATTCCCTTTTCCTGATAAAGAAGAATAACCGAGAAATTCCGTTTTTTCTACGGATTGGCCGGTCATCAAGGAAACCTTGTGGGCCTTCCAAGATTCTCTGGAAACCTGTCTGTCTTTTTCGAGTTCTTCTTGAAATCCTTGTTTGTCGAAGTCGAGTCCTTGTTCGGCGACGATTTCCTCGGTCATCTCGGCGGGAAAACCGTACGTTCCGTAAAGTAAGAATGCGTCCGCTCCGGAAAAGATCGTTCTTCCGTTTGCTTTCGTTCTTTCTACGAGGGTTTCGATCTTTTCGAGACCGAGTTCGAGGGTTTTTAAGAAAAGTTCCTCTTCCGCGAGAATCGTTTTTTGAATCGCCTTCGCGTTTTTACCGAGTTCAGGATAACGGGATTTATAAATCTCGACCACCTTATCCACGAGTTTGTAAAGGAAAGGTTCTCTGAAATTCAATTTTCTTCCGAAAAGGGTCGCGCGGCGGATCAAACGACGGATCACGTAACCTCTTCCCGTTCTATCCGGATAAATTCCGTCTCCGATCGAAAAAAGAACGGAACGGATATGATCGGTTACGACTCGAAACGGCGTTTTGTTTTCGTTCGTGTATTCGATTCCGGATAATTCTTCGTAAAAGGAAATGATCTTGCGGAGTTCGTCGGTGTCATAAACCGAGTCGACGCCTTGCAGCAATAAGGCGACCCGTTCGAGTCCGGAACCCGTGTCGATTCCGGTTTGTTTGAGAGGATGCAGATTCCCTTCGGTGTCCTGGTTGAACTGATTGAAAACTATATTCCAAAATTCTAAAAAACGATCGCAGTCGCAACCAGGTCTACAGGTTCCGCTCGTCGCACAATCCGGTCCGCCCTTTTCCACTCCGCGATCGAGATACAGCTCCGAACAAGGTCCGCAGGCTCCGCTGTCCCCGGCCGGTCCCCAGAAGTTGTCTTTTTTTCCGAGACGCGTTATGCGCTCTTTAGGAATTCCTTTGGACAACCAGATTTTTTCCGCCTCGTCGTCGTCCGTATAAACGGTGACCCAAATTTTTTCTTTGTCAAAGCCCAGGTGATTGACGGAACAATCGAGCGCATAGGAAATCGCTTCTTCCTTGAAATAATCCCCGAAACTGAAGTTCCCGAGCATTTCGAAAAAAGTGCAATGGCGTTCCGTTCTTCCTACGACCTCAAGGTCGGTGGTCCGCAGGCATTTTTGACAGGAAGTGGCTCTCGTATAAGGGAGTTCCACCGCGCCGGTAAAAAGCGGTTTGAACTGAACCATTCCGGCTGTCGTAAAAAGAAGTGTGGGATCTCCCGCAGGCAGAAGAGAAGAAGACGGAACTACGCTGTGAGCCTTATCTTTGAAGTAGTTTAAAAAGATTTCGCGGATTTCCGCTACGGATTGGAGTTTCATGATACCTCTAAAATCAAAAAATGCCTGAAGCTCTCGGACGAAAGAGATTCAGGCATTTCAAAAAACGAAATGAAATGAAAAAGAAACTTAACGTTTGGAGAACTGAGTTCCTCTTCTCGCTTTGTGTAGACCGTATTTCTTTCTTTCCACCATTCTTGGATCTCTGGTTAAGAATCCTTCTTTTTTCACGGCTGGACGGAACTCCGGCTTAATTCTGCAGATCGCTCTTGCAACTGCGTGACGGATTGCTCCGACTTGTCCGGTGATTCCCCCTCCGGTCACGTTCAGATTCAGATCATACTTGTCTTGAACGTTCAGAAGAGAAAGAGGACGAACCGCCTCTTCGATGATTGCTTTGCGGTTTTGAAGATAATCTTTGATATCTTTGTGGTTTACGGTGATTTTACCGGAACCTTCTTTGATTTTTGCACGGGCAACGGAGGTTTTTCTTCTTCCTACAGCCCAGATTTCTTTAGCGGGTGCCATTCAGGTCTCCTTAGATTTCCAGTTTCACAGGCTTTTGTGCCTGGAGGTTGTGTTCAGCACCCGAGAAAATTTTGCAATGGGTGAGCATCTTATCTCCGAGTTTGCTTTTGGGAAGCATTCCTTTTACGGCCTCGTAGATCACCTTTTCAGGTTGTTTTGCGATTAAGTCTTTGAAAACGGTTTCAGTCATCCCGCCCGGATAACGAGAGTGATGATAATATAGTTTCTGAGTTTCTTTGTTACCGGTCACTTTCACTTTGGAAGCGTTGATAACGATGATATTGTCTCCGCAATCTTGGTTCGGAGTAAAAGTTGCTTTGTGTTTTCCGCGAAGTCTTGCGGCGATCCCGGAAGCGAGTCTTCCCAGGGTTTTTCCTTCCGCGTCTACAACGAACCAGCCTTTAACGGCATTTTCTTTCGTAAGAGAAGGAGTTTTATGCGCTTTTGATAATACTGACATGAAAAATCGTCCTGTAGGTGCCAGAGTTTCGCTTTGACCCCCAAAGTCAAGAAAAAAGAGCCAAAGTACGCGGTTTGGGCGATTCGCTCGCGCGTTCTCTCCGTTTTCGAGGCGAGCGAACACGCTTTTCGCTCCAATCCCTCACCGAACCGATCCATCGTGAAAATGCCAATCAAGTTTTCGTTTTTCGGTTCGGGGATTTCCGCTGCAATCGCTATCGCGGGGGATTTTGTGAATCGAAGTCGGAGCTACAAAGAAGGAAGTGGACGGAACTCCATCCGAACGGGCGTCCAGTTTTCTTTGCGAAATTTCATTCAGGCTCGAATTCGCGAAATGTGGGAACTCCAATCGAAATCGACGGATCCGAATTTAAAAACGCGGGAACTCTTTCGTTCTTAGGACAATTTTTTTGAATTTGTATGAGTTCCTACATTTTTCGGAAGTACGAATCAGTTCCAATTTACAATCCGTTGAATTTGTAGGAACTCATACATCCGGTTTCACGATATAAGTCGTTGGCCGACCTCGGAATTCGTGTGAGTTCCTACTTAAAAAAGGAAAGGACAACTTTTTCGAAAGAATCCCCGCGCCAGGGATCGGAGCGGCGCGAAGCGGCTCCCCGACGGGTCGGGAGCCGAAGCGAAAGCGAAGCCGCGCAGAAGCCCGATCGTTCCGAGAATCGGAACGAGGCGCCCGCAGGAGTTCCCACAAAATTTCGATTACTTGCAATCCGCCTTCAGCATTGTGGAAATCGTAAGTTCCACTTCCGGCCAAAGTTTGGAAACGCCGTCCTTTCCCTTATGCAGATCCAGACAGACTTTGTTGAGAGCCTCGACCGCTCCGAGAGCCTTCCAAGTTGCAAGATCCAACTTCGCGTTCGCGCTGAGATGCGCCCCTTCGTGTAGGTCGAATGTTACATCCAACTTTTTGGAAACCCCGTTGAACTTAAGTTCGATCGCGCCCTTCCCCGATGTTTTGTCGGAATTCAATTCTACGGTTATGACCTTCCCTTCGATTTTCCCGTTTTGTTTCAGCGGATAGAAGAATGTGGATTTGATCTTCGCATCACGGTCGTTGTTCCCCGAGTTGACCGTGTTCGGATCGATGGTGAATTTGATTCCTTTCAAGACTTTTTCGACGGAAGTTCCGGACGGAGTTCCGTCCACTGAAATCTTGTCGAAAGAACCGCCGACGCCTGTCTTCTCCGTAAACTTGAACGCCTTCCAGCCGAACTTCGTACTCGCGTGATCATACGAATAATTACAGCTTTGGTTTTTGGTCGGAGCTTCTGAAAATCCGGCGACAAATGGGAGTAGGATCAAACAATAGAATAGAATGATTCGTTTCATAGTCTTTCAGACTGCCCCGAAATCGAAGAAAGTCAAGGTTTTTGAAGGAAATTTCCATTTTGAAAGAATCTGAAATCATCCGCGTTCTGTATCCGCCCGGCAGCGTTCAGACTGACGACTGTTATCTGGACGACGAAGGTCGGATCTTCACCACCGATACGATCTGCGAAGGAACTCATTTTAGAAACGAATGGAGCGGTCCGAAAGAAATCGCCCGAAAACTCGTCGAAGTGAACGTCTCCGATATCGCCGCAGGCGGTGGAGTTCCCACAAAAGCATTTTTGAATTTAGGACTCAGCGCAAAAGCTTCAAAAGAAGAATGGATTCTTCCGTTTTCATCGGCCTTGCGGGAAACACTTTCCTCTTACGGAATCGAGTTGTGCGGAGGGGATACGTATCGCTCTTCTTCTTTGAATCTGACTTTGACTTTGATCGGAGTTACGGCCACCCCTTGGAAACGTTCGGGCGGTAAGAAGGAAGACTTTTTGTATCTCACCGGTTCGGTCGGACTTTCTCAATTGGGATATAAGATTCTCAGCGAACATTTGGATGTGACGGAACCTCTTCGCACGCTCGCTTTAGAAAAACATCTGACACCGAAAGCTCGTTTGAACGTCGCTCGCGAACTTTCCCGACAATATCCCGTTTCTTGTTGTATGGATTTGACCGACGGTCTTCTGCAGGATCTCCCGAAACTCGCGTCATCGTCGGAACTCGGTCTGAAAATCGATTTGGACGCGGTTCCTCTTCCCGCAAACGCGAAGGCTTTTTTAAGTTTGAACGAGGCGCTCGGTTCCGGGGAAGAATTGGAACTTTTGTTTTTGAGTCCGCAGGAACTCCCCGCTACGTTATGCGGAATCGCCCTTACAAAGATCGGAAGAGCAACGGGAGAATGGAAAGGTGTACGATATTTTAATGCGAACGGGACGGAATCCGAGTTCAACTACAGGGGATTCGAGCATTTTTAGGGGAAATATCGCCGATTAGCCCGAGTTTCAAAAGTGCGATTCCCCATCCGAATAGAACATTCGACAATGAGAATATTCTATTCGGATGTTATACTTCCTATGGTAAAATTTACGAACGACTTTCCTGTTTGACCCAAGAGATCAGATTCCAGATCAAAGGCGCTCCGTGCAGATACAAACCGGGGAGCCAGATCGGAACGAATAAAAAGTCCGGCCGCTTATACACAAACAGTCCCGCGCCGGAAATGATCGCTTCGGCGCCGGTTCCTCCGATCGCAAGAAGAATCGAAAAGACAGTCAAAGGCTTCGCTTCCATCGAAAAGATCATTCGGAAAAGCCAAGCGCCTAAGTAGATTGCTGCAAGCGTATAGGCACTGCCCGCAAAGATTCCGCTGGCAAGATACGCCGCAACGAACCAGATAAGACTTAAAACGAAATCACGAACATCGAAGGCTTCCGCTTCTTTCCTAAAAAAAGAAGCCCCGAGATACATTAGTAAAGTTGCAAGTACGAATTGAGGAGCCACCCACCAAGCCTGACCGAATACTCCGAAATGAAAGTATCTCAGCACGTCGAACTGTACGTGGATTTGATCGCAAAGAGCAAGACCGATCCCGCCGAGGAAAACTAACGCGATTAGTTTTTTGGGATTCTCCCGCATGGAAGAGGCAACTGAATTCATACGATTCTCCTTAAAAAAGAATTCCTTTTAAAATGAAAATCCGAACCCGAAACACCGGACGTCCGCTTCTGTATTGAATTCGGGGGAATTCTTCCCACCCGAGCCGTTCGATCGGCGTTTTGCGGAACGATCCTAAAACGAAGTCATCTTAACAAAGACCGCAAATCCTTCCAAACAATTTTTCTTGCAGGATCAAATCCGAAGGATTGAATTGTTCCATTCGAGTAGTGAGGAAACATAAAAAGATGAAGATACTCAAGTGGGTCCTGGGGATTTTTGGAACGTTCGCCCTTTTTCTCGTCGTCACGTTTTATGCGGGAACGCCGAAATACGAATACAAAACGGTTCCGTTACATTCCGACTTCGACGCGTATTACAAAGAGAAACTTAAAATCAGTCAGGAGAAAAAGGCCAGACCGAATAACGAAGAAAAGCTGGTTCGTTATTCTCCCGGTAAAACGGAATACGCCATTCTTTATATCCACGGCTTCGGAGCTTCCCGCGCGGAAGGGGAAGAAGTCACGGACCAACTCGCAAAGGATTTAAAAGCGAATCTTTATTACGTTCGTCTTCCGGGACACGGAACCAATCTGGAAGATCACAGAGACACCACGTTTCAAGAGATTCTTCAGGATTCCGAGACGGCACTTTTGGAAACGGAAAAACTCGGAAACAAAACGATTCTAATCGGAACGAGCATGGGCGGTCTGATTTCGACGTATTTGGCCGCGAAATATCCGGAACGGGTTCACGCTTTGATCTTAGGATCTCCCTTTTACGATTTCACGAGCGCCCTCGGAGCGATCTATCAATTCTCCTGGGGAAAGGATTTCGCACATCTCGTAATGGGAAAGATCCGCAAATCCACGGAAGCTCAAAAGCGCGATCCTGCAAGCGCGTTCTGGTATAGGGATCAATATCTCGCGGCGGTTCAAAATCTTTCGGATCTGCGCGAATTCATTTTAGGAACCGATCCGTTCTCCAAGATTTCTTCTCCCGTTCTTTTGTTCTATTATTATAAGAACGATAAGGAACAGGACGCGTCGGCTTCCGTTCAATCGATGTTAAACGCATTCAAAAAATTGAATGCGAATGGGAAAGCGAGTCCGTTGAATAAGGCGGTAAGGATAGAACTCGGAGATCACGTGTTGTTTTCCAAATACATGAAGAGCGATAAGACGTTGATCCTCAAGGAGGAGGAAGAATTTTTGAAAAAGGTGTTCGAACCGAAGAAATAACGTTTCCGGTAGGCATTGCTCCGTATCGCTTCGAACCGATCCTCCGTAAACCTCCTTACAGAAAAGAGGTTTACGGCCTACCGATTACCTACTTCTTCTTTTTCTTTTTAGCCGCGGTCTTTTTCTTCGCGACCTTCTTCTTGGCTTTCGGCTTCGCCTTCACCTTTGTTTTAGGTTTCGCTTTTTTCGGTGAAACCTTTTTGGCTTTGGTCTTCTTTTTCGGAGCGGCCTTTTTCTTTTTAGCCGGAGCCTTCTTCTTAGCCGTTTTTACGGCGGCTTTTTTCGGAGCGGGGGAAGCTTCCTGATTCAACACGGCGAGATCGTAAGCGCTTTCGCCCAAAGAAGGCCAGTCTTCCTGGAATTCCACGGGAACCTGAAGCCAATCCTTCATCGCTCGGTCGTTTCCGGACGGATCGAAAAGTTTTGCGCCCGGATAACGGGAAATGATCTCGGCGATCTTATCCGCTCCGAGTTTCAAAACGAGTTCGCCTTGAAAAAAGGTAACAAAGGGTTTTCCATCTAGATTCAAAGAATTTAATCCGAACCATTTTCCGGAGGTTACGTCTTTGTGCTTGGTTTGAAAATTATCTGCAAAGGTTTCAAAAAGAAATAGTGACATGCGCCAAGGAGATTCCTTTTCAAAGAGTTTTCAAGAAATAAATCTTTTCCTCAATCGATCCAGAGGTTTACGATGCTTGCTCCGTGAATACGGGGAAAGGTCTTAGCGATCGAACGTTTCACCCAAATGGTCTCTCCGTCCGAACCCAAATCCCAAAGAGAACCTCTGAGGAACACGTTGATCCCGTGAGTCGCGCCCGACTTCGACATTCTTCCCCCAAGCGCGTATTTCAACCAAGCCTCCCCTTCCGTGATCCGATCGACGTCAAGAGCAGAAACGTCCTTCGGATTGGAAGCTCCGTTATAACCCTTCCAAACCGCAGCCATGGCGTTATCCGGCGCCACATACGAAGGAACCAATACGAAATCTACATTCTGCTTTTTGAATGTATCGTAGACTTCCGGAAACCAGGAATCCGCACAGACCAGAACCCCGATCCTTCCCGCCGGAACGGACGAAACCTTGAGGTCTACGATCGGAGCCGCTTCGACGAAGGTTTTTTCGTCCTCGATCGGATAAATCTTCAAGGGAGAATTCTCCACGACTTTACCGTCGCTCGAAAATACGAAGGATCCGTTCTTTAACGCCCCGTTCCCGACGCGTAAGGTTCCGTCTACGACCGAAGGTTCGGGAAGAAGAATCGACCCGGCAACGATGGTGATCTTGTATTTACGGGCCAATTCGGAAAACGTGCGAACGTAAATCGAGGACATTTCTTTTGATTTCATTCGAAACAAAGCGTCCCTTACGGAATCCTTTCCTTTGGCCTTGAGTAAATTCCAGATGAACGAATAGGCGTTGCTCAAAACAAGAGTCCGCATCGCTTCTTCGATTCTCGTAGCGGAAATCACGGATTCTTTTTCCTCCGCAACCACCAACCAAGTTCCCAAATATTCCGGGAAAACGGCGATCGTTTTCGAATTTAAGAATCCTCTTTTGTGGGCTGTCTCGAGATACGATTCGATCTTTTCCCGAAAATTCTCCTCTTTGGAATAATCGTTCGGAATCATCCAAGGCTGAACGCCCAAAAGATTTCCTTTTTTTACGTCCTTGCCGAAACTTTCGATCCGCTCCAAACGAAGATCGGGTTTTCTCATCGAATGGGAACGGCCCGTAAACGACCAAACGAAATGGCCGCAGAATAGGGAAACGATTGCGACCAAAGGAAGAACGTATTTTTTCATAAGATTCACCGGGGACTTTTTTGTCATCGGTCTCGATTTCGCTCAACTCTATTTTTATAAGAAATCGAAGGATAAAAAAGCCGTCCCTCCGCTCGAAATACATTCCAATTTATAAATATTCAAAATTTTTAAATTTTTACGGGAACTTTCGATTCGAACGGAAAGAAGCTTCGAGATGCGAAGGGAATGAAATTCTAAGACGGAAACGCCGGGGGATTCGAGTCCCTCGGCGAAATAGGACTCATTTCAATTTAAGCTGTGTTTTGTAACTATGAGAACCGGATACTTTTTCGCTCCCGACATATCCGGAAATGTTCACCGTTTCTTCGATCGTCATAACCGCCTTGTCCATATCGTTCGCATTTTCGATCGTGGTTTTCGAGCCGGTAGTCGTAAACGTGACTTCAAACTTAGGATACAGATAACCGTTCACTTTATAAGAACTGGAGCTGATCGTCATCGAACTGTTCCCGGTCGTTTTGAGCAAACTCTGAGTCGAGGAAGGATCGACGGTCACGGTCATCGTTCCGTTTTGTTCCAGCTCTCCTTCCAAAAGCATCTGCGAAGAATTACCGGCGGACTCCACGTTCGGCGCCATCAGAGAACAAGCGGTATAAGTGATTTTGATTCCCGTAAATTGAGCGTTCATCGAAGCGCCGTTCATGGCTTGCGTAAGATCTCCGGCGAGGGTCATGTTTCCGCCTCTGGGACAATCTTGCGACTGGGTGATCAAAGCGAAGGGAGAAACGCTTCCGTTCGAGTAATTTCCGCCGCCTCCGTTATTGCTGCGCGCCATCAACGAAGCATACAAACCGGAGATACCCGGGTTTTGATTCTGTAAAGCCAACAGCAAAAGAGCGTTATTCTGCGAATCGTCTTTCTTTTCCCCGCAATTGGAAATAAACAGCAAAAGAGTAAACGATAGAATCAGTTTTTTAAGTTTCATACTTGGATCCTCCTAAGGAACGATCTAAATATGGAAGTCACGGCCACATTCTGAGACAGAAATCCGAAAAAAAAATGAGGGAATTTTCGCACTTAATTTGGAAATAAAATTTTTCGAAGCGAATGGACGGCAGAAAATGTTAAGCGAAATCGAAAGGAACATTGTTTCAAAGAAGAAGTTCTTAACCCGCCGATTCGGTTCTCGCAAAAGGAATCGATCGACGGGTCGAAACGGCGGTTACTTCATCTTAAAAGTGGTTTTTAAGGTGTAAGTGGTATCGATCGACTTATCGCCGATCGTACCCGTAACGTGAGTCGTTTCGTCTACGGTCACAGTCGCTTTATCCAGATCGTTCGCGTTCTCGATCGTAAGTTTGGAATTGTTCGTGGAAAACGTAAGCTCGAACTTCGGATAAAGATAACCGTTCACCGTATAATTACTGGAAGAAAGATTGTAACTTCCGCTCTGAGTAACTTTAATCAAAGTCGACGTATTTGCCGGATCCATGGTCTGAGAGATCGTTCCAGACTGTAAAACGTCTCCGTTCAGAACCAGCAACGAAGAATCCTGACTGGATCCGTCGATACGAGGAGCGAGGAAAGAACAGGCCGTGTAGGTGTGTTTGATTGCGGTCAAAGTCGCGGTAAAGACGCCTCCCGCCATACCCATAGTTATATCTCCGTTGGCCGTATCGCTACCGCCTCTCGGACAAGGATACGTACCGCTGTATGCTTGAAAGGGAGAAACGTTTCCTTTGGAATACGCTCCCGCACCGCCTCCTCCTCCGCCGTTTTGTTTGGCTAAGATCGCATACACACCGGAAATTCCCTGGTCCTTAGGCATCAGCGCCAAAAGAAGCGCGGCTTGTTCGTTCGAATCGTCTCCGCCTTTGCCTCCGCATTGGATCACGAGCAAGACGGTCGTCAGCGTAAAGAATATTTTTTGAAACATTGGTTTGAGTCCTCCTGATGGATTCTAATCAAGCCAACGATTCAAAAAAAAAATTGTGCCACGCCGTATTTAAAAACGAATCGTGATTCCTCCCGATACTTCCTTATGTTGGAAGGAAACGCTGAAAGAAGGAACAACGTTTCTGAATTCTTGACGGTAACCCAAAAACGCATCGAGCAATAAAACGAAAACGAACGCTGAAACATACATTTGTCTATCTTGAAAATAACGGTCCCTCTCCATCACCGTTCCATCCGAAAGGACGACTTTCTGAGAATTTGAATAGGTAGAATTCGCAAAGGCCACGTTGATCAGGTTATTATCATTCAGCGCGATAGCGATCAACATCTGAGAAGAGGGAGGAAGATCCGCCTCTTGACCCGGAGTCGGCGCTTTGAGATATACATAACTTTTATAAGCGAGAAAGAGTTCCGCCGCCATCAAAAAGAAACCTACCCCTTTCCAAGAATACGAATCGGAACGAACCAAACGAGACCAACCGGGAATCAGACCTTCGGCAACGACGGCGGCCTTCGACTTTTGTTTGGGTTCGGACGGACTCGCCGATTCTTCGTTCGGATTCGGTGAAAGCGGATTTACGAGTTCTTCTTTTTCTTTCGGATTTTCGTTTTTCGTTTTTTGGAAAGAATTTTTTGACTTATCTTGATTCGAAACAACGGGCGAGTTTTTTTCCGGAATCGAATCCGAAAAATGAACCTTCTGCACTTCTTGCAGGGAGAATCGTTCGATTTTCCCGTCTTTATAACGAACTTCAAATCCCGAAGAGATGATTTTTACGTTCACATTCTCGATCTTTCTGCCGTTTTTAAGCAAAACCGACTTCGCATTCAGCGTAAAGATAGGAACAAAAAAGGGGATCAGGATCAGAAAAAAAATCAGGAATCGATTCAACATTTTATTTTTTTCCGATTTCGTTGGCGCTTTTCAAAAGGTCAACTCGTTAATAAAAATAGATGAGCCGAAGTTTCGAAGAGCAAACTTTTGATTTCGACGGATTGTATTCGAGAAATTACGAAAAAATTTATAGATTCATTATAAGCAAAGGAGCATCCGTTGAAGAAGCCGAAGAAGTTTGCCAAGAAACCTTTATCAAGGTACTGCGTTATTGGGGGAATTACGACCCCGAAAAAGGAAATGAAACCTCCTGGATACTGACGATCGCGAAGAATCATTTCTTGGACTCGGTTAAAAAGAAGAATACGGTTCAAAATAAGGAAATCGATAATTCGCAGTTGTATTTGGAAGCGATCGCAACTACGGAAAAAAAATCGGAAGAAGAAGACGAACAATTGGATCTTCTTCGAAAAGAGATCGAACAATTACCGGAATTGGAAAGGAAAATCATCCGATTTCGGTTTATGCAGAAATGCACGATTCAGGAAACGGCAAACTCATTGGGAATATCGGTGCGTACGGTAAATCGCAAGACTTACGCTTCGTTACAAGTATTAAGATTGAAACTGCAACGCGCAGATTTCGCTTTTGAAGGTGATTAGGAGAAATATCATGTCAACGAATCAAAATCAAAGCCGAAGAACCCAAATGCAGCGCGCGTTGGCAAACGAAATGACAAGAAAGGAGCTCTTGGAATTTTTAAACGATCCCCGATCCAAAAAAGAGTTCTTCGAGTTGATGAAATTAAAAAATAAAATCGGATCGCTCGAACCGAACTCAGGGAAAGAGGAAAACGTTTCCTCAATCAGGAATTTTCAATTCTCTGCATATTCTAAAAACGGCATATTAGCCGCCGCGTGCCTGTTTTTACTCGGAATTCTCGGGTTCTACTTTCTCTTTTTCTTCCGGGAGGAAACGCGCTTTGAAACCGTAAAATCCGTTACAACCGGCTCCTGCGAGATGAAAAACGAAAAACGTTCCCTTCTTCTCAAATCCGGAAAAGAATCCTTATGCGATTACAAGATCGAGGGAGAATTGGGTTTGGTCGTCCGTCTTCTTCCAGACTCGGAATTCAAAATTTTTTCGGGAGAATCCGGAATCGATTTGGAACTAAATTCAGGAATCGTAATATTTACGACGTATAAGAAAAACCCTTCCTTAAAAGTTACCGCTCAGGTTCATTCCCTGTATTCCGAGTTGTTAGGAACGACACTCGTATTAACCGCAAAACGCAACCAGGAAAAAGATAGAATCCTCGTTCTGGAAGGCGCGGTTCGAGCTCGCGGAATCGAGCAGAAACTCAAAATCACCGCGGATATCTATGCCGAGTATTCCGTCTTCGAAAAAGAAAAAGCCGGATCGTCTTCGGAGATTCGAATCGAAGTCGAAAAAATTCAATCGATCGAACTCGATCGATACAAAAAACTTTCGCGGGATTCCCGGAAAACGGTAAACGGAGACGAGACGAATCATAACCGCGAAACGATGGCCTTAGTTCAGAAAGAATTCTCCGGTAAAAATCCGTCGTCCGAACCCGTATACAAAATCGTCTTAAAGGATAAAAAGGCGTATTTAGGCACCTTGGAAGAAGAGGAAAAAATTTATGTTCTAACCGACTCGAAAGGAAACGTAACGAGAATCGACAAAACCGAGGTGTTGGAGTTGGAACTGTTTCATGAATGAGGCGTTCCGTGATACCATTTTATATTCTGATCTTCACTGGCTTATAAAGTAAGAAGCTTTTTACTCGAACATCGATTATCCTATCCGCATCTTTCAACGGGATCGTTCACGGAGATCGGATATGAATATGACGGAAAATCAACTCAAGAGTTTAATCGCTTCATTTGACATCATCAACTTGGATCGAATTAAATTCGCCGAATTGTTTTTCTTTTATCTGAAAGAAAATAACTCGAAATACGAGGATATATTCAGCAGACTTCAGCTCGAAGAAGTTCGATCCTTTATGAACTCGGCGAGAAATATCGTCCTTTCCAGTTCCCAACAAATACAATTCGAGAAGGCGATTCATTCTTTCGGAATGGAATGTATTAAAATCTGCAACCGAGCGGAAGAGCTTCCTCTTTTGGAAAAAGCTTGGATCTTTGCGCTTGAGGAATGGCTCGGGCCTTGGTATACGCACGAAGTCGAGGACAGTTGGGAAGAAGTTTTTAAGGCGATCTACGCAGCTTCGGCGGAAACTCTCCAGTGGAGCTGAGCGAAACGTTCATCGCGGCAAAATTTTAAAATATTATAATTTTCTACTGATAACGGGAATACTGATCGGAGGGTTGGTCGCTTTGCAAACGAACGTCGAAAGTCCGGTAGAGATCAGGGATACGAAGAAGATCTGATCCGCGCATTCGTCCACCGCATCTTTCTGATACATTTTCTTTTCGTCGATCCCGATACCGTCGGGAATCAAGACGGTGAGCGTCAATCCGGCCGCGGCGTTCGAACGAACCGGCTCCGGTTCGCTCAAAGCCATAAAGTAAACGATTCGACTTAAGAGAAGTCGATCGTTGATGATTTCTTTCGCTTCCGCTCCGGTGACAAGACTGGGATTCACGTTCAAATAGGCGCAGCTGAACGTTAGAAACAAAACGAACGATAAAAACCGATCGATCCGAATACGAACCATCATAACCACAACCCCGCGGATAAAATCGAGATTCGACCTTTTAGCTTCTCGTTTAAAAAGACAAAGTCAAACGATTTTCGGATCGGCCATTTGCCGGACTCGGATTAGTATTTCGGCCAGTCGATCTCGTCGTCTTTGAAGAGCGGGCTAAATCCGAAAAAGATCAGTTCGTTTTCTTCGAACTGAAAAATCGCGTTGAGTTTATCGGAGAACGCGGTCACTCCGTGGACATGATCCTCGTCGTGGTCATGATCCTCGTGATCGTGTTCCTCATCGTCCTCTTCGAAATCGTCGATCCCGTTTTTACTCAGGAGTTCGCGGATGGTTTCGATCGATTCTCCGATGATCGGTTTTCCGAATAAACGGATGGAAGGATTGGAAATCGTGATCGAATACAAACGATCGCCTTCGTCCTTATCGAATTCGTATTCCGATTCCTGAGAAAAATATTCGAACCCGGTCGAGAGAGAACCTTCGTAATCATAGTCGTAGATTTCGTCGGGCTCTCCCAACTTCGACGTTACGTCTTCCTTGGACATTCCAAAATAAAGACCGTTTAATCCTTTGCCGATTTCGATGTTCACGATTCCTCCCGCGAGTTTTAGACTCTTTTCGATTTTTCGAATATACGATTAAAAACACAGGCTCTTTGAGAGGCAGAAGGCTGACAACCTCTTAAAACAAAGAGTCTTCGGTAAGTTTGAGTTTTTTCCTCAAATCCCGGAATTCGTTCTTGTTTCGATTCCAATAATCGCTCTGGATGCTCGCGTCCAACACCGCATAGGTAGTCATTAAATGTCCGTTGAAATCCAAAAAGGTTTCCTCCCATGCGAGAATTTTAAACGGAAATGAAGAATCCGTTCGGATCTTCAGAGTCCTTTCCTCTTCCGGATACCAGATCGTATAGATAAAATCGTTTTCCTGATTCTGCTTCGTAACGACCGCTTTGAGTGGTTTTAATTCCTTATGATTGAGTCGTACGTGAAATAACCCGGGTATCAACGTGACTTCTCCGGTAGGTACGGACTCAGGATCCAAACGGATTCGGTTCCAGAGTTCGTCTTCGAGAATTTCGATTTTTAAAAAGAACTTCGTATCTCCTTCCGACTCGAAATAAGAATACGATTCGATTCTGAATTGATCCTTCTCTAAATTCAATTGTGCGAATGCGTTTCCGCACCATTCCTGAGAGGACATGGACTCCTTCAACGTATGCGGATATTTGTCCGCTTCCAACGGCGTAAAAACGGAAAGGGTCATCGAATACGCGTAAATCCCCGTCACGAAATTCTTTACGAAGTTGAGCTTTAATACTTTGGCGCGATCGTTTTCGGCGAGTTCGGGTTGATCGAGTTTGACTTGTTTCGTTTTGGAGAAGTCTTCCGTAACGAACACAAGAATCGCCTTGCCCGCATGATTTTCTCCGTAACGAACCTGGCTCAGATTGTAAGTCGAAATCTCGGCGGTTCCCGCTTCCCAATACGAACGGAAGCGCTCCCGCGGATCGGTAGGAGTCGCGATTGCAGACGGTGGAACGTATTCTTTACAATAGGGTAAAAATCCGATGAGAATCCAAAGTAGAATGAGCCGCTTCATGGATTTTTTGAGTTTATCCGAAAGAAGCGACTCTTCAAGAACTTTCGGACGCACTGGGGGATTTGTAGGAGTTCCTACGGTGATTGTGAGTGAGGATTTTAGTTTACAAAAGTTGAATTTTCTGTTAGAGGAAAATTTGTCGAGGGTTCCCGCAAGCCCGCCACCTCCACCCTAACTCGGGTGGGGGCTTTTTCGTATTACGACAGATTTGTAGGAACTACAACAAAATCGCCTCTCACAACTCGCGCCAACGATCGGAGCGATGCCGAAGGCAGCCGCTTGCGGCCGTAGCGAACGCGTAGTCGCGGAAGAGCGTGGTCCTTTTGACCGAAGGTCAAAAGGAGGCGCCCATATGGATCGCTCTCTTTCCCGACGTCGTCGGGAGCCAACGCTGTCGCTTCGCGGCGTTTGGCTATTTCGCTCGCTATGGATCGCTCAATAGCTCAGATATTGCAAAGCGCCGATCGCGAGAAGATTTCCCGGAACGAGTAAAAACCAACCGAGCGCGACCATAAAGAAACAAACCACAACGACTGCGGTCACTCCGACGCTAAACGGTGCGGCGTGATTGCGGGAAATTTCTCCCTCGTCGCTGCTCATAAAAGTCGCGATTCCGATCCGCAGATAGTAATAGAGCGCAAGCGCAGAGTTGGTCACGCCACCGATCAAAAGAATGCGGTTCATCAGATGTTCGGATTCGGCGAGTTTTTGAAAAAGAAACAACTTCGCCCAAAATCCTCCGAACGGAGGAACTCCCGCCAAGGACATAAAGAATATGTTGATTGCGATCGCAGTAAACGGTTTCGCTCCCGATAAGGATTGAACGGAAAAGAACGTCACTTGTCTGGTTCCCTCCTCCAAATACGCGAGAATCGCAAACGCTCCCAAACTCATGAACGAATATACGATGAGATAAAAAAGAACTTCTTCCTTGATTCCCGCGGAAATTCCCGCCACGACGTAACCCGCGTGTGCGATCGAAGAATATGCGAGCATTCGCTTTAAATTTTCCTGTTTTAATGCGAGCAGGTTTCCGTAGACCATCGACAACAACGCAAGAATTCCAGGCAACCAAGCCCAGGTGCTGTCTTCCAAAGGCAGCGGTAGCTTCGTATAGAGCACAAGAAGAAGTCCGATCGACGCGGCCTTTGCGGCGGTGGACATATAACCCGTTACCGGAGTCAACGCTCCTTCGTACGCGTCCGGGGTCCACGCGTGATACGGAAAAAGCGCGATCTTAAACGCGACTCCCGTGATGAACAACACGAGTCCGATCTTTGCGAAGTTTCCTTGATACCCTGCGATGAGGAGCGGTTTTAACGCCGCAGTCATATTGGTAGAACCGCTTCCTCCGAAAAGAAACGCGATTCCCATCAACATAAACCCGGAGGAAAAACTTCCGAGCAGAAAGTATTTCAACGTCGCTTCCAAGGAAAACAGATCGCTTCTCGCCATCCCGATCAGAATGTATAAGCAAATGCTCATGAGTTCGAGGGCGACAAAAACGAGAATAAAGTCCTGTCCGCTCGTCATCAACATCATCCCGCACGTTGCGAAAAGCAAGAGCGGATAAAACTCGGGAAATTCTATTTTATGATTCTTTAATATTCTCGGTACGACCGCCGCTGTTCCGATCGCCATCGAGATGTAGATCAGATTCAGCCAAAAGGACAAGACCGAGTTTTCGATCTGACCGCCGAAATAGACCCCGTTTCCCGGAAAACGAAACGCCGTATAAAAGACGCTCGCGAGCGCTATCAAAAGAATCAAACCGGACACGTATCGCACGAAGAGGAATTCTTTCGTTTTAAATATTACGGAAAGACAGATGAGCACTACCCCGCCCGTAGCGAGAATCAACGCGGGAAGAATGGAAAATAGATCGAGGACGTTCGGGATTAGATTCATTTTTGAGCCTCCTCGTCCCCTGACGGAGAAGTTTCCTTTCCTTTGCGGATTGATTTTGGCAGCGAATATTTACTTTGAAAACCGTTCAGACGCTCTTCGTAATCGCCCGGTTCTTCGCCGAGAGAACGGTAGGAAACGTATTTTCTCGCGTTATCCACCGTCTTTCCGTTTAGATCCGTTTCTTTAAACGAACTCGCCGTACGATCCTGAATCGCTTTTGCGGACGCCGAATTTAATGCGACTTTAACCGACGGTTCCAATACTTTCAAAAACGGTTTTGGATAAACTCCGATCCAGAAAATCATTACGACCGTAGGGATCAGAATGATCCATTCTTTCAAACTGAGATCGTGATGTTCGATCAGATTTTTGGAAGGCTCTCCGAAAATCATCCTTTTTGCGAACAACAAAAGATAACCCGCGGCGAACACGACTCCGGTGGCGGCTAACGCGCCGTATACGACGTTCGCTTTGATGCTTCCGAGTATGATTAAAAATTCTCCGATAAAGCTGTTGGTTCCGGGAACTCCGAGCGAGGAAAATACAGCGATCGCAAAAAACACGGAAAAAACCGGCAGGAGTTTGGACAAACCGCCCGCCTTTGCGATGTCGTTGTTGCCGATTCTTTCATGCAAGATTCCGAGCATAAAGAAGAGCATCCCCGCAGTGAATCCGTGGTTCAACATCTGAAGCATTCCTCCGGCCATCCCTTCTTCCGTAAAACTCAAAATACCGAGCATACAAAAACTCATGTGAGACAAGGATGAAAACGCGACGACTCGTTTGGAATTCTCCTGAGCCATCGCAATGACCGCGCCGTAGATGATTCCCGCGATACAAAGTCCTCCGAGAAGTTCCCTGTATTCCAACATTTCTTCGGGGAAGAGCGGAATCGCAAGTCGAACAAATCCGTATAAACCGATCTTCAATAAGATTCCGGAAAGATCCACCGAACCGACAGTAGGCGCCTGCGAGTGAACGTCCGGCATCCAAGTATGAAGCGGAAACAAAGGCACTTTGATCGCGAACGCAAGAACGAACGCAAAGAACATAAACAATCGGATGTTCTTCGGAATTTCGGGTAGAAGTCCCGTGGACAACTCTTCGATCACGATCGTTCCGGTTTTGAAATACAGGATTAGAATTCCCGCAAGCATCAACACCGATCCGGTGAACGAGAAGATCAGATATTTGATAGCTGCCTTTACGCGCTGATCCTCTCCCCAGATTCCGACCATTAGAACCATCGGAGAAACCATCGCTTCCCAGAAGATGTAAAACAAAACGAGGTTCCCGGACAAGAACACTCCGTGAACGCTCATCTCCACGATCATTAGATAAACATAAAATTCGCGGATACGATTCGTGATGCTCGACCAAGTGGCGAGCGTGGAAAGAAAGAAAAGCAAAGAAGACATTCCGCAAAGCAGAAGACTGAATCCGTCGAGTCCGATATGATAATCGACCCGGAGATTTCCGGAAACTACGATTCCCCAGATGCGATCCACGAATTGAAGAGCCGAGTTAGAAGGATCGTATTGGAAATACAATCCGACGATGATCAAAAACGGAACGAGAGTGAACGATCCCGCGACGGTCCGCAACCAATAGACGCTATTGGAAAAAAATAAGAACGGCACTCCGATCAGTGGCAGAAACAAAAAAATACTCAATATATACGGCGGGAAATCCAAGTTACAGCCCCCTCAATAGAAAAAAGGAAAGAATGACCACGGTTCCGAATACGATCAGGATCGCGTAGTCGACGATGATTCCGGTCTGAACCCTTCGCAACACAAGGGAGATCGCGACCGCGATTCTTCCCGTTCCGCGCAGCATCAGATCCAAGAAATTTCTTTCCACGTATCCCGCTAAAAACTTTCCGAGCAGCAGTATCGGTTCCACGATGAAGTTCTTATAAAACTCGTCCACGTAGTATTTCTGCGAAAGAATCCGTTTTAAGCCCGTGTGCGATTCTTCCGCTTCCGGAACGTTCTTTCCCGTCAAAAAGATCGTTCTCGCGATAAAGATTCCGGAAATCGCAACGGCTACCGATACGGCCACCAAGATCAATTCGATCGCGGCTCCCGTTTCGTGACCGTCTACGGAGTGTTTGACGATCATTTCGGAAATTTCGGTTCCTCGGACAAAGACGGGAGCGAAGTAACGCGTAAGAGCGTCCGCTCCTCCGAACAAAAAGTGAGGCACTTCCAAAAATCCGGCAACGACCGCGCCTATGGAAAGAATCACGAGAGGAATCGTCATCACGAGCGGAGATTCGTGCAAGTGGCCAGCCTTGTGGGAAGAGACTCGAGATTCTCCGTAAAAGGCAAGATACGTCATGCGGAACATGTAGAACGCGGTTAAGAGCGCGGTAACGATTCCGAGTCCGTAAAAGAGCGTTCCATACGCATAACTTTTTTCTAATATTAGATCTTTGGAAAAGAACCCGCTGAACGGAGGAATTCCGGAAATGGCAAGCGATCCGATCAAAAAGGTGAACCAGGTGATCTTCATCTGATTTTTCAGTCCGCCCATGTTCCGCAGATCCTGTTCGTGATGAAGCGCATAAATCACGGAACCCGATCCCAAAAAGAGAAGCGCTTTAAAGAACGCGTGCGTCATCAAGTGAAAGAGCCCCGCGACGTAAGCGCCGGCGCCCATCGCGACGAACATATATCCGAGCTGCGACACGGTGGAATACGCGAGCACCTTCTTGATATCGTTTTGAAAAAGTCCGATCGTCGCCGCAAAAAAGGCGGTGATCGATCCGATGATTACGATCCAATGTCCCACTTGCGGCGCGGATAAAAAGATAGGATTGAGCCTTGCGATCAAAAAGATTCCGGCTGTCACCATCGTCGCCGCGTGAATCAACGCGGAAACGGGAGTCGGTCCCGCCATCGCATCGGGAAGCCACACGTGCAAGGGCAACTGCGCCGATTTTCCGATCGCTCCGATAAAAAAGCAGATCGCCGCCAATGGAATCACATATCGAAAGGAAGGGATTTCCGGAATCGATTCAGCGATTTGCGTAAAGGAAACGCTGCCCGTATACCAAAACACGAGCGCGATTCCGAGAAGCATTCCCAAGTCGCCGATCCGATTCGTGATAAACGCCTTCATTCCCGCGTTGGCGGCGGATTCTTTGTGATAATCGAATCCGATCAAGAGATACGAACAAAGCCCCACTCCTTCCCATCCGAGAAAAAGAAGAATTAAGTTTTCTGCAAGTACCAGATTCAACATCGCAAAGATAAACAAATTCAAATAAGCGAAGTAACGCGCAAAACCGGGATCGTCCTTCATATATCCGATGCTGTAAAGATGGATGAGCGCCCCGATTCCGGTGATGATCAAAATCATATAGAGCGAAAGCTGATCGACTTGATACGCGAGAGATACGTTTAGGTTCCCGGTTTCGATCCAAGGCATTACGGTTACGATTTCGGGAATCGCGCGTTCCATTGGGTGAAATAGAACGAAAGACAACAAAGCCAGCGCGAAAGATAAAAATACGACGGCCGTAGAAATGATTCCGGTTAGTCCCTTTAACCACTTGCCGAAAAGACCGGAGATTAAAAATCCGATCAACGGAAGAGCGACTAACGCAGGGATAAGATTTGCAATTTCCATTCTTCCTATTCCTACCATTTCATCAGATTCATTTCGTCCACATAGCTCGTCTTTTTAAGCCTATGAATCGCGATCACGATCGCGAGTCCGATCGCGGCTTCCGCGGCCGCAATCGCCATTACGAAAAAGACGACCACTTCTCCGTCGACTTGGTGAAGCGCCTTTGAGAAAGTCACGAATACGAGGTTCACGGAGTTCAAGATCAACTCCACCGACATAAAGATCAAAACCGCGCTTCTTCGCACCATCACTCCCGCGACTCCGATCGTGAAGATGATCATCGCAAGAATCAGAAAGTAGTGCATCGGAATTCCGGAAATCCAAAGACTCATAGGGTTCCTCCTTCCGCGTTCTTCCCTAAATTCTTTTTTCCGAGAACGACCGCACCGAGCACGGCCGCGAGCAATAACAAGGAAATCAGCTCGAACGGAAGAAGGTATCGTAAAAACATGGCGCTTCCGACCACGGCGGTATTTCCGCTAACGTGGACCGGTTCGGGGTTTACGGTATTTCCGGACAAAGTATCGGGAACGGGCGCATTCTCGGCGGCAGTCCCATTCGAGTCGTTTTTTTTCTCGCCCGCTTGATTTCCTACGATCTCGTTCTTAGAAAGACGAAAGGAATAACCCGCAAATTGCCCTTCTTTGGTCCTGGCATATCCGATCGGCGACGTCGTATCCGAAGGGATTCCGTCTTGAACCGCAGTGACGAGCAAAACACCCAAGAACATTACCAATCCTAAATATAATAATTTCTTAATGGGTTTTTCGAAAATAAAGAGTTTCGTATCGTCCTCGCGCAACGACAAAAGCATCAACACGAACACGACCAAAACCATGATCGCTCCCGCGTAAACGAGAAGCTGCATCGTCGCGATAAAGATCGCGTTCATCACCGCGTAGATCGCGGCCAAAGAAAAAAAGCTGAGAACCAGGAGTACCGCGGCCGTGATCGCGTTGGGATGAAAGATCACCCCCAAAGAACTGAGTATCATCACCGCCGAAAACAGAAAGAATAGAAGCAGTTGAGGTTGATCCGTATATGGCATATTCTTAGTTTCTTAAAATTGTATATAGATGCTTGCGATCACGATGTTCAAAATCGCCCAAGGGATGAGTTTTTTCCATCCCAGGCTCATGAGTTGATCGTATCGAAAACGCGGAAGGGTCCATCTCACCCACATAAACAAGAATGCGAAAAAGAGAACCTTACCCAAAAACAAAACCAGTCCGAGTGCGGGCTGAAGAACGTTTCCTTCCAACAATCCGAAAGGCACCTGATACCCTCCGAAAAAAAGAAGAGTCACCACGCAGCTCATCGTGATCATGTTCATGTATTCCGCGATAAAAAATAATGCGAACTTAAACGCTCCGTATTCCGTGTGAAACCCGACGACGAGTTCGGACTCGGCTTCCGCCAAGTCGAAAGGGAGCCTGTTGGTTTCGGCGAACATCGCTACGACGAACAGGCAAAACGCGATGAACCCAGGAAGTTTGAAGATGTTCCAAAGTCCCGCCTGAGACGCGCTTATATCCGAAAGTTTCAAAGAACCCGTAAGAATTACGATCGAGACCACGCTCATTCCCAAAGGAAGTTCGTAGCTGATCATCTGTGCCGTGGAACGGATCGCACCTAACAACGAATATTTGTTGTTACTCGCCCAACCCGCGATGATGATTCCGTACACCGCAAGAGAAGAGATCGCGAATAAAAAGAGAATTCCAGTGTCAGGATTTGCGATCTGCAGATCCAAAAAGGTCAGACCGGTTTTTTCCGCCAGCCAAGGAGGAAGAGGAATCTGACCGCCCAAAGGAACCACGGACCAAGCCATGATCGCGCACGTCATCGAGATCGCGGGCGCAACGAGATACATCACTCGATTGACCTGCATCGGGAAAACTTCTTCTTTGGTTAAGAATTTAATTCCATCCGCAAGAGGTTGGAGAAGTCCCCAGATCCCCGCGCGGTTCGGACCCTTACGATCCTGAATAAAACCGGCCACTCTTCTTTCCGCGAGCGTGTAATACGCGCAGGCGGTAATGAGAATGAAAAAGAAAAGTCCGCTTTTCAAAAGCCAAAATAAAACTTCATTCCAATTCATGGAGTTCTTTGTCCCCCCGCGGTTTCTCCGATTCTATCTTCTTTTCTTCTTCTGGGATGATCGGGAACGGGTTCCGGCTTGTCCTTCAATCTGGCGTCGAACTCCGCGCGAAACTTCTGCAGAGCGGGACGAACCGCCCCCACGCATGCGTCGGAAAGAGGACAAATCGTAGTTCCCCCTTCCATGTTTCTGGATAGGGAAAGAATCAAGTCGATGTCCTGGGTGGTTCCTTCTCCTTCGCGGATCTTATAAAGAATGTCGCGAACCCAATGAGTTCCTTCGCGGCAGGGTGTGCATTGACCGCAGGATTCGTGAGCGTAGAATCTCGCGAACCGATACGTGGTTTCCACGATGTCCGTTCCTTCCGCGAGAACGATCACCGCGCCCGAACCGAGCATGGTTTTGTGTGCCGCCATCGATTCGAAATCCATATTCGCGGTTTTGCATTCTTCCGCCGTGAGAATCGGAACGGAAGATCCGCCGGGAATGATGGCCTTGAGAGGTTTATCGTCTACGATTCCTCCGCAAAGATCATTCACAAGTTCTAATAAAGGAGTTCCTAATTCGATTTCGTAAACGCCGGGACGTTTTACGTGACCCGAAACGCTGAAGAGTCTCGTACCCGGAGATTTTTCGGTTCCGATCTTGGAATACCAATCCGCTCCCTTGTCGAGAATATGAGGAACCGCCGAAAACGTTTCCACGTTATTCACCACGGTCGGAGAACGATAAAGTCCCGACACCGCGGGGAAAGGAGGTTTCAATCTTGGATGACCCCTCCTGCCTTCGAGAGAATTGATGAGTGCGGTTTCTTCTCCGCAGATATAAGCGCCCGCGCCTTCGTATAAAATCAGATCGAAGTCGAATCCGCTTCCGAGAATATTCTGCCCGAGATACCCTTTCGCATAGGCTTCGTCGATCGCCTTCTGCATGGTTCTCGCGCCTTTTTGAAATTCTCCGCGGATGTAAAAGAATCCCTTGTTGGAACCGATCGCTTTGGCTCCGATGATCATCCCTTCGATGATCTGGTGCGGAAGGTTCTCGATCAGTTTACGATCTTTGAATGTTCCTGGTTCGCCTTCGTCGGCGTTGCAGATGATGTATTTCGGCTTCGGAATGTCTTTCGGAATGAAGGACCATTTGAGTCCGGTCGGAAATCCCGCGCCCCCTCTTCCTCTGAGTCCGGACTTTTTCACCTCGGCGATGATGTCGTCCGGTTTCATCTGAAGGGCTTTTTTCAAGCCGTCGTATCCGTGAACCGATTCGTAGAACTCGAGTTCGGCGGACTTAGGGTTGTCGATGTATTTCGTGAGAAGTTTCATTTCTGCCATAAGGAGTTCCTTTGTCAGTTCAGGCCGCTTAGAATCTGATCCACTTTTTCGGGTGTCAGCTGTTCGTAAAAATCGTCGTTGATCTGGACCATCGGCGCGTAACCGCAGGCTCCGAGACATTCCACTTCTTCCAAAGTGAATTTTTTATCGGGAGTCGTTTGTCCGAGATGAATTCCGAGTTTCTCGCAGAGATGTTTTTCGATCGTATCGTTCCCTTGCAGATAACAGCTCGAGGTTCCGCAGATTTGGATGTGATATTTGCCGACCGGTTTCTTATTGTAAAGAGTATAAAACGTCGCGACTCCGTAGACCTGCGCGAGAGAAATCGGATCTCCGAGACGCTCCGCGATGTAATTCATTCCTTCCTGGTCCACAAAACCGTGTTCTCTCTGTAAAATATACAAACAAGGGAGAATCAGGGAACGTTTGTCCGGGAATACTTCCAGCATCTTCCGGAATCTTTTTTCGGATTCTTCACTGAACTTATAGCTCATCAGCAGTCCAACTCCCCCGCGATCACGTTCAAAGAACTCATCGTCGCGACTGAATCCGCGAGAAGTCCTCCGCGGACCAATTCCGCAAACGATTGATAATACCAGAAACAAGGGCGTCTAACGTGAACTCTCCAAGGAGACTTTTCCCCTTCGGACACGATGTAAAATCCGAGTTCTCCGTTGGCCGCTTCGGTGGACATGTAGTGTTCTCCCGGAGGAACCTTCACACCGTGCATGATGATCTTGAAGTGATAGATCAATTCTTCCATGTTGTTGTAGACTTTGTTCTTTTCGGGAAGATAGGCGTGCGGCAGATCCGCGTGCCAAGCTCCGCTCGGAATTCCGTCCACGAGCTGTTCGATGATCCGGATCGACTGACGCATCTCCTCCATTCTCACCAAACTTCTGTGAAGAACGGAACCGTCCTCTCCGATCGGAACGTCGAAGTCCACCTTATCATACAGCATATACGGTTCGTCTTTACGGACGTCCCAATCCACTCCGGCGGCGCGGAGATTCGGGCCGCTGAATCCGTAGGCGATCGCGTTTTCCGCGGAGATTCCGCCGATTCCTTCGGTGCGCCCGAGAAAGATTTTATTTTTGAGAAGAAGACTGTTGAATTCTTCGATCGCGGGTTTTAATCCCTTGCAGATCAGCTTTACTTCCTTTTCGAACTCGGGATAAATATCCTTTTCGAGTCCGCCGATTCTGCAGAACGTCGTTGTCAATCTCGCGCCGGTGAGTTTTTCGATGACTTGATAGATGTTCTCTCTGTGATGAAAGAGGTGCAGCATTCCCGAGAACGCTCCGAGGTCCACTCCCAAAATTCCCGTGCAGATGATATGATCCATGATTCTCGAAAGTTCGGAGATGATCATTCTCACATACGTTACTCGATCCGGAACTTCCACCTGCATCATCTTTTCCACGGCGAGAATCCATCCGATGTTGTTGAGCGGAGTGGAAACGTAGTTCATCCGGTCCGTGCAGACGAGGAACTGATTGTATGTATAACGTTCTCCTAATTTTTCGAAACAGCGGTGAACGTAACCGATGATGGATTCGGCTTCGACGATTCTTTCTCCGTCGAGCTGGATCACGTTCTGTAAAATTCCGTGCGTAGCGGGATGCGAAGGTCCGAGGTTTACGAGAAGATGTCCTTCGGGAAGATTGGCGAACTTCTTTCCGAAATGTTCGGCCGTTTTTTCATACATCATTCTACTTTCCTCCTTCCTTTGTGATGTCTTCGTTCACGTGGATATGAAGCAGGTCTTCGATAAGATAATCCTGTCCGAATCCTTCCAAGGGAAAATCCTTACGCAAAGGATGTCCTTGAAAGTTGTCCGGCATGAGAATCCGATCCAAACTCGGATGACCGATAAAGGAGATTCCGAAAAGATCGTAGACTTCCCGCTCGGGCCAGTTCGCGCCTTTGAACACGGAAGTGATGCTCGGAAGCGATTCTCCGTCTTCGAGCCGAACCTTAAATTGAATCCTGCTCGAAGCCTTACTTCCCGAACGGAGAAGATAACAAACTTCGAATCGGGGTTCTTTTTTTCCGAGCCAATCGATCGCGGTTAAGTCGTTTAGAAAATTATAATTCAGTGATGGATCGTTTTTCAACGCGGCGAGAACCGGAACGATTCCTTCCGCTTTCAAAAAGAAAACGGGAACGTTCGAGACGACCTCTTCCTGCGTATCCAAAAAATGGGAAAATTTTTCTTTGAGGAAACGTTCTACTTCTTCTTTCATCGTACAACCAGGGGTTTATTTCTTTCGTTCAATTCCTGGATTTTCTGCATCACTTCCTGACGTCTTGCTTCCAGCCCCTGGGTTTTCAGTTTTGCCTGTAATTTCAAGAGAGCGTCTAAGATCGCTTCGGGTCTAGGAGGACAGCCCGGAACATATACGTCCACGGGAAGAATCCGATCCACTCCCTGAAGCACTCCGTAGGTGTTGAACATTCCTCCGGAAGAAGCGCAGGCCCCGACGCTGATCACGAACTTAGGCTCCGCCATCTGATCGTAAATCTGACGAAGAACGGGAGCCATCTTGTAAGTGATCGTACCGAGAACCAAAATCATATCCGCCTGACGCGGAGAAAACGAAGGACGTTCCGCTCCGAAACGGGCGATATCGTAATCGGAACAAGCGGTGCTCATATATTCGATTCCGCAACACGCGGTCGCGAACGGATACGGCCAAAGCGAATAACTTCTTCCCCATTGAATCACGGACTCGATGCTACCGAGTTGAACCATATCTCCCAGGGCCTGGCCCGGGGCTTTACTTAAGTCACTCAATCCCATTCCAAGGCTCCTTTCTTCCAGATATAGTATAAACCTACGACCAACGTAAGGACAAACACAAACATTTCTATCACGAGAAAAAGTCCGATTCCCGCGTTCTTAAATCCGATCAGGTTGACCGCATACGGAAACAGAAACACCGCTTCGATGTCGAACAGGATGAACAATACGGCGACGAGATAGAACTTGATGTTGAAAAGCCCTCTCGCATCTCCATAGTATTGTACGCCGCATTCGAACGTGTCCTGAGGTTTGGATTTCTTTTTAGGACCGATGAGTATGGCAAGGGTAAGAATCAGAGCGGAGAATCCGACTCCGAGTAAGAATTGAATCAGTAGTGGGCCAAGGTGCTCGGGAGCGCTATCCATAGCTACTATTAGACTCCCGTTTGCATATAGCCTGTCAACGCAAATTCAAAAGGAAATGTCGCATGCTTCGCCCGTTTCCGAACGAAGAGAATTTCACACCGAAAAAGAAATCTCCGTCCACACAGGTCCGAGTGGAAAATAAAAATATCCTAAATTAGAATTTTGCATAGAACGCCCGAATCGGCCAAACAGTTTGGCAAAAAACGGATGGACAAATGGGTTGAGTGACGGCTGGTAGTAATGGAACGAAAGGGAAAACGATTTGTCCGCCGCTCGCACCGCATTTTACTTTTCCCGAACGGGAATCCCTTCCTACATCGGGAGAATTCTCACCCTACTCTTATTCCTTTTCACGTTCTCCGCTTGTGCGTCCTCCAAAAACTCGATCTTCGGAACCGTGTTCGTTCGAAGAGGATTCACTCCCGAGAAAAAAGCGAAACACGTCGTCTTCCCGGTTCAAATTCGATCGGGTTGGTTGTCGAAAGAGGCGAACGGCGAACAGAAAAAATTCTTAGAATCCAGAAGTTTTGAAAAACTGGAACTGGCGATCCTCGGATACGGAGGAAAGATCCAGGAAAAATACAACGCGGAAAAACAATTCCGAACCGCGTTCGAAGCGGACAATTCCCTCAACGAAGAAAAGGGAATCAAAATCGCAAAACAACTCAAAGGCGACGTCGTCGTATTTACGGACGTCACCGATTACGGAACCGCTTCCGGAAATTCCGTTATGGAAGTGACCGTCAAAGCGATGGACACGGACAGCGGAGAAATCCTCTGGAAAGCGATTTATTCGGGAAAGGCATTCGGACTTCAGGACAACATCGACTTGTCCATTTTAGAATCCGAAATTTTTGAACATCTTACTGAAAAATTAAAAAACAAAACGGAGTAAAAGGAGAAAAACATGGCTAAGGTAGTATTGTCCAGTTTTGCCGAATTAGAAGCCTATACCGGAAAGGAAATCGGGGTTTCCGATTATCACACGGTGACTCAGGAGCAGGTGAATAAGTTCGCCGACGCGACCCTGGATCATCAGTGGATTCACACGGACCCGGATAGAGCCGCTAAGGAATCTCCGTTCGGAGGAACGATCGCTCACGGATATCTTACCTTGTCCATGGCACCCTACCTCTTATCTCAAATATTAGAATTAAAGAATATTAAGATGGGGATCAATTACGGGATGGAAAAACTTCGGTTTTTAGAACCCGTAAAAGTAGGAAGCAAGTTGAGAATTAGAGCGGAGTTGATCGAGCTAAAAGACCTGAGAGGTACGGCGAGAATGACTCTGAAGATGACTTTTGAAACCGAAGGATCCACGAAAGCCGCCGCGGTAGGAGAGGTAATCTATCTATATCAATTTGCCTGATAAGAAAAAAATTTCTAAGATTAGGTAAAATATGAGTCCTAGACTGATCATCTATATGATCTCGAGAATTCGAGACGAATTTCACAGACACCTGAACCTGGAGTTGAAAGAAAAAGGTTTGGGTCCGTTAACGACCACTCACGCGGATATCCTGTTCGCACTCGTCAAAAAGAAAAAGGCGCAGATGCAGGAAATCGCCAAGATGATCAATCGAGACAAATCCACGTTAACCGCTCTTGTAGACAAGTTGGAAGCGTTGGGATTCGTCGAGAGAACGAGAGATCCCGAGGATCAGAGAATCGTTCATTTGGAACTGACTCCGAAAGCCTATTCGGTAAGACCGGTATTGCTCGGAATCTCCAGATCCTTAGTGAACAATCTCTATCGGGGATTTACGGAGGAAGAAAAACAGGAATTGGTTCGATTGCTGATGAAACTCTATCAGAACCAAAACCCGGAATCCGCCACGGTGGAACTTCTACAATAAACGGACATGTTTCTTATCGCCCAAATAACGTCCTGGACTTCCGGTTTGATCCTTCTGATTCTATCCGGATTTCACTTTTACTGGATGTTGGGAGGAGCGTTGGGAAAAAATCGTGTAGTTCCGGAAATACAGGGGAAACCGGCCTTCCGACCCGGAAGACTCGCCACCGCCGCGGTGGGAATCCTGTTGTTCCTGGCAGCCTTGTTACCGATCGGACTCAGAATGCAGTTTCCGCTCGGAATTTTACAAGAAGTATGTCGATACGGAACGGTCTTTTTGTCCTTCGTATTTTTGCTTCGAGCGATCGGAGATTTTAGATTGGTCGGCTTCTTTAAAAAAATCAAAGGCACGACGTTCGCGCAAAACGATACGGCTTATTATTCTCCCCTTTGTCTTTTTCTTTCCCTTTTATTATACGTTTCTTCCGTATTCTGACGTTAGCAATCACGAACGGGATCGTCCGCATTTTCTCCGGGAATCTTCCCTAAATCCACGCGGATTTTTCAGAAAGAATTTATTTTCCATTTGATAAAAACGAGGGTTTGGATTCCATTCTCCTCTCATGAAATCAAAACATACATTTTCGGATAAATTTCGGTATCACTTCGACAACTTCATGTCCCGAGGCGGCGGATCGGTTTTTGCCGCATTGATCACGTTATTCATAATCGCATTCGTGTTTCTTTCCATCCTACGGTTGTTAGGCGGACTTGTCGCGCCGGACGAATCGATACAAGGAAACGGAGAATTTTTCTGGAGAGTGTTTCTGCAGATCTCGGACGCAGGCGCCGTCGCGGAAGACGGAGAATCGAATTGGTTCAATAAAACGACCGGGATTCTCACGGTATTTCTCGGACTCGTGTTATTTTCGAGCTTAGTGGCTTTTATCACCAATCAGTTCGATCAGAAGATCCAGGATCTAAGAAAGGGAAAAAGCGACGTATTAGAAAAAGATCATACGATCATTCTGGGATTCGGCGTTCGGGTCGTGGAAATCATCAAGGAACTCATCGAAGCGAATTCCTCCGAGTCGAGAGCCGTGGTAGTCATTCTCGCGGAAGAAGACAAGGAAGTTATGGACGATTACTTGGCGGAGAATTTGGAAGAACGCAAAACGACGAAGATCATCACGCGTTCCGGAACTCCTTCCAGCCTCCATTCGCTGCGGAAAGTCAACGCGGGAGAAGCGAAGTCGGTGCTGGTTTTGAATTCCTCGGGAGAAGAGGACGGCAAGGACGGAAGAAACATCGGCGACGCGAAGGTATTAAAGTCTTTGATGGCGTTAGTCGCGCTCGGTCATGATAACGAACTTCCCCCCATCGTCGCGGAACTCTACAACGAGGAAAACCGTCTGATCGCGCAGGAACTTTCCTCTTCGATCCAGGTGATGGACGAAAGAAATATTCTCGCAAAATTGCTCGTGCAGACTTCGAGAACTTCCGGACTTGCGGTCGTCTATTCCAACTTAGTCGGATTCGAAGGGGACGAGATCTATTTTTACAAACCTTCCTCCGGTTGGAAAGGGCTCAACTACAAAGAGATCGCATTTCGGTTTAACGAATCCGTTCCTCTCGGTTTCAGAAGGGAAGACGGAGAAATCATACTCAATCCGCCCAGCGATTACACGCCCGACGACAAAGAGGACGCCGTGCTTTTAGCGGAAGACGATTCCAAAATCCGCTACTCGGAAACGGCGGTATCGAGTCCCAGAGACTTCCAACTTCCGAAAAAGAAACGATCCAATCCGGTCGACAAACAACTCATCGTAGGTTGGAATTCCAAAAGTCCTCTGATCGTGGAGGAATACGCGAAGTTCGTTTCTCCCGGATCGACCATAGACATTCTCGTCAAACAGATCGACGAAGAATTTAAGGGAACCGTAATACGTCTCAAGAAAAAATATCCGAAAATCACTCTTAGATCCTTTCAAGCCGATCTTTCCCAGGAATCCGTGATGAAACGGCTCGCGCCCGAATCTTACGATTCCGTAATATTCTTAGCCGAGGAAAAAGAAAACATCGAAGAAGTCGACGCGCAAACGATCTCGCTATTGCTTCGATTCAGACAATATTTCAAACGATACGCGTTTAAGACGGGAAACCAACCTTCCACGCAGCTGATCACCGAAATCATGAACTCGGAAAATACGGAGATCGTTCTCGAAACGGGCGTGAAGGACTTCCTGATTTCCAATCAGTTCGTGTCCAAGATGATGGCTCAGGTTTCGCAGGAACCCGACGTGATGCGGATCTACGAAAATCTGTTCAGCCCCGAAGGAAGCGAAATCTATCTGAAACCGGCTTCTCTTTACTTCGAACACCTCCCTCAAACTCTTAGTTTTGCGGATTGCGTAGGCGCAGCCTTAAAACGGGGAGAAACCTGTTTCGGGATTCGTATCGCTTCGGAGGAAAAAGACGAGAGTAAAGGATACGGCGTGCATTTGATCCCGTTGAAGGATACTGCCTTTTCGATCCATCCGGAAGATAGTTTGATCGTCCTCGCGGAAGATCAAACATAGAACGCGACCTGTCGAGCGCCGTAGAAGCGAGACGCTGAGTTCAGGGAGCGTTCTGCTGAGTTAACGTGACCTGTCGAGCGACCGTAGAAGCGAGACCCTGAGTTCAGAGAGTGTTCTGCTGAGTTGACGCGATTCGTAAAGAGCGTTTTAGCCAGCGAGCAGTGGAACGTTGCGAGCGGCTCTGAACGAAGTTCAGAAATAAACGCATTTCGGATTAAAAAATCCGTCCTTTCTGTCCGTTCAAAAAATTACGGAGCGTAAAAGATTCAGGAAGGACGGGACATGAACCAAGCGAAAATCATATTCATTCTTACCCTATTTGCGGCCGATTGCCAAAGTATAAACAACGAACAAATCGACGGAGAGGAAGCAATCAAACGAATCTCGAAGGAGATCTCCGTCGTATCCGTTTTCGAAACGATGGGCGGATACGGTACGAATCCGGCTCGCTGCAACACTATAGGAACAACGTCTACTCCGTATGGAATCGGGATCGATAGCGAACCGAACGAAACCTATTCGACCGCGCAAATCATACAAGCCCCGTATCCTCAATTTCCAAGAATGCAGGTGAACGGGATCATTTCGAGTCCGGCCGATAAGGACGTCTTTCGATTCACCAGCGCTCAGATCCTTTCCACGAAATTTACCATGCTTTCGGGCGCAGCTGCCTGCAAACTCAGTTACGGAGCGGATGAAAGTTCGAACAATAGTTTCATTCCCTTCGGTGTTAATTTTTCGCTGACACCGGGATTAGAGACTACCTTTACGATAGGACCGAACCCCTGGGAAGCCGTCCATATAGCGTGTGACGGAACTACCGCACAAAGTTATGTTCTGCAAGCGGATTACAACGCGTATGAAAACGGCGCCGGCGTAAGTTCGACCGCGTATTCCGCCGCAATCGTAAGCCTTACGACCTCGCACTTATTTTTTATCGAAGCGATGGGAATTTCAAAATCGAAAACCTATTCCGGACATTCCGTGGATCGTTGTATCGATGCAATTCGAACCGCCGGCGTAGTCTATGCGATCGCCTCTTACAATCAAAGCTTTTCCACTTGTGAAATCAACAGAGGAGTTTATGAAACCGGAAGAATCGCACTTTTAAAGGAAGATTGCACATTGGAGCCGGCAAAAATCACCGCTAACAAGATCTACGGAACCGGGCAGTAGCAATAAACCCTTCTTCGCATTAACGAAACTACCCCTTTGGCGGTAACTCTTTATATCCTTTATAAATAATAAATTTCCAAAGGTTTATGAGGGATCGAGCGGATTTATTTGTCTAAAAATCTCAGAATTCGTTTTCGAGTTTAAGATTTCGAGGAGATTTTCGACATGAAACAGTTTCTAATGATCGCAAGCGTTTGGGTTCTTTGGTTAAATTCGGTAAGGGGAAACATCTCCCTCGGAGAATTCAGCACAGAGGAAGAATGCAGAACCGCGATTCGTCAGGACCAAACCCATCTGTTGGTGTGGAAAACACATTGCAAGGAATCCGAATAACTTAGAACTGAAACCGAACCCGCCCGTACGTTACAGGAAAGGCCGAAGAAACCGCTACGATCGTTTCATTAAGGACGTTTTCGAGGAAAGATCGACTTCGGGAATGTACTGCCGGAAAAACGCAACGAATTCGGTCGTATGCGCAATCTTTCGGTTAAACAAGAAATAAAATATTTCCGATAATTTTGTATCGGTTTTTCCGCCGTACAATGTTACAATCCTTAATTCCTGGATCGGCGCGAAACCGCAGATTCCGGGAGGGTTTAAAAAATGAAAACGAGTCTGGCACTTTTAAGCATCTGGATCCTTTGGTTACATTCCGTAAGAGGAAACATCTCCCTCGGAGAATTCAACACTCAAGAAGAATGTCGAGCCGCGATACGACAAGACCCTACTCATTTATTAACTTGGAAAACCTTCTGCCAAGAAACGCGGTAAGATACGCGGCGCAGTTCGCTTAACAAATTAGAAATCAGTCCGCGGCTTTTGGCTGCCTCATTCTTTATGAATCATTCATCTCGACTTTGTCGAGAGCCAACGCAGAACTCAATCTTGCTCCCAACGGGTCGCAAGATAATGCTCCGCGGCTTTTGGCTGCCTCATTCTTTATGAATCATTCATCTCGACTTTGTCGAGAGCCAACGCAGAACTCAATCTTGCTCCCAACGGGTCGCAAGATAATGCTCCGCGGCTTTTGGCTGCCTCATTCTTTATGAATCATTCATCTCGACTTTGTCGAGAGCCAACGCTTCCGCTCCGCGGCTTTTGGCTGCCTCATTCTTTATGAATCATTCATCTCGACTTTGTCGAGAGCCAACGCTTCCGCTCCGCGGCTTTTGGCTGCCTCATTCTTTATGAATCATTCGGCATGTCCAGATAGTTCAAAAACGGCTGAAGAATCCGATACGAGTCGATCGTATTCTTAACGAAGTTTTTCGATAAAAGATCCGAGTCGGAAACCTTTCGTTCCACAATATAACTCGTGTATTGAATCCATTCCAGATCGGGATGATCCTTTGAAAAACCTTTCGGAGCTGTTTTGAGCTTCATATCCGAAAGACCGCCGAACTCCTTGACAAACTTCTTATCCTGAACGATCTTTTTAAGAATTTTAGAATCTTCTAAAATAGCCTCGCGCACTCCGCGAAGGATCTTGGTATCGGGCATATACAAACCTCCCGCGATAAAGGATTCGTTGCCCGGTTGAACGTGGACGTAAAAAAGAGGTCTTCCCAAATCCTTACCCCGCGCCCCGATGCTCGCGCCGAAATTGGTCTTATACGGTTCCTTATTTTTGGAAAAACGAACGTCCCTGTAGATACGAAAAATGCACTTCTTAGGATCCACTCCCGCGAGCGCAGGATTGACTTTTGCAAGTCCGATGATCAGCTCCGTGATCAGGGCTTCGAAATCGTTCTTTGCGGAAGTGAACAAGTCCTTATGACCGTCGAGCCAAACCTTGTTGTTATTCTTCGCTAATTTTTTAAGAAAATCTAAAGTGGATTGTTGCAGCATGAAAACCTCCGCATAAGAATTCTATGTCTTCCGCGGAGGATCAAGTCAAAATCGCAAGCGCTCTCGTATCGACGTTCGCTTCCGGAACTCTGAGCCGATAGAATCGAATACTTGTTAAAGAGCGCCGGAAAGAAATTTCCGATTCTATCGTAAATGCAGGAGTTCCCGCACTTCTTTTCGTATTTTTAATATTACGGGGAAATTCGAATTTGCGCGCAACGGACGGCAAACTCATCGAATGAAAGCGGATTAAATGGAAGCTTCTTTAAAGATCGTGTCGATTCGATGGAGAATCGCGGCTTCTTTTTCGGAGGAGGAACGCGCTTGTTCCAAACCCGCAACGAGGGTTTTTAATTCTTGTTGGATCTGCGCGGAAAGTTTTCTGAAATCGGGGACCCAAAGAGAATTCAGATCGCCGGGCTCGGCTTTCCACAAACCTCTCGCGTATTCCCTTCTCCGAGTTTCGAGATCCTTTTTGGAATTCGAGGAAATCAGATACGCATAAACGGCGTCCACCCACTCCTCTTGATGCGGAGCCGGATTGAATCCGTGAAAACAAGTCAAGTGAACCACGCTGCTGAAGTTCCGGACGATTCTAACTTCGGTTCTGTGAAAACTGGAAGCAAGAATCGGAGCCGCGGTTTTGGATTCCTGCGTATACCAATTCTTTCTTCGGGAAGGAAGAAATCTCTGATGAACTCCTCTCGTGATTCCCGATTGAAGATGATTCTGCAAAGCGAGAGAATCGTTCGGGTCCAATTCGAGTTTTACGTCCAAAAGCCAGACCTTCGCCCCTTTGCGGCTGAGCTCTTCCCAATCCCCGCTTAAGAATATTCGATTTCTTGCATATTGTGATTTTGGAATACAGGCTTTGAAATACTTTTCGTGGATTCCGGAATGTTCCACCATTTCCTTCGTAAAAAGAAAGAAGTCATTGTCTCCGGTAGCGATTCCTCTCGTGAACTTTCCGAACTCGATAAGAGGAACGTAGTTTTCCCCTTTTTCGTTTTCAAAATCGGGTTTTCGCTCGCTCACTTGAATCTTCTTTTCCATACGATGAAAGATAGGACTCCACTTCGCTTCGGGGTCCGGAAAGGGAATCCATTCCCTTTGGATCGACTCAACGGAACCGGCAACGATCTCCGTTTTTTCGGAAAAGAATCCCGGCTTGAGTCTGGTCCAGCAAAATCCCGATTTCTTAACTTTATCAGAATTTTCTAATAAAAGAATACACGAACTCGTCACCGCTTCGTCGAAAAGACTGTCCTGAGGAGATAAAAGGAACAAGGAATGCAGAAGAGCGGATTCCTGAAGAGCCGATTTGATGAAAACTCCGTAACCCGAATTGAAAAAGTCCTGGGGAACGAGAAAGGCTGCGCGCCCTCCTTCGTTTATCATATTCAAACATTTTAATAGAAAGAATACGTATAGATTGGCGGTTCCCGGAAGTCTCCGGTCCGATCTTCCTCCGAACTGTTGAATCAGTTCTTTGGAATAATTTTTATCGCTGATCTTGCGATACGGAGGATTGCAGAGGATGACGTCGTATTTCCGTTCTTCTTCTCGAAGGAGAAAATCACGATCGTAGAAATTCAGTATACTAGTTTTAGAGACTCTATTTTCGAGAGCGGATCGGCTGGACAGAAGACATTGCGAATCCAAGTCGTAACCGACCCACTCCGCATTCAAATCCGGTTTCTTATCGAGAATACTTTCGAAAAAAACTCCGTTCCCGATCGCGGGATCCAGTATACGCTTTTGTCCTTCCGGAGAAGCGATTCGTTCCGCTCCCAGAACCCAATCAACCAGGAAATCCGCGACCCTTTCGGGCGTAAAAAACTGTCCTAGATATTTACTTTTGTTTTTCCGTCTTACCTCTGGTGACATTTAAACCGTGCAATTCCAATCATTCGCCGTTCAAACGAAATCAATTTTTTATGCTTATTCGTTCCGCAAGTTAACATCAGTTAAAGACAAAACTTTCAGAACGGGAGAACCTAACAACCAGTAAATTATTTCATCGAGTTTCGCGCTGTTAGGCGACTCATCAGTATACTATCACTGACCGTTTTCTAAGCACAGAAACTTTTTTTAAGAGGACATCGTAAAAGCGTATACGCGTATACGGCGACAAAGTGAGAACGATGTTTCTTTTGCGCGTATACGCCTCTCATTTTTCCAGTTAGTCGTTTTAGCTTTCGATTTTGTTAAAAGAATACGCGTCTATGATAATCGTAAATAGGATCTCGTATAGGTTTCCATACTTACAACGATCCTAGCCTTTTTTGTTTTCGTCCTTTTCCGCCGATATAAGATCTTTTACGGACGTACGTTTTATCTACGTCCGATATGAGATAACGTATACTCCGGTTTCAAAAGACTTCGAATACGACAATAGAGGCGAGAATATGATCGTTTCCTACTATTCTAGGGTTTTATACGGAGTTTATGAAATTAGGAGGCGGAGTATACCGGAGCAATTTCCGATTAGCAACAAATCAGTTAATGCGACATGATAAAAAAATAACGCGTTGAAGTTCTAGGAAAATACTCGGGCCAAAAACGGAGAGTTTAAAGAGAGGATCCGAATCCGGTTTCAAGCGGAACGTTCGACCGGCTTGTGGAAAATCGAAGCGTTACTGAGGAGATCGTTCTCCGTTTTCTTTTCCTCCGCCCTTTTTCAATATGAGCGTTTCAAGAGCGTCGAGTTTTTGTTTACGCACTTCTTCCAAAGGACTTCTCCCGTGAACATCCGAATGGTTCGGATCGGCTCCGAGTTCTAAAAACTTTTCCGCCAACGAAATTCTTTTTTTGAGAATCGCTTGGAGCAAAGGAGTGATCCCTTCCGCGTTACGATGATTGATATTCGTTCCGGATTTGACGAGAAGTTCGGGAATCCGAGGATCAACTTCGGATTCTTCGGTAAGAAAATGAAGCGCATTGTCGACTCCTACTTGAATCGATTTTCCTTCCACAATCTTCTCATGAAGGCGGCTCGTATAATCCGGCTTAGCGTTGTGCTTTAAAAGATATTCCACGATCGAGAAATTTGCTTGGGATGTTCCGGCTCCGCATGCGAGGAAGAGAGGAAATTCTTCCGGATTTCCCTTGTCGAAATTGACCTCGGCATGATTTTCAACCAGAAACTGAACCAATACGAGATTTCCATGACGGATCGCAACGTTTAAGATGGAAACCGGAATCGTTTTCGTCGCGTCGACTTTGGAAAGATATTCCAACTTTGCGCCCGACTCGATCAATCGTTTCGGAACGGCCAGGTCGTCTATGTCCAAAACCTTGACGTCCAAAAGCCCGGAAAGACTTTCCAGAAGAACCGAACTTCCGTCCTCATCCTGCGCATTTACGTTTGCGCCCGAACGAATCAACACTTCGGCGACTTCCGGTCTGTGATCGGCGATCATAAGCGCGGTCTTTCCTCTGGAATCCGTCGCATCCACATTGGCTCCCGCTTGAATGAGAATCTGCGCTTTCTTCGGATCTCCTTCCTGAATGGCTCTTAGAAATTCGCTGTCCAAAGCCGAATCTCCGAAAAGGAAAAACGGGAAAATCATTAAGAAACAGGGTATTTTATGAATTCTGGAAATCATCGGGTATCAAAGGACCATCTTTATACTATTCAATCGGTTTTTATAGGAAGTGTATATCCACATTTTTAGAATCCCGATTTTCCAGGAATCCTAAAAACGTCTTTTTATCTTGACCCTTTCCCGTTCTCGGGGTTCCTACTTCTTTTCGGAGTTCTCCTATGCCACAATCCTTTAAAGAATATACGTATTATGACGCTATCGGTCTTGCCGAATTGGTTCGAAAAAAATCCGTTCATCCGAGCGAACTCGTCGAATCGGCGATCGAACGGATCGAATCCGTAAATCCCGGACTCAATGCGGTTATCACCAAGTTTTATGACGAAGCGAAGAAGAACGCGAAATCAAAACTTCCGGACGGTCCGTTCAAAGGTCTTCCGATTCTCGTCAAAGACATCGTTCATTCGATCGCGGGCGCGCCTCTTACATCCGGCTCCAAATCGTTTCGAAATTATATTTCTCCTGTAGATTCCGAATTCGTAAAACGACTGCGGGCAGCGGGAACGATCTTTCTCGGTCAGACAAACGTTCCCGAATTCGCACTCATGGGTATTACGGAACCGAAGTTTCACGGTCCTACTAGAAATCCTTGGAACTTGGAAAGAACTCCGGGAGGTTCTTCCGGAGGTTCCGCCGCCGCAGTTGCCGCAGGAATGGTTCCCGTTGCGACCGCTTCTGACGGAGGCGGTTCGATCCGAATCCCCGCCGCCTATTGCGGGTTATTCGGTTTAAAACCGACTCGGGGAAGAACTCCCGTCGGTCCGTATTTCGGAAGATTTTGGCAGGGAGCTTCGGTGGATCACGTTCTTTCGAGAACGGTCCGAGACAGCGCGGCATTTCTGGACGCGTTAGGCGGAATTGAGAACGCGGGCGCGTTCTCCTTTGATTCGCCTAAGACCGGTTATATGGCGGAGATCAAAAAACCTCCCGGCAAACTGCGGGTCGCATTCTCCACTCAATCTCCGATCGGAACTCCGGTTCATCCCGATTGTGTGGAATCGGTGGTTCATACGGCGAAAATTTTGCATTCTCTCGGTCATAAGGTCGAGGAAAAAGACGCACCCGTGGACGGTAAGGCGATCGGTCGCGCGTTTATCACGATGTATTTCGGTGAGATGGCGGCTCAGATGAAAAACCTAGAACCGATCCTCGGAAGAAAAGCGAGAATGGGAGACGTCGAGTCGGTCACTTGGATTTTGGCCTTACTCGGTAAAACGGTTTCTGCCGGAGAATTCGTCCTCAATTTGCAGGAATGGGACAAGGCGGCTCTCGCGATGGAAACGTTTCACGAAACCTACGACGTATATCTCACTCCTACGACCGCGATGCCTCCCGCAAAGATCGGTGAACTGGAACCCAAACTCGGAGAAAAGATCGCGATGCAAGTCGTGGGTCGTCTCGGCTTGGGAAGAATGTTACTCGCGTCCGGTCTTGTGGACGAGCTCGTGGAAACGAGTCTTTCCCGAACTCCCTTTACACAGCTCGCCAATCTTACGGGACAACCTTCGGTTTCACTTCCGATCGGTCAGACGAGCGATCAACTTCCGTTAGGTTTACAGTTTACCGCCGCGAGAAGAAGGGAAGATATCCTCTTTCGTCTCAGCGCTCAATTGGAAAAGGCCGTTCCTTGGTCGAAGCATAAATAGCGAAACGTATATTGGAGAGTTCTAATGAATCGAAAGTTTCGGAGACTTATCTTATTGACGATTCTTTTTCATTTTCAGTTGAATTGCAAAAATCGACCTGCGACATCGTTCGAAGAAAATGGGGTTTACGGCTTTAAAGATAAAAATGGGAAGGTAGTCATCGCGCCTCAATATTTGAATGCGACCGACTTCGATGAAAACGGTGTTGCATTCGTGGCCGGAGAAAAAGGATGGAGTTGTATCAATTCGGACAATAAGATTCTATTAAATTCTTTTATTTTTGACAACGGACCCGACTACCTTTCGGAAGGACTGGCGAGATTCGTAGAAAACAAAAAAATCGGATTCCACGACCCAGGTTGTAAAAAAACGATTCAAGCTGAATACGATTTCGCGTATCCTTTTGAAAACGGATTTTCGATTGTCTGCAACGGATGCAGATCCGTAAAAACGGACGAACATTCCATGATACAAGGCGGAAATTACGGAATCATAAACAAAAAAGGAGAAGTGGTCGTCCCTATAGAATACGACGCGGTATCCTTGGATGAGAACAAGGTAGCTCATACAATCAAGGGAACTCTTAAAAAAGAAATTCCCGTTCAATAATCGATAGATTCATCAATGATCCCCGTCTTACTCATCGGCCTCGGACGAATCGCGTCTCTCTTGGAGAAGGATACGTTGCGCAATCGTCCCTGCACGCACGCGGGAACGATCTTTTCTCCCTGGGGAAAAAATAAATTCTCCCTGATCGGAGCGATCGATCCGTCGGAAGAACGACGAAAAACTTTTTGCAAAGATTGGAATATTCCAAAAGAAGCATGTTTTTCCGACTTTAAGGATTGGTCGGCATCGTTCCATTCTTCTCAAAAACGGAACGATACGACGAAAAACCGAGAATCGAAATCGGAAATCCGATTCGATTCTTTCATTTCACAAGAAACGATTCAGGCCGTGACGAACGCACGTTTTTCGTCGAACGGCTACAAAAGACAGAAACGTGGGAACTCATACGAAAACGATCCACAGAAACGTAGGAACTCCCGCACACAAAACACCGATCTCTCCTCTTGCCTCGTCGTGATCGCAACTCCTTCCGAAACGCACTACGAACTCGCAAAGGCCGCGATCGACTTCGGATTCCGCAGGCTACTCGTCGAAAAACCGGTTTGCCATTCCTTGCCTCTCGCGCGCAAACTCGCAAAACTTTGCCGTGATACGAAAACCGATCTTCGGGTAAACCACGAGAGAAGATATCATCCCGTTTACAAACAAGTCCGCCGCTGGATCCAAGAGGAAACCTACGGACCCGTGCGCACCATCCGCGCATCCGTTCTTACGTCCGCACGCAATCCCGGCCGCGCGGTCCTGGACAAAACAGGCCCGCTCTTCCATGACGGAACTCATGCGGTCGATCTACTCGTTTGGTATTTGGGAATGCCCGACCGTGTAGTTTCCGTTTTGCGGTCGTATCCAAATTCTCCCGTGGAAGAACAAGCCCTCGCTCTTATGACCTATCCGAACGGAGAAACCGTTTTTCTGGAGGCTGGAGGAATGCGGAATTACTTCCAGTTCGAGTTGGACATTCAAACGGAATCGGCCCGCTTTCTCGTGGGGAACGACGAGGTCCGCTATTGGAAATCCAAACCTTCCCGGAAATACAAGGGATTTAAAAGTTTGACTCCGGTTTCAATTTCCGAAAAATCTTCCGCAGGCTCGAATCCGTTTCTCAATCTATACGATTCTCTGCACCGGCATTTGTCCGGAAAATCTTCCGACATCACGGGAGATATGGAAGAGAATCTGCAAATTCTCACCCTGCTGGACGCGATCCGGAAAGGAGCCGAAAAAAGAATCCTAGAGGTTTAGAAGTTCCATCTATGCTCGTGTCAACCGGAAACGCCGAACCTCAGGAAACCCAATCCTACAAACGGCATAGCAGCGCCTGGAGATTTTGGAACGCGAGTTCCTTCGTCTGGAAAAAGATCTGGGCTATATTCTGGTTTTTTAAATTAGGAAGGATTCTTTTCCCTTCCTTTCGAGACCCCGCCGTTCAGGAAAAATTTTTCCGCGCGTTGGGAGAAGATTCCCGAAACTTCTTTTTATCGATGGGCGGAGTGTATATCAAACTCGGTCAGTATCTCGGAAATCTTTCCCATATCTTTCCCGATTCGTTCACCGAGTCTCTGCAGGACTTACAGGATCGGGTTCCTCCGCATCCGTTCTCCGAAATCGAAGAACGGTTTCGTTCCGAGTTCGGAAAAGAAATCACGAAAGTGTTTCCGGACATTCAGAGTTCTCCCGAAGCGAGCGCGTCCACGGCTCAGGTCCATGTCGCTTCCATCGGCGGACAAAAAGTCGCCGTCAAGGTTTTGTATCCTGGAATCGAAACTCTCATCGCAAACGATCTGAAAAATATCCGCTCCTTCTTAAAAAGAATCAACCGCTATCTTTTCCGTTTCGAATACAAGAAGATCCACGACGAGATCACTCATCTCGTGACGAGAGAAACCGATCTGCAACTCGAAGCGGATTCGTATGATCGGATGAGACAACTCTTTGCCGAAGAACCCGATTACGTTTTTCCAAAAGTCATCCGTCAATTTTCGGGCAAGAGCGTTCTCGTCACCGAGTTCATCGAGGGAGTAAAAATCACGCGAGCGATCCCCGTGTTAAAAGGACAGGCCAAGTCGAGACCGGTGGAACTTCTCGTGCGCGCGTACGTTCTGATGATCTTTCAATATCGTTTTTATCACGCGGACCCTCATCCCGGAAATCTCATTTATACTCCCGATGAAAAACTCTGCTTTATCGACTTCGGCGCGGTGGGCGAAATCGGAACGGGAGGCGTGTTCGCATTAAAAAAGATTTTTCTTTCGGCGATCGCAAAGGATTACTACGGAGTCGTTTCGGGTCTCGAAGACATAGGCGCGTTATCCGCCTCGGCGGATCGCGACAAACTCGAGGAAGTCGTTCGCTATTCTCTGGAAAAATTAGGCCGTTTTGTGGCGGACACGGATTACTTCCGCAATCTTTCCCTGGATCAGATTCATACGCGGGAAGACCGTCTCTTTCTAAAAGAGATCAACTCCAGCCTCAAGGAAATTTTTAGAATGATCCAGATTCCGGAAAATTTCATTTTCCTAGAACGGGTCCTGGGTTTACTGGTAGGGATTACCGCGATCCTGGACCCCTATAGAACCGTTTTAGACTACGGAGAAAAACCGTTCCGGAACGTCGCCGCCGGAAAAGAAGGCGGACTGGAGTCTCTTTTGTTAAACGAAGATAAGAATCTATTGGGAAACACACTTTCCATTCCGGGAGAATTTTATAAAGTACTCCAGAACATCAACCGGGGCAGACAGGGAATCCAGCTCCGGGAAGTGGAACGCCACACTCGGAAGATGTATGTTCTCGGACATCAGATTTTGTATTCCGGATTCTTGATTGCGGGAATTCACTTCGGAAATTATTATCTCGAAAAAGGAATGGAAATCCAAAGTTGGAGTGCCTTCGGAACTTCCGGATTTTTCGGACTTATACTTTTATATTCATTTTGGAAAAACAAACTTAAAAAGAAAGGAACCTCTTCGTGAAGTATTTTGAAAAAAGATTTTTAGACGTCTACCGCCCTCTTTATCTAGGAGTCATCTTTATCGGAATCGTATTGGATCTTGTGACGAAGTTCGTCGTCATTCTTTACTTTCAGCCTCATCGTTATCTGGAAGTAATGGGCAGCTTCTTCCGGATGACTCTTACTTTCAACACAGGATTCGTATTCGGCGCGTTTCAGGACAACGCGATTCCTTCTCTCGTTGCGACCGGAGTCGCGATCGTGTTTCTCATCGGATACAGATGGAAGAATTTCGATCTCGGAAATCCCTGGGGATGGAACCTCGTGATGGCCGGAGCCTTCGGAAACTTCCTCGATAAATTCTTCGTAAAAATTCCGGGCACGGGATTCCGTTTCGGATTTCAACCCAACCTCGGAGAATACATCGGAGTCGTGGACTTTCTCGACTTCGACTGGCCCGACTTCCTTTTATTTTCCAGATGGCCCGCGTTCAACGTGGCCGATTCCTGCGTGACGATCGGATTGACGATTCTCATCTTCACGATGAAGCTGGAAGAGGAGAAATAATTTCTTGAAAGCGCTCGACCTGCCCATCTGGAGAAAATTGTTCAATCGCAAAGAGGCGAACAACAAGGAAATCATTCATTTTCTAAGGGAAACTTCCGTCTTCGGCAGAATGAAAAAAAGAACCCTGATCGAAATCGCAAGGATGGTGCACGTTCGGGAATATCAGGAAGGAGAGACGATCTTTCGTCAGGGAGAAGTCGGAGCTGGATTTTATCTCGTCTACGACGGCTCCGTCGTGATCCGTTCCGTGCGCGACGGAATCGAACTCGATCTCGCACATCTCGATCAGCACGCGTTCTTCGGCGAACTTTCCCTCTTTACGGAGGAACGAAGAACCGCGAGCGCGATCGCTCTCGAACAAACGACGTTGCTCGGATTTTTTCAACCCGATCTCAAAGAGATCATCGAAACCAAACCGAGGATCGGAATCGAAATTCTCATGAGCCTTTCCACGGTAATCGTGGAACGACTTCATAGAACCAACGGATTGTTGGAAAAGGCTTACTTCCGAGGAAAACAAAAGAATGCGTGATCCCGCAAGAAAAGAACTCTCCGAATATTTCATCCGGACGAGTTTCTTTCTCATCGTAGCCTTTACCGTAGTCGTGTCGCTTTGGGGACTGCAGCTTCTTGCGGTTCCGATGGTCATGGCTTTATTGATCTTTTATGCGTTCAACGGAACGATCAACAATTTGGAAAGTTTGGGCGTCCCGAGAATTCTTTCGATCGCGGTATTGATGTTAGTCATCAGCATTCCGATTTATCTCTTCATCAACTCGGTCGCACCTCCGATCGTTTCCACGTTGAATCCTCTTTTGAAAAACTGGAAACAGGATCTGGACGAAGCGAAGTTCAAATACTTAACCGTGACCGTCAATCTTCAATTCAACGAATTTCCGGCGGGATGGAACGAAACGATCCGTCCCGACGAACTCATCAAACGGATCGCGGAGCTGATGCACGAACAAGTCAAGGGTTTCGTGTCCTACGTTCCGACTTTGATCGGTTATATGATCATCACCCCCCTATTCGCGTTTTTATTTTTGTTAAACGGAAACGGGATGTATAAGAATTTGATCGCTCTGATTCCGAACCGTTATTTCGAGATGGCCTTGATGGTAACGTATAAAATCAACGAACAGTTGACCAACTATTTGAAAAGCCTCATGATTCAAGGAGCGATCATCTGCGGAGTTTCCGGACTCGGTTTCTATTTTATCGGTCTTCCGTATTTTTACATTTTCGGTTTATTTTTGGGAGTGGCGAACTCGGTTCCGTATCTCGGACCGATCATGGGAGCGATTCCTCCTTTGTTCTTCGCGCTCGTCATCGGAGGAACCGGAACGACGGAGCTGATGACTTCGATTCTGATCGTCGTATTGATCGCACAGATCATCGATAACTTCTTTATCCAGCCGATCGTGATTTCGGGTTCGGTTTCCTTACATCCGATCGTAGTGGTCGGCGCGGTCACGGTAGGCGGCGCCGCTTTGGGTCTTGTGGGAATGCTGATCGCGGTTCCGATGGCGGCGATTTTGAAAGTGACGATTCAGACCTTATACAGCGGAATGAAGGACCACAACCTTCTTTAAAGAAGGTTTGTGAATCGATTCCAAATGAAAAGAACTTAGAAAGAACCGCTTTCAGCCTATCCTGATTCTCTTTTAACAACTCAATTTTGTTACAGCATTTATCCGCTTCGAATTCGGACTGAGCGGACTCAGGAATTTGTGGAAGAGTTTCGCACCTTTTGCAAGAAGACGTCCTTGTCAGAATTCTGAAAGACATTCGTTGGAATGATCAACGCCGATAACGAAGTCACGTATAAAAACAAATAACCGTCACCTTCTTCACAACGATGAATCTTTTCGAGAGAATAACGAAACGATCCCGAATCGTTTTCCGTAAGGATCGCGTCGTCGGTGAGTTCCAGGTTTTGAACTCCGATCATCCCGTTGTTACGACCTTCTTTTAAAAGATTTTTTACGTTATTCTTCAATCGCCAATAGTAGATTTTGTCCGCAAAAAGAAACCAAAGGATTCCGATCGCAAACAAAGGAGAATTCCATAGGATCGAAATGAGATCCAAATGTTCCCGGTTAAGAAAGAAAAAAACAGCGATCGCCCAGATAGGAATCAGCCAGCGCAAAAGCAAAAGCCTTCTTTGTGTGAACTTCGAATTTCGAAAATGATAAACGTTGAAATTGATAATATCCTGCTCGTTTAACGGGAAAGAAAGTTTCATAAAGGGGTGCTCCGAGTTCGGACGAATTTTGTTCGTCTTTTTAAAAACATTTGTGTCTCGTTTAGTTTGCGCGATTTAGGAATCGAATTTGAAAAATCCATTTTCTAAATAACGATTAAGCCAAGGGTTTTACCACTTTCAAACGAGCGGCCTTTGCCAAAGCGATCTGCTTCATATCTAAAGAATAAAATTCTTTCACTTTTAAAGAAATCGCCTGAGCTACGTGCAAAATATCTAATGAACGAACTCCTAACTTGTGAGTGTGCTTTCTCGAAAGTTCCGCGGCGATTTTCAGAGACTCCGATCCCGAAACGATTTTGAGTTCTAAAACTCCTTCCGAAAGATCGCTCTCGAAATCTTTTCGTAAAAGCGCCACTTCTTTTGTGTTGATTTCTTTACGGAACAACTTGAGATTAATTGCGTTTTCCCATTCCAGAATATGTAAATTCGTAATAGGAATCGAAGTTCCTTTTTTTTCAAAAAATCTAGAAACCTGCTCGGAATTGATTTCGGGAAAGTAAAGTTTTACCAATACGCCCGTGTCGAGGTAGTCCACTAAGCACGGCCGTCCCGGTCCGATCGGATTAAATCGCTTAGAGACTTTCCCTTTGCAGAACTGATCCGAGTCTTAGCGCGTTTATAAAAATCGGGAACGAAACTTTTTTTAAACTCTTGCGAATGAAACGAAGTAATTTTTGCGACCACTTTCTTTCGGCGCAAAACGTAGACTTCTTCACCGTCCTCCACCCAATCCAATATTTTGGAAAAGTTATGCTGAATATCCCGGATATTGGCCTCTTTCATAACTCAATTTAGACGCACAAAATGTGCGTCGTCAAGAAAAATTGCAGGGAATCCGTCAAGTTAATATCTGCCGAGGAAATGTTATATGAATTTAATAGGATATTAGGGAATAAAATCTATCAGAACAAACCGTTCACGCCGTTGATCGTTACCGTTTTGATGACTTCCTTATCTTTTTCGGATTCGGCGACCTTCCAGTTTACACCCGATGAAGTGGACAAAAGACTTCTACCCACGCCGTTACGACCAAGCGCGGAACCGACTCCGCTCACTCTCGCGATAAAGATTCCGTGACGCGAAGATAGTTTCGCATAACGTTCCAGGTCTTGCGCGTGTGTGGAATCCGATTCCAAAACGGAATCGATATGAAACAGAAGATTTACGTTTTGCGATTTCAGTTCTTCGAAACGGGCCTCGTTGAAGATTTCCTTTCCGGCTACGATCCCGAAACGAAAACCTCCCATGATAAAGATCGTTTCCCCATCCCCCGCGACCGCCGCCGATTCTTCCGGAAAAAGCTCCCGTTTGTCGTACCAATCCACCACGACCACGTTTTGAACGATCGGGATGCTGATCTTCGGTTTTCCGCCTTCGTCCTTGCGGAACATAGAACCGCCGATAATTACACCTTTATAATATTCGGAAATCTGTAACAACTCGTCCGAATAACGTTTCGCGTATTCGGAAAGTTTTTCCGGAGCCGCCGAAGAATCGTAAAAGGGAAAATATTCCGGTAAAAGAAGAAAGTCCGACTTCTCCTTGGAGAGTTTGGATTTCTGATCGTTCGAAACGGGTTTATGAATCTGTTTTTGAAAAAGCGTAACCTTTGCGGATGCCAAAATCGACCTCTAATCGCCTAAAATAGAAGGATCGACGCCCAATGAATCCGCGTCTATGTTTTCCGTATTTCCTTCGGCCGCTCCCGCTCCGCCGCCCGGAATTCCGAGATCGGATTCTCCGCCTGCCGGTTGTTCCGCCTTAATTCCGAATTCTTTTTCCATCTCCTCGGGAGAAAGCTCCGTGACGCCTCCGAAAAGATCTCCGCTTTCCAGACGACCGGCAAACGCGATCGCAAAACAGTATGCTTCCATGATACATTGTTTGATCGGTTTCTTATTCAGCCTTCTTCTCGATTCCATCAAATCGAATGTCATGAGCTCGTCCATGTTGGTCACGATCTCTTTTTTCGATTTCATATCCGCGATCAGCTTTTCCAGAATTTCGGAAGTCTTTTCCACAAATTCCTTCACGGTCACGCGAACATTCCGGGACTGTTGGCTTCGTTTCGTTTCCAAAGAAGTCGTCTTTTTGGAAGCCTCGATGTAATTGGCTCCGGGATTTTTAAGATGGTTCTTTAGTTCTTTATAATATTGATCGTAGATTCGGAACTGCTCGATCGAAGCTCTCGTCGTTTCGTAGAGATCGATCATTTTTTCTCGGTAATCCACTTTGGAACCGTTCACGATCGTAGGTTTGATTTCGATCTTCTTCGTGGTCATTACGAAGGAATATTCCGAGTCGAACTCCTTGAAAAAAAGCCAAGTAAGAAAGGCCTTGTCCCCAGAGGGAATCATCTCGTATTCCCCTCTCGGATCGTGCTTTTTTCGAAGCTGATCGAGCGGAAGCATTCTCATCAGTTTCAAACCGTATTTGAGTTCCTTGCTGAGAGAATCCTCCGGATTGGTTTCTTCCTTTTTTTCTTCGACGGGAGCCTCCTCTTCGGGCGCCGCGCCTCCGGAGATTTCATCCAACTCCTCTCCCTGTTGTCTATGACCCGGTTTTTCCTCGGGAACGATTCCGAGAATCGCCTCCATCGTATTACTCAAAAGCGGGATGTTCTTATTCTCGTTGCGGAGAACCACAAGGTAGAGTTTTTCAAAGAGAGTTCCGAACAGATAATCGAATTCCTGAAGCGCTCTCTTCTTCTTCGTATTATAAATGCTGGAAGGTTTTCCTTCGAGTTTTTCCAGGGCCGCGTACCCGAGGGTGATCGCCTTGACGTAACTTCCCTGAAACGGATAAACATAGTATAATTTTCTAAAAATCGAATATAACGGATCTTTAACTCTCGAAATCGACACGGGAAGATCGGGCGCCGCGTTATGCGGTTCCAGCACCTGGTTCACTTCTCCGTTATCGTAGATCTTGTGCATCCTCCCTAAAAGTTCGATGTAGAGAGGGTTTTGCGCGTCGAGTTCCTTCGCGATTTTTCCGGCATACGCGGGATTTCCGAGAATATCGTTTCCTACGAAGTTGAGTTCGAGAAGTGATTTTTTTCCGGAGAGATTGAACTCCGATAGAAAACCGGGAAGCAATTCGGAAGAGGAGAATCCGGTGACTCTTCCCAGCCAGCATTTAATCCGAACGGATAGTCGGTTGATGAAATTGCCCATCTCGTCTTCGAGAGCCTTTCTATCCCTCGGACTCGGACCTTTGGGTGCGACCGAACCGCCGCCCTTTCCTCCGGAAGCGACGCCCCCGCGCGAAGACGCCCCGCTTCCGCCTCGGGATGTAGAATCTCGTCCACCGGCTTGGCTTCTCTGACCTTGACGAATGTTGGGTTGATTTCTGGACGCGGCTTCTTCTTTCTTTTTATCCTTTTCGTTGACGACTTTCCCGCCAGCCGATTGGAATTTATCAAACATTTCTTTCCTGGCCTTATCATCCAGGTTGTTCACTCCGATGGAGCGTTTCGTCTTATCGAACTCAGCCATAATGCAACCCTTGCAATCCCGCGTCTCTGTTCAAATTTGCAGTTCTGAGAAATAAATCAAGAAAGATACTGATTCATTTTACTTCTTGACAGACCTTTCTTCCAGGTGTTTTTTCGATCTGATGATAATCCGCAGCGAGATACGGGAGAACCACATCGTTCTTAGCGTTCTTGAAGATATTCTTATGGATAATTCGCGGGATTTCTACTACGAATTCGAAGAATCCGTAAAAACCGGAAATCCGGAAATCATCAGTTTTTTTCTAGGAAAGGTCAAATTCATTGACTCTTCCGGAATCGGCATCATCATCAAAGTTAGAAATCAAATCCGCGAAAAAAACGGAACCGTCAATATTTTCGGCCTCAATAAATCCCTAAACTCGGTGTTTCGACTATCGGGACTGGATAAAATTGTGAACCTTTATACCAATGATGAGTTTCTAAACAAGTATCCGGTTTTTCAAGAGTTCGTAGATCAAAATTCCAAATGAAACTAACATTCAAATTTTTCAGTTTATTCCTCGTCTTTCTTTTCGTTCAGTGTTCCTGGGTCCAGGAGCGAAGCTTCTTCTTCTGGACCAGAAATCAAAACCTGCTCTACAATTCGGAAGAAGTCGCGTATTTTAAGATTAGTCCGTCCAAAGTGGATCAATTCGACGAATTTGTAGCTCCCGGCGCGTTCTCGCATCCTACGCAGCTCACTCCCGAACAGTGGAAAGACTTGCTCGGAAATCTCAAATACGTCAAAAAATCCTCGCTCGGTTTTTTTACCGATCACGTTTTTTCGGATGGAGAGTTGGAAATCATTGCGAGAGATCTTCCCTACGTTCTCAAGTCCCTTCCCGAAAATAAGATTCTCGTTTTGATTACCAAATATGACGACATCCAATCCGTTATCTCCAACGAAGAACTGACTTCCGCGCTGATTTGGGGGGAGAAGGACAAGATCAATCTGGTTTTCGGCAAGATCAAACGCGAGATCGTAGATAAGGCCGTCGGGCTGGATTTTGCTCTTTGGACGGACATCAAACAGATTCACCTAACACACGTATCCGACGGAACGGAGATCGGCGACAACGGAACCGTGCAGTTCCAATTGGTACGCAATATTCCGAACCGCAAGTGGGTCGTCTTCGATACCGCGCATTTGGATCAGTACAAGTTCAAACCGAGAAAACGAAACGAGATCCGCAGACTCACGGACGAAAACGACCGTCCCGGCGGCTAATTTTTGTTAAGCGACTTCGTTTAAATGAATCGTTCGAACGAATTGTGTGACGATTGAACGAAACGAAGGAGTTCCCACACGAAAATCGGGTCCGGGCACGAAGGCCGGATAAATTCCCCGGAGAGGGGGTAGCGAAAAACGCGAATGCGTTTGCAGCGAGGGGGAGCCTTCCCCCACCTTTTCAAATTTTATCGTGAAATCGGTCTTCCGACGAACCGACAAACTCAGCCTACAACAGTCTTACAACGACCGCAGAGATCCCCTTCTTTCGAAATGTCTTCCGTATGTCTCCAGCAACGAGGACATTCGCCTTGCGAAGGTTTTAAAACCTTCACGGAGAATTTTTCGTTCTCGTGTGCGGAAAGAATTTCCATTCCCGGATTCTTCTCATGAACTTGCGAAACGACAAAAAGAAGCTCCAAGGTTTCCTTCGGGAGAAGTTTTCCGATGTCGGTTCCGTTTTTGGAAACGATTTCCAAACCGGCCTCGAGTGATTTTCCGAGCTTGCCTTCCTGTCTCGCGATCTCCAGAGCTTTTTGAACGGCTTCTCTCGCGGAAAGCGCGGACTCGAACTTATCTTCGAGGGTTTGATTGTTCCAAGACTTCAAGTCGGGAAAGGTTTGCAGGAATACGGATTCCTTTTTCCCGTTGGAAGCCCACACCTCTTCGGCGGTAAAACTTAAGATCGGCGCCGTCAAAACGCATAAGGTTTCCAGAATATGCTGCAACGCGGTCGCGGAGGATCTTCTCGTTTTGGAATTCCTCGCGTCGCAATACATACGATCCCGGATCATATCGAAATAATCCTGGGACAAAGTCACGGTGCAAAAGAGAATCAGCTTTTGATAAATCTGATGGAACTGATACGTATCGTAACTTGCGATCGCCTCTTCCACAAACTGAGCGAGTTTGGAAAGATAGAATCGATCGATTTCTTCCAGTTCCTCGTACGGAAGATTTTGATCGGACGTATGTCCGTCCAAATTTCCGAGAAGATAACGGAACGTGTTCCGAATCTTGCGGTATTGTTCGGATACGATCTTTAAGGATTCCTTTCCTACCTTGATATCGTCTCGGAAATCCAAAGAGCTGACCCACAAACGGAGAATATCCGCTCCGTAAACTTGGATGATATCCGTCGTCGGATCGATTCCGTTTCCGAGAGATTTGGACATGGGATGTCCCTTCTCGTCCAAAACGTAACCGTGCGTTAATACGGCTTTGTAAGGAGGAATTCCTCGAAGAGCCATCGAAGGCCAAAGAGAGGACTGAAACCATCCCCTGTGCTGATCCGAACCTTCGAAATATAAGTCCGCGGGTGGTTGGCCGTCGCGCTCGCCTAACACGGCAAAGCTGGAAACACCGGAGTCGAACCAGACATCCAGAATATCGTTTCCTTTTTTAAACGAATCGCTTCCGCACTTTCCGCATTTGGTTCCGGGGGGAAGAAGATCCTTTGCCTGTTCGGAATACCAGATTTCGATTCCTTTCTCGCGGACCATTTTCGTGAAAAATTGAATCGACGCGTCGTCGATATGAGTTTGTCCGCAAGACTCGCAAGTGAACGCTGGAATCGGAACTCCCCAGTTTCGTTGGCGGGATAAACACCAATCCGGTCTTGCTTCCACCATCGAACGGATTCTAGTGATTCCCCAAGAAGGAATCCACTGCACCCCGTCGATCGCGGTCAAAGTTTTTTCGCGCAGTTCGTTGAAATCCATCTTAAAGAACCACTGCGGAGTCGCGCGGAAGATCAGAGGTTTTTTACTTCTCCAGCTATGCGGATACGAATGTTCGAACTCGCTGTAATGCAAAAGCAGACCCTTATCTCTGAGGAGCTGGACGATTTCGGGATTTGCGTCGAAGACTTTCTTTCCTTGCATCAAAGGAAATTCGTCCGTATATTTTCCGTAGTCGTCCACGGGCGAATACGGTTCCAACCCCGCCGCTAAGCCGACCTTATAGTCGTCTTGTCCATGCCCCGGAGCGGTGTGAACACAACCCGTTCCGGCTTCCAGCGTCACGTGTTCCCCGAAAAGAGGAATCGATACGCGATCGATGAACGGATGTTGGAATTTAAGAGCGGCGAGTTCGTCCGATGTGATCGCCTTTATTTTGTTAAGCGACACACCGGTCGCGTTGGTTACGCTTTCAGCGAGACCGTCAGCGAGAATGAGTTCGTCGCCCGACTCCGTTTTAAAAATGGAATATTCAATTTTCTTGTTAAAGCAGATCGCAAGGTTGGCCGGAAGCGTCCACGGAGTCGTCGTCCAGATCAGACAAAAACGGTTCGCCGCTCCGATAACGGGAAACTTCACGTAGATCGAAGGGGAAACGTGAGGATAATACTCGATTTCCGCTTCGGCGTGTGCGGTAGCGAGATCGATCGACCAATATACGGGTTTTTTGCCGCGGTAAACGTAACCCTTTTGAAAAAGTTCCCCGAACACTTCCACGATTCGCGCCTCGAAATCGGGAGACATCGTTTTGTAGATTTTTCCCTCTTCCCAAAAACAAAGAAAACGGCTTAAATCCTCTCCCTGTTTTCCCACGAATTCTTCCGCATAATCTCTACAAAGTTTTCTGAGTTCCTCGGGTCCGGTTTCGCGAGCTTTTTTGCCGAGATTTTTTAAGACCTGAACCTCGATCGGAAGTCCGTGACAATCCCATCCCGGAATCATGTCCGCGTAAAAACCCGCGAGAGCCTTCGATTTAACGATCGTGTCTTTAACGATTTTGTTAAGCGAATGCCCCAGGTGGAAATTCCCGTTCGCATACGGCGGACCGTCGTGCAAAACGAACTCCTTTTTTCCTTTTCTTTGTTCCTTCATTTTCCGGAAAATCTGACCTTCTTTCCAGGACTTGATCTGCGCCGGTTCGCGTTTGGCGAGATCGGCCTTCATCGGAAAATCGGTCTTCGGGAGAAGAACTGTGGAGGAATAAGGGTTTTCTTTTTGGGTTTCGCTCATAGTCGTATCAATAATCGATTTTAGTGTTCGGAAGGATCGCCTGGAGTTTTTCGGCGTCCTCCCCTTTCAATGATGTTTTCTTAATATTCAATCTTTTTAAACGGGTTAAACTTTTGAGTTTTTGATAATTGGAAGGCAGGGCCGTAATTTTGGAATTCAGGTTGAGATCCAATTCCTCCAAGACGGAAAGCGAAGCGAGAATTTCAACGTCGGTTTCCGTCAGGGTGAGTTTATTTTGATCCACATAAAGCGTTTTGATCAAAGGAAGGAACAAAAGCTCCGAAGGAAGAATCGTCAGATCATTACTCCCCGCGAGCAGCACTTTCAAATTCTTTAATTTAGAAAAAGAGGAAGGGAAACCGCTCAGATCATTTCCAAAAACGTTCAGTTGTTCGAGCTTTGTGCAATCGCCGATGAAATCGGGAAGAGTCGTTAAGCTGTTCAGCCGAAGATCAAGGCGCGTCAGATTCGGATACGCACAGACTCCTTCGGGGATGGCGGACAACTTCTGCATTCCCAAATCCAAGATCTGCACAGATTCCGGTTTTGCTTTTGCCTCTTCTAAAATTTCCGCCGCGTTCTTCTTGCAAGCGGTAGCAAGGAGCGATACAAGTATGAAAGACCAGATCGCGATGAGTTTATTTCTAAAGGGAGAATTCATTTTTTCGTTTCCTTTATAAAGCAAAGACGTGTTCCAATCCCGTTTCATAAGGCTCGCTCAACGCGGACAAACTCAGCTTCACGCCCGCGTCTTTGATTTCCAAGGTTCCGTTTGAGGTCGTTTTTCCCACGGGATAAAACTTGAGTCCCTTCGCTTCGGTTTGTTTCCGGATTTCTTCTTTTGCCGAGGGTTCGAACCCGATCAATACGGCAGTGGAAGATTCGCCGAATAAGGTCAAGTCCAGACGATTCTGTTTGAAGGCCGTTAGGTCCGCTTCGACGCCAAACCCGGAAAAAAGTACGGTTTTGGAAAGCGCGATCGAGATTCCCCCGAGAGAAAGATCTTTTGCGGATTTCAGCATTCCTTTTTCGTTCAGAGAAAGAATCAGTTTACAAAGTTCTAATTCTTCTCGGATGTCGAGTTCGGGAATGTTTCCGTTCACCTGACCGTGAATCTTTTTCAGGTATTCGCTTCCGCCCAGAGAAGGACGGAAATTTCCGAGGACGGCGAGCGAAATTCCCGCAGCTTTAGGAAAGTTGGATAGAAGTTTCTTTTTATCCTGAAGAATTCCCACCATGCCGATCGTAGGAGTCGGGAAGATCGGACCTTCGGGAGATTCGTTGTAAAACGACACGTTCCCTCCGGTTACAGGAAGTTCGAGAAAACGGCATGCGTCGCCCATCCCGCGAATACATTCCGAAAACATATAATAGTTTTCCGGAATATAAGGATTTGCGAAATTCAAATTGTTCGTCACTCCGTACGGAGTCGCACCGGTCACGTAGACGTTACGCGCCGCTTCACAGACCGCGAACTCGGCTCCCTTATACGGATCGAGATAGGTATATCTGGAATTACAGTCGGTCGCCGTAGCAAGCGCCTTGTTCGTATCGGGAATGGAAGAAAGTCCTCCGTCCAATCCGGGTCCGATCAATTTCACTAAACCGACCTCGCTGTCGTATTGTTCCGTGATCGGCTTCCGGGAACATACGTTCCAAGAGGAAAGAATCTTAAGAAGAGTTTCGTTTGTGTTGTTCGGAGTTACGTCCGCGATTCCGTCCGGCTTCCAAGTTTTTACCGCATCGAGATAGGCGGGACGTTTGGTTTCCCGTTCGTAACGAGGGGCTCCTCCGCCTAACACGAGTGATTCGGCGGGGATCTTCGCTTTGAGCTTACCGCCCATATGAATTTCGATCATCCCGTCTCCGGTGACTTCTCCGATTTTTACCGCGTTTAGATTCCATTTTTCGAATATAGCCACGAGTTCGGATTCTTTTCCTCGTTTCGGCACGACGAGCATCCTTTCTTGCGATTCGGAAAGCATCGCTTCATACGCGTTCATTCCCGTTTCACGGAACGGAACGAGATCGAGGTTGATCTTCATTCCGGTCTTTCCCTTTGCGCTCATCTCAGAAGTCGCGCAGGAAATTCCCGCAGCGCCCATGTCCTGAATTCCGACTAACAATCCTTTTTGAATCGCTTCGAGACTTGCTTCCATCAGAAGCTTTTCCATGAACGGGTCGCCTACCTGAACCGCCGAACGTTTGGATTCGGATTCTTTAGAAAGATCTTTCGAAGCGAAGGAAGCTCCGTGAATTCCGTCTCTTCCCGTCGTAGCTCCGACGATATAAACCGCGTTGCCGATTTGTCCGCCGGTTGTCGCGCTCGCCATCTGATCGTGACGAACAATTCCGACGGTCATTGCGTTCACGAGAGGGTTTTTAGAAAAACACTCGTCGATAAAAAGTTCTCCGCCGGAAACCGCAATCCCGAGCGAGTTGCCGTAATCGCCGATTCCTTTTACCGCGCGGGAAAGAAGATATTTGTTTCGCGGTTCGTCCGGATTTCCGAAACGAAGCGAGTTAAGAGATACGATCGGACGAGCGCCCATCGTAAAAATGTCTCTCATAATTCCACCGACACCGGTCGCCGCGCCTTGATACGGTTCGACGGCGGTGGGGTGATTGTGACTTTCGATTTTGAATACGACAGCCAGTCCGTCGCCGATGTCCATCGCACCCGCGTTTTCTTCTCCCGCTTTTGCGAGCAGTTTGTCGGAGGACGTGGGTAATGTTTTTAACTTGAGAATCGAGTTTTTATAAGAACAATGTTCCGACCACATCGCGGAGAAAATTCCGAGTTCGGTCGAGTTCGGGATTCTACCACCCAGGATTTCCTGGATCTTTTGAAATTCTTCTGCTGTTAGCCCGTGTTCCAGGGCGTCTTGTAAGGAGACGGCGTCTTTTTCCATCGATTGTCAGTATTTTTTCCAAGTCGCCCTCTGAAAATCAAATATTCCCGGAAATTTTGTATGGGAGTTCTACGGTGTTCGCGCCGTTGATATTGGGGTTGGTAAGAGTTCCCGCAATTTTCCGAAAAGACATTCGATCCGCAGGAGTTCCCACAACCACCCAAAACACCGTTTTCCCAAAAAGGAAAACGGCGAGAAAATTCAGATTACTGAACGGTCAAAGTGTACGCAAAATTTGTGGATTGAGGGGTCACACCAACGGTAACAGTTTTCCCCTGTTCGATCGTTTCCGTAATCGTATCGTTGCCAACGGCTTCAGCGGTTTTATAATTCTTTCCGATATTGATTCCCGGACAGGTTCCAATCCACGCCGCTAAATCGGAGTCCGCCGTTTGCGCGTTCAACTGAATCGAATACGACTTGGTGGACGGAGCGGTGAACTGAAAATACTGAGTGCAAATGTTGTTCGTCGAGTTGCAGGAACCATTCTTAACCTTAGCCTGATTTATGTTGATCGATTCCGCATTGAAGGAAGGGCATACAAAACCGGAAGTCATCTTCTGAATGCTGCTGATCGTGTTTGCCTGAGAGACTTGAAGCGTAAACCGGTTGTTGTTTCCGGTCACGTCCGAGTAGGAAAAATAAACCACGTCTCCTGCACTCAGCTTTCTGGTAAAATTCCGATCGTCATTTCCTCCCGACGAAGGGGAAAAGTAAGAAGTATCATTCATCGCAGGGCATCGATTCACCGAAATCGCGATGTCCACTTGACTCGTCAGATCGACCAGATCCACGGCAAAACGATAACTTCCATCACTCGGAGCGACGAATCGATAGTGACGGGTCGGATCTCCCGAGTTCATCGTAAGAACATCGGTCGAAACTCCCAAACTCAAGGTTCCATCTGTTTGTGTGGAACAAGAATTTACGGAACCTACCGTATAAGCGTGGTTAGCCGTATAGTTCCCCATTCCGCTTTTTAAGAATCCGACCCAAACGGTATCTTTTTGTCCCGCTTCGAAAGTGATCTCATCCGAACCCTGGTCCCCGTTGCCTCCATTTACCGAAGCGATAGTCGCCCCTTCCGTAAGAGGACAACGGTTTTTCCAAAGAAAGATGTCGCCATTAACCGCGGTAAGATTCCCGATCACGTTAGACGTAACCGTATAAGTTCCGCTCGCATCCATTAGAAATTCCTGAAAACCCCATTGATACCAGGAGTTGTGTCTGATCTTTCCGGCCGCCGTAAGTCCCAACGTACTCGTCGTCGAACCAGAAGAACCCGGGTTTGCCGTATAGCTCCCTTCGGAAAGATCGATCGAGGAAAAACCGCAAGCCGCTTTCGAAAAGCCGTTACTCGAATTTATGATTGCCGTCGCAACTAAAAGGTTCATCAGAGGATTTTGTTGTTCCTCATCTTTTTTACAATTTACGGTAATGCTGATTAGCAAAATTGCCAACAGAATACGAATCATGTTGTCTCCTTGTTTGTTCGATTCATGCCGATCGAACAAACGCATAGAAGCAGACAGCGTGGAAAGAGAATTTTCTCAGCAATACGCCCCCACGTTATAACATGAATTCAATAATTAATTGATAACAGCAGGAGCATATTTCATGTAAAAACGTAGGTATTTCGTTTAACGAACACAAAACTATTTTTTGAAAAAATAAAATCACCAAGCGGCTTTGCGGCTTAGAATCGAACAAATCGATAAGAAAAAAAGAAAGTCAAATCTATAAAAATGGACAGGAAAACAAAAATGAGGAATTTAATTTCAAGTAGATTCGCTTAACAAGGAAAGAAATTTTTTCTTAAAAGGTGAAACGTCTTTCCTCGCTAAGCGTTAAGTTATCAGAGAAGCGAGACTCTACGTTCAGATCGAATAATAGTTTCTTCTATAATACAACAAAGGGCGACGATCGTCGTCCGATCCGGCCGAAATCACCCTGCCGATTACGATCGAATGATCCCCTCCGTCGACGAATTGATCCACTTCGCATTCGATATGAGAAAGCGTTCCCGGTAAAATCGGTAAGGATAATTCTCCCGTTTTGCAATCGAGTTCTTCAATCAGAGTGTGTTTATCCGTCTTTCCCGAAGCGAACTGATTGGAAAGGGAATCTTGACCTTGTGCAAGAATGTTCACGACGAATTTTCCCGAACTGCGGATCGGATCGTGGCTTGAAATATTCTTCTGAAGACAAAAAAGAATCAAAGGAGGACTTAAGGAAAGGGAACTAAAACTGCTAACGGTCAAACCGCCGTGTTTGCCGAGATGAGAATACGTTATGACCGTTACGCCCGACGGGAAATGAGAAAGCGCATTCTTAAAAACTTCGTCCGTGATTTTCATGAAGCCGATCTTAAAATCCGAAGCCCCGATGTCAACCGATCGAAACGACTCGGATCGATCGAATAACCTTCAAGCCTACCTTAAGTCTTTCGACTCCAATGAGCCGAACGACACAAAGCAATTGACTTTTTCGATTGAACAAGGATACTCAAAGGGAACGTTATGAATCGAATTCTACGCAGATCTTCCGCAATTCTATGTATGCCTTTGTTCCTTTCCTGTCTTTGGTTGATACGACCTTCGGGAAATTTTGAAGAATACGATCCTCCGGAAAAACCGGACTATTCTCTTCTTTCTTCGTGGGCTGCGCTTCCGCAAACGGACGACGACGCGGATCGCGTTCCGTCCGAATCGGACCTCAAGAACGAACAGAGCACGGCTCTTGTCGACGTCTTCTTCGTCCACCCCACTACGTTCTACGGAAGAGAATGGAACGCGAAATTAGGGAATGAAAGAGTCAATCGAAGAACGGACGAGGGAACGATTCAAAAACAGGCGAGCGTATTCAATTGCTGCGCAAAGATCTACGCACCCCGATACAGACAGGCCACCTTGTATTCCTTTCTCGATCCGGACAACGGAAAACGTTCTTTAGAATTAGCATATCAAGATATTCTCACATCCTTCGATTATTATCTGAAACAATGGAACGGAGGAAGACCCTTCATCATCGCGTCTCACAGCCAAGGTACGCACCACGCGATCCGGCTTTTAAAGGATAGAATCGACGGCAACGCCCTTTCGCAAAAATTCGTGGCCGCCTATTTGGTCGGAGGCGCAGTTCCGATCAATTCGTATCGAACCATACCGACTTGCAAAACCTCCTCGCAGACCGGTTGTTTTGTCAGTTGGAGAACCTTCGGCGAAAAAGCGGAAATTCCGAAACTTCCGCACGATCCGAAAGTGGAAACCGTCTGCATCAATCCGATCAGTTGGAAAGAAGACGAAGTTCTCGTCGAAGCGGCCCAACATCCGGGAGGAGTCAACGCGGAATTTAAAACGATCGAACGTCAACTTTGTAGCGCTCGGTGTTTAAAAGGAATTTTACGAATTTCTAAACCGAATGCGCCCGGTTTTTCAAGATGGATCGGTGAAAACTATCATATCTTCGACTACGGAATTTTTTATCAGAGCATTCGAGACAACGTTTCAAAACGAATCCAAACGTTTCTGGAGGAAAAGAAGAATTGAACTCGATCGAAACTCTCTGGACATTTCCGATCTTTCCCGAAAGTTAGATCGCAAAAGGAGAATCCGATGACTTCCCGAGAACTGGAAGCGAGAACCCAGGAATTTAAAAAGATCGTTCCCATGGAAATTACCGTTACGAGATGGGAACATTCGTTGCGTGTCGCGGAAATAGCGAAAGAACTCGCACTCATCCATTCCAAGGATGAAGCCGAACTTGCGTATCTGGCGGGAATCGTTCACGACATTACGAAACAGAAAACCCCGGAGTTTCATCTAACGTTGTTTAAGGAGGTGGGACAGGAAGAATTGGAAAAACTTCCTTCCGCAGCTTGGCACGCCTATTCCGCTTCCATCTATCTCAAATCGCAATACGATCTCAAACACGAAGGAGTTTTATCCGCCGTACGCAATCATACTTTGGGAGCGGAAACTCCCGGCCCTCTCGATCTAATCTTGTACGCCGCCGACTTTTTAGGCTCGGATTATGCGGAAAAAAATCCCCTCTATCCCGATTGGAGAGAACAAGCCCGGAAAAATTTATATTTGGGCGTCTTGTGTAAGGCGAAGAATACTATGGAGGATTTGATCGCCTCTCAAAAAACGATTCATCCGAGAACCGTATTCACCTATAACCTCGCCGTTTCCAAATGTTCGTAGTGGAATTTTTGAGCGCATTTTTCGAAAACGATCGGTAGTTCGGGATTTTTCCGCAGGGTTCTCGTACGATCGTTCTTCGATTGTAATAATTTCAACGTAAACTCGCGAAAGAATATTCGAATCATTGAAACCTTCGCTTGTAATTATGAAATTCGACTTCAAATTTTATACCCTACCGCTCTTTAACAATCCGTTTTACGCAAGCGCTTCCGAACGATAATCGGTTACGATTCGTCTAATTCACGTTTGTCGATCGATCCGCGACGTAACCGACCGCAGACGGAATGATCACCATCGTCAAATAACCGAGACCGATTTTAATGAAATAATCGCCCACACTCATCTTCGACATAGGAATCAGAATCAGGAAATCAAGACCCCAGTTGATCGCAAGCCATATCAAACCGGTCGTCAAAAGAATCGAAAATTTCTTTCCCGTAATTTTCAAAGCAAGAGCGGCGATCAAAATACAACCCGTGAGATTTCCCACGAGGATCATCACCGACTTAAACAAAAAAATATCGGTCAGTAGCTGTCCGTCGGGCGTATGGAACGGAATCGCGACCATAAACGGGATCAGCCAAACTAAAAAACCGTATGCAAAAATTCGAATTAAATATTGTTTCACCGTGGATCTCCTATATATGCGTAAGAATTACGGCACCGTATCGTCCGTAATAAAAGTCTTCAATCTCGAATTTGAAAAAGAAAACCGATCGAATTAAAAATTCACCGGTTTTTTCAATTCCAAATCGCCGTTTTCCCCGTCCTGAGGATCGATTTCCTGATCCGCTTTGTAAGCGCTGAGCAAAGAAGAAGGGAACAGCAGTCTGGAAATCATACTGAGCGTTCCGATGCTCACCTGCATTTCGTTCGAGTCGAGTTCGCTTAACAATTTAGTTTTCATATATCTTCTCCGAATTTCTCCTTAAAATATCTGCCCCAGTGCGGTCTTGTGCCGTCCTTGTCCTCGAAATCGTATTCATCCGAAAGTCGCCAAGAGCTCGTAGCCGTTCCCGTTTTGGAAAACACGTTCTCGTCCGCGGCCAAACATGCGACCGCTCGGCCGATGTAAGCGGGAGTTTCCGAAGCGATAAAATGCGGCTCTTTTAGAACGGCGTCCCTCCAATTCGATTCTCCGACCCCGAAATAATCGAGCATCGCCTCCGATCTCAAAAAACCGGGAGTGATCGCGACGACGGCGATTCCGTGCGGTTTTAATTCCTCCGAAAGGGAACGAGCAAGATTGATTACGGAAGACTTAACCAAAGTATAATATACGTTCCCTCGATACCGATAATCCGTTCCGTCCGTGATCTCGACCACGAGACCGGAAGCGTTTCGAATCATCAGAGGAGCCGCGAAATAATTGGTGATCAGATGGGAATCTATACAAGTCCGTTGCACCTTTAGACCGTTCTCCAGAGAATGTTCCCAAAATTTTTTCTCCCATTGAATGTAAGGATCGCCGCCCCAAACGTCGTTGATAAGAATGTCGAGCTTCCCTTGTTCCCGATCGATTTTTTCGATCAGTGATTTTACTTCCTCGGGTTTCGTATGATCCGTGCGCACCCAGATCGCCTTTCCTCCCGAGCCGTTGATTTGCTCCGCGGTTTCTTCGATCGTTTCCTTTCGATTCATCTCGGAACGATTTCCTCGAACGCTTCGACCCGTGACGTAAACGGTCGCACCCGCTTCTCCCAATGCGATCGCGATTCCGCGACCCGCGCCTCTTGTGGCTCCGGCGACAAGCGCGACCTTGCCTTCCAAACTTTTCGGTTTCATGAGCCTATCTTAACACGGGCAATTTGACAAACTCTGTCATATATTCCGAAGGATCTTTTTTCCATCCGAAAAAAATCGGTTTCGGTTACGATCCGAAGAATTATATATGTCATTTGTTGTCATGTATCCGGAATAAGATTGAAATATGCGCGCCGACCGATTGCTCTCCATTCTTCTCCAACTCCAAGCCAAAGGGAGAATTTCATCCCGTGACTTAGCGAAAAAATTGGAAGTTTCGGAAAGAACGATACACAGGGACATGGAAGCGTTGAGCGCCTCGGGCGTTCCCGTTTTTGCGGAACGCGGTTCCAAAGGCGGTTGGGAATTGTCCGAAGGATATAGAACCAATCTGACCGGAATGAAAAAGGAAGAAATCTTTTCGATGATTTTGACGAGCTCCACACGCATCGCTTCGGATCTCGGGAAGAAAAAAGATTTTGACTCCGCCTTCATGAAATTCATGGCTTCGCTTCCCCCCGCGTATCAAAAGGAAGCGGAGATGGTTCGACAAAGAATTCACATCGACGGTGCGGGCTGGGGCTGCGCCGAAGAAGAGTTTCCGTTTTTGCCTTTGATTCAAGAAGCGGTCTGGCAGGAAAAGAAAGTGATTCTCCGGTATCGATCGGACGAGGAATCCAAAAAGAGAATCATTCTTCCTTTGGGACTTGTGGCAAAAGGAAAAACCTGGTATCTCGCCGCAAAATACGGAAAAGAATTCAGGACGTTCCGCATTTCCAGAATTTTGGAAGCGAAACTCGGGGATTCCTTCGAACGACCGAAAAAATTCGATCTCGAAAAATACTGGCAGGAAAGCACACGCAACTTCTTTTCCAAACTTCCCACCTACCCGATCCGGCTCAAAGTACGAACGGATCGATTCGAATTTTTCAGAATGATTTCGTACGGTAGAATATTAGAATATTCAACTATAAACAAGGATTGGATCGAAGTGAAGGCCGATCTCGAAACCAAGGAACTCGCGCTCCATCATATCCTCGGCCTGGGAGATTCCGCGATTCTGATCGAACCGAAAGAACTCAAAAAGGAAATTCTTTCCCAAGCCGAAAAATTGTCGATGGCTTATTCGACCTGATACACGCCCACCAAATTTTCCTTACCTTTCACGGAGACTTTTCCCAATTCCTTAAAGGCGTATTTAACACGATTTCTAATCTTACGGAAACTATCGTCCGAAAGAAGAATGTCGACTCCGTATTTTTTCGTAAGGCCTTCGATCCGGGAGGCGAGATTGACCGCGTCCGAAATCACCGTTCCGTCCATTCGTTCCGCTTCTCCGATCGTACCCAACATCAAAACTCCCGTATGTATTCCGATTCCGATTCGAATGGGTTCGTAATTTCTTTCCAATCGGCTCTGATTGTGACGATCCAATTCCTGTTTCATTTCGAGCGCGGCTTCGAGAGCGTTGTCCGGCGAATCCGGAAAAAGCGCCATGATCCCGTCTCCGAGATATTTATCCACAAAACCGCCGTGTTTGCGAATGATGGGCCCCATTCTTCCCATATACGAATTCAAGAAATCGAAGTTATCCTTCGGAGTCATTTTTTCGGAAAGTTCCGTAAAGGAACGGATGTCCGAAAAAAGAATCGTCATCTCCCTTTGCGTTTGATCACCTAATTCAATTTCCGTAATATTCTTTTTTCCTAAAAAATTCAGAAATTCCAAAGGAACAAAACGGCTATAGGACCGGTTCGTCGCCTTCAAGTCGGCAGAAAGATTCTCGATCGATACGAAGGCCGCGGAAAACTTCAGAGAAAGCATGTAGGATTGCGCAAAGATAAACGTGAACAATCCGAGAGGAAGATAATATCCCGTGCTGACCATCGTTTGACTCTGAAGAATGTCGTTGACGGCGGCCGCAATCAATGCGAGCGCTCCCAAACTCGCTATGATCGCTCCGTCCCTCTTTCGATAGATGAATCTTCCGAGCCAAAAGAAAAAAAGCAGCGTATAAACCAGAAGAACGAGTTGATAAGGAATGAGAGTGAGCGCGAAAATCTTGGTCGGAAAGAAAAGAATTACGAGCGAAAATACGCCGACTACGGCCGCGCTGATCTTCCAAACGATCGGACTCATGTCTTCCGGAAAAATCGTATCCATATATTTCTGAAAGATCGGCCAAGCCAGATAAAAGGAAAGATATTCCACCTTGCTTCCCAACTCCCAGGGAATCTCCGGAAACTTTTGAAGAATGAATCGTTCACCTGTCATCAGCAAACGGATCACGATTACGAAACAAAAAAGTCCGAAGTATAAACTCGATTTGTCTTTTCTTCTCAAAGAAAATAAACCGAAATGATAAAGGGCCATGATCGCAATGCTTCCGAACAGGAACATTTCGGTGGTCCATCGGTCCTCTCTGTAACCGGAAATATCTTTTTTACTTCCGAGTCGGATCGTTTCCCAAATTCCGCCCTTAAAGTGATGAAAGTTCGACACTTCCACTTGAATCAGAATTTCCTTTCCGCCCGGCTTAAACTCCGCATAACGTGGAAGATACTGAGGTCTGGACGTGTTTTCGTCCGTTCCGACGACCCCGCTTCGAATCAGCTTTACGCCGTCCACCCAAAGCGCCCCCGCAGTGCCGACATCCTGAAATCGGATCGAAAGAGGATTTTGATCTTCGCTTAACAAAACTTTCAAAGTGAAAGTGCCGTATCCGTAGACCGATAAGGAATTCGTATCCGGAATCTCCGAATACGAGTTCCAGTTATCCGGAACGGATACGAAGTACGATTTCGAATCGGTCGACTTCGATTCCGGTTTGGAAAGACTTAGTTCCTTCCAGACAAAGGACCATTCGCCGTCCAATTTAACGATTCCGTCCGTATCGAAATTCCATTCTCGCAAATCCAAAACGCCTTTCTCCGCGTGAGGTGCAAGTTTTGTGGAAATCGGATTGGAACAACGAACGAAGAAAATCGAAAAAAAAAGAATTCCCAACGCGAATAAGAACGGAAATTTCTGCTTCATATCTTGCCTTATATCCGCCGATCGAAGACGGCAGCGACGGAAAAGAACGTATCCTCGTTCGACGTAAAAAAATTTCAAGATATATCCTACGGTTTTCGATCCGATTTCGCTTTAAATTTCCGTAATTTATTCGGAACAAAGGGAAAGGCTTGTATTTTTACGAAAATACTGTATTCCAAAATCGAGGTATTCAGCATGAAAAAAGCGTTCGCTCTATTAGCGGTCATTCATTTATTCTCCGTTTCTCTCGCGGCAAAAACTACATCCAAAAACATCGTCTACCAGGAAGGAGAAACGACCTTGGAAGGATACATCGCGTATCCCGATCTCGACGCGAAAAAGAAAGTTCCCGGCGTGTTGGTAGTTCACGATTGGATGGGAATCGGCGAGAATTCGAAGATGCGCGCGGATAAACTCGCAGGACTTGGATACGTGGCTCTCGCGGTGGACATCTACGGAAAGGGCGTGAAACCGAAGGGAATGGAAGAAGCGGCTAAATTAGCGAATTCTTATAAACAAGATCGTAAACTCATGCGCGCGAGAATTCTCGCGGCTTTTGAAACTCTGAAAGCTCAGCCGGAAGTCGACGTTCAAAACATCGCGGCCATCGGCTACTGTTTCGGAGGAACGGTCGCTTTGGAACTCGCGAGAAGCGGGGCGCCGGTTTCGGGAACGGTCAGTTTTCACGGAGGACTTGCGACGCCGAATCCGGACGACGCGAAAAATATTAAAGGAAAAATACTGGCTCTACACGGAGCGGACGATCCGTTCGTCAAAAAAGAGGAAGTGGAAGCGTTTCAGGAAGAGATGCGAAACGCAAAGATCGACTGGCAATTCGTTTCCTACGGAGGAGCGGTCCATTCGTTCACGATCAAGGACGCGGGCAACGACAATTCAAAAGGAGCGGCTTACAACGCAAAGGCGGACAAACGTTCTTGGAACGAGTTATTGACCTTCTTTGCGGAAACCTTCCGAAAATCCAGAGACTAACGCCGAACCACCGCTTCCCCGAGGACGAGCCCCAACGGCCGTCCTCTTACAAGGAGTTCATTGCTTTTTCCGAATATACTCGTTTCCTAATACGATCCCCGAACAACCCGGAATCTTGAATTGATCGAATTCGTTGTGGTCAAACGGGGTCGTGGAAAAGAAATACTTTCTGCAATCGGTCGGATTGGAAAAGAATCTCGGCTTTTTACCGAAATTTAAAACGATCAGCTTTCGTTCGGCGCCGAATTCCCGGAGATACACGAGCATGTCTTTGGGAACGTTCTCCTCGATCAAGGTCAGTCTTCCTTCCCGCAGCGCGTCGCTTTTATTTCTTAAATGAAGAATTCCTTTGTACGTATTCAAAAGGGAATCCCTGTCCTCCGATTCGACTAAAACATTCCGTTCCTTGTAATTTCCGTGAACGCGAATCCAAGGTTTTGCCTTTTTCGTCGTAAAGCCGGCGTTTGGCGAATCGTCCCACTGCATGGGGGAGCGGGCGCGGTCCCGAATGATGATATCCGCCAAACCTAAAAATTCGGAAAGAGTATCTCCCAACCAGCGATAGATTCTCGCAAGTGGATCCTGCGCCTCCGTAAGTTTGATCGTTTCGTTCGTCATTCCGATCTCTTCCCCGTAATAAGTAACGGGAACACCTCTGGCGGTAAACTGAAACAAAGCGACAAGCTTTCCTTTTTCGAGGTTGTTGTTGATCTTGCGCATGTAGCGTCTTTGATCGTGATTCCCGAAAACGTAGGTCGGAATGTACGGATACGGATAAACCTCTTCCATTTTTTTGATGATACCTTTGAAAAAAGTCGTCTTAAATTTCAATAGAAGCGTTTCGAACATAAAGATGAGGTTGAGACCGTCCCTCTTTTCACCTAAGTATCGTTTGATGATATGATCGTCGCCCGCGACCTCTCCGACCGAAAAACGATCCCCGTTGAATTCTTCCAAAACGGAACGGAGCTCTTTCGCAAATTCGAAGTTATTCGGATGATTTACCGTATAAACGCGGCTTTGAAAATAACCGTCGTGATCGTTTTCCGAAACGATGTATTTAAACCGAAACGGATTGTCCCGAAAATGTCTGTCTTTATAGATCGCGTGAAAGATATCGAGACGAAAGCCGTCCACGCCCTTCTTCAGCCAAAAACGTAGAACGTCGAACATCGCCTTTTTGACTTGAGGATTGTAGTAATTCAGGTCGGGTTGAAAATCCAAAAAGCTCGCGAGATACCATTGATCCGTTTTCTTATCGTAGTTCCAAGCCTTGGGAGTGACGAACGAGCTCCAGTTGTTCGGCGGTTTATTCTTCCCTTTTCCGTCCCTCCAGATATACCAATCCCGTTTCGGATTGTCGCGGCTTGAACGGGATTCCTTAAACCAATCGTGTTCATCGGAAGTATGATTCATCACCATATCGAACACGATCTTCATTCCCCGCTTGTGAACTTCCTTTATTAGCTTTTCCGCATCCTGAACGGTTCCGTATTCGGGAGCCATCGAGTAATAGTCGCTAACGTCGTACCCGTGATCCATCTGCGGACTTTTATACATCGGAGAAACCCAGATCGTTTCAAAACCCAGATCGCGAAGATAATCCAACTTGGAGATAATTCCCGGAATGTCTCCGATTCCATCTCCGTTGGTGTCCGCGAAAGAGCGGGGGTAAATCTGATAGATCGTGGTCTTTTGCCACCACTTATCGAGTTGATCGGATGATTTCTTTTTGAAAGTTTTTTTCTTAGCGGTCATAGATCTTCGGGCTTTAATGGAATCAAAAATATTAGAATGAAGGTTGTCAAACGGTATTACGGACGATCGTCGAACGTAAACGCGCGAACGTCAGAACGTTCAATCGTAATATTTCTCGGAAATCCCGATAATTAGACCTTCTGTCTCTTAACAAGAGAGACGCTATAGGGAGAATTTCGAACGGAACCAGAAACGCTTTTTTCGGAAGAATGAAAAATTTTTAGATTGACGAAAACTTCATTTATTTCGACATCGAAATAAATGAAGCAAGAATTCGCAATCCATCTTCTTTCGAGAACCAGAGACAGAATCCAAAAATTCCTAACGAAAGAATTCGAAAAGGAAGGAATCAAGGATCTCGTTCCCGCACACGGAGGGGTTCTTTACGCTCTTGGAGCCGCGGGAGAAATGACGATGAGCGAACTCGCATCGACGTTGGACCGGACCAACTCCACGGTCACGGCCTTATTGGACAAGATGGAGGAATTGAAATACGTGAAACGAATTCAATCCGCCGACGACGAACGGGTTTTTACGGCCGTGTTGACGGCCAAGGGAAGATCGACTCGGGAAGCCGTGTTACGCGCTTCGCAAACGACGACTCAAAAACTCTACAAAGGTCTTCTCCCTGAAGAAAAGGAAACCTTTATCCGTCTTTTGGAAAGAATTCATTCGAATTTTGAAAAGTGAAATTGTTTCGATTTTTGCAAATTATTTCGACATCGAAATAAATGGAGGAATGTATGTTTCGGAATAGAACGATCGTAATCACCGGTTCCGCGCGCGGAATCGGAAAAGTCACGGCAAAGAATTTTTTAAACAAAGAAGCGACCGTAATCGTCTCCGACTTGGACCCGATCCAAGTGGAAAAAACCGTTCACGAACTTTTGCAGATCGGCAAAGGAAAGGTTTTCGGAAAACTCTGCGACGTGCGCGACAAAGCCCAAGTCAAGGAACTCGCCGAATTTGCGTTTCAAACGACGGGAAGATTGGACGTTTGGATCAACAACGCCGGCATCATAAAGGACGATCTTCTTTTGCGGATGAGCGAGGAAAAATGGAACGAAGTCTTCGACGTAAATCTCAGAGGCGCTTTTTTCGGAACACAAGCCGCGGCAAAGTATATGATAAAACAGGAATATGGAAGAATCATAAACATCGGTTCGGTGTCCGGGTTTTACGGTAACGGAGGACAAGCGAATTATTCGTCCGCGAAAGCGGGCCTCATGACTCTGACGAAATCCTCTGCGAGGGAACTCGCCTCCCGGAACGTCACGGTCAACTGCGTCGCTTCCGGTTTTATCGACAACGACTTTGCCGCAAACGTTCCGAAAGAAGCGCGGGAAAAGATTCTCGATACGATTCCCCTAAAGATCGACCGGAATCCGGAAGAAGCCGTTTCCTCCGCGATTCACTTTTTTGCATCGGAGGAAGCAGATTGGATTACGGGAGCGACACTTCGTGTGGACGGGGGAATGATGATCGGCTTCTAAACGAAAGACCGATCTAAAATCAAAAGGAACGATAGAAGCCGCTTTTCCAATTCGAAGAGCGGCCGCGGCCGAAAATCAAACTGCGATCGCCTCCCCGCAAAGGAAGAATCAAAAGAACGAAATTCCAAACTACATCTTCCGAGGTCAAAGAACGGAAATTCCGATCTCGGAGAATCTCTTTCGATCGCAAACGAACCGGGCGATGTCGATCTGTTTGTGATGATCGAATAAGAACGTGGTCATCTTTCCGATCCATCTTCCTTTGTATTCCTCTTCCACGAAACGGATCCAAGCAAGAATATCGATCAACTCGTGCGCCATAAATTCGTAATTCTTTCCTTCGTGGACGAACTTTTCCCGCGGGTTGAAGATCTTTTCTTCGTTTAACAAAATTACGTTTTCAAGCGTGAACGGATAATCCTTTAAACCGTCAGCTAGTCCGATCTGATAGAACTTCTCCGCTTCGGTTCCCGGTCGAAACGCGGTGGTTCTTGCGGATGCGATATACGCGAAAATTTCGGGAGTCATTTCCGTTTGAATTCTCGAGTCGCCGACCGTATTTCCCGGATAACTTACCTGATGATCTAGAAACAAGGTTCCGCTTCCGTCGTCGGGTTCTAAAATACAATATCCTTTGTCCCAAAGGGTGACGAACGGTTTGGTTACGGTGATCTTCGGAACGTCTCCGATCCTTTGCAAATTCTCCAGAACCCCGTCCCAATAAACCTGGTTGCAATGATCGAACGTGGGAAAACTGGATTCTTCCAATTCGAAATCCAAGTACAATCCGAACGCGGATTGAAATGCGATCGGATGTTCGATGATTTTCACGTCGCCGAGTTGTATATTATGATTTCCTTTTATACAAAAAGACGGATTCAGCTCGTAACTTTTTCCGGAATGAGTAAAGCGGGAATAAGAGCCTTCGGAAGGTTTTACGGTAATTCGGGTCGGCTTGTTTTCCAGCGTCGAAATTCCGTTTATAACGAAGGGCTTTTGAATCGTGTAAGAAGCGTTTCGATCGACGGACAATCTCGAGTCTTGAAAATGTTCGGGAAACCGAAACGGATTTGCAAATCGGCTTTTTTTGAGTTCTGAAATTTTTCGGAGATCTGTGAGAACCTGCATTCTAAACGACAAAGGAAGTCGTTTTTTGATAAGAATGCAATCTTTAATCGGGAAGGAATGTTTCCGGGTGAAGAGTCCCACCCGGAAAAATGGAATTATACTCCGTAGAAAAGGAAGGACGCGATGATAGTCCAAACCCCTACTGCAATTCCAAAAATTCCCAACTTACCTTGGATCGGAGCCAATTTCGCTAAGAGTTCGGCACCTTTTTTCTTTGCTTCTTCGTTTTTAGAAAGAACGTAAGTGGAGATCGTTCCGAAACCGAGGATGAATCCGAGAACCGCTTGAACGATGTTTCCCGCGAGTGCAGTCACCCAGTAAATCGGCCAAGTTGGAAGCCATCCAAGACCGAGAAGTCCTTGGAATACGATTCCGTAGATTCCCCAGAAGCAGAAAACCAGACCGATCCAACCTTGGTAAGGTGAAATCTTTGCAAGCAATTCTTTTGCGTCCGGTTTTTTTGCCAAAAGCAGGGAAGGCACAGCAAGGATGCTGAGCACGATGAGTGTAATTCCTGATACCATTTGTATCTCCTGTTGAATTGAATTAGATTCAAAATCTTTTTACTGTTTCATTTTGCGTAAAAAGATCGTATGCATCTATCAGATCGATTAACTCTTACCTAAGTGATTTTTTGCTCGTTTTTTAGGTTTTGTTCCTCGTTTTAGGACTTTCTTTCTTTTTTTATAAGAAAATCATCGAACGATCATTCAGCGCAACCGACCTTTCGCCAAAAAAGAATCAGCAATTTCTCAATCATTTTCGGAAACAAAAATCAGTTTTTTGAAAATGACGCATAAATTTATCTAATGATCTTATAATATGATAAAGAATATATAATTCAAAATATAGCTTATTGCCCAATGAATATACTTCCAGCGAACGCTTTCATTCTTGGCATACAAAACGATTTGGTTTTATCAGGGTTGATTCCAAGTTACAAAACGGGAGTTCGCATAACGTTGTGAGTTCCGACTTCGAATTTTGCTGAAGTTCGGAAGTTCGGCGCTGCGGATCGGGAAAGCATTTTTCAATTCATAAATCCTTTTTCCGAAAGAGGTCGTTCCGACTCAGGAGAATTTTAAGCATGGCTCCGGCTTAGAGATTTCTGTGCGTAACCGGATCGTAAATCTTTGCTTCGGGAGAATTCTCCCGCGAACCAAGGAGGTCTTCCGAAGAACGGAATGATTCTTGTTGGTTGTGGGAACTCTTACATCCCCCCGTTGACCGGAAATTCTCCCTTCAGATGTTGATCCGACTGAAAAACCTCGAATCCCAGAAAGAGGAAGGAGTTCCTACAAATCTAAAAAACATCGATTGCGGCCGCGTCCCTCAGATTTGATCGTATGAGTTCCCACATTCTCCGGAAAGAACGGTGGACGACCACAATTCTCCGTTTTGGGCGTATGAGTTCCCACAAAATTCGGTCAAACGGGCAAACCTCGCTTCCCGTACAAGCGTTTTTCGATTTTCCCCTTGACCGTCGGGGGACGTCGACCAGATTGGTTGAAAACGACTTAAAACAGGCCGGACGGATATGTACGCTATTATTTCAGTTGGAAACAGACAATACAAGGTAACCCAGGATCAGGAATTTCTGACCGAAAAAACCGGCAAAAACGCGGGTGAATCCTTTGACGCAAAAGTTCTTCTTTTCGCGGAATCCAGCAATAAGGTTCATATCGGACAACCTGAGCTGAAAACGGCTCGTGTTTCCTTAAAAGTTCTCGAAGACGTAAAAGGTGACAAAATTCACGCTTACGTTTACAAAAGAAGAAAGAATTATCAAAAAGCTTGGGGCCACAGACAACAGCTCCAAAAAGTTAAGGTCGTTTCTCTCTCCGCAGTTTGATCGCCATTCGGATCACTCGCAAAGGAGAATTTTATTTTTCCTTGGAAAGCGAGGGACATTCTCCCGCTTCTCTTGGAAAAAAAGGCGAGAATCTTCTCTGCTCTGCCGTCTCGGTTCTGGTTCAGACCTTATATCTGCACCTCCTCCAATCCGGCAAAGTGAAACCGGCAGAAATCCGCGACGGATATCTTCGGTTCGAGGTTCTCGAGCAAGACGCATTGATACAAACTAGTTTTGATTTGGTTCTTACCGGGCTAAAAAACCTCAAGAATCAATATCCGACAGAAATTGAACTGATAGGAGTACCTGAAAATGGCACATAAGAAAGGTGGTGGATCTTCTAAAAACGGCCGGGATTCAAATTCCCAGAGACTCGGCGTAAAACGTTTCGGCGGCGAATCCGTTCTCGCAGGAAACATCCTCGTTCGCCAAAGAGGAACAAAGTTCCGCCCCGGCAACAACGTTGGTCTCGGAAAGGATCACACTCTCTTTGCTCTCGTTCACGGGAAAGTAAAGTTCGAGATGGTATCCAAATTGAAAATGCAGGTTTCCGTTTACCCGGAATAAACCCCTATATTTCAACAAAAACCGGATGAACCGCAGTCTCCTGCCCGCTTCTGGGTCCGGACTCTGCGGTTTTTTGTTTTATTAGGTAATTTAAGAATTTAGAATATTCGATTAAAAGCATGGAATCCTTTGTAGACGAAGTCGCCATCGAAGTGTTCGCCGGTCACGGCGGAGCAGGTTCCGTTCATTTCCGCAGGGAAAAATACGTCGAGTTCGGCGGTCCCGACGGCGGAGACGGAGGAATCGGCGGAAACGTGATCATTCGTCCGAATCTTTCCATGTACACACTGGACAAATATCTTTCCAAAAGAAAGTTCAAGGCGGAAGCCGGTTTTCCCGGAGTAGGCGACAATTGTTCCGGCAAAAAGGGAGAAGACTTGATCCTCTTCGTTCCTCTCGGAACGCAGATTTACGACGAAGAAACGGGCGATCTTCTTTTCGATTTTGTTTCCGACACGCAGGAATTCGTCGTCGTTCGAGGCGGCCGAGGCGGAAAAGGAAACACGCACTTTAAATCTTCCACCAATCAAACTCCCCGCTTCGCGCAACCCGGAGAAGAGGGAGAATATAAATTTCTACGTCTTTCGTTGAAACTTTTGGCCGACGTCGGGATCGTCGGTCTTCCAAACGCAGGCAAATCCACACTGATCTCAAAGATCACGGACGCCCATCCTAAGATCGCGGGTTACGCGTTCACGACACTTTCTCCGAACCTCGGTGTTGTTAAGCGAAGAGGAGATATCTTCCGTTTTACGATCGCGGACATTCCGGGCATCATCGAAGGCGCGAGCATGGGAATCGGTCTAGGACTTTCGTTTCTTCGTCATATCGAACGAGTGAAAGGAATCTTATATCTGTTCGACGCATCCTCTTTGGATATCGAAGAGGATTTAAAGATGCTCAGAAACGAACTTTCCACATACAATCCGGAACTTCTCAAACGCCCTTACTTGATCGTATTGAACAAAATCGACGTGTGGGACGATCCCGAATTCACCAAGGACGTAATCCAAAAGGTTTCCCATCTCGGCAAGGTGATCGCGATCTCCGCGGAAAAGGAAATAAACTTGGAAGAACTTTTAATCGCCATGGACGAAACCTTTTTTAAAGACGAAATCGAAAAGGTTTTAAATCCAAATTCCAAACTTGCCAACTTTACGGAGGATGGAAACGATACGAACACGGAGAATTCTTCTGCGAACACTGCGGAGTTCGACGATTCTTCCGAAGATTCCCCTTCTTCCAGTCAAAAGGAGTTCCAAGAATGAATTCATCCATCTTAGAACGCTCCGTCCTTTCGGAAAAAATCCGTTCCGCCGAGATGATCGTAATCAAGGTCGGTTCCGCGAGATTGTCCGGTCCTTCCTCGGAAGTGAACGACTTTCTCTTTCAATTGGTAAGCGACATCCGTCATCTCCGAGATCTCGGTAAAAAAGTGATCCTCGTTTCCTCCGGAGCGATCGCAAGGGGAAGACTTTTGTTAAGCGAACTCCCCTCTTCCATTTCCTCTGGAGATTCCCTTTCCGAAAAACAGGCGTTAGCCGCCATGGGCCAAAACCGCCTCGTCAATCTATACGACAGTTTTTTTTCCAAGGTGAATCTGAGCATCGCGCAGATTCTTTTCGGAGTTTTGGATCTCGAATCTAAAGAAGGTTATAAAAATCTAAAGAACACCTTCACTCAGCTTTTGGAATGGGGAATTCTTCCCATCGTGAACGAAAACGATTCCGTTGCGACCGAAGAGGTGAAATTCGGAGACAACGATATGCTCTCCGCTTTGGTAAGTCTGATCGTAGGCGCGGATCTTCTCGTCATTCTTACCGGCGTGGACGGATTTTTGAAAGAAGAGAAGGTCGTATCCTTTTTGGGAAAAATCACCAAAGACGATTTGAATCTCGCCGGCGGTCCGAGCGGTCCCGGAACCGGCGGCATGTTTACCAAGCTCAAATCGGCGGGTTTATTATCCGAAGCCGGAATTCCGACCGCGATCTTAAACGGAAAGAAGATGCACGTGATCCGGGAGTTTTTGAACGAAAACGAAATCGGAACGTTAGTCGCTCCTTCCGGAAACCGGGTATTTTCGGAAGAGGACGTAAAGGAAATCATTCGTAAGAATAGAAACGCGAACGGAAACGGGGGAAATCATACATGAAAGAAATCGAATACGTTGAAGACCTTTGTTTACGCGCGAAAAAAGCTTCCAGAAGTTTAAAGGCGCTTCCTTCTTCCAAAAAGAATAAGATTCTCGCGGATCTCGCTGATCTGTTGGAAAAAAGAAAATCCGAAATTCTCGCAGCAAACGAACGGGATCTCAAAGACGGTAAGGAAAAAAATCTTTCCGCGGCCTTGATGGACCGTCTTTTGTTAAACGACAAGAGAATCGCAGCGATGGCTTCCGCGGTTCGAGAAATCGTAAGCCTCCCCGATCCTGTGGGAGAAGTTACGCGCGGTTTGACTCTTCCCAACGGCCTAGAACTCGTTACGAGACGGGTTCCGCTCGGGGTCGTAATGGTGATCTACGAATCGCGTCCGAACGTCACAATCGACGTGGGTGCGCTTTCCTTTAAATCGGGCAACGCGTGCATTCTTAGAGGAGGAAGCGAAGCGTTTCACTCGAACGCGATCCTCGTAAAACTATTTCATGAAATTCTAAATAAAGAAGGAATCGACACAGGAGCGGTGACTTTCGTGGACAAAACGGATCGATCGTTTATGCTTCCCTTCTTTCAACAAACCGCGTCGATCGATATCGTAGTTCCGAGAGGCGGAGAAGGTTTGATCCGCTTCGTCAGCGAAAATTCCAAAATTCCCGTCGTCAAACACGACAAAGGCGTTTGTAATCTTTACATCGATCAGGACGCGGACCCCGGGAAAGTGATTCCGATCGTAATCAACTCGAAGGTGCAAAGACCCGGAGTTTGTAACGCTACGGAGAATCTGATTCTTCATAACGGATATCCCTTCCGCAAAGAACTCTTAGAAGCTCTTGCAAAAGAAGGTGTGGAACTTCTTCTCGATCCACCCGCTCTATCTTTGTTTCCGAAAGGAAAACCCGTAAGCGAAGCGGACTACATGGAAGAATTCTTAGATCTGAGACTTTCCGTAAAAACGGTTTCTTCTTTGGAAGAAGCGCTGGCCTTTATCGAAAAAACTTCCTCGGGTCATACCGAAGCGATCGTTACGGAAGACCTAACCGCCGCAAAAACGTTTACGAGTTCGTTGGATTCCGCCGCGCTTTTCGTGAATTGTTCCACTCGGTTTCACGATGGAGGAGAATTCGGCCTCGGAGCGGAGGTCGGAATTTCCACCGGAAAACTTCATGTTCGAGGACCGATGGGGTTGGTGCATCTCACCACCACGACCACATACGTCAACGGAAGCGGACAAATCCGAGGTTAATCCTTGTCCGGTGAATCCAAAATTCTCACCGGAATCTTCGGAGGAAGTTTCGATCCTCCCCACATAGGACATTCAGGAATCCTAAAGTCTTTTTTTAGGGTAGTTCCCGAATGTAGGGAGGTCTTTCTGATTCCTAATCGGCAAAATCCCCTTAAAAACGAGAAGACGGCTTCCCCCGAAAGAACATTAGAAATGTTGCATATTTTCGCCTCCGAATTCGGCGAAACGATCCGCATCCTGGACTTAGAACTCAAACGAACCGGTCCGAGCTTTACGATTCAAACGATCTTGGAACTGAAGTCTTCTTATCCGGATCGGGAGTTCGTGCTTTTGATCGGAGAGGATAATTATTCGAACTTTGATCAGTGGAAGGATTGGAAGGAAATTTTGCGCCTCGTTCGCGAGGTTTACGTATTTCGTCGTTTTTCGGAAACGATTCCGATCAACGACCGTCTTTTAGAACAAGGTAGTTTTCGTTTTTTGAACAACCCTTTGATTCCGGTAAGTTCCACGGATTTGAGAATTTCTTTTGCTAAGTCCGGTTCCGCTTCGGCCGCATTGAATCGCGAACGGATTTCCGAAAAGATTTTAGCTTATATCGAGAAAAACGGCTTATATCGTACGTAGCGTTGGTATAAAAACATCTGCATTATACCGAACGATAAAGATGGGTCCGACGGCGCTTCTACGACATACAAAGATTTTCTCCCCATTTATACGCAGGTCGTATAAACGCGACTCCACCCTACCTCAATTTTAGAATTTCCAAAAGATTCTCTCCCTACAATTTGGATTCATGAAGGCAGCCTTCTCCTACGACCCCGAAACGATCCGCAAAGCCTTGGGATTACGATCCGGGACTTGGTTTCAAAAAGAATCACAGATTGTTACGATTACGACTTCCTCTGCGGAAGCGGAACCCGGTTCCCTCTTTGTCCCGCTTCGGGGAAATCGGGACGGCCACGAATTTATACGCGACGCGGTCGCAAACGGGGCGTCCTATTTTTTAGTGGAGGAAGATCATCCGATCCGAAACGGGTTTACGGAAGAAGAGGCAGCCAAGTCCATTCCCGTAAAGGACACGTTGATCGCTCTCGGAAGATTGGCGGAATTTCACAGACTGAGATACAATCCGATCGTAATTGCCGTAACCGGCTCAAGCGGGAAAACGACCACGAAAGAATTATTAGGGAATTGTCTCAAACCGATCGGCGAACAAGCATTAGTCGTCACGGAAAAAAATTATAACAACGAAATCGGTCTTCCGTTCACCCTATTCCGGATCACGGATCGAACTCGAATCGTAGTCTGCGAACTCGGTATGAACCACAAAGGGGAAATTTCCAGATTAACCCGGATCGCAAAGCCGGATCACGCCGTTATCACTACGATCGGAACCGCGCATATAGAATTCTTAGGCAGCCAAAAAGGAATCGCAAAGGCCAAAGCGGAAGTTGCGGAAGGTCTTACAAAGGGCGGCAAACTCTTTTACCCAAGCTCGGGAGAATATTCTAAAGTTCTAAAGCGAAAGCTCCGCAAACACGGCGGGAAACTCGTCCTTGCGGAACCGGGGAAGACGTTTTCCGTCCTCCAAAAACGGCCGTCCGGATTCTTATTAAATTACAAAGACAAAGAGATAGAATGGAATCTACCCGGAGAAAAACTTTTGGGGAACGTGGCGGTCGCGGTTTCCTGTTTGGAAGCGATCGGAACCCCGATCGAATGGATTCAAGACGGAATCTCCTCGTTTCGTTCCGCAAATAAGCGACTCGATTTTCAAAGCGGCAAATACAACGTAATCAACGATACGTATAACGCGAACTACGAATCCATGCTTTCTTCCTTGGAAGTAGCGGATCAACTCGCAGACAAAAAGGAATTCTTCGTCGTATTAGGCGATATGAAAGAACTCGGAAAACATTCCTCCGAATTCCATAAAAAACTCGGCAAATTCTGCGCGGGCTTTCCGAATCTCAAAGGCCTATTTACGTTTGGAAACGATGCTCGTCTGATACGGGACGAATTTGTTAAACGAACTTCGTCGCCGCGGTTTGCGGAACATTTCCCGGAAACGGAAGAAGGTTTGAAGGAACTCGTTCGAACCTTTACGGACTCGGTCCCGGAGGGTTCCGTGGTTTTAGCGAAAGCGTCCCGAGGAATTCGACTCGAACGCTTCGTAGAAGCTCTTCCGGTTTAGTTCTTGCAAACCTCTTTACGCACAGAAACAGTTTCAGAAGGAGAATCCAACTTGAACGCAAAAGTCGCAATCATCATGGGCAGTCATTCCGATTGGGAAACGATGAAGGAAGCCGAGTTGATCCTGAAGGATTTCGGCGTGAGGGCCGATAAAGAAATCGTTTCGGCTCACAGATCCCCCGAACTTATGTTGGAATTTTCCAAGAACGCGAAACAAGCCGGTTACTCTGTAATCATCGCCGGAGCCGGCGGAGCCGCTCACCTTCCCGGTATGGTTGCGTCGATGACCACCCTTCCCGTATTGGGAGTTCCGGTTCAAAGCAAAGCGCTCAACGGACTAGACAGCCTTCTTTCCATCGTTCAAATGCCGGGAGGAGTTCCGGTGGGAACTCTCGCGATCGGAACGGCGGGTGCTAAGAATGCGGGCCTCCTCGCTCTGAGAATTCTTTCCTTACAAAGCGCCGAACTTTCGGAAAAACTCGAACAATATCGTATCAAAATTCGAGAAGAGGCCCTTTCTAAAAACAAGGATCTTCTGTGAGCGGAGAAAACGTTCTTCTCCCCGGCGCCAAACTCGGGGTCATGGGCGCGGGACAACTCGCGAGAATGTTCTGCTTGGAAGTGATTCCGTTCGGATACGAAGTTTCCGTTTATTCTCCCGAAAAGAATTCTCCCGCTGCGGGTGCGGGTGCCAACGAATTCGTAGCAGCATACGAAGACGTGACCGCGCTGACCGATTTCCTAAACAAGATCGACGCTCTTACATTCGAATTCGAGAATATTCCGGAAATTGCACTTTCCACTGTCGAAAACTTTTCCAAACAGACGGGACTTAAAGTTCATCCTTCTCCGAACTGCGTCCGAATCGCGCAAAACCGATGGAAAGAAAAAACTTCCTTCCAAAAGGCCGGAATTCCTACCGTAAACTTTTTTCCGGTGTTTACGGAAGAGGATAAACGTTCGGTTCCGCCCAAAGTCAAATTCCCCTGCATCTTAAAAACGAACACGATGGGTTACGATGGAAAGGGCCAGGTGAAATGCAAAACTCGGGAAGAATTGATTTCCGCGCTCGCCGATCTCAAAGAATTCAATCATATCGTGGAGGAATTTTTTCCGTTTACGGACGAAGCTTCCGTAATCTTAGCGAGATTCGAAGACGGTACGATTTCCCATTTTCGACCGTCTCGAAACGTTCATAAAAATCACATTCTCGATCTTACCTTTCATCCCGGAGAATTTCCGAAAAGCGTGGAGGACAATCTTGTCGCTTATGCAAAAAAACTCGCGGAAACGATCGATTATGTCGGAGTCTTCGGAATCGAGTTCTTTATCAAGGGAGAGGAAATTCTTTGCAACGAATTCGCTCCCCGACCGCATAATTCCGGACATTTCAGCCAGGACAGCGGAACACTTTCCCAATTTGCTCTTCAGATGAGAACACTTTGTAATCTTCCCGCGCCGACGCACATCCCCGTCAAAGCGGTCACTATGAAAAACATTCTCGGCGAAGATTACAAACCCGGCTCCGTTCTCTGGAATCGAGCATTAGAAAATCCTCATTATCACCTCCACCTTTACGGAAAAACGGAAGTCCGCGACGGAAGAAAGATGGGCCACTGGAATTATTCGGGACCGAATCCGGAATCCGCTTTTGCAGACTGGGATTGAAATATACGATTCTCTGAATGAATTTTGAAGGCAGGCATCGGCCCGCTTTTTCGATTTCAGATTTGTCCCCGATCACTCGACCAACATAACCTAACGCGGCTTCTTCGCATACGATAAACAATTTTTAACTGCACGTCCGATTTCTTCTTGGCTAAACTATTGAATTTCTTCTCGGATGGTCCTTAGAGCGGAAGAAAGACATGAACCCCGAAATCAAAGAGGAATATCACTCGAACGCGTCGATTGTTAAACGCATTCCGATTTTCTTATGAAGAATATTTTAGAAAACCGTTCGGCCGTTAAACGAACTTACGTCCCCGCTGTCGTGCGACGGCAGGGATTCGCTTAACAAAATTTATACGGCCGGTTTTCCGATCGAGAAATATTGAAACCCTTGTTTTTTCATCGATTCCGGAGAATACTGATTTCTTCCGTCGAAGATCACGCTTTGTTTCATCAAGCTCTTCATTTTCCCGAAATCGGGTTCTCTGAATTCTCTCCATTCGGTTAAAAGAAGAAGAGCGTCCGCGTCTTTGAGAGCGGAATAAGCGTCGTCCGCATATTGCACCTTCCCTTCGAAATAATGACCCGAAGTCTCTTTAGAAACCGGATCATAAACCTGTAACTTTACGTTTTTATCATGTAGTTTGAGCAAAAGAGGAATCGAAGGAGCCTCTCTCATATCGTCCGTTCCCGGTTTAAAGGAAAGCCCCCAAACCGCGAAGGTTTTTCCGGCAAGACCGGATTCTCCGTAAAACTTTACGATTTTCTCATAGAGTCTGAGTTTTTGCGCTTCGTTGACTTCTTCCACTTTGCGGATGATCTGCAAGGGCGCGCCTTCGTCTTCCGACGTTTTGATGAGGGCGCGGACGTCCTTCGGAAAACAGGAACCTCCGTATCCGATTCCAGCGTACAAGAACTGTCTTCCGATTCTGGAGTCGGTTCCCATTCCTTTGCGCACGTCTTCGTAATTTCCTCCGACGGCTTCGCAAAGATTCGCGATCTCGTTGGCAAATGAGATTTTCGTCGCGAGGAACGCGTTGCACGCGTATTTGGTAAGTTCCGCGGAAACCACTCCCATACGGAGAATCGGATTTCCGTTGAGAACGAAAGGCGCGTACAATTGTGCGATGAGGTCGCCGGCTTTTTGCGTTTCCGCTCCGATCACGACTCTTTCCGGACGCATAAAGTCGTCGATCGCCGCGCCTTCTTTCAAAAATTCCGGGTTGGAAACGACGTCGAATTCTTGTTTGGTTTCGTTGGCGATAATCGCTTTGACTTGAGCCGCAGTTCCGACCGGAACGGTGGACTTATCCACAATGACCTTGTAGCCGTTGATGGATTTACCGATTTCCTTTGCGACCGCAAAGACGGCGGAAAGATCCGACGATCCGTCCGGGAGTGTGGGAGTTCCCACAGCGATAAAAATGATTTCCGAATTTTCCACGCCTTCCTTGAGAGAAGTCGTAAAATCCAACCGTTTTTCCTTCCAATTGGTCAAAACCAATTCGGAAAGACCCGGCTCATAGATGGGAATGATTCCTTTTTTAAGATTTGCGATTTTCGTTTCGTCTTTATCGACGCAAATCACGTGATTTCCATATTCCGCAAAACAAGCCCCAGCGACAAGACCGACATAACCGCTTCCAATCACACAAACTTTCATATTGAGAACCAGGATTCCGGGCTTTCCGGGGTGAGAAAGAAAAATAAATCAGGAAGAAGCGTCTTTTTCCAGGCGGCACTCGACCGGCAACCAAGCCGCGCCCTCGAATTTCGGGAGATCGAGCCGTTCCAACTCAAAAGAAAGAATCCCGTCCTTCCAAAGGTAATTGCTTCCCACGTGATTGTCCCCTTCGTGCAACGCGATCCCGAGCGAATACTTTCCTGCGGAAAAATTCAGAGGAAGTCGGAACTGCGCCCGGACCGATTCTCCCGCGCGGATGTTTTTCAACGAATTCCCGAGATGAAACGTGTTCGTCCCGAAAGCACGGATTCCCCGAGCGTCGTCGATGTGAAAACCGACCGTCAAATCGGGGATTTCCTTTTTGAATTTTACGCCGACAGTTATTTCCACTTCCGCTCCGACCGGAAGAATTTTCGGATTGATCCGGCCCTTGTGTTGAATTCCGACCGAAAGAGTTTCCACGGGAGAATCCTTCTGCAAAGGAAGAACGTTTTCCTGTTCGCTCCCCGCATCCGCGATGATCTGCATGTATTCGCGAAATCCATCGACGGGATCTCCGTCAAAAACCAGTTTTCCTTTTTCCAAAATGAGAACCCGGGAACAGACGGACTTTAAAAGTTCGAGATCGTGACTGACGATGAGCGTCAGAGTTCCTTCTTCCTGAAACGAACGAAAACGCTGCAGACATTTCTGCTGAAAGCTCGCGTCTCCCACCGCAAGAGCCTCGTCCACGATGAGAATGTCGGGCCTCGCGAACGTCGCGAGCGCAAAACCGAGACGCATCACCATCCCGGAAGAATATTGTTTGATTGGAATATTCTTAAATTCTTTTAAACCGGAGAACTCGAAAATCTCCTCCATCGAAGATTCGATTTCTTTCGGACTGAGTCCCCAAACGAGACCGTTGTAATACAGATTTTCCCGTCCGTCAAGTTCGGGGTTGAATCCTACTCCGAGTTCGAGGATGGATCGAAGAGTTCCCGTTTTTAGAATTTTTCCCGACGCGTACGAGGAAACTCCCGTGAGGACTTTTAGCAACGTGGACTTTCCCGCGCCGTTTCTTCCGATTAAACCGACGATTTCTCCGGAACCGATTTCAAAGCTTACGTTTTTCAGAGCGTCGTAACGCACGTCGTTCCCGAAAAAACCGAGCGTTAGTACGTTTAAAATCCGCTTGGAAGGGCCGCTAAAACCGGCGTAAACCTTATTCAGATTTTCTACTTTTAAGCTCAAAGATGATCCAAAATGACGGAATGAAATTTAGAACGGCTGAGAATTCCTACCAAAGGGAAAAGAATCAGGGACGGAAGAAATTCTTTCCAATGGAAAACGGGAACGAAGTCGTTTAATAAAACGTAACGGAAAACTTCCAAAGGAAAGTTCAACGGATTCCAAACGTTGACTTCCTGCAAAAAGCCGGAGGAAACGTATAGGATCGGCAGCGACCAAAAGAAGAATTGGGAGATCAGTCGAATCAGAGGAGTGATGTCCCGGAGAATCACGTTGGCTCTCGCGAGATAACCCTGCACGAAAGAAAGCAGATATCCCGTGACGACCACGATCAAAATACCGAACGGGAAAAAATAAACATTCAATTTATCTAATGCAATCAGAACGGCCAGAATCGGAACCGCCGTCACGGCGAAATGAACGAGCATCTGCGCGTAAGGAATCCAAAGAAAAATCTCGGGACCCAAAGGAGACCGTTTAATGAGTTGTCTGTTTTCGGTAAGAATGGAAGTCCCGCGGATCATGTATTCCTGAAGAGGAATCCAAAACAAAAGACCGCTGAACGCGTATCCGATGAAGTCGGAAGCGGATTCGGGATTTCCTTTTAAATGAAGAAATAAAAAGACGATCGTATAGATCAGGATCAAACTCAGGTTTTGAATCAGCATCCACGAGATTCCCAAGGAACTTCCCGCAAATTGTAAGGCGTAATCTCTCCGCACTAAGATCCAAAGAATCGGCAAATTTTTCAACACTGCGTTACGCCTGAAGAACCTTACCTTCCTTACAGGAATAGATCCCGTCAATTCCAAAAATCCATTGGTCCAAGAGGTCGATTCCGAGAGAATCCAACAACTTGCCGAAATTCTTATAAATCCAAATATCTTCTCGGCTCGGTTTGCAGCCGGATTCGGGATGATTGTGCGCGATGATCACGGCGGAAGCCGCGTCGTTCAAAATGATCTTCAATAAGTCTCGGCTTTGTACTCCGACTTCTTCCAGACTTCCGGTCGCAACGACTTCGGCGCGTAACACGGAACCTTCGGGTGAAAGAGTGATGAGAACGAAACATTCCCTGTTTTTAGGGATTAAACTTGTGGATAAAAAGTTCAGAAGCTGCTTGCTGGAATAACGTTTCCCTTTGAGCGCTTCCCATTTGAGGCGTCTTGCAAATTCGATGGCGGCGATTAAGGCGGTCGCCTTTGCGTTGCCGATCCCGGGAATCCTACGAAGATCCGAAACTTGTTTTTGAAGAAGTCCGCCCAGTCCCTTACTTTGATGCAAGATATTGCGGCTCAATTCCTCGATCGGCTGAGCCCGATTCCCTCTTCCCAGAAGTACCGCCAAAAGTTCCCAATCTTCCAGGGATTCGGCTTCATACGCAATCCGCGTTCTGGGATCGGGAAAAGGACCCAACCTTTCAGAGAGTTTTCCGCTAGATTTCAAATCCGCTTCAGGTTGTTTTTGCTGAGCTCAGAAAGTGAATCTGCAAACCAGGTTCCTTTTTGAACTACTTCCCCTTCAAACGCTTCTTCCAGATAATCCGCGAAGGATTTAAGATTCGACTCACCCGCGCGAGTCCGTTCCTTCCAGTTAGGACCGGCACCGGCGAGACCACCGCGTTTTCTCTGGTAATTTGCTGATTCTTGCAGAGATCGAATGATCATAGTCTTCTCTCCATTCTTAATAAATTAGACGACATAAACAGATAAAACCACAGGATAATCCACTAAACGGATATGTATATACTAATCAAAATAGTAGTAAATGTCAACTCAAAACACTCTTTTTTTTCGAAAATCCTCGATTTTCGATCCAGAAGTCTTTTTGAGTCCCAAAACCCCGTGTTTTCCTCGGTTTCTGAATCCTATCTTAACGTTTCCCCCGGACAAAAACGTTTCGTTTGAATTTTTTTTCGAAAGCAATTTCGATTTTTTTTCAAAGCGAACGCTTGAGCTTCGTTGACGCGAACCGCTTCGAACGTGCGGAAAAAAGAATTCTCCCGTTCCAAAGTTTCCAAACCGACAACGATTTTGTTTTGGGTTTGCCTCCTTTGCGTTTTCACAAGCGGTTTGTGTGCGGAAGACGACGAACACAAACGGTTTCGTTCGGATATCGATCCGGCCTTCTTTCTTTCTCCGAAGAATTCTTCCCTTGCTTTGGGAATTTTGACCGAAGCAAAAAAGAAATTTCCTCCCTCGTTCGGAGCTTCCGGAGAATTCTTTGTCGCAAAACGAAACGAACATCTTTGGAAGACTTCGTTCGTTTATGTGAATCATAGAACCGCAACGGAAATCTCTCCGCTCGTTCATCAAACCTACGCGGGCTTCGGTTATTCTTTCGTTTCGAGGGAGAATTCTTTTTCTTCTTCTTTGTTTGCCGGTTGGGAACGCGGACAAAAGGACCTTTGTGTGATCGGATTTCGATTGGAGATTCCGACTCGACAGTCGATCCATCTTTTCGGAAAGACCGGAGAAGAATTTCGAAACGTTTCTCTTTTACTGCATTCTCCATTGAACCGGGAACTTCGGTTGTTTGCGGGAATTTCAAGAACTTGGACGGAGGCTCATACCGAAGATCGTTTTACGCTCGGAATCGGATTTGCCTGGGGGAATGCCGCCGTTTCGTTTTTTGGAAATCAAAGCGCGATCGATCAAGACGTTTCGTTTTCCGCGCGTGCGGACGTCGGAGATCTTTTCGAAAAAGAATCCGATTCCCGAGCGACTCGGATTTCCTCCGCGAATCGCGTCGATCGCGAACCGGCGGTCGAGTATGATCGCTCTTACGGAAAAAACAAGGAAATTTCCGAGACGCCCGATTTTGTCCGAAGATCGTCGATTCATCGTTATACGAATGTCTCTTTAACACTGCAGGAACTTTTGTCGGCGGGATTTGCGCTGGCGGCCGCGCTGCGAATCTCCAAAGAAAGCGCGCGTTCTCGAAACGAATTCGCGGAGTTCTTCCGTTCCCTTTCGGAAAAAGAACAAACGAAGATTTACGTCCTTTTAAACAAGAAGATTCGCGGAGAAAAACCGTGAAGTTCGAATGCGCAAATCGAGACAAACGTTCACGGAGAAAAGTCCGAAAGGAAAATCCGTGAGCTCGAAAGAGAATTCGTTTTTTAGAATATTCCGATTTTTTACGATTCTTTCGTATTCGAAATTTTACGCGTTACGGTTTTCATTCCTATCCGCATTTTACTTTCTAACCTCAGTCGCATTTCTTTGCGTGCGGTTTCCGCTCGCCGCGGTTGAATCGCGGATAGGAGCGACCCTGGAAACCTACGAATCGAGATATACACATACGGCAAAAGAGAATTGGTTTTTGAAAACTTCGAATTGCCCGATGGCAGCTCCGCAGCCTGCCCCGGTCGACTCAGTCAATTTCGCGACCTTCGAAGATGGAGTTTCGAAGACAACAGCTCGGAAAAATTCTGTCGAACATCCCCGATCCGTTTCCGGAATTAAGAACTTGATTCAGAAAGAGCCGGCTCGGTTTTGTTGGACCGGCTTTTTCGAAACTCGAAACGGAACCCCGCTTTTCTCCGCCAAAGTAGATCACAAATACGTTCGTGCGAGTTTCGGACATCGGTTTCGACCTCTGGAGAATTTTTATTTCCTGAGGGACAACGATTTTTACACCGCGCTTCCGGAGATCGATCAAGCCGTGCATCGTTCTGGATTTTTCGGGCTGATCTGGAAGGACTGGTCGTTCGGAGCGTATTATTCCGAACAAGAAGCGAAACGCGGAGCCGGGTATTATCTTCTTTCTCCAAAGAAGTTATTCGAAGCCGCGTATTCTCCCGAGATTTCTAAACATTACGTTTCTCTCAATTTCCAATCGAAGAATTGGAATCTTCCCGGTCCGAAGATCGTTTCCAGAATTCAAACCGTCGGTGAGAAAAAGGAAATCGGCGGGACGTTTTATACTTCGATGTTTTCGGAACGTTTGGATTCCGAATTTCGTCTGACCGGGTATCGCGGAAAAAGCGAGGATCTTTTCGCGCTCGACCCGGATCGGAACGAACTGAAAGGTAAGGCGGAACTCGCACGTTTTGCGATCGTTTCGCACTCCGCGTTCTCGATGGAATGGATTCGAGCGTGGAACCGTTCTTTTCCGGCTGCAAACTACGCGACTTCCGAAACTCCGTTCGAGGCGATTTCAAAATCGAATCCCTTTTTCGTAAACGAAACGACACGATCCTCTGTATTCGAAAATTCTAATATTCCTTCCGCCTCGTCTTCAAAACGTTGGGAAATCATCGGAGGCAAGGCTCCGATGATTTACGATCCTTTCTACGGAGGAATTCTTCTTTCCTTGAGAAGTTATACGAACGAAACGATCGGCCGCGGACTTTATTACGGTTTATACCGAAATCGTTTTACGATCGAAGCGGGACAAGAATGGAGAATCAACGGAGACACGATCACGGAAGGGAAATGGTCCTTTCGAATCGCGGAAACTTGGAACTTAGAAGGCGCGTTTCTGTTTCAAAAAGAAGGAAACCGAACCGATTCGGTATTCGAGGCGAGAACCGCACGGGACGAAACGAGTCTGATCTTTACGGATCGTTCTTCTTCGTTTCGTCTGCGGCTTTTATCGCCGACCATCGCTTTTACGGTGAGCCATTCCCGAAAGAAGGAAAGTAAAGGCGACGGAATTTGGATCAACTTGCAGGTGCAGTTTCCGTTTTAGTCCAACTTCACTCGGAATTCTTGGATCAAGTGAATGAGAAAGGTCATGATTCCGGAAAAGATGTAAAAGAAAATCAATCCGTAGATCAGCCAAGGCCAGCGGTTGAGTCCTACAAGAGCGAGCAGAATCGTGATTCCCGCCACGAGTAAAAACAATCTCGTAGGATTGAGCTTGGATCGAATGGCGGCCTGCGGTTTCGAATAACGTATGTTGGAAACCATCAAGATCGCGATCAAAACGAATCCGGTGATCGTAATCCAATGAGGAGCGGAGTTCGCATTCAAAAAGATCGGAAAAAATCCGACGGTTACGCCCGCCACAGGAGAAGGAAGCCCCGTAAAGGATTTCGGATCGTGTGCGACGTTGAAACGCGCGAGTCGATACGCGGCGCAGATCGGGAAGATCGCGGCAACGAGCATTCCGATCGGAAAAAGATCTTCCTTACCGAAGACGTCGATCTTGTATTCGCAAAGAACCATCTGATACATTAGATAACCCGGAGCGATTCCGAAAGCGGTCAAATCCGCAAGACTGTCCAGATCGGCTCCCAATTCGGATGTCGCGTTGAGCGCTCTTGCGGCCATGCCGTCGAGTCCGTCGCAGAGAGCCGCAAGCAATATAAAGAATCCTGCAAGTGTGTATGCCTGTAACTCGCTTCCGCCCCGGGAACCGGCTTCGGACGCAACGAGCATAGCGCTGAATCCCATCGTGAGATTTCCGAGCGTAAGAGTGTTAGGAACCCAACTGAGTTTGAGTTTCATGTAAAAATCTCCTGTCTGGACGGACTGACCGTAAAATCGATATCTCTCTGATAGCCTTTCTGAAAAAGATAGTATCCCAAAGACGCTACCATGGCACCGTTATCGGTACAATAAATTTTTCTCTTGGGAGTATAAAGTTCCACTGAATTCTTTTCAGCCCAAGACTGCAATCGTTTCTGAAGCGTGCCGTTTGCCAACACTCCCCCCGCGGCAAAGACCCGACGAATTCCCGTTTTCGCGACGGCCCGTTTGAGATTCCGTTCCACAAGATCGAACGCGGAATTCTGAAAGTTCCAACAGATCCTTTCCTGAGAAAGATCCTTTTGTTTTTCCAGTTGAACCATCACCGCCGTCTTGAGTCCGCTGAAAGAGAATGAAACCTCGTTGTGAGGAAGATTCCGAAGCAGCGGAGGAAGAATCGGTTTTTCGTCCGGAGCGGGAACATAGGCGTTCGCTTTCGCTTCTATATACGGCCCGCCCGGATAAGGCAGATCCAAAAGTCCCGCAACCTTATCAAAGGCTTCTCCCAAAGCGTCGTCCATCGTATCGCCGAGAAGTTCCATTCTACCAAATTCTTTCAATGTGTAAATGGCGGAATTCCCACCGGAGAGCAATAATCCTAGAACGGGGAATTCCGTGGGAACTCCCTCCAAGTGTAAAACGGCAAAGTGCGATTGAAGATGACAAACCGGTAAAATCGGAGTCCCGTAAACCATGTGAATGCAACGGGCCATCTGCGCACCGACCATCAAAGAACCGGTCAAACCGGGAGAAGAAGTCACAGCGACGTAGGAAAGGTCCTCGAACCCGATCTTTGCCTCTTCCATCGCTTCTTCGAGCAGAAGGTTGATCTTTTCCAGATGAGCGCGCGAAGCGATTTCCGGAACGATTCCGCCGTAGGGTTTGTGCAGATCGATCTGACTGAAAATTCTAAGACTGAGGTTCTCTTTCCCGTCGCGGACGATTCCGATGGAGGTCTCGTCGCAACTGGTTTCGATTCCCATTCCGATCATGCGTTTGTAGGTTTCTTTTCTCCGTCTTTCGGAGCACTGAGAATTTCGATCGCTTTACGAAGCTGCGGGTCCAGTTCCACGTCGGGGATTCCGTTGTGACTGTCTTGTTGGCTTCTGCTTTTGTATAAGAATTTGGCGACGTCGGTGGAAAGTTTGATTCCTTTTTCCGAGAGATACTTTTCAAAGAGGACAAAGTTCGCTTCGGAATAATTCGGATTCTTTGCAAGAAAGGCTTCGAGCATTTTCTTTTCGGCCATTTTGCGGATGTAAAATCGATCGTCTTCCGTAGGCTCCACCGATTTTACGACAACGTCGGGTTGGATTCCTTTTCCGTGAATCGACTTTCCGCTCGGAGTATAATATTTCTGAATCGTAAGCGCGATTCCCGTGTTATGCGAAAGAGGATAGATGTTTTGAACGGAACCTTTTCCGAAAGAAACCGTCCCGAGAATTTTTCCTCTTCCATGATCCTGCATCGCTCCCGCAAAAATTTCGGAAGCGCTGGCGGAACCTTCGTTGATCAAAACGACCAACGGCAAATTGGTGATTTTATCGTTTGCGGTCGTGGAACGGAACACGCGAACGAGTTCCCCGCCTCTTCCCCGCACGGAAACGATATCGAGATCCGGTTTTAAGAAAAGATCGGAAAGAGTGATCGCAAGATCCAAAAGTCCGCCCGGATTCATTCGGAGATCGACGATCAATCCTTCCGCGCCCTTATCTTTGAGAGAATTCAGTTCCTTTTTGAATTCGGAAAGCGTGCTGTCCTTTCCCATGAACTGATTGAGTTTGATATAACCGAGTTTTTCCTTTTCCAGATACGAAGAACGCACATAACGGATCTTGATCATTTCTCGGACTAACGTGAGAAGAATCGGTTCCTTCTGATTCTTTCGTTCGAGTTTGATCGACACCGAAGTTCCGACTTTTCCTCTCATGAGTTTGATGGAATCGGAAAGAGATAGATCGTGCGTGTTCTTTCCGTCGATTTCGACGATTCGATCCTGTGGAAGAATTCCCGCTTTCATCGCGGGTGTGTCTTCGATCGGCGATATGACAACGATGGCTCCGTCTGCGAAAGAGACTTCCATCCCGAGTCCTCCGAAACTTCCACGGGTTTCTTCTTGGAGTTGGGAGAAATCATCCTTATCCATAAATCGGGAATGCGGATCGCCGAGCGAAGAAATCAATCCGCGGATTGCTCCGACGTAGAGTTTTTCTTCGTCCACGGATTCCACGTAATCGCTATGAATGACGGACAATACTTCGTGGAAGATTTGGAGATAGGATTCTCCCGCTTTGGATATTCCTTTTACGGTTCCTGTCGGGAGAATTAGTGCGAAGCTGAGAAAGGAAACGATTCCAATCCAGACCATTCTTTCTTTACTTTTCATATTGTTTGATCAATGCCTCGTGCAGCGCGGGACTTTTTTCTTTCAGTCGATCCAATACACGATCGGGGTCCAGTCGATAGACGGAACAGGCTTCGAGAAAAAATGTGAGATCGTTGGGTGCGGCTTTCCCGGAAGAAGCCTTGAGGTTCGCGTTGATTCTCGCGATGCTGACCCGTTCCAGAACCCTTTTCAGATCGCCGTCGGTGATATCTTTTTTAGGAGGACTGCACTGGAGAACGAAAAGGAGGAGAATACAGAGGAAGAAATTTCGTTGAAACACTCTGTCCGAAGTTTCAGTCGAGTTTCTCCCTCTGTCAATCAGTAAATTCGATACAATCCGATCAGCTTACCCATCACCGTTGCTTTCTTGGTTTTGATCGGTTTGTATTTCGGATTTCTCGCTTCGAGTCGAATCTGATCCTGCTCTTTATAATATACTTTCAACGTGGCCTCGTCCTCAATGAGCGCGACTACGATTTCACCGTTGCGTGCAATATCCCGTTTTTCGATGATCGCGATATCGCCGTCGTTGATTCCCGCTTCCACCATCGAATCTCCCTGAACCCGAAGCGCATACATGGGAACGTTACCTTTTGCCATCTCGTCGGGAACGGGAATATAGGATTCGATGTTTTCTTCCGCGAAGATCGGAAGACCGGCCGCAACTCGACCGATTACGGGAATACTCGTCGCTTGTACGGGAAGAGATTCCATCGGGCTTTGACGGATGAGTTCTATCGCACGGGATTGGTTCTTGGCGGTCTTGAGATATCCCTTTTTTTCGATTGCCTTGAGGTGATCGTAAGCGCCTTTTGCGGTGATTCCGAACTCGTCTCCGATTTCCCGGATCGTTGGAGGAAAACCGCGTTCCTTAATGATTGCAGTAATGAATGTGAGGACAGCCTGTTGCTTGTCTGTCAGGTCTTTCATACTAAACAACTTAGTAGTGAATAAATGCTAAGTCAACACAAAAATAGTAAAACTTGTCGGGGGATTGTGATCGGCGGGTTTAGTTCCTCCGGGGAACCCATCCGCATCCCAATTGATTTCAGCATTTAGTTTCTCATAGTGATTTATGAGTTCAGTAATCGAGTCGCGAAAATATCTAACTTTCGCATGAATGATCGTCGCTTTTTATATCGACGAGGCTCGTAGTTGAGTTCGGGTTCTAAGTCAGTCAAAAGTTTCAAGGACCATTTCGATTCGGAGTAGTACAAGCGCATTCACTAAATCAAGAAAACTGCTGCCATAGATTCGGCTTTTCCTTTTCTTTCCAATCGATCTTTCCCAAAATCTCGTCGACCGTAAAGGATATCTCTTTAATCTTTCCAACCGATTTTAACTTTAATAAAGCATAATACATTTTTTCTAAATGTTTCCGAATATATTCGATATGCGGTTCGTTCGTATTGGAGACGCCCATATATTCCCTACCGAATTCCGAAAAAAATCTGGGCTTATTGTCTTGAAGAGGCTGGATATTTTCATTCCAACAAAGGAGGACTCTTTTTCCTCCCGTGGAAATTTTAGTTTCAATAAAAGTAAATTCCTCAGGAAGATAATTCTGCAAAAAATCAAGTGCATTGCAATATTTGATCTTTTTTACAGAAGACATAATAAATAGCTAATATTATGCGGCGACTGTATTGCGTTTTACTTCAATTAAATCAATTTTAAGTTTAATCTCTTCGGTCAAATCGTATATCTGAGGTTGCTTCTTTGTCCCTCTGATCGTCTCGACCTGATCCTTATCATAATGATATGCACAAATGACTTCTAAAGCCTCCAAAGACAATTTATCTTTGATCTTTTCATAGGCATTCAAATAAACCTGATCAAGCTGATTTTCGAATATATCCTTAATTCGATTTTCCTTAAATAAAGCCTGCATATTAACGGAAATCGCCGAGGCTAAATTATCTTTAGCAATTTCTAGGGAATCCCCGTATGCAAAAATTCCGAACTTAGGGCAATACGAATATACATACGTATCATCTTCAATCGTAAAGATAACGGGAACTTCAATGTGCGTTGTTAGCGCTGAAATGATTGCTTTTCCAATAGCAACACATTTGTTTATTATTTCATCTGACTGGAGCATAAAAAAGACAAACCCGTCCTAATATTCACCTATGTTATTTAATCGTCAATAATTATCAACCCTTTAGAAATTCTTAAGAATGATCATAAAATTTTAACATTACCCAACTTCCTAAATATCGAAAACTTCAACTACAACTTCAAGTATTCGCTTTTTAAAATGAACGAACCTTTGGAAACGATCTGCGCTCCTTCTTTCAAACCCGCTTTGATGACAACCTCGTCTCCGACCGTATCACCCGTGATGACTTCGGTCGCCTCAAAACTTCCGTCTTCGTTTTGGAGAAAGACGATCGATTTTCCTTCGATCTCATGTACCGCTTCGAGAGGAACCGTGCGTCTCGGTTCGCCCGTATTCACGACCATTCCTTTCACCTTTGCGGTCACGGATTGTCCCGGTTTCAGTTTTCCGTTCCGGTTGGAAACCATGATTCGAAGTTTGGCGGTTCGTTTGATATTATCCAGAACCGTTCCCACGTATGCAACCTCGCCCTTAATCCCGGGAGATTTTTCATCTCCGAGAGGATAAATCATCGCGTCGGCTCCTTCGGCGATCGTGCCCAAATCCTTTTCATACACTTCGAGAAGAACCATCAGATTGGTGAGATTGGCGATCGTAAACAGATCCTCGTTTCTTGTGACCTGTTGTCCCTGCACGGCCTTTCTTTCGGTGACTTCTCCGTTGATCGGACTGCGGAGAACGAGGTTGGAGGAAACGTAAACCCCTCTTTCGATTCCGGCGATTTCGCCCGGCGTCAAACCGTAGTTTTCCAGTTTGATCCGAGTCGTTTCCACTTCGGTCTTTGCGGTTTTATACTGCATGTTCGCGAACTCGTAGTCCTTCGCGGAGGTCACTTTCATGTCGAAGAGTTCCTTGGCCCGGTCCGCTTGAAGTTTCAACGCTTCGAGACTCGCTCTTGCTTTCACATAAGAAGCTTCCACTTCTCCGAGAACGACCGAAGAAAGAATCGCAAGAGGAGAACCTTGACTAACCCGATCCCCTTCGCGTACGAGAACCTTTTTGATTCTCGCTTCCACGGTGGAACCGGCTCTCGCCATACTTTCCGGATCGTAGGAAATTCTTCCCGGAAGAGCGACCTCGTCAAAGGCGGAAACTTCTTTAAGAGCGACTAACGTGAGAGGATGTCGTTTTAAAATCTCCTCGGAAACGGTGAATCTGTTTTTACTGACCGCTACGGGCTTTTTCTCTTCCGCTTTTTTGGAGAAGAATTTTTTGTAACCGAAGTATCCCGCGCTTACGATCGCAAGAAGGATAAGAGTCGTTCTATAACGGTTTAAGAAATTGATCATACAAATCTCCGGGATGGGGCTTTTTAATCCCTCTCTGTTTTTTTACCGACCGCCGCCTTGTAAATTTCGACCGCATTGTAGTAGAGATACAATACTTCGTAATAATCTCTGAGGACCGTAAGATAATTCTTTTCGGCCTGGAGAAAGGTCACCTGATCGGACGCACCACGGACATACGCTATCCTGGATTTTTGTTCCAACTGTTTGTTTTTCTGTAATAGATTGATTCGTTCGTATTTGGCGAGAAGGTCTTCTCGCGCGAGAAGTTCCTTCTTGGAAGCTTCGATTTCCTCGTTGACCTCGCGCTTTTTGGCTTCGAGCGCGAGTTCGAACTTTTTATGTTCTTCTTTAGCCGAAAGAACCTTTCCCTGACCTCGGTCGTTCAACGGAAGAGGAATCGTAGCGAATACGCCAGCGTAGTGTTCGTTGCCCTTGATTCTCCATTCGCCTCCGACCTGGAGATAACCGAGGGCTTCCCTTCTTTGGAGATCGATGTTGAGCTTCTTCTCTTTAACGCGTTCTTCCAGAGCGGCGATGTCGGGACGGTTGACCGAAGCGATCGTGGAATCCTTAAGCCGAAGACCTAAGTCCTCTAAGGATTTGAATTTCATCTCCGATTTGAAAGCGAATATTCCTTCCGATTCCTTGATTCCGGTAAGAATTCTCAGCTCTTTTTCGACGAACTGCCTGCGCACGAGCGCGTCGCGGTAAAACTTCTCGACCTGAATTCTTTCCAACTCGAGACGTTCGAATTCGAGCGGAGAAATGTCGCCCTTTTCCACGCGAAACTTCGTGAGTTCCAGAAGGTCGCTGTAATTTTCGTAAAATTCTTTATTATAATCTACTAAATTAGTTAGGAAGATATAAGTCCAATAGTTCTGTCTCAGTCTGAGCCTAAAAAGCCTGTCGAAGTTGTCGAATTCTCCGAGAACCGCTTCGAAGGATTTTTTAGCGACCTTGGATCGGAGAGAAATGATTCCGTACACGTCCACATCTTGATAGAGGGCAGGCGCAATCTCCGTGCTTCCTCCTTGCGATCCGTTTGCACCGAGAATCTGCGGCCCGGAGTTTCCACCGCCGCCCGGAACCCCAATGAATTGTTGTTGGTATTGTACGATCGGGTTTCTATACAAAGAAGCTGTAATCACCCTTCCCCGTTCGATTCCCATGTTTTGTTTTTCCGCGAGATACAACGGATTGTTCGAGACCGCGTATTCCGTCAGACGTTCCACGTCCCAGTCGATGATCTTTCCGGAAAAAACGGATTGGCCGTAGGTCGTCGAACTTTGCGGCTGAACTTGTGATTGCGTTTGCGACTCGATCTGCGTTTGATTTTGCGCGTCCTTTGTCCCTTGCGATTTTTTTTCTTCGGGAGAATTGGAACTCGCGTTCGATTTCTTTTTGTCTTCTTCCTCGGCGAGGTTAGGCTCGAGCGGGATTACCTCCGCAGTCGTAGTAATCGGAAAAATCAAAACGACGGCGAGTCCGAGCAATCCGAAGAGAAACCATTTCTTAGGAAATTTCGGCGCTCCTGCGGGCTTAGGGCTGATTAAAACATTCTGTGAAGATACCATTTCCCCTGCACTTTCTTAAAGTATGGATTGAGAAGTTCCTTCTCCAGTTCTACGTTATTTTTGAATCGAAGCTTTAATTCGCATTCGGTCATACTTTCGTAATAGAACTCGACTTCGATTCCGCCGGAAAGTAAAAACAAATCCCGAACCGTTCGAACGTTCTCCGAATTCTTCTGTTTTTTCAAAAGCTCCCGGTCAAAAAAATACGTCTCGAAATAATTCCCTTTTTTTAGAAGTTCCTTTCTAATTTCTTCACGAGTCCAAATTCCTTTCAGATCAAGAAGCAATCCGTCCTTGGGAGAAACCTGATCTCCGAGTTTGGAAAAATCTTTCCGGACCGTATCTTCCACGAGGGTTTTCATCAACTGAAGAATCTCCGGCGTGTCCAACGTATGATCGCCCGTATGACCCGCGAGAAACACTTTTCCGGCCCGAATTTCCGGTGCTTTTAAGTCGGTTCTGGAAAGAAAAATCTCTCTTTCGGATGCGGTTGTCTCGGTCGTCTTGCAGGAGAATAAGACGATTGCGATGAATGAGATGATCATTAGTGCGCGGCTCGATGCGTTCCACGAATTGGAGATTCTTGGAGAGAGGTCTAACGGTCTTTGCACCGAGTTTTGTTGAACTGCAAAATATGTCTTCTTCGCGAACATGAGAAATCGGGACTCGGGTCCAGTCTCTGAGAATCGATCGTAAAGTCGAATCAAGTTTTGTTTTTTATTCGAACCTATTTTGAACGGTTACAATCGGGTTCTTCGGTCCGGGTCTTGCGTTTTTCTACGCTATACGAATTTTTTTGGGTCGATATGCGCTTTGTTTACGCATTTCGGAACCGAACGGATATGGGATATTTATTGCTGGATGCGGATCGGGAGATTCGCTCAACCCTTCAAAAAGATCGAATGGAAACCGTGACGTTGTTGATTCCGGAAGAAACGTGGCTTCGTTTTTCCGAAGATGAAGCTCGAAGACTTCCGAAGAAAATTCCGCAGATGTTACGGACGTATGCGAAATATCTCGCTGCTCAAAAACGTTTGGGGAAGAATGCAGGACGAACCTTGTATCAACCGAGTCCGGGAAAATCCAAAATGAAACGAGTGAATGTTCGTTTGAGTCCCGGAAGCTGGACCTTGTTCGGAACGTTAGCGCAAGCTCACGGAGTATCGCGTTGTTTTCTTTTCAATTATTTGTTGTGGTTGGATTTTGCCGGGGTTGGCGGATCCGTCTTTGATACTTTGAATGCGGGAGTTCCCACATTTCACACGAACTACAGTTACATCCTGCACCTCGATTTAGCCTACAACCAAGTAATCCGAAAGCTCAACTGCGAGCCCGACTCCCTATTCTACACATTAGATTACAGAGATTGGTATCCCGACTAAAAACGAAACATCATCCGAAACGTTTTTCAAAAAATCTCAGCGAACAAGAGGGAAGACATGTCCCGACAACAAAACCATAAATCGGAAACGAACCCGTCGACTCCCGACCCCAAAACCGACAAAACAAAAAGCCCTAAACGCATCCCGCGTTAGGCACCCTTTGCTTCCAAACGAAGAGCCTTCTTCAAAAGCTCTTCCAAGTCCTTACCGTAAATCACGTTCAATAACGAAGAATTATCCGTAAGAAAACGTTTTGCACCTTCGGTGAACTCCGCATCACCGATGATAAAGGCTTTATCCACGCCCAACTCTTTGATCTGCCCGATCGTATCCCGCAGAAAAATATCGGAGATCTTCGCGTCCTTCCATTTGCGAAACTTAAACAAAGAACGAGTTTCCTTATCCGTCTTATTTAAACCGGTAAGATTCAGACCGTCCCCTTCTTTATTCGGAACCTCGCGGCTCACCGTATAATTCAGAGCCATCACGATCCGTACGCAAAGATTCTTGAACTCGACGCCTTTCAATTGTCTATAATGATCCAGCACACCGACGCCGATCTTAGAAACGTCGGCAAGAAGTTTGTTGCCTTGGTCGTCCAAGATCCCTTTGATATGAAAGGACTTGGAAGACTTGAGTCCCGAAAGTTCGTAAAAACGTTCGACCGGAAAGAGTTCTCCGAAAATTCTTCCGATCTCTTCGTCCAAGGAGAATCCGCTCTGCGCCTTAGCGGGGTCCGTTCGTTTCGTCTCCAACTGGAATTTATAGTTCGCAAGTTCCAAAATTCTTCTGTCGTCGATTCGTTCGGACTCGGCTTCGATGAGATATTCGCTGGCTTCTTCCAGCTTACCGAGTTTCACGGCCAACAGGGAAAAGTAAACGTCCGAGTCGATCATCTCCTGTTTCCAACCGCTGTTCCGCGCCATCTCCATACAAAGCCTCGCGTGTTTCAAACCTTCTCCCAAATTTCTCTGGAGAATAAAACAGCACATCAAAAACTGAAAGATCGTATAACGCACATAATCGTCTTCGATAAGATCCGCGACCGAGTTGGCGACCTTAACCGCTTCTTCGTATTTCCCGTCCCTCGCTAAACTCAACGCATATAAAAATCCGCCCACGGGAGAAGCCGGGTCCAACTCATACGCCTTCGCGAAGAATTCAACCGGATTTCCTTTCCGCAACACCGCGGCAATCACACCCTTTCCGATAAAGATAGAAGCGTTCTTAATCTTATCGTTGGAAATCTTTCCTAAGAATCGATCGGCAATCGCAAATTCCTTTTGCCCCAAGGCCATAAATCCGATTCGAATATTCGCTTCCACGTTTTCCGGATCGATCGTTACGGTATCCAAATAGTGAAAGAGAGCTTCTTCGAATAAATCCTGTTGGTAATAAATATCCGCAATCCGGTTGGAAACCGCGACCTCGTTGATCCCCTTTTCGTAGGTTCCGATCTTTTTGATTTTCTCGAGATGCCGAGCCTCGTTGGTCGTATCCCCTTCCATCGCGTAGATTTTCGCGATCACATAGTGGGCTCGGACATTCGAGGGAGAACTGTCCAAAATGTCCCGAATGATAACTCGCGCATCCACGTAATTCCCCATGGCGGCGAGGGCTAGGGCCTTTTCGTAAGCGTCTTTCTTGGTCTGGATCAGAAAGGATCCAAACGCAACGATCAGAATGATTCCAATTGCTACAAGAATGACGAAGATCATTTTTTTTGTTTTTCTTTCAGGTTCCGGTTAGTAAATGGATAAAATCCTGAGAATGGATCCGGGATTTACCCGAACTTGGGATAAAATCCTACTTTTTACAGAAACGAAAACCAGATGGGAAAACTTACCTACTTCAGATTTGCGTATTCTATTGTAAAACGCGATATTACAATCAGTATTCTTCATATAGGATTTTCCGTTTTATTTTGTTTTTTTCTGATCTTCGGGATCTTTCTGCTTCGGATGGATAAGGTTCCCTCTAACCCTTCTAGTATCGAACTCTTCCGGAATTATCCACAGTTGGTTTTATTGCTGAGCGCGGCCGCTTTGACATTTATGGCGATTACCCGAACCCTTTTACGCACTTCCGACGCGGGGATTATGATGGCGGTCGGGGGAAATCGGATCGGAACCGTACGGCTTTTGGTGGTGGAACTCTGGATTCTTCACGGACTCGGATTTCTCCTAAGCGTAATCGCTACGGTGTTTTTTCCACCCTGGGTTTCCGAAGGTTCGAGCCTCCTCGATTACCTGAAAGCGTTTCTGATTCTGATTGCCTTGATCTCGGGCATCGGAGCGGCGATCGCCTTGATTCTCACCTTTTTAGATCCATACCGGTCGATTCGGAGGGGCAAATGATTCTTCGCATCAACGATCTTTCGCGAGAATACGGAAAATCGAAGGCCGTCAACGGAGTTTCCTTCGACATGAACCAATCCGACTATGTCGCCATCGTAGGCCCGTCCGGTTCCGGAAAAACCACTCTGCTTTCCATGATCACCGGAATGTTGTCCAGTTCCAGCGGAGAAGTCTACTTTGACACGACCAAGGTCAGCGAAATGGGAAAGGGCTCGCTCGCCAATTTCCGCGCGAGAAACATAGGACTCATCTTTCAGTTTTCGGAATTGCTTCCTCACCTAGACGTAGAAGAGAACATTCTTCTTCCTGCGCTTCTCGTGGGAAAGTTCAGCCAAAAGGAATATTTGGAAAAATGCGAATATCTGATCTCCAGTCTTCATCTCGAATCGATCCGCAAAAGTTATCCGAGTAAACTTTCGGGCGGACAAATCCAAATGACCGCGATCGCACGGTCGCTTATCAACGAACCGGAACTTCTTCTTGCGGACGAACCTTCGGGAGATTTGGACCCGGAGAACAGCGAACTCGTGCGCAATCTTCTCTACGATTTCAATTCCAGAGGACTTACGATTCTATTAGTGACTCATGATATGAATCTCGCATTCGACGCAAAAACGATCTACGAAATGAGAGAGGGAGCGTTTACCCGGGTGGTAAAATGAAATCCTATCTCGGAATCGACATCGGAGCCGGAAGCATCAAAGCAAGTCTCGTCGATACGCAAGGAACGGTTTTAAAAAGCACGTCGCGCGCAACCGGTGCGGAAACGGACGAAAAACAATTCCTCGATTCTCTCTGCAATATCGTTTCCGAAATGAAAGACGATTCCCTTACGGCGGTAGGCATCGGAAGTCCGGGACCCATCGATTCCGATAGCGGAATTCTCATCGAATCAGCCAATCTTCCCCTTCTCAAAAACGTGGCTCTCGTAGATCATCTCAGGAAGAACTTTCAAATTCCGGTATATTATAATAATGACGCAAACCTTGCCGCCCTCGGCGAATATCGTTTCGGATTGGGTAAGAATTCCACGAATCTCGTCATTCTTACCTTAGGAACGGGACTCGGCGGAGGTTGGGTGTATCAGGGAAAATTGTTCGGCGGCTACAAAGGAAGCGGAATGGAAGCGGGTCACGTCACTTATTTCCCGAACGGCTCCTTGTGCGGCTGCGGACAAAGAGGCTGCACCGAAGCGTATTTCAGCGCGAGCGGATTCTTACATCGATACAAGGAGCAAACCGGACAGACGCTCGGTTCCGCGGAGGAATTCTTCAACAAAAGCCGCAAGGGAGAAGCGACCGCTGTGGCATTGTTAAACGAAGGAATCGACGCCCTCGCCCAACTGTGCAGAACACTGATTCATACGATCAATCCCGAAAAGATCGTATTCACCGGAGGGCTCGTAAAATCCTGGGATCTTTTCGGGAATCCTCTTCGACAAAGAATCCAGGAAATCATCTTTCCGATCTTTCGAACATACACACAAATCCTGCCCGGAGGAAACGTATCCGGAGCCTTAGGCGCCGCCGCGCTTTGTATGGAGAATCACGAATGAACGACCCCGATTGTATCTTCTGCAAAATCGTCCGTAAGGAAATTCCCGCAAAAATCGCGTTTGAAGACGAGGAAATATTAGCATTTCATGATATAACTCCGCAGGCGCCCGTACATATCGTTTTTATCCCGAAAAAACACGTAACGTCTCTCGCACACGTCGAAAACGAAGACGCATCCTTGCTCGGAAACATTCTTCTTAGAATGCGCGACACCGCAAAGGAACTGGGAATCGCAGAAAACGGTTACAGAATCGTAAACAACACGGGGAAAAACGGAGGACAGACGGTCTTTCACATTCATTTTCATCTTTTGGCGGAACGACGGATGATCTGGCCTCCGGGTTGAGAGTTTAAACAAGGAACAACACATTGAAACGAATTTTATTGGGAGTGATCGTCAGCGTCGTCGCTCTCGGATTTTTATTTTCCAAACTGGATCTAGGCGAGTTCGCAAGAATTCAGGAACGCTGGGAACCGTTTTATCTGATTCCCTTTTGTATCTCTTCGATTTGGGGTTTGATCCTTTTTTCCTGGCGATGGCATCTTCTGATGGGAAAACAAATCCGTTTCCGTTACGCTCTTCTTTCCTCGTTTATCGGAGTCGGCGCGAACATGTTTCTGCCGGCGCGGGGCGGAGATATCTTCCGTTTATATTTTTGCAAAAAAGAATCCGATCTTCAATATCCGACGCTCGTCACCGCTCTCTTCATCGAAAAGGTTCTGGATTTTTCGTTTATCTTCTCCGCGGGAATCTGCGCGCTCATGTTTCTGGGAATCAAAGACGAAGGCAGCGATACGTTCTTTATCATTTCTTCCCTCGTCATCGTGGGAATTTTTGTCGGACTTATCGCGGTTCGTTTTTTAAACGAGACGATCATCGACATTCTGGCTTGGATCGCGGGCCTTGCGGGTAAGAAAGATTGGTTTCTCCATAAACTCGCGCATTACATCCGAGACCTCGGAAACTTTTTAGTTTTAAAACGTTTTATCGTTCCCGCAATTTTAACGGCGCTTACCTGGTTGATCGGATACGCGCTCAGTTACGGAATTCTTCTTAAACTTGTGGGAATTCCAATGAGCTATCCGGGAATCGTATTCATCATGTTCGCCGGTGCGGTCGGTGTGATGGTTCCGTCCGCGCCTTCCGGCGCGGGAGTATTCCACGCTTCGGTCACCTCCTCCTTCGTTTTGATGGGAAGAAAAGCTTCGGAAGGTTTGTTCTACGCGACAACCGTCCACCTTGCGCAATTCGTTCTACAGAGCGTGTTCGCCGTGATTCTTTATTTGTATTGGATCGTGGACAGAAGGAAACGCGGACTCGGAAAAGCGGAATTTTCCCTTAAGGAATCCGAAGTCATCGAAGAAGAAAGCGAGGAATAAAAAACCCGAAATCCAATGGGAAAGTATCCCGTTTTTCGTATAATATATTCTGGGAAGAATATTGGCGAAAAACATGAACGAAACAAAACTTTCCTTTCCCTGGTCCGCGGTGCGCTTTTTTAAAATAGAAACGCGGATCATTCTTCCTTTCGTTCTAGGTTGTATTCTGTTGATCGTCCTGTTAGGCGTTCTTCTTTTTTATTATCAAAAAAAGAATACGGAAACCGTTTCGATCCGAAACGTGAAATCGATCGCGGATCAAATGCTCGCGCTTCGCGTATATTATTCGGACAACATCGTCAGCAAAGCTTTGCGCGAACATACCGAAGTCACCTATAAATACAAAACCGTCGCAAAAAGTATTCCTCTTCCCGCGACCTTCGTCAAAGAATTCGGCGCACATCTCACCGATCGGTTCGAAGGAATCCGAGTCGAGTTATTCAGCGATTACCCGTTTCCGAATCGGTCAAAACCGAACGGCTTGGACGAATTTCAAAGGGAAGCTTTATACCGTTTAAAACGAAATCCCGGAAATCCGATCTACGTTTTTAGGGAAATCGACGGACAACCTTACATTCGTTATGCGCTCGCGGACCGTATGCAGGCTTCCTGCGTTCAATGTCACAATACTCATCCGGAATCTCCTAAAAAAGATTGGAAAGTCGGAGACGTTCGAGGTGTTCTAGAAGTCAGCATCCCGGTCAGTCAGACCGAAAGCGGCGCGGATATGATTCTCTTTTCCACGATCGCGATCCTGATCGGACTCGGAACGATCTTCGTCGTCAATCAAACGAGAAGCAAACAAAACGAAGCGATCATTCTCGAACTCAACTCCAATCTTGAAAAGAAAGTCGAAACGAGAACGGCGGAACTCGCCAAGTCCAACGAAGACCTCACGCAGGCCGTGGACGAACTCGAAAAATTAATGCGAAATCTGAAGGACACACAAAACCAGCTTTTGCTTTCGGAAAAACTCGCGGCGCTCGGTCAATTAGCCGCCGGAATTACGCACGAACTCAACACGCCTCTCGGCGCGATCTCTTCGTCGTCCCGATCCATACTCGAAGTGGTTCAAAACGAACTGAAAAATATACCGAGCCTTCTTTCCAATTTGGACGAGGAAGACACAAAGAAGTTCAGCGCCATTCTGGAAGAGGCTTTGAAACACGTTTCCGAATCCGCGATTCTTTCCAATCGGGGAATTCGTCAGGAATTAACCCGTCGTTTGGAAGCCGCCGGAATTTCCAATTCGTATAGGATCGCAAATCTCGCGGCGGATCTGGGTCTTCACGATATGGGCGACGATCTGATTTCTCTCATCCAAACTTCGAAAGCGCTCGAGATCTTAACGGCGGTCTCTTCGTTTATCACGATCGTACGAGTGAGCAACGTCATCTCGATTGCGACGAGCAAAGCTTCCCGAGTCGTAAACGCCCTGAAGAATTACCTGCGTCCTTCCAAGGAGGAAAAGGAAGGCGGGCCGGAAAGCGTGGACCTTCACACCGAGATCGAAAATATTCTAGTACTATATCATAATAAAATAAGATACGGAGTCGAAATCGTTAAGGACTACCGGACTTCCAAAAAATGTCTGGGGGACGCGGACAAACTGAACCAGGTTTGGATCAACCTTTTGAACAACGGTCTTCAAGCCATGAACTACAAAGGAAAGATTGAAATCTCGATCCGCGAAGAGGATTCCTGGATCGTGGTCTCCTGGACCGATTCCGGCGCGGGAATCCCTCAAGAGATTCAAGGTAAGATATTCGATCCTTTCTTTACGACCAAAAAACAGGGAGAAGGAATGGGGCTGGGGCTTGACATCTGCAAAAAAATAATCGATAATCTCGGTGGAAGGATCGAATTCGAAAGTTCGCCGGGCCGCACAAAATTCAGCGTATGGCTCAAGAGCGCCTAACGTATTCCAAGGACGGTACTTTCAGTTGACTTTAGAAAAAGAACCCAACGTGATTCTCTGCGTGGACGACGAACCGATCATTCTTCTTTCCTTAGTGCAGGAACTGAAAAACAAACTCGGACACGAATTCATCTTTGAAACGGCACAAGACTCGGACGAAGGTCTGGAAGTGATAGACGATCTGATTTCGAGAGGAACGAAGGTGGTTTTGATTCTTTCCGATTGGCTGATGCCGGGAGTCAACGGAGACGACTTTCTGATTCAGGTTCATCGAAAGTATCCGCATATCCGTTCGATTTTAGTGACCGGTCATCTCGAAGAAGGCGTTTCGGAACGGGTAAAGGAAGAAGCGGGAACTTTCACGATCATTTCCAAACCGTGGAACTCGGACGAGCTGGTCAAAGCGGTTCAATTCTGCTGTAAACAAAACTAAAATCCGATCCGATCGAAAAACCGATTCAATAAACGAACTGCGAAGTCCGGACGAATTTCTTCGCCGAACTTCGATTCAACGAAATTACTTCTTAGCTAAAAACTGACAAGATTCCGATTTTTGGATCGGATTGTTCGGAGACATCATCTCCGCACAGCTCGTCTTTTCGATCACCGCCAAACAATCCTTAGCTGCTTGGATCTTTTCGGGAGTCGCGTTCTTCCACTCGTCTTCCTCTTTCGCTCCGGTCTTCGCTCTTTGAGCCGCCGCGCTTTCTTCCATCGAAGTCAGACAGGCTTCTTTACTTTGAAGCATGGGAGGAATAAACTTCTTCTGAGACTCGGGCATCTTGCTGAATTGTTCCTGAGCGCATTCCACGGTTTTCGCGCAGGTGATTTCCTTGGATTTAGTAGCAAGCGCCTGCATTTCGGCCGCAAGATTCCCGCCGGACCCTTTTCCGCAATTCGCTGCGAAAATCAACGCCGCGATCGAAACGAACAAACTCTTTTTTATACGGTTCATAACCCTATCCTTTTTAAAAGCAAGAGAATGAACCGCCCGTTCTTTTTGAAAATAAATTTTTTCTAAATCGCGTTCGCAAACTCCCTTTGGTCTTCGGTTTTAAAAAGTTTATGCACGGTTGCTTTTTGCCCCACTCCCTTAAGAGACGCTTCGTGTCTTTCGGCTTCGTATCCTCTTTGAATCAATTCTTCGCGGATTCCGGGGCTGGAAAGAATCGGCTCCGTCACCCAGATTTCTCCGGCGGACGCGAGCGCCTGCACGCGAGCCGCGATGTTCACGCTTTGTCCGAAGTAATCCAGTCGTTCGTCGTTGACGACCGCAAGCGCCGGTCCTTCGTTTAAACCGACTTTTAAACCGATCTCATGTCCGTGTTCCTTGAATTCTTCGTTCATGCGATCGATGCGCGACATCATTTCCAGCGACGCGAACAATCCTTCGATCGGACTGGAGAAGGTCGCCATGATCGCGTCTCCCATCGTTTTTACGATCGCCCCGTTGTGTTTTTTCACGGTTTCGGAAAGAAGACGGAAATGTTCCTGCACCAATCGATACGCGAGAATGTCCCCGGCCTTGTCGTACATCTCGGTCGATCCTCTCAGATCCGTAAAAAGGATCGTAAGACTTTTTACGTTCAGATTCAGTTTGTTGCTGAGCTGTTGAACGCGGAACAATTCGCGGAAGGTCTGGTTGTTCAAAAGCATCTTCGCCGTCAAAAACGGTTCGATCACCGTGGGATGTTTATCAATGATTTCTAATATTCTTTTGGAGTTCGGTCGAATGACCAAGAATCCGGCCTTCGCGATCGTACGATTGGAAATCTTAACTTCGTATTCCCCGGGAGAAAGATGAAGTTCGATCGGAGTGAATCCGGTCGGCAGCAGACTCAGATCCACGATTCGATCTGGAGTCGTTTCCTTCTCGTCGAAATACAAAAATACCGCCGAATTATTCTCCACCGAACTGAATTGATACGCGGGAACGTTCGTCGCGTCGAGTAGAATCGTGCGGGTCGCTCCGGGTTCGATCACTACAAGTTCGCGCGTGTTTGAAGAAATAAAATCCAGAAGTTCCTTCGACTTATGAAAGTTGCTCGAAATATGATATTTGAGATAAGTCTGTGCGTCCGTCAACGGATTGAGATTCTGTTTTCTCAGGGAAGAATTCACCGAAAAACTGACTTCCACCTGATCGTCCAGAGTGGTCGGCACGTCGAGATTGCAAATATAACAGTGAAAACTTTTTTCCTCGATCTGATCCAAAGAAGTATGGGAAGAAGCCACTCCTCCGCAGGCAGGACAAATCATGTTGTATGCGAAATCCAGAAGGCCGATCTTTCCCGCGTGAAGAAAAAGATCCAACGCTTCTCCGGTTTCAAATCCATTGTCCTTTGCGAAACGGATCGGATTGATCCGGTGCAGCTGCCATTCGTCTTGTGTCCTTAAATTCTCCATAAATCGGGAAATCGATTTTTTTGATAAGACCCCGAACCCTTCCAAGGCTTTTTTCTTTTGTTCGAAAAGAGTTTCGTTCCACATGACATTCTCCTCCGGAATTCCGCGATCCTGCCGAACGACCCATAGGGAGCGAGGCATTGAGTTTATCCTCACGACCCATAGGGAGCGAGGCATTGAGTTTATCCTCACGACCCATAGGGAGTGAGGCATTGAGTTTATCCTCACGACCGAACTCAGCAAGCGCCTTCTTGCAAGGCGGCGCTTAGGAAGCGAGGCATTGAGTTTATCCGACGACTCTAACTTTTCCTCTTCCGATTATTTGGCAAGCATTTTGTAACTTTTTTTATTACATATTTTGCGACCCATAGAGAGCGAAATAGCCTGAGATAGCGGAGCGTATTATCGAAGGCTCTCAACGAAGTTGAGAAAACCAAGATCCTGCCTCGCGACCCATAGGGAGCGAGGCATTGAGTTTATCCGAACGACCGAACTCAGCAAGCGCCTTCTTACGAGGCGGCGCTTAGGGAGTGAGGCGCTGAGTTCCGACTTTATATGTCCCCGGTCGGGGATTTCCGGATTTCCCGAAAAACACGAATCAGGCGGATCATCGTAAGAGTTCCCACACTTTCGCGAATTCCGGATCGATCGACGACCGATTTTACGCTTTGTAAGAGTTCCCACGTTCTCGAGAAATATCGAACTTTAGGATATTCTTGCATTCTTCTCTGAAATTGTGGGAACTCCTTCGGAAAGATTTACGAGAGAACGTCGATTTTTGCGGGAACTCCCCTCCCTCGGCCTTTCATCGAGCCAAGAGGCAAAAAAGGAATATACGGTTTTTTTGATTTGATTTTTACCGTCCAATGTCGTACTTGAAAGTTCTTTCCTAAATCGGAACCTTCCTTTTAGTGAAACGATGAAATTCGAATGTGAATTTCTTAAAACGCGGTAAAAGTTTGTCGGAACAACTAAGAATACTTTCTTGACGAAATTCGGATTCCGTTCCCCAGGAATTCGCATCCCGAAAAAGCGTTATGCGCGTTTAAAGATCCGAGAGAAATACAAAGAGAATATGGACAAAACGAAAGTTAATAAAAATTCGAGGGTTGTGATTACGGGGATCGGAGTCGTTCTCCCCAATACCTATTCCGTGGATACGTTTTGGAAAAATCTTTCCGAAGGGAATTCCCAAATCGATTGGATTACGAGATTTCCCACCGATGATATGCCCGTCAAAGTCGCCGCGGAGATGAACAACTTCGATTGGAAAAAATTTCTCCCCGATCTAAACGAGAAACACGCAAAAAATTATAACCGCGAAACCTTCGCGATCATGGCTGCGATGGAGGAAGCGAGAAGAGACGCAAAACTCGAAAAGGATTCGGTCGATCCATCCAAAGTCGGCTTTATCGATTCTTCTTCAAGAGCGTCTCTTGCTTGGTGGGAACACGCCTGGAAACTCTATCACGAAGAACAGAATTCCGGCGTTTTCGATCGTTATTCCGTTTTGACTTCTATGGCTTCCAATCCGACCAACCTCACCGCGATCTACGCAAACATTCAAGGATTCGTAACAACGATCACCGCGGCTTGCGTAGGAGGTCATCACGCAATCAGTCTTTGTTATCAAGCGATCCGTAAAGGAAGAGCCGAAGTGATGTATGCGGGCGGTCACGAATTCCCTCTCATCAAACCGTTGATGATGATGTATTCCGATCCGGCGAGTTCGGTCATGTCTGCGGAAAAAGACAATCCGAAGGCGGCGATCAAACCGTATGATCGCAACCGGGACGGTTTTATCTTGGGAGAAGGCGCCGCCGTTCTTTGTATGGAAAGAATGGATCACGCTCTCGCGAGAGGAGCGAAAATCTACGCGGAAGTCTTGGGAACCTTCAGTTACAACGAGGCCGATCACGCGATGAGAATGGACTTAACCGGTAAAAAAGCGGCGACCGGTTTGAATCGTCTTTTGAAAATCAGCGGACTTCGTCTCGGAGACATCGACTACTTCTGCGGACACGGAACCGCGACGATTAACAACGATATGGCGGAAAGCCGCGCTCTTAAGGTTTTATACAACGGACTCGCTCGAAACAAATGGGCGCCTCTCGGTTCGATCAAACCGATTTTCGGTCATACGTTCGGAGCGGCGGGAATCATCAACGTCGCGGCGACCGCGCTTATGCTCGAAAAACAAACCCTCTGTCCTACGATCAATCTCAAGGACGTTGACCCCGAATGCGACCACGATCATATCACCGAAGGAGCGAGAAAAGTGCGGATGCGGAACGCGATCTCGATGGCATTCGCGATCGGAAGTCAGTCTTCTTTCGTCAGCCTCACCGCTCCCGATCTTCTTTAAAGGAATCCGAATGAAAAACGGCGGACTACACAGACAATACGATCATTCCAAAAAGTTAAAGTCCGTCCTCTACTATCAAGGCGCGGTGACGCACGAAATCCTCGGAAGCCTTACGGAAATTCTCAAGGATAGAATCGCGAATGAAAAACGAAAGAACAAGATTCTCAATGTGTTCGTGGAAATGGCGCAGAACGTCAGTCACTATTCTCTGGAAAAGGAAGGGGATTACGGAGTGGGACTGATTCTCGTAAAAGAAAAAAGTCATATTCTCAAACTCTCCACCGCCAATTTTCTCAGCGCGGAAACCGCTTCCGTTCTGAGGACCAAACTGGAACATTTTTTATCCCTGACCGGAGAAGAAGTAAAGGAACTGTATCAGGAAAAGATCAAAGGAGAAAGACCGGAGGACAGCAAAGGTGCGGGTTTGGGATTTTTGGAAATATTAAAAAAATCTGATTTTCCGTTTCGTTCCGCGTTCGAGCCGACGGAAACCGGAGATTTCTTTTTTACTCTTACCGTTTTCTTTCGCCTGGGGTAAGCTTCCAAGGTTCCGCGTGCGACAACGCCATTTCTTTGACTTCGATCACGATGACCGAAGTATTGTCCTTGGTCATTCTTAGGTTGGCTTCTTCCGAAAGATGAGAACAAGCCTCTTTTGCGTTCGTCGCGTTCCGCAGAATTTCTTCGAGATCGTCGATCTTGATCACATCGGTCAGCCCGTCCGTACAAAGAAGAATCCTATCTCCTTCGTTCAGAGATCCGGTGATGTCGAACAGATCCATCTGAAGGTCGGTAGTACCGCCTCCGATACAACTCGTGATATAACTTCGGGGAATAGAATGTCCTTTGACCGTATCCGAAAAGGAATGATCCACCGTGATCTTGTGAACCCCTTGCGCGGAAAGATGATAGGCGCGGCTGTCTCCCATATTGAAGACGAGCACCTTTCTTCTTCCGAACAAAGCGCCGACTAACGTGGTTCCCATGCCCAGCCTTCCTGTGGCCCTTGCGTGATCGTTGATCTCGTGGTTGATTTTGCGGAATAAGTTCTGCCAACCGGCGCGGGGCAGTTCTTCCAAAGGCTGAATCGCCCGTTCCATCCACGCGAGTTTTTCCAACGTCATGCGGCTTGCGATTTCACCGGAGATATGTCCGCCCATTCCGTCTGCGAGCGCGAGAATCAACGGAGAGGCCGCGGAATCACGAATCCCTGCGGAGGAAAAAGAACCCGATACGGACCCGGCTACGATTTCACCGGATACGTACATAGAATCCTCGTTATGCGAACGAAAATTCCCCTTTTCCGTTATTCCAAAGTAGTTAATAATCATGGAGAAACACTGGAAATTGAAACAATCTCCACAATCTATTAGTAATATGTGTCAACGGCGAACTTCAAGAACAAATCTTCGCCAAATTCTTTTTTTAGAAAATAGACTGTTTCTAATGTTTTGATTCCAAAATTTTCTGCAACAGGTTTTCAAAAAAACCCTATTTCGCGGAGTAACCGCCGTCGACCGGAATCGCCGTCCCCGTAATAAAAGTGGAATCCTCTCCGCAGAGCCAGAGTACGGTTTTTGCGATCTCTTCCGGCGTTGCGATTCGGTGCATGGGATGCAACTTGACCAGCTGCTTTTCCGCTTCGATCGGATCTTTGGCGAGATGAAAGAGTTCGTCCAGGATTTCGGTTTTAACCGCACCCGGACAAATCGCGTTAATGCGAACATTCTTCTTTGCGTATTCCAAAGCGGCGCTTTTTGTTAATCCGACAACGCCGTGTTTGGCGGCCGAATAAGGATTGATTCCGACGACCCCGTTGATTCCCGAGATGGAGGAAACGTTCACGACGGCCCCTCCCCCTGCCTTGACGATTTCCGGGATTTGATACTTCATCGACAGCCAAGCGCCCTTGAGGTTCACGTTCACCACGTTATCCCAAACGTCTTCCGGATATTCGTGTAAGAGATGATTGACTCCCATGATTCCCGCGTTGTTGACTCCGAAATCCAATCTCCCGAATTTCTCCACGGCGGTATCGACGACCTTCTTCACTTGTTCCCCGGAAGTCACGTCGCAAACGACGAAATGAACGTCCCCGCCTTGAGAACGGACTTCCGATTCGAGTTTTTTTCCCTCGTCGAGTCTGCGTCCGCAAAACACGACTTTGACGCCTTTCGAGACGAACTCCCGTACGACTGCTTTTCCGATTCCGGTGCTGCCTCCGGTAACCATCGCGACTTTGTCTCTCATGGAATTCTCCGAAATGATATTCAAATTTTAGAATTTACTTAGATCAGCTTTCTCGTCTTTCCGTTGCGAACCCGGGAAAGATATTTTTTCAGATGTATGTTGATCGTTTCCAGATCGCCTAGTTCCTTTTCGATCGAAGAAACCTTCAGATCCTGTACGAGAACGAGCAGATAACGGAGTTCTTCCAGATGGACTTTCGCCTTGAGAATGTTTTTGATCTTTTCGGAAAGGATTCTACTTCCCCAAGCTCCTGCTATGCGCACGGGAAGAAGAGCGGAAACAGATCGGATGTGTTCGAGAAGAGGTCCGTGTTCTTTGAGTTTGACCGCGTCCATCCTGTTTCCGAGCGAGTATACTTTCAAAATGAGATCGTGAGCGAGACGCAACACTTCCAATTTGTCAAAGCTGCGGATCTGCGCGGTTGCGGAAGATTTTGCGCTTTCCTTCTCCGCCGCATCGGTTCCCACGGGAGGAGAAGTATACGAAGGAATTTTTCCTTCCGTAAAAATTTTACGGAATCCTTCGGGAACGGACACGACTTTACGGATGGAATAATCGAAAAACAAAACACGAATCTTAACGAGAGAAACCTTTTCTCTTCGATCGTCCTTGGAAAGACGGAACGTCAGATCGAAGGATTTTTCGCCGAGATTGTCCAACACGACGTCTATCTTGACGCGGTCGTTGTAAAGCAATTCTCCCTGATAGAGAATTCCCGCATTGGCAAAGATGATGCTCTTTCCGTAAATATCCGTTACCGAAAATCCGAGATACTGAAAGAACTGGAGATGCGCCTCCATCACGATGTCCAGAATCGAAGCGAAGGACACGTGTATATCCAGAGCCAGATCCGTTTTGCGGATCGCCAGCTCCGTCGAGAAATAATACTTCTCCGGAAATTCGATCTGTATGTCGGTCATAGATATTTCGAAATCCGCCGCGAAAACTCCCGTTGCGACATAAGGGAAATTCGAAGACGACGGAAATAAATTTCCTTCTCATTATAATTTCGGATTTCGAAAGGCCCGTCTTGAAGTGAAATTCCCGTTTGTGTTTTCGAAAGCCTCGCTCCGGAATTTTTTTTCTTCGAGACGAACGGAAGAATTCTCCCGTTGTCGACGAGTTTCTTTTTTGAGAAGACGCCGTTTTTAAATTGTTCGGTAAAAAGTTCTTGCTAGAGCACATTCTTGAAAGAAGATCTTTCACCATTGCCGTGCGTCACGATCTACGCGCTGTTTGTCGAAAAACGGATCGTATAAAAATATTCAGAAGTTCGAAAAAAGGGAACATTTCCGGTTGTGATTTTTCCCTTTTTCTCGTATGCGGATCGGAAGGTGAAAACGATCCGAACGGATGACAAAGAACTCATAACGTACGCTGATCGGAAACCTTGGAATCATTGGAAGCAAATACGAAGATCTTTAACGACCCGGACGGGATGATCCGGGAAATCGTGCGTCCGGGCATGCACTTGCATCTTTCCGCAACCATGTCCAGACCCAACGCTCTCATCTATTCGCTCGCACGTTGTTTTCAAAACACGAATCCGGAGTTCATCATCAGTATGGCGGGAATTCATTCCAGCGCACACGCCCTTACGATCGCGAAAATCGTTAAGCGAATGATCACCGGTTTTGCGGGGGACAACTATCCGAAACCCTCGCCTAATTCATTATATTCTAATTTACTCGAAGGATCTCCGTTCGAACTGGAGCTTTGGTCCCTGCTCAGCATCGTTCAAAGATTGATGGCGGGCGCGATGCGTCTTCCCGGTTTTATCACGAACTCGCTTTTGGGAAGCGATCTCATTCTAGACAAACTCGGAAAAACGGCGTTCTTGTTTCCCGATCCGCAAAACCGTTCGGCGGGTCCGAACGGTTCTACCGCGGAAAACTACAGAGGAAAACGCGGAGTCGATCTCGCTTATATTCTTCCCTTAAACCCGGACTTCACTTTGATCCACGCGGTCGTCGGCGACGAAGAAGGAAATCTCGTTCTTTGTCCTCCGAGCGGAGAAGGATACTGGGGAGCTCTTGCCGCAACCAAAGGAGTCGTCGCGACGGTGGAAAAGATCGTTCCGAAAGGAACGATTCCCCCCGAACTCGTTACGATTCCGGGCAATCGAGTCACGGCGATTTCCGTCGCGGAATTCGGCGCACATCCTCAATCTTTGCGCGTTTATAATCTTCCGGGAGTTTCCGCATTCGAAGGTCTTTCCACGTATCTCGACGACTACGAGTTTCAGATCGAGGCCAACGAAGCGGCCAACGTTCCTTCCCGCGCCGAAAAATGGTACTCGGATTTCGTAAACATCGAAGGCGGTCATAAGGAATATCTGGATCGTCTCGGAAGCACACGACTCAGAAAGTTAAAACAGATTCCCGAAGAAAACAAAGCGGTCAAACTCGAAGATCCGAAAACGGTCAACGACTCGGAGCAGATGATCATTCTTGCGGCGAGAGCGATTCAGGAATACGTCAAACTCAAAGGTTACAAAACGATTCTCGCGGGAATCGGTGCGGCTCATATTTCCGCATGGACAGCGGCCCGCTTTCTCGAACAGGAAGGAATTTCCGTAAAGGTCATCACGGAACTCGGCTTCTATTCGATGAAACCTCATACGGGAGACGTTTTTCTTTTCAGTCAATTGCATACGAAAGAATGTACGATGCTTTCCGACATCACGAGCATCTTAGGCACGGTCGTTCCCGATCATTGTCTCGGAGTGTTAGGAGCGGCGGAAGTGGATTGGTTCGGCAACATTAACTCCACGAAAACCGCAAAGGGAAAATTTCTTGTGGGTTCGGGCGGCGCGAACGACATCGCTGCCGTTGCGGATTGTATCGTAGTAGCGAAAGCGAACCGCGGAAGATTCGTAAAACACGTAAACTACATCACTTCGGTCGGAGATCGAGTAATGGAAGCGGTTTGTCAGTTCGGAAGATTCCAAAGAAAACCGAACTCGGATCACGTGTTTGAATTCTCCCATTGGATCGCTCCTCCTTCGGACGAGGAGATGGAACCGGAAGAAGCGGTGCTACGTTTTACTTCCTGGCTTCCGCCGGACGAGGACGTCCCTCTCAAAAACGAACCTCCCGTAACCGCGGAAGAACTTACTGTTTTGAGGGAATTGGATCCGGAAAAGATTTACATAGAACAATTTATGGTATATACAAGACTTCCATAATAAAATGAAATTTGAATTTACTAGAGGACCCTTATGAGCGGAAAAAATCTAACGTCGAACGGAGTAAGAATCACCGGATTCGGTCATTACTTTCCCGAACAGATCGTGACTAACGAAGAGATCCGCTCGCGGTTGAAATTTCCGGAAATGCATCCGGCAGAAAAAGCCGTCATCGGAAACATCGGAGTCAACGAAAGAAGAAGGGCGAACGAAAAAGAAACGGCCATGTATATGGCGGCGCAAGTCGCCGAAATGGCGCTGAAGGACGCGGGTAAAAAACCGGAGGAGGTGGATCTTTACATTCTCGCGAACTGGACCGATCGTTATTATCTACCCGATCTCGCGCCTCAGGCGTCCAAACTTTCCGGAACAAAAAACGCACTCGCTTTCGACGTAAGCACCGCCTGCACGGGATTCGTTCACGGAGTTCAAACCGCTTCCGCGTATTTGGGTTCGGGCAAATTTAAGAACGCGCTCGTGATCGGAAGCGAACGGTTTTCCGTAAGAACGCGCATGGGCGGTTATGGAGAATTCACGGCGGGAGACGCGGCGGCGGGAGTTTTTCTCGAACATACGGGTGATCCAAATTTCGGAATCATCGATTCCTTTCTGCAGGACGACGGGGATTTGGCCGGGATCATCGTAACCGGACCGCCGCCGCAGAGTTACGTGAAAAGTTATCCGGAACTAGTGACCAACGCGGCGGATCTTACTCTCAAATCGATGGATCTTCTGTTGGAAAAAAACGGACTGACCGTAGACGACATCGATTGGGTCGTTCCTCATCCGGGAACGGACGTGGTCGTTCAGGACGTTCTCAAGCGGACCAAGTTTCCGAGGGAAAAAATCCTGATGAACTTCGAACGAGTGGGAAACACTTCCGCCGCTTCGATCCCCATCGTATTATCAGAATATTATTATAAAGGAAAGTTTAAAAAAGGAGATTTATTCCTCACACCCGCCGTCGGAGGCGGATTTTATTGGGGAGGACTCTTGTTCCGTCTTTGAACGGGATCGGGGCAATCGAACTATATGAAAATAAACGGTTACGAATTAAAAGAAAGAATGAACGCGGATTCGTCCACGGAGGTTTACAAAGCCGTCCGAACGAAGGACGGGGCCGACGTGGTGATCAAATATATTCCGATCCTCGACGAACTGCATCCGGCGGTCGTCAACTTGCGGAACGAATACGAAATTCTCAATTATCTCGCTTCCGAAAAAATGATCCACGCCTTCGGAATGGAGAAGATTCCGGAAGGATTCACCTTGATTTTGGAGTTCGTTCCCGGTGCGACGCTCAAACATTTTTCCCAAAAAAAACCGGTAAACCTGAAGGACTTTTTTAAGATCGCGATCGACCTCGCCGAAAAGCTTGGAGAAATCCATAATAAAAAGGTAATACACAAGGACTTAAAGCCGGATAACATCATCTTCAATCCGGCAAACGAACTCTTACGGATCGTGGACTTCGGAATTTCCACTCGACTTTCCAAGGAAGAAACCTCCTGGTCCAATCCGAACCGATTGGAAGGAAGCATTCATTACGTTTCTCCCGAACAAACCGGAAGAATGAACCGTTCCGTGGATTACAGAAGCGATTTCTATTCTTTGGGAGTAACGTTCTACGAACTTCTTACGGGCAAACTTCCGTTCGAAAGCGAAGATCTTTTGGAGCTCGTTCACTTTCATCTCGCAAAGTCGCCGATCGAACCGCGCAAACTCCGCAACGAAATTCCGGAAGCGCTTTCTCATGTCGTATTAAAACTTCTTTCCAAAACCGCGGAAGACAGATATCAAACCTCGGAAGGGCTCAAAGCCGATCTCGAAACGATCCGGGACAAATGGCTGGAATCCGGAGACGCGCCCGCCTTCCCTCTAGGCTCCAAGGATTATTCCAACGAATTCAAAATTCCTCAAAAACTCTACGGAAGAGAGGAATACATCGCGGCGTTGTTAAGCGAATTCAAACGCGTAACCGATACGGGGAGAACGAGCGTCGTTCTGATCGCGGGTTATTCCGGCGTCGGAAAATCCTCTCTCGTAAAGGAGATCAATAAACCCCTCACGGAATCGAAGGGATATTTCATTTCCGGAAAATTCGATCAATACAACCGGAACGTTCCGTTCAGCGCGATCATTCAAGTGTTCTCCAACCTCATAGAACAGATTCTCACCGAATCTCCCGAACGCATCGAGGAATGGAAAAATCTAATTCACGACACGTTAGGCGTCAACGGAAAGGTGATGACCGACGTGTTGCCGGAACTCGAGTTCATCATCGGCGAACAGGCGCCCGTAACCGAACTCGGTCCGCAGGAAAACGCGAACAGATTCTATTTGGTATTTCAAAATTTCATCAAAATCTTCGCGAACGCGGAACATCCTCTCGCGATCTTTTTGGACGATTTGCAGTGGGCGGACACCCCTTCCCTCGAACTCGTGAAGAACTTAATCGAGGACGTATCCGTAAATTATCTTTTCCTAATGTTAGCCTATAGGGATAACGAAGTCGATTCGACCCATCCGTTTTCGACTCTCGTAACGGGTTTGGAAAAGGAAGGATTTCGCTTGGACAAAATTCTTCTAAAGCCCTTGAGTCTGGAGAACGTAAACGAACTTCTTTCCGACAGTTTACGCAGACCCAAGGACGAGACGCAGAGTTTCGCGGAAATCGTTTATTCGAAAACGAGAGGAAATCCGTTCTTTATCAACGAGCTTTTAAAACAACTCTCCAAAGAGGAAATCATCTCGTATCAAAAAGGAAGCTCCACGATTTCCGGAAAGTGGATCTGGAATCTCGAAAAGATCAAAAAGACGGATATTTCGGATAACGTAGTCGAACTTCTCGTGCGAAGAATCAAAAAACTCGCTCCGCGCACGCAGGAAACTCTGAAACTCGCGTCCTGTATCGGAAGCAACTTCGATCTCGGAATCCAATCCAAAATTCTCGGAGCGACATTGAAGGAAACCATGGCCGCGCTGATGGAAACCATGGAAGAGGAATTGATCGTTCCGATCGGAGACAACTATCGATTGGTCGATTCGATGGAGGAAATCAAAGACAACCGGGAAAAGAATTTCCAAACCGCCAAATCGATTCAATTCCGTTTTCAACACGACCGGGTGCAGCAGGCGAGCTACGAACTTCTGGACGAGAACCAGAAACAATCCGTTCGACTTCAGATCGGAAGAATTCTTCTCGAGAACCTGAACGAAAAATCCCTGGAAGATTCCATCTTCGACGTGGTCAACCACTTGAACACCGGTTCGGCTCTCATTCAGGATAATTTAGAAAAACGTAAATTATTACAATTGAATCTTCAAGCCGCGCAAAAGGCTAAACTCTCCGCCGCATACAAACCGGCAAAGGCGTATTCCGAAAAATCGAGAGAACTTCTATTCTCCCTTCCCGAAGCGGGCAAAGGAGACAAGGAACTCTGGAACAAGGAATACGAACTCTGTTACGCGGTTCACAAGGAGCTCGCTGAAGTCTTGTATCTCAACGGAAATTTCGAGGAATCTCAGGAGATCATTCAGATTCTTCTGAAACAATCCAAAACTCCCGTGGAACAGGCGGAAGCGTATAACCTTCTCATGATCGAATACTCCGCGCAGGGAAAATACGATCTCGCGATGCCGACCGTCATCAAAGCTCTCAAACCTCTCGGAATCGAAATCCCCACTTCCAACTTCGATAAGGTGGTCGACAAGGAAATCGAAGAAGCGAAGAAGAATCTCAAGAACAGAAGCGTAACGGCGCTGTTAGACGAGCCTCTGATGACGGACCCGAATCATATCTGGGCGGTCAATCTTTTGATCAGCGCAATTCCGATGGCATACAACAAGGAACCCGCCCTCTTCCCCGTCATCTGTTTGAAGATGGCGAACCTGCTGATGAAGTACGGGAATCTTTCCGATTCGTACGGATATTCCTGTTACGGAATGGTTCTTGTGGGAAAACTCGCCGACTACAAAGGGGCTTACGACTTCTGCGAACTCGCGGTGAAACTCAGCGAAAAACACATGAACTCCGGCGGTTATACGAAAGCCGCGAACATTCTCGCGAATTACTCTTCTTCGTTCGTAAAACATCTGAAATTTTCGGAAGAGGTAAACATCAAGTGCGTTCAGTCCGCGTTGGATTCGGGGGAATTTCTGCACGGAAGTTACGCCGCGATGAACGATGCGTCTAACGTGATGTTTCAAGGGAAGAATCTCGAGATTCTCAAACCGAAGATCAATCAACTTCTCAAGTTCGTACGCAAGGTGAAGAACAACCTCGCCATCGACACGATCCTCGGAACGACCTTGATCCTTTCCAACCTCAGAGGAGAAACCGGAAGTCATCTGGACTTTTCCTCCGCCGAATATCAGGAGAAGGAATACATCGATCTCTGCAACGATCACCAGAGCCCGGCTCCGATCGTTACGTTCAAGGTGATGAAGGTCCGTTCCCTTTTGATGTACGGAGAATATCAACTCGCCCTTCAGGAAGCCGAAGAAGCGAACGGAATGATTCTCTATCTCGGAGGTCAATACGGCCCGCTCGAACACAACTTTTTATATTCGCTCGCGCTCGCGGCGAATTACAAAAAGGTTTCTCCCGATCGCAAAAAGGAATACCTAAAAAAGATCCGCGAGAATCAGAAACAACTTCTAACGTTAGCCGAAAGCTGCCCGGAAAACTTCTATCACAAATATCTTCTCGTGGACGCGGAGCTTGCAAGACTCGAATACAAAAACTGGAAGGCGGCAAGGACGTATGAAGCGGCGATCCGCGAGGCCAGAAAAAACGAATTCCAAAACGACGAGGCACTCGCCTGCGAGATCGCCGCGATGTTCTGGCTTTCCAAGGGAAGCGTCAAGATCGCGGGAGAATTCGTCAACGAAGCGTATCACCGTTACGGACTTTGGGGAGCGAACCTCAAACAAAGCATGCTCAAGTCCAAGTTTCCTGAATTCATCCGCGAACGGGGAACCGGAACGTTACGCACACATCGAACGATTTCCAGCACGACCGCGGCCGCTACGGAAGTTTACTCGGGCCAAACTCTCGATCTTCAGTCGGTCTTAAAAAGTTCGACGGCGATTTCCGGAGAGATCAAACTGGAAAATCTTCTCGATAAACTGATGAAGATCGTAATCGAGAACGCGGGCGCTCAACGCGGAGTTCTTATTCTGAAAAAAGAAGGAAGACTCTACGTGGAAGCCGAAGGTTCGATTTCCAAGGACGACGTCGAAGTATTGACCGGCATTCCTCTCGGCAACAGCAAAAATCTTCCGATCTCCCTCATCTATTACGTGGAGCGGACCAAGGAGAATCTGGTTTTGCGCAACGCGAACCAGGACGAGAAGTTTAACAAAGACGAATATATCAAAAATTCCAAAACGAAATCGGTTCTCTGCGCGCCGGTGATCAAACAAGGGGAGATTTCCGGGATTTTATATCTTGAAAACAATCTTTCGGAAGGGGCGTTCACTTCGGACCGGCTTCAGATCATGAACATTCTTTCCTCGCAAGCGGCGATCTCCATCGATAACGCGTTACTCTACGCGAACATGGAGGAAAAAGTAAGGGAGAGGACGAGGGAATTGGCGCAGGCCAACGCGGACCTGGGACTGAAGAACCAGCACATCACGGATAGTATTCAATATTCTTTGAATATTCAACAAGCGATTCTTCCTTCCGAAGATCTACTTGCAAAGAATCTAAATGAGCAATTCGTATTATTCAGACCCAAGGACATCGTATCGGGCGACTTCTACTGGTTCAGTAAAAAAGAAGGATCAATTTTTCTTGCGGCGGTCGATTGTACTGGACACGGAGTCCCCGGTGCATTAATGTCAATGATAGGAAACACTTTACTCAACCAGATCGTAAATGAGGCGGGGATCAAAGACCCGGGCAAGGTTTTGGAACATTTAAACCGAAATGTTCGCCAAGCCTTAAAGCAGGATACCATGGATGCCAACTCGGTGGACGGCATGGACGTCTGCTTCTGCAGAATCGACGGTGATAAAGTTCTGTTCGCCGGCGCCAAAAGACCGCTCTACTTCTCAAAGGGTGATATGATCGAAGAGATCAAAGGCGACAGACATTCGATCGGCGGACGACAAAAAGAAGATTCCAGAACGTACACCACGCACGAAGTAAAACTGGAAAAGGGAAAACCGACCATGTTTTATCTCGCGACGGACGGTTATATGGATCAGCCGAATCCTCAAAGACAGAGGATCGCGAGCAAAGGATTGATCTCTTATCTGCAAAGCGTCTCGTCTCTGCCCGCGCCGGAACAGAAAGAGCGCTTAGCCGCCTTTTTAGACGGCCATCAAGCGGGGGAAGCTCAGAGAGATGACATAACTTTGATCGGTTTTAGAACCTGATCCGGGAAACGAAACTATAGGAGCATGTTAAAAAGAAATGATGGAAAACAAGTCCGTAGACCTGTTTAAGCAGTATAAAGAGGCCTGCGATTATCAATTAATTGTTTCCTTTAAAGGGCGTCTCTCGCAAGAAGTCCTGACGGAATTCGGTTCGATGATCCGGACGTCCCTGAGTGCGGAGTCGAAAATTAAAAAAATCTTCGCAGTTTTCATCGAACTCGCACAGAATATGCTACACTATTCTGCGGAAAGAAAAGCTCTCGAAGACGGCAGAGAGGGCGGCGTCGGCATCATCATGGTCGACGAAAAATCGATTGGCTATAATGTTTCGTCCGGGAACCTTGTACTAAACGACAAAATAGAATCCCTGAAAGCCAAATGCGAAAAAATAAATTCTATGTCGAGGGACGAGTTAAAAACTTATTACCAACAGCAGTTGCGCTCGGATAGACCTGACGACAGCAAAGGCGCGGGAGTCGGTTTGATCGATATCGCTAGAAAGTCTGACGGACCGCTTACATATAATATCTCGCCGGTGGACGATAAACATTCGTTCTTTACACTTTCTGCATACTTTACAAAGGAAAATTGAGAATGGAATCATTACACATTCAACAAACAAAAACTTCTCCGGAGGTTATTTTAGACACAGAGAAGGGAGTGGTTGAAATCATCGGAGAATCCTATCCCGAAAACGCGATCGCCTTTTACAAACCCGTATTCGATTGGCTGAACGCGGCGATGGGATCGAAGGCATCGATTCAAGTGAAATTTCAGTTGGATTATTTCAATACGAGTTCGTCTAAAGTGATCATGGATATTCTGGATTCTCTTCAGAAGTATCACGATCAGAGCGGCAAGGTCAAGATACTTTGGTTGTACAAAGAGGACGACGACGATATGCAGGAAACCGGAGAGGAATTCTCCTCGGATCTTTCCCTGCCGTTCGAATTAAAATCCTATAAATAAAACGGCTCGGTAATCGAAACCACGCATGGAACCAGCATCTTCAGCTCAGAAGGACTTTAATTCCTTTTTCGAAAACGAATTTCAGTTGTTAAACGAAGTCAATGGAACCCTCGACAGGAAAGAATCCCTAGGCAAAGAGGAAGTTTTCGAAGAGCTGAAGAAACTCGGAGAAGCCTACGAATCCCTTTTAAAACAATCCTCGAAGCTGATGAAGATCGGGGATTCCACGCAGAACCGTCTGATCAAAACGCAGACGGAATTGCAGGACTCCAATCAAAGACTCGTATCTTCTTATCAGAACCTCAAGCAGTTGAGCGAAATCGGTCAGATGATTACCGCGAGTTTAGAACCGAAGATCATTCTGACTTCCGTTTACGAGAACACGAAGTCCATGGTATCGATGGACATCCTCGCATTCGGTATCATTGAAGAAGGCAAAAACGAAATCAAATATAAGTTCAGCTTGATCGAAGGCCGTTATACTCCGGCCCCTTCGGTGGATTCCCTCGCGGAGGAGAATCCTTCCTCGTTCTGTTATCACAACAATCAGGAACTCATCACCAACGATCTCGAAAAAGATTTTCCGCAATACGTTTCCACGATCCAAAAACACTTCGGAGAAAAGACGAGTTCGGTAGTCTATCTTCCGTTGAAGGTGGAGGAACGTTTCATCGGAATGCTTACAATCCAAAGCTACGAGAAAAACGCGTTCAACGAAAATCAGCTCAGCATCTTGAGAACTCTAGCGAACTACGTAGCGATCGGGGTGGATAACGCGGACGCATATAAGACGCTTTCCAAGAGAAACCGGGAACTCAAGGATTCATTGGAAAAAATCAATATGTTAAACGAAGGTTTGGAAAAGGAAAGGCAGAAGTCGGAAAGCCTTCTTCTGAACATTCTCCCGAAGACGATCGCCGAACGATTGAAAGGCGGAGAAGGCGTGATCGCGGATTACATTCCGACTTCCACGGTCTTATTCGCGGACATCGTCGGTTTTTCCAAACTTTCCACCCAGATCCCCACTCCCAACCAGCTCGTTGAAATCCTGAATCAGATCTTCACCTGTTTCGACGAGATCGCGAGTAAATACAAACTCGAAAAGATCAAAACCATCGGGGATTGTTATATGATGGCGGGCGGAATTCCGAACGCAACGCCGGACCACGCGGAAAAAATCGCGTTAGCCGGAATCGATATGATCCGAGGATTGAAGGATCTTCAGAAGTCGTGGAAATACGAGTTTAATATCAGAATCGGGATTCACACCGGCGACGTAGTCGCCGGTGTGATCGGTAAAAATAAATTCGTATACGACTTGTGGGGCGATTCGGTAAATACCGCTTCCAGAATGGAATCGCACGGAGAACCGGGAAAGATCAATTGTTCCGAAGCGACCTACAACGCACTCAAAGAATTATTCACATTCGAAGATCGCGGAATCATCGAAGTCAAAGGGAAGGGTCCGATGAGAACCTTTTTTCTTTTAGGCAAAAAGTAACCGCTTTCCGTTTTTCTAATATTTGAAAATTCGAACGTCCTCTGAGGCCGCACGCGGTTTTTCTATCGGAATACGTCTCAAGCTCGAGACAATCTTCAGCTGAATTTTTGTGGAGAACCGCGTGAGCGATCGAAGCGGGGTCAACAAATTGGCTTTCTAAAAATCGAATATTCAAAAAAAGAAAAATTCAATTTGTTGACCGGAGCTGAGAGCGCGGCCGCGTTTTGTTCGCTTCCGTCTCTTTAATTGAAACGAAAGCCGCGGCACGCCCGTAAATTTTAGGCGAGAGCTTGGATTACGTCGGCGGGAGCCTGAACGAGTTCGACGAGAACTCCTTCGGAACAATACGGAAATTCTTCGTTTCCTTTAGGATGAATGAAACATACGTCGTATCCCGCTGCGCCTTTGCGGATTCCGCCCGGAGTGAAACGAACTCCTTTGGCGGTGAGCCATTCGACCGCTTTATGAATGTCGTCAACCCAAAGGCCGATGTGATTGAGTTTCGGTTCGTGAACCTTGGGGCTTTTGTTGACGTCGATCGGCTGCATGATGTCGACTTCTACCGCAAATGCGCCCTTACCCATTCTGAGAATATCTTCGTCGACGTTTTCTTTTTCACTCTTGAACGTTCCCGTTTTTTCGAGTCCGAGTATGTCGACCCAAAATGTTTCGAGTTTCTTTTTGTCTTCGCCGCCGACCGCGATTTGCTGAATTCCTAATATTTTAAAAGGTCTCATAAGCTTTCCGTTCCGTAAAATGCGATCCCATTTTTCTTCCGAACATCGCTTGTGAATATGGGATCTTCATCCAGAGAATTCTTTGCAATTTCTTTGGCAACTTCAATCTGAGCTTAGTACTTTAGGGAGAATGTCGAGAAGGTTTTGTATTAGGACGGCGCGGTCCGGAACCAATCGCGATAATCTAAAACGTAAAAACTGTCCTCCGGTTCGCATTGTAAGAGCCTTGAAACGCGATTATTGAGCAGGTCGAGGTCCAGGATATAACTGTATTTTCTGTGAAATGTTGGACCTCCTTCATTCATAGTTTGCACAATAGAATTCCCGATTTCGTTTTCTTCCAACCACAGAAGATAATTAAACAGAAAACAGCGCGAAACCCCATGAGCCTGCGCCAGAGTCCCGAACAAAGTCCAGCTACCGGTGCTCAGTCGAACATTGATCCGTTTCATCTTTTCCTTCCCCGGACTCGGTTGATACAAAGTCCGACCAGCCTTTTTTCCAAGTCTCTTTGTCGCCGTCAGAAATTTACCGTATCTTCTCAACAGCTCCGGAATTCGTTTGGGAAGATTCCTACGGTCGCGTTCAGGATAACGCAACAAAACGGCTTCAGGAATCAGCAAGGTCACAACGTTCGTATTACTTTCCTGAAGCCGAGAATCGATTCGATGATCGGAGTATAGCAACAGTACGCCCATGCCTCCAACGGTTCCGCAGAAAGAATTCCAGGGCAAACAACCGCTTGAAAAAACCAAAAACGATAAAAAAATACGAAACGACTAAAAAAACAGACGTACTCAACCTTCTGCGCTCAAATAACGCCCGTCCCTTTCCGCCAACCTAGCCCGGCAGTCGTAGGTTCAAAAAAATCTCCTTCGCATCGAATACGGTCAAAGCTAAGTCGTCATTTCTTCAAAAGATATGTTCCGATCATCGGAAAATGATCGGACACAGTCCAAAGAATCTCGCCTTGATCCACTCGATAACTTGTCTGTTTCAAATTGGATGAGTAGAAAATATAATCGATCGTTCGATCCGGTTTTCCGATCGCAGGATCGTTCGAATAATGCGTATAATACTTCGACTTTTCCGGTCCATTCAAAATATTGAATGGAACAGAAGAATTCCATTTATCAAACAGAGGTTTGATTTCCTGTTCATCCGAATAAAAGAACGCGCCGTTCGGGTGCATGGACTTACGATCGAATCCCGGAGGAAGCAAATTGAAGTCCCCGCCTAACACCCAATAATGACCCGCAAGATCCAGCTCCTTCAAAAGCCCCGCGATCGTTTCGACTTGCCTGTGCATCGTATCCGTTCCTTGCGAGAACGCATCAAGATGGGTGTTCAAAACTGTGAACTTATCCCCGCCTTCCACCGGAAAATCATTTTGAAGAATCGCCCTTTTTAAACCGAACTGAGTCGAAACCGGATCCGCCGGCATCAAAGGAAGAGAATGACGAATCCCGTCGGAAATTTTATATTTACTGATCGTCGCGAGTTTCATTCCGACGCTTCCCAAAATCTTAGGATGAGGAACGAATAACGACTTCCAATAAAAAGCCTCGCTTGAACAGGCGTAAGCAGGACCGATTTGCGAAAGAATTCTTTCCAATTGATCCTCTTGGAACGTATTCTTTGCGCCGTCATGTAACTCCTGAAACAGAATCACATCCGGATTTTCGGCACGAACGGTTTCGGTGATTTTTTTGAGCGTCGATTCGATTTCTTCACGGGATGGGCCGGTGTCGGGTCCGTCCCCGTTCGGAACGTCGTACCAAAACACTCGTTTCTTTCCCGCAAGATATTGAACATTCCAAACGAGAATCTTGATCTTAGAATCCGCCTTTAATAGCGGAGCGTTTTCGTTGCATACAACGTCCGCGGGTTGAGCCTGATCGGGGTGAAACGTGATCGAGTAGATCAGAATCAGAAGAGAACCGAATAGGATTCCCAATATCGCTAATATTCTTCGCAACCAACCCATTTTAATCTCCTAAGGAACGTCTAAACGGAAAAAATCGCCGTTTCGGAGAGAATCACGTTACGGGAAGAAAAGTGAGTGTAAAGGATTTTCTTTTTGAATAGGCAGAATAAAAATGACCTTAGAGCCCTGAGATGAAAAATATAATTACGATTCTATTCTCCCTTTTACTGATACAAACCTCCGTCTATTCGGAAGAACTGGAGCTGAAAATACGGATCAAAAACGGAACCACCGGTCAAGAAGGAAGCATCGAATCCCTTCGTATTATCGCACTCCAACAAGGAATGATTCCGATCAAGGAAATCGGACCCTCCCGCGGCTCTTTCGTCGTTTCTAAACTCACCGTTCCCGATCAGACTCCGATTCTTCTTCAGGCGAAATACGGCGGAGTCAATTACAACAAGATGGTTCCCCCCGTCCCCGTTATGCGCTCTGGAGTTCAGGAAATCATCGTCTACGAAAAGACAAGAGATAAATCCCTCGTAAGAACGAGATCCGCGATGCAGATCTCGAGAGGCCGCGATTTTCTCAGAGTATTTAAGATTTTCCTAATATCCAACAACACGATTCCTCCTAAAAGTTATCAGGACGAGCAGAATCCGTTCGAAATTTTCGTCCCATCCGAAGCGACCGAGATCGCGGGGCAGCTCACTCAGGGAGAATCCAGAATGGCGATTCCTCTTTCTCTCCAAGACGGACCGAACGGTAAACTTTTGGACAGAGCTATTCTTCCCGGAAGTTCCGAATTACAAATTTCTTATACGATTCCGGCGAATAATCTTTCCACAGTGACTTTTAAGGATAGAATGCTTGCCGAGAAGGAAGAAGGTTACAGAGCCGTTTTTTCCAAACCGCAAGATATGGAAGTTTCCTTTATCGGCGCGGCTAAACAGGAAAGGATTCAAGAAGACGTTCCTTCCGATATGAAGGCGTTTAAGATCGGTTATCCCTCTCCTCGTTACGAAGTTTCGATTTCCGTATCGGGTGGAAATCCGGTCGCAGACGTGGAGACGGAACGGGTCAACCGTAAGATCGAAAACGGAACCTGGTTTCCGACCACCGAACGTTCGTTACTCGGATTGGTTGCCATCTTGGGATTTCTATTCACACTTTCCTTTATTTTTATCTATAGAAAAGAGTAATCGGCGAATTTCCCGCGCGCGCTTCGCGCGCGCGTCTTTCAATCCATTCTAAAATACGAATTCCCTAAAACCCGAAAAATCCCGAGTCCTCAAACGGCGGTTTTCTTCTTATTGGAAGCGGAATCCTTCTGTTTCTTCTTCATTTTCAGGGAAGAATTCTTCTCCTCGCCGGGAGATTTTTCCCGAAGGATCGTATCCAAAAACGCCTGAATATCGCCGAGAACCTCGTCTCTGTGTTCCGGAAATTCATTCATGATTTCATGATACAAACCCGGGTAAATCTTCATTCGTTTGTTTCGATAAATTAGATTTTTATAAAGTTCCATGGAACCGTTCACGTCGATTAGGCCGTCCTCTTGTCCGTGAAGAATCAAAACCGGGCAACGGATCACGTTCGCCTTTTTGATCAGTTTGGGCCCGAGTTCCAAAAGTTCGGTCCCCATTTTTAAAGAAACCTTCCCGTGAACCAAAGGATCCTGCTTATACGCTTCGATCACGTCCGGATCATGCGAAAGAAAATGAAGATCCAATTCCGCGTCCACAAGCGTAGCGGGAGAAATCCTGCTTAAAAAACCGCCCACGAACTTCTTCAGTTTCTTTTGAAAGTCCATCCTTACTTTAAGCGCCGGAGAACCTAAAATCAATCCCAGAATGTTATCCTGATTGATTCCTTCCTGCGCGTAACGAAGCACGACCGCTCCACCGAGAGAATGACCCAAAAGAAAAAACCGGTCCCTTTGTTCCCTCTTTAAAACCTCGTTCGCAAAATCGGAAAGATCCCTTACGTATAAATCGAAGGAGTCCGCGTGACCTCGCTTTCCTTCCGAATTCCCGTGACCTCTCATATCGAAGGAATAGAAGTTGATGTCGCTTTTCGCAAAATAACGAAGCAGGTTCGCATAACGCCCGCTATGTTCTCCGAAACCGTGATGAAAGATCATCACTCGGTTTGCGTTCGGTTTTGTCCAAGATTGACAATATAACTTTGATTTATCGGAACTGGAGAGAATGTAGAATTCTTTGTGATGAAAGGTCATTGCGAAATCCGATTTGTTTGGAAGAAAAGAATCATTAAAATCATAGGGGTCAACTAAATATTCTAAAACAGATTAAAAACGGAATATTTTCATCGTTAAACGCTTTTGAAATAAAACGGATCGTTTTCTATGTCTCGTTACGAACGCTCGAACGGGGGATCGAATTCTAAAATCGGATTTAAAGTTTCCTTGAGTTTTCGTCCGCGTTCCCCATTGTTTGAATTCGTTTCTAAAAAGAATTATACATCGGATCGGAGAGAATATGGAAAAAAGACCTTCGGAAAAAAGCCTTCTTCGCTTTTTCGGATTGGGAGAATTGGCGAACCACGGATGGAACGCGATTTTGGCGTTCTGGATGATTATGGGAATGGCTTTCTTCCTATTCGCGGATCAAAATCTCATCGCACCGAACCTGAAAAACATCGGTGCCTCTTTCGGACTCAACAGCCAGGAAGAAGTGGATTGGTATATCGGCGGCGTAATTCCGATTTTATTCTTCATCTTAGGCGGGGCCGTATCGGTGAGCATGGGCTACCTTTCGCAAAAGTATTCCCGCAAAATGCTTATCCTATTCTCCGTATTTTTGGGAGAAGTCCCCTGTTTTCTTTCCGGATTCGCGACGAGTTACCCCGAGTTCGTGATTTATAGAACCTTAACCGGATTCGGGCTCGGAGGAATTTTTCCGCTCCTGTTTACAGTTCTCGGCGATTACTTTTCAGATAAATCCAGATCCACCGCCGCCGCTTACGTTTCGCTTTCGATGGGAATCGGACTCGGCGTAGGTCAGCTTTTCGGAGGAATTTTAGGGAACGCAGACCCGATCAACGGATGGAGAACCAGCTTTATTTATCTTTCCATTCCTTCCTTTTTCTTTGCGCTCATCTATTGGATCTTTTGCAAGGAACCGATTCGAGGCGGCGGAGAATCGGAATGGGCAGGAATCGCCGAAAAATTTCCCGAGGAAAGTTTTCATCTTCGTTGGAGCGACGTACGGCTTCTCTTTCAAAACAAAACGAACATAGGGATCTTTTTACAGGGAATTCCGGGCTGTGTTCCGTGGGGAGTGTTCTTCGTGTTCTTAGTCGACTACTACGAAACTTCCTATCATCTCGACAAGGCAACGGCGACGATGCTTCTCACTTATGCCGCGATCGGCGTTTTTGCGGGAACTTTTTTCGGAGGAATCATCGGACAAAAAATCTACAACCGCAACAAACGGCTTCTTCCGATTTTTTGCATGTCGAGTATTCTCATCGGGATTCTTCCGTGCATTTATCTTTTAAAAGCGGACAATATCGCCGGCTCTGGATTGTTCATCATCGTCAACATCCTTACCGGATTCATCATCTCCGTAACGGGACCGAACGTCAGAGCTACATTGATTAACGTGAATATTCCAAAAAATAGAAGTAGTATGTTCGCTCTCTACAACCTAACGGACGACCTCGGAAAAGGACTCGGCCCCGCGATGAGCGCCGTGATTTTGGGTTTGACTCCGGGAGACAGATCGCTCGGACTTTCGATCTCGGTTTTATTTTGGGTTCCTTGCGCGCTTTCCTGGCTGATCGTTCTGAAAAATTTCGAGAAAGACGAGAAAGACGTCCATGAATACCTGGTAGCGGAAGCCGAAAAAATCAGAGGGGCCGCGTAATTGAATATAAAGGAATTCGATTTATATCTATTCGATATCGAAGGAACCACGACTCCCATCGAGTTCGTACATAAGGTTCTGTTTCCGTACTCGGTCGGGAAGTTCGACGAGTTCTTCCGGTCGAATTCTTTGGAGAAAGAATGGGTCGAAAAACTTCTTGAAGAAGGAAAAAACGATCCGACTTACAAGGGGAAGATCGACGATTCTCCCCAAAGTTTAAGCGATTACTGCAAACATCTCGTGAGCGTGGATCGTAAAAGCGGTCCTCTCAAAGAGATTCAAGGGAGAATTTGGAAACAAGGCTACGAAAGCGGCGAATTGAAAAGTTCCATGTTCGAAGACGTGTCCGATTTTTTAAACCGAATTCAAACCGCGGGCAAACGCGCCGCCGTATATTCTTCCGGAAGCGTTCAAGCGCAGAAGTTAATTTTCGAATATTCAAATTCCGGCAACTTGACCGGATATTTTTCCGGTTATTTCGATACGGCCGTCGGAGGCAAACGGGAATCTTCGAGTTATACGAAGATCGCCGAACAACTGAAGATCGCACCCGAAAAAATCCTATTCTTTACCGATATCAAAGAGGAGGCGGACGCCGCCGTGGAAGCCAGGTTCAAGGCGGCGGTTCTGGAACGTCCTGGCAACAACGCGCAAGCGGCACATTCTCACCCGAGAATTCCCTCGTTTCAAAATCTGAATCCTTAATGTCTCGGCGATCTGGTTGGACTGAGTCGCCGGAAAAACGAAAGCCCTTTCAACCGAATTCTCACCGCGAAATCGGATGGGAAATGCGGCCGGAACGGATCTTTTTTTCGGGCCGGATTGCAAGATCGGCCGATCTTTGGAAGGTGAGATCCTTTCGAATTTTCCTTCTTCTATTGCCGATTCTACTGAACCTTCTTCCTTTGGGAACAACGGAGGCGCGGGAACTCGTCTACGCGTTCCGTGATCCCGGCAAACCGGAAAAAGAAAAAATGATTCTCATAGGCGAGACCGTTCTTTACGATAAGGTAAAGCCGATCGAAGAGGAAGGAAAAAACAAGTATCTCGATATCGGCGTCGATACGAGAGCCGACCTTGTCACGATCAAGATCAACTACGATCCAGGTCTCAGGGTCGGGCAAATCTTATATCTTATCGAAAAGGATTTCGATCATAAGAATTACAAAAACGGAAACATCGTAGCGCAGATCGAAATCAAATCCATCTTTCAGACGTCGTTCATCGGAAAAAGGGCCAGAGGAATCGGAAACTTAGGACTTGTTAAGGACAGAAACCTCATGGTGGCCGCCCCTCTCGTTTCGGAAAAAATAGAACCTGCGATCGTAGAACGTAAGAAAGGCGACTATTATCTTTCCAGAAACGAAATCGCGGAATCGATCCGCTCTTACAAACATACCATCAGCCTGGATCCTTCTTCTCCGATGGGCCATTTCCGCTTGGGACTTTTATATAAACGAACGGGTGAGGCTTACGTTTCCGCCGGCGCCGAATTTTCAATGGCTTGGAAAAACCGAAAACGTTTCGGAAACTCGCAGGAAGAATTGGAATTCTATGTCGAATACATCGATTACCTGAATCGTAAATACGAAACCGAAGGTTTTAAAAATCCTACGGTCCTTTCCAAGTCCATGGAAGTGATTCAAGAAGCGTTTAAGTTGACCAAATCGGACAGCGAACTTCTCATCAACTCCGCTCTTACGTATTATTATCTTTACCTGGAAGAATCGAAAGCCGCTCGGACTCCGACCAAAGCCGATTCATCTCCGATTTACGCTTCCAAAAACAGAAAAAGATCGGATACCTATTATACGATTGCGGAAAAACTCACCAAAGACGCGGACAGACTCGATCCTTCCGATTATAGAATTCATTTGCTGGCTTGCAAACTTTATCTGGATAAAATCGGGGAATTGACTTCGCCCTCGGGACAGACCGGTTTGGGCGAATCGGAAGAAGTCGGAATTCTGAAAGGTAAGTTCGCGGAATCGTTTGAAAAATACAAAACATTCAAACCGGCTTCCGTTCCCGGCGATCCTTACGTTTTAAAACCGATCCAGTAAAGGCTCAAAGGAACCGCACAAAAAACAGCAAACCGCTTTGTAGCGCCGATTCGTTTATTCCGAAAGAATCTTACGCGTTCTGGTAAAGATATACTTCTGAAGAACGAGCATGTCGTCCGGATTGGAATCGAAAAAGTTCACTCCGAGATGATATTTACCTTCTTCCACGGTGATATATCGAACCACTTCTCCCCGAAGAATCAAAGTTCGTTCTGAAACGGGAATGAAGATTTTTATAATATTATGTTTTTTTAAATACTGAAAAATTCTCCGCTCGTCGATCTCGAATAAAAGTCCGTTAATACTGATATCCACGACCCTCGTTCCGGCTTTCGCATTCCTATAATTATCCTCTCGGATAAAAATCTTTGTCATCGAGTAACTGAAAATTTCCGAGAGTTCGATCAGATATCCGACTTGGGAAGGAGTGATCGAATAACGGTCCATCGCGGAAGTATAAACCCGGATATAACCGATCACGTCGTTGAACAGCCGAATCGGAAGAACGAGATAGGAAATCACGAATTCGCGGATTTCCTTCTTTTGAAGTTCCCTGAAAAATTTATCGGCGTAGTCCTGACCGCTTTCCAACACCATCCGTATGTATTCTTCCCTGTAATTCCCTACCGGAGAAGTCGCGTTTTCTTTGATATAATTTATGATCAGAGAAGTGTCCGGTATAAAAACCGGACGGTCGTTCCTTTTGATAAAGGAATCCAAAAACGTTTCCTCCCGATCCTGCGAAAAGAACACGATTTCGTATTCCCTGGATACGGTGGAAATATATTCGGATATCATAATATTGATTAGTCTCAGATCCGGATTGTCCTTTTTGATTTCCCGCATCAGATTGTTGAATCTCTGTTCCACTTGAATATTCCGGCCGATCTCCCTACCTCCTCCGGTCAAAGAGCGGAAAAGTATCACATAGTTCATGAAAAGGTCGTCCACCGCGACGCGGACGTTCTTTCGAAAGGATGCGGCCTGTAATTCCGACGGAATTCGGATTTGTATGATGGAATCGTCCAAAAATTCGAGAATTACGACCTCGAATTGATAGAGAATATTCATGATTTCAAAACTGATTTTTGCGCGGAGGGTCAAGCCTTGTGTCGCTCCGGGGATCCTCAGCTTTACGCTGGTTTCTTCGATGTCCTCTACGATGGCAAAAAACCTTTGCCCGTCGTAGTCGAACGGAAACTCCACATCGTCCGCCTTGAGATAGTAGAATAGATGTTTTACGAGATTGATGTCGGTTCCGATGATCGTTTCGCCAAACATCGTTTCGAGGATGGTGATAAGTTCCTGTAAACTGTCCGATCTTCCGACTGCCATTGTTTCGTTTTTGCGTAAGGGAGAAGTGTATAGTAAATATCGGTTCGGGGGAAGTCGGAATTCAGTCGCGTTAACTTATGAGACATAAGATCGAGAAAAAAGAGAATGAATCGTGATTCGACATTCTTTCTGTGAATTGGAGAAGCGCACGGAGATCCAACTTTTTAAACGGAAGTTTGTCGCGATCCTTGTAACGAACAATATCGAGAAACGGAAATCTCCAAAAAAAATCCCGCTGAAGGTTTGGAATTAACCCGAAAAAGAATGTATGGATACAAGAAAGTCGGAACTCAACCCGGAATTGTTCGATATGATGAAACAGGGAAAGCTATCAGCCGGAAAAATCCTGGATTTGATCTCTCTAAAGGAACTCGTTGATAGATTTGCCGTTACTCCGTTCTTAGAAGAGGAGAAACTTGCAGAGATCAAAGTGAAAACCGGAGTAGAACCGGACATTTTGACTTGGGGCGACTACTTTCAAACCGAAATCGCTTCCCGTTATTTCGAAAAAAACGAAGCCGATTTTAAAAAAATCATGGAAACGATTCGTTTCGACTTAATATCAGCCCACCTAATCTTCTCCGGAAAACCGGAATATTTTCAAGATTCAGTAAGAGGACAAGCGTTGATCTCGAAATCAATTGATTCTTCCTTTTGGACCTTAGAAGATGAAGAAGCCGTTCATTTAGAAACACTGCTCGAGTATTATACGCAGATGGGAATCGGAGAAAAACCGTTGACCGTATCCGATCGAATCTGGTATGAAAGTTTTGATTTGGAGAAAAAAGCAGTTTAATGGGATTCATAGATCAAGACACAATCGACCTGGGTTCAGGAAACAAAATCCTGACTTTAAGCCTCAACAACCCGGAAACTAGAAATTCTATGACTCGCGAAATGGGACTGGAATTCAAAAAGATCATCGATGGATTGATTGAAACCTCCGAAAAACACAAGCCGAGAGTTGTCATTCTGACCGGAAAAAATAATATTTTTTCCGCGGGCGGAAATTTCGAACTGCTTAAGTCCTTCTCAACAAAAGATTACGAGACGAACAAGAAAACTATGTTCGAATTTTATAATCTATTTTTATCGGTAAGAAGATTGGATATCCCGGTTATCTGCGCGGCCAACGGTCACGCAATCGGGGCCGGATTTTCTCTGGCTTTTGCGTGCGACATTCGCGTATTTGCCAACGAATCAAAATATCAATTCAACTTTGTAAAACTCGGAATTCATCCTGGAATGGGTTCTAGTTATATCGTTAAAGAATTGTTCGGAACTCATATCGCAAACAGGCTTTTATTTTTGGCCGAAACGTTAAACGGAGAAGAGGCGTTCCGACTTGGACTTTGCAACGATTCCGTTCCTCAAAAAGAAGTCCTGGGAAGAGCAACAGAAATCGCGATCGCTTTATCCGAAAGTGCTCCTTTGGCGCTCGCTGAATTGAAAAAGAATACTTACGACAAAGATAAACTGGAAGCCGCTCTAAAAAAAGAAGCTGAATCTCAAGCAAGGAACTTTATATCCGCGGACTTTAAAGAAACCATCAAGGCGATCGAACAGAAACGGAAACCAGTTTTTAAAGGTTTATAACTAGTCCTTTTTTGTCTCTTTATCGTAATCCTTCAAGGCCTGGAAAGTTGATTCGTAATCATTCCAGGCATTCCAGACCACAAACCCATGGCCACCGCTATCGTACGACGCTTTTACTTGTGCCTTAATATAATCGGGAAGTGTGAGTCCCGACTTTCCAACGGACATGTTAAATCCTTGGATATATGGGATAACGCGTGTCGTCTTTAACGATCGTTTTAATGTAAGAAGAGTTCCGTCATAAACGGTTTGATAAGGATCTTTGATGCGAGCAGGCATCCCATAAAAATGGGAAGGGTACAACATAGGATAAATGACATCGACTACTTGTGCAAAGACTTCCACTTTCTGACCGATCATATCGTTCTGATTGAATGGGATCCGACCAAAAATATCTGCTCCTATATAAGGAAGATTTTCGCATTTGAGTGTTTCATTTCTTATGTCTTTTATAATGCCTGAGATATTCTTATAACGCGTCTCGTATGTTAATTTTAATTGAAGATTGTCGGCATATCGAATGTAATCTAATTGAATTTCCGGAAATCCGGATTCGCAGGCGGATCGAATTGATTTAAGAATAGAAGTAATCCTTTGATTAGAGGGTTTTTCGGTCGGGAGTCCTCCGTCAAAATTAACAACTCTTGCAACCGGATAGAAGCCCTCTTCGACCAATCCTTCTAAAACCCGTTTGGAAGGTGCCGACGGTTGCACATCAATCACAAGCAAATTCACGCCATGTTCTTTACCTTTTCTTCTTAAGTCCCGAAATTCCTTTTCCTTCTTTAAAGTCCTTTGGGATATATAAATTCCCCGAGAGAATTCAGGAACTTTAGCGCTCAAAATTGCTCTTGGCTCAGGGTTTCTAACCGAATTCTCGACATTTTGCTGGGGGATTCCGACTTCCACCTTCGCTCTTAAATCCGGTTCTGGCTTTCGGATTTTTGATTTTGATAATATCTCGGAAGTTGGGAGTCTTTCCGAATTCGTAGCGTTCGAATCTTCAACTTTTTTCTTTTCAATTCGCGTAGATCCGACTTCTAAATCAATAGTTTCGCGGAAAGTCACTTCCGGTATTTGTTTTTTATTATTCCTTTTTGGAAAAGGCAGATCGAAGTCAGAAAATAAAGATGGAGTCCAGAAGAAAAATAGAAATATAAAAGGAATAATCGTTTTCACAGGTTTTAAATGTTCGGAAAGTTCAAAGATATTTTTCAGTTCTTTACTAAATGTCGGAGTTCAATCCGGCGAACTAAAAGAAACTGTTTGGAATTCGGATTGATAATCAAATTCTTTTTGAAATGTTATATCGAAAAATGACTTAAATGTCATTTGCAAAGGGTTAGGAGGCGTGATGTCTACGGGTTTTATCTTTTCAGAAGATTTTCTGCAGCATAATTCAGGACCTCGAATTTCACATTTCGAGAATTCAGACCGACTTCTTGCATGCTTGAATCGATTGCATCAAACCAGCTATTTTTCTTCTCTATTCAGACCGGAAATGAAAGGCTTTCCTCAAGACCTTCTAAAGGAAGTTCATTCAAGTTATCACTTGCAAAAAATTGAAGGTTCCAAAGAACGGAGAGGATACTTTGATTCCGATACTCCATTCACGGAAAAATCGTGGCTTGCTGCATATTCGGCAGCAAATTCGGGCCTGGCCCTGGCCGATGCAATCATCTCCGGTCAAATTCGAAATGGTTTCTCTCTTTTAAGACCTCCCGGACACCATGCAGAACATAATCGTATTATGGGATTTTGCATGTTAAACAATGTTGCTATCGCAGCTCGTTACCTACAGAAGAACGGTTTTAAAAAAATATTCATTCTCGACTGGGACGTTCATCATGGAAATGGAACTCAGGAAATCTTTTATAGAGATCCAACAGTTTACTACCTATCTATACATCAGTTCCCATTCTATCCGATGACGGGTTCATTGTCCGAGATGGGCGAGGGTCCTGGTGTTGGTGTAACGAAAAATATTCCAATGCAAGCGAATTCAGACAATCAAACTTACATTCGAAAATTCAAAGAAATAGTAATTCCGACAATAGAAAGTTACGAACCAGATATCCTCTTAATATCAGCCGGATTTGACGCTCATAAAGATGACCCCCTTGGAGGTATGAATATTACGACAACTGGCTTTGAGGAATTAACTCGAATCACACTTGAAAGCGCCAACAAAATCTGCCAAGGAAAAGTTTTATCTTTCTTAGAAGGGGGTTACGACTTAACCGCATTGTCAGAATCCGTTGAAGCACACTTAGCCGTTATGAATTCTTTTTCTTAATTTTTTTTGCTTGAGTAACTCTTCCAGAATTCTCCGGAACCGTAAATGGCATGGAGATTACGATGCAAGAGCAAACGATCAGAAGTTTCACCGAATATAAAGGTCAATCACACCGTAACATGGGCCCCTCGGATTTATTGATTCCGCTGCATTTAGAAAGTCACGTATTAAAACAAATAAAGAAACACAAGAATCTAAGAAATTATTTTCATTTTTTAATTGTTAAATTTCAGAAGGAAAATCTTTTTTCAAAGTTTTCAGATACTGCTTTTAGAAAAACTCTCTATCAATCAAAACATCTACAATTGATTCGATATTCCTTCCGTCCTGATCATCAAGATTGGTATGAGGCCAAGTTCGCCGGTTTTTACTTCGGAATATCGGTGTGTAAATTTTTTTCTCGATTAGTCGATTTGGATATAGAAGACGATTCTCAAAGTAAAAATTTAAGGGAGGAACTCATAAAATTAACAAAAATTGAAATCGGTCCTTTGCACTTTTATTTCACGATTATTTCCAATCGAAAATTCATTTTGAAGAAACTTGTGCGAGGAAAAAATTTCGAGTTGAACAGTGCATAATTTTCAGATTTTTTATCGGGATAATCCGATATTTATAAGGAAATGGAAACCTCTTTGGAAGAGTTAAATCATATAGAAAAGAGATTTAGAAAATATATTCTTATCTTAGATTTTCTTCTTCGCGAAACGAGGACCGAGCTCTCGCAGAATCGTGCAAAGCGGGAAACATGGTATAAACGTAACGAAAATTGGAAGTTGCATCATGTTCATCCTGAAAATAATAGCTTTCAGAACCTGATTCAGAATATCGAATCACCTTCTCTTCTGAGAACTTCGCTCCCCTTTCGGCCGATTCCGAGCAACGAGAACAAATCGATTTTAAAAAACAATTTCGCGATTCAGGAATTCCGACCCCTTCCTTTTAACGATTAGAATTTCCGAGTTTCAAACTCGTCGCTTCGGTTTCTGTAATTAATTCCTTTGATTAAAAAATTCTTGAAATTATGTCTCTTTTTGGCCCTCATAGAGAGATCGGGGTTCAATTCCGGACTAATTATGTATTTCTATCGATTCTTAATTTTATTGCCCCTCCTTTTCATTACTTTCACGTTGAATTCCGACGGACTTCCAAATTTTTCTATCCAAGAAAAAGAAGCTCGAACCCAGTTTTCGAGAGGTTTTTCGTATTTTAATAATTCTCGATATTCTTCCGCTCGGGAGAACTTTTTAAAGGCACTCTCTATTAAATCGGATTTTACTTTAGCAAGACTCTTACTTTCCAATTCTTACTACTTGTCCGGTGATTGGCCAGAGAGCATGTCGGAATTAGAACAAATCGAGGGTACGACCGGCCTAAATCAAATTCAAAAAGCAAGACTCGATGCTCTCAGAATCAACCTCGCTGGTGGCAGCCAAGATTCTGCCCCTCGTTACTACTCTGCAATTATAGGCGACGACCTTCGGCGTTTTCGGTTTCGAAATCCATCCGACGTAGCAATTGACGATGATGGATTTCTCTACGTTCTCTCTTTTGATACAGCGAATATAGTAAAATTTGATCCCAATGGCAATCCCGTTGATAACTTCAAAGGATCCTTAGGTCGGAATTTATCGGGTCCTCTATTCTTCTCTTTGAGAGGAACCTCGATTTTCGTAGCTGATTTTAAGTCTGACAAGATCTATGAATTCAATACACGGGGTGAATATAGAAATCGCTTCGGAATATCCGGAAAAGGGAACGGTGAATTTCACGGTCCGACGGGAATATTTTTAACAAAAAGCGGATTTCTGTATGTTTCTGACTCCGGAAACAATCGCGTTCAAAAACTAAAAACGGACGGCACATTTATTCAGGAAATTGGAGTCGGAATTCTGCGAAATCCATCCGGACTCAAAGTAAATTCCAAAGGAGAAATCTACGTAGCCGATCGCGGAAATTCAAGAATCGCAGTATTCGATGCGGAAGGAAACTTTCTTCGAGAAATTACAAACCCGAATACATTATCGTCACCTCGAAATCTCACGATTCGAAAGAACGAACTTTATATCTCGGATGAAAAGTCGGGACTCATCATCTACAACACTCTCGAAAATACTTGGAAAGCCCTCGATTCATTCCGAGATTCGAAGAATATTGTTCGAAAGTTAAACCAACCATTCTCTTCTGCATTCGATTACACCGGGACTCATTATATTGCCGATTTCAACCGCCATCGAGTCGAAATTTTCAGCCCCTCCAACCAGATGTCTTCCAACCTGGACATCGTAGTTGAAAAGGTTTTAAACAGAGAATATCCGGATATTTCCGTATTTATGCGAGTCCGTGATCGATCCGGCCGGGACATCAAAGCAATACCGAGGAACTCTTTCCGTGTTTACGAGTACGGCAACTTGGCCCCCTTGATCGGGCTCGCCGATATGCAGCAATTCAACAATCGAATTTCAGTCTCCCTCGTTTATGAGAACACTCCCGAAGTAAAAGCGGCCTATCCTGTATTCGAAAAATCGCTCAAACCTCTTCTGACCTCCTTGAGACAATACGACGGCGTTGAAGTTCTCCGTTCAGGGTCGGAACTCATCAAAGCTTCCGATTTCAACTACTCAATGCATGAAATCTTTCGAATCTTAAGAACCTCTCCGAGCGAAAGCTCCTCGAAAACCGGCAAGGCGATTTACAGAGGGATATCCGACCTACTTGACCGGCTCGGTCCTCGGATCGTTTTGATTTTGGTTTCCGGAAATTCGCACGCAGACTCGTTTACGCAGATTTCTCCGGAAAAGATCATCCGTTACTCCAAAGCCCACTCCATCCCGGTTTATTTTCTATCCTTGTCGGATAACGGACCGGCCGTAGAAACCTACAAAACGATCGCTGCATCGACCGGCGGCAAATACATCTTAGTTCCGGGAGAAGGATTAGAAAAAAATCTCTATGATTCTTTTCTAACACATAAAGACCGCAGATATATTGTATCCTTCAAAAGCAGAATGGATGCTGACAAAAAAGATTTCTATATTCCGCTGACAGTCGAAGCGAATTTCAGAAACACTTCAGGAAAAGCGGAAGCGGGATTCTTCACAAAATGAAATTCGACCTTATTCAAAAACGCTCCTTAATCTTCTTAGCGATCCTACTTTGCTTAAGACCGATTTCATCGCAGGAAACGATTCGAAAGATACAAGAGGGAGAATCCTTTCTCAAAGACAGAAATTACGCCGCAGCATATCAATCTTTTTCCGAAGCGTCGAGAGCGAACTCGATGTCCGTTCGGTCGCTCCTCGGATTGGCGGAAGCGGCAAAACATCTGCATAAGTATAACGAATCCTTCGAAGCGTATAACAAAGCGCTCGCTCTCGAACCGGAAAATAAGACCGCAATCAAAGGAGCCGCCCTCGCTTACGTTCGCAAGAAAGAATATCAGAATTCTCTAAAGCTTCTGAAGCCGTCTCTCGAAACGGATCCGTTCGATCCGGTCTTAGCCCCCGTCCAAATCCAAATCCTCCTGGAAATGGGAAGTTACGAATCCGCTCTGAAAAAGCTGGAAGCCTCGCGCACAAAATTTCAAAGCTCGAAAGAAGTTCAAATCTTGGAAGCGAAAGTAAACGGTAAAACGGGAAACTTTTCCAAATCCTATCATCTTTGGAACTCGGTCCTCGCGTCTTCCTCCGATGATCCGGAGTTATTTTTTAATATGGCTTCTTTGTTGATCGATTGGTCCGAAAAAAGTTCGCACCAGGAAAGAAAACAAAAGCTCGAGATGGCCTCCGAAAAACTCGAAAGAGCGATTTCTCTGTATCCGGATTTCGAGGAAGCGATCGATTCGCTCGTAAGAATCCGAATTTGGCAAGGCGACCATTCATCTGCGGTTACGCTCGCCCGAAAGCTCGTTTCTTTATATCCTCAAAATCCTTCTTATCTGTATCTCAAAGCGTTTGCGGAAGAGAAAGAAGCGAACAAAGATTCTAACCTAAAAGACGCGCTCAAAAACGACCTCGTTGAAATATTAAAATTAGATGATTTAGATTCCGTCTCGAGACAAAAAGCGGAGTCGGCGGCGCTGAATCATTTTCCCGAGAATCATTCTTTCCGAAGAAAACTCGGTGATTACAGAATGCAGCGGTTTCGATCCGCGAAAAATTCTCTTCTATACGATATGGCGTCCCATCATCTTGCGACTGCGAGAGAATTGATTCCGGCGCAACCCGAAGTTCAGTTTCAAACCTTGTCCGAATACAAACGAACATCATTCTTCCCTCGATATTTGAACCTTCTTTTATTTTTAAGAAAGAAATATCCGGAAAACGAAAAGTATCAGTACGAAATCGAGAATCTTTTAGGTTCGATGAAACAATCGATCGCATATAAAGAAGGTTTGGTGGAAATCACCGGAGACAATCTTTCGGAAAATTACGGAAGAACTCCGCCCGTTCTTTTGATGTTCGATCTTTCGGACAAATCCTATTTAGGAGATTATCCCGATCTCGCGCTTTTAGTTTCCTCTTCCGTGCGGAAAATTCTTTCGTTAAATCCTACGATCGCCCTTTCCGGGGTTTTGGAAACGGCACGAAACAATCCAAGTTCTTTCGACATCAATTCGGAGGCATATACGGGGATCGTGCCTTATAACGAAACAACCTTTTTGAAAGTGAAGGATTCGGCCAAGAACGGGATCAAACCGAGATTCCTAATTTACGGTTCCCTAAAATACGAAAATCATTCTTTAAACATCGATTGGACGATCAAGGACTCGAAACACGAAAAAGTTCTTTCAACGTTCCGCGTTTTTGCGAAAGGAAGAGATTTTCTTCCCGAAGCGGCCGCAAGATCGGCTTCTAAAATTCTCGCGGCGATTCCGCCTTCCGGTTCCGTCTTAAAGGTGAAAGACGAAGACATCATTCTCAATGTGGGAACTCTCGACGGCTTAAAAAAAGGAAGTAAGGTCCAGATCTACAACACCGCCGGGAAATCGGGAGAGGCTACGATCGTAGAAACGGATTACTTTCTTTCGAGAGCCGTTCCGGACAGCGGGAACAACGGACTCAAAACTATCTCCGAAGGCGATCGAGTCCTCTGGAAACGTTAGACGAAACAGAATCTTCCGAAGACGATCGAATTTATCGTTAACTTTAAACCTCAATCGCGAAGTCGCGGAAACTCGCTGAAATAATCCAAAATCTCTTCGGCAATTCCCTGCTCCAATCTGAGAATTTCCTCGGCGTCGTATCGTTCTTTCAAATCGAAAGTCCAGACTCTTCCTTGGATTTTCGTTTTAGAAAGATTGAATCTTTCCGGTTCGATCGGAAACCAAGTCGGATAATCGGACTGTTTTTGATAGATTCGAGCGGAATCGCTTTTGAACGTGTTTCGATTGACGTGGATCGTAAATCGGTTGAAAAGAATTCCGTATTCCAGATCCAAATCCACATCCGGATGAATCCGAAATTCCCGGGCTTCCGCGTCCCATTCCATCCGAGATCCTTCCAGACAAACCTCGTCGTCCGCTTCGATTTCGACGGGAATCGGATAAGAATATGCGGTTTTTATGTTTTTCTTACGATCGTATCCGACCTGAACGTTGGAATGTTTTCCCTTCCTTTCGATTCTTACCTGGAACGCGGATTCCGGGCGATGCGCCAAATGCGCTCGGATCGCCGCGACCGCTTCTTTCGAAAACTGCAAGGGAAGAATTTTGCCGGGAATCTTTTTAAAAATACTAAGAATCGATCTCATCGTTGCTTATTTTACCGGTAAACATGTGTAGGAACTCATACAAGAAAGCCGGGAACAACACTTTTATAAAAGTCGGAACTACGGAATACGACAAAATCTGTAGGAACTACTGCAAAAATAGAAATCAAAACCGGTCTTCGCTTCCAAAATAAACGCTATTTCTTTTTGTCCCGACAAGAATTCAAAAAAATTCTTGCTTTAAACGCTCTTTATCAAAGCAAAAAAAGGTTTTCTCATCGCATTAGACTACGATTTAATGCAAGACATCCGAAACGAGATTCATGCAAACAAAAGCGTTCGCATTATGCGAATAAATTCCGATGCAAATTTCGTATTTGGGCAAAATCGTCTCGATTCAAAATTCGTCTTCGTTTAATCCCTGCGAATTCTCGTGCCGTAGTCCATCAGAACTTTCTGATACGATGTGATGAACTGGGGAGAACTGATCATGTAATCCGCGGTCGATCGATTGCAAGCCATGGGTATATTATAAAGTACTGCAATTCTTAAGAGTGCTTTTACATCCGGGTCGTGCGGCTGCGCGGTCAAAGGGTCCCAAAAGAAGATCACGATATCCAAATCCCCTTCCGCGATTTTCGCCCCGATTTGCTGATCCCCTCCTAACGGTCCCGAAAGAAATCGATATACGGGCAATTCGGCCTCTTCGTTTATCAATTTTCCGGTCGTCCCCGTTCCGAATAGATGATGTCTGGATAATATCTCACGATGGGTTTTGACCCATGCGACCAAATCCTCTTTGCGATTGTCGTGTGCGACGAGTGCGATTCTTTTTGTCGCGGGAACCGAAACTTCTTTCATTCTTCGTTACTCTTTCTCGTTGATTTCAATCTAATTTTTTGATGACAGGCATCTGCGACCAATCCTAAATTGACCTAAGATATTTTTTTTCAAAGTCGGACCGGCGTTTCTTCGTGTTCGTCTTTGTTTCGAGCATAATCCGAATGAACCCTTCCTCGTTTTACTTTCGATTCGCGTGCTTTACGATTTCATTTTTTATTCTCCATTCTCCCTTGACTCCGCAAAGCGGACAAACGTCGAACGAAAAGAAGATCGAGATTCTCATCCCCGACGGCACGAGCGGCGATTCAAATTGGGGAAAGGACGTTCTCCCCTTCGAGGACATCGATCTTTTGGGAGACGCAAGCGAGGAGAATTCCAAAAGTCTTTTTGAAAAAGCAAAAGAAGGTTTCTTAAGTTCCGTGGATCGTTTTCGCAAATCGAGCGATCTCGCCGACGCAAAACGAAAAGAATTCGATCAACGGACGTTCGAAGCGGATCGTTACGATTGGCAGAAACAAAATCGACGCGAGAATTTCGAACGCGCTCTTGCAAGGGACTTAAACAAGTCAAGGTCGGACGCGATTCATCTTCTCGTCGCTGCGATATATTCTTTGGAAAAAATTCAGAACGAGAAGGTGAGAGATGGCGATCAGTTCCGCGAATTGCAAGCCGGGATTTATCGTGAATACATCAAGCATCAACTCGCTCTCAAAAATTTTATGCAAGCGATGGATCTTTTGGAAAGATACATCCAAATCGGGAACAAGTATTACGAAGATGCGGAGGCTCAGGGTTTTCTCGCGAACTGTTACGAACGGGCCTATCGTCTTTCCAAAAAGAATCGGGACGATCAAGCTCGGGAGAAATACGATATTCTCCGGAAGAAACACGGTTTGTTGTATGCGGAGTATAAGTTCGGGAAGAACTCTCCGGATTATAAGGAATTCTCCAGAGAACTTTTTAAAGATTAAACGAAATCGAATTTTCAAACACGGTCAATGCCGGTTTCAAAATTCGAATCGTTTACGCGGAGCGCGGCGGTTGATTAGATTCCGAGACGTTTTTTCAGACTGCGGTTTTCTTCGATCAGATCCTTGATCTCTTTTTCCGTATAAGCGAACAGGCGATCCTGCGCCTCGAGAATCTTATCGAGTTGAATCTCTTCGATATGGGAATAGTTCAGAGCTTGTTCGGTCGCCTTTTTGAAATCCAACGCATCCTTCAATTCCTGCGTTTTCATCGAATCGAGAATTTCGGAAACCTTCAGTCGTTCGTGCAACGCGAGCAATTCCTTGTTCTTGAGTTCGTTGACTCTTTCGAGAGCCTTGTTGATTTCTTCGTTGTTCTTTTTGACCTTGGATTCGAATTCCAAAATGGCTTGTAAGGCTTCGTTCGCTTTGGTTGCGTCCTTGTATTCCTTTTGGGCCAGTTCGAACACTCCCTCGAAAAATCCGATATTGGTCAGACAACTATTTCCGATTTCGTTCGCGGCGAGTTTATAAAATTCGGATTGGATCGTTCTATCCAGAATGAGTCTTAGATTTCTAGGATGAACAGGATGTTCGAGGACTTCGATTTTACCGCTTTCGGGAACGATTCCGTTGATCTTTTCGGCGTCGTCCGAATAAACCATGATTAAACTGACATAGGGATGAAGTTCGAATTTACGGATGAATTCGCGGATTTGATTCCATTCCTGCAAACTCACGGAAAGAAAGAAAATATGAATATCGGCCTTCATAAGGTCGATCGCCCCGAGTCCGTCGAGTGACACCTTGCTCAGCTCGATGTTTACACGAGGGTGCTTCCAGATTTGAATCGGGAATTCCTTTCCTGAAGTGAGATGCCAAATGATCGCGTTTTTTTGACTCATCGTATTTATTGTAACACTAACCAGCGGATTTTCCCGGGTCAGGAACCTCTTTTCGTGATCTTTTTTATTTTTCCCCATATATTTAAACTTTCTAATCTCTCTGTCAATTTTTCTTTTTGATCGGAGATCTTATCCAGAACCTTTTGAACGGGTTTCGGTAAATCCATATCGGTTCTTTTGATCATGATATTGATACTCAAAAGGGCGATTAGTATGTTCGCACTCCAAGGACCGATCCAATCCGGAACCTTATCATTGTAGGAAATCGTACTTCCCAGGGTAAAAAATGTAAAGTAGATCATTAGGAAAACGACTGCAAGCGTAAAACTCATTCCTTTTCCGGAACGCTTTACCACAAGTCCCAGAGGGAATGAAATGAAGAAGAAAATCAGACAGGAAATCGGCATCGCGATTCTTCTGTGAATTTCCACATTAAAATCCGTTAAAACTTTCTTCCCTTGTTGCATCAAAGCCATCAGCTGCGTTAAAACCGAATACGATTGAGTCATCTGATCGGGTGTAAGAGTTCCGTTGGCAGCACCCATGGCGAGATCGATCTTCATCTGCTCCACCATTTGCTTTAGTCCAACTAAACCTTTTATCTCGACTCCCATCTCTTTGAGAGTTTCCAAACCGGGAATCTTTTCAAGACCTTCGCTTTCCATGTTGTTGCGAATCTGAAAGAGCACGGGCATGGAGAAGGTTTCGGGTTTCACGTTCAACTCGAGAGTTTTCTTTTCCTTTCCTTTGGGAATGTTGTAATCCATTTCTCCGTTACGAAAGTCGGTTACGGAAAAACTTTTACGATCGTCGCTCCATTCCAAGATCCAACCGTCTTTGAGACGGATGGATTTTTCATAATCCCCGTCCGGACCTTGTTTTTCTACGAGGTTTCCCTTGCCCGCGTTGATGATTTGGATGATTCTCGAGCCGCCCATAGGAATCATCTTTCCGCCGATATGAAAGTATTCGTTTCCTTCGAGAAAGATTTCCCATTCCCGGATCTGAACTCCTCGAAGTTCGCCCGTGTCGGAATTCATTCCTTCCGTGTACATCGTGCGGGCGCGTTTTTCAAACAGGTCTTGGGTTTTATCTCCGCTGAATTGACCGGGCGTAATCGCGAGAAGAGGATTGTACGCGAGCACCCATTTGTTGAACTCGTTCATCTTTCTCGTATTTTCGGGAGAAAGATAGAAGTTCAGATATCCGACCGTCAGGGCCATCACGAAACCGAATGCAAGAAAGTTAATATAGATTCGAGGAAAACTTACGCCCGCCGATCGGATCGCGGTGATTTCCGAATCCCCGGAAAGTCTTCCCGCGGCCATGATCCCGCTCATCAAACAAGCCATGGGGATCGTCATCGGAAGCGTATTGGCGAGAAGATAACCGAAGTAATCCAGAAGACGAAGAGGATCGACCCCCTTCCCCACAAAAAGACCGATCATCTTTTGAAGCGCGAGAACCATATAAACCATGGTGAAAAACGCGAGCGCGACCAAAAACGGAGAAAGAATCTCCTTCAAGATATACCGATCCAGGATCGGAATGATCATATAAAATTTACGCTTATCGGTGTGAACCTTGAAGTCCGGCGGAAGATCTTCGACGCTACTCAGACGAACGGTCCTTAAATCCTTACCCGAATTCGAAACTCTCGAAGAAGTCGTCGAAGCTCCGCCGGAACCGGAACCCGCGCGATCGGATGCGGCCGTCGATTCGGAACCCGAACGCGCACCGCCCTTTTTAGAGGGAGAATTCTCCCGCGCATCGAATGGATCGCTTTCGAACTTTGCGTTTTTTTTCGTAGAAGAAGAATCCGGGTTCTTTCGAGAAGAGGAAGTCTTTTGGTTCAACGAAGATTTTTTTGACTTCGACTCGGCGTTTTGAGAATCAGACGGGCCCGAAGACGCGCGTGCGGACTTCTTAGCGGACGCCTTTTTCCGATTGTCGCCACTCTTCAAGCAAGGATCCTTCCTTTCAGAGTCGCGCTGGTCGCGCTCTCGATTTGAACGGAAACCGTAGTACCGATCAGATCGGCCGCGTTCTTTCCTTCCGGAAGGGGAAACACGGTCATTCTTCCGCAGGGAGTTCTTCCGCAGAGTTGTTTTTCCGACTTGCGGGAAGTGTTCTCAATCAAAATGGAATATACTCTTCCGATACGAGCGCGGTTTTGTTCGTGAGAAAGCGAAGTTTGTAAGTCTACGAGTTTGGTTAGCCGAGCGGACTTCGTTTCTTCGGGAACGTTGTCCGGAAGTTTTCTCTGCGCCATCGTTCCTTCGCGCTCGGAATACTTGAACATGAACGCCATGTCGAACTGAACTTCGCGAACGACCGCGAGAGTGTCTTCGAATTCTTCGTCGGTTTCGTTCGGAAATCCTACGATGATATCGGTCGTAATTCCCACATCGGGAACGATGCTGCGGATTTCTTTGACGACATCCAAAAATTCTTCCTTGGAATAAGAACGTTTCATCTCTTCCAAAACTCTCGTGTTTCCCGCTTGCAGAGGAAGATGAATGTTCGGACAAAAACGGGGATTCTCCGCCATCAACCGAAGGAGATGCACCGGAAAATCCTTCGGGTGCGGAGAAGTAAAACGGATTCTTTCGATGGTCGTTTCATCGAGAAGCATTTTGATCAGACCGGCAAAGTCGGTTCCTTGTTCTTTGTAGGAATTTACGTTTTGCCCGAGAAGCGTTACCTGACGGATTCCCTTTTCCGCAAGATCCTGCACTTCGCGCACGATACTTTTCGGATCGCGGCTGCGTTCTCTTCCCCGCGTATAAGGTACGACACAAAAAGTGCAGAAATTATTGCAACCTCTCATGATCGTCACGAAGGCTTGGATTCCGTTGACGACCCTCGGTTCGATTTCGTCGTAGGTTTCGATCTTGGAAAGACGGGTGAGAGCGATGGAATTTTCACCGCCTCGAATTCTTTGAATGAGTTCGGGAAGACTTCTGTAATTGTCCGGTCCTACGACCAAGTCTAGAGGAAGTTCCTGATGGAACAAATCGTCTCCGAGATTCTGAGCCATACAACCGAGGACGCCGATCACGAGATTCGGATTCCTTTTTTTCAGATAACCGAGAGATTGAAGACGGTTGTAGATCTTTGCGTGGGCGTTTTCGCGGATCGCGCAGGTATTTAAGAAGATGATGTCGGAATCCTCGGGGTCAACGGAGGAGGAATATTCAGCGTCTTTCATCAAACTGGATACAATACCGGAATCATATTCATTCATCTGGCAGCCGTAGGTCTCGATATAGACTTTTCCTGCCTTTTTTTCCAGTTCCAGAACGCTCATAGGACTGAATTTCTGCTTGCAGGACGGGCTGTAAAGGGGTTTTCCATAGATAGGAAGAGCCCTATGGCAGTGAATACCAAACCGGATTATTATAGGCTTTTGGATGTTTCTCGGAATTCCGACCTGAGAAAAATCGAGACCGCATACCGGGATTATTTGGAAAAACTGGAATCCGATCCATGGAATCCTTCCCGAGAATTGGACCGGGAAGAAGGAACACGGGCTTATCTCATACTCAGTTCCCCAAAATCCAGAGAAGAATACGATAAGACCCTGGACTATGAGTTCCTACTTTTGGACACGACCAAGATTCCGGAAGAATTCGAATCGTTTTATAACGTGCAAAAGTTATCCGAAGGGGAAGAAACCAGAGAATTCTACTCACGATTTTTAGAATTCAAAAAGGATTTGGAAAATACGTTGAAGAATCTTCGGATCACTGTGTTATTCTTTTTAAGCGCATTTTCGCTCTTAACGATTTTCGCCCTTTTAATGGCCTTGGCTCAGAAAAATGGTTTTCTCTCGCCCGGCGTCGAGTTGTTCTACAGAAAGTGGGGAATTCTTTGTTCTGCGGGAATTCTCTTTTCGGGATACGCGGTCTTTCGTAAGATCCTGTCGCCGAAGAAGAACAGAATCGAAAAACGTCGGGAACCTATCCATTGAAAACATCACCGAAAAAGAACGATCCGAAACATCTCGCCGAAGAGGAAATCTCCTACTACTATTCCCTTCTTCAAGAAGAATTAACGAACTTTGATTGCGGAGAATTGTGTAAGCCCGACAACGACGGAGTTCCGTTCTGCTGCATTGCTGATAACGCAGTTCCGACCTTGTATCGATCCGAATTCTCCATGTTGAAAAAAAGAACCGATCTCTGGAAAGTGTGGAAACCCGAAACGGAAGTCGACAAAAAAATGCTCGCGGAATACGATTCCAAAGAAACGCTCTTTTGCGAATGCAAAGGAATTCAATTTTGTGAAAGAGACAATCGTTCCATCAGCTGCAGAACCTTTCCGCTGGAACCTTACTTGGATACGAGAGGGGTTTTGATCGGTTTAGTTTTCATGAAAGAATTCACCGGCAAATGTCCGTTGACGTTGCGAGCGAAAGACATTCGTCAGGAATTCGTGGACTCCCATTTTATTTTTTGGGAAAAACTTCTGTTTCGCTTGGATTCCGAATACGAAACCTTTTGGAACTCATCCAAATCGTATCGCAGATCCCGTGCGAAAACCGGAAAAAAATTCCCGATCTTCTTTCCGAGTCATTTAAAAGGAAAGAACTATCTGCTGGAATACGTTTGAGTTTTCGAAAGAATCAATCCGACATTAGAATAAAAGAATATTCTTTATTATCCGAAGTAAACGGACGACTTTATCACAAAATTCGTTTCTACCTTTGTGCGGCCCGTTGACGGGGGATCGACAAAGTTCTGCTTTCTTTCAAGCAATTTTTAACAAGAAGTCGTTTGTCGGACCAAATACGAAGGACTGAAAAAGAATCGACCGAGAAGAATGTTTTTTACGGTGCGCGGATCACTTAGAAAAAACTTTCATAAGTGATCCATTGTATTCGAACTATTTAAACTTCGTCCGAAACCGACTTTTTGCCCTTAGAAGCGGGTGAAGGTGCCGCGGGCTTTATCTTTTTTGCAAGTTCCCAAGTTTGAACTTGATGGGTGTTGAACGAAAGACGTCCCGGTGTGGAAGTATTACCAGCCTGAGTTCCGGCATGATAATTGACCGAAGTTACGCTCCCGGATTCCGCGAGAATAATCACATCCGCTCCACTTTCTCTCGCCTTTCCCTTAACATATTCGATACAGTGATTCAACTGACCGCAACGAACTTCTACGATTCCGATTTGTTCTACTCTATAATCGGGAACCGCCCTCATTATTACGTCGATAGGATCCGTTTCGGCAAGAGGCGGGTAATTCTTTCCTGTAATCGTCACATTACCCAATGCAGTAACACAGTTTGTTACGTTAAACAGTGCGATCAAAATGAAAGCAAAAATCATTCCGTATTTACGAACGTTAGTCGTCATTAAAAACTAAATTCTCCTTTTGAAAAAATCGTTTTTTAAGGGAAGGCGCAGCGTCAATTCAAAAACTGGAAAGTTTGATTGTTTAACGAAAAGAAAGGCGGACTAGTTTCATACAGAACCTTAGAACCGCAAGGCTCGGCAATCTTAACCATAAAACAGTAATATATCTAAAGTCTCATTCAACCGTAAGATCCACTCTCTATTTCAAAAAGGCAATAAAGTAGACCGCCGATCCAACCTTACTCAAAAATAAACGCATGGATGGCAATAAGCTCACTCGAAATTCATCACTTGAGAATCCTTCCGATTTATAATTTCCAAGTTTCTTTTATTTATTGCGTCTTAGTTGTTTTTTTCATTCATTAAAATCATTTGCGATTTATAAATAAATTCTCGTTGCGCCCTTTCGAACGATGTTAGTTCAAAAATATAGAATATAATGACTGTTTAAACTAATTTTAAATAACACCCTTGATTCGATGAAAAATCAATTGAATCCGAATACAATTTCGTTTAACAAACCATCTTTAAACCAAAAAAATATTTTTTTTAAGTTTTTCTAGCGCCACAATAGCGTTCATTTTTTTCATAGTCGAACTGAACTTTTGTATTTTGAACGAATTGCGTCTATTTTGTTAAACGAAGATGTATAACGTGATAAGTTTGCATCCATTTAGATAACATGCGGATTTCATGATTTTAAAAACAAAAGCTAAAATGAAGAGGTGGGTCATGTTTCAGAGTAGTTGGATATTCAGTAAGATTCGGTTTTATGGAATTATATTTTTAGTTTTTCCATTATTATTTACTTGCGGCTGGTTCGGTAAAGATCAAGGAACCATGGATAACGTTGATCTCGCTGCCGCGACTTGGTTAGTAGCGGAACAAATGAAAACACAAGTGAACCAAGAAGGAGTTCCGGTAAAACCAGGTTCTTCCTCCTCTGCCCCAATCACGCCCGTGAGCGGACTCTTCAATCTTCCTCCGGGTAAACCTGTAGCGGCTACGGCGTTGATGGGAACGATCGATCCAACCGGAACAACGATCGTAAACGACTTTGATGGAGACGGGATTCTAAATCAGAATGAAACGTTGTCCAACGTTTGGGTCGCCGATTATCCGCAGATTGAAACGACGATCGCTCCGCCTGTTACGTTAAAGATCCAAATTCTTAAGAATTCCAGCAATCAAAGTGATCAGATCGTAAGTGAGATCAATTCGAATGATTTCGAGGCTTCTAAAAACGAAGGCTCGGAAAAAATTCATCAGAATGAGCTTAATGAAAGAACCGTTCAGTTCCAAGATTCTTTTAGTAATGAGACCGAATTGGGTCAATCAAATGAGACGAGCCAAAGTTTCGGAACAGACACAAGTGTTATGGGTATTGCTTCCGTTGGAATGAATTATAGTAGCTCCAATAAAAATAGCTGGAATATAAAAAACGCAGTTTCAGCGACCACTACAAAATGGGCAGATCGTCCTTTTAAAAATAATTTGGACCGGGATGCTTGGAATTTAAAATCGGATTCTTCCAGCAATAAAGCAAGGAAATATCGTTCCGATAAATCGGCAAAGATCAATGAAACTTCTACCGTAGAACCGAACGCGGGCGTGGTAAGAGCGGCGCTTTATATCAAAAATCTTTCCGTAAACATGCCTGTTAAAATTTCAAACATCCTTTGTTCTTTGATGTTTGAAACACCGGCAGGAGAACTCGTACCCATGTCTTCCTTTCGGTTGAGAAACGACGACTATAGTCTTTTTGAAGTGGAAGTTTATGGTGGCTCCGAATTCGGTCCCTATGTAGTAGAATTAACAAATCTGAATACCGTCGAAGTTGAGAAAGCCATCGCTGCAGGTTACACTCCAAAGATCATGATCGTAGATTATGCAATGACTCATGTTCCCGATTCTAATTATAAATCTAACTTACTTAATTTTTCTGGAAACAATCTAAAGATCATCGAAGAAAACGCAAAGGGTAGAACAGCATTAGTAAAAGTTTATGGTCCCGGTGTTCGGGAAATGTATAGGGTGACAGCATTCGACACCCCTAATGTAACCAATCCATGCAATACAACTAGTACGGATGTTTTTTCTCCGGGCATTAGTTTAAAAAAGGCATTAGAACGAATTTCCTGTTCTGGGAACAATATCACATTCAAAGATTACGTGATCGATCTTTCGGAAGCCGCTCCCACATTAGGTGAATCGAAAATCCATTTAAAAGGAATTCAATCTTTCGGAGGAATATCGACTAAGGTTCCATGTGTAGACGAAACCAGTACGGGGAGCGATGGTGTAACACGAACAGCGTGCGTACAAAAACCATACAGTCAATGGACAACCGAAGAAAAAAATAATTCCGGAGTTTGGGCGATTTATTCTCGGGGTAAATTTTACTCTCCAACGGAATATTGGACGGATGCGGGATCTGTAAGAAAATTTGACCCATGGAGAGGAGCCGTTGCCGCACCGATGCTAAAAGGTACCGATTCGATTATTTGGGCGGGTGATAATTACGATTTGGTCTATTTAAATTTCAAAGATTTCATCAAGGCTGAACAAAAATTCGGAACAAATCCATTAGAAACCGGAAATTCATATCAATTTAATACGAAGTGGGATCTGCAAACAGTCGGAACTCATACTTACTATCCTGATACAAATTCTCTTTTCTTAGGGGAAGTAGGTTTCGGAGAAAAAATTGATCTAAAGATTAAATTGGACAAAACAAAATTTCTCAACCCTAATTTTGGTCTCCCAACGGATACAGGATTGTTCCAATATTACTCGAATTTTAGTTACAATCTTCAAACTTCCACAGATCGATTTGGAATTTCTGACGCAGCCGACTTCGAATTGAGTATGGGATTCGGAGGAAACCGCACTGATTGGTTTCACATCATAAAGGATTTAAATAATAGTGATCCTTATAAGTTAAAAAATTGCGGCATTAGTTTAGACTTTATTAATCAAGTCTATAACCTTTGTGTACAATTACCCACATTACATCCGGTTGTCGATCCAGCGGTTAGTTTGGTTAAATTGTTTATCCGACCATCTCTTAACAACGCGTATCGCAGAACAATCTGGCCACTTCCTTATACGCAAGTTCGTAAAGTCCGAGGGGCGTTAGCTCTTCCGATTTCCGTTGGAAATTCCACGATTCGAATTTCCGATACAATTGGTCAAATCGAAGTCAACGACCTTTTGTATGTCGAAGGAGATTCCACATCCTATAAAGTATTACAAGTTTTTAATCCTTTGGCCGATGGATCCTTTGACGTTCTTTTAGAAACAGCGATCCAAACCGACGCTAAAAAGACGACTCCTATCTTTGTCCCAAGTAAATTGACAAGCCCGGATGTTCGTTTATCCATCGATTCCGGTTTTATTTCCGAATGGAACACATTAGTTCAATCCAGCTTCAATCCAACCGGTTTTAACCAATCACAATTCCGCCCGATGTTAACCGGCGGTTCCGTTAGTTGTTCGGCAAACCCATTTCATCCGGCCTCTTGTTTAGGGTTCAATCCGGACATCAATGCAATCAATTGGATGGGTGTATATAATGAAGGGGTTGCTCTTTGGAATTCTTGGACAGACGGGGGTAACTTCAAAAACTTTCTTGCCGGCGGCTTACTCAGATTAGGTGTAACATCCGGTAAATCCTATCGACTGGAAAGTTTTAATTCCGACTTTATCGCGAGCAGTCATAGCGGCACGAATGCGCTTTCCGCGACGGAGATGGTCAATTACGGAGATACTTCCTTCGTAGTCTGGAGACGTGATACCGTTTTATACGGAAGATTCTTTAGAATCAGTACCGGGTTACCTTTAGGAAATCAATTCACGATCAATACGGCTCCAGTCAATCGATACAACCGATTCGTCCTGAAAGCATATCAAAATAAAGCGGTTCTTGTTTGGGAAAATAATCTGGATCTATACATGACAATTCGAGATCTTAATTCGTTGGGAACAGTAGGTCCTGCAGAAGCAAAAGTAGTCAGCGTCGATAAGATTAGCGGTCATGCAAACTATTGGGATATTGCAGTCGGATTGGATAGAGCCGTAGTATTATACGACGCTTCCACTTTATCTACACAAACGGTTATGACGTCTCCGAATGGTTGTGGTTTCTGGGGCTGGGAAGCTTGTTATGGAACTCAATTTACCAACACGTACGGTCTTTGGGGAAGAATCTATCGCTTGGACACGGCCGCTTACGTCAGCACAACACAAATATATGGCAATCAGGAATATACGATGGAAGGTTACAATGCTACTTGGAATACCGTCCACGCTTCGGCTTCGAGCGATCGAGTCGCCATTACGATGGGTTATATAGCTTTTAGAATGGATGGTAGCACAGTTAACATTCCACATTTAGCGGTTATGAATTTAACGACCGGCGGACTTGTATCTTCTCTGAACGGGGCTACAATGACTGCAGACGTTTACAAGATGTGTGCAACAGAAGGACACGGCGCTACAGTTTATCGAGCTCCAGGTAGCGGTTCATACACGTTTCATATGACGGGTGTCAATCTCACTACGGGCGTTATCAGCAACGTCAATCGCGTAATCGATACGAATGTACTCGCAATGACGGTGACATGCTCTGGTGATAAACTCTTAGCGACTTATACCAAGAACAACGGAGTTTTCTTAAAAATTATCGACTTAAACGCGGAGACTACTGCCCATGCGAATCCGATTCCATTGAGTACCATGACCGCCGGAACACGGACTCCAGGCAGATCCCAATCAGTCGGTAACAAAATTTTAACGACATGGGACACACTTGATAACGGAAAACAAAGTATCCGCGGAAGAATTGTGAACGGTGACACATTTAAACCGATAGGGAGTGACGAATTCTTCATTAGCACGACAAACGAAGGACCACAAACGGCTCCAGTATCCAATCTTAACGGAGGAGAAGCGTTAGTGACTTGGCTTTCTCAAGATTTAGTTCAACCGAGAATTCGCGGATTCAAACTTAACCTCAACAATCCAGGATCTCTCCAATACGGGCTCAACAACTTCTTTGTGGCTCCTTTGATCGAAAGGGACTACTCGGTCCGAGCAAGAATCAAATACTGATTTTACAAAGCGAAACGAACTCGGATTTGAGAAAAGATAATATGAAAGGTAGAACCATCGCGGTCATACTCATGACCGCATTCTTTCTTACAACCTCATCCTCCTGTAAACTTTTCGGAGGAAAGGGTAGCAAACCGCCTTGGTGGTTGTTACTTTTAGGTTTACCAAGCGGAGCAGGATTACCCTCTTCCGGTTCCGGCATCGGGCCCGGTTCAGCTCCAGCGCCCGAAGGAAGCGACCTTTTTTCTATCTCTACGAATTACAGCAAAGCGATCGACGACCCCGATACGAAGGCAGATCCCTTATCAGGCGCGGCATTCGTCGCACCGCCGGAACCGAACCACTTCGGCGGTGTATCACTTTCATATCCGATCGAAACTCCGTCAGGACGAGCGGGCGTCGAACCTAAATTAGCAATTTCTTATTCTTCCACGGGAGGAGACGGATGGCTTGGGGTTGGCTGGAACCTCGGACTTGGTTCCATCACTCGAACGCCGGAATACGGAGCACTCTACTATGACAATCGGGATTCGTTCACTTGGAACGGAACGAGACTCGTAAAAGTTTCGGGAAGCACCACAAACGAAAATGGAACCTACAGACCCGAAATCACAGGCGAAGACTTAGTAGTATTAAGACTTACGAATATAGAAAGCGGCGGGGTTTGGGAAGTATTAGATTCTTCCGGAACGAAAAACACTTTCGGCGAAAGCAATGCGAGTAGAATTTACAATCCTGCAAATCCAAGCCAGACGTATAGCTGGTATCTTTCAAAAACGGAGGATAGAAACGGTAACTATCTCCAAGTTCAATACGACAATTCCGAATATTATAATAAACGAAATTTATATCTAAAAGAGATCCGTTATACGGGAAATTCCAGAACCGGAGCATCCGCACGTCAATATGTCCGTTTTTATACGAAACAGAGAGACGATTTTTACGTTTCCAACACTCCTGGATTTCTTATGAAAATGGATAAGATTCTCGAGCGCATCGAAGTCGGCTGGGACGGAAGCGGTAAACTCTGGGACTATGTTCCGATCTATGAAAATTCTCCCGATTCGGGAAGACCGATCCTCAAATCGATCCAATCCAGCAGACATACGACTGCGCCCGAATTTCAATATCAGACTTCGAGTAGACTTCTGACTTGGCAGAACGTCGTCAATCAAGCCTCCTCCGAATCGGAAGACAATCCCGAATCAACACAATACTTCGAAGGCGACTTCAACGGTGACGGGATTTCGGATCTTCTATTTTTTAATCCGAAGTCCGGGAACTGGAAAGCCGCGGAAGGAAGAAAAGAAGGCGGATACAATTTTAAAATCTATGCGAACCGTTATCAAGGGTACGATAACGCGGAAAAAATCCGATTTTTTAAGGGAAACGTCAGCGGCGATTACAACGGAGACGGACGTTCTGACATCGCATTTTATCTTCCCGAAACAAGAGACTTCGTCGTCGCAGAACACGACGGGAGAGTTTTTCAATTCAAGTCTTACGGAAGATTGATGGCCGGTATTCCCGACATCTTTCGTATGGAATGGTTTCCCGGCGACTATGACGGCAACGGTCTTTCCGATTCGGTTTTATTCGACGAGCCTACAGGCCAATGGACTCTCATGCTCAACAAGGGAGGAAGTTTCGAATTTCTCCGCTTTGCCAAAAAATTTCAAAACGTTTTCAGAGGAGATTATTCTCCCGATGGAAACTTAGACAGCGCGTCTACGAACGATTCTTCCAAACAAGGAAAGGACCGCGATAAGATCAACTTTTTAGTCGGCGATTACAACGGAGACGGAAGAACCGATATTTCCCTTTACGATTCGCGTTCGGGGAAATGGCTCGTTGGAGAGAATTATCGCAACGACAACAAAACCGACCCGATCTACTTCAAGATGCAATGGAAATTGTATAAGGTTTTTACCGCGCCCGAACAGGGAATTTTCTCACACGATCGTTTTTCGGGAGACTTCAACGGGGATGGATTTTCGGATTTTCTAATATTCGATCGCTCTTCGGGAGAATGGACGTTAGGCGAAACCGGTGACGGAACGATCAACTTTAGAATCTGGTCCAAAACGCCTCAGTTCAAACCGATCACTCGCTGGCTTCAAGGCGATTTTAACGGAGACGGAAGAAGCGACATCGGATTCTTTTCGGCGAACGACGGTAAGTTTTGGATCGGAGAAGCGACGCAGAGCGGATTCCGTTATAAAATTTACAGCGACATGAGCTACGGTCCCGATCAGGACAGAATCATGAAAACCCCTCTTCCCAAGGACGAGGTGAAACTCGAACAAGCGGTTGCCAACTTTCCGGCCGCATCGAACTCTAAGTCTCTCTTACTCAAATACAAATATGACGGAAATCTAAATTACGGAAAAGGAGAACTCGTCTTTGCGGGTTGTTTTACGGCGGACGATTGTTCGTCTTCTCCTGAACTCTTGATCTACGATCGTAAGGACAACGCGTTCGATCTCAAACAGGGAAATTCTTTTACCGCAAGGGTGAACACAAACCTGAATCCCGAGGCTTCCGGAATCGGTATTCTCTTCGGCGGAAAACCGGATCGATATACGAACGCGATTAAGGACGAGGTTCTTTTTCACAAAAAACAGGGAAACATAAATCAATTTTTCGTTCTCAAAAACACGAGCGGAACTACATTCGATCTTTCTAATTTAGCGACATTCACGGACACGGACGTTACGAAATTTGATCCGCAAAACAGCGGTTATGTGGTCGATCATTTCGAAACCAACAGTTCTCAATCAGCGTTGATCTTAGACGATCAAACTTCGTCCGGAAACGCGCGTTTTATTTTGAGCGGCTTGGGCGGAGTCAAGGTTTTAACCCCGAGCGGTGATCTTTCTGCAACGGATCTCAACGATCTTTTTCAAGCGGGCACGGGAGAAAATCGTCAACGCAGAAAAGAATTCAGCTTATTCTCCGGTAAGTTTACAACGACCCAAGCCCAGCTCGCTCTCGTAGACAGAAGAACCACGACTCACAAATGGTATTTGGGAACGATCAGCGGAACTCAGATCCAATTTAAACGATTAACGGGAGACATTCCCCTTCCGTTCACGACTTCCGAATATAACTCAGCAAGCAGCGCGGGAATTCAATACGCATTGACAAGCGACGGTTCGATCGTTTTCGGAAAAATTCTCGATAACGGAACTTCATTTTACAAAATTAAAATTAATGCGACTTCGGTTTCGAGAACGATTTACAACGCGGGAACGATCGGCTTTAGCGATCGTTTTGATTCGGGCGGGAACCCTCTTATCATTTCCGGCGGAGAAGACAAACTCTACGATCTTTCTCAAAGCAAAATCGTTTCTCTTCCTTCCAACGTCGTTGTAAGGATTTTGGACAGACCCGACCTGATTTCCAAAGTTTACGTTTTTCAATGGATTCAAGGCGATTACAACGGAGACGGACTCACCGACATCGGAATCTTTCATCTCAAAGAACCCACTTGGTATTTTGCTCTTTCCACAGGTTCGTTTCCCGATGTAATGGAAAGAATCAAGAACGGGATCGGCGGTTTTTACGAACTCACATACGAACATTCGACTAAGTTCGATAACACGGGAGGAGACGGTGTTCCCGATCTTCCCACGAGTTACAGAGTTTGCACATCGGTTACGCTCGATGACGGCTTTTCCAATCGAATCAGAAAAGATTACGAATATAAAAACGGATTCGCATTCTCCGCTTTTGTGAACGGCAAAAAAGAAACGGACTTTTTCGGATTTTCCGAATTTACGGTCAAGGACGCATACGGTGCGAGAACGGTTCACACATATCATACAACTCCTTACTCCGACTTTCTGCGCAACCGCGCGTTAGGCGGAGCCGAAAAAGAAACCCGCATCGTCGGAAACGATAACAACGAATACGGTGTGATTCAAAATTCGTATGAGATCCTACAAATTCAGTACGCTTCGGGCCCGGTCGGATATATGGCCCAAACCGCAAAGATTGAAAAATTCCTGAGCGGTTCCAGAACTACGACACAAAATCTGAATACGATTTTGGACGGGGCCAAAATCAGTCGGAAGACTTCTTCTACGATCGATCACTTCAGCGATGGCGCGCACGGAGTTACGACCACGACCGAAATCACGGATTTCGAAACGGACGATTCCACGAATCAGAGAAGGGTCACGAGAAATACGACTTTGGCGGGGAGTTCCCACGAAGTTACTTCCGTGTTGAGCTACGACTCCCTCGGAAATCTTACGAAGCGTGTGAGTTCCTACACCGGAACCGGACTTCCCAGCGCGACGGCCCAAACAATCGAATACGAATATGACACGTACGGGAATCAAACCGCCGAAAAGAACACAAGTGGAAATCCGACACGAGGGAGTTCCTACACTTTCGACGATGAACTGCATCAATTCGTCACTCAGAAGATTTCATTCGGAGGTTCAATTCAGCTTCCGACTCGATACAAGATCGATTATTCTACCGCGTTCGGTTCTCCGACCGAAGAAACCGATCCGAACGGAAACAAACACTATTTTGAATACGATTCGTACGGGAGAATCACCCGTGCAAGCGCAGACACCGATGACGGAACTCGGACGATTTCCACACATTCATATCATTCTTCTTTTCCTCTGAGCGCAAAGACGACTTTTCCTTCCGGAACGGGCGACCCGGATTTTGCTTCCAAGACATACTCGGACGGAACGGGACGGAACATCTACACGGTAAAAACCGGATCGAACGGCAATCCTGTTCTTACAGGAAGAATCGTTTACGATGGAAACGGAAAAGTAATCCGAAAAAGCCAATCGAATTGGGCGACGTCGGGAGAAATGGACACGTTCGTTCTCCATCTCGAAGAAAGAAATCCGACAACGTTCGAATACGATCCGATCGGAAGAATCAAAAAGACGATTCTTCCTTTAGCGCAGGGAGAAACTTCGCCGACAACGATTACAACGACCTACAACGATCCGTTTGAAAGCACGGAGAATCACTCAAGCGGCCAGAGCAAACGAATCGTTCGCGACGCGAGAGGACAGATTTTGTATGTGGAAGACTTCGCGTCCGACGGAATCGCAGCGAAGATCGGATTTTGTTACGATATTGCGGGTCAGAGAACGAAGAAGTCTGACTTAAATGACGGAACTCCGTTGTCTTGTCCGGGCGTTCTTGCCGGAGTTCCCGCAAAGGACGTTTCTGGAAGGAACCAAACGTATTGGAGTTATGACGCGTTTGGGAAACTTCGTGGAGAAAGCGATCCGGATTTGGGTGTGAGTTCCTACACCTACAATTCATTCGGCGATCTGACCTCGAACACGAACGCGAAAGGAGTTACGACTTCTCTTGATTACGATTCTTTAGGAAGAATTCTCACAAAACACATCCCCGAAAGAGACATCCAATACACTTACGATTCCGTTTCCGGAAGCGAAAATTCCCTCGGCAAACTCGTTCGCGTGGAAGACGGGATTCAAAACAAAACCTTCAGTTACGACAAACTCGGTCGTGTCAAAAAAGAAACTCGAATAATTCTCGCGACTTCGGCAGGGAACTCGCTCCCAAGCGAAACACAAGGACCGTATATTACGGAAACTAAATACGATTTGCTCGGCCGCGTCAGCCGTATCGATTACCCGGAACATCCGATTTCTCACGGAAGGATGAGAGCTTGCTACGAATACGGAAGCGCAGGATATATCGAAGGGATATCTGTTCAAGTGAATACGAACGGAATTCTACCGGGCTATTGTAACAAGGACATCGTAGAAAACATTTCCTACAACGAGTTTGGACAAACGGCAAATCTCACACTTGGGAACGGGATCGAAACGACATATACGTATGACGTAAAAGGGAGACTGGTGAGAATTCATTCTTCCGGGGATGTGGGCGGCACGGCGAAAGTTCTCCAAGACGCTGTCTATTCGTTCAATCCGAACAACAACATTACGAATGTTGCAAACAACACGACTGACTTCCATACACAATCTGACTACGGTTATGACGGCCTGGGTCGCCTAACGAGTGCTAACGGAAGCTATTTAGGGATTGCGGATGGGAATCTTTCGAGAAGGTTTCAGCAGTCTTTTGAATACGCAAAGAATGGGAATTTAACTTCTAAGAGAATCCACGATCCGACGAACGGCAACATCACGGACGAGTGGAGTTACCAATACACAAACCACCAAGTTACGAACATTGATTCGAGTAGGACGGGTTCGGATGCTCTTACAATGTCGTATGACGCAAACGGGAACCTAACTCGCCAGCGCGACAACACAAAAGATCTTACGAAACGGATTCAAGTAGATTCTCAAGACAGAATCGTTCAAATCCAAGACGCAAACAACGCGATCCTCGGTTCGTATTGGTATGACGAAGGCGGATTTCGTGTTCGAAGATCGGCTCTCGAACCAAAGAACAATCAGTTCACAAACGTAGAGATTCTTTATCCAAGCAAGTTTTACGGACTCGAGTTTATTGAATCTGAGAACGTAGTCACATCCGTAAACAACGTCTATCTCAACGGAGTTCGGATCGCGGCGTTGAACGAAGCCGGTGCGCTCGCCTACTTCCTCACGGACCAAGTCGATTCCGTTTCGCACGTATTAGACGACGAAGGAAACACTCTTTCCAGAATGCAGTATCTTCCTTACGGGGATACCTTTGTTCACAAGGGAGACACAAACTTCGCTCCGAAATACAATTCTCAGGAGTTGGATCGGGAGTCTGGGTTTTACTTTTACAATGCGAGGTATTACGATCCGGGGATTGCGAGATTTACCAGTGCGGATACGATCATCGACGGTGAATTTGATACGCAGGGTTGGAACCGATTCTCGTATGTGAAGGGGAATCCGATTGGGGCGAAGGATCCGACGGGGCATTGCACAAGTCCTATGTCAACTGTGCCTTGCAAAAGGCCGCTGGAAACTGGACCACCAGGCGGAGCGACAGGAGCCGGAAAATCTTCTTCCAATGGAGGATATTCAGGTGGGCTTGGAGCCGCTGCAACGGGCCTCTTGGCAAATTTATTAGGTTCAAATAAAGATAACCCGAGTCTTCCTGACAAACCGCGAAGCACATCTGTAACCCCTGATGATGCGAAACAGATGGAGAAGGCCGGTCTTGATCCGTTAAATGCAAAAAAAGGATCTCAAAAAAGTATTGGCGATGGCGGCAATGCGGGCGTTAGTAATAAAGGGAATAATACCGGGAATAAAAAGGCTGATTTTATTGTTTCTCCGGATGGTGCAGTAATGCATAATTCTCCAGGTAAGGTTAAAGATTCTTTAAGTAAGGCTGGATTTACTACAAAAGAAAGGGATCCAAACAAAAAAGAAAGTGGAACTATTTTTAATATTCCTGAGAAAAAAATGGATGTTCGAATTATGGATGGTGGACCAAATCATCCTCCAAGAGTCGTGACAACAAGATCGGGGCAAGAAAACATGTCTGTAAATCCTAATACTGGCAAAAACTTTGGAAATATGAAAGGCGATGAACAAAAATCAAGAAGCCACATGTATTTTCAATAATGAGTCAAAGCATGGGAATAGATAATCTTCAAATACTACTTTCTCAAATGTTATGTGGGGCACAACTTGAAGCTTTGCATATATATAGTCTCACACTTGAAATAGAGTTTAATCAAATTGGAAGACCACATTTACCATTAACCATATACTTAAATACAAATAATCCCATTTTAAAAATAACTGATTTAGATCAAAATTCTGAAAAAGATTTTTTCGAACAAAGGAAAATTATTATTTCTGAACTATATTCTTTAATCGGCAACGAAATTAATTCTGTTCAAGTATCGAAAAAAGGAGAATTAACAATTAGTATATCAGAAAAATCGTTTTTGTTATGTAGATCACCTGAAGAATTTGAAGAAATTTGGATAATAAAAAACCAAAAAGAGGGCGATTTAAATTCTGAGCCCCTTTGGTATATTTCCTGGTCAGATTGTGATGAAATCTACGTAAACGTTCCTGAGCCTCGCAAAAACTAAATAAAAACTGAAAATACCGCTCAAATAACGTCAAAACTTTTCTCTATGAGCGGCAGGGATGGAGGCGGAGTCAATAAATTGGGACTGAAGTTGATATTTTGGTTAACGTTTCTTTCTTTCAATTTATTGACTGGAGCCGAGAGCCCGGTTTCGGAGAAACAAAACGACACAAACAATGTACAATACAACGAAACCCTAAACTACGAAACGAGATTTCTCCGAAAGCCGCCCGGAAAAGAAACCAGAACGATCCTGGCAACGTCGGTCGGCAATCCTCTTCCAAGTGAAACTGGGGGACCGTATATTACGGAAACCAAATACGATCTACTGGGTCGTGTGACCCGAATCGATTATCCGGAACATCCGATTTCACACGGAAGGATGAGAGCTTGCTACGAATACGGAAGCGCAGGATATATCGAAGGGATATCTGTTCAAGTGAATACGAACGGAATTCTACCGGGCTATTGTAACAAGGACATCGTAGAAAACATTTCCTACAACGAGTTTGGACAAACGGCAAATCTCACACTTGGGAACGGGATCGAAACGACATATACGTATGACGTAAAAGGGAGACTGGTGAGAATTCATTCTTCCGGGGATGTGGGCGGAAACACAAAAGTTCTCCAAGACGCTGTCTATTCGTTCAATCCGAACAACAACATTACGAATGTTGCAAACAACACGACTGACTTCCATACACAATCTGACTACGGTTATGACGGCCTGGGTCGCCTAACGAGTGCTAACGGAAGCTACTTAGGGATTGCGGATGGGAATCTTTCGAGAAGGTTTCAGCAGTCTTTTGAATACGCAAAGAATGGGAATTTAACTTCTAAGAGAATCCACGATCCGACGAACGGCAACATCACGGACGAGTGGAGTTACCAATACACAAACCACCAAGTTACGAACATTGATTCGAGTAGGACGGGTTCGGATGCTCTTACGATGTCGTATGACGCAAACGGAAACCTAACTCGCCAGCGCGACAACACAAAAGATTTAACAAAAAGAATCAGCGTAGACTCTCAAGATCGTATTACGCAGATTCAAGACGGAAACAACGCGATCCTTGGCAGCTACTGGTATGACGAAGGTGGATTTCGAGTTCGCAGATCGGCACTCGAACAAAAGAACAATCAGTTCACAAACGTAGAGATCTTGTATCCGAGCAAGTTTTACGGACTCGAATACATCGAAAGCGAGAACGTACTCACAAGCGTGAACAACGTCTACTTGAACGGAGTTCGGATTGCTGCGTTGAACGAAGCGGGAGCACTCGCCTACTTCCTCACCGATCAAGTGGATTCCGTTTCCCACGTGTTAGACGACGAGGGGAATACGTTGTCTCTGATGCACTACCTTCCATATGGCGAGACGTTTGTGCACAAAGGCGACACGAACTTTTCTCCGAAATACAATTCGCAAGAGTTGGATCGGGAGTCCGGGTTTTACTTTTACAACGCGAGGTATTACGACCCGGGGATTGCGAGGTTTACCAGTGCGGATACGTTGATTGACGGTGAATTTGATACGCAGGGTTGGAACCGATTCTCGTATGTGAAGGGGAATCCGATTGGGGCGAAGGATCCGACGGGGCATGATGCTGTTGTAGATACTTTAGCTGGCGTAAACCACGTATTAAATAAGCTCGGAGATTCCTCTTACAAAGCTGGAACAGCTTCGAAAGACGGGTCTTTTTCCGGCAATTCTATCGGGTTACTTCATGATTCTGCTGGATTGATTTACAAAACTGCAGCAGCATTGGTACCCAAAAACCGGAAAGAATTAGAAGAGGCGGCAGTTACAGGGTATGGATCTCAACTTGCGAAAGCGACAGCAAAGGGGCTTGCGAAAGTTGGGATAGAAGGGGCCGAAAAAGTAATAAAAAGCGGAAAAGCAATTGTAATTGGTGAAGGAATGAGCGCAGTAAAAACTGCCGCTAAAAATTTACAAAATCAAGGTGTTGATGCGAAATGGTACCAGGCTTGGAGTAAAAATTTCCCTAAAGGAAGAGAGATGACACCAAAGGAAATGAGTAATGCTCTTGAACGTAATGAGAAGTGGTTGAACTCTAAGATGAAAGAAGGATACAAAATTTATGATATTGGGCCTGATCTTAACAGACTTAAGTCGAGTCCGTTTTACGGACGCGAAAAAAGTTTAATTCAGGAAAAAAATTATCCAATAACACAAATACCCAGGCCAAAATGAAAAAACCAAGTTTTGATATTTTGATTAGAAAGTGTTTTAAGTTTCTTGAATTAGACTACCAATTTCGCTTTGTCAAATCTAAAAAAGAAAACTGGGGTTATGAGATTTTATATCTGAACGAGACAACGGGAGTCAAAATTATTTACGAATATAGAGAGTCATACATTTTTATAATTTTGTATAGACTTATTGATGGAGAGCTAATAGAAAATCCTGGGGAAATTTTTCAAAATACTAAATTAAATTGTTTTGGCTTAGATGATATAATAAACTTAAGAAACCCTTCAGCTTTACTTAGTCCCACTTACGAATATCCGGAAAATTCACATTATTTTAATAAAAAAAATGGATGGGAACAATATGTTTCTGATTTCGCAGAAAATCTAAAAACTTATGCAAGCGACGTCTTGAGTGGAAATTTCGAAATTTTTCAAACAATCGACCCAATAGTTAAGGAACGTGCAAACCGTAGGTTTCAATAGAGGAGTTGAACCTACCATCCCGCTAACTCTCTTTCCCCGTGGCAGGGATCGAAGCGTGGTCAATAAATTGGTATTTGGAAGTATTGTTTTATTATTTTTCCTTTCTTTCAATTTATTGACCGGAGCTGAGAGCGCGTTCCTGCGGGAGCAGGAGCCACCCGAAACCAAATACGATTTACTGGGTCGTGTGACTCGAATCGATTATCCGGAACATCCGATTTCACACGGAAGGATGAGAGCTTGCTACGAATACGGAAGCGCAGGATATATCGAAGGGATGTAAGCGCCTAAACAACCGCACCTTTTTCTAATCGTATAAATGTTGTAAACTGTCTTTGATGAAAAAAACGAAAATAGATTGGCCCAAAGAGTTTGATGACTTTTCAAAGAGTGGACTTTCCCAGCCTCAGTATTGTAAAGAAAGACACCTCAAATACACGACGTTTCGATATCATTGGGAGAGACGTTCTAAGCATTCAGAGAAGAACGACTTTGTAGAAATTCCTCCTTCCTCGACAAATTCTCAGTCATTGGTAGAAGCCGAATTTTTGACCCTAAAGATAGATACGTCGGGGAAGGCATCGCTCCAAGTAAACGTTCAGTTTAGTTTAGGACGATGGAGTTAAATCCCGGAAACAGAAAAGTGTATCTTCGACCTGGGGCGACGGATTTAAGGAAATCGATCAATACGCTCTCTGTAATCGTAGAAGGAAAGATGAAAAAAGATCCGTATTCGGCGAGCGTCTTTCTCTTCTGCAATCGCAAGAAAGATAAACTGAAGATGCTCTACTGGGATAAGAGCGGGTTTTGCCTTTGGCAGAAGAGACTGGAAGAGAGTAAATTCCCGTGGCCGAACTCAGAGGAGGAAGTGCATAAAATACCCGTTGAAAGGTTTCATTGGCTATTGAATGGGATCGATTTTTTCAAAGAGCACAAGAAACTAAAATACAAGAATGTCAGTTGAAAATGTTTGACTCAAGAAAAGAAAGTATTAAGACTGAATCCGAATGTCTTTGGATCTAAACTCTCTTCCTGATGATGTAGAAGAACTAAAAAGAATCATTATATTAGAGAATAATAAATATCAGGAAGAATTACGACTCCAAAAACAGAAAGAATCCGAACATTTGGATCAGATCGAGAGATTGAAGATCCAGCTTTTCGGGAGAAAGACTGAGAAATGGAGTCAGATCGAAAAAGATCAAGGATTTCTTTTTAACGAAATAGAAAGCTCCTTGCAAGAAGATTCTCCTGAACCCGAAGAAGAAAGTCTTTTTAGTCCTGTTAAAAGCCATACAAGAAAGAAGACGGGAAGAAAACCTTTCCCGGACTACTTTCCAAGAATCGAAATCCTACATGATATTCCTGAAATTGATAAAACCTGTTCTTGTGGTCACGAGCTTACTCGTATCGGAGAAGACAAGTCCGAGAAGTTAGATATTATCCCGGCTAAAATACAAGTCGAAGTTCATATTCGCCCTAAGTATGCGTGTAAGCATTGTGAAGGAACTTCTGATGAAACTCTACCTGTCGTAAGAATCGCGCCGGTTCCCCATCAGATCGCTGAGAAGAGTATGCTTTCTTCCGGATTCTTAGCTCACACGCTTACTCAAAAGTTTGCGGATGCTCTTCCGTTTTACAGACAAGCCGGGATTCTCCAGAGATCGGGAGTGGATATTTCAAGGAGCACCCTTTCCAATACCGCAATTCAAGTTTTTGAAAAACTTTCTCCGATGATCGAGGATGTGAGAAGGGAACTTTTCAAATCGAAGTATTTGCAGATCGATGAGACGATTCTTCAAGTGTTAAACGAAGAAGGAAAGTTGAATACATCCAAATCGTATATGTGGGTGATCCGAGGGTTCATCAGAGAAAAGCCCGTTGTTCTCTATCATTATGAGCCGAGTCGGAGCGCTAAGTTTTTAGAAGAATGGATCCAGGGATTTGAAGGAATCATCCAAACGGACGGTTTTGAATCTTACGATTCTTTGTTGAAAGTTAAATCTAAGATTCTTCACGCGGGATGTTGGAATCATGCGAGGAGGAGATTTTTCGAAATTCTAAAAATCGATTCTAAGAATGTGCAAGCAGAATGGATCGTAAAGAAAATCGGTAAGCTTTATACAATCGAGTCAAAAGCTAAGGTAGAAAGTTTAAGTTCTGAAGAACATCTGAAACTCAGGCAATCCGAATCTAAGCCTATCGTTGATGAGATTCGTTCTTGGATGAACAAACGGATCGTCGAAGTTGCTCCCAAATCTTCTATGGGAAAAGCGCTCTCTTATCTTTCTGGCCAGTGGGAAAAACTGCTTCTCTTTTTGGATCATCCGGAATTGCAATTAGATACGAATCTCGTTGAGAACGACATTCGTCCTTTTGTGATCGGTAGAAAAAACTGGCTCTTCTCCGGTTGTCCACAAGGGGCAACTGCGAGCGCGGGATTCTATTCGTTAATTCAAAATGCAAAGATCTCAGGTATCGATCCTTACGCTTATTTACGAGATCTTTTTAAGTCTTGGGAAACGATACCGAGAAGTCTTTCTTGCGAGGATCTGCCAAAAAACGGTGGGCTTGTGGTTCGTTAGGCGGTTACGAAGGGATATCTGTTCAAGTGAATACGAACGGAATTCTACCGGGCTATTGTAACAAGGACATCGTAGAAAACATCACTTACAACGAGTTCGGACAAACCGCGGGATTTGCACTCGGCAATGGAATCGAGACGACTTATACGTATGACACAAAAGGGAGAATGGTGAGAATCCATTCTTCCGGAGACGTTGACGGCTCTGCGAAAGTTCTACAAGACGCGGTCTATTCGTTTAACAATAAGAACGATATCGTTGGAATCACAAACGCCACTGGCGAGTTCAACTCGCAATACGATTACGACTACGACGGAATCGGTCGCTTAACAAACGCAATCGGAAACTACGTCGAGACTTCGGACAACCTCAGCAAACGTTTCAGGCAAAGTTATTCCTATGCGAAGAATGGAAACCTAATCGCAAAACGGATTCACGATCCAACCAACGGCGCGATTCAGGACGAATGGACGTATCAATACACGAACCACCAAGTCACGAATATCGATTCTTCCAAAACCGGAACCGATACGTTTACTTTACAATACGACGCAAACGGAAACCTAACTCGTCAGCGCGACAACGCAAAAGATTTAACAAAAAGAATCAGCGTAGATTCTCAAGACAGAATCGTTCAAATCCAAGACGCAAACAATGCGATCCTCGGTTCGTATTGGTATGACGAAGGCGGATTTCGTGTTCGAAGATCCGCACTCGAACAAAAGAACAATCAATTTACAAACGTAGAAATTCTGTATCCGAGCAAGTTTTACGGACTCGAATACATCGAAAGCGAGAATTTAGTCACATCCGTAAACAACGTCTACTTGAACGGAGTTCGGATCGCCGCGTTGAACGAAGCGGGCGCACTCGCCTACTTCCTCACAGACCAAGTCGATTCCGTTTCACACGTGTTAGACGACGAAGGAAAGACTCTCTCCAGAATGCAGTATCTTCCTTACGGAGATACTTTTGTTCACAAGGGAGATACGAACTTCGCTCCGAAATACAATTCGCAAGAGTTGGATCGCGAGTCCGGGTTTTACTTTTACAACGCGCGTTACTACGATCCAGGGATTGCGAGATTTACAAGCGCCGATACGGTGATCGATGGGGAATACGATACGCAAGGTTGGAACCGATTCTCGTATGTGAAGGGGAATCCGATTGGGGCGAAGGATCCGACGGGGCATGAAGTTTGGACAATCAATTTAAAAGCTGAATGGGCGGTTGGTCCTGGTGCCTCTGGATACGGTGGGATTTTAGTCGAAAATTGGTTTGCAAGAAATAATGGTGACACTGCTGTTTGGGGAGGTCTTGGTTATAACTATTCAGCCGCAGCAAGAATGGATGCCGGACTTGATATAAGTTGGTATCCAAGTTCATCTAAACAAGAATGGGAAAAAGAGAAATGGAATGTTGCATCAATTAATATACCGGAAACAAACTTGGGAATTGGCGTTATTTTTAACAACGATATGAGTAAATTTGGATTAAATGTTGGTATAGGAAAAGGTGATGGCGGTGGTTATGGCTTACCTGATGGTGGTGGGGGCTACAATAAAGAATTTTTTCGAAAGCATAATTTAAAGTTAGTAGAAGAAAATAAATCGAGAGTTCCGCAAAATAAAAATATGACAGAAAAAAAATCTCTCTTTACTCCGAAAAGTGATATTTCGTTCAATAAGCAAAAACCAGAGAATCGCAAGATTCAGTCCAAAACTAGTATCCAAGAATTATTAAAAAGCAAAAATTCAAATTACAAAGGAAATAGTTCGCCACAAAATCATATTCAAAAAGGTTCACAATTTAGTAATTCTGGAAATACGCCTGTCACTACATTCTTAAAAAATGCGAGCAAACGATAAGAAAGATTCTTTCATTTATTTTAAAGATGAACGCGATCTCAAATGAAAAAAAAGATGAGTGAATTTTTCGAAGAAAACTTTATTTTTATAACTCTTTTTCTTATATTGGTTCAATTGGTAAACTTTTTTGCCAGAGCGTTAATTGAAAGGTTTTTAATCAATGACTTAGAAAATAATTATAGTGAAAATTTTTCCTTTTCACTATGGGAACATATTGAGAAAGAATTGTTAAAAGAGAAATATTCTGTTTCGATTTTTCATAAGCCTTATCGAATTATTATCTATTTTCAATATTTCATTCTCGCTTTATCTGTTTTATTTATCGTAATATTAAATATATTGAATCAATTCCAAAAAAAATAGATTATTGAAAAAGATATGAATTTTCTTTGCCCCTGCTGTGGCTATTTGACTTTAGGAGAAGAATCTGGCTCTTATGAAATATGTCCCGTTTGTTACTGGGAAAACGATAATGTACAAAATGATGATCCTTCATATTCTGGCGGGGCAAATAAAATTAGCCTGCAAACAGCTCGGGAAAATTTCATGAAATTCGGAGCGAAGGAAAAGGAATATATTACTTTAGTACGAAAACTAGAAGAAAGCGAACGCTATCGCTCGTAAAAACTAAAGAGCTTTCTTTAAAAACAATTTTCCTCGAATAAGAGAAATCTGAAAGAGGAGAAGAAATATCAAGACCTACTAAGCGTTAGGGATCGATGCGGGGTCAAGTTATTGCTGCCAAAGAAGAACACAACTCTTTCTAAAAATCACTCAATTTCTTAACCGAAGCAGAGAGCCCGGTCCGAGCGCAAGCGAAGGAAACGCCCCAATACGACGCAAACGGAAACCTAACTCGCCAGCGCGACAACGCAAAAGATTTAACAAAAAGAATCAGCGTAGATTCTCAAGACAGAATCGTTCAAATCCAAGACGCAAACAACGCGATCCTCGGTTCGTATTGGTATGACGAAGGCGGGTTTCGTGTTCGCAGATCCGCACTCGAACCGAAGAACAATCAATTTACAAACGTAGAGATTTTGTATCCAAGCAAGTTTTACGGACTCGAATACATCGAAAGCGAGAATGTAATCACATCCGTGAACAACGTCTACTTGAACGGAGTTCGAATCGCCGCGTTGAACGAAGCGGGAGCACTCGCTTACTTCTTAACGGATCAAGTCGATTCCGTTTCACACGTGTTAGACGACGAAGGAAATACTCTTTCCAGAATGCAGTATCTTCCTTACGGAGATACGTTTGTACACAAAGGCGACACGAACTTCGCACCGAAATACAATTCGCAAGAGTTGGATCGGGAATCAGGGTTTTACTTTTACAACGCGCGTTACTACGATCCGGGGATCGCGAGATTTACAAGCGCCGATACGGTGATCGATGGGGAATACGATACGCAGGGTTGGAACCGATTCTCGTATGTGAAGGGGAATCCGATTGGGGCGAAGGATCCGACGGGGCATATCTCTGACGCACTTTTAAAGCACCAAACTCAAACTGAGCTTATGACCGGAGGAGGTGGAGGCCCTATTCGAAGCGGAATGGGTAACAGTAATTATAGCCGTTCTGGTGGAAATTCAAGCTCAACTAGTAATCGTAGTGGAAAAGCAAACTCTAAAGAATCATCAAATACAGCAAATACTGGAAATTCGTTCTCTCAGCAAAAACAAGCTGGAAAAACAGGAAATACTTCACGAGTAGAAAATAAGGGAACGAGTAGGGCAGCGAGACGTGAAGTAATGCGGAATGAAGGTATCCCAACTAGCCAACAACCAAAATCCCAATCAAAAAATGCCTCAGGCCGCGAATATCGATATGAAGTTCCAAAGAATGGCGGTGGTAAGCAAACGAAATCTGTGCAGCAACAAACAATGGACAGAAGTCACCCTAACGAAAAACATTGGGAAGCAGGTAGAGTTAAGACTGATAAGAACACTGGAGAAATAAATTATAACAATTATGGTCGCCCAAAGTTAGTTAGTGATAAATCTAAAGTAAATTATGAATGAAGAAAATTTAAAAAAATTCAGATACAAATTATCAATGCCTAAATATATAGCCGAGATTTCTCAGCTAACCAACAAACCCTTTGATAAATCTAATCTGCTTACATTAGATGAAATGGAGAGCATACGACGTTCCCCTTCTAAAATAAAAGTAATGAAAAGATTTGAAATACCGTTTGAAGAAAAAAATAGTGAAAAATTTAGTCGATTTTTAAATACTCTTTATTCAAAAAATCAACTTCCTATTTATATTTGGACGGAATTCAGCAATGATTGTGGTGTTTATCGAATTTCTTCTATTTTGGATTTCAATTCTTATTTTACTTTTGAAGTCAATGCTGATGGGTTAATTCATTTGTTATCGGAGAATTTAGATGACGAATTAATTTTCGACTTCACGGAGGATAATAATGAACGTCTATTAGAGATAGAACTTTCTGGGGCAAATTGGATTCAAGTTGAATATTGAGACGGTGGAGTTACCCCCAAAAATCATACAGCCAATGTTAGCTCTTTTTCGATAAATTCTTTTGGCGACATCATTTTCAATCCTTTATGTGGTGCAAAGGAATTGTAGTCGTCAATCCAATTGTGTATTTTCAGCATAACTTCTTCAGCATGGTTTAGGCGATTCACATAAGCATAATCTCTTTTGAATGTTTTCACAAAGGCTTCGGCCATTCCGTTGCTCTCTGGAGAATAAGCAGGGGTATGACAGACTTCAAATCCCAAGGTTTCAATAAAAGCCATAGTGACAAAAGAAGTATATTGAGGACCGTTGTCGGATAGGAACTGCGTCGAAGAAACTTTGGAATCGCCGAATCGTTGCTCCTTTGCCTCAAGAAGCATATCTCGAATCATCTGACCGTCAATGCCAATCGTTGAGGAAATATAACTTATAATTTCTCTGTCATGGCAATCCATAACAAAGGCCAGCCAAATAAGCCTACCGTCCCAACAGCGTATTCCTAAAATATCGGAACACCATCTTACATTGCTTTTTAATGTGATGATTTTCCCTTCATGGGTCCGTTTTAACCTTGGAACATTCCTTTGTAAAAGTAGATTTTGTTCCTTCATGATTCGGTAAATCCGCTTGTGATTCACTCGTGGCAAATCCTTGTTTCTATTGATCCGATTGACGATCGCTGTAATTCTTGGATATCCGTAGGTAGGTCTATCATGGCAGACATCTTTAATCGTTTGCAAGATATGTTCTTTGAATTCGCTGATCGAATGTTTTTTCTCGCGCACGCGATTCTTGTAGTTAAAAATCGACCGAGAAACGCCTAATGCGGTAGCAATTCTACTCATTGGAAACCTTCGATTCCTTCCAATGGCTTTTGCGAGATCAGTTTTTTTTTACGAGCAAGAATGACAGCTTCTTTGAGAATCTCGTTCTCTTCGGTCTTTCTTCCGAGAAGGCGTTCCAAATTCTTAATTCTCTGTTCGAGCTTTTTATACTCTGATTCTGGGACCAAGTTCTCTTCATTCTCGATTCCTTTGCTTGCGCCGTTTTCCATAAACCGCCTCCACTGAAAAAGCTGACTGGCGGCTATATTATACTTTCTCGCCACTAAAGAAACTGAATTTCCTGGTTCAAAGGTCTCTTTTACTATCTGTTCTTTGTCCTTTGAAGACCATCTTCTTCTTCGTTGAACCGATGTGATTACAGTAACCGGGTCATTAATAATAGTATTATTCATAGCATTACTCCTATTATTTAGGAGCTAACTCAGCTGTACGGTTTTAAGTGGGGTAACTACACTAAACAACCAAACGTTCATTGAAAACGATTTTCTTTTAGTAAGAGAAATCTAAAAAAAGAAAAAATATTTAGATCCTCGGCATGCGTTAGGGATCGATGCGGGGTCAAGTTATTGCTGCCGAAGCAGAATAGAACTCTTTCCGAAAATCCCTCAATAACTTGACCGAATCATTATATTTCGACCCATAGGGAGAAATATTGAGTTTGAGCCCGATCCGAGCGCAAGCGTAGGAAACGCCAACAAACAACGCAGTCCTCGGTTCCTATTGGTATGACGAAGGCGGATTTCGTGTTCGCAGATCCGCTCTCGAACCGAAGAACAATTAATTCACAAACGTAGAAATTCTTTATCCAAGCAAGTTTTACGGACTCGAATACATCGAAAGCGAGAATTTAGTCACATCCGTAAACAACGTCTACTTGAACGGTGTTCGTATTGCTGCGTTGAACGAGGCGGGAGCGCTCGCCTACTTCCTCACAGACCAAGTCGATTCCGTTTCACACGTGTTAGACGACGAGGGGAATACTCTTTCCAGAATGCAGTATCTTCCGTATGGAGAGACCTTCGTTCACAAAGGCGACACGAACTTCGCTCCGAAATACAATTCGCAAGAGTTGGATCGTGAATCAGGGTTTTATTTTTACAACGCGAGGTATTACGATCCGGGGATTGCGAGATTTACAAGCGCCGATAGGATCATTGACGGTGAATTTGATACGCAGGGTTGGAACCGGTTCTCGTATGTGAAGGGGAATCCGATCGGGGCGAAGGATCCGACGGGGCATGATGCTAAAGACGTTGGGAAAGGTATAATGAATGGTTGGGCAAATGCAAATTCATTTGGCGCCTTTGAAAAAGAATTGCATGACAAACCCAAAAGTAATGCTTCGAATCCTGGTCACTTCGAAAAAGGATATGCTGTCGGTAGCGCTTTAGCTACTGTTCAAGGGGTTGCTGAAACCGCAATCGGAGCGGCCGAAATCGCAGTTGCAGCGACTGCCACAGTATTATCAAATGGGGCTTCACTACCTGCATCTGCTCCGGCTATAGCACACGGTACTGGAGTTACATCCCATGGTGTCGCCGTTACTGGATCAGGGGCTTATAACACCGCTAAATCTCTTAACAGAATGATGGATAACTCCGGAAAATCCGGAGGTGTTTCTAACAAAGGAAATAATCCAGGTAATAAAGGAAATGGTGGTACAAGCCAAAAAACAACGACAAATAATGAAAAACGTTTTAGTAAAGAAAAACAATCTCTTGTAGAAATGGCCAAAAAAGATAAGGAAAAAGGAATGACTAAAGGGGATATGGAGGCATATAAAAAGCTAAATAAAGAATTAAAAGATCCATTCCCGACCGATAAAGTCAGAGGACCAGAATCACATCCTAATCGGCAGCACGGAAAAAAACCACATGGACACGTTGGTCCTGTTAATCATATTCCAATTAAAGATTAAAAAATATGAAACTACTTCAATTTTGGCAATCAGCAGCAATTAAATTGAAACTTGAAATCGAAGTTCCTTCTTCATTTTCGTTACCAAGTGGGGATAAAATTGACGTTGCATTTATTGTAAAAAATTTTGGCGCTCCAAAGGGCATGCTGATTGTCACCGATTACGATTCTATCAGCGAATTCACAAAACAAATTTTAGAAGCGGGTTACGGCTTTTCCACTCTTGATGAGCCATCTGAAAACCAAGAATATTCAGATGATGGTTTGAAAGAATTATTAAATGATTGGGGATGGTCTGGTCCGGCCAACTTGAAGCCAAAATGGTTAAACTGAAGTGTTATTCTGCGTCTGAAATCTGTAAAAAAATGCAGATGATCATTTTAATATAGTGCTAAGCATTGCAAAAACTAAACTCGCCGAGGCTTTGATCAATAAAACGAAGGTTTCTTTTGTTTTTGGCCTATTTTTAAATTCAAATTATTATTTTTTGTCTTAGAAAATACATTCAATAAATTGAATTTAAAGTTTTTGAATCTATTTTTGGGAATAAAGGAAGAGCGAGGGTGTGAGTTTCTCGGTTAAGCCTTGTAAAAACTAAAATAACGTTCTTTGAAAACAATTTTCCTTGAGTAAGAGAAATCCTAAAGAAGAAAAGAAATGTTTCTGACTACAACGCGTTAGGGATCGATGCGGGGTCAAGTTATTGCTATCAAAGCATAACACGACTCTTTCCGAAAATCACTCAATAACTTGACCAAAGCGGAGAGCCCGGTCCGAGCGTACGCGAAGGAAACGCCCCAATATGACGCGAACGGAAACCTAACTCGTCAGCGCGACAACGCAAAAGATTTAACAAAAAGAATCAGCGTAGATTCTCAAGACAGAATCGTTCAAATCCAAGACGCAAACAATGCGATCCTCGGTTCGTATTGGTATGACGAAGGCGGATTTCGAGTCCGCAGATCCGCACTCGAACAAAAGAACAATCAATTTACAAACGTAGAAATTCTGTATCCAAGCAAATTCTACGGACTCGAATACATCGAAAGTGAGAACGTAATCACAAGCGTGAACAACGTATATCTGAACGGTGTTCGTATTGCAGCGTTGAACGAAGCGGGAGCGCTTGCGTATTTTCTCACCGATCAAGTGGATTCCGTTTCACACGTGTTAGACGACGAGGGGAATACTCTTTCCAGAATGCAGTATCTTCCTTACGGAGATACTTTTGTTCACAAGGGAGACACGAACTTCGCTCCGAAATACAATTCGCAAGAGTTGGATCGGGAATCAGGGTTCTACTTTTACAACGCTCGTTACTACGATCCAGGGATCGCGAGATTTACAAGCGCGGATACGATCATTGACGGTGAATTTGATACGCAAGGTTGGAACCGATTCTCGTATGTGAAGGGGAATCCGATTGGGGCGAAGGATCCGACGGGGCATGAAGCCAATGGTGGCATTGGAATCATGATGAACTCCCAGTGTAAAGGAAGTGCTAACTGCAATTCAGCCGGGCTCAGCGCAGTTTCAGAAGGCGCCAAAAAAGCAGTAGTGGGAACGGCCGTAGCAACCGGAGCAGCTGTTACAGGGTACGCCGCTGCCGCTGAATTAGGAGCCGCCGCTCTCCCATCCGCCATTTATTTAAGTAGTAGGTTTGGTAGCAACCCTGGCTTAACGAATTCTTTATTAAAAGTTCAAGATAAACTTCGTGGATCTTTGCCTAATGCTATAAATGCAACTAAAGAAGGCTTGAAAAATGCGAATGGTATTAGTAATAAAGGAAATAATACTGGAAATGGCTCCGGTAAGTCCGATGTTGGATCGACTCGTTCTTCTAACAAACTTGCTCCTTACAAAGACAATCCGAATGATAAAATCAAAGCGTCAGAGGTTGGGGATCATACGAGTTTCAAGAGAGATAAAGATGGAAATATTTACAAATATGAAACATATGAGAAAACGAAAACGGGACATTTTGATCCAAAAGTGAGAGGTGATGCAGGACAGTGGGACGGTAGCCCAGGCAAAGCACATACAAACTCGTCAACTGGTAAAAAAATTACTACTCCGCATATTCAGGGAAAAGAAATTCCAAATGGAGTCCGAAAGCCATTACCGGGAGAAACACCTAATAACTCGAGGTGGAAATAAATGGGATCAAAAGACATTTTTGACTGGCTCATTCGATGGTATTCTAATCAATGCAATGGAATATGGGAATTAGAAAACCAAATCAAAATAGACACGTTAGACAATCCCGGATGGACAATTGAAATTGGTTTAAAATCTACGCAACTTGAGCAATCTGAAATCAAATCCCGATCAATTCGAAATGAGGATGAAACAAATTGGTTCGTCTACCTTATTGAAAAAGCTACTTACGACGCAAGTGGAGATACTTTTAAACTTCCAACCTTAGTAGAAATATTTCGATCTATCTGGGAAAACAAAGAATCCATATATAACCCTATATCAGAAAGCATGTTTTCTTGGTTAATGGAGTGGTTCCAATCACAATGTGACGGAGATTGGGAACACGAGTACGGAATTGCAATCAATACGAACCTTGATAGAGGTTGGCAAGTAAAAATCGAAGTAAATTTCACTGAGTTAGACAGCGTTTCGATTGATCGCACTCTCATTCAGAATGGAGAAGATGATTGGTATTCTTTTTCATTAAAGGATGGAAAATTCTTAGCAGAGGGAGATCCAAAGAAATTACGAACTATCCTGGAAAAATTTAAAGAGATTTGGATTACACGTGCTAACTAACTTTCTTAAAACTAAGCAACAGAGTGTTCTTTGAAAACAATTTTCCTTGAGTAAGAGAAAACTAAAAGAAGAAAAGAAATATTTGAATCCTTGGCTTGCGTTAGGGATCGATGCGGGGTCAAGTTATTGCGACCAAAGCAGAACACAACTCTTTCCGAAAATCACCCAATAACTTGACCGAAGCGGAGAGCCCGGTCCGAGCGTACGCGAAGGAAACGCCCCAATATGACGCGAACGGAAACCTAACTCGCCAGCGCGACAACGCAAAAGATTTAACAAAAAGAATCAGCGTAGATTCTCAAGACAGAATCGTTCAAATCCAAGACGCAAACAACGCGATCCTCGGTTCGTATTGGTATGACGAAGGCGGATTTCGTGTTCGAAGATCAGCACTCGAACAAAAGAACAATCAATTTACAAACGTAGAAATTCTGTATCCGAGCAAGTTTTACGGACTCGAATACATCGAAAGCGAGAATTTAGTCACATCCGTAAACAACGTCTACTTGAACGGAGTTCGGATCGCCGCGTTGAACGAAGCGGGAGCGCTCGCCTACTTCCTCACAGACCAAGTCGATTCCGTTTCACACGTGTTAGACGACGAAGGAAAGACTCTTTCCAGAATGCAGTATCTTCCTTATGGAGATACCTTCGTTCACAAAGGCGACACAAACTTCGCTCCGAAATACAATTCGCAAGAGTTGGATTGGGAATCAGGGTTCTACTTTTACAACGCTCGTTACTACGATCCGGGGATCGCGAGATTTACCAGTGCGGATACGATCATCGACGGTGAGTCGGATACGCAGGGTTGGAACCGGTTCTCGTATGTGAAGGGGAATCCGATCGGGGCGAAGGATCCGACGGGGCATTGCACAAGTCCTATGTCAACTGTGCCTTGCAAAAGGCCGTTGGAAACAGGCCCACCCGCAGGTGCAGTTGGGGCAGGAAGATCCTCTTCAAATTCGAATGGTGGATATTCTGGGGGACTTGGAGCTGCGGCTACGGGGCTTTTAGCTAATTTATTAGGTTCAAATAAAGATAACCCAAGTCTTCCTGACAAACCGCGAAGTACATCTGTAACCCCTAATGATGCAAAGGAGATGGGGAAAGCTGGCCTTGATCCCCTTAATAAATCTGATATTAAGAATTTTCTTGGAAAAGGTAGCAAAAGTGGAGCGACACATGGAGGGAATTCTGGGATAAATAATAGAAAGGGCAATGTAGATATTGGTGAAAAAAGTTTCTTTGACGGTACGAAATATAGCAACAAAGTACTTGGACAGATGAAAAAAGGCGATAATCATGCCTTTCCTGAAAGTGTCAAAGCATTCGAAAAAGATGGGAAAATATCAAAAATTACAGGCGACGATGGCATTACGAGAGAGATGCTCAAAATACAAGGTGAATATGGTAGGAATAAAGGTAATTTTGAATTTATAAAAGAAAACGACGGAATAATCAACCATAGATTATTCCGTCCGAAATCTGGAGAATAATGTGGATGATGGTTGGCCTCGTAAAATATATGAAGTCTTGAATATTGGAGTTCATTTATCTGATGCAGGAGTAAATAATTGGGCTCTTACTAAAGATCAAGCTTTAATGGCATTGGAGAAATTTTTAAAATTAGATATTCCTATTTTAGGTGGCGATGTCTATGAATACAAAAATGGAATTATTGAATCTAATTACAATAATTGGTATTGCGATCCCGATGAAAAAGAAACTAATTCTGAATATGTAATAAGAAGTATAGAAAAAGCGATTAAGTATATTCAAGAATACAAAGTAAATGAAAATTATAAAATATATTTCGTTCTTATGCCTAACCCTCCAAAAAACTAAAATGGGATATCACTCAAACAGCGGCAAAATGTACAATGACAGTATTCCCCTTACACTTCTTCTGAAAGAAATTTCCTAATTTTCTAAAATTGTATCCTCGTCCTGCTTGAATTTGATTCCTTCGATGAAAACTTGAGATGGAGTTCTTCCGTTCATGTTTCTTCCCTGATGAGCTCGTTTGTAATTGTATTCCTCAAAGAAGATTTCCAAATCGATTTGCATTTCGTCAATGGACTCGTAGAATTTAGTTCTTCCTGCAATTCTAAAATGCTCATCGAGTAATGTTCTGTGAAGACGCTCGACGTATCCATTGCTTTGAGGTCTTCGGACCTTTGTAGTTCGATGTTCGATGTCTTCTAATTGAAGAAATAATTCGAAAGGATGTTGATCTTCTCTTCCACAATACTCACGACCATTATCGGTAAGAAGGGTTTGAACTTTAATATTATGTTTTTCAAAGAATGGAAGAACATCGTTATTGAGAGTTTGGACGGCAGTGACAGGAATCTTTGTGTTGAAAAGTCTTCCCCAAGCAAATCGACTGTGACAATCGATAACGGTTTGTAAATAGACTCTCCCAACACCTTTTAAGGAACCCACCATGAATGTATCCATGGAAACTAATTCTCCGGTAGAATCGGCTTGTATGTGCCTTTCTCTGTATTCTGGATCGAATCTTTCGAGGAGCTTGATCTGCTCCTCGCTGAGAGGTATGATTTGATCTTTATGATGTTCTTCGAGTCTCAGAAGTCTTTGATGTTTGGTTACGAGTTTATTTCTCGCCCAGACTCCTCTAACGCCTCCGGAGCTCACTTTGATTCCCTTGAGACTGAGTTGTTGTGCGACTTTTAAACACCCATGGGTAGGACGAAGTAGAGAATATTCTAAGACTTCTTTTTCGATTTCTTCACTGACTCGGTTAGGGTGAGGGCCAGTTGCTCCTGGGATTCTATCTAAGAGTCCTTCTGCTCCGTATGTTTGGAAGTTTCTTCTAATCTCATAGAACTGCTGACGGGAATATCCTATGATCTTACAAGCTTTGCTTACATTTTCTAATTCGTTAGCAAGCTCTAATAAATTTAGCTTCCTTCTTTTTGCTTTTTCTACTGCATTGGTGTTGGTGGTCATCGGTTTCTCCTGAGTTTAAATAATTTGTGGTAAAATCATTTTTTCTTTCAGAAGAAGCCGGGACCACTGATTTTTACCCGACTGTCAGGTGAATACTATCACTACACAGGCAAAACTTTTCTCTACGAAGCGGCAGGGATCGCAGCGGAAATACTGCAATGCAACATGCGCTTAAGAAGATCATAATATGTACGATATTACTCCATGTTGCTTTGCAGATTGAAGCGGAGAGCCCGGTTTCGGAGAAACGCGACAAAAAGAACGAAATAGTGTACAATCAAACCCTAAACGACAAAACGACATTTCTCCGAAAGCCGCCCCGAAACTAAATACGGTTCACTCGGACGCATAAGCTGCAATAGCCAATCCATCCGTCCAAATTCCTTGACTTCCCCACCCGTTTCCTTACAACCATCCTACCGTGAAAAAATATCTCCCCGCCCTCATCCTCACAATCGCGTTTTTCTTCATATTGAGAGAAGGCTCCAATCTCCTCTATAAATCCAAAGAAGAAGTTCGAGTCTATAACACGGGACTTTACTTTCTCACAAAGACGGACCTTTCCCCAAAACACCAATCGGATTCTTTTTTATTTCCTTACGTTTTATACAAACTCGATACCGACTTATCGCCCGAGAATTTTTCACGTCTTTGTTCAACCATCTGGATTCTTGCCGGTCTTTTGTTAGTTGCTTACTATACGGTTCGATTCGGACTTTGGGCGGGAACCTTTATCGGATTTTTTATTTTACTTTCTCCGATTGTGCTGATTCAAAAAACATGGATCGGGTTTCCGGATCATCTTACATTTTTCTTTTCTTCGGCAACGGTCATACTATTGGATTCGATTCTAAAAAAACGAATGTGGATTTTATCCCTCGTTCCCGTTTTGTTTTTAGGAGCTTGGAATCATTTTTATCAGTTCTCTGTGATCGTATTGTTATTGATTCTAGTTCAAACGATTCAGGAAAAGAAATTCGACGTTCCTCTGGTTGTTACGATCGGCGGGACTCTTTTGATTGCGCGAATTCTTTCGATTCTCCTTTTTCAATGGAAAGGAATCGTTCACGAAGATTCCCGTCTTACAACGATAACGGAAGTCCCGTTTTCCAAATGGATCGAGATCAATACGATCGTTCCTCATCTTGCGCTTTTTTCCTTTTTCAACGGGAACATTGTCCTATTAGCAGAAAGACTTTTTAAACGGAAATACTTGATTTTGATTCCGACAAGCGTAGCCGCGCTTGTAACATTTTTTACTTACGATACCACGCGGGTGTTCGTTCATCTTTTTTATCCTTCTTGGTTCTTTCTCTGGTTGTATTTTTTCCGAACGGAACCGGAAGAATTTAAGAATCGAAAGACGGCTTACTTCGTATTGCTTGCCCTTTCCTGTACAATTCTCGTCGCAATTCCGCGCTTCTTTATCGAGGCGGGAGGAATCAATTATCTGCTGCCTTGATTATTTTTTACGGAAAGAACATCGGGACCAATATGCCATTCGATTCTCTTTAAAACCCGCTGAAGCGGCAACATCCGCCGTACGTTTCAGGTTTCAACTCGAACCGTTCATTCCTTTTCGATTCTGCGTCATTCGCCATCTCGATTTCCAAATTTTTTCATTTATTTTTTAAATCTCATGACTTTTGTGTAAGCGGAGTCGGATATGACAAATTAACTAAATACCATAGCACTTTGGAGTTTTTCGATGCGTAGATTGATTTTTTTCATTTTTTGCATTCAATTGTTTGTTAGCTGTTCCAACGGTTTTCTTTCTCATTTTTCCGATAAAAATCAAAATACATTTCCGCTTCCGATTCTTGTCAGCGGAATTCCAAAGGTGATTCTCCCTCAGGAAATCCCTTCGGAATCGCTTCGAATTCAAGAAAATTCTTCCGTTCCGCAACTTTTGGGAAAATCCCAAGTCCCGATCGGTAAGATTTACGACATCCATCTCGAACTCACCGATAAAAAGGACGGTAAAAAACTATCGTATCAGAGTTTATATTTTTCCAAACCGGTTCGGCTCGAATTTCCGGTCGATTTGCAAGCATTAGAGGCTAAGGGTTTTACCAAAGAATTCTACGTTTGGTATAGGGATTTTACCGATCAGAAATGGAAAATTCTGCAAAAAGGAGCGTTAGACGAAATCTCATCTTCGGTTTCGGTTGAAACGAGACATTTCACACCCTTTCTTCTGACGGCTCTGCCCGTTCTACCCGATACGGGTATTGCCGGCGCCCCTGCTTGTTTTACGAACGAATCCGCTTCTTGGAATCCTCAAGGAATTTTGGACGACGCTTCGACATCGCGCGCAAAGTTCGGAACCATTGGAGAAGGGTATCAATACTTGCAGGATCGTCCCTATTTCGTTAAGGTCAATGAAGGCGCGTTTCGCGAATTGGGATTGGAACTGTCCCTTCTTTTTCCAACGTGTCAAGGCGGTGCGGGAACCTGCGGGAACTCTTTGCTTCACACTGACTCCAATACTTCGGAATATCTTTCATTCAACGCGGTGAAGGATATCGACGTATATGTAATGTATGATTCGAGAGGAGCCGCTCTTCCGGCGGATTCTTCGCAGGACGCGGATTGGCTGCAAAGTGATTTCACTCTTTTAAGCGGTAAATATATTTATACTACCGATCCGGGTTTGGATCCGTCGCAAACACCGGGAGCATCCGGTTATAAAATTTATAAGCGAAGTTACACGCAGGGATCGCGCGTAGTCTTGGGTGGAAACAAAAAAGGGACTTCGGCTTCCGGCATATCTTCGAATTATTGGGTTCTCGTAAAACCCGCAAACACCGAAGGAAGCGTATTGCCTTCGTCCACGTTATGTGCTTCCGGTCCGGATCCGAACTTTCCGCAACCGGTAGTCGGCTCCGTTTATCCGGGAGCGGACAAGGCGCTTTTGTATCTATTCTATCCGGATACGAATTCGCCAAAACAAATTGTGATTCGAAGAAGCGAGATCGCACCTCCGATGTCGCCTGCGTTGGGAGAACCGCCTTCCGGTACGGAGGTCACTCCTTATTCCTTCATCGACACGGGATTAGTTCAGGGTCATACATACTATTATTCCGTTTTTGCGCTTAACAAAGACGGGTATTACAACTCAATAACGATCGGTATGGTTACCACGGGGCAAGACTCGGACGGCGACGGTCTTACCGACGATTTTGAAATCAACTTTAACGTAGGAAATCTTTTCGAAAATCCTGCGGCGTTTTATCGAACCGACGAAATGAACCCGGATACGGACGGAGACGGAACCGCCGACATGCAAGAACTTGCAAATGGAACCGACCCGACAAAACCGGATACGATTCCTCCTACTTTTCAATTCAGACCTCTTGCCAACAACGCAAGTTCGGGTTATTTAGATTATCAAGTTCAAGTGGATGATGCTTCCGGTTCCGAAAGATATTGCTTTTTACGGCAATTCAACCCCGGAATGACTGAAGAAGAGTTTCTAAAAAAACCTTTCGGCGTCTTTCATTCTTTGAATCGTCCTTTGATGAGCGACGGCTGGAGAGCATGTTTTCCAAATTATGGAACTTTCGAATTGGGAAAATCCGGTTCCAACCTTCCGGATAGATTTGCGGTTTGGGGAAGAGATGACGCGGGAAATATAACGGGACCTTCCGTTTTTGAATTCAAAATGTGGGAATCGAAAAAAACAAAGACGATTTCCGGCAATGCTTTCTCATATGCTTCCAATAATCCGGTTCATCAGATGAAAGCGATTCGATCGATCAAAACGAATCCGGATTGGAACAACGGAAAATTGACTAGTAACTATTACCCCATCTTTCCGGGAAGCGATGTGGATTTAAGCGGATCTACCCACATTCTTCTAACGGAACAAGGAGAATTGGAATCAAGCATAACTCGAATTCCGAGCTTTCTCAGCCTCTCCAAAAACAAAGCGACATTCTATTCCCAACAAGGATCTACCCTCGGCGTTACAAAGGTCAACGAAGTGGGGATCGAATATTCTCCTTCGCCCAGCGGGCCAAAACCGGTAGTGTTCCCGATCAAAATTGGAACGGATCAAGCGATGGGAGCGGTTTCCTTTAACGGAAGCAAAACTCAAAGTAACGTTTTTAAAACTTCTACGGGGGTTTTAACAAAAGACACCGCGACATTTGATTCTTTAGCTACGGGTGTCTTTCCTTCCGCGATTCTCCCCTTTGATTACGGGCAAAGTTTAGGAATCGTGGTCGGAACCGCATTGGAAACCTTTCTGTTGGATAGTTATTCGAACGCATTGTATAAACATGTGACCAGCGCTACGACGAATTCGGATTTAAGCGGCGCGATTGCAAGTTCCTTCTTAAGCCGGTATAACCCGCAGGGAGAAGCAGAGGTTTTTGCAACGCTTTCCGTTTCCACTTCCACTTCCGTAAGAATTTTCTATCGAAAATCGGGAAGAAAAGAACTCAATTCGTTTTTATTGACGGGGATTCCGGCCACGTTCGTCGGAAAGGATCTTAAATTTTATTCGTACTTAAATTGGTCGGGTCAGCCGGAGTATCGTCTTTCAATTTTCGGGAGAAACAATCCGACAAGCCCTTTGACCAGGCTGCTTAATTTTAAGATCGACATGACGTCCGGAATTCCCGTCGCAACATTCAACAATGCATCCGATTTAACTTACGGAGAATATCAATCGATCGAGATCGATTCTTCAGGACGTTATCTTTTTGGAAAGATGAACGGAAATTCGAGTGTGAATCTTTTTATTAACGGCGACGACGGTCCTATTTACTTAGGAAACGCATTCAATTCGAGCCCATCATTCGATTTACAACTTTCGATCGCAAAATCGGAGGAAAAAGGAATCGGAAATGTGGGCGGCTATTCCAAAATCCGCGTTTTGGATAGTTTAGGATATATTGATTATCTAAAATACGGATTTTTCCCCGCAAACTCGGACTTGATTTTCCGACACAATTACTACGACTCGGACGGGAACGATTGTGTTGCCGGTTCTCCAATTGCCGGAATCTCGAACGTAACCGCTGCTGCGACCGGGAATTACGGAATTCCCCCTCAACCTTTGGCGATCACTTCCGATACGACGATTACGAACGCTCAAAAACTCAAGGCGCCGAGTAGCGCGGCGACTCTGATTCTCGAATCGAGTTTCACGCAAGGTTCGGCTCCCTGTAGAGGGACTTTGATCGCTCGTGATTCTGTGGAAATTCCGGTAAGAAAAAAAGAAACGATGCAGATCTCCTTTACTTACAACGACACAACGTTAAACCCGAATAACGTTCCGAATAACTTAAAGCCGACGCCGGAACCTGCTGCGGTCAAAAACGCCGAATTTAAGGTGTGGGAGCAGATTCTCAAGAAAGGACCGACACAGTTAGGAACTTACATTCAAAAAAGGATCTTTATATTTGGCGCAGCGGTGGTCATCGTGGACGAGGCAAACCCTTGTATCATTCACGGAGTAACGATAGAAACGGGAAGATCCTATTGTAATAATTACTTTGGCGGTTACCCGCTCTTTGTGGAGAATTTCTACCGAAGCGTCGATCAGTATTTGATTTCGGGAAAATATATCTATTCCGGCGATAAATTGATCCCCGCTCCGTAAGAGAGATCCGAAAATCTCAGGCTAAATACGAATCGGATTTGCCTGAGATTTGATCCCGCATCGCATCATTGCAGTTAGTTTCGAGAATGTGATTTCTTTTCTTAGAATCCAAAAACAAAAGCGATTCTCCGCCCCAGCATCTCTTGGTTTATATAATTGTAAGTAGGCAATTCCTCAATTATAAATCATGGAGAATAATCCTTCCGATTTGCGTATCTTCTTTTAACGATTTGTTTCTTTGAAAGGAAATTCGAATCTTGAACCTTGCGGCTCAAGAGAATTCAAGAAAAACCTATCGTAAATTTGTAGGAGGATCAATGAAAAAGCGGTTGATTGTTAAATTCTATTCTCCATTGATCCTACTGCTTACGTTCGTTACCGGTTGTTTAACCGGAGATCGTGGTAGTTCCTACGTTCTTCCTTTGTTGAATACTAATCTTTCCGTTGGAACGCCAAACCCATCAAATGGAACCGGGCCGGCATTTCAATATTCTTCCCCTTCGTTTCGGTTTGTTAAGAATGAAGCGATCACGAGTTTTACGCCGACCACGTCGGATCTCATCGATCATTATTCAATTTCTCCGGCTCTGCCGAACGGAATGAGTTTCAATCCGTTGAACGGTGAAATCGCGGGAACTCCCTCCTCCTCCGTAGCTCCGACCTCGTATCAAATCACGGCCTATAACTCTCAGGGAAATTCTTCTTCAATTTCTCTCGCTCTGGAAGTTCAGGCTTTGAATTGGGAGAATCAGTATTTTCTGAAAGGTTCCAATCTTCTTCTCAATCACTCGCTCGGCGTAAGCGTAGGAATCTCCAACGATACCATCGTTGCGGGTGCATACGGAGACACGGCGTTTTCTGGCGCCGCATACGTTTTTCGAAAAGTCGGAACTACATGGTCACAAGAAGCGTATCTAACCGCCCCGTTGCGTACGAATAGCGACGTATTCGGAATTAGCGTCGCTATTTCCGGAGATACAATCGTAATCGGCGCGCCTCTTGAAGACAGTAATCAGAATTTCATTTCTACGACAGCCTCCTCCAACGAATCCCTGGTTTCCTCCGGAGCAGCCTACGTTTTTCGCAGATCGGGAGCGACTTGGAATTTTGAAGCGTTTCTCAAACCTTCCAACGCGGACGCAAACGATTCCTTCGGTCGTTTTGTCGCGATTGACGGAGACACAATCGTAGTCGGATCTCCGCGCGAAGCAAGTTTGGATCCGACAATTCAAAGCGGTTCGAACGCGAGTTCCGATAACAGCGGAACAAACGTCGGAGCGGCTTACGTTTTCAGAAGAGTCGGAACTACATGGTCCCAGGAAGCGTATCTCAAAGCACAAAATCCCGCCGCAAACGATCGATTCGGATCTGAAATCGGAATCTCCGGCGATACGATCATCGTAGGAATCAGTCAAGACGATGCGGGATTTGCGAATTCAGGAGCCGCCCAAATTTTCACACGAGTCGGAACTACATGGACCCGCGAAGCCTTTCTCAAGGCGTCGAACGCGAACGCGAGCGATCAGTTTGGTGTTTCCGTCGGAATTTCAGGAAACACGGTGATTGTCGGAGCGTTCGGGCAATCCGCTAACGAAGGCGCCGCTTATATATTTGAACGAACGGGTAACAACTGGTCGGAAATCGCAATCTTAAAGGCGCCTAACGCGGAAGCGAACGATCAGTTCGGAAAAGCCGTCGCCATTTACGGCGATACCGTGGCAATCGCCTCTCCTCGCGAATCGAACTCCGGCCAAACGATCCTAAACAAGGGCGTTCTTCCCGATCCGCTCGACAACGGTTCCTTGAATTCGGGAGCGGTTTACGTCTTTCAAAAAGATACGAATTGGATGTATCGCTCTTTTATCAAAACTTCCAATGCGGATCCAAGTGATCAAGTTTCCAACGCCACTGGCGGGCCAAGTACTCCCATCGGAGAATACGGAAGCCTAGCGATGTACGGAGATCTCATCGCGCTCGGCGCGGCGGAAGAAAAAGGCTCACAAACGGTTTCCTCCCCGCTTGCACCGACCGGAGACAATGCGAAAACGAAAGCCGGAGCCGTATACGTCTTTAATCGCTAAGTCTTTCCGTAAGTTCATAAGAAATATCTAATTCAGTTTTATAAATTTGTTTTTTTAAATCACGCGGAGGAACGCCGGCAAACTTGACCGAAGCCCGATGAAAAGAAGAAGGGGAATTAAACCCGCAGGCTAACGCGATTTCCAGAAGATTCAAATTCGATTCCTTAAGAATCATATTCTTCGCTTCTTCAAACCGATGATAGTTGATGAATTCCGGAAAATTCGACTTCTTATACTGATTCATAAAGTAAGAAGTCTGATGCACCGTAAGACCCAGATACGCCGCAAAATCCGGCAAACGAATTTCATCATCCAGAAAAACTTTTTCCTGTAGAAATCTTTCTACGCGATTTTCGATCATTTGCAAATTCACGCCTTCGAGCAGATTTTTTTTCTGTAAACTCTTGGCTTCAAGATGATCGTCGTAGCTCTCTTCGGTTAAAATAATCGAATCAAATTTTGCTTCTCCATTGTGAAATGAAGAACTCTTCCAACTAAATCCCGGAAAATAAAACTGCAAAAAAAACAAGTATATTAAAGCGTAAACACACGCCATATAAGCGAATACTAAAATATCACTGGAAAAAACCTGGATTCCGTAAATTCGAGAACCGTACGCGCCTATTAGAACCGAACAAAAAAGGACGTAATTCAGATTGATTTTAGAAACCTTTTTTAAATAAACGGTTCGAACCACGAAATAGGACATTACCCCGAGAGCGACAATGATCAAAACATTCGTAAAACAGATAGGGAAGACAAGATTTTTCGAGAAATAAGTTACGGAAAATAAAACGGGAAACACTATTAAAAGAAGGTTCGAATATTTTTCCGGTTTTTCGAACATATCCGCCACATGCAAATAATAGAATAAACTAGAGATGATGTTATATAATGAAATACTTAAGTATATTCCGAAAAAAATCCGATGTCCCAAACTCGGCTCGTAAAGAGCCGGGGAAATTATAAAATAAGTCGCTACATTATAACAAACCAAAGTCGCAAACACGCTCAAAGAAGTGGCGGCTCGCGCCAGATTCATGCGAACCTTTCTATGTCTGTATAAATCGGAGAAACCCGAAAAAAGCGTCAAAATCAATGCGGCCGCCTGCATGGAAGCTGAGAAAGGGGATACATTCGCATCTAAAAATATGATGCGTTCAAACGTATCCCATAACGGTAAAATCACTTGCATCTGAATTCTCCCTGATTTTTCTTAAAGATCATCCGGAAACGGTTTCCAATCGATTTTTGACTTTCTTTCCCGGTTCTTTCGGAGTAATTCCGGCAAACTTCAACGAAGCTCGATGAAAGGAAGCGGTGGAATTAAAACCGCACATCAAAACGATTTCCAACAAACTTAAATCACCGTCTCCCCTAACATTCGTTTCGCTACTTCGAAACGATAAAATCGGAGATCCCTCCGAAAAAACTCATAACGATCGCGTCGCGTGAACGCGGATCAAATAAGTCGGCGCCGCTTCGTGCAATCATACGAAGCCTTTTAGAAATTCTAACACAGTCATAGCTTCCCCGATCCCAATCTATTTTAACCGGTGTTTTCCTGAAGTTCGAACGCGACTTCCATCAAAGCCTTTCTTTGAATTTCCTTTTTTAAATCCCGCGGAGGAATTCCCGTAAACTTAATCGAAGCACGGTGAAACGAAGAAGGAGAATTAAATCCGCAGGCCAACGCGATCTCCAAAAGATTCAAATGAGTCTGATCGAGAATCATCTTCTTCGCCTCCTCCATACGGTGATAATTGATAAATTCGGGAAAATTGAGTTTCCTGTATTGATTCAGATAGAAGGAGGTCTGATGGACAGTCAGACCCAGATATGCCGCGAAATCGGGTAGACGTAGATCCTCGTCCGTATATTCCCTTTCTTTAATAAACTTTTCGATCCGGTTTTCGATCACTTGTAGATTCACGCCTTCCATCAGATTCCTTCTTTGAATCTTTTCTTCGATAATCTCTTCGCTCGGATCGTTTGAAAACGACTTAAGACCGAAACTACGGAGTTGATCTTGTTCTCTCCAGGTAAATCCGGGGAAATTATATTCCAAAACGAAGAAGTAAACCACGATATGCCCTGGAATCATACAAGCGATCAGCATCAGATCCGCCGAACGTATGGAAACGCCGTAATAGTGGAGCAGGAAGGTGACACACATCATCGCGTTCATAGCCGGGTAATTGAAATAAATTTTTGATTTTTTTAAACGGAAGATCGCATAAAGACCCCAAACACCGGTGGTTCCTTGAATCGCGAAACCGAGGATGTCGCCAAAACGTGTATAGGAATCCATATCGGGAAAAACGAAAGCGAGAATCAAAACGATCGGCAAACTGATCGTAGCACGGATACAATATACTTCCGGTTTTTTCAAAAGCCCCAAAAGATAGATCGTATAAAACATACCCCAAAGACAAGGAAGCACGTTGATTCCGTAATAAAAACCGAAATAAATACGATGATAAAAGGCGGGATTTACTAAAGCGGGAGAGACAAGAAAGTTGATAGCGGCCGTGTTTAAAATGAGACAACCGCAAACACTCAGCGCGACAAGGCCGCGAGTCAGATTCATTTCACTCTTTTTGAATCTATAAATCTCGGAGACACCGGTGATAAAACTCAGAGCGATCGAACCCGCGTGAATACAAATTAAATACGGAGAAGCCTGATCGCTGAATAAAACGAAATCCCTAAATAGGTCAAACAACATCATAAACACATCCATCTGCACAAACTCTAAAATCCAAACTTTCTATAGTTTTATTTTTACTTGGAAACACACAGTGTTCCGACATTTCACTTCGATCGTCGAAAGGATTCTTTTCACATGAAGAGATACGATTTGCGCCCAATATCTTTGTTTACATGTTCCAACTTTTCCGAGAATTCGGCTTTTTAGCGGGAACTCATTTCCCGGGAGATTTTTTTCGTATAGGAAACCGCCGTTTGTATTTTGAACGAACGTTTATTTTTATAGATACGCTCGTTTCTTGATTCTACGGTCATCTTTTTAAGGATCGCTTCTCCCGAAATAATTTTTTGCTAAAATTGTTAACCGAATTCAGTATTCGATCTATAATCATAAAGATCTTGCGTGACTTCTTTACGGAATCGATCAGCGACTTCGTTAAAAAAAGAATACCAGAATATATGTTGAACATCCCTTCAGTCTATAGATTGCGAGATATTCACGAGGTTGTTTCCAGGCTTTGGCTGAAAAACACATTCAGCTTTTTGAAAGTGGCATCTGCTTCCGATGACGGAGGAAACATGTCATCGGATCATTTCTTTTTATTGTCAAATTGAAACAAAATCCTCGAAACCAGGCAAAGATTGCCGCAGAATGGACCCGTCAATTTGACCGGATTTTCCATTTTCTTTTTTTATAACTTCGAATATATTAAATATAGATATTAAAGTTTTTTTAAAATAAGAATTCGATAAAAATAGAATTCGAGTTACGGTTTCACACAACGCGACTTTTTCTTCTTTATTAAAGATTAGAACGATTATAGATCGGACTGAAACAAGACTTTTTGAAAGCGGAGCCATTTCGTTTAACAAAATTTGACATAAAAAATTCATGATTTATTTCGTTCTTTAAAATAACATTTTATACGATATACATTCCGATTTTTCTATTTAATTCAACTTATATCATGAAAAGACTTTTGCTTTATAACGAAGTAACTTCTTATCAACAACTTATTCCTTTGTCGTTCAAATCTTGCGAATCCAAATCGGCAAAATTCAGGCACATACGGAATCCGTTGCGTCGCTTCTAAATGAAGAAATAAATTTTTAAGCGTATCACATTAGAAATAGCTTTCTAAACGTCCAAATAAATCTGGGTATTAGGAAGAGGATGAGCAGGAGTGAGGGATGATTTTTTTCGCAGATTCGAATCTTTTAGTCTATATTACTTTGTTAAAGGACGGTTTTAACCGCTATTTAGAATATCTGTATTCAGCCAGTATCGTAATCAGCTTTTTAACCGGACTTTCCGGCTTTTACAAGGGTATTTACAAAGCCCAGAAGGATCGTTTAAACCTCGTGCGCGGGATCTTTTTGACCTGTGTTTGTTTTTTGATCCTAGGTCACGGCAAAGCGATTACGCTGATGACTACCTTCATCAACAGTCCGCTCAACCTCGAATATCGGATATTTTTCTCCTATTATTACGGATTTGCGGTAACTGCTTCGATCGTTTCCACATTGTATGTGATGCATCTTTTCGGAGTTCTCCGGAATCCTCTCCGTTATTGCCTCTTTACATTCGCGTCTTTTCCGATCGTCTTTCTTACTTCGTTTATGATGGGAGATATACTTTCGATCGTCTATTTCGGAAAAACCGTTCTTTTTCTTCTTCAGATGTCCGCGGGAATTTTGACTTTGAGCTTTATCATCAAAAACAAGATGAAACGGATTTATCTCAATTATCCGATTCAGAACTTTATATTATGCACCGCGCTTCTCATTCACACATACGGAATGGCGATTCAATCTCCTTTGGTGATGATGACCGCGCTTTCATTTACGGGATTCTTCGTGGTTTATTTCTTTATTCTGGAATACAATCATCCTGATTTCTGGAAGGTGGGCTTTTCCAGCGAGTTGATGGAAGCTAAATCCGAGGATTCAAAGGCACAAACTCTGCAAACGCCCGGTTCTAAGAATTTAGTGGAACGTCTCGACATCGATCGAATCGAAACTAGAATTCAAAAATTCGTGGAAGACCGCGAATATTTAGACGAAGAAATTCGTTTGTCCGATTTTTCCGCGTATATCGGAGTTTCTCTTCATCAAGCTTCCTATTATCTGAACAATTATAAGGATCTCAGCTTTACGGACTTCTTGAGTTTTCATCGTTTGGAAGAAGCCGGAAAAATGATCCAGCAACGGCCTGAAATCAATCTTTTGGAAGTAGCTCTCGCAAGCGGTTTCAATTCGCCTTCCTCTTTTCGAAGAGCTTGTTTGAAATTTGCGGGAAAACCTCCAAAAGAATTCAGAAATCATATTCTTCAAAAGGCTGCTCTCACAGGAGCCGCAGATTCACAATCGATGGCATTGGAATTTCAAAACCAACTCGGATAACATCTCGACGTTTTCTCCTCTTTGCCGAGCCTAAGGTTCAACAAACTCGGCAGAGGAGAGAAATATACGCCACTTCACCGTCAAAATCTGCGAACTGCGGAAAAAGCAGACCTAACCGTATTTCGGACTCAGAACTTTATAAAAACTGAATATTTTCTATCTATTGCAATTCATCTTATTGCGGATGATGGAACATTCCTTTTTCTTTTTACCGATCGTTAAAAAACCTTCGGCGCTTTCTCCGTCGTCGAAAAACCTTCCGCTAAAAACGGCGCCGTTTGCGAATCGATACGTTCCGGTCCCTACCTTCTTGTCATTTTGAAAATAACCGGAATATTTGTCGCCGTCGCGGTAGTGTATATTCCCGAAACCATGTCGCTTATCATTTTTGAAACTTCCGGAATACGCTTCGCCCGAATCGTAGACGTAAATCCCGCTTCCGTCCTTACAATTGCCGCTTTTGCATCCGGGGGAGGAACCTACATATGCGGATAATGATTTCGTTTCCTTTTTGGGAGATGAGGGGTGATTTTCGTCCGAGTGCGATTCTTCGGACTCGACGTATTTTTTCGGCTGCCCCTGTGCGTCTTCTTGAAAGAACTTTCTTTCCTTCAATTCCGGTTCCAAGTCCAGATCTTCTTTCTTTTTGGAACCGATCGTTTTGGAAGTTTCCTTTTTAGGAGCGTTCTTATTCTTCTTTCCGCAGGCAACGGACGTGAAGACGAAAAGGAGAACGATTCCTAACGTTAGAATTCTTTGTTGTCCGGTTCGCCCCGAAACCATCATCGCCCTCCATTCTAAGCTCTTGTTTAGAATATCGGATGAAGACGCCTTCCGGAAAAGTTTCCGAATCGGATTCCTTCCCGGCGTTTCGTTTTTTTTCGATCTTACTACGAGTGGAAAAAGTATCGGTTACGCATTCTTCTTCAAATGAATTACGCTGATTTCGGATGGTGCGCCGAGTCGAATCGGCGGTCCCCAATATCCGGTGCCTCGGCTCACGTAAATCCAAGTGTCCTTGTGCTTATGCAAACCGGCGACGAACTTCTGCGCGAGATAGATCAGAAGATTTCCCGGAAAATATTGTCCGCCGTGCGTATGACCGGAAAGCTGAAGATTGAATCCGGCGGCCGCTCCTTCAAAGACGCTGTTCGGCTGGTGTGCAAGAAGAATCTTATAGTCCGATCGTTCTCCGCCCCTCATCGCTTGATGCGGATCGGTTTTATGTTCTGCGATGATCGTTCCCGCTTTGAGATCGGTCACACCCGCGAGAGTCACGTTCGCCTTTCCATGTTCGAGAATTTGATTTTCGTTTAACAAAACTTGAATGCCGTGTTTCTGCAATTCTCGGATCCAGGAAAGAGCGCCCGAATAGTATTCGTGATTTCCGGTTACGAAGAAGGTTCCGTGTTTGGATTTCAGATCCGCGAGCGGAGTGATATGATGTCCGAGTTTGCTCACAGGTCCGTCGACCAAGTCCCCCGTAATCGCGACAAGATCCGGTTCGAGTTCGTTGACCCTTCTTACCACCGATTCGAGAAATCCCTTTTTGATCGTAGGTCCGATATGAATGTCCGAGATTTGGACGATCCGAAAACCGTCCAAGGAAGAATGCAGATTCTCCTCTAGGACGTCGACGGAAATCACCTTCAGTTTGCGATGCGCCTGATAAAATCCGATCCCCGTCAATCCGCCCGCAAGCCCGATCACGGAAAAACTGAGAAGTCGGTTTAAAAATTCTTTCCTTTCGATTAGGTCGACCCCGGTCGCTTCCGTTCCGGATTCGGACATAGGAAGGAATGTCGTGATCCCTCCGATCGATGCTGCGGTTATATCCTTCAACAAAACGAGACTGAATAAGATCGTAAAAAAACCTAACCCCGTAAAGGCGAGATAGGAAAACGCGGTTTGAACCGATTCCTGACGCGAAGTCAAGCTGATGTAATAACTGACCGGAATGCTCAAGGTGAATAATAAGATCAAACCCCAGGCGAGCCAAGAAATCCAAGCTTGAGTCCCTAAAGCCGGAATCAAACGAAAACCCGTATACGTGTAACCCAACGCGATGATGAGGGTAAATACGGAAAGAAAGATAAGAAAACGAGACAACTGATTTTCCATTACTTAAATAAGACCGGAAAAAACGCGGGAAGTTTCTTTTCAGATTCAATTCCTGTCGATGTCAAGTTATACTTTGCCATTTTCAGATCCTAGAATATTCCCAAACCCTTGACGAACCTCGTAATTCCTGTAGTATTGACAGAATATCTATGCCTCACGCTGATTTAGAATTTCAGAAACTCAAGAGTATTCTCAACACGAGTACGATCTTAAATGCGAATTTGGATCTCTATCAGCTATTGCCTTTGATCATGCTTTACTCCAAGGATCTTCTCGAAGCGGAAGCGAGTTCCTTGTTTCTTCTGGACGAGACGGGAGAATTCTTATACTGCGAAGTGGCGCTCGGCGAAAAGGGTGAAATCATTCAAAAATACGGCCGGCTCGACGTGGGACAAGGGATCGCGGGTTGGGTCGCCAAAGAAAAGAAACCGATCATTCTCGAAGACGCGTATTCCGATCCGAGATTCAACCAGGCCTGGGATCAAAAAACCGGTTATAGAACGCGTTCCTTGGTTTGTGTTCCTTTGTTTGTGGAAGACAAGATCATCGGAACGCTCGAAATTCTCAACAAAACGAAAGAGCGTTCTTTCGATTCTTCCGATCTGAATTATCTTACCTCCTTATCCGAAGTCGCGGCGATCGCGATTCAAAACGCAAAAATTCACGATAATCTTAAGAAGCGAATTCTGGAACTTTCGCTTTTGTATGAATTCGAAAAACTCATCGTTTCGGAAAAAAGCATTCACGAACTCGGCAACTGGGTTTTGGAAAGAATCCTCGAATTTCTGGAAGCAAGAACCGGCACGATTTATCTCGCAGATCACACGAATCGAACGCTGCGGATTCTCGCGGCAAAAGGAATTCCCAAGGAAGCCGTTCACACGATCGTCGTTCCGTTCGGGGAAGGAATCGCGGGCTGGGTCGCCCAGGAAAAAAGGAATCTTCTCATTCAGAATCTGGAAGAAGACAAGCGCTACAATCAAAACGCGAAGTATAAGTTCGAAGCGAATTCGCTCATCTCTTCTCCTTTGATTTATCGGGACGAATTGCTCGGAGTCATCAGCGTCAACAGCAAGAACTCGGGTTTCGCGTTTCACCAAAACGATCTGGAGAT
>NZ_JAIZBH010000001.1:3120000-3262500 GCF_022267375.1 Leptospira sanjuanensis
CGGGGATACGGATCTAGAAACCAAAAACGATTTTTATTTCGGCTTTTCTTTAGGAGTCAGCGCCTTTCCGACGCTCGTGTTTTCGGACGGACTCGAGAACGGAATTCTTACCAGAGGGTATTACTCCTACGAGCAAGTGAATTCCATTCTCAAGGATTACTTTCGATCGGTGAGAATTTAATTCGAGATTTTTTGTTTTTCTTTTTTTCTTTCTTTAGATTCGGTCTTACCGACGTAGTTCGCAAGCACCAGAAGAATTCCTCCCAAAAACGCGGACCAAAATCCGGGCACCGATAAGGTTCCGGGAAACCAATCTCCGATGATGAGAATGACCCACGCATTGATGATGAGCCCGATCAATCCCAAACTCAAATAGTAAAACACGATTCCGATTCCGAGAGTCATGATTATCAGTATAAGACGAAGGATCGCGTTGATCAGTACGAACGCGCAAACGACGATCACGGAATTGACCCAACTGCCTACTATGTGAAAATCGGGATGAATTAAGGGAAAAACGAATTCGACAACGAGAGACATCAGGATTAAAGAAAATAATAAATGGGTCATAGCACTTCCGCGTTAAACGTAAACGTCGATATTGTTTCCGATGGAAGGAGGGGGCGTTCCCGGAGGTACAACTTCCGAATCGGGACTTTTCACTTGGTTGTCCTGAGTCGCGACGATTTCTCTCGGAGACGAACCTGTCGCTACGGGCGCAATCGAATCGGAAAATAGAATTTGTCTGGATCCAACCGCCATGTAAGACATCGCCTTTCTCCTTTTCGGTAATTTTATCGCAGACTTCCCGCGGTTAAAGGGAAAAATGGGTACATCTTGGAAAAAACTTTCCAAAATTGGATATGATCCGCGGCCCTTCGATAAAGTCGTAATCGATTATAACATGAAACTGCAACAAGCTCTTGAATACGTTAAAAAAGGGGATCTCCCCGGAGCGAAAAAAGCTCTGATCGAATTTCTGCAAAACAATCCGGACGATCCGATCGGAAATTATCATTTGGGAATGTGCCATTCTCACTTGAACGAGCTCGATGCCGCGGAGGAGAAGTTGACAAAAGCGATTTCGTTCAACGAATCCTTTGTCGCAGCGCGAGTCGGCCTCGGCGTTTTATACGCGAAGAAAAAGGACAAACCCAAGGCGGAAATTCAATTCACAAAAGTTCTCGAACTCGACGAGAACAACGTAAACGCGAAAAAGAATCTGGCTTCTCTTTATACGGGAACGGGAAACGTTCAAAAGGCGATCGATCTGTATTTGTCCGTTCCGGCCGAAGAACGCAAGGACGTCGTTTCGCTCTACGCGATTTCCTTTTGTTATCTCAAATTGGATCGGCTTCTCGAAGCGAGAGAATTCTTCCGCGAATTGGAAAAACAGCCGATTCCGGAACCGATGAAAAAAGAAGTTTCCGAACTGAAAAACCTCATCGAGGAAAAGAATATCGAGTCCGAAGGGATTTGGACCTTGATCCAAAAACCGGATTCTCCCGAACACTAAAAGAGACAAACTCCAAACTTCTTCGAGTCGGAATTGATAAGCGAACTTAAAAAAATCCTTGTATTTTTTCCCGATCCTTCCGAGTCTAAATCTAACATGTTTCGCAACGTATTTCTACCGACCAGCCTTGAGCTTCTTCTCCTCCTTAGATAGGGGGAGCCGGTAGAGTTGTAAAAGAACACACGAGCCTGCTCCTCCTGGAGTGGGCTTTTTTGTTTCCGGAGAATTCTCCCCGATTCGGAAACCCACTCCTAAGCCGGCCGGTTTTAAGGAGAAAACCAATGAGACAAGATTCGGAACCGGGAAACGTAGACTTCTCCCGCGCGGTCAGCGCATCGGCAAGTTCAAAAGAAATTCAACTCGTTTCGGAAATTCTTCAGAACCCCCTTCCCAAACATCCTCCCTTTTTTATGGATGTGACTTTGAGAGACGGAAATCAAGCGTTGCGTAAACCTTGGAATCTTGATCAAAAGGAAACGATCTTCAAACAACTTCTGAAACTCGGCGTGCAAGGAATCGAAGTGGGTTTCGCTTCCTCCAACGATCAAGAGTTCGAAGCCTGCAGTCATCTTTCTTCCATCGCGCCCGATAACGTAGTCATCTCTTCTCTTTCGAGAGCCGTGGAGAAGGAGATCGAAATTTCCTGGAAGGCGATCCGTCACGCGCCGAAACCGAGACTGCATATCGTATATCCGATCTCTGCGTTTACGATTCAAAACGTGTTGAAGTTGAGTCCGGAAAAAGTTTTGGAAAGAATTTCGGAATCGGTCGCTTACGCAAAAAGTTTGGTCGGTTCGAGTGGAGAAGTTCAATTTTCCGGTGAACATTTCGGTGACGCTCTGGAGAATTTGGATTTTGCCGTCGAAGCGTTTCGCACCGCATTGAACTACGGAGCGGACGTGGTCAATCTCCCCAACACTGTGGAACGATATCGTCCTTGGTTGTTCGTTTCGATGGTGAAGGCCGTAACGAACGCGTTGCCCGAAGATACTAAAATTTCCATCCATACGCACAACGATTTGGGAATGGCGACTGCGACCACCGTGGAATCGTATTTTTCCGGCGCGGTTCAATTGGAAACCGCATTGAACGGTTTGGGTGAAAGAGCGGGAAACACGAACACGTACGAAGTCGCAATCGCGCTTCACAACTGCGGCGTGAACGTACCTTTGAATTTTTCGGCGATCTATGAAACGTCCCGTTTGGTTTCGTATCTTTCCGAAGTTCCGATTTACGAAAAAGCACCGTTGATCGGCGAAGACGTGATCTCGCATCGATCGGGGATTCATCAGGACGGAGTCGCGAAAACGAGGCACCTGCAAAAAGGCGCCTATCGCGCGTTTGACGCCGGCTTGATCGGAAGACCCGAAGGAGATCGGATCGAGTTCACGAGCCAATCGGGAAGAAGCGCGGTCTTCTGCATTCTGAAAGACGCGGGAGAAGATATCACGTTGGAACAAGCGGGAAGACTACAGCCGATTTTAAAAAAGATCTCGGAAGAATCGGGAAGAGGAGAATTGACCTTGGACGAAATTCAAGTCGAGTGGAACAAAATGAAGGCGATCCGTTCGGCAAGTTAAAACGGTCGATGAATGGCTGCGGGAGTTCCCACAAAATGCGGGGAAATCCGCTTGCATTCATGCGGTTTTTCTGATATGGAAAAAATGCCGTAGATTTGCGAACAAATTTGAACTCTACGCCTCACTCTTTAGGAATCACTCGTCACTACTTCCTTCTGTGAGAGGAGCACATTGATTTTTTTTCGAGCGGGGATCGGGCCGTCTTTCTTGAAAGTTTGTCGGAACAAGTTTAAAATCGGACTTGCTTAGAACTTACGATCGTTCCTGTCCGGATACTTTAGAAACGTCGACGTTGGCCGCGGGGCAAGAATTCATAATTCCGTAAAAAAGAATTCCGTGAATCTCGCCTTGCAGCTGCATCATCGAATACGGAGAATTTAAAAGCAGTTCCGGCGTCGCGGTCATTTCGATCGCCGAGTTGATCAGAGCCGCAAAGATCGTCGGGTTAAGATCCTTTCTGATTTCTCCCTTTTCGATTCCCTGTTTCACAAGAGCTTGAATCGATTTGGAAACCGATTCCATTCGCACTTCCTTGATGTAAGCGTAGTGATCCGGAGCTTGATCTCGAATTTCCAAAATGAACTCGTTTGCGCCCGCGGGAAATTGGCTGATCTTGAAGTCGTTGATGGCCCTGATTTTTTCGTGCACCGATAGGGAATCGTCCTCGCTGATCTGCTGCAGCTTGGAACTCATGATCGCATGTTTCAGAGAGAGAATCTCGAAAAGAAGATGATTTTTGTTTTCGAAATGTTTATATAAAGTTTTACGGGATATTTTCAGAATCCTTGCGATTTCCTCCATCTTGGTCTTCGCATAACCGTATTTTAGAAAAAGCTCAAGCGCTTTTTCCATAATCCGAAGTTTTACCTCATCCTGCTCCATCGCACTCATTCTTATCAGTTCAAACATTTTACGAAACTCTTTTTTTATATTCTAACCGAATTCGGAGCCCTTGTCGCATTAACAAAGAATGTGAAACGACTCCGAAATCGGTTCTCTTCTTATTTAACGTCCGGGTCCGGAGAATTTCTTCTTACGAATTGATTCAACTTTTCGATGTAAGAGAAAGCCGCGGGAACTACCACCAAAGTAAGGATCGTGGAAGAGATCAATCCTCCGATGATCGCAACACCCATACTCGTTCTTTGACGGGACGCTTCGTTGAGTCCGATTGCGATCGGGAGCATTCCGGCGATCAGGGCAAAGGAAGTCATCAAAATCGGTCTTAATCTTTCTCTTCCCGCTTCGATGATCGCTTCCTTCATTTCCCTTCCCTGATCCAACAACTGATTGGTAAAGTCCACGAGAAGAATCGAGTTCTTGGTCGCGACTCCGATCAACATGATGAGCCCGATCATCGAAAAGATGTCCAATGATTTTTGCGTAAGGAACAGGGCGATAAACGCTCCGCAGAGCGCGAGAGGCAACACGAGCATAATCGCGATCGGCGTGATAAAACTTTCATAGAGAGAAGCGAGAACCATGTAGATAAAGAGAACTCCGAGTCCCATCGCGATCGCCATGGAAGTTCCCATCTCCTTAAAACTTTCCGCTTGTCCCGAATATCCGATCCGGACTCCCGGCGGAAGAGGAAGTTCGGTTTGGCTGATCTTTGCTACCTCTTCCATCGCTCCTCCCATACCTGGGCCTTTGGGATTTACGTCCGCATAAATTTCCACGGCCTTGTTCCGGTTGAGTCGATTGATCGTCGCAAGCCCCGTGGTTTCTTCCGCTTTTGCAACGTTCTGAATCGGAATCAATCGGTTGTTGAAGTTCGGCACGAAAGAATTATAAAAGTTTTCTTTGAGATCCCTTTGCGATTCTTTTAATCGAACTCGGATATCATACTCGACTCCGTTTTCACGATATACCGCCGGGGTCGTTCCTTCCACGAGAGTTCTAAGTTCGGTTCCGATCACAGTTCCCGGAACTCCGAGAAGGACTTCACGATCGCGATCCGGCACGACTCGAAACTCGGGAGCGCCCGTGCGGTAACTCGTATCGACGTCGAGAAGCGCGGGAGATTTTTGAAGTCGTTTGAATAACTTCTTCGCATAATCTTCGACGACTTCTCCCTTTTGTCCGCTTACGGTGAGAGTGAACGGTCTTTGTCCCCCGCCCACGTTATCGATATCCTTTACGATCGGATTCGCATAAGCGAAGCCCGCAAGTTCCTTACGAAGGAAAGCTTTGAACTGAGTCGTGTTCATCGTACGGTCTTTGGAAGGAACCATCTCGACGAACATGTTCGTATTCCGGTTCGTGTTGAACATCGCGACCAGCTTGATCTCTTTGTAAGAACGGATCTTTTGATCGACTTCCTGCGCGACCTGCGCCATTTTTTCCACGGAAGTTCCCGGAGGCATGTCCAGGGTTACGGAGAATTTTCCTTCGTCCTGCGCGGGTAAGAACGTTTTCGGAATGAATTTGGTAAGAACCAAACTAACAACGAAAATCAATACCGCACTGGATAGAATGAACAACGGTCGTTTGAGAGTAAACTTCAGGATGGATGCGTATTTTTCCTCCAGCCAAGTTTGAAACACATTAAAAATACTTAATACTGAATCCAGACCCGTTTCCAACTTTCCCAGTACGGTTAAGACCGGCGAGAATATTCTCGAAAGAATTCCTTTGGAAGCGTTGTTCTGAGAGCGGATTTTGGAATACGCAATCTCTTCCAAAGCGGTCGTCTCGGCCGCTTTATTCTTCCCTTTGCCTTTCGGAGTCGGAGTCGTAATTTCAGGAATCGCATCGTGTCCGTGTCCTGATTTATTTCCGTGATTCCCTATTTTTCCTCCGAAATACGCGGATAACATCGGCGCGATCGTAAGGGCGTCATATAAGGAAATAAGAAGCGCGAAACATACGGTTAATCCGAATTCTCTCAAAAACTGTCCTACGACCCCGCTAATAAACGCGATCGGCATAAATACCGCGATGACTGTCATCGTCGTCGCAATTACGGCTAACGTTACTTCCTTCGTTCCTTCGATGGAAGCTTCTCTCGCCGTCTTTCCCATTTCCCTGTGTCTGAAAATATTTTCGCGGACTACGATCGCGTCGTCGATGAGCAGTCCGACCGCAAGGCTGAGCGCGAGAAGAGTCATGACGTTTACGGTAAAACCGGCGATCGCCATAAGAATAAATGCCCCCAAGAGGGAGTTCGGAAGAGCAAGTCCCGTGATCAAAGTGGAACGGACGCTTCCTAAAAATAATAATACGACAATGATCGTGAGAATGATTCCGATGATGATCGTTTCCTTTACGTCGTAAATGTTGTTGTCGATCGTGATGGATGAATCGTTTGCCGCGGTGAGTTCGGGAGATCCCTTTCGTTTAGAAAGGTCTTGGTTGATTTCTGCTACCTTCTTTTTTACCGCTTGCGCGACCGCAACCGTGTTCGATCCCGACTGTTTATAGACTAAGAGAAAGACCGCCTTCTTCCCGTTAAAGTATGCTCTGGAAGTTTCATCTTCGACCGTGTCTCTTACTTCTCCCAGTTGTCCGATTTTTACCGGAACCTCGTTCCCGAACAAGGATACAGGTGTGTCTCTGATTTCCTGCGGTGATTGAAATTCGTTGATGGTTCTATAAACGAGTTCCTTATCGGTCTTACTTACTTTTCCGGCGGGAATGTTCATTCCTCCCGATGCGAGTCGATTTGATACGACGAACGCGGGAATCATGTGTTCCTTGAGTTTGTGGCGATCCAGTTCGACGTGAATCTCGCGTTTGCGTCCGCCGTAGATGTTTACGTTTCCGACGTCTTTGGTCGTAAGAAGGACTTGTTTGATTTCTTCGTTGGCAATGTCGTAGAGTTCGGCTTCCGGAAGATCGGCTCGGAGCGCGATGATTAAGATCGGTTGATCCGCGGGATCGATTCTTCGGATCACCGGTTCTTTTGCGTCATCGGGTAATTTAGGTTTAACGCTGGAGACTTTGTCGCGGACTTGTTGTTCGGCGTATTTGACATCGGTTTCTAGTGTGAACTCCACGACGACCGTTCCGACTCCTTCGTTGCAAATCGATTTGATCCGTTTTACGCCCGAGATTGTGGAGAGTTCGTCCTCGACCGGTTTTGCAACGAGGGTTTCAATTTCATTCGGTGCTGCGCCCGGATATGGAACCGTTACTGTTACGACGGGAATAGTCACGTTGGGAAATAAATCGACCCCTAGCTTGTTTAAGGAAAGATATCCCGCGACGAGAATGAGTAAAACCGTGCAGGTAATGAAGATCGGTCTTTTGATCGAGAGCGAGGCTAAATTCATTGTGAATCTCCTACCATTCTTTGGATTCGAAATTGAACTGAAGTCAAATCCGGAAACAGTATTAGTGTTTATTGTTTCCTATTCGGGAAACAATTTTTGGATCAGCTGTTTCCGTCAAGGTTTTTCTGTGATTTGAGGAATGCGCGGGGAGTTCCCGCGATTCTTGAGGGATTGCAGATGTATTAGAGCAGAATTTAGCGGGAACTCACGCAGCGGATATAACCAGCGACGACTTTGCCGGCATTAGGATTCGTAGCTCCTGTACTGAAATTCACCTTCCAGGCTACTGAGGAGCTCAATGGGTCGCTCGTACTTGACCAAAACTCAATTGGATTTCCAGTTGGAATTCCCGGAAACCATTCTTTTCTTACGGTTGGAACATCAAAGCCTGTCCCAGTTGAAGAACAAGTCTTTGAATTATCAGTCGAATTTGCCACATCCGTTCCATTGGAACAATAAACTATTCCTTTCAACTCTGCATGCGTGGGAACTCTCCATGTCATCGTCCTTCCTGAAACACTAAACGAAGCACAGGAATCAAAAGCTGGCCCGGATGTTAAAACTCCGCCCGAAGAACCGTTGCATTGGTTATCAGAAGTAGAACAATATTGCGGAGAAACGACAAATCCAGTGCATGAATCCGTAATCGCATCATATGTTTGACCGCGGGAACACCTCATCCACGTCAGACCGGTCGATGGAAAGAAAATCGTTTCACCTTGAATTACAGGATTTGACGCTGCTACTAAAAGAAAAATCAAAGGCACTGGAGAATCCTTTTCTTCATCTGGAGAAACAGCATCTTTGAAATAAGGATTCAAGTAACAGGAGTAATTGATAAAAATTATTCCGACAAGATAAGCTTTAATGAATAGGATTCTAAAATTTGTCATCGCATCAATGCCTCAGCCTCAATCTTGAAATCGAACTCTTTGAACGTCAGCACGGCGAAAAACTCTTTCTTTGCCTTTATAAAACAATTTAACGCCGTCCCCATCAATTCGCGTTACCGTTCCTTTCGCTATTTCCCCGGATTTTAAAAACAAAACGGAAAGATTCTTAGAATGTTTGATCTCTTTGTTCCAAGAACTTTCCAATTCTTCGCTCAAAGAAGAATGAATCTTCTCCTGCAATTCTTCTTTCCATTGCTTTTCATTTTGCTTGATAAAATCTTCTTTCAATTTTGCCAAATCTGCTTTGGAAAGTTCTTTATCTTGCTGAAGATTCGGATTTGTTGCGGGAACTCTCGCGGAAAATGCAATATCCTTGGAATCACAGCTCTCCACTTCAACCGTCTTCCGAGTAATCGAAGCTGCAATACCCAAAACCGTACTCAGAATTCCATCCAACCAGGTCGTTTTCAGATTTACACGATACGTTTTGTTTGAATCCGGAAGGATCTCGGAAGTGTCCATTTGATTGATTGGAACCGATCCAAAAAGAACATACCACTGAGATTTTCTAATACTCGGCTTACAATTAAATGAAACATTTTCGGAAATGTTAGAATCCTTTTGAGAGGATACAGGTATTTTTGCGTTTTCACCTCCTCGGACCGAATTCAATTCGATCGTAGAACAAGAGAAAAGTAAGAATGATAACAGAACAAAATTACGACGCTCGGATAGAATCAAAATAGAATGTAAAATACCAAATGATTTCTGCACTTTTAGAATATACTCCTAATTCAAGAAATTATGCGCTGTTCGTATATTTTTAGAAAGTGTTTTGAAGGCCAGTTTTTTTCTCTCGTTCTCCAGAACTCAAAAATCAAATTATAAATAAATAAAAGCCTTTGTGAAAAAAACCGAATTCATATAACCAAAAAGACTTTGCTGGAGAATTAATTCCCTTTCACTGATCTTATGCTCAAAGAACTCAAGACCCCAAAATTCAACCCCGCGGGAATTCTGAAATCACCTTTGATTCAAACGACTTTAGCCTCGTTGGCATGGAATTTACCGGAAGAAATGCCATTTTTAGATCACGAGAAAAAAATGATTCTCGATGCCGGAAAAGGCGTAAGGTTGGAAGGAGCTTTGAGCAAACAAAAAGATACGAAACCAAAAGGATTCTTAGTTTTGTTACATGGTTGGGAGGGAAGCATCAATTCAACTTATATCTTGAGAACTTCCCATTACTTTTATGAGAAAGGATTCGATATTTTTCGTTTAAATTATAGAGATCATGGAGATACACATCATCTCAACCCCGAACCTTTTAACGGTAGCCTTATCGAAGAAACGTATGAAGCCGTTCGAAAAGCCACATACTTAGCGGAGAAGAATGTTCCAGTCTTTGTTACTGGTTTTTCTCTTGGCGGAAATTTTGCGCTTCGAATTGCGAAAGTACATTCTCAATCGGAAAAGAAATTAAATCAATTGAAAGAATTCATAGCGATTTCTCCTGCAATTCATCCTAAAGATGCAACAATGCTAATGGATAATAAGCTTATCATTGGCCGATACTTTCTTAAAAAATGGAAACAATCGATTGAGAAAAAACAAAAACATTTCCCTACAATCGTTCCGTATGACTCTATTCTCAAAGAAAAATCGGTAATGCGTATGACGGAAAGATTCGTAGAGTCGACTGAAGATTTTACCGATATAGATCATTATTTCGGAACTTATACGTTAGGAGAAAAAGAACTTTCTCAGATTTTAGTCCCGACGACAATTATTACCGCAAAAGACGATCCAATTATTCGTGGTGAATCATTTTTATCCTTACATCCGAATCGAAATGTTAGAATTTCGATTCAAAATTTTGGAGGTCATAACGGCTTTTTAGAGAACTGGAAAGGTGCTTGTTGGTATTTCCGCGTATTAGAGGAAATTTTATTGTTATAGAAGGATTGCGGGAACTACTCTTTAATTTTTATATCTATATTTTTAGAAAAATTCTACGAAACCATGCTCATTTTTATTCTTAAAAAACTGTACAGAGCATGGCAAACATTCAACACTTAACCGAAAAAGAATTCATCGCATCTTCGTTAAAGGGACCGAAAATCACATGCAGCTTTTTAATTCCTCTCGAATTGCTGAAAAAGCTTCCAAAATCTGATCAATTAAAGATCGGAAAAAATCTGGGGCAACTTCTCAGAACACATTCTAAATATATAAAAAGCAAGAAGCGTTTCAATAAGAGTGCACTAACAGTCAAATATCAAAGAAAAGGAAATTCTTTGGTGAAATTCAATTCAAGAGTATTCCCGGAAGAGTGGGCACAACTTAGTATTCTTTCCGCAATCCACGGGGTTTCCCGCTGCTTACTATATTGCCTATTAATTCAACTACATTTAACCGGCACTTTAATAAAGCCGAATCACAACTTGCAAAAAATTCAAGAAATTGTTTTACCGGCCTTCATCTGGGAAATAAATTTAAAAACGAAGATGATTCGAAGAATAATATATCATAGATTATGAATATTCTATCGATAAAACCAAAAATGTTCTCTTTAGCCTAACCGCCTCTATTAAAAATAGAGAATATTTCACTCGATGTAACATGCTTTCTTTTACATAGGATTACATCTTTAAAGGTAAAGAACGTTGCTCGACACTTTAACATAAATATGATCAGGGTTTCGCTTACAGAAGATCTTTGTTTGAAAATAATAAACCAGAATTCAATCCAGATTTCTGAAGAGTTCCCGCAAAACAGTGTATTTCTGTAAAACCTGCCGCAGGGATGTGAAGGGCTTGGTCCTTAATTCCTTTGAATCGCTTTGTTAAGCCATCACACAAGGACCGAGCGGGACTCCGCGAGCCCGTAACAAGCCCGACCCTCCTGCAAACCCTCCGAATGACGTTCGTTATCAAGAAATATGCAGGAGGGTGCGGCCCAAACCATGCCGTACCTAAGAGTTCCCACAAAAAGAATTGCAAACTCCCCTACCCCCGCAAAATGGAAACCGGAACAACCAAATTTCATTAAACAACCGTTCAATTTTATCTCCAAAAGAAAGAAATGAACATAGAGGTAACCAAATGTCAAACGCCTATGTAATCGACGCCGTAAGAACTCCTAGAGGAAAAGGGAAAAAAAGAGGAACACTCGCGAGCATCCATCCGCAGGAACTCTCCGCAGCAACCTTAAACGCAATCAAAGACAGAAACGGAATCAAGCCCGAAATCGTGGAAGAAGTAGTCATGGGATGCGTATCCCAAGTGGACGACCAAGCAGCGTGTATCGCGCGTTATGCGGTTATGTCCGCGCTCTGGCCGAACTCGGTTCCCGGCTATACCGTAAACCGTTTTTGCGGATCGGGATTACAAGCAGTCAACAACGCGGCGAACCACGTTCAATCCGGTTCCATGCAAATCGCCCTCGGTGGAGGAGTCGAATCCATGTCCCGCGTAAAAATGGGAGCGGACATGAATGGAAGAGATTTTAATGTAGGAAATCCTAATATTCAAAAACACTACAATTTGGTGCCTCAAGGAATTTCCGCGGACCTGATCGCGACAAAATTCGGAATCACACGCGAAGAAGCGGACCGTTTCGCGGAATCCTCCCAGATCAAAGCGGACAACGCGATCAAAGCCGGATATTTCAAAAAATCCATTATCCCCGTTAAAACCGAAGACGGCACGATCGTCGATACAGATGAAAACCCGAGAATCGAATCCACATTCGAGTGGCTTTCCGACTTAGCTCCTGTATTCAAGACGATCGGTGAAAAGGAACTCGACGCGATCGCACTCAAGTCTTACCCTGAAGTGGGAAAGATCAACCACATCCACACGTTAGGCAACTCGTCCGGAATCGTGGACGGGGCCGCATCGGTCCTTCTTGCTTCCGACGAAGGAATTAAAAAATACGGACTCAAGCCTCGTGCAAAAATCGTAGCGATGGCTTCAACCGGAGAGGATCCAACAATCATGCTTACCGGACCCGTATCCGCTTCCAAGAAAGCGCTCGCGATCGCGGGACTGAAACCGGAAGATATCGATATCTGGGAAATCAACGAAGCATTCGCATCTGTGGTGTTATATACTCAGAAGTCGCTTAACATTCCATTGGAAAAGATCAACGTAAACGGAGGCTCCATCTCTCTCGGACATCCCCTCGGAGCGACCGGAGCGATCCTACTAGGAACCGCGTTAGACGAACTCGAAAGAAGACAACAACGTTATGCGTTAATCACGCTTTGCATCGGCGGAGGCATGGGAATCGCCACGATCATCGAAAGAATCTAACTTTACCCGATCCGGACCGAAATTTCGGTCCGGACACTTTCCTTCTCGCTTTCATTCCCCGTTTTTTAAACTTCATTCCGTATTTTTTTAAAAAAAATAGTCAATAATTTCCGTCCTTCCCGTTATCAAATCAGATACAAAAATTTTACTAAGATTCGACTCTTTCGTAAAACGGAACTAAAACGATGGAAGATACAACTTTAGCGCAAATCATCCAGGACAAAATCAAAAAGGAAAACGAGAATTTTCAATTGCCGACTAACACGGATTTGTTCTACCATTTCCGATCCACGCTCAATCTTTCGGAAAAGAAAATCTCGAAAATCCTCGCGTTCCTCAAAGACTCCAACTGCATCTTCGTATTAAATCTCAAAAAGCAGAACCCGAACTTCTCCCTGCCGGGTTTGGATGCTTATGTCGTTGCCGATTCTTATATAGTGGAAAGCCTTTTTACAAAACATCAAAAAGAGCTTGAACTTCAATATAACGCGATGTATCGCAAATCCCTCGGATATCAACAGATTCTATCGAGAGTTCTCGACGAGATCTCAACGATTCAGAATCAATCCGTATTGGAATTATTTTCCTTCTGCATTCTTCTGGAGGACATCCGCAAAATGATGAAACTTCATCCGGAACGATACGAGGAATCGAAACGAATCGCGACACTCAAAGATATGATCCGCGATTCGGAAACCCCGCTTTCATTCAACCCCGATCGGAATTATTCTTCTTCCGAGCCGGTTTCCATCTCCACGATTTATATCGAACCTCAGACTGAGATGGACGTCGATCTTCGCGCAGAAGAACACCAATCTAAACCGAAAACAAAATGGGAATTGATGGCGGAACTTTATTCCGTTCCGTTCCTTTTGAGAATTCACTTTAGAAAAAAAGAATATTCTATTATTCAGCAGCTTCTTCTTTCCTCCAAAATCAGAACCGCTGAGGATTTGAAGATGGTTGCGGTGACTTGTTCGAACCTTCTTTCCAAAACTACTTTGGAAGCGACCCTCAGAATGGAACTGAACAACCTTCGCAACCTCGCCATGAAAAGACTTTTGGATGAGGTAAAAGCTCCTGTCTTCAACGATTTGGAACTCGTGATCTGACATACCGAGCAAACCCATAAAAAAGTATAATTGCTTTTTAGACCTTTGCCGGGCGCTTCTGCTCGCAACGGCCGCAAAACAGAACTTGCCGTTTTAGTCGCAGACCTGGCTTGCTCCGCGCTTCGGCATTCGCCTTCGGTCCTCTCTGCGCGAGGACCACTTCGCGCGCTCCGCATCCATAGCGCGGGTTTTGTTCTAAATCTTGAAGTAAATTTTCTTTCGATCCAAGTAACTTAAGATCAGCCACCATACGATCAGATTCAAAATAGCATACGACAATGAAGCGAAATACGAGTCGCTTAACAATCCGACTAAGCGTAAATAAATCCAAGTTTTAACGCTGATCGCTTTTCCGTTTTCACCGATTGTAGTCCAGAGATTCAAAATTCTTGCGACGATTCCCGAAGCCACAAACACCAAAATGGCGTTTTTTCCGAACACGAGAAAGGGTTGAAACGAGATATTCAAAACGTTTTTGTCCGACTCGGATCGATTTGAAGAAAAAGTCAGAGATAAGAATTCGAAAAAACCCACGCTGAAAAACGCAAGTCCTGCGGTATAAACCGCGTAGCTCGCGGTCCATAAACTTTTATTCATAGGAAAGAACGTATCCCAGATCGACCCGACTAACGTTAACAAGGCGCCGATGCCGAAAAGAACCGCCGTCCTTTTGTTCCATGAAGTATCCTGAACGGACAAAATCAAACCGCAGAGAACGCCAAATAACGAGCTCGCAATCGACGTGATTCCGCTGAAAAATCCTTCCGGGTCCCAGGTTTTGGAAAACTTCCAAAGATGTTTTTCACCGAAGAGAATTCGATCGAACCATGCGCCGATGTCTTTTCCGGGCTCCAAGGAAACGGTCGATTCTCCCGGAGGCGCGACGTTCAACAAAATCCAAGTCGGCACGACCAAAATCGGAATCAAAGCGATCAAACTCTTCTTCCCGGGAACTATAAGATACAACGAAGCGACCGCGAAATAAACGAAACCGATTCTTTGTAAAACGCCCGGAATCCGGAGCTCGGCAAAAGACCATTCTCCGAAAAAGTTCAAAAATAATCCGAGCCCGATCAGAACAAGACTTCGAATCGCTATTTTCGACCAAATCCCGCTTCGACTCATTCCATTTTTTGAATACAATGAAATTGAAATAGAAGCTCCCACCGCAAAAAGAAAAAACGGAAACACCAGATCCGTCGGAGTACATCCGTTCCACTTTGCGTGTTTGAGCGGCGAATAGATAGCGGACCAGGAGCCGGGATTGTTTACGAGAATCATTCCCGCCACGGTCATACCGCGGAACAAATCCAAAGACAGGATCCGTTTTTTGACTTGCGTTGAATTTTTTTCCAAAATGAGGCCTGATTCAAGGATTGATTTTCAGAATCTTATCCAATCGGATTTTTTCACCGTTTTCCAAAACGGCGAATTCTTCCCGATTCACGGATACGAGATCGGAAATTCTCTGTTTTTGAGTCGCGGTTGTTCCCGCATTCCCACCCTCCGAAACTTCCAAAGAAACCCTTCGTTTGGAGAGTACAATTTCCTCCAATCGATCGTAGAAGTCGCAGGAAACGGGAACGTATGCATCCATAAATTCTAATATTCTAATCCGTCACTCGACGCAAAGCGAAACGTTCCGATTCACCAAAGCGATCTGTGAAATTCTGTGAATCCGTAAACGTCCTTGAAGGAAACCTTCTTTCCCTGCGCGGATTCGAATTTGCCGGAAAACTTTCCGACGAATTGTCTGAAATACAGTTTGGTCACGATCAAATTCATCTTATCCTTTCTTTCACCTTCGGGTTTAAACTCGAGATCGACCAAACCTTCCTCATCATAAATTCGCCAGGTTTTGTAAGGATCCTTCTGCGAAAAATCGAAGATCAGCCTCGGAACTCTCGTTCGATTCCGATCGATCCAAAACGCGTTCTCGGAAAAGAATGTTTCGTTTACGAGCGCGGCAAAGTTCGCTCCGATCGTGGTTTTGTTCGGAAGGATGGCGCTGAAAGCGGCCCAATACCAGTTCGTTTCCCTTCTTAGATAACCGCCCGACCAATCGTAGAGAATCGTTGTTTTTTTAGGATCAAAGGAAAGAGGTTTTCCGTTATACGAAAGTTCGATCGAAGACGGCGTGATCGGAGAACATTTTTCAGTGAATGTCCAATGAGTCGGTTCGGAAGGATTCACAACCCGTAACGGCGAGTGACTTTTTAATCCGAAGTCCGCGTTAAACCGAAATCGCAATTTTTTTCCTAAAAACGCTTCGACTTCGAGTTTCTTATCGGAGTGGGATTTATTCACGTTTAAAAACGAAGCCCCTTTTTTAAACCGAATTGAATATTCGTCCGGATTCGCGGGAAAATCCAATTCCTTTCCCGTATCCAAACCTTTGGCATCGAACTCGTAAAGAATCCCTTCCTTATAATGATACAAATAAGCGAAAACGTTATATACATACCCCAGACTTACGGCCGCAAATCCGATCAAGAATTCGTCCGTGATAATCCCGATATAATTGAACCGTTTAAACGCAAATCGCTTCTTTAATCCGCGGATTTCTTTTCCGAAGAAGTCAAGCAGTTGAAATTCTTTGTAATTGAATTCAACCGGACCGTCGAAAACCCCATAGTTTACTTTATTTTCGGCGCCGATAATTTTCATCTCGATCGGGTAAAATACGAGAGAAGCTTTAAAAAGCAATGTAAATATATGCGGTTCGGCAATTTCGCTTTACTTTTCCTTTTTTAAGGAAAGCATTGGCATACCAATTGTTTCATAAAGAAGCCCATGGCAGAAGCGCAAAGCCAGAACCCTCCTAAATCTTCGAATCTCGACGAATCCGATCTTAAGATTCTTAAAGCGAAAAAAACATCCCGTGAACTTTCCGTTCTGCTCTATCGCGTACTTTATAGAACGGACGAAGTCAGACAAGGTGCCGTCAAAGTCTTAAAGGAAACTTTCTTAAGGACTCATACCAATCATCCCGAACTCTTTCCGATTTTGGATCGTGCCAAATTCACAAAGGACATGATCAATCTTTACAAAGCGTCTACGACGTTGCCGCCGGATAAGTTGGAATTATTTTTCAGCGGAATACACGCTTCCTTTCAAAATGAAATCCGTTACTTGGTGGGTAAATCGGCTCAGTTTTCCTTCGACATCATTTTTCTCGTGATTGAAACGATCCTGAACGAAATGAATCTTCCCGAAAATGAAAGAACCGTGAACATGAAGGACCGAGAAACGATTCTTAAAAACTTCAAGGCCTACAACGATCTATCGAAGATCTTCAACAAGATCGGAAACACGAAGGTCGTCATCGATAAGAAGGACGATATCATTACGGAAATTTCCATTCTTCATAAGGACATCACGATCATTTCGATCGAGAGTATGTTTCGTCACATTTTGGCGCAGCTTCTTCTTTCTAAAAAGTACAACTGCGGAAGTTTGATCGAAAAATGGGCTCAGGAATACGGGATGGAGGACAACGCGCCGTCGATGAAACGCGTGATCGCGGAAGCGACCCCGTTGACCGAGTTCCGTCTTCAATTTACGAATGCGGTCAAGATCCTGAAGGACGAGAACGAATTGGATCTGATGTTTTTGAGAACTCTTGCGAACTACTATGCGTCCTGGGTGACTCAGGTTTCGGAACAAATTCCTTCTTAATCTTAGAATATTCGAATTTTCGAATATTCTAAGATTCCCCAAAAAAACTCCCGGAGTTTATCAACTCAATCGTTTGAGAGAAACGCTCAGAGAATACACCGCAACGGCAAGAACGATGTGAAAAATATCCACGTTTAAAATCGGCCCTCTGGAACCGGTTGTTCCGATCACGAGCCCCGCAAGAATAAATAGGATCGCTCCTAAAATTCCGTACAACGCGGCGACTTTTGTCCCGCCGGAATTCTTACGAATGCAAACAAGAATTGCCGTAACCATCGCAAGTCCGCCTAACACGGTTGAAAGCAAAGGGAACGGAAGCAAATATCCGAAAACAACGTAGATCAGAAGCAGAACTCCCGCGATCGGATAAAGGGAATTCTTTTCCAGCTTCTTAATGCCGAGATGAAAAAATCCCACGCCGATCAACGGCACGCCCACAAAGGAAGCAAGTCCCACGGAAAAACGATACACTGGATCCAGAAGCCCGATTCCTAAAAAATGAATCGTCCCTAGTCCGGCAGAAACTCCTATCGTTAAAAATCCTAAGAAACCGGCGGTTCTAGAATACGAAGCGGAGTTTCTAATCTGAAACGCGGCCAAGATTGCAACAAGGCTTAAAATTAAATCTGAAAATACTGTACTCAATTGCATGACGGATGATGATTTCGAAGAAAACGAATTTTGCAATTCTTTCCCAAGGAAGAATCAAAAAAAGATCCGCATTCAAAACACGTCGTTCGTTTCCATCGGATGCAATTTTTATCTTTCGATTCCCCCCTTTCGTTTTCAGAATCGTCCAAGTATCATAGGAAATTTTATGACAAAAAAATCTTTCGATCAATCCGTGACCCTCAACAACGGAGTCTCGATGCCGATCCTAGGACTCGGCGTTTGGAAAACGAAATCCGGCAAAGAATGCAGGGAAGCGGTTTTAAACGCGCTCGAAGCCGGTTATAGACATATCGATACTGCGAAGATTTACGGGAATGAAGAGGACGTTGGTAAGGCGATTCGCGAAAGCGGAATCCCGAGAAAAGAAATTTTCATAACGACAAAACTTTGGAACGCGGACCAAGGTTCGGATAAAACGAGAAAGGCCTTGGAAACGAGTCTTGAAACATTGGGGATCGATTTCGTCGATTTATATCTCATTCATTTTCCGGTAACTTCCAAAAGAAACGATTCTTGGAAAGAATTGGAGAAAGCGTATCACGATAAACTCTGTAAATCGATCGGAGTCAGCAATTATACGATCGCGCATCTGACGGAATTGTTAAAGGAAGCGAAAATTACTCCCGCCGTCAATCAGGTGGAGTTTCATCCCTTTTTAAATCAGGTCGCGTTGTTCGAATATTGTAAAAAACATAAGATTCAACTGGAAGCATATAGCCCGCTTGCTCACGGACAAAAAATCGAGGATCGCCGGATCGCGGACATCGCGAAACAATACGGTAGGACTCCTGCTCAAATTTTGATCCGCTGGGCCGTTGAACAGAATATCGTCGTGATTCCTAAATCCGTTAAAAAGGACAGAATCGTAGAAAACGCCCAAATTTTCGATTTTCAAATCAAAGACGAGGACATGAGGATTTTGAATTCTTTGGACGAGAATTTTAGAACTTGTTGGGATCCGTCGGAAGTCGTTTAATATTTTTATTCAAATATCGGCCCGCAGCATCAATCGTTTAACAAGCATCGTCGCATACGACCCGGAAGGAAGACGAAAGGAAATCGCAGCCTTTTTTCTTCCCGGGTTTTGTTCGTCTTCCATCGGATCTCCCAATTGAAAGTCCTCCGGCACAACGCAAACGTTCCGATCAAAGGATTTCATTTTGACCTTTGGAAACGGAGAACGGTCCAAATCCGATTCTTTCAATCGCAAATCCGCAAGAACACGCTCGATCATATCCATTTCAATTTTAGAATATTCTAATTTTTGAATCCCTGGCGCTCCGGGAACGGGTAAACTTTTAGTGGCCGAAAAAAATTCCCCGGCCGATTCTCCCCAAAAAAACAAAGGGCCGGTCTTTGTTTTGATCCAAACGCCCTCTTTCGCAACGGCAACGGAAAGTCTGGATACGAATTCGTTCCAGATAAAGGATTGTAAAGACGTAACGAGCATCAGCAATTCTTCTTCCGGAAATTGCAAAATCAAATCGGAATACGTTTTTCGTGTAAGATTTCTTTCCCGCTTTAAACCGGAGAAGATCCGATTTTCCAATTTACTTCCCGACAAATGCGCGCATTCGGACCAATTTCCCCAAGCGGTTTGCAAAAGTTTCTTACGATCGCGCGCTTGTTTTTTCTCTCCCGGATATACATCGGTCAAAAGAAGTTTCAAACAAGTTTCGGGATCGCCTTGCAAATACGGAAAAATGGGAAGTAGAAACTCCGGATGAAATCGGCTGAATCTCTGCGAATCGTAGTAATTGGGAAAACCGTTCTTTGCGATGTTGTCAAAATTTTTCCGAATCTTTTCGAACTCTTTCTCGATCAGATTTCGAAGAACCAGAACGAATCGGTTTCCAGCGTTGTCGTCGGGACTCAGAGAATGATCGCTTTTACCGACCGACTCTACCTGTAAAACCTGCGAAAGTTCGGCCGGAACCCGCAACGGTTTTTGGCAGCTGATAAATTGGGAAGTTGTCGCGTGTCGGTCCTTTTTTCCGGCGTAACCAATATCGGAAAGCACTACCTTGGATTCCTTGGAAATTCTTAAAAGAGCGTCGAGCGTATTCCATCCGGATTTTCGAAGTCGGAAAATCGTCCACTTCCCGGCGGGTTGGACCGTATTCGGCCGAAGAATTTCCTCCACTTGAAAATCCTCCGGGTTCTGTTTGAGATCGTAGACCAAAAACCCGCTGAATGGATACTCTGACACAGCTCCAAAGTGTGGGAACTCCCCGCGCAAACAATCGGAATTAAAAAAACATTGACCGGAAAACCCGGTCTAACAGATAATAGTTCAAGTTTAAAGTATTTATATGGGAACCCACTACAAAGGCAACAGTCGAGAAACCGCGGTCTTAAACGCTTTTATTAAGCTGAGCCGTTGTTCCGACTCGATTCGTCAGTTGGAAGAAAAGGTTTTCACAAAATACGGCCTAACGACAGGGCAATTCGGTTGCCTCGAAACGCTTCATCATCTGGGTCCGATGTGCCAAAAGGAAATCGGTCAAAAGCTGTTCTCCTGCGAAGGAAACATAACCCAGATCATAGACAACCTGGAAAAACGAAAATTGGTTCAAAGGGTTCGAAGCGAAGAAGACAGACGGTATATCATTATCCATCTGACTTCGGAAGGAAGCTCGCTCGTTCAGAAAGTATTTCCTGCAATTCTCGATTCTTTGGTACATAAATTCGATCCTTTGACGGAAGCTCAACTGATCGATCTTGGTGATTTTCTCAAGGAAGTAGGTTTAAAAGCAGTATGATTTCATTTTTCCATGGTTATACTTTGAATATAAACCATTCACTATCAAAACATGAGCCACTCTGTGCCTTACTACGCGGAGTTCCCACAAATTCAAAATCATAAGGAAAGATCTGCAAACATACAGCTCATTCTCAATACTTTAAATTTAAATCATTCAGCATCAAAGATTCGCGAATGATAAACTTGGAATCATTTAGGAGGAAACAAATGCTTCAAAAATTTTTTAAAACAGATTCGGATCTCGGATCCCTCATTCTCAGAGTAGTTGCAGGAGTTGTAATGTTCCCGCACGGCGCACAAAAACTCTTGGGTTGGTTCGGCGGTTACGGTTTCACAGGAACTATGGGATATTTTGTCGGAACTGGAATTCCCGCACCGATCGCATTTCTCGTCATCATCGGCGAATTTTTCGGCGCAATCGGATTGATCCTTGGATTGTTCACGAGATTGTCCGCATTCGGAATCGGATTGGTGATGATCGGAGCGACATTTCTCGTTCACTTGCCGCACGGCTTTTTCATCAACTGGGCGGGGAATCAGCAGGGAGAAGGATACGAATACCATCTTCTTTTGATCGGAATCTCGATCGTCCTTTTTATCAAAGGCGGCGGAAAAGCTTCCGTAGATTCTTTGATCGAAGAAAAACTCGACTAAGAAAGAATTTCTTCGGGAAATCCGTGGAACGAAAATCCACGGTTTTCCTTGTTCAAAGAAATAATTCCAATTTTAGAATATTCTAATTACATTATGCTCTTTACTTTTTTTACTTTTTAGAGGATTTTGCTTTTGAAGTCTTTGCGGCCTTTGTCGCTAAACCCGACTTCTTTGCCTCGCCAACCTTAGTCACGGGTGCGGACTGATTTATCTTTCCTTTTTTCCCCGAGGAGTTATTTGACCTTCCACCGTCCTCCGTCGCGTTCCTCGGAAAGGAAGAATTTTTTGCCTTTCCGAGCAATCCGATCACACCCCATTTCTTTTCAAACTGGAACTGAAAGATTTCCTTTTCTTTCGGAGGGACAAAAGACATCGCCCGCTCGGACAAAGCCGCGATCGTCAGACTCGGATTGACGCCTAAATTCGCCGGGATCATGGAGCCGTCGCAGATCGTAAGATTTTGATAACCGAAAACTTTGTTCTCAAGATCGATTACCCCTTCCTCGGAAGATTCCGCTATATTACATCCGCCTAATATATGAGCGGTCGCCGGTATATCGAGCAACGCTTCGTTGATGCTGCTTCGTGCTACGCCGCCCGTGATCTGAGCGAGTCTTCTTGCAAATTCGTTTGCGATCGGTATGTAGGTTGGAATTTTTTCTCCGTTTTCCTGCGTCGAAGAAAGCGTTCGTTTAAAAGGCCAGATCCATCTTCTTTTACGCACGATCTCGATGCTGTTGTCGACGGTCTGCATAACAAGAAGAATGATCGTCCTTCTGGCAAATCCGATCGGATTGAGCAAGCTCACACTGTGGATCGGATGTTTTAAAACTTCGATCAAGAAGCGGAGTTGCCTCGGAATACTCCCTCCCCCGTCTACGAGAACTCCGGCCGCCAATCCGTTCATCGCATCGGCTCCGTCCGAATAACGCACCGGTTCGATATGCGTGTGTTCATCGGGAAACACGCTCGAAGTGATCGCGATTCCGTGCGAAAGATCCGCCTTCTTATCCTTCAGAGTGACTCCGATTAAAGACTCGCTGTTGGTTCGAACTACGTGTCCGAGACGTTTTGAAAGTTTCGGAAGAATTCCTTCTTCTTTCATTTTTAAAAGAAGTCCTAACGTTCCGAGAACTCCCGCGGAAAGGACGACCGACTTCGCTTTGTAAATTCTTCTCGGAGAACCGAAAAAAGAAGTCGTTCTTTCGGTATGCAACTCGTAACCGGCGGAACCGTCTTCGTTTAACGGAAGTAAACGGGAAACTTTCGTTTCAGGCAAAACTACCGCCCCCGCTTTTTCGGCGAAATAAAGATAATTCTTATCGAGCGTGTTCTTCGCATTGAATCGGCAACCGACCATACAACCGCCGCAATCGTTGCAGGAATTCCTTTCCGGTCCTTCTCCGCCGAAGAACGGGTCGATTCCGCTTTTACCGAAATGAACTCCGACGGGAGTTTTGTTAAACGACTTCTCGATCCCGAAGGTCTTTGCGGTTTCCTGCATATACCGATCCGATTCCCAAATCCTCGGATTCTCCACAACGCCAAGCATCTTCTTTGCAAGCTCGTAAAAAGGAAGAATCCCCTTTTTTCCTCCCATCTTTTGAACGAGGGCTTTTTGCCAGAACGGCTCGGGCGGGACATACAACGTGTTCGCGTAAACGAGACTGCCGCCTCCGACTCCTGCGCCGCTCAATACCATCACGTCATTCAGAAAATTGATTCTCTGAATTCCGAAGCAGAACAATTTCGGGAACCACAGGAACTTGCGGAGATTCCAATTCGTCTTGGGAAATTCGGAGCTGTTCCAGCGTTTGCCCGATTCCAATACGGCCACCTTATACCCTTTCTGCGAAAGGCGAAGAGCGGAAACGCTTCCACCGAAGCCCGAGCCGACGACGATATAGTCATAATCATAAATAATTTCTTTCTTTTCCGAAGCCGATTCCGTTTTCATTTTCAGTCCTGTCGAAGTTTTAACGGATTAGGTTTTTTTATTTCACGCGGATGGAAAGACAAAATTCTCTTTCGGCTTGATGAATTCTTCTCCGATCTAAAAGTTGAGGAATGAATCCAGAAGTCGTTCACTCCGAATCGGAATCGAAATTTTACGCACAAGTAGACGGATACGAATCCCATCTGTTTTATCGGGAAGAAGGAAACGAAGTGTGGAATCTTCTTTCGACTTACGTTCCGCCGGAACATAGAGGCAAGGGCCTCGCCGCAGATCTCGTCCGAACTGCTTTGGACAAAGCGCGTTCCTTGAATAAAAAGATCATTCCGAGCTGTTCTTACGTTGTGACCTTTTTAAACCGAAATCCGAATTATAAGGACCTCGTCGCCTAATGCTGCATCATATCGCGATCGGATCTCCGCATCCGGATTCTCTCGTTTCGTTTTACGAATCCTTGCCGGGTCTTACGAAATCGAAGGAAAACCGCAATCCTGACGGTTCGTTGCGCTCGGTTTGGTTTCAATCCGGGGAAATCATTCTCATGCTGGAAATCGATCTGAAGGTGCAAGGCCCGAAAGCCCTCATTTTTTCCGCGGCCGTTCTGAAGCCGGAAGATCTGAAACGACTTCCCCAATGGATTCAAGAAACGGAATATACGAAATACTTTAAAGATCCTGACGGGAATCTTCTGGGCTATTCTTCTTATCCGAACCCCTGGCCGTTCTAAAAACTTTCCGAAATTCCGCGCGCGGCGATGTAAGAAGTCGTCCACGCGTTTTGAAAATTAAATCCGCCCGTAACCCCGTCCACGTCCAAAACCTCTCCGGCAAAGTAAACTCCGGGGATGACCTTGCTTTCCATCGTTTTGAAGTTCACTTCTTTGCGGCTTACGCCTCCGCAGGTTACGAACTCGTCCTTAAATTCTCCCTTCCCGGAGATCCTGAATCGTGCGTCCGTGAGTTCTTCGGTGATCGCGTGCAAATCCCTGGAAGACAACCCTGACCATTTCTTCGAGAAATCTATAGAATGAATTTCTAATATTCTTTCCCAGTATCTTCTCGGGATTCCTAGAACGGGCGTGTTGACGATCGATTTAGAAGGATGCAATTCCTTTTCCTTCTCGATCTTTTTGCGGACCTCGTCCTTTTTCATACCAGGTATAAAATTGATCTTTAAGATCGTATCGTATTCTTTCTGAAAAAGTTCCCGAGCGCCTTTTGCGGATAGTTTCAAAATCGCGGGTCCGCTCAATCCCCAATGCGTGATGAGCGTCGGCCCGATCTGGGAATATCCGAATTCGACGAGAGAACATTCCGTCTGCTCGAAGGAAAGACCGGATAAATTCTCCAGACGGGAATCGGAAATCTTAAACGTAAACAACGACGGAACCGGTTCCAAAATCGTATGACCCATGGCCTGCAACCAACCCCACGCCTTTCTCCCCGAACCGGTCGCAAAAAGAACTTTATCGAATTCTAATATTTCTCCGTTCTTAAACTTGATTTGAAAACGACCCTCGTCCGTCGGAGTGACGGAGTGAATTTCGGTCGTCGTTTTGAGTTTAACTCCAACCTTCTTTGCTTCCTGAAAAAGCGTCTGTAAAATCGTTTCGGAAGAATCCGTGATCGGGAACATTCTCCCGTCGGCCTCGGTTTTTAATGCGACACCGCGCTCCTCATACCACCGGATCGTGTCTTTCGGTCCGAAAGTTTCAAAGGCCCAGCGAAGCTCCCGTTCCCCTCTCGGGTAATTCTTACTGAGAGTTTCCGGATCGAGACAATGGTGCGTAACGTTGCATCTTCCGCCCCCGGAGATCTTCACCTTGGAAAGAAATTGTTTGCCTTTTTCCAAAAGCGTGACGTTACAAGTTCCCTCGGAAGCGATCTGAATCGCGCCGAAAAATCCGGCGGCTCCCCCTCCGATCACCGCAACTTTATGTTTTTCATTTGTATGGTCGGTCATGTAGAAAATTTATCGGAATAGCAGGAATAAAACCCGTTCTCATTCCATACAAAATCGGGCGCCGGAATTTGCACTCCGTTATTCGTTAGGGAAGCTTGGAGAGATTTGCTCTCCAAGCTAGATTAGATTTTTATTATACGCTTTTGTGCGTTTCAATATAGTAATCGGCCGAGATTCTTCCCGAACCATATAAGGAAAAGTGAAAAAGTAAGAGAAGAATCATCGCCGCATACGGAAGATTCGATCCCGGAGCCATAAAACCTTCTTTACCGTGAATGAATAAAACCGCACCGATCAACACGGGCACTTGAAGGATCGCGGCAAAGCGGGTCAACAATCCGGATAGGAGAAGAATTCCTCCGCAAATATGCGCGATTACGATATAATGCGCAAGCAGCGCGGACGCCATGGGAGCATTGTTCATCTCCATCAAACGAATCAGCGCGTCCGTATCGTATAGGAACTCCAGACCTTTATAGATTAAAACTCCGCCGAGATAGATCCGCAGGAAGTCGACCAACCAATCCCGATGCTCTTGCAGCCAATGGTTCAAGCGATCCATAGCGTACCTCCAGATTTTTAGGTTTGCAAAATTCATCTTACCCCTTTCCGAAACTTTTGCAAGGGGAGAATCCGCCGAAAATCCCTAAAAACCGAACGACAAAACCGCAAATCCGGAGCCGAAACCTCGTTAAGAATGTTTCCGTTTAACGGATTTACGGTTTAATCCGACATCGTTTTACGAATGGATCGCGCCCATCTTACCCGCTTGAAAATCATGGAAAGCTTGATAGATCTCCTCTTGTGTGTTCATCACGAAAGGGCCGTATCTCGCCACAGGTTCCTCAACCGGTTCTCCTCCGATCAAAAGAAGTTCCCATTCTTTCGAGGCGTTTTCCGGCAGCGAAAATCGAACGTCGCCTTCGTTACGTTCGAACCAAACCATGTCCCCTTCGCGGACGTTCTGCGTTCCTTCTTCCGTATGAAGAACTCCGTCGCCCGAAAAAGGATATGCGAATACGTTGTACGAATTCGGAACGGGAATCGTAACATCCGCTCCCGGCGATAAACGAAGATGATAGTAAAGGATCGGAATTTTCGTTTCGATCACGGCTTTGGTGCCCAAAACTTCTCCCGCGATGACTTTGACTTTCGTTTTTCCGTCGGACGTTTGAACGACAGGAATTCTTTCCGAAGGCGTATCCTGATATCTCGGATCGCTCATTTTTTTTGCGGAAGGAAGATTGACCCAAAGCTGAAAGCCGTGCATCGTTCCTCCGTTCCTTTGAAATTCGTCGGAAGGCATTTCGGAATGCACCAAACCCGAACCCGCGGTCATCCATTGAACGTCTCCGGATTTTAATTTTCCGTAATTTCCCCAAGAATCGCGGTGTTCCATTTCACCAGTCAATAAATAAGTGACCGTTTCGAACCCTCTGTGCGGATGTTCCGGAGCGCCGATCGCTTTTCCGGGTTTGTACTCCACGGGTCCCATTTCGTCTAATAACAAAAAGGGATCGAGCTGAATCAGATCCTGAACGGGGAAAGGTCTTCGAACCGGAAAACCTCCTCCTTCAATCGTTCTCAGCGAAGGTCTGATCGTTTTTATTTTTCTCAGATTCATAGTTCAAGCGCTCCTCTCGCTTTCTGGTCATGGTGCAAATTCTTTTTCGAAACGGATAACGGCAGGTTCCATGATAACAACTACTGTAACTTTTTTAGTTTCATATTCTTTAGACGATGCTTTTCGTTTTGTGGCCGATTTTAGAAATTTAGTTCATTGGGTCGACGGAATCTGCGGAGTTTCCCCGATGCCGTCCAACAACGGAACACAGCTGCCGACGTACGAATTACTCTATTCTTTCGGGCCATTCAAACTCAAGGCGAATTATTTCGCAAAAGAATGGATTCCGAATTCGAGACTGATCATGGAAACGAACCATCCGTTTTTAGAGCAGAGGGACATTTATACGTTCCAGTCTTCCAAGAGCGGAACAAAAATAACGTTCACCAATCATTCTAAATTGAAATTTCCGTACAGCGCCGGAGAGCGGATTTTAAATTCGGGAATTCGAGGAAGAATCTGCAGGGAAATGCGGCAGTTACAGAATTGTCTGTACGAAAACGGATGCGGCTCTCCCAGACATTTTCAGGTGATCCGAATTTAGAAGTTCGTATTAAATTCCTCTTGCCTAATTTTATTTTTTTTAAAGAAAATGTTTCCGGTTTCCTATTGTGAGCATTTCGGAAGAACAATTTTTACCCGTTCCGGATAACGAAAACGAACGACTTAAATCTTTGGATTCGTATCAGATCGTGGACACGGCTCCGGAAGAAAAATTCGATTCTCTTACGCAAATCGCGGCTTTTATCTGTAATTCTTCCACCGCGCTGATCTCCCTGATCGATGTGAATCGTCAGTGGTTTAAAGCGAAAGTAGGAATGACCGACTCCGAAACTCCGCGAAGTTTTTCCTTTTGTCAGTATGCGATTCTTCAGGACGATATTTTCGAAATCGAAGACGCGAAACAAGACGCCCGTTTTAAGAATAATCCATTGGTTTTAGGCCCCCCGTTCATCCGTTTTTATGCGGGCGCTCCTTTGAAAACCCCGGACGGATTCAACATAGGAACGTTGTGCGTCCTCGATCAAAATCCGAAACGGCTCGACGAAAAACAAAAAATCATTTTGAAGGTCCTGTCCAATCAGGTGATCGCAAATTTCGAGCTGATCAAAAAGAACCGCGAACTGATTCTCATCCGTACAAAGGAGGAAGAGCTGCAGAATTCCAAAAGCCAATTTTTCGCGAATATGAGTCACGAAATAAGAACGCCGATCCACGGAATTCTCGGAGTCGCCGGACTTTTGGCCGAAACGGATCTGCATCCGGAGCAAAAAGAATACGTCGACACGATCCGCAGAAGCGGAGGCCTTCTCTTGGGGCTGCTCAACGACATATTAGATTTTTCTAAATTAGAATCCGCTCACATGAAAATCGAAATCGTTGCGTTCGACCTGATGGCGCTTTTAAAGGACGTATACTCCCTGTTCGAAGCGGATACGAAAAAGAAAAACCTGGAATTCAGATTGGTCACGGAAAGAACCACGCCGCTCACGGTTTCGACCGACCCGAATCGTCTCCGGCAAATTCTGGTCAATCTGATCTCCAATGCCTTTAAGTTTACGGAAAAAGGAAGCGTTTCGATGGAATTCGAATCGTACATTATCGGAGAGGAATGCGACGTGAAAATCCGAGTCCGCGATACGGGAATCGGAATTCCCAAACTCAAACTCAACGAACTCTTTCAAGCATATACGCAGGCGGATACGTCCGTATCGAGAAAATACGGAGGAACCGGTCTCGGACTCGCGATCAGCAAAAATCTCGCGGAGATGATGGGTCTCGAATTGACCGCGGAAAGCATCGTCAACAGAGGGAGCGTGTTCGAAATTTCGGGAAGAATTCCGCTTGCCGAAAAATCGGAAATCGACTTCGAACCGAAATCGATTTCGGATAACGCGAACGGAAAACCTCAGCAAACGGATCTGAAAATTCTTGTTGCGGAGGACAACGAGATCAATCAGATGCTGATCCGAAAGGTTCTCGAAAAACTCGGATACGAACCCGTAATCGTTCCGAACGGAATCGAGGCGCTTCATCACATCGAAACGATGCGGACGGATATCTTGTTCTTGGATATTCAAATGCCGGAGCTGAGCGGAATCGATACCGCAAAAATCCTCACTCAACACACAAACCAATCCCTTCGTCCTTATATCATCGCAATGACGGCTAACGCGGATCAATCGGATCGGGACAAATGTATGGCAGCCGGAATGGACGACTTTATCAGCAAACCATTCCGCAAAGAAGAGATCGCCGACATACTCAACCGTTTTATTTCGGACCGAAATTCGGAATAGAACGGACGAAAATAAAATCAAATGGCGTTGCCTCTCCGCTGCCGGGCTCTCGGCAAACTCAGCAATTCTCCCTATGAATCGAAATACAGTTCGAAATTTATCCCAAAAAGTTCTCGATCATAATTCTCCCGCCTTCGGTCGCGAAGGATTCCGGATGAAACTGCACGCCTTCTATGGGAAGCGTTTTGTGTCTGATTCCCATCAAGGAAGAATTCTCCGATTCGACGAACGCGGAAATTTCCAAACAATCCGGCAAAGACTCGGGAACTCCTTCCAAAGAATGGTAACGCATCACACGGATCGCATCGGGAATACCTCTAAAAATTCCAAGCCGATCGTGCGTGATCTCGGACGTTTTTCCATGAAACGGAATTTTCGATCTCCGCAGACGACCCCCGAAAGAAGTGACGATCCCCTGCATACCGAGACAAACGCCGAAGATCTTAATATAAGGATTTCTTAATCTAAGAATCGATTCGGAAACCCCGAAATATTCCGGATCCTCCGGATGACCCGGCCCCGGGGAAAGAAGAATGTGGGTAGGATTCAAGGAAAGAATCTCACGCAGATCCGTTTGATCCTGTCTGAAAATCGACAAAGAGAATCGTTCCCCGGATGTTTGCAAACAATCCTCCAGAAGATGAACGAGATTGTACGTAAAAGAATCGTAATGATCGACGACGATGCAGTTTTTCATGCGGTAAAATCCTCCATGGATCGGTTCAATGCCTTCAATTTATTTAGAATTTCTTGATATTCTAATTCTTCCAGAGAATCCAAAACGATGCCGGAGGCGGCTCTCGAATACGCGGAGTTTCCCGATCGGAACAGACTTCGGATTAAAATGCAGAATTGAGAACTTCCGTCCAAAGAGAAATAGCCGAGAACGCCTCCGTACAAACCCCGATCGTCTCCTTCGGTTTTGGCAATCAGCTTGATCGATTCCACTTTGGGAGCGCCCGTAAGAGTTCCCGCGGGAAACACTGATTCCAAACCGCCGAAAGAGTCCTCGTCCTTCCTCATAATTCCGGAAACTTCGCTCGTGATATGCTGAACGTACGCGAACTTTAAGATCTCGAATTCCTTTTTGACGCGTACGGTCCCCTTTTCACAAACCCGGCTGAGATCGTTCCGATGCAGATCGATCAGCATCGAATGTTCCGCGATTTCCTTTTTGTCGCTTAACAATTTCCGCGCAAGAATCCTATCCTCTTCCGGAGTCGCGCCCCTCGGATACGTTCCCGCAAGAGGATATGTTTCCGCGATCCGATCCTTATGAGAAAACAAAAGCTCGGGACTCGAACCGAAGGTTTCGATCTCGTCGTCCTTGTAAAAGAAAAGATAAGGGGACGGATTTCCCTTCTTTAAATTTCCGTATATCGGAACGAGACTTCCCTCAATTTCAAATCGTTCTTCGAAACCGATCTGACATTGAAACGTTTTGCCTGCGAGAATCTCTTCCTTCGTTTTCAGAAAAAGATCCGTATATTCTTCCTTTGTTTTGGAAAATCCGAGGGATCGGACTTTCGTATCGCGCGGAATGGTATCGCTCGAATCGAGAAGAGAGGCAAGTTCTTCGATCCGGTTCCGCGTATAATAAAAATACTCGGACGATCCGGTCAGATGATCGATTACGATTCCATCCAAGTACAAACCGAAAGAAAAAAGAGGATAACCTTTCCGCGGATTCAAAGCGGTTACCGGTTCAAAGAGCGAAGCCGAATCGTAACCGAGACACCCAACGAGACCGCCCGTGTAACGTTTGCAGTTTTTTTTCGGAGGAAAAATTTCTTGGAGTGTTCGGTAAGGATTCGAAACGGAGAAGGTTTCTCCGTCGAGGACGAGCTTTCCGGGATAACCGCGGAATTGGACGAAAGGCGAAAAGCCGAGAATCGAATAACGGTAGTTATCCGGATATCCCGGATGGCTCTCCAACAGGAAACATCCGGGATACTTTTTTGTTAAGCGAAATAGAAATGTTTCAGTTTCCTCCTCCCGCAGCGGAAACGGTAAACTCTTCGGCTTTTCCGGGAGAGAGTTCAGGGATTGTTTCAGATTCGAAATCCGATTCGACATAGTGGACTCCTGTGATTTCCGGAATACTCCGGAACAAGTTCAGTATTTTTTCCGGTTCCCCGGTATGAATGACGATAGCGATCCTTTGTGTTTTGTTCTCCGTGTCGCGCCAGAGGCGCCAATCCTTCCAATCGATCGATTTGCGGGATAAAATTCCGATCAGACGTAAAATTGCGCCCGCGCCTTCTTCGGACGCGATCTCGTATGAATAACTTCTTTCCTCTTTTGCGGGTTGGATAAACATGATCTTTCTCCTATATTCTAATATTTTAATGAATCATTTCTCGATTCGGCTTTCCGGGTGGAACCATCGGCAATACGTGCAGTTCGGGCGCGACCCTCAGCGTCACAAAAGAAGGTCCTTTTCGGTTCAACGCCTCTTCCAGAACTTCCGAAACGGAGTCTTCTTCCCTTAGCTCGAAAGAAGGGATTCCGAAAGAAGATGCAATTTTCGTAAAGTTCGTGGGAAGAGCGAATTTCGACGCGGAGAATCGGGACGAAAAGAACAGTTCCTGCTGTTGTCTTACGAGTCCTAAATGTCCGTTGTTCATCAAAAGTACGGTCACGTCCAAATCGAGTTCGCGGAGAGTATCCAATTCCTGAACGTTCATCAAGATCGATCCGTCTCCAGAAATGCAAACGATTCGTTTGTCCGGCGAAACAAGCGCAGCTCCGATCGCCGTCGGCAATCCGAATCCCATCGTTCCCAAACCGCCCGAAGTCAAAAGAGAACCCTGCGTTCGAAACGGATAATACTGAGCCGCCCACATCTGATGTTGGCCCACGTCGGTCGTGACGATCGCACGGTCCTCTAAAATTTCCGCGACGCGTCGAATGATCGCGAACGGATGCAACATTTCTTTTTTTTCGGGCATCGGAAACGCGTATAACGTCTTCAGAGTTCGAACTCGATCCAGCCATTCTTCCTTTGCCGAATGTGCTTCCGCGAACGTTTCGTTCAACATCTGTTTTAGAAAATCTCCGATATCGTGTTTGAGGAAAAGATTCGGATTCTTTAATTTACCGATTTCGGTCGCGTCTATGTCCACGTGAACGATCTTTGCGCTCGGACAAAACTCGTTCAGTTTTCCGGTCGCGCGATCGTCGAAACGAACTCCGAGCGCGACCAATAGATCGGTTTCTTCCAGGACGAGATTGGTAGCGCGCGAACCGTGCATTCCGAGCATTCCCAAAAAACGAGGATGATCGTCGCGACAAATTCCCAAACCCATCAATGTGGAAACCGTGGGAAAGCCGAGTTTCTCGTGAAGTTTCCGGAACGACTCCGCGGACTCCGGACGATTCAAACCGCCCCCGATATAAAATACGGGACGTTCGGACTCCGACAGCAAATCCTTGAAACGTTCGATCCAATCCGCGCCGATCTTCACAGAAAATTCATCTTTTTGAATATTCCATAATTCTTTTTCTTTTTGTTCGTTCCATTCGATTCTTGCGGAAGCGACGTCTTTGGGAACGTCGATCCAAACCGGGCCCGGACGTCCTTCGATCGAAGTCTTCCAGGCTTGCGGAAGAATGCGGATCAGATCCTCGACGTCTTTTACGAGATAACTTCTTTTTGTGATGGGAACGGACAGACTGAGAGTATCGATTTCCTGAAAGGCGTCCGTGCCGATCATCGAAACCGGAACCTGGCCGGTGATGGCGATCAAAGGAATGGAATCCATCTTAGCATCGGCGACCGCCGTGATCAGATTCGTAACGCCCGGCCCGGAAGAGGCGATGCAAACCGCGGGTTTTCCGGAAGCCCTCGCCATTCCGCCTGCGATAAATCCCGCTCCTTGTTCGTGTCTGGCAAGAATATGGCGGATCTTACTTCCGTGTAACGCGTCGTAGATGGGAAGACTCGCGCCTCCCGGAATTCCGGCGACGACTTCGATTCCTGCGTATTCTAAAAATCGAACGATGAGTTCCGCTCCGTTTAAATTCATATCTCGGTCCCTTCTTCCGTAAACTTTTGATTTCGTTCTCAAGTTCATTCAACGAGCGCTTTAAAATAAAAAAGCCTCCCCCGGCTTTACACCGGAGGAGGCTTTTCTTAGGATTGCGCCTGAAGTAAATCTCTACAGCGTAAAGCGGGGTCCCGGTGGCCAGACGACCACCACAAGCACGAGCCACACCATTACGGTGACGAGAGTATCTTGTGTTGTTACGCGATTGAGATTCATAAAATTGAGTTCTGTCGCCAACTTATCCGAATGTTATTTTCGTTAGCAAGCGCTTTTTTAAACCGATCTATAAAATAAAGAGCATTCTCCATTTTACTTTCAAATTTGAATTCTATTTCTTTCTTTTTTGCGTTCCCTTCCACAGACATTCGATGGAAATCCTGCTTTCTAAACTTCCTTCTTCCGTTAGAATTGGTTCTTCTCATATATTCTCGAAATTGAATGGATTAGGAAAACTCAAATGGCACAAGTCACTCTCAAAGGCAATCCGGTTCCGCTGGAAGGAAAGATTCCTTCTCCCGGTGAAAAGGCTCCCGACTTCAAAGCGATCAAACAAGATCTTTCCGAGTTTGGTCTCAAAGACTACGCGGGAAAAGTGAAAATTCTCGTGGCGGTTCCGAGCCTGGACACTTCGGTCTGTGCGATCGAAACCAAGGTCTTCAACGAAAAAGCGGCCGGACTTTCGGACGTCGCAACCCTCATCATTTCCGGAGATCTTCCGTTTGCGATGAAACGTTTTTGTTCCACCGAAGGAATCAATTCTCCGAACCTCGTGACAGGATCGCAGTATCGCGACTTTTCCTTTTCCAAAGCGTACGGAACTCATATCGCCGACGGGCCTCTGAAAGGACTTTCCGCGAGGGCCGTGTTCGTCGTGGATAAATCGGATACGGTGCGTTATGTGGAGCTTGTTCCCGAGATCGGTTCCGAACCGAATTACGCGGCCGCTCTTGCGGCAGCCAACGCTGCGCTTTAAAAATCGAATCTCAAAACCGTCTCTCGATTACGACCTTGGGTCCGGAATCCATCAGAGCTTCCGGAGCTTCTTCCCAGGAAGAAGTCAAGGTCGTAATCTTGTGGGGACAGAAATGCGGATTTTCCGTCAAAGGAAGTAAATCGTGCAAACACGGTTGAACGTTAACCCTTCCGGTGGAAAACGTAATTCCTCTTCCGTACATTTCCAACAAAGGAATCGGAGTCTTCTTACTGTAGTAAATTCCCACACTCGTACAATGACCTCCCGGCAAAAGGGATCGGAGAGCGAACGCAAGTCCGTCCTCATTCGCGCTCGCATCCACGGTAATCGGATATTGAATCACAGGTTCGGGATATTTTTTAGTGAGGACCAAGGCTCCTAACTCCGAAGCGATTCTGATTCTCTGCGGTTCATCGTCGACATAGGTTACGGGCGAACCCATCGCAAGGGCGATCATGACGGAATAAAGACCGACACTTTTGGCTCCGCCGCCCACGACTAAAACGGGACTTCCCGGATTTCGTTTTAAAAAAGGCGCAACGGTTCTATAACCGTCCGGAATATTATCGCTCATACTCGCGGCATCGGCGGGAGAAAGCGACTTCGGCAAAGGAATCAGCATATAATCGGCAAACGGAACTCGAACCAGATCCGAAAAGGCTCCACCCCATTTTTTTCCTCCAAGATCTCCGAAACCGTACATCGATCTAGCCGGAACCCCGGTGCAGCTATTGGTCAAACCTTGTCTGCATCGATCGCATTTTCCGCAGGCGATCTGAAACGCGACGATCACACGATCTCCTTCTTTTACGTTCTTCACCTTGTCCCCGACTTGTTTTACTTGAGCGACGAATTCGTGTCCGAACGCATATGGACCGCGAAACGGCGCTTTCCCTAAAGCGGTGTTGGAAATCAGACCGTGCGCGTGATTTCGTATCCAATGAAGAAGTTTTCCTCGAAACGGCGCCTCGCCTTGCAAAATCGCCAGATCCAAATCGCATCTCGCAACCGCAAGCGGTTCCACCAAAGCGTCGTCGTCGCTTTCCAACCGAGGTTCCGGAACATCCCACCATTCCAATATGCCGGGGCGAATAAACGTAAGTTGTCGCATTCGAATTCTCCATAGACCAACAAGTCTATCCAAACTAAAAACGAACAGACAAGTCTGTCTATATTTAAAATCCGAAATGCACAAAAAAATCCTTTGAAGTTTAGGCGTTGTCGCCTACCTCAAAGGATTTTCATAAACCGCCGGCTTCCGAATGCGGTAAGCCGGAAGAATTTTTCCTATCGACTCAAACGAGAAACTTCTTTGTCAAAGAGACGAGGCGTTTTACGAAATTCGTGTAAGGCGGATACATCAGATCGATCGAACTCAAAGCTGCCTGACGCAGAACGGAACGTTCGTGCGAGAATGCTTTAAAACCGAAGTATCCGTGATAACTTCCGTGACCGGAATGATTCACACCGCCGAACGGAAGGTTCGGATTCACCAAGTGAAGAATCACGTCGTTGACCGCAACTCCTCCCGAGGAAGTCTCCTTGAGAATCTTTTTGATCGCGCGTTCCTTTTTACCGAATACGTAAAGAGCGAGCGGTTTCGGTTTGGAGTTGATCTTAGCGATCGCGTCGTCGAGATCCGTATATGGAATCATCGGGAGAACGGGTCCGAAGATTTCATCTTCCATAATATTCGAATTTTCTGGTACGTTGCTGAGGAGTGTCGGTTCGATGTAGTTTTGAGAAGCGTCCGTGTCTCCTCCCATCTCGATCTTAGCGCCTTTTTCCACGGCTTCGTGAATGTAACCGGAAACGCGGTTGAAGTTGCGATCGTTGATGATTCTACAAAAATCGGGATTCTCCTTAAGAGATTTGCCGTCCTTAGTATAGAATTGTTTTACGACCGCTTTTGCTTCTTCCACAAACGGTTTGATCATGTCGTTCGGAATAAGAAGATAATCAGGAGCCACGCAGGTTTGTCCCGCATTCAACACTTTTCCCCAAACGAGTTTTTTAGCCGCCTTTTTGAGATCTGCGCTTCGATCGATAACCGCAGGCGACTTACCGCCTAATTCGAGAGTCACCGTCGTTAAGTGTTTGGCCGCCGCGGCCATTACGATCTTACCGACTTGGGTGCTTCCCGTAAAAAAGATATGATCCAGTGGAAGTTCCATCAACGCGCCTGAAACCTGATAGTCTCCCGGAAACACGGCGACTTCTTCTTTTGGAAATACTTCGCTGATGATCTTTTGCGTGATCTCGGTCGTCGCGGGGGTAAACTCGGACGGTTTAATGAGAACCGTATTCCCCGCAGCGATCGCAGCCGCAAGAGGAGCAAACGTGAGATAGAACGGATAGTTCCAAGGTCCGATGATCAACACCACTCCGCGCGGTTCATAGATCATCTGGCTCTTCGCCCCGAAAAGAGTCATCGGAGTTTTTACTCCAACCGGTTTCATCCATCTACGTACGTGTTTGATCGCGTCGTTGACTTCGGAGATCGAAGGCATGATTTCGGAAATGTCGACTTCCCTTTCGTTTTTGCGGAAGTCCGCGTTCACAGCCTTTTCGATTTCGGGCGTGTATTTATTGATCGCGTCTCTGAGCCTTTTCAAACGCTGAATCCGCTGACTTGCGGTGGTGAGTTTCATCACCTTATGGAAATGTTCTTTTTGAAGCTTGAACACACGTTCAATCTCGGCCTTATCGACGGGCGGGTAATTGGGAGTCTGTTGAGAATTCGGCGTTTTTACCGGAGATTCCTGTAAAGTTGGCATCGGAAGCGGCTCCTTAGATCTAGTTCTGGGATTGAAATTCGGGAATAAACCCGATTAGGCGGCCTCATTCTATCATCGCGGAATCGGAAAGCAATTCTTTTTATAGGCGTTTCAGTCCCTATTCCTTAAGTAGACCGTTTGGATCGGATAACCGTTCCAAGGAATGAAATAAGTCCCAAGTTTCCCGGAGCGTTTTCCGCTAGGAAAAATCGAACGGAATTTCGGCGATTTTCACATACGTTAGACGTTACGGCCGCCCAACAACGCAACTTATATTATAAGTTGCGACTTCGCATTAACGGATTTGCGATGCCGATCGCAACCAAGGGAGAATTGTATGCGCCGGCGAGGATTCAGTTTAAGAACGAAAAGGAAATGAGACGGAATAAAATTCAAATTCCTTAACAAAGATTTCTTTCATGAATCATAAAAACGGAATAGAATTAGGAAATATTTTTCCAGGAATTTCCATGCGGGATTTCCGATGACTTGACAAGAAAAGAACGCACACGGAAGAATCAAACTATATGAGTCAGAGCAAGGCGTTAGAACTGCATCATCACCGAGACTTAAATCTTTACAGCAATCTTAAGGATTTAAACCATCCCGTTCTTGAAAATTCTCCCGTTCATTACAGATTTCATAACCTTACGGAAAATGTGGACTCCATCATCAGCAGAACTCTGGACCGTTATCTGCTTCAACTCGACATCATTTACGTTCGTGATTCCGTTTTCGCCGCTCTGAAAGAAACGATCGCCAACTCGATCAAAGCGAACATCAAACGAATTTATTTCCGCGAACTCGAAGCCGACATTCAGAATCCGGAAATCTACAAACAGAAGATTTTAGGATTCAAAAAGAAATACATCGACGAAAAGGAAAAATACGAGGAACTTCTTTTTAAGAACAATTTCGTGGTTCTCGTTTCCTTTATCCACAACAAGGACATGATCCGGATTCGGGTGATGAACAACGTCAAACTCAGCCCTACCGAGGTGGAACGGATCAATCAAAGGATCGAAAAGGCGAAACAATACAACGATCTTGCCGAAGCGTTTCTCGAAGCGGGGGACGAAACCGAAGGAGCCGGACTCGGCCTCATCATGTCGTTGATGATGCTGAAAAACGACGGACTTTCGACTTCTTCCTATAAGATCGAAAGCCAGGGAAACAACACGAGCGTCATCATCGATATTCCTTTGAACGTAACAAAGGACAATCACCAGCTTCAGAAAACGCAGGATATTCTTAAGAACATAGACGGACTTCCGACCTTTCCGAAATCGATTCAGGACATTCAGGCGATGATCGAAAGACCGAACTCTTCCATCAGCCAGATCGCCGAAGTCATCAAAAAGGACGTGGCGCTTTCCGCGAACATTCTGAAACTTGCAAACTCCGCCGCGTTTATCCGCGCGAACAAAGTGGAATCCTTGGACAGAGCGATTCAACTCATCGGACTCAAAGAACTCAGTCAGCTTTTATACTCTCTCGGAACAAAACAGATTCTGGAGGATAAGTTCCCCGCCTTTCTTTCCATCTGGGACAAATCCAATCAATGCGCGTTCTATTGTAAATTGATCGCCGCAAAGATGAATCTTCCCAAGGATACGGTCAGCAATCTGATGTCCGCCGCATTGTTACACGACATCGGGGAAATCATACTTCTTTCTTTGGAAGAAAGGACGATGAAGAGCATCGGCAAAATCTCCGCTTCCAAGGAGATCGCTTCCGCGGTTTCCATGGAAGAAGCCGCATTAGGAATCACTCATACGAAAGTGGGTTCTCTCATCGCCGAGAAATGGAACTTTCCGGATATTTATGCAAAGGCGATGGAATTCCATCACAGACCTTTGATCATCGACGAGGAATTCGCGCCGTATATCTATCCGATTTACATCGCGGACATGATGATCAAGATCAACAACGAGGAAGCGAAATACAGCGAGATTCCCGAAAAGATTCTTCAGTTTTGCAAGTTCGGAAGTTCGGGAGAATTTCATTCCTTTAGAACGAAAGCGCTCGAAAACTTTCTCGCGACCGCGAGATAAGGGAAACCGCCTCTCCGGGCAGTTCGAGAACGACGAAAAAAATCCGATTTTTTTTCGAAAAAACGCAAACGATTTCCCGGCGGTTTGTTAAAGTTGAAGCAGAATCCGTAATTTATTATATTGTAAAATTCGAATCCGTTTTGGCCGCAAATAGGGCATTTCCTCTTAAAAGCCTATTTTCCGTCATTTATTGAAAATTTAATCCGACATCGTTTTATACCTGTTCGCTTAACAAAATACACCGTTCGGACTATTGCCCCCGTTATTCCGACATGCGAGAATAGGTCTCGTTAAGGCGACATGCCGGAGGGGACGATGAAAGGGTTTCAAAAAATAACGGGGACGGTTCTGGCGGGGGTTCTTCTTTTCGGAGCGAACGCTTGCACGAATTCACAGGATCCCAATCTTCTCTGGCTCCTGAGCGCTACGCAGCCGAATCCTTCGGCCGCTCCGGACGGAGAGCAACCGTTCAGCATCGTCATCAACGACGAAACGGCTCCGGTGGATTTCGTCTTCGATACGACCAAAACGGTGAACGTAAACATCCAGGTTTTAAGTCCCGAATCTCCCGTCTCGGGAAGTTTAGTACAAATCTTTAATATAGATAACACCGCTCAGAAATCGATCTTCCGCGCGGCGACCTCCGAAAACGGAGAAGTCAAAGGAAGTTTTACGATCGACGAAGCGACCCGCAAGGTTTTCCTCAAAGTGGAAGCCTTCGGTCAACTCTACGAAGCGGAAGTGGAAATCATCAACTCGTACAGCATTTCCAGAAGAATCACGGTCGTCATCAAAGGAAACAACGTGATTCTCCCCGATACGGACGGGGACGGAATCGTGGATCGGGACGACACGTATCCGAACGATCCGACCCGCGCTTCCACGTTTCGTTATCCTACCGAAGGATATTACACGATTTCTTACGAAGACTTATATCCGGCTCAGGGAGACGCGGACTTCAACGACTACAATGTTCGAGTCGTGTTTGAAGAGGACTGGAACGCCAAGGGTGAAGTCGCGAGAGTTCGCGCCAACTTCACACACGTAGCGAAAGGCGCGGGTTACAACCATACTCTGCATCTTACGATTCCGGGAATCACCGCTTCTTCGTATGCTCTGACTCGATACGGTTTTGACGGAACTACGGTAGAATCCAACACGACCGGAAATGATACGGCGATTTCATCTTTCGAAATTCTCCCCAGATCCAATACGACGATTCAATCCTCGAACTCGGCGAGAAACAACACTACGTTCAAAAAAGGCAAGTCCGCGAATCTGGAAGTCGTTTTACAAAATGCGATCAACCGCGTAAGCTTAGGTCCGGCTCCGTACGATACCTTCGTCAAAGTCATCAACACGAACAAGGAAATCCACTTTCCGAGAAGATACTTCGACGCGCAGGGAAAGGATATTTATCTGGATTCCACAGGATTCCCTTGGGCGCTTTTGGTTCCGGGAAATTTTCTCTGGCCCTATGAAAGCACGGATATCCGTAAATCCTATCCTTCTTTCAAACCTTGGTATGAATCCTCAGGAAACACGAACCAAGACTGGTATCTCAGTCCGGTATCTTCCGAGGTTTTCCCCGCTACGAATTGAACTCATTTCCCCGGGATTTTCTTCCCGGGGCCTCTTTTTTTCTTTTCTTTCTCGCGCCGCCATGAGATTGTTTTAAGCTCTTATGCGGGACTTGAAACTGAAGAATCGAAAACTTCCTTCGTCGACTGCAATCTTAGAATCCGGTCTTTCCCCTAAATTCTTCCTCAACCTTTTGAAAGAAATCTCACCGATCGTCGCGATCGACGACCATAGAACGATTCTTTTTGCGAACGAATCCTTTCGAAAAGAATTTGCGGGGAGTTCCCGCAACCTAATGGGAAAGAATCTGTTTCGGATCTTCGGTTTAAATCCCGTCGATCAGGAAGAGATGGAAGCCAACATCAATCTTTCCAAACGAGGAAAGGTTCAAAACCAAGAGTTTCGAAAACAAAAGATCTATTACGGTTATTCCGTGTTTCGATTCGGCGAAAGCATCGGAATCATTCTCAAGAACATTACGGAAAACAAACGGTTGGAAAGAAAAATCGCCAACCTTCACACCAAACTTCTTCAGTCGCAGGAAGAAGAGAGAATCCGACTTTCTCGCGAATTGCACGACGGAGTCGGACAAACGATTCTCGCGGCCAAACTCAACTTTCAAGCCTACAGCAGAAATCCGAAAATCTACGAAGCTCAATTCGATACGGGACTTCTTTTGATCGACAAAGCGAGTCAGGAACTCAGGGACATTTATACGAATCTGCACCCTTCCACTCTGCGTGAAATCGGGTTGGAAGCGGCGATCCGTTCTCTCAGTTCCGATCTCTTTCCGCCTATGGACGTTCAGGCGGAGTTGGATCTGAATCTCAAACCGGATCTTCAACAAACGGTCGCCAATCAGGTGTTTCGAATCGTGCAGGAAATTTTTCAGAACGTGATCAAACATTCGCAGGCGAGAAATATTTATCTAAAGATTCACGTCAAAGGAAGGCAGTTGTTTCTCGATGCGAAGGACAACGGAATCGGCTTTCAAGAAAGAAAGGTCAGAGCCAGGTCTTCCGGTTTTGGACTTGAAAATATACGAAGAAGAGTGGAAGATTTAAACGGTAAATTTAAGATTGATTCTTCGGCCGGAAAAGGAACTAAGTTTATCATTCGGATTCCTTTAGAGAAAAATAAAAATACGAACGCTAAAAAAATATGAAACCTGCAATCACAAAAGTATTCTTAGTCGACGATCACGCCATTCTCCGCGAAGGGCTGAAGATGATTCTTTCCGGACAAACCGGTTTTGAAATTTGCGGCGAGTCCGGAGACGCCGAAAAAGCCTTGGATCAAATCGGCAAATTGAATCCCGACTTGGTCATCACCGATATTTCGATGCCCGGCTTAAGCGGAATCGACCTCGTAAAGAATCTACGCAAATATTATCCGAACATACGCACCATCATTCTCTCCCGTCACGACAACAAAGAATACGTTCAAAAATTATTGGAGTTAGGAATCAACGGTTACGTTCTCAAAGACGACGCGGGGAACGACCTTCTGAGAGCGATCGAAGCGGTTCACAAAGGCGAAACGTATTTAAGTCCGGGGATCACCGCGCACTTTCTTTCCGGATTTGTCGGTTCGGGAAAACCGGGGGAAGAAAATCAAGACGCGAAGAAGGCGTTTTCCGTTCTTTCGGATCGCGAACGCGAGATTCTAAAACTTGTGGCGGAAGGAAATTCCAACGAATCGATCGGCAAAATCTTGAGAATTTCTCCGGCTACGGTCAAAGTTCACCGCGCGAACATCATGAAAAAACTAGATCTCCATAAGGTTGCGGATTTGGTCATGTATGCGATCCGCGCTGGTTTGATCGAATCGTAACCGCGAAAACGAAACACGGCTCCTCATACATTCAAACATTATAATTTTCTCATTCTCCTTTTAAACGGGAGAATGACGAACATTTTCCCTGGATCGGAATTCGCACGCGCCTCAAATGAAATTTTCCGCGAGAGGTCGTTTTCGGTCCGCGTTTTTTGCCGGTCGGGGAACGATGCGAAAACGAAATTCCTCTAATGAACGGAAGATTCGCCTGATAAATTCGATCGTTTCTCGATAAAAAAAGCGTTCGCAGGCTGACCTTGTTTGTTATAGGAAGGAATAGTTTTCAGAGGGGAAACTTCGCGTCGTCAAGCACCTGAGTGCTTGGAAACGAACACTCAAACGGGCGAATCTTTCCTGTTTTTTCGGTATATTTGAATCCTACTTAGGAAGGAAAACAATCGTTATGGCGATCGGCAAAAAAATTCAAGACTACTTTTTAGGCGAAGTGAATCTTTTAGGATTCAAAATACACAATAGGATATTGGCGATCTTCGGATTGATCGGGATCATTTTGACTCTGATCGGTGTCGCGTACGGAATTATGGAACTCAGCTGGAGAATTCAATACCACCCTTCGGAGTTCGCCAACTTTCTCTTTTTCGGATTTCTTGCGATCGTATTCTTTTCTCTTTTTTCCCTTCTTCTTTACGCGTTGTTTCCGAGTTACAAACCGTTTTTGATCTTCACTTTGATTCTTTCGGCGATCTGTTTTACCGCGAATTCGTACATCCTCAATCACGAGGTCTTCCCTCCGTTCACGGAAAGAACCGTATGGGCTCTTTGGATTTCGTTTTTTTTGCTGGCCGCTTCGCTGATCCAGGAGCGGATTCATCCGATTGTGTTGTTGTTTTTTCAACCCTTCTTAGTGATGGGCGCGTTTATCTCGCTTTCGTTCGCGCTCGTATTGGCGCCCGTAATGATTTTCAGTTGGGTTTTAGTTTGGATGGCCGGATTAGGTTTTCTTCCCTACGGTCCTTTGTTCGCGATGACCGCATTCGGAAAAGCGGTTCATAAGATTCATTCTTCCTTTCCGAGAGAGAATCTAAAACGAATTTCGGCCGCCTTGATTTTAGGAACGACGGTTCTTCTTTTGAGTTACAGCGTTTATTATTTTTTCCAATGGAAACACGCGGAGCATATTCTTACCAAACCCGAAACGATCCAAGGTCATAACCGCATCGATGCGGATTTACCCGAGTGGGTTCAAAAAGCGGCGCATCTCCGTGTCAATCACGTGACCGAAATGGCGCTGCAGCCGGATCGCAGATCGGCGATGGGTTTGTTCGCGGCGCAAAGTCAATTCGATCCGCTCGCGTATTTCGCTTCGCAGGGTTTTCTTTCCCTCTTTCGCTCCGACGCAGAACAAAGGATCACAGCCGAGGACGCGGGAAAAACTCTCCATCTTCTATTCGGAAAATCGCATGCGTTTTTGGATCGTCTTTGGAGAGGAACTTCGCTCATTACGACGGATATGGATTCGCACGTTCAGATTCATCCCGAACTCAGAGTGTCTTACACCGAAACGACTCTTTCCATTTATAACGAGAATTCTTCCTCTCATACTTGGGTCGGTTTGGGCACTTGGAATTCCTCTCCCGAAGAGGCGATTTATACGATCACCGTTCCTCCGGGAAGCATCTGCACGAAACTTTCCCTTTGGATCGACGGCGAGGAAAGACCGGCGAGGCTGACTTTCAAATCAACGGCGCATAACGCGTATCAGACGATCGTAGGCGGGGAAAGAAGGGACCCTTCTTATGTCGAATGGCTGGACGGAAATCGTCTGCGCCTGCGAGTATTTCCGGTGACCCCGGAAAATTATAGAATGGTCCGCATCGGAATCGTTTCGCCTCTCAAGGCGGAGCTTACATCCGATGGAAAAGAAATTCTTTCCTATGAAAGAATCAAAATCGAAGGTCCGGTTGCCGATTTTGCGGATCAAAAGGTGAACGTGGATTTGTTTTCCAGCGCGCCGATCGAACTCGACTCGAACGGAATTTCTCTCAAGGAAAAAGTCGTGTCGGATTCGCAAGTGCGTCAATGGACCGGAAACTCCGGTTTTCGAGGCTGGTCGTTTTCCTTTCCGGCGACAAAACCGGGTGGAACGATTTCCGCCGGAGGCGTGACATACAACGTTCTTCCGGAACAAACCGCGATCAAAGACTTTCAACCCGATCGTGCTCTTGTCGTATTAAATTCTTCGCTTTCCCGTTCGACTTGGAAGGAAGTCGTTCAAAAAATTTACGACTCCGGAATTCCGGTTACGATTCTTACCAACGAATGGTTTTATACGAAAGACGCGGATAAGGCGATGAGGTATTTGGACGAATGCGAAATTCCCGCCTTCAATCTGTTTCCGCTGCACTTGGATTCAATTTCGGAAACTTCTAAGATCGCCGGAAAAAATCCTCTGTGGATCGTATCGGGTGAGAATCAATCGATCCCTTTGGGAGAACTCAGAGGTTCTGCCCGATTTGAGGGGATTCAAAGCGCCGCAGGCAAACGGAGCGAGCCGCATAAGATCGCGATCCTCAACGGAAAACGTTCCGAATACGTCGCGAGCCTAATCGATCTGAATCAAGTCGTGTCGGTCGCGGATAACGAAGACGAACTCTTTGCGGTTCTCAAGAATAAACGAATCCGTTTGCCGATCGAAAAAGAAGGAATCGTATCCCTTCCTCACGCAAAACTCACTTTGGAAACGACGAACGGCTCGAACGTAAAACGTCCCGGAAGCGATCTGTTAATCCGAATGGCGATTCAAAGAAGGATTCTAAAACAACTCGGCAAACGATTCTTTGACCGTGATTTGGAAAACGGGGATCTCGTCGATTTAGCAAGAGACGCGATGGTCGTATCTCCCGTTTCCACTTTGATCGTATTGGAAACGGAAAACGACTACGATCGTTTCGGAATCAAATCGGGCAAATCGGCGCTCGGACAAAGCAAACTCGAAGCGCCCGGCGCCGTTCCCGAACCGGAAGAATGGCTGTTGCTGGTCTGCGTCGTCTTCGGTTTGATCGTATATTTCAAAACGAGAAGACAATTCGCTTAACAAAAACGATATGATCGCGACTTCAGTTTTCACCGGTTCCGCCAGTCGACCCGCCTTTTACGTCGGACTTCTCGCTTTCGTATGCGTGATTCCGATGTTTAAGGTCGGTTTCGATTCTCTCGGCGCACGCTCGATCGCGGAGTTGTATCCGGTTTTGTTTCTTCCTTTATTCGTTCGTTCGACGAAGGACGGAGAAGGAGGGATCACATCGCTTGCAATTCATAGAATATTCAAAAGATGGAAACTGTTTTCGATCGTATCGGAAAAGGTTCTTTGGTTCGTTCCGGGCTCTTCGTTTCTGGTCTGCGGAATCCTTTTCCAAAGATCGAGTTTGATTTGGATCGGTTCCTTTTGGAACGCATTGGCCGTTTTGCATACAGGCGGAATCCGTTTTTCTTGGCCCGCGCCCTTTTTAATCTTTGCGATTCCTCCGATCACCGGATTCGGTTCCCTTTTTCTGGGATATAAACTTCGATTGATCGTAACGGAAATCTGCGTTCAAGGGATACGCTGGATCGATGCGGGTTCGATCGCGGTCGGGAATCAAATTTTCTTTCACGGAGAGTGGTTCGTAGTCGATCGTGTTTGCGAAGGAATGAAGATGGGACTCGCCTCCCTTTTGATTGCGGCCGCGCTCGCGCTCCGTTCCAACCGCTCCGGTTTTGTTCTGATTCTTTTGTCCGTTTTCCCGCTTTGGTTTTTTTCGAATTTATTCCGCGTCTTTACGCTGGTTTTATTTCAAGTTCCCGCTTCTTCCTGGAGACACGAGTTTATCGGAATCGTTTTGTTTCTCTGCGGAGTTTTCATCCCGCTTTCGATCATTTCATTGATTTTTCCGAATATTCAAAAATCAGAATTAACTCCAAGCAGCGCCGCCCTTCCCCTACGATTTCCTTCCCGGTCGGCGCGGCTGATTCTCCCCTTACTCGCGACGATCTCGCTATTTGGAAACCGGATCGCACCCGTTCCAAAACGCGACTGGCCTTCGCAAGTTTCTTCCTTTCGACTCGAATCCGGCTCCACTGCCGATGATCCTCGAATCGCCGTTTATCGTTCGGGAGAGAATTATCTGATTATAAAGAGGGATTTGTTCGCCATCGGAACCGGCCATGATCCGAGAATCTGTTTTGAAGCGGTCGGTTTTGCCTTTACGGAACAAACAGGAGATAAGGGATTGAACAGAGGTCAGCTCAAAAGTCCTTCGGGCGCGGCTCCGATTCTTTTTTGGTGGTATTCGGTTACGAAAAACGAAACCATGGAAGGAGACAAGCTCTCGAACATTCGTTCGTTTGCGCCATTCCGATCGGCGTCCGATTTTCACTGGAGATGGGAACGTCTCTGGGGAGCCGACGCGATTCAATGGAACTTATACGGACCGGACGAGAAGGAACTCCGCGCGGTCATCGAAAAAATTTCCAAAGAACCGATCGAATAGCGCACGAACGAAAAACGGATCCTGACCCAAGGACTTCTTTGTTGAAACACGAAATCACATTCAAACATCATTCTTTTCTAAATCAGATCCCCCAGCCGATTCTCGAGGAATTGGATTTGAACGTTCTTTGGATTCCGAACGAGGAACAAAAAAAGAAGATTCTTCTTTTAGAAAAGAAAACAGGAACGCACATCGTACTCTACAAAAAAGACGTCGAACCGCAAGGAAGACATCTTTGCAAAACGATCCGCTCCGCGGATCTGAACAAAAACGAACTCGATGCGATTCAAAATTTTGAATTCAAGGTAAACGAAACGGCCGATCTAATCGTTGTCGCTTATCAAAGGCCTGTAGTTTTATTTTAAAACGAAGTCATTGGCGAACGCAGATCAGCTTTTTGGTTGAGTTACAAGGATCCGAAAATCCGCCTGAATTGATTGAGTTTAAATTGCTTACAGCACCAGATCCGAATTCACCCGTAGAACCTGCCGTTCCATCCACCCAATCGCTACAAGTATCACCGACGCTGATTCTCCAATCACTGGTCAATCCGGTCCACCAAATATTAGCGCCATTAGTATCTATCGCCGCTGTAATTGGAAATGTCGCAATTCCAGCAGTGTTCGTAGTAAATACTTTTATAGGATTCGCAACTGTGCCTCGATAATAATCCCGATTGGGCAACAAAACCCAGTTACTATTTTCAGTGGGATCCGTACAATTTGCAGTACCATTGCAAGCTCTTCGAAGCGGTACAGTTGATACGATCAAAGCCTTGTATTCCGTTCCCGTCCCGGGCAAAGAAGCGAAATTGTTATTCTTTTGAGTGGCGCAAGTAGAATCCGCTCCCGTCACATCTCCCAGGGCTCCCGTCGTGCCTGGACCGGTCGTCACAAAAAGAAATTTATACGAAAGAACCGGATCGGTAGTTCCGCTGCCGTTGTTTGAATTCGAGTTCAAAAGTGCGAGCAGTAAAACGCCGGAAGCATCTCCCGGAAACGGAACCGAACAGCCGATTCCAAAAAAACATAGTATAAAAAAAGAATATACGAATTTCAGAATATTCTTTCGAATCATTCGAACTCCTTTCGGAAGCTCAACTCGATTCTTCCCAAGGAAAGAAACGAATTCGGTTGCAGGTTCGGAGAATTCCATCGCGTAACGCCTTCCGACTTCGATTCTATCAAAACGGTTGCGGATTGAAAAGAACGTTTTTCCAACCACACATTCAAGCCGTATGTCAAAAGGGCTAACGCGCCTATGCCGACTTGATTATTTTGATGCGTTTTGTATTCTTTTTTATCCTCGTCCCTTTGCTGAAGAAGATACAACGTAACCGGCAGCGGAGCGGTCAATGCGGCTAACGTCAAAAAACCGGGATCGTTCGCTGAGGATAGGGCGAGAGAATTTCCCGCCGTCCTCTCCGCGTTACCCGCAACCGCCAAGGCGCCGAACCACAAAAAAATCAAAGAGGTCTTCGTGTATTCTTTTCGTTCCAAAGGAAGAAGTCCGGGAACCCAGACTTTCCACGATGCGACGCCCACGGCGGCCTGTTTTTTTTCGGCTTCATACACGCTCTTCGGACGATCGTGTTCGACAAGAAACGCGGACCATTGACTCCAGGAGGACGGTTTTCCGAAACGATTGAGCGCCGAGATTCTAAACTCGTATTCGCCCGCGGGAATCAGGAATTCCAAGCTGTTCGTTACGACCTTTTCTTCCGCGACCAAGGTCGTCGGATCGGAAGGTTTTCGTATTTCCACCTTGTATCCGTTGTTTCCTTTGACCTCGTTCCATTCTATGTAAAACGTATACTTTCTTTCTTCCGAATATGCAGAAACGCTTATGAACAAGCAGATCAGCGCCGGAACGAATCTTGCGATCGATCTCAATCTATTCCCCTTTTTTGCCCGTTGTTTTTGTTTCCGGGGCGGCCAAGTCTTCTCTCAGTACGATTTTAAATTCCGCCTTAGCCCGATTGGATTCGTTGCCTTCCTGAATCAAGGCCCAGGAGAATTTTCCAACGTCCAGAACGCTTAGGTCCGTCAAGCGGAAGGATTCTCCGTTTACGGATCGTTTGAATATGGATTCTCCGTTTCCTCCGTAAAGATTTAGACTCCATTTTTGTTCTTTGGAATTCGTGTTGTGTTTCCAGCGGAATACGATCGAGTTTTTTCCGGTCATATCCACGGTTCTTCCTTGAATCGGAAATACCAAGGCCGGGACTGGCGAAGTTTCTTTTTCGGTTTTCTTTTCGGCCGCATCGTTCTTTTTCTCGGCAGTCGTGTTCTCTTCTACTTTCGCCGATGTCGCATTAGCAACAGGCAAAGTTGGAGTCTCGGACGTTTTAACCGGAATCTCCGTCTTTTGAACGGTTTCCGTTTTTTCAACCTGGAACGATCTCGCTTCGGATACGGCTTCGGTTCCCGGTAAGTTCGAAAAGGACTTTACTCTCCAATGATATTTTCCTCCCGATAACGGGATGGAAATCGAAGTCTTAAAAACCGTGAGTTGCCTGAGCCCCGATTTGAAATCGGACGAATCCGAAATTTCCAAAATATAACCCGTCGCCAACCGGGAAGGTTTCCATCGAAACGATTGCAGCTCGCCGCCTTCCAAGCTCGTGTTCTTCAACGGAAACAATAACGTTACGGGAGGGTTGGGGAGAATGCGAAACTTCCTGACCTCGGAGAGTTTCGTTTTGTCCGCTGAGATGAGTCTCCAATAATAGATTCCCTCCGGAAGGCTGGCATCCGCAAAATCCCCTTTGGATTCCTTTTTGAAAATCAAAGGATGAAAACTTCGGTTTAACGAAACTTCTAATACGACATTGGGAATGGAAGGGACCGGCTTCCATCGGAATAAGATTTTGGCCTCTCCGGTTTCCGGAAAAATCCGATGATTGTCCACGGGTTCGAACAAGGTCCATTCTTCTTTGATCGGCTGAAGAGATTCGTGACCGACCCTCACCTTTTCCCCTTCTTTGATTTCCTTGGTTTTCTGATCGGAGCCGATCCACTTCAAGGTTCCCTGGGTGAGTTCGACGAGATTGTCCCCGCCGGTTTCATCCCGCGTTATGCGAAACAGACTGGATTTGTCCGCCGACTTCAGAACCGTTTTGCCGGATGCAAGACTTATCGATCGGGTAGATTGCACTCGAACCGAACCTTCCTCCAATTCCAGAAGTTCCTCTTCTTCCTTGAGATTGATTACGATCATCGATCTCGGATCCAATTCGAATTTGGTTCCCGAAGTCAGCGTGACGACGGCTTCGGATAATTCGTCGGTTCGGACGGAATCGTGATTGAAGATCGGAAAGTTCTGCTCCACGTCCTGCCAGATCATACGATCCGAAAATTTTCTCTGCGCGGTTTTGTATTTGAACGTGATGTTACCTACGGTTTCCTTCCTGCCTTCCCCGAAATCGGCCGCGCCCTCCCTCCAAAAAAGAAAAAGGGAAACACAAAGCGCGAGAAGGGACAGAACGCCCACTTGGATTTCCTTTCGAAATTTCGAATATAGGTTCATGCCAAGGACCGGGAAGGCGATTCGGGGTCGGGAATTCCGCATAACACGCGTAATTCTTCGAGAGATTTTGGGCAATCCTGATCCTCTTTCCAACCTAACACCGCGTAGATGGACTGCGGCTTTTCCTTTCCTCGAATCCATACGGGAGGAAGTTCGACGAAATTGAAATGATCCTTTGCCAGTTGATACGTGCTTTCCGAGATGAGAATGTCGGTTCCGAATTCCTTGTTCAAGTATTCGATTCTGGACGCGAGATTGACCGTATCGCCGATCACCGTGAATTCAAGCTTCTTCTCCGAACCGATCTGCCCGACGATCACCGGGCCGGAATTGATTCCGCAACCGAAACGGGTAAACGGACGTCCGATCTCGTGTCCTTTGTCGTTGAACTCGATCAACGCTCTTCGCATTAACAAGGCGGCATTGATCGCGTTCTTCGGTTCGTGACCATCGTGAACGAGCGCGCCCCAGTGAGCCATCACCGCATCTCCGATGAACTTATCCACGATTCCCTGGGTGAGATAAATACATTCCACCATCTCCGTGAAATATTGATTCAGGAATTCGACGACTTCTTCAGGTTTCATCTTTTCTGACATTCCCGTAAAGTTTCGGAGATCGGAAAAGAAGACAGTAACGTCTCGGTTTTCGCCGCCGAGCTTGAGATCGGAAGATAACGCGCGTTCGGCGATCTCCTTGTTTACGAATTTACCGAAAGTGTTTTTGATCTTTTCGCGCTCCTCGAGTCCGCGCGCCATTCGTAAGAACGAGTTGGTAAGAACCCCCACTTCGTCGTGCGTCGTTGGACGGATATCAACGTGATAATTCCCCTGTTCCACTTTACGCGTCGCACTTAGAAGTTGAATGATCGGAATCGTCAGAGTTCTTGAAAACACGAACACGACGAAGAATGCCACTGACAAAACCGAAATCATGATGAGAAGATTCTGCTTTCTAATTTTGTAAACCGCCTCGAAAGCGAGATCGGCGTCCAACGTGGAAAGAATTCCAAGCCCTCCGACTTCGAGCTGTTGATACGAACCCAGCATTTCCCTTCCTTCAAAATCGAAAAGCTGCGAACCGTTGTCCGAAGGACTGCGAAGCATATTCTCCACAAGAGGATGTTTTTTATAATCCTTACCGGAAATCGCTTCCTTATCGTTCGAGTGCGCGATCAGATTTCCGGAAGAATCCACGACGAGCATTTGGAAGAAGTCCGTTTGCCGAACGGCCAAAAAAGAATCCAAAAATTCCGTGGCGGAAAAAACCAGACCCGAAATTTCAGCGCCTTCGGACACGGGCAGAAGTACCGCAACAGCGGGGAATCCGAATTCGGAAGAAACATTCAATACTTCTAATGTTCCGGACAAACGGGAAGAAGCCTTTTCCAAAGCTACTTTCAACGTCTCCGGATCGGGAACTCCCGAAACCGAATTCGTCTTTAAAAATTTCAGATTCCAAAAAAGAGAACTAATCTCGCGGACGGAATCTCCGGGTCTGGATCGAAAACGAACATACGCGACCGCGTTCGCGTTCGCACGGAAGAATTTTTCGGATTCGGTCGGACGAAAGTCCTGGATCTTACGAGTGGTTTCCTTCAGTTGTCCGCTCAATTGCAGACCGGTCATTCTCGCGAGAGAAAGATTGTATTCCTGAATGAGAATCTCGCTGTATTTTCTGAAAAAGTACGTCGCCATCGTGATCATCAAACTCATGCTGATCATGATGATCGCGGAAACGATGGAGAGAAGTTTTACTCGAATCGTAAACCGGGAAGGACGGAACGGCTCGTCGTAACCGTGCGGATGACGAGGATGTTTTAGAAAATCATAATATTTTGATTCGATCGTGGAAGCGAGTCCGTTGCCCGTCCAAATCAGACACGGGCTGTTGTGCGAACGGTTTTTCAGGAATTGAAAGAATTTTTCCGAGGATTCTCCGCTGCCGGAAAGAATCTTATCGCTGTCCGCGGAAGAAATCGTGAAACCTCCGTGTTTCAGATCGCGCACGAGTCTTAAAAAATCGCGGGACTTTTTGAGAGTTTCCGCTTCCTTTCCCGGAAGACAAAAAACGACTTCTCTGATTCCGAGCGCGAGCTTTTCGCCAATCAGACTTCGGATTAATAAATCGGGATCGTCTCCGTCGGAATGAAGATTCGGTAGTTCTTCCCAACGAATCGTTTTATCCCGTTTCCGTATGAATCGATCAAGCAGCCTGGACATCCGTTCCCTGTTCTCCTTAATTCTGGAGAAGAATGAAGATGTTTTTTCTCCTGTCATCCTAAAATCGAAAATTTAAACAGAAGACATAGTTAAACCAAACGATTTGAACGAAAATCGACACAGATCGGACAAAGAAAGCCGGGAAGATCTTTTTATTTCGTCTTCATTCCCTCCCATTTTTCCGCGGCTTTCCGAATGAAACCCGGAATATCCTTTTCCCAAAGCCCCTGAGTTTCGTGGTCGTAGTTTAAATACAACTTTCCGTCCACGATCTTCCATTGATTGGGATCGATATTTACTTTTTCGCCGAGTGCGATTCCGTACGCGCAGTAGCCGCCGAACTGAGGAACATATCGTTCGGGATTTTCGCGGAATCGTTTCAAATTTTCGGCCGAAGAAAAATACCAATCCGCTCCCTTCCATTTATAGGAGAATTCTCCCTTTCCTTCGATCGGTCTGCCCGATACAAAATAAGCGACCGGATCATAACCCTCGATCGCTACGCCCTTCAAAAATGTCTTATTGATTTCCGAAGCGGAAACCGCAGAACTTAGAAATAAAATCGTAATCGCTAAAGCAGTTTTCATTACCACCTCTTCGTGTTAATTCGGTTTAAAACGAAATCGATTTGGTCTTGCCCAATCCCGATCGGAGTGAAAACTGTTCCTATGGATTGGAACGGAATTCAAACCTGGATTTCGAAGGAATTCTTTTTGGAATTCGGAAACGCTTTCGGAATTTTTCTCTTCGTATTATTTTTCGGTTATATACTCGGAGACAGAATCGTTCCGAGACTTTCCGCAGTTCTTTTTCAGAATAGAATCCCCAGCTCTCATCCTCTTTTTAAAGCGGGAAGAAGAATCATCCGTTTGCTTTTCTTCCTTCTCGCAGCGTTTTTATTTCTAAAACTTCTCAAACTTACCGCGGGTTCGGGAGAATTCGTCTTTTTAGGATACAAAATTCTTTCGATCGTTCTTTTGACATTTTCTCTCGTTCGTCTTTTTTCGGCGGTGTTCGAAACGTATTCCGAAAAAACGGACGGTTTGATTTCTTCCGCGTCGATCATCAGCAACGTAATTCGGATCACGTTATTCGCCATCGGAGTTTTGCTGATCCTTCAATCGCTCGGAATTTCCGTCGCGCCGATTCTCGGAGCGCTCGGAGTAGGAGGTCTTGCGGTCGCGCTCGGTTTGCAACCGACTCTTTCCAATTTATTTTCGGGTCTCAGCATTCTTCTCGGAAAGCAGCTCAAAAAAGGGGATTATGTTCGTTTATCGGGAGAAGGACTCGAAGGTTACGTGCAGGACGTCACGTGGAGAAGCACGACGATCCGCAGATTCAACAACAGCACGATCGTGGTTCCGAATTCGGTCATGGCTTCCTCTGTGTTTACGAACTTCGATCTGCCCACGAAAGAATTTTCGATACAGATCGAAGCCGGTGTCGCTTATCAATCCGATCTCGAACGAGTGGAAACTCTCGCCGTGGAAATCGGAAACGAAGTATTGAAGAAGTTCTATCAATCTCCTTCGACCAAGGACGTTTCCTTCGCTTATCAAAAGTTCTCCGAAAATTCGATCGATTTTAAAGTCGTTCTCCCTTCACAGGAATTTACGGATCAGTTTCCGATCAAACACGAATACATCAAACTTCTCCATTCCCGTTTTCAAAAAGAAGGAATCGAATGGAGGTTGCAAAACAAGAAATGACAGGAGCGATCGAACGCCTTAAATATACTTGCAAACATGAAAGATTCTTTTTTTAAAGACGCGTTTTATTACTGGAACGTATTGAGCGTCGATATAGTATGCGGCGCGGTCGCTTCGGCGTGGTTCGCTTCCTCGCTTCTCCAAACGCAAATGAGAACGGCATTTTGGATTTTATTACCCGCGTCCGTTTGGGTCATCTACAGCGCGGATCATCTGATCGACGGCTGGAAATTGGGAGAAAACAGCGCGAACGAACGGCACGCATTCCATTACAAAAACAGAATTTTCTTAAGTTGGATTACGATGATCGCCGCAGTTTTGTGTTTTGTCTGCGGGATTCTGTTTCTGCGGGAATGGGTCGTAAACGTCGCTTTGATTTTGGGAATCTTCGTGTTTTTGCACGTCGTTTTTGCCTATCTTCAAATTTCCTTCTTTTGGAAAGAATGTTCCGTTTCCGTTCTTTATACCGCCGGAGTTTGGTTCGGTCCGATTTTGCTGACGCAAAAATCCGCCTTCGAAACCTGGACGCCCTGCGCTCTTTTCCTTTTAACGGCACTTTGCAATTCTTTCGTGAATTCTTATATGGAAAAGGAAATCGATCGCAAAGAAAACGTGGAATCGATTCTCAAACAAATTTCTCCCGTCACTTTGAGAAAGACCGTTTATACGTTAGCCGCAATCGGAACGGCCGGAATTCTTTTTTGGTTTTTCGAAAGTTCGGAGCGGATTCTTCCCGAATGTCTGTATTTGGGCTTGGGTTATGCGATTTCTGCCGGGATTTTACGATTTGAAACTTCGTTTCAGAGAAACCGGTTTTACAGACTTTTCGGAGAAGGTTATTTCATCCTGGCCTGTATTCCGGTTCTGATTCGAAGGTGGCTTACGGTTTAACCGCGGGAGGAATTCTTAAAATCCAACGAAGCGCTTCGTAAAACTTCGTAGCTTTTAAAATCGGGTTCAGCCATCCGGTTGTGATGCAGAAATACGTGTCGTGAGGGGCCGTGTGATGAACCTTGTGGTGTTCCGGCCCTAAAATCAGTTTATATTTTTGTAATATTTTTATCACGGGCAAAGGAGAATCCTGATGCGCCCATTTATGAATCTGGTTGGTCGCGAAAATTCCCCACAAAAGGAAAAACCAGAACAACGCGAAAAGCGAACTGAAAACGCCCGCAGATTCCCAAAAGAAAACATAATATACTAATATAGGTAACGAAACGAGACAATTGTTTCCGTTCGTCTCGATAAAATCGTGTCTCGTAATTCCTTTCGGGTCCACGTGATGATCGCGGAAAGGAAAGATGAACGCGGGGCCGAGAACGGGAGTGTTTTCCGAACCGATGCTATCCCCCAAAAAGTGGACCAATCCGGAAACGAAATCGGCTCCAAGCCAGGAAAGGAAAATCACGGCAGGCACGGCCCAGATCAAATACGAATGGGCCGCGAAGTCGTTTTGAAAAAGGTTCGCGAGTTTATAGCCGAGATAAACGGAAAGAAAAACGAACGCGATTATGCTGAGTGTCTCGAAGATTCGATGAACGGTTAAGTCCGGTTTCGGAACGGGAGTAAGTTCGGTATTCATACGATTGCCTGGTGTATTCTTATCACAAGTAAGAATTCAGGCGATATTTTTTCCGTCAGGAAACTCTTGAATCGTAAAAAAATGAAACTTTACAGCCGAGTCCGCGATTCGATCCTTCTTGATATGAGCCCTCTTTCCTTCAATACGCCCGGTCTTTTGTTCCCCGCGATTTCTCTTCTGATGCTTGCTTATTGGATGCGAAGGATCGCGGACGAACAAATTCCGATTCGCACTAAAGAATTCTTGAAGTAAGAGAGTTTCTCCGTAATTCTCGCTTTTTAAAAAGAAATCGGAATCCGGAAATCGGCGTACGAAAGCGGGAGTTCAATATGAGCGCGGCGTTTTACAAAGACAAGGTGGTGTGGATCACGGGAGCCTCTTCCGGCATCGGGGAAGAACTCGTAAAGGAAGCGGCCAAACGGGGAGCGAAAATCGTTCTTTCCGCCAGAAGAACCAAGGAATTGGAAAGGGTCAAAAAAGAATGCGGCCTCACCAAAACGAACAGCCTGATTCTTCCTTTAGATTTAGAAGATTATAAAAAACTAAAGAACGTTCCCAAAAAGGCGATCGATCAATTCGGAAGAATCGACGTTCTCATCAATAACGGGGGAATCAGCCAACGTTCCTTCACGTATGAAACCTCGATCGATACGTACGAGAAGCTGATGGACGTGAACTACTTCGGAAACATCGCGTTGTCCCTCGCCGTTCTTCCGATCTTACGCAAACAAAAGAGCGGAGTCATCGCTTCGATTTCGAGCGTAGCCGGATTGTTCGGAGTTCCTCTACGCAGCGGTTACAGCGCGACAAAGGCGGCCCTCACCGGTTTTTACGAGGCCCTTCGCGCGGAAAACGTCCGGGAGAATATTCAAGTTTCCTTAATTTATCCCGGCTTTATAAAAACTCAAATCTCCAACAACGCCCTTAAAGGCGACGGAAGCAAACAAGGTAAAATGGATTCCGTGATCGAACAAGGAATCCCCGCGGACGAATGCGCCCGCAAAATTCTGGACGGAATCGCGGAAAAGAAACACAAGATCATCATCGCAGGTTCGAGAGAAAGGTTCGGAATTTTTATGTATAAATTTTTTCCGGGGATTTTTGCGAAGATGATCGCAAAAGCGAAAGTCCACTGATGGATCGTTGTGCTGACGATCAAGTGTTCGGATTTTTGCAAACGAAATTTCGACTTGGAAATAATTTGTCGGAACAATCGTTGTGATTTTTTTAAGTTGCAATCGATTCAAAAAAATCTTTAGGCGGACTTCGCATCCATGGCAAAGAATTATATTCGGTTTCAGAAAAAGAAGAACATCGATTGGGCTTTACTCGATAACGGAAGAATTCTCCCGTTGGGCTGCGGAGATCTATCGACAAAAGACTTTCTCGAATTTTTACGGAAGAAAAAGAAATCAGCCAAACTCAAATCGATCTCTTCGGAAGGAGTTTCGATTGTATCGCCGATCACGGCTCCTTGTCAGATCATTTGTCAAGGCGCGAACTATAGGCAACATCTGATCGAATCGGGTTTGAATCCGGACGATAAGAATTACAATCTCTTCTTTACGAAATCGGACGCGTCCTTGTTTCCGCCGATCGGCGACATTGTGCGTCCCTTGCAGGTAAAACTTCTGGATTACGAGATCGAACTCGGTCTTGTTTTCGGAAAAGGATTCGATTCCGATTTGAATCCGAATCCGGAAAACGTCGCCTCGCACGTGGCAGCGTTCTTTATGGCAAACGACGTCTCTGCGAGGGATGTTCAACTTCCTCAATTGCAATGGTATAAGGGAAAATCTTACCGCACCTTTTGTCCGTCCGGCCCGCATCTTACGGTTTTGGAACCGGGAGATTTCGAATGTTTGGATTCGCTGGAATTGACGTTGACCGTTAACGGAAAAGTCCGTCAAAGGGACAAGGCTTCCAATCTCGTTTTCAAACCGATCGAAAGCATCGTAGAACTATCACGTTTTTGTAATATTGCTCCGGGTGACGTTTTGTTGACGGGAACTCCTTCCGGTTGCGCGCTCCGCGCACCGGGGAAACTCGTACAGGCGTTGGGCGGTTTTCTTTCCGAAAAAACGAAATGGAAGTTGTTCGTCAAAGGTCAAAGCAAACGAAGCCAATACTTACAACCGGGCGATGTCGTCCGTTCTTCGATCCGCACCGTTGACGGCAAGATCGATTTGGGTGAACAGGTTTTGAACGTGATCGCCGAGTAAGACGAACATACGGATCTCCCGCGGAGCTCCGAATGTGTTATACCAACGAACGGCAGCGGAAAACGTTAGACGAAATCACGTCTTCCGCAAAGAGCCGTTCGCCGTTTTGTCAACGTAATTTTGTGCCCTTTTGTTTGTCGGACCAAACGTTGCGTTCGGAAGAAAGCGTAAGAGTTCCCACACTTTTAGGATCTCGGTGAATCGCCTGTTTTTCCGGTTTGCGGGAGTTCCCACGATCTTTCGAAAACGGAAAGATCCCGGATAACGGCCCGCAAGCGACACGCACGGCTTGGTCCGAGTCTTCGAGGACCGAGCGGGACTCCGCGAGCCGGAAGTGGCGCGGTCCGCGTGGGAACTCTTACGAAATTCAAACGAACTCGTTGCGATTCCAACGCGGATGCGGCCAAAAATATTTCCGAAGGAGTTCCCACACTCAAGGAGCACTGTAGATTTCCGCTCCTTGATCCAAAAACTCTTTGGATTTTTCATCCATTCCGACCCGGAGCGCTTCCTTCTCGCCGATTCCTTTTTCCTCCGCGAATTTGCGGAGTTCCTGCGTTAGATTCATCGAACAAAAATGAGGACCGCACATGGAACAGAAGTGCGCCGTTTTCATACGATCCTGCGGAAGGGTTTCGTCGTGAAAGGACTTTGCCGTTTCCGGATCGAGCGAAAGAGCAAACTGATCCTCCCATCGAAATTCGAAACGTGCCTTGCTCAAAAGATTGTCCCGTTCGATCGCGCCCGGATGTCCCTTCGCCAAATCGGCCGCATGAGCCGCGATCTTATACGCGATCACCCCTTGTTTTACGTCTTCCTTATCGGGAAGTCCGAGATGTTCTTTCGGTGTCACATAACAGAGCATAGCCGTTCCGAACCATCCGATCATCGCGGCTCCGATCGCGGAAGTAATATGATCGTAACCCGGAGCGATATCCGTGACAAGAGGGCCTAACGTGTAAAACGGAGCCTCTTGACAGAGTTTCATTTGAAGATCGACGTTTTCCTTGATGAGATGCATCGGAACGTGACCCGGTCCTTCGATCATCACCTGAACGTCCTCTTCCCAGGCGCGTTTGGTCAATTCCCCCAAGGTTTCGAGTTCTCCGAATTGGGCTTTGTCGTTTGCGTCCGCGATCGAACCGGGACGCAATCCGTCCCCGAGAGAAAACGAAACTCCGTATTTTTTCATCACCTTGAGAATTTCGTCGAAATGTGTATAAAGAAAATTCTCCTTGTGATGCGCGAGGCACCATTTCGCGAGAATCGATCCTCCTCTCGATACGATCCCGGTCACTCGGTTTGCCGTAAACGGAATATAACGCAGCAGAACTCCCGCATGAATCGTGAAGTAATCCACTCCTTGTTCGGCTTGCTCTTCCAAAGTTTCCAAGAAAACCTGAATATTCAAATTCTCCGCTTTTCCTTTTACCTTTTCGAGCGCCTGATAAATCGGAACCGTTCCGATCGGCACGGGAGAATTACGGAGGATCCATTCTCTCGTTTCGTGAATATTCTTTCCCGTTGAAAGATCCATCACCGTGTCCGCTCCCCACTTGACCGCCCAGTGAAGTTTTTCTACCTCTTCTTCGATGGAGGAACCGAGCGCGGAATTTCCGATGTTCGCATTGATCTTTACGAGAAAATCCTTTCCGATGATCATCGGTTCCAGTTCGGGATGGTTTCGATTGGAGGGAAGAATCGCGCGACCGCTCGCGATCGCGGAACGAACGAACTCGGGATTCATATTCTCCCGAAGCGCCACATAACGCATCTCTTCGGTGACGATCCCTTGTTTCGCATAATACATCTGCGAATGATTCGTATCGCCTCGGTCCATACGTTTTTGGATCCACTCTTGTCTGAGCTTCGCGATTCCGTTTTTGTAGTCGGAAGGCTGCTTATCGGAAAGCGCACCTTCCGTATGATACGATTGATATTCGGTCCCGTCGGTAAGACGAATCGTTTTAAGCGGGACTTGAAATGATTGAGCGGGTTCCATACTTTCTCCTGACCGCGGGTTTGGAGATGGAACTGAGGAAGGACGTTAAAAAACAAGAACCGATTCGCGATTCTTCCTTTGAAACTTCCTAGACGACTCGAAACGAATGGGAACAAAGATAGAATCGTTTGTATGATCCGTTTTCCTACGCAGGCCTTATCCTGATCAGGTTCCGGGGACTCTCTCAGAGGCTATATTGTTTAGCCCCACCCCCAACGGTTTCAAAAGTAGAATCGCATGACAAGAGTTCGATGACAAGAATAAAAAGAAGCTCCCGGTATTAAAATCAAACCCGTTTCTCTTTGAGGAATTCCCGTCTATAACGAACTTGAAACGGAAGGTTCTAAAACTGCCGATCAAAAATCGGTGAGTATAAATCACCGAACGATTTTTCAAATTCGAAAATCGGCGTCGTTTTTTGTTCCGCGTCTTAAGGGATGTTTAAAAAATTTCGTCGCTCCGATGATCAAAGATTTTATACAAACTCATAACAAATGTTATAAATAAGTTAAAATTTTTTTCATTCTACTTCGGAATTTTGGGAACTTTTCAACCTTTTCCCTAAATCCTGTTTGACACTAATCCATGAACTTCTAAAGTTTCACCCTGTGTCCGGGATTCAGGAAAATAGAAACAACCTCCGGAAACACAATCAAATCAAAATTGAATCGTGAGTAAGGAGTTATCAATGGTTCGTAACATGAGTAAGGTGTTGCTTGTCCTTGCCGTATTGTTCGCGTCGGCTGCAAGCTTAAGTGCAAAATCATACGCAATTGTAGGATTCGGGTTACAATTAGACCTGGGTCAGTTAGGTGGAACGATCACTAAGGACGGTCTCGATGCAGCTAGTTTTTACGGTCCTGTAAGATCTTCCAACACTTGTACCGTTGGCACGGATGCAGGTTGTATCCAAAACCCTTCCCGACCTACCGGAGAAGGTAACTATGTCGGCGTTGCTCCGAGAAGAGCGATCCCTGCTGAAAACAGGCTGATCACCCTCGACAGAACTACCGGCGGTCTTGTAAACGCAAGAAGCACCAAAGGGGCTATGGTCGGCGGTAACTTAATGGTAGGTTACGAATCCGATTTCGCGAAATATTTCTTCTGGAGAGTTGCGGCCGAGTACACTCAAAAGATCTCCGGCGGGGTTACCAAAGCCGATATCGCAGGTTACAACATCGTAGACATCACTTGGGGATTCAGCGCAATCATTATCCCGGCAACTGTAGGTATCAAACTGAACGTTACCGAAGACGCTGCGGTTTATATGGGAGCGGGTTTGAACTACTTCAACGGTGGTTGGTCTTTGAACGGGATGAACAACATCAAAGGCGGATACGATATGTTGAGTGCTGCAGGTCTTACTTCCGTCGCAAACCTTCTGAGCGATGGAACCGATCCAGTAACTACTCGCGAACATACAAGATTTAGAGCTTCCGGAATCGCTCCTAACTTCCTGATCGGAACTCAAGCAAGAGTAACCGACAAAGGACACGTATTTATCGAGCTCGAAACGATCATGTCTGCGGCTTATTCCGTGGGTAAGACTCAGTCCGTAGGGGGAGCTACCAACCTTTCTCCTTACCCTGCATATCCGATCGTTGTCGGTGGACAAATCTACAGATTCGGATACAAACACGAACTCTAAGATTCTTTCCTAAGAATCGAATTTGCAAAAAGGCTCTCCTTCGAGAGCCTTTTTTTATACCACTCGCTCCAAAAAAGTTTGAAGAACCTTGACAGTAACCGATTCGAATTTAGCGTCCTAATTCAACCATCCGTTGAAAGAAGCGTAAATGATCTTGGACCCACGTCGATTCTCCGTAACGAAGCCTTATTGGCTGACGCTCTGCATCTTCCTCTCCTTCTCCCTTTGCGATAACCTTTCTGCAAAATCTTATTTCGTTACAGGCTTAGGTCTTCAATTCGATTTGGGAAATATGGGAGAAGTCATCACCAAAGACGGGATCAACTCGGGACAATACCATCCGGTTCAATCTTCGAATGCCTGCGACCCGAGCGTTGCAGTCTGTAGTCAAAACGGATTCGTAAACGGCGTCGCGCTCCGAAGATTGGTCGTTCCCGAAAATAGACTGATCACGATCGAGCGGACTACGGGCGGAGTATTTCAGGCAGAGAGCGCGCATGGCGCGATGGTTGGCGGAAATATCATGACCGGTTTCGAAAAGGATTTCGGAAAATATTTTTTCTGGAGAATCTCCGCAAACTACACACAGAAGATCGCAGGCGGCGTTACAAAAGCGAGTTTCATCGGATATCGTTTTATCGACGCAAACTGGAACTTTCAATCCTTGGTTGTTCCCGCGACGATCGGAATCAAATTAAACGTCAGCGACGATGCGGCCGTTTATATGGGAATGGGTTTAAATTATTATACGGGAGGCTGGGGTCTCCGAGGCAGAAACGATTCTAAAACAGTCGCGGACACGTTAGACGCTCTTATCGTCAGCGTTCCGCAGCTTGCATTGGTTCGGGATCTTTTGAAGGACGGTCCCGATCCTCCTTCTGTTCGGGAAAACACTCAGTTTAGAATTTCGGGATTTTCCCCGAATTGGCTGATCGGAACCCAAGCCCGGATTACGGACAAGGGTTACGTTTTTTTAGAAGTGGAAACCGTGTTCGCATCTAAAATGGATTCGACTACAAGCCAGTCTTTAGGAACCATTCTAAACCTTTCCCCTACTCCGGCCTTTCCGATTCAAGTCGGGGGTCAGACGTATCGGGCTGGTTACAAGCACGAGCTTTGAGCCGTGAGAGTTCCCGCATTCGGTGCGAAAGAGGGCTGTGCACGTTTTGTAAGAGTTCCCACAAACGTATCACCGAGCGATTTGAAAACCGCAAACTTTCAGAGAACGTCCGCAGGAGTTCCCACAAACGTTCTCTTTCGTTCGACGGTCGCGCGGTGAAACGCTCACTACGGGTCGCGTTAACTCAGCGAAACGCTCACTACGGGTCGCGTTTCAAGGAGCCATTTCGTACGCGTCTTTGTAAGAATAAACCTTTTCACAAACGCGGTTAAAAAGCGCTTCATCCTCTTCCGGTTTAAAGATCATCGCGAGACATTTTTCCATCTGTGCCTTGGTACTGCTTCTCTTTGAATAAAGTTGAAGCGCGTATTTTGAAAAGTCGCGGACCATAAAATCGAAAATCTGGCTCAATAGATCGTCCTCTACCTTCTCGATCGCGGCGTTTTCAATCAAAAGCTGACCATAAGCGACTAAAGTAAAAAGTTCTCCGAGAATAAGCATAAAATCCAGATCCTTGGACTGTTTAGAATCCGGCGGAGTGTTTTTCAGAAAGTCTTTCAAAACCTCGATCTGTTTTCTGAAAATCTTTACGTTCGGAAGATTCACGCTCGCATACACTTCGTTGTAATCCGGAAAAGTGATCTTTTCAAAACCTTTGGAAGTCGTTCCTTGATTGAAAAGGAAGTCGTCATTTTGAAAGCCGTCCATCTTCGGAATTTTCGGAAGCGAAGAATTCGGTTCGAAGAAATAATTGTTCATGAACTTAATGATCAAGGCCATGTTTACATGCGCCGTTCCTTCAAGCTTAGGAAGACCGCGGATGTCTTTGGCGGCCATTTCGAAATACATGTTCTTCTCGAAACCTTTTGCTGCGATCACGTCCCAAAGAAGATTGATAACTTCTTCTCCCTGCATCGTCACCTTCATCTTCACCATCGGATTGAAGAGAAGATAACGTCTATCCGTTGCGGACGCGGATCTCATATAATCCTTCGCTCTTGCGGCAAACAGTTTCATGGAGAAAAGTCTGCAATACGCATCGACGAACATTTGTTTGATTTGGGAGAATTCAGTCACTCGGCGATTGAATAATTTTCTTTTAGAAGCGTGATTGAGAGCCTCGTAAAAGGAATGCGTGCAGATTCCGATGGAAGCCCAACCGAGATTGTATTTGCAAACGGCGATCGTACTGAGCGACGCGTCCCAAGCTTCTCTGTCTTTGGAAAGAATATCCTTTTCCTCGATCGGATAATCCTTGAGACCGTATTCTCCCACATAGCTCTGCGAGTTGACCACGTTCTGAATCAGTTCGTAATTCTTGTGTCCCGAGTTCACGGCAAAGAAAACGTAATTTCCCGTGTCCTTCATCTTACCGAAGGTGGAAACAATCGCGGCTTTGTTCGAATTTCCGATATAGTATTTTCTCCCGTTGGCGACGTAGTTTCCGTTGCCTTTGTTTTCCAAAGACATTTCGCTGGAGATCAAATCGGCTCCGTGATCTTTTTCGGAAAGTCCGAACGCGAAAATTTCGCCGTCTTGCAGAAGTTTGGCGGTCTTGTGTTTGATTTCTTCGTTCTTGCTGTTCCAGATCGGACCGAGACCCAACATAGAAACCTGCCAAGTATACCAATAGCAAAGACCGTAAAAGCCCGCGATCTCGTTGAAGTCGCAGATCCGAGTCGTATCCCATCTGGAATCGCTCGGTCCGTATCCTGCGGGCGTCATCAACGTTGCAAAAACCTTTTCCTGTTTTTGAAACTCGAGAAAATCCGCATACCAAGTTTGATTGCGATCGTCTTCTTTTAACTTGTTCTTCCCTTTCTTTTCGAAAAAGGCAATCGTACGTTTCATAATGTTTCTGGATTTTTCATCCAGATGTTTGTATTCCGTTTTGTTTGGGTTTAATAGATCCATTGATTTATCTCTTCATGATTTTCATTTCGACAAAAAGCGTTTCCGAAAATAAATACGAAGGTCGGAAAGGCTCTAAAGGAGAATCGAATCGGTGAAGGAGAAGTAAATCAGAAATTTCCATTCAGATTCGATTTCGATCAAGAATTTAATAAGAAATCGGCGATTTAAGGCAAAATAGAAACTCGCTTTTTTTACCGAATTCTGTTTGTTAGCGGAATTTACAGCTTGTCCCAAAACTTATTCCTACTTGGTTCGAAAAACAAGCGCAAGGTTCTGTCTTTGATGCTGCGATTCATAGAGAGCAATGGCGCTGAGTTTCCCGCTGCGATCATAGAGAGCAATGTCATTGAATTTTCTTCGGGACAGGTTTTATCATTGAAGCGAAATCATCCTAAAAAAGAAATCCGCCGTGTCAATCTGGCGATCGTCCTTGACCGAAACGGCGATCCGACCAAGGGACAATATGGATAACATTGGTATATTATTATTTTCTTAATTTAAATCGCGAATCGGCGGCAACCGCAAGAGAATCGAGATTTTAAACGATCTTTAAAAAACACCGCACCCGGAACCGAGGTGCGGCTAAAAGAGCGTGCTTGGAAACTAAAACAGAGGCACGAAAAGAGACGGTTTCGAAAAAGGTGAGTTATGAACCGCTTCCGGATCGGAAATCGTGATCGCATCCAAACCAGCCTTCAAATATTGGGCCAATCCTTGGGTCTCCGATTGACTAAAGAATAAATCCTTATCCAACCATACGACTTTTAGATTGAAACCGTTCCAAATATTTTGAGAAACTGGCAATCTCGGAACCGCCGTTGTTGTGTTTCCGGTAGGATCCAAACCCACAATATTCGCTGCGGCGGGATACGGTTCCAAATTGCTCATGGTTTCCAATTGCGCGGGCGTCGGCGCTCCCGTAACGGGCACTCCATTGACCGCGTATTTGGTGTTGATATAAAAATCATCCGGTGTTTGCACAAAAAGACCCGTAATCGCATAGGGGGGATATGGAAACACATCTAGAATGATCAGCGATTTAAAATTCCAAACGAAACCTTTCGCAGAATTCGGATCACTCATCGGAGTATCTCCGCCGTACCAGGGTAAAGGAGAAGGAATATCGCTCGCGATGAGAATCGTATTTTCGATTCCGTATGCGCTTAAAAGACTCGAGCCCGTGCTTCTAAACCTATTTTGAATCAACTGTATCACGAGACCGCCGATACTATGACCTACGATGGTTGTTATCTTTCTTTTTTCCGTGTTGACCATGACGCTCAACAAAGCTCGGAGCGCGTCTCCATAATTTGTGACGGTTAGCTCGCTCACGTTTGACGGCGTTGCGGCGGTCCCTTGATACATCGTACTCGCACCATGGCCGGGCAGATCCATAATATAAACGTGATGTGCTTTTCCTTGATTGATCAACTCCTTGGCTAAGGGTTCAAAGAGCGTGCTGTTATCGCCGAAACCGTGAACGAACAAAACGGTTTTCGGAAAAAGAATAATCGGACCTCCGCTCGGACGACGATAGTGTACGACATTGATCGTATAATACGTGGTGTTCAGCGAATAAAATCCTCGTCCGACCAAATCGTATGTAAGAATTTCTCTCTCATACGCAGCGCTGACGGAATTTGCCCCAAAAAAAACGACTGTAAAACAAACGATCGAAACGATTCTTCGAATCCGATTTCGAACCTTTTTAAAATCCAATTCAATCTTCATCACTAGCTTCTCCTTGTAATTTAAGGAAGAAAACCCAATCTCTATTCTAATTCTATAATTCTCTAATTTATAATTTTCGAATGGAACTGATTCACTTTTTTAAGATTGTGTAAAGGAATTTATCGATTCAGACCCGGAAAAGTAGATCTTTATTATAAGATAACTGTATTTGTTTTGAATATGCAAATTTTAGAATTTTATATTAGACTCGCCCCCCTAGACTCAGAAACTCTATGAACTTTCGAAAAAAGAATATTGAAAAAACCTTCCCAGAATGATGAATGCGGCGGTTTGTGGGAACTCATACGATGAAATCAAAAAAAGAGCCGCGCCGACGCAACGAACTTGGTGCGTTCCACGGAAGTATTTTACGAAACTAAAACGGAGGAACCGAACATAAAAGAAACGCATTGTCTGCAAAATTGCATGCAGCGGAGAAAAATTTGAACGCCGCCTTATCAGAAAACGGTCGTCTTAGAATATAACTATTTTGTTATTTAGTAAATTATATTTTGATAACAAAACTTTTTAATACTAAAAAATATCGAAAGAGAGGAGATCCTACGTCTTTCGAGAAGACACGGAATCCTGGATGCGTAAGAGTTCCCACAAAATAATAAAGACTTCTTTTTCTAAAATTCTTTCAAAGCGGGAACTCCCCATAAATCGAAAAAGAGCAGAAGTGCCGACCAAACGCTACCGCAAAGAAAACGAAACAACGAAAGAGAGAACGATTTTTACCTTACGTCATTACAGCATGTCTCAAAACCTAATTTTACTGTACCAGAAAGACCAGCAGCAAGGTTCTACCCCGGTTTTGGGACAGGTTCTTATATCTTAAGGATCTTAGATCTAAAATAATCAAATCAAACAAAAAGAAGGATTCAAGAATACCGACCTTTCAAACCGTGACGTCTAAATGATAGAAGGCTAAAGGCTACTTATGAAATCATTACGCATCACAGCCCGTTTATTCTTTTTGGCTTTTTTTCTCATTTCGAATTCCCATTTTGCCGTTTCCGAAGAGACGGAGCAAAGGCTGATGGAAAAAGCTTTGATCGAAAGCGCGGTCACCTCGGAGCAAAAAACCGCAGTTGCCAATTATTTGCGGACAATGGCAGCGCAAAAAGCGAGCCGTGCGGAAGAATTGCGGGAACTCTCCAAACGTTCGACCGGAGGAAAGTTTCTCGCAAACAAGGCGCAATCCGATCGTTATCGCAAACAAGCCGAAGCCTTAGAAAGAGAAGTGGAACGGTATCAATTCCTGCTCAACAATTTGTAATCCGAAATTCTCTTTGAAAAAATCTTCAAAGCCCCGACAAGAGAGCGGGATTTCACTCGACTCCATGCAACTTTTCTGATATATGCGATTCCCTCGAACTCTTCCACGCATTCAGAGCGTCTTTCGAAAGCATCGTTTGAGTTTGCGAAATTAGCGTCACCGGCACGAACGTAGCCCGGCGCCTCGTCTTTTACGGATCCGTTTCCGCCGATCCCGGATGAATCCATTTCGGACCATAACAAACTTGCGACTCGGTTTCTTACGCTTAGGTCCACAACCTCTCGACGACCTACAACGGAATCAACAAGACGACAAATCACAACAAAGGAACGAACTTCACGCTACCCTTCGTTTCAAACGACCAGTTATGCAAATTTCTTCTTGCGATCATCAAAAACTGTTCTTCTTTTCCCAAAGGAAAAATAAAAATCCCGCCGGGAACCAAGGACTGAAAGTAACAACTGTCGACTCCGGGAAGATCGGGAAGCGCGGCGCAAGAAATCATCTTATCAAACTGCAGCTCAGCGGTGAGAATTTTCGGCGCGCTTCCGACCAGAAAACGATTCGATTCCGTGCAACGCGGCCTCCAACGTTCCAAATTTTGAATCGCATTTCGATGCAAAGTATCGAAGTATTCCACGGAAAAGAGTTGAACTCCGAGAAAAATCAAGACCGCGCTTTGATAACCGGAACCAGTGCCGATTTCAAAAATGCGATCACCCTTCTTCACATCCAAAAGCAAAGTCATCCAAGCCACCATAAACGGCTGCGAAATCGTTTGATGACAACCGATCTGCACAGGCTTATCCTCATAAGCCTGTGCAGCGTGAGAATTCGGAATAAAACATTCTCGCGGAATCGAACGCATCGCGGAAAGAATCCGTTCGTCTCGGATTCCTCGAGCTGCGATTTGAGAATCGACCATCTTCTTCCTTTCTTCGAATCGAAGAGAAGGATCGCAAATTTTAAGGGGAGAAGACATTGGAACTCTCCCGGAAACAAATCGGTGAGAGCGAGGAGTTTACGATCTTTTTCGTTGACAGTGAGGACTGTTTTTCTATGCTGTCCATGAGTTCGGCCTTGTAGCTCAGTCGGTAGAGCAGAGGACTGAAAATCCTTGTGTCGGGAGTTCGATTCTCTCCGAGGCCAGAACTCACTTCCTTTTCTACTTTGCCGCCTTTCTTTCTTCCCCTAATTTCCAGAGTTCCGAGAAAACGACCTCGTCGATCACCTTACAAAGTTCCGGTTTATACAATTTCTTGACCGGAGGTTTCGGATAGATATGAATTTCGTCCGTGTTGGGAATATAAGTCATCATCTTTTGAATCTGATCCTCGCCTTCCACTTCGTACATCGTGTAAGACATTCCTTTCGAAGGAATGATCTGCTCCGTTTCTAAATATTTCATTCTACTCCTATTCCTCTTTGTCGCCCCCGCTCCTCGATGAGCGAAAGAATTTCCTGCTGGATGTTTCCTATAGGCTAATCAGATTCAACGTATTTGTAAAGTAAAAGAAATGAACGCAGACAAGTCTCTCATTCTGCTCAGAGGTCTTCCGGGGGCCGGAAAAAGCGCACTCGCCCAAGTCTTATCCGAAAACGGGAAATATCCCGTCTTGAGCGTGGACGACTATTTTACCGATCCGCAAACGGGAAAATACCGTTTCGATTATAAGAAGAATCACCTCGCTTATAAGAGCTGCGAGGAACGTGTACGAAACGAAGCGAAGAAGGGAACGTCCAAGATTTTTTTGGACAATACGTTTACTCTCGACTGGGAACTGAAGCCCTACTTTCAAATCGCAACCGAATTCGGTTATACGATTTTCGTGGCAACCGTGGAAAACTATCACAACGGAAAAAACATTCATTCCATCGACGACGAATCCTTACGAAAGATGGCATCGAAATACAAGGTTCGCCTACTTCCGGAAAACCTATAAACAAACGGAACGTTCCGTTGTTTCGGATTCGGGGAAGGATCAAGATCGGACGATCTCAGAAATATTTCCGGATTTTGTGGGAACTCCCTCACTTAAGTAGAAAGGTCATCTAACGCATCATCCTATCAAATTATCGAATCTATAATTTGAAAAGTTTGTTAGGAAATTTTATATTTACCAAATTAGCATTCCATTCTATTCTTAGTTGCTCATATTGTATGAGGAAACGAGGTTCTTGGGGTAAGTTCAATGAATGGAATCAAGTTGAAAAATCGAGAATTAGATGTCATAAGTTCTGCAGAACAAAGGAAGCATATTATAGAAAAACACCTCCTTAAGCAAAGCTTAATTATAAAAGGCGACAACGACAAGGAAACGGTTCTTATACAAAAATACATCGACGACGGAGAAAAAATCATCGTCGAATCCGATAGTGAAAAAGATTTTCCCGAAGTCGGAGAAATCATTCTTTATAGAATTCTCGCGAAGTATGTGCAGATCGAATGCACTTTCTTAAAACGAATCAGCCCGAAAATTTTCGAACTCAGCATCAATCAAATATCGATCGCGAAATCCAATCGTGCGTTTCCCCGTTATCCCGTCGCGGAAGACTCGGCCCACGTAACCAATATCAATTCTTCCAAAACCGTTATAGACGCGTCCCTCTTCAACATTCCGACTCTTGTGAAAGTCAGCTTTGAGGACTACAAAGCCAAACTCAAGGCCGATCAGCTCGGTTTGATCGAGATCGACGTTTTTAAATCCGATCAGGAGGAAAAATTCGAACTCGTTAAAAGATCCAAAAAATACATTCATATTGAAAATACTTCTTTGGAAAAATCATACAACTCAACGAACGAAAATCAGATCGACGTGGAGGATCAGATTCAGGAAGAAATTCCTTCGCTGATGAGAAAGTATAAGGACGAGAAAATCGTTTCGGAAATCATTTACCCGATCATCTATATCAATCATTCAAGACAATCGATTCCGCTCGGTTATATCTGGGTCAGAAGCAAAGAGAATCCTCTCGGCAAAGATACGATCGACAAACTCTCGGAGTTCTCCAAAGAGATGGTGGCGCGCATCAAAGAATCCAATACGGTTTTAACCGCGGAAAAATTTCCGATCGTGGATATTTCCAACAATGGAATTTGCATTCGCATTACGGATCAACATCTGATCCAAACCCTACCCAAACATACGGGTTTCGTCTTTGACATTTATATTCGGATGCAGGGTTACTTTAAGGTCTTCGGAGCCATTCGCTGGTATTCGTACGACGAGATCGGAAATCTCATCCTCGGATTGGAATTGGTAGGCAAGTCCGCGTTTCCCGGTGAACGGGAAAAATTTCACCGAAACGTGGAACTTTTGGGTCAGGGGAAATTCACGGGATTAAAAACGCACGCGATCTAAGTAGGGAGATTTTGCGTTTCGATCACCCTACCGAATACTAATACATTAGAATTCTTTAATTTTTGAATTGAGAATGCTGCGCTCGATGTTTGATTTTTCGGCTTTCCAACGTTCATGTTTCATAGGATTGATTCTGATTCTTTCTAAATTCGGTATTCCGATTGTTTTATAATCAGAATGGATGATAAGCGAATCCGAAGATCCTAATCGTTTTTAGAACTTATTCAAATACGCGGATTGTAAGATCACGTCGCAAATCTTTCCGTTCGCTTTCGGATCGATTTCCACGAACGTATTCGCGTTGTAAGGCATTCCATAAATCCTTCCGTTCGGAGCCAAAACGCCTCCGGACCAAGCCCCGCCTCCGGGCGCCGTTCCGAAATAGTTTACGGTCAAGGTATCCGGATCAATCTCCACGAAAGAAGTTGCATTGAATGGAATTCCGTAGATCTTTCCGTTGGGAGCAAGAACGACACCCGAATAGGCGTTCGCCGGTCCAGGCGCGGCTCCAAAGAGAAAAAAACCGGGAGTGTTCGGATTGATCTCCGCGAACATGGAATAGTCGTCAACCATCGTATAAATTTTTCCGTTCGGAGCCAATGCACCGCCGGCCCACTTGCCGCTGAAAGAAATAAGGAATGATCCGAAAAAAGTGGCCGTATTGGAATCCGGATCAATTTCGACAAACTGACTCGATCTTGCCGGAATTCCATAGATCTTCCCATTGGGTCCAAGAACCCCTCCCGCAAACGACGGATCCGTAGGAACCAAACCGAAGATCGCACCGGTTCTCGCGACAGGATCGACCACTTTGTAATTAGGCGCCGAAGCCGGCATCGGATACAATTTACCGTTAGGCGCCATCGTACCGCCCACATAGGAGTTAAAACCCGGCGCCGTTGTATAGTTTGTCATAAGATATGTGGAAGAATCCATCGATGCAAAACTGGATCGAAACGAAGGAATGAATTCTACGTTTCCATCAAAACCCAATACGGCTCCGGACCAATCATATAAACCGCCGGGAATTCCAACAACGGTCGTAGATAGAGTATCGGGGTCCAACTCGATCTTGTTCGCGGCCCCATAAGGAATCGCGAGAATCTTTCCATTCTTCATAAGAACGGCCCCCCGATATGCGTCCGTAATCGGACCGATCGCTCCGAACGTATTCGCAACGGGCGGGCCGCTACTTCCCAAAGCGGCCTGCGCTTGCAGTTCCGCTTGCACCTTCGGCCATTGGCTCGGTTGAATCACCTCTTCCAAAGAAGCCGATGCACATGCTCCCGGCGGAGCGGGAGGCAAATCCTCGTTCGGGGTTTTCGGGAAATCGCCGGAACCGTTGCATCCAACATTGATTCCGGATCTACAAGTGTAGATCCATAAATTGAGTATGGAATTGTTGGTCGGATCGGAAGGCGCTATACGACAAGCGCCCAGGAAATAAATTCCGAAAAAGAAGGGAAGAAATCGGTACATTCAAAGACACTAATTGAGTGTATACGATGGAGAATGTTTTTTGAAGAGATGAGCCTCTCTGAACTTTTTCGGAGACATTCCCGTTTCACGTAGAAACGCCCTGTGAAAAACCGAATTCGAATTGAATCCCACCGCGTTTCCTACCGAGATCACGGAACGGGTCGGATCGTTGATCAGAATCATCTTCGCTTCCTCAACCCTGAACTGATTGATGTAGTTGTTGAAGTTGATTCCCTTATGATCGTTCAGATAAGAAGACAACTGATGCACCGAGACGCCGAGTTCTTCCGCGACGTTCGGAAGGCGAATATCCTCGTCGAGATAGATTCGTTCCTCGTGAATCAGGTAGTTCAGCTGTTTGTCAAGCGCATCCATATCAATGTCGCCGAGGATGGACTTTTTTTGCGTGTTCTTCTGCGCTTCTGAAGCCGTGTCGTCGCTTAACAAATCCTGAAAGTAGACGCTTATAAAGTAAAAGTAGATAACGTCGATCGTCGTCATCACCCCTGAAAGAAGCACGAGAGTCTTATTGTCTAAAATGATTCCCATGATTTCAAGAAACGCGCAGAAGGAAACGGAGACGACCAAACCGGCCAACAGCTTCGACTTCAAACGTTTGAATTCGAAAACGTGATTGGCGACCATGTGATAAACGGCTATACCGACGTAAACCAATACGAACATATCCGTAAGATAGAGAAACATTCCGAATTCTAATCTGCTCTGCTGATCGTATAAGCTTGCGATCGGAATCGATAAGACGATCGGAGGAATCAGGTTCCAATAGTATTTGGAAGGAAGATGGCTGTATTTCGAAAAAACCATAACGGAACAAAGATAAACGAGAATTCCCGCGGTCGACAACGCGATCAGATCGATCTGAAACAGAAACCTCCTCATCCAATTGTATGAAATCGCGTTAATCGAATATTCGTCGAAATACTGAAAGATCGCAGTCAGTATCAAAAGCGCGGAAAGAAAATAATCAATCTGTCCTTTCGCTCTTATCAAACGTCCGATCCCGACAATCAATGCAAAAAATGCGCCGAACCGCGCGATTTCAATCAACAATTCTTCCCTAAGGAACCAATCTACCACATTCAACATAGTCTCAACTTCCACACTTGAATTTCTTCTTTTATAATTCGATTTTCATTTCATGAAGAATTTCTAAATCATATCAATCGTTCTAATCAATATAATATTTCCCTTCACTCCGCTGTTCCATTCAATTGACCAACAAAATATTGCCGTTTTTTTTTCACCTCAAAGACGACTGACGTATACGACATGGAACCATCGACATATATTCGAGAACGAACTCCAAGCTTTGCTCCACGATCGTTTTATCCGATCTTCTCGCTAACGGCGTAAGAGCCGTTTAAAAGAGGCATAAGAAGTTCGATTTCATTCTGAATCCTCTTAAACAACAGGTCCGTAAGTTCGCTCGAATCCTTGATAAAGTGCGAAGGTCTTTCTAAAATCAAGGAAGGAAGAGACCACATAGTGACGTACGTGCGAACTCGATTCCTCAATTCGTTTCGAGCTGGCTTCGTACAGAACTCGAACTGTTCTTCGCTTAATATTTCCTCCGGAATCTGTTCCATCAGAATCAGATTCGATTCGGTCATCATGTGTTCGCTTAGCTTCGCGTTCAGCGTCGCCAAAATATCCAAAACCTCGCTTACCCGATCCGCAATCGAATCGCTTCTTAGGATCCGGATCAGCTCGACGACGAGCCTCTTCAGAGAATCGTTTTGTTTTTTATACGCTTCGGTTGGCATGCTTCTCTCTCACCTTTAATCTTCTTTATATTTGAACCGGTTTTATCTTTGTTTGAATGTTCGATCCTTAGGACCGTTTTTTCTTTGTGTAAGTTTTACTCGGAGTTCGTCCGTATAAATCTTTTAAGGACTTGGAAACCCTACGACTTTCCGAAACGATTCGAAAAACCTTCGGAACACCGGACTCCATTTCGACGTTCGTGTCTTTATGCCGTTTGATCGCATTATAGATCTCGTCCGATTCCCGATCGATTCCGCGGGTTTGAATCGTTTCCGCCAACGAGAGCAAAACGGCGCGCGGATTCCCGGCATCTTTTCGCATTCTTATGAGAATTTTACCTTTGAATTTCGTTTTCATGTATAAGAACCGGGCCGCCATTATCGGAAAAATTTCTATCGGAATCTTGCTAAACCGAAATCAATGTTTGGTTCCTACTATTCAGGTGTCTTTTGCCCGTGTCTTCAATGACCGGAATTAAATTGGAAAGATCTCCCAACCCGGAAATCAAGGTTCTAAGCATCAACATCAACTTTCTTCCCTCCTCTGTCATGTCGCCCTAAAACATCGCTTTATAAGTTGGTTCTAATTCAAAAAGTTTTTTATAAAATAAAACAGAAACTTCTTCCTTGTTCCCGTATACTTTTTCAAAGCTCGACCTAACCATTCTTATTTCATCATTTCCTAATATCTTTTTGCTCTCCATTTCCCCGGATTCTATACGAAAAATGAATATTACCAAGCGGATTTTGGAGTTTTCTCGGTTACAAAACTTTCAACTTAATTTAATCGGAACTGTAAAATAGAAATAGTATTGATTTATAATCTGTTATCATAATTGTTTTATTTATCACAGCCCGGAATCATTTTACTTTTTCTTGTCCGCAATTGAATACGAATGGATATTTCCTTATAGATCTCATATAAACGCGGTCAAAAACTTGTTTTTCATTTTTTATTGTATTTGTAGATCGCGATAAATAACGTGAACAAAGACGCCTTCCGGAGATAATTTATGGATACGAAAGCCGATACGATCAGTTACAAAACGAATGATATAAAAATCACTGTCGAGAATATTTCTTCCGGAGGAACATTACCCGGCCCTGCGGCAATGATTCAGCTCCAAGGAGACATCAACATTTTCTCGGCTAAAAAGTTGAAGGACACTTTCAACGAAGCGATCGAAAAAGAAATTTACATTCTTCTAATAGATGTATCAGGAGTAAAAGGGATGGATTCTTCCGGGATAGCGACTTTTATCGGAGCACAGACGCGTCTTAATAAGATTCCGAACGCAGGACTTGTTCTCCATTCTCTTACTCCTCAGATCGAGAAAATGCTGGAACTTACAAGACTCAAAGCTTTGTTTCGCACTGCTCCGGATTTATCCGCGGCAATTCGTTTGTTTTCCGCCTAATGAAATTCCGCCGAATCCTCGCGACTGTGCGAGGATTCGAAACTCCTTCCTGTCTTTTTTCCGAGCCACTTGTAATTCCCGCCATAAATCATCCGATCCGGTTCCAAAACTTCGTTATAAAAACGCAATTTACGTAATTCCTAAGGATTTATAAAGCCGATCCGAAAATTCTATAATTCCGTTTTTCATCGTTTCAGCGCTTTGATACACTCTAGAAATATAGGCTGGGTAGCAAAGTGACGAACAACGTGCAAGTATCTCCTCTCATTTTAAGAAGAGCCATTAAATTCTGCTCGGACAATTCGAAAGAAGGAATCATTCTATTCTCAAAAAACTGGGAATTACTGTATTCCAATTCGACATTCGAACATCTGATTCAATCTCCGAATTTCCAAACCATATACGAGGCGCTTATAGCTTATTTTAAAACGACAAAGTCGATCGTATACGAAAAGGAAACGGGGTTGTCCAGCCTACTTCTGGAATCGGGCGTAATCGATGTCGCCTATTTCAACGATATGACGCTGATGTTGAACTTCATCGTCCATGACTTGGAGGAAATCAACGCGGTTCGTTTTCTTACGGTAAGACAAAATCTTTCCGTTGATACGAAAGAATCCTTTTATCAGGACCGTTTCACGGGGCTTCCGAATAAGAATTACTTCCTTTCCATCTACAGCAACAACCGGATCTACAATAGCAACTCCAAGAAGGAATATTTTCTTTTTCTGATCTCGCTTTCCAATCCGGATTCGATTCTAAACAAAGAGGATAATTTTTATTACGAGTCGATCGCTCTTAAAATCGCGGATCGTCTCAAAAAGTACATCTCCAAAGGAGATCAGATCTTCCGGCTCGGTTCGGAACGGTTTCTAATCGCGACTTCGAACATAGAATCCGAATTGGAAGCGGAATGGTTTGCCGAATGCATCATACTCTTGTTTTCGTTCCCGTTCACATATCGAGAACGCGAATTTCATTTAAACGCGAACGTCGGTTACGCCCAGTTCGACCAACAGGTCAATACGGACTTAAATTCCCTCCGAATTTTGGAGGAGGCCGTTCAACAATCCGCCCTTATCGGGCCGAATTCCTTTTATCATTACGACCGCAACACGATCGAACAAAACGCGACACGCGCAAAGATAGAACTCGATCTGAGAAAGGTATTAAACCGAAATGAACTCGAACTTGCCTACCAACCGATCCTGGACCTAAGACAGGATTCGATTCTTTCCATGGAAGTTCTTTTGCGCTGGAATCATCCGGAAAAAGGAAAGCTGATGCCCGCGAGCTTCATCTCGATAGCGGAAAGTTCCAGCTTTATCAAAACAATCGGAGAATGGTTGATCTGGGACACACTTAAATCCTACAGCACTTCCATCCTGAGGGACAATCAGATCTGTATTTCGCTTAACATTTCCGCGAAACAACTGAACGACAAACAGATCTTCAACGTCCTCAAGGAATCCACCGATTTTTACGGCATTTCTCCCGATTCCATCATTCTGGAGATCATCGAGGATTCTTTCGATTCGAACCTCGTCAAAGTCAACAAAGTCATCACGCTTCTTAAGGATTTCGGTTATCGTTTTGCGATCGACGATTTCGGCAAAGGTTATTCTTCCCTTGGACGACTTCAGACTCTTCCGGTCGACTACATCAAACTAGACAAAGTCTTTCTCTTCAATTACTTCAAATCGTCGAGCAAGACCATCATCTCCTCTCTAATCAGCCTGATTCAAGCGATGGACAAAGCGATCATCGTGGAAGGAGTGGAGAATCCGAGTCAACACGAACTGTTAAAGGAACTGAACTGCAACTACGCGCAGGGATATTTTTATTCTTATCCTTTGGAGTCTTCCAAAGTGGAAGAATACGTGAAATCGAAATTCAACCAAAAAACAGCGAGGAGTTGAACGTGGAACTAATCGGAAAACTCAAAAAACAACACCTGATCGTGAACGAATACGCGCATCAGATCGAATCGGAAATCGATAAGGCGAACCCGAATATAGGTCATCTCGTCGAATTGCTTTCCATTTTTTCGGCTTCTCTCCTCTTTCACCTGAACGTAGAAGACTTGGAGCTCTATCTCAAGATGGAAAGTTATACTTATAGCTCGCCTACTTTGGTTTCCCTTTTCGAACAATACCAAAAGACCATGTTCGGTTTAAAGGACACCCTTTTGGATTATGCGAGCAAATATTCCGATCCGCTTACGATTGAAATGAACTTTTCCGTTTTCCGGGAAGAAACGGAAACGATCCTCAAACTCCTCCGGAGAAGAATCGAACGAGAAGAATCGGAATTCTATCCTTTGATCGAGGAGATTCTCAGAAAATTCGCGAACGAACCCGAGGCGGTTCCGTGAGAATAGAAGCGAAACGATACGCGAAAAAACTAAGAAATTCGGCCTGAAATTTCGGAATCTACGACTCGATTCGGAAATTTTGATACGGGGAACGCAAATTCGCTACGATCAATACGGCTTTATAATTCCTTTCGATTTAATATAAATGCAGACTATCCATTTTCGAGCGGTTCCGCATATAACATTAATTATTTATAATACTTTTGAATTCAATTTAATAAAGTACTTGAAAATTTAAACGGACATTGATCGGAATGAGCGAAAGAATACGGCTTTGTTCCGTTTTTAATTTTTATTCGTAAAAGGTAAAAAGGAATCAACGGACGTTTTTCCGGATTCAAATAGGATGTTGGAGGAATGATCGACGCCGACGCGGAAATTTCAAAATGGAAACTTCGCGCGTAATTTTTCGGCCGAGAGAAAAAATATGAGAAACAAATTCAAATTCTATAAAGTATTGATCGCGATCGTTTTATCGACGTTGAATTGTCTCGGAGACAGACATTCTTCCAGTCTATCGGTCTTTAATATTCCCGGATTTGTGACTTCAACAAACATCGACCCTACCTACGCGACGATCAGCGGAGACGTGACCGGCTTAGCGGGAACGGGTTTGATTCTTTCCAATAACGACACGGATTCGGTTACGATCGACGCCAACGGAAATTTCAGTTTTCCCGAAAAAGTTAGGGGCGGCGATTCTTACAACATCACGATTCGGCAAAATCCGGTTTCTCCCTCGCAGATCTGCTCGGTGAGCAACGGCTCCGGAATCGTATCTTCACAAGCGATTTCCAATATTCGTGTGATCTGTTCCGCGATCGGCTTTTCGATCGGTGGAAACGTTACGGGACTGAGCGGCAGCGGACTCGTTCTGAAAAACAACGGCGCCGATCCGATTTCGATTTCGGCCGACGGTTCGTTTACGTTCCCCGCTTCGATTGCAAGCGGCGCAACCTATGCGGTTACGATTCAGCAAGCTCCGATTTCTCCTACGCAGACCTGTACTCTGAGCAACGATACGGGCACCGTTTCCTCTTCGAACATCTCGAACGTTTCCGTTTCCTGCGGACCGGCGATGTATTTTGTGGGCGGAACGATCACGGGACTTTCCGGGAATCTAATATTAGAAAACAATGGTGGAGATTCCACGACGATTTCGGCGAACGGAAGTTTTAAGATGACGACTCCGATCGCAGATGCTTCTTCGTTTAACGTTTCGATGACGGGACAGCCTTCCGGTCAAACTTGTTACATCGCATCCCCCTCGGGAACGATCGCGACCGCGGATGCGACGAGCGTTCTCATTAACTGCGTGAACGGAACATCTCTCGGAACGTTGGTCAGCGGAAACAGTTTGGTTTCCTCTTTGCCTCTCGCTCCGTTCGTGGAAAATCCGGCTACCGGCAGCGCCGATTGGTTTATGGGTGATCCCGGAGGCGACCCGGATATAATCGCCGACGGCTACGGATTCGCAATGTCGTCCGCACCGACGGCATCGTTCGCGAACATGTATCATATCACGACGGACGGTATCCATCTTTACGCAGGAGATTATACCACCGCAAGTCCTACGACCGGAACGGTGAGAAAAATCAACATCGCTTCGAGAACCGCCACTTCTCTTCCGATTACGATCGATAGACCGAGAGGAATTACGACCGATGGGATCTTTCTCTACATCACGAGCCAAAGTCATTTTATCGTGAAATACAACCTCATCACGAACACGTATTCCACGATCGCAGGTCTTGCGGGTTCGAGCGGAAGCACGGACGGAGTCGGAACTGCGGCGAGATTCAGCGCTCCGAAAGGAATCGCGACCGACGGAACCTATCTCTACGTCGCGGACACGGGAAATAATAAGATTCGCAAAATCAGAATCTCGGATAACACGGTCACTACGATCGCGGGGAGCGGAACCGCGGGAACTCTGGACGGACCGGGAACTTCCGCGGAATTCAATAAACCAAGCCATCTCGTTTATGATTCCAACACTCTGTATGTGACCGACACGAACTCGAACAATATTAAGAAAATCGATCTTAGTTCAACGATGGTGACTACGATCGCGGGAAGTTCCGCCGGAACGTCCGGAAACGTAGTCAATGCAACGGGAACTATGGCGCGTTTTACCGGTCCCGTGGCGGTTTCACTAGACGCAAACTTTCTCTACGTCGTGGACGGAACTACGCTCATCAAAAAGATTTCAAGAACCGCTCCGTATGCGGTCACGAACCTTTTGGGTTGTTCTCCGATTCCGCCGACCAGCGGCACTACGGTTTCAGGCGGACCGGACGGAGGAACGATCGGAACCTGCCAGGCAAACGAAGGAAGCTTCTTTGCACCGAGGGGAATCGTGACCAACGGTCGGAGCCTCTTCGTAGTCGAAATGCATCCATACATGCGGTTGGTTCGAAAGATCGACTAAAATTCCCAATCCCTCTCCGAAAAGGGATTTTCGAAAGGAAGTCCCTTTTCTCTTTTTTGCTTGTACTTTTGTCCGACGTCTCTATTCTCAACGAATGCAGAGCGTGCAGCCCGGTAAAAAAGCCTTTTTGGTCGGAATTACCGGAATGATCGGGGGCGGCAAAAGCACCGCGGCAAAGATCTTGGAAGAATTGGGCGGCTTCGGAATCAGCGCCGACCGTTTAGCGAAACGTTATACGGAACCGGATTCTCCCATTCTCGCCGAACTGACGGAACTTCTAGGAAAGGAAATTCTCGATTCGGAAGGTAAGCCGGATCGGAAAAAAATTTCCGACATCGTGTTTCGAGACGCCGATAAACTCGCGGGACTCAATCGACTGATTCATCCGAGGGTTCGCAAGGACTTCCAAAATATTTTGGAGACCATCGCTCAAGGGAGAATGGTGATTTGGGAAGTTCCCCTTCTTTTCGAAACGGACGCTCACACACTCTGCGACGCGACCGTGACCGTGGATTCCGACCCGGAAGAATCGATCGCAAGAACGGTTTCCAGAGATGGGACCACGAAAGAGGACGTTTTGGCGAGAATCAAAAACCAACTTCCTCTTACGGAAAAGCTGAAAAGAGCCGATTATATCATTAGAAACAGAGGAGACTTGGAATCTCTCAGAGAAGAATGTAAAACTCTCTACTCCGTTCTGTTGGGAAAAATGTCATGAAAGAAAAAATTTTTTACGTAATCAATCTGGACAATAAGAGAATTCTAATTCTCTCCACGTTTTTAATCGGACTTTTGTTTTCGTTTTTTTTTCTGGGAGTTTCAGTCGGAAAAAAACGCGCAGGCGGCTCCGCGGAAGAAACGCTGACGTTAAACGACATCAAAAATCAGGAAGTGCAAAGTTCGATTCCGTTTTCCGAACCGGGTCAAATTCCGAGCGAAGGAAACAACACGGTCGCATCTGCTGAAATTCCGGCGGCGAACGCGAATTCTCCGTCTAACGCAAACACACAGGAATCCGTTACGTTCAAAAACATTCCTCCCGCAACCGAAGTCGTGGAATTTAAAAAATCGGGAACGGCCCCTTCTTCCGCTGAAAAGGAAAACAAAAACGCTCCTGAAACTCTTTCCGTAAAAGAACCGGAAGGTTCCAAGGATTCCAAAAAATCCAAACGAAACGAAGAAAAAAAATCGAAACGAATTTCCAAATCCTCTTCCGACGAAGAAACGGAAGGATTTACACTTCAAGTAGCCGCATTTAAGGAAAAAGAAAAGGCAGACGAATTAAAAAAATCGATTTCCGGAAAAGAGAAAAATACGAAAGCAACCGTCAAAAGATCAAGAAACGGATATTATACGGTACGATTCGGGTCCGCTTCGTCTAAAAAAGAAGCAGAAAGTCTTGCAAAGTTATTACCTGCGAAATTGAGATCCGGAGTCATCGTAGTCAAGGATTGATTTTTATATTGACCTCCGTTGTGGAGCCGACGAAATCTGTTTCTGAATACGAATGGATCAACAGGTGTTAGAGCTAACGCGTAAAGCAGTTGTACGCGCGACGATCGAGAGGCTTCGCACAACGTATTCGGATCTTCTCATCATCAAGGGATACGACGGCATTCCCGATTTTTTCGAATTCAATCTTTATTCTCCCGCGAACAAAGAAGAGCGCGACAACGCTTTAGAAAATCTTTATGAAAAGCTGAAGACGGTCGCGGGTAAATCCATGACGGACAACATTCATCAGATCATTTTGCTGAATCGCCTAACGGATTCTTTGGATTACGACACGGCAAAGATCGTGATCGAAAACAATCTGATGGAAGACGGAGTGATTTCCAGAGACAATCTTTACGCCGCGATGGGCGAAACCGATCGTTTCGAGGAAAGAAAGAAACAGATCCAGATGGTCGGAAATACGTTGAAATTCTTTTTTTCCCTTTCCAAACTTCCGATGATCAAACTCGTAATGGCTCCGATCAAGGTCGCAGCTTCCATGGTGGGCGCTACGTCGCTTGTCGAAACGATGGAAGCGGGTTACGAGTTATCGAGCAAAATCAAGGATCTCAATCCGTTTATCGAGGCATTTCTCGATCGTGAAACCCGTCTTATTTCGAAACTCGAACTGGGAAATCCCGTCGGCGAATTGTCGAACTGATTCTTCGATAAAATAGCGTAGGAACTATTACAAACAAAGAGGGATTTCGGCCGCATCCGCGCGTTGGAATCGAATCGTAAAAATTTGATTGTTGTGTGAGTTCCAACGCCCGGACCGCGCCACTTCCGGCTCGCGGAGTCCCGCTCGGTCTTTCAGACCAAGCCGTTCGTGTCGCTTGCGGAGTTGTAAGTCGGGAAATTTCTCCGTTTGCGCAAGAAAATGTGGGAACTCCAGCATTCATTGAGTTTCAGAAAAGATTTACTCTGGATATAAAATTGTGTAGGAACTCATACCTCTGCGCTGTTCTACGAAACGATTCCGCGGTCAAAACAGAGATTTCTTTTGCAGTTCCGCTCGGAATACCGCCGTGTATTCGGCTTTTCCTAAAAGATTGAAGTGAGAAGCGTCAAAGAACAATTCCGGTCTTGTTTCAAAACGTTCCGGGTTCAAGCGGAGATAAACCGCGCTCGATTGTTCTGCGATTTTTTTGAGTTCTTTACGGACGCTTTCATATCTCTGATCGTCTTCTTTGCTAAAAAAATAATTCGGAGTTTCCAGAAGAACGGTTTTAACTCCGTGCGTGTGCGTTAACTTTAGAATTTCATAAAGTTCTTGTATGAGTCTGGGATCGAGTTTCGGCGCCAATCCTTCGTATTGTTTTTTCCATTCCCCAATCCGGACGTCTTGTTCCGCGACTTGTCCCTTGTTTGAATCGATGTTTGCGGACTCTTGCGTTTGTTTTTTCGTTTTGTTCGTCGATTCGGCGTTCAGTTTCCAAACGAAAACGGAGGATAAATACTTATCATACAATTTCGAAAGAATAAAATGAGAAAAAGAATTCAGAGAATACGAATGAGAAATACGAAAAGTCCAGTATTCGATCGGAGATTCTTGCGGAACCTTTTGATCCAGAAAGTCCACGAACAAACCTTTGTGATAATATCCTTTCACGGATTTATACGCGGAATCCGGATAACGATCCGGGTTCAAAGCGAATTTATCGGTTTCTAACACAAGCAAAGAAGGAAGTTGCATGCGGTTCTTTTTCAGATATTCGCTTACGATTTCCTTTCTGAGAGCAAGGTTGGCGCCGGGCACGTTGAGAAGAACGACCGGCTTGCCGGTTTCTTTCGCAAGAACTTCCGGGTCCAAATCCCAAAGGATATGACTCGAACCGACGATGAGCGTATTTGCCGGCTTGAAATTTTTAGACATCGAAAACATCTTATCGTATTGTCCGAACAAAAGGGCGTACCAAACACGATCGAACAAAACTACGGAGACCAGAAGAACGAGAGAAAGACCCGCATAACGCAGAATTTTAGAACTGGAAGTAGATGAAGCTGGATCCATAGAACACTCCTCCCGTAAAAATCAAAGTGATGAAAATTCCCGCAACGGCCCAATCTCCGTATTTCTTCCAGCCTTCTTTCGTTCTTTCCCAAAAAGGAAACAAGGCTTCCAAAAGTAAAAAGACCGCGATCGCAAAAACTCCGGCTTTTTTCTGAAACTCTACGATCAGATCGAGTCCTTCTCCGTTTGTGAAATCGAAAATTCTTCGGAGAATCAAATGGGCGGTTGATACCGAATTCGCGCGGAAATAGACCCAGCTTAAAAGTACGAGATGGAACGTGACGATCACTCCGATCCAGCGGAACCAAAATCCTTTCGGAGTTTTTTCGGTGACATACCGCTTCCAAATCACTTCCGACGCGAGATAAATTCCGTTTAAAACTCCCCAGATGACGAACGTCCAATTCGCACCGTGCCAAATCCCCGAAAGAGCGAAGACGATCAATAAATTTCGAATATGAAGAAACGTTGATACTCTGTTTCCTCCGAGCGGAATATATACGTAGTCCCGAAACCAGGAAGACAAAGAAATGTGCCAGCGTCCCCAAAACTCGGACACGCTCGAAGAAAAATAAGGACGATCGAAGTTTCGCATCAGATCGATTCCCAAAATTTTCGCAGTTCCGATCGCGATGTTGGAATAACCGGCGAAGTCGCAATAAATCTGAAACGCGAAAAAATACGTTGCGACCAAAAGATCCGTACCGGATTTTCCGGCAGGATCGTTGTACATCGCATCGACGAAAACCGACAGCCGATCCGCGACCATCAGCTTCATTAGAAATCCATAAACTATGTACTTCAATCCGTTTTCGATATTCTGAAACACGAGCTTGTGTTCCTGATGAAACTGAGCCATCAAGTGATGCGCTCTTTCGATCGGGCCGGCGACCAACTGAGGAAAGAACATCACGTAAACCCAGTAATATCCGAGGTGCCTTTCGGCCTTAATCTTGCCTTGATAGACTTCCACGATATAACCCATGGACTGAAACGTATGAAAGGAAAGTCCGATCGGAAGTATGATCTGCAAAGGCGATACGGGAAGATCGGCTCCGATCAGAAATCGATAGAGATAACCGGTATTCTCCAGAGCGAAATTGAAGTATTTAAAGAAGATAAGAATCCCTATGTTCGAAGAGAGACTCAAGATGAGATAGGTTCTTCGTTTCGGCCCTGTCGCATTTTCGATCCAGATCGCAAGGTAGTAATCCAATACGATCGTAAACGCAAGAATCAATATGTAGGCCGGAATAAAGGCCATGTAAAAGTAGCAACTTGCGACCAGCAGAAGAATCCACCGGAAACGGAACGGAAACAGAAAGTAAAGAACCGCGACGATCGGATAAAATACGAGAAAGTGAATCGAGTTGAATAACATAGATCGGTTCTTTTGCGAACATTCCTTCGGTTGGAACCGCGTTTTGTTCCCGGCCGATATTTCGATAAAGTAAAATCAGATTTTGAGATTTGCGGTAATTGTAAAGTCAAAAGCGGCGCCGGGAACGGGACGATTCTGTCAAGTTTCAAAGGACGATCTTGTCGGAACAGTTGGAGAATTTCGGATTCCAACTGCAAGATTATTCCGTGCCGGGTGAGAGTTCCCACATTGCCTGCGATTCAAAATGATATGCGAGGATCCGCCGAGTAAAAGCCCCCGACGATTTCTTTCAGTGTTCCGACAGGATTTATAAAAAAGAATGGATGAGGAATTACTTGCGAGTAGAGGGACGTTCGAAAGTAGAAGTTTCTCCGGGTAATTAGAATCTGTGAAAACGCGGGACTCGCCGTTACGCAATCCGTCCTCGTGACGGATTCGGCTCCACGGCGTCTCCCTTTGGCCTCGGAACATCCTGTTCCTCGGAAGCGTTTCTTCGCTTCTAGGGTCGCTCGAAACGCTTTACCAAAGCTCGCTTCGAGTCCCTCAATTTTTTGATAGACAATTGATTGAATGTAGATTCGAGATTCGGATTTTAAAAGAGGAATTACTTGCGAGTAGAGGGACTCGAACCCCCACACATTACTGCACCAGAACCTAAATCTGGCGTGTCTACCAATTCCACCATACTCGCGTGGTCTTTCCAATGTTTGCGAGTGTACGTGCGAGTCAAGCGGAAAGAATCAAAACGCCGTGGGAAAAGAGTTGCCGCGGCCGCAATCGAACGTCGTCATTCGGTGTCGTCCTCGTTGGAAAGCGTCTTTAAAATCGGACAACTCGGACGATGATCTCCTTGGCAATGATGTGCGAGATGTTTAAGAGTGGCCGCCATCTCCTGCAGTTCGTTGATCTTATTCTCCAGAGTTTTCAGATGCGTGAGCGCGAGCTTTTTTACGTCGGCGCTCGCACGGCTCTTGTTTCTCCAAAGGCCAACGAGCTTTTGAATTTCGGAAAGCCCGAAGCCCATGCTTCGCGCGCGTTTCACGAATTTCAAAATATGAACGTCATCGGAAGAATACGTTCTATAACCGGAATCTTTTCTTCTCGCCTTTGGAATCAAACCGATCGATTCGTAATGACGAATCTGTTTCGCGCTGACTCCCGATTCTTTGGAAACGTTTCCGATGTTCATAGCTCTTCACCGTTCTCTTTCTTTTTTAGTTAGACTGCGGTTCGATTCTGCGAAGAGAAAGATCCGATTTCGGAACGGATCTGCAAGCCAAAATCAATCCGTTTTCTTTTTCTTCCTCGGTGAGAGCAAAACGATTGTGGGATAAATGTTCCACTTCTCCCTTTAAAAGAAGGATCTTGCACGCGCCGCATCGACCCAAACGGCAGGAATAGGAAAGATCGATTTTCGATCGTAAGGAAGAATCCAGTACATTCTCGCCTTCCAAGACATCGGCGCTGCGATTCCAATCGGGAAAATAAATTTTATACATCATACCGCAGATTCTAAAGCTTCCCCTAATGGGAAGGTCAAGGAGCCGATCGCAAAAAAAAGAATGCGAAAAGAAAAAAAATCGAAATCGGCTATTGACCTTACCCTCGTGGGAAGGTTTAAGCTGAGTTCCAAGATCGGTTTTCAAAACCGTTTAAGGAGAATCTTATGGTGGAATTTCAAGTGGAGAATATGACCTGTGGAAGTTGTGCAAACGTTATTTCCAAGGCGATCAAAACGATCGATCCGAACGTTCAAGTGAGCGTGGATGTCGCAAGTCAAACCGTTCGCGTCGACAGCGGGCGTTCGGAAACGGAACTCGCAAATCTAATCGAAGAATGCGGTTACCCCGTTTCCAAAAGTACTGTCGTTCAATAAAAGAGGAGAATCAATCGATGGAACATTCACAACCGAATCCTAAAAGCCTGGCCGTTTTCCAAAAAACGGCCTTCCCGAAAGCGGAGATCGCAAAACTGACGCTTTCCATTTTTCTTATATTCGCAAGTTATGGATTGCGAGCGCACGGAGAACACGAAACCGGACCGAACGGAGGAACGATTCGGATGCCGGGCGGTTTCCACACCGAGCTGGTTCTTTTAAAGGAAGGTCTGAAAGTGTATCTTTTGGATATCGAATTCAAAAACCCTTCCACAAAGAACGGCAAACTTCAGGCCAAAATCGTCCAAGGAAAATCCGAACAAAAACTGGAATGTCAGGCGCATCCGGATCATTTTTTCTGTCCGGTTTCCAAGATTCCATCTTCGGGTAAAATCGTCCTGAAGGCGACCCGGGAGAAAATGGAGGGAATCGACGCGGTTTATGATCTGCCGATCTCCAAAAAATGAATGGAATTACAAAAGCGTTTCATACATACTTTGTGTATGAAACGCACAAATCTTGTATTACAGGAAGATTTATTGGAAAAACTGCTTCTTGTTTCAGGTAAAAAACGTATTCAGACGCAGTCAACTTCGTCGAGAATCCGATGCGTTTAGAAATTTATGAAGAAGCTGCCGATCTATTTCGATTTTGCAAAAGCAAAGGAATTTCGATTCAATCCGGCATCGATTGCCAAATCGCAGTTTGTGCGATACGAAACCGACTTACGGTATTCCACAGAGATCCGGATTTTTCTCGGATCGCAAAGTTGACAAATCTCAAACAAAAAGAAATTCTAACCTAACTTCTCGAACAAACCGCCGTATAACTCCGCAAGTTCCAAATCTTCTTTGCGTGTGATTTTTAAATTGAAAGGATTCGATTCAACGATGGCCGATTTTTTTCCGCCGCTCAAAGCCCAGGAACAAAGATCGGTCGGAGTAGAATCGGAAGACAAGGACAACAATTCCTTCAACACGTCGCCTCGAATTCCTTGCGGGGTTTTCATAAACCAGATATGTTCCCGATCCAAAAAGGAAGCGGTTCGTCCATTCGATTCTTCTAATACGGTTTCGGAGGTTCGGGAAGCGAGAGTCGCGATTCCGTTCTCACGAACGCTGTCGCATAACAAATCCAATTCTTTCGAAAGAACGAACGGACGCGCCGCGTCGTGAATCAAAATGACGTCCTCGCTTTGAATTTCAAGCGCGGCCAATCCCCTCAGCATGGAAGCGTGTCTTGTTTCGCCGCCTTCCACGATCAGATCGTTGTCTCGAAGGTACGGCCCGCAGATCGATTCCGTTTTCGGAATGGATTCGAGATGGGAAACCAACACGATTCGTTTTTGTTTCCCCCAGGTCTGAAATTTTTTGAGAGTGTGAACCAGAATGGGTTCGCCTGCAAATTCCAAAAATTGCTTCGGAATCTCCGAACCCATTCTAGTGCCGGTTCCTCCGGCTAAGATCAAAACGTAGATTTTCTCAGAGAGAAACAGGGATTTCATTCTGAAAGATTTGTTCTAAATTTTGGCGTTTCCGAATCAGCTGAAAACCTCCGTCGAGTCCCACAAGAACCTCCGCCGTTTCGGGAAACGAGTTGTAGTTCTTCGCGGACATGGAGGAACAATACGCCCCCGCTCCTTCCATTACAACATAATCTCCTAATGAAGCTTCTCCGGTCGTTCTTGTAATCGGTCCGCCGCCCTCAGCCTGCGTGAACAAGTCCCCGCTTTCGCAGCAATGTCCCACGTAAACGTAGTCCGCCGTTTTTCCGGAATGCGCGCCTTCTCTGGGAACGACGACTAACGGATGTCTTGCGGCATACAAAGAAGGTCTTGTGTTCACGTCCATTCCGGCATCGATCTTAACGAACGTATAACCGCCGTTAGGTCCGGTGGTTACTACGTCGTCCACTGTGGTTATGATCGCTCCGTTGTTGACCATCATAAAGGAACCCGGTTCGATTTCCATGTGAAGTTGGGTTCCGTGCTTCTTCGCGAATTCCTGAAAGAGTTCGACGACCGGCTTGCCGATCGTCTGGAAGTCGGTCGTTTTTTCGTCTTCCATTCTCCCCACTTTGAAACCTCCGCCGAGATTCAAAATTCTACACTCGGGAAACTGTGCCGCGATGTCCAAAGAAACCTGAGCGACCGTTTTCCAAACCGCGGGATCGCTTCCCGATCCGATATGAGTATGAACCTTAAAGATCTTGAGATCGTATTTTTTCGCGAGCTCTTTCACCTGATCGATGTCTTCGTGCCAAACTCCGAAGGAAGAAGTTTTTCCTCCCACGTCCGTCTTTTTCGTTTGTCCCGAACCGAGTCCCGGATTAAAACGAACGCTGACTTCTTTGCCCGGAAAGTTTTTTCCGAACGCTTCCAACTGACGGAGAGAACAGGCGTTGAAGATCATTCCCTTTTCCACGAGTTCCTTCAGATTTTTCGCAAGCTCTTGAGAAGTGAGCATGATTTGTTCGGGTTTGAATCCGTAATGGATCGCCCGCATCGCTTCGTATTCGGAGCTCGCGTCGATCTGAATTCCTTTTCGTTTCATGATTTCAAGAATGGTTCGATTCGGATTTGCCTTCATCGCGTAACGAACCGTTAAGCCGAATGCGTTCGGAAACGCAAGAGCGGTGTCGCAACTTTTTTCGATTCTTTCCCGGGAATAAACAAAAACCGGGGTTCCGAATTGTTGTGCGATCGATCGCACTTGGGATTCAGTCAAAAATTTTAATTTTTCTATTGATTGCATAGTGAAACGGGCATTTCTAAATGGTTTTAGAACAGGCTCCGTCAGAGTCCCGTTTTTTTAAAGGCATTTTCATTTATGGCTGGCAAAATCACTCATCTCGAAGTCCTTTCTCAGGTTTGCAAACATCTGGATCACGGAACCGCCGAGCAAAGAAAAATCGCCGGCCTCATGCGCGCCGAATCCAACCGCAAGTTCGCGAACATCGGAGCGATCGCTCCGGATATATTTTATTTTTATCATATTCTTTCTCCTCGCAAAACGAAAAAGGCGACCGTGTGGGGAGACATGAGTCATCACAACAACGTCGCCGAACTCGTTCTCAGTTTTCTCGATCTGATTCTTCAGACCGAAGAAGGAATCCACAGGGACCGATACATCGCGTTCACTCTCGGCTACATCTGTCACTGCGCGGTGGACATCGTCACACACCCGTACATCTTTTATATCTCCGGAGACTTTTACAACAAAGACAAAAAGATCAGCAGCCTCGCTCAATACAATCACATGAGAGTGGAGAACGCTCTCGATTCCTGGCTGCTCGATTACAGATGGGGAATGACTCCGAAGGAATACGATTTCGTTCATCACGTAGACGCGATCTTCAAGTCGGACAAAAAAACCTGGAAGATGGACCCGATGCTCTGGCACTTCTGGCTCAGAGGACTCAAGGAAACGTTCTCACAAGAATTCAAAAAACATTATATAGGTTCAGAGGACAAAATCATCCCGGGAGATTTGTTAAACGAATCCTTTCTAGGTTATCTGGAATTTCACCGCGTTCTGGATTCGAGAAGCAAATGGATGCGCGGCGCCTTAAAACTGCTGGACAACATCACGTTCCACAAAGTGCGTTCTTCCGTGTTGATGCTCCCTCTGAAAGAGCACATCGACAAAAGAATCATGAACGAAGAACATAAGAAGTGGAACTACCCGGCCGATCCTTCTATCGTTCGCGAAGATTCTTTCGTGGAACTCATCAACCGTTCCGCGCAAAACGGGAAGGACGCGTTGACGCACGCTTGGAATTATCTGGAAAACAAAATGTCCCGCACGGCGTTCTTAAAGGAATACCAGGGATACAATTTGGATACGGGACTCCGCTTTCAAGGAGTCGACAGCATGAAAGAATTTTCACCGATAGAAGAAGTTTAATCGATTATGAAACACGAACCATCCAGTTATCTTTTCCGTTTTTTTGTGATCCACTTCCGCGACAGGATTCTTCAGAGAATTCTCGATTCGGAAAATGCCCTCAAACAACTCGCGAAGGTCTGCGCGGGACTTTTGTTTTTGAACGGATTTCTTTTCGTTTTCTCGATCAAAGATTTATGGAGAGTTCCCGATTCGAATCTCTATGAAAAACCTTCCGTCTTATACGGATTAAACGATAAAAACGAATACGAACCGATCGCCGAGTTCTATCGATTCTCCCGCGTCGTATTAAACATCAAGGAACTTCCTCCCGAAGAGGACGGCAAACCGAACAAGCTGATCCGCAGTTTCGTTTCGACCGAGGACAACAATTTTTATTCCCACTGGGGCTTGGACCTGCGGGGAATTTTCCGCGCGTTTATGGTCAACCTTCTCGCGGGAAGAATCAAGGAAGGAGCCTCGACGATCACACAACAGGTCGCGCGTCTTAAATTCTTAAACACGGAAAGATCGTTCTTAAGAAAAGCGAGAGAAGCCTGGCTCGCACTTCTTCTCGAAGCGGTGTTCGACAAAGACACGCTCATGGAAATCTATCTCAACGAAATTCCTCTCGGCCACGGAACGATCGGGGTCGGAGCCGCCGCGAGATTCTACTTCCGCAAGGACGTCAAAGAACTGACTTGGGGAGAATCGGCCCTTCTCGCGAGTTTGACCACGAGACCGACGGAATTTTCTCCCTTGGTCAACCCGAATTCTTCCAGCGCGAAAGTCCGAGTCGTTTTTAAGAAGTTCGTCGAGAACGGAATCCTCGACATCAAAACGGCGGAAAAAGAATACGACGCGTTTTCCGAATATTACATTACTCTAAACCGTTCTCCGAACGACTCCGCGTTTTCCGATCGTCTCAACCGCTTTCCGTATTTCACGGAATACGTTCGTAAAAACTTAACTCGTTATATCCCGAAGACGACTTTGTACAGCGGCGGCCTCAAGATTTATTCCACGCTCAACATTCAACACCAAACGCAGGCGGAAAAGGCTTTGTATGCGGGACTCAAAGCGCAGACGGCGCTTTCCAATCAAAGAACGTTCACAAAGATCGACGCCTTCGACGACGCGTACGGAGAAATCTACGACATTCTCGCGATGATCCACGACGTTCCCGAATTCAAGTTCAAAATTTCCAGATCGGTGCGGACGTTCAGCAGAGCCTGGCAGGAAGACTTGCGCGACGAACTCAGCGCGCTCAATCTTTTGAGCGGAACCGAATCGCTGGGCGAAGCGATCGAGTGGAGTTACCGCAGTCAACAAACGGAAGACTTTCTTCTTCCCGTGGAAGGGGCGTTGATCTCGATCCGTCCCGACAGCGGTTATATCACGGCGATGGTCGGGGGTTCCGGTTTTCGGTCGGACAACCAACAGATACGAGCGTTTCAAGCGTACAGGCAACCCGGCTCCGCGTTCAAGCCGCTCGTGTATGCGGCGGCGATGGAATACTACAATCAACATCCCGATCCGAAAAAGAACGTAACGGCCGCTTCTCTTTTTTCCGATTCTCCGCTTCAATACGTATTGGAAGACGGCGATGAATGGAATCCGTCCAATTACACGGGAGAATATTCAGGATTTATAAAGTTACGCGAAGCGCTTGAACTTTCCCGAAACAGCGTCGCGGTGCGCGTTCTCGAACACACCGGAATCAGCAACTTAATGCCGAATCTGGAAAAAATTCTCCAGATAGAAAATAGATCCATACCGAGAAACTATTCGATCTCGCTCGGAACCTTCGAAGTGTCTCCGTACGAACTTGCAAGAGCGTACGCGGTACTCGCGTCGGGAGGAAAACAAGTCTTCCCGTTGAGCGTTCTTTATGTGGAAGACGGTTCAGGCAACGTAATCAAAGACTTTCGAGAAGAGGCGAGCAAACAAGAGAAGAAACAAATTCTTTCTCCCGAAGTTTGTTTTATTCTTACTTCGATGATGGAAGACGTGATCAAAAAAGGAACGGGGACCGGAGCTTCTTCCTATGGACTCAGCCGACCCGCCGCCGGTAAAACCGGAACGACGAATAACTTTCGGGACGCGTGGTTTGCGGGTTATACGGCGGATCTCGTGAGCGTTGTCTGGCTTGGTTACGATACGGGAACTCTTTCCATGGGCCGGGGAATGTCGGGCGGGGTCGTTGCGGCCCCGATCTGGGGAAGATTTATGTCCAACGCACTTTCTCGCGAGAAGTCAAAGTCCTTTCACTTCGGAGAAACGGGCGTGGTCCGCAAAACGATCTGTTCCATCTCGGGAAAACTTCCGGGGTCTCATTGCAATCAAACGGAAGAAGAATACTTCACCAAGGATACGGTCCCTAAAGAAGTTTGCGACGATCACAGAGGAGCGGGTTTTATTCCCGAACCGGAACAGGAACATCATTCTTCCCATCAAACCAAAGTTAAAAAGAAGCAGAAAACCAATATTTTCCAGGGCGACGATGATTTGATTCGGTAATTCCGAACAAAAATACTTGTCGTTTTGGGATTGAATACACAAATAGATTTACGGCGTGTCCCGAAGAGCAAGGGGCAGGTTTGGATTGCTAGCAGGAGTTTTAGATGGCCATCGGCAAGGAAAATAATAACAGCGTAATCGGTCCCGGGTCCATTTTTGAAGGGAAATTTTATATCGCGGGTTCTCTCCGCATCGACGGAAAATTCGAAGGGGAGATCAAAACGGACGATACCCTCTACATCGGAGAAACCGGTAAAGTAAGAACCAATATCGCCGCTCGCGAAGTGACCGTTTCCGGAACCATGATCGGAAACATCAAAGCCGAGAACGAAGTTCGTCTGGAAGAAACCGGAAGACTTTTAGGAGACATCATCGCCCCTGCCCTCCACTTAGCCAAAGGCGTGGTAGCAAAAGGTAACATAACGATCACCGGCGGCCAAAAGAAAGACGTAAAGAAAATCGTGGAAGAATCTTTCGGCGGAACCCGCACTTTGGATAACGGAAAGGACGAATAAGTCCTTTTTCTTTACTATAGGAAAGGCTCTGAACGGGCCGATAATCTTCCTGTATGATCTTCAAAAAGCCCAGACAACTGAATGCGGGGAAGGAACTCCTTAGAACGGACAACTTCACCCTGATCTATCTGGGCGCCTTTCATTTTCATTATTCCTTTTATTTCAGAGGCAATCTTTATCACGGGAATCTCGACTTTCGCAGAAAAAGGTTCCGTCTCATTCCCATCTTCGCATCGGCCGCTCTCTTTATCGCCTTCTTAGGATTCGGAATGAATCCGAGCAACGCAATGATCGATTCTTCCGGAAAAGAAATTACGGAGAACGATTCCGAGGATCTCAAGGCGAAATCGGGTGATGAAAAGTTTCTCGAAGAATCGGAAAAGGCAAAACTTACGATTCTAATGGCGAAGGAACTCAAAAATCCTTCGGAAAAAAAGAAACAACTCAAGGTAACGACTTACCGCGTAAAACGAAATGAAACGTTAGCCGAAATTGCGACCCGATTCAAGGTTTCCATGGAATCGATCGCGGGTTCTTCGAACATCAAAATCGACGACACTTTGTATCCGGGTCAAATATTAAGTATTCCGAATAAACAAGGGCTTCTCTACAAGATGAAAACCGGAGACACAGTCGCGAAAGTGGCCAGTCTCTACAAGGTCAACTTGGACGAGATCATGCTCGAAAACAAACTGGACGATCTCGACATTCTCCGACCGGGACAAAAAGTATTCTTACCCGGAGCGGTCATTCCCGATCCGGCTCCGAAGTGGGTGATTCCGGTCGCTTCCCGAATCGTGACTTCCAACTTCGGATTCAGAACCTTCCCGAGAAGAAAGTTCCACGAAGGTCTGGACTTAAAGGCCTTCTACGAACCGATCGCGGCCGCAAGAAACGGAAAAGTCATCTACGCTGGATGGATGGGCGGTTACGGAAACGTGGTCGTGATCGAACATACGGACGATTTCAAAACTCTTTACGCACACAATTCCAAGTTGTTCGTACAACGCGGCGACTACGTTTTAGCCGGAAAGAAAATCGCAAGATCCGGTTCCACCGGTTATTCTTTCGGTCCTCACCTTCACTTTGAAGTCATCAAAAACGGTCAACCGGTCAATCCTTCTAAATATCTCAAAGGTCTTACGTTCCGCAAGGGCGGACCAACCCACTAAGCTTCGATCCGGATTCGTTTGTCGTAACGAGGGCGTAGGAACTCCTGCGCGTTACGGCGATTTCTGTAGAATGTGGGAGTTCCCGCTTTTTCTTGGAGTTCTCGACTTCACACAAATCCTTTGTTTTTCGAAAAAAAGTAGGAACTCATACGTCATCCGGAGAGAATTTTTGATCGCGCGGAAATTGTGGGAACTACCACAAAAACCGATTTCTTCCTCGGTGGGAGTTCCCACATTTCTCACTGCAAAACATTCCTGAAAGCGGGAAATATCGTTTGCAACTTGTAAGAGTTCCCACACATCTCTTCCGGAAAATTCTCATTCACAACTCGAGAATTTGATTTCCATTCTCCCGACTTTTTCGAAAGATTCTCCCAAATGAAGAATTTGATTTTCTTGTCCCCGATTCTACTTTTGTTTTTCAGCTTCGGCTGCAAAACCCCTTCCCTCGAAGAATTACTCGATCAACGTCTGATCAAAAATTACGATCAAACCGAAACGCTCAACTTATACTACGCGACGCTTCGCGCGCAAAACTCGAGCGCTCAAAATTCATGCAGCGTTTCATACTTCTTATCGACCGGAAATCAGGAACTCAAAACCGGATATTGTATCGTAAACGTTCCCGCCAATCACGAGGTAGGAGCTCTTCCCGCCGGACTCGGAAGTCGGGAGAACTACTTTCAATTTCTCGGCCATAAACCCTTTGAAAACCGGGACGCGCTCGTCGAGGATCTCAAAAAAGATCCTTTCGACGAGGTGCTCGTCTTCGTTCATGGATTCAACGTAAAGTTCGAAGAAGCGATTCTGCGCGGAGGACAAATCCGATACGACCTGAAATTCCCCGGAAAAATCGTAATCTTTACTTGGCCCGCGGGAAGCGAAGCCGGTTTGATCAATCAGGTTCTGCTCAAAGGAACCTACGAAAAAAATCTCTCCTCCGCGAGAAGCTCCCGAGACGAATTTAAGAATTTTCTAAAATCCCTGCAAAAGGTCGGTAAGAAGGTTCATCTCATCGTACATTCCATGGGACATCAAGTCGTTCTACCTGCGTTAGCCGAAATCGGGAAAGAATCGAAACAACCCGCCGTCCAGGAATTGATTCTGAACGCACCCGATTTCGATTCGGGAGAATTCAGACTTCTTTCGGATTCGCTTTTGAAAGCCGCAAAACGGACGACGCTTTACTGTTCGCCCGGCGACAGCGCGCTTCAAGCGTCCGCATCGGTCAATCAAGGAGGACGTCTCGGTTCCTGCGTGATCCTTCCGGGGATCGACGTAGTCAATGTGAACCCGGTTGATTCTTCCCTAATTTCACTCGGTCATGGATATTATTCTTCCAAACCGCTCTTAACGGACATCTATCAGATTCTACTTGGAGTAAAAGCGGAGAAGCGATTGTTTATCCGCAAATCCGCCGGTAACGAGAACTACGTTTTGCGGAATTGAAAAAACGAAGATGCGGAATCGAAGTCGAAGTCGATTCTGCCGATTGCAGACGAATCGAATTGCGCGGGATCGGAACCCGATTCGATTCCGGAAGAATGCGGACTGCGCGGATATTACGGACCGATTTTTTTTCGAAACTAAAAACGCGCGCTCCACAACCTTCGTCATGAAACACGCGTTCAACGAAATGATTTTACTTTTTTCAACGAGTGTTCGTCGTATTCTCTCTATGATACTTTAACAATCGAAAAATCGCATATCCTCCCGGAATCATCGGAAGCACCGCGGTGTAAAGACCTGAAAAATAATATTCTCCTACGGTCTTATAATAATAATTCGGCATATCCCGAATCAAGACTCCGTTGATCACCTGCGAAAACGGCTCGGGAGAATTGGGTTGAATGCTCGGCTCAAGAAGCGGAAAGATAAAATGTGTGAATTCCGCGCACCCGGGACCGATAAAGATAAACCACGCGATAAAACCCGCCAAAGGAATTCGAAGAAATAAACCCAACGCGGTCAACATATAGATCATCGGACCGAGCAAAGTGAACACGATCACGAATCCTTGTTCGCTCCAAGCGATCCCGAAAAGACGGCTCATCGCCGGACCGAAACCGGTTAGATATTCCTCGATCATATGAATCTGTAAGCAGACTACGGTAAGCACAAATAACGGGAGAATGACCCGAGGTTCCACCGGCCGTTTCAAATACGTGAAATACCAAAAGATACCTCCGATCAATCCCGAACCTCCGACTATAATCACCGGAGGCAAACCGATTTTAAGATAACCGAGCGTGCTTACAACAATCGTAAAAGTGAGAGCGGCGACCGCGCTCAAATGTTTTTTCCAAGTTTGTGTTTCCATCCGTAACACCCCTTCCGTATTTTTTATTCCGTTTCCGATTTTGTTTTTAGATTCGCGAGATTTTGTTCGATACGCGCAAGAACCTCCATCGTAACCGTAAGCTGTTCTTTATTCAGACCGATCGCCACATCACCTAACAATGATTTAGCGATTGGAATCAGCTTTTCCTTGAGGCGTTTACCGCGCTCCGTCAGAAAGATAAGCCGATTTCTACGATCGTTTTCAGATACAACCCTCCGAATCAAACCGTCCTCTTCCATCGCGTTCAAGAACCGCGTGACCGTGGTTTTATCCTTCAAGGTTTTTTGGGAAATTTCGTTCTGGTTCATTCCGTCCGATTCCCAAAGCCGATTGAGAATCACCCACTCTTCAGGCGTGATCTCGAATCCCGCGTTCTTAAAACGATCCTGCAGCTCCAACTTCATCACGATCGCGGCGCGATTGATCCGGTAGCCGAGAGTATTCTCGATCAAAAACTCTTTCATAATTAGATGTATAATACAACTAATTCCAAATTCGTCAAGCACGGAATTGGTTCGAATTCGATTTTTTTACATCGACCCTGTCCTGATTCAAAGCCGGACATAGACTTGTTCCCGAACAAATCCGAACTCGATAGCGGATTCGAAATCCGCAAGGGAGCAGAAAAACGGTTACCGATTCCCTACTTCCATTTTTTCGCCAAACAGGCGTTACCTGAAATTCACTCCCGCTTAAGGGATATAAAAAACGAAAATCAGCAAAAAGGAAACGGGACGCTTGTTCTTATCGTTGAAAGAGAAACCGAAACGGAACGGCGCCGCTTTGGAAGTCCGAACGCTCAAAAGGCCAGGGAATAAATTAAAAATCCGATCAGGATTCTCCCTAAAAAATGAGTCTAACGTAAAAGCTTGTAACAGGATCGAAATCGTTTCGCTCCCTTTTTTTTCTTTTCCGGCTAGGGGCTCGGAGAAAACTGGGAAGAGCGTTTGGAATTCCCACGAGGGGAAAACATAATTTTACCATAACTTTTTCCGTCTTTTGACAAATATCTTGTTGAATTCGGGGTTATTTTTAGTAACTAATGAATATGCTTCAGAAACCCAAAATTTTGGTCGTTGAGGACGAGATCATCGTTGCAGTCAACCTAGGCCAAAAGCTCAAAAAGTTGGGTTACGAATTGGTTGGAATTACTTCTTCGGGTGAAGAGGCGATCCAAAAGGCAGAGGAAAATCACCCGGATCTTGTCTTGATGGATATCAATATCGAAGGCAACCTGGACGGGATCGAAACCGCCGAAGTTCTCCGAAACCGCTTTCACACCCCCGTTATTTATCTTACCGCTTACGCCGACGAAAACACCTTAGACAGAGCCAAAAAAACACAACCCCTCGGATACATCGTAAAACCTTTCGAGTCGGATCAGCTTCGTTCCTCCATAGAAGTAGCACTTTATAAAAACGAAATCGAACAGCGCTCCAAACAAACCGAGGAAAAACTCAAAGGCGCGTTAGACCAGCTCGGTGCGGGAATTGTAACGACCGACGAAAACGGATCTCTTCTTTTTATGAATCCTGCGGCGGAAAAACTCATCGGTTGCAAATACGAAGATTATCTCGGCAAACCGATTCAAGACATTCTCTTTTTCAAAGACAGAACGGGTGACGCAGTCGGAAACGTAGTGGAAGAAGTTTTGAAATCCAGACTTCCGAAAGAAAACGGAAATCTTCTTCTTGTTTCCAAAAACGGAAATAGCCAGGAAGTACAGCTCCAAAGTTCACCGATCTTAGGAACCGAGGAAAAACTGACGGGAACGTTCAACATTCTCCGGACCAAAGAACAACATACGACCGCCGGAGAAAAAGACACCTACCTCAAAGAAATTCATCATAGAATCAAAAACAATCTCACGATCATCTCCTCCATCTTCAGCTTACGTTCGGGCCAAGCCAACGGAGAATCAAACGATGTCCTCCGTGAAAGTCAGAATCGTCTGCGCGCCGTCGCGCTTCTTCATGAAATTTTATACGAAAGCAAGGATCTCTCTTCGATCAGCTTCGAGCTGTATGTGAAAAAACTCACCGACGCGCTTTTCGAAATCTATCAGGTGGATCGGGAAAAGGTTCGACTCGAGCTGAACATCCGCGAGGGAAAAGTAAAAGCGGAGATCGGAATGAATCTCGCTTTGATCATCAACGAACTGATCACGAATTCTTTAAAACACGGATTGGCCGATTCCTTATCCGGGTTGATTCGGATTCATTTCACGAGGGAAAACGAAACGCTGACGCTGGAAGTTTCCGATAGCGGTGCGGGCCTCCCGGAAGAATCCATCCGAAATCGGAATCCAAGCTCGCTTGGCCTATCACTTGTGGAATCTTTGGCGAAACAAATCGGCGGAAAAGTCGATCTTTTGAATCGGGAAGGCGCCTGCGTTAAGCTGCATTTCCCTGCTTCCGCTTAAAAACGCGGGAACTCCCCACTTTTTTTTCTCCATAGAGGCATCTACGTCCTCTAAAAGCCTCTTCCATTCTTCCTTTGGATGTTGATGGCGAATCTTTTCCCAGCTGATAATCATCCCAAACCCTCTTTAAGATAATGAGAATCATTCTCATAATTTAAAAACTGTCCAGCATTTCTTGAGCTCAGGAATGACTTGTAAGAATTTTTTTCCCTCCGAAACTGACCGGGATGAAAACCCACTTTGAATTTTTTGAAATCGTCGCAAGACCCGAAGACAAAACCGCCATTCTTTATTTGAACCGCCCGGACAAGAGAAATGCTATGAACTGGCCTTTCTGGAGGGATTTACCGGACGCCGTTGAGGAAATCAACGCGAACTCCGACATTCACGCGTTCGTCATTGCTGCACGCGGAAAATCCTTTTCCACCGGTCTCGATTTGGATTCGTTCATCCAACAATTCGGCAACGTGATCCAAGCGCCTCTCGGCGGAGACCGCAGAAAATTCTTCGATCTCATCTTAAAAATGCAGAAAGGAATCAACGCGGTCTACGATTCACCCAAACCTTCGATCGCGGCGGTTCAAAAACATTGCATCGGCGGAGGGCTCGATCTCATCTCCGCTTGCGACATCCGTTACGCGACCACAGACGCTTCCATCTCGCTTCGCGAAGCGAAAGTCGCGATCGTTGCGGACATGGGTTCCATCAATAGACTTCCCGCAATCATCGGACAAGGTCATACGAGAGAACTGGCTCTTACAGGTAAGGACATCGACGGGATCGAAGCCGAAAGAATCGGACTCGTTACTAAGGTTTTTCAAACGGAAGAAGAGATGATGCAAGCAGCGCTTGCGACCGCGAAAGAAATCGCGGAGAATCCTAAGATAGTCGTTTCGGGTGTTAAGGATGTGATGCGCTACGCGGAAGGAAAACCGCTCGAAGCAGGTTTGAATTACGTTGCGCTATGGAATTCGAGCTTTCTCGATTCCGCGGATTTTAGAGGAGCGATGCAATCTTTCAAGGAGCGCAAACGCCCCGTCTACAATCAAAACTGAAGTTTCGTCTTAAGCGTAAAGGTCCAGGATTCTTCTTTGTCCCTCTTCCTTGGAATTCTGGACTCCCGCTTCCACGGCGAGATGCAACATCTTTCGATTTAAGTCGCTTTGAGCCTGAAAGATTTCCTTAGGTAGATTCGCTACCCTTTCCAAAAGTAAACTCTGGTTTGTGTTTCCGTTGATGTTCATAAATTCCCTCTTCCGAGAATTTCGGGGTTTTCTTTCTTTTTCCCCCAATTCTATTCTCGGTTGATAAATAGAAAACTTGATTATTTTTTGAAAATTTTTAACCTGTCCAAACTGTGAGTTTCCCTACACTGATCAGATCTGCGATTCAGAGGGAGAATCAAAGAGAATTCACGAAAGCTTTCAACCTCTACAAGGAAGCTCTTTCCTTCACCACAAGTCCGAAAACGATCTTAAAGATCCGAAATCGTCAGGCTTGGTGCCAGTATCATATCGGAAATACTCGAGAGACATTGAATCTCTTTCACGAGATCATCACTCAATATCCGAACGAACCCGGCAGCTATCTCTACTATTCCAATTATCTCATCAAGGTTTCCAATTTCAAACAAGCGAAGAAGATTCTTACCAAAGGAATCGAACTTTATCCGGATCAACTCGAGTTGTATCTGACTCTCGCTTCCCTATTGAAAGACACGGACCGTTCGAACGAAGCGATCGCGGTTTTAAAACAGGCGCTGGCTCAGGAAAAACTTTCGAGAGGAAGGGGAATTCTCCGTAAGGATATCTGGGCGGAACTCGGACATCTTTACTATCAAAGAGGAGATTACAACTCCGCTTTGGTTTCTTTGAAAACTTCCATGAGAATGGACAGCGACGAGAATTTTCTGCACTACGACATGATCGCCCAGTGTTATCTGAAAGTCGCCGATCATAAAAACGCGTTGAAGTTCATCGACTTATACATACAATATTTCGGAGAGTCTGATTCGGACATTCTCATCATCAAAGCGAGAGCGCACGCACAACTCGGAGAAAGTCATTTGGCCTGCGCTTCCCTTTTACAGGCGTATTCGATGGAAAACGGATTGAAGCTGAACGCGGAAGATATGGTGGACTTTGCCCCGCTGCTCCAGACCGGGTTTTTCGATACATTAGAGAACGTTGAAATAGAGGAACCCTGACCGTTTTTCCGAGAATTTCTTGACTCCGTTCCTCGTTCCTGTCTCATATTAGGTCCGGTCCGGATACAACATCCGGATTTATACGCACGGCTCTTAGTTCTTGAAAAAGTTTTCGCCGATAATATCGGGAAATACAGATATTTGCAGAAAACCTTGGACAAGCTAAAGCAGATCGACTAGCCGAAACGTTTTAAATCAATCCACGCGGGAGAATTCTATGAAATTGAAAATCACGGCGACGATTCTACTCCTCTTATCCTTCGGATTGCTCGCGCAACCGAGCCCGGAAGCGATCAAGATCGTCAATTCTTTGAAATACAAAACCGGAAAGGTAACGTTGGGAGACGGGCTCGCAACCTTGAACGTTCCCGCTAACTTCCGATACATCGACGGGGCGCAGAGTAAACTCGTTTTGGAAAACGTCTGGGGGAATCCGCCCGGAGCGGAACCGCTCGGAATGTTGTTTCTAAAGAATGAAACACCGATTAGCCAAAACTTCTCTTATGCGATCAGCATTTCCTTTTCCGAAGAAGGTTATATCAAGGACGACGACGCAAAGGACATGGACTACGACGACCTTCTCGACGAGATGAAAGACGACATGAAGGAAGCCAACGAAGCCCGCAAAAAGGAAGGTTACGAAAGCGTCGAATTGGTGGGTTGGGCCTCTCCTCCGTTTTACGATGCTAATACCAAAAAACTGCATTGGGCAAAGACCTTGAAGTTCGAAGGTTCTCCGGTCGATACATTGAATTATAATATTCGAATGTTAGGGAGGAAAGGCGTTCTGATCCTGAACGTAATCGCCGACATCGATAAACTTTCTTTGGTCAATGGAGAACTCGACTCGATCGTAAACTCGACCGAGTTCAACGAAGGACATCGTTACGCCGACTTCAATCCGGGTCTGGATACGGTGGCCGCGTACGGGATCGGAGGTTTGATAGCGGGAAAAGTTTTGGCGAAAGCGGGCTTTTTCGCTCTCTTATTAAAATTCTGGAAAGTGATCGCGTTAGCCGTAATCGGCGGATTGGGCGTGCTGAAGAGGTTTATCTTTAAGGAAAAGGATACTGCGGCTCCTCCGAGTAACGATTCCAACGCTTAACGGAATCTTTGCGTTCACGAATAAAAACCCTTTCACGGCGGGGCTTCCGGAAGGGTTCAAGAATCTTAATATTTGCCTTAAATGAGATTCTACGGTTCGGAGAACGCAAAGTCACTGAGGAATCTTCGGCCCCAACTCGATCACGAGTTGTTCTTCCGGAACGGTAAGATCGATCTTGTCGATTTTCTCAGGCATTCTTCCGGACAAAACGTCCTCGGTAAGATTTTTGATCTTAGGAAGAATCGTCTCGTCCGTGCAGTTCGAAATCGAGATGATGTTCGGTAGATCTCTTCCCCAAGAAAAACGAATTCCGGGGCTGTCCACAAAAAAGGATTCGGTAATACCGTCTCCTTCCTTATCGATCATGGTGAATACCGTGGAATCTCCCGTAACGACTACCGCCTTTTTGCCGTTTTTCATCTTCTCCGCTTTGACGCGCGTGTTCGTCATCTCGCGGTTCCAAAGATAATAGTATAATTTCCTAATTTGAGAATCGATCAGTTTGTCTCTCGCGGACTTAAACAATTCCCCGTATTTTTTGCCGACCTCTTCCTCTCCTTTCATCTGACCGTCGGGTTCGCGCGGAGTCGTGGAATGAAGATAAAAATCGGGAACACCGTTGATCGTATTCGTATAAAACGCCTGATCCTTTCGATCCCCCGGATACGGATTGGTGGATGAACCGGGGTTCCTTAAGAATTGAATGAGAACGTTTCTTCTTTCGTTTACTTTCTTGCGAAGTTCTTCCGCGCGGAAACGAATCGAAGTCGTTTTAGGTGAATCCTTTCCGTAAAACCGTTCGGACCGTTCCAATTCTCCGCTGACCGCACGTTCGGAAGAATAACTTTTCAAAAGTTCCTCGTCGTATTTCAAAAGAAGATCGAGCTCCTTCGTCTTTTTCAAAGGTTCCGCCGAAACCTGACCCGCCTCGGCGTTGTTAGTCGATCCATTTCCGGAAACCGCGGCGTTTGAAGAAGAAGTCGCGTTCGAACTGGAAACGTTCTGCTGACCGGAACCTTGCGGACTTTCGGAGGATTTGTTCGGACTTACGGTCCGTTCCGATTCGGGAAGTCTGTAGTATTCCGATTCCAATTCCCGGAGTCTCGCGTAATTGGAAATCTTCACGAGATATTCCTTTTCCTTCTCCCGTATCTTGTTCGGATCGTCGTATCCGTCCTTAAGTAACGTTAGTTGTCCTTTGTAGATGATCATCAAAGTCGCTTCGGAAGAATCGCGGTTGGGATTGGTTTGCGGAAGGGATTTTCCCTCTTTGTCCACGAGCTGTATAAAATGAAATGCGAGCCGATCGGTCCGAAAATCGGTGATATTGAGTAGATCGGGAGAAATCTGCAGATCGGAAGAAGACGAGACGCTTCCCCCGAGAAAAAACAGGGCGAGAAAACAAATCGTGAGCGGCTTCGTTTTGCCGATCGGAAACAAGCGACCCATAAAATCGGATTTCATCTTGTTTCTAGTATCGGCTAAAAAACGGACGGAAAGAGCGAATCAGTTCCTTTTATGGGTTAAATTGAGAGAATATTCCATTCCGGGAATGCTCTCCGATAAACCGTCGAGCCTATATTCTAGGCTTTGAATATCCTGAAAATTCTCGAAAACGGTTTTTTCCAGAGCAAGAAACGTGGAATCCAAGAGGGCCATCTTTTTACGGGCGATTTCCTTTTGTTTTTCTTCCTCTTTCATGTTCTGTTGAACGTAAGTATAATCGATTCTAAACTTCATCCCGGAAAGGATTTCCTGAAGCGTCGATTTTCTGAAATCCAAAATCAAAACGTTTCCGGTCTTCCAGATCGCCTTTACCGCGTATTGTATCTCGGGCAAACGCTTTAGGTTTTTATAATGTTCTCCCTTTCCGCTTTCAAGTGTCTTATCGAAATACGAGGATTCGCTGATTTCTCCGATCAGGGTCATCGTCTTGTGACGGTATTCTTCGTCTTCGAGAAGAACCTTTCTTTGAACCGGAAATACCTGACGTTCTCCGTCCGATCCGTAGATCGTGATCGTCGTTCTCGGATCTCTGTTTCCCACGTCGTAAAGGGAAAACGGAACGAGTGTGACGAAAGGGCTATTGCCCGCGAGAATAAAGGACGTAAAAAATAATACGACTCCGATCCAAGCGTAGGTCAGAAAAAGGGTTCGTCTGGAAACTCCGTCTTCGGTGGCGGTGCGGAACAACCAAAGATATCCGAGATTGATTTTTACTCCCGCGGCCTTGATCGCTTCCCATGCCGCGTCTCTGATCGCGATTGCAGATTCTTTAATTTTTTGCCAATTCATATCCCCGGATTCCTTCTACGATACTTTTCGCTATCTTTACTTGCAGACTTTTGCTTTGCAAAAGTTTGGATTCTTTTTCATGAGAAAGATAACCCATTTCCACGAGAACCGCGGGCATGAGACTTCCTCGGAGGACCGAAAAATCCGCCTTTTTCACTCCCCTGGACAGAATTTGAGGTTGGAGCTTTTTTTTCATCTCCGATTCCAGGGACCTCGCTAAGATTCTGCTCCTTCTTTGGATGAGGGAGGACATCATTCCCGCCTGGATTCTTTTGACGGCTGAGGTTCCTTTGGGCTTGAGAATCCGGTTTTCCAACAGCGCGGTTTCCCGCGCGGATTCTGTGGAGGCAGTTTGCGAAAGATAATAGATTTCGAAACCGTTCACATCCTCGTTGATGGAGGAATTGCAGTGAAGACTGATGAACAAAGCGCTTCCCTTTTTTTTGAGTTCCCGATTGGCGATCGCGGATCTTTGTTCGAGTTCCACGAACGTGTCGTCCGGTCTCGTTAATACGACTTCGATCGACGGATAAACCTTCTCGAAGAACTTCTTGAGAATTTTGGCGACTTGAAGAGCGACCGTTTTCTCGTTCGTTCCGTCGTTCGAGGCAGTCCCCGGGTCCTTTCCTCCGTGTCCAGCATCGATCAGAACGGTCTTGATTCCGAGTATTTCCGCGCCCGGAAGAACCTCCAACTCCAACACGTTTTCCTTATATTCGTAACGAACGTCCTCGGACATGAGTTGTACGAACAAGGCTTCCACGATTTCGGGTGGAATCAGAAAATCCTTTTCCTTATACAAAATCGGAACGGAGATTTTTTCGATCGTTTGATTGAAGGTGTAAAAGGAGGAGCCTACCCGAAAACGGATTTCTCCGGAAGGATGTTTGATCGAACCGACAAAGGTCGCTGGATTGAACGAGGACTTTAGGGAAGGAAATTCCTTTTGAACGTCCTCAAAGCGCACATAACGTTCGGAAGCCTGCGTGGGAATGGAGACCTTGGCCGCAAGTCCCCACGCGTTGGAAAAGAATAGGATCAGCCCCCAAAGATAGATTTGATTTTTTGCCAAATCGAACCTTTTTTCTTTTTGGAATCTTCTCTTTGAGTGTCGTTGATATCGAACAGATTCCGTTTGCTCTTGTCGTAATTCTTATTCGTCTGTTGGTTTCTGTTCTGATTGCGGTCGCGATTTTGTTGATTGCGTTGTTGATTTCCGCCGCCCTGTTGTTGACCGCCATTCGGTTGACGTTGTTTGTCCTTGCCGCCTTGAAAACGATGTTGATTCTTATTGCCTTGTTTATTGCCTTTCGGTTCGGAAGATAAAACGGAATCGGCTTTTTGCAGAAAAAATTCCGCCTCTTGAATCGCGGCGGCCGGTTTTTTCTTTTGGGAAGAATCTCTTGCGGGAGAATGAGAACGGGTATGACTTGCGTGACGTTTGTCCCCTCTTCTGTCCCGATCGTGTTTGTGAGGAGCGCGTTCCCCCCTTTCGTGAGGACGTCTCCCGTTTTGTTTGAAGTGAGTTTCTTTTTCCCGATCGTAGGAATCACCGCCCACGAAAGGCTGAAAATCACCCGCAGGAAATTGAATATATTCTTCCTGAACATCGAGAACGTCGATCTTTTGTTTCAGATATTTTTCGATCTTTTCGAGTTCCACGTAATCAGACTCGGAACAAAAACCGATCGCCTTCCCTTTTCTTCCCGCTCTTGCCGTACGTCCGATTCTATGAACGTAGTTTTCCGTGTCTTGCGGAAGATCGTAATTGTAAACGATGTCTATGTTTTCGACGTCGATCCCGCGGGAAGCGACGTCGGTCGCGACCATATAACGGTATTTGCCCGATTTGAAATCCCGTAAAAGTCTCAGTCTTTTTTTCTGATCCAACTCGGAGGAGATTCCAGTGACGGGAATTCCGTATTTGCGTAGAGTATGAACGATCTTGGGAATATTCGCTTTATAATTCGTGAATATGATTCCCTGACCTTCTTCCTCCGAGTTGACGATCAGATTGGTCATGTAAGGAATTTTTTCCTCGCGTCCCAAGTGGACGATCTTCTGATCGATTCTTTCGGTGATGATCTTTTCGGGATTGATCTGAATTTCAACGGGTTCGTTTAAGAAGCGATAGGCGAGACGCATCACTTCCACGGATAAGGTGGCGGAGAACAACAAGGTCTGCTTGCGATTCTTACATTTATGAAGAAGCCAACGGATGTCCTGGATGAATCCCATGTCGAGCATTCGATCCGCTTCGTCTAGAACGAAGAACTCGACGTTGGATATGTCGATGGAACCGGACTTGATCATGTCGATCAATCTTCCCGGAGTCGCGACGATGATTCCGTTCAATCCTTCCAAATCCTTGTTTTGGGATTTGTAATCGGTTCCGCCGATGATCGGCACCGCGCGAATTCCTTCCGAATGTTTCAGAAGTTTTTTGGCTTCGTCCGAAATTTGCATCGTAAGTTCTCTTGTGGGAGCCAATACGAGAGCGGAAACGCCTTGGATTTCTTTGGTAAGAATGGTGTGAATGACCGGCACTAAAAAGGCCACGGTCTTTCCGGTTCCCGTTTGTGCGAGACCGGTGATGTCTTTTCCTTCCAGCCCGTGCGGAATCGATCGTTCCTGAATCGGAGTGAGTTCGGTATAACCGATCTCTTGAATGGCTGAAAGTAATTTAGGATGTAGCGAAAGTTCTTCGAATTTCATGTGTGCAGCTTCTGAGCGATTAAGTGGAATGTATCACCGTAACAGGTGAGGTCTGAGAGACGTGCAAAAAGGCGGTGACTCAGTGTTTTTCCTCTCCAGCCCCGATCACGGGACGGGTGGTAGGACATCGGTTTCTTATACTCAGTCTTAAAACCGTATCCTTTCAACATTTTTTTCAGGGAGGCTGGGCTGTAATCCCAAAAATGGTCCGACGGATGCGTGCGGAACCATTCTTCCGGATTGGTTTGAAAGGTCGGACCGTATAAGGAAGGCAGTCCTAAGAACAGAAATCCTCCGGGTTTGACAAGACCGGTTAACTTTTCGAACACGAAGTCCGCGTCCGGAAAATGTTCCACTACGAAGAAAGCCGCAACGACGTCGAAAGTAGACCCTTGTAGAACCTTCTCCCCTAAAAAAGAATCGCAGAGAACGTCGAGCCCCAAAGTCTTTCGGGAATATTCGACCTCTGCGGGAGAAATTTCCAAACCGCTCACCTGATAACCGACTTTCTTTGCTTCGTCCAAAAAGAAGCCTGCGGCCGAACCGAGTTCGAAAAGAGCGGACCCTTTCGGGTCGTGGAGCTGACCCAAGATCGCGAGCCGTTTTCGGGCAAGAGCGCGCAGGGAAACCTCGTCTTCGTAGTAGGTCTTTTGATACTGATTTTTATATTCTTCTAAAAAATAAGAATCCTTGTATTCCCGGGTTTTGGCCGGTTTGTAAAAACAAACTCCGGTTCGTTTGCAGATCTGATAGTGTTCGGGATACTGCGGATGAGGAATCAGCTCGAGTTTCGGATACATTCTCTGGATCTAGTGAAACCGGAGGGGAAAAGAAAGAAAATTCCTTTTTTCGAAACTGCTTGAAAAATCGAGTATGACAATCTTTTTGGAAGGATCTTCCCTATTCGGCAAGAAAGAAGCACATGAGCATTCAAAACAAAATCGAATCCTTAGGTTACAAACTTCCTCCCGCTCCGCAAGCGATCGCGGCGTATATTCCCGCAAATCGTTCGGGAAATCTCGTATTCACTTCGGGACAACTTCCTCTCAAAGACGGTCAACTGATGCAGGTTGGAAAACTGGGAGAAGGTCTTTCCGTCGACGACGTCAAGGAAGCGACGATCCAAGCGAGTCTCAACGCAATCGCAGCGGCTGCGGCAGTTTGCGGAGGTCCGGACAAACTCGTTCGAATCGTGAAGATCGGAGTCTTTGTCGCTTGCAGTCCGAATTTTACCGAACATCATCTTGTCGCGAATCACGGAAGCAACTTTCTTCTTTCCGTGTTCGGAGAAGAAGGACGTCATGCGCGCTTTGCCGTGGGAACTCCTTCGCTTCCGCTCGGATCGCCGGTGGAAGTGGAAGTCACCTTTCAGGTTGCAGATGCTCCGTAATCTCTGGAGAGACGTTCAATGGAGCCTGCGTTCCGTCCCTCTTCTCTTGAGAGAATGGCTCACATTTTATCTTTCGTTTACGGGGAGGTTCACCGAGTTTTGGAAGGAAAAATCCGTCTCGGAAAAAGCCCTCTTTGTCGCTGTAACTCTTCAATTGTTATTCAGTCTTTCGACTTGGATCGAATACACGATCCATTTAGGCGGAGAAGAAACGGAAGGACTTCGTGTTTCGTCTAACTTCTATTTTATCTTTTTGTCGGCCGGGGTTTTCTTTTTCGGATCGTTCTGGCGTTCTCATTGGCTCGGATCGTTGTTGTTGAGCGTTCAATTTCTTTTGGGTTTGGGCGCGCTTGCGGGAATCTTTTTTCCCGAAGCGTTCTTTGTGAGCTTTTTGCGCGAAGAAGATTACGTTTTCAGTTGGAAGTTCTACGCGTTTTTGGGCGCCTGGGGAATTACGACTCTTCTTTCACTCAATCAATTCTTTCAGAAAGATTAGAAGCGCGGGCTCAAGGCTCGCACTCTATGAGATCGTTCGACTGGGCGGTGCCGCGTAGCGGCCCGGGCTCGCAGCTTCGGTCAATAAATTGAATCCGTTTTTGAATTCGCGAAATCATTCAGGAAAATCAATTTATTGACCACGCTTTGATCCCTACCGCTTCTCCGTAAGAGAAGCGGTGCTGAGTTCAATGAACGAAGTGAGTGGCCGCACAAGTTGCGCGAACCCGTATGAGTTCCTACATTTCGGATTTTCACAAGTGTTCCGACAAGAGATTCGGAAAAAGCTTGTATCAAAAAACTTTTTAGACCTGCACTGTTCCGAAAAAAATCCGAAACCAGAGGGGTATGTATCCACGTATTCCATTAAGGAAAACTAATATAATCCCAAGCCGCCTGTTGGGAGGGAATCATCGTACAGTTGTGTTTGCTGTTCTCGTCCTGACCCGCGCAGCGATTCGTAGTCAATCGTTGTGTTCCTCCGAACGGAGCGGTTCCGCTGTCGGCGTCGGTAAGGGCGCCGTTCATCCCGAAGGCGCTTTGCCACGTATCCGTAGCCTGATTCGAATTTCCGGAAAAATTCGTGACACCGTCTCCGACATGGATCAAACCGAAAAAGAACGCGGAAGAGGTCAGGCCGCTCTGAGCCAACCAAGTCGCGGGAGTCGCCGAAGTGATATGATAATCCCCAACACCGCTGTAAATCGAAACCCTTCCGATGGCTTTGATCTTTCCTTGATACGCGGCGTGTCCGCTGCCCTGCGAATGGCCGCCGAAATAAACCTTGTTCCAGTTAACGGAATCTCCGTTTAAAAACTGTCCCCAACCGTCGTTCGGACGTTTGACGACGAGATATTGAAGTAGCTTCAACAAACGACCGTCGATGGAATTGTTCGTATCGACGGAAACGATGTTCGTCTTATCGACTCCCGTAATGATTTCCTCTCTCGCATTCCCGAAACAAGCGGGAGAACTTCCCGCACCGTTACAAAGAACGTTGATCGGTTCACCGTTCGGATACATCAAACCGACGCTGTGATAACCGCGGGCCGCGCCTTCCTGAATGAGTTTGGAAACGCCGATCGGAGTTCCTCCCGAACCCGGCAAAAACACGGTAAGAATATTTTTTACGGAGGAAGAAGGAACAAAAATCAAATGCGGGTCGTTGTATCGCGGCACGCAGGGAAACGTAAAACTCGGCAGAACGAAAATCCGAGTCAAACCGTCGACCGTATCCACGCGGGGTGCGTTCTGATATTGTGTACATCCCAATACGCTCAACAATGCATATCCGGTGAAAAGATCCGCATTCGGATCGTCTTCTTTGTCTTGAAACCGTTTGCAGGAGATCGTCGACGAAAGAAAAAGAAAGGAAGAGAAGAGAAGGATTATGATCGTTTTTTTATATTCTAAATGATTCATATAGGTAAGTTGTTGAATCGAAACTCCTTTCGAACTAAAAACCGTATTTCCGTTTGAGAATAGGCGCCGTCAAATCGCTCAAGCGGACTTTTTGAAGCCCGTTCTCGTCGAAATTGCCGGGATTTAACCATTTCAAAAACGCTTCTTGAATCGCGGGCCATTCCTCGTCGATGGCCGAAAACCAGGCGGTATCGCGGCTATGACCCTTTAGAACATTGGCCTGTCTAAAAATTCCTTCAAAGGACAATCCGATTCTTTGTGCCGCGATCGCGGAAGGCAAGTTGAGAGCGTTGCATCTCCATTGATATCTTCTATATCCGAGTTCGAACGCGTTCTTCATCATAAGATACATCGCTTCCGACGAAACCGGAGATTGTCGCATGAACGGAGAATACGCCAGATGCCCGACTTCGATCGAACCGGCTTTCGGAGAAATCTCCGCGTAACTAGCAAGTCCGACGGCCCGATCGGAAGACAAGTCGAAGATCGCGAAAAACAACGGATCTTCCGTCAGACACGTATTCTTCATCCATTCTTGGTATTCGTCGAACGTTTTAAAAGGTCCATAGGGAAGATACGTCCACATCGCCCCTCCGGCGTCCAACGAATTGGCAGAATAGAGCGATTCTGCGTGCCTTTCCGGATCGAGAGGTTCCAAGCGGCAGAATCTTCCTTGTATAGTTTCCTTTTTCGGGAGCGACGCAGGTTTCCAATCGGGAAGCGGGGTTCCGATCGGTTGTCCCAAAGAATTGGCAAATCGTGTTTCTAATTCGGAGGATTGGATTTCTTTCATTTAGAATCGGTTACAATATTCTTCTTTTGAAAGGAAAAAACATCGGCGACGTTTTTCCCCTTTCCTTCATTCAAACATTCAAACTTTATGATATTTGCGGTTCAGTCGAAAATTCCGAGATCCATCTTGGCTTCTTCGGTCGCCATTTCGCGCGGATCCCATTTCGGAACCCAGACCACTTCCACTTCCGCGTCGGAGATTCCTTCCACACGAAGTGCATGATCCTTGACTTGTTGTTTCATTTGAGGTCCGGCTGGACAGGCCATGGAGGTGTAAGTCATGTCGATCTTGGCCTTATCGCCTTCGACTTTGATTCTATAGATGAGACCGAGTTCCGCGATGGAGATTCCGATTTCGGGATCCTCCACTTTTTTTACTTCTTCGTAGATCTGTTCTTCCAATGCGTTTGTGGGGGCTTCTAACATTTTCTCACTCTCCGTTTTTCTATTTCATTTTCCCGACAAACCGTGTGGGAACTCTTACGATCCGAAGGGGACGGCGACCAACGGTGACTTGTGGGAACTCATACAATTTATCGACGACCGCCGAGTCCCGTCGAAGCTCATACAGTCGTTTGTCGACCCGATTCTTTGTATGAGTTCCCACAAATTGGATGGTATGAATATTTGCATTGTGGTAGTTCCCACACTTTTTATCGGGAGAAAATCCGCACGCAGGCAAACTCAACCTCGTTTGGACGCCCGCTCCAACGCGCGTTCCAAAGTATTCCAAGGAAGGACCGCGCATTTGATCCGCGCGGGAATCTTTTTTACGGACTCCATCGATTCAAGATCCTCGAGTTCTTCCTCGAACTGCGGATCCTTATCTTCCAAAAACATATTCTTAAATCGGCTGAGAATATTCTCCGCTTCCGCCACCGTTTTTCCTCGGATCGATTCCGCCATCATGGAACCCGAGGCCTGGGAAATCGAACATCCTTTTCCGGTCACGCGAACGTCCGAAATCGTTTCTCCGACGAGGTTGATCGTCAACTCGAGTTCGTCGCCGCAAAGGGGATTGATTCCGTGTTCGAAAAGATCGGCCGGTTCGAGTTTGCCTCGAAATCTCGGATTTTGATAGTGATCGAGAATGACTTCTTTGTAAAGACTATCGCTTAAGGACACGGGAGAAAATCTCCTTTACCTTAATTAGACCCTCGATCAATCGATCGATGTCGTCTTTTGTATTGTAAAGGTAAAGACTCGCGCGGCAAGTTCCCGGAATATTCTTAAACGCCATAAAAGGCTGCGCGCAGTGATGTCCGACCCGAATCGCGATTCCTTCTTCGTCGAGAATCGTTCCCACGTCGTGCGGATGAACTCCCGGGAAGTTGAAGGAAATCACTCCGCCTCGTTTGGAAAGATCTCTCGTTCCGTAGAGTTCGAGTCCGCCGAAATCGTCCAATCGATCGAGAGCATATGTTAACAATTCGACTTCGTGATTTCGAATTTCCTGCATCCCGATCGTTTCGAGGTATTCGATCGCCGAACCGAAACCGATCACTCCCGCTATGTTCGGAGTTCCCGCTTCGAGTTTGGAAGGAAGTTCCGCGTATGTGGATCGTTCCTTATAAACTTGCGCGATCATATCGCCGCCGCCCATCCAAGGAGGCATCTCTTCCAGGATTTCTTCCTTTGCATAAAGAACACCGACTCCGGTCGGGCCGAGCATTTTGTGCGCGGAGAATACGTAGAAGTCGTAATCCATTTCCTTCATGTTCACGGGAAGATGGCAAACTCCCTGCGCTCCGTCTACGAGCAGTTTGGCGCCGACTTGTCTTACGCGTTTTTGTATGGGGAGAATGTCATGAATCGTTCCGGTCACGTTCGACATTTGCGAGACCGCGACGAGTTTCGTTTTGTTCGTGATGATCTCGTCGATCCCGCTCAGATCCAAAGTGCTGTCCTCGTTCAGAGGAATGAATTTTAATACGGCTTTTTTTTCCTGAGCGAGCATCTGCCAAGGAACGATATTGGAATGGTGTTCGAGTTCGTTGAGAACGATCTCGTCCCCCTCTTGAATTTGGGTTCTTCCCCAGGTTTGTGCGACAAGATTGATCGACTCGGTAGCGTTTCTCGTGAAGATACAAACCTTCGCGCATTGCGCTCCGATAAAGCGGGAAAGACGGATTCTACTCAGTTCGTATTTTTCAGTCGCTTTTTGGGAAAGATAATAAATGCCTCGGTGAATGTTCGCGTTTTCTTCGCGATAATACTTTTCGATCGTATCGATGACCGTAAACGGTTTCTGAGAACTAGCCGCGCTGTCCAAAAAAACGAGAGGTTTCCCGTTCATCGTGGTTCCCAAAATCGGGAAATCGGTTCTGATTCTTTCGGCTGAGAAACTCATATATGTCAATCCTCCAAGTCCACCTCGACGGAGTCACCCACGATTCTTACGGGATAAACCGGGAGATCTTCCACTGCGGGCATACAAAGCGCTTTTCCGGTTTTGATCGAAAACTGCGCCTCGTGTCTCGGGCAGGTGATTACGTCTCCACACAATTCCCCTCCGGAAATCGCCTCTCCGTCGTGTGTACAAACATCTTCGAATGCGTAAATGTTTCCGTCCAAACTCGTGATCCCGATTCTATTATAGCGGGTCTCCACTACTTTGACTTTCCCGTTTTCGATTTCGGAACGATTTGCTACCTTACGAAAGCTCATGCGGAACCTTCCACTTTACGGGCGATCAGCTCGAAAAGCTCTTGTCGTATGGAATCGGATTCGATTTCCCCAATCACTTGACCCAAAAATCCGTCCACGATCATTCTTCTCGCCTCGTCTTCGTCGATTCCTCGGGAAGCGAGATAAAACAACTGTTCTTCGTCGATCTCGCCTACGGTCGCCCCGTGCTCGCACTTTACGTTCTCCGCATATACTTCGAGTTTCGGAATGGACTCGGCTCTCGCGGATCGGTTGAGAAGAAGGTTGTTGTTGATCTGAATCGCGTTTACGTCTTTGCAGGAATTCGGAATATGAAGATTGCCGGTAAAGATATGATGCGCCTTGTCCTTAAACGCGCCTCTGTAAAGGATCGAACTTTCGGTATGACTTTCGTTGTGAACGATCTTCACTTCGGAATCCTGAAATTCGCGGGCGGCCATCGGAGCGAGTCCGATCACGCGCGCCCTCGCGCCTTTGCCGGAAAGTTCCACGTTGAGAAGATTTTTTCCTTTGTAACCGCCGGGAGTTACCTTTGCGATCTTTACGTCCGAATCCTCTTTTTGATCGGAAAATAGATTTTGAAAATGGAATACGCTCGAACCGAAGGATTCGATTCCCGCATAGGAAAATTTTGTTCCCGCGCCCGCATGAATCACTGTCAAACCTTGGAAGAATTTAAAATCCTGTTCTTCGGGACATTCGTATCGTTCCGCAAAAAACGCCTTGCTGTGGTTTCCGATTTTTGCAACGACCAACGGAAGAATTCGATTCTCCGTTTCGAGGCGAAACTTCACTTCGATTTCTTCCTTGAGGACGCGATCGGATTCGACTTCGAGATAAATCCCGTGCGTAAAGGAGGAAAGGCTCAACAACGTAAACCATTCTTCATTCTGTTTTTGGAATATAGTTTCCAGACTTTCGAGAAAGAATTCGAGTTCTTTTCCGGAAAGGGATTCCGCCTTTTGCAGTTTTACCGATTCGGGAAGTTTCCACGTAACCGCGTCTGCCGCATCCGGAGTTTCGTTGAATTCGTCCGGATGAAAATTGGATAAGGGGATTTTTCTCCAAGACTCGTTTTCCGATCTCGGAATTTTTAAGGTCTGAAACTTTGCGAATACCTTCTTGCGAAAATCCTTTAGTGCCTGGGGTTCCCCGCTGCGGGAGAGCAGACTCGAAAATTGAGTTTCTAAAGACACTTGGTTTTTAGTCTCCAGATTCCGCAAGGATCCAATCATATCCTTTTTCTTCCAATTCCAACGCGAGTTCTCTCGTTCCTGTTTTGAGAATTCTTCCTTTTGCGAATACGTGAACGAAATCGGGTGTGATGTAGTTTAGCATTCTTTGATAGTGCGTGATGAGTAGAATCGATCTATCGGGAGTTTTGTTTCGATTGATTCCTTCGCTTACGATGCGGAGCGCGTCGATGTCGAGTCCCGAATCCGTTTCGTCCAACACGGACAATTTCGGTTTCAGCAAACTCATCTGGAGAATTTCGTTTCTCTTTTTTTCCCCGCCGGAAAATCCGTCGTTCACATAACGAGATATAAACGACTCGGGCATGTCGAGAGCCGCCATGGATTCTTTGAGTTCCTTTCTGAATTCTTTAACGGGTAGTTCTTTTCCGCGAACGGACTTGACGATGGTCTTTAAAAAGTTTCCGATCGTAACTCCCGGAATGCTCGTCGGATATTGAAAGCAGAGAAAGATTCCGAGACGGGCGCGTTCGTCGGTCGGGAGATCGAGAATGGATTTCCCTTCGAATAGAATATCTCCCGACAATACTTGGTATTTCGGGTGTCCCATGATGACGTTGGATAAAGTGCTTTTGCCGGAACCGTTCGGGCCCATGATGGCGTGAACTTCTCCGGGACGAATCGTAAGATTTACGCCTTTTACGATCTCCTTGATTTCTCCGGAATCTCCGACTTGGATTCCCGCTCGCAGGTCCTGGATTTTTAGAATCTCGGTCACAAACGCACCTTCCCCTATTCTACCAGTGTTTTTTTTTGTAAGGAGAGATCAATAGTTATCAAACGAATTGTCGGAGGTACGACAATGAGTCCGTGAAACTTACGCCCCACCCTTGTTTGGGCGGAGGGGTGAGGAGGCGGGAAAAATTCCTGCGAAATTTCTATATCACGGATTTCTTAAATTTTCAATCGAAATTCTTTCCCCGTGTTTGTGGGAGTTCCCACAAAGTCTACGGATAGCCGACATAACTCGAAAACGGATCTTAGACCCGTTCCCAATCCATCTTGATCACGAGAATATAATTATCGCGAAGAGTGTAGGTAAAGATCACGACTTGTTTGTGAAGATCCATATCGTAGACCGGTTCGGTCACGGTCCATTTGGCTCCGCTTTGAACCACCTTTGCTTTGTGTCGGATAAAGAACGGTCTCCAAGCGTAATTGTTCCCGATCTCGGTCAGATCGGAATCCCATTCTTCGCCCGGATGCGAACGGAAATACGTTGGAGTGATCTGATAACCGAAGATATCGCAGGCAAACACGGATAGAATTTCCGAGGGCAACTCGGACAGCATCAAATGAAGAACGAGAGGCAGATCCTCTTTTCCGTTGTGACGAAGGGCTTCGAGTTTTTCTCCGAGGGCGTCGATGACAGCTTGGCCTTTTTGAAATTCTTCCAAGAGTTCCATAAACCGAAGACCGGAAAACTTCTCCAGAGTATCGCGAAGAGTTCTGTTGAACTGCTTCTTATCCTGAAACTCCACCTGAGGTCTTGAAAAATAAAATCCCTGGAGAAGGTTCGCTCCCATCGAAAGAGCGAGATGCAATTCTTCCTCGGTTTCGATTCCTTCGAAAAGAAGATCCGATCCGAGTTTCTGCGACATGTCCGCGATCGCGCTCAGAACGTTTTTGAACGATCTTCTGTTCAAGCTCTCGCGCATGATCTTGATATCGACTTTCATGATATCCGGATGAATGTAACCGATTCTTTCCAAGTTGGAAAATCCGACTCCGAGATCGTCGACCGCGATCTTAAAACCGTAGTCCTTGAAGACGTTTACGATCGAGAGTAGTTTTTCGATGCTTCCGTCGAATTTGTCTTCCGTGATTTCCAACACGACTTCGGAAGGAGATATATCGTATTTTTCGATGAGATTGAGAACGTGAAGTCTCTTCAGATCCAAAACGTCCCCCGTATGAATCATCGAAAGAAAGTTCGGCATCATGTTGAGGAACAACTTGGTTCTGAGTCCCGTATCTTTGAGATGGCGAATCGCCTTTTCGCGGATCAGCCGATCGATCTGGATCAATCGAATCGTATCGAGTTCTGGATTGTGGAATTGATAACCGAGCGAACGATATTCGTTCTTTTCCGGAGAATAAAATCTCCCGAGAACCTCGTAGCCGATGATGTTGCAGTTCGTAACTTCCAGGATCGGTTGATAGTGAGGTTGATAATAATTCTCCCCATACGAGAGAAGGTTGCTTGTATCCTGGCTGTACAACATGTTTTTTTAAGAGTTCCTATACTGGAATCCACAAAGCAAGGTCCGGCAAGCAAAATTCCGGACAAAAAGCGCCAAATTAAGGAGAAGAGAAGACCACATTCTTCTTTTTTTTTTGAAACCTCTGGAAAAACTGACAATCCTAAAGGTATTCTTCATGAAAGAGGCGATCGGCCATCTTCTCAACCCCTCCACATTAGAACCCAATCTCGGTCTCTATTCAGGAACTCTTGGAATCGACAACTCCAGAGAGTATAAAACTTCTTTTTTCTCTTCCTGGAAGAAAATAGACTCCGTTTTAGTCGATTTGATTACAGAAGATTTTCTTCTCGGGTTGCGAATTTTCCGAGGCCCGGGGGCCTGTAAGGCCCTTCTCCATCTTTGGTTTTTCGAATCCGACAATTTCAAGGACTTCGAATGGATCGGCAGCCCGGGCAAAGAATACTTATCCCGAGGCACGTTTCGAAACGGTTATTGGAGTTTTACCCAAGGCAATCAGAGATTCAACTTTCGTCTGGACGATACGATCCAACAAGGGTATACGCATTCATCGATCTTAGCTTCGAACTTGAATCTTCAACTCGACGCACTCGTAAGCACCGTTGAAAAAACGCATAAGCCGGTTTCTTCTTTGGAAAAATCCGGCAAGGACTGGCTCTTTCGTTTGATTTCGCCCGATCTCAGCGTGCGGGGACAACTCGCCTTCGACGATCAAACTTGGAATTTGGAATCTTCGGAAAAACTTTCCTACAGCATCACCACGGGTTTTGCCAACCAATCCTTTTTTCCGGAATCGAGAATCTACGGATGGGGCGCGGGAAAGAATTCGTTTCGTTTGAACTACAACCAAAAGACGGGCATTCTACTTTGGAGAAACGGAATTCCTACGTTTTTGGAAACGGCGAGTTTCAAAAAAGAATCCTTATCGTATGTGCTTCATGATCCTTCCGATCAAATCGAACTTACCGTGACTCCGGTGCGGACTACACATTCGACGATTTCGGGTTTGTTGGGGAAAAAGATTCCGATGGAACGGATCGAAGGAAAGATTTCCGGTAAGATTCGCATCGGAAATAAAAAGGAAACGATTAAGAAAGGATTCGCGATCTTAGAAGTCTGATTCGCGCTTTGATCGAAGTTCTCGAAACGGTTCGGTCAATTCTTCCTTTCCCGTTTTGAAACCTTTCCGTTAGCCGTTCGTTTTTTACGCGTCCGTGTCTGCGCTTTTAAATTCCGAACTCTGGTAAGGATCGCCTCTCTAAATACGGGATAATCGTTCAAGGCGTTCAGAAAATCACCCTTACTGAGAGTGTACGCCTGAGAGATTCCCACGGATCGAACCGTAGCCGATCTCCTTTCCTCGGTAATCAAAGCCAACTCTCCGAAAAATTGTCCGCCTCCGGCTTTCGCGATCACTTCGTGATCGTTTTCTCCGAGAATTTCAACCGTCCCTTCGCTCAGAATGTACAAGTTATGACCTATATCACCTTTCCTGAATATGATATCGCCGGGGAGAAAAATCTGATGTTTGAGGGAAAACACGAGCGTCGTAATGAACGAAGGCTCCGCGCCCTTAAGAAACGGAACCTTTTCTAAAAGTTCCCGATGCAGATGAATCTTGACCTCCCTTTGCAGGGGAATGGGCAAGTCGCTTAACAATTCCTTTTCGTTTTGACCGAAACCTTTCTCGATAATGTAAATGTAGAACTCGCGGATTTTCATCCTCAAATCCGAGGGAAGGTTTCTCGCCTTTAAAAAGGAATCCACTTGCGACATTCTTTTGATGCGGGCCGAACGTTCCAAATCCAGATTTCCGAGAATACTCGCCACGTTCCCGATGATGGTCGCGTAAACCGCCGCTCCGATCATCATCACCAAAATCGAATAGATCCTCTGTTCGGTCGTTGCGGGAAGCACGTCTCCGTAACCTACGGTGGCAAGCGTCATCACGGACCAATAAAGAGCTTTGACATATTCGTTCCATCCGGTTTTCATCCTTTCCAATTGGTCCATATAGAGCCAACCGACCGCAAACCAATGGGCCACGATCGTGATCCAAAAGCCGAGCAATCCTAAACGAAGAACACCAGGCGACGGCTGGAATGCGAGATTCAGCCTGCGAATGATTCCCGGAATCCGAACCACCTTAACGATACGAGTGATCCCGAATAAAAGAAACAAATACGGATGAAAGGTGAGTTCGATACCGATCGCTTTCTGAGCGACCAATTCGAAAGGGAATGCGGCGATGAAATCGAATACGAACCAGCTTTTTAAATAAGGGAGAATCATCTCTTTTCGGAAAGCAGGTCTGCGTTCCGTCCGCGCGGATTCGGGAAAGAATAAATTCACGAAAATATCGCCCAAAAACAGCAAGTCGACCAAAATGTATATGCCGCTCAAGGTAAGACCCTTTTCATAAAAAAGAACGATTCGAAGCGGCGACTCGACGGCAGCGAACAAAATACAAAAGAATATTATAATATCCCAAAATATTCGCGCTTTATTTTCGGCATAAAGAAGGCTCAACGATCGTATCTCTAAAGGAGCCCCCTTCAAAGGAAGGCGTATAGTTTAGACGACGATACGATTGCCTGGGTTCCAAAGGAAGCAAACCCTTTTTTATTCAAAGAAAAGTAGAATCGAAGAAAGGATCCCTTAAGTATTCGATAGCGTTGATTCGGGTTCCACTCCCGAACTCAGCGAGTCGCTCTATACGGATCCGTTTGTCAGACCTTAAATTTTTCCATCAGGCGTTTTACTTTTGTCGATTGTTCGTCGATCTTTTTCGCCCCCTCGTTGATCGCCTGAGAACCGGAAGAAATTTGAAGCGCGCCCTGCGAAAGTTTCTGCACCGATTCCCGTATCGAACCGTAAGCGCTTTTATTTTCCAAAGAAGAGGATTCCAAATCCGTAATATTCGATGCGACCTCGTGCATTCGTTGAGAACATTGATTGAGGCCGGACTCCTGAACTCTCATGTCGTCCAAAAGACGGAGACTGAACTCCGCAACATTCACGGCGTTCTCTTGAATGATTTTGAAAAAATCGGAGAACTGATCCATTTCTCCGTTTCCGGAATCGATATTCGTCCGGGTAAACTCGATCAGTTCGGTGATTTCCCTCGTGTTTTTCATCGTGTGTTCGGCGAGTTGGGAAACCTCTTCCGCGACGACTGAAAAACCTTTTCCGTGTTCTCCGGCTCTTGCAGCTTCGATCGCTGCGTTGAGGGCAAGCATATTCGTTCTTGTGGAAATTTCTCCGATCTTGACGAGCGCGTCCTTAATCTTTTGTACGGTTCGTTTAACTTCGGCAAAGGACTTCTGAACCGCGTCGACTTTTTCTCTTCCTTTCAAGGCCGTTTCGGAGGATTCCTTCGCACGTACGGTCAAAGAGTTTAGGGACTCGGTGACGCTCGCCAAAGACATTAGATTTCTTTGAATTTCGCGTTCGAGGTTACGGAGATGTTCTCCCGAAATCAAAATCGTCTGCGTATTCTTTTCGACTAAGCGGCTCAGACGATCGATATGGTCCGCGACCTTTTGAGAATCGAAGGCCTGCGTTTCGGAGGTTTGCAGAAATTCCTGTGAAACTTTCGCGAATTCCTGACCGGCTCTTTCCGAACTTTCGACCGAGTTGCGCGCCTCAACGATGATTTCGCGCAAAGATGTTTCCATTCTTTTTAAGAATTCGAGCAGCTCGCCCATTTCGTCCAAACTATCGATATCGATTTGGTTGTTCAGATTTCCGTTTTGGATTTCGGACGCAAAGTCGATCGCCCTTTTTAAAGGGAACATCACGGACAGAATGATGGATCTGGAAAACCACACACCAGCGATCAGGGAAAGAACGGAAAGAATGCTGATCGTGTATAAGGATAACGTTAGTTGCGCTTCCGCGGTTTCTTCACTTTTGCGCGATTCCAAGGCTTCGAACTCGATCAACTCCTTGATAACGCCGCGCATCGATGCGCTCAACGGATGAATTCCCCGCACGTAAAGGATCTGCGCTTCCTGTCTGCGGTTCTCCATTCCGAGAAGGTGAATCGTATCCGTGTATCGCAGAAGATCGTTCAAACCTTCCTTCAAAGAATTCAACTTTTCAACTTCCGTTTTTTCCAGATAATAACCGTTCAAACGAGTTAGGTTCGCTCGAATCTCGTCGATGAGAACCTTTACCTTCTTGTATTCTTCTTCGGATAAGACGGCGTCGATCGTGGAAACCTTGGAAGAAAGCGTAAGTTCCGCGAGAATCAGTTTTTCCAAGGTCAGGTTCATCAACTGAAACTTAGGTTGAGAATGGTCGATCATGGATCGAATCGCCTTTCGATACGTGAACGTATTGTAGACGATCAACGCGGACGAAAGAATGAATACGCCGATGATCGCCCCGAAGCTGAAGCGAAGTCTCGTTTTGATGCTGATCCGATTGAGTAGGTTCACCGATTATTTGTTTTTGGAAAGATAATTGATATACGAGATCACGTCTTTGATCTGTTCTTCGGAAAGTTCGTCCTTCCAAGGCGGCATAAACGCAGAACGGTTCACGCCTGCTCCGCCTTTTCGGATGATTTCCTCCTTTTGAGAATCGCTGAGCTTCGTGATCGTCAAGTTCGCCGGAGGAGGAACCTTGCCCGCGGCGAGTCTTCCTTTTCCGTCCGCGGATTCACCGTGACACAGAACGCAGTATGTACGGAATACGATACTGCCTCGGATCACGGACTTTTCCTTGGGATTCTCCGCATTCACGTCGGCAAACGCAAAAACAAAGAGAAATAATATCAGAATATTTGAACGTATTTTCATCATTGAACGTCGATCGTCATCTTCATATCGGGATGAATCGCGCATTGAACCGTAATTTTTCCGGCCTTTTCGAATTTCACCTTTTGAGTCTGTCCTTTGGCGTACGATCCCAAGTCGAAGATCTTAACCGGAGAAAGAGAATAAACGTTGTGGTAAAAGGAATCGTAATTCGGAAAACTTACGATATCTCCCATCTTGATCTTGAGGGATTCCACCGTGAATTTTTTATTCTTTTGCCCCACTTCGTGTTCCGCCGCGGACAAACTTCCCGCGAAAAAAATTAAACCGAACAGAATAACGTTCCATCGAATCGACATGTAAAACTCCTATAGTATCTTTTTTAATCTTATCTCGGCAACTCGGGAATGGAGACGATCCGTTTCTTCCCGGTCAATGATTTCATAAACGCGACTAAGTCCGCTTTTTCCTGAAAGTTCAGTTTGAGCGGAGCCATGTTCGGATCGAGATTCGACGTTTCGTCCCCTCCCCGATCGTAGTGCTCCACGACTTCTTCCAACGTCGCATAACTTCCGTCGTGCATATAAGGCCCCGTAAAATCGACATCCCGCAACGTGGGAGTTTTAAACGCGCCTTTCATGGATTTAACCGGAACGATCTTAAATCTTCCGACATCCTTTCGATTCGATTTCAGACCGATGTTATGAAATCCGTTGTCCGTAAAATGCTCCCCTTGATGACAAGACGCACAGTTCGCCTTCCCGTTAAAGAGCGCGAAGCCGCTTTGCGCCGATTTAGAGATCGCGTTCGTTTCCCCTTTTTTCCAACGATCAAAGGGAGAATCGGTCGAGATGATCGTCCTTTCGAAATTCGCGATCGCCTTGGCGATCGTATTCGCGCTGATTTCTTCTCCTGGATAGGCTTTTGCAAAAAGATCTTTGTATTTTTGAATATTCTTTAATTCTAATACTGCTTCGTCCAAATTCTGATTCATTTCATCGGGAGAAGCGATCGGACCGAGGGCCTGCGCTTCGAGATTGTCGGCACGTCCGTCCCAGAACATCTTATTTCCGAAAGCTCCGTTGAGAATGGTCGGAGTGTTCTTTCCTAAAACCTTCATATTATGGCCGACCGCGGTTTTGAGTCCGTCCGACCAGCCGAGTCCCGGATTGTGACAAGTCGCGCAGCTGATCCAGTTGGAGCCGGAAAGAATCGGATCAAAAAACAATGTTTTCCCGAGAAGAATCCGATCGGGCGTCGGCTGATTGTCCGGTGGGAAAGGATATGCTGCGGTATCCACAGGATTTGCGGTCGTTTCACCGGATTTATCCGTCGCCTTAGAAGTTTCCGTCTTTGTATTCTGTTCCTTTTCGGATGTACAATGTGTGAAAGTAAAAAGACTGAAAATAAGAATTGGAACAAACAGAATGCAAGACAAGACATACCTCGAAAGGACATTTGTTCGAGAAACGTCCTAAATTTTCGTTGTCTTTATCATACAAGAAATGTTGGAACTCCTTCCACTTGGTTTATAATTTGAAATATTCTCAGTTATAACTGCAGGGGAATTCGCAAATTCTAATGTTTTGAATGAAATATTATCCTTTTCTACTATTCAACGAATCAATTTTCGAGTCAAATACACTCGAATAAGGGATAAAATTCGCGATTATCCGCGAAATCTGTATTCTTTAAATATAATACAGGAGTTCACGGAAGAATTCTTCATAAATCGGAAAGGAATCGAGCTGCGACTGCGATATGCGTTTTAGCCGGGACGCGCGGACTAAATCCAAATTTCCTAATATACTCGCGACGTTCCGATCGAGACTTGTTTTATATCAAGCGCCGAGGATAAGATCCAGAACGACCTTGCCGTCCACTTCTCCGGTGATCGAATTCATGGCGCGCTCCGGGTGAGGCATCATACCGGCGACCTTGAAATTTTTAGAAGTGATTCCCGCGATCGCGTCGAGAGAACCGTTCGGATTCTCTCCGGAATAACGAAACAGAATTCTCCCCTCGTCGTCCAATTGTTTGAGAACATCGGATGTCGCATAATAACAACCGTCCGCGTGGGCGATCGGAATTCTCAATTCTTTCGAAGCGTCCAAGGAAGTCGTGATCGGATTGTTGGCCGAACCTTTTTTTAAGGTCACGGTTTTGCAGATGTATTTCAGAGTTTTGTTTCTTGTAAGAGCGCCCGGGAGGAATTCCGCTTCGGTTAATATTTGAAATCCGTTGCAGATCCCGAACAGCTTTCCGCCCTTGTCCACGTGTTCCTTTACCGATTTCATCACGGGAGAAAAACCGGCCATCGCGCCGGAGCGGAGATAATCTCCGTAAGAAAATCCTCCGGGAAGAATCACGAGTTCGTATTTCTTATCGAGCTGATCCCTATGCCAAACGCGATCGACTTCGGCGTCGTATTGATCTCTCAAAACGCGGTAGATGTCCGCGTCGCAGTTGGAACCGGGAAACGTGATGACCGCAACTTTCATAGTTTTTGAATATTCGCAGAATATGTTTCTATAACGTGATTGACGAGAATCTTATCGCAAAGTCTTTCCACGTCCTTTCTCGCGGCGTCTTCGTTCGGAGCGTCGATCTTGAGTTCGATGTATTTTCCGACTCTCACGTCTTGCACCGATTTTTCACCGACTTCGGAAAGAACTTTTTTCACCGTGCTTCCCTGAGGGTCGAGAACGGATTCTTTGAGGACTACTTGGATTTTTGCGATGTACATGAAAGAATGAGATCCTCTATCTTCTGATATTTTTCTCTCAGCTCCTGAATCAATCCGGCCGGGAGATCGGGCGCAGGCGGCATCTTGTTCCAGCTCGTAGTTTCCAGATAATTCCGAAGGATCTGTTTGTCCAAACTCGGAGGAGAAATTCCCACCGAATACGTATCCGCAGACCAATACCGGGAAGAGTCCGGGGTAAGAAGCTCGTCGATCAGAATGACCTGTCCGTCCAAGATTCCAAACTCGAATTTGGTATCACAAAGAATGATTCCGGCCCTATCTACCACTTCAGAGGCCCGGTTGAAAATGGAAATCGATTTTTCCTTCAGAATTCCGAACAGTTCCTTTCCGATCCGATTTTCCATTTCGGCTTCGGAGATGTTCTCATCGTGACCTTGGTCGTTTTTGACCGCGGGAGTAAACACCGGCTCGGGAAGTTTTTGGGATTCTTTCAAACCTTTGGGGAGAGTCACGCCCGCGAGAGTTCCCGCGTCCTTGTATTCTTTCCAACCGGAACCCGCAATATAACCGCGAACCACGCATTCATAATCGATACGTTTGCACTTCTTTACTAAAACCGAACGTCCTTCCAGATCCGGATGATTTTGAAACGGAGCGGGAAACTTCTTCACATCGGTTTCTAAGATATGATTGGGAATATCCTTAAAGAAGGAAAACCAAGAAGTGGAGATTCGGTTGAGAACCTTTCCCTTATCGGGAACCGGCTGGGGAAAGACGACGTCGAACGCAGAGATACGATCCGTGGAGGAAAGAATCAACTTGTCTCCGAGATCGTAAATGTCCCTGACTTTACCCCGGTAGGAAGGATTCGGCAAATTCATAATTTCAATACCATCATAGCGATATCGTCATCATTCGTTCCACGGTCCGAATGCGCAAGAATGGATTGCATCATCGATGCGAGAATGTCCCCGCCTTTGGAAACTCCGTCCTGAAAAATTCTCTTCAGCTTTTCTTCGCCGAGAATGTTCATGGTTTTGTCCGCGATCTCCGTGGCGCCGTCCGTGTATAAAAGAAGATACGAACCTTTTTCCAATTGAACGGTTTTGAATTCTTCGCTTACGTTGATTTCGATCGGAATGATAAGAGGCCCCATCCCCGGAAGAGTCGTAACGGCCCCGTCCTTAAAAAGCATCGGAGAAGGATGACCTCCGTTCGAATATTCGAAGTGAAGATCCTTGTGAAGAATTCCGTAAAAGAACGTGATCGAAAATTCCTCGGGAAGAATTTTTTCGAGATTGTGACGCAGCGTCCGCACCTTTTCCTGCAACGTCTGATCGGGAGAAAGACTGGAAACCTGCATCTTCAGCATCGCCGCGAGCAAGGCCGCAGAAGGACCGTGACCGGAACAATCCGCGATGAAGATATGAAGACATTCGTTTTCAATCCAAGCGTCCGTATAATCTCCGCCGATCTGCATCAAAGGTTGGAAGATCGTGCTTAAACTTACTCCGCTCCATTCCAATTCCTTTTCGGGAAGAAGTTCCTGTTGAACCTTCCGCGCCATGATCAGTTCCTTTTCGTAGTTCCGCTTTTGTTCTAAGACTTCGTCCTGAAGAATTTTAATCCGAATAAAAGCGCGGATCTTTGCGATCAATTCCCTCGGCTGAAACGGTTTGTGGATGAAGTCGTCTCCTCCGTGAGAGATCGCTTCGTCGAATCCGAGTTCGCGGTTGATCGCGGTGATAAAAAGTATGGGAAGAAGTTTGAATCGTTCGATTTCCCTGAGTTCCTTGCAGAACGAAAAACCGTCCTGCCCCGGCATACTCACGTCCAACAAAAGAATATCGACCCGGTTGGTCAAAAGCACGTTACGCGCCTCGGCCGCCGATTCCGCGGTGAAGATCTGAAACCCCAAAGGTTGGAGAGTATGTACGATCAGCTTTAAATTGATCTCGGAATCGTCTACCGCGAGAACCGTATAAAGACTGTAATTCGTAGCCGTGGACAAGAACGGATTACTCTTCCCTTTCCGGCAGGCTTTCCCTAAGATCCTCGATCTTAGCCAAACGATAAGCGAAGCGGATCAATACCAAAAACAAAATATGATACGCAAGAACCCCGAGCCAGAAACTCATGCGAATATCCGAGTCCATTCCTCCCTTGCCGAGAACCGATTCGGGATGATTTCCCGGATTGTCGATCCAACGGATCGCCCCCCAAGTTATGACCGCGTTCACCGCGCATAAAATGCTCAAGAACGCCGAAAAAAGTTTTTTCTTGGTCGCGTCGGTGATCAATATTCGAAAAACGAAATATGCGATCAAACTGATAAACAAAACGGTGAAGGACTGAAGTCTTGCGTCGGTTTTATCCCAAGCGACTCCCCACGCGCTGAAGGCCCAGATTCTTCCGGAAAAGATGACTCCGATCGCGAACAAAAGCGCGACTTGATTTGCGGCAAGCGAAAGAAGATCCCATTTGGATTCTTTGCGGATGAGATAAACTACCGCGAACGCGAGAGAAAAAACGGGACCGTAAAGCGCGACCCACGCGACCGGAACGTGAAAGTAGAAAATTCTGTGAGCGGTTCCTTGTTGTAAAATCACGTTCGGATAATTGAGCGAAAACAAAACGGCGGTCGGAAAACCGATCAAAAAGAATGCGGATAAAACCCAGTCCCAAATCGGATGAGCGATTCGAATTTTCATACGAAATAGAGTATTCGCGGGAATGTCGGTGGAATCAAGAAGATTCTTCAGGGTTCGTCGCCCGAAAGTTCCAAAAGTAGAATTCCGATTCCAGCGTAAAAAACGCAAAACGAAAGTAAGATGGCAAGACCGGGAATCGGATCGAAGACGGGCATACGTTCGAGCTTCCGTTCGGCTTCCATTCCGAAAAGAAGAATCGGAATCGTAAACGGAATCATCAACAAGGGAAGAAGAATTTCCTTCAGCCGCGAAGAATCGCTGATATGACTCAAAGCCACACCCAAAAAGGAAATGCAGAGAACACCCGGCACAAGAAAGATCAGATTGACCGTAAGATCTTTCCAACCCAAGGGAAACGCCTGAAAAAAAACGGATAATAAAATCATTAAGTAGATCGCGGCGATCGTCAAACCCGTAAACACGGCAAGGGACTTTGCGAGAAAGCGCATCCAAATCGGAAGAAACAACGAGCTGATTCTCCCTCCACCGCTTTCCCGTTCCTCCCAAGCGGACTGACCGATAAAAACGTACGAGGTCAAAAACAAAACGGACCATTTGATTCCGATCAAAGTCTGACGATCCAGTTTGCCGCTCTGCTCCAACGCATAATTAAAAATGAATACGATCGAGGTGATCAAAACGAGAACGGAAAGAATTCCGTTAATCGCCCTTCCTAAAAGCAGAAACTCCTTATGAAGCAGAGAGAACAGTTGTTTCAAGATTTCCCTCCCGAATCGTCAAAGTTTTTGTCGCGCGTGAAAACGGAATTCCCGGATCGTGCGTCACCATCAACACCGCGGCGTTTTTCGAATGTTCTTCCAAAAGACGGATCGCGGTTTCCAAACCGGAACGATCGAGCGCGGTAAAGGGCTCGTCCAAAAGAATCAAATCTGCTCCGGTCAAAAGCGCGCGAACGAGCGCGGCCTTTTGTTTCATTCCTCGGGAGAATGTAAAGATGGGATCCTCTCTTCTCGACCAAAGTTTAAAGGAACGCAGAAGCGACTCGACCTTCTCCTTAGGAAATTCAATTCGTGCTATGGAAAGAAAGTAACGAAGATTCTCCTCCAAGCTAAGAGAAGTATAAAGTCCGAGTTCGTGACCGAGATAAGAGATCCGAGGAATTTTTTGAGTCACCGAATCGTTGTTCGACTTTGAGATCGAATCGTCATTCAAGTTTACGTTCTTATTTCCTGCGTCGGGACTTTTACCGGCGTTGTCGGAGCTTTTATCGACGAGGATCGTCGTGTCGGAAGAGTTGCGCCGCAAATTCTCACCCGAGCCGTAAAACGAAAAACAATCCTTATGTTGACCGTGATTTAAAATCGCGCGAAGCAGAGTCGTTTTTCCGGCGCCGTTGTCGCCCCGCAACAAAGCGAGTTCGCCACGGAAAAGCGAGAATGAGATCTGTTTGAGAATCCGTTTTTTTCCGATAGAATAAGATAGGTCTTGGCAGACGAAGAGCGCTTGTTCTTTAAGTGGCAAACCGATTCCTCTTATGAAACCAGAGTCCTCTCCGAAACGGAATTTACAATGCGTTTTTATTTCGCTCCGAAGAGTTCCCGCGGTCTTATTCGAAAAATCCTTCATTTCCGCTCTTCGGTCGAGAATTCTACCGGTTCTCTTTTTTCTTTGTGCGGTTTTTATGAGCCCCGCGCCCGTTCATGCGCAGCTGCTCATCGGAGGACAGTATTATTCCGGATTACTCTGGGGTGAGAATGAAATCCTTTCTCCCGAATACTACAACAACGGATCGTTTTTAAGAACGGATCAGGACTTCATTCTCGCGGCGGGAAGAAATTGGAAAGGAGATCCTCCTCCTTCCAAGGGGAGTTTCAAGTATGAAGAAAAGGAAATCCTCAACTGCGGACTGTTCAACAACGAAGCCGTAAAACTTTTGGAAACCGGAAAGTCGGAAGATCGTCTCAAGGCGATTTCCATGCTCGAGGAAGGAACGCGTTTCGATCCGAAATTTTTTCCGTTTCGCTACAACCTGGGCCGTGCGTATCACTTGGAAAAAAAATACCAGAAGGCGATCACACAGCTCGAATACGCGAGCGCGGAAATCCCCGAATACTATCGAACCTATATTCATCTGGGAACGTTGTATGAAATCATAAGAGAACCGATCAACGCTACGATTCTCTGGAGGAAGGCGGTTTCGCTTAACGAATTCCATACGGAAGCGTTACTCCTCTTGGCCGACCACTACATACGGACCGATCTCAGAAACCGCGCCCTGCTCTACATCAAGGAAGCGGCGCGCATCGACGAACAAAGCCCGGACGCGAGAATGGGAAGAGCGAGGATCGAACTTCTTTCCTCAAAGGATTTATACGCCTACAGAATTTTTAAGAACACCGAACTCGTGGACGACCTCGGGCAAAAGAAACAATACAATAAGAAGTTTCACTTCTTCTACGCCGAAACGGCTAGTAAGGTAGGCGATTATGTCACGGCTGCGGATCAATACGAACAACTTCTGAAATATCCTAACGATCCTTTCTTTTCCGAATTTTCCTATAAGGTCATCGAACGAAGAAGGGATCTTGCAAAACGTTTCGCCGAAATCAAGTCCCTGGAAGAAGAAAACAAAACCGAGTGAAAAAGGTTTGCTTTTTTCAATTTTCTTCCGTTATCTTGAACCTTGGAGGAATCTATGAAAAAAATCACCTGGCTCACAATCCTGCTTTTCCTCCTTAGCATTCCTGCGTTCGCGCAGAATAAAGAGAAAGGGCAGGACGACCTGAGTCGTTCCGATGTTTTTTCTGAACAGGGAAGTTCTTACACGAAATCCCTCCAGAAAATCGTCAGAGATCTGGAAAGCACGATCAACGAAAGGCTTACGGATTTGGAGAAGAAACATTCGCTTCTCGTAATTCTGAGACCGGAACTGGAAAAGGTGCAAACAATCGTCACGGAAGACATTCCTTTTACTTTCGACGAAGGTTACGAGAGCAACCTGCTCAAGTATGTTCGTTTCAAGTTTGAGGGCGGCAAAATCAAGGAAGTTGAACTTGCCTCTGAGAAAAAAAGAATTCAATACGAATTCGCTTTTGAAAACAAAAGACTGATTTTCTCTCCTCCGGACGTATTAGCATCTCAGGTCAGACTTGAAAGATTCGACAAGATAGAGAATACGAAAGTGGGAGATATCTCCCTGGAAAATCAGATCAAAGCGCTACGACTTTTAGAATCCAGCCTTAGATCTTCGATTTACCGGATCGATATCATGATCGCTTTGTATAAAGACAAAAAAGACAGAAAAAACCTCTATCAGATCGATATCTGATCAAGATCAAACGCGGAGGGAGCTCAGATCGGTCGCACGGATGAGTTCCCCCGTAAAAGCGCTTTTGTAGTTCGAAAAAACTTCCTTCGTTTTTCCAAAATCCAACAGTTTCCCTTTTTCTAATATTCCGATTTGATCGCAGAATTTTTTGGCAGTTCTCAAGCTGTGTGTGATGAGAAGAATGGTGATTTTCCGTTCCTGCGCGATTTTTTTTAGAAAGATCAAAACTTCGTTCAACAAAATCGGATCGAGCGCCCCCAAGGCTTCGTCCAAAAAAAGGATCTTCGGTTCCGCAAGAAGCGCGCGTAAGATCGCGGCGCGCTGGAGTTCTCCTCCGGAAAACGAAAGGACGTTACGGTTTAGATCCTTGTTCGCGAGCTGAAACGATTCGAGAAGATCGGCAAACGATTCCTCCCCTCTCTTTGCGATCTCTCCTCCGAGAACGCGAAGCGGTTCTTTAAGCGCTTTTTCCAAGGACCATGTCGGATTAAAACTCGCGGAAGGATCTTGAAACACGGGTTGTAATCGATGGATCGGAATTTCTTTCCGTTCTTTTCCGAAAAAGAAAATCGATCCGCTTTGTTCGAAATCTTTCGAAGTCGGAATTCCCAAAATCATTCGAAAGAGGGAAGTTTTGCCCGAACCCGATCTCCCTAAAATTCCGAGAATACTTCCGGGTTCCACTGAAAAGGAAACGGAATCCAGGATCGTTCTTGAACCGAATTGCAGATTCAATCTTCGAACTTCGACGGCTTTACTTGGATCGGGCATTTTCCCAGACTTGCGGAGTTTGGCTTTCAAGACAAGAATTTTGAATCACAACAATTCTCCGCGATCGCGCAGCGACGCGATCAAATCTCGAATCGCGCGTTCCCTTTGATAGGAAGAATCCGTCCACTCGGAGTAAAGATTCTCGCGGACGTTTTCGGCCCAGATGATTCTTCCCGTTTGAACGTCGATACAACGGATCGAAAAGGCGAATTTACCGTCGTATGCCTGCCGATTGTATGGAATGTATTCGAAGTGATCCATCAAAATCAAACGATCCGCTTCCAGGAGTTTGCCTAGTTTCAATCTTGAATTTTCCGTGATTCCCGATAAGGACAACTGGATCTCGGAGAGAACCTTATCCAAACGGTTTCGTTCCACCAAAAGAATTCCGTGTTTGATGAATTTTTTTTCCAACTCGGAATATATGTCCGTGAAAATCTGCGAACCGGGCTCGTCCGTTTTCGCGAGGGAAACGAACGCGAAACGATGCGCTTCGTCCTGAGTAAAATGAGCGGACAATTCCTTCAGATGACCGAGATCCGCTTTGAGATCCTGTTCGAATTGCTGAAACGCAACGCGCATGATCGCGAAATTCTTTTTATTCTGCGAATGATCGAATCGATCGCTGAAGATCGGAACGATCGGACCCAAAAGCAGCGGAGCGATTCCGAAGATGGATCGATGTTCGATCGGATACTTGTAACTTTTGAGAACCTTGTTCGTTTCTTCTTCGTACAATTCGAACTCAACTCTTCCGTTCGTTCTTTCGATCATCGGGAACAAACCGATCGTAACGATAAACGGAATGATGGACAACACGGGAGGTTTGACTTCTTCCGCGGAGGAACGGATTCGAATCTGAATGTGCGCGTTCGGATTGAGAAGGAACAAAGCGCTCTTTCGGAACTGCGAAAGAATCTCGGAGGAATAATAACTTTCCACGTCTTGCAAAGCTACGGAAACGTTCAGACCTTTTCGGTGCATGTCTTGGGCGGCCGTTTCTCTTCCCGAAGGATCGAAATCGATCCGAACGGGAACACTTCCGTGAAACCGATATTCCCTCGGATTGATAAGCGACTTGGCTCCGAACCCGTCTCCGCTTACGTTCGCGTGATGCAGGTAACATCGAAAAAACGGAACGCAAAGAAAAACCAAGAAGAGGAATTTCGGGATAAGCGAACGGAGTAAAAACGGATTTTTCATAATTCAAAACCTAACACAAAAGAACGCGGTTCAAAAAATAATTTCCGCAAAAAAGATTTCGAAACTCTAACGAGTCGCAAACGAAAGTCAAATCAATTCGAAAACAGTCCAACGGATATAGGGTAAAGAACTTCGATATTTGACTTGCCCGCACGTCGCAAAACGGTGGAATCAGAATAGAATGAAAGTAAAAATCACGGAAGTAGGTCCGAGAGACGGACTTCAAAACGAGAAACGTCCGGTTTCCACGGAGATCAAAGCGGGTTATATCGAGCGGCTCGTCAAAGCGGGTTTGACGAATATAGAAGCGACTTCCTTCGTAAAAAAGGACGCGATTCCTCAATTGGCGGACGCGGCCGAACTTTCGGCCTTATTGGATTTGAACGGAAAAATCCGTTACTCGGCGTTGACTCCGAACGTAAAAGGATACGAAGCGGCAAAGAACGCCGGCTACAAAGAAGTCGCGGTTTTCACCGCGGCGTCGGAATCATTCGTGAAAAAAAACATCAACCGAACGATCGCGGAATCCATCGAAGGGTTCAAAGAAATCTTTCGACTCGCCCATCGGGACGGAATTCAAGTGCGAGGTTACGTATCGACCGTGATCGACTGTCCGTACGAAGGAAAAATCGATCCGATAAAGGTGCTCGAAGTTTCCAAAATTCTTTTGGATCAAGGCGCGTATGAAATCTCGCTCGGAGAAACGATCGGCACGGGAGTTCCCGCGGAAGTGGAGAAGTTGTTGGAACTCCTACTGAAAGAAATCCCCGCGGACAAATTGGCGGGTCACTTTCACGACACGTATGGAATGGCGATCGCCAATGTGGAAAAGTCATTTTCTATGGGACTTCGTTCCTTCGATTCTTCCTCCGGCGGATTGGGAGGATGTCCCTACGCAAAAGGCGCGGCCGGTAATTTAGCGACCGACGACCTCGTATATTTTTTGGAAAAGTCGGGAGTTCCCACGGGAATCGATCCCGGACTTCTCTGGGAAGCGTCCGCGTTTATGGAGAATGCGCTCGCCCGAGAACTGCAATCCAGAACGTATCTCGCCACCAAAAAGAAACGAGAGTCTTGACCTCCCCTTCCTCTCCTCAAAAAATGAGGAAGGTTCTGGAAAGAATCTTCTTCGAATACGAAACTCCCGAATATCTAACGACGGATCCGATCGAGTTCCCGCATTCGTATCCCGATTTTCAAGATCGGGAAATCGTCGGACTGATTTCAGCGCTCTTCTCGTACGGGAACGTTGCCGCGATCAAAAATCATCTCAAACATCTTTTCGAACTTTGCGGGAACTCCCCGGTTCGATTCCTCTTAAACGAAGAACTCGAACCCGTCCGCAAAAAACTCAAACCCTATCGATTTCAAAAACCCGCCGACACGTTTCTCTTTCTGCAAACGATCCAAAAAGAAATTCGAAAAACGAAATCGCATACGTTGGAACCTTTATTTTCTCTTCCGCAAACCGGAGAATTCTCGCTTTCCCCAAAGGAACAAAGATCGCTCGATCAAAGCGGAACCTTACGACAAAGAATCGTCGCCTTCCAGCTTCGATTTCTGGAAACTTCTAAAAAAATCAACCGACAGCAAACACAAAGTTACGGATATAAATTTCTGATCGGACAAGGACCGAGTTCGTCCTCGTTAAAACGCTATTCCATGTATCTGCGTTGGATGGTTCGGAAAGAATTTCCAGACCTCGGAATTTATACGACGATCGATCCGAACGAACTGCTCTACCCGCTCGACGTACACATTCAAAGAATTGCAAGCGTTTTGAAGATCAGCTCCAGAAGCACTCCGGACTGGAAAAAAGCCGAGGAAATCACGAACTTCTTTCTAAAACTTTTCCCGAACGATCCGGTACGAGGGGATTTTGCTCTCAGCCGATTGGGTATATTACGAAAGTGTAAGTCGAAATACGCGAAGGAGTTATGCGAAACCTGCAGAATCAACTCGATCTGCAAGGTTTACGAGAAACGACCCGGAGCAAACCGGGCCAAGGTTTAAGGAATTAAGGAAGTTTTTTCAGTTTGCAAGCCGAAGCCGCAATCAAGCCGGCATCCGTATTTCGAACAAGGATGATCGTAGACAAAATAGAGTCAGCACAATCTTTCACTTTTTTCTTTTCATATAAAGCGGAGGTATCTTCCTCATCAATACCCGCAGTGGAGCTTATAAAAGCAAGCGATAATATACTTCCTGAAGAAGAGCGACTACTCGTAGACGATGTAGTTGTCCCTATGGTCATAACCATTCCGATCAAAACAGCTTCGTCAATTTTGAGTGCAGCCTCTGGCGCTTTTATCGAATCACGCCCGGTTACGTCATATACAGTAGAGCAAGAAAAACTAAAGGCAACAATGAGTAAAAACAGCACAACAACATTCTTCATCCTATTTTGAAACCTCTTCCCTATATTTGAAACGAACGTAATTCCCACTCTCACCTTGTCAACTTAATATTGGAATAATATCACAAGTTGAATTATTGAATTAATTCCAAAATTGCATTCGAATTAAGAACATAATGGAAACTGAATGTATTTTTAAAAAAGAGTGGTACCGCCAAGGGGAATTGAACCCCTGTTCCAAGAATGAAAATCTTGTGTCCTAACCACTAGACGATGGCGGCTTATAAGAACGTTTCCTTGAGTCGTCGGGGATTCGAACCCCGGACCCATTCCTTAAAAGGGAATTGCTCTACCAGCTGAGCTAACGACTCGAAGCGTTACGAAATACACGATATTTTTCGAGTGCGGTGGGTCAATCAAAAACGATGAAAAAAACTCCCGATTCTTAAAAAGAATCTCCGTGAATCGTATCCTTTCGATCAGGTCCCGTTGAAACCAAATTGATCTTCACTCCGATGAATCTTTCGAGAGTTGAAATATAATCCTTACACTTTTCGGGAAGTTTTTGAAATTCGCAGATGCCGGAAATATCGGATTTCCATCCGGGAAATTCTTCATACACGACTTCCACTTTATCCAAACCTTGCGATGGAAAACAATCCAACTTCTTGCCGTTCAACTTATAGCCGACCGCAACGGGAATCTTATCGTAATCGGAAAGAATGTCGATCTTTGTGAGAGCGATCGAAGTGATTCCGTTGATACGAACCGAGTGACGCAGCATTTCCGCGTCAAACCAGCCGCAGCGTCTCGGACGTCCCGTGGTCGCGCCGAATTCTCCGCCTTTTTGACGAAGAGCTTCTCCCGCTTCTCCCAAAAGTTCGGTCGGGAACGGCCCCTCTCCCACTCTCGTAGTGTAAGCCTTCGTGATCCCGATCACGTGTTTCAAATGTTGAAACGGAATTCCGGTTCCGATCAAAGCGCCGCCCGTGGTAGGATTGGAACTCGTAACGTAAGGATAGGTTCCGAAATCCACGTCCAAACCGGTTCCCTGGGCTCCTTCCAATAGAACCCGTTTTCCTTTCTTAAGTTCCGAATCCAAGTAATATGCAGTATTGATAATATTCTTTTTAACTTTCGAAAGGAAGAATTTTAAACCCTCGTTGATGTCGTTGTAGGAAACGGGAGGCATTCCGTAAAGTTTGTCGAGTTCGCGATTCTTTTCGTCTACGAGATGTTTCAAACGCGCCTGATAGGAATCGTCCAAAAGGTCTCCTACTCTCAAACCCATTCTCATCATCTTATCCGCGTAACAGATTCCGATTCCTTTTTTGGTCGTTCCGATCTTGTGTTCTTGGCTTACTGTAGTCTCTCTCGCTCCGTCGATCTGAGAATGATACGGAAACAGAAGATGACACGCGTCGCTTAACAAAAGCTTGTCATAAACCGGAAAACCTTCCTTTTGAAGACGATCGCATTCTTCGATAAAGAAAAGAGGATCCAGAACCACGCCGTTTCCGATCACGCAAATCGTCTGATCGTAGATCACTCCGGAAGGAACCAGGTGAAAAACGTATTTTTTTCCGTGAACTACGACCGTATGTCCCGCGTTCGCGCCGCCTTGATAACGAACGATGATGTCCGTGTCCTTGGAAAGAAAGTCGATGACTTTGGCTTTTCCTTCATCACCCCATTGGGTTCCTACTACTAACGATGCGGGCATAGTTTTTCCTCAAATAGATGCTTGGTAATATTGCGTTTCATGATTTGGAATCGGGAAGCGGAGTCTTCAGAGAAGCTTCCAAAGTGTTGACCACGATCGCGTAACCGCTCGCGTCCCTCTGCACTCCCGAAAACATTTCGTAAAGATGATCGTAAGCGCCTCCGGTCAAAACCGGATCGGGAGAACCTTGCAGATAACCTTGAAAAACGAAACCGGTATAATAGTTCAAATCTCTCAAAAGGGAAAAGTCGATACAAAGATCGATCCTTCTTTTTTTGGATTCCCATGCCTTTAAGATCCAGGAAGTTTCTTCGAGAACGACGTTTAAACTTTTTTGAAGTTCCGGCGAAAGGGAATTCAGGCTCAGGGATTTCTTCAAAGAATCCAAATCGAAGTTCAACACGAGTGCGTTTAACAAACGGAGGTATACGTCGCTGTTTTTCTTTTCGCCGAAAATCCGTTCGATCTCGTTTCCGTTTTTCTGATAGAGAAGCGTTGAAAGAATTTCGATCTCGTTCGCATTCAGCTCGAACTCGCGGACGATGGAATGAAACAGATTCACGTTTCCGAGAACCAAGGTCAACGGATCTTCCAAGGGAAGCAGAGAAACGATCTCGTCCAATTCTTCCAAAATTTTGAATGTGTTTTCCTTGCCGGAAGCGCCCAGAGATTCCGCACCGATCTGAAGAACCTCTTTGCGGGACACGCTTCCCTTGGCGCTCTCCCGAAAAACTCTTCCGACATAGAAGATGTTTTGATTTTCCTTTTGATGGGAGAAACCGGCCATCCCTTTGACCGCCTGAACGGTCAGATCGATGCTCGGAGAAATCTCGTTTCCGGAAAGATCACGAATTCTGAATAAAGAGGAAGAATCGGGAGCGGAAACCGTTTGTAAAAACGTGGAACTGTAATCGAATGCGGGAAGGAAAACTTCCGAGTAGCCTTTTTTTTTAAGAAAGCCGGAAACGGTTTCGAGTAAGATCCTTCTGTCCTTGCTGTCTTCGGGGCCGAGAAAGTGAAACCCGTCGGGAATCCATTTTTTCTGGCTGGGTTCTGGGAGATTTTGATTCATGTTTTGGAAGACTTCGATTCCAAAATACAGTTCAAAACCGAGACGTCAGAATTCAAACCTTTTTAAAAAAATAGAATGACAATTCCCATTGCAAACGGATGATTATCAACCTAATCAATGGATTCTTTCCATCGCAAGATTTCTATCCATGACATCGATAAGTCCTTCCAAAAGGCCTTTCCGGGCAGTTCCCGGCGCGGTGAGAATCCAACCCGACGCGAAAATTTTCTTTTCGTTCGGAGCAACCGAAAACGATCCTAACTCCGATTCCTCTTTCATAGAACATATCGGAATGCGAAGAATCCGGATTTCCGTTTTAGGAAAAACACCGGCTGTTAAGAACTTATTTTTGAACGGACCAGGAAGGTATTTAAATGGCTGAGAAAGAATCCAGCGTCGGTAAATGGCAGAAAGAATTTTTTGAAAACATCCACTTATTCAAACGTTCCGGAATGACGGAAGAAGAAGCCAAAAAGATTCTCCAGAAATTCTTATATCTCTCTTCTGTAACACCGATGCCTCCGGTAATGGACGTGTTCAAAGAGCCGAATCTTTTGGAAACCGTCGGAGTCTACACTTCTCCGGAACAAAGATCGAGAGAGTTTATGATGGAATTTCTTTCTCCGATCATGAAGCAATTCACCGTGGAAGGAGTGGACAATCTCAAAGCGGTCAAACCTCTCATCGGAAAATATCCGATCACGTTGATCTCGAACCACTTATCGCATCTCGACGCGCCCGCGATCTTTCATCAGCTGTATAACTGTTCTCCGGAGGGAAAGGCGATCGCCGAACAGCTCGTTTTTATCGCGGGAAGATTGGCGTATGAACCCGACTTCACTCGTCTCGGTCTTTATATGTTCGGAACGTTGCTCGTTTGTTCCAAAAGGGATATGGCGGACAATCCGAGTCTTTCGGACGTGATGACCAAGATCAACATGAGAGCGTTCCGTCATTCTCAAAAACTTCAATCCGAAGGAAAGATCGTAGCGATCTTTCCCGAAGGAACGCGTTCGCGAGACGGAAGACTGATGCCGTTCGTGGAAACGGTCTATCACTACGTCGCCAACAAAGTCATCATTCCGATTTCTCTCGAAAAGACGGACAAGATTCTCCCCACGACAAGTCTTTTGTTCAATCAGGTGAACGGAAAACTCGTCATCGGCAAACCCGTGTTAGTGGGAGAATTATCCCGCAAACAGATGGAAACCTTTCCGAAGGAAGTGGAACAACTTCAATTCCCCGAACACGGAGACAAAAAGCAGTTCCTCATCGACAACCTCGCGTTGCTCGTCGGTTCCAACTTGAACAAACACCAGCACGGAACGTATCGAAATCTTTATAAAGGCGATGTCGCGGGAAAGAACATTCTCATCAAGGTTCCGAAAGAACCGGAAGAAAAGATCGTCGTCATTGGCGCGAGCAGCATGTCGATCGCGGTCGCGACCCTTCTTGCAAACAACGACGTTTTGGTTTATCTCTATCATCCCGATCAGGCTTACACCGAACAATGCAATACGGAAAGAAGGGAACTGAAATACTACCCTCTTTACAAACTTCCGCCGAATTTGATTTTTACGTCCGATCCGGAAGTTTTAAAAACGGCGACTCTCTTTATTCAAGGAACCAATCCTTGGGAACTCATCAACGTTTATCCGGAGATTCAACCTTTCTTGAACAAGAATAAGGCTCCGTTCTTCAACGTGGTCAAAGGATTTACGAGCACCGGCTTGATCTTGGACGAAGTGCAGACCGCGTTCGGTTTGGAGGACGATCGTCTCGGCGTGATCGCGGGGGCTTGTTATCCCGATCAGATCATGGAACGAAAAATTTCGGGATTCGAGATCGCCGCATCCAACGCAACTCTCATCCCGAGAGTTCAAAAGCTGTTCACGACCGGTTATATATTTCCGCGCCCAGCGAGAATCCCGACCGACATCAAGGGAGTTCAGTTAGGCGGAGCTTTGAAAACGATCTACGCTCTCGCAATGGGAATCGTGGAAGGTTACTTCACGCAAACCCTCGGCGGCAACGTGGATAATTCTCTCTTTCATTTATCGAATCGTTTCTTTTCCGAAATGACCGCGATCGGAGCGAAGATGGGCGGACAACCGGAAACCTTTCTCGGACTTTCGGGACTGACGGACTTTATGCTTTCTTGTTTCGGAACCGATGCGAAGGACAGAAAAACCGGATACGACATCGCTTACGGTTCGCCTTCGGAAAGAATGTCCAACGGATTTTACGGTTTGAAAGTGATGCCGAATCTGATGAACATCACTCCGGAAACTCCCGTTCTCGCGGCGGCATATGAAATCGTGATCAACAAAAAGCCGATGCAGCAGGTCATTGAAATGATGGAAGGAAGACTTTCGAGAGTTTAGAAGAAACGCACGAGCTAAACGTTACAAGTTTGGCTCGCGCTAACAAAACCGATCTACATACGGCTCTCACCTTCTTTTGTCTCAAGAAAGAGGAAAGAAGGTCGTATATTATAATTCCGTTATTAGAACGCGAGCCTATCTCGCAAAACTACAATCTACTTCGGTTATAGTCAGAGTAACTTAGTTGCAAGAATGCGGAACCGTTAGGTTGTATTTGAAAGCCAAATAACATTCCGCTTTCACTCGATCCGCAGCGCTGAGTCCCTGATTGTAGATCAAAGTTTCCGCAAGTCTTCCGTCAAAACCCGATCCACCGGCATAAACGCCTAGATACGTTAAATTATTTCCGACCGCATTGTACACGTTCGTGGTGTTTTTCTGCAAACTTCCGTTCAAATAAAGAGAGGTCCCGGTTCCGGAAAATTGCATCGTAAGAATATGAGCCGAGTTGGTGGCATAAGCGTTACTTTGAA
>NZ_JAIZBH010000001.1:3280000-3285000 GCF_022267375.1 Leptospira sanjuanensis
CTGCACCAGTCCGCTTGAGATTTTTTGATCAAACGCGGTATGCTGAAATTCACCCTGTATGGCCATTTTTTTCCAAAGCTCAAACCTTGCAACTTTTATCCCGCTTACATTGATTTTGTGAGAATAGAATTCTTTCAGACGGGATAAAGAGACTTCCAAGTGCAATTCTCCGAGTCCGGAAAGCTGTATCTGTCCCGTTTCCGGGAGAATTTTGATTTCCAGTCCTTCGTCCATCCAAACCAGAAGCTGCAGAGCCTTCCAAAGCGAGTCCCTGTGTTCGTCCGTTTCGGGTTCAATGAGGATTTGAAACTGTTTTCGAATCGGAGCGAGTTCCGACCGGTATTCTTTTTGCGGGGAAGAATACAGAACGTCTCCCGGTTGAAGCACGTGCAACTCGGGCACGACGATGATTTCCCTCGAAAGAGCGCGTTTTGTCTCTTCTATATCTCTTGTAGAAATATAATGCAAGGATTCGATTTTTCCCTGAGACGAAACCGACCAGAATTCCTGATTTTGTGGGAACTCCTGCAACACAAGGACATACACGATTCTTCCCAGATCCGGATGAAGTTCTCGTTTAAAGGCGATTCCCAATTCCTCCTCGGGTCGTAACTCCGGCCGAAAGGATTCCGATAAAAGTTCCAGACAACGGAGGAGTTCCCGCACCCCGTCCCCGTGCAAAGCGGCTCCCCCCAGAACCGGAAAGAACTCTTCTTTCCAAAAACCTCGAGCAAATCCCTTACGAGCCAATTCCGCAAGACGATCGGGATTTTGCAGATATTGTTCCGACAAATCGCCATCCCATTCGAGCAGCGGAAGCAGGGATTGGTCGGAACTGCGTTCTTGAAGCAAGGAAAATTCTCCGCCTTCTTTCCAAAGGAGAATCGGCTCTTTGCCGAGGACCGCCTCGAGATCCACGAGCGAGTCGGTGATATCGATTCCTTTTCGATCCAATTTGTTTAAGAAGAATAAAATCGGAATTTTGCGTTTGCGGAGCCACTCCACGTTTTGCAGCGTCTGCGACTTGAGGCCTTCAAACGCGTCGATCAACACAATCCCGAGATCGGCGACTACGAGAGAAGCGCTCGTCTGACTTTGAAAATCGAGATGCCCCGGATTGTCCAAAAATTGAAATAAGACCTTGGGTTCTTTCGCGTTCGGCCAGAACACGCGCGCAAGAGTGGACTGAATGGAAATTCCGCGCTCGATTTCTTCCTGCAGATAATCCGATTCGGTCGTACCTTCTTCGATCGTTCCCGGTCGACGAATTCTTCCCGTCTCGAAAAGAATTCTTTCCAAGAGGGTCGTCTTGCCTGCGTCGATATGAGCGAAGATTCCTATGTTTAAGATTTGCATGGTGATTTTTTACGAAATGTTCCGCGCAGAGCCGCGTAAGAGTTCCTACTTTTTCCCCGAGTCCCCGCTTTCGATCCGCCGGTTTCCCTGCTCTTCAAGGTCGAGAGAATTCGGAAGATCCATTGGTTTCGAATCGTTCTGAAAATTCAAAAATAATTTTACGGTTCCTTTAACGGAAATTAAAACGATTCCAAGAGTCGGATTTAAGAAGTTTATGAATCGATTACTTGTTTGGAAAGAATTTTCAATCTACAGCGGGCCCTCTTTTTCCACCACAAGACACAGTCATTTTTTCGTTCAACTCTGCATCGCAAACGAAGGAGAATTCCGACTTCGGGGCAAAAACGGAATTTGGAGATCGTATCGGGCCGCACTGATTCCGTCGGGCGTCAGTCACGAAACCGAAAAATCCGATCGAAATTTTACGATCGTTTTATTGGATCCATTGTCGTTTCAAACGGGAATCCTCTCTAAGATCAACGGAACCGGAGGAGAACCCGGAATCGACGTAAGCGAGAAATTCTCCTCCGAAGACATTCAATTTTTATTAAGTATTTTCGAAAACGTTTCGGAAGAATCCAAAAAGAAGTTTCTGGATTTTTTCGAAAGTAAATTCGAAATAAGCGGACAAGATTCGGAACTTTCGACCGGAAACTCGAATATCGAAACGTTAAACAGAAAATCCGACGTCGATCCGCCTTCCGCAAAAAAATCGGCCGCCGCATTGTTCAGACGAAAAGAACCGAACGTGCCGATCGATCCGCGAATCCTTGAATGTGTCGAAATTTTGTCTTCCGCATACGATTCCACTTCTCCGTTCGAAAAAGAGATTTCGCTTTCGGAACTCGCGAACCGAGTCAAACTTTCACCGGGTAGATTCCGTCATCTATTTCGGGAAGAAACCAATATTACGTTTTCAGGATATAAACTTTGGCTCAAAACGGGAAAGGCGATTCTCTCCCTAGCCGGGAATCCCGAGCTGACAGCGGCCGCATACGAAGGCGGCTTTTCGGACCAAGCGCATTTTAGCAGAATTTTCAGACGTTCCTTCGGCATGTCTCCTTCGGACTTTGCGAAAAAACCGGACCGATTCCAAGTTCGTTTCTTTTTTTCCTAATACGACCGAGAACTTGAAAGCAGGTCGCATCCGCAGCCCATTCGTTCAAGACCATTTTATTTTTTCGCGATACGATCGTAGCAATGAGAGCACAACGTATCTTTTCTAAACGGCGGATTTTTTTATGAGACGGATTCTAAGTCGGATCGGAATTCTCCTTTGCATTTTAGGAACCGCAGCGACGACGATCTTGATCCTTTACGGGGTATTCCACGAAACGGAACGGAGGCGTGTGGAAACCGAATGGACGGAGAAGAAGACGCCGCGAATTTCCTCCGACGCATTGGGAAGCACCGAGCGACTTTCGATTCTTCCGCTCGTCAACTGGCATGCCCTTCCCGGCTTTCGAGGAGAAATGGGAGTTTCCTATCTGATTCGCACGGACCATATTACGATTCTTTTCGACGTCGGACAAAATACGGAAGGGGAGAATCCTTCTCCTCTTCTTTACAACATGAAACAGTCCGGCATTTCACTTTCGGACATCGACTCGATTTTCCTTTCTCACAAACACTTTGACCACGTGGGCGGAAAAAAATGGGAACGCAGCGGAACCTTCTCCTTAGGAAATGAACAGATCGGGTTAAACGGAAAGAGAATATTCGTCCCCGGGTCGATCACCTATCCGGGAGCGGTTCCGATACGAATCGAAAAACCGGAGGTCCTGTATCCCGGAATTGCGAGTATCGGTCCGATTTCAAGAAGATTGTTTATAGGCACGATCGACGAACAGGCGTTAGTCGTAAACGTGCGCGGGAAGGGCCTCGTGCTCATATCCGGATGTGGTCATCAAACACTTCGAAAAATTCTGCAACGTACCGGGAATACGTTTTCGGAGAAAATCTACGGAATCATAGGCGACTTACATTATCCGGTTCCGACGGGACGACTGGAAAAATTCGGAATCAATCTGCAAAAGGTTTTCGCCTCTGGAGAAGGTCCTCTAAAAACATTACAATGGTCCGACGTCGCAAACGACGTAAGTATATTAAAAAAATTGAATCTATCTATCGTGGGAATCGGAGGTCACGACTCAAGCGACGAGACGATTCGTCTTTTCGAGGATAATTTCGGAGCTTCCTACCGAAAGGTTTTGGTCGGAAAGTGGATTCACGTTTCTCCGGCGACGCGGAACTAAAGGAGGAAACAATGTTCGCGATTTATGATAGGATCGTTTCCTTTTTTGACGAAGTTTATAAAACTCCGAACGATCGAATGCGGTCCGGTATTTCCGCATTCGGGTTCGTCTTCGGAATCCTTCTCGCTGCCGCTATCGGATGGGCGGCAAACCGGTTGGTTTTATGGACGGGAAACACGACACTTTCTCCGCTATTCGTCGGTATGATCGGCGGGATCATCGTCGCGAATTGTTTCGGAATCAAGGATTCTCTCTTACCCGGAATCGGATTCGCGTCACGCGGCTTGCTCCGGTTCTCCGTCGTTCTTCTCGGCTTCCGAATCACCTTGCAAGAATTAGTTGGAATCGGCCCTCTCGGTTACTTTACCTTGACGGCGATCGTCATCGCGACGTTTATTTTTACTTACTGGATTTCGGAGAAAGGCTTCGGGCTAAAACCTTCGGTCTCGTTTCTGATTGCCGCAGGTTGTTCGATTTGCGGAGCTTCGGCGATTTCGGCCACGGCGAACGTCCTCAAATCGGAAAGTCACGAGACGGCAGTCGCGGTCGGAACGGTGACGATTCTTGGGATGTCGTTTTTATTGTTGGAACCGATTCTTTTCCAATCGGGACTTTTGGTCGGACTGGATTCAGATTCGTTCGGTTTTTTTGTGGGAACTACCATACACGAGGTCGCTCAAGCGGTCGCGGCGGGTTTCGCTCTCAATGAAAACAGCGGAAAAATCGCCACAATCGTAAAAATGGGAAGAGTGGTTTTACTGGCTCCCCTCCTCTTGGGACTCGGCTTGTTGTTTCGTTTGCGTAAAGCGAACGGTAGTGATTCCGACAAAGGCGAGAGAAAAGTGAACGTTCCCGGCTTCGTCTGGGGATTTTTAGCAACGATCGTAATTCATTCTTTGATTCCGATTTCGAACGAAGTAGGAACTCATATTCGATCCATAAACGATTTGTTTATGTTGATCGCTCTGACCGCAATTGGCTTGGATACAAAAGTTTTGCATTTAAAAAAGTTAGGATGGAAACCGGTGGCGGCGGCGGGCTTGGCATCTTTGTTCTTGCTGATCCTTGGCTGGATCGGGGCTATTTTCGTATTCCGTGAAATGTAAGGAGATCCTACATCATCTATTGTCCAAAAAATCGCTAAGAAAGCCGTAAGCCACACTTTCGTTTTTCATTTTAAGAAAACAAGCATCGCTGATTACTCGACAACGTATGAGTTCCCACACTACTTGGAATACAAACAATTCCCCGCGCATCCGACAACGTATGAGTTCCCACACTGCCTGGAATCACAAACAATTCCCCGCGCATCCGACAACGTGTGAGTTCCCACACTGCCTGGAATCACAAACAATTCCCCGTCAACCCACCGAATCCGAGAACCTCCCA
>NZ_JAIZBH010000001.1:3292500-3295000 GCF_022267375.1 Leptospira sanjuanensis
CGGTTCTGTACGGAGTTTCTAAGAACCCGTAGTCGTTTACACGAGCATACGAAGACATGGAAAGAATCAAACCGATGTTCGGACCTTCCGGAGTTTCAATCGGACACATTCTACCGTAGTGAGAATAATGAACGTCACGCACTTCCATACCCGCTCTGTCTCTGGAAAGACCTCCGGGACCGAGTGCGTTCAATCTCCGTTTGTGAGTCAGTTCCGCGAGAGGATTTGTCTGATCCATAAACTGAGAAAGTTGAGAAGAACCGAAAAATTCGTTGATCACAGCCGTGATCGGTTTGATCGAAATGAGAAGTTGAGGAGTTTGTGTTTCGATCTCCTGAACCGTCATTCTTTCTTTGATTACTCTTTCAACACGGGAGAATCCGGTTTTGAGTTGGTTGGAGATCAACTCGCCCACGGAACGGATCCTTCTGTTGCCAAGGTGATCGATATCGTCCGGATAATAATTCTCGGTTTCGGAGAAAAGATTCAGGATGTAACGAACGGTTTCGATGATGTCCGCCGGTCTTAAAACGCGTGATTTTTCACCGGAGAATTCTTTCGGATTGTTGAACTCGAACTTGGAATTGATTTTGTAACGTCCCACGTCCCCGAGATCGAACGTTTTCGGAGAGAAGAAAAGACGGGTCAACTCAGTCGTTGCGTTTTCGATCGTGGAAGGTTCGCCTTGACGCATGAGAGAATGGAACTTAAGGATCGCGTCCTCATAGTCGTTCACTCCGTCTTTTTCCAAAGCGTTGATGAGAATCGGGTTATCTTTTCCTTTCGGGAATTCGATCAACTCGACTTCTTTTACCTTCATCTCTTTTAAGATGGAGATATTGTCTTCGTTGATTTTGGAACCGGCTTCGAGCATAACCTCTCCGGTTTCCATGTTGATGATGTCGTTGATAGTTCTTCTTCCGAGAATTTTTTTCAGATCCTTGGAAGTAGCGCCCGCGATTTTTTCCTTACGAGAACTGTAGAACAGACGAAGAACTTCTTCGTTGGTTCCGTGTCCCAGAGATTTGATGAGAAGAGTTGCGGGGAATTTTTTCTTTCTGTCGATCTTCGCGATCAGAATTCCCTTGTTGTCCATCTCGAATTCCAACCAAGATCCTCTGTAAGGAATCACTCTGGCGGAGAAGACGTCTCTTTCCATATCATAAGAAAAGAAAATACCGGGAGAACGGTGAAGCTGAGAAACGACGACGCGCTCCGCTCCGTTGATGATGAATGTTCCCTGCTCGGTCATCACGGGAAGATCTCCCATGTAAACCGTTTGTTCGCGGATTTCTCCGGTTTCCTTGATGATCAGTCGGATCACCGCTTTTAACGGCATCGCGAAAGTCGCGTCCGTATCCTTACATTCTTGCGGAGAACGTTTCGGTTCCCCGAGAATGTAATGACTGTATTCCATAATCATGTCGTTGTTGGGACTTTCAATAGGAAAGGTTTCCCGGAATACAGCTTCTAACCCTTGATGCTTTCTTTTGGTTTCGTCTTTGACGTCGGTTTGAAGAAACCAATCGAAAGAACGCTTCTGAATTTGAATCAAGTTAGGAAGGTAATCCAGATTCGTGATTTTTCCGAAATTTACCCGTTTTCTCTCTACTTGACCGTACATTCTTTGTGCTCCCTATCGATAAATGAAAAACTATGACCTGTATTCAATTGGTTGGATTCGTCCATCCCGCTTTTTGCAAAACGGAGAATTCCGACTCTCTCAGCCTAAGACATTTTCCCGGAAATGATACCAAATTTCTAAAAGGCTGTAAATACAATAGAACAAGGAGGTACCTGAAAACCAGGCCTCCTTGCCGTGAGTGAAAGGATTTTTGAAAGCTAGCGCTAACAGAGCTCTAACGAAACGATTAGCTCGCTTTGAGTTCAATCTGCGCGCCAACGCCCTCGAGTTTCTTTTTGAGGTCATCAGCTTCCGCTTTGGAAACGCCTTCTTTAACGGCTTTTCCACCAGCTTCAACGAGGTCTTTCGCCTCTTTCAATCCGAGTCCGGTGATCTCTCTTACGAGTTTGATCACTTCGATTTTTTTATCGCCAAATCCTTTTAGGATGACGTTGAAAGTAGAAGCTTCTTCAGCAGCCGCTCCGCCGGCAGCAGGCGCAGCCGCAGCAGCTACCGCAACTGGTGCTGCAGCAGAAATGCCGAATTTATCTTCCATTTTTTTCACGAGGTCTGCAGCCTCAACTAAGGTTAGTTTGCCAATTTGCTCTAATAGCGCTTCTGTAGACATTGTATGCTCCTTTGATTCCGTTTAGTCGTTTTGCTATTTTAAAAAATACGTTATGCGTTGTTCTTCTCTGCGGTCGCTTGGATCGCTCTTGCGAGAGACGCGATGATCTGGTTGATACCGGATGCGATCGTTCTTGCAGGTGCGTTGATTCCGCCGGCAATCTGAGCAAGAAGTTGTTCGCGGCTTGGAAGACCTGCGATCGCCTCTACTCCGTTTGCGTCCAGAACGGAACCGTCCATATAACCCGC
>NZ_JAIZBH010000001.1:3300000-3977362 GCF_022267375.1 Leptospira sanjuanensis
GCTCACTTTTAAGGGACCGTTGTGAATCGGTTTGATCGTTACTTTTCCGTTCCTAACTTCCAACGGAAAAGATTCTTCCGTTAAAGGTTCGCCGGTAGCAGCGAATCCTATCCCGTTATGACTGGAATCGCAGAACGGTTTGTTTTTGGAGGCGCCGCAACGACATAACGTTACGCGAAACCCTGAATCCGTTTGTCCTATGATTTCCAAGTCGGCATGGAACGCAAGCGGACCGTTTTCGCGGACTCGAACTACGTTTACAAGAGGAGCTTTTTCGTTTTCCGATTCGATCTTACTCGTAAAACGAATCGCACCGGAAGGACAGTTCAGCGCAAGATTTTGAATTTCACCCGAAGTTGCGCGCTCGGGATAAATCCATTCTCCCTTTACGTTCGGAACGAAAACGTCCGGTCGATTGAGAACACAATTTCTGGAATGGATGCACTTTTTTCCGTCAAACTGAATCGTGATATTCTTACCGGAAACCGTTTCCATGTTTTACTCCTGAATCGAATAAAAACTATATCCTAAAAGAAAAATAAACCAAGTAGAATCGCGTAAAGACGTCCGAAGGTTCGCCGATTCGTAGAATACTCCCGAATAAAAAACGGAGAATTTCGATTCTTCTTAAACCTCCGGTTTCATTCCGTGCGAAAAATCGTCGGTAAGAATTTCGAATGCGGCTTTGCGATTCGAAGTTAATTTCAAAAAAGCAGGATCCTCTTTTCTTTTTACGTAAAGTTCCGCGCTCGCTATCTTACTGTTAAGACAATGTTTCCAACCGCCGGGCGGGTTCCAATATTGAAGACAAGCGAAGTCGTTCGGTTCCGCGTAGATTCTTCCTTTGAGTTGAATCTCGTTCGAACTCGCGGAAAAATTCCAATCGAAGTAGCGATAGTTCGCTCTTCCGAAACCGCCGAGAGGGTGATTGAGTTTATAATCCTTACCGCGAAAACGAAACACGATCGGCGTGATCGCCGGAGTCCAAATCGGTCCGATCTTCAACTTAGCCGTTGCAAGTTCCAAAAAAGAATCCGGCTCTTCCGCAAAGCCGACGACCTGCCCCCAAGCATATTGATCGGTGTGCTTCGATCCCCAGTTATGATTGTGGCTTCCGATCCAATCTTCGATCGAAACTTCATCGGAGCCGAGTTTTAAGGTTCCCGAAAGTTTGATCCGAGGATTTCCGACCAACACCTTCGCTTTCGGAAAACCTCCTTCGTACAGATTTTCCGGAAAAAGAAAAAGCGGAGGACTGCCGCCGGAAATTTTCAAATCCCAGAAAAAATTCTCCGGACCTTTTTTATTTCCGGCCTTTCCGATTAAATAAGAATCCGTCAGTTCCGATCCGCCGATCACAATGGAAAGCGGAGCGGATTGAAACTTGCATTGATCGATCGGGAACTCCGACTTGGAAACGAAGTGGCTTTTTTTGTCCCCGTCGAAATAGATCGCCCAAAGTTCGCCGATCGCTTTTTCGGGATGTTTTTTCGGAGAAAAAATCGTATAACGAATCCATAATGCTCGATGCGAATTCGGATCGTTTGCTCGGACGAACCAGCTTTCATAGTGACCGTTCGGATCGTTCGGCTTAAATCTAGGATGATTGAAATTGGAAAGAATCCCGTTCATATCGTAGTCTGATCTCCTTTTACCGATGAATATATCGAATCCGCTTAGCATAAAGATCGGATCAAAATCCTTTTTGCCGTTAGAACAATCGGATCTTTTTCGTTTTTTTTGGGATACAAAACCCTCGATTCTAGATTCAAAGTCGACTCGTTGTCTCATTTTTTACCGATCCAATCGACCTCGACAACAAAAAAAAGAAACAACACATTATACAATAATAATATACCTACGGAACGCAAGATTGTCCAATACCCTTCTCCCTCGATGTTCCACTCAATTCAAGATTTTCAGAATAGAATTTACACTTTACAGGATCTTATCGTTTTGTATTCTTTTCACAAGCGAATCGAAAACTTTACAGCGTGTCCCAAAACCTAATTTTACTTTACCGGAAAGATCAGCTGCAAGGTTCTGTCCCGATTTTGGGACAGGTTCTTAGAAGAACATTCTCTTTTAAAAATTTTCGAAAAAGGTTCTTGTCATGACGTTTAAAGGAACGAAGTCCCCCTCATTCTCGACGATTTTTCGACAATTCGTGGATTATACTGTCGATCTATTTCACATCGTTGATGATACGGATCAAAAGGGAACCGTCGATGCGATAAAAAAGGGGATAGAATTTAAGGGTGTAAACGTCTGGACTTTGATTATCGCGATCTTCATCGCTTCCATTGGATTAAATACGAATTCGACCGCGGTCATTATCGGCGCAATGCTGATCTCGCCTCTAATGGGACCGATTTTAGGCGCCGGTCTTGCATTAGGAATTTATGATTTTTCTTTGCTGAATAAGTCTCTCAAAAACGTAGCCGTAATGACCGTTTTGAGTTTGGGAGCTTCCGCGATTTATTTTTGGCTTTCGCCGCTTTCCGATGCTCAATCGGAACTTTTAGCGAGAACGTATCCTACGATTTACGACGTCTTGATCGCCTCGCTCGGCGGATTGGCCGGAATTATCGCCGCCTCACGAAAAGATAAAACTTCAAACGCGATCCCCGGAGTTGCAATCGCAACGGCTTTGATGCCCCCTCTCTGCACTGCGGGATACGGCCTTGCCAATCTAAATCTCAAATATTTCTTAGGAGCGATTTATCTTTACTTGATTAACTGTGTTTTTATTGGAATCAGCACGTTAATCGCCGTTCGTTATTTAAAATTTAAGAAAATTACGTATCCGGACAAGGAAACGGAAAAGAGGATCGCGAGATATGTCTATGCAATTTCTTTAATACTTCTGCTTCCAAGCTTGATTTTGGCCTACGACTTAATCAAAGAATCCACATTTAAAAAGAACGCGCGAATATTTATCGATAGTAATTTTAAATCGGAAAAAAGCAGGATCTTGAGCGTAAATTTCCGTTCAAGCGGAGGTTCAAAACAAATCGAGATTTCCATTATCGGCGAACCTCTTTCCGAATCCGTGATTTCACATCTCGAATCGAGTTTACCTCAATTCGGATTGGAAGAAACAGAATTAAAAATTATTCAACCGTTTTCTTCGGAAGAAAAGCAGGAGACTTTTTCGAAGGATCTAGGACTCGGAATCAACTCCCGCTTTAAGACGAAAGACGAGAAAATCATTTTTTTAGAGAACGAAATCCGATCCATGAACAACCCGAACAATTTGATTCCCAAAATCACCAAGGAAATAAATATCCTTTTTCCAAATGTAAGGTCTTTTTCGTTCGGAGACTTACTTGTTCAAAACGTTCAAGACTTAAGTTCAACGAAGGAGAATACGATCCTTGTGGAATGGAAACCCGCAACGAATAAAACCGATAAGAAAAGACTCGAGTTGTATCTGAAATCAAGGTTGAATATTGAAACTATAAAAGTGTTGGAGATTCATTGAGTCTTGAACTTTCGATATTAAAGTGGATACGAATTCCATTTTTATTTTTCGATAGAAACGTTACAAAAATTTGATATGGATAATGCGGTAAATCGACTGATCATAGTTTCCAATCGTCTGCCTTTGAATTTTTCTTTCGAAGAGGGAGTTCCTCATATCGAAAGAAGTGTAGGCGGGTTGGCTACCGGACTCAGTTCGTTTTTGGAATCGGTCGGAAGCGAGAATTCGGATTTTTCGGAATATCTTTGGGTAGGCTGGCCGGGAACGACAGTAACGGAAGAACAACGACTTGTCGTAAAAAAAATCTCCCAAGAAAATTTCTCTTGTTCGCCTGTATTCCTTTCGGCAACGGAAACGGATTGGTTTTACACCGGTTTCTGCAATAGCACGCTTTGGCCGCTATTTCATTATTTTCCATCCTACGCGATTTACGAAGAGGAGCACTGGAAAACATACAAAGACGTTAACGAAAAATTTTCGAACGCCATCGGCGAAATTTACCGGCCGGGTGATACTATATGGATCCACGATTATCATCTGTTCCTTTTACCTGCGTCGATTAAGAAAAAGTTTCCAGATTCTAAAGTCGGCTTTTTTCTACACATTCCGTTTCCACACTTCGAAGTTTATAGACTATTGCCGATGAACTGGCGAAAAGAATTGCTCGAAGGAATTCTCGGATCGGATCTGGTCGGATTTCACACGCACGATTATACTCAGTATTTTTTACGATGTGTTCTCCGAATCTTAGGCTTTGATAATAGCCTGGGGTTACTGCACTACAACGATCGATTGGTAAAAGTCGAAACGTTTCCGATGGGAATTCATTATTCTAAATTTAGAAACTATTCTCTAACGGAAGAATGCGCTATAAAGAGAAACGAATTCAAGATCGGTTTTTCGGGAAAAAAAATCGTATTATCGGTGGATCGGCTTGATTATTCCAAAGGAGTTCATAAACGACTCGAAGCATTTCAATGGTTTTTGAATAAATATCCGGAATGGTCTGAAAAAGTCATTCTTCTTATGATCGTCGTTCCTTCCAGGGAAAACGTGGAAAAATATTCGGAAATGCGTGATCAGATCGAAGGAATGATCGGACGTATCAATGGACTTTTCGGAACTTTAGATTGGAATCCAATCGTATATCTTTATAAATCCTTTTCTTTCGAAGATCTTGTCGCCTTATACGGCGCAAGCGACGTCGGCTTGGTGACCCCTCTCCGCGACGGTATGAATTTGGTAGCCAAAGAATATCTTGCAAGTCAAGTCGATAACGAAGGCGTTTTAATTCTTTCAGAAATGGCGGGTGCGGCTAAAGAATTAGGCGAAGCTATTTTAATTAACCCTAATAATCCGGACGACGTAGCGAACGCGATACATCAGGCCTTTTTACTCAGTTCGGCCAAAAAACAAGAATGTCTCAAACATATGATCAAAAGAATCGCTCGTTACGACGTGAATAAGTGGGCTGCGGATTTTTTAGAACGTCTTGAAGAGACTCATAAAAAGGAAAAGGATCTTTCCGCAAAGGTGTTGGAGGGAACGATTCGCGCGCAAATTCTGAACGATTATCAAAATTCGAAAAAAAGAATACTATTCCTTGATTATGACGGAACTTTAGTTCCGTTTAATAATGAGCCGAAATCGGCTCTGCCCGATCCTGAAGTATTAAACTTATTGAATACAATCTCTTCTGAAGAAAATAACAAAATTTATATAGTGAGCGGAAGAAGCAAGGACTGGCTCGATTCCGTCTTCGGGGATCTAAATTTGGGATACATAGCTGAACACGGCGTATGGTTTCGCGAAGGGAAAAACTGGGAACTCTTTCGGGAAATTTCCGGTTCTTGGAAATCGGAATTGTTTCCGATTTTGGAACAGTACGCAGACCGGCTGCCAGGTTCCTTTGTGGAGGAAAAAGAATATTCTCTCGTATGGCATTATCGAGCTTCCGATTCGGATGCAGGAAACTTAAGAGCAAGGGAATTGTTGAACGACTTAGTAAATTACACATCCAACATAGACGTTCAGGTTCTACCAGGAAACAAGGTTGTCGAAGTAAAATGTGCAGGCGTCAATAAAGGTCTTGCAGTTAAAAAGGTTACGTCCGAATCGGATTGGGACTTTATCGTTGCGATCGGCGACGATTGGACGGACGAAGATATGTTTCGGGAATTACCCGATGGTTCCAATACGATCAAAGTCGGATTAGGAACGACGGCCGCGAACTATTATTTACGCAGACAGCCCGACGTGATCCGTTTTCTAAAGGATCTTTCAGATCTAAGGAAAAAAGTTTGAACAAACACTCTTATAAAATGGGTTTGATTGGTAACTGTTCCTTCATTGCACAGATATCGGAGGATACCAATGTCGAATGGCTTTGTTGGCCGAAATTCGATTCTTCGTTTATATTCGGCTCTTTATTGGATAAAAAAAAAGGAGGGGAATTCAGGATTCTACCTATAGATGAACGTGCGCATTATAATCAAAGCTATTTAGAAAATACGAATATTCTAAAATCGAACGTAAAAACGGAAGACGGAGAATTTGAAGTCGTCGATTTTGCACCCAGATTTTTCGAACACGAAAGATATTATAAACCCTTAATGTTAGTCCGCAAAATTAAACCGTTACGCGGATCTCCGAAAATCAGGATAATATGCGACCCCAAAGGAGACTACGGACGAATTGATCCGGTAATGCAGATAGGGAGTAATCACATTCGATATAGCGGTTTGGATTCGGATGTTCGCCTCACTTCCAATATTCCGATTCAATATATCCTGAACCGGTCGGAATTCTTACTGAACGAAACGAAGTATCTTGTCTTAACTTACGGTGAACCGCTTGAAAGTTCTTTGGAAAAAACTTCCGAAACACTTCTTGCGCGATCGAAGGAATATTGGCAAAGCTGGGTAAAACACTGTTCCATCGGCGAATTTAGACAAAGTTCCGTAATCCGTTCCGCGTTGGCATTGAAACTTCATCAATATCAAGATACAGGTGCGATCATCGCAGCATCCACGACGAGTCTTCCTGAATCGCCGGGAAGCGAAAGAAACTGGGACTATAGGTATTGTTGGATTAGAGACGCTTTTTATACGTTAAACGCGTTCAGTAATGTTGGCCATTTCGAGGAGATGGAGAAATACTCTTATTTTTTGGAGAACATCGCTTCCCGAAATAAGGAAAGAATTCAACCTTTGTTTTCGATTACCGGCGAAGAAAGGATCGAAGAGAAAATAATTGAGCTGGCAGGATACCTCGATAACAAACCCGTGCGTGTCGGAAACCAAGCTTATACGCACATTCAAAACGATGTATACGGTCAGATGCTTTTATCCATCGCGCCTTTATATTTAGATTATCGATTTTCTCACAAAAAAATTCCTTCCTCCGCGATTATCGTAAAGGAACTATTAGAGCATATTAAAAACACAATGGACCAACCGGACGCAGGTCTTTGGGAATTCAGAAATCTTTCCCAAAAACACTGTTATACGTTCTTATTTCACTGGGCGGGTTGTACCGCTGCGGAGAAGATCGGGAGAAAAATCGGCGATCGAAAAATTTGGAGTATTGCCGCCGAATTGAAACAACAAGCCGCGGAGCGAATCGAAACCTGTTACGATTCAACAAGAGGAGTCTATACTCAGGCGGAAGGTGTCTCGAACTTAGACGCGAGTCTATTACAACTGATCAGCATGGGTTATCTGGATAGAAATTCATCCAAGGCCGCCCAACATTTAAAGGTCTTAGAATCCGAATTGAGAACTCCGGAAGGTCTATTCTACAGATATAAACATTCGGATGATTTCGGCGTTCCGAAAACCACGTTTCTTGTCTGTGCATTCTGGTACGTAGATGCTTTAACGTGCGTCGGTCGAGTTCGCGATGCGATAGAAGTCTTCGACACGTTGACTAATTTTTCGAATCACTTAGGACTATTCTCGGAAGATATCGATCCCGTAGACGGGTCGCAATGGGGAAATTTTCCGCAAACGTACAGTCATGTCGGTTTAATGAATTCCGCCTTTCGGATTTCCAGAAAATTGGACAAACCGCTCTTTTTATCATAAAAAGTCTCTCTTAAGAATTTAGATAAACATGACTTAAGCTATTTTAAATCGTGCTATTAGTTATCACCTACCCGTTTTTAAGAACGCACAATATCCGATCGAATCCTAATCTTTACGAATGAAAAATTATTCCGACTTCGGATTATCGCCCGCTTATATTCCGAGTATATTATAAATTCTTAAACCGAAAAAGTCGTTCGAAAGAAAACACATCGTCGTTTTCTTTTTTATCGAACGCTTGAATTTTACGCCTAATTATAATTTTTGTTTGACCTTCTTTGAATTTCGGATACGCCTCCAAGAGTTCGGAGGAAATAAAAATGAAAAAAGAGAATTGGAAAATCGCATTTATACTACTAATCTGCTCTGCATTTGCGGAATGTTCCGAAAAGAAAAACGACAACGACGCAATCTTATCGTTGCTAAACGAAGAAATCGCCTCCACAAATCTAAACGGTCACAAGCCTAACAACGGACAAACGCAGCTTACGTCGACCGCGCCTGACGTATTTCTAATCGGAGCGGGAAAGGCGGACATTACCGGTCCGTTTGTTCAATCAAGCACCGGCTACAATAGTCCCGGAGATCAAATGTCCGGTCTGGCAATGCGTCTGTTTTCAAGAGCCTTTGTCATCGAACGCCCGGGAGGAAACACGGTCGCAATCGTTACGAACGACATGCTTCACATGTATCAAAGCGTAAAAAAGGATACGCTTCTTATCTTGTGGAAACTTCGATGGGAAACAATTTTGTCGCGGCGTTCCCCCAAGGTCCGATGGGAGATTCAAGTCCGAATCAGCCGAATCCCGCGGACATCACGAAACCGTTTCTAAGACCGAACGACTTAGATCCGAATCTCGACGCTCTGGAAAATCCGATCGTTCACGGAGCCCAATGGACTACGATCGCTACGGATAACAACCCTTATACGGCGTTCGATTGGGTAAGAACGGGAGGAGATCTTTCGCCTACTTCGGAAGTTACGATCACTTGGCTGATTCGGAATCAAAGTCAGGGAACATACAGAATCGTCTACAACGGTCTTGCAAAACAATTCTGGGTATTCTTTTGGACCTATAAAAAAGTCACGGGTATATCCAAAGAATTCATATTGCAGTAAATCGGATTTCCGTTTCAAAAAGAAGCCGCGATGTCCGCCCCGAGGCGCTGCTTTTTTTCCGATAATCCGCCTAATACGGAAGACGGAACAATGGAAGGGATAAATTAAAACGTACCGCCACGATTCGGATCGTCACGACTAAAAGAACGGAAAGTCCCATGTTCCAGTCGGAATTCACATTCAAATATCCTAATAGAATATAGAGCGTAGCGCCCGCAAGACAAGCGGTCGCGTAAATTTCCTTTCGAAAGATCAAGGGGACTTCGTTGATCAAAGTGTCTCGAATCACTCCTCCGAAAATCGCTGAGATCATTCCGAGAATGACCGATCCGAACGGATTGACTCCGGTTGCAAGTGAGATCTTCGTTCCGATCACCGTATAAATGCCGATTCCGATGGAATCGAAGAGAAACATCTCCCTCCGAAATCTTCCCCAATAGCGAGCGAACAAAAGAGTGACGATAAAGCCGATAAAGATCGCCCAGAGTACGTTTTCATCCCGAACCCAAGCGACCGGATAATTGCCGAGAGTGATGTCTCTCAGAGTTCCTCCTCCGATCGCGGTGATAAAGCCCGTAAAAAACGCGCTGAAAATATCGTGATGATGTCCCTTCTTTTCGGCCGCGGCCAACGCGCCCGAAATCGCAAAAAAACCGACTCCGGTCAGTTCGATATAATATGATAAATCCATAATATTTAAGATTTTTTTGAAATTTTTCCGACTTTTATAAATGTTCTATCAATTCGGAAAGCGTTTGAATATCTCCGTCTTTCTTTTTCAAATACGACCTCCAACCGAGCGATTTCGGAACGGCGACGTCGAGATCGTATTTATCTCCGCAATATACGAGGGATTCTCCCGGAAGTTCCACAAGACGCATCGCTTCCTCAAAAATCTTCGGAGACGGCTTTTCGTAACCGAACTCGGCGCTTACGATTACCGGATTCAAATATTCTAATATTCCTTTCGCTTCCAGAAGCGCTTTGAGTCTGTGATCCCAATTCGAAATCACGCCGAGTCCCCAATTCTCATTTTTACAATGATCCTTGAGATCCCAAAATCCAGGATCGACGGTCCAAAGCTCCGGGTCCGCAAATCTATGATAGATGATCGGAAAGGCTTTTTCAATCGATACACGATCCGGAATTCTTTCCAAAAAATCCTCGAGCAGTTCCTTCCACCAGCCCGGCGTCCCTCCCGGATGATGTTGGTATTTGTCGCGATGTTCAGGCGGCGCATTCTCATTCATCCTATGCCAAGATTCGGAAAAAGCCTTCCGATAGATTTCTCCCGCATTCTTTTCTTTTTTTAAACCGGCTTCCAAAAGGACTTCAAGATAAGTCTCACCCGCCGATTTTTTCAGATGAAGAATCGTGTCACCCACGTCCAAGAACAGATATTTATGATAACGCACGGACTTACTTTTATCGACCCCGAAGTTTTTGCATCAAGGTTTCGATCGTATTTTCAAATTCAAAAATGACTTGTAAGTCGCGTTCCAAGATTCATGCTCTGGGTATGCCCGCGAACTTCTCTATCGGAATCTTTATCTTTTCCGGCGTCACACAACTCGACTTCACCGGACCTTACGAAGTGTTTTCGAGAATCCCGAACGCTAAGGTTTTTCTTTTTGCGCAAACGAAAGGGGCGATCACTACGGAATCGGGAATGAAGTTCATCCCCGATTATGATTTTTCGGATTGTCCCGATCTGGACATTCTTCTCGTTCCGGGCGGCTCCGGCACGACGATCTTAATGGAAGAATTCGAGGTTCTTGATTTTTTAAAAGAGAAAGCGGAGAAGTCCAAGTTCATCACTTCCGTCTGCACGGGTTCCTTGGTTCTCGCGGCGGCGGGTCTTCTCGACGGTTACAAAGCGACCACACACTGGCTTTCTTTGGATGTTTTAAAATTATTTCCGGTTCAGATCTCGGGAGAACGTTTCGTAAAGGATCGAAACAGAATCACCGGCGGCGGCGTTACCGCAGGAATCGACTTTGCGCTTTTCCTAACCGCCGAATTTTTCGGAACCGATCTTGCGGAAGAAATTCAATTGATGATCGAATACAATCCGGCCCCTCCGTTTACTTCCGGTCATCCTACGACGGCGACTTCTCATTTGGTTGCGAAGGTGAAGTCAAGTCGGGAGACCGCTCAGAATCGTCGGAAGGCCGCCGCGATCCGAGTCTTAGAAGCGCGACCGAGAAATTAACGAACCGACGGACGCGGATTCGTCCGAGCATTCGGAGATGGTGTGTGAACTCCTGCGTTTTTCCGATTGTTCGGAAATATGTAGGAACTCCTTCCTATTTTTGAAAACGGAGACGATGTAGGATCTCCTACTCAGACGTTCAGAACTGAGAACAAAATTTACAGAAGTTCCTTCGTTTTTGTGGGAACTCCCCCATTTCACAAAAAAAATTCGACCCACGGGAGAATTCTCCCCCATGCCTAAATTGAATCAAAACCTACGTTTCTTCTTTAATGAGACAGAATCCAGGGACGAAAGTCCCATCGAACGATCCGGTTGTAAGAGTTCCCACATTCCTAAAATCACAGTAAATTCTTGACCTTTAGTTACAAATTACATATTTTGTTATTTGTAACTAAAGGTATTCCAGGAGAAATTCAAATGATGAAGCAAAGAAAGTTAGGAGCACAAGGACCGCTCGTTTCCGAAATCGGTCTCGGTTGTATGGGAATGTCGGACTTTTACGGCACAAAGGAGACTCGAGACAGGGGCGAAAGCATTCGCACGATTCACGCCGCTCTGGATGCGGGAATCAATCTTCTGAACACGGGGGATTTTTACGGGATCGGGCACAACGAGTTGTTGATTGCGGAGGCATTGAAGTCGGTCTCGAACCGACCGCTGATCAGCGTAAAGTTCGGGGCAATGAGAACTCCGCAAGGAGGGTTTACGGGTTACGACGCAAGACCCGCCGCGGTCAAAAATTTCGCCGCGTACTCTCTAACCCGACTCGGAGCGGAAGCGATCGACATCTATCAACCGTCCCGCGTGGATCCGACCATACCGATCGAAGAAACGGTGGGCGCGATCAAAGAGCTGATCGAGGAAGGAAAAGTGCGTTATCTCGGATTATCGGAGGCTTCTCCCGAAAATATACGACGTGCGCATAAAATTCATCCCGTGACCGCGTTGGAGATCGAATACTCGTTGGCTACGAGGTTGATCGAAAAGGAAATTCTTTCCACAGCAAGAGAACTCGGAATCGGCATTGTCGCGTACGGAGTTCTGTCCAGAGGGCTTCTTACCGGAAAAATTTCGGGCCAACTGGAAAACGGAGATTTTAGAAATCATTCCCCTCGCTTTATGGGAAAAAACCTTGAATCCAATCTGGAGCGGGTCAATCTGCTTCAAGAACTCGCAAAGGAAAAAGGCTGTAGTCCCGCACAACTCGCGATCGCTTGGGTGCTTCATCAAGGAAACGATATCGTTCCTTTGATCGGTTCCACAAAGACGGGAAGTCTGAAAGAAAACTTAGAAGCGCTGAACATATCTCTCAACCGCGAAGAATTGAATCGAATCTCGGAAGCGTTTCCGGACGGTTCCTTCCAAGGAGAAAGATATCCCGCGCTTCAGATGCAGACCGTAGCCAAATGATGTATGCCCAGAACAGGCTTAACGCCGGACGAACTTTATAACAAGGCGCTCGATTCGACGGAGGAAGAAATCCGACGCAACGGAGTCGAACGTCTCAAGCTGACCGACATTGCAAGAGAGCTCAATGTCAGTCACGCGGCTCTCTATAAATTTTTTTCGGACAAACAGTCTCTTCTGGACGAGGTTTCCAAACGGTGGTTGGATAGAATCGATCGGGAATTGGAAAGAATTTCGAAACAGAATTCTCCGGTCGAAACGATCCTCACCGAATGGTTCACAACCTTACACACGATGAAACGGGAAAAGGTTCTTTCCGATCCGCGCCTATTCGGCGCGTTCAACCTCTCCGCCGAAAAAACGAGACCTTTTGTGGTTTCCCACCTCGACCACATGGCAAAGCTGCTTGAAGACTTAGTACAAACGGGAATTTCAAACGGAACGTTTCATTGTTCGAACGCGAAAGAAGGAGCGAGAATTCTCTTCGAAGGAACCGCGTCCTTTCACCATCCTCGTTTGGTTTTGGAATCGATCGAAGAGGATCGCAGACAGGCGTTAGACGCTCTTTTGAAAACCTTGATTGCGGGTTTGAAATCGAAATCTTGATCCGTTATTTACACAGACATCCCCCGCGACCGAAGATCCTCGCTCGAACACGAAGCGGAAAAATCCCCGCACTCGATTGACGCCGCAGGATTTTCCGTTTACTCCATTTGAACTTTAGAATATATCACTATTTTAATGTTTATGATGAATCAGATGCGGTTCGTCCAAGTCCTTCCATAACGCCGAATTTCCGATCGTAATCGAAGCCTCGTGAATTTCCCTTAAGAATGCTTCTTCCTTTTCCGGATTTTTTTTCTTATCTTTCGAATCCAAAGATTCCTTTACGCCCGCAAGAATCTTATCCAGAAGAAACGAAATCGGTTTGTCCCAAATCGCCGAAGTGGCCACGATCACCATTCTTCGGTGAGGAATCACATACACGAACTGACTTCCCTTTCCGTTCGCCATAAACGTTTTTTTGCCTTCGAACTGGTGCATCCACAATTGATAACCGTAATTCTGCGACGCCCCCGGTCGAATCGCCTGTTTGATCCAGTCGGACTTGAGGATTTTTTTACCTCGGTAAATTCCGTTATCCAAATACAGAACACCTAACTTCAACATGTCGATCGGCTTGAGTCTTAAACCGAAACCCGCGGTTTGTCTTCCCGACGGAGAAGTATACCATTCATATCCTTTGAAATCGAGCCAAGCGAACAAAGTCTTTTCCGCAAACTGGAGCAAGGTCATACCCGCCTTGTTTTCCAAAACCGCGGCGGCAAGTTGAGAATCTCCGTTGCTGTAATCGAACTTCGTACCGGGTTTATCCTTCACTTCGGGAAGCAATGCGATGACGAGAGGATCTTCCGCGGTACGAATGTCTTCCCGTTCGGGAAACTCGGACCAACGCATTCCGGAAGCCATGTGAAGAACGTCTCTGAGTTTTAAGGATTCTTTTCCATCCAAAAGAGGAAAGGGAAGATTGCCGAGAGAACGAAGAGAATTCATCACTGGTTCGTCCACGTTTTTCAGAACGCCTTCCAAGTTGAGAATTCCGAGTAAGGTGGAAGTGACAGTTTTCGTCACGGAATAAACGCTGTGATTGTGGTCGCGTGTCACACCTCCCGCGTAACGTTCCATCACGAGTTTGCCGTCTTTAAAGACCAGAAGAGCGCGGACTTCAATTCCTTCGTCGCGTATCGATTTTGATAAGCGAAGTAGCGGGGCTGAATCCAAACCGGCTTCTTCGGGAAGGCCGATCGGAAATCCTTCGAAAGGAGTTCGATTCAATTGTTTCGGAACGAACGAACGTGCCGCGCTTCGCAAAGCGACTTCTCCCTCGGGCTGGGTGGAGGCGCAGGAAAGAACAAATCCGATCCAAATCAAAAAAAGCCAAATTCTCATACAACACTCACTCTTTCTAATAAAACAACCAAATCGATTCTTTTTCTTTTCGATTTCCTCATTTTGAAATTTATTGAGCGATCGAAGTTGCGCCCCATAGGAAGCAACTTGCTGAGTTCAGAATACGAGATTTGAATCGCTTTTTTTCGGATCTTCTGCGAAACTTCAGAAAGGCCTTTTCGATGAACCGTACATTCGTTCTTCATTCTTTATTGATTTTCTTTTTATGCGTCGCTGTTCCGAACCTGGGTTGTCTCGTTCGAGTGGATTGGGACGCAAACGAGAAGAATGTCAAAAAATCCCCTTCTCCCGATGCGTTTCCGACGGCGGAGGACGCAAACCTTACGCAGGCGGAACGAGCGAAGCTGATAAGGGAAGGAAAGCTGACGCCTCTTTCTCCGGACGGCCTCTCATTGATTCACGGCCGAGATTCCGGTTTTTCCTACGAACACGCCTGCACGCAACTTCTTGCAAAGTGCCAGGGGAATTGTATGGAGGAATGGTATCCGTTCACGTCCATTTTCTTGCCGATCATCGGTTACAGAAGCGCGAAACAAAGACAATGTATGGACCGATGCAATCAATTCTGCAAACTTCCGAGTAGAATTCTTTCGGGAGAAACAAGCACAACTCCGACGACTCCCGGCCCTCAAAGTCAGTGAGGTCCAATCAAAAATCCTAATATACCTTTCACCCTCTTAAAACCCTAAAAAAACGACGTTTTTTATACCGTTCCAATTTTAATTCCGAAGAGATTCTTATAATTATCATTTCCGTTTAACGGTTAAAAATTTCTTGCCATTTCCGACAAATCGCCGATGATTTCCTACCTGGAGAAAACATGGCCGACTCAAAAGAAATCGTCGTATTTACAACGCTAAGCGATCGGGATCTCGCGGAGATTCAGATTTCAGAAATGCTTCAGGAAGGAATCATCATATCGGGAACGATTTTTCCCGAAGTTACGTTGATGTATCAGTGGGACGGAAAGATCGCGATGGATACGGAAAACAAGATCATGATTAAGGCGAGATCGGATCAATATCCTAAAATCGAAGAATTCATCATGAAACATCACCCATACCTCGCTCCGGAAATCATCCGTCTCGACGTAAGTTTCGGAAGCGAGAACTATCGTAAATTCATTAAAACGAAGATCGATAAGGCGGGTTGATCGGCTCTTAACCTTCTCCGCCGCCCGTCATATTTCTCAAAACCCTGCCGATGATTTCGGGTTCCAGTAAAAGGGCAAATGCAATTCCGCATAACGCACCCCAAAGATGCGCGTCGTGATTGATTCCATCCGACGCCGCGTTTCGCGAAGAAAAATACGTATACACGAGATAAAGAACTGCGTAGATCGCGCCGGGAATCGGGATCGGAATAAACATCATATAAAGCGACAAACCCGGATAAAACAGAATCGTAGCGAACAAAACTCCGCAAACGCCGCCCGACGCTCCGAGGGTCGCATAAAGCGGGTTATCCGAATTCTTTTTCCAGGAAATGACGCTCGTAATCAGAATCGTTCCTAAATAAAAAATCAAAAACTTGATCGGCCCAACGGTCAGTTCCAGATTCTTCCCAAAAGAATAAAACGAAACCATGTTGAAGATCAAATGCATCCAATCGGCGTGAATAAAACCGGAAGTAAGAAGCGTGTAATAATTCTTATCCCTCTCCAATCGATACGGTGTTAGAATGAATTTTCCGAGCTTTTCCTCGGAGGCAAAACACCAAACGCTCAAACCGAAAGTGACAAGACAAATCAGTATCGTAATCAAGATAAATTCCTTTGTGTTAGTTTTCTGCGGAAGAATCGCCCGTCTGAATCGACAACATCTTATCCCGTAAGATCGCGGCTCTTTCAAAGTCCAGATCCTTGGCGGCCTTCATCATCTCTTCGCGGAGTTTATCCTTCAATTCTTCCTTGTTCGGGAATTTCTTGGAATTGAATTTCTTGTCCACGTCTTCGAGAATCAGGTCTTCGGAGGTTTGTTCTTTTTCTTCCCTTTCTATGATGTCGCTGACTTCTTTTTTGATGGTGAGCGGAGTGATTCCGAACTTCAGGTTGTGTTCTTCCTGAATATGCCTCCGCCGTTTCGTTTCGTCGATCGCCTTAGCCATCGAGTCCGTCATCTTATCCGCGTAAAGAATCGCGGTTCCGTTCACGTTTCTCGCCGCGCGGCCGATGGTCTGTATGAGAGATTTATAATTTCTTAAAAAACCTTCCTTGTCCGCGTCCAAAATCGCGACCAAAGAAACCTCGGGAATATCCAAACCTTCCCGTAAAAGATTGATCCCGATCAGAACGTCGTGAATCCCCTTCCGCAAATCGCGGATGATCGCGACACGATCCAAGGTTTCCACTTCGGAGTGGAGATAAGCGACCTTCAAACCGATCTCCTCGTAATAATCCGTCAAATCTTCCGACATTTTTTTCGTGAGAGTCGTCACCAAAACGCGTTCTCCCGCTTCGATCCGTTTACGGATTTCGACGAGAAGATCTTCGATCTGATTTTTAGTGGGACGCACTTCCACGATCGGATCCAAAAGTCCGGTGGGACGAATGATCTGCTCCACAACTTTGGTACTTTTTTCCAATTCGTATTCTGCCGGAGTCGCGGAAACATACAACGTTTTCGGAGTCAATGATTCGAATTCGTTGAAGTTCAAAGGACGGTTGTCGAGCGCGCTCGGAAGACGAAAACCGAAGTCGACTAACGTCTGTTTGCGGGCCTTATCCCCCGCAAACATTCCTCCTATCTGAGGAATCGTAACGTGCGACTCGTCCACGATCAAAAGGAATTCTCCCTGAAAATAGTCGATGAGGCAAGCGGGACGTTCTCCCGCTTTTCTTCCCGTTAAATGTCTGGAATAGTTTTCGATTCCGTTGCAGTATCCCATCTCCTGAAGCATTTCCATATCGTAATTCGTACGGGAAGTGATGCGTTCCGCTTCGAGAAGTTTGTTGTTCTTTCTAAAAAAATCCGCCTGCATTTCCATTTCGGAACGGATGTTTTCCACGGCTTCTTTGACCTTGGGACCGGAAGTGATGAAGTGTTTTGCGGGATATATATACGCTTTTTCTAATTTAAGAAGCGTTTGCGCCGTTACCGGATTGATTCTGCTGATCGAGTCGATCTCGTCCCCGAAAAATTCGATCCGAATTCCGTCGGTATGGTATGCAGGATAAATTTCGATCGAATCCCCTCTTACGCGGAAGTTTCCCCTCGAAAAATCGATGTCGTTGCGATTGTATTGAATATGAAGAAGTTTGCGGATCACCGCGTCGCGCTCTATCGTATCGCCGACTTTTAATGCGACAACCGAATTCGTATATTCTTCCGGCGAACCCAAACCGTAGATGCAGGAAACAGAACTAACGATGACCACGTCCTCCCGTTCCAAAAGGGAAGAAGTCGCGCGCAACCTGAGTTTATCGATCTCTTCGTTGATCGAGCTGTCCTTTTCGATAAACGTATCGGAAGAAGGGACATACGCTTCCGGTTGATAATAATCGTAATACGAAACGAAGTATTCCACCGCGTTTTCGGGAAAGAATTCCTTGAATTCGCGGAAGAGCTGCGCCGCCAAAGTTTTGTTATGCGACAAGACGAGCGTAGGCAATCCGAGATTCTGAATCACCTGAGCCATCGTAAACGTTTTACCGGAACCGGTCACCCCCACGAGGGTGACTTTTTCTTCTCCTTTTTTAAAGGAAGAAGCGATGTTTTCGATCGCCTTAACCTGATCTCCGGCGGGTTGATATGCGGAATGGATTTTAAATACGGCTGCCATAACTACGAAAGTTTTTTCTTGGCGTTGAACTGAGCCTGTTTTCTATCTTCGAGAATTTCCAGATCGAGTTCGTCGAAGAGTTTCTGCATCACCATCATGCCGCGCATGAGAGTCGCGGTGGAGGAGAATTTTCCCCGTTCGATGTCCTGTTCCAGATTCAATTCTTTGAGGTTATTTATAATTTTGATGAAGAGCGTTTTATCCCGGTCGATGGAATATTCCACTTCGACCTCGGTTCCGTCCCCGTATTTTACCGCGTTTTCCACTGCTTCCAACGCGCCGATGCAAAGATCGATGACGATGTCCTCGGGAGTTCCCTGAGTTTTTAAAAAGAATTCGAGACGACTTCGGACGTATTGCATCGGCTGAAACGCGATCTTGCCGAGTAGAACATAACTGTCCTTAGACGGGAATTTTTTTCCCTGGATTTGATCGGGATGAATGTGAAATTCCTTCGCGTTGAACTTGCTGCGTTTCACGGTTCCCGAATCTACGAAACCTTCTAGGATTTCGGAGACGACCGAATTTTCGATATCGGGTTCGTCCTTGAATTTGCGGAGAGTTTCCATCCGAATCCACGCGAAAAAATCGTTCACGGAGCCGGTCAACCCCTGAGAAAGCATCGACTGAATCTGCTTTTCGATTTCTTCTCGAGAAAGATGGAAGCTCATACTTTATCCATTGGAGTGTGGAATTCTGAACGTGTAAATCCGTTTTTACCAGGAGCGGATTTGGCGCATCGCTTCGTACGAAATCACCGCGACTGAATTGCTCAGATTCAAACAACGGGAAGAATCTTCCATCGGAATTTTTAAGATCTTCTCCGCATTCCAAGAATTTTTCATTTCTGCGGGAACACCCGACGTTTCGTTTCCGAACAAAAAAGCGTCTCCGTCCTTGTAACGAACGTCCGTGTAAGAACGTCTACCGTGAATCGAAATCAGATACAGATCCGCATTGTCCGGAAGAACCGCTTTAAATTCTTCTAAAGAAGAATGAAGCGAAAGTTTCACCTTATCCCAGTAGTCGAGCCCAGCTCTGCGCGCGGCTTTTTCCGAAAGGTCGAACGCGGCTTGTCCGACGATATGAAGTTCCGCTCCCAAGGCCACACAAAGTCTCGCGATGTTTCCGGTGTTGGGAGGGATCTCGGGTCTGTAGAGTCCTATATGCAGAGGCATCGGATCATTTTTTCTTATTCTTTTCCAGTGACTTCTGAAGAATCGCTCCGAAGGAACTCGTCGATCCGCTCGTGTCCGAACTCAGATAACTGCTGTAGTCCATTCTCTCTTGAATCTCTTTCGCCTTTTGAATCGAAAGGGAAATCTGTTTTCTTTCGGGATTCACTTCCATTACAAAAACGTCAATTACGTCTCCGGGTTTAAAACTCTGATTGAGAGGAACGCGGTTCGGAATTCCGGTTTCTCTTCCCGGAACGAGTCCGTTGAAATGATCGTCTAACTTGACGAAGAGGCCGAACGGTTTTAAAGAATCGATCGTTCCTTTTACGATATCGCCTTCCTTAAACGGAACGGTCTGCGCCCAAGGGTCCTTTAGAAAATCCTTAACCGTTAATGCGAACTTCTGATTTTCCCAATCGATGCGGAGAACGCGCGCGCGGAGAGTCTGACCGACTTGAAATTCCTTTTCGAGTTCCGGATTTTTTTTGTAGGTCGCTTCGCTGATCGGAATCAGCGCACTCAGTCCGTCCATCTCGACGATCAAACCGAAGTTCTGAATCGTCTTGACCTTGCAGGTGACGAACATTCCTTCTTTGAGTTCTTGTTTGAGAACGCCGAGCTTCGCTTCTTTGGCTCGGTCCGAAATTTTCTTTTGGGAAACGATGAGTTTGCCTCTGGTTCCGATGTCTTGAATCAGGAACTTGAGTCTCTTGCCGACCAAGCCCGTTTTTTTAAACTCGGGATCGATCTGAGAAAAAGGGCAAAAGCCGGTAAATTCTCCGATCTTAACGTCCGCGCCGGATTCTCCCTCGCTGACGAATTGTCCAAGTACGGGAATCTCCGCTTTTTTAGCGATTTCTAATAGATCTTTGTTCAACGAATCTCCGCTCAGACAAGTCGTGAAGTGGATGTCGCCGTGATCCTCTTTCAAAAAGTAAGCTTCGATTTCTTCTCCGGGATTCGGAAGACCGGACTCGGCAAATTCTTCGGAAGAAATGATTCCTTGAAGTTTTCCTTCCTTGGCGGTTACGAAAACGAAATCCTTCTTAGCGGAGTTCACGACCGCGGTGACTTTCGTTCCCGCTTCCATCGCCTTTTTCTTTTTGAAGGAAGCGTCCAACATTTTTTCGAAGAGTTCTTTTTCGGATTCTTTCATTTATTTTTCCCTCTCTTTTTTTGACTGGAAGCCGGTTCCTTTCTTTCTGGCGGATATGAAATTTCTCCGGCGATTGTTCTGCGGAGGGATTTCAAATTCTTTAAATCGACGAGCGGATCTTCCGTAAAAATATTCATGAATGCGGGTTTGCCTTCGCGGATTTTTCCTTCGTGCGGAGCTTCGATAAAACCGCAAGTGGATTCGGTGGCGATACGGATCGTCTCTTCGTTGCCGATAACATCCGCAAGAATCCGCATCTCTTTCCATCCGCCGATTCCGGGATGAACGTGAAGGTAACCCGTGCCGGACGCGAGAAGCATTCCTTGACTTAGATTTTTTTGTCTGACTAAAAATGCAAGATAGGAATTGTATTCCTTTTCCGCAAGCGGCCGATCCTCTTCTTGTATGTGCGAAAGTTTACCGGCAAACTCGGGCTCGGGCGCGATGTTCTTTGCAAAGTAAGAACTCCATTCCTTCATCGCGTTCAGATCGGTTTCCCATTCGGGAGTTCCCGCGATCTTCTGATAATAATACACGGAGAACATCGGTCCCCAGTTCATGTTGCGAAAAACACCCGGAGAAATTCTTCCCGCGATCGTATCGGGAACGGGATGATACAAGGTCGGAATTCCGGCGTTGATTCCTTCGAGAATACTGTATTCGTCGCCAAAGGCGGATAACGCTAGTTTGATGTTCTCCGCGTCCGCTGCTTTTTTAAGCTGATATAAAAACGGACCGTCGAACGAAAACGTTTCCCCTTCCTGATAACGCGAAAACAAATGAACGGGAGAAGCGGGTCTTTTTTTGATTCTCGCGACCGCGTCTTGCGAAGAACGAATCACATTGTAACCCGGCAAGTTTCCTAAATGTTTCGTTTCCGCGCTTTCTGCGATCCAAGGCGCTTCCGTCTTTTTAACCCAGGGAGAATTCTTTCCGGATTTTTCCGCCTCCTTCAAAAGGGTCGCGACCCATGCGGGATCTCCCACGGAAAGAATTCCCGTGAACCCGTGCGCCAGCAGCGATTGCAAAGAAAGATAAACTCCCGCTCGATCTTTTTGACCGCCGAGCGAATCCGTGGACAACGTGACGTTCGCATCACAAAAACCGGGCAACACATACGAAACTTTTCCGGAGAAAGAATTTATTTTTTTGATCGATGTTACTTTGCCGTTTTCGATTCGAATTTCCGAAGGATCGGAATATTCTTTTTTACCGGGAAGAAGATAACGCACCGCGTTTAAGGTGATCGATTCGGAGCTCGCCGATTCGGTTATGAACAATAACGTGATGAAAAAAACAATCGGCTTAAAAAGAACGCCGATACAATCGAATTCGGAAAGATGCTTCTTTTTTCCCTTTCTAAAAATGACTCTCTTGACAAACAAAACAGATTCCGGAATGTTCATGGATGATGGGGCAGGAAATCCGAGATATATCAGACAATATCCGGCTAACAATTGAGAACGGAAAAATCCTGTCTCTGAAAACCCACAGGATGACTCATTCTGTCGAAGAGCATATCCAAGAGGCAGTCGGACTGATTCTGGATAAGGTGACTCATCCTACTCTGGTTCCTACGGTTTATACTATAATAAAAGAGTTGGCGATCAACGCCTGCAAAGCAAACCAAAAAAGGATTTTTTTCGAAGAAAAAGGTCTGGATCTAAACAACGCTTCCGATTACGAAAAAGGAGTTCGAGAATATAAGAGTATTTTCAGCGAAGCGATGTCCGAACGTTACGGACAAAAAGCGAAGAAGGAAGGATATTATTGCCTGATCAGTTTTCATTATTCCTTCGACGGAATTCGGATCGAAGTCGTAAACAATGCGCCGGTCACGCAGCAGGAAGAAAAATCGCTGCGCGAAAAATTGGAAAAGGGAATGCGTTACAACGACATCGCACAGTTTTATTTGGACAATGCGGACAATACCGAAGGCGCCGGAATCGGATTGGCGCTGATCTTAATCATGCTCAAGGGAGAAGGAATCGATCCTTCGTATTTTAGAATCATCATTCGCGAAGACGTCACGATCGCGCGATTGGAAATCCCGCTGACTCCCGATTTTCAGAGCATACGGAAACTCGATCATAAGAATTAAATGCGACAACTTCCCCTTTCCGTTTGTATCATAACACTCAACGAAGAAGACAATTTAGAGCGTTGTCTAAAACCTCTTGATTTCGTTTCGGAAATCATCGTTGTCGATTCCGGTTCCAAAGACAAAACCGTAGAGATCGCCAAAAAGTATAAGGCAAAAGTCCACAAAAAGAAATTCGACGATTACGTATCGCAAAAGAACTTCGCGTTATCCTTGGTCAAAAACGAATGGGTTTTAACGCTCGACGCGGACGAGGAAGTTTCACCCGATCTCAAGGTAGAAATTCTTAGTTTATTCGCGAACGGCCTTCCGAGCGGGGACGGTTATTCGACTCCCCGATTGACTTGGTATTTGGGAAAATGGATTCGTCACGGCGGATGGTATCCGAATCGACGCATCCGCTTGTTTCAAAAATCCAAGGGCAAATTCGGAGGCGGTCTCGTGCACGAGACCGTTCAAGTTTCCGGAATATGCAAAAAACTGAATTCTCCCGTATATCATTATTCGTATAGGAATATCGGGGATCATATCCGTTATATCAATTCGTATTCCGAGTTAGGCGCCCAGGAAAAATTCCGCGCGGGGAAAACGAGCGGCCTGTTTCACGCCTTTATGGAAGGGTTTTACAAGGCGTTCTGGATGTATGTGATCCGGTTCGGATTTTTGGACGGAAAGCAGGGTTTCGTTCTGGCGCTCTTCGGATTCTATTATAATTTCTTAAAGTATATCAAGTTGTACGAGTTGAGTCTGAAAAATGAAAAACGCCTCGACTCAACCAAAAATTAAACTCGGCAACGATCAGGCGAAAACAATCTTCAAATCAAAACCGCAATTCAGGACAAACCGATGTATTCGAAATCAATCGCAACGACGTTAATCGCTCTTATAATGACGTCCCTTCCCTTGTTTTCCCAAAACGAAGAAAAGTGCGTTTCGGGGGATTGTAAAAACGGCAAAGGAGTCTTAATCGATAAGGAAGGCGACAAGATCAAAGGTTCGTTTGTAAACGGGAAGCTTGAAGGCTTCGGTGAGATCGAGTTTAAAAACGGCGCAAAATTTTTCGGAGTTTTTAAGAACGGCGAAAAAAACGGAAAAGGAAAGTTAATTCTTCCGGAAGATAAAATCGAATACGATGGGGAATGGATCGCAAACGGAGTTTGTATCACCGGCGATTGCCTCAACGGCTCGGGCACGTTGAGAAAATTCTATCCGAACCTGAACGAAACCTGCGACTTTTCAGGAACCTTTTTATCCGGTAAAATCAACGGGAAGGGAAAATACCTCTGCACGGACAAGGAAGCCTATGATGGAGATATGAAGGATTCCAAACCGCACGGAACCGGGATTATATCTTATTCGGACGGTAAAAAATACGAAGGAGAATTTCAAAATTCCGAATATGAAGGAAAGGGAATATTTACTTGGAAAGCGGAAGATACGGAATGCGTTTTTCACGGCACCTTCAAGAAGAACAAAAGGTACGGCAAGGGTTTTTATACCTGTAAGGACGGAGAAAAATTCGAAGGTCTGTATGCGGACGATTTGCCTAACGGAAAAGGAAAACTCACCGATCCGGACGGAAGCAAATACGAAGGAGATTTTAAAGACGGGCGTCCTCACGGAAAAGGTACACGTTATGATTCTTCGGGAACCGTCACGGAAACCGGAATATTCAAAAATGGTTATAGACATTTCAAAGTCCCTACGTTCGATTTCATAGAGAAAACATGGGCCAAGCCGGAAAAATGGTTCGGAGGAAGTTTAGAAAAGACTCAAGTGCTCTTTATGGAATATCTTGCAAATCCCGATCTCTCCACGTTTCAAATCGCGGACGAAGGTCCAGAACTTTCCGATCTAAATCCAAATAAGACGTACGTTGAAGCGCGCGTAAGCGGGTTTTACGGAACGATCATCCTTTGCATCGATAAAAAATACGAATCGGCAATGGACAAGTTTCTTACAAAACCTTTGGTGATCATCGAGTTTGACGGAAGAATCGTGGGCTATTATGATGATTCGGACAAGCTACTGAATAAAAAATTGATCGTGGACGTTGAAAACGTCTCAAGAATGGGATATCTTGAAATTCCGGTGAAGAAGAAAGACTGATATGATTCCGCGTTAAACGCGACTCGATCTAATTTCCAAAGAGAAGGGATAAACGACCGTAATCGAATTTAATCCCTTCTTTCCTTGTTATGGTTGATGCGGTTCATGATGTAAAGAGCGAGAAGACCGCCCAATAAAACCGCGAGCAAGTTTACGTTGGAGATTTGGTAGATACCGAATTTCGGGGAAATCAGCCACAGAACGATGGAACGAATGAAGTCTTGAAGTAAGGAAAGAATAATCAGAGATCCTAGTAACGCGACGATGAGCGCTCCCCAAAAACCGCCGAGCAGATCCTTGCGTTTGTAGTAGTAATAATACCAGGAAAGTGCGCCCGAAATTCCAACGACAAAAAGAACATCCAGAATCGTGGTCCACCACGGTGAGCCTGAAAAAGAAGCAAGCGGCGTCAAAAAGAGTTGTGCGCTCAATCCGTGTAAAAAAGAATCAGGTAAATTCAGTAGGCTCATTCCAATACAGCATTTTCGGGAATTGTCTTTTAGTCGACTCATTTTACGACTCGTTCTAAAACTTGCTTCTTTTGGAGCAAAAAAGTCTAAAGCTCCGAGCCGACCCGCTCTCTTTTATAAGAAACGAATCGAAGAGATAAAAGTTTCCGAGACCTCAAACGGAAAAAGCGCAACTCCAAAAAAGAGAAAACCAAGTTTGAACCAGAAAACAAATCAGCACACTAAGACTTTTGGTATAGTCGGATTTCCGCTTTCACACTCACTTTCACCGCTCATTCACAATTCAATTTATAGGGACAGGGGGATCGATGCTTCCTATCTCGTTTTTGAAACGCCCGAACTGAATTCGCAAACGATCCGAAACTTTAGGGATTCCGGAGTTCTCGGGCTGTCCGTTACCATTCCCCACAAGGAAAAAGCCTTCGCTCTCGCGGACAAAGCCGACGACGCTTCGGCGATCATGAAAGCCTCGAATACGCTTCTCATCGGACCGGACTCGATTAACGCGTATAATACGGACGGAGAAGGCGCGTATCGATCCATTTTAGAATGGGCGCCGGAATCCATACGGAAAGGAAAAACCGTCATACTTGGAAGCGGCGGAAGCGCGCGCGGAATCGCATACAGCCTCGCGGCTTCCGGAAAAATCAGCGACTTGATTCTCTGTTCGAGAAACGAAACGACCGGAAACGAAATCTGTGCGTTGATCGCGGAACACACAAACGTAAAAACCGAATACGTCTCGCCCGACGCGATATTAAACCGAAGCGAGGAAATCTCGTTAGTCGTTCATACTACCCCGCTCGGAATGAAAGGACAATCGCCCGGTCCTTTTTTACCCGGAGAATTTTTCACATCTTCCATGACTCTTTTTGACATCGTCTATAATCCGCTCGAAACGCCGCTCGTAACGACCGCAAAAAAAAACGGAGCTAAGATTATTCCCGGCTCCGAAATGTTATTGTATCAAGCGATGAAGCAGTTCGAACTTTTTACGGGAATATCACCTAACGCGGAAGATGTGATTAAAACGAGAGAACGTTTGTCTCACGCACTCGCAAATCGATGAACTCAACGTCGCATTCCGGTTTTTTCGAATTCATCGAAGGACTTTCCAACTTGGAAAAGACGAGAAATTTCAACGTTTTTACCGGTTATTCCCTCGAGCCCTTCGCAAACGTTCTTTCAAAATACGGTTTCGATCGAAGAAACGCTTCCACCCTTTGCAGAATTTCCGTAGTGGGAACGAACGCCAAAGGTTCGATCACGCATTTTTTGGGAGAATTTTTCAGGCTTTCCGGATTCAAAACGGGACTCTATACTTCTCCGCATCTTATCTCTCCCTTGGAAAGAATCCGAATCGGATCGCAAAACGAAAACTTCCGCGAAGTCGAAGAGCGGGAACTCGACAAAATGTTAAGCGAATGGAAAACCGAAGGCGCCGAATCCGATCTAAAAACCTTTTCCTTTTTTGAACTCTTTACCCTTGCCTCCTTTTTCTTTTTCGAAAAAGAATCAGTCGAAATTCAAATTTACGAAGCGGGACTCGGAGGAAGACTCGACGCGACCAAACTCTGCAACCCGGATGTCGTAGTTTTGGGAAGCATCGGATTCGATCATAAAGAAATTTTAGGAAACACAAAACTACAAATCCTACAGGAGAAGCTCGGGATCTGCGGCTCCGATACGAAATCGCTTTTTGCGATCGAACCAAAAGAACCGGAACTTGACGAAAAAATCCGGGAGTTCTGTTCGCAAAACGGGATCGAATGTTTTATTTTTTCGCAGACCCCGGTCGAAGGGGACTATCTTTCCCGAAACAAAAACTTCAGTTATCAAGTATTTCAGAATATTCTAAACTTAGAATTATTTAGGGAAATAGACGAAGGGAACAAATACGAAATCGATCTCGCAAACAAGCGTAAAACGGAACTGGAATTTCACCCCGACTTTCCGATCAAACTCGAAAACAGATTTATAAAACGTCCGTTTTCTTATTACGAAGGTCGAATATCGTTTCCACCCGGAAGATTGGCCGTTCTTCGAGATTCCCCTCTACTCGTGTTTGATCCGGCTCATAACCCTGACGCGTTTTTCGAAACATTACGAAGTCTGAAAGCCGCCTATCCGAAATCGCGATTTCAAGTGCTCGCGGGAATCTTAAAGGACAAAGACGGAAACGGAATCGTGGAAATTCTCCGAACGGCAAAAGCCCAATCCGACATTACGGACTTTCGGATTCTCGCAGAAGCCGAATTTTCTATTCCAGCGAATTGTTTGCCCGAAGAGACGTTGAATCGATCGCAGTTTCAAGAAAGAATTCTTTCCGCTACTCGGACGCAGGAACCGATTTTGATTTTGGGAAGTTTTCGATTGTTTCCGATCGTGAAAGAACTGCTCGATAAAAACAAAACGGATCGAGAAGGAAAAGGCTGATTCTTTTAAAAGCGAAAATTGAACTTCGCGTAAGAATCGATCTCGATGATCTGTCCCGGGATCGCATACGGATTGTTGACCCGTTTCGGGGCGACGCCCACGTCCAAGGTTTCCTCGTCCAAACCGAGCCAATAAAACGTTGCGGCGAAAATCAACATCGCTGCCATTCCGTAAACCATCACTCCGCCCGTCAGGCCTTCGTGTCTTCCGAAGTTACCGGCCAACTTTTGATATTTACCCGCGTCATGATTCGTTTCACGGATGATCCTTTCCTGATACAAATACATTCCGATAAACGCGTCCTGCGAAACAACGTTAGCCGATAAGTACAACGAAGTCAAACTGACTTGAGAACGCGCGCGATCATAAAGATCGTTGGCCTTTAGGTTGAAGTAATAATAACCCGCGTAAAACAAAAGCGTCCCGTATAAGGAATAGATCGAGAAATCGTTGTATGAATGATCTAAAAACACGTTTTGTTTATTTTTGTAATAGGAGACGCTGTCGCCTTGTCTCAAATTCAGATCGAGTTTTAACTCTTCGTCCTTTTTCACCTCGACGCCTTTTAGTAAATCGACATGTCCTTCCATGGACAAACGAAGTCGGTTGAATCCCGTTTTGACTCGGACATTCTGCAACGGAGTTTTTCCTAAAAACTCGGAGCCGAGATATACGTTTGCTCCTTCCGGATTCGAAGTCACGGAAATCAAACCTTCTCTCGGAGTTTTGGAAAGAATCATTTCGAAACTTCCTCCCTCCTGAACGGAAACTCGTTGCTCGCGACTTTGAAACCCGTCCATGTAATACTTGATGACGTGGTTACCCGGAAGAAGGTCCGATTTTTGAAGCGGAGTTTTACCGAGAAATTGTCCGTCCAAAAAAACCAAAACTCCGTCCATGGTTCCCGATTTAAAGGAGAATGAAACCGTATTCTTTCCGATAAGTTCCTTTTTGATCTCGCCGATTAAACCGTCCAACTCTTGATAAGAGCGTCTAACGCTAGTTTTGACTCTGAATTCTTTTCGGGAAGCGTCCTTCGAAGATCTCAGGATGAGTTTGAGTTCCATCTGCGAATCGCTCTTCTTCTCGTAGGTTCCCGCAAGATGGTAAAAACATCCCTGCTTCTTTCCCGATAAAAAGAGCGTGCTGTCTTCGGGAGGAACTTCGTCTTGAACGTATTCCGTTTTTAACGTCAGAAAGCGCGGATCTTTTTCGGGAGAGGTTTCCTTTGCGTTCTTGACCTGTTCCAGGATATCCCCGTCCCATTCTCCCTTCTTCAACTTCTCTCTTCCGGTCGGTTTTCCGAATCCGTGTTGAGCGCTGGTCGGAATTACGTCCGGATCGAAAATCTGAAACAGATTCTTTAAGCCGGAATACAGAACACCGCCGTATCCTTTGCTGAGATAGTCGATGTTCGCGTCCGCGTTCTGATTTTTGAGCGGGAAAACGCAGAGTTTCCGTTCGGTTTCGAACGTGATTCTTTCCCTCATACCGGCTTCGGGAAAACGATAATAATCGTCGATCCCTTGCGCGGAAATTCCCATACTCAAAATCGCTAATATTAGAATAAATGCAAATACTCGAATCATCTCTTTTCCACGTTCAATGCGGTGACCAAACCTACGATCCCCAAAATAGGCATCACCAATGCCAACGGAGCCGAATACGCGTAATCTCTCGCAAAGGAAATCTGTTCGCCCAAACCGGGTCCGAACCAATCGGAACCGGCGCTCACACCCAAATAACTAAAAAGCGCCAGCGTCATTACAACTCCGGGTAACCCTGTCGTAAACAGAACTTTCAACACGGGTAAGGAAGCCGGAAAAATATGGTTTCGAAACACGTTGGCCCTCGACGCGCCGAAATATGCCGAGGCCAAAACGAATCCGCTTCCGTCCGTCTCTCGAATTTTACTCTGCAAGGTTTCGTATGAAAACGCCCAATCCCCTAACAGGATCGCTACGACCAAAACGGACGGTCCGTTGCCGAGCGCGTGCACGGTCAACAACGCGATGAGCAAGGAAGGAACGGAAACGAACACGGAAGAGATCGGAGTAAAAAACAATCTTCCCGTAAACGGAAGAGAATATTGGAACAGACAAACCAGCGAAGTAAAGGCCAGCGTCAATACGCGGGACGGAAGGGAAAACAATAATGTGGCGACGGTTCCGTATGCGAATAGGCCGTAAACGTCTCTTCCCAAACGATCACAACCGAAAGGATGATTCCAAGTAACCGAACAAAAACTATCTTCCAGAAAAACTTCCGTAGGCGGGTTTTTCCAAAGCACGCCCACAATCGCCGACGCCGCAAAAAGAATCCGTAAAACGTTGCCCATCAAGAAAGGCCCTCCTTTCCGGTAAGATTTTCCTGAAACCGTAAAGAGATTCTGCTGAACAGATAGAACGTAAGGCCGCTGTAAAACAAAAGCGCGCTCAACAATTCGGCGTCCATCGTCTGAATCGCGTAATACATGGACTTGCCGATTCCGGGGAAAAAGAAAATCTCCTCCACGATCATCGCTCCGGAAAGAAGCGAACTGAAATCGAGCAGAATCAAAACCGCGAGCAAAGGAAGAATCTTCAACAATACATGATTCCATAATATTCTATTTTTAGAATATCCTCGCGCGCGAAGAACCTTGGCATACGGAGATTTTAATTCGATTTCGGCGAGACTAAGGGCAAACTGATAGATTCTCGCCCAAACCCTCGAACCCAAAGCGATTCCGGGAAGAATCACATACGTCGTATTTCCGTTTTCGTAACCGCCCGGCGGAAACCATTCCAACTGAACGAAAAAGACCAAAAGCAAAATCACCGCTACCACGAATACGGGCGTGGACAGGATCAAGTTGCTCAGAAACAGAAACGCCCTTCTCGAAACGCTTTCCTCGTTTTTGGAAACGACCAACGCGATCGCGATCGCCAAAAAACTTCCCCAGCCTACGGAAAAGACCGCAAGGTGCAGGGTCGGAAGGACTCTGGAGGAAATATGTTTCCACACCGATTCTCCCGAAGCGGTCTTGCCGGGTTGAAAAGTTAGAATTCCTTTCACAAAGGAAAGAACCTGAGACGGAAAGGTTTTTCGTTCCAGAAAGGATTCTTCCTTGGAAACGGAGGAATCGGCGTAGAGATATTCCTTATTGATGGAACGCAGATGTCCGAAAAGGACGGAGAAAAAAATTAATGCGACAAGAAATAGAAAGAACCTGGAGATTTCCCCCTGCACGATTAAACGTTCCGAGAAAAAGCTTTTTGGATTTCCTCGAAGGATCCGGAACGAATCAATTTTTCTCTGTCTTCTTTTACGTTTAACGCCTTTGCGATTTGTGCGAGGGTTTTGATATGTTCTTGAAACTTGGTTTTAGGAACGATGAGAAGAATGAAGATGTGAACCGGTTGATGATCGATGGAATCGAAATCGATTCCCTGCGGATTGAGTCCCATCACACACTTGAGTTCGTCGACGAGATTGACCGAACAATGAGGAATCGCAACGCCGCTTCCGATCCCGGTCGACATGGACTTCTCGCGTGCGAGAAGGGATTCCAAAATCTCTTCCTTATTTTCGGAATCGATCTGATGCGTATCGACCGCTTTCTGAAGAAGTTTGGAAATAACTTCTTCCTTGGTTCCGGATTCAAGATTGAATATGACGGTTTCGGGATGGAGAAGAGTCAATAGTTGATTCATACGAGAGCCCCTGACTCCGTTCGGATTTCTTTTTTTTGTCCGCGTTTGTTACGATACGAGATCATCATTCTAACCACAAATTCGAATTACTCTAATTGCCCGAAATTATCGACTCTGCTTCCCAGAAATATACGAATCAAACTGGCTTCAATGAAAAAATAGAAAACGGAAAAGCTGAAAAGCGGCAGATAAAAGCCGACTAAGACTTGGATGACATAAAAAAGAATTCCCGTCGCCAAAACCCCGATCAAAGAATATACCCAAGCGGTGTGTAAATTTCTTCCCGGAGCTGCGAACAGAATCGAAAACGAAACCCAAGTCGACAAAAGCACGGAAGAATATTCCTGCGCAAGACTTCCCGTTCCTAAAATCAATCCGACTCCGAAAATCAACGGAATCAGAAAGGCCTGCGGTCTTTTTAAAAACACGGGAATTAAAAAAAGAATCGAAAACGTTCCCATCGTTTCCAGAGAAGAAAACCTCCAAGGAGAATATCCTTCCTGCGAAAAGGAAAGAACGCTGTAAAGATCGGAGATGGATTCGTCCCGAAACGACAAACTCGGTTTTCCCGCAAGTCCGCTAAAAAGATCGATCGCCGGCAAGAAAAGATACAAAACCAAAAAAAGCAAAAGTTGAATGAGAGAAAGAGGAACTTGAATCCGCAGACGATTTTCCAACGGAGAATATAAAAAGACTCCCGCGATTCCGGCAAGAATTCCCCAGATCACGGTTCCCGGATGAATCGGCAATAGAAGAACGAAAATTCCAGTATGAACGATCCACTTCAAAGGATAAACAGGTCGTTTAACAATCGTAAATTGATAAACGAAACAAGTCGCAAAAACGATCGCATAACAAATCCATAATGGAACCGTTCCGAATAAAACGATTCCCGCAAGGGACAGGATTCCGACGAGGAGATCCGGGAAAAAAGGATCGGACTTACGGAAAAAACCGGTTTTGGTCACGAGGAGATAATCAGACATTCTGTGTTTCCCTCTTTCCGTTTTTTGCGTCTCGAATCTTATCGCGAAGAGAAATTCCCGAAGGGCAAAGAAACGTGCAGATCCCGCATGAAATACAGGCGTTCGAAAAGAATTGTCCCTGACCGGTCACGAGGGAAATCGGATTGCATTCGAGCGGACAATTGTAAGTACATTCTCCGCATTCGGTGCAGGGAAGTTCCTTCTGATTGCGGATCTTTCCGGCTACGAAAATGATGGAATGTTGTTTGTAGATATCGAGAAAATATTCCTCGGAAGAAGAATGGAATTCTCCTCCGTCGAAAAAGGAATTAAACGTAAAGTTCGGATATTCCTTCTTCTTTTCGAGAAGCAGAAAGCTGAGGCTTTGTCCGTCCCGAAACTTGATCGGAGATTCTTCCTTTTTGAGTCCTCCGTTTTTTCCCACGTAATAGATGCTGATATGTCTTTCGATAAAGGGAATCTTTTTGAACAAGGCGCGGTAGAGATGATAGAGCGTTTCCGGTCCGAGATAAAGAATATTCTCTTTTTGGAATGTCTTTTCCGAGAGCGCTTTTTTTACGAAATACTGGGGAAATCCCGCGGGATATTCGTATTTGCGGAACGGAACCGGAGAAAGGATATAATCCTTCACGTTCGCGCCCGGAAACCAAACCTTCAAGTATTCTAAAAACTGAATATGCAATTCTTTGCATTCTTCGGCGAGGATCTTTCGAAAATCGACGGACTGCGTTTTTGTGTAAGGCGAGAGAACGATCAGGGAGCTGCGGAACGTTTGAAACAGAGTCGACAACTTCGTATCGGCGAAATCGAGCGATACAAGTCCGAGTTCGTCCATTCTTTCAAGAGCCTGTTCGAGTTTCAGCGCCGTATCGATCTGCGTTTCGCCCGATAACTGAAAACTTCCGTCCTGAACGATCCGAATTTTAGTCGAATGTTCTCCTTGGATCAAACTCGCGATCCCGTCGACGGGAGATAAAAGTGTTCCGACGGATTGCCTGAGAAGCGGCTCGCCTGCGCGTACGCGCGTGGGGAATTCTTTTAGATATAAGGCTCCCGGTTCGGGAAATAATGTAAAAGGTTCTTCCAGGACGGTCTTACGGGAAAACTTACCGTGGACCAATCCTGGCTTGAGAGTAAAAGCGGAGGGCTTCAAAACTCTTTAGGTGAGAGTTTTCACCATGTAGATTTCGTCTTTGATTGGGAGTTCTTTCTTAAGATTTTTGATATAAGGAAGAATTTCACCCATCGGCTCATAGAATTCACAGTTTACTTGCATACGGCGAGCAACGGTGAAATATTTATAGAGCTTCTCTTCTCCGGATCTTTTGGACCATTTTTTCTTGGTACATTTTACGCGGAGAATGTATTTATCTGCCTCGGATTCATACTGTCTTACGGTCACGCAGTGCAGGCAATTAGCGCAGTAAACTTTCTCACTCATCGGGGTTCCTATAAAAGTAGCGGTATTTTGTCAATTTTTCAGAAAAAAGTGCGGAGTCAAGCAGAAGCCTCCTCGTCTTTGTCCGCAGGATAGGAGATTCTCTCTTACCCCGCTAGTTAGACGGTCGGCTTAGGCTTGAGCGGGAAGTTCTTCCGTGGACTCTTGTTTGGAAGCCCCGAGTTTCCAGAGGGCTTCTTTGAGAGATAAATATCCTACGTAGAAGAATCCGATCGCGTAGATTGCCAAGAATCCGACGATTTGCGGTTTTCCAAGAACGAAGGAAAGAACCACGGTTCCGAGGCAATAGATTCCCATCAGGAACTCAAGAACCACGTGGAAATCCAAAGGAACGGTATATTTCAATCTTTCTTTCAGAACATCCGTGCTCTTTTCAATTTTGAGTTTCGGAGTGCGTTTGAAAGAAGACTGGATTCCGAGAATTGCTTCGAGCCATGCTCTCGTGTTTACGATTGCGATTCCGGTTCCGATCATGATCAGAATCGGGAGATACACCATTCTTCTTTTCCAATCTTTATGGAGAGTTTTCTGGGAATATGCGTAGAAAATCATCGGTCCGACGGAGCCTACGGAAAGAATCGCCGCGGTTCCCATCAGGATTTCGATCGGAAGATCGTAAAAGCTAAATCCGGACCAGTAGTCCATCAAAAGCAACGGAGCGCTGAACAGGATGTTGATCACCATCAAAGGGTGAACGGAATAATTGATTAGGTGAACGATTGCCTCGGATTTGATTCTCCAAGGAAGATCCGCACGGAGAATTCTAGGAAGAAGTTTCACCGCCGTTTGGATGGAACCCTTGCACCAGCGGAATTGTTGCGACTTGTAAGCGGAGATCATCGCAGGGATTTCCGCCTTGCAAACGATATCCTTAAAATAACGGAACTTCCATCCTCTCATTTCGGCGCGATAAGAAAGATCGAAGTCTTCGGTAAGAGTATCGTGCTCCCATCCGCCGGAATCGATGATACATTCTTTTTTCCAAATTCCCGCGGTTCCGTTGAAATTCATCCAAAGGTGAGAACCGTTTCTTGCCACCTGCTCGATCATAAAGTGACCGTCGATCCCGAAGGATTGCGCCTTGGTAAGAACGTTGTATTCGGCGTTTACATGTCCCCAACGAACCTGAACCATCCCGATTTGCGGATCTTCGAAATAAGGAACGGTTTTGATTAAGAAGTCCGGATCGGGCATGAAGTCCGCGTCGAAGATGGCGATGTACTGACCGCGAGCCACTTTCATTCCGGCTTCGAGGGCGCCCGCTTTGTATCCTGTGCGTTCCGCTCCGGATCTGTGGAGATGATGAATGTCGAATCCGAGCGATTTATAGTGAGCGATGAGTTTTCTGGACTTTTCGACCGTCTCGTCCGTGGAATCATCTAAGAGCTGGATTTCGAGCTTATCTTTAGGATATTTGAGTGCGACTGTGGTTTCGAGGAGACGATCCACAACATAGAATTCGTTGAAAATAGGAAGCTGAACGGTTACTACCGGAAGATTCGGGTCGTTTACGTCGAGAATCTTGTCTGGATCGGATTCGCAATATGCATGATTCTTTTTATAGAGATATACCATTACGTAGGTATGAATCCCGAAAAAAAAGAGAGCGACGATGTCGATCCCATAGATGGCTAGAAACAGTACAGTTACGACGGTCAGCATAATGCTGACCAGGAAAAATTTTGCCGGTTAAAAGTCAAAGGTTTTGCGCTGCATAAAATTTTTAGTTTTTAAAATTGGCCCTGTATTTTTTACCGCAGAGACTAATGTAGGAACTCCCACGGCCGATACTTTTCATGGATGGACAACAACCTCCCTGGTTGTGTTCCTCCACTGCGAATTTTCATTTTGAAACGGACGGGGGGACGAAAGTTACACCGTCCCCTTTTTTTGTACATACCAAACGATTCAAAAGAGCGAGATAACCCAAAGGCAGTGGAATGTCTCCGTTGAGTTCTCAGCGCAACTGAGATAGTAGTCCGTTTATCCCGATTTTGTGGTAGTTCCTACAGCTTCGACGTTCCTCTGGGACCGTGACTTTCTTCTAACACGCGGCAGTTCCTCTATTGGTTTGGAAATTCCATAAAATGTTAAGATTTTGAAAATGTGGGAACTCATACGAATCACCCAGTTTCTAGATTTTTCCTCTCTCCTTTACGAAATTGGGATTCTCTTTTGAACCCAAATCTCGTCCGAGTTCTTTAAATTTGTGGGAACTCCTTCAACATTCCATGATTTACTAAAGTTCTCTCAAATGCGGGAACTCCCATGCTTCCAAAAAACTTAAGACTTTTCGGAAGAACCCCGCACAAAGGATCGAAGCGGGGTCCCGTTCCGGAGGAACGGACCGGAGCTGAGAGCCTGGTGGTCGGGCTTTCCTGCGGCGAAAAAACATCTCTCTACGGATGAATCGCACTTTACTTCAACAAAATCAAAGCCCGGCCATGTGCCCGCGCCTTTGTTAAGAGACAGAATGTTCTTGTAAAAAGGCAGGAATGTGGGAACTCTTGCGGAAATGAATCCTACGCTCGTCGGCCTTTCCGTCGCATTCTTTTCCGTATTGATCGCGATTCTTTTGGAGGGCGCCCATTTCTTATCGTTCTTTAAGGTTTCCGCTCTTTTACTCATCATCGGCGGAACCGCGGGCGCGACCTTTGCGAGCTTTTCCCTCGAACAGATCAAGGATCTCATTTTAAACCTGCAAACATCCGTATTTCCCCGACGCAAACTTCCTTTGGGAGAACTCTTTTTGGACTTCGCGGAACGTGCGCGTAAGAACGGACTTCTTTCCCTCGAGGACAATCTCAAGTCGATTCAAGATCCGTTCTTACAAAGAGGAATTCAACTGATCGTGGACGGAACCGATCCGCGCGCGGTCGAGGAGATTCTTTTCGAATCCGCGCTCGCGATGGAAGACAAGGAAGCGAACTCGGCAAAGATTTTGGAAACCGCGGGAGGATTTTCTCCGACGGTCGGGATCATCGGAACCGTCATGGGCCTCGTCGGAGTTCTGGAAAACTTGGGTGCGGGAACACGCGCACTCGGAGAAGGAATCGCGACCGCGTTTATCGCGACCTTTTACGGAATCGCTTTCGCGAATTTACTCTTTTTCCCTCTCGCGAACCGAATCAAGTCTTGGTCCAAAGAACAATCGGATCGCAGACAAGCGATCATCCGAGGAGTCATCGCGCTGCAAAGCGGAGACAACCGTCGGATTCTTATGGAAAGAATGACCCCGTTTATCGGCGGTTGAAGTTCGATTCGGTTCGAGGCAACGGATTTCGCCTCAATCACACACTATGTTTCCGAAATGTAGGATCTCCTAACGTTTCTTCGAAAGCCGTTCGTTGAACCGGGATTCGTATGAGTTCCTACAACGTTTGCTCCGACAAATCATTTCGGGCGCTCCTGCTCGGTTTTATTATAAATCTTAGATCGAATTGATTCAAACGCAGGCCAGGCTTGCTCCGCGCTACGGCAATCGCCTTCGGTCTCCTCTTTCGAGGAGACCGCTTCGCGCGCTCCGCATCCTTAGCGCGGTTTTCGTCGTTTACTTTCCGCAAGTCGGATTAAAAACTTCTTTTCTTTTTTTAAAAGAAAGAATCGATTCTTCCCCATGCCTTCTTCCTTGCAAAAAGTTCTCGGGCCGTTTCATCTCTGGGGAATCTCGGTCGGTCTCGTGATTTCCGGGGATTACTTCGGATGGAATCTCGGCTGGGCCCATTCCAACTTTTGGGAATTTGCCGTGGCCGTCGGTTTGATCGCGATCTTTTATTCCTGCTTTTCCTTGTGTTTCACCGAACTCGCGACATCGATCCCGCACGCGGGCGGCCCTTCGGCATATGCGCATGTCGCCTTAGGACCGTTAGGCGGATTGGTCGCCGGTTTTTTCACTCTCGTCGAATTCGTATTGGCACCGCCGGCGATCGCTTCGGCTTTAGGAGGTTACTTTCACTTTTTAGTTCCCGTCGTCGATGCGAACCTCGCGTCCAACGGATTTTTCATACTTTTGATCGGAATCAATCTCTTAGGAATCAAACAAACCGCGCGTTTCGAATTGTTCGTAACGTTGACGGCGGTGTTCGGACTTCTGCTTTACTTCGCGTTTTCGGTTCCCCACTTTCGATGGGGACAAATCGGAACAAATTCTACATTCAATTTTTGGAATCTGTTTCCGGCGTTGCCGTACGCGATCTGGTTTTTTCTCGCGGTGGAAGGCGTCGCCATGGCCGCGGAAGAAGTGAAAAATCCCGAAAAAGACATTCCTCTCGGTTATCTTTCCGGAATCGGCACTTTGGTCTTATTGGCGTTCGGAGTTTTATTCGGAACAGCCGGAATCGTTTCCACGAACTCGGTCTCAACTTTGGATTATCCGCTTTCGTTCACATTAGGAAATCTTTATGGATCTTCATCCTGGATCGCGCGTTTGTTTACCGGAATCGGATTGTTCGGATTGATCGCGTCCTTGCTCGGAATCATACTCGGATATTCGAGACAGATCTACGCGCTCGCCAAAGAAGGATTCTTACCGAGAATTCTCGCCCGATTGAATCCAAAAACTCAAGCGCCGAGTTTCGCGATCGTGGTCGGCGGACTGGTCGGACTTTTGGCCCTTCAATATGGAAACACGGGAGAATTGATCACATTATCCGCGTTCGGCGCCTGCGGAATGTATTGTATCAGCATGATTTCCTTTTTTGTCTTGAGAATCAAAAACCCGGACCGAAAGAAACCTTATCAAGTTCCCTTCTATCCGATTCTTCCGGCGGTCGCGATCGCACTCGGCTTCCTGTGTTTTATCACATTAGCGATTTATTATACGTTCTCTTTGATGATTTTGGCGATCGGCTTGACCGTTGCTTTTTTGTTTTTTCTCGGCAGCAAAGGATTCGATCTCAAACGGATTCCGCATTCTTCCCTTTCTCCCGATCAGGAAGAAAGTTCGTTTTCCCGGGGAGATACGGACTTTTAAGTCATTCTATCCGATCGGATTCACTCTGTTAGGCGTCGCTTTTTGGAAACGTTCCCTTTTTTACGGAGCGCTTGTTGCCAATCTGATGGTGATTTCCAAAGTAATTTGGAGCACGGTCAACGACGCGGAAAATTCCGTGGGTACGATTTACCTTCCTACGATCGTAGGAGTGTTGTTGTTCAATTCCTTGTTTTACTATCTGACAAAACGAAAGAAGAAAGAAGTTTCATAAAAATAACAAGAAATGGAGAATCGAATAGGGATTCTAAACCGCATCCTCGTTCAACTCCGCAAGAATATCTTTGAGTTCGCGCTTGTCGCGGACTTCCACAAGACAATCCTCGCCGAACTCGTCGGATTCGAGACGGACGGCAAAATAACCGTTTTCCTCTTCTCCGTGCAAAGAACGTACATCGAGATTGACCAGATCTAAGTCCTCTTCCAACACGGGAGTCAAAAGAAGATATTGATTCTCGTCGATCTCCAACGCTTCCGCCACGATAAAAGAATGCGGGTTTCCATCCTCGTCCAATAGCTGAAGGGTTTCCCGTCCTTGTTCCTCGTGATCTCTGGATTCTTCCTCGGAAAACGGATCGCTCATCGTTGGTCGCCTTGTGTTCCCGCTTCGGAATCGAACTCGAACGGAAGTTTATTCTTTTTGGCGAAATTACATTCTTTGCATGCAGGAACGAGATTGGCTTTGATGGACTTTCCTCCTTTTGCAAGAGGAATGAGATGGTCCATCGTCAATTCTTCGGGCGGAAACTTTTTACCGCAATAGTGGCAGACGCCCGCGCCTTTTTTCTTTTTCCACCAAGGAGTTCGCTTCAAATCCTTGGCGATTCTTCTCTGTTTCGCGAGTTCTTCCTCGCTGATCCAGACGATGGGTTCTTCTTCGGGTTCCATTCGAAAATTCTAATCTTTATAAGCGGCCCAATCCGAACCGGGTCCGCTGATGGAAAGTTTCAGGGTTTCGCTGCGATTGACCGCCTGAATTCCCTCTTCCAAACCGGAAGCGGTGAGAAGAAGCGTATCCCCCTGCGAAAGGATTTCTCCTTCGACCTCCGCCTTTCCCTGCAACACGATCAAAATTTGGAACACGGAATCCTTATATACATTCGGAATTTGGAATATTTTACCGTTCCCGGAAACCTCGAGGGTTTCCATGAGGAATTTATCGTTTGCCGTTAGACGAAACCGCTTGCCGTCGCTCCAGTTTTTCGGCGCGGGTTTCATGATATCGTCTTCGGAAGGACCGGAATAATCCAAAACGTCCAGCGCCTTTTGAAGATGCAGCTCTCTCGGTCTTCCGTAATCGTAAACGCGGTATGTGGAATCGGAGGATTGTTGCACTTCCATCAGAAGAATTCCGGCGCCGATCGCGTGAATTCTTCCCGGATTCAACAGAAAGGAATCTCCTTCCTTTACGGGGATCTGTCTTAAAACTTCTTCGGCGCGGTTTTGCTCCACGAGCGTTTTGAATTCTTCCCTGCTGGTCGCATTCAAAAAACCGCATACGAGTTTGGAACCGGGTTCTGCTTGTAATACGGTCCAGGCTTCTTTTTTTCCGGCGCTTTGCGGATCGTATTTTTCGGCATACGCATCGTCGGGATGAACTTGAACGGAAAGTTTTTCTTTGGCGTCTATGATTTTGATTAAAAGAGGAAACGGTTTTCCGCGAAACGGTTTTCCAAGAATCGAATCTGTGTTTTCCCGGTACGCGGTACGGAAATTTTTTCCGGCAAGAGGTCCGTTGACGATTTCGGAAACGTCGTTCCCGTAATCGGAAATTTCCCAGGATTCTCCGATGTTCCCGTCCGGAATCGTTCTTCCGGGAAAATCTCCGAGCTTTCTACCGCCCCAAATTCTTTCCTTATAGATCGGATTCAATCGGATCACCTTCTGCATAGAACCTATTTTTTCCCTCCTTCTATAAGTTCAATTTTTACTTTGAGAAGATTCTTCTTAAAATGTACGAATCCTGACGGTTTGAGTCCGGATAAATCCAATTCGTAGATTTTTCCGGGTATAAGTTTTCCGGCTTCCGCTTCCAGATTGAGATTTCGAAAACTTTTATACGTTCCTTTTCCTCCGCAGGAATCGCAGAACACGTTCGAGCCTCTGCAATCGGGACAAAGAACGCGCACGACCAAGGGGATCTTCGCGGCTACGGGAGAATCGAGTTCTTCGTTAGTTAAGAGAATTCTAATATCGTAATGGATTCCGGAATACTTTTTGCGTTCCTTATTGCGCATTCCCGCGCGGAGAAGTCCCCGTTTTGCGAATTCGACCGCTTGACCCGCGTATAAAATTCTCGAACTCGGAATTTGCCGGATCTGTGCCGTAACGTTCGAGTCATTCTTCCCTTCGAACGAGGACTTGAACTTAAAAAGAATCTCGGGATGTCTGGAAAGATATTGAAGATCGTATTCTTTCCGTTTGATCGGATGCGTTAGGATTTGATACGAAACCGCGAATTTTTGAAACAGATCGGAAGATCCGGTTTCGCGGTTATCGGGATGAAAGATTTTCGCCAATTCCCGATAACGCGACTTCACCCTTTCGACGGAGGCAAGAGGGGAAAGTCCGAGATTTTTATAATGATCCGGAAAGTGATTCTGAAGTCCCGGATCATTCATGGAAGTATTTTAATCCTTCGGAAGATTCTCCTGATAAGGTCCCCCGTTCTCGATTTCGCGCAGAGTTTTTTCAACGTCTTCCGCTGTCGTTTTAATATTTCCTTCCACATACTTATCGATTCGACGGATGATTTCCAATAGGTTGGTTCTATAAATCCGGACAAGTTTTACCCGTTGTGCCGGTTCTCGAATGGTTGTGACATTATACAATGTTTCTTTCGTACCCGCGTCCGTTTTTTTACGGATCACCAATTCGATGGAATCCGGATTGGTTCCGTCCGAACCCACCTTTTCGTTCTTCAAGATGCTGATTTCTTCGTCGATACTGCGCATTTTGGAAATTAATGATTTCCTGCTCCAGAAGACGATCGATTCCAACTTCAAGGGTGCGTTCTGCGCGCCCGCGCCGGAAACTTTTAATACGAAGCGAAGATCGAGCATGTAACGGTTTCTACTTTGAGGGATTTGATCTTCGTAAGCGGGAATAAACTGACTGTAAAGATTGTCTTGGATCTGTTTTCTTCGATTTAGGAACGCTAGTCGACTCTCGATTCTCTTATGAAACTCGGCGATATCCTTTCCGAGTATCTCCAGGTCCTTAACTTGTCCCTGTTCATAAGGTAGGATTTTCACTTTACCATCCGGTTCGAACTCTTGGCCCGAAATACCGGCTAAGGCGGAAATCAAAATCAGGAAATAAAATAATTTGGCATTCATTGTAGATTTTTCCAGTCGCCGTCCTTTAATAGTTTCGGAGGTTCCAGGATTTTCCCCATAATTTTATCAAAAATAGATTGAACTTATCGTCAAATTCTGGGAAAAGGGAAGGAAAGGATCGGTATGGAAATCAATCATAGAAAGTCGGGAGAAACAAACATAGTGAGTCTTTCGGGCAGTCTCGATATCTATACCTCAATCGATCTCAAAACCTTCTTCGAATCCAACATCAACAAAGATAATAAAAACGTAGTCGTAAATCTTGAAAAACTCAACTACATCGATTCTTCCGGAATCGGAATGTTGATCAAGCAGTTGAACTACGTGCAAGACTTGAACGGTTCTTTTTTTATCGCGAACATGAAACCTGCGATCGAAAAAGTTTTCAAAGTCGCCGGTCTTACTTCTTACTTTAAGACGATCAGCCCTGCGGAATTCGCTTCCAACTTCCCGTAATTCGAATTTGGTTCATAAAAGCGCGACCCCTGAGCGTTGCAGCAAATGAACACGGACAACTCAGCAAATCGTTCCGTATGAGCTGCGTTTAAGGAAGTGTTCCCTTTGGTTTATTCTTTTTTGCCGAAATTCTTTTCCAGAAATGAATGCTAACGAAGAACTTTGTTGTAGTTCCTACAATTTTTCCGTGAAACAGCGGCCCCACCCTAAAATTGGGCGGTGGTGGTGTGGAGGCGGGAAAGTTCGGGCCAATTCCCCTTTATCAGAAAGATCTCATATTCACAATCTAAAAATGGCGATCTTGTCGGAACATTGGCCTATTCATTTCTCAGCTTCGCTGAGAGGCTGCGATTACTACGCTCCGCTATCTACAGGCCTATCTCTCCCTAGAACGCGATCCACAGAGAGCGTTCTGCTGAGTTACTGGGTCGCTCGATAAGAGTAAAACACGTCCCAGATTCCCCAGAAACGACCGATCTCCCCCGCGTTCGGAACCAATCGAAAATCCATTCTCCCTTCGATCAGCTCGCCCGGATCGACCCGAAACCGAACCGGAAATTGGGATGAATAGGTTTCACTTCCCGGGAATCGAACCGTGGTTTTTAAAATCCCGTTCATATAAATCGCCAGCTCCCGCGGCTTCACCCCTTTCGGTCTTTCGGAAAACGTAAACTGCGTTAGGTCCATTTGAATATACAAAGGCTCGTTGCGGGAGGGATCGGCGGTGAGATAAAAACGAAGTCCTTCTTCCGGAATCATTCTGCAAAGACCGTCTTGAAGTCTGCCCGTCCCGGCTCCCGGAGCAACATCCGGTCGGTCCCGTTCCAACTGCATTCCGTTGTGAATCGCCCAAGTCGAAAGTTCGCTATAAGTCCGGAAATCCTCCGTATGCAGGGGCGCCCCGTCTTCTCCCTGATGATCGAAGTTGATGAATTTTTTAAATTTCGGATTTTCTTCCGATTGGAGGAACCCCGTACTGGTAAAAGTAAAACAGAGAAAAACGAGTATGATTCGGTGAACTACCATCTACTTATAGTATCGACAGGACCGGGAAGAATTTGATCACAATCCAGACACTCGAACAAGCCGGAAAGACGATTCATTCTCCCTGCGTAGTGACCTTGGGCAATTTCGACGGGATTCATCTCGGTCACCAGGCTCTTTTGGATCGGGTTTTACAAGTTTCCAAACAAACCGGCCTCTCCTCCTGTGTGGTCACCTACGACCCGAACCCGGCCATCGTCCTTGGGAAAAATCCCGAAATGAAAAGTCTGATGACTCTCGCCGACAAGGAAGAATGGATCCGCAGACAAGGCATCGATTATCTGGTCGTTCTTCCGTTTAACAAAGAATTGGCGGAAATGAGCGCAGAATCCTTTTTGGAGGAAATTCTCCTCAAACAATTGAAAGCGAAAAACATCATCATAGGCTTCAATCATTGTTTCGGAAAAGGAAGAAGAGGTAACTACGAACTTCTTCAAGAATATTCTGATAAACTAAAATACTCGGTCGAAAAAGTGGACCCCGTATTTCTGGAAGACGTCAAACTCTCCAGTTCTTATGTGAGAATGCTCGTTTCCGAAGGAAACGTTAAGGAAGCCGCGCGCTGTTTGAACCGCTCCTATTCCGTTTCCGGCAAGGTTGTGGGCGGCCACAAACGGGGACGACAAATCGGATTTCCGACGGCGAACGTTCAATTCAATCCAGATATTCTTCTCCCCGGAATCGGCGTCTACGCGGGTTTTACTACCGTGGAAGGAATCACATATCCTTCGATGATCAACGTAGGACATAACCCGACCTTCGGTCAGAACGCGGTTACGCTCGAATCGAACATCTTCGACTTTCAAAAAGAAATCTACGATCAAATCATACGCATTACGTTTACGGAAAGAATTCGGAGCGAAGTCAAATTCTCAGGCGTTGAATCTTTGATCGCTCAGCTCAAACAAGACGAAATCTCCGCGAGAAAGATTCTCGAATCCGAAAAAACGGATTTCAAGGTCTGATCGACTTCGCTTAACAATCTAGGATACTCTTACGGAGCGGAATCCACGATTCTCGTCTTCAACGTCGGAACGACTCGAACCTTCGACTAAAAACGGCATTCTACTTGGATCGACCGGTCACGCACGGGTCGAGCGTTTCGGGAAAAATTTCGATTCCGTTCTTTTCCGAAAAACGGCCCGCGAGAATCGGTAAATTCCGTTTTTTCTTCTTCATTAGAATTTCATGAATCTTTGTTGGCGCTCCGAATCTTCGCGAAAGAAATCGAAATTATGGCTTCGAAATCCAAGAAATAAATATTTTATAGTTTCAAATTCATCGTCCAAACGAATACTGGGGTCGGGCCCGATTTTTTTAGAATTCGTTCTTGCGTATGAATTATTATCTTTTTTTTCCCATGGCGGCTCTTTTTACGAATACGATCTTTATCGCATTCGTTTACGCAAGAAGAACGGGCAATCCTCTCATTCGTTCCTATCTCCTTTATACGATCGGTCTCGACGCTTGGCTTTTTACTTACGCGTTCACCTGGTCCTATCCGCCCGAAGCTTGGATGACATGGGCGTTTAAAATTCTCGCGGCGACTTGGCTTCCGGTCGGAGCGCTTTATCTCGAATTCGTTTACGTCTTTTTAAACAGAATTCCAGGACCGTTTCTTTGGTTTTTTAGAATCGGAATTCCGATCTCCTATCTGATTACGCTTTCCACGGACTGGGTCGTGCGGGGAAGCATTCGTTATTATTGGGGTTACGAAAACGAACCCGGACCTTTGTATCTCGTCGTCATTCTTTCCTTTGTCGCGCTGCCCGGTTTTATCGGTTTGGGAATTTTAATACGTTCCTTTTTTACCGCGCGCAAGGATCAAAAAAAACAGATCGGTCTTGCGATCTTAGGTTCCATGTCCGCGATGTTCATGAGTTTTTATTCCGAAATCCTTCGGACGGACGATCAAGGGAGAATGTTGGGCGTTCCCTTGACTCCGATCGCGGTGGTCATCCAATCCTTTCTGATCTTTATCGCGATCACGCGATACGGTTTTTTACGGATCAACATCGAAGGACTCGCCGTGGAATTGTTCCGCGACATCCACGACGGAATGATTTTGGTCAAACAGGATCGTTCCTTGTTCTTCATGAACGAATCCGCGATCAAAATATTAGGAATTTCGAATACTCTTCCCAGTCATTTTTATCCGTCCGATTTTTTAAAAGGATATCAGGAAAACCCCAATCATCTTTCGCGGGAATATCAGCCGATCTTCAATCGAGCTTGCAAAGGCGTGGAACTTACCCGGTCGAACATCGAACTAACCGGAAACGAAAACGGTTATCTTTTTATCCTGCGCGACATCAGCGAAAAGATAAATTCAAGAGAAAAGATAGAGAGCATCTATTCTTCCATCAGCAAGGATTTGGAGATCGCGAAAATCGCGCAGACTTCGGCGATATCCACCAAGTTTCCGGAAAGTTCGCGTTATAAGTTTCATTCGCACTTTCAGCCTTTCGAGCTTGTCGGAGGAGATTTTTTCAGAACGTTGGAACGTTCCGACGGGAAACTTGATATCTTTTTTGCGGACGTTTCGGGTCACGGAATTTCCTCCGCGATGGTGGCGGGTATGCTTTCTATTTCCTTTCAGCTCGTTACGGAATCCAAGCCGAGTCCCAAGATCGCTCTCGAAAAGATTCAAGAACTTCTCTTGGGCGCGGTGTTGAACCACCACATCTCGGCGGTTTACCTGTCCTTCGATCCGAACACAAAAATATTAGAATATTCTTATGCAGGGCATCATCCGATCCTGGTATTCCGGGACGGAGAAATAGTTTCTCTCGAGGGCTCGGGAAGAATCCTTCTGATCACCCAGGAAACCGAGTTGAACAACTATTCTTTTCAACTTAAGAAGGGGGATATTTTGTTTCTCTATTCGGATTGCCTCTTTGAAGTACGAAACTCCGAAGGGGAAATCCTGGGTTACGAAAATTTTCTGCAGAAGATCCGCGAGATTCCGGTTCAAACTCCTCCCAATGTTCTGAAAACTTCCATCGACTGCGCGCTCGCGTTCGGAAAGGGAAAACTTACGGACGATCTCGCAATTCTGATCTTGGAGGTGTTCTAAAATGAATCCGTATATTCTGATTCCTTTTTCGGCCCTCGTTATCAACGGTTCCCTGTTCGCATACGTCAGCGCTCTCAAGGGCAAATCCAGAACCGTAACCTTATACCAAAGATTTTCGCTTTTACTTTCGATCTGGCATATCGCTTTGATTCTCTATTGGTCCTTTTTACCGGGTAACTGGCCCGTGATCGTTTTTAAAGTTTCTTCCTTTGCTTGGATTTTTATCGGCTGTTTGTTTTTCGAGTTCGCAGTTCAATTCACGGGATCGTCGTATCGATTTCTGATCTATTTCTTTCGCGGACTTTCTTTGGTTTCCTTTTTAATTACGGTCAGTACGGACTCGGTGGTTGCGGGAAGTTTTCGAGCCTATTGGGGAGACGTCATCGTTGCCGGGCCTCTGTATCTTCCCGTAAGCAACTTCGTGATCGGCATACCGACGTTAGGCGGCTCTTTGATTCTGATTCTGAATGGAATCCGTTCCCCGAATCCTCTTTTAAAAAAACAATCGAGGCTCGTGGCGTATGGAACGATATTCACGTATGTTCTGAGTTTCAGCACGACCCTTCTTCCCCGTTATTGGAATCCTTCTTTGACGTTTCCTCCGATCAGCGGAAGCGCCGCGCTCATCCAATCGGTTTGTATCTTTATCGCGATTCAGAAATACGGCTTTATGGATCTCAAGCTCGAACACATCGCGCTTCGATTGTATGCCGAAATTCGGGAAGGAGTGATTCTTTTATCCTCGAAAGGAATTCTTTTGTTCAGCAATCTTTCCGCGAGAAAGATGCTTCGTCTTCCCGAATCGATCAACACGGGAATGGCGTTCGACCTCAGAAATTATCTCGAAGACTTCCCCGCAGATTCCTTTTTTGAAAGAAAGGAATTCGTCAATCTTAGCGTACCGTCCGAGGAATCCGTCATCGGCCTTCATGAGGAGTTTCTGCAAGTTCCCGAAAACAAATATCTGGAGGTTTCCTCTTCACCGATTCCTTTGTCGGGAAGGAGCGGAGGCAAGGTTTATATTCTGCGGGACATCACGGAAAAAAAGGAATCGCTTGAGAAAATTAGGAAATTATTATATAGACTCGACTTGGATCTGGATCTCGCGAGAAACATTCAGGAAAAGATCACGACCCACGACTTTCCCGACTCTCCCGATTACAAAATCCATTCCCACTTTCAGCCGTACGTAAAGGTGGGAGGCGATATTTTAAACGTCATCAAGGAGAAGGATGAAAGTCTTCACATTCTTTTCGGGGACGTTTCGGGTCACGGGATTTCGGCGGCGATGGTTGCCGCAATGACTTCGATCGGTTTCGGAGCCGCCACAGGAAGAAGCGATCGCACGGATCAGAATCTTCTTTTTATTCACAGACTTTTAAAGGATACGATCACTCTGCACTTCCTTTCCTCGGTTTACATGAGATACGTTCCGTCCGAAAGAAAATTAGAATATAGTTATGGAGGACATCACCTCGGTCTGTTGATCCGCAACGGAGTCTGCAGCTTTATCGAAGGTTCGGGGGGAATTCTTTTTGCGATCGCCTCCCCGAAAATCCAAAGATACGAAATCAATCTTCTCAGAGGGGATCGGGTTCTTTTTTATTCTGACGGCTTATTCGAAGTGAAAAACAGGGAAGGGAATATTTTGGGAAGAAATCAGTTCCTCGAAGCGGTCAAGTCTCTGATCGTGGACGATACGAGTTCCATGATCCGTTCCATTCTCTCCTACTCCGCATCGTACGGAGAAGGAGAAATGTCGGACGATGTTACGATCTTTTGTCTCGAAGTTCTTTAAGCGATCTTTTCGCGGATCGCCTTTAAAAACGGAAGGAACTCGTCGAGCGCACCGGGAAGTTCGTATTCGATCGAATCTCCGGCGCGAATGATGTCCTTTTCCTCGAGAGCGACGGCGACACTCGCGAGAATCTCGTTCAGTTCTCCCGTCTTCTCTTCGAATCCGATTCCATCGATCGTAATCGCTGTGAGATCCAATTCCGGTTTTCTCAACTTCAAAGTGATAAACGAAGTAAGCAGAACGTTGATCTGCGAAATGGATTGAGTCAACAACTCTGTTGCGACTTCGTCCTTTCCGGATTGATACGCTTCGTTGACTTTTACGAAAGCCTCTTTGAGTCCGCCGATGTTCGCAATAAACGTATCCAAAATTTCTTTGAGTGTGGGTAGATCCAGATCCAACACCTGCGTTCTTGCGATCAAATCCATGATGAAGAGTTTCAGATCTCTTAGATTTTCCAAAAAGGTTTCGATCGTCGCCGTATTATCCAGACTTTTGCAGTTGGACGAAAGTTCGGAAACGATATCCGCCACGGTGTTTCCCGTTCCCATCGGCTTGATCTGATCGAGTTTCAGATGAAGCAGATTCGAAGCGGAATTCAGAACGTTTTGAATCCATTTGACTCCGTCGCCGAGTTCGTTGGATTCTTTTTCGGTTAAGGAATCCCTTCCGAAAAGAGTGGAACCCACTTTATCCACGTATAGATCCAGTTCGTTCAAAGTGGAAACGAGAAAATCCATCTCTTCGCCCACGAAAAATTCCATCTTGTTCGCTGATTCGATTCCTTGTTCGTTCATGCTGGAAGCTTGAAATTCCACTCCGTCGACGGTGCAGCCGAGAAGATATTTTCCTTTCGACTCGACCCATTTGTTGATCTCGCCGAAAACTTCTCCCAGTTTCCTTTCGTTTTCCAGGGAACTATCTAAAAGGTGTTCGTTGATGTAAATTTCCATTCTACTCTCCTGCTTGAATCACTCGTTTCTTGCGCCTTTGAGATTGTTGTTCAAATAAGCGCCCACGGCTTTGTTCTTACCGACTCCCTGTTCCATATAAAGAAACTTGGACTTCAGTTTTTTCTCGTAACTCACGAGATGGTTTTCGTATTCCTTGATCTTCTTGTTGTTATCGGTGACTTGTTCTTCGAGCATCTTCACCTTACCGGAAACGAGTCCGCCCGCGTATTGCGTGTAAGGTTTAACGTGTTCGAGAAGATCGACTCCGACGCCGGTGTCCATTCTTGCGTCCGAGTTCGTATCGATCGCAAAAAGATTTCTGACGCTGTCCGGATTTTCGGCGAGTTTTACGCGAAGTTTCTCCTCGTCCAAAACCAAAAATCCGTCCTGTATATCGGCCCATTTGCTTCCAACGCTTCCGGTGCTGATACCGATGTCGCTTAACATTCGAACGGGATTTTCGCCGCTCACGGGATATGAGGAACTCGCGACGGTTTTCATTCCCGCGATCAGACGAAGCACGGTATGTTCTCCGGACAAAAGACCGGTTTTGGTTTTTCCTTCCCAAAAGGTTTGGCCGATTTCTCCGCCGTCGTCCTTTCCATCCTTGACTTGGGCGTTTTTATCGACCGCGGTCGCGTCCTTTCCGAATTTCAAAACGGTGTTGTAGGCCGCGACGAATTCCTTGATCATCTCAAGACCTTTGTCCGAATCCGTTTTGATGTCAATGCTCACCGGTCCTTCGGTTTTTTTAAGAAGGTTGAGCGAAACTCCGTCGAGTACGTCGGTGAGCCCTTCGTTTTTGGGACGGTTGACTTCGATCCCGTCCACGAGAAACACGGCGTCTTTCGCTTCCGCGATTTCCTTTGCGGGTTTGGCTCCTCTGAATTCTCCCGGAATAACCACATGCAAAGAATCTAATGTTACCGTTTTTCCGCTCGAGTTCGCAAAAAGAATCTTGTGCGCCTTTTGACCCGAGGGGAACGTCTTCAAGTTCAAAACGATTTTTCCTTCCTGCTTGGAGGCGGTTTCGAAAATCATCTTTTCCTTATCGTTTTCTTTATAAAGAATTCCTAATTCTAGTTTATCTTCCGGTGCGAACTCGGTCGAAGTGATCAGCTCGATTCTAGTGTTCTTTTTCAATTCCGTGGTCGGAATTCCGAACTGAAAGGAAGCGACGCTCGCGATTTCCATCCACTTCTTGTTATTCTCTTCTTTATAAACCGGTTTTGCATCCGCGGCCATTCCGTATTTTTCCGGTTGAAAGACGGAGATCTGATCCGCTTCGGGAAGAAGGTTGATCACTTTCGGAGGGTCGGCCGGTTCGGTCGCACCCACAAGATTGGCCGCTTGTAACACTCCGTTCGCGTCTTCGAATTTGAGTTTGCGATCCTTGCCCGATAAACCTGCGGTAAGAGTAAGAACGTAATTGTCACCGTCGACTTTTACAAGTCCGGTATTCACAAGACCCGCCGCCGAAATTTTAATGGAAGAAGCAAGATCGCGGATCGTTCCTCCGGTGAATTCGATTTCTTTTTCGGAATCGCCCGAAAAAATTTTGAACTTACCTGCGGGAATTTGTTTGTTCGCGTCCGTTTTTTCCCCGGAGATTTGATGAAAGGTCGCGAGATCTTTGATTTCTATCTTTCGTTTGCCGGCGCTTGCGGAACGGGAAGCGTCTCCGCTGACTACGCCTTCCGGTTCGGAAACGATATTCTTCATCGCAAACGGAGCGGTAAAGGAGATGAGTGCTCTTGTTTTATTTTGCAGATCGGTTGTGACTACTTTGAGGTCGTTCCACGCTTTCACTTGAGCTTTGTTAAACGAATTCTGTTGCTCAAGACGGCGGATCGGTTTGGCTTCCAATTCCACCAATTTCTTTACGATCATATTCGTGTCTTGTCCGGAACTAAGTCCTGGAATCGTAAATGCGGGCATCTTGTCCTCCTACCTTCTTCATCGACCGAATCGGAAAAAAGATAAGGGAAAATGAAAAAATTCGATGCAGGAAAAACCGATTGCCGATCTTAAATGTCCGTGGATTTTAGTTTGGATTTTCGTAGGGGGAAGAATGATATCGCCTTTTTTGGGAGAATTTTTAGGAACCTTCGTTTTAATTCTTTTGGGAAACGGAGTTGTCGCCGGAGTTTTACTGGAACGAAGTAAATCCAAGGACGGAGGCTGGATCGTGATCACCGCCGGATGGGCCTTTGCGGTTATGCTCGGAGTTTTTACGTCCAACGCGTTCGGAAGTTCGGACGCACATCTCAATCCCGCGGTAACGTTGGCTTTTGCGATCAAGTCGGGCGATCCTTCCAAACTTTTCTCTTACATTCCGGCGCAAATCGGAGGAGCTTTTTTAGGAGCCGTATTCAATTATCTGCATTATCTTCCGCACTGGAAAGAAACTCAGGACCCCGGAAAAATTCTCGCGGTGTTTTCGACCGAACCCGCAATTTCGCATATCGCGTCCAACTTTTTCAGCGAATTCTTGGGAACGTTCCTGCTCATCTTAGGAATCGTTTCGATCTTCTCCCCTTCCATGCCCGGCTTAAGCGTTCACTTCGGAACCTTTCTCGTGGGAATTCTCGTTTGGAGCATCGGTCTGTCGATGGGGGGAACGACCGGATACGCGATCAACCCGGCGCGCGACTTGGGCCCGAGACTCGCGCATTTTCTTTTGCCGATCGCGGGAAAAGGTTCTTCCAATTGGAAATACGCGTGGCTTCCTGTGATCGCTCCCTTGAGCGGTGCGGCCTGTGCGGGATGGCTGCTCGGATTTTTGAAAATTTAAGAAAGAATATTTTGTTTTTTGAATGTGTTTTCGTTTTCTCCGCTTGGAATTTGAGAAGAATACAATAGGTTTCGAATTCCGTGTTGCGAAACATAAGATCGCAACGCGAAAATTTTGAACTGTAAAATTGTGTAGTGATAGCATTCACCTGACAGTCGGGTAAAAATCATGATTTACGGATTAATCGGATTCCCGAAAATTTACAATTTCATAGACTGACTCTCATGATTAAACAATTATTTAAGCACGTTTCGCTTCCGCTCTTACTAATATTATTCAGGGATTTTCGCCTTTTTATTTATCCACGCCTTTGGGCGGAAGAAGGAACGATCTATTTTCAAGAAGCTTACTTATTAGGTTTCAAAACGATATTTGAATCTAAATTAGGTTATTACTCTTTATTTCCTAGAATCTTTTCGTATTTTACAACATTTTTCCCGCTCGAATACGCTCCCTTAGTCATGACAATTTTAACAACGACAATTTGGTTATTGCCTCATGTTTTGATAAGTCTTTCTAAAAACGAATATTTACTTTCGGATCGTAATAAAATCATCTGCTCCTTAATCTTAATAATCACTTCACCATCGGATGAGATTTTTCTAAACTCAATCAATCTACATTTCATTACTCCATGGATCCTATTGTTAATAGGAATGGATAACCTTAACCAAATTTCAAAAAGTCAAAAACTCATCTATATAGGACTTTCCTGGCTATCAATATTAAATGGTCCTGTAGCAATGTTCGTAATACCAGTTTATTCATATTTGCTTATCATTCAAAAGGAATACAAATTTCTATTGCTGAGTCTCTCAGTTACGATCATTCAATTGTTTTATGTTATAACTTATGGGGATGCCAATTCTATCCATGACAGATTTGGATTTTCTTTGAAAGAATTTAGTCAGACATTCTATCTAAGAACGTTAATAAATCCGTTTATAGGTGAAATAAATGACACCCATTCAATTCTCAATTTGATTGGAATATTTAACGTAGCCAAAGGAAAGAACTTCATTTTCTTACTTCTCCTTTGTTTCTTTTTATACATAATAAAACGAAAGAATCTTCCTTCGGCCGCTTTGATAGTCGGATGTGTATTGGTTTCATTCCTCACATATTCCACAACTTTAAACCCTAAGATCCAAGGACTCCTTTTAGGATCAGGGCGATATTTTTATCTTCCGAATACAATGCTTTCAATCAGTTTTTTATTATTCGCTTTTCAGGAGAAAGAATTAAAAAATTCAAAATTTTTAATATACTCCTTACCATTGCTTCTACTAATATACTCCTCAGGTCTTGAATACTTCCGCACCTCACCGTATTGTTCAGATTGCGCAAATTGGAAAACAGAAGTTCGAGAAAATTTCAAAACAAATCAGCAAATTGAAATATGGCCGAAAGGATGGATTATAAACTTTAGAAAACCGTAAAATCCTGATTTACGGATTAATCGGATTCCCGAAATGATGAAATTGATATGCGAAGTCTCGCCTTTGTCCTATTTTTTTCGTTTTTCTCGATTTGGAACTTATCTGCACAACCGGGAGATTTAAAAGGAGAATGCAAACCGAAGGATTGGATCTGCGTTCTCACCCGAACTACAAACAACACAGTAGAGTTCTACGTTCAAAACAAAACTCCTTCGGGAGAATATCCGTTTACGGTTTATTTCAACTTCACGACCCTTGAGAATTTCGAATCGGACGTTGCGCTCCCGTTTCACTTCGTTTCCAAGGGAACCCCGGAACCGAAAAAAATTCTTACGTTGAGTCCCATCGACGCACATAAGGAATTTGCTTACAACTCTAGTATCTATATTAAAGCCGGAGATATATACGCTCCGATGTCAAAGAAGATAATCTACCGATTGCCTTTCGAATCCGTCTCCAGGGTCGGACAAGGATATAACGGAAAGTCTACTCATTCCGGCGAATTTCCTTTCGCACTGGATTTTTCCCTTCCCGAAGGGAGTTCCATCCTTGCCGCAAGAGATGGTCTTATTATCTCAGTCGAAGACAAGTATAAAGAAAGAGGAACCACGGCATATTTTCAGGACAAAGCCAACTATATTCGAATTCTTCATAAAGATGGAAGCGTAGCCGAATACGGTCATTTGAAATATAAAGGCGTTTTAGTAAAAGTAGGACAGATTGTTCAAAAAGGAGAAAAGATAGGACTTTCGGGTAATACAGGTTTTAGTAGTGCACCTCACCTTCATTTTCACGTTCTTAAACCTACAGAAAAATTTCAACGTCTAGTATCATTTCCGACTTCCTTCGAAACCGATGAGGGTGTTTTAGACGAGCTAAAACGCGGGTTCGTTTATTGGAATCCCTCCAACCTTTTACCGGCGGGAAAACTTTTCTTCGAGGAAGATCTCAAAATCTGCTCGGAGTTCGTACAGAAAAAACTTTTCGACTGCGAGGATAAATTCAACCCTCAGAAAAGACCGATTCTCGCTTTGGAAGTGCGAAAACCCGGAAAATACGATTTAAAAGTGGAAGTCTGCAATCCGGATTCGATCTGTAAAAGACTTGATTGGAACTTGACCCCAGAACAGATTATAGCCGTTTTTTATTTCGATTGGAGTCTTTTTCCGCAACAACCGGGAAAGTATAAAATCCAAGTCATCAACGATATCGAAATCATCAAAACCTGGGTCGTTGAACGAGAATGAATTTTAGAATCGAGACTCTGACTCCGAAGTTACTGGTCGGAAACCGAATGACCATGTCCCTTCTGGAAAATAAAACGGGAGAACTTTGGCGTAACTTCATGCCGAGAAGAAGAGAGATCACGAACAGTGTCGCAACGGAACTGTACTCGATGCAGATCTATGATGCTTCTTATTTTCAAAATTTCAATCCGGGCACAAGCTTTGAAAAATGGGCGACGATCGAAGTCGACGATTTCAATTCGGTTCCGTCGGAGATGGAAACGACGATCCTGCCCGGAGGACTTTACGCGGTCTTTTTGCATAAAGGTTCGTCGAACGAAGGGCCGAAGGTTTTTCAATACATCTTCGGAACTTGGCTGCCGAACTCGGAATACGTTTTAGATCATAGACCTCATTTCGAAAAATTGGGAGAGAAATACAAAAACGAGGATCCGAATTCGGAAGAAGAATTTTGGATTCCGATCAGGCAAAAATCACAAGCCTGATCGAAACCCTTCGCGCGTTTTGATGCAGGCGTTTGGAGCCTTCAAACACCTTGATTTTTCCGATGTTCGATCGGTCCAAAAATCGTTTCCTAAAAACCGCATTCTATTTTTTGCCGATTCAGGAAAAACTCGATTCGATTTTTCTAAAACGAAATCTTTCAGATAACTTCGGCTGAAGAATACTCGATCACGAAATCTTCTTTCGCCTTACGAACCTTAGGTGCATTTACGAGCCTGTCGTTCTCCGCATCGCGATAACCGAGCGTTAAAATGGACGTGGATCTCAGTCCTTTTTCCTTCAAATGAAGCAATTCGTCGAGCGCGGCGGGATTAAACCCTTCCATGGGAGTAGCATCCACTCCTTCCACCGCGGCGGCTACGATTCCCGTTCCAAAGCCGATGTAGGTCTGTTTCGCCGCCCAGTTAAAACTAGACTCGGGTGTTTGCGATTTCAGCCAGCCAAGCATAGAATTTTGAAAGCCTTGCAGAGATTCGACGGAAGTGTTTCTCGTTCTTGCGATCAGTTCGATATAATCTTTGATCCTGCTTTCAGTGACTTGGTCCCACGCGGCAAAGATAAGTATATGAGAGGATTCTAATATTTGAGGTTGATTGTTGGCGATGGGATGAATTTTGCGTTTTAATTCTTCGTCTTCAACTACCAGAACCTGATAAGGTTGTAATCCGAAACCGGACGCGGTCAAGCGCACCGATTCTAAGATTCGATCCACTTTTTCTTGAGGAACCTTCTGACCCGTCATTCTTTTGGTCGCGTATCTCCAGTTGAGTTTTTCCAATAAATCCATCGTTTTCTCCTTAAATTTAAATCCGGTTTTCCGGAAGATTAAAATGTTATCTTGTTATTAACACTTTAACAAGTTAGACCCGAAAAAAGAAAAGGAGAAAACAAAACAATCAAAGGGAAAGAGACATTTTTTTTTGGCATTCGCCCCGGACCTGCATCATCACGTCCTCTAGGGAGAATTCTCCCAATTTGGCTTCCAGGGCGGCTTGAGCCTGGGCGAACATACATTCAAGTGTCGGGAGAATTCCCATTCCCACCGAGCAATCCTGTTTCGGGTGATCGTGAACGTTGAAAAGGCATTCGGAGGCCTCGATGGCGCGATAAATGTCGGAAAGTCGGATCTCCGATGCGGGTTTGGTAAGAGAGGCGCCGGGAACCCCTTGTCTTGTATAGACTAATCCGGCCTTTCTCAATTTCCCGATCAGGGTTCTTACGATCGCCGGGTTTGTTCCGACCGATTCTGCGATGGTGTCGGAGGTTGTGTCCTTCCCTTTTCCATCTTCCAGAAACGTTAGAATGTGAATTGCGACGGCGTAACGACTAGGAATAGCCAAGATTTTGATCCTTTACACAGTATTCATTGGGTTAGACAGCGCCCTGCCAAGAAGAATTCGGGTTTTTCTCGGGAATATTATCGGTTTTCATTCGGGTTTTTCTCTTTTTAAAAAGTGGGAACTCCTTCTTAAGGAGTTGGAAATTCTCCGTAGTTCCAATCGGTGTGGGAACTCCCGCTTTTCATCCGGAGGCTTCCCGTTTGCTGACAAAAAAGTGTGGGAACTCCTGCACTTTCGGAAGTGCACTGAAAAATACCCAAACACCATTCTTCCTTTCGTCCAAAAACTAGGAGGGAATCACAAACCTGTCATCAAAATCCCCCTTAGAATCATTGACTCCCGATAAAGCAGGTTTAAACAGGAATAGAATCCACCGACAACTCCCAAGCGGATTTTGAATCCGGGGAATCTGAGGATCTTCCAGAATTTTAGGATATATACGTGTCGAAACCAAGAGTACAAGAACAATCCCCGACGACGTCGGGACAAAACGGATCTTCCAACGGGAATCTAACGGAAATTCATCTGAATAATCCGAATATATTTTTCGACCGGGAACTTTCCTGGATCGATTTCAACCGACGCGTATTGGAAGAAGCGAATGATCCCGAAAATCCTCTGTTGGAACGTTTGAAATTCTTGAGCATCACCGAAACGAACCTCGACGAATTTTATATGGTTCGCGTCGCCGGACTACGCAACCTCGTTAAGGAAGGAAACGACGAAAGAAGTTTGAACGGAGACAGCGCCTCCGAAATCCTTTCCGACTTATCAGACAAGGTCCGTGCATTCGTACGCGAAGAATACGAAACGTTCTCCAAAACATTAGAAGAATTGAAAGTAGCCGGAATTCATCTGATTCTCAATCCGGAAGAATTGACGATAGACGAAATCAAACAAATTCAATCCTATTACAAAGAGGACGTTTCTCCGATCCTAACACCTCTCGCGATCGACACCGCACACCCGTTCCCTCATATCCTCAACAAGTCGTTGAACCTCGCGATGGTGCTGAGCACCGAAGACGAAAAGACCGGCGGAAAAAAAGATTTATTCGCGGTCGTTCAAGTGCCTTCCGTTCTCCCTCGATTTTTACAGCTCAAAGGAAAGGGAGAAGAAAGAAGATTCTTTCCTTTGGAAGAGATCATCAAACTGCACGTAGACGATCTTTTTTACGGAATGACCGTTAAGGAAATCTATCCCTTCCGAATCATCCGAGACGCGGACATTTCCATCGACGAGGAAAAATCCGTAAAGGATCTTCTCATCACGATGAAGGACGAACTCCGCAACCGAATCTGGGGCGACGCGGTTCGTATGGACATTCATCAAGGAACTTCTCCGTTCATCAAAAACACTCTGCGCGAACTGCTCGAACTTCAGGATCACGAAGTGTTCGACGTCGCTTCGATTTTGAACATCAGCGACGCGATGTTCTTTTACGGACTCGATCATACTTCCAAGCTCAAATATCCGTTCTTTCAACAGAAAATGACGTTGAAGTTCGATACGCCCGAAAAGATTTTCGAAGCGATCAAAAAGAAGGACCGACTTCTGCATCATCCGTATCAATCCTTTTCGGCGATCGAAGATCTGCTTCGGATTTCATCCGAAGATCCGAAGGTTCTCGGAATCAAGATGACCTTGTATCGCACGAGCGGGGATTCTCCGATCATTCAATATCTCGGACAGGCGGCGGAGAACGGAAAACAAGTGACCGTTCTCGTGGAACTCAAGGCCCGTTTCGACGAGGAAAGAAACATCAAGTGGGCGCAGAAACTCGAAGCGAGGGGCGTTCACGTCGTTTACGGCGTTGTCGGTTTAAAAATCCACTGCAAGATGCTTTTAGTGGTCCGCAAAGAGGACGATCACATGGTGCGTTATGTGCATCTTGGAACCGGAAACTACAACTCGACCACTTCCAAATATTACACCGACCTCAGTTTTTTTACGGTCAACAAACAGATCACCGAAGACGTCGCGACGATCTTCAACACGATCACGAGTTACGCAAAGATGCCGACTCTGAATCTTCTGTCCGCTTCTCCGCATAACCTAAAATCGACTTTCATGACTTTGATCGACAAGGAAAGGGAGAATGCCCTCGCGGGAAAACCGGCCCGGATCATCTTCAAAATGAACTCCCTCGTGGACCCGCATATTATTCTTTCCTTATATAAGGCGAGCCAGGCCGGCGTCAAAGTCGACTTGATCATCCGGGGAATTTGTTGTCTCAAACCGGGACTTAAAGGAATCTCCGAAAACATCACCGTTCTTTCGATCGTCGGAAGATTTTTGGAACACACGAGAATCTACTACTTCCACTCCGGAGGAGCTGAATCCGTTTTTCTCGCGTCCGCGGATTGTATGCCTAGAAACTTTGAAAGAAGGATCGAGGTTTTATTTCCGATCATCGAAGGCAAGAATAAGGAGAGAATCAAAAAGATTCTCGACGTCCAACTCCGGGACAACGTAAAAGCGAGATTCCTGCATCACGACGGACATTATAAAAAAAGAATATTACAAAAAGACGAAAAACCCGTCGACTCCCAAATCGAAAGAATGAGTTTCGCGGATTAAAAATTTTAATATATGACTACGACTTCGACAATCAATAAAACAGAACTCAAATCCCTGATCGGAACCGGAAAAATCTTTTTTAAAAACGATCCCGACTTCGACGAAGCGACCTTTCTTTCCTTTGGAACGGATAGAACCAAAGTTTACAAACCGGACTTCGACATTCTCGCGTTTCCGACGACCACCGAAGAAGTTGCAAAAATCGTAAAATACGCATACGACAACGATATCGCGATCGTTCCTTCCGGCGGACGCACGGGTTACGCGGGCGGAGCGATCGCAAAGAACGGAGAATTAGTTCTTTCGCTTGCGAAGATGGACAAGGTTGTCGACTTCGATCCGTTTTTCGGAAGCATCAAGGTTCAAGCCGGAATGATCACCAAAAATCTCCATAAGGAAGTCGAGGAAAGAGAATTCTATTTTCCAGTGGACTTCGCGGCTACCGGCTCCTCTCATATCGGGGGAAACATCGCGACGAACGCGGGCGGCGTAAGAGTCGTTCACTACGGTTTGATTCGCCAGTGGGTTTTAGGTCTTACGGTCGTAACGGGAACCGGTGAAATTTTAGAATTCAACGGAGAGGTTCTCAAAAACAATACGGGCTACGATCTCAAACAACTTTTTATCGGTTCGGAAGGAACGTTAGGCGTCATTACGGAGGCAACCCTCAAACTGACGACAAAACCTTTGGACAACCGGGTTCTGCTCGTATCCGTTCCCGACTTTTCCTCCATTCTTTCCTTGTTCAAGGAAACACATCGGGTCAAAGTTCCTTTGCTCGCTTTCGAATTCTTCACCGAATATTGTCTCGGAAAAGTGAAAGCGCACCTCGGAGTTCCCGACCCGTTTCAGGCTCCGAGTCCGTATTACGTTTTGATGGAATTCGAAATCGCGGAAGAATCGGACGAGGAAAAACTGTTCGGCTTTTTGGAAACGATCACCGAAAAAGGTCTGATCAGCGACGGAAGCCTCGCGCAAAATTCAAGACAATCCGAAACATTTTGGAAATACAGAGAAGGAATCAGCGAAAGTATTTCGATCGAGTACACGGTCCACAAAAACGACATATCCCTTCCTCTACGGAATATGGAACCGTTTCTCGTAGACATGGAAGCGCTGTTAAACGGCAAATATCCGGGTTTCGAAATCGCGCTCTTCGGGCATATCGGAGACGGAAATCTTCACCTAAACATCGTTAAACCGAAGGATCTTCCCAACGAAGAATTCTTCAAAAAGTGCAAGGACGTCGATCCCGACATGTTCCGTTTATTACAAAAATATCATGGATCGATCAGCGCCGAACACGGAATCGGACTTTTGAAAAAAGACTTTCTCCACTTTTCAAGAACCCAAGCCGAAATTCTTCTAATGAAGGAGATCAAAAAATCCATGGACCCTAAAAACATCATGAACCCGGGCAAATTGTTCTGATGATTTCGACCAACGGGTCCGGCGGAAAAAAGCCGAGTAAAAAAAAGAAGAAAATACAATCCGATCACCGGATTGTTATGCGAAGTCTTACTCTGGACGATTACGCGGACGTTAAAGAGATCATGGACATCGTTTTTCCGGAATTCGACGGTGCTTGGAAGAAGAATCAGTTCGAATCTCAAATCACGAAATTTCCGGAAGGTCAGATCTGTATCGAAGACAACGGAAAGGTCGTGGGCGCGGCGATCAGTCAGATCATCAAGTGGTCCGATTACGGAGACAATCATACCTACGAGGAGATCGTCGGAAAGGGCGATCTGAAAAATCATAACGAGAACGGAGACACGCTCTACGGGGTAGACATATTCGTTCACCCTGAATACAGAGGATTGCGTCTCGGTCGAAGATTATACGACGCCCGGAAAGAACTCTGCGAGAAATTGAATCTCAAACGGATCGTGGTCGGCGCGTGGATGCCCGGTTATGAAAACTACGAAGACACGATGACTCCCGCGCAATACATCGAAAAGGTTAGGGACAAAGAAATCTACGATCCGGTTCTTTCCTTTCAACTCGCAAACGGATTCCACGTCCGCAAACTCAAACGCGGATATTTCGGAAATACCAAGGGTTTCAGTTCTTACGCGGTTCTATTAGAATGGTTGAATATTTATTACGAAAAGGAAGAAACTACCCTGATCGGAGGACAAAAAACCGTCGTCCGCGTAGGCGTCGTTCAGATGCAGATGCGTCCCGTAACAGGGATCGAAGAATTGATGCGTCAGGTGGAATTCTTCGTGGATACGGTCGCGGGTTACAACGTCGACTTCGTATTATTCCCCGAATTTTTTAATGCGTCTTTACTTGCCCGCTACAACGACAGAAGCCCTTCCGACGCGATGCGAGCGCTTTCCAGTCATACGGAAAGCATCATCGAAAAGATGGTGGAACTCGCTGTTTCATACAACGTGAACATCATTTCGGGAAGTATGCCCGAATACAGGGATAACACTCTTCACAACGTTTCGTATCTTTGCAGAAGGGACGGAACCTACGAAGAGCAGTACAAACTTCACGTAACTCCGGACGAGGATTTTTATTGGGGCGTCAAGGGCGGCTATAATCTTTCCGTATTCAACACGGACGCGTGCAAGATCGGAATTCTTATCTGTTTCGACGTGGAATTTCCAGAGCTTCCGAGATTCTTAGCCGAACAGGGAATGGACGTTTTGTTCGTTCCGTTTTACACGGACACGAAAAACGGGTACAACCGCGTAAGACATTGTGCGATGGCGAGAGCGATCGAAAACGAATGTTATGTGGTCATCTCCGGATCGGTCGGCGCGCTTCCGTACGTGGAGAACATGGACATTCAATACGCTCAATCCGCCGTATTTACTCCGTCGGATTTCGCCTTTCCGCACGACTGCGTCGCGGCGGAATCCGTTCCAAATACGGAAATGACCTTGATCGCGGATTTGGATCTGGACTTATTAAAAGAACTCCGTAAAAAAGGTTCGGTTCGGAATCTTTCCAACCGAAGAAAAGATCTCTACGAACTCAAATGGATTCACGAATCATGAAAATTTTTTCCATCGTTACGATTTTTATTTGGCTCGTATTTGCGGGGCTTCAGTGGAACGATCCCGATCCGTGGCTTTGGATTCCTTTGTATTTAAGCGTTGCGATCTTATATGCAGGATTTTTAATGTATCCCGAAAAATCGAAACTCTGGCTGAGGACATCCTTGATTCTTTCCGCGCTCTTTTCGGCGGGAACTGTTTTGGCGGCGATGCAGATCGAAAACCTTTCCTTTGACGACGAGGTCACGAGAGAAACGGGGGGTCTGATTTTGTCAGCGATCTGGTCCAGAATTCCCGGCTTTTGGATCCGCAAGAGGGACACGAGTGCAATTTCGAAAGGATGAAATCTTTTCCTATCACAAGAAGAGGAATTTCTATTCCGGCCTGATCTTTCTCGGTTCCGTTTTTTTCGCCGTCATTCTTTTGAGTTTAACCGCATCCGGTCTTTTAAAACTGGAAATTCCGGGTTTGGAAGCGATTCAAAAACTCGTTCTTTACATAAGCAAGGAAATCCGCAAACCGAGCCTGCTCGGAGTTTTCTTTACGACCCTCTTTGGCGGTCTGTTTTTCTTTTATCTTCCGATCGAATTCTTATACATACGCGCCGCATATTCCAAACTTGACGGAAGCGATTTAGTAATTCTGCATATTCTCGGGTTGGCGATATCGTTCACGATCAATTACTTTCTGGGAAGAATCGCGGCCCGCGCTTGTATCAAACTGATCAGTCCGAAAAAATTCTATCGAATGAAGGGTTTCTTAAATCGTTACGGAGTTCTTGCCATCTTCGCATTCAACGCGTTGCCTTTGCCCGCGCCGATCTTGAGCGCCGTGTTAGGCGTGATCCGTTATAAGAAAAAAATTTTTTATCCGGTGTTTATCGCGGGTCAGTCGGCGCAGTGCGTGGCGATTCTTTTCTTTGTTCGTTTCGTATTTACCGGTAAGATTTTTTAGAACGTAGTAGTTCCTACATTCATTTGAAGCAGAAATTCTTTGATGAGTTGGTAAGAAGTAGCAGTTCCAACATTTCTTTTACGAGTCAATTGTCAGGGAAGTGTCATAGCCTTATCATTCCCTAAGTCCTGATTTCCAAAATTTTTTCCGACAGCATAAATGTTTTCTCCGCATTCTCCCTTGACTCTGAATGTCTCCGAAAAAATATTGAGAATCATTTTCAAAATCGAAAATATAAAAATGAAACAAAAATCAATTCTGTCCCTTTCTATCCTGATCTTATTCTTATTTTCTTGGGGAGTTCCCGCACAACCGCAGTCGGAAGAAAATTCAAATCAGCCGACATCCGACAAACAACCTCCGACGCCACAACCCTCGCCTTCTAATTCCAATGGAGAAGACGCGGAAAAGGAAAAATGGGGAAAAGGAACCATCTCGGTAATCGGGAAACGCAAAACCGATCTGAAACGAATCCCCGGTTCTGCAACCGTCATCGAAAAAGAATTCTTAGAACAGACCAAACCCGTCGATTCCATGGAAGTCCTGCGTAGAGTTCCCGGAGCTTCGATCCGTTATCAGGACACAGGACTGATTTTGAACGTCGGATTTCGAGGAGTGAACAACGACCTCGGCCGTAAAGTTCTCATCTTAGAAGACGGAATCTTTACTTCCCTCAATCCGTACTCAGCACCGGAACAATATTATACTCCGAACATCGATCGTATGGAACGAATCGAAGTCGTCAAAGGTTCGGGGGCGATTCTCTTCGGGCCTTCCACCATCGGGGGCGTGATCAACTTCATCACAAAACGTCCTCCGAAAGAACCGGTTCTTTCCGTTTCCGCACAAGGAGGCTCTTACGGTTTTTTCTCTTCTCAAATTTCCTATGGAGGAACGTTCGGAAACACGGGGATCGACATCACTCTCTTGAGAAAACAAGGGAACGGTTTTCGCGAACACCAAGACTTTCGTCTGCACGAACTCTCTTTCAAATCGGTCACCGATCTCAACGAAAAACATACGTTGACTACCAAGTTCTTGGGAACCGTCCAAGACGCGAATATGACGTATCTGGGTTTGACCACCGCTCAACTCTGGAACAATTCTTCCTCCAACTTTGCGGAACAGGACAATCGTCAGCTTCAACGATATTCCGGAGACATAGGTCACGAATGGAAGCTCACCGATCATTCCAAACTCGTCACGAAAGTTTATTCGGCTTATACGGAAAGAAACTGGGCGAGGCAGAATTACGTCCGAAACACTGGCTCGTATTTTACTTCTTATCCGGGAAACGTAATCAAAACGTACGATACGGAACCTTTGGTGAATAGACCGGGAGATACGGTTTACATGTTGGACGGCGTCGGCCATCGAAATCGTACGTATCGTTTCGTCGGCGCGGAATCCCGCTACCAACTCGATTATCAATTTTTAGGAATTAAGAATCAGCTCGACGCCGGTCTTCGGTATCACTATGAAACCGCGGATATCAAATACTTGGACGGGCCGTCTACTCCCGATTATGCGATCTTCGGAAACGGCTTCAACAACCCCGCGACCGGAACCGCTTCTTCCGAATATTCTCTCGCTAAATCCGGAACTCTGAGAGATCACGAAGTCAATCATACGAAATCGATCGCGGGTTTTGCGCAGAACAGTTTCAAATTTTTCGATAAGTTTTCCGTGATCCCCGGCGTTCGATACGAAACGTTCACACAGAACAGAACGATTCTCCGTCAACAAGCGGTGGATCCTGTCACCAACCAACCCGATCCGAATTCTCCCTCTCAAGAAGTGGATAAAGGAAGCAGACACGTCTATCACGTCGTGATCCCCGGTTTGGGTCTGACCTACGACATAAGAAAGGATCTGACTTGGTTTGCGGGAGCGCACAAAGGGTTTTCTCCTCCCCGCTATCAAGATGCGCTGAACAACTCAGGCGTCGTCAATCGAATCGATCCCGAATATTCGTATAATTACGAAACGGGAATCCGCGGAGATATTACGAATTATTTAAACGCCCAAGTCACGTATTTCGATTTGAATTACGTCAATCAGATCATCATCACTTCTTCGACTTCCGGAAACGACTCCGCTTCTTCCGCTAAGAACGGAGGAAGAACTTACAGCCGAGGAGTGGAAACGAACTTCACCTTCGATCCCGCAAAGCTGTTCGACGCCTCCTTTAAACTTCCGATCGATCTGATTTACACCAGGGCCGACGCGAGAATGAACCAATATTCCATCGACGCTTCCAAAGTTACCGCGAATCAATCCCTGCTCGACTTCGTCGTCACGCAGAAAGACAAGAATGGAAACTACGTGCCGTATGTTTCCCGCGATACGGCGACTCTTGCATTGGGATTTGTTCATCCGAAAGGTTTTTATGCAAGGGGAGAATATCAATACTTCTCCGCGCAGTATCACGACGACGCGAACACCCGCACCGTATATTGGGCGGATTCGATCACGGACCCTTTGGGTAAAAAAGTATTACAATATTTGAATATTTCTTCCAATAGTTCGGGCGAAACCGGAGTCATTCCGGCCTACGGCCTGATCAACGCTTCCTTCGGTTACAAACACCCCGTCAAACGCTGGAGCGTTTTCGTTACGGGTAAGAATTTAGCCGACGTTCGATACGTTTCCGGCCGCCTCCCCGAGGGGATTCAAGTCGGGCCGTTTCGCCAAATCAACGTAGGAGTTACCTTTGAACTCTAAGCTTTTTCGGGACCGTATTCGATCGAAATCTGCCGTAAGATTCGGAAGTTGCAGGAGTTCCAACACTGATTTTACGGTAAAACTTTTTGGGAACCGTATGAGTTCCCACATTTTACGAAGAATTCTCCACTTCAGCCGGGGATTTTCCCGGAAAACGTGTGGGAACTCCTCCCAATCCGGAATTTTTCGCGGGAGTTCCCGCAAATTCAACCCAACCCAGAATTTTCGGTTGACGATTTTAATGATATTGAGAATTAGTATCAATATCATAACAACCAGTTCATCGAAAATTCCCCGGTTGTGGGCGATACGCCCTCTTCCGGGCTCTTTTTTCAAAGACATTCAGGAAAATCTTATGAATCTAAAAAAAATCGTTTCTCTCCTCTGCGTTTCCGTTGCGATTCTTTTCTCGAATTGCAAACCCGAAGACAAATCCAACGATACGACAATGTTAACCGGAATCATCGCGTTAGGCGCCGTTCCAACCGCGACCAAAGCGCAGGTCGTCGATCGCTACCTCCAACTCGGATACGAATCCTATGATCAGAGTTATAAAGATGCGGTAACTCTTCAAACCGCGATCAACACCTTCGCTGCGACGACAACTCCCACGGCGGCGGATCACACGAATTTAAAGAATCTTTTTGTAATCGCAAGAGCTTCTTACTTAGTTACGGAAGCGTTCCGATTCTCCTCCGGCCCCGTCGACAACTCCGACGTTTTAGGTTGCGGAAGCAACGCGGACGGATCGGGAACTCAAGAATGCGAAGGACTCATCAACGCATGGCCGTTGGACGAAAGCGCGATCGATAACTTCGTCAACGGCGGCACGGCTGCAACATACGCGAACCTTCTCTTAGCAAACGGAGACGCCGCGGCAAACGGTGGAGCAACGGAAGGTAACGATGAAAAAGCGATCACAGTCGGTTGGCACGCGATCGAATATCTTCTCTGGGGGCAAGATTTGTCCAACGGCGGAGTCAACCAAATCTCCGGTCAACGCGTCGCGAACGATTTCAACGGGGCGGCAGGCGTTCAGTTGAAAAGAAAGACTTACATGAAAGTCGCGATGGACGCAATGGTCGCTCAAATCAAATTGATCCGGGACCAATATTCCAGCGGAAGTGCGTATTCAACTTCTCTAAAGTCCAATCCGGACGCTGCGATCACGAAAATTTTCCAAGGACTCGGAAAGTTCATCGCGGGAGAATGGGGCGGACAAAGACTTACCGGAACCTTCGACGGACAACAAGAAGAGGAACATTCCTGCTTTAGCGATACTACAAAAGCCGACTTCTATTACGACGCTCAAGGAGTGTTGAACGTATGGAACGGTACTTACGAACTGAAAAAAGGTACCGTGGTTTCCAGAGGACCCGGACTCGGAAGTTTATTCGGAACGTTAACCGCTCCTCCGATCGTCGCACAAGCGACCGCTTCCAGAGACGCGTTCTGTTTGAATCTTCCGGAACAAACCTCGGACCCGAACTACACGACTTCCTGTCCATCCGGTTCTTTGACGGGACGTTACGATCAGATCATTCGAAACGTGGACTCCGAATACAACATTCTTTTCAATACTCAGAAGCTGATCGGAGATACTCTGAAAAAAACGATCACCTCCGCGGCAAACGCGGTCGGCGTTTCGATTACGGACTTTTCTATCTAAGCCGAAAAAATAAAATATAAAGATGATGAATGGTTATGAAAAACAAAAATTTAATAAGAAAGGAAGAAGTTTCTTCTTTTCGGGTTTCAATCGTTTCTAAAATAAAAATAGGATTCCTGATCGGAATCCTATTCGGTTTATTCGCGCAGTGTAACAACGGAATCTTCGATCAGAAAAAAAAGAATCACGATCTGGAGATGGCGGCGATCCTATTGTATCTTCAGAACGCGGATCCGGGCGAACAATACTCAGGCGGATTAACCACCACGTTCGATACGACCGTAAACGCATTCGATCTCGTAGCGGCCAATCTGCGCGACGGCGGGAACATCGATTTTCAAGGCGGGAATTCGTTCTTCAATCGTATTTGGGTACAAGGCGGCAACTCCGCATCCGACGGACTCGGCCCGGTCTTCAACAGCACCTCCTGCAACGGTTGTCACGTGAAAGACGGAAGAGGAACTCCGCCCGCAAGCGGAAGCAGTACGTTCGCGACGATGTTGATCCGAGTCAGCAAAAACGGAAAAGATCCGATCACGGGCGGTCCGGTCGGACTCGATAATTACGGTTTGCAGATCAACGACCGCGGAGTCGCGGGCCCGCCCCTCGTACCGGGCGAAGCGACAACGACCGTAACGTTTGCCGAAGAACCCGGAACCTTCCCCGATGGAGAAGCGTATTCTCTAAGAAGACCTACGTTCACAATCTCCGCTTGGAACTTCGGAACTCCTCCCGTCGTAAACCAATCCCCGCGAACTTCTCCCATGATTCCCGGACTCGGACTTTTGGAAGCGATCCCCGAATCCACGATCCGTTCTTTCGCGGATGAAAACGATTCGGACGGAGACGGTATATCAGGAAAACCGAATATTGTCTGGGACGCGAAACTGCAGACAAAAACTCTCGGAAGATTCGGATGGAAAGCGAACGAGCCGAACCTCTTTCAGCAAAACCAAGGCGCGTTTCTCGGAGATATAGGAATCACAAGTCCCCTCTTTCCGAACCAAAACTGCGCGACAACGCAGACGAACTGCGCGGCGTCCACGCCCGGCAATAACGGAACCGCGGAAGGAACGGAGATTTCCACAAGAACGGCGAATCTCGTGACTCTTTATACGAAACTCGTAAGCGTTCCCGGAAGAAGAAACTGGACCCACGCCGATGTCGTTCGCGGGAAAGAAATATTTTCCGAAATCGGATGCAACTCTTGTCATAAACCTTATATCCTCACCGGATACGTGGAAGGGTTCCCCGAAATTTCCTTCCAACACATCAAACCGTATACGGATCTTCTGCTTCACGATATGGGAACGGACTTAGCGGATAACCGCGAAGATTTCGAAGCGACCGGAACCGAATGGAGAACTCCTCCTCTTTGGGGAACGGGACTCGTTCAAAAGGTAAACGGGCACAACAACCTTCTGCACGACGGACGCGCGCGAGGTCATAAGGAAGCGATCCTCTGGCACGGGGGAGAAGCGCTTTCCTCCAGAAATAAATTCAGAAATCTTCCGAAATCGGATCGGGACAAACTGATTCTGTTCCTGGAGTCTTTATGAGAATTTTAGAATATACTGATATTTTCGCGTCAAAAGTCAAACTCGCTCGAAAATTCAAAATTCTTGTCCTTTCTTTATCGATCGTTCTTCCCGGAATCCGTTGCGAAGACCTGGGCAAAATCACCGGCACCGAAACGCTATTGATCGCCTTATTCTCCAATGCAAGCACGGGAGAATTTCTCAACTATACGGCCAATCAAGTCGCGGTGCCGCAGTTCGGCAAACTTTTGGCTGCGGCCAATCAGTTGAAGGCGAGTGCGTTAGCTTACGATTTAGCGCCAAGCACAACGACTCTCGCGGATTTGCAAACCAAGTGGCTCGCCGCACGGAGAATCTTCAAACAAAACGAGATCTTTTACATCAACCGTTCCTACCTTGCATCCAATTACTTTCATCGATTGGACGGTTATATCTTGGGAGAAACGAATCGCCCCGTCGCCAACGATCTGAACACGGCGGCGGGAACTAGTCCGAGTACGAGCACCGTGGATTCGTATCCCTTGACAAGAAAAGGATTTCCCGCATTGGAATACTTCATCTTTGATAACGGTGACGGAGTTCACGACGCGACCGATACGATCGCGAACATCAACACAGCAAATATGGGAAGCGCGGGAAGAAGAGCTTACATCGTATCTCTCGCAAGCGTCATTCAAATGGATGCACAACGTCTCTACAATTCTTGGAACACTGCTTCGGGAAACTTTGCGGGAGAATTAGCGACCGGAACCGGATCGTTCGGCGGAATCAAAGACGCGGTCGATTCGTTTATCAACGGAATCGTTCAATTGGAATACGTGAATCAGGACGTTCGCGTCGGCGTTCCGGCCGGATTGACTTTGACCGGCACGACCCAATTCCCCGCAAAGCTGGAATCGATCTACAGCGATACTTCCTATCAGGATTTGCTTTCTTCCGTGGAAGGTTTCGAACTCGTATATTACGGAAACACGGGCGACAACGACGCGAGATCTCTCAGTTATCTCGTTCAATTTCAAAGCAGCGCGTTGGACGCACGCGTGAAAACGAAGATCGCCGCGCTCAAAGCCGCCATTCAAGGAAGAATCAACGCATCTTCCACGCTTAAAGCTGATCTTACGGGAAATTTAAGTTTTGTGAATACGGAAATCTATCAGAGATTCCGCGATCTCAGAACGACGACCGCGACCGAAATCATCGGAATCTTAGGAGCGAACGCCCTCCCATCCAACGCGGACGGAGACTAAAACTCGAAGCGGGATTCCAAGAAAAGAATCCGAAATAGATTCAAAACTTGGAATATTCCGTTATCCTAAAGAGAATACGGTATACAAGCCATATTCCCGACCGCGTTCGAATACGCGTATGAATGTTTCGCAAGTCCTGGATCAAGCGCGGAGAATGCGCCGAACTCGTTTGCGGAAACGTATAATTTGTTTTGATGAGAAACCGCGATTTTTCCGATAACCGCGTCAAACGTTCCGTCGACACCGGAGATAGCGAACGAAAGAGGAATCAAAGTCCAATTCGCGCCGCCGTCGGTTGTTTTATACAGTTTCGTGAGAGAATAATCCAAACCGTATAGAGCGTAACCGTCGTTCGAGCTCAAAAACTTTACTTTCAAAAAACTTCCGCCGGTCAAGTTATGCGTCACCGTCGTCCAAGTAACCCCGCCGTCCGTCGTTTTTCCCAAAGAGTTCGCGGCGGCCACCCAACCGTTCAAAGAATCCAAAAAGAAAAGTTTGGATCGATACGAAGTCGGAGCGTTTGTCGCATTAAAATTCGCGCCGCCGTCGGTCGAACGATACACGCTCATTTTCGAACCAGAATTCGAAGCGGTGTATAAAATATTCGAAGCGGAAAACATAACAAGATCGTAGACGGCGGTTTGCTGATCGATCGAATACCGAATCCAGGATTCTCCGCCGTCCGTAGTCCGATCCAGAAAATTCTCCGAGCCGTAACTCGCGGTATAAAAAGAGCCTCTTCGAATTCCGTTCAAAGAATCGGCAAACAAAACCGCTCTATAATATCCGGTCAATTTTGGACCGAGATAAATAGGACCGAAATAGGAAGATTCGAATTTCATCGGAGACCAACTCGCTCCCGAGTCCGAAGTTTTATACGTCACGGTTTCACCGTTTGTCGCATACATCGCGGCTTCGGATTGAAACGAATAACCGAACGTATAACCGCCCTTAAGCGGAGAAGCGGGAGTTCGGTTCGAAAAATTAGAACCGTTCACGCTGAACGCGAGCGTCACTTCTTCCTTGGAGTTGGTTTCGTAAGAGGCGGATCGGCTATAAGCGGCGACAATCGAACCGGAGGGAAAGAGTTTGATTTCGTTCGCGGTCACCGGTTGGGGCGGAGCATACGCCGTTTGCGCGCACCAAGTCATCATTAAGAGCTGTGTCTGGTCAAACGCTTCTTCTTTTTTACAACCCGTAGCGAACAGTATAATACCGCACAAAAGAATGAGATAGAACTTCTTATAAGAAGCGGACTTCGATTGCAAACGATCCATTTTCAAATCCTTCCTTTCGTTCTTCCCGACAAAGCTCAAAAAAAGATTCCATCTAAATCGACAGAACTTCACTTAACAATAATATCCGAAAAACGAAGGTTTCAAGCCATATTTTTCTTTTAAAATAAGGACTTTTATGCAAAATCAGATTTAAGACTTTCGAATATACGGCGGACGGATCGATATGAAACGGATTCTTTCTAAAATTCTAATCTATCTCCCGTTGCCTTTTTTTTGTATGAGCCAAGTTCACTACGAAACGATCGACCTTGACGAATTGATCCGCGGCTCTTCGCATATCGTTTTGGTTCGCGTCTCCGATCCTCCTTACTCCGTGCGAAAGGTCAAAATCGATTCCCGTCTTTTAAAGGAACTCGGAATCCAAACCAAACCGAAAAACAAAATCCCCGATTTCGAAAGAAGAATCTATCGTTACGAGGTTTTGGAAACGTATAAAGGAAACGTGGAAACGAAAACGATCGAAGTCCTACCGGCAAACTACGAAGATTCTTTGGAACTTCATATTCTCTATTACGGAATCGGACTTTCCAAATCCCCGATTTATCCCGCCTATCGATCCTCTCTCTCGGAGGAATCCGATCCGGAAAATCAGAATTTTATACTATTCTTAAGCGTTTTCCATCGCACCGGAGAATTCGAAATGAGCGCGATCGGCGGAATCGAATCTGCGGATAAAAAAGAGGAAATCTTAAATAAAATCGAAAAACGCTAAACCGAAAATCGGCTCTGCGAAATCTCTATTCGCAGGCAAACCGCTTTCGCGCCTTCCCGAACACTGGAGATTTACGGAGGAATCGATAGGATCTCTTTAGAAATCGGCTTGCCTTCCGAACGCATACTGATTCCATTCACCGGAAAAACAACCAATGGAGAATGGAATGAATCCTTCAGTCATCGCATTATTGGGTTTTGTCGCTTGGACGCTGATCCTCGGAATTTGGGTCGTAAGCATACGATCGATCAAGGTCTTAATGGGAGAAAAAAAATCGAACGAGTTTCCTTCGGGAATCCAGCACGGAAGCGATTTCTATTGGAGACTCAATCGGGCTCACGTGAATTGTATCGAAAATCTTCCCATATTCGGAGTGTTGGTTTTGATCGGAGTTTTTGCGGGAATGATCGACGAAACGTTCATACTCGTCAGCAAAATCGTTTTAGGAGCAAGAATCGTTCAAACTCTCGCACATCTCAGTTCCGGTTCAGCGCTTGCGGTCAACGTTCGTTTTACGGGATTTATCGTACAATACGGAAGTTTCGCTTGTCTACTCTGGCAGATTCTCCATAAATCCGGCGTCATCTGAAACGCGATGTCGCTTTAAACCGACGCAAAAAGAATTGGATTCTTTAGAATTCCCTAAAATTCTGGAATCAATGATCGTATTTGCGGACAAGGAGAAGGAGCTCAAGGACTCGAAAAGTTTTTGGGCCTGTCTCGGAAGGAACGTAATTTCAAAATCGGGAGAAAACTCGGGAAGACTGATCGACCTTCGTTTTCTCTCCGGAAATCTTTCCGGCATCATAGTACTCAAGGGTTTTCGCAGAGTTTATTTTTCCCGGGAACATCTCAAATCCGATTCCAAAGAAAGACTTCTGCTCAAAATCGATCCGCCGAGCAATCTTTTGGGAAAACGAGTCTACGATAAGAACGCGCGCTTTCTCGGCTCGGTTTCTTCCGTACAAGTCGCTCCTGGAACGGTCAAACTGATCCGCTTCTGGGTTCGGAAATTTCCATTCTCCTCCAAAACGGAATTTTATCCCGAAGACATCGAAACTTCGGTCAAGAATATCATATTAAAAAAAGATCATGCAAAACGAAGATAACATCACTTCGGACGATATTCTCGGGAAGGAAGCTCTCGATCCCGAAGGCCAAGTCCTCGGAGTCGTCGTCAAACTTCACATCGATCGTACGGAAAAAAAGATCACCGGGATTACGATCGATCAGGGTTTCATGAAACCAGATCTGTTTATCGGAATCGATTACGTCAAAACCCTCGGTGTGGACGCGATTCTACTCAACACGATTCCGTTCGAAAAATACAAAGGACTCAAAGTGTTGAACAGCGACGGTTCCGAAAACGGAATCGTGGAGGAAGTGATTTCCAAAAACGGAAAACTCGAATTTATCATCGTAAAAACTTCCCTCAATCCACTTTCCAAAGAACGAAACAAGATCCCCGCTTCCAAGATTCAGGAAATCGGAGACAAGATTTTGCTCAAAAGAAAATCTTCTTGACCAAAGCGGTTTTTTAAGAACGATTCTTTTTACTTAATCTTTTGTTCACGAGTCCTTATGTCCTCCAAGTTCGACTTCCTTCGTAAAAACCTCTACAGCATGGCCGAGCTATGTCTGGAACAGGTGTTGCTGCTGGACGACGCATTGGAACAAGACGACGGAGAACTTGCAAGAAAGCTAATCGACCGGGACGACCTGATCGACAACCTAGAAAAACAAAACGACAACCTTTCCCAGAACGCGATCTTGGAAGCCGTTGCAAACCGCAATTCCATGGGAATGGATCAAGTGGACGGAGAAGTCGTTTTAAAACGGGACCCTCTCCGCTTTGCTCTTTCCGCAATTCGGATCACGAGAAACTTGGAAAGAATGGGAGATCAGATCGTAAACTGCGCCAAATGTTTTCGAAGAGGTCTGATCCCGAAACGTTTCTTCTGCGACGAGGAAATTCTCAACAAACTCTTATCCAGAGTCATTACGATCGTAGGAATGGCGGTGGAATCCTTGGTTGAGGAAAAAAACCGTTTTTACGGAAGCGTTCATTCCGTGGAAGAAGAGATCAACAATCTCTGTCAATCCGCGTTCTTAAAGTTCGTAATGGACCCGAGACTGGATAAGAATCAATTCGCGGACGTTTATCGATTGATTCTTTGTTTGGAACGAACCGGAGACTACGCAGTCAACATCGCGGAAGAGTTGGTTCGTCTCAACACAGGCATGGACATTCGACACGTTTCCGATCCGGTGCAAGCGATCGCAAAAACCGCAAGCTGATCGGTTTCCATTTAGGCGGAGACGCTTTCGGCAATCTAAGAATCTATCGTTCCTTTAAGAATATTCTGGAAATATAATTCACTTCATTTCAGAATATAACCTGCTAAGGCATTTTCAAGCGAATGAGTTATACTGTTTCAGTCACTCTTATCATAAAAAGAATTTGGTTCTATCATGAAAAAACACTTTCTTCATACCGAAAACGGTTCGTCCGTTTTCTGGCAAATCGAAGTCTCCGGTCTTTCTCTGGTTCTTTCCTCCGGTAAAACCGGCTTTGTGGGTAAACGTTCCATCCGCAATTTCAACACGCGAGACCAATGTCTGAAAGAATTTCAAAAACTCATCGATCAAAAAACGAAACTCGGATTCCAAGAGTCGGATCAAATTCCTTCCTTTAAAACTCTGACCGGAAAAGCGAATTATCTCGAAACCTGGAAGTCTATCGTAAACGCCTCCGAACCCAAAGAAGCGCTCCGTTCCCACTTTCAATTCTTAACGGAAACGGAAGAATGCAAAGAACTTCTGGATAAGATCGTTTCCAAGATCGATCAAATCTACATCGAAAACGATCAGTTCGTGTTTACTCTTCCTTGGCATCACGACGAGGAAACCGCCGTTCATATCCGATGGAACGCGCCGTATCTCGGAAATATTCATTCTTCCGTTCCGTATTCTTTAGCGAAGTTCGTTTCCAACTTCAACGGCGTAGGCTTTCATCATGACAACGACGACTTTGCAACGCTTTCCATACAAGGAGTCAGCGCTTACGGAGAAAACAGACCTGCCCGCATCGTCGGAGACGGGGGTTGGGAAGAAGAGATTTTAGAAGAAGGAGACGATTGGTGGATCAATCCCTTGGTCGTCGTGGAAAAAGATTACGGAGACGTTCAAAGTTTCGGAGCATTCGACGAAAGCCAAAATTGGTATGTCTTTCATCCCTTTATCAAAAATAAACTCGGAGAACCCGCGATCGCGAGCGTCTATCACGGATCCTGCGAGATGGAAGGGGAAATCGTCCGTTTCGGAATGGGCGGTTTTATTCTGCGGGAGATCGGTTCCTGGATCTTGAACATCCGAGGATACGATCTCGAAAAAGATCTTTCTCTTTCCGGCGGACCGGTTCTCACGAATAAGTTTCAAGAGTTCATGGCGAAAAAAGCCGTGGCCCTTTCCGAAAATCACCCGATCATCGCCAAACGTTTGTTAGAGTATGATTGGCATTCCCTCTCGTCCTGGATTCATAATACGATTTCCGATTGGGTCAAGTCTCTCCAAAATTCCGTCAAAGAAAATATTCTCGTCATCGATACGTATTGGGACGACGCGGGAGAAATCATCGTTCTCGGTTTCGACTGGCATTCGGGGATCGACTACGACGAAGCGATGTCGGAAGGCGCGAACGAAATCGAATACATTTTAGACTTCACTTCCTTTTATAAGACCGTTTTAGGAACGACCTTTATCGAGGAATTGAACGGAGACGAAGTTATCGGAATCTTAGAGGACGACTACGCGATCACCCGTGACATCTTAGCGTATCTTTCGGTCGAAAATCTGATCTCGATCGTCAACGGAAAAGAGTTTCAAAAACTTCCCCGCGACGAAGAAGGGTTATACGTCGCTTATTCGCATTATCACGACGAGGAAGCGGAAGTCGCTTATCATTCTTCCGAAAAAGAGATTAAAAGCGAGTTTATCAAAAGTCTTTTTTCCGCGGACGAAAAAGGAAAACCGGTCAAGGAGATTTCGGAAAGCGAACAGGAGATTCTCGACGACATCACAGGCGACGTTTTAGAAGATTATCCTTGGGTTTGGAAAAGTTCGATCGAAAAAAGCATCAATCGGCTCGCGGCGAACTTTCAGGAAAACAAGGAACGGTATCAAAGGGAATTCAACAAGATTCTTGAATATAAGGATAAAGCCTCCAGCGACGAGGAGGAAATGACTTTGATGAACCTCGGGATGCAGATGAGTTCCGCCGCATTGAACCGTTTTTTACGCGAAAACAAACCGGACCTCGCGGGATGGGTGCTTCATTGCTACAACGAAATTTATCAGACTCTCGGAATCAGCCGTAATTCCACGTTGAAAGGAAACGAAACCGGAACTTCGTATAACACCGCCGAATACTTTTCCGGCGACATCATCGTCTTTATCGCGAAATACGGCGGAGGAAAATATCTTCCTTTGCTGGAGGATCTTTTGCCTTCGGACATTCAGGACGCGAGACTCGCATTCAATCTCGCGTGTTTGAATTCTCTGGAGAAGAAGAAGGACAATCTTCTGCGTTATACGAAATTGGCGCTCAGTTTAGGAAAACCCAAAAAGGATTTTCAAGACAGCGACTTCGACAACTTTCGAGACGACGCTGAATTCCATTCTTTGGTTGCGCTACACTGAAACAGGAAACCCGCCTAAAAAAATCGCTGCGTGGCGAGGGTTCAACGCGATCCAAGATGATCGGAGAAATTTCTTTCATTTTGGATCGGCTGCGACGAGATCGTTTAAAAAGAATTTTGCGCCGACTGCGATCGTCACTCCTTCGGATTGACCACGATCGGAAGATTGTCTTTTCCTTGCGGAACGAATATCAATTTAGAATTGGGACTTTCAAAAGATTTGTACTGAAGATATTTGGTCGTCAGTTTGTCGTTGATGATCGCCTGAGATTTCGCCTGTGCGTCGGCGCGGATCAACTGTGCCTCCGCATCGGCTCTCGCTTTTTTTTTGGCGATCTCGATATTTTTTTCCGCGATCTCAAGTTCGTATTTCTGTTGTTCGAGTTCCTGTTGTTTGGTCAGCTTCGCCTCGATCGCGTGCAGCATATTCGGTGAATATTCGATGTCGTCCAGAATCACGTCGAACACTTCGATATGTTTTCCTTTGGTCCGTTCCACAACCGCGGTTTTAATGTCGCGGGCCAACACCGCGCTGTTCTTAGAAATCTGAATCATCTGGTGATGCGAAACTACGTTCCGAATGGAAGCGCGGAACTCGGGCTGCACAATACTTCTATAATATTCCGGTCCCACTTCCACGTGAAGCTGATAGATTTCATCGCGGATCGGACGGAGAATGATCACAGCCTGGACGTCTATCTTCAAGTCGTCGTTCGTCAAAACGTCGACCTTCTCCTTATGAGAATCCCATTGCGTGGAATAGGTATAAATATCGTTCCAGGGAAGAAGCCAGTAAAATCCGTTCAACACGGGATCTTTGCTGAGTCCAACGTCCGTGATTCCGAACGGCTTCCAGAATAATCCGATCTGTCCCGGATGAACGGTGGAACCGCAGTTTAAGGTGAAAACCAAAAGTAACGCGAGAAAAAATTGATTCTTGTTCATAAGTAAACTCTTATATCCCTTTTTTAGTTACTGCCTTCGAATTCGATCGTAAAACGTTTGATCAGCTTCATATCCACGAACTTGGCGCTCGCGTAAAAATCCCGTTTGTGTCCGGCAGGCAAACCTTGGATCGCAAACTGACAAGATTCCAAAAGATTGTCTTCCTTATCGTAAATGTTCATCGTAAAGAACGCTTCGGAATAATCCTTGCCGGAAAGGTTTTCGATTTGTCCGTTGATCTCAAGATAGGTGAACTGATCCTGTAATCCGACGTTATAATATTTGAATTTTCCGTCCAAGGTGAATTCTCCCTGCGGTTTGCTCCAGAGAAGAACCGGAACCAATACAAGAAGAAGAACGAGACGGGAGAAAACATCGAAGACGATTCGTTGCGGATTGAGTAAGGAAGTTTTTTTGCCGGATAAGTCGGTGTGATCGGGTTGATGATTCATAAGATACTCGACTTAAAAGCGTATCATTCTATTCAAAAAACGGAAACCGTATTCCGAACCGTTTCCAAATTTTTCCGAATGTTCCGACAAGAATGAGGCTTTTTACTTGCAAAAAATATGATTCTCCGATAACGCTCGCGATCCGTAGAGACCGAGATTGAGTTTTCCCGCCGCCAAAAATCCGGGAAAAACTCAGCACGTCGCTCGCGCCGCAGGGTTCGAAAAATTTTACGACGGAATCGTCGTATCTCCGATATAGTATTTTCCCATAAGAAATTCGCGGGGATTCCCCTCAGTCCGATTCTCATCCGCTTTCCGGAACCTCGTCGAGATAACTTTTCAATTCTTCTTTGAGTCCGGGAGGAAGTTGAAGGCCGGAACTCTCGATCCGTTCGTTGTATTTGCTGAACGAAAATCGATGACGCGAAGTTCTCAGATAATCCGCGAGCGCTTCCGAACCCCAATCCAAAATGTCTTGGATGTATTCTTCGTTTTCTTCCAGCTTTTCGCAATACGGTATAAACAAAGGACGATTGACCGGTCTTCCGATCGTTCTGTAGAACATCAGGCGTTTGAGAAGATCGCTGTCCTTCAACGTGTCCTTCTGTTCCATCGCCTTCTCCACCATTCTTAGATTGATACAATCCAAGAATTCGACTTTGAGGTGATCGTCTTTCAGACGTTTGCAAAGAGAGGCTTTGATTTCTTCGGTTTCGTAGAGAAAATTAGGACAATATTCGGGACATTCCGTTTCTTTATGAAGATCGCAAAAATGAAGGAGAATACAATCGATATCGGAAGCGGTTTCCACGATTCCGAAATTGATCGATCCCAAGATTTCCACGCCCGTATGAAAGCCCTTGTCTTCGAGTTCTTTCAGCGCAATACGAAAGGCCTGCATTCGTTTGAGGGCTTCTTTGGTATCGTAATTTCGATATTTGTTTTTTAAAGCGATGTATTTCTCTACAAGTTTCGTCATCCGGTGATGTTCCTGAGATACAGGTTCATACCCCTAAGTACGATCTCTGGAATTTCATGTCCACCCGGAAAAGCGATCATTTCCCCTTTCCATCCGGCTCCGATTAACAGTTGTTCGAGTTTTTTTGCGGCGGGATAACCGAGGACCGGATCCATTCTTCCGTGACTTTGAAAAAACTTATAGTCCTTCTTTTTTTCCGCAAGGCGCTTCCAATCCGTTTCACTGATCAACGTCCCCGAAAGAATCAGCAAACCTGCCGGAGAAATTTCGGAATGAAGCGCTATGTCCGTTGCGAGCATCGCACCTTGACTGAAACCTCCAAGGATCACCTTGTCCATAGAGACTCCTAAACTGCGGATCATCTCGACGGCCTTCTCGCGAGCGCTTTCCAAACCTGCCGGATAACGATCCGAAAAATCGCGATACCCGCCGGTCATCATCGCTCGTTGTAAAGCTTCCATGTCGATCGGGAACCAAGCCCTTCCGTTATAACCGGGCATTACAGGAATCTCCAACACGCCGTTGGGGAAAAGCCAATTCGTTCCGTCGGGAAGATCCAAATAGGCGCTGAGAGGAGAAAGATCGTACGCGTTCGCTCCGTAACCGTGAAACAAAATCACAGTGAAAGCGTCCGGATTACCGGGCAAATGAACTGCTTCGATCGGGCCGACCATCTCCAAAGGGCGATTGTAAGAAGATTGCATGTCTAAATTCTCCAAAAACGAAATGAAAGAATGTTCATCTAACGAGTCTACCGTTGCAATTTGAAAAGGCAAAGGAAATTCGAGAGAAAGTTTTTACTTGGCAATTCTATTTCTCCCGCGGAAATGGAAAGCCAATTAGAAACTCGACGCGAGGGAAATCATGTCTAAACAATTCGAAGGGAAAGTAGCACTCGTTACCGGAGCGGCGTCTCCGCGCGGTCTCGGAAGAGCGATCGCAAATACAATCGCAAAAGAAGGAGGCGACATAGTAGTCGTCGACTTAAACAAAGAACATATCGAACAAGCGGCCGCCGATATCGCGAAAGAATTCGGCGTAAAAACGTTGGGAATTCCCTGCAACGTCACCAAACCGGACGACTGCGACGCGGTCATCGCCGGTGTAAAAGATAAATTCGGAAAACTCGACTTTCTCGTGAACAACGCCGGAGTATTGAAGGACAATCTTTTCATGAGAATGTCCGAGCAGGAATTCGACTTCGTTCTCGACGTAAACTTGAAGGGAGTTTTCTTGATGACCAAGTATGCGTCCAAACTTCTTCTCAAAGCCGAGTCCGGAAGAATCGTAAACATCTCCTCCGTTTCGGGACTTACGGGACAACCGGGACAAGCGAACTACTCCTCTTCCAAAGCGGGAGTGATCGCTCTTACGAAAGTTGCCGCGAGAGAATTTGCGGGAAGAAACGTTCTCGTAAACGCGGTTTGTCCGGGTTACGTTCAAACCGATATGACCGCCTCCCTTCCGGAAGAAGTTCAAAAGAAACTCACCGATCCGATGTTCATTCCTCTTCGTAGACCGGGAACACAACAAGAGATCGCAAACGCGGTGAAATTTTTCCTAAGCGATCAGTCCAATTACATCACCGGAACTTATTTGAGAGTCGACGGCGGCGCCGCGATCGGAATGTAAGATGGAAACACGCGGAGAGAAGAATCTCGAGCAATCCTGATTTTGTTCTCCGCGTTGTTTGAACGGCTCGCTGCGCATTTCGAACGCTTTTGTATCACGAAATCTAGTTCTTTCTTTTTCCAAACAATTCCGTTTATTCTTCTTAACGTAAAACGCTTTCCTAAGAATCCGGTTTTTACAAGCTGTTCCTAACTTGAAACGTTACGCATTCTTAATACTGCTATCTTTGATCGTATTCTCGTCCGCAAAATCCGTATTTTCCGAGGCGGTTTGTGTCGGCGTAGAATGCGCTTCCATCCCGGCGGAAATCACGTTGGGAGCAAATCTCGTCGATCCGGCCTTGGACGCGGTTTATACGAAGGAATTCCTTCTTTCGATGGGAGAAGCGGCCGTCCTGCAGAACATCAACTCATCTTTGTTAGGCGGGAACAAACTCGATCAAGGGAGAATCGGAATCGGTTATTCGATCGCGAGAACCAACCTAAGTCCGCGGAATTATCTGTTTGAGAACTCGGAACTTCGGGAGCTTCCGAAGCAGGGAATCGCGGCTTCTCCTTCGATCAGTTTCGGAGTCAACCTGGGCTCGCTCTTTGACAAACCGAGTCCGTTTTTATCCAAATGGGATCTTCACTTTCATTATTTTCCGTATCAACTTTCCGAACAAAACGTTCCTTTTTTAAAACTCAGAAAAACGGATCTGCACGGCAAAGTGGCGAACTCCGGTCTGAATCTTCGTTTTTTCCCGTTTGCGGAAGCGAAGAATTCTTTCGGAGAGGAAACAAAGGGCGGACTTTCGTTCGGGTTCGGTTTGTATCAATCGTTGCAGACGGTAAGTCTTCATTCTTACGATCGTAAACCGACAAATATCAATCTCGGCGGTCAAAGAAGAAAGTGGATCGGAATCAACGATCTAACATACAATTCTAATATTTATTCGGCGACCTTGGACGTTCGTTACGCGGAGTCGATCGGCTTTTTCACTCTTTACGGCGGTTTGGGCGCGATGTACAACCGCGGGACGTTGAACATTCAAGTGGATCGAAACGTCGCTCTTTCTTCCGCAAACAATCGGGAAGATTTTTTAACCAACCCTACTCTCGCTTTCCTAAGCTTGGAACGGAATCTTTCCATCGATCATACAAACTGGTACGGAACCTTCGGTATGGAATTTACCTTCGGAAGAGCGAACTTTCTAATCGAAGTTCTGAAAAATAAAAATTCGGAATCGGTCAGCGCGGGCGTATTCTATCGTTTTTGAATGTTCTCGGTTTTCGCAAATCTTCTTTTCGATTTTCTTTCGGTTCTTAAAGTCCCGAACCGGAAGATATGGTTCTCTGGGCAAAATCGGCGCGCTTCCGAATCGATTCCCCAAGGCCGATCGGCTTAACTCCCTTTCACTACGGCTTTTTAATCCGAAAAGACTGATCGAATCCGGCTTCGATCGGCTTTTGTCCGGATTCGATAAGAAAAGAAGCCGGAAATGCGTTTTACTATTTCCGAAAGTTCGGAGAAAAACCCGAACGAAAGGAAAAAACAATGAACGAACAATCTCAATGGATTCAAACCGCGGTCGAGTTACTTCCACACATACCGAAAGTCTTTCTCATCGATTTTCTCCGCTACTTCGTGTTTGCGGGCGTCGCCTTCGTAGTTCTGTATGTATGGAAACATCCCTTTCAAAACAGAAAGATTCAGGCTAAACAAGCGCAACCGTCTCAGTTTCGAAAAGAATTCCTCTATTCGATTTCCTCAGTTACGGTTTATACGGCGGTAACTCTTACCGTTTTATTTTTTCGAAAATTCGGTTATTTCCGATTTTATGACAACATCCAAGAACACGGATGGAGTTATTTGTTTTTCAGCGCTCTTCTCATTTTGGTGATCCAAGACTTTTACTTTTACTGGACTCACCGTTTGATGCACACTCGTCTGCTCTTCAAGGCATTTCATAAGGTTCATCACGAATCGGTTACGCCTTCTCCTTGGACCGCTTATTCGTTTAGTCCGGGAGAAGCGTTCATACACGCGCTGATTCTGCCGATCGTCGTTTCGCTGTTTCCCGTTCATACATTGGCTTTATTGATTTCGATGACGTTTCAGATCGTCAGAAACGTATTGGGACACAGCGGTTACGAAATGTTTCCCCGCTGGTTTCTTTCCAATCGAATCCTGAAATATATCAACACGAACACGAATCACGATATGCATCACCAATTCTTTCGTTACAATTTCGGACTCTATACGACGATCTGGGACGAGATATTCGGAACGATTCATCCGGAATATGAGAAAACCTTTAACAAGATCACCGAAGAAAAAGATGCGGGTGTTTCGGAGGAAATCGAACTCGGAGCGAATTAAAAACGCCGATCCGATCGATCGAAAAACGTGTTTCGAAAAAACGAACGTTAAGAACGAAATCGGATTCCAAGCGGATCTGCGCTTCTTCGGTTTCTTTCTTATCGTTTCAGTTGCGGAACCTGCTTTCTAAAATCGGAAGGTGTGGTTCCGGCAATTTCCTTAAACGCGCGATTGAAAGGCGCCAAAGAACCGTAACCGAGATCCATCGCGATCCGTAAAACGGGAATGTCGTTCTTTGTCTGGTCCGATAAGATCGCCTTCGCTTCCCGGATTCGATAATGATTTAAGAATTCGTTGAAATTTCTATAGTCGAGACCTTGGTTGATCAACCTGCGGATTTTCTTTTCGGAAACTCCGATTTTTTGAGCCAGCTTCAAAATCGTCAGATTCTCCATGAGATATATCTTTTCCTCTTCCAAAAGTGAATTCAATTTTTTGAATAAAACCTCGTCCAAAGGTTCTTCTTTTTTTCGATCCGGAATCAAAAACGTGTTTTCCCGAAATTCGAAAAGTTTAAAGGAAAAGAAAAAAACAAGGATCATGATCAAGAACGAATTCACTAAATCCAGCTCCGCGGAATAGTCGGAGTATTTGAGAATCAATTCGATCAAAACGACGGAGATCGCGTACGAGCCGGTTACGAAAACGAAAAGAACCCGGAATTCCCTTCTGGATTCGATCAAATCAATATTCTTATCTTTTAATACGTTTCCCAACGCCAATAGAAGAAGCGTCAAAAATATCAACTGAGGCGCGCTAAAAAGAATTTTGGAAAAAATCGAAGTTTCATAATACGTTTTCGAAAAAACGAACACGTAAAAACAGAACGCATTGATCAAAAGAAACGATACTCCGTGCAGAAAACTCGGACGAAAGCGATCCACAAACAAACTCGAAACGAAAAGGTAAAAAAAGAAGGAAACCGAATAGCAGCCGACGTGAACGAGTAGAAATACGGCCGGATTCGCCTCCGAGTGACGTAGCATCGGACAGATAAAATACGCGATCAAACTGGATAAAAATAAACTTCCGAAAATCCCTTGGGTTGTCGCCTTCATTCTCACTAAAAAGTTAAGAATCAAAAAACTCAGTTGTGCGATCGTAATCGCCTTACAGAAAAGAATCAAATTCGTCATTTCAAACATTTCGCACCCGATAAATCCGATCCTACGTCCGGTCTTTTTTAGACCTCGCCGTGAATTCTTACCTTACGAAACCGGATTTGCCTGAAAAGACAAATTAAAAAAAGAAGTGCAATCAAAAGCGGGCCGTATTCCCATTCTTCAGAGGGTTTAAAATGTCCGGAACTATATTAGAAATTTTGAAAGGAAAGAAGTGCGATTCCTGCGGTTTTCAAATGACCGAACCTTTGGTCGCCTGTACGCAGTGCGGGAGTTCCAAGATTTCCGAAACCCGGTTCAGCGGACTCGGAAAAATCTACACCTATACCGTGGTTCACGTAGGTTTCGGTCATCTTGCAAAAAGAGCGCCGTACGTATTAGCGGTTGTGGAACTTGAGGAAGGAATCAAAACGATGGGAATCTTGGAGGGAGAAGTTTCCGGTGTTCCTGTAACCGAATCCGTAAAGATCGATCTTCCCGTACGCTTTCAAAAAGAAGAATCCGGAACGGGTTTCATCTTCCACCCGGCGTAATTGGATTTTTCGGAACTTGAGAAAAATCAAGTCTCGTGACATTTGCCTGACAAAAAAATCCTATCGTGAAATTTCCTCGTACGATAAGCTGGTTCGCAATAAATAGAGGTGATTTTCGATGAACTCCAAAAATATGATCATTTCCATCGTGATCGCTCTTACCTCTCTGGTTCTGTTTTTGAACTGTGGAGATAAGTCCGAAAAACCGGCCGAAACTTCCGCACCTGCCGCGACCGAAACCGCTTCCGCTCTCAGCCCCGAACTTCAAAAAGGACAGGAAATCTTTTTACAAAACTGCGCTTCCTGTCACGGTGAAAAAGGAGCTGGGGACGGAGCCGCTGCGGCAAGTCTCAATCCGAAACCTCGTAACTATAAGGCTCCGGCCGGACAGTGGAAAAACGGAAATACGGAAGCCGGAGTTCTAAAAACTCTGAACAACGGGATTGCCGGAAGTCCGATGGTCGCTTACAAGTTCTTAGGTGATGAGAATCTGAAACTACTTGCAAAATACGTAGTTCACCTTTCTCAAAACTAAGATTTTCTTCGGGTCGGGAAGCGTTCGTTTTCCGGCCCTTCTTCCCTTTTTCGACTGGAATTTTTTAAACCTTCAATCCATGTTATTCTTGTGAATCAATCCAAAACACTGCCGCCTTGCGGCGAAGACTGCGGAATCAGCAGAACCTCTCCCAACTCTCGCGAAGAAAAAACATATACCAAACTCGGAATCTTTTTAATCCTTTTTGGGATTTCCTCCAAACCCCGAGCAGTTAAATTTTATTGTAAAAAATGCGGGCGACAATTTGACCAATTGTCCGAAATCGAACTCGGAAATTATGCGTAATTCGATTGACTTTAATGGAATTTAGCGATTTTTAGTTGATAGATTTCTTATGTCCGACGACTTCAAAATTTTCGTAGATCTTTCCGTGTCAGTTCCCATCATCCATATCGAAGGAGAAATCACTTCGGAAGCGGATGAGGAAATCGTTGGAAAATACGAATCCATTCCCGCAGAAAAAAGAAATAGAGTGATTCTCAACTTTCAGGGAACTTCATACATCAATTCGGCGGGAATCGCGACTCTCATCAGTCTCATTACAAGAGCGTCGGAAACAAAAGGAAAAATCGAGTTCGCCGGTCTGAACGAACATTTCAGAAAGGTGATGGACATCGTCGGATTAACCGACTTCGTGTTAATCCACAATTCTCTGCAAGAAGCTCTTAAGTAACCCACTTTCGTTTTTTAAAATCCTCGATTACGATCTCCAAATCCGCGGGCGTGTCCACGGAAAGTCCCGCTTCTTTTGCCAGAAATACGCCGATCCCGTAACCCGCTTCGATCGCCCTCAGTTGTTCGAGAGATTCGGATTCTTCCAAATTGCTCTTCGGCAAAGAATTGTATTTCAACAGAAAATCCCGATCGTATCCGTAAATTCCTATATGACGATAGAGAGGAACGGTCGCTTTGAACTGACTCGGAATGAGAGATCTGGAAAAGTAGATGGCCTTTCCGTTCTGATCAAAAATGACTTTGACCCGATGGTGATCGGTTCCATGAAAAGGGTCCAACATCGGAACAGCCGCCGTACTCATCGTCCATTCCGGATGAGAAGCTTTGAGGCTTGCCACCCCGTCGATCAACTCGGGCTCGATTCCGGGCTCGTCTCCTTGGATATTTACGATCACGCTAAATTCGGGAAACTTTTCGGCAACTTCGATGATTCGATCGGTTCCGGAAGGATGATCCGCGCTCGTCATGACGCTTTTACCGCCGAATGCTAATACGACATCGTGGATTCTTTCGTCGTCCGTCGCGACGACCAACTCGGATAGAGTGGTCGACCGGGAGGCGTTCCGATACGTCCATTCTATCATCGTTTTATCTCCGATCTTAGCGAGAGGTTTACCCGGAAAACGGGAGCTCGCATAACGCGCCGGAATCACACCGAGAATTTTTTTCATCAGTTGACGATAAATTCCGTGAAGTAAACTTCCTGAATTTTTCCTTCGGTAAGAATGTGATTCACCTGAGCCTTGATCTCTTCCCGAAGATCCAATTGATCCTCGATGTTGATGAGTTCGTCCTTGGACTTTCTTCCCACGATCAGGTTGATCAAGTCGCGCATCTGCGCGTTTCTTTCCGCGAGTTCCGCGGATAAGGTCTGATCTTCCTTCGCGATTCCGAACGCGAGTTTCATCTTTACGAAGTGCGCCTCGCCTTTGTCCGAAGTGTTAATCCGAAATTCTTCCGTGAAGTTGTAGTTCGCGAGCGGAGGAGGAGGTTTTACCAAAGCGACGTTCTTCATCTGTTTGAAAGTGCTCGTCGCCGTTTGTTTCGCGACTACCATCGCTATGATCGCGACGATGATAATTCCGAAAATGGCTCCCGCCACATAAAGAAGCCATTTGATAATGGGAGACGTACCACCGCCCCCCTCGGCCGCGGGTAGCCCGCCTTCTTCCTCGTCTATTTCCGCATCACCCATGGGTCTGCCTCCTGAATCTTGACGTTAGTTGTTCTTCCGATCACTCTTTGCCAGGAACGCTGGACTCGGAGCCGGGTATTTTCGTTTTTGGAAGCCCGAAGTTGGTTTCGTAAGGACTTCTCTTGGTTGACTTATCGGTCATAATTACGATATCGATTCTACGATTGTACGCTTTCGCTTCGGGAGTTCCCGTATATTCCACGACCAAAGGCCGGAACGCTCCGAAACTCACGGCTTGAAACCAGGAAGGATCGAGCTTCTCCACATTGATGATATAATCGGTGGAGTTGATCGCTCTCGCTCCCGCAAGATCCCAGTTGTTGATATAAGCCCGTTCTTCTTTTCCCGGCGGAACTCCCGGGTTGACCGCGTCCGCGTCGCAATGTCCTTCCACGCGAACGAAACGATCCAATTCTTTGATAAGCGAACTCGCTTTTCGAAGCGCGATCTTGATCGAATCGGTTAAAACCGCCGAACCAGGATTGAAATAATCCGCACTTACGAGAGAGATGATCAATCCTCGTTCGTCTTCGGTGATCTTCACCTTGCCCGCCTCCACTTCCGGTTTGAAAATTTCGGTCGCTAACTTTTTGGATTTTGATAACGCCTTTCCGGTGGTTTGAGAAGGAAGACTTTCGATGTTCATTCCCATCTCTTCGAGACGTCCTTTCGAAAGAGTCTGACCTCCGTCGAAAAATCCGGTCGTGGTCTTGAATGCGGAAAGAATGATCTGCATTTCGATCGCGTTCGTTTTACCGGTAGTATAAAGCATGATGAAGAAGCAAAGAAGCAACGTCACCATATCCCCGTATGTGAGCATATACTCGGGGATATTCTGAATACATTCCGGACATTTTGCTTTTGCCATAGTGAAAGCCCGAGTTTACTCGCTGTCGTCCTTGAGAACGTCTCTTTCCGAAGGAGGAAGGAACGATGACAGTTTATCCTTTACGATTCTCGGGTTGTCCCCGGATTGAATCGAAAGAGTTCCTTCGATCATGATTTGTTTGATCGTAAGTTCGTCTTCGGATTTACGCATGAGTTTTTTCATCACGGGAATCGCGAACATGTTGGCGCCCATCGATCCGTACAACGTCGTAATCAAAGCCGCCGCCATCCCCGTTCCGATCGCCGAAGGGTCGCCGGAACCGAGGTTCTTCAACATCTGAACGAGACCGATCAAAGTCCCGATCATCCCGAAGGCTGGAGCCAAGGCGCCCCAGTTTTCCCACCAAGCCTTTCCGTTATTGTGACGGGAAGCGATGTTGCCCATTTCGGTTTCCATGATGTTACGAACGAGTTCGGGGTCCGTTCCGTCCACGACGAGAGTGATTCCTTTGCGTAAGAATTCGTCGGGAAGTTCGTTTACGTCGTCTTCGAGCGCGAGAAGACCTTCCCTTCTCGCTTTTTCGGAGAAGGAGACTAACGTTTTGATGAGTTCGATCAAATCGTGTTTTTCGGTTCTAAACACCTTTTGTGTTACCTTTCCGACCGCAAGAGTGGATTCCCAAGGTACGGCCATGATCGTTCCGGCTGTCGCACCGCCGAAGGTAATCAAAATCGAAGGAACGTCAAAAAGGTCTAACGGAGTTAAACCCGCGGAGATAATCCCGAAAATCATCAGGACACACGCCGCACCTAAACCGACTACTGTTCCAAAATCCATGATATTTTATTCCACCCTTTTGAACTGATCCGGAGAAGATCCCAAAGGAAAAACGAGAATCCGCTTCTTATATTCTAAAATTTTTTCGATAACTTCGGGCACGGATTCCTTGACCACATATTTTCTATCGTTGGAAAGAGTGATCGTAGTATCCGGATTCGCTTCTAAGCTTTCGATATGCGAAGCGTTTAATACGAACTCATCCCCTTTCAGTCTGTGGAGCAAAATCAAAACGTTTATCCTTTTTTCCTTGGAGTTCTGATTCTATTCTCGACCTGCTTGCGGATTTCGATAATGAATTTTTCCTCGGTAAAACGGCTTACGTTCTTTTGAAAATCGGCGGTTTTCCAGGAAATCCGATCCGCCCGATCGATTGCCGCCTGAAAAGAATCCACCGTTTGTTCTTTGAAAAAGATTCCCGTTTTTCCGTCGACGACGGTTTCCAGAGCGCCGCCCTTTCCGTAAGCGATGACCGGGGTCGAATACGCCTGCGCTTCCACGGGGGCAATACCGAAATCTTCCATCCCCGGAAAGAGGAAGGCCTTTGCCTTTTTGTAATATTCCAAAACCTCGTCGCGTTTGAGATGCGGAAGCACTTCGATATTCTTAGGAAGATCCGAAGTGAGTTTTTTAAATTCTTGTCCGCCTCCGATTAGAACGAGACGTTTGCCGTTTTTACGGAATGTCTCGATCGCAAGGTCGATTCTTTTGTAGGGAGCGAATGCGGATACGATGAGATAGAAGTCGTCTTTGTTTTCCGAAACGACCTTCCATTTTTCGGGAAGACAAGGAGGAAAGATGACCTTTGCATCTCTTCTATAAAACTTTTGGATTCTTCTTGCGACGAACTCGGAGTTGGACCAGAACGAATCCACTCTCGAAGCGGAGGCCACGTCCCAGGTTCGGAGATAATTAGAGATCGCTTCAAACGCGAAAAACTTCAGTCCTTTGCGGGCGGGAAAATAATCGTAATACAAATCCCAAACATAACGCATCGGAGAATGCACATAACTGAAATGGATCGAGTCAGGATCGGTGATCACTCCCTTAGCGACACAATGCGAAGAAGAAATCACGAGATCGTATCCCTTCAGATCGAGAGACTCGATCGCCGTGGGAAATAAGGGCAGATACCATCGATACTTGGAATCCTTAAACGGAAGGTTGTCGGTAAACGCGGTTGTGATCTTTCTTTGTTCGATGCGAGCGTTCAACTTTCCGGGCGTGTAGAATAACGTGAACAAGTCGGCTGTCGGATAAATTTTTAAGAGAGAATCGAGGACCAATTCTCCACCCCGCATTCCGTTCAACCAGTCATGAATGATGGCAACTTTCATATTGGATGTATCGGCAGGATCGGAGATTCTCCTCGGCGGGAAAGTGTGGGAACTCATACGATAAGAAGTTGATCGGCGGCCGCATCGGCTTCGCCGTCGCGCTACTCCAGGCTCGCGGAGTCCCGCTCGGTCCGAAAGGGCGGCCCGCAAAAGGTAGATTCTGACGGCATTCTCAAAAACGAAACGGGGTTTCTTTCGGACCAAGCCTTTCGTATCGCTGCGGGTCGTGGTCCGTTGATTTTGCCGTGCAACGGGAGTGTGGGAACTCCTTCGTTTTCCCCGGGATTCCGTTCGTCGTCCGGCGACTCATGAAAGTGTGGGAACTCTTACAACTTCCCGAAGTAATAATCGTTTCCGACGCTGCCGATCAAAGTGGTCCGACGATACAAATTGATCGTAAACGGAGTCGGCGCGGAACGTTCCAACTTACGATAACCTTCCGTATAACGACGCGCGTCGTTGCCGAAAATTCTCGCGTCGGTGAGGAGTTCCAACACATTATCGTAGGTTTCGGGAGAATGGATCAACTGAGGAATCGTTCCTCGGTTCGATTTCAGCTTTTCCGAAATCTCATAAAAGTTATTGAAAGAAGTGCGGATGTCTTCCCGATTTTCTCGGATCACACCGGTGGAAGCCGCAAAGAAATCCTCAAAGTAATCGGCCGAAGGAAGAAAGTCGGGTGGTCGTTGTTCCTCCTCCAGATATGTCGGTTGAAAGAAAGTCGTGTCTTCCTTTTCCGACGAACCCGGATCGATGTCGATGGTTCTTCCCGAAAGAATCGTATTGGTTTGAAACGTAATCTTATAATTGTCCCAAAGAGTGATCGGTTCTTTGAGGCGAATCACGATTTCGATTGCCTTCGTCTGATCCTTGTTCAGGAATCTTTGATCTCCGACCTCGTCGATCGGAACCACATCGAGACTCAACACGATTCCCTGTTCCACTCCCAAGATCCGCACCGGCGCTCCGGGATGAATTCCTTCCAAACGGGGATAATAAATTTTCATCGTGTAGGGATATTGGTCCTTCGTTCCGGCCTTTTCAATCACGGACATATACATCGCCATCGAAAAAGCGAGAAAGAAGGTAACGCCCGTTAGGACCGCCGTGTGTTTGGTAAGATTCATAACCTGTGGACTTTATTAAGATCGGATTTCAAAACGTCGTTGTTCCGTCCTTTTAGGAAAAATGTAGGAACTCCTGCATTTCTCAAAATTCCGATTCGTACTTACGACCCGTTTCTTCCTCTGAGAATGGAACCTCATCGTAAAACCGGCAAATCTTTTCTAAAGCGAAACCTACTCCGTAAAACCAAGGATCAAAAAACGGGCTGTACTTCCGACCGCAGATCCCGATATTGGAACCAGGAAGAAATTTCCACGTAGAAATTACGATGAGACATAATCTGATTGACTTTCTAAGAGAATTCGTACAGAAAAGGAGAAATATTCTCCTTTTAGCTCTACTCATCGGTATTTTGAGCATTGGAATGATTCTCGGGTTCGGCTTTCAAGGAATTCCCCGGGAATTGAATAAGTTGATCATAACGGGGCACGAAAAGCTCAAAACGGAAGAAATCGTAAGAATGCTGGAAATTCAACCCGGAACCTCCTTTGATACGCTGGACTTGGATCTTCTGGAAAAAAGACTTTCCAGACTTCCCCGAGTGAACTCCGCCCGAATCACCAAAAAGTCGGAAGATCAACTTCTCATCGAACTCACGGAACGCAAGGCTTCCTATATCGTAAACTCGGACGGACATCTTTACGAAATCGATTCGGAGTTACGACTTCTTTCCAAAGACGACGTGCGCGAAAAAGATCTTTGTGTGCTTTCCGGAAACTTCCCGATCAAAAACGGCTTTATCCAAGACGCGAGTTTCCGCGATCTTTACAATTCCGTCGAACAAGCCTTCCGCATGTATCCGGCTTTAAAGCCGAGAATCTCCGAGGTTCTTCTGCAGGAAGACGGAGAAATTTTCTTTTTCGCGGACGAACCGATTCAATTAAGAATCCAAATCGGAACCCTTCTTCACAGGGACCAAGTACGAAAGCTCTACGCTATATTAGCATATTTTGAAAAAGACAAGATCCAATCCGAGCTTGTAGACATCAGAGGAGAAGACGCGGTCTATCACTGATATGTTGGAACCGAGAGATAGAATCATCGCCGCGTTGGACTTAGGAACCTCTTTGACGAAAGTGGTCGTTGCCCGTCCCATTTCCGAATACGAAGTCGAAATCATCGGAACCGGAGCGTATCCTTCCTCGGGCGTTAAAAACGGATCCATCATCAATATAGAATCCACCACACGTTCCATCATCGAAGCGGTAAGCGAAGCGGAACTCATGTCCGGTCAGGAAATTTCTTCCGTTGCGGTGAACATCACCGGCAAAACGGTAAAAGCGGACAATTCCAAAGGTGTGGTCGCTATCACGAACCGAGATCGAACCGTAACGGAACCGGACGTCGTTCGAGTGATCGAAGCCGCACAGGCGATCCGCGTTCCGGCCGATCAGCAGATCCTGCACGTCCTTTCCAAGGAATTCTCGGTGGACGATCAAACGAGCATCCGCGATCCGATCGGAATGACAGGAGTTCGACTCGAAGCCGAAGTTCACATAGTAACCGCGGGTATAACAGCAATTCATAATTTAGAAAAATGTGTTGAATCATCGGGGCTTGCCTGCGAGGTTATGATTCTTTCCAGCCTCGCCTCTTCCGAAGCCGTCTTAACTTCGGGAGAAAAGGATTTAGGAACCGCTGTTCTAGACATAGGCGCGGGAATCTGCGATCTGATCGTTTACGTGGACGGTGGAATTTCGTATTCTTCCGTGATTCCGTTCGGAGGAATCAACGTCACAAGCGACATTTCCATCGGACTCAAAACGACATTGGAAACCGCGGAACTTCTCAAAAAAAGATACGGTCATACCGTCCTTTCGGAAATCGATCCAACCGAAACGATCGAAATCCCTCCGATCAGCGGAAGACCCGCAAGACAAGTTCTTAGAGAAGAACTCGTTTCCATAATCGAACCGAGAATGCGGGAAATCTTCGAAATGGCGGATCGTGAGCTGGAAAAGTCCGGCAAAAAAGGACTTCTCGCGGGAGGAGTGATTCTTACCGGAGGAGGAAGCCTTCTGGAAGGAATCGACACTCTCGCCGAGGACGTGTTTCGTCTAACGGCATCCAGGGCAAGACCGGGCGGAATCAGCGGACTTGCGGAAAAAGCGTCTTCTCCCGAATTTTCGACGGTGATCGGAATGATCAAATACGCAGATAGAATGACGGACATGGATCAGAAATCCGTGGATCGTTCGGAAGGTTGGACGAAAAAAATCAGAAGATGGATTGAAGACAATCTTTGACCCGTTCTTTATAAGGAAAATTGAATATGATCCGTTTCGAAGAAGAATCAAAAACAAGCCCGGCAGTCATCAAGGTATTCGGAGTGGGCGGCGGCGGCATGAACGCTGTCACGAGAATGTCCAATTCCACTTTGAAAGGAGTGGAGTTCGCGATTCTCAATACGGACGAACAAGTGCTTCTTCGTTCTCCTGTGGAAAACAAAATCATCCTGGGAACCAAAGCGACACGAGGAATGGGCGCCGGCGGCGATCCCGAATTGGGTTACAAAGCCGCGGAAGAGGATAAGGAAAGAATCCAGTCCGCGGTTCGCGGAGCGGATATGGTTTTTGTCACAGCGGGAATGGGAGGCGGGACCGGAACGGGAGCCGCACCCGTGATCGCAAAGATCGCGAAAGAAATGAAATGTCTCGTCGTAGGCGTCGTCACTCTTCCCTTCTCGTTTGAAGGTAGAAGAAGAATGGAACTTGCCCGCAAAGGAATCGAACAACTCCGTTCACACGTGGACACTTTGATTCTTATCAATAACGATTCCATTTTCCGCGTCGTGGATAAAAATACGCCGATCGACCTTGCGTTTCAAGTCATCGACGATATTCTTTTGAACGCGGTACGGGGGATCAGCGACATCATCAACAATCCCGGACTCATCAACGTGGACTTTGCGGACGTCAAGGCGATCATGCGCGACACGGGCGACGCGGTGATGGGCGTGGGCGAAGGAAGCGGAGAGGGAAAGGTAAAGGAAGCGGTGGAATTCGCGATCAACAATTCGCTGTTAGACTCCACTTCGATTGCGGGAGCTTCTTCGCTTCTCATCAATGTTTCCGGCGGAAAGGATCTTACGATCTCGGATTGGAACGAGGTTTCCGGAATCATCACTTCCCAAGTCGATCCGAACGCAAACATCATCATCGGCCTTCACGAAGACGAAAATCTTTCGAACAAAATCCGCGTGACCGTGATCGCGACCGGATTCAACAAACGCTCTTCTTCCGGAAAACTGATTCAAAATCAGGATCTTGCTACGCGCGTTCAGGAGAATTACGGCTTTCAGAAAAAGGCCGTGGGTATGACGGATAACGCGGCTCCGGAAAAGAAGGATTATTTTCAAGACGATCTCGGAGAATCCAATCGGAATCCGGGTTCGTTGCGATACCGTTCTTCGAACACTTCTTCTCCAAAAGCGGAAGACTACGATATTCCGGCGTATTTAAGAAGAAACAGTTCCGGACCTTGATCGTTTTTTAAGTATTTACTTGTTTGAATTACGATTTTGACCGAATCGATTTCGAGCCAAACGAGCAGCTAAATGAGATTCAATTTTTCTTTATTAGTAACTTTGCATCCTATTTTGCGATCTCAAAAAGTATCGTAGTGATATCGACATACTTGGAAGCATGTCCGTGAATATCGATTCCAACGGGCTTTCCATTTTCATCCAGATCAACGTTTAAGTCGGAATTAATCTCTCTCGTTTCAACGGAAGGACGATTGGATAAATCGATATATATGGAATCGGTTTCTGGATAGTGAGTGATTTTCATTCTTTAAACCCTCTGTCGAAAAAGGTATTGTGAATCGTTTCGCCGTCCTCAAGTGTTATTACTCTCAGATATTTTTCGGCTTCCTCGATCCATTTCCAATGCCGGATTCTTCCGTCGTCTTGCACTTTTTTTTCAAGAGGATTTAAGATCGTTTCTTCAATCCATTCCAAACGAAGTTCCAAGCGTTTTCTTAGAACTTCGTTTTCGAAACAACGAGTGCATTTCATAATTCTATAACATTTTCTAAGAACTATTTCATTTCAAAATTTGAAAAAGACGAAGGAAATTTCGGTTATTGAACTTCTTCCTTTCCGAATTTCTTGCATTCTTTGAGATCGGAAAACTTTTCCTTTTCCAGCTCGCATTGAACCTGCTTCAAAGTTTTTTCGGACATACAACGCAAGACGATCGCACGAGACATGTCCGGCTGAAGAATTTGTTTTAACATAAGTTGCTGCATACCCGAAGGAATTTCATCCTCCGATGCCTGCGCGATCAGTTTTACGTTGTGCATTTGATTCTGCACACATTCTTCTTCTTTGGGAGTTTTTCTGCAATCGGCGAGAAACAGAAAAGATAGGACGGATATTGAAATAAGAAAAGCGGACTTACGCCCGCTTTTCCGGAAATTGAACCAATTCAAAAGGATCGGCTTATTTCGCGTTGCTTTCGTCAACAGCGTAAGTAGCTTCTACTCTTTTTCTAAGTTCTCTCAGGTAGCTTTTTTTAGCTCCGTTGATCTTCATAGCTTCTTCGTAGAGTTTGATTGCCTTTTCAAAATCACCGGTTGAGAAGTAGTAAGTTCCGAGGTTTGCTTTCGCTCCCCAAGACTGACCTTTCGCTTTTTTATCGGCTTTTTCCCACGCTTCTTTTGCTTTTTTGAAGCTTGGAGTCTCACCTTGGATTTCTTCGTAACCTTCAGTCAGAAGTTCTTTCACTTCTTCATCTTCGTCTTTTACGAAAATTTCGATCTTCTCGGTTTTAACTAAAGGAGAAAGTCTGCTCTTAATGTAAGCAGCCGCTTCGTCCAGACCTTGTCCGAAAGAATCGAGAACGGAAGGACATGCTAAGTTTCCGACGCTGTTGAAAATTTTCGCAGGGTTAGAAACGACCGCTTTCTTCACTTCGCCGGTATCAACTTTAATCAAAGTAGCATCGAGAGGAATCAGCATGTAACGAACGCCCGTCGGTTTAGAAACAGGATCGTTTCCTGTGTTCACTTCTCTACCGGTCGCCATAGAAGCTGCGAAACCTGCAACTTTCAAACCGGCCGCCACTGCGTCGATTTTGTTTTCGCTACCGCACTCGGTGTAAGGCTTTTGATAACCGATGTAAAGAATCGCTTCCGCTCCGATCAGGTTTCCGATCTTCGCTTTAGACTTAGTGATTCCAGTAAGGGAAAGAGTCGCTTCGTTCAAGATGTCGGCGCGTTTGCTAAGGTCCGTAAGCTTGTAATAGGATTCTTTGTCGAATGCCTCGAATACTTTAGAAGGCATTTGGTCGATGAAGCTGGATCCTTCTCCGAAGATCGCTTCCCAAAGACTTTTTTTAGGAGGCTCAACCGCCAAACCTACGTTACGAATCGTACCGAGGAATTTTTGAAGAGCGCGGCCTTCTTTATCTTTCGGGAATACCGGATATTCTACATCGACTGTATCTGCGCAATTTCCTAAGAACATAAGGAGAACTAGCACAGCAATTAGAGAAGATAATTTTCTCATGGTAAAGTAACACCAATCCTGTTTGATTTTGGGGATAAGGGCTCATTTAAAACTCGAAAAGAATCGTGTCAATATATTTTAGAATTGAAGGTTCAGATTTACATTTCGTTCATTCCCTGCCTCGTTTTTTTTTGATTGTATCGAGACTTCTCGCGAAAGAAATTGAAACGGAATGGATTTTGCTTCGCACAAACAAGCCGTTTGGATTCTAGTTTGGGTCGGATTCACAATGGGTTGTATCGCTTCCAAAAAAGAAGATAACAGTCGGAATCAACAACTTCTGAGCTGGCTTCTCGCTTCGGGTTCCAACCCGGTTTGCGTGGACTATTATTCTCAGGAAAATCTTTGTTTGAAATCCCCCGTTACGATCAGCGAGAAATGCTCGAGTAATGAATTGGATCGGTTCCAAAACGGAATTCAGCCTGCGAGTCTGCAGAAAAGAGAAATTTTAGAGGAGCTTCTCCGCTGCTGGAGCAAGTGCAATTCCACGTTCTTTTTGAGTTATTCCTCGGGTTCTCCCTGTTCCTTTGAAACCGAGGCGGATTACGTCACCGCAAAACGTTCCGGTTCCTCAAATAGCGGGAATCTTTGGAGGCAGTGCCAGTCTAATTGTAACACGGGGATTGATTCTTCCTATCCGAAGTTAAAAGGAATTTCGACTACTACGACCTATTGGCCTTACCCATGAAAACCCTCGACGAAGTAACAAAAGCTCTGAAGAGCACCTATATGGAACATGAGGTGGAAGCGAAACTTCCTCTCATCCAAGAAATTCAAAGATTGAAAAAGGAGAAGAATGCGGTTCTTCTCGGTCACAATTATATGACTCCGGACGTCTTTCACGGCGTATCCGATATTACGGGCGATTCTCTTTATTTAAGCAAGGTCGCGGCCGATACCGACGCCGATATCATTCTTTTCAACGGAGTTCACTTCATGGCGGAAACCGCAAAGCTTATGTCTCCGCAAAAGAAGGTTCTCATCGCGGATCTCAAAGCGGGTTGTTCTCTCGCCGAAAGCATCACGAGACAAGACGTCATCGACCTAAAACAAAAATATCCCGGAGTTCCGGTCGTTACCTACGTCAACTGCACCGCAGACGTGAAAGCGGAAACGGATATTTGCTGCACTTCCGCGAATGCGTTGCAAGTCGTGGAATCTTTGGAAAGCGATACAGTGATTTTTTTACCCGATCGTTATCTTGCGGCGAACGTTCAAAATCTTACCAAGAAAAAAATCATCACTCATCCCGGAAGCTGTATGGTTCACGAGATGTATTCCGCGGAAGATATCGAACTTACGAGAAGACAATTTCCCGGCGTTACGGTGATTTCGCATCCCGAATGTAAAACGGAAGTCGTCGATCATTCGGATTATTCCGGTTCCACTTCGCAGATGAGCGAATTTATTAAGAAGTCCGGAGCGAAGAACATCTTCCTGATCACCGAATGTTCGATGGGAGACAATCTTCGTTCCGAGTTTCCGGACAGACATTTCGTTTCCACTTGTCAGGTTTGCCCTCACATGAAACGGATCACGCTCGAAAAAATCAGGGACGCGCTTTTATACGATCAGTACGAGATTCATCTCGACCCGGAAGTGATCGAAAAGGGAAGAATGTCCGTGCAAAGAATGTTGGATCTTTCTTTTAAAAAGTGATCAAGAAAAAATCGTTTATCGGTCGTTAATCGAAATTTGCGTTTGGACCGAATGTGTCGCCTTTCACTCGAACGAAAACCATCGATCGGGATTCGGAAGAATCCGAAAAACGGAAATCATCGGCGTTCATGTTCCTTTTCGTTACAATATTCTTTTTTTATAATATTTTAGCGTCTTTGTCGGCGACTCCGGACAATAGCGAAATCCTTTTCGCGAATTATCCGAACAACGAAAAGGCGATGGAATTGAGACGTTTCAGCAAAGATGTTCAAAGAATAGCGATTCGAATCGACTTAGATAAACTCGTCGGATTTTCATCCGAACAGAAAAAGAAAATCAAAGAATCGATCTTAGAAGCTTTCGAAAAAGAATCTTACTTTCGATTTATCGAAGTCCGGAATACGGCGCGTTCAAAACAAAAACAACGAAACGCCGGAAGGGATTCAGACAAAAAGCGACGAATCGAAACCGAAAAAATTCTGATGAAAGTTACCTTGGATCGTAAAGAATCGAAAAGCGACGAAAGCGAACTCGCAGAAATCGGCGTTTTCATCGAATTGATCCGCAGGGATGCGGGCGGAAAACGATTCGTTTCTCAGCCGCCATCCTCCACAAATCCGAAAGAACTTAAGAATTTCATAATAAACTGGAAAAAGGATTTTTTTCCCTCGGAGGATTCGCTTACGATCGGAGAATTTTTCTGTTATGATCCGGACAAATCCATAAACGCATTGCTGGTCCGAGCCTGTTCCGATCTTATAGATCATACGCGAAATCCGGGAAGGGCAAAATTCTTTTTAGACAAAGCCAAAAAGAAAGTCGGCACCGATCGGAGTTCCGAATCGGTTCAAAATCTTCTCGGCTACCATTTCGTATCGATCGGAGATTTCAAAAGCGCGGAAGAATGTTTCTTGAAAGCGAAATCTTCGGACGAGGATGTAAATCAAAATAAATACGATTCTACGATCCAAAAGGTTCGAGAATTAAGAAATCAATATTTCTATTATGAAACACGTCCTTGAAAAACCCGAAACGAATCGAAACTCAAATCGTATATAATCCGGAATCAAAATGTGTGGATAAATTCAGCTTGTAAATGACAGAGAACTCGGAGTTCTTGAAACGAGAACGGACGGAAATCGCATGTATAGAATCGGAAACGGAATCGACTTTCATAAATTAGAGATCAATCCGGGACGTCCTCTCATGCTCGGCGGGATCGAGTGCGAATCCGAATTTGCCCTCGTGGGTCATTCGGACGCGGACATCATTCTTCATGCGCTTTCGGACGCGATCCTGGGGGCGCTTGCATTAGGCGACATCGGACAATACTTTCCCGATACGGATCAAAAACTCAAGAATATGGACAGCAAGATCATTCTTTTCAAATGTCTGGAATTGATGAAGGAAAGAAATTTCGCGCTCGTCAACGTGGATTGCACCGTGATCGGAGAACGGCCGAAAATCGCTCCTCTCAAGGAAAGAATTACGAAATCCTTAAGTAGCCTTCTGGATCTTTCCGCGGATTGTGTTTCCGTGAAAGCGACCACGACCGAAAAGATGGGCGCCTTGGGAAGACAGGAAGGAATCGGGACGTTCTGCACGATCCTTTTGGGAAAAAAAACCTAATATCCTTCGATCGATTCGAGAAATCAGGGATCGGAAATTTCTACGATATTCTCCGTTTTTTCAATTAAATCTAACGCTTTAGAGAGGGTTTTTTGAAGTACCCTTTTCATAGAATCATTGGAAGTGTTTCCCGATCGAATCCAAATTAATTTTGGAGGAGGTCCGTATTGATTTATGAGATCTATAAAATCACTGTCCTTGCTCATTATGACGATTCCCGATTTGCTACGGGCTTCCCAGAAAATTTCTCGATCCGTTTTCATGGAAAGCTGGAGTTCTCGAACACTAAGGGTTTCGATTCCCATTTCTTCGCGTAGCCATTTCGCAAGTTTCGGAGATAATTGAGCGTCCAGCCATAGAGTCAACCGGCAAGTACCACTGCATGATCTATTTTCATCGAAGCATACAGTAAACTCGCCTTAAGGTCCGCGGGCTCTAAATCCGGCATTTCCTCTAAAATTTGTTCATGGGAAAGCCCATTAGAAAAAAGTTCCAATACGTCGATCACTCGAATTCGGAGGCCTCGAATACAAGGTTTCCCTCCGCAGATTTCGGGATTCACTGTAATTCTTTTTATTAGATTAGAATCCATTCTCATCGAATTATTTCGGATTCACTCGATGAAATCAATAACAAAATGGAAAGAATCGGGCTATTGGCTTAAACGGTTTCTTTTTATAAATCTTCATTGAACTCCAGGCTCTCGTCAGAATTTTCTCGCTGGCCGGCCCATTACAGCCGAAAATCACCGGAGCACGGTCCGTTACTTCTTCGCCGAATCTTCGAACGCGATCCGGGCGATTTCCGTTTTTGGAATATTCTTCTTTTCTTTTATGGTTTTCGGAACGCGCATATCGATCTTATGAAGGGTGGACTTTTGGATCGTGATTTTTTTACCTTCCAGATTTTCGATCGTCACTTCCTTGTCGTCCTGTCCGATCTGTTTTCCGTCGATGGTTGTTCCGTCGCGTAAATACGCGCGATCGGTAAAACCTCCCTTAGGATCGGGAACCATGGTTTCGACTTCGATGGAAGCATCGTCGAACCCGAGAATTTTCACCTGAATCAAAGGATCTCCCGATCTCAGATGAACGACTGCTTTTCCGGTCACCGCCATTTGATAAAGGGTTTGATCGATCGAAACCTTTTCGGGATTCCAGTTGTTCGCGAATAAATTCTCTTCGCAGAACTCGATCGTTCTGGTTCTACGGACCAACGTGATCGCCCATCCTCCGATCGCGGTTACCGCATAGTCTTTCCAATTGGTGATCTCGGTGACGCGTAACGTTTGTCCGGGCGCGGGAATCGGTTCCGGATTTCGAAACACGGGAACCAAACCGAACAAGAACGCGTAGAGAGGTTGCGCCGCGGCGACCTTGCAACTCGCCGCGTCCTCGGAAGCGAGAACGGTTCTGTGAGTTTTATCGGAACTGATGCGCTGATCGATTTTGCAATCGAATAGAAACACGCAAAACAGGATGAAAAAAAGAACGTGAATTTTATTTTTCATGAAAGAATCGACCTCGGAATTCAATAGAACTTTTTCGTTTCTCCGTAAGCGGAGGAGTTATCATAAGACCGTACGCTTCGATTAAGAAGCGAGATTATACACACATCGAATCGCTTTTCCCTTGCTGCTCTTCGTATGCGTGGTCGTGTTGCTCGCACCGCCGAATTGAATGACTTGCATCGTCGCGGAAGTACAACCTCCTGGAGAAAATGTCCAATAGTATCCGTTTACGGTCTGAGGAAATAAGGTCGTATTGATCGTCGAACCCGTGTTACCCGGACACTGATCGGAGGTGCCGCAAGAAGACCCTTGCGAATAAGAGGAGCAGGAAATCAACGTATTCAAATTGTCGAAGGTAGGGGATCGCATCACGAACGGAAGAGAAACGAGTTCGGGAGGCGCTAACGTAGTCTGCATGTCGTAACATGCGTTTTGAAATTCGGACATACCGTAAGGATCGCAAGAACCGTCATCCGTACCACAAAATGCGACATCGAGATTCGCTCCGTAGTTGTCGGCCTCGCTTCCCTTTCCTTGACAATCGTTAAAACCCGGTCTCCAGACCTGGCCGTAAGAACATTTCGTCCAAATCAGTGACGAAAGAACGACCGTGCCGTTGACTTTATCTCCGGCGGACGCACGCACAACGGTTACGGTATAATTCTGAGAATTTCCGTTTTCATCCGTGAATTTATAAATCACCGGATTCGAAAAATCCAGCGACGTGGTTCCCGAAACCTGTTGAACGCCTCCGACCTCCAATTTGGAATTTTCGGGAATCAAAAAAGTCGCCTTTAAGGAACTTACGTTAGTTGCGTTCGGGACCGCCACGGTAACGGTGGAATTCGGCTGATTCTCCGTAATCCCTCCTGCGCATTTTCCCGAGATACAAAACAACGGAAACGAAGCAGATAAGTCGAAACCGAAAGCTTGAATTCCGTTCGCACGGGGTTGAAACACCGCGGCCAACGCGATCGCTCTCTGCTGATCGCAATTCTTACATTCTTCCTTTGTGGGAAAGAACGTTTCGGAAACCGCCTGAGAAAGAGGATTTAAAAAACAATTCGTAAAGAAGGAACAAGATAGCAAAAGAAAAACTGTACACGCGATTCTTTTCATTTTACAGCGTATCCAAGCATACTATATTTTATCAGAAAGATTAAGCGGCAAGTTTCCGTCCCGGACTCCGCGATTCATAGAGAGCGGTGTCATTGCGTTTTCTTCGGGACAGGTTCTTATAATTTTCCAATAGGTGCAAGTGTATACCGATCGGAAATAACTTTCAGCTAAAAAAGAGGTTCTAACGGACGCTTGACGAAAAAAATTTCCGATTCTTCCGTTAATGCGACAAGAACCGATTATTTAGAATTTTTGAATAAAGCAAAAGAAGGTGGAAACCCCTCGTTTTAGTGATCGCCGATCGGCGTCGGAACGCGGATTCGGTTTCTAATCCGGCACTTCGAAGTTGAAGATTTCGGAAACATCCGGAGGGGCTTTTTTGTAGATCAACGCATCGGAACCGTCTTCGTAATAACGTTTTCGCACGTGGATTCTTTGAAAGCCGCAGGCTTCATACAAACCGATCGCGGGAAGATTGAGGGAACTCACTTCCAGGAAAAAACTCTTTTCCCGTTCGGAATTTAAAAGATATTCCAAAAGTTTTTTCGCGATTCCCTTCTTTCGATGACGAGGATCAACGGCGACACGATAGATTTCGATCTCTTCGCCGGAGAGTTTGTAAAGAATATAACAGAGATCAGTCGCTCCGATCGCGGACGCTTCGTCAAGATGAGAATATAACATTTCCGTTGTCCAAGCGCCGCTTCCAAAACACTCGACTTCCAGGACATTGAGCCAATCCAGATCCGTTTTATTCAGAATTCTCGCTTCCACTTCGGAAAACCGTTCTCGTTTTTAAGTCAAATTCTAGTTGCAGAAGTCCAATATTCAATCAGGATTCAACACTTACCTTTCGGAGGAACCGGAATTTCGAAAAAAAAATTCCCGCCGAAAGAACTGAATCAAGGAGTCTCTATGAAAAAAATAGGTAAAATCGTTTATGCGGTCCCTTTCGCGATTTTCGGATTGTTCCATTTTATCTCCGGTCCGGCGATGTCCGGAATCGTTCCTTCTTACATTCCATTTCCTCTCGTTTGGGTTTATCTCGTCGGTTTGGCTCTGATCGCCGCTTCCGTTTCCATCATCACCGGAATCAAAACGCATCTCGCGACGATTCTTCTCGCGGTGCTTTTGGGAATTTTCGTAGTATTGGTGCATCTTCCCGGCGCGGCCGCAGGCAACCAAGCGTCCACGGTCGCTCTTTTGAAGGACGTTTCCCTTTTAGGAGCCGCTCTTTTGATCGCAGGCTCGACCAAAGACTGATTCTTTTCGTCCTCAAAGCGGAGTTTCGGCTCCGCTTTTCTTTCTTTTTTCCCTAAAATTCAAACCGCAGATTCGATTTCCGAAACCGCATCATTTAAGAAGATGAGAATTTTTCGTTCAACCGATATTCTCATTAGGACTTTGTATTCGTTTCGAGGAAGTTTTATGATTCAGAAAATTCTCCGCATTCTTACCCTACTTTGTTTGTTTGTGTTCGGGTTCGTCTCCTGCGAACGATCCAAAAATTTCGGATTTCAAAACCGAGGCGATCGACCTCCCACGGTCGAAGACTTGGAAGCGTGGAAGGAAAGGCTCGCGATGGAAGAAGCCGAGATCATTGAACTGGAAAAGAAAATTTCCTCGATGGCGCAGAAGACACGATCGGCGGGAGCCTTGAGTTGGAAGATCGCGCAGGGTTATATGAAGATCGGCGACTACGATATGGGCGTGAAATTCTACAACCGCGCGCTCAAAGAAAACAACGAAGGGAAGAAGGTAGAGATCGTCGGAGCCGAACTTCATTTTTTCGAGCCCGCGATTCCGTATTTCGAAAAAGCGCTATTGTTAAAACCGGTCGATCAACAACTTCTTTTCGAAACCGCGCTCGCATACGCGAACGCTTCGAGGGATAGGGGCTGGGAAACGACTCGAAGACAGATCGCGATCGATTTGTTTACGCACCTCGCAATCCAAGATCCGCGAGATTCGCGGTTCCCGTATCAGCTCGCGTTGATCTACTTCGATTCTTCCATGCCGGATTCCTCTTGGGAAGGCGTTTCCGCTGGCTTTCACGACCAGGACAGGGCGCTGCGCATCATCGATGATATTATAAAAAAAGAATATAGAAACGTCCCCGCGCGTTTTGCGAAGGCGAACTTTCTTTACAGACTCGGAAAGGTCGAGGATTCCAAGGAAGAATATCTCAAGGTCAAAAAGACGATCGAAGAACTGAACGACGCGGGTCTTGTCCGAGGCGGCCTCGAAAAGAACGACTCGTATCAGAACGTTCTGCAAAACCTGAAAAAAATCGAAAGCGCGTCCAAGGAAGAATGAACCCGTTCGTCCTTTCGGATTCCGCCGTTGCAAGAGTTTGTCATAAAAATAGAATATTCGAAATTATGAATTCCTGGGAAGAATCGATTCCGTATCTGGAACGGCTTCTTCCCGCAACGGTTTTGGATCGAGCGCTTGCCGCTTCGGAAACGATTCCGCGCGCCTTGGAACGAACCGGTTTTTCCGTCCTTACGATCTTTGATCCGCAATATCCTGCACTTTTAAAGGAAATTTACGATCCTCCTTTGCTTTTGTTTTACAAAGGAAACTTGGACGTTTTGCAGGGAAACTTCGCCGCGGTTGTCGGAACGAGAAATCCTTCTCCGATTTCCGTATATGCTTGCGAGTTGTTTCCCTCTCATTTAAAGCGACAAGGTTTTTCGGGAGTCGTATCCGGACTTGCCAAAGGAATCGACGCCGCGGTCATGCACGCTTCCTTAGACAATACGTTAGACGTCATTGGGGTTATGGGAACCGGACCGGAAACAGAATATCCTTTTGAAAACAAAAAACTTTATCAAAGAATGAAGTCATCCGATCGATCCTTGCTTCTCACCGAATATCCTCCGGGTCATAAAACGATGAAATATTCGTTTCCAAAACGAAACCGAATCGTGACCGGTCTTTGCGTCGACGTGTTTATCGTGGAAGCTCCGCAGAAATCGGGAGCGATTTCCTCCGCGCACAATGCCCTCGAACAAAACCGGAGGATCTTCGTGTTTTCCGATCCGCTCCAATCTCAGAATCAAGGCGGAGAAATTTTGATCGAAGACGGAGCCGAACGTCTCGATCTGCAAATCATCTCCTTGGGGATGCGCGAAGTCTTTCATATCAACGATCTTTTACCCGATTCTCAATCGAAAATCCCGGGAATGCTTGCAGAACTTTCAAAGAAGCGCTTTTCTGGCGAGTGGAAACCGATCGGTTCCGGTTATTATGCGAGAAAAACTTTTTTCCAACCTCTTCTCCCGGGATTTGAAACCGGTCCCGGCTTGGTCCCTGGGGGTTTATAGAATCATCCTCGGCGCCCTTCTTTTTATATTAGCATTTCGTTATTTTTCAAACGGATGGATCTCCCGGTATTTTTTGGATCCGGCGTTTCATTTTAAATTCTACGGTCTTTCGTGGATCGGGGTCCTTCCGGCATGGATTTTATACCCCCTTTTCGTTTCGCTTCTCTTTTTCGCGGTTTTTATCTCGTTGGGAATCTTTTACCGCGTCTCGGTACTTTGTTTCTTTCTGATTTTCTCCTACGTCAATCTTCTGGAAGTCGCCGTTTACCTGAATCACTATTATCTGATCTGTCTTCTTTTGTTTCTTTTGATCTGGATTCCGGCGGACAAGGCGCTGAACGTATTTCATATTTTTAGAATATTCAAAAGTCGCACGATTCAAGAGATCGATCCGATTCCCGCATGGAATCTTCATATCCTCCGATTTCAAGTCGGAGTCGTTTATTTTTTCGGAGGAATCGGAAAACTCGTCCCCGATTGGTTGTTCGACGCGCAACCCGTCCGGATTTGGCTTTTGCGGAATTCGGACATTCCGATTTTCGGACCTACGCTTTCCATGCCTGCCACCGGATATTTTTTCAGCTACGCCGGATTGATCTTCGACCTGAGCGTTCCGTTTCTTCTTTTGAACAAAAGAACGAGAGCCTTCGGATATTCATTAGTCTTAATATTCCATTTTTTGACTTGGAAGTTGTTTCCGATCGGAATGTTCCCTTGGGTGATGGTTTTAAACGCGACTTTGTTTTTTTCGCCCAAGTGGCCCGTGGATCTGTTCCAATTTCTCAAGTCGAAACGGATGCTTCCCGATCGGGAGAACATTCTGCATTTCTTATGGACTCGTTTTCCGATTCACTTTAGAAAATCGTTTTTCGCTTTCATCGAATCCTTTCTTACGCTTTTAGAATCCAAGTCGAACGCTTCCGAGTCCTTTCTTTTTGCGAAAGCGAAAACGATCCGCGGCAAATTCGGGATTCTTTTATCCGATCGGTCGCTGCGATACTTTTGGATTTTTTACGTATTCTTTCAATGCGCGTTTCCTCTACGGCATTTTTTATATCCTGGAAATCATCTTTGGACGGAACAGGGATTTCGTTTTTCCTGGCAGATCATGCTCGTTCAAAAAAACGGGATCGCATCCTTTCGGGTCGTAAATCAGCAAACCGGGGAAACGAACGTGATTCTCCCGGAATCGCATCTCAACGAAATTCAAAGGTTGATGATGAGTTATCAGCCGGATTTAATTCTTCAATTTGCGCACTGGATCGGTAAGACGGAAAAGGAAAGAACCGGTCAGGACGTTTCGGTTTATGCAGACGTTATGGTTTCGTTAAACGGAAGAAAAAGCCAGATCCTCATCGATCCCGATCGGGATCTGATGAAGGTTTCCAATTCTCTTGCGAACAAAGAATGGATTCTTTCGGGCGACGAAGAATGATTTTTTAAACCGAAGTGAAGGATCGCATCGATACGGATCGATTCTGAAAACCGTGATGTATGAACCTCACTTTTTCCTCAGGTTTCATCGCTCCCAACACGTAAAAGATCGGCTCTAAATGTTCCGTGCTCGGCGCGGATAACTTCGCGATCTCGCCCTTCTTTTGAAACTCGAGGATCGCCTTGTCGTTTCTGGATTCCAATGACTGACGTACAAACTCGTCGAACTCGATCGCCCAATCGGACGGCACCGCGTTCATGTTGTGGAAGTCGGCGGCTCTGAGATTGTGCACGATGTTTCCGCTTCCCAAGATCAAGGTTCCTTCTTCCCGAAGAGGCTGCAGCTCGCGTCCGATTTCGTATTGTTGTTCCGGGCTCAGATTCGCGTCGATGCTCAGTTGAACCACGGGAAGATTTGCCCTTTGAAAAAGAAAATAAAGAACTCCCCAACTTCCGTGATCGATCCCCCATTCGGTCGTTGTCTGCACGTCTACGCTCTTCAGAAGATTCTTTACTCGTTGTGCAAGTTTTGGCGATCCGGAAGGACGGTATTTTACCTCGTACAACTCTTGAGGGAATCCGTAAAAGTCGTAAATTTGTTCGGGCGGATCGGAAACAGTCACATACGTTCCCCTAGTTTTCCAATGCGCGGATACGACGAGAACGTTTTTCACATCCTTAAGAGTGGAACCGAATTCTTCCAGATTTCGAGTGAAGTCAGACCGGATTACGAGGTTCATCGGGGAACCGTGACCGAAAAATACTACGGGATTCATTCTTTTACTTAGACATAACCCATCCTAAAAAGAAACGTACTTTTGTCAAAATTCTCCATAACTTCCCGACCTTGATCCCGGCTTTGAAATTTTTTTCCGCGGCTCTCATGTTCGCCTTTTAAAATCCGAGATTTAATTTACGGGCTTTTCCGGCGTTCGCAGAAACCGAATATATTATTTTTTTTGAATATTCAATTTTTGCGTTATCCTTAGGAGAATCGGTCCGTTATTCGGTCATTGCTTCGGGACATAGATCCGAAAGCGATTCAAAACGGAGGCGCACAATGGACTCTAATTCAAAGTTATGGCATTTTGAAGCAAATTTGCGTTCTTTACTTTGCCGGGACAAACACTTAGTCTCTTATCGTTTTCAAACTAATCCCTTAAAGCTAAAAAAATAAACCGATTGCCGGATTTACACGAATGCAAACGTCGAAAAAGACAACAAACAAGATACGCCAAGCCCCTTTGATGAAGTTTAAATTTTTCGTTCTTATTTTTCTTTCGGTTTTTTTTCAACGTTGTATGGCTTGGCCGATGCTCACCGGCGCCGTAGGTTTAGCGGCCGGCAAAAAAGGAAGTTCTCCGTTGTTCTTTCTTCCCGGAGGTTCTTCCGATCCGGTCCTGACTCGCATCGAGTTGAGTTCCGAAAATGCTTCCATCGCTAAAGGAACAAACACCACTCTTCACGTCACGGCGATCTTCGATAACGGAACGAACAAGGACGTTACGAGTTCTTCTACGATCGTTTCGGCTTCCGAATCCATCGCGGCGGTGCAGGGAAATGCCGTTCGCGGAATTTCCGCCGGTGAAACGACTCTACAGGCGGAATACCAAAGTTCGAGCGCGAAGCTTAAGATCACGGTTACGTCCGCCGTTTTAAATTCAATTCAAGTGTCAAGCTCCGACTCCGGTTCTCTTCCGAAAGGTACGAGTCGTTCATTTTCCGCGATCGGAATCTTTTCGGACGGTTCCAATCAAGATCTTTCCACGGATCCTTTGCTCGTTTGGTCTACGAGCAATTCTTCTTTATTAAGCGTCAACGCTTCCGGTTCGGTTACGGGTCGCAATGTCGGCACTGCGAATGTTCAGGCCGTTTGGGGTTCCAGGCAAGGTTTCGCATCCGTGAACATAAGCCCGGCGATTTTATCTTCCATTCAAGTCACTCCGGCCAATCCAAGCCTTCCTTTAGGCGCCAATCAGCAGCTGACTGCGACCGGAGTTTTTTCGGACAATTCCACACAGGACGTTTCCGCTTCCGTGACTTGGACCGTTTTGGACACGAGCATCGCATCCGTTCAGTCGAACGGTTTATTAGAAAGTTCGAATACAGGTTCCACAACCGTCTTTGCTTCCATTGGCGCCGTGATCGGCTCCACCGGACTCACGGTGACATCCGCGACGCTCGTTGGAATTTCGGTATCTCCGGTGAATTCTTCCCGTGCGAAGGGATTGACGCAGCATTTTACCGCAACCGGAATCCTTTCCGACAATACGAGTATAGACATTACCGATCAGGTCTCCTGGACTTCTTCCGATACGAACGTATTAACGATTTCGAATGTATTCGGAAACAACGGCTTGGCTTCGACGCTCAACCAGGGAACCGTTTCCGTCACCGCAACCATCGGAGGAATCGAAGGTTTTACCGATTTTACGGTAACACAAGCGACCCTCGTTTCCATTGCGGTTACTCCGGCGTTTTCTTCCAAAGCGAAAGGACTTACGCAGCAATTCACGGCAACGGGAATCTTTACGGACAACTCCGCGCAGGATCTGACGGCTTTGGCGACTTGGACCTCGTCCTCGGGGGCGGTAAACGTGTCTAACGTTTCCGGTTCGGAAGGCCTTGCGCAGACTTTGTTTACGGGGAGTTCGGTGATCACGGCTGCGTTTGACGGGATTTCAGGGAACACTTCGTTTACGGTTACTTCCGCAATTCTTACTTCGATTCAAGTCAACCCGAACAATCCTTCTTTGGCGAAAGGATTAACCCGATCCTTTTTCGCCACGGGGATCTATTCGGATCTTACCAATGCGGATATCACGACTTCCGTAACTTGGGCTTCTTCCGATCCGACGGTTTCAACGATTTCAAACGCGACGGGAAGCGAAGGATACGCATTCGGGAATTCGATCGGTTCCGCCAATATCACCGCTAGTTTAGGAACCGTGACCAGTTCTTCATCTACGTTATCCGTAACAGCCGCCGAACTCGTTTCGATCGGTATCACACCGGCCTCTTCCTCGAAAGCCAAAGGACTTACGGAGAATTTTTCGGCCACCGGAATTTTTACGGACAACTCTACGCAGGACTTAACCGAGCAAGTGACTTGGTCTTCGTCCGATACGGTGATCGCGCAGATCTCCAACGTCGCGGGCAATAAAGGTTTTACGAACGCTCTTGTTTCCGGTTCGAGCGATATCTCTGCGGCTCTCGGTTCCGTGACCAGTCCTTCCGTTTCATTCACTGTATCGGCCGCGGAACTCGTCTCCATCGCCGTTACACCGAGCAATTCTTCCCTTGCAAAAGGATTAACGGGACAACTGAACGCGACGGGAACGTATACCGATAACTCGACCGAAGATCTTACGAATCTTGTTTCTTGGTCTTCTTCCAATTCCTCAAGAGCGATCGTGAGCAACGCGTTAGGATCGCAAGGTATTGCAACCGCGCTCGGAGCGGGAAGCGTGAATATGACCGCGACCCTCGGCTCTATTTCCGGTAGCACCGGCTTAAACGTGACCGCCGCCGTGTTGACTTCGATTCAAGTTACCCCGAGCATCGCTTCCGTCGCCAAAGGTCTTACGATACAATTTGCCGCGACCGGTATTTATTCGGACAATTCCACCCAAGACCTGACCGCGCTTGCCACTTGGATTTCTTCCGATTCTTCCAAGGTGATCATAGGGAACGCGGCCGGCTCCGAAGGTTTAGCGCTCGCTTCTACTTTAGGAAATTCGAATATTCGAGCGATCTACAATTCGATCCAGAGCGCCTCCGCTGCGATGACCGTCACCGAAGCGGAATTAGTCGGCATCGTGATCAGTCCGCCTTCTCCCTCCAAGGCGAAAGGTCTTACGCAACAATTTACCGCGACCGGTATTTTCACGGACAGCACGAGTCAGGATCTGACTTCTCTTGCGACTTGGGTTTCTTCCGATACGAGCGTGGCGTCCATCAGCAACGCAATCGGTTCGGCGGGTTTGGCGACCGCATTGAGCACTGGTTCGTCCGATGTTTACGCGGTTTATAATTCTAGGAACAGCAATACAGTATCTTTCGGAGTCACACCGGCAACGTTAGTCTCTCTTCAACTTTCTCCGGTAAACGGAAGTCTTGCCAAAGGTCTTACACAACAATTCAACGCGCTCGGAGTTTATACGGACGCATCCACGCAGGATTTGACTTCTTCCGTAACTTGGTCGAGCATGAACACGACTTCGTCCACGATCTCAAACGCCGTCGGCACGGTGGGAAGAGCGACCGCGATTCAAATCGGAACCAGCACGATCTCGGCCACTTCCGGTTCGATCACCGGCAGTACAAACTTTACAGTAAGCGCGGCCATTCTTTCTTCGATCGCCGTGTCGCCGACCAATCCGTCCATCAACGCGACCGCGACTCGACAATTCTCCGCGGTGGGAACCTTTTCGGACGGAACTACTACGGACTTAACTTCTACCGTAACCTGGGCTAGTTCGAATACGTCGATGGCAACCGTAAGCAACGCGTCGGGAACGCAAGGATTGGCTACCGGAATTTCCGCGGGAAGCCCTACCGTTTCAGCGACTTACAATTCCGTTTCGGGGAATACGATTCTTACCGTGAATGCGATCGACACGACACCTCCTACGATCACATCCGCCGTTTCCTTGTCTCCGAATACGATCCGAGTAGTATATTCAGAATCCGTAAATAACACGGAAGCATTGAGCTTATCCAACTATAAGATCGTAAACGGTTCTTCCTTTACCGGAAATTGTTCGGACAATACGGACTTTACCGGAAATTCTCAAACGGCAGATTTTGCGCCGAGCAGCATCAGCGGAAGCGGAAACACGTTTACGATTACGCTTTCGACTTCGCAGCTTTCCGGAAAAACATATACGCTTGTCGTAAACAAAGCAGGTGTTCACGATCTTTCCTTCGCTCCGAATCTTTTGGGTTGTCCGAATAACGCCGATTTTACGGGACAGGAACAACTCAAAATCTCCGGCGCGGTCTGCAACACGGTGGGAAGAGTGATCGTGTCCTTCTCCAAACCGTTGTTCGCGGGAGCCGATGTCGCTAAGTCAGCGGAATGTTCCAATCAAACACAGTGCGCACTTCGGTATAAATTTACGGGAGTTTCCTCTTTAGGAAACATCACGAGCGCGAAAATTTTGGACGGAAGCGTTTGCGGCGGAGCTGCCGCGGATTCCTCCAAAGTTTGTATTACGCATTCCTTGTCCCAGTCCGGCGGTCAATATACGATCATCGCCGCGAACAACTTGGACGGAGACGGATTCGACAACACGTCTTGGGGATCGATTCGTAATTCATCCGATGCGGAGAATTTACAATCTTCTCCGAAGGATAGAACGAGCTTTATCGGCTGCGGAAGTTCTCCCGTAAACTTCACGGACGGCCCCGTTGCGACCAATCCGTTTGCCGACGATTCTTCCTTCGGTTATCTCACGGGATACAACAATCGGATTTATATCGGGCCGAACACGAACGGAAACCAAGCGGTTCGTTTTAATTACGACGGCACTTCTCCGGAGTCGGTATCGTTCTCCTTTACCAAGGATACGACTTCCTCTTCCGGAACTTCGAACGTATCGTCTAACAGCGCTTCAACGAGGGACGGAGGAATCGGAGTTCCTCCATACGTGACGATCGGTCATACGGGCTGCACTCTCAATAACGCGAATCAGGCGAACGGCTGCGGTCCGGATAACGAAGACGGCCGGGGCGTATTCGCAACCGGTTCACTCGGTGGAACGGCTCACATCCTGATGGCGGGCTCCCGATCCGCGGAGAACTTTAATTATCTCTACTATTCTTCCGATACAGATTCCGGATTGGACTTCAAATACATCGATATGGGAACGATCACCGGAACGGTTACTGCGGGAACTTCGTCGATCACCGTTTTGAACGATCGGATCTACGCCGGTTTTGCTAAGCGAAATCAAGGTTCTAATTCTCCGGACTTCGGAAAAATCACTTTCAATGCCGCGGACTCTTCTCGATGTACGGTCGGCTCTAACTGCAACGCAAACGACGGTTCGCGCGGAGATCGTTTTAGAATCGATAGAATGCCTTACTTCGGAGGCGGTTCTCAGGAAGGGAACAACTCCTCGATCAACTGGGCTTACTACGTCGGAATCGATTCGCTCTTCGTTTTTAACGGAAGAATCTACGCCGCAAACGGAGGCTTTCCAAATTCCTTACATAATGGAAGTATAATACGTTCCACGAGCGGAAATCCGACTCCTTGCGACGGGACCGACAGTTGTCCGGGTTGGGTCGATGCCGCTCCGAGAAGCGACGCAAAGTGGCATAACGGATCGAACAACAATTGGTTCTCTCTCGAACTTACGAAATACTACGATATGGTTCCGGGCGACAAGGCGTTCTCTCAGTTCGCCGAGTTTAACGGAAGAATGTACGTCACAAGAACGATCTGCGTGACTCCTCAGGACAACTCCGGTTTACGCGGATCGGTTCAAACGACCGCAGGTTGCACGAACGGATCCTATACGAATCGAAGACCGCAGCTTTGGAAATGCGATCCGAGTCTGAGCGGAAACTCGACTTTGTGCGATGCGGGTGATTGGTCCGTGGTCGGGGACGACGGAAGCGGTTTTACGAATTTCGGAAACGTTTCCAACCATAGTATGACGATGGCGGTCGCAAACGGATCGTATCTCTACGTCGGCTTTGACAACGAAAGCGGAATCCAAATTTGGAGAACCAATATCGCAAATCCGGGAAGCGCGTCGAATGTTTGGGAACAAGTCGGCGGAAGCGGCTTAGGAGACGCGACCAATCGTCAAATCTACTCGGCCATTGCCGGATCGGACGCGGGTGTAAACTACATCTACGTCAGCGTCGGAAAGAACAATCAACCGGTACGAGTTTACAGACAACAGAATAATTGATATGCGACATCGACAAACCTTATCACTGATCGTTACCGTGCTGATTCTAATCGGTTTCGTTCTCTTCGGAGAAGAAGGAAATTCGGAACGACTCACGTTTACGAAAAACGATCGGAACGAAATGATCCGGCTCCAATCCTTCGTTCACGGAAGAATGGAATCTGGAAACAACGTTCAAAATTACGAATTTATCCTCAAACAATCGGAGAATATGCGAGGAATCTTTCAAATCGATTCCGTAAGCTCCGATCTAAAACTCGAATTGATCAAAAAAGAATTTCCCTTCGACTCAAAGACTTCCTGTGCAAACACGAATTCAGGAAACACGTTCTCCTGCAAAATCGAAATCCAATCCCTGGAAAAAGGAAAGTATCGACTGACCGTTTTCCGGGGCACAAACAAAAAAGAATCCGATTTCAATCTATTTGCGGGAATATTCGGAAAGGGTTATATAGATGTCGACTCAACATCCGATCGTTAAAGCGGCGATCGCGTTTTTATTCATGGGAATCTTCGTCGCCTGCCAGCACGCGCGCGTCCGATTTCCGCAGGACCCGCCTAAATCCTGTTTAAATCCGTCCACGCAGAGGCAGTGTAAGGCCGCGCTGGAAGACAGGGAACGATTGAACGCGGAACCTTCGCAGATGCACGTGATTCCTCAGTCCTTTTATTTCTGGGGAATGAGCCCGAAAAACTATCCGATAAACGCGGCCGACTATTGTACGAACGGAGTGAAGGAAGCGCATCAGTATTCGACTTTTTTCGACGCGCTCTACGAACAGCTTACGCTCGGAATCTATTCACCGAGGACTTTGGATCTGATCTGCTACAACTGAGAAGTATATGAGAATTTTAAAAACCATACTGTTGACGATTACGATCGGAACGGCGACGGGATGTCACAATACCACATTACAAATCTATAATTCTCCCGGAGCGGCCTCATTTCCGGACGAAACCAAAGCGGATCAGACCTATAAACAAGGCGGCTACGCCGTGGGCTTGATCGAATCTTTCGATACGCCCGAGGTGAAATGCCAGGAAGGAAAACCGCGGATTCTCATCCAAAGAAACTTTTGGGATAACGTGATTCACTGGACGATCGGCGGAATTTACACACGAAGGACAGTGCAGGTGTTTTGTAAAAAGTAAGGCGGAGTTAAAACAGGAAATCCTCCGGCGTCGTCGAAGGATTTCGAATCTGTGAAAGTACCGTTTAGACTTCTTTCGGTCCCGGATAAAAGGCCGGATTCCAAGCGACTTCCCAATAATATCCTTCGGGATCCTCGAAGTAACCCGAATAACCTCCCCAGAAAACGTCCTGTGGTCGCTTAACAATTTTTGCTCCCGCCTTTTCCGCCTTTGCGATAACTTCGTTGACTTCCTCTTTGGAATGTCCGTTGTAAGCGAGCGTAAATCCCCGAAAACCGTTTCCTTTTGCGGGAACTCCGACGTCCTCGGCGAGAGCTTCGAGCGGATATAAAGCGAACCAGGTTCCGTTTAACGTAAAGAAGGCGATATTTCCTTCGAACTTCATTTTAGGAAAACCGAGTCCTTCCTCGTAGAAGCGAACCGCTTGATCGAAGTTTTTTACGCCTAAGGTGATGATGTTGATTCTGGGTTGCATGGGGCCGATTTTTAATACGACAAAGAATTTAGAAAAGAATTTTCCGGTCGAAAGAGATTTCGAAACGTAGAATTTATCGATCGGGTAAAGTTCGTTTCGGGGTAAAATCCGAACAATCGGTTTCGGAAAGAATTTGAAACGGAGAATAAACGAGAATTCGGAAAGATCTTTCTACCGCTTCAGACCGTATCGCGCTTTGACCGTTTGGATTTTCTTTTCCATCTCAGCCCAAAGGGATTCTTTGTTCGGATGAAAGGAGGCGAAAACTCCCTGCCGGATCAGGTCCACGATTTCGTCCAAAGAGAAATCCAAGAATCTCCAAAGTTTATAATATTCGTATGTAAGATTTACGTTGAATATTTCAGGATCGTCCGTGTTCACGCTGAGAGGAAGTCCCTGATCGTAATAGTATCGAACCGGGTGATTCTGCTCCTTGCGGACGTATTTCCCCGTAAATACGTTAGACGTCACACAAATCTCGATGGGGATATGATTCTCTCTGAGATATTTTACGAGTTCGGGATCTTGGATCGCGGAGGTTCCGTGTCCGATCCGTTCCGCTTTGAGAAGTTCGACCGCTTCCCAGATCGCCCAAGGACCGTCGTCCTCTCCGGAGTGAGCGACCACGCGGAGTCCCGCTTCTCTCGCTTTTTTGAAAACTTCCTGATAATCCCGCGCAGGCCCCATCAGTTCCGCGCCGCCCAAACCGATCCCGATCACTTCGGGATGTCTGAGTTTTAAAACGCGGTTTAAGTTGTTCATCGCGTTTTCCGGTCCGAAGGAACGCGACACATCGACTAACAAGCGTATGGTGATTCCGTCGTTTTCCTTTTCTTCACGGATACGGTTCACGAGAAAGTCGATCATCTCCTCGAAATCGAGTCCGTTTTGGATGAATTTGGAAGGAGCGAAGAACACTTCGGTGTAAACGATGTTGTTGGCCCGCATGTATTCCGCCAAACTCCCTACAAAGTAGGAAAAGTCAGCGGGTTCTTTCACGAGCGATTGTATAAAAAAGAATACTTGGATGAACCCGTTCAAGTCCTTGAAGTTGAACTTCGCTTCGAATTCTTCGTCCGAAACGCTGATCCCGTTCTTTTCCATCAACTGTTTCATCGTGTCTTTGTTGACGCAGGCCTCGAGATGAAGATGGATTTCGGTCTTGGGGAGTTCCCGCAGGAAGTTGATTACATCTTGGTCGTCCGGCTTCTCTTTGGAAAGATCTCCGGAAGGAAAAAGCCCTTTGATCGGAACCGGAGTTTCTTGAGGAATGCCGGCCGTGGGAACTCCTAAAATCCAAGAAGGAGGGTCCAGAACCTCGAGTTCCATGAGTCCGACCCTTTCGTTCAAAAGTTCGTTGATCTGTTTGTCGAAAGAAATCTGTAAGGAAGAAGAATAAGGACGGTCGGCGGGAAGCCTGGATTTCAGGCGGTTCAATTCGGTTACATCGCGATCGATGATCCGAATTCGTTCTAAAATCTCTCCAAAAGTTAACGCCACTAAGGCAAAATATATTTCCTCGGAAAAGATTTCAATTCTTATCGAGCGACCCGTAGGAAGCGAGATAGCCAACGAGCAGCGGAGCGACGCGAGTGGTTTCCAACGAAGGTGGAAAAGAGAGCGCCCCGTAGGAAGCGAGATAGCCGGCGAGCAGCGGAGCGACGCGAGTGGTTTCCAACGAAGGTGGAAAAGAGAGCGACCCGTAGGAAGCGAGATAGCCAACGAGCAGCGGAGCGACGCGAGTGGTTTCCAACGAAGGTGGAAAAGAGAGCGCCCCGTAGGAAGCGAGATAGCCGGCGAGCAGCGGAGCGATGCGAGTGGTTTCCAACGAAGGTGGAAAAGAGAGCGCCCTGTAGGAAGCGAGATAGCCAACGAGCAGCGGAGCGATGCGAGTGGTTTCCAACGAAGGTGGAAAAGAGAGCGCCCCCGTAACTTCTGAGTTCAGAAATTCTCAATGGCGGTTACAATTGGAGTTCCCACACACAGCCCGCAAGGGACGCGCAAGACTTGGTCCGATTTTGCGGTTCCTGTAGAAGAAAGAGCACGCTTTTTTTTCGACCGACGCCTCAGACCGAGCGGGACTCCGCGAGTCTGGAGCGGCCCGACCCCGCTTGCGGGGATGCGGCCGTAAGTTTTCGTATGAGTTCCTACATTTTTCCGGATCGCCGATCGATTTACAACTCAGGAAAAATCGAAATCTGCCGAAGCTTAAAAAAGCACCGGGGGTTATGTCCGATTTATGATTACAGCACGCAAAACCTTTCTCCCATTCGCCCTGCCTTGCATTTCGGAAAGGGCTATCGAAGAAGTTTCCGCAGTTCTCCGATCCGGCTGGATCACCTCCGGTCCTAAGGTGAAAGAATTCGAGGAAGAATTTGCGCGTTACACCGGAGCCGAATACGCGCTGGCTCTCAACTCCGCGACCGCAGGTCTTCATCTCGCTTTGGAGGCAATCGGAATGAGCCGGGAAGACGCGGCCATTTGCCCCGCGGTTACGTTTACCGCGACCGCGGAAGTCATCTGTTACTTCGACGCGGAACCGATTCTTACGGACGTCGATCCGATCTTCAACCTGATGACACCGGAAACTCTCCGCGCCACAATCGAAAGAGAATGTATCTATCAAAACGGAACCCTCTTCCATAAAAAAACCGGCAAAACGGTACGGGCGATTCTTCCCGTACATCTTGCGGGAGTGATCTGCGACATGGAAGGTATATTAGAAATCGCTAAAGAATATCATCTCTACGTGATCGAAGACGCGGCCCACGCGTTCCCCGCCGTTCACAAAGGAAGAAAGATCGGCACCTTCGGCGATTTTACCGTTTTCAGTTTTTATGCCACCAAAGGAATCACGACCGGCGAAGGAGGAATGGTGACGACCAACCATTCTCACTTTGCGGATCGGATCAAATTGATGCGTCTTCACGGAATCAACCGGGAAACATACGATCGTCCGGGTTGGTATTACGAAGTCGTTTCCCCTGGTTTTAAATACAATATGACCGACGTCGCCGCAGCGCTTGGCATCGTTCAGCTTTCCGAAGCGGACGATCTCTGGAAACGTAGAATTGCAATCGCCGAATTGTACAAAAAAGAATTCGCCGATCTTCCGTTTTTACATCTGCCTCTTTCCGCTCCGGACGGAGAACATTCCTGGCATCTCTTCCGCGTGGAAGTCGACCGCGCTTCCTCCAAAATGGATCGGGACATCTTCGCGGCCGAATTAAAAAAACGGAATATAGGTTCGAGCCTTCATTTTATTCCTCTTTACGAACATCCGTTTTACGGTTCCCGTTTCGGATTTAAAAAGGAACATTTCCCGAACGCGAACGCGATGTATTCGAGATCGCTTTCGATTCCTTTGTTTCCGGGAATGAAGGACGGAGACGTTCAGGACGTGATCAAAGCGGTCAAAGAAATTTTCAGCGCGCTCTGAAACGGAGCGCTTTAATCCAGATAACGATTGATTTCCAACGAAAGCTCTTCCGGTTTTTCCATGTGGATGGCGTGTTTCGCATCGGGAATCAGGACGAGCTTGCTCTTCTTCAGGTAAGAATGCAGCTTCTTCGTCATCGCTACGTCCGTGATCGGATCTTCTTTGCCGGATACGATCAACGCCGGAATTTTTATATCACCGAGTTTTTTGCCTAAAAAGATTTCCGCTTCCCGTTCAAGGGTATTGATCGTCAGAAATTGATTCGGCAGTTCGTTCCAAGATTGAATCAAAGCCTTTCTTGCAATTCTTCCCGGAAGCTCGGGAGTTTCGTAATACAACGCTTCGATCAGCTTAACGAGATCGTTTTCGTTTTTCGGAAACAGAAGTTCCTTCATCTCGTCCCGTTTGGGATGAGGAATTCCTCCGGGAGAAATCAAAACCAATTTGGAAATCCGTTTCTCCCGATCCCGCAGCGCGATATGCATCGCGATCAATGCGCCCATCGAATGTCCGCCTAACACGAGATTATCGAGGTCCAGTTTGCGAATCGCCTCGTAGATCAAATCACCGAACACGTCCACTTGATAGAGATATTTGAGAGGAGGAAGTTTGCTCTTTCCGAACCCCGGAATGTCCGGAATTAAAATACGATAATCCTGCCGCAGCTTGGGAGCGACCCTGCGAAGTCCCGTAGCCGAATCGAGCAACCCGTGGATCAACAGAATCGTCTTATTCCTGTCCGGATTCTTCTCCAAAAAATAAACGGAATTGCCCCCGATATCCGCTTTAAGATCGTCGAACCCTAGGATCTCCTTCATATATTTTTTCTTTTTCCAGTGATAGTGGCGCAGGAACAATCCGTACATCGATTTCATGATTGCATATTCTCTATGTTAAAAGTTGCAGAGTTCCGGCGAACGGGAAAAAGAGCCGGTCGATTTCAAAAATTCCATCCCTGCTCTCGCTGTAAATCCTTCCGCTTCCAAGTTTCCCGATTTAATTCTTGCAAAGAATCGAAAGAAAGCCGAAATACAATATAGGTTTTCCCGGATCAGCATGCCCGACTCTTTACTCTCCGTGCTTCATTCCTTCTTCTATCCGGTTAAGGAAGGAATTCTCGCCTTAGACACGGAAACGGAGAAAATTTTATACGTCAATCCGACTCTCGAAAACCTGCTCGGTTATTCCGGAGAAGAACTCAGAGGCAAACCTCTCGATTTCATTCTCCCCAGTCCGAACAATCCGAGAGAAACGTTCACGATCAAACGCAACGAACCTCTCAAAGTCTATTGGCAGTTAAGGGACAAGCACGGACAAAGAAAGCTCGTCAACTTTACCATCAACACTTCCAGCTTCGGGGGAAAAGACGTCTTTCTTTTTTACTTCACGGATCGATCCGAGATCCAACAGACCGAACTCAGACTTTATTATATGCAAAGTATCTTAAGAACCCTACGGCTCTTGAGACAAAACCTGAGATACTTGACTTCGGAAAGTTCCGTCTTTCAAAAACTCTGCGACACTTTAAAGGAGAATCCGCATTACTTTTTGGTCTGGGCGTTCTACTTTAAAGAAGGAGAATTGCAGGTCATCGGTCAACGGGATATGAATCCGGTCCTCAAGCAGCAGATTCATTCATTCATTTCTTCTAATGCTCTCTTTCCGATGCGCAACCTGATCGAAACGAAGGAGAATTTCATCATCCACGAGTTCGGAAACGGAAAATACGCCGAATGGGAATCCCTTTTTGCGGATCACAAATTCCGCAGAAGTCTTTCGATCGGAATCCGGGAAAAAGGACAACTCCTAGGAGGAATCGAAATTCTTTCTTTGGAAGGGATGGCCTTCGATTCCGGAGAGAATTTTCTTTACGAGGAGATCATCTCCGACGTCCACAGCTCGCTTCAAAACGCGAAAACGGAACGAACTCGTATCGAAAACTCGAAAAAACTTCAGTTTCAGGGAGCGCTTCTCAACTCGATCGAGGTTCCGTTGATCTCGACGGACGACGAGGGTTATATCACGTACGGAAACCGAAGTCTCGAAAAAATATTAGGAGTTTATAAAGAAGATTTCATCGATCTTCCCATCGAGGAATTCTTAAATCTCACTCCTTCGGTTTTGGATCGTCTTTCCAAGGAAGAATTCAGAACCGAAATCAAGATGAAAATTTTTCCGGGAATAGAAGCGCCGATGCTCCTCGCCTCCTCCCGAATTCGGGACGAATACGGAAATTCGATCGGAACGATCCTTCTCCTGCTCGATATCACCGAACAAAAGAAAAACGAGGAACTGATCCGTTCTTCGGAGATCAAACTCAGAAATCTTTTTTCAGCGATGAACAACGGAATCGTGATTTTGACCCCCGAAGGAATCGTTCTCGAAGTCGCGCCGATTCTCAAATTTCTTTTATTCCAAATTTTGAATGTAAATCCCGGAGAGGATTTCTTTTCGTTATTTGCCGAGAACGTTTCGGACGAACTCAAAGCCGGAATCAAAAGCTGTCTCGATTCGCAAAGAGCGGTCTTTTTGGATCTTCCGATCCAATTCATCGCGGAAGAGGAAAACTTCTTCTCGATCAAGATTCTCCCTTTAAAAAAATACAGGGAAGAAGGCGAAGCGGTGATGCTGATTTTCTCGGACGTCACTCAGACCAAACTCCTCGACAAACAACTCTACGAAACCGCAAGATTCGCCTCCATCGGAGAACTCGCCGCCGGGATCGCGCACGAAGTCAACAACCCTCTGCAAGCGAGTCTTTTGTATCTGGAAGATCTCATCGAAACCGAGGAAACTGATCCGATCGAACGTCAAAAAATTTACAAACGAATCGAAGCGGCGAGCATTCGAATCCGCGATCTCATCAAATCCCTTTTGGATTTGGGAAGGACGGTAACGCGGGAAAAGGAACTCGTTTCTCCGTATTATATTCTTCTTCGAGCCTGCGAGTTGATCGAAGTTTCCTGTAGAAAGAACGGAATCGAACTCAAACGGATCGCAAGCCCCGATCTTCCTAAAATCCGCGTTGCATGGCAGGAAATCGAACAGGTTTTGATCAACTGTATGGTCAATGCGATCAACGCAATCTCCGAAATGGATGTAAAACCGGCTTCTCCCAAAATTACGATCAACGCCAGAAAAGAATTTCATTTGAATCGGGATTCGATTCTTTTTACAATTTCAGATAACGGTCCGGGAATGACGAAAGAAGTTCGAGATAAGGCGTTTCTACCTTTGTTTACGACTCGAAGAGGAAAACAAGGAACGGGATTGGGTCTTGCCATTTCACAAAGGATCATTTCCGAACACAACGGAACGATTTCTTTGGACTCTTCTCCCGGAAACGGGACTAGGGTTTTGATTCGCCTTCCCATATAGATCGGTTTTTCTGGTAAAATAGCGTTGTCCTATGGAATCCAAGTCAACATCAGTACTCGTGATCGACGACGAATCCGAAATCCGCACGGTTCTGGAAAGAGTCATTTCCAGAGAAGGGTATCGCGTGTTCCTTGCAAAGGATTACGATTCCGCTCTTGAAATCATCAAAAGTCAAAACATCGACATCGTGATCTCCGATATCGTGATGAACGGCAAAAACGGAATCGAAGTCACGAAGGAAATCCGCAAAATCAACGAAAACATTCCCGTCATCTTAATGACCGGAAATCCCGATCTCACCACCGCCGAGGAAGCCGTCCGCAACCGAGCTTTCGATTACATCTCCAAGCCGATCCGAAGAACGAGCATCTTGGAAGTTCTCGAAAAAGCCAAAGTGGAAAAGGAAACCCGCGATCAACACGCGGAAACCCTCATCAAGTCGGCGACGGAGAATACGAAACTCGCACAGAGAGCCAAGGATCTTTATTTACAAAATTATAATATTCTCAGCGCAACGAGCGACTGCGTCATCACCCTCGACCAGAACCTCAACTTCTCCAGCATGAATCAAGCCGCGTTAGACGCATTCGGTTATCCGGAGGAGGAAATCATCGGAAAACACTTCAACATCCTGATCCCTCCCGGCAGAGAAAACGTATACATGGAAAAGGTTGCACAGCTCCTCAAGCGTAAGGTCAAAAAACAAATCGCGAGAATCAACCGATCCGATCTCAAAAGTAAAAACGGAGAAGTGCGGACATACGACATCTCGATCTGTTATTACGACATCGAAGGTCAGACCTATTATACCGGAATCGCGCGGGACATCACGAGCAAACTTCTGATTTCGGAAAAACTCATCGACGCGGAAAGGCGCGCATTCCTTTCCACGCTCGCGTCGAGCATCGGACACGAAATCAACAACTCTCTGACGGCCATTCAAGGACATATCGAAATCGCAAGACTTCCCGATTCTACGGAACAGACGCGTCAAAAGGCGATTCAGATTACTTGGAGTCAGTTGATCAAACTCAAAACGCTTACGAACAACCTGCTTCAACTCGGTAAACCGGGCGACAACTTAAGAAAGTCTTCCGAACCGATCAACCTAAATGATTCCGTGGAAAGCGTGATCGACGTTTTTCAGAAAACTTCGCGGCTCAAACACTGTGTGATTCATTTTAAGCCGGAACCCAATCCGGTGCTGGTCGAATCGAATCAGGATCAGCTCTCTCTGCTCTTATCCAACATCATGCTGAACTCCGCGGACGCGACGGGCAATCGGGGAAATATTAGTATTTCCGTATATATTAGAAATCATCACCCCGTCGTCTCGATTTTGGACGACGGGGTCGGCATGAACGAAGAAGTGATTCAAAAAATCTATCAACCCTATTTTACGACCAAGGGAATCGGAAAAGGAACAGGACTCGGAATGTTCGTCGCAAAAGAAATCGCCGATCAATACGGAATCAGAATCGAAATCGAGTCGGAACCGAACTCGGGAACGGAATTCCGTTTGGTCTTTCCGGATAAGGTATAAGCATCCATGAGCAACGCTGCCGCAACAACCCTTACCGAACAAGAACTGAAATTTTTGGAATACGGCGGTAAATTCCCCGAAAAGATTTCACCGATCACATTGGAAGCTTCCGATCGGAAGTATTTCCGGGTCCAATACCCGGATCGAACGTTGATACTCTGTAAAGACGTTCGTTTTCAACACGACTTCATCGACGTCGCGGAGTTCTTATCGCACGAACACTTTCACGTTCCCGAAATTCTAAAAAAGGATCTGATTCACTTTTTGATCCTAATGACGGACGGAGGAGAAAAGGATCTCACTTCGATCACGGACGACGTGGAATACCGGGAATGGCTCGTAAAGTCGATCGAGATTTTGGTAAAACTGCAAAAGACGCATCCGATTCCTCCCGTAAGTTCCCGGGAATTCGACGTGGAAAAACTCGGGTTCGAAAGCAAGTTCACATATTCAAATTACCTAAAGCTTCAGAAACAATTCAATCTCAAGACGCAGCTTCGAAGTGAAGTAAAGATATTCATCGAGGAATGTTCGGCGTTTCTCGCCGAATATCCGGTCAAGGTGTTTTGTCACAGGGATTTTCACGGAAGAAATCTTCTGATCAATCCGCAAAATGAAATCTGCATGATTGATTTTCAGGACGCGAGAATGGGAACTCCGTTCTACGATCTTTCCAGCATTCTCTACGACGCATACAGACCGATTCCCTTCGCGATGCGGCAGGGACTCTATCAGCTTTTTCTAAAATTGAGCGAACAGAATTTTCCTAGATCCAAGGAATGTTATTACATTCAATGTCTGCAGCGTTCGTATAAGGCGTTAGGTTCTTATTTTTATCTAGTCGCGGACAAGAAGATGGATAGATACAGACCCAGCATTTTGAGCGCGCTCGATAATCTATTGGAAATCGTACAAGCGGGTTTGTTCCCGGATCAGTTGTATGTCTTCTTTCATCTATTAAAGGAAGAACTTCTGGAGAATTCCTCCTTTAAAAAAGGACTCAAACCTTGAGAGAAACGTTTTGAAATTTTTTATCCCCGCCGCCGGTTTCGGAACGAGAATGAAGGAGCTGACCAAAGACCTTCCTAAACCTCTGCTTCCTGTGAACGGAATTCCTCTGATTTATTATTCTCTCTTTCAAGCCTGGATGCAAAACGCGGAGGCTGCGGTCGTCAACACGCATTATCTCGGAGGGAAGATCAGAAAGGAACTGAAAGACTTTCAACCTTTTCCTCTGTTTTTTTCGGACGAAACCGAAAAGATCTTAGGGACCGCGGGCGGAATCGTAACCGGACTTACTCGAGCCGGTTGGATGGGTGAAACGATCGGAATCGTGAATCCCGATTTCCTTTATTTTCCCGAAACAGGTTTTCGACTCCCGACCTCGCTTCCGGAAAACGATTGTCTTTTGTATTTAATGTCTCAACCGTCAAATGCGAGTTATACGGGACTAGGACTCGACGAAGGGAAGGTCACGTTCGGAAGCGGAAACCTTTTTTACATCGGAATCTCTGTGTTGAACAGCGCGGTGTTAAGCGACATTCAACCCGAAACGTTTTTCGATCTTTCCAATATGTTCCGCGGGCTTTCCGCAAAACGAAGATTAGCCGGAGAAATTTTTCCGGGCGAGGCGATCGACCTCGGTGAAAAAGAATATTATCTTTCTCTAAAGAATCGGGACTTTTCACCGAACCTCGGAGAACGGTGGCCGGAATTTTTGGATCTCTGCGGTTTAAGGATTCAGAGATAGGAAGAAAGGCACCAGGCGCAGATTCCATTTCCGGCGCGAATCGGCTCCGGAATTCCCTTTACGGGGATGTCGTCCGGAATTTTGGAAAAGAAAATCCGATCGTCCACCGTTCTCCCGCAAAAACTGCAACGACTCGTTTTCCAAGGAAGTTCGGCTTCTTCGTGGCTTTCTTTCGGAAACGGAAGAATCTCCTCGTCGTTCAGGATTTTTTTGCGGATGCTCCGATATTCCTCTCCGAAAGGAACTTCCAAACGCGAAGTATGAACTTCTTCTCCCGAACCGATACGAAGCAGTTCCGGTTTCAATCCGGTTTCCCTGAGCATCAATATCGAAAGCGCAAGTCCGATGTCCCGTCCTTCACGGTCCGCCGGATAACAATCGTAGTAGTCCATCAAATTCTTAAATTCCATCGCGGCCGAAAGATACTTTCTTAGGCGCTCTTCCATAAACGGAATCAGTTTAGAATTGTGTAATACTTCCGCGGCAAGGCCCGTATCGTTGTGACGAATGATCACTTTTAAAAACAATCCTTTCGTTTTGAGAGCGTTTCGCACAGCCTTGGCGTCGAACGTATGTAAGAATTTCCTAAATTCTTCCTCGCTGGCATCGAAGGCGCTTTGATCAAAAGGATCGATCCCCTTTTCGAAGGAAAAATAGTCGCGCAGGTTGGACATGGCGGCGCGCAAAAGCATTTCCTGAATCACGGAATATACGACAGGCGCCAAATCGTTCTTATTATAATTTTCGAGACAGAGCTTTACGAACTTTTCCAAGTTGGTCCGAAACGAATCGTTGAGGATATAACCGGTAAGCTCGATCCGGGTTCCGGATTCGATCGCCCGCAGAAGGCGGGTCCATCTTTTGAATTCTTGGTCCATTTTTGCTTCGGGGAAAAATTCCCCGGCAAAACTACCTCAACTTCGAGATAAAAGAAACCTATTTTTAGGCCGGAAAAAAAATATGCCAACCCCGGTTTCGGGAACGAGTAAATTCCCAAGAACCGGGATTGGCACAATTTGGAGATCCGTAAGTTGCAAACAGTAATAAGGACAAAGATAAAATCGATAATAATAACGAACCAGCAACCTCAAGGGTCAAAAGCACGGCGCTGTATATTACGAAAATAACGAACAGAGAATGGTAAGACATATTTCCCCCGTAAGGACAAAACTAGAAAACGTAAGGACTAGTTATACGAGAGAAGGAGGCGGTAAATTCAGCAGATTTAGAGTTTGGATGTTACAGAAATGGAATTGGAACCTATCCTGGAGGGAAGTTATTTTGCCCTTGAATACGAATAGAATGTTTTTGTGGGTTAAAGAGAGGAAACTGAAAAGGAATTCGGATTCCTCTTCCAATTGGACCGGCTCTTTATATTCGGATTCAATCCCGTCTATGATCTGTTTTTGGGTAGGCAACTTCCCAGGAAGATTGCTGGAAAAAGGGGTAGAAAACGTAAGAAACAGAAACGCCAAAGCGAGGACGCCCGTCAGCGAAATGCTGATTTTGTTTCTAAGCCCTTTCATGCCTTCATAGCGTGCTGAATTTTAAAACATGTCAAGCAGTAAAATAATTTTCATCGAAAAGATAGAATGACCGGAATGTATACGGGAAGAAACGCTAAACGATAGTGTTATACGAACGAATCCTTCAGTTTCCGAGAATTCTTTTGCGAAGCGATTCTCCCTCTTTCTCAAAACCGTTCTTATTCAAAAGGGCGAACATATTCTTTTTATAGGTCTCGACTCCGGGCTGATCGAACGGATTGACTCCGAGGGAATAACCGGAAATCGCGCAAGAATACTCGAAGAAATACATTAACTCCCCCAAGGACTTCGGCGAAATATCGGAAAAGATCAATTCCAAACAAGGAACACCGCCGTCCGCGTGCGCGAGAAGAGTTCCAAGACGCGCTTGTTCGTTCACGTGACCAAGCGTATTTCCGGCCAAGAAATTGAGAGAATCCAGATTGTCGGGTGTAGGTTTTAAAGTCAGATCGGAGCGGATTTCGACCGGACTTAAAACGGTCTCAAACAGAATCCGTTTCCCTTCCTGAACGTATTGACCGAGGGAATGAAGATCGGTGGTAAAGTCCATGGAAGCCGGAAAAATTCCCTTATTCTCCTTACCTTCGCTTTCTCCGAAAAGCTGCTTCCACCATTCGGAGAGATAACGCAAAGAAGGATTAAAATTCGCTAATACTTCCACATGTCTTCCGGAGGATAAAAAATAATTCCTGAGAGCGGAGTAATGCGTGGCCGGATTAAGCAGCGGATTCGACTCCGAATGTAAAACTTCCAGAATATTCTGAAATCCTAATATAAAATTTCGAATCTGGATTCCGGCTACGGCGAGCGGAAACAGCCCGACCGGCGTCAAAACGGAATATCTTCCTCCCACGTCGTCGGGGATCGTAAACGTTTCGAAACCTTCCGAGTCGGCGAAAGTCTTCAAAGCGCCCTTGGAGGAATCGGTGGTGGCTACGACTCTCGAAGCGGCCGCGTTTCCGTATTTTTTACGGAGAAGTTCCCAGAAAAGACGGAATGCGATCGCAGGTTCGGTGGTCGTTCCCGATTTGGAAATTACGTTTACCGAAAAATCCTTATCTTCCAAATATTCCATCAACTCGGACAAATATCTGGATTCGAGATGATGTCCCGCAAAGACGACTCCCGGATTTCCTTGGGAAGGTCTTTGAAAAAAAGGAAGAGTCGCCTCCAGAACGGCGCGCGATCCCAAATACGAACCGCCGATTCCGATAACGACCACCACTTCGGAAGAGGCACGAAGTCTTTGTGCCGCTTGGATGATTTTTTCGATTTCCGATTCTTGGATTCGTTTCGGAAGATCCAACCAACCCAAATATTCGTTTCCCTTTCCTTGAAGGGAATGAAGCGTCTTTCTTGCGGATTCCGCCTTTGCCAAAAAGGGTTCGAATTCCCCGGAAGGAACAAACGAAGAAGCGAATCTGGTTTCCAATCGAATCATAAATTATTACGAAGTATCTTTTTTACGTTATGATTTCGGAAACGGCCGCGAAAATTCTACCGAAAAACGAACGCTGGAACAGTTTAGAAAAATGGAATCGAGGGGCAAGAAAAAACCAAGTCTTCGCGACGGAGAAGGATTGACGGAATCCGAGCGTCCATCAATCTTTCCGGGATTTTCAAACCGTATTTACCAAAATGAATCAAGATGAATTAGCGGAAATTCTCCGGAAAGAATTCTCCCCGAGCAGTGAAACGATCCGATTTTTTTCAGCGCCGGGAAGAATCAACATCATCGGCGAACACGTGGACTACGCGGGAGGAATCGTATTGCCGGCGGCGATCGATTTTTCGATTCGGATCGCGATCCGTAAGAACGAAGTCCGCAAGTTCAGAATCTTCTCCGTTTCAACGGGTGAAAAAATCGAATCCCCGTCCGCCGCTTACGATTCGAAACATTCTTGGGTGAATTACGTTTATGGAGTGATCGACGAGTTTCAAAAGCTCGGTCTCGTCCCGGACTTTTTCGATTTGGTCGTTTGGGGAAATATTCCGCAAGGAGCGGGACTTTCTTCCTCCGCTGCGTTCGAGGTCGCGGTTGCATTCGCGCTTTCGGAAATTCACGGTTGGAATTTTTCCAGAGAAGAAATCGCTCTGCTCAGTCAAAGGGCGGAGAACCGTTTTGTCGGAGTGAACTGCGGAATCATGGATCAATTCGCGATCGCGACCGCAAAGGAAGGTTTCTGCATCGCATTGAATACGGAAAATCTCCGATATGAATTCTACGAAATGCGTCTCGACGGTTATGAATTCTATCTGATCGATTCCAAAGTGAAACATTCTCTTAAAGACAGCGCTTACAACGATCGCAGAAAGGAAGTCGAATCGGCGTTTCAGAAAATCAAAAAGCACAGACCGGAACTCGCGACCTTATATCAAGCCGAACCGGAGGATGCGGAGAATTCTTCCTTCGGTCTGAACGAAACCGAAATCCGACGAGCAAGACATGTCACCTCGGAACGATATCGAACCCGCAACATGATCGGGAATTTGAAGTCGGGTAATGCGGAAGAAGCGGGAAAAATCCTATTCGAATGTCACGATTCCCTCTCCAAAGACTACGAAGTTTCGTGTGAAGAGACGGATTTTATAGTCGAAGAACTCAAGGCCGAAGGTGTCCTCGGCGCGAGAATGATCGGAGGCGGTTTCGGCGGTTGCGTTTTGATACTGGACAAAGCGGGAAGAAAAGATATACTGTTCGAGAAAATAAAAAGCCGTTACTTTAAGAAATTTGAAAGCAACCCCGAGTTGTATACGTTCCGAATTTCGGACGGAGTCAAAGAATTCTAAAAATCCGATTTTAAATAGAACTGGAGATAAACGAAATGGGAGCAGACGATTCTCTTAGCCTCGACGGCGACGAAGTGGATTTTTCAATCAACGAACTCAAGGTGGCTCTTCAAAAGGAGGACGTTCCCGGAAATTTTCCGAAGGACGCGGTCGTCCTGAAAATCAGCGGCGAAATCAATCTCTATTCCGCACACGCTTTAAAGGAGAAAATCTTCGATCTGATCGATAAAGGTTTTGTTTTTATTTTCGTGAACATGGAAGACATCCGTTATATCGATTCTTCCGGTCTTGCTGTTTTTATGAGCACCCACGCAAAGCTGGTCAAAAACGGAAAGGGAGGAATCGCGATATTCTCTCCTTCTTCCCAGGTGAATAAAATCCTGGAACTTACGAAATTAAAATCGCTGATCCGCGTGACCGGAACTCTGACGGACGCGATGAACATTATTATGAATTGATTTCCCCTTTGAATGAAAAACAGAAAATTAGAATATTCAAATCACATAAATCATCTTTTAAGCTGCAGAAAATGTCCCAAAATGGAAGGCAATCCGGTTCACGGTTGTGTTCCTTCCGCGAGAATCATCAGTTTAGGTCAGGCGCCCGGAGTTCACGAGGAACGGTTCGGCAAACCCTTCGCTTATACCGCCGGAAAAACTCTCTTCGGTTGGTTCAGAAAAATCGGAATCGAAGAGGAAACCTTTCGTACCAAGGTGAACATGTCCGCGGTTTGCCGTTGTTTTCCAGGAAAGGCCAAGAGCGGAGATCGTAAACCGGACTCGGACGAAGTTTCGAACTGTTCGGAGTTTCTGGAGTTCGAGGTTCGTTTTCACAAACCGGAGCTTTTAATTCCTATCGGAAAACTCGCGATCGATCAGTTGATCGAAATCAAAAAATACAAACTGGAAGATGTAATCGGTCAGCGATTTACGAGAGAATTCCACGGAATCAACGTGGATTGGATTCCGTTGCCCCATCCGTCCGGACTCAACGTCTGGAATCATACGGAAATCGGCAAAAGGCTGATAGAACAGGCCCTGAACAAACTCAAAAAACATCCGGTCATCCGGGAGGAATTCTCCCTTTAAAACTATATTCAAAAAGAATAAATAACTTTCACGAATGCGCCTGCAGAAGCTCCCGCAAAGCTTCCTCCAGATTCGGATATCGAAACGTAAAACCGGATTTGGAAAGTCGTTGCGGAACGACCTTCTGTCCCTGAAGAATCACGTCCGCTCCGTCCTCGAACAGAAACTTCAACACGCTCGCGGGAACTCGAAAAAACGCGGGTCGCCTTAACACGCTTGCAAGCGTTTTGGTGAACGTCTCGTTGTCAACGGGATGAGGAGAAACCAAATTGAAAGCCCCGCTAAGTTCCTTGTTTTCGATCAAATGAAGAATCGCGCTCACCATGTCTTCGATATGAATCCAACTGAGAATTTGTTTTCCCGAACCGATCGGGCCGCCCATCCCGAGCCGAAACGGAGAAAGCATACTTTTCAAAGCGCCGTCGAACGGACTCAAGACGATCCCCGTTCTAATTTTTACGAGACGAATTCCTATGTTCGTTACGGGTTGGGCGGCCGCTTCCCAATCAGCGCATAACGTTGCGAGAGAATCGCGGCCCAAAGGAGATTCTTCCGAAAATGTGTTCGCATCGTCCTCATACGAACCGTAATAACCGATAGCCGAACCTTGAATCAAAACTTCCGGGGGAGTATCCACGACCGTTTGCAAAGAAGCGGCTAAGTTCTTCGTATAATCGACTCGGGAAGATCGGATTTCCTGTTTTACTTTTTCCGTCCAGCGAACACCCGCGATCGGAAAGCCCGCAAGATTTACGACGGCGTCCAATCCCTGCAGATCCTTGGACTTAGGAAAAGTTCCCGCGACGATTTCCAGATTTTTTTGGCCGCGAAGCAACGGGGGAATATCGGAAAAACGGCTGAAAATTCTCACGAAATTTCCGGTTTGAAGCAAACGATGCGCCAATGTTCTTCCGATCAAACCGGTTCCGCCGGCAATTCCTACTTTCATAGTTGATTCCTTTCTTCTATTGTTCGGTTTTTGAAAACGCAAGAATCCTGATTGCCCAAACGGAGGAGTTCCCGCAATTTTGATCCTGTGATTCCTAAAAACGTTCTCTTCAAAAGTTTAACCTTAATTTTCCCAATCGCAATCCTATCCGGAAATCTTTATTTATGGAATACCACAAAGAATCGAATCGAGACGTACACCGAACGTCCTCCGTTTTTGGCGTTCGATTTTACGAACTCGTATCTTTCGGATCGGAACTCGAGAATTTCTCATTTGTTGGATCGTAACAAGGCGACCACGTGGACAAAGCTACGGGGTTCCGACCTGAAACAGGATTTTCTCGTGGAACTCAGACAAACGCATCATCTCCAAAATGGAAAGCCCGAAATTTCCAACTGGAAAACTCTTCATGTTGTCGGTTGTCCGGAAACCGTCGGCGAACTAAAGTTGGAAATTATCTTGCGAGAATCCATCGACATGGACAAAGAATTGCGATTGCCGAAGGATCAAATCCTCGGCGAACAAGTTCTCCGTTTTTCCGAATCCAAACATTTCGAAATCCCGCTTGGGCAATACTATCGGCCGGGGAAAAGCGAGGAGTTCCCACAAAACATGTTTCTCTGGACGGTCGGCGGAACTTGGTTGGAGAAATCTCCGAAAAGCTCCGACAAAAGCAAAACACTTTGTCTCGAAGACATTTGGCTCGGCGAAGATTGAAAACCGAAGCTGAAAACGATTTTCGGTGAAACTTGAGAATGAGAAGGTCTGCGAGGAAAGCCGGAGAAAGAGCGAAACGTTTTGAAGGAGTTCCCGCAAAAACTGGGGAGAACGACGGGAATCGAACCCGCGACGGCCAGTACCACAAACTGGAGCTCTACCAACTGAGCTACGTTCTCCGTCTCTGCTCATCCTGGTGACCCGAGAGGGATTCGAACCCCCGACCCACTGCTTAGAAGGCAGTTGCTCTATCCAACTGAGCTACCGAGTCTTGGGAGGATTTGAAAATCGGGATGATAGGATTTGAACCTACGACCCTCTGCTCCCAAGGCAGATGCGCTACCCCTGCGCTACATCCCGTTTCCGACTCCATGTTTTTAAAAACAGCCGCACTGTCAAGTAGAGTCTTCTACTTTTTCAATATGTCGTAAGATCTCAGGATGTGTAGGAGCTTTTAAGAGAGCCTTTTTGAAAGCGAGAATGGCTTCTTCTTTTTTGCCGCTCTTGGAAAGAAGAACGCCGAACGAATCCAAATACGCGGGATGATCCGGTTCGTTTTTCAGAACCGTTTTCAGACAATCGGCGGCCAATTTCCATTCTTCCGGACTCGGCTCCCTTTGGTTCAGCAAAAGATAACCGAGAGAATTCAAACTGTTTTTATAATCGGGACGCAAGCGGAGAATTCTTTTGTGAATTTCGATCGCGTCTTCGATACGCCCCGACTTTTCCAGAGCGAAAGCCTTCATGGAGAGAATTCTCAGATCGTCCACTTGCACCTTGAGACGTTCCTCGCATTTTTCCAGAGCCTTGTCGTATTCCTTGTTTTGAATCAAAGAATACACGATCATCAAGATCGAATTTTCGCGTTCCCCAAAACGCGGAAATTTTTCCAGAAGCTGTTCGAGAATCGAAACGCATTTTTTATGGTTATCGGTTCTTGCGCAACATATCGCAAAATTATAATATAGTTCCGGATCTTCGTTGCCGGAGGAAATTTCGCGGTCGATCAGAGTCAGCGCGAAAAGGAAATTCTCCTTATCGATTTCCTGAAGAATCCGCTTCTTTGCGGACGAGGATTTTTTATTCTTATCCTTATCGGACATTCTTACCCAAGGAAGCGGAGAGTTCGTTTAACAAAGACGCGTCGGTCTGATCGAGAGACAACGGAGTTAGAGAGACTTTTCCCGCAAAGAACGCGGTAAAATCCGTGCCCTCGTCCGTGGAATGTCCGAGTTCGGAACCGCCGAGATAAAAGTCCGCGATTCCTCCGATGATATTCTTTTTGGAATATGTGTCCTCGTAGGTTCGCTTGCCGAGTTTCGTTATTTTAAGATTCTCCATAGAAGGTTCGAAATCGGCGGGGATGTTCATGTTGTATACCGTTCCTACCTTCAGAAACGAAACGTATTCACGGATGAAATGTTTGATAAATTCAGCTTCTCGAATATAATCATATTCTTTATTTATATTTCCCGAACTCACCGCCAAAGAAAGACGATTGTGAATCGCACCGTGTCTCGCGGCGCCCACCGTTCCCGAATAATGAACGTCGTGTCCCATGTTCACGCCTCGGTTGATTCCCGATAAAACGAGATCGATCTTCGGAAAAATTTCACCGTGCAGACCGATGTTCACGCAATCGGCCGGATAACCGTCCACGATATAATGATTGTCGTTGATCCGTTCCACGCGCATCGAATCGTAAATCGACAAAGCCATGGAAGTCGCGGATCTTTCTCGCAGAGGCGCGATCAAATACGTATTGTGTTCTTTTTGAAGGACCGCTTCCAGAGCCTTGATGCCGGAGGAAGCGATTCCGTCGTCGTTGGTAATCAGAATATTCATAAAATCAAATGGAGAATGGAACCGGAAATATAGAAGTAAAACACGAACGGGAACGCACCCGAAATCACGGCCGCGGTGATCGCAAAACGAACCGCATCGGAGGTTTTCAAATCGTAGATGTATTGAATTCCTCTGGATAAAATCGCGACGTAATATCCGATCAAAAAGAGAAGAATCAGAAAGTAGCCGATTCCTCCGGTCAAACCGGTTTCCCGCAGAAGAATCGCAAGCGGAGTAAAGAAAACGAAGATCGCCATACCGAAACGGCAAAGATTATACGAATAATGGACGTTTCCTGTTCTTTGTTTTCTCTGCGCGTAAAAATCGATCACAGCGCCCAACATCGTAGGAAGAATGGAAATCATCGAAAGGTTCGCCGCAAACGCGAGGAAAATCAAACCCATGGAACCGCTCGTATAAGGAGGCGAAAGATACGTCGCGCCGACGGAAATGCTGAGTGCGCTCGGAATCAGAACGATCCACGAAAACAGATTCAGATTCTTTTCGGTTAAGTTTGCAAGAGCCGCTTCCAAACGAATCGGTTCATACAAGGAAGCTTCCAAAACTTCGAGAATGGAATTCAATAAATCTTTCAAGGAACTTACCTGATCGCCTGAGGAAGAATCACAAGCACGGGAGAATTCTTAAATTCTTTGAAGAAGATCTTTTCGCCCGAAAAGGAATTCATCTTGGAACCGAGCATCATAAACAATCTGTCGAAGGGAGATTCTTCCTCTTCGTAAAGAGGGATTTCTCCGTCGTATTGACAAAGCCTGGATAATTCTTCGAGGGCTTCTTTTCTTCCTCCGATTTCATCCACGAGTTTATTGCGGAACGCGTCTTGCCCGGAATAGATGCGTCCTTCCGCAAGATTTTGTACGGACTTTACGGTTTGATTTCTTCCTTTGGCGACGTCCTGCACGAATTCGTTGTACGTGTCGGAAAGCATCTTCTGGATCATCTCGTCTTCTTCGGAAGTGGAATCGCGAAACAAGGACAAGGAATCCTTATACTTTCCTTCCTTGTAGACTTTCATCTTCACTCCGTAACGATCCAGAAGTCCTTTGATGTTCGGAGCCATCGCGATCACACCGATCGAACCGGTGATCGTTCCGGATAACGCGAAGATTTTATCCGCGGAAGCAGCGATATAATATCCGCCCGAAGCCGCCATGTCCTTCATCGACACGACGATCTTCCTCGTTTTGCGGAGACGCATCAATTCGTTGTAAACTTCCTGAGAAGCTCCGACCGTTCCGCCGGGTGAATTGATTTCGATTAAGATTCCTTTAATATTCGGATTTCCTTCTATATCCCGCAGCTTCTGGAGAATACTTTCGGAGCCGGTCGATTCGAAGGTGGAATGTCCGGAATGAATCTCCCCTTCGATTTTGATCAACGCCGCGCCGATCGGAGCCGTACTGAAGAAGGTTCCTCCTGTGGTTCGGGAGTATTTCGAGGTCGTAGTCGCGAGTGAGATGTTCACAAGTCCGATGAGAACGGACAAAATGGTTAATACGAATGTAATTGCTAATGCAAGGCGGTTTCTTTCCACTCTTGAGATCAGATTCTTCCCTTTTAGCGGTGTCAAATGAAATAAGAGGAGAATTTAGACGGAGTTCCGTCCCAGTTCCCCCGAAAATCGGGGATTTTGCAGGAGTTCCCACATTTTCCATTCCTCACTTATACCTCCGCGAAACAAAATTCTTCGGTTTTTTAGGAGTTCCCACATTTTCAAGTTTGACAGCAAAACAAACCCTTTGAGAAACTGACCAGTCAGTCAGAAATATATATGAGATCCTTAATCGAATCCTTTATCAAAAACCGCCTTTTCATGTATTTGGGGATGACTTTCATCTTCTTGTCCGGAGTCGTATCCCTCTTGGGATTGCGACGAGACGCTTTTCCGAACGTGGACATGAAACAAATGGTCATTTCCACGAAATTCCCGGGGGCTTCTCCCGCGGATGTGGAACTTCGAGTCACGTATCCGATCGAAGAACGACTCAAAGAAATCGACGGAATCGACGAGATCCGTTCGTTTTCGCGTAATTCGCTCTCGGATATCGACGTTCGCGTTAGTCTGGAAGAAAAAGACCCGGAAAAAGTTTTGAACGAAATCCGAAGAGCCGTGGACAACGCGATGTCCGAATTCCCGGTTCAAGTCACCGAAAAACCGAAAATGACCGAACGGAAATCGGGCTCATTTCCGATTCTCGAATTCTCGATCTTCGGAGGTAAGGACGAAATCGAACTCCATACCACCGCGGAATTCGTCGAACGAGAACTCGAAAAGATCCAAGGCGTCGCACGCGTGGACGTCTTCGGAAAACGCGACAGAGAATGGCAAATATTAGTCAATGCTAATAAACTAAAGCAGTATTCCCTCGATCTTACGGATATCACCAATACGATCCGCAATCGGAACATCAATCTTCCGGCGGGTTCGGTGGACTCCGATACCGCGTTCGATTTGAGAATCGACGGTGAATTCAAGGATCCTTCGGAAATCGGAAAGATTCCCGCGAGAACGAACGAGATATTTTCCACCGTTAAACTCCGCGATCTCGCGCGAGTAGAGGACACGTTCGAATATCCTAGATTTCTCGCGATCGCAAACGGAAAACAGGGTTTGATTCTTTCCGTGATCAAAAAGGAAAGAGCGGATGCGATCGAAGTTGCGGATAACGTCCACAAACGACTCGGCGAACTTTCCAAAACCTATCCTTCCGGCATGAAAACGTTCGTGTTAAACGACGAGGCAAAACGGACCAAGAACCGTTTGAACGTAGTTTCGTCTAACGCGTTGATCGGATTTGCGATCGTCTTCGGAATTCTGTTTCTGTTTTTGGATTTTAGAACGGCGACATTGACCTCCCTTTCCCTGCCGTTTTCGATGTTGATGACCTTTGCGGTTCTACCGTTTTTCGACGTTTCGTTCAACATGATTTCGATGATGGGTCTAATCATCTCTTTGGGGATGCTCGTCGACAACTCGATCGTCATCTCGGAAAACATCTACACGTATCTCGCGGAAAAGAACGATTCGTTTACCGCTTCCTTACGCGGAACCGTGGAGATGATCGTTCCGATTTTCGGTTCGTACCTCACGACAGTGACCGCATTCTTACCGATGTTGTTCATGTCGGGAATCATGGGAAAATTCGTCTGGGAAATTCCTCTGGTCGTGATCGTCGCGCTTACCGCGAGTTTGATCGAATCCTTTCTCTTTCTTCCCGCGAGAATCGCCGCGTTCGCAAAAACTCCGGATCAGATGAAGATCAAAAGCCGATTCCGTCAAAAGATGGATTCCATCTTCCAATCGATCGAAGCGAAGTTTTCTAAGTTCGTTTCGTTCAACATCAAACATAAGAAGTCTTCGTTTGCGGTGATCCTTCTTCTCGTATTCGGTTCCTGCGGAGCGATGTCTCAGATGGACTTCATTCTTTTCCCGAAAGAAGACATCGAGATCATCATGATCAAAGCGGAGTTTCCCCCCACTTCGAGAATCTTCCAAACGAGAGAGAAGATGAAGTATATGGAGAGCATCGTTCAACGAATTCCTAAGGAAGAGTTGGTCAGCTATTCCACGAAAATCGGAGTTCAACAAACCGATCCCGACGATCCGTTGTCTCGTTTCGGCGAGAATCTCGCGGTGATTCTGATTTATCTTACGCCGGAAGTGAAACGGGATCGAAAGGCCTCGGAAATTCTCCGCAGCATCGAACCCGACTTAAGAAAAACTCCGGGAGTGAACGAAATCTTTTTGGAGGAATTCGGTAACGCTCCTCCGATCGGTGCGCCGATCACGATTTCCATTCAAGGAAGAGATTACGAAACTCTAAAGAAGATTTCGAACGAACTTCAGGCGTTTTTAAAATCGATTCCGGGCGTGTTTTCGGTCCGCGACGATTATCGTTACGGAAGAAAACAGATGTATATCCAACTGGACGAGGGTTTGGAAAGTTTTACGGGAGTTTCCACGTTGTCCGCAGCGAACAGCCTTCGCGCCGCCTACGACGGAGAAAGAGCGGGAACCGTCCGCAAAGGAAGAACGAAAATCTATCTGAGAGTTCTTTACGACAAGGATTTCCGCAAAAATCCGAACGAGATCAAATCGATCCCTCTGCGCAACAAGGCCGGGAACATTACGAATCTTGCAAAGATTTCCAAGATGGATCTGATCGAATCCCCCGAACTTCTCGCGCATAAGGATTTCGAAAGAGCAATCACCGTCAACGGCGACGTTAAGTTAGACGAAATCACGGCGCACGACGCGAATCAAAGAGTGATCGACGAATTCAAACCGCTGATCGAAAGACAATATCCCGGCATTTCGATCAGCTTCGGCGGAGAAGAAAAAGACACACAAAGATCGATGGCTTCTCTCGCAAAGGCGGGACTGATCGCGATCTTCGGTATTTTCGGAATTCTCGCGTTAACGATCCGAAGCTTCTGGAAACCCGTGTTGATCCTAAGCACCATTCCGTTGGGAATCATAGGAATCGTGATCGGCTTTCCTCTTTCCGGCAAATCCATCAGCTTCTTGGCGATGATCGGTATCATCGGTCTCGCGGGAGTTCTCGTAAACGCATCGATCGTTCTTGTGGATTGTATCGATTCGATTCGAAAAGATTCGAAAGCGACGATGGACGAAATTCTGATCGAAGCGAGCCAACGGAGATTCAGGCCGATCCTTTTGACTACTCTTACCACGGTGGCCGGTCTTTTGCCGACCGCATACAGTCTCGGAGGTTCCGATCCGGTTTTGATTCCGATGACCTTGGCCTTAGGTTGGGGATTGGGTTTCGGTACGCTTGGCAGCCTTTTATACGTTCCGATTACCTTATCCGTGTTCAACGATCTTTCTATGAAATTCAGCGGTAAAAAATCCAAGAAGTAATAAGGCGTTGACTTCGAACCCAAAAGAAGATCTCAAAAACGAATCCGGGAAAAAGGAAAACTTTCCCGGATTCGGAGCGCATTACCCCACTTCCGCAAAGAAAGAATCGAAAAAATCAGTCGAAACAAGGGACAAACTTTTGGAAGCGACCTTGATGATTTTCGGAAGCAAGGGGTTTCACGAAGCGAGAGTGGAGGACATTACCGCGCAAGCGGGATTCGCCAAAGGAACGTTTTACGAACACTTCAAAAGCAAGGACGATCTGATCTATATTCTGATCGACTACGCGGCTCGAAAAGATCTGGAAATCACGCAGTCCTTGTTTCAGAAATGCACGAGTTCTCTCGCGATCCGCGAAGAATATCTCAAACCGATCCTGCTGGAGATCCATTCCAAAAAGGAACTCAACCGTGTCTGTTACCAATTCCTCACGAACGAAATTCTCACGAACGAAAAACTTCAGAAAAAAATAAACTACTACAATCGATTGTATCAGCGGTATCATCTGAGCAATATCAAACGCGCGCAAAAGCTCGGGTATATTCGGATGGATTTCGAAAAAGAGGAGATCTTTCTGATCTTTCGATACCTGATCGAAGGGTTTACCATCAATCAGGCATATTCTTTTTTTTGCACATTGGGGGGAGACGTGGAAATCGGATCTCTTTTGAAACTCTACGACCGATCCCTTCTCGTAACTTGAAATGTTTTCGTAAAAAACATTTCGCTGAGTTTATCAAATGTTTTCGTAAAAAACATTTCGCTGAGTTTATCAAATACTTTCGTAAAAAACATTTCGCCGAGTTTCTGAAACGGAAACAAACCGGAACGGACATCGCGTCGATCGGATGATCCGTCCCTTCGTCCGACTTGGATCAATAGTCCTGTCTGTAAATCGCACCGCCGGAAATATTCTCGGGAGAAGTCGTTCCCGTCCAAAAATTCGCTTGGAACTGAAGATAGACGTTTCTCGCGTCCCGATTGTCCGGAGTGTTCCAGAAATAATTCTTCGCGACGTTCGTATGAATGACCTGATAGAAAAGTTGAACCTTGAAGAGATGATAATCTCCCATCAAGTTGATTCCGGCCCAATAGATGTAATACGCCTCGCCGGGTTCGAACATCTGATTCTGATTCCAATCCCCTTTCATAAACTCCGCTTTAAGAACGGGCATGATGTATTTGGAATCGTAAAGATGGAAGTTGTAGCCGATCATCCCGTGATATCCCATCACTTGATTTGCGGCCGAGCCGGAAAATTTGCTCCAAGCTCCGTTTAAGTAAAACCCCTTCCATGTAAACGTCATATCGTAAGTATGACCGACAATTCCGAAATTCGGACGTCCCGGCGTAGTGATTGTTCTGGCCGCGAGATAATCCGAACGAAGTCCCGTCGGATCCGTACCTCCGGTAGGAGTAGTCTGCTGAATCGCAAGAGCCGTTGTAGGATTGATTTCTTTAAACAGATATTCAACGGGAACGGGTTGTGCGGTTTTCAACTGAGTCGTTTGCGCGACGGCAGCTCCGAAAGACAACTTCGCATCGTCCTGAAAGATCTCGTCTCCTTCCACCCAACCGATATCGTTGTCCTTCTTCACCAAACCGCCGAAAGCGTTGTATTGAATTCTTCCGTAATAAATCGGAGCGAGTAGCTGAGGAAGATTTTGACGAGCCGCAGTATTGTCTTGTCTTCTACCGTACCCGTAGTCCCCGCCGCCTCCGTGACCGTTCCCGATAAAACCGTGCAAAGATAAATATCTCGTGTATTTTTTATCGACGACGCTGAGAGGGTGAACCGCGATCATCGCGCCCGTGTCGAACTGAGGAAGCATATTGGTTACGATCGATCGTTCCAAGGAAACGAAGTTCGCCGAACTCTGGATGTATTCCCGGTTGAACGGAACGTTGATCTGACCGATCGTAAAACGGGAATGCATAAACGGAATGTTCAGCCAGACGACAGCTTCGTGAATCAAACCTCTCGCGTCGTTCAAGGTTACATCCTGAACGTCTCCGGTAGTTTTATCCTTCGTAACTCTTAAGAATTGGCTGTTGATCGCGTTTTCGAGACGAAGCTGGGTCGCAAAACCCCACCACTTCGCACCTTGGTAAAAGAATCCGAGACGAAGTCTTCGAAAGTTCGCATCGGCGGTATGAAAGTCCTCGTTCCCGGAAAAGGGAGATTGGCGATCCCCGCTGACCGCGCGGAACTGCGTTCTTGCGGCGATCACGAGTTTCTCTTCATTGATGTTGTCGGGTCTGTGTTTGTAATGATTGGGGAGCTGCATATCCTTGCGTTCCGGAAAAGCCCCTTCTTTGTTCAAGGAATCGATCTTAGTTCGGTTCGGACCGGGTTTCGTATAAATCAGACCCGTATCGTTGTCTTCGTAAAATTCCTTCTTCGCTTTTTCAGCCGATTTGTCTCCCACGGGCTTATCCTGAGCGAATAAACCGACTTCGGTTAACAAAACCAACCCGATTATCTGAAAACCGATTTGTAATTTTCTAACCCTTATATTACGTTTCTTTTTCTTTTCCATTTCAAGATACCGGATCAAGATCCGTCCCCTTCTCTGTTTGAACCTTTTTGTAATTTAATCGAAATCTATATTTCATTTACGTTACAATCAGATGAGAGAATTATTTCATTTTGATTACAATGCTCAAATCCGATAAAACGCCCCATGCAGGATTCAGACGGCGGCTTGCCCAGATATTTTCTTTTAGGAATGGTCCGGGAAACAAATCCGCGGACTTTGTATGGACGTTTTTCGGCTTCAAAAAACGTTACGGGAGAATCAACCGGCCTATTCCTTACCTGTAAAGAATCCGGCAAGACCGGAAAGTACGATAGGATACGACGGAAAAAGAAAGTCTTTACAACCCAATCAGTTCGAGAAGCGGGAAATTTATTTCGCATCTCCGTCGCCGTTAAAAAGACGTTGATCGGAACAAACGATCTTCCAAAGGACGAATGCGGCATTTCACAAAAGAAAGGTCTAACTAACACATGGCAACTCTGCAAAAAAAGCGCCTTGAAAACTCGCCGGGAAACTTTTACGTAGATTCGACCTGCATCGACTGCGAAACCTGCAGGATTCTCGCACCTTCGACATTTTCCGAAAAAAACGGAGCCTCGTATGTCCGACGCCAACCGGAAACGGCGCTCGAAAAGAATGCGGCCTTACGGGCCTTAATCGCCTGTCCGACGACCTCGATCGGAACCGAAGACAGAACCGATCTAAAAGAAGCGAAAGAAGGCTTTCCGTCGTTGATAGAAAAGAACGTATATCATTGCGGTTATCATTCCAAGGATTCTTACGGTGCGTTTTCCTATCTGATCGTTCGAAAGGACGGAAACATTCTCGTGGATTCTCCCCGATTCGTTCCGTCACTTGCCGATAAGATCGAAAGTCTCGGCGGTATCCGTTATCACTTTCTTACGCATCGAGACGACGTCGCCGATCATCAAAAATTTCATGAACGTTTCGGATGCGAACGGATCATTCACGAAGACGAGAGAAGCGCTGTTCCGAACGCTGAAATTTTCCTTTCGGGAAATTCGGTTTATACGTTGGCGGAGGACGTAAAGATCATTCCGACTCCCGGTCATACGAAAGGGCACGCGGTTCTTCTTTTGGACGATCGATTTTTATTTACCGGAGATCATCTCGCATACGATCCAAACCGCGATCGATTGATCGCGTTTCGAAGCGTTTGCTGGTTTTCCTGGCCGGAACAAACGAAGTCGATGAAACGTTTGTTGGATACTTCTTTCGAATGGGTTTTGCCCGGTCACGGTTATCCCGCAAACAAGGGATACGAGACGATGCGGAGAATGTTGCAGGATTGTGTTTCTTGGATGGAGAAACGTTAGACATCTTTAAAAGAGAATGTAAATCTCGTTTTCTTCCTTTCGAATTCTCTCTCGCAAAGCGAGGATTAGTTTTTCGGTATCTTCCCGAAACTGAGATTCGTTTTTTAAAATGGAAGAAGGCAATAACCATTTGGAATGATATGTTTTAAAAGAACTCTTTAATTCCATAGTACGCTTTTTATATTCCTCCGCAATGGATGAGGAATTTTCCACGTCGCTTTCTTTGATTTTCGGATAGATCACGCTTTCTTCCACATTGATATGAAGTTTCAATCGAGCGCAGAAGCTAGCAAGTTCGTGAAGCAATCCGTCCATACTTTCCGAAATTTCGCCGTATAATCTTTTTTCAAGATCGGTGAGAAGTTTTTGAATTTCCGCGTATTGAACTTTATAGAATTCTATGTTCAAAATCGTTTTCCTTCACTTAGAAAATTTACAGCGTGGTCTCAAACTGACTGCACTTTATCAGAAAGATTAAGCTGCAAGGTTCTGTCCCTGACATTGCGATCCGTAAAGAGCGGTGTCATCCGTTTCCTTTGGAACAGGTTCTTATTCTACAACTTGTTCAATATAAACACTGAAAGCAAGAATCCTAAATCCAAAAAGACGAAACCCGGTTATAGGCCAAGTGTTTATTCCTTGAATTCTTCATTTGAGCGTAAGAAAAGATCGTTTGCTTCTATCACAAATTTTACAAATTCGAAACAATCTCGTTGAACGTTCCAATTTGTGTTTGTTTTTACCAGCGAAATCATCGAGGCAAAGAATGTTTCTCGATGCATAGTTATAATAGCGAACATTTTGAATTATAGTACGGATTTCATTATTACGGTTTGACGTTAATATTTTAATATGGGAACGCAAATACAAAATCTATCTCCGTCTTTACAGAAATCGCTACTGTATTTTTCGGATCAGTCTGCGGAAGGAATCGTTGTTGTTGATCGCGAATGGAAGAAAGTATACGCAAATCATAAGTTTCAAAATTTTTGGTCGTTTCCCAATTTCCAAATACTTTACGAAAAGATAATACCGGTTCTAAAATCAAAAAAACAGAAATTAGAAAGCGATACGAACATCTCCCATCTTTTGCAGGAAACGGAAGAACCCGAAGATTCTTTTTTGAACGAAACCAACTTTCAACTGCAACTGAGCGTTCACGACTTCGACGATTCTTACATGATTCGTTTCAAACCGCAACTCGGCGTTCAGCCCCGCAAGGATTACGAGGCCGGCCATTGGGATCGTAATACGAACCTTCCCAATCAAAAATACTATTTGCATCATTTCGGCAATCTTCTAGCGGAAGATGAATCGGTGTCCGAAGGTCATTTTTCCTTCCTTCTTTCCGTATCCAATCCGGACGCGATCGCATCCAGCGCAAACAATTCCTACTTTGAGGAGATTTCCGTAAAAGTCACGGATCGTTTGAAAAAATATCTGAATCCGACCGATCATCTGTTCCGAATCGAAAGCGATAAATTTCTGATTTCTTCTCCGATCGTCGATTCAGACGTCAAAGCGGAATGGTTTGCGGAATGCCTTCGAATGCTCTTCGATTTCCCGTTCACATACGAAAACCGGGAATTTCATTTAAACGTAAACATCGGGTATACTCGTTTCGATTCCGAGGCCGGAGCCGATATGAACGGTCTGCGAATTTTAAAGGAAGCGCTTCATCGGTCCTGTCTGATCGGGCCGAATTCCCTGTTTTACTACGATCACAGCGCGATCCGCCGTTCTTCCGAAAAGGCCAAAATCGAAATCGATCTGAGAAAGGTGCTGAATCGGAACGAGTTGGAAATTCATTTTCAACCGATCATCGATCTCAAAGAGAATCGAATCTTCTCGATGGAAACGCTGGTTCGTTGGAATCATCCTCAAAAAGGAAAGCTGTTGCCCGGAAGTTTTATCTCCATCGCGGAAAGTTCCAGTTTTATCAAAACGATCGGAGAATGGATGATCTGGGAAACGTTTCGTTATTACGAAAACTCGATCTTAAAATCCAAGAACGTTTCTCTTTCTCTGAACATTTCTCCGAAACAATTGAGCGACAAGAATATCTTTCCTTTGCTGAAGGAAGCGAGCGACTTTTATAAGATTCAACCGGGTCATATCATTCTGGAGATCGTAGAGGATTCTTTCGACGCGAAAGAAAGACAGATCGGCAAGGTTGTCGCTTCACTGAAGGATTACGGTTTTAAATTCGCGATCGACGATTTCGGAAAGGGATATTCTTCCTTGGGAAGATTGATCCACCTTCCGATCGATTACATCAAACTCGACAAGATGTTTCTTTTTAATTACTTTCAGACTTCCACGCGCGCGGTCATCACTTCGATGGTAAACTTAGTGCAGGCGATGGGCAAATCGATCATCGTGGAAGGTGTGGAAAACGAAATGCAGCACGATCTTCTCAAGGAGCTCAACTGCGACTTCGGACAAGGATACTACTACTCTCATCCGGTCGAAATCGAACTCGCCGAGAAAATCGCGCAGAACGAATCGTTTCCCGTAGCTTAAAAGTGAATCACCGACTTTAAACGTTCGTTGTTTCCCGAAAAACTTCCGGAAGGCGCGAACTCATGGGAAGAATTCACAAGATCCAAATAACCGTCTCGGAATAGGGACAAATCCTTTTGTGCGTTCGGAGCGTTCTTACCGGAAATGTCGGAAAGCGCCGCCAATGCGAACGTCTCGAAAGCAAGATCGGCGATGTAAATCCGATTCAAATCCAATTCTTCCGAAGTGGAGTTGTCCAAAAGACTTTGCAAGTGTTTGGATTTTTTCCCGATCGTTGCAGCGGCCTCGCTGTTCGCATCGGTGATTTCCTCCACGTATTTAAAAAACGTCTTTGCCACCTTCTCCCGTTTAAACGCGCGCAAAACGTGTTCGCTTAACAAAAGATGCGTTCCTTCCCAGGTTTCGTTGATGATGGAATCGTTGTGCAGTCTCGGAAGCGCGGAAAAATCCCCTACGATTCCGTTTCCTCCCAACACCAAAATCGAGTTGTACGTGATCTCGGTGGAAGTGGAGGAACATTTGTATTTCAACAGAGGAGCCAACACTTCTCCCGCGAGTTTGAGAGGTTCGGGCGTATGAACGTGACGGAAGACGGAGGTCAACATCGCCGTGTGTTTGAGTCTTTGGTCGCTCAACTGTTTTAGTAAAGAAGAAAATTCTAATATTTTGCTTCCGTAAGCCGTTCTAAACTTCGCGTATTCGTAGGCTTCCATCCAAGCCCTTCTCGAAATACCGGAAGCCGCAAGCGATACGTGCAATCTGGAAATCCCGATCACGTATTTCATAAGATTCACGATTCCGTGCGCGGGACGTCCGAGCGCTTCCGCTTCCACTCCGTCGTAGATGATTTCCACGGTGAGTTTTCCCCTGGAACCGATGATGTCTTTTTTACGGAGAATATGATGTCCGTTTAACGTACCGTCGTCTTTGATGCGCGGAACCAAAAACATCCCGATCGTGTTCGTGTCTTCGACTCTTGCGGTCGTGACCCAAAGATCTCCGGGATTGGAACAGAACCATTTTTCTCCGGTGAGAATCCACTTTCCGTTTTCCTGTTTTCTCGCGATCGTTCTGTTCGCGCTTACGTTGGAACCGCCCACTCTTTCGGTCACGTATTGACCCGCCATAAAGTGGGATTCGCTTCCTTCGCCCGCCACGAGACGAAGATACTTTTCTTTTTGTTCGGGAGTTCCGAGCGCTTCGAGAACCTTGATCATCCCTTCGGTCATCGCGAGAGGACAAGTGACTCCGCCTTCTCCGTTTTGATTGGCGAGATATGCGAGCGAGTAACGATGCAGATCGGTAAAAGGATGTTTCCAGGAAGAATGATAGTTTAAGTTTACGATTCCGTAATCATAGGAAAGTTTTCTGGAAAGTTTTTGTTCGTTCGAATAAACTACCGCGTCGATTCTGTTTCCGGTTCGATCGTATTTGACGACCTCTCCGTATTTTCCTTCCTTATGAGAAGCGTCGGTGAGTTCGTCCAAGATTCCTCCCACCAAGGAACCGTAACCCGTCAGATGTTCGATCATCGCTTTCTTATGCGCGGCATCGTATCCTTTGGAATATTTTTCCACGAGAGTCTGCAAAACTCTGTCTTCATCGTAAAAATTCTTTCCCCGATTTCCGCGGTAATCGGAAATATCAAACGGAGCGAGAGCCGGGTTTGCGGCTTGGTTTAAAGGATACTGCATCATTCTCTCCTGATTCTTTGGAAAGTATAAGTCCACCCGCGTTTTCAAGCGAGCAAAAAAGAATCGAACGAACTAACGTGAACTTTTGTTCGACAAAACGAAAAAGATCCGCAATCAGATCGAAATTTCTTCGAGGATTTGTTCCCCCAAAGGAAGGGTGAGAATTTTTTCTCTCAGTTTAAAAAGAAGATTCGGATCTTCCAGCTTGGAACCGTCTCCAGTCTGCAGATAAAAAGAATCATACGCATAATCGGCGCTTGTCGAAACTCTCAGATAACGCACTTTCAAATCCGAATGAAGAATCACCTGAAGAATCCGATACACCAAGCCGACTACGTCGGGCATTCTCACTTCCATGATCGTAACGTCCGGAAGATCGCCGTTGTAAAACATCACCGAACGATTGACGATGCTTTCCGGCGTCGGTTTGCGCGGATTCCAGCCCGTTCGTTGAAAGGCGATGCTTTCCCGTTTCAAATTTCCGGAGGCGATCGATTTGAGTTTCGCTTCGACACGATCAAGTTTGTCCTGCGGTAAGTTTCCGCCGCCCGCGGAATCCGTCAGTTGAACCGAAGTGATCCAATATTCTCCGATCGTATAACTCTTCATTCCCAAAAGGCTCAAACCCTCGGAAGAAATCGCGCAGGATAAATCCAAAAGGATCTCAGGTTGATTTACCGTTACCACGTCGATCGTTACGAATGCGGGATCTTGTTCCGTTTCAAAGATCGTCCGCAAGGAAGAATCCTGTGCGAGCGTTCCGATCGCTTTAAAATTTCTTAATATCTTTCGATTGGAAGCGGTGTGAAGATAGGTGTTTGGAACGACCTCGTTCGCGAATTGAACCACGGACTTCGCGATCGATTCGTCCAAACCCTCCTTTGTTACGAGATAATTTTTCAGGTCCTCGAGTTGAACGTCGCGAACCGGACCGGTCTCGCCGAAGTTATCCGCCGAATCGCTTACGAGATACGGAATCGTATTCCGATAGAGAGTGTTCAAGATCGAACTCTTCCAATTCGTAAGAACGCCCGTTCCGACGGACTTCGTGTCGATTACGGTAAGAATATACAGTTTTCTTAATCTTTCTCTGCTTCCCACGATTCTCGCAAAATCAAAAAGGAGTTTCGGATCGCCGATGTCCCGTTTGGAACTCAGCTCTGACATGAGAGTGTGTTTTTCCACGAGAAAACGGCAAAGCTCCGTGTCTTCTTCGCTTAATCCGAGACGATCTCCGACGGACACGACGAGTTCGGCCCCGTATTCGGAATGATCGCCTTCCTTTACTTTTCCCGCGTCGTGCAAAAGAATCGCGAGCGCGAGCAATTCGATCTTGGAACATTCCCGATACGCCTTCTGCACTTCCGCATCCTGAAACTTACCCTCGTCGAGAAGATCCAGTTCATGCAAAATCAATAATGTATGTTCGTCGACGGTGTATTCGTGATGATAACTGAACAAAGGAAAGTTCGTGCAGGCGCCGAACTCGGGAAGAATCGCGGCCAAGACGCCGGATTCGTGCATCAGCTTGAGAACTCGTCCTCTTTGAGAGGGAGTTCGCAGGATCTTCAAAAATTCCTCGTTCACTTCGGAAGAATATTTGAAGTCGTCGTCCAAAAAATTGGAGGCGAATCGGAATTCGTTCAGCAACGTGCCTGAAATCTGAAGATTCTTTTCCTGAATCATCCGAAAAGAGCGCATAACGTCTCTGTAAATCGTATGCGGATTCGTAAACAGAGTGCCGATTACCGGCGGAAAAACCGTGTCCCCGATCTTAAAGAAGTGAAGGTCCTCGTACGGAAAACTTTCGCCTTCGGAACTTTTTCTTTTTTCGATGATGGAATCCAGATACGTACGGATGATAAAGTAGATGTTCTTTTGATGACGATACAGAGCGTGCATGAACTTTTCCACGGAGGAAAGTTCCTCTTTTTTGCCGAAGCCCAGAGACTCCGCGACGTCCTGCTGCAGATTGAGATCGAGACGGTCCGTTTTACGGGAAGTGATCCTATGCATCGCGATCCTAGTCCGAAGAATGAAATCATACGCTTCCTGCAAAAGCTGGATTTCCCCTCTTTGAAACACGGGCAGAATCGATAAACCGCCGAGAGAAGGAAGATTGCGGACCGACTTTTCCATCCAGAACATATATTGAATGTCCCGAAGACCGCAGAGATCCGTTTTAAGATTCGGTTCGCTTAACAAAATCGGGCGTTCTTCGTTGAGAAAGCGGGAGGAAAGAATCTCCTCTTTCGCCTCGTTGTAACGTTTCGTCCATTTAGCGGGAAGTTTTTCAAGAAAGTCGGATTTAAACTTTTCGAATAAAGCCCTCGAACCCGCCAAGAAGCGTGCGTCCAGAAACGCGTGATAGGAGGACATATCGTCCAGATATTGAAAACATTCCTTGATCGTTCTGCAGGAATGTCCGACTTCCTTTCCCGAATCATAGAGATAGGTGTTGATCTTTCCGATTACGGACTCTAGTCTTTGCACCTTGATCCCGTTGTGAAGATATAAAAGATCGATGTCAGAATGGGGAGCCATTTCCATTCTTCCGTAGCCGCCCATCGCGATGATACAAAGTTCGTCCCCGGATTTGAATTCGACTCCCGAGTTTTCGAACTTGGAAAGAATAAAGGAATCCACGATATGCGTAAGCTGTCTGGATACGAGACGACCTCCCACGTTCTTGCTCTTTTCCAAAAGTCTTTGAAAGCTGTATGTGATATCCAGTTGCAGAGGCATATTATAAAAATTGAAAGTTCGTCCGAACGACTTTGTTTACATTTTAATCCGACTTAACAACAGAAGCGACCGAAATCTTATTTCAGCTTATCGCCCGGCTTCGCGTCCTTGTGAGGAACAAACAAACTCAACGTTTCTCCCTCGCCGGAAGCGAGCAGCATCGCCTCCGAAACGCCGAATTTCATCTTTCTCGGTTTGAGATTGGCGACGACCACAACCTTTAGACCTTTCAGATCTTCCGGTTGATAAGCGACTTTGATTCCGGCGAATACGTTCTTGATTCCGAGTTCGCCGAGATCGACCTTGACGTTCACTAGTTTATCCGCGCCTTCCACCGGTCCGGCTTCCACGATCCGACCGACCCGCAGTTCCACTTTCGCGAGATCCTCGATCGAAATTTCAAGTCGTTCTTCTTGGGAAGAAGTTTCGGCAGTTTTTGCGGGTTCCGCTTTTTTGGAAGCTTCTACGGATTGTTTGTTTTCTTCTAACATAGCGTCGATTGCCTTTTCATCCACACGTTTTGTGATCATTTCGTAGGGATTTACTTTCGTTTTTTCTAATACGTTTGCAAGATCCAGGTCGTCGAACTTCGGAGTTCCTTCCAGATTCAGGAGTTTATAAATTTTTTCCGAGATTTGAGGCACGACCGGATATAAGTAAACCGCAAGAAAACGACTTGCGTTCAAGGTCGTAGTTACGACTTCTCTCGCTTTTTCCGGATTCTCCTTGATGAGTTTCCAAGGAGCGTTGTCGTTCACATAACGATTGACCGTATCGCCGAGACGCGCGATTTCCCGCATCACTCTCGCGTAGTTCTTTTGTTCGTATGCGGTTTTTATAATATCCTGAACCGAGACTTCGCCCGTTCCTTGTTTGATCGGTTGATTGAGCAGTTCGTTTAACAATTCCTTTCCGTCGACCGGTAAAACTCCAAGAGTGCGATCCAACTGATCCAAAATGCTAGTTGAAATTCTAGAAACCAAGTTTACGAGGTTTCCGACCAGATCTGCGTTGACTTTCGAAGTGTAATCGTCGAACGAAAGATCCAAGTCGTCCATTCCCGAACCCAACTTGCCTGCGAGATAAAACCGAAGATGTTCGGGATCGAGGTGTTTTACGTACGTGTTCGCATTGATGAACGTTCCTCTCGACTTCGACATCTTCTCCCCGTTTACGGTGATAAAACCGTGGACGTGAACTTTGGAAGGCGCTCGATAAGCGCTTCCTTCCAACATCGCGGGCCAAAACAAAGTATGAAAATATAATATATCTTTTCCGATAAAGTGAACGATTTCAGCGTCGCGTTCTTTCCAAAAGGAATCGAACTTCTTTCGATCGCCTTTGAAAAAGTTCAAGGAAGAAGCCATATAACCGATCGGAGCGTCGAGCCAAACGTAAAAGTATTTATTCTTTTCGCCCGGAATTTCAAAACCGAAATAAGGCCCGTCTCTGGAAATATCCCAAGCCTGCAGACCGTCTTCGCTATCGAGCCATTCGCTCAATTTTTTTTGAACGCCTTCGACGGTCCCGCTTCGAATCCAATCTTCCAAATAGAACTCATCGGTTCGCTTCTTTTGATCCTCGGCGGTTGCAGTTTCGACTTTTTTTCTGTGAAAGTTTCCGAGTTCGAAAAAGATATGCTCCGAATCCTTACGAACGGGAGAAGTTCCGCACAAAGCGCAATGAGAATCGATCAAATCTTTCGGACTATAAGTCGCGCCGCAAACTTCGCAGTTATCTCCGTATTGATCCTTGGATTTACAATTCGGACAAGTTCCTTTGATAAATCGATCGGGAAGAAACATCTTATCGTTTTCACAGTAAGCCTGTTCGATGTTTCTTCTCGAAATATGTCCTCTCTCTTTGAGTTTCAAATAAATTTCTTCGGAGATACTCTTGTTTTCGTTCGAATTCGTGGAATAATAGTTATCGTATCGAATTCCGAAAGAAGTTAAGTCTCTATAATGTTCCTGTTGAACTCTCTCGATGAGTTGTTCCGGAGTAATTCCTTCCTTACGCGCCGCTAACATTACCGGAGTGCCGTGCGTGTCGTCCGCACAGAAGAAATAACATTCGTTTCCGTTCGCCTTTTGAAAACGAACCCAGATGTCCGTTTGTATTCCTTCCAACACATGTCCTAAGTGAATCGGACCGTTCGCATAGGGAAGCGCCGATGTAACCAGTATCTTTCTTGGGATTCTTTTAAGAGAAGAGTTCACAAAAGTCAGGTTCCTAAAATTTAGGTCAAAATCAACGTCTTTCTTTTCAGATTTTCATTGCAAAATCAATGGTTCGGATAGAATTTTCTGAAAACCTGGAGGAACTCCCGATGCCAATGGAGAATCTTTCATCCCTTGCAAGTAAAGTCCTGCCGGGGCATGAATTCTATGAAAAGTTCAGAGAAGAAATGAACCCCGAACAAGAGATATTCCATCTGAAGATGAACTACGCGAAGGTTCTCGTCAGCATCTGGTCTTATTCCTGCATGGCCGATGGAATCTTTCATCAAAAAGAAGGAAGTCTTGTCGGTCAGATGGTCAAAGCTCTTTTCGAAGAAGGTTGTATTTTCTTCGATCATCAGGAAGAAAAAACTTCCATCATCAGCGAGTTATCGGACGTGTTCGAAAATCCTCTTCCCGTAAAAACGGTTCGTAACTTTTCGGAAGGCAATCCGATTATGGCCGCCGGATTTTACGAAGACGCGTGCGTGATCGTGTCGATGGACGGAGGCCTTACGAAAAAGGAAAGGGAATTCCTGGACGATCTCGCCAAAGAACTCGAAATTTCTTCCATGGATAAGAAGAATATCGAGAACAGAATTCTCGAGAAAAAGAAGTAAATCCATCTTTTTGAGAAATAATTTCTTTCCAAAGTTCCAATCTTCCCGTTTTGAGGAATCGATTCCATGAACTGGGTTTGGGAAACGTTATTCTATCTTCTCATCCTGTACGCCGGACTTCAGTTTTTGTTTTCCGGCCCGATCCTGCAACTTCTCGTTAATTTTTTCTCCTTCCGTCACTTCAAGTTTCGCTGGATTTCTTCCGGAGTTCTTCTGCCGATCTTTTACGTCATTTCCAAGAACTGCACGATCGAATTTCCGGGAATTTTAAAAACGGATCAGGTTTACGCCAGAGTTTCGTCCTTGAATTTCAAGATCGATTTTCTTTCTCTCTTCAAGGGTCAGTTGAGAATCCCCTCCTCTCTCTTTAAAAATTTTCACATGGATTATACGAACATCATCAGTCCGCATAAAAAAATCGGACTTATGCCCAAACGCGGAAGAATCGTATTCCAAAATATGAAAATAGAAAACGGATCGATTTCGATCGTGGACAAAACGCTGACGCCCACGTATTCGATTCAGCTCCACGACATCGCGATCGACGGCGGATATATGGACTCGGGATCGCCTCTCGAGATTCTTTTCAGAACCAAAAGCGGATCGTGCAGACTCGGCAAAAGAGGGAATTTAAAGATCGGCGTTTTAGGCGGAGAAACGAGAGGATTCTTATCGTTAAGCGACATCACTTGGTCCGAACTCGCGGGCCTGCAGGTGATTCCCCTTCCGTTTTTAAAAAACAGGGTGCAGATCTACGTGGAATTCAAACATATCAATTCGGATCAAACCGCGGTCGAAGGAACTCTGATTCATTTCGGACCGCATTCTCAGGATAAACCCGAACAGAGTTATCCGTTTCACTTTACGATCGACTGGAAGAATTACAATCTTCCTTTCGATCTCGCTCTACGTGAACTCGTCTTGGAATTATTTCTGAAGATCAAATTGAAAGGTGTGATGACCAGAGCCCTTCAGACGGTCGCCAAAGGATTATATGCGATCATAGGAAGAAACAGATCGCATCACCATCATCACAAATAGAATTCTAATTGTTCCGCACAAGAACGTCGAAACCGAATCGCAAAAATCGTATTCCGATTTTTTAAAGCGAATTGTTAAACGAAGAGATCGCGATTCAAACCGCAAATACTTTCAATTTGTCCGAAATATGCTATGCGGCTTCTTTTCCTATGCGACGTTTTATCATTGTTCGATACAAAGAATCAAACGCGGAGCCGTAGTACACAAATATCCCGTCATACCGTCGCCCGATAAACCGGTTCCGGTCGCATTATTCGTCCAATCTCCGCAATTTTGCAGCGTATCTACGGTCCAGTTTGTAAGAAATCCGGACCAGAAATTATTAGCCGGATTCGCGGTGCTTCCATAGATCGTGGCATACGGGATCAGACCGTTCACGTCCGAAGTTGCGATCGCGTTTAGAGTATCGTAATTGTAATAGCGGGTGTTCGGTTTGATCGGCCAACCGGCGCTTCCAGGCACGCGGGACGCGACACCGAGCAACGCTTTTGAAGCAAATCCCGCATTGCCGGAACAAGAAGAATCCGCACCATCCACTCCGAAAGTGGCTCCGCCGTACTGCATGTTTCCGCCGCTGTTCCGAACGACTTCCCGAACTCTTCGATCGTTGTCCAAGATCTTCATCGTAAAACTCAAAGAAAGTCCGATCGGAGTCGCAGTTACGGATAACGTATGAACCTTGTCCCCGAAGTCGCCCACATTTGCAGGGGTCAGATCCGAAGCGGTCACGGAAACCGTATCAGGATTGGCAAAGTTCGTGTCGAAGTTTTCCGGCCCGGGACTAAAATGATCGATCGTTGCGTTCGTTGAAAGCCCGATATGCGTCACCGGATCGTTCGGCCCCCATGGACCGCTCAAAGAAATCTGAACGTTCAACGCGGTTCCGTCTTCTTTGATTTCGATCGTGTCGCCGGCAACCTTACCGTTGATCAAAATCGTCGTGCAATAAACGACTAAGTTGGAAACGTTCGCAGTCGCCGTCCCCGAAGGATTTTCGGTGGAATCGGAGTAGACTTTGCAGGAATGGTTCGCTGCGGGGCTTGCCACACTGATCTGGTAATTCTTATTTGGAGCGACGGAAGAATTGAATTGAAATGTTCCATTTGCCGAGATAGGAAGAATTTCGTCGTTTAACTTGAGTTGGACAGTTCCGGATTTCAATCCTTGAACAGTCCCCCCGATTCGAAATCCTGAGGAGTTCCCACCAAGGGACGCAGATTCGGAAACGTCTTCCACAATGCTGATCAACGCACCGCTTTGACCGTCTAAAGCAAAACGACTCGCTTCGGCACACGCTGCAAAAAAGAGAATCGTCAGTAAGATTGCGGTATATTTATAAAAAGCAATTGGCTTCATATCGTCAGCGAATTGAATTCGTTGGGTCTATTCAAGAGACAACTGATTCAAAAATTTTTTGATTCCTTTTTATTGGGATTTCATTCTTTTGAATTCAAAATCAAAGGAAATTCTTTCTTTTTGCAAGGCTTTTTGGCGGATGATCCTTGTCGAAACGTTTCGATTTAAGTAGGAGTTCCCACAATTTTCCAAAGTTCTCACCGAATCCAATGTCTTGAAGGGATAAAAAATCCCTGTCTTGCCCATAGCACAAAACAGGGATTCAATATCTTTAGATCGTGTGAGAATATCGAGAATCAAAATCTTCCATCTCGTCTTCTTTACTTTTGTAGTTCGTAAGATTTTCTTCCCGGAACGCTTTCGGAGATTTTTTTGTCTCTTTCAAAAAGGCCCGATGAAACGCGGATGAAGAACTAAAACCGACCGCCATTCCGATCGAAAGAATCGAACGATCCGGTTCTTCGAGCAACATGACCTTTGCTTCTTTTACCCGATGGTGATTGATAAAGGAATTAAAATTCATTCCCATGTGCTCGTTTAAAAAAGCGGAAAGGTGGTGCACCGAAAGTCCCATTTCCGAAGCCAAAGAAGGAAGTCGAAGTTCTTCATCCAGATGGATTTTTTCGTTTTGCATCAACTCGGTCAGCTTGCTCTCCACCTTCTCGATGTTAAGATCTTCCAAAAGGGATCGTTTTTCCTGACTGGAATCTCGATTGGTAAGATTCTTATCCGTTTCTTCGTTTTCGGAATCGCCAAGCAGGAATTCGCTCTGCGTTCTCTGCAAATCGGAAATGATCGGAATAAATTCGCTCAGGATAATCGGCGAAAGAATTAGAAAATAATAATTGATCGTGTTGATCGGCTCGATAATTTTCGCACCTTCAAAATATCGGAACACTTCCGTTAACTTGATGATCAGCAACACGCAAACGGAAGGAAGAATTCTTACCAGATTCGCCTTGTTTTTAGCGGAACGCAAGGGAATCAGAATCTGAAAAAGCAGATAAACAAAAAACAGAAAGGTTCCCAATGAAACCATTTCCGAAAGATTCGGAATTTTGAATTCGTCAAGCAGATCCCAAAGCACCACGATTGCCGCAGTAGCCGCAAAACTTCTAAGAAGCAATTTTCGGAACGCGCTCAAAGAATCGATATACTGAAAGCTACCGCTCTTTACGTTTGAAGCGAGATTCATAAAAAAGAACGCGACTGTTACCGAAAAGTAAGCGTAAAAATATTGGGCTAATTTTTTTGCGAGAGTGTTTTCCGTGATAAACATCGTGGCCGTAAACGACCAAAAAACACAGGCCATCAGAAAAAACAGCACGGGGGCGCTTAAATTCTTTTGCCGATCCCTTTTGAAAACTCCGAATGCGGCAATCATAAAGTATAACATTGCCGCTAATGAATAATATTTAACCTCTTCCACATCCGAATCCTTTTGTCGTTTTGTTTGTATTTTTACCAGATCAGCTTTTTATTTCGGTAAGAAAGCCCTTGCCTTTCGATCGAAGAAGAATCTCTTTTTTTATTCTGCAATCAAGATGCATATACACAGCTTCCTTGATTACTCAACAAAAGGTTTCCGAGCTTTTGCTCATTTTTTATTTTTTTTAGAATTATAATTCGTAATTTCCTGAAAAAAATTTATTAGCTAGTCAGTTTAGAATTTTTTGTTTGATACTCAAATGAACAAAAGAGTGTCTTAAAATGCCTTAAATCGACGTTTTGACAAAGAATTTTGAACTCCTGAATTATAGGAAAGTTGGGTTTGTCAAAGTACGGAAATGAAGTCAAAAAAATAAACGATCGTTCTCTTTTGAAAATTTTTTTTCCAGGCACGTTAGTCAATCTTTTCCTAACGCAGATTCTTTTTAAGCCATTCCAAAGAAATTTTTGGAACCCACGGAACATACTTTTCCCATATTTTTTTTAGTTGCGAACAGAATTTTCACGAGTATTGCGAACAAAATCGTAGGCTCACACCCCAAATTTTGGACTAAGCTCTAACTTATAATCAAAGAATTCCTTACTTATATGCAATGACGTATTCTTTAAAAAAAAGAAGTAAATTACTCTCAAGTGAATTCAAATTCTCCGGATTAAAATGTTGTGGGAGTCTTCTATGGGTCAGGGAATCAAAAAACAACATGCGAAATTAAAAAAAGAAATTTGCTTATTATACATTCTTTTCCTTTGCTGGGGCATCGCTTTCTCCAATTGTTTGGTAGGTGAAGGAAAAAAAGGGTTCAATTTTTTCTTTCTTCCAGGTTCCAGCATTTCGAATCCTGGCGGCGGAATTCAAGATACTCCGATCCTTACGACTCCGGTCGCCCCTCAAGGAAGTATTACTTACAGTTCCGCGACCACTTTTTATGTGAGTAACAACGCAGGGGCAATTCAATATTATGATATTTCTTGGTCTTCCAGCCTCGGAGCATCCTATGAGCTTCGCAAAGGCGCGACCAATTGTAGCGACGGAAGCGTTCATACCAGCGGAAGCGTGACCGCGTCCACTTCCAACACCGATCGAATCAATGCATCCGATCTTAGCGCAGGAAGTAACGGAATCAAACTTTGTCTCAAAAGTCCGGACGGAACTCTGGCTTGGGATACCGTTAGCATTAACGGAATCCGGGACGACGTCGCGCCTACGATCGGATTCTCCCCTGCGGGAGGAACATACGGCTCATCCGTTCCGAACATCACTCTTTCTTGCACCGACACAGGCGCATCCGGTTGTCTTGGAATGGCTTTTCGAAACGATGGGACCAATCCGGGCATAGCCGCGGATGGAACGGTTGCATCCGGATCCACCGGGTATTCTTCCGCGTTTGCCGTTGCAAACAACGCCACCACCGACGTGAAAGTAATCGCTGTGGATAAGGCCGGTAACATAAGTGCGGTCAGTACAAGTCAGTACGTCGTTGCCGTAGGAAATCCTACGATCACGATCAATTCCGTTTCCAAAGCCGATATGAGAAGCGTGGATTCGAGCGTCGTAAAATGGCAATCGGATCTTGCAGGTAATTACGATATCCGAGTCGGTGGAACAGATTGTAACTCCGGCACAAACGGAAGCTCTTTGTCCCTCACGGGTTCTGCGGCCGCTAACACGGAAATCACCACTACGATCAGCGGTGCGGCCCCTCTCGCAGTCGGTGCGAATACGATTCGAATCTGCCTTACGACCGCGGGAAGCAACGTAGGATCGAACTCGACCGCGATCAACATCGATAATACGGCGCCGACTCTCACTTCCGCCACGCCTGCGAATAACTCAACCTCTTTGAGCGTAGATCAAAACACTTTCGTTTTTACGTTCAACGAGGATATGGATCAAAGTCTCAAACCTCTTCCCGAACATCACGACAGCGGAGTAAGCGGCAACCCTCAAATCGCTTGGCCTACGATGGCCGGAACTTGGACGGATGCAAGAACCTATTCATTAGCGTTGAACAGTAAATTACCGGAATTGCATACGTTTTATCTGCAATTCACCGCTACTGGATTTAAGGATAAAGCAGGAAACGCAGTGGGCACAACGCCCGTTGCGATCGTAGGAGGAGTGTTCAAACTCAACTATAAGTCTTTAACCGAAACGAAAGTCACTCTTGTTACGGATACGGCCCAAACGAACTGTTACGATTCTTCCGGAAACGCCATTGCTTGCGCAGGCTCCGGTCAAGATTCGGAACTCAGCGTTATGCCTTACGGTCTTGGAGTTCCAACGACAAACCCCGGATATCCGAACGATCGAATTACAAGAGATACGGTCAACAACGTGATCTGGAAAACCTGTCCTCCAACTTACGTTTGGTCCGGTGCGACCTGCGTTCAGGATGCGGTGGATCCTTACAACGCCGCTCTCATCGCAAGAAACATGGGATCGGGAATTTTGGATCTGACTTGGGGAGATTCTCTGGAATATTGTTTGCAACTCAATCTCGCGAACTCCGGAGCCGGATTTGCGGGAGTGAAAACGTGGAGACTTCCGACTCTCAGCGAACAGATGAGCATTCTTACGTATGAAGGATCTATCGGAAACGAAACGATCCAGAATACGAGTTTCCCCGGTTTTATTAAAAACGATTACCAAAGATATTGGACCTCTACGAATGCAGTCAGCGCTTCGATCGCTCTGAACGGTTATACGGGAAGCGAATTAGGAAACGGTTCCAATGCTTGGGGCGCTTGGCAAATTTCCGTTTTCGGCGGAGGAACTCATATCAACAGCAAAGGGAAAGCCACTTCCTGGAACTGGCCGAACCGATATATGGCGCTTGCGATGTGCATCGCGGATTAAGGAGAAGAATCACATGAAACTATTGAAAACGTTTATACTTCTTACCATTTTACTCGGAATCATTGAAACGTTAACCGCCATCGGAGGACCATATACGGATCCGAACGATGGAACGATCAACGATACGGGAAACCGTCTTCTCTGGAGAAAATGCGGCAGAGGACGCGGAACTGCGGGATCGAATTACACGAACTGTAGCGTCGTTTCGGGACCGGCAGAAACGAGCAACTGGGCGACAGCGGTCGCTTATTGTAGCAGCCTTGGAACGACTTTGGGCGACGGAAGACAATGGAGATTGCCCACGGTAAAGGAACTCATCTCGATCGTGGATTACAGCAGATCGACAAAACCGATCATCAATCCGACCTTTTTCCCGAATACCGCGGAAGGAAGATTCTGGACATCCACAAATTCGTTCGTAGCGGGAAATAGTCCTGTCTTACCGAGCACCCCCACCGACGAAACGGGCACGACGGATCCGAAACAATACGTAACCAACCCGGGGAACACCGAACAACACTATAAAATTCCGCAAGGCGCCAATTATAGATCAATGGCTTACATCGTGGAATTTACCGTAGGCGGCGTGGTGGAATACGGAAAATCGAACAACGCATACGTTCGCTGCGTGAGCGGACCTTACTGATCTTTTTAAAGCGACGTCCGTAAAAATCGCGGGCGTCGCTCTCCTGTATCTCTTCCCTTCCGATCGTTTTCGCGGAAGCCGAGTTTCACGAAATTCAAACGATCACTCAATGACAAAACAGGCGTTCAGCATAAACTCGATATTCTCTTTGGAAATCAAATCCAAACGCTCGTTCCACTTTGTTGCGGGAAGAACCTTATCTTCCTTTTCGAGATAACTCAACTGAGGAATCAAAGTATACGTCTTATTGACTTCGTGAATGTCCGAATCGGAAAAAGAAATCAGATTGTGGATAACGGGAACACAATTGGCCTGGGTCTGATCGCAGTATTCAACTCTCTGCTGAACGTGTCTAACGTGGATTTCCGCTTCCTTTCCGATCAACATCTTCTTTTTAGGAAATATTTTTTTCAGCACTAAAACCAATTCCAGGGCCTTCGTAAGATTTTTCTCTTTCGTAGAAGGCGCAAAAACTTTTTTCCACAACTCTTGTTGTCGCTTGTGAATACAGGATTCGCTTTCTACGTCTGCGGCGGCAGGATCGGGCGCTTTCTCGCAAATTTCGCGGATCGAGGCGGGAGAAAAAGATTCCACGACTACGGACTTTGCGGTCTGTATCTTTTCAATTTGATTCTGATTTTCCGGCTCTTGGGTCTGCGCGGTCGCGCAGTAGAATAAAATCAATGCCGGCAAAATGTAGGAAACTCTATTTATCATATAATTCGAAACAACGAAACATCAACGTTTTTGAATACATTTTGCGGAACATTTTATTTTTTTCGAATTCGATGTCCGTCTTTCGAATCGATTCGGATATGTTTGTCTTCCTTTTACTCTGCCGAAAGGAGAATCAGGAACTCTTACTAGGAAAGATTCAAAAATTATCAAGTAGGCAAGCAGTTATAATCTGGGAGGAGGATTACTTTTTATAATTTCAAATTCATCTCTTGCGATTGTTTAATAATCAATAGGAGAATATTATGAAAATATTAGGAATTATTATAAAGAGAACCTTACTCTCCGCGGTCTTAATCGCGCTCGGAGCTTTGAGTTTTCTCTTTTTAAAATTTCCGGACATCGGTGAAAAGGAAGAAATCAAAATCGCTCATACCCCGGAACAAATCCGACGAGGCGAATATCTCGTGAAGTCTGTGGCGGGTTGTATGGGATGTCACACGGGTGATCGGGATCCAAAACAACTCTTCTATCCGGTGACGCATAACGTGGGAGCCGGAAATCTCCGCATGGCGGAAGATAATTTCGGTTTACCTGGAACTTTTTATTCTAAAAACATCACTCCCGCCTCCACCGGATTGGGAAATTGGACCGATACGGAAATCTTTTACGCGATTACGGCGGGTGTCTCCAAGGACGGAAGTCCTCTTTTTCCGATCATGCCTTATCCGAATTACGCGCAAATGGACAAGGAAGATATCTTCGCAATCATCGCATACATAAGGACTCTCCAACCGATCGAAAACAAAGTGGAGAAGTCGAACGTGAAATTTCCGATGAATCTCATCGTAAGAACGATTCCAAAATCTCCCGAGTTTCAAAAACGACCCGATCCGAATGATTCAGTTGCCTACGGAAAATATCTAACGACCTTTGCCGGCTGCGACGACTGCCATACGCAAAGAATCGAAGGCAAGGTCGTCGAAGGAATGGAGTTTGCGGGAGGAACCGTCTTTCCGCTCTCGACCGGAGGGAAAGTAAGAGGAGCAAACATCACACCCGACCGAAAAACCGGAATCGGCAACTGGACTCGTGAAAGTTTTATCGCAAGATTTCGCGCGAACCAACTCAGAGCAAAAACCAATCCAATCATTCAAGCGGGAGAATTCAACAGCGTTATGCCTTGGTTGGAATATTCGGGAATGAATGACCAAGACTTAGGAGCGATCTTCGATTATTTAATGAGCTTGAAACCAGTTTCGAACTCCGTTTCGATTTTCGAAAAATAAAGAAATCATACTGCTTGTACGAAGAAGAAAACCGTACAAGCGTACGTCTTTCGTTCTTGAAACCGTTCAGGAAAGAAATTTCTGTATTAAAAGAAAAGCAAAGAGTTCAAATGCCATAAAAATGAAACAATTCACGCTTGAATGAGTGACGTTCCGATTTGTTCGAGAGTGGATCCATTTTTTTATAAATAAAGATCACCGTATCACACTCTTTGCAGTCATTAGTAGCACTATATATTCGGCGATTATCAAATTATAACAAACGAAGAAATTAGAAGATTAGTTGAGTATACTCGTTTGAGTATGAAACGATCACTGAGACTTCAGATTATTTCCATTTATTCTTTGCTGACAGTGATCAATCTCACGTTTGTTGCGGTGATGATTTTCGAAAATCAAACCGACTTGCTCATCGATAATTTCACTCTGGAGTCGGATCAGATCGCGAGAAAAATTCTCAAAAAAATCGAAGGTTTAGAATCTCAAAACTACGAGGATCCGGACAAACTCGCAGACATCGAAAGTAAACTGCTCAGTATCGGAATCGAAAATTTTTCCGTAATCTCGGTCGAAGACCGTTCCGTCGAAAAATTCAAAATCAATCTCGAACACGGAAATAGAATTTCCATCGATTATCTGAAAGGAAAACTCGCAACGATCATCAACGCGAAGGAAGCGATCAACAGTTCCTATGACATCGAACTCGATTCGAAAAACTTCATCGTAAATCTCATCTTCTATCTTACTGAAAAAACTTTTTTAGTTTCGCAGGTTCGCGTAAAGGAAATCCTCGATCGTCTCAATTCCCTTTATATACAGCTCGCACTTCTTCTTCTTTGGGGAGTGGTCTTTCACATTCTATTCGGGATCTTTCTCTATAGAAAAATTTTCGTTCGTTTATTCATCCTGAAGGAAGTGAGCGAGACGATGGCTTCGGGAGATTTGACCGTAAGAGCCGGATGGAATTTTTCCTCCAAGGACGAACTCGATCTTTTGGGAAGTACCTTCAACGGAATGGTGGAAAGAATCGCCTCGCAAGTTGAAAGTTTAGAACATAAGAATCAACAGATTCAAACTGAATTGGAAATCGGCAAGAACGTCCAGGAATGTCTGCTTCCCGGTCGTAGAAGAAAATTCAATCTGATCACGGCGGATATTTTTTACAAACCGATGCGCGAGGTCAGCGGGGATATCTACGACATTCTCGAGATCAACGACGAACGCACAGGATTCTTCTTGGCCGATGCGACCGGCCACGGAGTTTCAGCGGCTCTTATCACATCGATCATCCACTTCAATATCGAAAACATCATGAAGGAAACCGTGAATCCTTCCTTCATCTTCACCCGATTGAGTGAAAAACTTTTCGATACGCTTCAAGGTTCGTTCTTTGCGACCGGAATTTTTATGTTGTTCGATAAGGAAGGATTCGCTTATTTCTGCAGCGCGGGCCACAACCCGATCTACTATTACAGAAAGAGCAAAAATAAGATCGTTACTCTCAATTCCACCGGACATATCCTCGGCATCGGTATTCCGGAGGAATATCAGGTTCTTAAAATCAAAACGGAACCGGGCGACAAGGTTCTCATTTATACGGACGGAATTTTGGACGCGACGGCTCCAACGGGCGAACAATTCGGAGACGATCGTCTTCTCGAAGTATTCCAAGCGAACGTTCATCAGGAAGCAAAACAGATCACTAACGAAATCAAAAAGGAAATGGACGCGTTCGCGGACCGTTTCCCGGACGACGTCACCTTTGGAATCATCGAAATTCAATAATCGTCATGAAGAAGAGCGTTTTCATAGCCCTAATCGGATTTCTATTGATTCTTCCTTTGGGATTTATCGTACTCGAAACCAAACTTTTCGAGTTGAGAATCATATTAGAAAGACGTAAAATTCTTAACTTCTCTTTTTCGAGCGAGATTCTCCGCTCCAAATTCGAAGGAATCATTTCGAACAAGGAAAACATCAAGGCGGAAATGAAGTTGAATCACTTGCAAAGTTCCATGATCAACAACACGAACACAACCATTTCTTTGGAACCGAACTTGATCCACGAAACCGGCGCCGTATTGATCAACTCAGTCCGTTCCCTTTCCTTAAAAGCGGGAATCAATCTTCATATGAATTCATCCAAGATCCGTCTTTTGGAACACGCGTTCGCCTTGGAAAGAAATCAATTCTATAAGGAAGCCTACCGCACTTACGAAGAATCCTTCGATCAATTCGGTAAACAATCGGAGGAAGGCGGATTCATCCAATTACATCAGGGTTTTTGCCTTGCGGTTCAAGGAGAATTCGATTCCGCCTTGCGTCCTCTCTACGAGGTGAAAGCGAATCATCCGGGCACCTTGCTTTCCAGCGACGCGGAAATTCTCATCTCTTTGATTCTGAAAGCGAAACAGAGCGCAAAAGAAATCGAAAACAATTTGGACGATCCCGAAAAAAGGGCCAAGGCGTATTTTGCAAAAGGGAATTATGCGAAGGCTCTCGAAGAAATCGAAAGAGCGAAGATCAACAACCCGGAAATAAATTATATCAAAGGTTATTCTCTGGAAAAAACGGGACATCAATCCGAAGCGATCCGGGAATACGCCGCCCTCGCCTTTTCGGACAAAAACAAAGACATCGCAATCAAGGCTAACCGAAGATTGTTGATGCTCGGATATTATTACAACGCCGGTTCGGAGATAGCGTCTCTTTCCGATAAGAACGCTGAACGTTTGGGAGACGCTTCCGAAGCGAAGGAAATCAAAACCTCTTCCGAAAAATTGAAACAACCGAGCCGCCTTTTAGACAACGGGGATTTCGAATCGAAAAACGAAATCTTGGAACGGGATCTTTCCAAACAGAATCAAGCGATGCTGGAAGAAGTGATTCAGAAATCGAATCAGTTTCTGAAAAAAGCGGAAGCGCCTCCGCCTCCGAAAGCGATGATCAAGATCGTCGTATCCGATTCGGATCCCGTTTATGCGAACCAGGTCGTGATCGAAGGGGACAAGGCGAGACTTTTCTCATCCCACTTTCCGATCACCCTTCCCACGTTTTCCATCGAATCGATCTCGATGGATAAGAACGCGACGAAGAATTCCAAACTGATCATGACCAAGGACTCAAACAAGCAATCTTTTTTAAAAGCTTCCGTAGACGACGATTCGATTACTCTTATGGACAAGGTTTCCAAGAAGAAAGTTCAAATCAATTCTGCGATTAAGATAGAGGTTATTCAGTGAGCAGAATTCTTTTTCTACTTTCCATTACGATTCTCCCGTTGTTATCCTTCGAGATTTCGGCGCATCGAATCATTTTAAAATCCGGGGAAGAGATTTCGGGTAACGTTACCGATAACGATCCGGCTCTTGAAGAGATTACGATCCAAACCGGAGACGGTGAACGAAAGATCAAAAAGAGTGAAATTTCCGAAATGCGTTTCGAAGAGGCCGGAAACATCCTTTGTTTGGAATTGGACGAGGATCCGAAGCGGACCTGCACGCATAAGCTTACTCGAATCAACGCACAAACCTTGTTTTACGTCACGGAAGAAGGGGAATATCTCCGAGTCGCGATCGAACGGGTAAAATACGCCAAGATCACCGAGCCTTCCCCGAGAATTCTCCAGCAGCTTTCCAAAACGAATTTGAAGTTCACCGTTTCCTCCGAAACGGAAGACGATATCCTTTCCAAGATTTCGATCCTGAACGACGAATCGATTATGTTGACGCGCGGAGAAACCGAAGCTCCCACTATTTTAGAAAATAAGAATATTTCAAAGATCGTATATAAACTGGAGGATCTGACTCCGAAAAATCCGGAAACGGGTCTGGTTCTCTGGGATTATCTGATTCCGGGTTATTACCTCGCAAGAAAGGAACACACAAAGTCCGGTTACGCTCTCATGGGAGTCACCGGATTGTTCGCCTTGGGCGCCGCTTACGAATACTATTCGGGAATCAACGTAAAGGAGAAACAGCCGATGTTTCTTCCGCAAGACAACGGAACCTTTCTTTTGTTCGATCAGGACAATTCAGAGTATTCGAGACACAAACAACTCAATCATCTTTTTCTAATATCCTTGTCGTTGAGCTATATTTTCAACACGGCTTTGATTTCTTTCCCTGCGGTTTTTTCGATCGCCGCGACCGAAAGAAATATTCCTTACGCATCGGCGGTGAGGGAACGAAACATCGAATTTAAAATGACGTATAACTTTTAGGGAGAATTAACTTATGCAAAACACAGGCGGCGGACTGGCATCCAAAGACGAACTTTTAGTTCAGGAAATCACGGACTCTCACGTTCAGGGAGTTCTCAAAAAGAACATGGCGATCTTGAAGACGACGGGAGAAATCAGTTTATTCTCCGCAAAAAAATTCAAGGAAGCGATGAACGACAGAATCGAAAACGGAGTAAACATCTTCCTCGTAGATCTTTCCTCCACTACTCATATCGATTCTTCCGGATTGGCCGCTTTTATCAGCACGCAAGCGAGACTTTTTAAGGAATCTCAGGGAAAGATCGTGATCTTCTCCGTTCCGATGCACCTTCAAAAGATTTTCGAGCTTACAAAACTCGACAAACTCATCGGGATCACCATCGATCTGGATGCGGCGATCGACCGCGCAATGGCTTCCTAACCGGGCCGCGGAACGATTCGCGGCCGTTTGAGATCGGTAAACCGGCTCTCAAAATGAGTTGCAACGGGTTGAATGCTTCCTAAGCTTTCCTGCGATGGCAGGAAAGCTGTTTCTGATCGGGTCCAACGTTCTTTTAAGCGGAGTCCCGGTCTCCAACGAACTTCACGAACACTATAGCGCCTCTTTTCTTTTGAGCAAAGGAAAACCGTTCCGTTTCAGAACCGGCGTCACGGATTGGATGGAATCGAAAGCCGTCCTCGTCCGTCCGAACGTCGAACAGCAGTTAGAAGCTCCGAACAAAGACATCTTCATTCTCCATTTCGATCCGGACAGCGTTCGAATTCAGGGAACGATCTTCGACTTCCGATCCGATTTTCTCGAACTGAAACCGGAAGTATATTCACAAATTCTAAAATTCTTAACCTTTCCCGCTAACGAAGAGGAAGCGGTTCTACTTTGGAAGAGAACCCTCGACGTGCTTAGAAAAGAGGGAACCGATCGCAAAGAAAGGGATCCTCGGATCAAGCAGGCCTTAAAAAAAATTTCCGAATCCATTCCCGAAAATCTTCCGCTCGAAGAATTGACCCAATCCACCGGTTTGTCCGAAAGCAGACTGATGCATTTGTTTAAAGAAGAGGTCGGAATTCCGATCCGAAAATACGTTCAATGGCTGCGAATCAAAACCTGCGTGCTTTCCCTGGCAAAAGGAAATTCGCTGACCGTCGCATCCCACGAGGCGGGCTTTGCGGACCAGGCCCACATGAGCCGGACCTTCCGGGAAATGTTCGGTTTAAAACCCTCGCTTTTTTTGAAAAATAGCAGTTCCGTTCAAGTAATCTTCTGCAAAATCGGGGATGATGTGCAACTCTAAACGGAGCCGAAAATCGAAACACGGCTTCAATCTTTGATGAAGGGAGTTGATATGAAAACGATCGAACAGTGGTTGACCGAATACGCGGAGAGTCACCAAAATATCATTAACAAAAGAATTCACTGGATCGCCGTGCCGACCATCATGTTTACGTTGCTCGGAATGCTTTGGTCCATTCCTTCCGGTTCCATTCAGAGCCTTCTTCCCGAATCCCTGGGTCAGAGCAGATTGTTTTTGAACTGGGCTACGATCTTCGTTTTAGTGACCGGAATTTTCTATCTCAGACTTTCCATCCCCATGTTTCTCGGAATGATGACGATGGTCGCAGTAATGCTCGCGGGCGTTTATTTCATTTCCCTTTCCGGAATTTCCACTTTGATCAGCATATCCGTCGGAGTGTTCGTCGTTGCGTGGATCTTTCAATTCATCGGTCATAAGATCGAAGGGAAGAAGCCTTCTTTTTTCAAAGACCTTCAGTTTCTTTTGATCGGGCCCGCTTGGTGCCTGAGTTATTTCTATAAGAAGGTAGGAATCTCCTACTAAGAAAAATTTAGGGCGCTCCTGCGCCGATACGACGATTTACGAATCACGAACTAAGAAGGCGCAGGCCAGGCTCGCTGCGCGCTTCGGCTACCGCCTTCGGTTGCATCGCGATTCGTAAAGGCGAGATGACCAAAAGCAAAGTTTGACAGGTTTTGCCGAATAACGGCGATGCAACTGCTACACACGCTCCGCATCCTTAGCGCGTTTACAAAACGGTTGACTCGATCCTTAAAAACGACGAAACTCGCCTTCCACGGAGAATTAAAATTGAAAACGACCCAAACTACGTTCACATCCAAAAATTTTTCCAGAAAGGAATTCCTCCGTTCTTCCGCGAAGTTTTTCATTTTGAGCGGAACGGGTGCGGCGGTCCTTTCTTCCGCAAACGGATGCGGCTCCGGTCCGAAAGGGATCGTCGACAAGGGATTGACTTTTTCTTCCCTATCGCAAGTGTTAAGCGAACTGGAAACATTCAAAAAATCGAATTCGATTCAAGGATACGGAAACTGGGACGCGGGAAAAGTTTTTCTTCACTGCGCTCAATCGATCGAATATTCGATCCAAGGTTATCCCGAAAATAAAAGCGCTCTATTTCAAAACACGATCGGAAAACTCGTATTCTTAAAGTTCGCTTCTTCGCAAAAGATGTCGCACGACTTGGAGGCTCCGATTCCGGGCGCCGCTCCGATCCATTCCGATACGGATTGGAAGGCAAGCCTCGGGGTTTTACAAGAAACGATTTTGAAGTTCCAAGCATACGGCGGGGAACTCAAACCCCATTTCGCATACGGAAGTTTATCCAAGGAAGAATACGATCTGGCGCATGCGATGCATATCGCGAACCATTTCAGTTTTTTGACTTTCAATTCTTAAGTTAAGAGGCGTTAAAAAAAATAGACTTCGGAATTCCGGGGAACTCCGAAGTCCGAGAGCAAGTGTTTCGGATGGATTCGTTAGTGAAAAAAATGAATGATTACAAAGCGGAAAGACTCGCTTCCGCCAATTCGTAGCCGCCCATTTGATCCGGATGAAAATTCGGCCGGAAGTATTTCAAACATCCTTGGAACAAAGGAGGCACCGAAGCTCCGAGATGTTTGCGGGCGTAAAAACGATCCGCTCGAAACTTCTTCCAGGAAACTTCCTTATCCGCGATCAAGAACCAATACTGAAACAGAATCGCATACGACCAAAGCAGAACGGTCGCGATCGCAAAACCGAAAATTCTCAAGAAATAATTCGGAGCGACTTCCTGAAGAACGTCGTAAACGACCGATTTGTGTTCTATCTCTTCACAAGCGTGCCAAACGAGAAGTTTTCTCATATCGCCGTGAGCGTCGCGGGCCAGATCGTATTTTAACGATATTTCGCCTAACGTGGCCGTATAGTGTTCGAGAGCGGCGGTGATCGAAAGATCGATCTTAGGTCCGAATAAAAATCTTAAAAACGGAAAGATTCCTTTATACAGGGTCGTGTAATAGAACTTGGCGATCTTATCGAGCGGAAGACCGTATCTGCGGATTGCGGACCAAACCCGCTCGTGTTCTTTTCCGTGCTGCACTTCTTGACCGATAAAAGACTTCACGCGATTCTTTAAAGGTTCGCTGAGTCGGTCTTGAAACGGTTTCACGCTTCGGATAAAATAGCGTTCCCCTTCCGGAAAGATCACGTGAAAACTGTTCAACGCGTGCGTAATGATCGCGTTATCGTTGAAATAATGTCTGGGAAGATTTTCCAAACCTTCAAAGTCCATTTTGCGGACCGAAGGTGATTGCCCATCAATCGTTTTTGCGAACGGCTTTTTCATTTTCCAAACCTCTTCTTCTTTTACCGGAACTCTTTTTCTTTTCGATTTCGGCGAGTAGGATACCCGATCCTTCGTTTTCGTTCTTTCCGAATCCCGAAACACCTGATGGATTTTGAAATCGGCTAGGATTTTCTCGGAGAAAGTTTCGGAAAAGACGCGGACTTCGTTCGAAATTCTCGGATCCGAACGCGTTCTTCCTTGATTCTTCCCCGGAAGGAGAAAAGGAATCTTCTTTACGAATAAAGCGCGACGCAGATTCTGGAATACAAGGCAAAGGGGGATTAGCTCAGCTGGTTAGAGCGCTACCTTGACATGGTAGAGGTCACTGGTTCGATCCCAGTATCTCCCACCACTTATCGAGCGCCCCGTGGGAAGCGAGATTTGAGTTTCTTCGAGCGCCTTGTAGGAAGCGAGATCTGAGTTTCGCGATTGATTGAGTCTTCCTCGAGCGCTCCGTTCATCGTTAATTTTCGAACATACGCGTAAGGCGATCGACGAACCGAATCGGAAACGTCCATAGTCCGTCGAAATACACGCCTGTTCAACAAGGAGTCGAACTCGAAAGTTTCGTCCATGTTCGTTCCTTCCAAAAGTATCATCACAAAAACCATTCTGATTCTTTCGATCGTCAGTCTGTTGACGGACGTCGCGTCCGAGATGTTGTATCCGATTCTTCCCATTTATTTGAAGGAAATCGGCTTTTCGATTTTTCTGATCGGACTCTTGGAAGGAGTCGCGGAAGCGACCGCCGGATTCAGCAAAGGTTCTTTCGGAAGAATGTCCGATCTAAGCGGAAAACGGCTTCCGTTCGTTCGATGGGGTTACCTACTCAGCGCGCTTTCCAAACCGATGATGACTTTTTTGGCGTCTCCGTTTTGGGTTTTTTTCGTGAGAACCACGGATCGACTGGGCAAGGGAATCCGAACTTCCGCCAGAGACGCCCTTCTTTCCGACGAAACTACGATCGAAAACAAAGGAAGGGTTTTCGGTTTTCATCGATCGATGGATACGTTCGGAGCGGTACTCGGACCGCTTTCGGCTCTCGTGTTTTTATACTTTTATCCCGGAAGATACAAAGAATTATTTCTGCTAGCGTTTATTCCCGGACTTCACGCGATCCTATTTACCTTTTGGATCCGAGAAAAGAATACGATACCGCTCGTTCCCAAAGAGGAGGAGAAATATTCGATTCTTCTTTTTTTCAAATATTGGAAGAGCGCTTCTCCTTCGTATAAAAATCTAACGCGGGGAATTCTGTTTTTCACGTTGTTCAACGGTTCGGATGTGTTTCTTCTTTTGCGTTTGAAAGAGTCGGGCATGAGCGATTCCTCTTCCATCGGAGCCTATATATTTTACAACATCGTGTACGCGGTCGCCGCTTATCCGTTGGGAGTGATCGCGGATAAGGTGGGATTGAAGAAGATGTTTCTCTTCGGTTTATTATGTTTCGCGCTCGTTTATTGGAGTATGGGATTCGGAGAATCCTCTTGGATTCTTTGGATCGCGTTTGCCGGATACGGGGTTTACGCTGCTTCCACGGAAGGAATTTCAAAGGCATGGATCAGCAATCTGGTTCCCAAAACGGAAACCGCAACGGCATTAGGAACCTTTAATGCGTTTCAAAGTCTTTGTATGATTCTCGCAAGTTCGATCACGGGTTATCTGTGGGTCCAATGGAACTCGACCGCGGCGTTGACGGTTTCGGGAACGGCCGCTCTGATTGCGGGCGCGTATCTATATTTTTCGGAAGAATCCGTACAACAAAAAAGCCCCTGAACTTCAGGAGCTTTCAATACCGGTTTGGTCTTTCTTTTTGATTTAGGAGATTCTAAGAATTCGATTCTTATTCCGCAAAGATCACCGAAATAGTCGGAAGTTTAAAACCGAGAACGGTCGACAAATCCTTCCGAATTTGATCGCGCACGTTTTGTTTGTCCTCGATCAACAGCGCTTGACGAAGATAAAATTCCGCCGCTTTTAGATCCACTTCTCCGAGAGCCATGGAAACTCTGTAACGAACGGAAGGATTCTCGCTTTTAAGCATATCGCAAAGAGAATAAAAACTTTTATCCGCGACTTTCATGATGTTAACGATCGAGTTGAGGATCGCCGCTTTCGTAAAATCGTTCTTTTCCTTTTCCAAAGTGGAAACGAGAAAGTTCACCGTTTCCTTGCGGTTCATGTATTTTAAACCGTCCGCCGCGGAAGCGCGGATGTAATAGTTCGGGTGACTGAGAGCGTTTACGAGAACGTCTTCGGATTCTTTCGCATAAGGAAAACTTCCGATCGTTCTTAGAATTTCGCCGACCGCGATCACCATCGTATAATCGTCCTTAGACGTAAAATACGGTTCGTCCTTTTCTAGGATGGTGGGTTCGAGTTTCTTATATTCTTCGATGGTCGGTTTGATCGCGATTTCCTGATCCATTACGGCGAGCGCTTGAGCGACCGTAAACTTGAGATAGGGATGATTTTCAAGGGACTTGGGAACTTTCGGATTTCCGCGGAGCGCGTTCAAAAGAGGACGAACGGCGAGTTTGTTATTCACGAACTTGAGATAATCCGCGGCTTCGACCCTTTCCTCGTAGGAACCGGTATCGAGCTTTTTGATCTGCTCGAAATACGCTCTATCGGCGTATTCTACCGCCTTATCGGAAGAGAATAAAGGCAAAACGAAGATAGAAGACAAAATGATAGAGATCGAAATATTCTTAAACATGGAATTCCCTCTCTTGTAATATCGGTTTTTGAAATCTTCGGCTTAAAGTTTCAGGCTTCCTTTTCTTTTACGCTTTCCGCAATTTTGCGGATTTTTTCGGAAAGGTCTTCCAATGGTAAATCGGTTTCGGCGGATTCTTCCAGCTCTTTTCCGATTTTTTTGAGGTCTTCTTGGATGCGAAGTTTGTTTTCGGAGGCGCGGCTGGCCATGTGAGTCAACAGGTCGTCGCGGTACTCGGTCGCCATTTCCAACTTGAGTTCGCCTAAGGAGATCATGGATTGAAGAATCTTTTCCAAACGATCGCGAGTCAGATAACTCGCGCCGATTCCGCCTAAGACCAACCTTCCGAACAGGGAACTTATGTCCTTACCCGTTTCACGGATCAAAGCCGAAAGCATGAAGTTGGAGAATTCTTCGTTTCTTTGACCGAGAGAAACCTTGAGAAAGGTTTGCCCGAGAATTTTCGGAGTGATATCGGAACCGGACATATTATCGATCACGCGGATTTCTTCTCCGTTGATGATCATCTCCGCGACGTCTTCGAGAGTAATGGTTTTACTCGTCTCGGGATCGTAGAGTCGTCGATTCGCGTATCGTTTCAGAAGTTTCATTTTAATTGGTTGCGTCTTTTACGCGTCGCACAATTCTAGAATTCGCCGGAAAAGCCTTCGGTCAAGCAAAATACCCATGGCAAGCCTACTGTTCGATTGTCTCTTCTTAACCGGACTTACCAAAAAAGAAGAGAAGCTTCTTTTCTCCCTCTTGGATTGGAAAGAAATTTCAACTCAGGAATGGGCAGGAGCGGGAAGATTTCCGGAGACTGGACCGGGACAAATCGTGGTTCGCAAATCGGTAGAACCCGATTCTTTGCAAACGGCGATGGATTGGTCGAAACAACCTTTGTTGATCGGAAGAATCGAACCGGCCCTACTCAAAAATCTCTTCGAACACGGATTGAATTACTTTCTAGATCTGAACCGATTGCAAATCGTGGACGTTCCTCTCGAAACGCTTCCTCAAAAAAAAGAATTAACTTCGATCGTAATCGGACCCGATCCGCTTTTATACCAACGAATCCGCGCTCATCTCAAGGTATTGGGTTGGGAAACGGTTCCTTGCAGAGAACTAACGTCGCTCAACGATCGATTTAAGGAATACGAACCCGGCCTTTTGTTTGTCGACTGGGAAAGAACGAACGTAAGGGAAACCGTTGATCGATTGAAAAATCTTCCTCAAAGAGCGGTATTTCCACCCGTGATCGGAATCCGCGACGTCAAACGGGAAAATCTGTTTCAGGATCTCTCCGCGGGAATCCGGGATTTTTGCGAGGATCTATATTCAGAAAAAGAAATATTAGAAATATTGAATCATTCTATTTTCGAACCCGAAAGGGAGAATTTCGCAACTTCGCCGTTTCGACGAATGGTTTTCGAGTTCAGAACCGGAAGTCGACCGACTGGAATCCGAATCGAAAAAACCGCACCGATCCGGTTTTCCAATTCGAACCTGGAAAAAATCAAACTCGGAAAAATCCTCGGTTGGATGTCCGAGTTTTTATAAAAAGCCTGTCCCGAAAGAAACTCAGCGACACTGCTCTCTACGGGTCGCAGCGAGAATCAAATCTAAAATTTCGAAAAAAAAGTTCCAGAAGGTAAAAAATGCTCGAAACGCACTACATATCCTCCCCCGAAATCGAATCGATCGGGTACGACTTCGAAACCGGCAATCTTGTAATCCGTTTTCGAAACGGAAAAGAAAAAAGATACGCGGACATCCCCAAGGAAACGTACGTGGCTTTGATGCAATCCGGATCGAAAATGAAATTCGTCGAATCGCTCGGCGAGCCGCTTTCGTAAACACCGATCAAATTTTATTATTGAAGCAATGATTTTCCAAGCAACTATGGATCTACGGAGAATGATCCATGCCCTCTTCAAAAGAAACGAAAACCTCCTCTTTGATCGAAACCGCGTTCGCCTATTACTTTCACCGAACCGATCGTCTCTTAAGGCTGCACTTCACCAAGCTGATGACCGACCACAAAGAGGACATCACCGTCGAACAATGGTTATTGCTGAACCAGCTCTCCGTAACCGGAAGCGCGTATCAAACCGATCTTGTGGACAAAACGTTCAAGGATAGACCCAACGTGACTCGGCTTTTGGACGGATTGGAAAAAAAAGATCTCGTTCAAAGGGAAGACGACTCCGAAGACAGAAGAAAATTCAAAGTCGTCATCACGAAAAAAGGAAAGGCTCTTTTGGAAAGAACCGTTCCAAGAATGCTGAAGGAAAGAAAACTCATCTACAAAGGATTGAGCCCATCCGATCTACAAACCTTGAAACGGATCTCGGAAACCATCGAAGCGAACGTGTTAGACGGCAGGATTTGAACTTCAATTCAAATGAGCTTTCAAATCCTGAATCGGAATATGATCCGTAACCTTTTTGGAAAACTTGGCGATCTGCACGCGCAAATCCGGACCGATCAAAAACTCAGCGGGCATACGATCCATCTTCATACCCGGAACTCTTTTCATTTCAAAACCCATTTCTTCCGCTTCCTTAATTTCCTTTTGGGAAGTAAGAATCGTTTTGAAAACTCCGAGCCAAGAAGTGCCCACGCCGTATAAACGATATAACTTTTCGGAAGGATCGGGAATTAAGGAAAACGGAATCGATTTCTTTCCAACGCTTTCCCGAATACTTTCGGGCGTGGATTCGAAAACCGCCAGAACCTGGAGCCCCTTTTTTTCAAGTTCGGGATACGCCTTTAAAAGTTGATGAACCCGTAAATTACAAAGAGCGCATTCCGCATTTCTAAAAAAGGCCAAAAGCGTATATTTTCCTTTCAAATCCGCAAGACTGATGTTTTTTCCCAGATAATCCCGCACCGCGAAATCTTTGGCCGTGTCTCCCGTTTTCAGTTTCATAAAAATCTCCTTTCTGATTCTGTTTTTAAGTTTAGACTCATTTTGTTGCTTAGGCAACAATTATTTAAGCATCATAAATCGAAAATGAGATTTTTTACTATGATTTTTCTCGATCATCAAAAGGGGAAAAAACCTTGACTTTCGTTTTTAAAGTCCTATTTTCCTCGGATCATGAAACGAATCACGATCGCAGTTATATCCCTTTCGGTCTTTATTCTTCTCGCGCTTCCCTTTCTTGCGGACGGAGAAAACGGGCTCATCGATGCGGAAGTCCGCGCAAGAAGCGGCGGTTCGTTTGCACAAGGACGAGACGGGTGGATTCATTATCAATTCGAAGGTCCGGAAAATGGCGAAATCGTAGTTTTAGTTCACGGTTTGTCCATGCCGCTTTTTATCTACGGCCCTATATCCGCCATTCTGCAACGGGAAGGATATCGGGTATTAAGAATGGATCTATACGGTAGAGGACTTTCCGATAGACCGGAAACTCCGTATAATAACGATCTCTATGAGAGACAGCTTTCCGATCTATTCGAATCTCTGAATATTCAAAAACCGGTACATTTAATCGGAACGTCTATGGGCGCCTTGGTCGCGATCCATTTTACCCTCAAATATCCTGAAAAAGTGAAAACTCTCGGACTTATCGCCCCCGCCGGATTGCCGATGGAAATTCCATTGGTGGCAAGATTATCCCGTCTTCCCATTTTGGGAGATTATATGATGAAGTCATTCGGAGATCGATCCTTGCTTCAAGGAACCAAGAAAAGTTTTTACGAACCCGATAAGTTTCCGGACTTCGGTTCCCTTTTTCAGGAACAAATGCAATACAAGGGTTTTAAACGTGCGATTCTTTCCAGTTTGAGAAACATGCCGCTCGAATCCTTCGAAGAAGAATACAAACGTTTAGGAACATTCAAAATTTCTAAACTATTAATTTGGGGAAAAGAAGACAAGGTGATTCCGTTTAAAAACAGCGAACTTGCCTTGCAACTTCTTCCCGGAATCGTGTTCGTACCGTTAGACAAGGCCGGTCATATACCGCACTATGAAATCCCGGAAAGAGTCGCTCCAAAATTGGTCGAATTCTTGCAACGTTAAACAAACGTCATAGGAATTAGGTCAATCCAACGAAAGAAGATAAGTCGTCTTATACGTCGTAAGAGGTTCGTAGATTTCCATCGAAGCTTTTCCTTTGAGATCGCATCCTTTTTCCTCGCAAGCTCTGAAAATCTTCGGATAAACCTTATAAATTCCTAAAAAGATGGAAAGAAAATTCTTAAGAGGAAATTCCGCGACGAGATATTTTTTCGCGGGAATGGTTCTCGCCTTCAATTCGATGGAAAGTCCGTCCGGAATTTTGGAAATGGGTTCCGCAAAAATCGCCCCGACTTCGCTACGCAGTTTGTCTTTCGGAACTTCATTCGGATTGTCCAAATAGATCCCGAATAATTTAAAGTCCTTGAATCCTTTTTCCGGAAGTTCCTTCTGAAGAACCTCGAACGTTAAACCGACATCGCGATAATCGCCGATCCGCTCGTGCGAAAGAATATAAAACGGGCCCTGTGTTTCTTCCCGAACCTGAACCCGATCGAATGCGCCCATATAAAACAAAAAGCCGACGAGCACCAAGGCCAAAACTAAAATACTCAACGCAAGAATTTTCATAAACACCTCAAAGAATTAAAATTAAGAAGAAGGGAACGATCAAACCGTAATTCAGATACAGCCAGTAGGAGTATCGACTGAAAACGGCTCGTTTCTTTTTTAGGAAGAACAAATCGCGAACCAGAAGAAATCCGGCGACGAACAATAAAAATGGAAGAAAGAACTCCGCTGACTTGTTTCTTTCGTACGGAAAGTTGTGAAAGAATTTCAACCAACCTTCCCCTCCCACGAAAAAACTCGCAAAGATCGAAAGTAAAAACAAATCCCAAGGAATCAGAATTAGGATTCCGAACGCAGTGCCGCGATTGTGCTTCCAAACGAGGGAAAATAGCTTTTGTTCGCCCGCAATTCTTTCCCGAAAACCAGAAATAAGAATATCAAATAAATCGAATATTCTAAAGTTTCCTTCCGTATACGAATCCTCCAGGCCGCTCAGAATCGCATTTTTATACATTTTGGAACAAGAAGAAGGGTAAACGATTTCCACGAAGAGTTGAAAACATCGAAAGATCATCTTAGTTTTCCAGAAGATCCAATTGTTTGGCTCGTTTTAAGGCGGATTCCATCTTTTTCAATTCGTGGATCAAAACCTCTTTTCCGTTCGGCGTGATTTCATAATACAACCGCCTCGGGTCGTCTCCCGGTTCGAGCTTTCGTTTGCAATGTCGAATCCAACCGTAACCGCGAATGGATTCCAAGGTTCGATACAGAGTTCCCGGGCCTAAGCGAAAATTCCCTTCCGAAGAAATCTCGACCGATTTTCCGATTCCGTATCCGTGCTGCGGCCCTTCCGCCAGTGAAAGCAGAATATGAAACATAGCCGGAGTGATTCCTTTGGTTTCGGAGAATTCTTCCTTGGTTCTCATCTATATCCATTATAGATATATTCATATCGGACTCAAGCGATTTTTCGTTTCAACAGCATCGTGAATCGCTTATCTGCTTCGGAATTTTCGGACGGAAACGCAAACCGCGATAAAAATTCGGGTCATTCTCCGTTTGAAAACACCTTAGAGATATTTTTTGAACGTGTTCAAATTTTTTGATTGCCAAAATTCCGCGATGGTGCTATTTTTTGAACATGTTCAAATTTGGAGTTAAATTATGAAACGCATCTTTGTTTGGGCCTTATTCTTCGGAATCACCGCCTCGGCCTTTGCGGATTCCCAATCCGATTTCTTTGAATCGGTTCGAATCGGAAATCTCGCGAAGTTGGAAAAAATCTATTCGGAAAGTCCGTCGACGTTCGACAACACAGATAGTCGCGGCAGATCCGCGGTATTTTACGCGATCGAAAGCGGAAACCCTTCCGTAGTTCAATTCGTGTTGGATCGCAACAACAGGATCGATACACCCGATAACGCGGGAGAATATCCGATTCACTACGCAGCGAGAATGCCGGACAGTAAGATCGTTGATTTGGTTTTGAATCGAGATTCTTTCAGCGGCTATCTGACACGCAACGGAGAAAACGCTCTTGATATCGCATCCCATTACGGAAACAACAGCGTCGTCGCGTATCTTTTGGCGAAAGGTCTTAAGTATTCGAAACCGGGTTCGGGTCCGTTCACCATCGGACTTTACATCGGATATTTGATTATCAGCATCTTGATGACTATCTGGGTCGCGCGAACTCTTTTCAACAACGGAAGAATCTTTTTGATTCAAATGTTCAACGGGGAAGAAAAACTCGCGGATTCGATCAATCATCTTTTGATCGTAGGATTTTATCTGATCAACATCGGCTACATAAGCCTTTCCTTGACCTCCAGTCAAAAACCTTTAGATCTGGCAGAATGTATCGAAATTCTCACCACAAAAGTCGGAGTAGTACTTTTGCTTCTGGGAGCGATGCACTTTTTCAACCTCTTCCTGTTCGCGAAATTCAGAAAGAAAATTTCCCACACTTTCGGAGAAGCTGAAGTTCCCGCATGATTCGGAAAAATTCGAAAACGCAAAAAGAGACCGGTAAGTCGCAACAGACCCGGTCTCTTCTTTTTAAAACCGCGATTTCCCTATTTCAAAAAGAAGGTTATGACGAAACGACGATGCGCGCCATCGCACAAAAGGCGGGACTCGCCGTTGGCGCTTCGTATTATCATTTTAAAACGAAGGAAGACATCGTTCTTGAGTTCTACAGACAGACCCAAGACGACGCAAACATTCAAAATAACGAATATTGTAAAATCGAATCCGACCTGAAGGCCAGAGTTAAAAACGTCGTTCGATACAAGTTGAGCCAGTTTCAAGGACACGAAAAATTCCTGCACGTACTCGCAAGGAGCGGCGGCGATCCTCATCATCCGCTTTCCCCTTTCAGCAAAGAAACGAAGCAGATTCGGGAAGACGCAATTTCTCTTTTTAAAAACGCGATCGATTCCTCCAAAGATTCTCTGCCTTCCGATTTAAAGGAAGAACTTCCCTCTCTATTCTGGCTCTTTCAACTTGGAATCATTTATGTTTGGCTGTTCGACGGATCGGCTCATAAGAAAAAGACCGAACTTCTTTTGGATAAGGGTTTGGATCTTGTTTTTCAACTCTTAAAACTTTCCTCGTTGCCGATCTTTCGATCGGTCCGCAAATCCATTCTATCGATGATCGATCTTTTCAAACAATAACGCGCAGGAACCCGAACGTATGAATCTTGAAAACGTAGATACTCTTCCTCCCAAAGACAAAATCAAAGACGAAGTTCTTCAAAAAACGGAAGTATATCTCAAAGAACTTTCCGTATTTCAGGAAAAGTTATTCGCACAGAAAAAATGCTCGGTTTTGATTCTTTTGCAGGGAGTGGACACTTCGGGAAAGGACGGAACGATCAAGCACGTTTTTGCGGGAATCAATCCGCAAGGTTGCTACGTAAAATCTTGGACAAAGCCGAACGCGGAAGAAATCCAATACGACTTTTTATGGAGAATTCACAAATACGTTCCGCCGAAAGGGATGATCCACATTCACAATCGATCGCATTACGAAGACGTGTTGATGCCTAAGATTTTAGGAACTCTTTCCGAAAAAAGAATCGAAGAACGATTGGAATCCATTCGAGATTTCGAAAAACATCTTCGGCGCGAGAACGAAACTCTGATTCTTAAATTCTTTCTGCATATTTCCAAGGAAGAGCAAAAACAAAGAATCACGGAACGTCTTTCGGATCCCGATAAAACTTGGAAATACGATCCGTCCGATCAGACGACGCAAGACCGTTGGGAAGATTATCAAAAAGCGTACGAGACGATCTTTCGATATAAGGACCAGGAGAAAGAATGGAACGTAATTCCCGCCGATAAGAAATGGTTCCGCAATTATCAAATCGCCAAAATTCTTTGCAAAGAATTGGAAAGGATCGTTTCTTAAATCGGCAAATAAAACGTGCAAGAGACGGACTTGCATTTGCGGAAAAGAACGGCGAAAATAGCATCGATGAAATTTTCGAACCGCAAAAACAAAAAAAGGCCGAACTTTCATTCGGCCTTTCAAATCCTAACTAAGAAGTCCGGTTTTCGTTTTACAAAGCCCGGTTCATTCCCTTTTTAGAGGCAAAGACGCCCAGAATTTTCAATTGTGCTTCCTTTACCTTTTCCGAGCTATCGTAAGAATCGTCCGATCTCATCAATTCCTTCATAAGCCAACGAGAGGATTCTCTATCAAGAAAATCTAATACTTGAATCACGAGTTTTTCACGCACGCTTTTCAGCGCCTCCGCGAGATCGGGAAGGCTCACCTGTCTCAACAAATCCTTCAATTCGTTGTAGGAAAGAGAATGAAACGCGCGGCTCAACAGTATGTCCGAATCGATCTGCGGTTTAGAATTGCAGAATTCCGCGTAAAAATCGTTGAGAAGGATCGTATCGATCTCCTTTCTCTTCTGAGTTACGAAATTCCAAAAACTTTCCTGATACGATTCCCCGAAATAAGAAGCCACTTTTTCCAGAAACACGGTAATGTGCAGCTCCTTCTGAATCGCTTCCATCCCCTCGAGTATGATGATTCTATCTAATAATTCTTTTCCTTCGTAATTTCCGGAAACGATGTATCCTTTCAGGATGTTGTGGACGTTTTCCGCATCCATTCCGATTCCCATCAAATCAAATCCTTTTCTCAGAAGAAACGGATGGTCTTCGGAATCGAAAGCGTCGATCAAAAAATATTTTCCAAAGACGTAACACTTTTCGCTCAGTTCCAACATCATCCCTAATGTTTTCAGACTTTTTTCGCGATCAGAGTCTTTGCAGATAAGTTGATCGGGTCGTATATGTGCCAGCATGCCTTCGTTTCTCCGAAATGATATTGTTGATTCTTGATGAACCCCGATCCGTTTTGAATGCGAGATTTCGATCAGTGAATTCTTTGTGAATAAGGATGCATCAATAGACGTGGGATTGCGTTTTTTTCAAACCCTTTTCCGACATTTTCCGAAGGAAAAGGGTAAATTCTTTCCGTCCTTTTCGTCGCCTCTAATCCCTTCGTTTTAGTTTGGACCTCAAAAGAACACTCTTTGTATTCGAATTCCTTCAGCTTAGATTATGCGAACCATCGGATACAAGGCCACTTTCAAAGAATGCGAATAATGAATCAGCGGTTCGGTTTGTAATACGGGGATTCTATGACTGCGCAGAATCGTGTTTTCGTAGATTTTACATTCTCCCTTTTGCAAAGGCCAGGGAAGATGATGCACTTCGGCGCGGTAAATTCTTCCCGAAGAATCCTTACAATAAAGACAATATCGTTCGGTCAGCCAATGCTCCAGTGTTCCCGGCTGCGATCGATACGGTTCGGAAATCGGTCGATAGTCCGCGTGAAATCCGGCGGGATTCGCGCGAGAATCGGTTCGATTACTATAAAATGTTTTTTGAATATTCTTTCTTTGCAATGTCATGTCCGCGTTGAGATACGGAAGATGAAAGAATTTTCTGGCTATTTCAACAACTAATGGATTGCTCGCATCCAAACTGAAAAAATATACACCGGGTTTATCCTGCGTTTGAACATAGGTTCGGACGTTCAATTCGGGAAAATAAGAAAGCCACGGAAGCGGCGGAAAATACGTAGGCCGCACGCCTTTCATGCGAAAGGGTACCAATCCGATAAAGGCCTTTCCTTGATATGTGTCCGGACTCAATCCTTTCGGAAGAACTTCTTCCAAAAAGCCGATCGGAATTTCCCAGTGCAGGAAAGCGAGTTCGTCCCAATACTGGATCATGAACGGTTTCGCTTTCGGCAATGCCCAAGGTCGATGTGCGGTTTGACTCAATATGGATGAAAGTGAATTCGGATTCATCGCGGGATGAATTTATATTCTCCATTGGAAGCGAATAGAAGTTTTTTGTGGGAACTCCTGCAGCGATCCGTAGCCACGCGATTTCTCAAAGGGGCCAATCTTCGAAAATTGAGTCCTTTTTTGTGGGAACTCCAACGTTTCATAACTTAAGGGAGAATTCCTCCCGCCGAAACTGTGGGAACTCCTTCGAAAACGGGCCGATTCTCCCTAAAAACGTGGGAACTCCCCCTAAAATTGGTGTAGATCAAATACCAAAGTTCAGAAATCTGTGCACATGAGCCAAATTGAATCCGTTCCAATCGGAACCCTCCCACCCTTAGGACAGGTTCCTAAAAAAATGTATGCACAGGTCGTTCGTCCTGAGCGCTACGGCGATCCGATCACCGCAATTCAGGAAGAACTCATCGATGTTCCAGAAATAGCTCCCGACGAGGTTCTGGTCGCGGTAATGGCAGCCGGTGTAAATTATAACAATGTTTGGGCCGCTCTCGGATTTCCCGTAGACGTTATCGGCGCAAGAAACAAGAAAGGCGAACCGGAGAAGTTTCATATCGGCGGGTCCGATGCATCCGGAATCGTTTACAAAGTCGGTTCCGAAGTTAAGAACGTAAAAGTCGGAGACGAAGTCGTTCTTCACTGCGGAATCTGGGATAAAAACGATCCTTGGGTCAAAGCGGGAAAAGATCCTATGTTTGCCCCTTCTCAGTTGATCTGGGCTTATGAAACCAACTGGGGATCCTTCGCGCAATTCTGCAAGGTCCAAGATCATCAGTGCCTTCCCAAACCGAAACATCTCACTTGGGAAGAAGCCGCCGCTTACATGCTTGTAGGAGCTACCGCCTACAGAATGTTGCACCACTGGAAACCGAACGACGTACAAAAAGGCGACGTGGTTCTGATCTGGGGAGGCGCGGGCGGACTGGGCGCAATGGCGATTCAGATCGTAAAGGCCGCGGGCGGAATTCCGATCGCAGTCGTTTCCGAAGACGACAAAATCGACTTCTGTATGAAACTCGGCGCGGCAGGAGTAATCAATCGCAAGAAGTTCAACCACTGGGGAGCCTTGACTTCCGAGATCAACAAGACCGAAAAATTCGTAGAATGGACGAAGGCCGCTCGCGAATTCGGAAAGGCGATCTGGGACATCGCAGGAAAAGGAAACAATCCTAAGATCGTATTCGAACATCCGGGTGAAACCACCATACCGACTTCCATGTTCGTTTGTGAGACGGGCGGTATGGTAGTGATCTGCGCGGGAACCACGGGATACAACGCGACCGTCGACTTGCGTTATCTCTGGATGAGACAAAAACGTCTCCAAGGTTCTCACTTTGCGAACGACGAAAACTCAAAAGGTCTGAACGACCTGGTCATCGAGAAAAAGGTCGATCCTTGTCTTTCCAAAACCTTCGCTTGGAACGAGACTGCGCTTTCTCACCAATTGATGAAGGAAAACAAACACCCGGCCGGAAACATGTCCATCCTGGTCGGAGCCGACAAACTCGGATTAGGAAAAAAATAATTTCTTTTTCCGATTCGATTTCAAACCCCGAGAGCGCTCGCTTTCGGGGTTTTTTATTTTAAGAGCAATCGATTCGGCCGCGTCCGTCGTACGACGGACCGCGCTCTCAGCTCCGGTCAATAAATTGGAAGAGAACGACGTTAGTGTAAGCAGTATCCAAGATCTCAATTTATTGACCCCGCCTCGATCGCTCGCGGGAGTGATTTAGCCGACTTTTTATAAAAGAACGCTTCCAAAAACTACGATAACTCGATTTCGATTCTTGAGAAACTTATCTCCGAAGACGACTTTTATATGAGAGATCGTCAAATTCTTAAAAACCATTTGCTTTTTCCGATCGGATCGATATTCTTCTCCTCCCATCGATATGCATCCACCGAAAGCGATTCTTTTCACTCAGTGTCTTCAAAACGACTTCGCGGCTTTAATAGAAAAATACGATCCGCTTCCCAACGCTCTTCACGTGGGATATCTGGAAGCCAAGCGTCTCCTGGGAGAAATGACCGAATACGGACCGATTCATTCCTTAATTGAATGGGCCTATTCCGTAGATCCGCAGGATCTTTGGATCGTTCACATTCGGGATTGGCACGATCTTTCCGATTCTTCCCAAAAAGAACATCTCGCACAATTCGGATCTCATTGTATCAAAAACACCAAAGGAGCCGAATTCGTATTCGAATCTTGGATTCGAAACGAAAACGATCGTCATCACATCGTAAACGCATCCGGACTAAACGACTTTGTCGATACGACTTTGGAAAAAATTCTCGAGCCGTTAAAAGGACATTCAATCAAAGTGGGAATCTCGGGAGTTTGGACCGAAGCGAAAGTTCAATTTCTTGCATACGATATTCGAACCCGATATCCAGAATGGGAAATCGCGATTTGTCCCGCACTGACTGCGTCTTCTTCCATAGGAATGCACTTTATCGCACTGGATCAAATGAAGGAAATTCTGGGAGTAAAGATCTTTCCTTCCATCGGCGCATTCACTTCCTTTCTGAGCGGAACCGTTCCCAATCTCGAAAAAAGAATCACACATTCCAGAATTTCATCGGATCATTTTCGATACGAAGAAGGATATAAGATCGATGACACTGACGAAAAACTTCTTTTGTATCTTTTCCGCGATTGCAAAGACGTAGAGTTTCGATGTTTGGACGGAGGTTTTTCGGGAAATGTCGTACTAAAATCGAAATCGATGGATCATATCGGACACAACCAGGTTCCTTCTGTGATCAAAATCGGACCGAGAGATTTGATCGCCAAAGAAAGAATTTCGTTCGAAAGAATCGAGGAAGTTCTCGGAAACAACGCACCTTCCATCGTGGACTTCGCCGAATTGGAAAACAGAGGTGCGATTAAATACCGTTATGCGGCCATGCTCGAAGGGAACGTTCGAACCTTCCAAAAAACGTTCGAAAACTCGGACGATATCCGTGAAATCGAGTCGATCTTAGACACGGTTTTCCTAAAACAACTCGGAAAACTCTACGAAGCGGCATCGCAGGAGAAATTAAATTTATTAGAATATTATGATTTTCAATCTAAATACGCTCCGAGCGTTCGCAAACGGGTCGAATCGATTCTCGGCAAATCCGCCGACGGTTCGACCTTGGAGATAGAACCCAGCGTTTCCATACCGAATGTCTGTAAATTTTACGAGGAGGATTTGGTTTCTCTTAAGGAATATTCCGCGGTCGCTCATTACACTTCGTATGTTCACGGGGATTTAAACGGTGCGAACATTATTCTCGACGCACAAAACAACGTTTGGCTGATCGACTTCTTTCACACGCACAAAGGACATATCCTCAAAGATCTGATCAAACTGGAAAACGACATTCTGTTTATTTTCACTAAAATAGAAACCGCGGAGGAATGGAAAGAAGCGATTCGATTGAGCGATGAACTTTTAAAAATTCCGGATTTAGGCGTTTCGATTCCGTCACAGCCTCGCCAATTCTTCCGATATCCGAAAATTGCAAAAGCGTATTCGGCTATAGCACGTCTTCGATCGTATTATCCTTCTTTAATACAGATGGATAGAGATCCGTATCAACTCAACACGGGCGCGCTTCGTTACGCGATGCATACCCTATCCTTCGACGAATCGAACGAATGGCAAAAGAAATGGGCCTTGTATCACGGAAGCATTTGTATCGACTCAATCCGAGAATATATCGAACGATCCAAAACTCTTCGCATCGACTACTTAAAATCAGATCGAAATAATTTTTCCCGAATCGGACTTACCATTCTTCCGGGAAGAAAGGACCGCGATCGGAATTTGAAAAACGATATAGCGACGATTCGAAAGGAAGGAATCACGCACGTTCTTTGTCTCTTAACGGAGAACGAGTTTTTGGAATACGGAGTCAAGGAATTACGAAAAGAATATCAAACGCACGGCTTAAACGTATATCATTGTCCGATCTTGGATCAGATGGCTCCTTTGATCGATCAAGCGATTCCTACTCTGCATTGGATGGACCAGGCTCTTTCCCAAAACGGAAAATTACTCATTCATTGCGTGGGCGGACTCGGACGTTCGGGAACGCTCGCGGCCGCTTATACGATCTGGAAAGAAAAACTCGGAGCCGAAGAAGCGATTTCGCTCGTTCGGGAATCCAGAAGCGCGAGGGCGATCGAATCGGGCATTCAGGAGGAATTCCTTTCAAACTTTGAAAAAAAATTCATACATTAGGATATTCTAAATTTCTAAAAATAGGATCGAGCTAATCGCCTAAAACGGTGACCCCTTGCCAGTTTTCCGGAACTCCGAACCTACAGTTGTGTACGGATTTTTCGAGATAAACCCTCGCGGCCTGATCGGCCCGGTTCTTTTCCAGGATACGGTTGAAAACGACGCAGGCTTCTTCGAAATGTTTTTCGCGAAACAGAAGTATTCCCCGTTCGAATTCCTCTCTCGTGTTCATATACGAATCGATCAGACTTTCGGGAAGTCCGTTGAACACTTCCAAAACCGTGTAAACGGTTCTTTGATCCCGTACTTGAATCCGATCCAAAACCCTGTAATAGTATTTGGAGGAATTTGTTAAACGAAATAAGGTCGAGTCCGTAATCAACAAAGAGGAATCGTACATCCTCGATAGTTGTCCGATTTTAGACACGACGTTGACCGAAGGAGATATGACCGTGCTCTCCATCCGTTCCGCTTCTCCGATCGTTCCGAGTAAAATCGGTCCCATATGAATTCCGCTTCCGGAGCGCACTGGATCTTTTCCGTTTGCAATTCTTTCCCGATTGAATTCTCTCAAAATACGCTGAATTTCCACCGCGCTTTCCAAAGCTTTTTCAGGTTCCGGCGGAAACAGGGCCAAAAAACCTTCGCCGAAATACTTGTCGATAAAACCGTCCCGTTCCCGGATCGCGGGTCCGACCTTTCCTAAAAAGGAATTGATGAATTCGAAATTCTCCTTTCCGCTCATCTTTTCGGAAAAATCGGAAAAGGTTCGAATCTCGTTGTAGAGAAGACTCATCTCCTCTTCCGCGATATCCCCGAGTTTAATGTCGAATACATCATGTTTATTTAATATTCTTAAGAGTTCCCGTGGAACGAACAATCCGTACGATGAATTTACCTTCTTTAAACTTTCGGACATATCTTCCACCGCATCAAAGGCTAAAGAATATCTTTTTGCGAGAAGAAAGGCTTCCGAAAAAATCAAGGCGATCAATCCGAACGGTGCGAGAATGAAAGTCGGGATGATTCTTTTATTGTAAAAAATATCCTGGCTGTAGGCGAGAAAGATCGCGGACATTCCGATTAAAATCGCGATCGCTCCGGGCTTTTTCCGAAACAATGCAAGCAACAAAACGTAAAAACCCGCCGCAAAACAAAGGAATGTAAAAACATAATAATATTCGATTGTTCCGGTGAACAAAACCGGTTCCTGCGAAACAACGATTAAAGAAAAAATCGAAGCGACAAATACGATCCCGTAATGAATCTCTTTCTTCATTTCGTCCGGAAACAAAGCGCGCAAAAACGCGGTGGTGATCGGGGGGATCAAATAAAAACTCAGATATACGATTCTCATGTGAAGAAGATAGGAAAATCCGGGAAACAACACTTGAATCAGATTCTGCCCAGTCGTGATTTCTCGAAAGCAGAACACAAAACAAAGAACTCCGAAATACAGAAGAGCCGCGTCCTTCTTCCGTAAAAAATAAAGAGTAAAATGATACAAAGCCATCGCAATGAGAAAGCCCAAAACAAAAACGTCTACGGTCAATCTTCTTTCCCGCAAACGAATGATCTGATCCTCTTTGCCGAGAATCAATCGCGCTGTTAAACCGCCTCTCGCGTGATAATAATTGGAAATCGGAATTCGAATCTGAAATTCTTTCTTTTGGACTTGAAACGGAAGAATCTTTACGTTCCATTCCGGCGTGGAAGTGTCCGCGGTTTTACCTAGAATTCCATGCGATCCGATTTTAGTTGTGTCGATCCAAACCTCGTACGCGGTTTCGGATGTTTCCGCCAAAATCGCCAAACTGCCGATCGGATAATTTTCCGGAAGAACGACTTTTAAAAAGTAAGTCGCGATTCCCGTGCCGGGATAATTCTTTCCATCCGCGTCTTTGATCCGAGTCCAAGCCTTGGGAACGGGCATCGTTCGATTTTTTTCCGGCTCGACTTCCGATCGTTCCGCGAACTCGTTCCAGCGAAACGTCCAATCACCTTGCAAAGAAACGGGACCGTATTCTTCAAAATTCCAAGAACTCAGATCGATCACTCCGGAAGAAGCCGAAACAAACGGACGTTCCGATTCGATCGCGCATCGATTGAATAGAAAACAAAAAAGAAGAAAAACAAAAACACGGCTTCGAATGAGATTGAACGAAATCATGGAGTCTTTTCTTAATTCTTTCATCCGATCTTTAACTCGGTCAAGTTGAATATTCGACTTCAGGGGTTCGTCGATTTAGACTTCTAAGACGGTGACTCCGTCCCAGTTATTCGGTGAGCCGACTCTGCAATAATGAATCGATTTTTCGAGATACCAGCGGGCCGGTTGATCCAATTTGTTCCTTTCCAAAACCCGATTGAAAATCACGCAGGCCTCTTCGAAATTTCTTTGTCTGAAATTGGAAATCCCCCGTTCGAACTCCTCTTTCGTATCCATAAAAAGATTGAGAACGGAATCCGATTGTCCATTAAAAACTTCTAAAATCGTTACAACCGAGTTGTGGCCCTTCAATTGAATCCGATCCAAGACTCGCATGGAATATCGTTCCGGTTTTTCCAAACCGAACAAAACGTGATCCGTAATCAAAATGGAAGAATCGAACATACGGCAAAGTTGCCCGACCCGTGTCGCGAGAGTAACCGAAGGAGAAATCACCGCGCCTTCCATACGCTCCGATTCTCCGATCGTACCGAGAAGAATCGGTCCTTTGTGTAGCCCGGTTCCAACGCGCACGGCTTCCTTTCCTTTTCCGATCCGATAGATATTAATTTCTTTTAATATATTTTGAATTTCGACGGCGCTTTCCAACGCGTCTTCGGCTTTTTGCGAGAATAGAGAAAGGAAGGCGTCGCCGAAATACTTGTCGATAAAACCGTTCTTATCGCGGATCAAAGGACCCACTTTTCCGAGATACGAATTGATGAACTCGAAGTTCTCCTTTGCCGAAGACTGATCCCCGAGAAACTGCGCGGTTCGGATTTCGTTGTATAGGATCGTCATCTCTTCTTCCGCGACGTCCCCGAGTTTAACGTCGATAAAGTTGTGTTCGTTCAGAATTTTGAGAAATTCCCTCGGAACGAAAAGACCGTAGGAAGTATTCGTTTTGTTAAGCGACTTTGTGAGATCCACGATCGCACCGAAGGCCTGGGAATAACGAATCGCCAGGAGATACGCCTGCGAAAAAACCATCGCTAAAAGTCCGATCGGAGAGAAATAACCCGTGTTGATGATTCTTTTGTTGTAAAGAGTGTCCTGAAAAAAAACCGCAAAAAATACGAGCAAGCCGCTCAGAAGGAGAAGCGCTCCGCTTTTTTTCTTTAGAATCGAGGCGACCAGAATGTAAAATCCGTAAAAGAACACGGCAAACGTAAAGATATAATACGCGTCGATCGTCGCAGTAAAAAACAGAGGAGGAGTGATCGCGACTATGGCTGCGGACAAACCTCCGAAAATTAGAATTCCGTAATATAAATATGGATTAAACTCGGACGGAAATAAGGAACGAAAGAAAGCGGCAAAAACGGGAACCGCCAAATAAAAAGAAAGATAAACGAACTTCGAGTGAATCGAATAGTCCAGGCCGGGCAGCAAAACCTGAATCAGATTTTCTCCCGTACTCGCGGAACGAAAACAATAAATCAGACAAAGAATACCGAAATAAAGAACCGATTTTTCATCCTGTCTCAAAAGAAACAGCGTAAGATGATAGAGCCCCATGATCGCGAGACTTCCGAAAACGAAAACTTCGAGCGTTAATCTTTTTTCGCGGATCGATTGAATCGCCGAACTCTTTCCGATCAAGAATTTTCCTGTCAACCCGCCCCGTGCATGATGAAAATTGGATATTAGAATTTTCAAAACCGGTTCTTTTTCAGTGTTGTAAAAGGAAAAAATCTTTTTGTTCCATTCCGGTCGGGAAGTTTCCGAACTGATTCCGACATCTCCGATTTTTCCTAACTTTTGAGAACCGAGATAAACCTCGTATGCGGTTTCCGAAATATCGGCTTGCAACGCGAGTTCCTGATTCACAAGAGAATCCGGCAGTCGGATTTTCAAAAAATAAGTCGCATATCCCAAGGAAGGAAAATTCTTTCCTTCCTCGTCCGTCAGCTTGATCCAAGATTTCGGTACGGAAGCAAAGGAAGAATTCTGCGGCCACGATTCCGAAGAAAAGGTTTTCCATAAAAAACGGAATTCTCCTTCGAGAAGAGCCGGTCCGTTCTTTTCAAAGTCCCAGTCCCGAAGGTCTAAAATTCCTTTTTCCGCTTTTGGAAACGGTACGGGTAGGATCCAATCGCAGGAGCAAAACGTAAAACAAAGAAATAAAACGAATAAGCGCAGAACGTTCATGTAGAATCCGGAACCTATTCGAGATTATGCTTTGTTAAACGAAGAGGTCAATGAATATTCAAACTACTTAAATCAATTTCGGTTTTTGCGGAATCCGAATCGGCCGCTCCGTTATACGAATCGAAGAAAACAAAGAACATTCTTTACAAGAATTTCGGAATCGATTGTTGTTCATTCAATGAAACGTCCTCTTTTTTCGATCTTAATTCTTTTTAATTTCGCCGTATCCGGAATCGAACCGGAAAAATTCTCCGCGATTCAAAAACGTTTTTTAGAGGAATCCAAAAAGAACAATCTCCCGTTCGAATTCGAGTTCGGCAGCGGAGAAGAATCCTGCAAAAACGATTTCAACAAAGACGGAATCGAGGATCTCGCGATGACCATGCGCGTCAAACCGGGGGATTCTTTGGATAGTCCCGCAATGGATCAAAACGGATTTTTAGCGATCGCGCTCGGAGATGTGAACGGAAGTTATCGATTCGATTCCATGATTCCGATGATTCCTTGTAATTCCTGCGGAGGAGTTTACGGAAGACCGGACGTAACTCTGGAATGTGGAAACGGAAAGATCAAGATCAGTTCGTACGGAGGTTCTAATTGGAGATGGTCGAACTCGGAAACGATCCGATGGAAGTCATCCGGTTGGGAATGGATCGGAACCGATACGCATAGTTATCATACTTCGTTTGGAGACGGATTGCGTTCGTCCTTCAACCGGATCAATCTAGATTCCACACGAAGTTATGAAGGTAGAATGGAATCGGAACAGGAATCCGTTCCTCCAAAAGCGGAAGTTCGGTTTAAAAAAATCGTTTCCGCTTCGACCAAACAAAAACTTTCCATCGATGAATCCTGGGATTCGTTGCCCGTTCTTCCGTTTGAAATCCAAGATAAAAGTTGGATGACCGCAAAAAACAAAGATTGGAAAGGACCGCAGGATCTTTCGTTCCGAATTCGATCCGCTTGGAATTCCGATTCGCTCGGACTACAAATTTCGGTTCGAGACGATAAGATTCAATTCTGCAAAACGAAATCGGAGGACTGCGACGCGATCGAAATCGTTTTGGACCCCGACTCGAGTCTTTTGGATTTCGATACGAATTCGGGAGTTCGCAAAAGACTCGGTTCCCAAGCCGCAATCGTTTCCTTAGGTTTATCGGAAGAAAAGAAAGTCCGTATCCGACTGAATCGGAAAGAAAATCCCAAGAGCGGAATCGAAACGAAACTCATTTTGACAAACGACGGTTATTCGATCCTTTGCCGAATTCCGTGGACGGTTTTCGGAAAAGAAAACGTTTCTCGATTCCGAAACGGATTTAAGTTTTTGGCGAGCGTTACCGTTCAGGATTGGGACGATGAATCCAAGCCGATCCAACGATTGTCGACTTCTACGATCAAGGGAAGCGATCCTTATACTTTGGGAGAACTGGAATTGATTCCGGAAAAATATTCTCTCGGCCCTTGGAAACAGGAGAATTAGAAAAGAGCAATATTGAAAAAACTTTTTCATCTTAAAGATTTCATTTTATAATTACGTTGAAAATTATTTAGCATATAAAACTTTCCAAATTCAAGATATACTGATATACTCGAATTCATTTTCTGAATCCTATTCTATATTCGACCTCTTTATAAACCCTCTCCTTTTCCTGACTTCCTTCAACATACGGAATTATAGAAATAAATATTTTTGCGATAATATGATTTGCAAATAATCACAAAAAGGTTTGACTTTTTTTGATAAAACTCCCCATCGTGCCCAAAGTAAGTTCGGCGAATTTTTTTATTGGCCTTACTGAAACTATTTAGGAGAATTTTCAATGAAGAAGAATATTATGAAATTTGCAGCTGTAATCGCACTAACTGTTGCCTTTGCAGCTTGTAAAAAAGATGATAAGGATGATACTATAGTTACTACAGGTTTGCTTTATCTACTAGACCAGACGAGCGGAAACTGTGCATCCATCACTAAGACGAATGCTACCCAGTACACCGTAAATTTATCTTCGATTCCGAAAGGAGGCTGTAACCAGGCGACGATACTTGGAAGCGATCTTACTTCAAGAAAGGCGATTCTAAGCGCACAGTATGACGGAGCTATCGCGATTGCGAATTCCATCGGTTGCTCTGCGGCTGCGATTACCACGCTTACAAACGCAAAAAACACCGCTATCAACGCGATAACGCAAACAACGTTCGACACATCCGTTTCGACTTCGCGTTACACTCCGATTGGAGATTTGCGAACGGAGATGATGCCCTTATTCACAAGCGGAAACCCTGCGTATACGGAAAGCGAAGTGATGGGCCTCAATCGTCTGACTGTAGATCAAACTATCACAGCACAATATGTTCTAATTGCAATCAATACGGCCGGCTTAGAAGCATCTTGTTTAACTGCTTTCAACAGCAAAAGAACTACTGATTTCAAGGGCTTTTTCCAAGTTGACCCAAATGCAAATTCAAAAGCCACAGTAACAGGAATCGGATTTGGATTCTGCTCCTACGGAACGGCTGTTCCCGCAAATCAGAAATGTGCATCTCTGAACGAGCAATTCTAAGCTTACTTAGATTGTTCATCTACAAAACAAGTCGTCCCCAGGGACGACTTGTTTTGTAATTTTGAAAAACGGTTAATATCGATGAAATGCCGGACAATTTTCTTTATTTTTTTGATGCAATTTCTATCTTTTTTTTATGGTTGCAAATCCCCGTTCGAAGTCACGTCGCACGATCAAAACAAAGACGGACAAATCGACAATCGACTTTATACAAAGACGGATTCCAAGATCTCGATCTTTATGGAAACGTTCGAAAGACAAAAAAAAATGCCGGATGATTGGATGTGGTTGAAGATGGATTCGAAAGACCCAAAATCTTTTCAAACTTTTTACAACGAAATCGCTTCCAAAGACCCAAATAAAATCGATATTAAAATTTGGTTCGGACCCGATAACATAAAATTAATCGAGAAGGACGATAAGGATTCAGACGGTTTTTTTGAAACGACTCAATACTTTAACCGCTTCGCAAAACCGAAGATTAATTCTGGAATTATCGCTCGAATTGAAATCGATTCCGATCGAGACGGAAAACCCGACATTTGGATTTATCCAATGAAACGAATGGAATTAGATACGAATCAAGACGGAGTTCCCGATCAATTTTCCACGGATAACGAGCAAATCGGCCAAATCTTAAAAACGGGAAAATTACCGATCGACTTCAAGCGAACATCCATTCTTCCTTCAAGTAGATCCTGGGGACTTCATCCCGAATTGATTCAAGACGAAACCTTAAAAGCAGTAATCCCTTTCTCTCTTTAAATTTTTATAATGGAAAAGCATTCACTTTTTATTGTATTCGAATTCGCTCCTCAATATCGACCGATTCGAGACGTCAGTGAAGAAGTCAAATATTCATCCGCCCCTCATCGAAATTCAGAGGACTTGCGAACACTGAAAAATAAACGAAAAACGTCAACCGATTCCCAGCACAGCGCCGCCTACGATAAAACTAAGCAACGTATTTCCCGCATTCAACGCGATAAAAACCGGAGATTTTCGTTGCGGCTCCCACAAGTTGCGGGAAAAATCATCAAGGACCAAAAAGAATAACGCGATGATTCCGCCAAACAACGCGGACTGCCCGATACCGCGAAAATCCATTCTTCCGATCATCCAATCCAACACCAAAAATTGAACGAGCGAAATCGCGATCGCCGTAAAATACGTCGCGCCCATGTTGTCCTGATTCAAATCCTTTTCCTGAGCGTTTTGAAGTTTCATCCATAATTTGCCGAATACCGTATACCAAATCATACCGACGATAAAGGACGCTACCGTCGCCAAGATCACGGACAAAGGACGAATTCCGTAAAATTCTGCGAACATAAAAACTCCTAAAAATTAGGAGAATCATTTTAAACCAAAGAAAAAGTTTGTCTGTTAGAATTCATACGAAACGTTCTTTTTTTAGGAAACGTTTCTGATCTTTTGAGCGTCTTCGTTCCGAGGAGAAACTCCGTGGATTCTTTTAAACGCTTTGGAAAAAGCGAAGGCGGAGGAATATCCTACGGTTCGAGCAACCTCTTCCAAAGTGGCGCCTTGATCCTGAATCAGACTTCTCCCTTTATCGATTCGAAGTCTTGCGAGATAATCCATCGGCGTACAACCTAAAACGTCCCGAAAGCGATTCGCAAGAGAAGCTCTGGAAATTCCCACGGCCCGCGCAAGATTCTCCAGAGTCCAAGAATAAGCCGGTTTCTTATGAATCGCTTCGAGAGCTGCAAGAATCTTTTCGTCTTTGAAAGCGCTTCTCCATCCCGGAGAAAGAGCCGGATGCGTTTCCAGCCAATGACGAATCACATAGTAAAGGAGAATATCCGTAAGTCTTTGCAGAATCAAATCGGAACCGAGTCCGGAATCGACTTCTTGAGAAATCAAAACTAAAGTAGTATGCAAAGGATGATGCGATGGAATCTCTCCCGAACGAATCAGAATATGATCGGGCAGTTCGTGAAAGAAAGGATGTTGACTCGTTTCCGGAACCTCGTAACGAACCGAAACGAACGTGGTGATCGGGACTCCTTTCAGATCGGATTCCTTCGGAACGATTTCCCGAAATTTTCCGATGTCCATGGTCTTATCGGTCGGAGAGGACACGAGTTCATGATCGAATCCTTTTGCGATAAATAGAATATCACCTTTTTCTAATGGAATGCACTTTCCTTTAAACCGAACATAACAAGAACCTTGCGAAAGAATATGAAAACCTCCGCTTTTATCGCAGGGGAACTTTAAACCCCAGGATTTATACATCGAAGTCCTCGCAAGAATATCGTTCTTCCAAGCGGCGGCCGTTAAGATTTCGGAAAGCAGATCCATATCCTTCAGTTTATATCAACATATCTAAAAGTCGAGTAAATTATACGATTGGATATGCTTTTTAGATTATAGGACATAGCCCGATTTCCGGTTTTCGGTTATTCTTTTCCTCAGGAGAATCGAATATGAAAATTTTTGTTTATGCAGCGAGCGGTTTGGTTTCAGGGCTCGTTGTGGAGAATTTATTGGCAAAAGGGCATGAAGTCTACGCCGCTTCCAGAAGGCCTGAAAGCGGTAAACAAGAAAAGAATCTGCATTGGGTAAAAGCGGACGCTTCCCGACCGAACGAAGGCTTGGAAGTTTTGGATCAAGTCGACCGGGCATTCTTTCTTTGTCCTCCGGGTTATACCGACCAATACGGCGTCCTGAATCCATGGATCGAAAAGGCAAAGTCTAAAAAATTACAAAAAGTTGTACTCATGACCGCGATCGGTATCGATCATTCTCCCGAAGATCTTCCGCTTCGAAAATTGGAAATCGCGCTGGAGAAATCGGGACTTCCTTACAACATCATTCGCCCGAATTGGTTTATGCAGAACTTTCAAACCTTTTGGATCGGCGGCATCCTGAAAGATAAGAAGATTTACTTCCCCGCAGGAAACGCAAAGGCAAGTTTTATCGATGCGAGAGATATCGCAGCGACCGCAGCGACATTGCTTTTGGACGATTCTCATAACGGAAAAGGATACACTCTTACCGGAAAAGAATCCATCACACACGACGAAGTCGCTCAGAAATTATCCAAGGCGACCGGACTCAAAATCGACTTTGCGGACATCACCCCCGAAGAATTTAAGAAGGGTTTGCTGGGAGCGGGAGTTCCCGAAGACTACGCGAACGTTTTAGTGTATATCGCGGGTAATTTGAAGGAAGGACACGCGGCTCCGATCGTAGATTCGGTAAAACAAATCACCGGAAAAGAACCCATCAGCTTTGAACAATACGCGAACGACAACCGAAACGTCTGGCTGAATTAAGAATTTAAGAAAGGATTGGCCCGAAATTTTCGGGCTTTTTCATATTCAAAAATCATCAACTTCCGAAAAAGAAACTCGGATCTTAGGATACAATAACTTGTCTCCGCGTCGATTTTGATAAACGACTTGCACATTCATCGATCTTTCGTTATTTAGCGGTCCAAACTTTCACAGTAAGTTCTTGCAACAAGCGCAAATAAATTCTTTACAAATTCGAATTCTCTTTGAAACCTTCTCTTCCACAAGGAATGGATAGTATGAAACGTTTATCGGCTTTTTTGATTCTTCTTATTTGTATTTCTACGTTCTCTTTATTCGCGCAAAACAACTCGCTTTGGCAGACGGTCTTCGGTGGAGAACAATACAACGGAATGAAACCGAACGAATGTCCGGAAGAACTTCCCTCCGGACTTGTCTCCTTAAAAGACGGAAGTTTCGTGGTAACGGGATCCGCAAACGATTGCAGCAGACAGGATTCCAACGCGAAGATCGAAAAGAAAATTTATAGCACCGCGTGGTCGGCTAAGATCGACGCGAACGGAAATCCCGTTTGGTGGAAATATCTTTTTACGAGCAAACCCGTAGATATGGAAGGATATACGATCGGTATTCATAATTTCGAAACGATCCAAAATCTGCTCGCAACCCAAGACGGCGGTTTTGTAACCGCGGGATCGATCGGAAGCGCAACCTACAATCGCAAACTGATCTTTTCAAAATACGACGAGCGCGGAGAACTTACAAGCGATCGAATCATTCTCGCAAAGGAAATCTGCGACGGATTTTGCGGAGAGGAAGATCCGCACCTGTATTCGTTTCAAGAACTTCCGAACGAAAAGTTTCGCGGTCTTGTTTCCGTTTCCCATCGGGTTGAAACGGAAGAAAAGAGCGGAAACACGACCACGATCGTAAACGCGATCAAAACGAGCTTCTTATACGTTCTTTTCGGAAAAGACGGCGCGGTAAAGAACGCGAAACACATTCCCGATCTTTCGTTCGCTCCGAATGCCAGCGTCGGTTACGAAGAAGGAATCGTATTTGCCGTAAGCACGGATAACGTGTCCGGCCGCGAATCGCAAAGAGACGTGATCGTTCATCGATACGATTCCGACGGAAAACAACTTTGGAAAAAAACGTTTGCGACCCCCGGAGCGGAAGACATGGCGATTTCTCTTCTTAAACTTACGGATGGAAATCTGCTTTTGTCCGGCGGAATCTCCGGCGCAGGGAAAGACGCGGTGTGGCTTTTGAAACTTTCTCCGAAAGGCGAAACTATCTGGGAAACCAAACAACGATTAGGCGGATTTAACTTTCTAAGTCTAATCATCGAATCCCCCGATCAGGGCTTTTTCGGAGTATTGGCGGGTGGAGAAGGTCCGATGACCGTGATTCAGTTCGATTCTTCCGGTAAAAAAGTCTGGGAGAAAAAACATACACAACGCCTTTATATGGCCAACAAAATCCTGAAAAACGAAAAGGGCTATGTGCTTCTTTCTTATACCAAAAAGAAACCCGCTCAGTATATCGACGCTCTTTTGATTCAAATGGATTGGGACGGCAATGTTTCGAAAGAGGCGGTCCGCAAGAATTTTCCTTAACTTAATTCGGATGCCGAGTTCGGAAGGATGGCCGTTAAGTTTAAAAAAGCGGGTAAGGACAAAGTAGCGGCCGGACGAAACGAAATCCATTTGCGAAAAAGTTGATATTCATTCCGGTAAGTCTTCCTACGGGAAGATCGTCGACTTCGGACAACGTTCCGATTTCGACAATTCAAAAAGGATCAAACAGCTTGTCGGAGGTACGACAAGACGGTGAAAATTTTTATTGAAGATAGGATGTTTTTCTGTTATAGGACAATCGTCCGGAGTTTTCCCGCGGACCCGCCACCTCCACCCAAATTCGGGCGGGGCGCGCTTGATTTCACTGAAAAGTTGTAGGAACTCCGAAAAATCCTACTTCTTCGGTTTCTTCTCGTATCGAAAACAGTCGGTAGTATGATCCATGACCATTCCCGTCGCCTGCATAAACGCATAACAAATCGTCGACCCGACGAATTTAAATCCTCGTTTTTTCAGCGCCTTGCTCATCGCATCCGACTCGACCGTTTTACTCGGAACATCCCGAGTCGTTTTCCAAGAATTATGGATCGTTTTATGATCCACGAACCCCCAGATATACTTATCGAAAGAGTCGTATTCTTTTTGAATATTCAAAAATTCTTTTGCGTTTTCGATCGCCGAACGGATCTTTAATTCGTTGCGGATAATTCCTTCGTCTTTCATCAAGGATCGGATTTTCTTTTCGGAATAAGCGGCGACTTTTTCGGGATCAAAATAATCAAAGGCCTTTCGATAGTTGTCCCGTTTTTTCAGGATCGTAATCCAGGAAAGTCCGGCTTGCGCTCCTTCTAAGATCAAAAACTCGAAGAGAGTTCGATCGTCGTGAACAGGAGTTCCCCATTCCAAATCGTGATAGTCGATGTAAAGGGGATCTTTCGAGGCCCAAGTGCAACGAGTGACCTTTTGATTCATCTTCCGACAGGCTCCTTAATAACGAAATTGCGTTAGATCAACGATCGCACAGGTTTATCAAACCGTTTTTTTAAAGTTGGTCCGACAAATGATCAGACAAAAAACATTCATAGTTTGTCTCAAAACCTAAAACTGTGGGAACTCCTGCGTTTTTAAATCGGCAAAACCGTTTTTGAAAATCAAAAGAGGTTGAAACCTAAAACTTTTGTAGGAACTACTGCGTTTTATTTACCGGTTTAGGACAAACTCTGAATGTTAAACGAAGGACTCCGGACGCGGGTCAACCCTCAATCTAAGAATGAAAACCGAAATTTCCTGTCCGCATCGGGCAAAATCTCCACTGCCTTTTCAATCGCGTCCGTATTCAAAGGCCCGTAGATATGCGGAAAAATATTCTTTCCGTCTTCTTTGGAAAACTTGGGAGAATCGGAAGCCTCGTATTTCAAAGGAGATTTCAATCGATCGGTTTTTACATACAAAAGAACCAAGTCAGTTCTTCCCGAAAAGATCCGGTTGGCCGTGTCCTCGACTTGATTTTTTTTAGAGCTATGGATAAACCCTTCCGTATATAAGGATTCCGTACTATAAAATCCGTTTTGCAACGCCGCTTCGTAATCCTTCTTCGCGGCTAGATTATAAATCCATTCTTCGGAAGAATTCACCATCGCGCGATATGATCTTCCGCCCAACCTTGTCCGTTGGAAATCTTATATTCGTTTTTGCCGAGACGAATCACTCCCTCGAATTTTCCGATCATCTGATGAACGGAAGACGCGAACAATCCCGTATTCGTCGCGGCCTTTCTGTGAAACTCGGGAACGAAGCGCAGATCGATCGCTTGTGAATCCTTCGTATAAAGACGCCAAGGTTTCATCCAATTTTCGCGATCGATTTCAAACACCGCGTCCGAAGGAATCTTGTAGATTCTTCCGTTGATTAAAATCGCGTTTTCGGTCGTGCCGGTTCCGTCCGTCCAACCCGCACCCAAGTTCATTCCGATCTTATCGTTTGCGTTATGCGCCATCATCGACGCCCAATTCCACTTTGTGGAGTACGGCCAAATCCCTCTTCCGTAATCCAAACAAGCGAACGACGTGTCCGGACTGAACTTGTATTCCATCGCTCCGTAACGAAACGTTCCTTCCGCTCCGACTCCGAACAACTTCTCCGTAAACTGAAATCTTCTTTTGGACCAAGGAACGACTACGTTTAACGTTTCCCAATTCTCCGGAACGGGAACGAAGATCTCCGCCTGCACGGGAATCTTATTGCTCGGCGAGAAGTTGATCGACAATCTGTAACCTTCTTCTTCTCTAAAGAATTGGAGACGCGCATTGCTTCCGATATAAGTCGCGTTGCTTCCGAGCAATTGTCCAAGGCTGACTCCGCCGCCGAACGGAGTGATGATCGTTCCTTCTTCGAAATCGCCCGTTTTTCGATTGAGCCAATATACGAAGATGACTCCCGCATAATCCACGTCCGAAATCGTGAACGAGGCTAAGAAGTTCTCGTCATAGATACACCAATAATTCCATTTCTTTTTTCTTAAGTAATGACCGCTCAAATTACATCTGTGTAACGGCTTTTTGGACCAGCCGACTGCGTTCAAGTTTAGGTTTCCGGATTTATCGCAAAGGTTCGTTTCTTGTCTGATTTCAGTCTCTAAGTTCATCTGAGGAAAAACTCTTTTTAGGGATTCAATACGGATACCACGGTCGCCCTTCGGAAGTCGACTTCTTTCTAACGCGTTTCTATACGGAGAATTCCCGCTAAGCCGCGTTCTCTCGACGGATTCAGCTGAAGCGGTTATCGCATCTGTTCCCTGATTCGCGTTAAATTTCTTTCCAAACGGATCAAACTGTGATACGAATTTCGAATATAGTCTTTCCGAAACGATGCGAACGGGAAAGGTGATGTTCTGCTTGAGACGAAAGAATTCTCCATTTGGAAAAACGGCTAAAATGAAATATTGTCTTACGATTCTTATCCTTTGGATTCAATTGCACGGTTGTATGCCGGCCAATCACATGAACATAGGCGATCCGGGAACAACCGAGTATTGGCTGGCCCAAATTCTCGGAAGAATCCATCCTCTCATTTTTCGGGAAAACTCCGGAACCTTGGAATGGACCGAGCTCTTAGGAAAGTCGGGAGGAACCACACTCGGCAAACACTTGGCATTGGATCCTTCTCTCTTGCCGGTCGTCGTGGGAGAAACGAACACGAACCTTTTCACCGGCAGTTTAATCGGCGTTCAAGATTTGATCGTCGCGAAATACGACACTTTCAAAAACCGAATCTGGGGCAAACAACTCGGCGCTGCGGGCGCCTCGCTTACCCTATCCCGTATGACAACCGACTCGGCGGGGAATTCGTACGTGCTCGGTTATACGACTGCGGCCTTCGGCGGTCCGATGAGCAGTGGTCAGGATTTATTCATCGTAAAATTATCCGTAGACGGAAACCCTCTCTGGATCAAACAAGCCGGACCGACCGGAGGAAGTTACTTCGTAAATCCGTTGGGGATCTGCGCGGATACCGCGGGAAATGTTTATGCTTCGGGAGATTCGAACGGTCCCTTCGGAGGAGCTTACAGCGCTACCACAAGCAATTTCGTCGCTCAATTCGATTCCCAAGGAAACCAAGTTTGGATAAAACAATTTTTCGTTTCAGGCGCGAATTCGAACGGTGGCGGTATTGCTTGCGATGCGGCTTCCGGTTCGGTATATTTTACCGGATGGGGTGGGGCCAACTTTCAAACGGAAACGGCTCCGGGGATCGGCGGAAACGACATGTTCCTCTTCAAATACGACTCGAGCGGAAACCGACAATTCGTCGCATACCAAGCCCAAAGCGGTCGGGAAATTTTATCGGGTCCCATCGTCACCGATCTTTCGGGAAACGTCTTCGTGGGAGCCGAAAGCAACGCGGACTTCGGCAACGGAGCAACTGGATTCGGTTATTTCGGAACGATCTTAAAATTTCATCCGAACGGAACCCTTCTTTGGGGAAGACAACTCGGCACCGACGTCGGCTCGTCTCAATCTTCCGTCTTCGATCTTAAAACGGATCTCGCAGGCAACGTCTTTGCAACCGGATATACAAACGCGAACTTGATCAACGGTACCGGTTCTAGCGTCGGAACGAACGACGTATTCTTCGCGAAATACAACTCAAACGGAGAATTGCAATGGGTCCGTCAGACCGGCGTCTCGGGCGGTTCGATCCAAGGTTTCGGAATCATCATCGATCCGGAAGGAACGATGTATTCGGTCGGTCATACGAACGCGCCGATGAACGGAGCCGCATTGAACGGAACACAGGATTTGTTCCTCGTCAAATATCGCTAAGTCGTTTTCGTTCGATTTCTTTTCTGTTCAAAAAAGATCGGTTTGAGACAAAGGACTGAAAAGCGACCCTCATGAACCGAAATCGAAACATCATCCACGTCGGACTCAGCGATTTATTTCTACCGATCGTGGTCCGATCCAAATCCGAAATCTTTCAGTTTCAATCCAAACTCGAAGAGCTTGGGATCGAAATCACGGGAACCAATTACGGACCGAATCAAAACGTACTCACGAGACAACTTTCCCAATCCATACTGACGATCCAGGTCGTCAACGCGGGACAAAACATCACGCAATTGCTCATCATCTCCGAAAACCCGGACGGTTCCTTGGAATCGATCGAAGAGGATTTCGAACGGGTTCTCGAGGCGTTCGATCAGGTTTGGGGAATTCAGGGGAAGAACGTCGTAAAAAGCGATCTTACGATCCGGCTATTGATCGATTCATCCACAGAACACGCGTTTGGTGAAATCTGGGAAAAGAGACTGAGACAAAGCAGGGACAGCCTGCAGAGGCTCGGACGGCCGATCTTAGGCGGAGGACTTCGATTCGTATTACCTCCCCTCAATCCGCAGGACGCCGAGGACCACGGAATCGAAATCAAGATCGAATCTTTCTTTCCCGATCCGCGCAAAGTGTTCCTTGAAGCGATCTTTCTCTGGGGCGCGCCTCGAATGATTTCCGAAAAATGGAACGCATCCGATCGGATTCAAAAAGTCATTCATTACGTGGAACAAAATCTGATCCCTTTTTTGGATCAGGCATAGACGAACCTTCCGAATTTGTCCGGGGACGAGGATAAACTTTTACGGCAGGAACCAGAACATGATTCGATTTTTACACACAGCGGATGTACACCTCAGCCAAAAGGAAAAGGAATATTCCCTTTCCGTCCTCAAAGAAATCGTCGCGGCGGCAAAAGAGGAGGAATGCACGCATATCCTCTTCTGCGGAGATTTGTTCGACCGAAATTCGGACATCGCCGCACTCAAGGAAGAAGTCAGAACGATCCTATCCTACTTTAACGGAAAAATTTTTTATATCCCCGGAAACCACGAAGAACTCGGACTCGCCGAAGGAGCCTATCCGATCGCGGCGGATCTTTCTCCCCTTTCCTATCCGCAAAAGGGAGAATCCTATAAACTCTGGATCGAGGAAATCGGCGGAGTGGAGGCGGAATTTTTCGGATTTCCGTTCAATAGAATTTTAGATTATTCGAATATTCAATTTAAGGAAAAGAAGGTAGCGTATCGGATCGCGATGCTCCACGGAACCGAAACAGAACTCGTGGAATATCTCGGACCTTCTCCCGAAGAGGCGGATTCGATCCTCGACTCCAAACCGTTCCAGGAAGCCAAATTCGACTATCTAGCGTTAGGTCACATTCATTCCGAACGTTCAATCACATCCGGTCCGATGATAAAAGCCTATCCGGGTTCGCCTCGGGTCGTTTCCTCCGGAGAATTCGGTCCGCGTACGGTCAACATCGTAACGCTCGGAAAAAACGGAACTCCTGTTCTCAAAAAAAGAATTCTTTCTTCCGCGGGAGAATACAAAGAATTCTCCGTAACTGCAACCCTAACGGGAGAAGTTCCCGATCTCTCAAAACTTCCCGCGTCGATCTCCAAACAGGATTCGGTTCGAATCAAAGTTTCGGGGATCGTGGAAGACGAACACGACGTCACGGAACTTCTCAAACGATTTTCCGAAACCGTGGACTGCAGAAAAATAGAAGTCAAAACCGTCGACCTAAGAACTTCGAGCGTTTTGATCGACAACCCGGTCGCTAAACTATTTTATGAAAAGCTAATGGATCAAAAATCCAAATGGAACGGAGACAATCCTCCCGATTGGAACGAAATCTTAGTCTTGGGTTTGGAACAAATCGAAGACTTCGCGGGGAAGAATTGATATGATATCCGCTCTTCAACTGCTAAAATTCGGCAAATTCGAAAAGGCAGAATTCGAACTTTCGGATTCCGTCACGATCTTTCACGGAAAAAACGAATCCGGAAAAACGACGATCTTCGACGCGTTGCGACTCGCGATCGGAAGCAAATTTCTTACCGCGAGCCAGGAACCGAAAAAGAGCATTCTTTCCCGATACGGGGAAAAAAGCTTGGACGGTTACAAGGTTTTAGGAGAAGTTCCCGAACTTTCCAAAGACGCCGCGCCGCAATACGTTCACTGCGTTTCCCTCCGAGAGGGAGAATTGGAATTCGCATTCCACAACGACAAGATCATCAAACCCGACTTTCTCCGCAGCAAACTGCTGAACAACGGAGTCAACCTCGAAGGAATTTCGAGTTCGCTTAACAAAATTCATTCGCCCAAAAAGGGAAGCGCGCCCGCCAACGCGTTCGACAAACTCAAAGAGGAGATCGCAAAACTCAAAAGCGGAAAAATCGAACTCGTCACAAACATCGAAACGCTTCACGCAAGAAACAAAACGAAAGTCGCGCAAGAGGAACGACACAACCGGGATCGATCCAAGGAACTCGAAATCCGTAAACAGCTCGAAACGATCGAAAAAAACTCGGGGTTAGACGCGAAGATCCAAAAGAAAATCCGACTCCTGGAAACTCTTTCCGAAATTCTTCGATTGAAAACCGCCCAGGAAACGTTGAATAAAAATCTTTTGTTTTCCAAAGACGAATCCTCCGGTTTTGAAAGTTTTCAAAAGGAAATCGAGACTTCGGAAAAAAACCTTTCCGCTTCGACAACTCTGCTCCAAGACAAACAAAGTGCGATCGATTCCAAAAAGAGGGAAATCGAATCCCTTCGAAACCAACTCGACGTTTCTCAAAAGATGAAACAGAAAGCTGAGGAATGGAACGAAAAAATCGACAAAGTTCTCCGCGAAGAAGGATTTACCGAAGAGGTTCGCACCACCGAATCGAATCCCACTCATAGACTTTTAGGAATGATTTTGACGGGACTCGGTTGTTTCGGCTGGTTAGGAGTCATCGGTTCTCTCGTTTTCGCAAACCCGGGGGGCTTCGAAATTCTTTCCGCTTCCTTGATTGCAACAGGTCTTGGAGCGCTCGGAATCTACTTTCTCACCCGAAAAAAGGAAATCGTATCCGTCCGATACAATTCCGAAAAGGAAAAGGATTTCGTATTAAAAGTTTCCGGTCAATGGAACTTAACATTTCCGGAATATTCAATTCCTTTGATAGAAAAAATCGAAAACCTCAGGCAATTCTTCGCAAAACAAATCCAAAACAACGAAGTAAAAAACGATCGGATCGAATCTTTGGAAAAGGAAATCCGGACGTTCAGCGGAGAAAGCGATAAGATACGCGACACGATTCGTCTGGAAACCGAAAAGATCCAAAACCTCACCTCCAAACGGAATTCTTGGCTGAACGATCGAAGGGCTTCCACGATTCAGGAATACCACAAACGCATCGCCGAATTTCAGGCGCAGACCAAAAGTTTTTCCGAGGGTCTCAAAAAGATTCTCACCGATCACGGAGCTTCAACATTGGAGGATCTCGAAATCCGCTGTAAAACGGCTATTTCCGCGATGGAGGAAATTCCAACTCAGCTTCCAAACGACCCGGAACGACATCTTCGCGAAACGAAAAAAAAGGAACTCGAAAAAGAACTGCAGGGCTTAAACTCGGAATTACAAAAATTGAATACTGCCATCCAAGTGGAGGACGCGCTCATTCAGGATTCTTTACCGGAAAAAGAAAAGGCTCTGATCGAAACGATCCAATCGATCGCAGAAAAAGAAATCGAATTTTTCCGAATGGAATCCAAACGTAGATCCGCCAAGATCGCACAGGACATCGTGGAAGAAATTTCCAAGGATCAATCGATGCAATTCGCGTTCGTATCCTCCGAAATCGGAAAGGAAATCAATCGAATGCTTCCCAAACGCGAGATTTCTTTCGAAGCGATCGACAAAAAAGAATCGATCAAGATGAAAGATCAAGCGGGCAATCTGCGATCCATCGACCATCTTTCGGGTGGAACGGTCGCTACGTTCTATCTGATTTTTAAATTATTCTTAGCGCGCAAGACGGTTCCAAAAAACGGAATCTTATTACTCGACGAACCCTTCGTTCATCTCGATCCGGGAAGAATCGAATCCGCACTGGAATATCTGAAACAATTTCAAAAAGAGACCGACTATCAGATCTGCTTCTTCACAAAACAAACGGAGTTGGCGGATATCATCGCAAAGTCGTTTCCGAAATCGAAGAAGATTGCTTTATCATGATTTTCGAATTGACTTGCGAATTCTTCCTTTTAGGATTTTATAAAAAAATATAATCGAGGTCTATTTTGAAAACGCTCATTCATCGAAGTCTTCTGGCGCTTCTTCTCTTACAAGTTTATAACTGTTTACTCTTTGACACGCTCGGAGTGACTCCGGGAAGAATCAAAGGTTCCGAGGCGGCCAACAATATCCGCGACGCGGCGATCGTAACCGACCTGATCAACTCGACGATTTTAAACGGACGCGCGAGCGTTTCGATCCTGAGTCTTTTGGCGGATCAACTCGCGGGAATCAAATCGGACGGAACCTATGTGAAATCCGAAGTGGACGATTGTGTTGCGGAAATCAAAGGACTCAGCGGGTATCTGATCGGTTCGGCGCTTACGATCGTGCTTCAATCCAAATGTTCTTTGGAAGCGGATAAGGTTTTCCTCGATTCTCCGTTTCCGGAAATCTGATCAACGCGTAAAAACGGAAACGCTTTCGAGATGGCTCGTGTGAGGAAATAAATCCACGGGCGTCAGTTTCTCGTATCGAAACGACTTTGTCAGTTCGAGCGCGTCTCTTCGAAGCGTTTCGGGATTGCAAGAAACATACAGCACACGATTCACTTTAGAATTCAATAATATCTTTTTCGTCTCGGGATCCAACCCTTCTCTCGGAGGATCCACGATCACCACGTCCGGCTTTTCGCCGATCGTATTCTGAAGAGACTGCAAAACCTTTCCTTTGACAAAGGTCGCATTTTCGATTCCGTTCGCTTTGGCCGCGCCGATCGCGGAACGAATCGAATTCGGATTTTCCTCAAGACCGATCACCCGTTTTGATTTGGAAGCGACATACAGGGAAATCGTTCCGATTCCGCAGTACGCGTCCACGACGACTGAATCCTCGGGAAGATCCTCCACGACAAGATCATACAGATTCGTAATCTGAAACGGATTCACTTGAAAGAAGGTGGAAAGACCGATCTGAAAATCAAGATTCCCGATTTTCTCCTTCACGAAATGTCTTCCGAACCAGGTCGTTTCCTTGTCGCCTAACACAACTTTTGTGTTCCGCAGGTTTACGTTCTGGAGAATTCCCACAACTTCCGCTTTCGATTTCTCCTTAGATAAGAATTGTTTGATATACGAATGCAGACTGTTGGTCAGATTTTTTCTTCCGGGAATTTCCGCGGCGTTCGTGACGATTCCCACGAGAATTTCCTGGGTCGCTTGCGCCTTTCGAAGTACGATATGTCTTAATAGACCGCTTCCGTTTTTTTCGTTGTATGGACTGATGTTTTCCGTTCTGGCCCAGTGACGAATCGCCGCCGCTACGATCGTCAAATCCGCGTCCTGAATTCTACATTCCTTTTGATCGATGATAAAGGTGTTTTCTTTGTTGTGAAGACCGAGCGTTAGAACGGATTTTTTTCCGATCTTGCGATGACCGAAAGGCAACTGAACCTTATGACGATACATCTGGTCCTTTGGACTTTTTACGATCGTTCGTATATCGAGTCCTTTGAAACCGCCGAACTGTTTTTCGATCTCTTCCTGTTTGTGTTGAAGTTGTTTTTCATAACCGATATGCAATCGGTCGCAGCCGGCGCATTCGGGGTAGTGTTGACAGGATTGACTCGCGGGGGGTTTCATTCTCCTTTCACGCTTTCGCGCCTTCGCGGAGTGTCAATCACATCAGATAGATTTTTCCGTGTTTGTCCTTGATCATCGGATCGGCTCCGTGTTTTAAAAGGAGTTCGGCAAACTCGGACATACCGTGGGACGATTTCGCGAGATTCATACAAGTGACTCCGTCGAAATCCTGCACGTTCGGATCGGCTCCGCTTTCCAAAAGCAAACGAAACGGCTCCAACTTTCCCTCGTTTACGCAGTGATGCAACGGGCTCATTCCGTTTCCGTCCTTTCGATTCAGGTCCGCGTTTCCTCGAATCAAAACGCTCATCATTTCCAAGGGAGAATCTTCAATGATACAATGTAAAAGCGGCGTCAAGCCCGTGTTCTCGTCGGCGAGATCGGGATCGGCGGAAAATCGTAAAAGAGTTCGAACGATTTCAAAACGTTCGTATTTGATAGCGAGCGATAAGGGTGTTACGCCGTGATACAGATTCGCATTCGGATCAAACCCTTTCTCCAAGACATTTTGAACTTTAGAGACGTTTCCGCTTTTGATCGCTCCGAAAAATACGAGTCGTTTCCAAAAAGAAGCAGGTTGCCCCTTGGTAAAACCGGAACCTGCCGCCGAACGATCGTGTTCCGCCATTCCTTTTGTCTTAGAATTCATATCTTTCCTTCCTTCTGAGCGCGTGCCTTTACCGGCGCCTCGGCTTGGATATCGATGTCGTTTTAAAAAACGGACGAATCCATTCTACCGGAAAAGATGGGGTCTTGTATTGTAAAAAAGGGACAAAGCCCGGTTTTTCAATCCGTACCAAATCAACGGAGAATAACCGGAAAACGCGACGAATTCCTTCGTAAAATGGGCTTGGTCGTAATATCCGGCGTCCAACGCAAGATCGCTCAAAGTTCGGTCTTCCGATCGCATCCAAGCGGCGTTTTGGAAACGGACGACTCTCGCAAATTCCTTCGGATTGTAACCGATTCTTTCCTGGAATTTTCGTTCCAAGGTTTTTCTGACCGCGCCTAAATGTTTGGAAAGTTCGGAAATTTTGATTCTTCCTTTAGTATGGAAAATCCGGAGAACGGCCTCATCGACCAAAGCGTCCGGAGAACCATGAGTATTTAATAATTTACTAAAATAACGGTCGGATATACGAACTCGGTCCTCGAAGGTTCGTGCGGCTCGAATTCGTTTTATAAAATCGGAATATTCGGAAGTCCCCGGAATCTCCAAATCGGAAAGGTGACTGTCCGCTTCCTTTGCGGGAATCCGAAACAAGGAGGAAAACGCTCCCGGAAACAATCGAACATTAAAAAATCCTACCCTTCCCGTCGGAGCGATCTTAAAATTGGAAAGATGATTCCCTACGATATGTCCGTGTGATAAAATCCATTCTTCCTTTCCGTTTTTCCAGGAACTGAATCGAATCGGATCTCCGTACGATATATGAAGTTCGTTTTCGACCGACGCAAAGATCGTCGGAAATTCCGTTTCGCCCGGCGGCGTCGTATCGGATTCCCAACCCCAGTAACAGGAAACAAGTCCCGCGAGCACAGAGTTCGGTTTAGCAAAACGGATTTTCATTTCGATTCCCTGATCTTTCGTAAAAGTTCGCGGTTGGATTCCTGACGAAGAAGGGCGTTTTTATATCGCCGCAGTTCGGCTTCCGTTTCAGGTTTGATCTGCGGAACCGGAGACGGAACCTTATTTTCGTTTAACGCGACAAAGGTTAAATAGGCTGTCGTGGCCCTCATCGTCGTGCCTTCGTACGGATTCTCTTTCGAAACCTGAACGCCGACTTCCAAGGAAGTTTTCCCGGTGTAATTCACGCTCGCTTTTAGTAAGACATGATCTCCGACCGAAATCGGCGCGATAAAATTCAATCGATCCACACTCGCGGTCACCGCTTCCTTTCCGCAATGTCTTTGTGCGACCATCACCGCAATCATATCGATCCAACTCATGAGAGTTCCGCCGAACAAGGTTCCGTAATGATTGGCGTGATCCGGCATTACGATATGCCTGGTTTCCGCCGCGCTTTGTGAGGGAGTTTTTTCCAACATCGTCAGCGTAAAGAAGAGGCTTCCACTTCCATATAGTAATGATCGGGAATTTTTCCGGGAGGTCCGGAAAACGCCCTCGCCTCGATCGTCCGAAACCCGAGCCCTTTGTAAAGCGCGATGGCGGCTTCGTTCTTTTGAGAAACGTCCAAAGAAAGCGTTTTGAAATTCGGAAACCGATTCGCCATAAACCGAATCAGTTCTTTGCCGATTCCCTTTCCTCTGTGCTTTTCGGAAACGGCGATATGCCCGAGATACAATCTTCCCGGTTTGGGAGGTTTGATCATTCCTTCGGTCGTCAAGCCGCGGCCCATGACCTTCGGTGCGGCAAAACCGTATACGGAAATAATACGAAGCGCGGTGCCTCCGTTGAGCAGTAAAAAGGAAGGTTGACGATAACTGAGAATCGCGCCGACGATTTCTCCCTGATGCTCGGCAACGAAGTGATTCGTATAAGAGATCGTATTGCCGCGTTTGATAAACGAAGAACGTAAAAAGTCGAAAGGAGTCTTCTCGTTTTGCGTGAATACGAAATCCCAAGCTGCGGGTCCGGAGGAATAAATCAAAGGAACAACGACGTCCACGTCTTGGGGTTCGGAGGGACGGATTTGAAGGGAAGGTTTCAATCGGTTACTCTTTCTTTTTTTCGCACAAGGCTAATTCAGGCGCGCTTCGGCTCAAGCGAGAAATTCCCTTTCGTTTACTCGTAAGATCGCTCTCAGAACGTCGCTACGCGTAATCATTCCGATGACGTGAATCGATTCGTTGACTACGGGAAGACATCCGATTCTTTCTTCGAAAAGAACTTTTGAAATTTCCCCGATACCGGCGTGAATCTGAACCGATAAAACCCGGGTCTTCATCATTTGCCCGATCGTTTTACCGAGTTCCGATTCATCGGAATGACCGAGTTTCCAACGCATCCAATCGCGATCGGAAAGAATGCCGCATAACGTGTTGGAATCGTCGAGAACGGGAACATGACGAAACCGTTTTTCGATAAAGATTTCCTCCGCTCTTGCGATCGGATCTTGTTCGAGAAAAAATACCACGGGAGAACTCATCAAATCCCGCGCGGTAAGCGAAGAAAGGGATTCTCCTTTGTTGGAGCGGACTTTTCCCAAAGAAGAAACGGCCTTGTATTCGGAGCTGATCCCTTCCCCCACGTTAGAGGATCGAGGCGGAACTTCCGTTTCCGATTCGGCCTTGATTTTCGAAACGGCGGGAGAAGGCGCGATCGAATGAAGAGGATGAACGATCTCCGGTCGAACCGGTGGAACATAGTTTTCCGAAACTCCTCTTGTCACCCAGAAAAACAAAACTAACCCATCCTTAGGATCAGATAATTGTACGAAGCGATGATCCTTTGCGTCATTTCCAACCCGTCCTTGTTCACGTCGGGGTGATATTTCTTGATCAATTCTTTGAATCGTTTTTTAAGTTCTTCTAATGTACAAGGACCGTCGAATCCGAGAACGTCCAAATGTCTCTGCGTTTCCGGGTCCATTTCCTGAAAAACAGAAACAGGTTTTTTCTTTTTCGGTTTTTTACGGAAGGTTCCGAACAGATCGTAATAGGCGCGGTCCCGATATTCTCTCGTGATCTCGCGGAGATGAAAGACCTTCGTATTCAAAATCGAAAAGATATGATTCTTTAAAAAGACGTCCGCACCGTAATCGTTTTGGATCGATTTCAGTTCGATAAAATCGGAAATTCCGTTTTCCACGATCCGCTCGAAATTGAACTTATCGTCGAAGTACGAATCGAACGCGTCGTCGAAGTCCAGCGTCGCGGACGACAAAAGAAGAAGAAGCTCCCGATCGAGTTCGTGTCTTTCCAAACGCGATTGAATCGTTTCCTTCAGATTGATCTGAAGTTCGGCGAGATAATTATCGTCGAAGTATATTCCGTTTTTTGCAAATTCCTCTCCGATTCCTTCTATCTTGAGAATCTTGGATAAAAGCTGAATGAGGGAATCCGCGTGCGTTTCGTTGAATCCCGCCGCGGCCCGCGACGAAAAATGAACGTCGTTACGGAGATCGTAGAAAATTCTGTAATAGTCTTCTTTGCGGATGTTCAAAGCGGTTATGATCTTTTCCACGGGAATATACCATTCGCAATTCGTACATCCCGATTGAATCTCGAAAATAATATCCTCTAACGAGGATCGGATCTGATCAAAACTTCGAGTCTGCATACTCTTCTACTTCCAGATTTTCCACCCTTGCAAATCCGTTCATCAATTCTTTTTCCAATTAGACTTATAGAATCGAAACGGAAATCTTCCCGAACCTCGAAAAAAGGTTTGCTCGGATCGTTTCTTAAACTCATCCATCCTTATTATGCTTCCTTTAATCGCCGTCCTTGCTTGTTTTCTGGTTTATTTTCTCGGATATAAATTTTACTCGGGCTATATTTCGAAATCGATCTTCGATTTAAAGAGCGATCACGAAAGCACTCCTTCCCACAAGCTGAACGACGGAGTGGATTACCTTCCCACAAAACCAATCGTATTGTTCGGTCATCATTATGCGTCCATTGCCGGCCTCGCTCCCGTACTCGGACCCGCCGTAGCGGTCATCTGGGGATGGCTGCCCGCGATGATCTGGGTCGTATTCGGAAGCATCTTCGTGGGTTGCGTTCACGACTTCGGCGCTCTCGTGGTTTCGGTCCGCAATCAAGGCAAGAGCATCGGTCAAGTCGCGGAGGATTTGTTAGGTCATCGCGCGAGAAGTTTATTTCACGCGATCATCTTCTTTTTAGTCGCGTTAGCGATGGGAGTTTTCGTTCTTGTCCTTGCGGAGATGTTTTCCGCGGACCCGAAAGCGCATCTAACTCCGAACACGATCGCAACAAACGCATCGGCGGAAGAAAAGAAAATTTCTTCGTCTACGGAAGCGACGAAAAAATCCGAAACGACAAGTGCGACCGCGACTTCTTCCGCAACTTCGACCGCCGTTTCGAATTCTAAAACATCCAAAGAAGTTCACGATCATCCGGGCGAAATTAGAACGGAAGAAAAACCTTCCATCAAATTGAGAAGCCATTTCCCGGAAGCGGTGATCCCTTCCACGGCCATCATGATTCTCGCAATCATCATGGGTTATCTACATTACAAAAAAGGAATGGATCTCACGCCTCTTACGATCTTCAGCGTTCTCGCGACCTTATTCTTCATGATCTTGGGAATGCACGACGGAATTCTTTCCTGGACCGGACTCAACCGCGTGGAAACTTCTCCTTCTACCGGAACATGGAAATACGTTTTGCTGTTCTACGCGTTTCTGGCTTCGGTGACTCCGATCTGGTTGTTGTTGCAAAGCCGAGATTATATCAATTCGTTCTTATTGTATTTGGGAATCATTCTGATCTACGTGGGATTTTTTATGGGGGGAATGCTTCAGCAATTTCCATCGTTCAACGCCGAAGCGATCCGAACCGAATCCATCGGACTCGATCTGATTCCGTTCGTATTCATCACGATCGCGTGCGGAGCCGTTTCAGGATTTCATGCTTTGGTCAGCTCGGGAACCACGGCAAAACAATTGGATCGGGAGATAGACGCAAGACCGATCGGTTACGGGGGAATGATCGGCGAATCGTTGTTAGGTTTGTCCGCGGTCATCGCCTGCACGATCGGTTTCACTTCTTCGGAAGAATGGTCCGGCTTTTATCGTTCCTGGTCCGGCATTCAAGGTTTAGCGCCTCAGGTCGGGGCGTATATCTACGGGACCGGAAGATTTTTATCGCAGCTCGGAATTCCCGAATCTTTCGGACAAGGGTTCATCGCGCTTATCGTCATCAGCTTTGCGTTGACTTCTCTCGATTCCGCGACGAGACTTCTTCGTTACAACATCGAAGAGATCGCCGAATCGACGCGCATCTCTTGGATTCGAACTCTCGTCGGCAATCGATACGTTTCAAGTTTGATCGCGTGCGCCGCGATCGGATTTTTCGCGTTTATGGAAATCGAGCAGGACGGAAAGAAGAAACCGGCGGGGCTTGCACTTTGGAAACTTTTCGGAACGACGAACCAGCTTCTTGCGGGACTTGCTTTATTGGTGGTGACCATTTTTCTACTCAAGTCCAAGAAACGAATCAAAGTCTCCTTTATCCCTATGTTGTTCGTGTTATCCGTGACTCTCTGGGCGATGATCCGAAACTTTTTCGACTTTTTAACCGGCCCTTCTCCGAATATACTATTGGCGGGAGTCGGCGGAACGTTGATCGTCCTCACGCTTTGGCTGTTGGTCGAAGCCGTTCTAACCTGGAACCGCATTAGAAAAGTATGAAATTCTGTAGCTCTTGCGGATCGCCCGTCGTTTACAAAATCCCGGAAGGAGACAACCGGTCCAGGCACGTATGCGACAACTGCGGAACGATCCACTATTCCAATCCGAAAGTGGTCGTGGGAAGTATTCCGATTTGGGAGAATCGGATTCTACTTTGTAAACGCGCGATCGAACCCAGAAAGGGATTTTGGACTTTGCCCGCGGGCTTTCTCGAAAACAGAGAAACGGTCGAGGAAGGCGCGATTCGCGAAACCAAGGAAGAAGCGAACGCCGACATTTCCATCATCGGATTGCAGAGCGTCTACAGCATCCCTCATATCAGTCAGATTTATATGTTCTTTTTAGCGGACTTGGTGGACGGAAAATTCTCCGTAAGCTCCGAATCCGAAGAGGTGCAACTTTTTTCAGAGGAGGAAATTCCCTGGGATGAGCTCGCCTTTACTTCGGTTTATTTCGCCTTGAAAAAATACGTGGATGCTCCCGTTAAAAATTCCCTGCATCTTGGAAACATCAGGGATCGTAAAACCCCGCCGAAAGAATCCTGAAGAACGTAGAACCCGTTCTTAAAAAAATATGGGAAAAAAAACGTACTAAATTAGAGTGTACTGCATGCGAAACGGAATTCGTTTAACAAAGACTGCGGTCCTCTCTTTTATCCTTGTATCGTTTCAACTGCGCGCGGATTCCTTTATTAAAACGAACTCGGATTCATTTTCTCCGAACTGGGACGGAAGGAACGACGTTCTCGAATTTAAGATTTCCAAGTCAGCTCTTCCCCGTCTCGCCGATTGGGAACTCGTAGTTAAGAACTCGGCGGACGAAGTCGTAAAAACCTTCAAAGCGGATCATAGAAGAAAGAAAGGATTCTCCCTTTTACCGTTTTTACAGGACGACTCGAAATTATCCCCTCCGGAAATCGGAATTCCGGAATCGATCTATTGGTCGGGCGACGACTCGAAAGGATTTCTTCTTCCCGACGGGGAATACAAATATCGATTGAGATTCGTTACGGAGAATAAGGAGAATCTATTGTCCGAAGAAAAAACGGTCGTGTTGGATTCAAGACCGCCGAGTTCGGAAATCGGCTCCAAAACCCGTGTATTGTTTTTAGGAGGAGATCGAAATTCCTCCCGCATCCAAATCTCACAAAAAGTTTCGGGAGAATCCTCCGATTTTTTTACCGGAGAATTTCTGGATTCCGAAGGAAGGATCGTAAAGTCCTACACTTGGAAACAAAAGGACGTCCCATATATTCTAAGCTGGGACGGAACCGACTACACCAACAAACAACTGTCAGGCGGGATTTATAAATATCGATTGGTGGGAACGGACAGAGCGAGAAACGAATCGATCTCGATTCTTTCCGATTTAACGATCCGCACCGAATCGATCGGAGTGGATTTGTTTTCCGATTCCAAACTCTATTCGTATCTTCCGGGAAGTTCCAAAAACTCCGCACGCTTTTCCTTTTATATTTCCCCCAAGATCAAATCGGATTCTTACGAAGTCGAAATCTTTCAAAAGAAAGGCAACGAGGAAAAAAGCGTTTATCGTTTCCGCGATACGGGCGAACCGAACGCGGAATGGAAATGGGATTTGAGAAACCAAGCGGGCGATCTCGTCGGCGAGGGAATTTATTTTTATCGTCTAACGGTGCATAGTCGATACGAACGCCACCAATCCGTTCCTTCCTCGTTCGAAGTTTTAAAAGAGTCCTTCGACTTGGACGTGTCGGTTTCCTTAAAAGAATTCACCCCTGACAACGACGGTAAAAACGATCTGCAAAAAATTCTTCTTTCGCACTCCGGAATTCCGCTTCAATCCTGGGAACTCACGTTATACGAAATTCCTCCGTACACGTCCCTCAAACGAAAGATCAAAACCTGGAACGGGGAAGGACAACCCGGTTCGGAAATCCTTTGGGAAGGTCTCGACGAATCGGGAGTTCGAGTCGGATCGTTAAGCGAATTCTATTTTGAATGGAAATATACGGATATATTCGGTAGAGAATCCGTCGGTAAAGGCGCCGATTTCAAAACGGGAATCTTAATCGTGGAAGAGGACGGCTCCCTTCGAATCTCCGTTCCGGAATCCCAGGTGGAAGCGAGATGGTGGAGTTTACCCGGAAAAATCCGCTCGGTGTTAAACGAATTCCCGGGATATAAAATCGAATTGCAGTCCCATTCCTCTCATCAAGGCGACGAGGAAGTCAATCAAGTCGTGTCCGAAGAGCGCGCCAGAACCGCGTTCGAATATTTCTTTTCAAAGTCCGTTCCTTTCGGTAGAATTCGCTTCCGAGGTTACGGGGAAACGTTGCCTCTGATTCCCGGTTCCGGAAAATACGAAGCCGATAAGAATCAAAGAATCGATTTTTTTCTTTCGCCGTAATCCGTTATGTGCACCGCCATCATTTACAGAAATCCGGAACGAAAGATCTTCGGTTTAGGATTTAACAGAGACGAATCCGTAAAAAGAAAACCTTCTCTGGCCCCTACCAAAATCGGCAACGGTCCGACGTATGCGATCGCTCCCTTGGACGGAGATTACGGCGGAACTTGGATCGGTGCGAGTTCTACGGGTGAAATTTTTTGTCTTTTGAATTTCTACGAAGCGACGCTGAAGTTGTTGAGAAATCCCACAAGCCGCGGCTTACTCGTGCGATCCTGTTTGTTAAGCGAAGTCAAACCGGAGCTGTTGAAAGCGGACGAACTTTCGAACTTCTATCCTTTTAAACTCGTAAGAATCACTTTGGAAAAAACGGAAATCTTCGTCTGGGACGGAAACGAATTCTCCCGTAGCGCCGATACGAGCACATTTCAAATCTTAGGAAGTTCGTTTACGCAAGGACCGAAAGCGCAGGTTTCGAGGGAAGCCGTCTTTCGGGAAAACTACCTGCCGAAAATTCTTCCCAACGCGGAGGAATTCCTTGCCTTATCGAAAAATTTTCTGACTTCTCATCTGCCTGAAAAAGGAGCGCTTTCACCCTGCATGCACAGAAGGGACGCACATAGCGTGTCCAAAACGGAAATCGTATTTACGGAGAATAGGTTGACGCTCGCCTACCAGGAAGGCCAACCTTGCGAATCGCCGGAACCGAAGGTTTTCAATTTGACTTTGACGGATTTTTCGGTATTCGAATAGTATAACTTATGGCCGACACGAAGTCCTTATTCAACGACTCTTTCGAGTATAGAGATCCGTCTCTTCAAAAAAGAAAAAACGCGCGCGTAAAGATCACGTTGGATGCGGAGATGTCGATCAAAGGAAAACAGGAAAGACATCCGGTCACCATTCTCGATATCGGAACGGGTGGAGTCGCTCTGGATTCCAGGATGACGATGTTCGAGGGCGATCGCATTCATCTTCACGCAAGAATCAACGGCAAAGAATTGACCCTCGAAGCCGAAATCATCCGTTCTTCCGGTAAAAAGGCCAACAGCATCTTCGTCAACATCGCGGACGAACACAAAAACGAAATTCAGGAACTCATCCATAAGAAGTTTTTCGAAAAAGAAAAAAAACTGAATTAAGCGTTACTTCGTTTAACAAAATCCAATCCCGTTTCCGTTTTTCGATTGATCGCCGTTTAAAAGCGGTAAAGATCTTAGTCCATGTGCTCCTCTTCGAATTCAATCGCATACGAAAGTCTGTATGCGAGACTGTTCGCGCGCTTTTACGATCGGTTCATGAACAGAATCGAAACAAAGGTCTTATATCTCAAAAGAAAAGAACTGATCGCTCCTTTGCGCGGAAAAATTCTGGAAATCGGGAGCGGAACCGGAATCAATTTTCCGCTGTACGGAAGCGGCGCTGAAGTGACCGCAATCGAACCGTCCGGCGCAATGATGGAAAAAGCGAAGGAAAGAATGGCGAACTTGCTTCACCATTCTTCAATACATTCTAAAATTCGAATGGAGATCGGAGGTTTGGGAAACCCCGATACGGAGGCGCTCGTTCCGCCGAACAGCATGGACACGATCGTGTTTACGTTGGTTTTGTGTACGGTTCCGGATTTGGAATACGCGATTCGTTTTGCACGTTCCCGTTTGAAAAAAGGCGGAAAGATTCTTCTCTTGGAACACGTGCAAGCCCGATCGAAAGCAGGGAGAATTCTCCAGAACATCCTAAATCCGTTTTGGAAAAAATTCGCGCAAGGCTGCAACATCAACCGAAACCCGGCGGCCGTCTTGAAAGCGGAGGGATTTCGCCCGATCCAAGAGAGCCGTTTTCGGCATACGCTTCCGTTTTACCAAGCGATCTACGAGTTAGGTGAATGAGAGACCGGTTTCTATTCGCAAACGAGGGAACGAATCGTTCTTATCAAAAACGATACGATGAAGGTTTCTAAATTTATTCTTTTCCCTCATCGCCCGCAACGACCGAATATCTCGTAACACAGACAACCGGAATCAAAGGCAGAATACAAAATCCGGGCCGCATTACGACGTCGACGTTTCTCAAAACGGAAGATCCGGTTTGCGTTTCCATTTCCTTCAAATAAGAATGAACTCCCGATGCCGGAATAAAAAAGATTCCGAATCGAAATTTACCGGATTCGATGGAAGGTATTCTTCCTTCGGAAGAAAGATTCGATTGCGGTTTATCCAAAACGACGTAGGAAAGTCTGCGCGGCGGCGAACCGCCGCAGCTCAGCAAGATCTGAGTCGCAAACGTCAAAAAGGAAATCGCGAACAATCTCATTGGCCGTTCTCCTTTTGAATCGCAGCGCTGTCCAAGGCGAAACCCCGTATCGAAATACAATTGAATGGAACCAAAACACTCGCGGATTGAGTCACTTCCGCATCGAGAATCGTATCGTATTTCGTATCCTTGAGCGCATTTGCAAAGGCTTGCGCGAGACTGAATTTAAAACCGCAGTCTTCTCCCTTACGGATTTCGCCTTTGAGACCTTGGATTTCGGGAAGCTTTCTCCCATTCCAATCTCCTTGCGATAAAAGATACACTTTTTGAGAGCTGGAACAAGCGGTCACGGCCGCCGCCAACGTCGATAAAATTAAAAACGAAACCGGTTTCATGAAAGAAATGGCACGGACGAACGCATCAAATCCGTTTCTCCTTTTGAATTCTCCTAAGGAGGATAAATCGAAAGCCTTTTCGGTGGCAAACGGATTCCGGATAAAAGCAAAAATTCAAGCAAGAATATATTATTTTTTGAATATACTATAAAATCAATATACCACGTCCCGAAACAAAAAATCTCTCTCAAAAACCGTCCCGATTATAATTCCGAGAACGCACAAACCGACCTTCCGTAAACCTGCCTCAAAATTCTCTTTTCAATTTGTAAGATGACTTGCGGACATAATTTCAGAAAAGGAGAAGCCTCTCTTATTTCGAGGTTGGATTGAATTCTACCTTTGCGATTCCCGAAAATAAATGTATGAGGACGGCGTTTGGAATTTTGATCTGGTTCATTCTTGCATCGCCGTTTTCCGTATTTGCGGATTATGCAAGCAACGGCGCCACTCATCTGGTTCGTGTCGAACGCGGACTCAAAACGAACGAATTTCTCATCAAGGCTCTCAACAGTTCGATTTCCAACATCGGTTCCGATGCGGACAAAGCTCTTTATAAACGAGTCATTCAACATCACGTGGAAACCAATCAGCTTTATTTTCAATTCGATCTCGAAAAATCATACGCCGAACTCAAACGCACACAAGACCTGCTCGTGATTCTATATTCGAGTCTGATCGAAACGAGCAAAAAGACGATCCGAGGAGAATTGAATTCTCTCGGTTATCGCGCCATTCGAGGGACGACAGCCAGGCCGAAAAAACATCTCGAATTGGGTTACAGAGAATTAGCCGCAGCCGAGCAGAAAAAATTGATCGCCGACAATTCAAGACCGTATCTTCAGCCGATCAAGTTGGAACTGCTTTACGAATCTCTAAAATTGCTCAAACAATCCAGAAAGTATGTGGTTCTTCTTTCCATGGAATATCTTTCCGATTTTCCTCCCGATCCGGAAACTGAGGATTTTTTGGGAATCCTGAACGAGATCAATCGAGCGATGTTTTCCCGCAAAGATGAGTTCGCGAGAATTCATTTCGACAATCACTTTCACACCTATTCGGGCGAGAACCTCTACGACACATATTGGCAAGATCCTGCCTTGGAAGAATTGGAAAAACCTCTGGGAGAAGTCGACGCACCGTACGTACGCGCGAGAAGACAAGCGAAACGTTGATCCGGCGCAGGGATCGATGATAACTTGACTGAAGCGGAGAGCCCGGCGGGCGACTTCCGGAAATTTTGCTCTTGTCGAACGAATGGGCCCGAGCGCCCCGATCCTTTTTTCCGATCGTCGTTTCGAAATTCAGATGACAAGGAATTCTTCCCTAGATACAACCGACCTTTGTGTTAGAACTGAGTTGTCCCAACTGCGGAGCGCCCGTCCCATTTCAAAGCAAGGCTTCCATCTACGGAGTCTGTCCGAATTGCAAAACTCTGACCGTTCAAAAGAACCAGTCTCTGGAAAGTTTAGGCAAGGCCGGAGAATTGGTCCCGGATCTTTCCCCCATCCAAATCGGAACCTCCGGTAAAACCAAGGACGGGATTCAGTTTCAAGTTGTCGGAAGAATTCAACAGCAATACGCGCTCGGTACTTGGAACGAATGGCATGCGATTTCTCAGGATGGAAATTCGATTTGGCTCGCGGAAGCGCAGGGTCAATTCATGATTACGCAGTTGAAACCGACTTCTCAGAACGAAATTTTTCCGGAACACGATCCGATTCGGGATTTAGATTCGCCTCCGGACGTTTACTTTATCTCCTCTAAAACTTCCAAACAACTTTTGAGAGCCGGGGACACCCTCAAACTCGACAATGAACTCTGGATGATCCGCGAAATCGGCCTCGCGACCTGCGTGGGTGGAGAAGGAGAATTGCCTGTCGGGTTTCAAACCGGAACCACATCCGTTCTTTTAGATCTCGCCACCGATCAAGGCTGGTTTGCTACATTAGATTATTCTCATACGCCTCCCCTTTATTTCCGCGGAATGATGTACAGCTTCGATCAGATTCAGTTCATCAACCTGAGAGATCCGAAAGCGTTCCAAGGGTTTCAGAAAATTCAGGAAGCGAAGGCGATTCAGTGTATGGGTTGCGGCGCTTCTTTGAGCCAAAGAAGTCCGGATTTTTCCAAATCGGTCGCCTGCGAATATTGCGGAACCGTAATGGATACGAGCAAAGACGAACTGAAAATTCTTTCCAAGTTTCAGGAAGTGATCAAGGACAACGTTTATCTTCTTCCCGGAACAAAACTCACTCTCAAAGGAAAAGAATGCGAGGTGCTCGGCGTCGTCAAAAAATCCGTTCACGCAGACGGCGAAATTTTTCCTTGGACGGAATATCTACTTCATTATACCGGCGGGTATTATTGGCTGAACGAAACGAACGGACATTGGACCGTGTTCGAACCGGTTCCGTTTATTCCGAGAACGGTCATCGGTTCTTATCCTCCGAAAAAAAGCTTTCAAAAAGAAGAATATAAATTGTTCAACTCGTCCACAGCGGGAACGGATTTCGCGTTCGGAGAATTCTATTATAAGATTCACGCGGGCGACACGGCGGAACTTGCTGACTTTATCGCTCCGCCGAAAATGCTTTCCTCCGAAAAAACGCAGAACGAACTTTTCTGGTCGATCGGCGAATATGTTCCTGTGGACGAATTAAAAAAAGCCGTTCATGGAGATGTGAATCTTCCGGAACCGGAAGGAATCGGCGCCGCGCAACCGAACCCTTTTACGAAAATCAAAAAGCGAAACATAAAAATCGCAAGTTGGTTATCGGTCGTCATGTTGTTGGTTCAGATCGGTTTTTGTTGGAATGCTCAGGAAAAGGAAGTTTTTAAGAAAGACTTTGCTTATGTCCGCGATCCCGCTCCCGGCGGAACGACCGATTCTTCTTTCGTTACGGAGACGTTTCAACTGGGCGGCGGCGACAGACAGAACGTGCAGATTAAGATGGACGTTCCCGAACTTTCCAATCATTACATCTATTATTCTTTGGCGTTGATCAATACCAAAACGGACATCGCTTACGATACGGGCTTGGAAATCAGTTATTACCAAGGTTACGAAGACGGAGAAAGCTGGTCCGAAGGAGATAAGTCCGCGGACATCATCATCGGAGAAGTCCCCGCCGGAGAATACTATCTTCGCCTTGAATCGGAATCGGACTTTCCTCGAGGAAGCGGTGCGCATGTGACCTTAACGATCAAACGCGACGTCGATCAATCCGTGTATTACTTTCTGTTCCTGATCGCGATCTGGCTTCCGGTTCCGTATTCGCTATTCCGAAGTTTTTCTTTCGAGACCTCGCGAAACGAGAACAGCGATTTTGCTCCGTCGACTTCGAGTTCCGATTCGGACGACGACGATTCTTCGTATAGCGACGATTAGGGGAAAAATATAAAAGTCCGAAAGAATTCTATCCGATTTTATTAAGAGGCGACCATGAGCTACATTAAACAATTATTATATCCCGCGTATGTTCTCTGGCTTACGGGCTATCTTACGTATAACAATTTTTACGGAGGCGGTTCGAGCAACGTGGACGAAATAGAGAACGTTCCGAAAACCGTTCGAGAAAACCCCGGAGTTTACCGTTCTCACTACGCGAACTTCATGAGATATTCCGGAGGAAAGTAAAACCGTTTGCAGACCGCCCTTTATATTTCCGTTCTTATCATTTCTTCCTGCGGCCTCGTTTACGAACTTTTGGCCGGAACCATCGCCTCTTATCTTCTCGGAGAAACGGTCACACAATTTTCCCTTATCATAGGAACTTACCTCTTCTCGATGGGAGTCGGCTCCTGGTTGTCCAAATATGTGGAAAAAGATCTTATCCCCAAGTTTTTGGAAATTGAACTCGCGATCGGACTCGTTGGCGGTTTTAGTTCCGCCGTTTTGTATCTGAGCTTCGGTCAAATCCGTTACTTTCAGATCCCTTTGTTCTTGCTCGTGATTCTGATCGGGATCTTGGTCGGTCTTGAAATTCCCGTTCTATTACGAATCCTAAAAAAAGAACTTCAATTCAAGGAACTCGTATCACGTGTTCTGAGTTTGGATTACGTGGGCGCCTTGCTCGCTTCGATTTTATTTCCGATCTTTTTCGCTCCGAAACTCGGTCTGATCCGCACCGGGTTTCTATTCGGAATTTTGAATGCCGGAGTCGCGCTCTGGGGAACCTGGGCCTTACCGCTCAAACAATCCAGAATGATTCTTTTGCGCGCACAATCCGTTGTCGTATTAACGCTTTTGATCTTGGGATTTTCCTTTTCGGATTTGATTACCTATTACAGCGAAGAATCCTTATACACGGACGAGATCATTCTTTCTAAACAATCCCAATTCCAAAGAATCATCGTTACACGATGGAAAAACGAAATCCGTCTTTTTTTAAACGGACATCTTCAATTTTCGTCGCGGGACGAATATCGTTATCACGAAACCTTGGTTCACCCCGCGTTACTCGCTCATCCTTCTCCTAAACAGGTTTTGGTTCTCGGCGGAGGGGACGGTCTTGCCGTACGGGAAATTCTCAAACACAAAAGCGTGGAATCGGTTACGCTGGTCGATTTGGATCCTGCGGTCACGAATCTATTTACGGATCACGGAGTTCTCAAAGAACTCAACGACGAAAGTCTGAAAAATCCGAAAGTTCAAGTGATCAATACGGACGCGTTCGTATGGCTCGAGGAATCGGACAGAACTTTCGACGTCGTAATCATCGACTTTCCCGATCCGAGCAACTTTTCCCTGGGGAAACTTTATACGACCGCGTTCTTTCATGTGCTAAAACGAAGAATGAATTCGTCCTCCGTTTTGGAAATCCAATCCACGTCCCCGTTGTTTGCGCGTTCTTCGTATTGGTGTATCGAGAGAACGATCGCTTCGCTCGGGTATCGGACTCTTCCATTGCATGTGTACGTTCCTTCATTCGGAGAATGGGGATTCGTTTTGGCGGGTGAGCGACCGATCCGTTTTAGACCGGAATTTCCCGACCATCTCCGCTTTTTGAATCGGAAAGAACTCGAATCGATTCAGATTTTTCCGGAGGATATGTCCAGAATTCCGGTGGAGATCAATCGTTTGGACAATCAGGCTTTGGTTCGTTATTACGATCGGGAATGGAATCGGATTCTGGATTGAGGAATTTGTCGTAGTTCCGACAATTTTTCTGTGACACTTGCAAGGGCCCCCACCCTAATTGGGTGGAGGTGGTGGGCTTTGTGGGAAAACTCAGGAAATTTTTCTATATCAGAAAAGTTTCTTTTTTTCAAGAAAAATCCCGATCCTAAAATTTCTAGGAACTCCGACAAACAACTTCTCTCTAAATCGACAGAAATTTTGAAATAACGGAACTTGAATAGAAAATCGCTTTCTTACTTGCAAGAATCGTGAAATTCTTGAAAACCTTTTACCACTTGAGGAATCGAATGAAAAAAAGAATCGCCCTTCCGCAAATCGTATCGATCACCACGCTAACGATTTTCGTCGCCTTGTTTACGTTTTCTTTAAACGCCGGTCCGACCGCACCCGAAAGAAAGGTCGAAACGACGGTTCATGATTTTATGGAGGATTATGCCAAACCCGCCGTCAAAGCTGCGAAAAAAGGAAAACCGGAATACATCGAAAAGATACTAAACGAACTTCCGAATTTTGCGCTCGACGAACAGAAAGCGAAGTGGAACGAAATTTCTCAGGAAGCGTTAAAGTCGAAGGACTATGAGCAATCCTGCAAGTCTTGCCATAAGGAATTCAAAAAGGAATACAAGAAAACGTACCGCAAACGACCGATTCAAGTGTCCCCGGAATTGATCGCTTATTTGAAGGAACTGAAAAAATAACGATCAAACCTTTCCGGTCGCGAACGGATTTTATCCGGGTTTAATCACGTTAGCCGCCATTCGAAAAGTGGGAAGATCGACCGGTCTCGCCGGCTTCAACTTCCCGTTTTGGAAATTTCTTGATATGGGGGAGCTGTCGCTTCTCCGGTATCCTTCTCCGCTTTTCCGTTCAGATCCAAAATCAAAAGCGTAATATCGTCTTCGAACTGATCCCCTCGCCCGGACCAAGACCGCACCGTGTCGAAAACGATCTGATTCAAAACGCCGCCTCGGATTTCCGAATGAGATTTTAGAAGATCGTAAAATTTCTGATAACCGAACATCTGACCGAACTTGTTGCGCGCTTCCGTAACGCCGTCCGTAAAAAGAACGATACGATCTTCCTTTTTGATCGGAATGATGAGCTGACCGTTTTTCAAATTTCCGTCGAGTCCCATGATCCACCCGGGTAAAAAGATTTCTCTGAATTCTCCTTTGAAATGATTGAGAATCGCGATCGGTGGATGTCCCGCATTCGAATACGTTATGATACCTTTGCCTATATCTACGATCAAGTACGCCGCGGTGATGAAATGTTTTCCGTATTTTCCCATCAACGCCCGATTCACGTTTTTTAACAGATCCGCAGGTTCGACGGCCTTACGCACTTCGATCGAGAATGCGAGTTTGACCATGGATGCGATGATGGCCGCGGGAATCCCGTGTCCCGAAACGTCGCTGATAAAAACACCCAGCCTTCCGTCGCCGTAATCGTGAAAGTCGTAGAAGTCGCCGCCTACGGAACTTGCGCATTCCATCTTGACCGAGAGTTCGATTCCTTCGAGTTTCGGAAGTTTATCGGGGAGAATCGATTCCTGCAATTCTCTCGCGATTTTCAACTCCTGTTCAATTTCCGAAAGTTTAATCTGATTCTCGTACGCGTCGATGCTCGTCTGCAAACTTTCGGCTTGTAAGGATTTGAACCGATCCGCAAGCGCAAAGGACAACAACGTCATTTCCAACAAGGAACCGATCAAAGAACCCCAGTTTGTAAACAAATTGCTAGGCAGGATCGAAAGATTCCGCAAAACGGTAACGAGAATAAAAACGACCAACACGGACCAAGCCATCAAAAAGAAACGTGCCGGTCTATAACCTTGACGATACCGATCGATCCCCGCATAAATCACGACGACCGAGGCGAGAATCGGAAACAAGGTCAACGCTTGCATATTCCAAAAATAGAATATAGGAAAAAAGGAAAGCCCGACTCCCACGATTCCGGGTAACATAAAAAGGATCAGAATCCGATCCAAAACCTTCGTTTTCCGATCGGTGTGCAAAAACGATCTCGTAAATTGGAGCGAAAAAACGATCGCAAGATACGCGAACGGAACCAACCAATTGTTCCAAGTCTTTAAAGAATCCGTGAAGATATATTGATTCCCGACTCCGGTCACAGACAACTGCCACAACGCGAACGACAAAAGATAAAGAACGTAAAAAAGATAACCGGCTTCCTTGACCGTGTATAAAACGAATCCGTTGTATACGAGCATCACTAGAATCGCACCGAAAAATAATCCGAAGAGAATATTTTGGATTTGAACGTTTATGATAAACTCGTAAACGCTCCAAGCCTTGAAATTTAAGATCAAAGATCTTCGTGTCGCGATACGAACGAGATACTCGTCGGTGGCGGCGTTTTTGGAAACAAGACGATATACGGGATGAAAATAGCGGACGCTTTGTTCTTTCCGAACTTCTTCGTAACGAATCGGAAAGCCGGAAATTTTTCTGTAAACGGTAAACTCTTCCGCGGCCGGATTGGCGAGTTCCAAAAACCAAGGATGAGAACCGAACTCGTGATTTTTAAAACGTGTTTTAAAACGAACCCAAAACACGGATTGTGTAAACCCCTTGGAAAGACTGTTTTTTTCGAACTTAGTCCAACCCGGGTTGAAGTTGAGATTGGAAAAATCCTCGATGCGGAATTCGTTTTTAGGATCTTCTAAGATTTGAAGATTCTTTCCGAGATATTCCCCTTTCATTTCACCGGAAAGAGGGAATACGAATTCTTCCGTTAACGAGTTTGTCTTTAAGTAAGATTGTGTTTGAGTTTGAGAAAATACGTTAGCCGGAATCGCAAGCAGAGTTCCGAAACAAAACGAAATGAAGAAGAGAGATACGCGTCGCTTCAAAGTTTCACGCCCGCAAGTCCCAGAATAAACTGAAACTCCGCGGGAGAAACCGGTTGAATCGAAAGGCGAGATCCTTTCTGTAAAAGCACCATATTTTTAAGGGCTTTCTGTGTTTTCATTTCTTCCATCGTGACAGGTTTCGGGAACTTTTTTTTGAACTTTATATCTACCATATACCAAGTAGGATTCTCAGTCTTACTTTTCGGATCGAAGTATTTGTGAGAAGGATCAAAAGCGAAATGATCCGGATAACCGGGTTTTACTACTTCCGCAATTCCGACGATGGAAAGGGGGTTCGCCCTACTATGGTAAAAGAGAACTAAATCCCCTTTTTTAATACTGTCACGCAAGAAATTGCGGGCTTGATAATTTCTTACTCCTTCCCAAGGAGCGGTATGGGAAGGAGCGTTGTAGAGGTCGTCGATGGAGAAGACGTCCGGTTCTGTCTTAAACAGCCAGTGTTTCATTCCATTCCGGCGTTGTAAGCTGGATTCGTTTTAATGCCGTTTTGTTTTTTGGACTTAACGGTTTTTTCCGGCTTTTTTTTAGCACCTTCCTCGTTGGCCGGATGAACGATCGCCATCAGTTCTTCGTGAGAAATGGTTTCTTTAGCCAGAAGAGCCTTAGCAAGTCCTTCAAATTTAGAAGCGTTCTTACGAACGAGATCGCGTCCTTTGTTCAAACATGTCTGGATGATTTCACGAACTTCTTTGTCGATCATCGCCGCGAATTCTTCGGAGTAATATTTACTGCTGTGGCCCATATCTCTTCCGATGAACACGTTCGCCTGATCGCCGCTGTAATTCACGGTTCCTAGTTTTTCGGACATTCCCCACTCGCAGACCATTTTGCGTGCGATGTTCGACGCTTGTTGAATGTCGTTGCTAGAACCAGTGGAAGTCACGCCGAACTTGAATTCTTCCGCGATAAATCCTCCCATCGCCACCACGATTTGGTCGAGCCAATAGGTTTTAGGGAGAATGTGTTTGTCTTCTTTGGGAAGAGATTGTGTCAATCCGAGCGCGCGTCCTCTCGGAATGATCGTAACCTTGTGAACCGGTTCCGTATAAGGAAGAAGGGTTCCGAGAATCGCATGACCCGCTTCGTGATACGCGATGACTTCTTTTTCTTTTTCGGAAATGAAAAAGGATTTCCGTTCCGGTCCCATCATCACTTTGTCGCGCGCTTCTTCGAGTTCTTCCTGAGTGACACGTTTTTTATTCTTACGAGCCGCAAGCAACGCGCCTTCATTGATGAGGTTCGCGAGATCGGCTCCGGTAAAACCGGGGGTTCCTCTTGCAATCGAGTGAAGGGAAATATCGCTGGTCATCGGAACTTTGCGGGAATGAACTTTGAGAATTTCTTCTCTTCCTTTGATGTCCGGAAGATCGACCATTACTTGACGGTCAAAACGACCCGGTCTAAGCAAAGCGGGATCCAAAACGTCCGCACGGTTCGTAGCCGCCATTACGATCACACCTTCGTTCTTTTCAAAACCGTCCATCTCGACGAGCATTTGGTTGAGGGTTTGTTCTCTTTCGTCGTGGCCTCCGCCAAGTCCCGCCCCTCTCAGACGACCGACCGCATCGATCTCATCGATAAAGATGATACAAGGAGAATTCTTTTTTCCTTGGTCGAAGAGATCTCTCACTCTCGAAGCTCCGACCCCGACGAACATTTCCACGAAGTCCGATCCGGAAATGGAGAAGAAAGGAACTCCCGCTTCTCCCGCAACCGCTCTTGCAAGCAATGTTTTACCGGTTCCCGGAGGACCGACTAACAGAACACCGGTGGGGATTCTCGCACCGATCGCGTGAAACTTTTTAGGATCTTTGAGAAACTCTATGATTTCGACTAATTCTTCCTTTGCCTCTTCGCAGCCGGCGACGTCTTCAAAGGTGACTTTTACTTTCGGGTCCACGGTCATTTTCGCCTTCGACTTGCCGAAGGAGAAAGCTTTGTTTCCGGTGGATTGAATCTGCCTCATCATGATGAACCAGAAGAGACCGATCAGAATTACGATAAGAAGAATATTGCTTCCGATGACGCTCCAGAATTTTCCCTCTTCCGCGGAACGAGCGTCGAAGGACACGTTAGCTCTTCTTAAGGATGCGATAAGATCCTTATCCAAAGGTGCGACTGTGGTTCTGAATTTTACTGGCTTAGCTGTTTTGGATTCCGCGTATTCGGAAGGAATGTAAAAACCTTCGATGACGTCTTTCTCGATTTGGATCTTATTGTATTTATCGACGCTTCCTTTATACAATTTGCCGAGAGGTTTTTTACCTTCTACCGGCTCCAACATATTCAAAAAATCGGAATAGGAGATATCCTTTGTTGCGCCCGCGTTATTTTCGTAGTTGTAAGCGATGATCAAAACGACCATCATAATAATAAGGACAAAGAATACGTTTTTCAAGTTCTTGTTCATGGAGTTCTCCTGTAACTTAGACGCCTGTAAGAAACAATCAACAGGCAAGAGGTTCCTTCTGATAGGATTTCACGTTTCTTCAAAAAGGCAAGGAAGAATTGGCCGATAACGCTAAAAGGAAATCGGCGGGAAACGGAAATCGCGAAGATTTTTTACTTCAAAGATGATATTTTTCGATCACGTCGTCGATATCTCCGAGAGAAATCGAACGAATCGCGGCTTCCGCGTCGTTGATGATCTGGATCAGACTCAAGTTTTCCATCGGCTCGAAATCTTCTTTCAAAAAAGAATCGCGGGCCTTGAGATCGAATCCGTCGTTCCAAATTCCGATTCGAATGCGGATAAAATTCGGAGAACGAAGAGATTGAATGATGGACTTCACACCGGGATGATCCGTTTCCTGAGTTCCTTTATCGACTACGATTCTTCCGAGAGGGAGAGTCCAGTCTTCTTGAATGACAAGAATTTCTCCCACCTGGATTTTTAGAAACGAAGCGATGTAAAGAACGGACTCACCGGACAGATCGCTGAACGTCTGCGGTTTTAAGAGTACGACTTCTTCCCCCTCAAAATCACCGCGACCGATTAGAGATTTCTTCTTCTTGGTCTTGATTTCAACATTGATGTTATTCGCGATAACATCCAAAATTTTGAAACCGATGTTTGAGCGGTTATTGTTGTATCTGTCCCCTGGATTCCCGAGTCCGACGATCAGCTTCATGAATACCTATCTGTTTTTATCAGATTAGACCTGATTGAAGTTCCGTTTTATTTTTTTCCTTTCTTAGCTTTGTCGTCGCCGGCGGCGCCTTTAGCTTCCGCTCTTTCGGCGGCAAGGAGTGCTTTCGTTTTATTTACGGAAGTAACGATCGGATCTCCGTTGATCAAAATTTCCCAGCTTGCGGGAACTTTCAACTGGCTGATCTTAATCGCATCGCCCACATCGAGATCGGTAACGTCGATGGTAAGGTTTTCAACCAGATCTTCAGGGATCGTTTTAACGCGGATCTCGTGAATGATATGTTCGAATTGACCTCCGGTTTTGGAACCTTTCGCGACACCGGTAGTCTCGATGCCGATTTTGGTGATGATCTTTTGACCGGGAACGACTTTGTAGAAATCAACGTGACGGATTCTGTCGATTTCGGGAAATCTTTGGATTTCTTTTACGAATACTTTTTGCGTGCCTTGGCCTTCCACGTCGAGTTCGATCAGAGTGGACTGACGGATTCCGGAATGAACCATCTTTTCCAGTTCTTTCTCGTTCACCGCTCCGGACGTTGCAACTCCGGCTCCGATGATATTTACGGGAACCAAGCCCGAAGAACGAAGACGATTGTTTTCGTTTTTACCGGTTTCTGTTCTTTTTTTAACCGCGATTTTGTGAATTGTGCTCTGGCTCATTCTTATTACCTAACCTTAATCGAATAAAGTGCTGACTGATTGATTTGTATGAATCCTCTTGATCGCGTTCGCGAAAAGAGGAGCTACGGACAATGATTTCAATTTGTGAATCTTTTTAGATTCGGGAATCGCGATCGTGTTCGCAAGAACGACTTCCGTGAAGTTCGTCGCGTTGATCCGATCCACGGCCTCGCCGGATAGAACCCCGTGAGTGGCCGCACAATAAACCGACTTCGCTCCGTGTTTCAAAAGAGCGTCCGCGGCCTTGCAGATCGTTCCTGCGGTGTCGATCATATCGTCGAGAAGAATACAATTCTTCCCTTCGATCTCGCCGATCACGTTCATCACTTCGGAGACGTTCGCTTTCGGTCTACGTTTATCAATGATTGCTAATGAACCGTTCACTTTTTTGCCGAAGGCTCTCGCTCTTTCCGCGCCGCCCGAATCGGGAGAAACGATCACGAGGTCTTCGATATTTTTCGTATTGATGTAGTCCGCAAGAACCGGGGCAAAGTGAAGATTATCGACCGGAACACGGAAGAATCCTTGGATTTGATCCGCGTGCAAGTCCATGGTAAGAATGCGGTTGAGGCCAACGACTTCGAGGAGATCCGCAACGACTCTCGCGGAAATGGGAACGCGCGGTTCCACTTTTCTGTCCTGACGACCGTAGCCGTAATACGGGATCACGACGCTAATGCTGGAAACGGAAGCTCTGCGAAGCGCGTCCATAATCAGAATCAATTCCATCAAATGATCGTTCGCAGGAGCCGAAGTGGATTGAACGATGAAGACTTCCCTTCCTCGAACGTTGTCTTCCACCTTCACCGAAATTTCTCCGTCCGAGAACTTCTTCAGGTTAATCTTGCCGGGCTGAATGTTAAGATGAGTACAAATTTCTTCGGCGATTTGTTTATTGGAACTTCCGGCAAATACCGCGATGTCTCCGTTCATGGATGGACGGCCTCCCCTTTGATCATGGCGGAAAGCATCTGCAGGTCTTCGGGAGAATTCACCCCGTGACTTTCGAGATGATTTTTCAGTTTCATAGCGCCGAGTTTCTTTCCTGAGTTTCTGTATAATTTCACGAGATCGGGAAGATAATATTCTCCCTGAGCGTTCGAGTTTCCGATTTGTCTGAGAGAATCGAAAAGTCCGTCACCGTCGAACACATAGGTTCCGGTGTTGATTTCGTTGATGAGTTTTTCTTCCGCGTTGGAATCCTTTTCTTCCACGATAGCCGTAACATCACCGGAAGAATTGCGGATGATTCTTCCGTAACCGGTCGGCTTTTCTACGACTGCGGAAAGAATCGTTGCGGAGAATTCGTTTTGTTTGTGTTCTTTTACGATATTACCGAAGGTTTCAGCGGTGATCATAGGAACGTCGCCGCAGGCGACGATCACCGAACCTTGAAAGTCTTTGAGTTCCGATTCGGCACAAAGAAGAGCGTGTGCGGTCCCAAGTTGTTCGGTTTGTTCCGCAAAAGAAACTCCGGAAATTCCGGAACAGAGGGCTTGGACTAATTCTTTTTTGTAACCTACTACGACTACGATCCGTTCCACGCCGGATGCTTTCAGGTGATCGAGTACATAGAGAAGTAGCGGTTTGCCGTTCAGCTCTACCGCAACCTTAGGCTGATCCGTTTTCATACGGGTGCCCTTCCCTGCGGCTAATACCACAGCGACCTTATCCTGAGTAGGTTTCATCGTTAATAAATGTCAGTAATTCACTGGCTGGGCTGCTAGGATTCGAACCTAGGAAATGGCGATACCAAAAACCGCTGCCTTACCACTTGGCGACAGCCCAGTTTCTAAAAGTTGAATCGTACGAAAGTGAGATTTGGGAATTCCTGCCTCAGCCTGTGCAGCAGTTCTTCTTGGATCTCAAGGCCCTGGACCAGCCCGTACACACTCGAACCTGAACCGGTCAAAGAACAATAACTGGATCCAAACTCCAGGAATCTGTCCTTGAGAACTCCCAATTCCGGATGAAGTTGGAAGGCAACCGGCTCAAAATCATTCAAGAGCCTACCCTGCAGAGCGCTCCAATCTCCGTTTTTTAAGACAGAAATCAGATTTTCTGGCAGCGTATTCCCATCTTTCTGGGAGCCCCCCTCTTGTAAAGGTTTTTTCAATAAGGAGTACATTTCCGCCGTATTCATCACCTGCGGAGTTAAAGCGAGAATTCCCTGTCCCGGATGGACTTCGATTTCTTTCGAAATTTCGCCTCGACCGGTTACGAATGCGTGACCTTCTCCCAAAAAGAACGGAACATCGGAGCCGATTTCTGCCGCGAGATCGCGCATCTCATCCGAAGTAAAAAAAGAACGCCAGGAAAAAAGAAAGTTTAGAAGAGAAGCGGCGTTCGTGCTTCCTCCTCCAAGTCCTCCCGCGGGAGAAATCCGTTTTGTCAGATGAATTTTGACTCCCGGAAGTTCGGGAAAACGAGATCGCGCCTTTTCGTAGGTCTTATAAAGAATATTCTTTTTAAGATCGCCCTTTTCGGAAACCTGATCATATAGTTTCCGTTTCTCTAATATGATTTCGTTTTTGGAAACGAGCTCAAAAACTCCGCTATCCGCCGGTTCGATTTCGATATCGTCTCCCCAGGAGATTCGGAGAAACACGCTTCGGATTTCGTGAAACCCGTCCGGCCGTTTGAACGGGATTTCCAATCCGAGATTGATCTTAGCGGGGGAGAGCAAACGATTCTTCCTTAGTTTTCGTGAACGACTTCATTGTAGCTTAACGCAGAATGGATTCGATTTCACCTACGATTCTTTTTACGAGATGAGAAGGGCTTTTCAGAATTACGTTTTTTCCAAACGGGAGAATCGTCTCTAAAAACCAGGCTTCTTCGCGAATCTTCGCTTTTGACAAATGATAGACGACATTGTCGAAGGTTTTCGTTTCGGAAGTCCGTTCAAGACCGAGTTTGCGATTCAAGTTGTAAAACACTTCTTTCGTGTGCCAGATTTCAGCTACGCCGGAAGAATTCTCCTGTGATTTTCTAAATTCCTCGAATTCTAGGATATATGTCGACTTCTTTTGACCCGCGGGTTGCGTAATCGGATCGTTACCGATTTTTAAAGAGAGAATATGATCGAGCCGAAAGTTTCGAGCAGCTTTTCGTTCATGACAAAACCCTAATAAATAATCTTCTAATGAATGAAACAGAAACCAAGGATCCACTTTTCTCTGAGAGGATTTTTCTCCGCTTCTGGATTGGTATTCCAAGATGAGGCTTTTTCCTTGGCGAATCGCGTCTTGTATGTTCGTTTTATAAGCGGACAAGGCTTCTTGTCCGGCAACCGGTACGATCGAAACTATCTTTTGAAGAATCTTACGTGCGGTTGCGTTTGTGTTCGGATCTTGATTGGTTTCGGCGGCTTCTTCTAAAATTTTGCGAAGGGTGAGCCATTCTCGAATACTGAGACGCAAACTGGAATCAAAACGAAACGGAAGAATCAATCCGAAGGTATCCGTTTCCGAATCGTAATCGACCTGAATCAAATCCGCAACATGAGGAGTCGCGCCGAGAAAAAAAAGTTCTCCGAGCTGTTCCTTTAAATCTTTTTGATTGGTTACACCCGTCACACTGGAAAGTTCTTCCAGTGTCATTCGTTTCCCGTCCCTAAGATGACGAATCAGATTTAATTTGAAGTTCAATCGAACCGTGCTTGGATTCATGAAAACCTACTCCTCAAGAGTAAAAACGGCGCACATTCTGTAAACCGGAAATGCGGGATTCTTGCGAAACGATTTGTAATTGAAAAAAGGAAAATTTTAAGGATTTGGAATCCGTTTGCAAAAGAAGCTTCTCATTCTGTGTTCATGCAGCCAGAGTCAGAAAAGAAAATTGTTAGAAACATTCAGTACCCGCGGAAATTTTATTTGGAATTGATGGATTCCGCCGGAGTATTTATCGGCACACCCTTACGTTTAACGGGCAATCGAATCCTAATTTCGGTGAATCAAAAATTGAGCGCTAAGGAAGACGATTCGATTCAAGGTGCGATTTACGGCGTGAGAAGTCGAGAATCGTGTGTTTTTGTCGGGAGAATTGTTTCTCGTTGGGAAGAGAACCCTTCGGAACATGTTAACGATTACGATCATTTTTGCCGTTTGGAGATCGAAACGGAGGAATCTCTTCCGCCGGGAATTCGATTGGAAGAAGAATCGAATTCGTTTCGATGGGATCGATTCGTGTGAGCTAAAATGTGGATTGGTCGGTTAAAAACTTTTGGTACCACGGAAAACTCGTGTCATATATTGTCCGAATCGGGTTTGGCGAGAATTTTAGCTGTCTGCTGATTCGATTGTGAGCCAGGTCTAGGTGCCAGATATAACTGTAATATTCGTGAAATGTTGGAACTCCTGCGTTCACGGTTTCCACAATAGAATCGCCAACCCCGACCTCATCTAAGGCCAACAAAAAATTAAAAAGGTAACAACGCGAAACTCCATGCGCTTGTGCCAAAGCCCCTAAAATCGACCAATCTCCGCTACTCACCCTAAAATTGATTCGTTTCATCTTAGCCGGATCTTGATACAAAGCCGTTCCGGCTTTAGAATTGATGCGCTGCGTAGCCGAAATAAATTTTGCATATCTCCTCAATAGATAAGGAAGCTTCTTTGATAAACCCAATTGATTCTCCGTCGACAACTGATCGTAGTAATTTTCCGGAACGAGCAACGTCACAACCCTGCTCGTTTCTTCAACCAAAGGAGACTCGATTTTACGATCCGAATAAGAAAGTATCCATTCCATACCTTTCTCAGTTCACTCGAAACGATTCCGAGAAGCTCTATCTCATAAAAAAATCAGAAAGCTCAAAATAAAATTTTCCCCCTTTATCGATTCGATCACGGCTGCCGACGCAACATCTCAATAAGAAAAACGGAAAACGCAACGTGATTGACAATCCGATTCACGAAAAGATTCTTCCGAAGATGCGAAAACTTACCCTAATTCTCATTCTTTGCTTACCCGCTCTTTATTACTCCGGAACCGTACTCAGTTGGGAGAAAAAGAAGAAGCTCCCGATTACGGGAGACGAACCTCATTACTTAATGATCTCGGAAAGCCTTGCCGCAGATGGCGACCTCGATTTAAAAAATAACTACGACCAAGACGCTAAAACGAACAAAATTATCGGACCGGTCGATGTGGAAAACCATACCGTTTTTGTTCCTTCAAACACTGCAAACAACGGGAACAAAAAATTCTACAGCATTCATTCCATTGGAACGTCTTTGCTATCGTTCATCGGATATAAAACCTTCGGCATTTTAGGATCAAAGATTGCGCTAACTCTAATCGCAGGCATTCTTCCTTTTCTTTTTTATTCCATGGGAAGAAGCCTCCGTCTCTCGCAGACCAAGTCCGCCTTCACATCGATTGTTTACTCGGTCAGCCTCCCATTCCCAATGGTCGCGGGACAAATTTTCCCCGATCTTCCGAGCGGCATTCTATTGACATCCGCAATCGCGATCCTCATCTCATTCGAAACGAACAAAACATTCAAAAATAGGAATATTTTGCTTTTTATATACTCCGCCACCATCGGCCTGTCAATATGGATTCATCTCAAGAATCTGCCCGTCGCAATTCTTATTCTATCTTTGCCTTTTGTATCGAAAAAAGAATGGGACTCAAAAACCAAAACGATCCTTTTAGCGCCTGCGCTTGCTTCGCTAATCGGCCTCGTGATTTACAATTTTCATTTATTCGGATCCTTTATCGGTCCGTATTCACGCGCCGGTGAAAACATTCATAAAACCTTCGATCCTAACTTTTCCCATTGGGTCACAGTGTTTTCGGGACTTTGGATGGACCGCAACCAAGGCCTTTTCTTTCAAAATCCGTTGATTTGGATTCCGGGGTTGTTCGGTTGGATCGTTCTAATTAGGGATCAAAAGCTCCGTAAGGTCGGGATTCTCCTGGGGATCGTGATAATTCTTCAATTAGGAATCAATGCGGGGCATCCCTGTTCTTACGGATGTCTTTCCTTGCCGGGAAGATTTCAATGGAGTTCCGCTCCTTTGTTTTTTCTGCCGTTCATCGCAGGATGGAAGATTCTCAACGGAGCCTATCGAAAGATTTCCTGGGGAATTCTATTCGTCTTTGTCGCTTATCAAATTTGGATCGGCAAAACCTGGTTCGATCATACGGCTTCTCTCTATCATACGATGGAACCGGACCAGGCCCAAAGGCCCGGTTTTTTACCGGACTCGATTCTTCCGTATTTACCTTCTTGGACGAATATCGATGAATCCTGGAAATCCTCAATCCAATGGATTTGGATTCTGATTTTTCTCTCCCCGATTCCGATCTATTTTCTGTGGATTCGGAACAATCCAAAGATGCGAAACGGTCTGAATCCTTGATTGACAGAGAAACGAAATAAGAGTCAGTATTCTAAGAAAGGTATCTAAAGAATCGCCATGAAACGAATCCCAAACGCAGTCCCGAAACTCATTCTTTCTTTTGCGCTCGCCGTCCTACTTTCCTCCAAAATAGAAGCGCAGGACGCAACCCAGAACGTTAAGGAGAAGATGGTTTGTCAAAAGATCGAACTCATTGTGAACGGACAAACCTACGATGACGGACATAAATGCGTTTCTCCGGATGCGATCTGTTACCTCGTGGAAGGCCTTTCTTTGAGCTGTTTCCCGAACCCCAACCGAGAGCCCGCTTCGAACAAACCTAAGACGAACTGAAAGCAAAAGGCACCTCGAACTCGGCGGGTGCTATAATACGACCAAGGTCTGAAGGGACAAATCACGCGTCTTGTTCCAAGAGAAGAATCCCTTTCTTTTGAAATCCGCAATCGAATCACACGAACAACATCCAAACATTCGTACAATAAAAAAGGCGCCTCAAAGGACGCCCTTTTTATATTCAACCTAAGAAAAGCAGGTCGAATGAAGAAAGATTAAAGACTTCCGAGAACGGATTGATATCTTTGAGCTTCTTTTTCCAGTGCTTGAGCTTGTTTCAGATATTTTTGAGACTGAACGTTGCTTGCAAGAAATTTGCCGCCGGTGGATCTTTTTGCGAGTTCACGAAGTTCCTCGGCTCTGGTTGCTTTTTGTTGTGCAACGGCTTTCAGATAATTTCCAACCGCAGTTTTTTGTTCTTTTGTTACTGCGCTTTCAACAATCGCTTTTTCCAAAAGCTGATCTTCAACTTCTTCCGATACGGCAAACACGGAGCTTGTAGCCAAAAGGCCAAGAAGGGAAATTACAGAAATCAGTTTGTTTGTTTTCATGATTGAAACCTCAGATGAGTTTTTATTTTTTGAAGAACGAATCTTCTATACCAATTTGACCAAGCGTCCCGAAGAAATAAATCAAAAAAAATTTTAAGGCTCTTTTTCTTGAAATTTTCCTTAAAACACATTCAGAGATTAATGTTTTTTGAATATTCAATATTTATTAAACATTCGAACTTGCGAAGCGGCTCAAAAAGAATACGAACGCACGGCACTGAGCTTAGTAATTGCAATTTTGCTTATGGACTTGATCGCAACAAACACAAAACCCGAGAGCATGCTCAAAGGAAGCGCTGTTGTTTTGTTTGAGCACAACCTTCTTCAATTATTAGGCAGATATTCAAAAAATTTTTCGTAAACTTGGGGAAAATGTATTCACAGTAACGTTTTCCGGCCGTATTTTGAATAAAATTCAGTTAGATGTAGAGTCGTCGAACTTTGCCTATTTTTTAGACATTTAGTTTTTAAGAAATTTGAGAATAAAAGCAGCAGCCTCTATCAAAAATTAGAAAATCCACTCAATTTAGAATCAAATCACACAGGAATAACGCTATAAACCGACGAGCACGCAGAGAATCCGGCGAGTAAATATCCGTGAAATCTCCCCTCTCCAAAGAAGAATTGAAGGAGTTCCAACATTTGAATCCACAAAACGACATAATTCTCCTCACAACGAATTGTGAATTGTGTAATCTTCAAATCCCGGGAAACGTGGATTTGGAAAAAAACATGAAATACCTACATACAATGATACGCGTTTTGGATCTGGAAAAGGCTCTCGATTTCTTCTGCATGACGCTTGAACTGGTCGTTGTGCGCAAAAAAGAACATCCCGAAGGAAAATACACGCTCGTCTTTTTATCAACGGGCGAAGCCGATGCACCCGAAATCGAACTAACCTACAACTGGGGACAAAAAGATCCTTATACCGTAGGAAGAAATTTCGGACATTTGGCCTTTGAAGTGGACAATATTTACGAAACATGTTCGCGGATCGTATCCCGCGGAATTACGATCAACCGCCCTCCTCGCGACGGAAGAATGGCGTTCATCCGTTCTCCGGATCAAATTTCTGTCGAACTTCTTCAAAAAGGACACGCATTACCCCCCGAAGAACCTTGGGCTTCCATGCCCAATACGGGAGAATGGTGATTCCTCTTTAAAAACGATCTTTAGCAACGAAGAACCATCACCTTCGCGACCCATAAAAACGACCGGGAGAAGTCCGAGAATCGAGAATCGACTCGATCTCGATTCTCGGACTTACGGTTTCAAAATTTTCTTGACTTTACATAGTGCATATACACTATGTAAAAAGAATCACCAAGGAAGGGAAGAATCCAATGGAAGAAGAATTTCGCTTTGAATCCAGAATCCCGGTCCGTTTTAGCGATACCGACGTAAACGGACACGTAAACAACCAGAATTATAATTCGTATTGCGACGAAGCCAAAATGAAAGCCTTCGTAAGCTCGGGAGTAGATCTCGAAAAGATGAAACGGGAAGGAATCGGACCGATCGTTTACAAAGCCGAATACGAATATCTCGGCGATCTCAAATATCCCGATACGGTGATCGTAAGAACCAGGGTGGAATTTATTAAAAAGACAAGAGCCATTTTTCATCAGGAACTGGAACGGGAATCCGACGGAAAACTCGTGAGCCGAGTTCGTTCTTACGGAATGTGGATCAACTTTGAAACGAAAAAACCCGCGTTCTTACCGCCGGAAGTGATCGAGAGAATGGGAGAATTTAAAAATCATTTTTTGAAGAAAGAAGCGGCGCTCGTATAAACCGAAACCGCGAAAACTGCTTCTTGGAAACCTTACAATCGGAGTAATTCATGCTTCACTTGCCAACCGGATCCTTGCGAACTAGGATCCGGTTGTTTTTTTCTTACGGTATTTAAGATTGGTTATAGAGAAAACGATCGTGAAACTTTCCAACAAAGATCTGAGAATGATAGGACTTTCCTGCTTGAACGTAAGCTTACGAAGAACCACCCGCAAAATCACGTCCTATTACGATTTTATTCTAAAACCCGCGGGATTGCGCATCACTCAATTTACCATCTTAGTCAGCATCGCGTATGAACGGGAATGCAGTATCACGGACTTATCCAAAATCACGGACATTGATCGAACCACTCTTCAAAGAAGTTTGGAAATTTTAAAAAGGGACGAACTGATCCGAATCGATAAAAAAGAATCGGGAAACGTCCGCTCCGTATTTCTTACGAAAAAGGGAGAATCCAAAGTGGAAGAAGCGATCGAACTTTGGAAACAAGCGCAGGATTCGCTAACCGAATCTTTGGGAAAAGCCAAATTCAAGGAAACGCTTGCGATCCTCTCGGAAGTCAGAAAACTTCCGATTCTTCAATCCGATTTTGAAGAATGATCCCGAATGAGAAACGGAAAGCGTCTAAAAGATAAACATATAGTGTATATACACTAATAAAAAGGAGAATCTCATGGTTTATATCGTCGACGGAGCCAGAACCCCGTTCGGAAAATTCGGAGGCGGACTGAAAGATTTCAGTTCTTCCGAACTCGGAGTCGTCACCGCAAAAGAAACGATTCGTAAAACGGGAGTCGATCTCAATCAAATCGAAGAGGCGATTTACGGAAACGTAATTCAAGACGACAAGGATTCCGCGTATCTCGCAAGACATATCGCGCTCCGATCCGGCCTATCCGAACAATCCAGCGCGCTTACCATCAATCGTCTTTGCGGCTCGGGTATGGAAAGTATTCTGATCGGAGCGCGGAAAATTCTTTCCAAAGAGAACGAACTGATTCTCGCCGGAGGAACAGAATCGATGAGCAACGCGCCTTTCGTTTTAAAAAACGCGAGATGGGGAAACAAATACGGAGACACGATCGCGGAAGACAGACTCGCACAAAGTCTCACCGATTGTTTCGTAGATCTCACGATGGGAATGACGGCGGAGAATATCGCGACACGATACGGAATCTCCAGACAAGAACAAGACGAATGGGCCGGAATCTCTCAGGTGCGGGCCGAAAAAGCTACACTCTCGCAAACCTTCGCGGAAGAAATGATTCCCGTTGCGACCAAAGGAAAGAAATCCTTTCTATTGAACAAAGACGAACAAATCCGGGGAGAAGAATGCGTTCCTCAGTTGAAACAACTTCCCACCGCGTTTTTGAAAGAAGGAACCGTAACCGCCGGCAACGCTTCCGGCATCAACGACGGAGCCGCTTCGGTTCTTTTGGCTTCCGATTCTAGGGTTCAAAGTTCCGGCATCAGGCCGCTCGCAAAAATTCTCGGTTACGCGAACGTAGGATGCGATCCGAAGTTTATGGGTTTAGGCCCGGTATTTGCGGTTCCGAATGCTCTGAAGAATGCGGGCGTTGGAATCAACGACGTCGATCTTTTCGAAATCAACGAAGCGTATGCGTCCCAAGTTTTGGCCGTGATGAGAGAATTAAAACTCGATCCGAACAAAACGAACGTGAACGGAGGAGCGATCGCGATCGGCCACCCGCTCGGCGCAAGCGGAACCAGAGTCACCCTCTCACTCGCGTACGAACTCAAACGGAGAAATTTGAAACTCGGAGTCGCTTCGCTCTGCATCGGAGGCGGACAGGGAATCGCGATCGTATTAGAAAATCCTAATTTTATAAAATAAAATCCATATTTATGCGAAAGACGTTTCTTTTCTCGCATAAGGTCATCGTGGATTTCGGCGATCGCTGCCTTAAACGACGATCTGTTTTTTTCTCTACGGCGTTCCTTCGTTGTAATGGGAAAGGATTTGTTCGACATTCTTCCGAAACGCGCCCGCGACGCTTTCCGGGAGAATGTTTCGAATCGCGTCGCGGGCTTCGATCAAAAAGGGAAACAATCCTTCTTGGTTCGTTACCTTAAATCGGAACGAATCGCGTGTAAATTCTTCATAAGGAATTTCGGACAGGGAATTTCGGACCTTGTATGAGGATTCCGGATCGCAGACTAATTCTACTTCGATCGGATCGTGAGCTTGAAACAGCGCCGGGTGCAACACCCAATCGCCCGCCACTTCTTTCTTTTGCCCCTGCGGCTGATACAAAGAATTTTCGGCGATCGTTTCCACCCTGGAAATTTTCGGAATGATAAATCTTCTTCTTTCCTTTTTCTTTCGATCATACGCGAGAAGATAATAGTCTTCCGAATTCTTCCGGATCAAGCGGATCGGATCGACTTCGACTCGATACGTTTCTTCGGGAAAGGTTTTATAATACAAAAACTGAACGGGAGATTTCGTTTTTAAGGATTCCAATAACTTCTTTAAAAGTTCTTCCGAAACGTTCGCTTCCGTTTGACTCAGATTCTTTTGCGTTTTGAGATCCATTTCCAGCTCGGGATATACGTCGAGTTTTCCTTCGAATATTTTTTGGGATAAGGAATACAATTCCAAAGAAGGCGATTCTTGATACGAACGAAGAATCGTTTCCGCGAGCGTCTGCAATTCTTCCTTTTCCAATTTCAATTCCCGATTGGAAACGTTTCGATCGAGAACGTATCCTTCCTGCGTGGATCGAACCAAAAATCCGAGTTCTCCCAATTCTTCCACGTCTCGGGAAAGTTTTTTCCGATCGGAATCGGGATTTTCCAGATTCTGATAATGATCCGGCAACAAAGATCGGATCTTCGTAAAACTCAAGGGAGAATGATGACTGAGTAAATTAAAGAGTAATGCGGAGAGTCTGGATTCCGTTTTTCCGGCTTCTTTGACGGGAAGCGGAAAGTCTTCGTCTTCTTCGTTCCAAGTTTCACTTTCGGACATAGCAGAAACTTTCCGAGTCGCAAGATTCTCAGCAACTCGAAAACCACTTGAATCCAATCGCTTTCCCGGCAAAATCTTCCCATTCTTCATTTTTACGAAAAGGATTTCTTATGAATACGATCTTGAATTACGTGATTCCTCACACCGTCGGCATCATTCTCATCGCGGTCGGCTGGTATGTCAGTATTTTGAACGTGGGTCTGACCCGTTTTACGGAAAACGTTCTGATTACGAAGTGGACCTTCGGCGGTTTGGTTTTGATTATCGTCGGGGCTTATCTTCCGGAGATTTGGATCGGAACAAGAAAACTGTTCCACAAGGATTGATCGTAATTCCTGCAAATCCGCAGGAGTTCCCACAGTTTCAACGGAACGAATAAAACATCCGGCTCAACCGTGTTTTTGTATGAGTTCCCACAAAAATCCGATCTTCGATCGGATTTTTCTTGTACTTTTTCGCATTGTCTCACAATCTGCGTCTGCAAGGCCCGAAAAGATCTTTACGAGATCCAATTTTGGTCCAAAATGCGACATAATAAAATTATAAGAGCTTGAGTTGGATATGAGCAGCACCGAAACCGAAATTCTGGAAAAAAATCCTAAAAAAAAGACGGAGATTGAATTCCACAAACCCACTCTTTCCAGAGAGGATTTGAAAACGGTTCTGGAATGCCTCGTGGAAGATCACCTCACCACCGGAAACGTAACGACTCGTTTCGAAAAAGCCTTCGCTTCCACATTCCGTTATAAGCAAGTTATTTCCGCCAATCATCTGACCGCGGCGTATCACCTCGCCCTTCTTTCCTTGGACATTCAAGCCGGAGACAAGGTTGCTCTTTCCACGTTCGCACCCGTTTCCGCGCTGGATGCGATCTTTCTTTTAAAGGCGGTTCCGGTCGTAATCGACTTGGATAAAAATTCTTTCCATATGAGCCCGGAAGGACTTTCTAAAGCGCTCGAAGATTCTTCCGTAAAAGCGATCATCTTGGATCATTCTTTCGGTTCCATTGCGGATGCAAAGCGCTACGACTTTAAAGGAATTCCGGTCATCGAAGACGTTTCCGAAGTCTTAGGCGCACAGAGCGAAACGTTCGCACCGGGCAAACAAGGCAATATCGCGGTTTGCGGTCTTTCCGTGGATCAGATGATCACTACCGGAAACGGCGCGATGATCATCACCGATCAAGAACCTCTCGCAAAAAAAATCCGCGCCATGAAAGCGGGAAAAGAACCGTATCAAAGAAAAGAAGGCCAGCCGAAATTAGATTACAACCTGATCGACTATCAAGCCGCTCTTGGAATCGAACAACTTTCCAAAATCGGAATCATCTTGGAAAGAAAGAGAAAAATCGCGCAGGTTTATCTCCAATCCATCTCGGGAACTTCCGTCAACACTTGGTACGGAGATCCAAACTTAGACACGTTCAACCGTTTTATCATTCTCGCTCCGGGAAGTTACGAACAAGTGGAACGCTACTTCCGTTCCCTTCAAATCGGAACGCAAAAAGTCGCCGAGGAACCGATCCATCATATCCTCGAACTTTCCAATACGGATTTTCCAAACGGAGAAAGACTTTTTCAAAGAGGACATTGTATTCCGATCTATCCGAACCTGACAAAGGATAATATCCAAAGAATTTCCCAAGCGATCCGCAGAATCTATTGAGCGATCCATAGAGAGCGAAATAGCTAACGAGCAGCGGAGCGTCGCGAGTAGCTCTCAGCGAAGCTGAGATGAGCGATCGACATTTCTCTGAGTGAAACAAAACGGAATTCCGACCAATCAAAAATTTCCAGACCTCTGGAAACAATCCGATCTCGGAAAGAATCAACACTTTTCGTTTGTTTCGAGATAGATTGAGGTTCAAACTAAATAAGAGAATTCAGTAAATTCTAATAGAGAATTTCAAAATTTCTTCACGGAAATTTGTTATTTATTTCTTTTTTACGAAGCTCGGCGCTCACTGGTAGTTACACTGAGGTAGTCCATGAATATCGCCCAGCTTTCGATCAAACGACCTATTTTTATTTGCAGTATCGTTCTTCTGATGCTTCTCACCGGTTGGGTGGCGTTAGGGAGAATGGGAGTGGATCTTTTCCCCGACGTAAACATTCCCGTCGTTTCCGTAACGACGATTTATCCCGGAGCCGGTCCGGAAGAAATCGAAGAACTCGTTTCCAAACCTTTGGAAGAAGAACTTTCTTCCATCTCCGGTTTAAAAAAAATATCTTCCAGAAATCAGGAAGGCGTCTCCGTCGTTTTCGGTGAATTCACCCTCGACACCGATATCAAATACGCGGAACAACAATTTCGTGACAAGGTCGGTCTTGTAAAACCGAAACTTCCCACCGGAATCAAGGAACCGAAAGTAGTTCGTTTCGATCCGGCGGATCAGCCGATCGTTCGTCTCGCACTCTTTGCGGAATTGGACCAAGCAAAACTCTACGACCTTGCAAAGGAAACCGTGAAAGCAAGACTCGAACAAGTGCAAGGCGTCGGTTCGGTTAAGATTGTCGGTGGAACGAGAAGAGAAATCCAAATCGAATTGGATCGAAACAAACTCAGTTCGTATCAAATGCCTACGGTCGTCATCGCGAATCGTTTGAAAACCGCGGGCTTAAACGTTCCCGTCGGTAAATTCGAAGCGGGTTCGAAAGAAACTTCTTACCGAACCTTGGGCCGCTACGAAACTCTTTCTCAAATCGAAAACACGATCGTTTCCTTCAGCGGAGAAGTTGGTAACGCGGTTCTCATCAAACAACTCGGAACCGTAAGAGACGGAACCGAAGACGAGGAAACCATCGGTTATCTCTGGGCTTCCAAAGACGAAGGCATCGAAGAGAAAGTTTCGGTCTTCACCAAAATCGGAAATTTTTTCAAAGGCAAAAAAGAACAAACTGCGGCCGCGACAAAGGAAACCAAACCGGCTTTATTCATCGACGTTTACAAACAATCCGGTGCGAACACGGTCGCGGTCGCGGACGAAGTTCTCAAACGGATCGGTAAACTCAACGACGGAATCGCCAACTTAGACGGAAAACCGAAAATCCGACTGATCCGCGACGGATCCAAATGGATTCGCTACAACGTCGAGGACGTGACCGAAGCGATCGTCATCGGTATCTTGCTCGCGGTCATCACGGTTTATTTCTTTTTAGGAAACTTCCGTTCGACCGTGATTACCGGTCTCGCTCTTCCGAACTCGATGCTCGGTGCGTTCGTTCTGATGTGGGCGATGGGTTTTACCATCAACGTCATGACTCTTCTCGCGCTCTCGTTGGCCGTGGGTCTTCTCGTAGACGACGCGATCGTCGTTCGGGAAAACATCTTCCGAAAACTGGAGGAAGGAAAGGGGGTAATCGAAGCGGCCGAAACGGGAACGACCGAAGTAACGTTAGCCGTAATCGGAACTTCTTTAACGGTGATCGCGGTATTCTTACCTGTGGGATTTCTTTCCGGGATCGTGGGTCAGTTTTTCAAACAGTTCGGTTTGACGGTGGTATTCGCGATGCTCATTTCCCTCTTCGACGGTCTCGCGGTCGCTCCGATGTTGTCCGCGTATTTTGCGGGTAAGATCGATCACAACGCGAAACCGAACAAGGCGATCGAACTTTTCGATAAATTCCAAACTTGGCTGGAAAGACAATACGGAAGAGTGATGAAAGTCGCATTAAAAAGACCGGGAATGGTTCTACTTGCGTCTCTCGGAATTTTTATCCTCTCCATTCTTTCCTTGAAATTGGTGAAGAGTACGTTCCTGCCCGCAAACGACCAGGGAGAATTCTTAGTCACCTTGGATCTTCCTCCGGGAACGAGCCTACAAGGAACCAGACAAGTTGCGGATCAAGTTCTCGACGTTCTGAAAAAAATTCCCGAGATGGATATGATCGCGGTTACGATCGGAAAGCCGGACGGCGGGGAACCGAACGCGGGAACGCTCGCGGTTGCATTAGTAAATTCTAAAAAACGAAAACGTACGACTACACAAGTCAAAGATGAAATACGCGAACTTTTGAAACCCTTCGCGTATGCAAGACCTGCGGTTTCCGATTATAGCGCCGTAGGCGGCGGGATTCAGTATCCGTTCCAGCTCGTAATCAAAGGGGAAGATCTTGCGGAGATGGATGCGTATTCCAAAAAGGTCGTCGCACGATTGAAATCCCTTTCCGACCTGGCGGACATCGATACGGATTACAGAGCCGGAAAACCGGAATACCAAATCCATCTGGATAACCTGAAAATGCAACTCGTCGGAGTTCTTCCCGGTGTCGCGGGTTCCGAACTTCGATATCAGATCGCGGGAGACCAGGTCAGCAAGTTCTACGATAAGGGAATCGAATACGAAGTTAAAATGAGACTTCGTCCGGATCAAAGGAACCTAAGACAGGCGTACGGGCAAACAAAGGTTCCAAACATCGCGAACAAACTGATTCCTTTGTCCGCGATCAGCGTCGGAAAGGAAACGGCCGGACCCTCTCGGATCAACCGGATCGACCGCGCAAGAACGATCGTGATCAACGCAAACTTAGCGCCGGGCGGAGCCGTTCAAGACGCAACGAAGATCACGGATGAAATTCTAAAGAAAGAACTTCCTCCGCCTCCGGGAATTCGTTACAACTTCCAAGGACAATCCGAGGACTTCAAAGAACTTCTGGCGAACATCGTGCTCGCGTTCGGACTCGCCCTCGTGTTCATCTATCTCGTGCTTGCTTCCTTGTATGAATCATTCATCACTCCGATTACGATTCTATTCGCGATCCCGCCCGCGATTTCGGGAGCCTTCTTCGCACTTGCTCTGACCAACGAGATGCTCAATCTCTTTTCGATGATCGGTTTGATTCTTCTCATGGGTCTCGTTGCCAAGAACTCGATTCTTTTAGTCGACTACGCAATGCAAGCGATGCGAGACGAAGGAAAATCCAGAAACGACGCGATTTACGAAGCGGGATTGGTTCGACTCAGACCTATCTTGATGACTTCTCTCGCGATGATTATGGGAACCGTTCCGATCGCGATGGGATTGGGAGAAGCGGCAAAATCAAGAACCGCGATGGGGATCGCGATCATCGGAGGATTGATTCTTTCCACGGTGGTCACTCTCGTGGTCGTACCGTCGATCTTCGGATTCATCGATCGATTCAGAGAATGGATCGAAACGAAATTCCGTCCGGATTACGACATGAACGCATCGTTGGTTCACGCGCCGTCGCATCCATCGAACGGACAGGCAAACTACGAAAAAGAATGGGCATTCGCCCAAGAAGAAGCGGAAGTGGAATTACCGAAAAAATCCTCTTCCAAAAAACCAAAAAAATAACATTCCAATTTCTGCATGGAGAATCCGAGGCGACTCGATCGTTTTAAAAACGGATTCTCCATCGAACTTCCCATCGATTCATGCCGTTCCCGGGCAAATTCGATTGAGGCAACATTGGAACCGTCCTATCCGGCGATTCGGGTAAAACGGGTGTGGTAGGATTTTGGGGAGAATCCGGGGCCGCATTGATTTCGATCGATTCTTTTTTTTCTTCCGGAGATTTGGCAAAGAAGTTCCAAGGTCTTCCGAACAACCAAGCGTCTATCAAGTTGAAAGTATAAATCGTAAAGAAAAGAATCAAAGCCGACGAAGCCTGAATTCCCGCTTGGTATCTTTGATTTCTGATTTCGTTCGCGTGAAAGAAAGCTCCGGCGATCAAAACGGGATCTCCGCTTGCGGCTGCGGCGGTTGAGAATCGATCGGCTTCGTTTAAATTCTTTCCTTGTTCTTGATACTTTTGATCCGACTTATACCAGAACAAAAGAGAAAGACCGGCAGCGATCGAAAAGAAATAGCCTCGATCCTTTTCTTCCCGATAAAATTGTCCCCAGCCGGGAAATACAGCGCTCCTCCAAAACGAACCTTTGGCATTATCGTGATTTTTAACGGATACTTCCTTTCTCTGAGATTCGAGGGCTTCCTTTTCGACCAGAGACTTTTTTAAGAAATCGATCTCGGCGACCATTCGATCCCGTTCTCTAAGTTGATTGCGAACGTAGATTTCTTCGTCTTCATTGAAGGAGATTCGGGAAATCTTCCGTTTTTCAATGTCCCAAGTTTCGCGTTCGTTCGAAACCGTGACCTTATCCATGTCTTGATTGAGGACTTTTACGAAAATTACGCGGCCGTCTTTGAGATAGAGAATATCGGCAAAAACCGTTTCATTCCAAAAAAAGAATATAATCGAAATGAGAAAAAATTTATTTCGCATTCCGCATAATGAATGCAAAAAAAAGAAAGAGTCAAATTGATTTTTTTCAAAATGTCTTGATTTTCGCATGTTCTAGGCGTATAAAATTGCGGTTCAATTTCCGTTCCCGGCGCAGGATTTTCGAATCGTGTCGAAATTTATGATGTCTCTTAATAATCAACTCTCTTCGGGAGAATAGGGAGAAATGTATAAACTCAAAAAGAGCGGTGTCATCTGTGACAAAGAATTCGGAAGGTATGTTATTTTCCTCGTAGCGGTTTTGTGCGTTGAAATCGAAACGGTGAATATCATTCTCCTCTTCTTCGTCCAATGGAAAAGGACATCAGAAGGAAATCACATTTGAATCCGAAAACCCCAGCGATCACGGGAAACGTTTATTCACCCGAATCATCCGAAATACTCGATCATCTTCCTTTGCTTATTTGTAAGTTTCTGCCGGATACGACTCTCACTTATATCAATCAAACCTGTTGCGAAGTCTTTGGAAAAAGTAAACAACAACTCTACGCGGTTCAATGGATTCAGTTCCTCCGGGAAAATATCAGAAACACGATCCTTGATATTCTAAAGAACGTAAAGAACACTCTCCTTCCGGAAACGCATTCCTACGATATTCGGAACTCAAACGGCGAGAGACTGCATGTCGAATGGAAGATTTATCCCCTGTTAGATACACAAAATCAATTCCAGGGATTTCTCGGGGTCGGAACGGATAAAACGAAAGAAGCACAGGTCGAAAACGAAATCAAACAGAAGAACGAACTGATCCGCAACGTCATAGGGACGATCGACGATCTCATCTGGTCGTCGGATGCAAAGGAATATAAGCTTTTGTATCTCAGCGAAGGCGCTAAAAAACTCTACGGAATCGAACCGGAAGAATTCTTTAAGGACAACCAACTCTGGATCAACTTGATCCATCCGGACGACAGATATCTCGCAGAATTGAAATTGAAAGAGCTGCATTCCGGAAAGCCATTTTACGAAGTGGAATACAGGATCATACGCCCCGACGGACAGATCCGTTACATCAGCGATCGTTCCTGGATCGTGCGGGATACCAACGGCCAACCGGAGCGCATCGAAGGGATCGCGCGGGACGTGACCGATCAAATCGCGATTTCCGCAAAGCTGGAAGAGTCGGAGGAAAATTTAAGGGCTCTGATCGAGAATACGCAAGATTCTATTTGGTCCGTCGATAGGAATTACAGAATCATCACGATGAACCAGCTTTTTCATCAAGCGATCCTCAAAATATATAAAATAGATTTGAAAATAGGAAGCAACATCATCGAGGAATTCGATTCGAACATGTCGAAAACCTGGAAGGAAATATACGATCTAACGTTCGAAGGCAATTCAATCAAAAGGGAATGGGAAATACCGAACGAAGACGGAACATACAATTATTATGAAATTCTAACATGCCCCATATACGACCTTTCCGAAAATAAACGGACGATTTCAGGATCTACCATTTACATTCGAGACATCACCGAAAGAAAAAACTACGAAAAAAAAACCACGCAGATCATCAAAAGCAAGGACCGATTGCTTGCGGCCGTAGCGCACGATCTTAAGAATCCGATCAGCGGAATCATCAGTTTAACCGAACTATTAAAGGAACAAACAAACAATCCGAATAACACGGAACTTCTCGGAATGATGAGTCAAGCCGCCAATAAGACTCTAAACATCATCCAAGATCTGCTTCAGATTGCGGAAATGGAAAATGAGAACTATAAACTCAAAACGGAAAAGGCGAACTTAAATCATCTCATCCAAGCTCTCGTAAAACAAAATCTACCGGACGCGGAAAACAAAAAGATCAAACTTCACGCGAAGCTGGGAACCGATCCGATTCCGGTTCAAATCGAACTTCTTAAGTTTCAACGCGTATTGGAGAATCTCATTTCCAACTCGCTCAAATTCACGAAAGAAGGCGGGGAAATACTGATCCATTCTTATTCTCAGAATAAAAAGGCGATGATCATCGTGGAAGACACGGGAATCGGAATTCCATTAGGACTTCAATCGGCGATCTTCGATCAATTCACTCGCGCCAAACGACAAGGACTCAAAGGCGAACAAACGACCGGGCTCGGAATGTCGATCGTCAAAGTGATCGTGGAACTTCACAAAGGTAAGATCAGTTTGGAAAGTGAAGAAGGAATCGGAACCAAGTTTATTATCGAAATTCCGTTGGACAATTAAACAATTAGTTTAAAATTCAAACCAATAAATTCCTCCCGTCGTTGGATTTAAGTTTGATCCAAAACTATCAAACCTCGACGTTGGAAATAAATCGCAGATCGAAGATTTAAATCTCGGAGAACACAAAGAGGAATCGTATGAAACTCGCAAAAGAAATCATCACCGCAAAAGATTCGAAAATCGGAGTCATGAAATTCTTACCGGAAGGCCCCATGACGCTAACCCTCCCCATCATGCACGAGATGGGCGCCATTCTTAAAGAATTCGCGATGGATCAGGAAATCCGCGCGGGTATCATCAACGGACCGGACGGAGATTTTTGTGTCGGCTTGGACCCGGACGCGATTCTCAGTTCTTCCGCAGACGAAATTTCCAAGATCATGGGGGGAATTTTTCAGATGTTCACATCCTTGATGAGCTTTCCAAAACCTTTGATCGCGGAAGTCGGAGGCAACGCCGTAGGCGGCGGAGCCATTATCGCTTATACATGCGATTATCGTTATATGGTGGACGGTAAAGGAAGAATCGGATTCGCGGAACCGTTAGTCGGTCTTCCGATCACACGATCCTTGATTTTGAGAATGAGACAAGTAATGTTGCCTTCCGCCGTATCCGAAGCGGCACTCGAGGGCGCTCTTTACAAACCCGCAGAAGCGGTACAAAACGGATTGTTAACCGAAGTGGGAGCTTCCTTGGAAGAATTGAGAAAGAAATCCCTCAGCAAGATCAACGTCCTCAATCGGATTCCCGCTTCCGCAACCGTTGAAACCAAAAGAGCACTGAATAAGGACGCGATCGAAGCAGCATTGGCCGCTCCGAAGGAACTCGGAGAACTGTTTCATTTACAACCGAAGATGATCCCGAATCTCCTCGAAGCAATGACGGCAAACAAAGAAAGAAGAAGACCTTCCCTCACACACGAAGCGAATTACGCTTAATCCTTAGGGGCGATTCCCGCGACTGCAAGTCGCGGGACGACCGGGCTTGCTCAGGTCTTTCTTCTATAAAATTTCAAACCCGACCAAATCTCCGAAACGGCGCAGACTTTAACGTCCACGATTCCGAGTTTCAATCCGATTTCACGAACGATATTTTCGTTCAAATCGGTGGGAACCTTCGAAGAACCCTTCGGCCAAGAAATCCAAATCATCCCCTTTTCACCCAAAGATTCGACGAGTTTCGGAAATTGTTTTTGAAGCTCTTTGACTTCTTTGGTAAATAGATGCAAATAATCGAATGTACCTTTTAAGGTTTTTCCGATTTCGACCTCGCTCAAATGAGCTTTCAAATCTTTTTGAACTTCATCCGGCAAATCCTTAAAGAAAACTTTCATGCCGGATTTTAAACCGAGCTTATCTCCCAATGTTTTACCGGAATAACCAGCCATACTATTTCCCCGTTTTCCTCTGAATTTCCGTACTCATAAAATCCAAATAAGAATCGATCGTCGCCGTATGACCGAAAATAAATTTGGAAAAGAATCTGAACACGGGAGAAAAAACTTTTCCGTTTTCAGTGATCTTCAATTTGGTTCCGCCCTCGGCCTCACTCAATTCGAACGTCCAAGAACCGCCGAAAGGTTTGTCTTCATCCATGATTTTGGATTCGATCAAACGGTCTTTTTGATCTTGGATAAAGGAAAACGTCATAACTTCTTTGTGAGAATCCGTTTCCTTCCAGGAGTTGGAAGAAATCTCTTCCACGTTTTTAATATTCGGTCTCCAAGCCGGATATCGCTTAAAATCGCGAATCATTGCGTAAATCGTCCCGGGTTGCGCCGGAAACACCCGCTCTAAATAAGAAGTATGTTCCACGGGAAGCGAAGCTCCGATTCCGTAAATCCCCGCAACCAATAAAACCAAGAACCCGACCGCATACATAAGAATCGTGTATATCATACGCAAAACCTCTTTGATATTTTAATAATTAAGAATATTCTAGTTTTATAATTTTTTAGTCTTCATTTCCCTCGCGACCAAGACCTTGAAAGACTTTTGTTTTTCATTTCCAGTTCGGCGGCAAAAGCGAGCAGCCCGAGCCCTTTTACCGCGGTTTCTTGTTCTTCCTTACTCAATCGTTTCAGAAGATTCTTGACGAGATTCGGATCCAGAACCGACTTTTTACTTTTGATCTTCTCTCCGGCCTTTGTTAAACGAATGAGAGTCCCCCTTCCGTCTTTCGGATTCTTTTCTTTTAACAAATAACCGAGCGTTTCCAAACGGGAAACGGTGATCGACATCGTAGAGGGAGTCACTCCCATGTGTAAAGCCAAGTCGTACAGACTCGCGGGTTCGTCTCCGTCCAGATGATCCAAAACGCTCGCTTGATTTGCCGTCAGAACCTGCTTCGTTTTCGGATCCTCGACATGTCTCGTATGACAAGCGAAGAAAATTCTCGGATAAAATTCCAGGATCTGACTGACTAAATCGGCGCTCACGCGGTTATTTTATAGAAAATAGTTTGATTAGTCAAATCAAATTATCGAAATCCATTGAAAACTAAATCGTTTTAAAAACGAAACTTACTGATGGATATAACCCCAGCTTTCGAGGATTTTACGGACTTCCTTGCCCATTGCCGCCTCTTCTTCCGTTTCTTTGCCTCCGGAAAAGCCGGTGTGATAGTACAAAAACGGAATTTCGGAGGACGCAAATCGATAAGGCTCCCGTCCCAAGGAAACGTAATTCGGTTCGATCGATAATATTTCCGCGGCCTTGCTCGAACGAATTCCCCATTTACCGACTCGATAGTCTTCGGGTTTTCCGTTTTTCAGGATCTGAAGTCTGAAATCAGGAAACGGATCGACCGTCCGAACGGTCAAAACGCGATCGGAGGTGCCCGAACCATTCAATATTTTGAATGTAACATTTTTCGAATCCTCTTGTAAAACCCTAAACTCTCCGTCAAAGTCGTAACGGTATATCCCGCCCTTGGAAAAGAGGCGGATCTCCCGTTCGCAATCGGCTTCACATCGAGGCAATCGTAAAACGAACTCGTTTTTATGAAGCTGGTTTCGTCTCAAAACGTTTCGGGCTTCGTTTAATAATTCGGTGTTCGTCAGGGCGACGTTCCGAAGTTCTTTCGGATCTTTTTGAAGATCGTATAACTCTTCGGACATCTTATGCGGAACCCCTTCCCTAGTTCTTCGAACCGAATCGTAACCGGGATAACGTCGTATGTATTTGAAATGTTTCGTTAGAACGGATTCGGAATATCTACCTTCCGTATAAATGACAGGCTCGGATGACGGACCATCTTGTCCGAAAACCGCTTTGGAATAGTCGTTGCCTTTTAATTTTTCCGGCGGATAGGAAATCCCGTTCAAGCCGAGCAGAGTGGGCATCAACGACAAGAGAGAAACCGGATCGGCAAACTCGCGTTTTTGAATCCGACTTTGCATGCTTTTCGGCGGATGAATGATCCAAGGAACGCGAATTTCTTTTTCGTAATGCGTCTCTCCGTGGGCATAGACCGTTTCCGTGATGAAATGGTGATGATAATAATGCGACTTCTCCAGAAGCTCTCCGTGATCGCTCGTAACGACGATCCAAGAATCCTCGTATAATCCTTGTTTTTTGAGTTCTTCGAAAATTCTCCCTAAGAGCGCGTCCGTATAACGAACTTCTCCGAGATACTTCTGCTGATATTCGTCCAACTCATCCCACAACAAAGGATCGGATCGCTCCTTCAGCTCTTGAAAATATTTAGCGGGGGGGCGATATCCCCAGTGAGGTGTGTTCAGATTGAGATGCAAAAAGAACAAATCGTCCTTGTGTTCTCCGAAAAACGTTTCGGCCCGAGCAACCAGTTCTTCCGTATCGAGCGTATCCTTTCCGACTTGTTGAATTTTATGAAATCCTAAATCGACTCCGACCGAAGTATAATCCATTAGAAAAACGTTATTCATGATGCTTTCGGTAAAATACCCTTCTTCACGAAACGCGTTCGGCATCGTAAGCGGCTTTTTTGAATAAAAAATTTTTCGCTGCTGTCCCGATGTATAAAACCATGCGTTTCCGAGTCCGAGATTGGAAGCGATTTCCGAGGTGAAAAAAGAAAGCATGGAAGGTTTAGTCCAATTGCCGTTCGCGATCGTATTTTGAAACACGATCGATTCTTTTGAAAAAGAATCCAAAATCGGAGTCGTCGGAAACGGAGAACCGCCGGAAGACAAGGAATCCTGACGCAACGCGTCGATCACGATCAAGATCACATTCTTTTTTTGTGTATTCCGTTTTTCGAATAGAACGGGTGAACCTAAAAACAATCCGGAACCCGTCTGCGATTCCCAGCGGATTTTCAACGTAGCTTTGGAAACTTTCGGCTCGGCTTCCGCGGTTTGTAACGGAACCGAAAAACGATTCCATTCTTCCTTTTTCTTTTCAAGGCGCCGTTCAAAAACTTTCGCTTCGTCGAAATAAATTTTTAGATTTCCGTCGCCTCCGAACGAATTCCCGTTGGAAAGATGTGCGGCATAGAATTGAAACACAAGCCGATCGCGATCGACGAAAAACTTCTCCGCTTTCAATACACATTCTTGTCCCGATGGAATGAATAAAGAATCCTGGGATTCGTTGATGAACAAAGATTCGTCCGTGTACAAAGTCATCTGAACGTTCTTCCAGCGATCGGCGGAATTGAGGTTGGAATATCTTCCCGGATTTTTTTTCCAATGAAATCGAAACTTTTCGATCTCACGATTCGTTTCCCCTGTGCATTCAAAATCGCCGCTCCCCAGTAAACGGGTCAAATCTCCTTTTACCGTATTCTTTTCGGAATGCGGAACGGGATTGCATCCGATCCAAATCGAAAACGATACGATGAGAATCGCGAACATTCCGTAATGGAAACACGATCGGGTCGAGAACATGAATCCAGGAAATTCGTTCGGGCTCGCGAGACAACAGAAAAGAACCTCGGTTTACGGTGAATTTTTCCCAAATGAAATTTTTTTCTCTTTTCAAAGGACGGTTTGCGTTTATAACACGTTCCGCTATGTCATGGAGTAATTCTTACAATCTACAAGACGATACGTTCGTCGGAAGCGGCGGAACCAAGATCTTCTACCGGACTTATCAACCCAAAGAAGGAAGAAAAGGAAACCGGGTTCTCGTGGTGCAACACGGAATCGGAGAACACAGCGGGCGTTATGAATTCTTAATCGAAGCGCTCGCAGGAACGGGAACCGCGTTCTACCTGATCGATTCGAGAGGGCACGGTCGCTCCGAAGGGAAACGGGGAGCGGTGGATTCTTTCTCGGATTTTCTTTCCGATTTGGATAAACTGATCGCGATCGCAAAAGAGAAAGAAAAAGTTTCCAAAGTCACGCTTCTCGGTCACTCGATGGGCGCGGCCATTGTGACCTTTTATGCGGAAGAAGGAACCAATCAAGGAAACTTGAACGGACTTATCGTTTCCGCCCTTCCTATCAAAGTGAAGCTGGATCTCGTGATGAAGATCAAAAAAGGAATCGCTCCTTTTATGGCCGATATTCTTCCGAACCTGACTCTGCCCACAGGTTTAAACGTAAATCATTTGAGCCATGATAAGGCAGTTGTGGACGCGTATGTGAAAGATCCTCTCGTTCACGGAATGGCGTCCGCGTATTTGGGCAATATGCTCTTAAACAGCGAAGAACCGATTCTTGCAAACGCGGGAAAAATCAAACTTCCCATCTACGTTTTTCACGGAAAAGAGGATTCTATCGCGGATTGCACCGGAAGCGAGGCCTTCTTCGAAGTGGTCGGTTCTCAGGATAAATCCCTCAAGATTTACGAAGGCTTATATCACGAAACGATGAACGAACGCTTAGAAGACAGAACCAAGGTTTTAAACGATCTCAAAAAATGGTTTGATTCCCACGCAAATTGACAGACAGAACGTTTGTTCTGTTTTTTCTAAAAAAATCATCGACCGGATTCTTCTTCTCTGGTAAGATTGAATTCGGTCGAAAGCCCTTTTTTCAAAACAAATCTCAGGAACTTTATATGTCAGCAAAAGGAATATCCAAAGACCTGATTGGAACAAAACTGGATCGCTACGAATTCGACGTAGAAAGAGGAAAGATCCGCGAGTTCTGTCAGGCGATCGGGGAAACCAACCCGATTCACTTCGATCTGGAAGCCGCAAAAAAAGCGGGCTACGAAGACACTCCCGCCCCCCCTACTTATCCTACCGTAATTCAATTTTGGGGTTACCCAAAGATTTGGCAGGATATGGAAAACATGGGAGTCGATACTTCCAGAATTCTCCACTTAAAGGAAAAATACACCTATCTAAAACCGATCTATCCGGGAAGAGTTTCCTCGCAAGGCGAATGCGTAAACGTTACGGTCGGAAAAATGGATACGATGACTTTCAAAACTACGGTTTCGAACTCCAAAGGGGAAGCGATCGTAGAAGCGGAAATGTCCATCTTTATCAGAAAACCGGAGGCATGATATGAGTAAGATTGATTTTGATAAAATTGAAGTCGGACACGAACTTCCTCCTTTAAAAACGGACGTCATCACGCACGCGAACTTAGTAAGATACGCGGGAGCTTCCGGAGATTTTAATCCGATCCACAACGATCCCGACTTTGCTCGTAAAACGGGTCTCGACGGAACGATCGCTCACGGTATGTATGTGATGGCTCAACTCGGAAGACTTTGCACCGGATGGGCGGATCAAAAACAAATCCGCGAGTTCGGAGTTACGTTTAAGAACATGACCAAACCGGGACAAAAACTTACCTGCACCGGCAAGGTAAAACGTAAGAAAGAAGAGAACGGTGAGAAGTTGATTACCGTTTCCGTGGAAGCTGCGGACGATTCCGGAGAAGTGAAATGTTCCGGTGAAATGGTCGTGGTCGCCTAAACTTTTCTCGACGAATAAGATTCCACCGCTATGACGGTTACGTCGTCGTAGCGTGGATTCTCCCCTCTTGTCAACTCCTCGATCTTGATGATCTCCTGAATCAAAGCGTTTAGACTGCTTTCTCTTCCTTCATGAAGGGTTTTCGTGATCAGTTCCATGTTGTACTGTTTCGTATTTAAGGAATCCTTCATACGATTTTCGATCAGACCGTCCGAGAACAGCAACAGTCTCGATCCCGTAGGAAAGGCCACGGTCTTGGAAGCGATTTCAAGAGTTTCGAATAATCCGAGAATCGGTCCGGTCTTTTGAATGAGAGAAGGGAATTCTCCGGGCAGTTGAATGATTTGATCCGGATGTCCCGCAGATGCGTACGTGAATTCTTCCTTTTCCGTATCGATGTCCCCGATCAAACAAGGGAAGATACTTTCCAAAGAATCGAATTTTTTCAGGAATCGAAAGTTCAATTCCTTGAGGATCTGAGCGGGATTCTCGAGATTCTTCAATTCTTCGTATTCCGTTTTTAAGGCCATGGTCATCAAAGAAGCCTGAACCCCGTGACCGACCGCGTCCGCAATCACAACGCGCACCTTTCCCGGAAGAATTTCGGATACGTCCAAAAAGTCCCCGCCCACTTTTTCCAAAGGCATATATTCGTAATGAAAGCGGATTCCGGAGATGTTGCGATCGAGCGGCGTCAAAATCTTCCGCTGAACGTTCTGGGCGATTTCCAATTCACGATTGATCTGAATGATGTTGTCGTTGAGTACGCGGGTTCGATCCTCGATCTTTTGAACGAGTTGTTCCTTCATCTCGAATAATTCGAGGTTGGAAGTTCTCAGATTCAAAGCCAATTCCCTCGTTTCGGCGAATTTCCTAGAACGCTCCGATGCAAGAAGAAGCGATTGTAAAAAGACGAAGAACACAAGCGCGTAATGAGAAGTTTGAATACTTCCCGTTTTTAAAACTCTCGCGTAAAACAAATCCACTAGAACGGCGATGAATAGAATTCCCGATCCGTAGAGAATATACGTGTAATTTCTTTCCTTATCGAAATCGATCTTCAAAATCGTATAGAACAGATAAAAGATCACCGCAAGAATGAAGTAGTGATAGATCGATATGTTCTGATTGTTGAACTGCATATCTCCGAACAAGGTTACGATCGAAAATAGAATCGAAAAGATAACTCCCGCATTGATGAATTTCCGATTCACATACGGAGCGAACACCGAACTGAAAAACAAAAGAAAGAACGGAACCGCCACGGACAAGGTAAGATGATTGATCTTGTTGATCCACGACCAAGGGATCTGCGGAAAAAACAACATGATGATTTTTGAATTTATCAAAGACGTTCGGAGACAGATCACAAGGCTGTACATCCCGAAATAGAGAGGAGATACGCTGCTTCTCAAATACAAATATTGGAAGATGTGATAGATCCCCATGATGAGAAGACTGCTGAAGGAGAATATATCGAAGAACAATGTGATCGCGCGCGAAACGCCCGCCGAATTCGCGGGTCCGACCGAAACGGGAAGCAGCACACCGGGCATCGTGGAAGAAAAATTGGAAACGAAAATTTCGATTTCCACTTCGTCCTCGTCCGCAAAGAATAAAAAGTCTCTCGGTTCGATTCTCGGCATCGAAGTATCGGCGCTCACTCCGGGAGTTCCGCATTCTCCGATGATTTGACCGTTGATTTTAACGCGATAAGAGGAGGCTACGGCTCCCAAGGAAACGGAAAGAATTTTCTTCTTCCAGACATCGGGCAAAAAAACCTTCAATCGGTATGTCGCATAACCGAACTTAGGATAGGCTTGTTGATTTTTGGATTCGTTCGTCCAGGAACCGGGAACGCCGATGAATCCTTTGGAATGATTTTCGACTCCGTCGTCCGGTTCTTGAAGCCAGTTGAATTCCCATTCTCCGTTGAGCTTGGTCATTCCGAATTCCGGATCTTGAATTCCTCGAAGATCGATTTTACCTTGGTAAGCTCTAAGTCCGTCCCCCGCCTGCCACGGAGAAGAAATCATGACTAAGATGATAAGCGCGAACGGACCAATTAAGAAAAAGAATATTTTTGAAAATTGCATCTCGAATTTAGATCCGTTCCGAATTAAAATGGAAATTCAATTGAGGGTCGTCAATTGCATATAACAACTGACGTAGGATTCGGCGCAAAAAATTTCCATACGACGGATCTTTTTTATTTTTTCGAAGAATCTCACCAAAAAAAGAGGCTAACACGTTGAAAAAGAACAAGAATTCTTTCCGAAGCGATCCCCAGTCCGCAGATCCAAGCCCTTCTCCCTTGAACGAGGTAGTATTGAAATCGGGTCGTAGACGCAAGAAAGTCGGATTGGCTCTCGGAAGCGGCTCCGCAAGAGGTTGGTCGCATATCGGCGTTATACGCGTTTTAGAATCCTACGGTTGGAAACCCGATATCATATGCGGAACTTCGATCGGCTCTCTCGTGGGAGCGTTTTATGCCGCGGACAAACTCGATCGTCTGGAAGAATGGGTTCAAACCTTGGAATGGAAGGACATACTTGGTTTCATGGACATATCGTTCGGAGGCGGAATTCTCGGGGGAAGGAAGCTATTCGACTTCTTTGAAAAGGAATTCAAGGATCTAAAGTTCGATCACCTAACAAAAAAATTCGGAGCGATCGCAACGGACATCGACAACGGCTCGGAGATCTGGCTAAGGGAAGGGTCGGTTCCGGAAGCGGTTCGAGCCTCGATTTCTCTTCCGGGAATTTTTTCACCCGTGAAACGCGAGGACCGTTGGCTTGTGGACGGCGGTTTGGTGAATCCGGTTCCCGTTTCTTTGTGTAAGGCGATGGGAGCGGAGTTCGTGATCGCAGTCGACTTGAATCAAGACCTTTTGGATCGAAAGGAAGAAGCGGATGAATCGGTCGCCAAAGAATCCAACCGCAAATCTTTCCTCTCTCATTTTTGGGGTAAGGATTTGGAGGAAAACCTTGGCAAGGAAAAAGACGAAAAACCGGGAATGATCGAGGTCATGTCGAAAAGCATCAACGTTATGCAGATCCGAATCACGCGCAGCAGAATGGCGGGAGATCCGCCCGACGTAACGATCGCACCCCGTCTCCGAAACATCGGTTTGATGGAATTTCACAGAGCGCAGGAATGTATCGAAGAAGGAAAACGAGCCGCGGAACTGCTTGCGGGTTTTCTGAAGAATCCTCCTTGATCCTTTTTTCGGATTGCGCTTATCAAAACGGTCTTAGAATCTTTCTGTGCGAGGAAAAATGAAAACCGACGGATCTTTACAAAACTTCGAACGATTTCCGAAAGGAAACCGGAATTTAACGCGAAACGGCAATCGATTCGGTCGCAGATTCAACCTTTTGCTGCGCGCGGCCTTCATTACGATTTCATTGTTTTTTCTCGCAGTAAACTGCAATAAAAAAGAATCCATTTCGGTTTTGGAAATCCGGGATCTTACGGAAAAAGAAAACCTCGTCGAAGCGCTTCAAAAAGCGGAAGCGAATCTGAAACTGAAAGGAGACACCGCGGAACTTTTGTATGTGCGCGGTTGGATTCGGTATCTTCAAAAAAATCAAAACGCGGCGATGAACGACTTCAAAAAATGTCTCGCGCTCGATCCCAAATCCCTGGATTGCAAACGCGGCCTCGGACTCGTATACGAATCCAATAAGGATTACAAAGAAGCCGAATCCACGTATCGGGAAGCGCTGATTCTCGCAAAAGAAAAAAGTCCGGATTCGGAAGCGTTACTCCACGAAAACTTAGGAACCTTATATCTTCGGCAGAATCTAAGAAAAGAAAGTTTAAGCGAATTCCAAAACGCGATTTCCCTTTCGGATAAAGGGGACGCCTATTACGGTTTCGGTCTTTGTCTGATTATGGAAGGAAACAGCGAAGGCGCGATCGCTTCTTTGGAAAAGGGAATTTCCAAGCCGTTCCGTGCGAAACCGTTCCAATCCGAATCGCACTTTTTGTTGTCGAAATTTTATTTTGAAAAAAGAAAAGACCCCGTCAAAGCGGAAGCCGAAATCAAAAAAGCGATTTCGATTTTTCCTCTTCACAAGGAATATCTGGAAGCATTGCAGACTTATACAAAGGAAAGAATCAAATCCGGTCTTTGATTTTCAAACATGATAAAAGCCGTTTATAGACTCCTTCATCAACAGATCATCGTTCCGTTTCAGCAATCGCACGCTCCCGTAAAGGAAGTTTGTTTGGGAACTTCGATCGGACTTTTTTGGTCTCTCACTCCCCTGATCGGAATTCAGATGTATCTAGGATTGATCACTTGGGTTCTTCTCCGTTTGATCGGAATCCGATTTTATATGCCGATCGCGATCGCGATGATATGGATCACCAATCCGGTCACCCTTCCGTTCTTCTATTATATCTTTTACGTCACGGGAATCGCCGCCTACAATTTGTTAGGTTGGGATATGTCCGCCATGAACTTCGCGAAAATTTTGGAAGTCATCGACCATTCCAGTTCTCTCGAACTCTACGAAGGTTTGAAATATTGGAGCGCGTTTTTGATAAACGACATGGGCGCCCCCATGTTTCTCGGCGGATTTCTGATCGGAATTCCTTCCGCAATCGCCGGTTATCCTCTTACGAAATCGCTGCTCAACGGGTTTCGGGAAAAACAGGCGGAAAAGGAAGGAATCACGCTGGAACAATGGGAAGAGAAATACGTCCGCAAAGAATCGGATAAAAACCGCTCTTTTTGGAATATTCTCAAAAGCTAATTTAGATCGATCTTCAATTTTCTGGCGAGTTCTTCCGCGCTCTGATTGAGAATTTCCGGATTCGATTCGGCTTCCTTGATGAGCTTTACGATTCCTCGATTCAACGGCGCGGGATGTCCCATCACGTCGGCGAGTTTGATGACTTCTCCGTTGAGGGAATCGATTTCGGTCGGACGTTTTTGAACCAAATCCTCCCACATCGACGAACGCGCCTGCGGATCGATCTTTACCATTCCCGACGCGATTCTAAAAAATAAAAAATCCGGAAGATTCAAAATGATCGGCGCAAGACTCGGTATCATTTTCCCCGAACGAACCGGTCGGATCTCCGCGAGCCTCATGATTTCGAGAGATTCTTTCATCAGCTTGGAAAGAATCTTACGATACCCGGGTTTTGAAATTTCCGTTTTTAAAGTCAGACCGGAAAGTGCGTTTAAGGAATTATTCAGATTGAAAATCAATTTTCCCCAGAGAATTCCCCCGATATTCTTATGCGTATTGGTCGGAAGTCCGGCCCGATTGAAAATACGAGCGAGAGAACGCGAAGTCTTTGAATCTTCGATCACGAGATTTCCGCTCGTCCCCCGGTGAAAATGTCCGTTCCCTTTTGAAACCACGTTGAAAGGAACCATTCCCGCCAAAACCTCCGCGGGTAAATTTCGCAATTCCTCGCGCAAAACCTCCGCGTTACGTACTCCGTTCTGAAAACTGATTACAACGGGCAACGAACCGGAAACGGAATGATTCTTTTGCCGTTTTTCCAAAATACCGCGAAGTTCCTGCGCGAGATCCTTCGTATCTTTGGATTTTACCGTCACCAAAAATACGTCTGCGGTAAAAACATCGGAAAGAGAAGTGGTAAACGGAATGGAAGCGGGGCTTAGTAAAACTTCGTGATTCGTAAAATCGGTAATTTTCGCTCCGTAGGTTTTGAGTTCGTTTCGAATTCTTTCCCTACCGTACAAGATCACTTGATTTCCGGCCGCTAATAACCGGCAGCCGAGATAGGTTCCGATGCTTCCGGAGCCCAAAATTGCGAAGGAAAATCCCATAAGGATAGGCATCAAATCCGAATTTGCTATTTAATTCTACAACTATACACAGTTAGTCGGTAAAAAAAAAAGGACTCCGCGCCCAAACGCGGAATCCTATCTTGTACGGTTACTGGAATTTAGGAAACGATTCTTTTTATTGATTTGCCTTCGCGTTGGAAGCCATAGAGAGGAAATATCCTTCTACGTCATACCAAGTTTGTCCGGAAAGCAGGGTGTTGGAAGCTTGCAGGTGATCCACACCGGTCGTAAAAATACCGTAAGAAGGACCGCCTTTCCAAGTTCCCCATTTCTGAGAAGTTGCAGGAACCAGTCCATCATTGTCTCCGCCTTGTCCGTTGAAAACTCCGCCCGCCCAGCAAGCAGGATAAAGAATTCCCATCAGAGGATGCTGAATCAGATCCGGAATGGTAATCGTAGATCCGTAAGAGAAATACTTCACCGCAGAACTGTTCGGAGTGTAGCTGTTGAAGGAAGCCATTCCGCTGGTAGTCAAGGACTTCAGAGCCTTAACAGCGTCTTGTTGTCCTCCGCCGTAAACCAATTGAACCACAACTCCCAGAACGGAAGATACGAAAGGCTGAGCCCAGCTTGGGATTACAGCGTTTACGATATCCGCGATCGGAGATCCTCTATGAGGAGAATTCAAAGAAGTCAGGGTGGAAACCTTGCCGGACATTCCTAAATTGGAAACCATATAACGGCTGTCCAATCCGCCTTGCGAATGTCCGATGATATGAACTTTAGTAAAACCGTTAGCCGCCATGTAGACGTTTACTTTATCTCTAAGTTCCGCGCCTCTTGTCTCATTGGACTGAGCCGCCGTTTTTGTGGGAGCGTAAACGTTTGCACCTTGATTTCTCAAGTAAGTGTCCATTCCACCCCAGTAGTTTACGATGCTGATTACTCCGCTGGAATCGGTTCCCCATCCGAATAAACCGTGGGAAAGTACGATCGGATAAGAACCGGATAAAGGCTTCGAAGAAGACCCTCCGCCGGAAGCCATTAAAGAACCAGTCAATAGGAAACTCATTACGATCAATAAGCTTAATTTGCGCATTTCAAATACCTCAACTCTCTTCACTATTCTTCTATTTTATTTCTTTTCGAAATTCGCTTCGGTCTTCTTCGCTTGTAGTGTTTGATACACCGAAGTAAGAATTTAAACAAAGAGAATTCTCTGTCAAGAGGATTCGTAGAAAAAAGTTCATCTTTTTAATAACGAATGTTATTTCATTATCTTAGGAACATTCCGATCGTTTTATAAAACTCAATCAATTCCAATCCTGTCTAAAACCGTCTCAAAACGGCAAAATTACGCATTCTATCCATAACGAACGATATATAACCAAATATCATGACTGAACTATAGAATGACACATAACGGAAGCATTTGACGTATCTCCAAAAGTTGCTCATTTTTCTGGAAAAGATCTATTCCGCGAGTGATATATATCAACTACCATTCGGACAATTTATGATTTCATTTTTGGGTCGATCCGTTTGCATTTTCAGAATGAATTCTTCCATTCAAATTCATTTCTTGGGAGCGGCGGGAACCGTGACCGGCTCCAAATATCTGATCGATACGGGTAAGACTAAGATCCTGATCGATTGCGGCTTGTTTCAGGGGCTTAAGGAACTTCGGTTATTGAATTGGGCGCAACTGCCCGTCCGGGCTTCCGAAATCGATTTCGTATTATTGACTCACGGCCACTTGGATCACGTAGGTTATATTCCGAGACTTGTCAAACAAGGCTTTCGAGGAAAGATTTTCGGAAGCGCTCCTACGCTGGAAATTACGGAGATTATTCTCAAAGACTCCGGAAAAATTCAGGAAGAAGAAGCCGATCGCGCCAATCGGGGAGGATATTCCAAACACAACCCCGCACTTCCATTGTACGATCTTAAAGAAGCGATCGCTTCCCTTTCCTTTCTGTATCCGATCGAATTGGATCATTGGAAAGATCTTGGAGAAGGCGTTCGCGTGCGATTGAAATACAACGGGCACATACTCGGTGCGACCTTTATAGAATTGGAAGTCTTCGGCAAGTTGTTCGTTTTTTCCGGAGACATCGGCAGACCGAAGGATATTCTTTTGTATCCTCCCAATCGTCCCGAACAAGCGGATTATATTTTTACGGAAAGTACGTACGGCGATAGGATTCATCCTTCCGATCCGGAAACGGCACTGCTGGAAATATTAAACGATACACTGAAGAACGATGGAACCGTTATTCTTCCCAGCTTTGCGGTGGAAAGAACGCAGAGCCTCATGTATCTTCTTTGGAAATTTAAATCGATGGGAAAAATTCCGAACGTTCCCATGATTCTAGATAGTCCTATGGGTCGAAACGTCTTTGAAGTTTTTCAAACTCATACGAAATGGCATAAACTTTCTTCGATGGAATGTTCGCAGATCTGGGAAAATTTTCAAAAAACGGAATCGATCAAGGAAACGTATAAACTCGCGGAAAACCGCGCTCCTAAAATCGTAATCGCCGGCAGCGGTATGGCGACCGGCGGTCGAGTTCTCACGTATCTTCAATATTATTTGGGAGATCCGAATTCGACGATTCTTCTATGCGGTTTTCAAGCGCTGGGAACCAGAGGAAGACAACTGCAGGACGGAAATCCTGAAATCAAAATCTACGGAAGATTCTACGATGTGAAAGCGAAAGTCCGCTCCGTGGAAGGATTATCTTCCCACGCTGATCAAAGAGAGATTCTGGAATGGCTTGGAAATTTAAAACGAAAACCCGAAAAGGTTTTTATCGTTCACGGTGAAAAAGGCGCATCCGATACGCTTCGAGTAAAACTCAAAGACAGTCTTCGATTCGAATGCGAGGTTCCTAATTTGTTCGATATAGTCGAAATCAAACTCTGAGAGATCATGTCCGATAAAAAAGAAAAACTCACGCTTAAAAATTTAGGAATCGATACGAATCAAGAATACGTCGTATTTCTCCGAAGAGATTGTCCCGCCTGTAAATCGGAAGGGTTTATCGCTCTCAATCGCGTTCAGGTAACCGTAGGCGATCATAAAATCATCGCTTCGCTTAACATTGTCGACAACAAGATTCTCCCGATCGGACAAGTCGGGCTTTCGGAAAGCGCGTGGAAAGCGGTTGATGCAAAAGAAGGAGATACGGTTCTTCTTTCGCATCTGAAACCCGTTTTGTCCTTACACGACGTCCGATCGAAGATTTACGAAAATCGTCTAAACGAAGATTCCTTTGAAAGAATCATCCAGGACATCAAAGACGAAAAATATTCCAATATCGAAATCGCATCCTTTATTACGGCGTGTTCCGGCGATCATCTCAATTTGGACGAGATCAAAGCGCTCACCAAAGCGATGATTCGAACCGGTTCCGTTTTGAAATGGGACAAACACCCGGTCGTCGACAAACACTGCGTAGGCGGACTTCCAGGAAACAGAACGACTCCTATCGTAGTTTCGATCGTGGCCGCAGCCGGTTTAACGGTTCCGAAAACTTCTTCACGCGCGATTACTTCTCCGGCAGGAACGGCGGACACGATGGAAGCGATTACGAACGTGAATCTGAATCTTAACCAAATGAAATCCGTCGTCGAAAAAGAAGGCGGCTGCATCGTATGGGGAGGTTCGATCGGCTTAAGCCCCGTGGACGATATTCTCATCCGAGTCGAACGCGCCTTGGAAGTGGATAGCGTTGGACAAATGATCGCTTCGGTATTATCGAAAAAAGCCGCAGCCGGTTCCTCGCACGTAGTGATCGATATTCCCATCGGTAAGACCGCAAAAGTTCGTACGGAAGAAGATGCAGAAAAGTTAAATTACTATTTTACGGTCGTCGGGAAGTTCGTCGGCCTGAAAGTCAAGGTGTTGATATCGGACGGTTCACAGCCGATCGGAAGAGGAATCGGTCCGTCTCTCGAAATTAAGGATTGTATCAGCGTTTTAAAAAACGAGGCGGATTCTCCCTCGGATCTGAAACAAAGAGCTCTGACGATCGCCGCGGCCATGCTCGAGTTCGCGGCGCCGCACCGATACAAAAACGGAATTCAATCCGCTCTTGAAATTTTAGAATCGGGAAAAGCATGGGAGAAGTTCGAACGTATCTGCAGAGCGCAAGGGAATTTTAAGGAACCTTCTCCCTCTAAGTTTCAATTGGACGTCGTCGCTCAGTCTTCGGGAGTCGTTTCCGAAATCGACAATCGAAAGATCGCAAAGGTGGCTCGGCTCGCCGGAGCGCCTAACAGCTCTTCTGCGGGAGTGTATTTTCTTTCCCCGTTGGGAAAAAAAATCGAAAAAGGAGACGTGCTTTATACGGTTCATTCGGATTCGGAAGGAGAATTAGAATACGCTTTCGATTACTTGAATACTCAAAACGGAATCATTACGATTCAATAAAGGAGTTTATGAAACGAATCCTAATTTCATTTCCCGAAAACGAAGCCCTTACAAAAAGAATTTCGGAACGATCCGGCTTAAAGGTCGGTAAAGCCGAGTTCGGAAGATTTCCGGACGGAGAATCCAAATTTAGAATCGACGAAGAATTAGCTGAAACGGAAATCTACGTCGTCTGCTCCTTAGATCGCCCCGATACAAAGATCGTCCCGCTTCTCTTTTTCTGTGAAACGGCAAGGTTGCTCGGTGCCGAAAAAATTCATCTCATAGCGCCTTATCTATGTTATATGAGACAAGACAAAGTCTTTCATCCCGGAGAAGGCATCAACGCCCGCTATTTCGCATCCTTGATTTCCCGTTACGTGGATTCGGTTTTGACGATCGATCCTCATCTGCATCGAATTCACAACCTAGAAGACATTTTCAGCGTAAAGGCGACGACCTTACACGCGACACGGCTCTTTGCGGATTATATCCGCAAGAACGTCAAAAATCCGATTTTGATCGGACCGGACAACGAGAGCAGTCAATGGGTTAGCGAAGTCGCGAAAGAATCCGATTCTCCGTTTACGATTTTGGAAAAAAAACGCAAAGGGGACCGCGACGTGGAAGTAAGCGTTCCGCAAATCGAAACGTATCGAAACCATACGCCGGTTTTGATAGACGACATCGTTTCCACGGGAAAAACTCTGCTCAAAACGATCGCACATCTGAAAAATGCCGGAATGCAGGCCCCCGCTTGTCTTTGTGTTCACGGAATTTTCGCGGACGATTCTTATCAAGAATTGATCGAAAGCGGAGCGAATCCGATCATTACTACGAATACGATCGATCACGTAAGCAATCGTATCGATATAAGCGCACTGATTGCGGAGAATTTGTTTTAACCGTTTCGATGATCTGGAATCGGATGCTCGAGCTGGATGCGGATTTTTTTTGCGTGAGAATTACTCGGATCGAGTTGATCCACTTTTTCCAAAAGTTTTACCGCGATCTCCTTCTTATGAATGAACAGATACGATTCGGCGAGATGAGCCACATTGTTCAGGAATTCCGGTTCACGGAGTAATACGCGCTCCCCTAACTCCACCGCTTGACGAAAACGTTTCATCCTTTTGTAGATCAAAGAGGCGGTAAACATCGCCTCCACATCCTCGGGGAAATCGGAAATCAATTCCTCGAATAAATTAAGCGCCTCTTCGTATTTGCCGATTTTATAATATATCTTCGCGAGTTCCTTTTTAAACGCGGGAGACATCGTCTCGTCTTCCAACTTGTTCTTCAGGTTTTCGAGATGATACAAAGCGTGTTCCCAGTTCTCCGCTTGCAGATACTTTAGATACGTTTCGTCCGGAAAAACGAAGGATTGAATTTTAGGTGCGCTTTCCAGTCGAACCGGTTCTTTGAGATAGGTCATCTTTACGATGCTCAGATCGTCCGTAAGTTCTCCGTAATTCCGAAGTCCTTGTACGAGTAAACCGAGATCGCCTCTGGCCTCATCCACTCTTTTTAAGAATTGCGATTCGTCCTCGTTGATCAATCTTGTCCCGTCCGGATCGACTCCGAGCAGCAGGTCGTCTCGTCCGTCAGAACCGATAAAAATCGTATCTCCTTTTTCCAAAAGGAAGATTTTCACTTTCATCTTGCTTTCCAGACCGGTGATTCCTATCTTTCTAAGTTCCAATTTGTCCTCGATAAAGGAGGAGACGCCGTCGCGATATAAAACCGTCCAAGGGTGTTCTGCATTCAAAAAATAGAATATTCCGGATTCTAAATCCACGAGACCCAGGACTACGGAAATCAGCATCGATCCGTCGAACGATTCGAAGATGTTCTGAAGCTCCAAAAAACATTCCTTCAACCAGAGTTCAGGCGGCTTGGATCGATACGAACTAACGTTCTTTGTCCTGGAAACGAAAGATCTGAAAACCACCCCTAACACGAGTGCGCCTCCCGCGCCTTGAATCGACTTTCCCATCGCGTCCCCGTTTACGAGAACGAGATATTTCCGATCCTTCAAAACGATCTCGTCGGCGATGATAATGTCCCCTCCGATTTCCTTTTTCCATTGTTTGAACTCGAAATGTTTTTTCTGACGGCTGAAACCTTCCACGGAAATCGATTCGTTCTGAATCTTATAACGATTCAACGGATCCAATAATAAAGAAGTCAAAAAGTAATCCCCGTCCTGCTGAATCTTCAACTCCTGAATCTGATTCAGAGTATCTTCCAATTGTCCCGTTCTTTCTCGGACTTTTCGATCCAAGTCCAGATTCAATTCTTCCACTTCGTTGTGAACCCTGAGAAATCGGTTCGCGAGAATGAACACGATCCCTAATTCGAAGGTAAAAAATCCATATTTTAGAAGTCCATAATTTTCTAAATAAGGAAGGAGCTGCATAGACCCCACAAGATCGGTGATCGCGGATACCAGAAGAATGATGAATCCGGCGAATAACCGAACACTGTCCTGGTTCCTTTGGATCAAGGAGCGGATCATAACGTAAAGCGCGTACGACGCAAAGAGAAAGATCGAATACTGCCAAGCCTGAAGCAATAGAACGGAAATCGCACGATTGCAAAACGGAATCAGGGACGTAAGCGCAAAGGCAAAGAATTGATAAAATCTAGACACGGAACCGATCTTCGATTCGAAGAACGTATCCAAAAACAAAAGAAAAAAAGTCGGAATGTTGAATACGACCATATACTCCAATTTCATTTGGAGGACCGGATCAAGGTTGAGTTCGTAAACGGCGTTGCTTCTCAGATAAATGTATATCGCAAGCAACATCGAAAAAAGACCGAAGAAGAGATTGTATTTCTCCTGTGGACGTTTGAAATAAAATAGGAAATGATAGAACCCGACGAACAGATATAAAAACGCGAGCATCAAAGTCGATCGTTCGGATAAGATCGACGCGTTACGCGACTGCAAATCGATCATCGGAGGAACGGAATCGAAACTCGCGTACGCGTCGAGTTCCTCGCCCGGATCGGAAGACAAGATCAGTCGGACTTCGTTGCTTCCGACGCGAACTTTGTTTTCGGGGATCGGAAAGATCACGTGTCTTTTAAATCCGTTTTTGACGATTCTTCCTCCAAAGACCAGTCCCCCCTCTCCTATCTTTTCTCCGTTGAAATAAATTTCATACGCGTTCGTAAGAAGGGGAAAGTGGATGGAAAGTCCGTCGACGGAAAGAGCGTTCAGATCCTGCGCGGAAATATCGAACACCTTTAACAAGGTTACGGTCCGCGTAAAACCTTCGGGAAACGAAAAGGAACGGACGGTATCTTTCGGAATCGGAAGAGACTTCAATTCCTTCCAGGAAGAATTCTCGATCGGAGCGGCAAGATTTTTTCCTTCCGTAATTTTCCAATCCTTCGTCAATTGGATCGGAAATGAAAAGATAGGCGCGCTTATCAGAAAAAAAACGCATAAGAGGATGCGATTATAAAAACGTTCGGTTCTGTTTTGAAAATCGGAATCCACCGTTATTTGCCGCCAGCCCTTTGATAGAAGAAATCCTTCGTTTGGCAATCAATATTAAACGGAAATAAAAATAATTGATCGAACCTCGATTCGGCGGAAAGGAAGAACTTGGAAGAATATTTCACTTTTTTAATGTTAGGTGAAAGTTTCTTACATCAAGATTAAAACGAATCCTAAAAAATCTCGTTCGATCGAACGTCCGAGTTTTACGATCACTCCATCACGATCGTTATATCGACTCGGCGATTTTTTTGTCTGCCTTGAACCGTGGAATTATCCGCGATCGGTTTCGACTTTCCGTATCCCTCATAGGACATTCTTTTTTCCTCAAGACCCTGTTTGTCCCGGAGTTCTTTCAGAACGGAAAGCGCTCGTTCTCTGGAAAGTTTCCGGTTGTATTCTTCCCCGCCCGAATTGTCCGTATGCCCGCTGATCCGTATTTCACGGTCGCCGTATTTTTTGAGAACGGACGCGATTCTTTCTATTTCTTTCTTTGCCTCTTCCTTCAACTCGGAACTGTCGTAATCGAATAGAACCGAATTCAACGAAATGGCGATGCCCTCTTCCGTCCTGCGAATCTCCACCGGCGGTCCGGAAGGTTTTTCGTTTTCCGGCCTCGCGCGATTCTCCTCTTCCTCGGGCCATTGCAGAGTATTACGGGGGGGCTTTTTGCCGTTTCGTTGCGGATCACCGTTCGATTCGATTCCGGTTGGAAGTTCGCTTTTCAGAATCTTGCGGATCTCTTCGGCGAATTTGTCCTTATCGTTATCGGTTAATTTTACGTTTTTATTATATACTCCGTGAATATCGAAGGACATTTCCTGAGCCATACCGTTCGCATAAACGAACGTATACGCGAGTTGGACCCGTTTGTATTGGGGAAGTCCTTGTTCGCGGTCGAAGAACACCATCCCCCTCGCGAACCCGTAAATTTTAAACGGAACTCCTTCCTGATTCGTTTGAGAATCATAGAATAACGTATAATTGTATTCGATCCGATCTCCTTTGCCTGAAAGTTTTTGAAACGCCCACTCGTCGATTCCGTGATACTTATATTTTGCAAGAACCGTGATCATTACTCTTCCGCCCGGAAATTGAAAACTTTCCGTAGCGGGTTGCGTCCATTCTTCCCCGATTACAACCGGCTTTTCGGAAAAACTCGGAAGCGAACGCAGATTGGGCATGCTGTATTCCTGAGGCACGCGGTATTGACCGAGTTCGGTGATTTGAAATCTGCTCTTGAACGTTTTGTCTTTTCGAAACGCAGGATCGACTTCGGGGAAACGTGTGTATGTGTCGAAAAATCCTTCGAGCATACAAGCCTTGTTCTCGCACGAAAGAGTTTGTAAAAGAATTCGATTCTTATCCTCTCGTTTGATTTTTCTTCCCTGACTTACCAATTGAACGCGATGATATTCGTTTAACTCGACGTTCTCGCCGGGAACCAACTTCCATCGAAAAAGAATCTTTTCCGGTTCTTCGGAGGCAAGAGACAAGGAATCAAAAAACAAAATTAGAACGGCGATACGAAACGTCGTCGAGAGGAAACCTCCGGAGAAGTTTTCGGATTTCGAATGTCTGTGCGGAAGTTTCCCCATAGTTTTAATTTCGTAAGATTTTAGGAAAACATAAGGAAAGTGTAAAAAACTTTCCGAAAAATACGCCATTCGGACGAAAATTAAAATCGGAGTCCCGATTCGTTTCGGGAGAATTCTATGGAAGCGAGACTCGTTTACGTCACCGCAAAGAACGAAAAAGAAGCCCTTAAAATCGGAAAAACCTTAGTCGAAGAACGATTGGCCGCTTGTGCGAACATTCTTCCCAAGATGAAGTCGGTTTATCACTGGGAAAAGAAACTCGTCGTGGATAACGAAACCGTTCTAATCCTAAAAACGAAAAGCGAATTGATGACCGAACTCACTCTTCGAATTAAATCCTTACACAGTTATTCTGTTCCATGTGTGGTTAGTCTTCCGCTTTTGGAAGGAAACCGCGATTACTTTACGTGGTTGTTCGGCGAAGTGATTTCGGAATAACAGATTCAAAAAAGGTTATATAGTGCAGATCCACGTTAAACAAAAATATACGGCCCTTACTTTTAACTCCGCTTTTTTCGGCTTTTACGCGCACGCGGGTTTCGCCAAAGGACTTTCCGAAATCGGATTTCATCCCGTTAAAATCACGGGTTGCAGCTCAGGCGCTCTCATCGGCTCCCTCGTTGCGGCCGGAGTTCCTGTCGAAACGATGACCGATCTGATTCTAAACTTGAAAAAAAAGGATTTCTGGGAAGGAAATCTGATCACGAATATCGTAAAGCCGATCCGCAAAGGACTCAAAAATTATTCCGGAATTCTTTCCGGAAAAAAAATCAAAGAATTATTAAAACCGCATTTAGGTCATAAGAAGATCGAAGATCTCCCCGTTCCAATGGGAGTTTCCGTTTCCAACCTCACAAAACAAATCCGCGAACTCAAAACGAAAGGAGATCTGATCGATCAAATCCTCGCTTCGATGACGTTTCCATTCCTATTCGAAATTCAAAAATTGGGAGAAGAGGAATTCATCGACGGAGGTGTCGCCGATCAGGAACCGATTAAGGAATTGATTTTGGATAAGTCGATCAAGAAGATCGTCGTCCACAGCGTTCGGACAAAAAAAGGCCATTCCGAACGGGCAATGCTGCGCGCGTTTCATTCTTCCGTTCAGATCATCGAAAACGAAACGAGGGAACTGAAGGAACTTCTCGCGAAACATTATAAAAAACAAATATTACGCGTGGAAACCGTAACTCCTTATATCGATGCCGATCGCCTCAAACACGGAAGAGAAGCGTTGGAAGAAGGTAGAAAAAGCGCTCATCATTGGAAAAAGAAGATCCTCGCATCCGCATAAAACGCGCAATCCGCACGAGATCCGATCGCCTAACAAGATGAATCCGAAAGTCGTTGAAATCACCGAAAACTACGTCAATCTTCACCGCACACTTTCGGATTTGATGGGCGCGCCGATCCTGAACTACAAAAGTTTCGATTTCTATTCGAACCCCGATTCACACTGGTTTACGAGAATCATCCTCAAGGGAAAGTTTTCCGATTCCGAATTGACCGAAGAAATCGGAGATCTTAGAAGCAAGGGTCACAACCCCGATATTTTAGATTTTTTGAATACACGAAATCACGAATCCGCGATCAAAAAACTGGGTTACGATTCCTGCAACGAACAAGTGGGAATGTTTCTAAAGGGAAATCCGGTTTCGCCGAATCAAAATCGAACTTCGCGGACCGAGAGCATTCCAAAAAAAGAAGTCGTGGATGTGCGATTGATTGCCGACGCGGACGAACTCAAAACTTGGCTGAGGATCGTAAATTCATCCTTCGAATCCGACGATCGGGAAAACCTCTACTTAAAACTGATCGGACGCGAAGGTTTTCAACTCTACGGAGGTTTCGTAAACGGAACGATGGTTACGACCGGAATGAGCTATTTCGACGGAGAATCCTTCGGTTTGTATTCGATTACGACGGACGGAGCGCATCGCGGTTTCGGTTTTGCGTCCGTTCTAGTGGATCAAATCTTACGGGAAATCCGAAAGGAATTTTCCGGATTTATCATTCTTCACGCGACCAAGATGGGACAAGGAATTTACGAACGATTCGGTTTTCAAGATTCTACGATCCTGCGTCATTGGGGTAGAACTCAAATCCATTAGAAAACTTTAATGCGTTCTGACGTGTTTATTTGATCCGATTGCCTAAAAAGAAAACCGCTTCGATCGAACCGGGAAACGTAAAATTCTCAAAAGGCGACCAACCCGATTTACTTTTGATTTCCTCTTTTAAGAACGTTTTCGGTCGTTTCAAATTCAACACGGTGAAGTTCGCCGAATAACCCGGTTCGATTCTCCCGAAACCTTTACCGAATTTGGGAGGGAGATATTCGTTCACAAAGTCTCCCGGATTTTTAGAGCAGATTTTTGCGATCGTTTTCCGATCCACGCCCGCGTCCAAAATCAACCATGTTACAAAAAGTGAATACGTATCGAGTTGAGAAATCCCGCTCGTTCCTTTTTGTTTTTCTTCGATGCTGTGCGGAGCGTGATCGGTCGCTAGATAATCGATCCAACCTTCTTTGACGCCTTGCAGCATTCTTTCGCGGTCTTCCTTTTCGCGAAGCGGAGGATTCATCTGAAACCAAAGCCGGTTTTCGGGAGTCAACATGGACTTGTCGAAGAACAAATGCGTGGGAGTGACTTCGCAGGTGATCTTAACGCCCTTTTGTTTTGCGGCTTTGATTTTGTTCAAACCGTCGCCCGTGGAATAATGACAGAGTTTTCCGCGAAGATTATATTTTTCGATCAGATACAAAGCGAAGTCGGTCGCCATCGTTTCCGCTTCCGCCGGTCTTCTGTCTTCGTGGAATTTTTCGTCCTGATGTTTTTCGAGAATTTCCGGATCTTCGCAGTGAAAGCTGATATTCTGTCCCGCATAGTTGCGGATCGTATCTTCCAGAGTTTGATTGTTATGAAAAAACAATTCTCCGATGCTCGGTCCCATAAAAACTTTGTAGGGAACGGACTCGGAAAGAGGTTTCGTGTCCGGTCCGATCCCGGCATACAACGTGATGTGAATCGGAGAACGATCGGCTAACTTGCGTTTTTTTGAATATGAATTTTCATCCACCGGAGGAATCGGGTTGTTCGGCATATCGGCGACGTGAACAACTCCCCCGTTGATCGCGGCTGCGCTCGCGGATAGAAAATCCTCTTTGTAAGTATGTTTGCCGCTTTCGTCCTCTCTTGCGTGGATATGAATGTCGCCGAACCCCGGAAAGATCACGGTTTGGTTCGGATCAAACCACGCTTCTTCCTTCGTTTGTTCTTCGGTGACGTCGAACTCCAATCCTTCGCGAACGGACGAAATCCATCCGGTTTCAGGATCCCATTCCACCGTTCCGTCGAACTCTCGTTCGTGTGTTACGATTCTGCCGGAGATTTTACGAATCATGAAAAGCGCTGTTTCACTTAACGCAGATCACGTTGTATTTCATCGTTCCGAGGCTGCTCGTTTCCATCCCGTCTTTTAAGTTAACCGAAAAGTAATAACCGGTTTCACCGTCTTGGCTGGAAGACCAGAACACTCCCGCGTTTTTCAGTTTCTGATCGGCGCGTTTGCTGAAGGTTTTGAGCTGATCTTTACCCGGAAGACGTTTCGCCTTTTCGTCGCAGATCTCTTTCGCTTCGGCCCAAGTCGCGGATCGATGGAACGTATCGTCCCAGCCGCGTTTGCCGTAAACGGGAGTTTTCGTGTGATAGTTTTCGCAGATGAAATAACTGAAAATTCCCAAGAGCAGAATACATCCCGTAAGGATGATGCGGATTACGAGTTTGCCTCCTTCGCGGGGAGGTCTGACTTTAGGCTCGGCGCTTTTTTCCATTGCAAGTTCTTGACTCTTGCGATGGAACTCTTGATTTCTTTGAAAATTCTTTCCGTGTTGTTGGCGCTGCTGGTGAGAATGTCTTCGATTTCCTTCTCTCTGTTCATTGCCGCCGCGGTTGGATTCGGCGTTTTCCCGATTCCTCTCGTTTCCTCCCGAACCTTTTTGATTTGAATTATGTTTCTTTCGGGGAGGCCTTCTTTTGTTTGCCATTTGGACCTGTGTTGTTGAATTTAACGACTTATCTTTGATTCGTACCAGAGAAATGAAAAGTTGTAAATTAAAATTTCGATCCGTTGAGGAACAACGCTTTTCCTTTGAAAATGAAGTGAATCTTCCCCGCAAATTTCGAAGATGGTAAACCATGGAACGCATTCGCATTGGATTGATCGGAGCAGGAACCGTCGGATCGGGGGTTTTAGAAATTCTTAAAAAGGAAAGCGCCTCGTATCGGGAGAAGTTCGGATTGGAATTGATCCTCTCTTCGATCTGTACACGTTCACCGGAAAAAATCAGAAAGGAACTTCAAAACTTTCCGAATTGTAAATTAGAATCCGATTATCAAAAAATGATCTCCGATCCGGAAATCGATATGATTCTGGAACTCGTTGGCGGAACCGACATTGCGTACTCCATCGTAAAAGACGCGTTAAAGAACGGCAAAACGGTGATCACCGCAAACAAAGCCCTTCTCTCTCAAAGAGGGGACGAGTTATTCTCTTTAGCTCACGAACAAGGTTTGGAAATCGGAATGGAAGCTTCCGTCGCGGGGGCCATTCCGGTCATACGTTCCATCAAATCGGGACTGGGTTCCGATTCCTTTCTTTCCTTATACGGCATATTAAACGGAACTACGAATTTTATTCTTTCCAAGATGGAGTTGGAACACCTGGATTATTCGGAAGCGTTGCGTATCGCACAAGACTTAGGTTTTGCGGAAAAAGATCCCACCTTCGACGTGGAAGGAATCGATACGGCTCACAAAATCAGCATTTTAGGAAGTTTGGCGTTCGCCGAAAAAATTCCTTTACAGAGCGTACAAATCGAAGGTATAACAAAGATCAGCGGATTGGATATTCAATTTGCGAGCGAACTCGGTTACAGAATTAAACTTCTGGGGCTGGTGCGGAAGTTGTCGAATAAGATCGAAGCCCGAGTTCAACCCGTGATGATTCCCGTAAAACATCCGTTCGCGAATATCATGAACGAGATGAATGCGGTTTATTATCAGACCGCGTATGCCGGTCCGGGAATGTTCGTGGGGAAAGGAGCGGGTTCGCTACCGACGGCTTCTTCCGTCGTTTCCGATATTCTGTATTACGGAGCGAGAAGAAACAAGGGAATCGCACCGGAAAAGAATCTTTTTCCGCAAGCGACGATCTCGGAAGCCAACGGTTCCCTGGTTCGTTACTATCTCCGATTTACCACCGTGGATTTGCCCGGAGTACTTTCCGAAATTTCCAAGGTATTGGGTGATCACGGAATTTCTATTTCTTCCGTGAGACAAAACGAAGCTGAAAAAGAACCTGTGGAAGTTGTTGTTATTACGCATCCGGCAACGGAGGAGAATATCAAGAAATCGTTGAAGATCATCGACGGACTTTCCTTGATTCGACACTCTTCGGTTGCGATCCGATTGGAAGATAAGCTCTGAGAATTCCGTCCTGTGGAATGGAAAGAATTCACTTTGTCTTTGCATTCGGAGGAGAATGGGAAACATCTGGACTTATTCCTAGATCCGGGCCAAGAGGAGAATCTTTTGACTTTCGGGACTTCCGATGTAAATCTGGACGATTTTCTGAAAGGGCGCGTAGTGGAATTTGAAAAAAAACGTTCTCATAGAAGGAACTACCTGGAATATGAAGGTGAGATTCCTGGAAAAGGAAAGATTCAAGTTGTTTTAAAAGGTCGGTATGATGCCGATACTTTTCAAGAGGGCGAGAAAGTCCGACTGAAATACAAAGACGGGAAACTTTACCCGGAACGATAAAAGGAATTTTCATGGCGAGAGTAGAATTCGATTCATTGTATATTGAGACTACAAAAACGAGTCTCCCCAATAAGGACGTCCAGCTCGTCGTGTTTAACGGCAAGGTGACGAACTCCAATTCGTTCGAGATTTCCCGTAAAATTCATTTTATCTTCGAGGAAGAAGTCTACAATATCATCCTCGATCTTTCAGCGCTCGAATACATCAACAGCGTCGGCGTGGCTACGATTCTTACCTTGATCAAAACAGTGGATCAGCATTCCGGCAAGATCGTGATCGGAGGATTGAATCACTTTTTGGAAAACGTGATTCGTCTGATGGAACTTCCGAAAAAGGTCGAGATCTATCATTCCGTGGACGAGGCAAAGAAGGCTTTCGCGTAAATTCTTTCTTCCAGAAGATCCAATAAAGTCTTTAAACCCCATCCCCTGTATGCGGATACGAGAACCGTATCCGAATGAAGATCGATTCCCAGATCCTCTTTTAAATCGGCGATCGCTTCCAAACCCGGTCCGTGATTGATCGAAGGCCGGGAGGATTTTTTGTATCCGTTCGAATCTTCGTTTGCCCCGGCCCAAGTCTTGAACGTTTCGAGGTTATCGATCTTGTTGAAAACCTGAATCATCGGTATATGAGAAAGTTCTAATTCTTCCAGAATCTTTTCCACGGCTTCCATTTGCAGTTTATAATCCGGATTGGAAACGTCCACGACGTGAATCAAAAGGTCCGAATCCCCCAATTCCTCCAAGGTCGCTTTGAACGCGTTGGAAAGTTCGGGAGGAAGATCGTGGATAAATCCCACCGTGTCGGAGATGATGATTTCTCTTTCTTCCGGAAAGCGGATTCTTCGCGTAGTCGGATCGAGAGTCGCGAACAACTTGTTTTCGGAAAGGACTTCGCTGTTGGTCAACGCGTTCAACAAAGTGGATTTTCCGGCGTTCGTATAACCCACGATGCCCACAACCGGAAGTTCGTTTTTCTTTCTTTGTCTCCGATTGATTTCCCTTCTTTTTTTAAGGGATTTGAGTTCCACTTCGAGTCTTGTGATCCGTTCCTCTACTCTCCGTTTTCCGATCTCGAGTTTCGTTTCCCCCGGCCCTCTTCCTCCGATTCCCCCGGTCAAGCGCGACATGTTGTCGTCCAACTCCGTTAGGCGTCCTTTGAGATATTTCAACTGAGCCAATTCGACCTGCAGTTTACCGTCTCGGCTCTTCGCGTTTCTCGCAAAGATATCGAGAATCAACTGAGTACGATCGATGACCTTAATGTCCGCGATGTCCGAAATCTTCTTCGCTTGGGAAGGAGTGAGTTCCAAATCGAACACGAGAAGTTCCACGTGTTTCTGAATCGCTTTGAGGATGATTTCTTCCAGCTTTCCTTTTCCGAGAACGGTGGAAGGATCGAGACGATTCTTTCTCTGCATAAACGTATCGACCACGTGAACCTCCGCGGTTCTACAGAGTTCCTTTAATTCTTCCATGGAAAGGTTTGGATGTCTGCCGGTCGTTCTTTCGGGATATACGCCGACTAAGAAAGCTCGGTTTTCTTTTTGCGCATCCTTGAGATTTCTTCTCGAACGAGACAACATGGACTCGATGTCCAAGATTTCTTCGATGATTCCTTCTTTTAGCTGACCCGGATATTGTTTGGGGAGAACGGTCCAAAGCTCGTCTTCCGATTCCGGATTTACGTGCGCCGAGTAATACCCGTTCGGATTTCCGGAAGAATCCATTACGATCGCGGTGATATAGTCCAAACGAAGCAACGCCAAGTCGGTCAAATCTTCCTGATTTAAAGATTCTCCCTTTAAATGTGTGTGAACAAGCCTTAGGCCGCGCAGCCTGGCTTCCGACGTACGAAGGCGGTCCAAAAACGGGATCTCGATGGAATTGTCCGATCCGACTAACACATGAGTAACGTAACCCGATCGATCGATGAGAATTCCGATTTGTTTACTGATTTCTAAGGATAATTCGCAGAGAGTGCGTGAAATTTCTTGACTAACGATTACATCTTCCCGGATTCTTTTCTCGGAAATTTTTTTCAATCTTTGGATTTGATTGGATTTGAGACCGTTGAGGTTGCCGCTGAGCTTGCTAATAAAGAATATTCTCCTTTTACCTAAAACGTAGCAGGTTTGCAGGTTTCCGTCAAGCATTCGTGTTCTCGGAAATCATGCTTGTCATGGAAAAAAGCGTGAAAAAGCTGAAAAATCGACCGAACTTATAATAGACCCTTAAGAAAAATTTTTATCGTTCAAAGGCTGCCCATGTCCTCATTTTTTAAAATTCGAAACGTATCGTTTTACGTTGTTCTTCTTTCTTCTTTGAGTCTTTCCGGTCTGAAAGCGGAATCGATTTCAATTTCGAAACAAAACGGCGGGCTCGCAAAACAAGTCGACGCGCCGGACGATTCCGCGGAAACTCCGGGTTCGGGAGAATCGTCTACGGACGGAAACTCTTCCGGCGGTTTGAACGTGGACGATCCGCGAAATCTTACGGAGGAATCGGACGGAGTTTCTTCGTATGAAAAAAGAAAACGAAAGGACCTCACACCGAAAGAAAGACAAGAGATCGATTACGATCTTTCCCTCAAAAAAGGAATTCTGACCGTCTTCCGCGCGGAAGCGGAAAAACGTTATAAGGTTTTGGATCGGATCGCTCTCACGCATTCGATTCCGAGAGTGCGCGCCGCCGCGGTTTTAGCCATCGGAAGAATGGGAAAAGGCGGAGTAAAGACGCTGCACCACGTAATCGAACGGGACGGGGAAGCGGTAAGACAGGCCGCCTACAAGGCGTTAGCCGATATCGGTTCTCCCTCTTCCTTGGATTATTTTTTCAGAGGAATCAAGTCGAACGATCCGGACATTCAGTTTTCCTCCTGGAGAGGAATGGGTAAAACCAAGGATCCTTCGGCGCGGGACATTTTGATCCGCCAGGGAATCCGTTCTTCCAGAACCGAAATCGTCAAGGCCTCCATCTTGGGTTTGGCCGCGTTTCAGGTAAACGACGACCTCAAACTCTTTAAAACGTATTTGGAATCGGAAGATCCCGAACTTCAAAAGACCGCGATCGAAGCGTTGGGAATTCATAAAACCCGAGCGTCGCTTAGAATTTTGGAACAAACCCTCGAAACAAAACCGGAACTCGTGCGCAACATCATCGAGGCGATCGGCCAGAACACGAGCCTTTACGGAACCTATTCGTTTATTAGAATATTAGAAAGTTCCACTTCGGACGAATTGACCCAAAGGGTTTTGGCGCAGCTTTATCTGAGAAAGGCTTTTTATCAATTCGGAACGGTTCAAGTAGAAGGCGGTTTTTCGCAAGAAAATCCGTATCCTACATCCCGCAAGATGCGAAACCTAACCGTGGGAGAAGTCGGAAAGATTTTGAAGAAGAGCGATCGCCGTTTTATACAAAAGGTCGGAGATAAATACGCGGAAGATCATTACTACCTTCTTCTTCTTGAATCCAAGAATCCGGAAAGTTATTACGAAACGTTCCAATCCTGGGTGTTCGGTCCTTACTTAAAGATCAGAACGATCATCGCTCCTCCGAAAGAGAAAAAGAAAGGCAAAGGAAAGTATCGGAGAAAGGAAAACAAATTCACTCCCGCTTCGGAGATGGAAGAAACCGATCCTGCCGCCGATCCGTCCAGAACGAACGCAGAACCTTCCGCAGAAGGCGAACCGGTTCCGGAACAATGACTCGAAAATTTCGGGTATGTACAAAACCGGATCAACAAGAGAAACACGGTTAAACACGACTTACTTAGAATTTAAGCGTGCTTTCTTTCGTCCGCGAGCGTAGACCTTTGCGAGCGTTCTGTTCGATTTCAGATTGATACGAAGTTCGGACTTACTCCGTTTAAAGAACGGATTCGAAGTTCGTTTTTCTTTTTAACGCAGTGGGAAGGAACACAACCGTTCCTTGCTTGAGAGGAACCTTGGGAACCATCCAGCCGATTCCAGCGAACCAAGGAAGAATCGAAGCCGAAAAAAACATCACGCCGGGAAAATCGAAACCGGTGGTCGCGATGATTTTGTTTCCCTGATACCCGTCCTTGTGAATCCTGCGGATCATCCAAAGGCCGGACGTTTGCGTTTCCATCGTGATATCCGTCACGATCGTATGAAACCGATTCTTATCTTTGGAATAAATTTCCCAACCTTGGGCAGCGTCGATCGCGCGCACGGTCTCGAATCCCTTTTTTTCAAACCAAACCTTGAGGTTGTTCGCGTAGCGGTCGTTGTCGTCCACGATCAAAACGCTTTTTTTCATGGTAATACTCCGTTATTAGCCGCAAATTGATTGTCCGAAAGTTTTCGGTAAATTCCGTTTTGCTCATATAAGGAATTGTGATTTCCTTCTTCCACGATCTTGCCGTTGTCCATAACGATGATCCGGGGAATGTCTTTGATCGTGGAAAGTCTATGAGCAATTACGAATGTGGTTCTGTTGGCGTACAATCTTCGGAGAGCGTCGCTTACGAGTCGCTCCGATTCCACGTCGAGAGCGGAAGTCGCTTCGTCCAAGATCATGATTTCCGGGTCGCGCAACAAAGCGCGGGCGATCACGAGACGTTGCCTTTGTCCGCCGGAAAGATTCAAACCTCGAACTCCGAGAATACTGTCGTATCCTTTATCCATCTGTTTGATAAAATCGTGTGCGTGCGCAAGTCTCGCCGCGCGGATCACGTCCTTGCGGGTCGCCCCCGGTTTTCCATAGGCGATATTATCCGCGACCGTTCCGTGAAAGAGAAAAATATCCTGAGTAACGATTCCTATCTTTTTACGAAGATCGCCGAGACTGATGTCGCGCACATCGACTCCGTCAAACTCGATCGAACCGGAGGTCGGATCGAAAAACCGCGGAAGCAAGTCCATGAGCGTCGACTTGCCGCAACCGCTCGCGCCGATCAGAGCGATCGTTTCACCCTTTTTCACTTTCAGATTGATGTCTTTTAAAACGGCCGCATTGGTCCCGGGATAAGAGAAAAATAAATTCTTAAATTCGATGCTCTGTGACAAGGGAGAAGCGGCGACCTTGCTCTCTTCGCTGTGGTCTTCCGTTTCCAAATCGATGATTTCGAAAATTCGTTTTCCGGAGGCGATGGACTGCGTGATCTTTCCGACCATCTGCGAAAGCTGCGTCAGAGGTCTGAGCAAGAACAGAAGCGTCAACAAGAAGGCCATGAATTCCCCTTGCGTGAATCTTCCGTTGTAGATCAAACTCGCCCCCGCCGCAAAAAAACCGAGAACTACGATCGAAGAGGTCAATTCGACGAGAGAAGGCGCGATCTGAAGATAAAACTGTCCTTTGAAGTTTCTTCGGTAGACGTTGTGATTGATCTTACCGAACTTTTCCTGTTCGTACGTTTCCGAGTTAAAAACGCGGATCACCTTGATTCCGGAAATCATCTCTTGGATGTTCGCGTTGAGATCGGCCATCTTTTCCTGGGATCTCGCTGTGGACTTGGTGATTTTTCTCGTGAACAAGGTTACGGGGAGAATGATGACAGGAACCGTAAGACAGGCGATCAACAACAACTCGGTATTCAAATATAATAATACCATTAAGTGTGTGACTACGTAAAAGAAGTTGATCGTAGCGTCCCGGAAGTTGCTTGAAATCACCGCGGCCACGACTTCGACGTCGTTGATGATACGGCTCATCATCAGACCGGTCTTTTCCTTAAAGAAGTACGTCAAAGGAAGAAGCTGATTCTTTTCGAAAAGTTCCTGTCGTATGTCCCTCACCGCCTTGTAACCCGCGGTTGCGATGCAGAAAACGGATAATAAATACGTAATCAATTTGAGAAGATACAAGGGCATCACGATGATGCAGATCGCCCAAACAACTTCTTTCGGTTCGAGACCTTTCGTTCTTCCGTTGACCCATTCTTTCGCGTCGATCAAAAGAAGTTTGGTTCGTTCGAGACCGTCCAAGGATTCTTCCCCGAATACCTTTTGTTTCAGTAGAATTCTCTGTTCGGGCAGGGTCATCTGCAGTTGAAAGCGGGTTTGTTTATCGTTGCCGAGAGAATCGAATAAAGGGATGAGCGCCGTTAAAGAGACCGCGTTTAAGATCGCGGTCAATAATGCGAAAACGATTCCGAGCGAGAATCGATACTTATAACGTACGGAATACGATAGAAGTCTGAAAAAAAACTTCATAGCTCCTGAACGATAGAGGAAAAGTTTCTGACCAGATCCAGTCCGGCGCTGGTCATGATGGATTCAGGATGAAATTGAACTCCGTAAAGATGTTTTTTGGTTTTGTGACGGACTCCCATAATCACGCCGTCGTGCGTTTTGGAAGCGATTTCCAATTCTTTCGGCATACTTTCGGGTTGAATCACGAGAGAATGATAACGGGTTGCAACGAAGGGAGAAGGAATTCCTCTGTAGATATCCTTACCGTCGTGTTCTATCAAAGAAACCTTTCCGTGCATGATCGATGGCGCGGAAACGATTTTACCGCCGTGAACGAGACCGATCGCCTGATGTCCGAGACAAACCCCGAAGATCGGAAGTTTGCCGCCGAGTTCTCGGATCACGTCCAGACAAACCTTGGAATCCTCGGGACGACCCGGACCCGGAGAAAGAATGATTCCCTTCGGTTTGAGTTCGTTGATTTCGTTTAACGTGATTTTATCGTTCCGATAAACTTCGACGTCGTTTCCGATCTGACAGAAATACTGATAGAGATTGTATGTGAAAGAATCGTAATTGTCGATGAGGAGAAGCATTACTTCCATTCTCCTTTGAGTCCGTTTCTCGCAAACTCCACCGCTTTTAAAAGAGCGGCCATTTTGTTTTTGGTTTCTTCCAGTTCCGATTCGGCGACGGAATCATACACGACTCCTCCGCCCGCTTGCAGGAATGCGGTGTCTCCGTAGAACACGATCGTGCGGATGATGATCGCGAGATCGCTTTCTCCGGAAAAAGAAATATAACCGAGCGCGCCCGAATAGATCGCGCGGCGGGTGGTTTCCAATTCGTCGATGATTTCCATCGCGCGGATTTTCGGAGCGCCCGAAACCGTTCCAGCGGGAAGAGTCGCGCGGATCAGATCGTAAACGGTTTTTTCCTCGTCGAGTTCTCCCGAACATTGACTTACGATGTGCATTACGTGAGAATATTTTTCGATGACTTTGAAGTCGTTCACGCGGACGCTTCCCGGCATACAAACTCTTCCGAGATCGTTGCGTCCGAGATCGACGAGCATGATATGTTCCGCGATTTCCTTCGGATCCGCGAGAAGATTTTCTTCGAGATATTGATCCTCGCTCGCGTTCTTACCCCGAGGACGAGTTCCGGCGATCGGACGCAAATACGTCTGATTGCCCGCGTATTTTACCATGATCTCGGGAGAACTTCCCACGATCGTGATTTCACCGAGTTTCAGATAATACATATAAGGACTCGGATTGACCGTTCTTAAACCGCGATAGATTTGAAACGGAGAAACCTCCGGCTTAAATTGGAGTTTTCTAGAAGGAACGACTTGAAAGATATCGCCCGCCTTGATGTATTCCTTGGCGCGTTCGACATTCTTCTTATATTCCTCATCCGGAATATTCGGATTTAATTGTAAAGTTCCGTGGACGGCTTTCGGATTTTTGATTTCGTCCGGAATGACTCCGTTTCGGATTTCCTCTTCGATAAAATCGATTTTTTTGAGGACGCTATCGTAACATTCTTTGAGGGAAGCGAATTCTCCGATTCTTGCGTTGACCACGATTCTTAAAACGTGATCGATATGATCGACCACGAGAAGTTCGTCGCAGATCGCGAAGTAACAATCGGGCGCGTTTTCATCCTCGGGTTTTGTATCGGGAATGTTTTCGTAATAACGAACCGCGGAGAAGGACAAAAATCCCACGGCGCCGCCCGCAAACGGAGGCAAACGATAATCCTGAACGTAAACGTCGTCTCCGAGAAGATTTTCGAGAAGCACTAAAGGATCGTATGTGATGATTTCGGTCGCAGGTTCGTCGCCGACGGTGATATAAAAAAGGCCGTTCTTTCCTTGCAAAATTCGGGAAGGCGATTTTCCAAGAAAGGAATTTCTCCCCAGCTTTTCACCGCCTTCGACGGATTCGAGCAGGAAAGAATTTTTTGACGATTCACATCCCCATTTTGCAAACAGAGAGACCGGGGTCTCCATGTCCAAAAAGACCTGTTTGAAAACGGGGATTAAATTTCCGCGCTCGGCTTGCGCGGAAAATTCCTCGAATGTGAGAGAATAGTCTTTCAGAGGTTCGGTCCCTCGATTCCCTTTCCGTCGGCGAGGAAACGAGAAACGATCATTCTTTGAATTTGCGAAGTTCCTTCGTAGATTTGGAAGATCTTAGCGTCTCTCATTAATTTTTCAACCGGATATTCTGTGTTAAAACCGTATCCGCCCAGAACTTGAACGGCGTCCGTACAAACTCTCATAGCCATATCGGCGCAGAACATCTTCGCGATGGAGGCTTGATAGGTGTTTCTGAACCCGTTGTCGATCATCCAAGCGGCTTGATAACAAAGAAGTCTTCCGGCTTCGATATCGCGTGCCATTTCCGCGATCATAAAGGAAATTCCCTGGTTGTCCATGATCGGACGACCGAACGTATTGCGTGTGTTCGCGTAGTTGATGGAATGTTCCATCGCGGCTCTTGCGACACCGACGGCTCCGATCGCGACGCCGGGACGAGTGTGGTCGAACGCGCCCATCGCAATTTTAAAACCTTCTCCCTCGCGCCCTACCATTTGCCACGCGGGAACTTTCACGTCTTCGAATGTGATTCCTCGTGTGTCGGAACATTTCTGTCCCATGTTGATTTCTTTCTTTCCCATGATGATGCCGGGAGATTTGGCATCCACAATAAATCCCGTGATTCCTTTGTGACCTGCGGATGGATCGGTTTTGGTAAGAACGAAAAACCAATCCGCGTAACCGGCGTTGGTGATCCACATTTTGGATCCGTTGATGATGTATTCGTCCCCGACTTTTTTTGCGGAGGTGCGGATCGCGGCAACGTCCGAACCCGCGCCGGGCTCCGTTACCGCATAAGCCGCGAGTTTGAATTCTTCCGTCATAGGTTGAACGAATTCTTTTTTGATTCGATCGCTCGCTCCTAAGAGAACCGGAGCTAACGCGAGATTGTTTGCAAGGATTGCGGTAGCCATTGCGGAACAACCCCAGAATAATTCTTCACCGATGATAACATCGTCAAGTTCCGCCATTCCCGAACCGTTGAACCGAGGTTCGATGTGAATGTTCATCAGCCCGATTTCCCAGGCTTTCTTTAGGACTTCAATGGGATATTCTCCCGTATGATCGTGATGTTCCGCGCGAGGACGCATTTCCTCTTTTGCGAATTTTCGGGCGAGTTCGCGTAATTCTTTCTGTTCGCTGGAAAGGGCAAATTCCATTTTAATAGCACACCTTGGTCGAAATTGAACTCGTCCGATGGTTCCGGGCATCCCGCCTGGATCGCCGATAGCCGGTGTCTCATTTCCGGTACAGCCTCGAATTCGGTATTGGAACCTGGATTGAAGAGCTCTGTATGCAGGATTCGAAGGGAATCCTTTACCGTCAAGAAGGTACGAAAGCCAAATGCCTCGTAGAACTTGAAAGAAGGCTTCTATTCGCTGTTGGAACTCCTAAGAATTCTATTTGAAATTGTAGGAACTACAACCCGCAGCCCCGGATGAATTCGAATTCTTTCCTTCTTCGATTCTATCCTGAAGTTATCCCCTTTTCGGGAGAAATCCAACCGTTTTCAAAACCGAATTTGAAAATGTAGGAGGTACAACGTTTCAGAAAATGCTAATAAAAAAGCCCGAGGAAACCCCGGGCTTTTCGGAAGAAACGGTAAGGAAGAATTCTTCCCGACCGTAACCGTTCGATTCTCTTATGCTTCCGGATTTTCCAGAACGAGAGCGATCCCCTGACCGCCTCCGATACAAAGAGAAGCCACTCCGTATTTCGCCTTTCTTCTTCTCAACTCATACGCCAAAGTGATGGTAACTCTCGCGCCGGACGCTCCGAGCGGATGTCCGATCGCAACCGCACCGCCGTTCACGTTGGTGATCGCCGGATCCAGACCGAGTTCTTTTTGAACCGCGAGATACTGAGCCGCAAACGCTTCATTGACTTCGACCAAACTCATATCGGAAAGTTTCAATCCAGCTTTTTTCAAGGCGGCAGGAATCGCGATCGCAGGACCGATTCCCATCTTTGCAGGATCACAGCCCGCGTGACCGTAACCGCGAATGATCGCGAGAGGTTTTTTACCGAGCTTCTTCGCATAAGAAGCGGAAGTAACGATCGTCGCAGCGGCTCCGTCGTTCAAACCGGAAGCGTTTCCGGCGGTGACCGTTCCACCCTCGCGGAAAACCGCTTTTAAGGTTCCGAGCTTTTCCGCACCCGCAGCGCCTTTGATAAATTCATCTTTTTCTAATGTAACCGGTTTTTTACCGCCGATCGTAACGGGGAGAATCTCCTCTTTCAAACGGCCTTCGTTCGTAGCCTTTTCCGCACGCGTTTGAGAAGTCGCCGCCCACTCGTCTTGTTCTTGTCTGGAGATTTTATATTGGTCCGCAAGATTCTCCGCGGTTTGACCCATAATCAAACCGACATACTGATCGGTAAGACCTTGTTCGAGAGTGTCTTCGAATTCGGCGGAACCGTAACGAACTCCCCAACGGGCGTTTCTTACAACGTAAGGCGCGTTACTCATCGACTCTACGCCGCCCGCCAGAACCGCATCCGCATCTCCGAGATAAATCTTCTTAGCCGCCTGCACGATCGCTTCCATACCGGAGCCGCAAAGACGGTTCAACGTCAACGCAGGAACAGCGAGAGGAAGACCGGTTTTCAAACCGATATGACGAGCGAGATAAATCGCTTCCTTACCGGTCGGAATTACGTTTCCGAAAATCGATTCGCCGATCGCATCCGGAGAAACTCCGGTTTTTTCTAAGATTGCTTTCGAAGCCAAAACTCCCAAATCCACCGCACTGAGGTCCTTGAGAGTTCCTCCAAAATTACCGAACGGGGTTCTAATACCGTCCAGGATGACCGCTTCTTCCATGATTACTCCTAATAACTCTAATATTCTAAATATTGAATGCGTTTACTTTCAGCCGATTCCGTTTCCTATCTCAGTTCACCTTGCCCGCAACGGGAAACACAAGCTCGAAGGGGTTCGCATGAATTCCCGTTTTGAACATACCGCCTTTGATCGCGTCGGGGAACACCGCCTCGTCGCTCCAAATCTCTTGGATGGTCGCAATTCTTCCCTTGCCCTTACCGATAAACTGAGTTTGTAGATATCCTTCGGGAGATTTTTGCAAAAGGGTGTACGGGAGAATTTTTGTCGAAACCGGAAAGGAAAAACCTTTTGTCGCGATCGTAACGCGAAAGAATTCTTTTCCGTTTCGATACGCGGAAATTTTCGTAAGATTTCCTTCCTTCATCCAAACGAAGTCGGCTCTTTCTTTGGGAATCGCCCAGTTGAGAATTCCCTCTTCCACCGACTTTTGACTGGAAACGAAAATTCTCGTGATTCGTTTGTAGGACTCGTCCTTGTATTCGAAGTTTCCGGGAATATAAAGAAGTTCGTAATAAGGTCCGACATCACTGGTCTCGTAGTTCACAAGCATCAGAGAACCGAGGCCGCCCTTGTATTGTTTGGAATCTTCATCGGAAAAGAATCCCATCTCACGGTTGTAATCTTTTTTGGCCCAAAGCGGAAAAAGAAATCCTTCTCCCTTTAAATCCCAAGGCGCAGGAAAGTGTTGTCCCTTGCCCGCTTTGGAAGAACCGATTTGTGATTTTTGAGAAAGGATGACGTTGTTGTTTTTGCCGTTCGTTTTGAAAGCAGGGCCGGATTTTGCGGAGGCCTTCGCGGATGCGCCGGAGTTCCGACTCGTCGAGCGACCTATCGAGCGACCCGTAGGGAGCGAGATACTGAGTTTTTCCGAGCGATCCATAGAGAGGTGTTCGGTGAGTTTTTCCGAGCGATCCATAGAGAGGTGTTCGGTGAGTTTTTCCGAGCGACCCGGCTTCGAGGCCGAACCGCGTTTCAAAGCGGATTTGGAAGTAGGAGTTCCCACAGATTTCTTTTTTACAGCCTTTTTTGCTACCACCGATGCCACCTAAAAATAGAAAGAAACCTTCAAAATAAGGCGATTCTACCCGTTTTGTCTTTTCTTCCAAATCCTCAAAAAAAGCCAATTTTGGAAAGTAGGAATTCTTTTCCTTTTTCTCTTTACTTAATTAACATCGTTCGTTTATTTTGGTCATAATGAACATTGTTCACTGAAGAGAAAAAACAAAGGAGGCCCCTTATGGTCCCTATTTTAATTTTATTTTTTGTCCATTGGTTCGGTTCGGTTTTCGCCCAAACCTTCTTTTTACACAGATACGCCGCTCACGCGATGTTCTCGATGAATCGTAACTGGGAGCGATTCTTCCATTTCTTAACGATGGTTCTACAAGGGCCGTCCTACTTAAATCCATACGGATACGCGGTTCTGCATCGAATGCACCATTCTTACAGCGACACGGAAGATGATCCGCATTCTCCCCATTTTTCCAAGAATGCGTTCGATATGATGATCAAAACGAAAAAAATCTACGACGACTTCGCGTATGACAGAGTTCCGGCAAACCCCGAGTTTACACGGGATTTTATTCCTCGCTGGAAATCGATCGATCTACTCGGTCAAAATTGGTGGTTTCGGATCGGATTCGGCTCTTTATACGCCTTTTACTACATTGCTTTCGTTCCGGAAGGACAATGGGCTTGGTATTTGTTGCTCCCGATTCATTGGCTGATGGGGCCGATTCACGGCGCAATCGTGAACTGGGGAGGACATAAATACGGCTATCGGAATCATTTTAAGACAAAAGACGAGTCTAAGAATATGTTACCGATCGATGTTTTGACCATGGGAGAATTGTATCAGAACAATCATCACGGTCACCCGACTTCCCCGAACTTCGCATATAAATGGTGGGAAGTGGATTTTTGCTTTCAGATCATGAAGGGGTTGCATAAAGTTGGGATCATAAACATAAAACGAGACGTTTGGACGACTCAGGGAAGGGTTCCGGTTTCCAAAGCGGCTTGATCCGAGTTTAGAATCAAAGATGACAACTGCAGTTCGACACAAAAGAAGATCCAGAAACAGCCTAAACCGGGAGAACATCGTACAAGTTGCGATGGAGATCCTACAGGAAGAAGGAATCGAAGGTCTTTCGATGAGAAAGATCGCCGAAAAATTGGACTGCAGCGTCGCAAGTCCCTATTCTCACTTTAAGAGCCAAGAGGAAATCATCCAAGTTCTGATTGCAAAGGGAGAAACCGAACTCACTCAGCTTCTCCGCAACGCGCAAAGGAACGGTAAGAACGCATTCGAAAAGTTAGCCGGAATCGCGAGAGCGTATTGGGATTTTTCATTGAACAATAAGGAACTTCACAAGGTGATGTTCAACACCGTTCACGGTCACATGCACCGTAAAGCGTTCCCTAGTTTACCCACGAGCTATCGCGTGTTTTTGGAAACGATCCGAAACGGATGCGCGAGCCACGAATTCAAACTTCCGAAAGCGGAATATCCCGCCATTGCGAGAATGATGTGGGGTTGGATGTACGGTTTGATGGTATTAGATTTAACGAATATGCTCAAACGCCGCCGCGGCGGAAAAGACGATCCGTTGGATGAAGGCTTTTTATATTTCCGTAGAATTCTTCTCGGCGAATAAACGACAATCTCCGTAAAACGACCGGCCTCATTTTATTAGATCGGATTCGATCTTGAAATCTTTTTTCGGGCGGCTCTTTCCAAATCGATCATTTCAACGAAAATCATAGGGAAAACGCAAAGACCGCGCTTAAACTCAATGTCGCTCCTGACTGTCGCAACAGAATGCTCCGATCGACGAATTGAAAACGATTCCGTAAATCGAAATCCCACGAATCAACGATTTATTGATTCCGCTGCACTGGCTGCCGCGATCGTAATTTAAAATTCTTTAATACTTCTTCCTTAGTCCAGCTTTCGACTCGGATTGGAAATTCAGTATTTCGCCAAAGAAGGATCGACTTCGTCTGAATACAGAAGAATTCCGCCTTCCACGTTATGCACCTTTGCAAAACCGGATTGTTTTAAAATTCCGCAGGCCATTCCCGAACGTCCGCCGGAACGGCAATAGACGATCACTTCCTTACCTGATTCTTTCCAAGGATTGATTTCGCCAACGCGGTTCGGAAGTTCAGCAACGGGGATTAAAAGATCGGTTCCCTCGATCGTACAGATTTCCACTTCGTTCGGATTTCTTACGTCGAGTAAAAAGAACGAATCCTGTCCCGCTTTTCTCAGATCCAATCTCGTTTTTAATTCTTTCGGTGTCATAAGACGGTTTTCCCCAGTTTAAAGATAAAATATACTTCAACAAATCGATCGGAATTCCGATGCTGCAACGCGACCTAAGTTGCGACCCATAGGGAGCAACTTTGAGTTCGAAAGCGTTTTGCCAATTCCAGAAATCGTTTCACACGGTTCCGGTAAGTTCCTCCAGTTCCAATTGAAGCGATTCCCATTCCGAAGTCAAACGAGCGATTTCGTTTTTTGCCTCGTTGAAATTATCCAGTTCCAATTGATAACTGCGATTCTTAAAAAAACCGGGATCGGCCAAAACTTCTTCCAGATTCTTTTTAGACTTTTCTAAAAGTTCGATCTTAGCTTCGATCTGTTCCAGATCCTTTTGTATTTTTTTAATACGATTTTTATCGGCGTTCTTTTTGGAACGGGTTTGTTGACCGTCTTCTTTTTTTGCGGAACCGTTTCCGTTCTGCATTTTAGAAGGAGCCGTTTCTTCCAGATTGTATTTCAGATAATCCGCAAAGCTGCAGTTAAAGTCCCGAATCTGTCCTTGATCCACCGAAATCGTGCGGTTGCAAAGATCCTTTAAGAATTCGGGGTCGTGCGAAATGATCAAAAGAGAACCTTCATAAGCCATGAGCGCTCTTCGTAAATTGTCGCGAACGACTAAATCCAAGTGGTTGGTAGGTTCGTCCAAAAAGATCGAGTTCGTAGGAAAGCGAACGAGAAGGGCCAAACGAAGACGGCTTTGTTCTCCTCCGGAAAGAAGACCGGTTTGTTTGTAAACCGAGTCGTCCGAAAACGAAAAATAACCGAGAAGACTTCGCGCCTGTTGTTCGGTCAGATCGGGATACGCCCCCATCACCGTTTGAAGAAGATTTTTGGAAGGATCCAGTTCTTCATGATGGTTTTGGGAAAAATAACCGATCTTCGTTTTCGGTCCGTAATAAATCTTACCGGAAGTTAATTTATGAATTTCTAATAAACAACGCAGAAACGTGGACTTACCCGCGCCGTTCGGACCGACGACTGCGATCTTGTCACCCGCGGAGATTTCGAGATTGCCCCCGCTGAAAACGTACGGAGGTTTTCCCGAATAGGAAAAAGCGCCGTCTTCGATCCTTGCGGTGATTTTACCGGAAGAGATAAAGTTGAATTGATAATCCGACTTCGAGTTCCAGAAGGATTCTTCCGGCGCTTCCACCTTATCCCGTTTTTCGAGTTTCTTGATCGCGGATTGAACTTGTCTCGCCTTGGTCGCTTTCGCGCGAAAACGTTCGATCCATTCCATTCTCTTTTTGAGATAGGATTCTTCCTTATCGTATTGGGCCTGAAGTTTTTCCTGAAGTTCGTTCTTGTGTTCGAAGTATTCCTCGAGAGTTCCTCGAAATTCGATTACGCCGGAAGGAGAAAGTTCGGCGATCGTATCGCACGTTGCGTTTAAGAATTCGGGATCGTGCGTCACAAGAACGAAGGATTGTCCCGTGGAATTCAGATAATCCGCGAGCCATTGTTTGGACGCGTTGTCCAAGTGGTTGGTCGGCTCGTCTAACAAGAGTAAGTTGCCCGGATTCAAAAGAGTGATCGCAAGGCCGAGACGATGTTGATAACCGGGAGAAAATTCCCGAACCTTCATCTCCATCTGAGCGTTTGAAAATCCCAATCCGCCCAAAACCTTACGTGCTTTGGATTCGAGTTCGTGAACCCCGTATGTGAACGCGTATTCTTCCAGAGAACTTTGTTCGTCCAAAAGTTCGGTGAATTCTTTCGAGTCGTGCGAGATCGAATCGAACTTGCCGTTGATTTCGTTCAATCGCTCGGAATATTCTTTATAATGTTTATGTTTTGCTAATGCGGTATCGATGACCTTCGCTTCGGGATCGAAGTCCGGAATCTGTTGGAATATGGAGATTTCGGTGTTTTTGGACTTGGCTACGCTTCCGCTATCGGGAAAGAATTTTCCTTCCGCGATCCGAAACAAGGTCGATTTGCCGGAACCGTTCGGACCGACCAAACAAACGCGGGACCCGGGTTTGATATGCCAGGAGAATCCGTCGAACAGAACGGCCGACGCATACTGGTGTTTTATGTCGATGAATTGAAGCAAGGATCGGGAAGTTTAGAAAGATAAAAGAAGCAAGGGCCGGGTTCCGCCGAAAACCGACGGACCGGAAAAAGGAATGAAATTATTTCTTACCCTTTGCTGCGAGTTCTTCCAATCTAGCATTCAAATGCAGGATGTATTTGCTGGAACTGCCGTTCATCTTCTCTTTAGAAGTTTGAAGAGCCGTGTTGATCTCAGCAACGGTCATTTTATTGATTTTTTTGTTTTTCTTTTCTTGTGTTTCTTCGGACATAGGTTTCCCGCCAAATAATCTAATGCCAGATTTTTAGAATTGGGGCGTTTCGACAACGATTTTAAGGGAGAATCCTCCGGATTTCCACCGCGCTTGAACGAAATGCATCGTTTTAAAAGAGAATCCATCTTCATCTTTTAGTAAACTCGGCGTATTGGCGCTCGGAAACTCATGTCTCACTTTCTGAACTCAGCGAACGCCTCTCTAGGGATCGGAAAAACTCAGTATCTCGCTCCCTACGGGTCGCTCGATAGGTCGCTCGATAGTCGGAACTGCGCGATTATTTTTATTCAATGCCACCTTGTTCTTTAATAATGAGACATAAATAGTGAGGAGTTTCTACACTTTCATTTCAGAAACAACGGGCCTTACTTTTTTCTTTCGGGAAACTTCGGCGAAATATACAACGGACATTCTCCGGAGTCGAATATGATCCACCGTTTCTTTTTCACACGAGAATCTCTTGCCCCGCTCTTTCTGCGGATCGGTCTCGCAATTTGTATTTTTCCTCACGGCGCTCAAAAACTTATGGGATGGTTCGGTGGCGTCGGTTACGAAGCTTCGATGGATTTTTTAGTGAACACGGCTGAATTTCCGACCGCACTTGCCTTCTTAGCGATCATTTCCGAGTTCTTCGGATCCATCGCTCTCGTCTTAGGACTCGGCACACGATTGGCCGCATTCGGAATCACGTGCACATTGGCGGTGGCCGGATGGACTCATAGGGAAATCGGTTTTTTTATGAACTGGTTCGGCAATCAAGGCGGAGAAGGATTCGAATATCACATTCTCGCGGTCAGCATGGGCCTCTCTCTCTTGCTATTCGGAGGGGGAACCTGGTCTGCGGATTCTTGGGTTTATGATCGTATTGACGGTTGATCAGAAATTTAGAATATTCAAATCTTCGCAAATCCCAACGCGCAAATTTGCGCCCTTGCATTGGACATTTTGGCTTTCGATAGGTTTCCTCTTCGATCGGACATCGCCAAACACCAAACAATCTCCGTAAATAAAAAAGCCGCTTGAAGAAACCTTCAAACGGCTTTTGGTCATCAGAGATCGAAACTTAGATCAATATTTGATCTTATCCACCGCGTCTTCATCCAGGATGTAAGAACCTTTCAGAGTTTGAACGACCAATTTTCCTTTTTTCTGGGAAACGACCACCCCTCTCAGTTCCCTTCCGTCTTTCATGATGATATGTTCGATGCTGAGATCGTAGATCTTGCTCAATTCTTCTTCCGTTTTAGCGGTTTTCAGATTTTGCACATCGTTCAGAAGTTCGCTGTCCAGAGTTCCAAGATTCTTCTTCATATCCTTATATTCAGGAAGTGTAGAATTCACTTTGGAAAGATCGATCGATTCCACTTCTCCGTCTTTGTTTACGGTTACGAGTTTAGAAGCTTCTAAGATATATACTTTTTTGGATGCGTTCAGAGAAGTAACTTCGACGGCGCCTTCTGCCACGAAGACCACGGATTCGCTTTCGGATGCGTTTACTTCAAACGAAGTTCCACGAACCGCTGCGACCGCAGACGGTGTTTCCACGTAGAAGTTGCTTCCTTTCTTTTCTTTCTCGACTACGTTTAATAACCTACCCGCAGCGAGATTCATTCTGATCTGAGAACCGTTGTTTTCTCTCAATTCTTTCAGGATCAATCTACTGTTTTCTTTAACGCGAATTACGCTGGAATCCGTTAAACCGATGTCGACCGCTCCGCCCGCTTCGGTAAGAATGATGTCGGACTCGTTTAAAAGATCGCCTTGGTGTAACTTGATTTCCACATCTCTCATTACGGAAGCCTTGCCTTTTACAAAGACGACCGCCGCTTTCAGAGGAGTTCCTTGAACGATTTCCGTTTCAACTTTCGGAGTTCTTAGGCTAAACCAAGCTCCTCCGATCGTAAGTAATAATACGGCCGCCGCCGCGAGCCATGTAGTTTTTGGAAAATGCAGAATTTTAGTATCAGTCGGAACAGTCATTATTTTGTCCTCCACGGTGAAGCGGGGCTTCATTCCGATCCAGTTCGGATCGAATGCCGGGAGTTGAGATACAGAGTCCTTTTCTCTAAGGAGTCGCGCGTATCCTTCAAATTCGGGAGTATTTATTTTATTTTCCATATTCATGCTTCCCGGGTCTGCAATTCAAGCCGTCCCGCTTCCTGTTTGTTAAACAAACTATAGGAGTCAATTTGACCTTTTTTTTTCCATTTCTGAAATTTTTTTATCACCAGTAGTCCGAATTGATTCTTTTTCAAAATATAAGACGGTAGGAAATAATACCTTATATATAATTCCCCGGTTGGAAACCTATTTTTTTACCTTCTTGGGCTAAGGCCTTCTCCGCTCTTTCAATCAGCCTTGAAACACCGGAAATACTCATTCCAAGAATTTTAGAAATTTCATCCAGTTTCAAGTCTTGCTGATACCGTAACAGCAAAGCCTCTTTGTATTCAGGAGAAATGGCTTCCAAAAGGGAATCCATAGTACTTTTAACATCCGATTGGTCAATTTTTTCCATTACGGAGGATTCCGGGCTTGGGGACTTGGACGCAAAATTATTACCGGTGTCTTCACCGACTAAGGAGACGTTTCTTTGATAATAGGATTTTGCGTGGTTAATAATTAAATTCCGCGCGATTCTAAAGAGAATCATCCGACAAGAAGTCGGATCGGGGAGATCCTTATTTTCATAATATCGAAAAAAGTTTAGAAACGAATCGTGCAGGATGTCTTGTGCAGAATTTTCGTCGTAGAACGATTTTTTTATATAATGAAATAAATCATCTTTGTTGTGGTTATAGAGCTTTTCTAACTCGGTTGTGTGTTCCACATAATGAGGATCACCGATTCCTACTTGTTTTTTCAAGCAAAAAGATAATTTCTTGTAGAAAAGATGAATCATAAAATTTCATGATTAGGAATCGGAATTATAATTATATGTCTCGAATATCTAAAATTGTAGCCTCTTCGGGAGTTTTATTTCTTGTTTTTACGATTTCTTTCCCTCTGGCGGCAAGTACGATCACTCTGAAAAACGGTAAAATCCTTCAGGGTAAGATCGTAAATCAATCGAGAACCGAAGTTCAGATTGAAGTAAACGGAAAAGTGCAAACGATTCCTAAAACGGAAATTTCCGAAATCAATCTGAAAGATCCTAAAAAAGAAGAAACCAAGAAAGTTATAACAAAGCAAGAGACGAAAACCGAAGAAAAGCCGGCACCCTCCACTTGGAAAGAAACGAAGTGGACCATTACGGCGAGATCCGCCGTTCTTCCGGGCTGGGGCCAATGGAAGGTCGGTCAAAAAAAATGGGCAGCGATCAGCTTAGCGCTGTTTGCTGGAGCGGCTCTCTATGCCAATAATGCAAGAGAAAAGGCAGCTACGGAAGAAAACTCATACAAAACGAATTCCATTGCAATCACGGCCCTTGCGTTCTCCGATCCGAACTTAAATCCAGTAACTTCGGACGAAACGGTTCGTGCGACGGCTTTGATTACGAGAGTTTTAGTCACTGCGACGGCAACGAACCCTTATTTCAGCAATTACGACCGCGCGACTTCCCAATACAACCAAGCGCAATGGCTATTAGGTGCAATTTACGGCTTACAGTTGATTCACACGTTCCTCTTTGCAAGGGATTATGAAAAAATGCAGGCGGCGCTTTCCGATCCGAATCCCGAAGGATGGAAATTTACCGCTTCTATAGTAAAGAGTCCGGTCAACGGTTTGACGGAAATCACTCCGACTGCCGCTTATACCGTAAAATTCTAAGATTCTTTTAAAACTTCTTTGAAAGCGCGCGGGAATTCGTTTTCAGGAAACCCGCATCGTTGAAATCGTTTAATCTATGTTATTCGAAAATCAGGTTTTTACTTCAAGCTTTCCGCGTATTTGCTCAGATTCGCGACGTGTTGCTTTCCGCCTTCGATCGCGCCGTATTTTTGATTCACTCTTTCCAGCTCTTCCTTGGAAGGGAAGATCTGTTCCATCGTTAGATTCGTACCTTCGCCCACTTCTTCGAAGGTAACCTTTGCTTGAAAATCGACGTCTTTCGCTCCTTCTCCGTCGCCGAGATGTTTATAATAGATGTGATACGGTTTCTTGATTTCTATAAACTGAATCTTGTTTTTGTAATCGTGTCCGTCAGGACCGTGCATGATAAAATCCCAGATCCCCCCGTTCGAAAAATTCATGCTATTGCTCGTCAAAGTGAAGCCGTCCGGTCCCCACCACTGAGTCAGATGTTCCTCCAATGACCATATCTCGAACAGTAATTCGGCCGATATTTCAAAATATCTTTTATAGATTACCTTGTTGCCTTCGATGATCGTTTCTGTTTCATTTTTTATCATGGGATCGCTCCTTTTTAATTTTCGAAATGTATCGATCCAGTTTGTCCAAACGTTTGTTCCATAGATTTTTTATATCGAGCAGCCATTCTTCCACTTCGTCGATTCCCGAATCGTTTAAACTATAGATGCGTTTTTGTGCGTCCTTCTTCATATGAAGAACTTTCGCTTCTTGTAATACTTTTAAGTGTTGTGATATCGCGGGCGGACTCATCTTGAAATTCCGGCTGATCGCGGTCGAAGTAAGTTCTCCGCTCTTGGCCACCAATTTCACGATTTCCCTTCTCGTATCGTCCGCAAGAGCGGCAAACGCATTCATACATGCATATTAAACCATATTCTTAATTAAGTCAATACTTAATTAAACAAAACAAAAAACTTAAACTTCCAAAGGAACTTTCGGTTCCGTTCGTTACGGAAATATCGAATCGGACATCATAAACAGGCCGAATTCAGAATCGGTTGAAAGGAATGGCTCGCGGATTCCATTCTGAATTCGTTAGAAGGGACCGAGTGTCAAAAATCAGGCTTTGGATAATCAGTATGGCTTGCGACCGATTAAGAACGTTCTGCAGATTTTACTGACGAATACAAATCAAGCGCGCGGGGGTGGAGCAACTGAAGTAATAACTCGCGATCGCGGACGAACTCGTTGAGTTCGTTACACCGTTGTAGCCGAAGCCGGTAGTACCGTCCGTATACGTCGAACAAGTATAAGAACCGCCCATTGGATCGAAAGAGGAGCTTCCGATTCCTGTCCAAAAACTCAACGTAGAAGTATCGCTGCTATGATTGATGCTCGAATTCAATGGAAAAGTAAAGATCGCGCTTCCCGTCCCGATTCCGTTGCTGGTCCCGGTCGCAATGTAAGCTCCCTCCGGTGCGGAAGCGCTGTAAGAAAAATAACGAACTCCGACTTTCAACGGCCAATCGGTTTCCAGTACGCCGCCGGACTTAGTCGGATTTCGAACCGTATCGATACCCAACAAAGCCTTGTATTCGGAAGCGGCTCCCGGTAAAGCGGAAGGCTTCTCCGCCTGACATTTTGCGTCGGCTCCCGCAACTCCGCCCAAGTTTCCGGTAAATCCCGGTCCGGTTACGCCCGGTGCTGAAGAATTGCTCGCAAGAAAAATACAACGATCCCGATCCGTCACATTGAACTTCAACGCATACACTTTCGAATCGGAAACGCGGGTTGCGTTAAGCGTCATCGTATCGTCCAAACAATCGTTATCGATTGCGGTGATCGTTACGTTCGCGGTATTCGAACCGGAATACGTAAAAGTCGCGGGAGAAATCGTGGGGCCGCCGGCTGTATCCGCCCAGGCGAAATTAAACTGCTCGACCGAAGCCGCTCTCGTTTTTAGCGTAAGCGTTACCGAAGTGGATTGTCCTTCGTTCAGCGTTGGAAATTTGGTGGAATCGAACGGATTGTCGTCAACGGGCAGTATCGCGGGAAGAATGTTCGCAATCAATCCTACCCCGCCCTTCGAGAGATCCATTTCGATTTTCTCCGCTTGGCTACAGGAAAGAAGAATGAATACTAAAAATAAAAATCCAAAAAAATGAATCCGAACGATCGACATGTCTTTGCAACCTTTCTATCGGGAGAATTCTTCCGAATTTCTCCGTTCTCTTTTTAGAGCGTAGAATCAATCTATCTTAGAAAGTTTGAATTGAAAACAGAATTTTCGCACGACTAACAAAATTTATATCAAAGTCGTATTAAAATCTGCCAAATTAAACGGAAATTTTTTCTTTCCCTTTGACTTTCGAAATTTCCTTTCGAAAATTTTCATACGGATCTTCGTTTGTACTTTCGGAAGAAGCGCCCTTACCGGCTTTACCGGACGTTGCTCCCGGATCGGGTTTGGAAGCGAACCAGGAATCCAAATACTTCAAAGCCCTGGAAATTTTTTCGTTTTGAAAATCCTCGTCTTTGTTTCTGAGTTTGAATTCTAAGTTCTTCTTTTTTTCGGACAATACTTTATGAATTTCTTTCGCGCGAGATCGAAACGTTTCGTCGTCCGGATACATCACGATCGAATCGTTCTTATCACCGGCCGGATCGGAAAGAAGTACGAACTTTTCCCGATCGATGATTTGATGAACCACATCGGAAGAAGTTCCCGGAACTTCAAAGAGAACGTCCTTTAACAACGGGGGAATCATCTTTTGAAAATAATATTGATTCAAAGCCTCGGATACTTTCGATTTTTGTTCGAGCGCTTTGATTCTTTCTTCTTCTTTTAATTTTTCCTGAATCTTACTTTGTTCCGACTTCAAAACGGCTTCGCGGTTTTTGGATCTTAAAAAAGATTGTTCGGATCTGATTTTTTCCTTTGCGGATTGAAAGAACATATCCTGTAGCAGCTTTCCGATTCCGAAAAAATCCAGAATCGCAAAATACCACGGAAAGTACTCCACATATCCTTTGCGAAGAACCTTTCCGTAACCTTTAACGAATTCTCCGTCTTTGAATACGCCTCGCAGCGCGTCTTCGTTGAGTTCGATCAAGTTTCGAATGCTCAACACTTTCCAAGCTTCCACCGAAGCAACAGTCGCCAAAGACTTGATTACGGACTTTACCGTTTCGACGTCGATTCTCATAAAAGAATGCATCGTCACGCCTTTCGTTTCCCATGTGGAATAGGCGAGATGCATGTCTTCTGTAAAAAGTTTTTTCAACTCGGCGGGAAACGTTCTGAATTCTTCATCGGGAATGAATAAGACGAGTTTGTCCCAACGTCCGGTTTGTTTTGCTAGATGATCGCTCATTTCGTGGAACCGATTTCGAATCTGTTCGTGATAGGAAAGTCCGAGAGAATTTTCGATTTCATCTCCTAAACTTCGAATCAGCTCCACCCCCATCAGCTTGCGTTTTTGTTTTCTTTCGGGATCGGAATCTACGACCTTTTCGATCGCTTCGGCCCTTTTTCTTCCGAAAGAAGTGGTAGGCGTCGCGGAAGGATCGTTCGCGTGAAGCCGTTCCTCGTGCGAAATCATATTGAAGGCGTCCGATAAAGCCCATTTGTATTTTGGAAAGATCTTCTTAAAATGAAACTCGTCCACGAGTTCGAACAAACTCTGAAGTTCTTTGGACTTTACCGTAAGATATCCGAACTCCGGTATTTCCCGGATTCTTCCCTTTTTGATCAATCCGTCCGTGATTTCGAACAGCATGTCCTTTACGTAATCCGAATTTAATGGAATACTAATATACGGAGGTTTGAAAAAATTTTCCGGATTGAAGAAGAGTTTCAATTTCGAAGGATTCTCCCCTTTAAAATCCGCCTCCAAATCTTCCCATAAAACTTCCTTCCCGAGAACGGGTCTGCTTTCCAAATACGTAAGAATCGAGTTGATCGAAAGATCGATAAGAGAAAGATAAATGCGCGTTAGATCTCCGAGTTCCGTATCTGGGTAGGCAACGTAACAAGGTTTTAGTTTTAATTCGGAAGTCGCGGGATCGATATAGAAATAGGCGAACTGAAGAGCGACTCCGTCTTCCAGCAGACGTTTGATATGAAAAACGACTTCGGCTGTTGTTAGCTCTGCGGCTTCGGGAACTCTGGATTCCACTTGAAATAAGTTTTGAGACTTCGCGTTTTTATGATTCGTCTGCGAAACTACGGCCTTATAAACGGAGTGCGTAAGTCTATCGTTCAGATAATAACTTACGACTTCGTTGATCTTTTTAACTTTTAAAAAGTTGGGTTGCGTTTGGTTTCCACCCAACGCTGGATTTAAGGCCGGCTTACTCATCGCCTCTCCACTGTTAGACTATCTAGATAATTTTCAGATTTTTCGGAAGGCTTTTCGTTTAATGGTAACTTCAGTTTTTTCATCGGATCTACGAATGGAAAGCAAATTTCCAAGTTTTTTTCAGATTTGATTCTCTTGACTTCTCGCCTAGCCGACTGGTTCCATGAATCTAACATGAAGCTCACCAAGAAATATACCTTTCGGTCTAGAAAGGCATTGCTCGTTATATTAGACGGGGTCGGATACTCGTCGAAAGGCTCCGAATCCGGAAACGCAATCGCGGGCGCAAAACTTCCTTTTTTAAATCAGGTCTGGAATCAATCCCCCACTCTTCACATTCAAGCGCACGGAAAAGCGGTCGGCATGCCGTCCGACGAAGATATGGGAAATTCCGAAGTCGGTCACAACGTTCTAGGCTCCGGAAGAATTTTCGACCAAGGCGCTAAATTAGTTTCGAATTCGATCGCAAGTCAAGAAATCTTTCAAGGACAAGCTTGGAAAGAAGTGATCGAAAACGCAAAGAAGAGGAATTCCACCTTACATCTGTTAGGTCTTTTTTCGGACGGAAACGTTCACGCTCACATCGATCATACGAAAGCCTTGATTTCCAAGGCGATCGAAGAAAAAGTTCCCAAGATTCGTCTTCATATCCTTTTGGATGGAAGGGACGTTCCCGAAAAATCCGCATTAGATTATTTGAATCCTTTCGAAACTTGGCTCGATTCCCTGCGCAAAAACGGAGCGGATATCCGCATCGCTTCCGGCGGCGGAAGAATGACCATCACGATGGATCGTTACGAAGCGGATTGGTCCATGGTCGAAAGAGGTTGGAAAATCCACGTTAAAGGAGAAGGCAGAAAATTCTCCTCCGCAAAAGAAGCGATCGAAACGTTTCGAACCGAAGATCCGAAAGTCATCGATCAATATCTTCCTTCTTTCGTAATTGCGGAGAATGGAAATCCGGTCGGACCGATCGTCGACGGAGACTCCGTGGTTTTTACGAACTTCCGCGGAGACAGAGCGATCGAAATTTCCTTGGCGTTTACCGAAAAAAATTTCGACAAGTTCGATCGCGGATCTCTTCCTGATATCGTCTATGCAGGTATTATGCAGTACGACGGGGACTTGAAACTTCCCGAACGTTTTTTAGTCGCTCCTCCCGCGATCGATCGAACCCTCGGCGAATACATGGCCAACAGCGGAGTCGCTCAGTACGCGTTATCCGAAACACAAAAATACGGACACGTTACCTATTTCTGGAACGGAAACAAAAGCGGCTACTTTGATCGAACTTCGGAGGAATACAAAGAGATTCAATCCGACGTGATTCCTTTCGATCAAAGCCCGGAGATGAAGGCGCTTCTGATCACTGAAGCTTTGGAAAAAGCCCTTACCGAAAACAAACAGGATTTCTATCGGGTGAATTACGCGAACGGAGATATGGTCGGACATACGGGCAATTTTCCCGCTACGATTCAAGCGATGGAATTTCTGGACGGCTGCGTGGAACGGCTTTGGAAAATATGCGAAAAACAGAATATTGTTTTACTGATCACCGCCGATCACGGCAACGCGGACGAGATGTATCAGTTGGATAAAAAAGGAAACGTGGAAAAGGATACAAAGGGAAATCCTGTTCCTAAAACGAGTCATACTCTGAATCCCGTTCCGTTCTCCATTTTGGATCCGGAAAAGAAAATCCGTTTGAATGCGGGCGTTTCCAATCCAGGTTTAGCGAACGTCGCGGCCACTATTTTGGACGTTATGGGTTACGAAACTCCGGAAGGTTATCATTCTTCCCTGATTCAAAATTAATCCGAAACAATTTGTTTCTGCGCGGCTACTTAGGAAAGTCCTTCTTAGGGAAGATCGCGCAGTTTGTTAAACGAAATCGAACAGAAAATCGCGGAAATCAAAATAAAAATTCCCGAAAATCCTAAAGACCAAGGTTGTCCGTAAAGATCTGCGAGCCTGCCGGTCAACAAACCGGCGAGCGCCGGAGTCGTCTGAAAGATCAAACTGTAAAAACTCATGACCCGTCCCCGAACTCCGTCCGGAGTGATCAACTGCAGCGTGGAAGGAATCAACGCACTGAGAAGTCCTCCCAAAATTCCCGTAGTCAATAGAAGCGCCGCCGATAGAATCGCGTTTTGAGAATTAGCGATCGCTAATGCGATGATTCCCGTAAGAAAAGTCGCGGCCAACATCACGTAGCCGCGATGAAAACGGTCGTGCAGAAGTCTCGCTCCGATTCCGCCGATAAACAATCCGAGTCCCAGAGTTCCCATATACAACCCTCTTCCCTGTTCGTTTAACAATAATATGTTTTTTGCGAATTGCGGAAGAACCACCTGCATCGGTCCAACCATAAAGATCGCGAACGCGGTCAGAATCAAAAGTTCCACGGAGACTTTTTCGGTTTTTAAAAAGAGAAGTCCGGTTTTCAGTCCTTCCCAGATCGTTTCTTTTTCGACGGAAACCGTTTCCCGAATTTTTACCAGGATTAAAAACAAATATCCGAACAGATACAAAGCGCCGATCGTATAAAACAGTATATCCCAATCCTGCTTTTGTTTGATCAAACCTACGATCATCGGAGCCAATCCGAATCCTACGATAATCAGGATGTTCAACATCATCGTTGCCTTTCCCGTGTCTTTCGCATCGACCAAATTGCCGAGCAATGTCAATCGACCGGGAATCATAAACGTCAGAGCGAGTCCGTTGTATGCGGCAAGAAGAATTAAAATCCAACGAAGATCATAGTTCATTCTTCCCGTTCCGATCAGAATTCCGATAATCAATGCGGAAAGAATGTAGTTCGTCTGAAAGAGATACAGAATCTTCAAACGCGAATATCGATCGAGAACGGCTCCCACAAAAAAACTGAACAAGATCGTGGGCAACACGTTCGCAAAAAAGATCGAACCTGCAAACGTCTGCGATCCGGTGATGTCCAGCGAGTATATGATCAAAGAGTAATTGAGCATATTCCCCGCGAGCAAGGTCACTCCCGTATTTGCATAAAAGTACAGAAGACTCTTTTTGGAAAACGTCTCGTTTTCTTTTTGTGATTGCTGATGTTTGGATTTGTTCATATTTGATTCTGATCGATCACGGATCGATTTAGGATTTTCGTCCTTCGATCCATTCTTCGTCGTAGTCTTGTTTTTCGAAGGTGGTTCGCGCCTTCAAGTTTCGCCCGCCTTTGTATCTTCTTTCCTCGGAATGGGAAGACCACCACTGATCGGCTTTTTCGGAAAACTTCTCCCTTCTTAAATCCATGTGAGGATGCGATTGAAAGTATTCGCTGATGAGTTTGGCTTTTTTGGTTCCCGACTCGGGAGAATATTTTTCCAATCGAAGAAACGCAAGTCCCACTCCGTTCGGATCATACATCGTATTCAAGATCAAATCGAACGCGTATTCGTCCGCTTCGTCTTCCTGCGTTTTGTTGTATGCGTGTCTCGTCATCCATTGAAACGCGAAGTCCGCAAGCTTGCCTAACGTTTCCGTTCCGATCTTTGCAGCCAGCAGTTCGAAGCGAACGCCGTCCATACAATGCGATTTTTCGATATGACCCACCTCGTGCGCGAGAACGGCCACCAACTCGTGTTCGGACTTGAGAGTCGTCATCAAACCTCTCGTAACGAAGATCACTCCTCCGGGCAGCGCAAACGCGTTCGGCGATTCTTCTTCCATCACGTAAACCGTGTAATCGAACGGTTTCTGTTTATACGCAGTGAGAGTTCCGATCAACTGATTTAGATAAACGTAATCTTTGTCGTTCGGATTCTGCATCTCCGTAAATCGTTCACGGATCGCGTCGCCGTATTCCTTTTCGTCGAGAGAATCAACGGACAAAACTTTCGTTAGCGCGCGGTTCATCGTTCGAATCGGCTTGCCGAGAATCTGGTAAAAGGGAGCTAACGTGGAGTTTCGTTCCGTTTGAATCTGCTCTTTGTATAATAAGAACATCAGAACGCTTCCAAAACCCAATATCCCTATAAAAAAAATCAATCGTTTCATTTAAAACCGATCCCGGTATTTGTTATAAATCGTATTCATTAAAAGCAATATACTTCCCACTCCCAAGAACACGACCGCTTTGAGAATCGTTCCGGAAGAAGAAAGGTCGTGAAAGATCAACCTTCCCACGCAGAACAACAAAAGTCCCAAGGAAAGATAACGGAACCAGGACTCTTTCAAAAACAATCCTAGCAGGAAGATCAAGAATGCGAGAGTGGACCAAAGCAAAGTAAGGACCGCGCTCGAAAAGGACCAATAGAGGAATAGAAAAATTCCTATAAAGAAAGGATAATATACCACTCCGTTGAGATAGGTTCCGGTCTTGTCCGCGATTCCTTTTAAAAAACCGAGGCCGAGCGGAAACCCTATATTCTCCTTTCCGTATCCTCGATAAGCTCGGAACACGAATAAGAATAAAAGAAGAATGGTGAGAACGCCGGGGATCCACTTCGCCTGCATCCAATGTGCGACTGGATTGTCTTCGGTCGACACGATAAAGGTCAGATAAAAGCAGGCAAACAAATGAAATAGAATTCCATACCATCGAAATCTCGAAAGGTTTTCCTGTTTTCGAATCCCAAGTTCCAAAACTCCGAGTGCCGCGACCGCAAACGCGACGCTGATCCAAGATTCGCTTACGACGGAATAGGAGATCAAACCCAGAAAGAAAAGACAACCTTCGTTTAACAACGGATATACGATCTGCCAAAAACGGACGTTTTCAGTTTCTCTAATATTAGAAGTCGCCCAATAAATCCAAACGGACATCCCGAGGACCGCGGTCCAATTGGAAGCCGACAAAAATCCAAGATACATATAGGAGGACTGTAAATCCACATAAACGTAATGAACCGTAAACGCGATCAATCCCAGCCAGGAAGCTCGTTTAAGAAAATCGGAAAGGATCGCGATCGAAAGAGAATCCTTCTTTCTTCCGAAAAATTGCCCGAATTCCAAAAACGAAATCGACAACAAAGCCCAAGCCGGTCCGACGATGAGATTGGAGATCGGATTCAAAACGTCCTTCGTATAAATATACACACTCAGAACGATTCCGAAAACTCCGAGATAGCCGGGCAATACGTTGTAATACTTTTGAAAGAATCGAAGCGGAGCTTTCCAAATTCCCGTCCAACCGATAAACGAAGTCTCTAATCCTACCAAACCGATTCTCGGAAAAACGAAAAACACGGAACTCAATTGAACGAAAACGGACGCGATCTGAAACCCTCTTTCCTTCCAAGGAAATTCGTTTTGATTCGCAAAGACTGTGGATTCTCCGCCTAAGAAAATTTCCAAATTCGTCCATATGAAAAAGAAATAAACGTACAACGCGAATCGTTCGGTCTTGAGCGTTTTCCGTTTCGATAAAAAGAAAATGACCCAGGTCAGGACCGCCATCGCGAACGAAAGAATTCTTCCGGGTGTTTCGGTATAAATTCCGATGACTACGATCGAAATTAAAAGTTCCCAGAACAAAGGCTGCGCGGACCGCAGCAAATCGAGAGAGGAGAATTCTTCCTCGGGAAAAAGAATCCAGTATAAGAACAAAGAGGCAGCGAGCATCTCGATCCAAAAACGGGCGGGAATCCCGAAAAGAACGGATGCGGATTGAAACTCTACGGTAAAATGTCGTAATAAAAAAATTCCCGTTAATACGAACGACAACACATAAAGAGAGGAGAATAGTTTTCCGTCGTCCGAGGAATCCCCGTTTTCCCGCTTCCGAATCCATCTTCCCAGTTCCAAATAAAGAAGAGAAAGAAGAATCGCGAACGGCCCGAACAAAAGCGAACCCTTCAGATTCAGATAGTAATAAAACGTGAATACCAGGTGCGCCGTAAAACCGAAAATTCCCGGCCAATAAAGCGGTTTTTGTCCGTTTAAAACATTAGAATTCTTTAAATAAACTAAAAACGGCAGTAACCACGGAAGGGATAACGCAAGAACCCGTTCGTGGTTTTCAAACGTTCCAAAAGCGATCGATTTCCACAAACTCAAGGTGACGAGAGGCGCGAGTAAAACGATCGTAAACGAAAGTCTCGTCGAAGACAATTTCTGCCTTAAAACCAGAATTGCGCTTAACAAAATCGATGGGATCCAAACTCCGTAGATTTCGTTCGAAAAGAATAGATAGAATGAAAACAAACCCAATCCGGCAAGCAGACTCATCAACGTGATGAGCAAAGAAGTCAGGGACAATTCTTCCTTTAGAATCGGAAATCGTTTTTCCAAGATTCCGATAAAGCCGACTAACGCAAGTATTAGAACTCCGTAACCTATCTGCGAAACGAGAGCGGACGAAACCGCAACCCCCGGATTTTCCGATTGAAAAAATTGACGATACGAGAAACCGATCAGCGCTCCGAATACGATCGTCGTAAGGGATAGAGAAACGCTTTCCAAAAAGCGGCTTTCTTCCCGAAAACAAACCCAGGAAAAGATCAAAATCTCGAACGACAGGATCGCGAGAATCGCAAGCGAATCCAAACTCCAAAGTCGCAGCGAAAAAATTCCAAGGACGATCAAGGATTGGGAAACCAATCGATCCGTAAGAAACAACCAGGAAATTTCTTTTCGTTTTGCGGCCTTGGACAAGAACCAAACGATTCCTGCGGCGACAAACAATACGAATGTGCTGATCTTCGTTTTTTGCGAATAATGAATCAGGCTGATTCCAAGATACGACCAGTTAAGAAGATGACTTGCGAGTGGAAAGAGTTCGAATTCTTTTTTCCCGTACAAAGTTTCCCGGTAATGAACGAGAAGCGCGCCGCAAAATACGGGAAGAATACAAAGAATCGGAAAAACTACCTCGATACCGGCCGGCTTTGCCTGCGAGAAGATCTGATAATGCCAATGGAGATGGGCCGCAAAAAAACCGGTGCTTACCGCCAACAGATGAATTTGTCTTCGTTCCCTGTAATTCCAGATCACGCCCGGTAAACAAATCAACGCAATTACGCCTAACGTAAAACCGGAGGATTGCGGGATCGACACCGCCACCAATCCCAAAATCGTATGCAAAGAAGCGAATGTTTCGTTTTTAGACCGATAACCCGCGTAAAGATTCACGATTAGTCCCGCACTCAAAACCGCGAGAGCCGCATAGGAATTCTCCAACCATTTCAACGCATCGATGGAACCGCTTCCCAAAGAAACGAAAAGCAGAACCGCCGCCGCGCTGCTTCGAAGCGCGAGCGATACGTTTTTGAATTCCGGTTTTTTTCCGAGCCAGAACGCAAGAACCGCAAGAACAAAAGAAAATCCGAATATAAGAAGACAACGATATATTGCGGAAAGAATAAAGAGCGCATAAATTCCGAGGAATCCGATTCCCGCAACGAGAATAACCGCTCCCAAAATTCCGGTCCAGTTTTCCGAAAGAGGTTTTTCGATCTTCTTCCAGAGCTGAACCAAAAATCCGGGCTCTTTAGGAACCTGCGGTTCGATCTTTTCCGCCGTCGCAGCCTGCGCAACCGACGCTCGTTTTTCTTTGAATTCGACGGATGTCGTTTTAGCAAGAACCGGAGTTTGGGCTTCGGTCCGCACCTCGATTTTATCCGTTTTCTTTTCTTGTTGTCGAACGGGCGGAACGGAGGACGGCGGAGGTACGTCCGTAATCGGAACGATCGGTTTTTCCTCCGCAAGCGGTCGTTTACTTTCCTTAGGTTTTTCCTTAGAAAGCATCGATTCCAAAGAACGAATCCGCTCTTTGAGTTCTTCGATTTCCGTTTTTAATCCTTTGGATTGAAAAAAAGTGTATAAACTGAATAAGAATAAAACGAAGATTAAGAATACTTCCAAATGATCGACTCCCCGATCGATACTTCGGATAAATCCTTTTTCGTCAAATCAATCCGAGATCAAAAATTTATTTCGAAAGAATCCGATTCCTAAAAAGGAAGTAACTCCTTCATAGGAATGGTTGCGTTCGGCAACCACATCAGAATTCCGATTCCGAAAATCAACAACAGCAGAACCAGTTTTTTCCCGGAGACGGGGGTTCCGTTCGACTTTTCGGTTCGAACATACCAGAAGATACAACCGAGACTGAATAATAATTCGATCAAAATCGCGACGTGCGGAAAATAATAATACGAATTCAACGAAACGACGGGAGAATCCGGACTCAACAGCTGATGTTCGAAACCCACGATCAAGTCGCATAACACGTGCAATACGGTCAAGAAGCCGCACCAAGCCGAAAACGAAACATCCTTATAGATCGGATAAATTACCGCCGTAACGACTCCTCCCTGAATAAACGCGGGAATCAAATTGTGGCTGTAGGTCATATGAACCTGGAGATTCTGAAACGTCGCTTCGAATAAAGAGGACGGGAAAGCGGGTTCGACCCCGATGAACGCCAGAAAAAGCCAAAAAAACTCCGGAACGTTAGCGCATAAAAGAAGAACCCAGAACGGATAACGTTTGAACTTGGAATAAGGAATCAGCGCGGATGCGTAATGACCTAAAATCATAATTCTTTTTTTGTTACCACGTAATGAACGAGATACATTCCTAAAAGATAGAAAAACACGAGCGTGATCAATAAGGACGGCATAACTTAGCCTTCGTATTGGTATCGAGTTCGGGGGATTGTCAACAAATAATTACGATCGATTCTATCTAAATCTTAATCAGGAAGTCGTAGCCGATTTCGATTTCCTCTTTCGCTTTGATGAACAAAAGCGAAGGTTTTTCTAGTTTAAAATCCGAAAAGGTTATGTTTACCTTACCGAAAACCCGAATTTGTCCCGATTCCTTTTGCTCCACTCTTCCGCGGGATTCAAAGTCGCGGGTCAAACCGCGGATCGTCAGTTTTCCGCGAATCGAATACGAATCTCCGGAAGGCGTCACGGATTCGATCAGTGCAACGATCTCGGGAGTATCAGGATATCCTAATATTTCCATGATATGTGAATCCCTACTTTCGTCCCCCGAATGAATTCTTAAAATAGGAATCTTAATCGCAAAGGGAGAACCCAGTTTATATCCCGTCCCCGAACTTTGAACGTTCGGTGAATCCGCATTCACTTCCTTGCAAACCCCGTGAACTTCTTTCATGGGATGAATCGCCAGAAAGGTGATTTCCTTTTTGAGAATTTCGGAAGCGTACGTTTGAGAAACGAATAGAAGCGAAACTAAGAAAACGATTTGCCGAAGTTTTTTCATCTTTTTTTGAATCCTTAAAATGTGATCACGAGTAAAGACAGCGAGAAGGCTCCGAACCCAGCCCATCCTACCTGCTGCATATCCCTTGCGGCTTCGGGTCCGTGTTTTTCGATTCTTTGGCCCAAGGAAGGAAGAATCAACATGGCGGCCAAGTGAAACGGAATCAACGCCTTATGCGCAAAGATCGGACTGTAGATATTCACGTCCGAATCCTCCGAGTCGACGACCCGTTTGGGAGCGAAAAACGCAAGTCCTGCGGTCAACATATACATTCCAAAAGTTGAATATGCTAATTGTTTGTGAAAATCTCCCGAATGTTTCGCTTCCCATTCCTCCTGGGATTTTAATGCGAAGTAGAGCGGAAAGTTATTGGCGGGATCTTTTAAAAGGAAATACGTTGCGGCGATGCTGTTTTGGTTCAAGCCCTGCGCCAAAGCGACCGCGTAGACGGGATCATTGTTCGCGTATTCGGGGTGCGCGAAAAGCAGAACCTTCGCATATTGATCCGAGGTTCGATACAAACTGTCCTTCGCTTTTTCCCCTTCCAAGTTGGTCGCCAACCAAAGCCCCAGAGTGATGAATCCGGAAAGTTGATGATATTCCAGCATTCTTCGGCGCGTGGAAAGATCGTTCTTGCTGATTTGCGGTTCCGTGTTTTGCGGGGTTTTCACCGCGGGGGCAACCGGCTGCGCGGTCAGCTCGCTCATGAAACCGCTTCCGATAAAAACGTTCGATACCAGGAGAACACAAATCCATTTTCGAAGCATCATACAATCCTCTTTCACTTTGCGATTCGGGAAAGTATAAGTGAAACATTCACATTTACAACAAGAATCCGATTATTTCATGCGCTTCATTGCGATCATAGCGATGTCGTCAGAAAGTTCGGAAAAGCCCGCATTTCCAATGCTTTTACCCGTGTAGCCGTCCAAATCATTCACGATGGTTTGGATTACTTGAGTAGGCGATTGATGTGCGTTTGACACGAGCGTCTGAAACAATCTTTCCTTGCCGTACATTTTGTTTTGAGGATTACGCGCTTCGTCCAAACCGTCCGTGTACTGAAAGAAAAGATCGCCAGGATCCATCTGAAACGATTTCGGTTCGATCGTGGTTTCAAAAAAGGAATTCTCATCCATTCCGATCGGCAATCCTCCGCCCGGAAGTTCCCTGAGTTTTTTTTCGGACGCGTCGTATAACAGCGGTTTGACGTGCCCCGCGGATGCATATCTCATCTTCGCAGTGGTTCGATCGTAGATGGCGATAAAGAAAGTAACGAAGATATGATCGGGCGTATCGGAATACAGATATTCGTTCAGTTCGAGAAGAATTTTTCGGAGATCCCGTTCGCCTTTGCGGAGAATCGAACGCACCTGCGCGCGGAACAATGACATAACGATCGCGGGTCCGACTCCGTGATTGGAAACGTCCCCCACACAAAGAGCGACTTCGTTTTTACTCAACTCGATAAAGTCGTAGTAATCGCCGCCTACTCCGGCCATCGCTTTGTAGAACGCACCGAACTCCGCAGCATCTCCCAAATTGCTCGGAAGTTTTTCGGGCAGAAGACGTTTTTGAATTTCTTCGGCGGCGAGGAGTTCCCCTTTCATTTCCTCCCGTTCCTTTAAACCGTGCGTCATCCGATTGAGGGATTCGCTCAAAATCCCGATTTCGTCATAACCAGCGGGTGGAAATTCCACATCCAGATTTCCCTTACCGACTTCTTCGGTTTGATGAATGATTTTTTTGATTCTTCTTGCAACCATCCAAGCAAGCAGATACGCGAGAATTACGGCAAAGACGCCGATCAATGCCGTATAACGTAGAAGTTCCTCTCGATTTTGACGGATCTTTCTCAAACCTTCCGTACGGTCCAAAAGAACCACGTTGTATCCCAGATGATTTTTACGAAGAAGATCGTAACCGAGACCTTTCGGATCCTCGCCGAGTTCGCTTAACAACGGAGTGGAATCGAGAACCCACATCCATTCCTCCGCTTCGCTTCTGCTTCGGATTAAAATTCCCGAATCCAAGATCGGAAGTTTCGACTTGGGAAGTTCGGTTTCTGAAGTTCCCGCAAAGATCCATTCCCGCAGAAGATCCCATTTTTTCTGCGCAAGTTTCCGTTCTTCTTCGTCTTTCCAATATCTCCTCATTAAATTGGAATCGGAACGATACGGTAAAAACGCGAATTCATCCAAGGCCGCATCGCGCAGACCGCCGAAAGATTCGGGGGCTTGAAAAAGATTCAGATGAGTCCAATCTTCTTTGTTTAAATCCATTCGTTCCAACGATTCACGAACCTCTTCGATTTTCGCTTCGAGCGAACGGATCGTCTCTTGGATTTCTTCCGGTGAGATTTTTTGTTCGTCCGATTTTACGGGCATTACCGATTTCTTCTGCCAAAGGAGAAGTTCCTCGTGCAAGGATTTGGATCGGGCTGCAAGAGAATTCTTTTCGGACTTCCAATTCTCTTCCCATTGTTTACGATCCTTCCTATAAGGATTCAATTCTTCTAATTTAGAATCCCTGGCCTTCAGAACCTTACGGTATTGAATATAAAGGTTTTTGAATTCGGCGTCCGAAGCGGGCTTAGCGGTTCCGGCTTTTCTGAGTTCGGCGATTCTTCCCTTTAGCTTTTGGGAAATTTCACCCAAGCCTGCGGAGAATTTTTTGTCCTCTTCGAGATATTCTTTCCAAGAATCCAGATTCTCCGAAATTTCGGATACGATGATTTTGGATCGTTCCGCCGTTCCGGGATTTCTGAAAACGGTCCGATACGAAACCTCGTATTGTCTTCCGCCGACTTCGTAGTTCTCGGATTCCGAATATTCGGAATTCGTTTTTAATACGTCCGAACTTTTGAACAAACCGGAGCGTCTTTCCTCGAATTCTTTCAACGCGAGAAGTTTTTTTCCCGTTCCCGAGGATTGAGGAAACAGCAAACCGGTATCCAAGGTTTGTTTTCCGGAAGTATCGTATTCCAAAATCCGAACCTTATCGGGCAACAAACCGAGCGATGCGATCTTATCTTTATAGGCGCCTTTGAAAAAGTTCTGCAGCGTTTTCGTAAGAGCCGTTTCGCCTAACTCCGATTTGGTTTCAAAATTCGGAATATCTTTTGAAAGACTTTTGTTTTCCTGAACGAGCTTTTCCTTTTCCGCCGCGAGGGAATTTTTCCTTTTAAGATCGTCCTGCGCGGAGGCGATCTCTTCTTCGATCGTTTTGATTTCTTCGGAGATCTGTTCGATTCTTGCATTTGCCGATTCGGCGGAGATTCTCGCCGACGCGGTTTGTTTGGCAAGATTTACGATCTTTTCATAGAGATTTGAATCGATGGAAGCTCCGTTTTCCTTTCTCAATTCTCCCTTTACCTTGGTTTCGAATTCCCGGATTTCCTTTTCGGAAAGATAGCGCGTAAAGTAGGTGTCCACGGATTTGTGATAGTAGTTGTATTTCACTTTTAATCCGATCGAAGCTCCGATGGATTTCAAAGCGCCGAAAAGTCCCCCTTCTTTCCGGAGAACCTTTCTTTTGAATTTGCTGAGTTGTTGTTTTTTCTCCTTCACTCGGATTTTGAATTCTTCGATGAGGATCAGACTTCGGCTTAAATTTTCGAGATCGAGAACCGCCGCGTTCACGTATTCCAAAGGCGCTTTCAGCTCGGAGTTCATCTTCTCTTCGAGCGCGGCTTGTTGTTGTCCGTAATAGATCGCGGAAGTCAGCGCGAGAATCGACACGACCAATACGGCCGTGAAAAAGGAAAGTTTGGCTCGGATGCCGGGAAGGAACTTACGAAGAAGTTTGCTTCGGATCATTTTCTATCCTTGTGTGAATGAGTGTGAGTCTGTTTCTTTCAGGACGTTTGAGACGTTTATAACGGACGGTCATGATTTTTTTCAACGATCTTAAACCGAATCCGCCGTCCGCTCCGGTTTCGAAAAGCTCCTTCCAAGTATCGCTTTTTTTCAAGGTGGGATCGAATGGAATTCCTTCGTCGGTGATGGTGAATCTCCAAGTGTCTTTGTTGCGTCTCATTTTGAGTTCAACGTTAGACGCCCTTTGATCGGGAAATCCGTGTTCGATCACGTTCGTAATCGCTTCGTCCACCGCGAACACGAGTCGACCTCGAATCAGATCTCCGCATTCGTTCCCTAAAAAATTACGGACAACTTCCCGGATTTTGGAAAGTTCCGAAAGATCGTTCGGAAACGTATGCGTTAATTCCTTTTTCGAATTCATTTTACGCAGGTTTGGCGATTAAAACGCCGCCAATGCGTCCTTGACCGATTCGAAGATGCGAATTTTTTTCGTAAAATACATAAGGTCCATCGTGTCTCGAACCTCTTTTTTGATATTGGCGAATACGAGTTCTCCGGATTTTTCCTTTAAGAATTTCAGAATGGAGTTGAGAACCCCGATTCCCGCCGAAGCGATGTAAGAAACTCCGGAGAAGTCGCATACGATCTTTGTCGCGCCGTTTCCGATGGAGGATTCCAATTTCAATTTCAAATCCGGCGCGGTTTTCGCGTCGATCTCTCCTTGAATTTGAAGAACCAAAAGATTTCCTTCTTTTTTTTCCTGAATCGTAAGTGTCGCCATTTATATTCCCTTCTTGATGTCTTTCATCATGTCTTTTTCCCGTATGATCGCGTAGAGTTTCCTTTCCAATCCGTCGATTTCGTAATAATATTTCGCGTTCGGATCTCCTTCGAAGATATGCGCGTATTTTCGAATTCCCTGAATCGCCTTTCTCGGATTACCTTCGAGAATTCCCTTGGTAATGAGATAATAGAGTTCGATCGCGAGAGAATCCCGGAGATTCTCCTTAAACGAAACGTCCCGTTTTGCGAGAGCGCCGATCAGATTTTCCACTTCCTGAAGATTGTAATCCTCGGAATCGCTGAATTTTATAATATAAGAAGATAATAATTTTTTACACTTCGGAATATCGTTCGATTTGGTCGCTACGAGAATCATGTTGTAAAGCCGATGAACCTCGGCGTCCAGATAAACCTTCTGACGATGTGTGTCGAGTTTCACCGGTTCCAAAACGTGTTTCAATTCTTCGGGAGAAAAATTCTTGATAGAGTCCTCGAACAGTTTTTCGCTTTTAGTACGGTTGAGCTCCCGGAAATCCGCCAAAGGTTTTTCGATCAGAGAAAAAAATTCGATCGCTTCTTTACTTTCCGCGACCGCTTCCTGTTCCTGAATTTTTTCCAAAAAGAAAATACAACTGTCCCCTACCGCGGACAAATTCTCCCCAAGAGCGTGCGACACGAGGCGTTTGCAATTCAGACCGATCGTGTGAACATAGGCGGGATCAAGAGAATCGGCCTGAATCTTATCGATAATTTTTGCGGAGGTTTGTGCGGAATGCGACTTCTCCTTTTCCCAACCAGCGTATGTCAGCGGATCGATCAAATAATTGCGAAAATTCTTTTTTCCGGATAAGGCGAGAAGCCGAATCGTTTTGATGAATTCTTGAGCGAGCGGCTGCGGGATGTTATTTCTCGGATTCGGCATTGCGGCTGTTTCGAAAACGGAACTGGTTTTTCCTTGATTCTCGCGCTGCCGTTAGCGATAGAAGACGCGAAAGATGCCGACTGATTTAAGGCAGTTCCGCAAATTGTAAAGTAAAAAGAACCGAAAATTGTGAAATTCAAACGCCGAAGAAAGTAGACATATTTCCGATTCCCGATCGCGGATCGAAAATACCTCCATTTCGTTTAACAGATCAGCTCGACCAAATATCCGTCCGGATCCTTTTTTTCCAATTTCAGACCGAACTCGTCATTCTTCCTTTTTTTCTCTAAAGAAAAAGTGTGCCGATTCAAAGAACCGGCATCTCTGCGAGACCTTGACGAACGCTGAGCAACGGAGAATAACCTAAATCCTTTTTAGCGTTGTCGATTTTGATCGTACAATCGCGGGACATGATGCTCGCACTGAATCGAGTCAACGGAGGTTCGTTTTTGATTCCAAAAAGTTTCCAAACGGCTTCGATGATTCTCGCTAAAAAACGAGCAAGCCAACCCGGAACGGACCGATTCGGGGCTACGACTTTTTGAGTGAGCAGAAGCGATCCGAGAAAATTACGAAAATTGAATACTTCGTCGTCTGTGACGAAATACGCCTTACCGCCTTGTCCTTTCGTCAAAGCGAGCTCGATCGCGTGAACCAAGTTGTAAATATGAGTCGTGTTGGTAAGAGCCTTTCCCCCGTCGATCCAAGAGAAATTTCCTTCGGCGATCATTTTCAAAAGAACGGGAAGAACGGTTTTATCGCCCGGTCCCCAAATCAAACGCGGACGGATCGAAATCGTCTGCATTTCGGAGGAATTTCCGGCTAACACGCGTTTTTCGGCTTCCGCCTTTGTGCGTGAATACGGAAACGGAGAATTCTTCGGATATGGATAACTTTCGTCGATGTCGATCATCGGTTGTCCGTAAAACAGAGCCGCTTCGGTTCCGATAAAGATGAATCGTTTTACGCCTGCCTTTCTCGCCACCTCGAGGAGCTGCGCCGTACCGTCCACGTTGACTTTCCAAAAATCCTGAAACGGTCCCCATTGTTCCACATAGGCAGCGCTATGAATGACGACGTCGATTCCTTTGAGTTGATTCGGGTCTACGGAATTCAATTCGGAACGAACCGGTTCTCCTCCTGCTTTGGTGATCACGGAATCGGTTTTTTCCGAACGGGACATCGCTTTGACTTTGTGTTTTTTAGAAAGAATCCGGGTGGCGGCTTCTCCTACAAAGCCGGATGCCCCTGTGATAAAAAGATTCATTTTCGCCTCCAAACGGGAATGGGATTTAATTTTCGACTAGATAGATCGTTCTACCAAAATTATTATTGCCGATGATTTTGGTCAAGAAATTCTCTTATGCAGGAATCAATACGCTTAAAATCCCTTCTAACTGCTTTTCCACTGCTTTTAGGGGTTGGACGCTTCTGTGGGCTCGACAAAGGATCAGAGCGCCCTCGACGGCGGACAAAAGAAGAATGGCGACAGATTCTACACGCTCTTCTTCCATTCCGGACCGATGCAACAGAGCTTGAATCAGATTTTGCCAATTTTGATAAGTAGTAGAACAGACTTTCTGGATCCGATCGTTGTCGGCAGCGACTTCGAGTACAACCGTAGCGATCGGACATCCTTTTTGAAAACCGGAGTTGATCAGCTCCTCCGCAAGATGATTCGTAAATTCTTGGAGAGCGCCGTAAAGATCGGAATGATTTTCGACAGCGGTTTCGATTTGTTTTTCAAGACGTTCTCCGGCGCTTTGAATCGCTTGTGCGGTCAATTCTTCCTTTCCGTTCGGAAAGTGATGATATAAGGAACCGCTCGGGGTTTCGCTTAATTTCAGAATGTCCTTTAACCCGGTACCATGGTAACCCCTTTCCTGGAGAAGTTTGCCGGTCGTTTGTATCAGTCTTTCTCTGGAGCTGGGTTGTTCCATATCTTCCACGATGAGAGTCTGTCGTTTTTTCTGTCAAGGGGAGTTCGAAGACTACAAATCCGTTTTTCGTTGAAAGGAAATTTTGCGTATTTTCCTCTTTTTGCTTTCTTTAAAAGGAAATTAGATTTTTCGAATGTGTTCGATAAAAAAGTGCCGGTTTGTGTTGTTAGGTAGTTGCCGTAAGTAGTAAGTCGAGATTCAGTTTTTCAAGACCTCGTCCACGCATTGAATGTCTTATGCGGAGTCAGGGTGTGCGTTTGATACGCGCGGGCATACTTTGTTAAGCTTCGAATTTTGGTTTCAAAGCGGTTGAAGGTTGTTTGTTTTAAATCTTGTTTTTAGGTTGGTGTTTGTCTGTTTGACTAAATGTCGAACCAGTCTCGCGGATCCAAAACGTAAAATATGTGGGTGGGATCGCAGACGAGGGTCCGAGTTATGTTGTTATTTAAAAGATCGAGGTGGAGGATGTATTTGTAATTCCTGTGAAATGTTGGACCTCCTTCATTCATAATTCTCACGATAGAATCCCCAACCCCGGCCTCATCCAACAACAAAAGATATCGAAATAAATAACAGCGGGATACCCCGTGTGCCTGCGCGAACGTTCCGAACAACGCCCAACTTCCCGTACTCAAGCGCACGTTCATCCGAACCATATTCCCCCGACCAGGACTTGGCTGATACAAAGTCTTTCCCGCCCTGTTCCCCAAACGTTTCGCAGCGGTTAAATATTTCCCGTAAATCTTCAGAAGAATAGGAATTCTCTTCGCTAAAATTTTACGATCCTCCTCGCGATACCGAGATAAAGTTTCCTTAGAAACTAAAAGAGTAACGACCTCGGTTTCAATCTCTTGAAGCCTGGAACAGATTTTCTCGTCGGAGTTGAGTGATAAGATTCCCATACAGACATCGGTTCCGAAATTTTTCCGAATGGACAAAATCCGATCATCAATCCGAAAAAAATTCAGATCATTCTAAAAATTCGGGACACAATCCGAAACTTCAAAACGATTATTTCAGATCGAAGACCGCCCGAAATTTGGAATCCCGCAACAAGGACCGGATTTTATCGGATTGATCCGAAGGAATTAAGAATTTATGTTTACGATACAAAGAAGCATAACGCGGTTCCGCATACTCCTCAAACGACTGCGACTTTTCCCTCCCATTCCCGGATCGCTTGTAAGGAATGATGGAAGAATTTCAATTCTTTCGGATTCACGATTCCCAATTCCCAATTCCCGATTCTATAAAACCCTTTGTCTTTCGAGCGCATCGACACGGGTTTTCCTTACGAACCAACCCGCATTTCGAATTCATAAACTGATAGAGATCCTTTCTCGCTCTGGATAATCTCTTTCGAAAATTAGTCCTCGATATTCCGAGGATTTCGCTCCCGACCAAGTCGCTTGCGGAAAGAAAATTCTTCCTCATGACTTCCCTCCGATCATTCGAAAGGCGCCCATTCCACGACGATTTCCTCGACTGGTATTTGATTTCTTAGAGACGGCGGTCGAACAACTGTGACAGTTTTTCAAAAAATTCCGAAAAACCGAACTTTCCGATTTGATTCCCCGCAAGTCTCCTTACGAATTCTTCCCTTTCAAATTCTCACGCATCCAACGCGCAATCGTCCTTGAATTCTCATCCGTCATCGCTTCTAAGTTAGAAGCAATCCGTTGCTGAATCTCGGTCGACTTATTCTGGCTAAGCTTGAACTTTCCTTCCATCTTCGTGACTTCGATTTGAAACGCCGCAATCCCTTTTTGCACGAGATTTCGGAAGAAAGAATCGTTAAAATCCAATTTCCATTCGGAAGAAGGATTCGTTTCGTAGGAAGCGACTAGCTGCCCAATCCGTTTCTGAGAATCCGCTTCATCCAAAAGCGAAAGATTCCCGGTAACATGAACGGCGGCATAATTCCATGTGGGAACCGTATGAGGTTCTCCCAACCAAGTCGGAGAGACGTAACAGTGCGCACCGGAAAAAACGACCAAAACCCGATCGCGAACCTTCTTCCAGTGATCGTTGACTTTTGCAAAATGTCCGTAGAGAAATAACCTGCCGGATTCGTCCTTTTCCGGATGAAACACGAGATGAGACGCTTCCAAGGAAGTATCGTCGGCGGAAAACAAAATTCCGAACGGATTTTCACGTATAAACGCGATCAACTTATTTTCATCGGTTTCTTCGAACGCTTTTGGAATATACATACTTTCCCTCCCGTTCCGAACTTCAATTTTCCGGGAATTTTTGTAAAGAAAATTCGATCCGTATATTCAATATTTAGAATATATCAAGTCGCATAAAATCCGCTCGCACGCGAACGAATTTTCATGTTCCAAGCTGTTAAGCCGCATTCCCCTCTTTTAAAAGCAAAAAAGAACGGAAAGAGAACAGAGGAAAATGAAATCGCCGCGATCAGCCGAAACGAATTGGAAAAAATTCCTTGTACCATTTCCTATTTTTTGGAAAAAAGGAAGGATAGAAAGTTCTAAATTCGGACTTTCAGGGTCTAATCAGCAATCTCTGAAAACCCAAACTTTATGGAATCCTACTCTTACGGTATTGAATGGAATTTGAATTCGGCACTCTTGTTTTATCCGGCCTGATCATTCTCAGTATCGGGCTTCTGCGCGTTTCCTCCAAATTCGGGGTTCCCTCTCTTCTCCTCTTTCTTCTGATCGGAATGGCCGCCGGGTCCGATGGACCCGGCGGAATCGACTTCGACAATCCTCTTCTGGCAAGGCAAGTCGGCTCGATCGCGTTGGCATACATTCTCTTCTCCGGCGGTTTGGAAACGGAATGGCAAAAGATAAAACCCGTTCTCTGGAAAGGAATCGTCTTAGGAAACCTGGGCGTTTTGATCACATGGGCGACGATGGGACTCTTTTCCGTTTACGTTCTCGGGTTTTCTCCGATCATCGGCTTCTTATTGGGTGCGGTCGTTTCGTCGACGGACGCCGCCGCGGTTTTCAACGTCCTCAGAACCAGAAACACGGGGATGAAAAAAGGACTTACATCCTTGCTCGAACTCGAATCGGGAAGCAACGATCCGTTAGCCGTTCTTTTAACCGTAAGTATTCTCAGTTTGTTAGGACCGCAACCTCCGAGAGCGGGAGAATTGGCGCTTCACATTCTCATGCAATTCTCCATTGGATCGGCGGCGGGCGTAGCGTTCGGCTACGTGATCTACAAGGGACTCAATCGAATCAAACTCGAATACGAAGGGTTGTATCCGGTTTTAATTTCGGCTTCCGTGTTGTTCGTGTATTCTGCGACCGAATTGATCGGAGGAAACCCGTTCTTAGCGGTTTATATCGCGGGGCTCGTTTTAGGAAATCAGTCCTTCGTTCACAAACGAAGTAATCTCCGCTTCTTAGACGGAATCGCTTGGCTCATGCAGATCATCATGTTCTTAACGTTGGGCCTGCTCGTTTATCCGAGCAGAATCCCTCCGTTGTTCGGAACGGGAATTTTGTTTTCCCTCTTTCTCGTTTTTTTTGCGAGACCGATCGCGGTGTTCATCTCACTCTTTCGGTCCGGTTATAATTTTCGGGAGAAGTTATTGGTCTCTTGGATCGGACTTCGAGGAGCGGCCCCGATCATTCTCGCGACATTTCCGTTCGCACAAGGCGTGGAAGGCTCCGATAAGATTTTCCATCTCGTATTCTTTACCGTTTTAATTTCCCTGTTGTTTCAAGGAACGAGCGTTCCTCAAGTCGTCCGCTGGCTCGGATTGGACGCGCCTTTGGAACAAAGAGCTTCGTATCCGTTCGAATTCGAAAATCGGGAACAGAGCGATTCCAATCTTTTGGAATTCATCGTTCCTTACGGTTCGAATTCGGTCGGCAAGTTCGTGTATTCGTTGAACTTTCCGGAAAACTCTCTGATCACCTTGATCTACCGCGGCGACGGACATATCGTTCCAACAGGAAAAACTAAATTAGAAGAAGGTGATGTTCTTTTGATTCTCACTCCGAAAGGAAGCGAAGACAAGATCCGCGAAATTCTTTCCAAGATGGACGCGCCCGCAACTTAGGGAAGATCGGGCGGTTCCTGCGAACGGATTCGTAATTCGATACTGAAAACGAACACGCAGGACCGGGCTTGCTCTGCGCTTCGGCTTTCGCCTTCGGTCGTCTCTAACGAGACGACTGCTTCGCACGCTCCGCATCCCTACCGCAGGTTTTCCGGATCAAAGTCGAAAGCCTTGAATCGTAAAAACGAGACTCAGTTTAGGATTTTACGACCAAGGTCGCGCTTTCCGAAGAAACTCCGATTGTAGCGATCGAACCGGAATTAAACTTAAGATAATCGCTTTCGATTCCGTCGCTGAAAATAACCCCGCCTGCGGGCATCAACGACTCGATCGTCAACGGAAATCTTTCCGTAAGAACGCCCGCGGTGATTCCGATTTGAGTTCGGACGCTTTGAAACGGCTCGCGCACGGCGAACAAAAGCTGATCTTCCTGCAATGCGGGACGTTTGAGCGTTAATTCCTTTTCAAACAGTCCCGTAACTCCATAAGCCATATTGAATATAGAACTGAGCCAACCGGTACTACCGGCAGGAGTGGAAACGATGATCCCGCTCGAAGATTGTTCTTCCAGATTCCGATTGTACGAAATCTTATACCGCGCGGAAGTATGGGAAGAAGGACCGATAAACAAGTCGTTGAACGCAAGCAGCCGTTGACCGTCGTTGAGTTTTGCTTCGGCGAAACGAACCGTCTTGGAAGTAAAATTTCCTTCCATCACGTTTTCGACCGCGTGCATAAAATTATCCTTATCAAACGGAAGCAATACACCGTCATATCGTTCCTTGTCCGGGTTGACGGCGACGATCGGAACTCCCTTCGAATATTTCGCCGTGTTCGCGACCAAGCCGTCCTGACCGATCGTAACGATCACGTTCTTTTGCGAAAAAAGAAACGAAGGAACGTACATCCGTTCCACGATTTTAGATTTGATCTTTTTGGAGATCCGCTTCTGAACGAGATCCAAGGATTCGCGAAAGATCTCGTGTTCCGCTTCGTAATCTTCGAACCTTCCACCGAGCCTTTCGATATAAAAACGCGCCTGCTGTTTCGTGTTGAACCGTTCGATCAAAGTTTCCAGGCGCGTTTTGTTCTTAACGATGATCGCGTATTCGACCTTCATTTTTTGGAATCTTTCTTTTCCTGAAGAAGATTTTCCAGCAGATCGGGACTGATGTTCAAGCTTCCGATCTTTTCCGCGTTTTCCGCGAGTTGTCTAAAGGCGAGCGAGATGTTGAATTTCGGATCGGGGTTGTTGTTCAAGGCGACTAACGTTCTCCAGTCGATATCGCGGAACGGTTTCAGAGTCGTTTCCGTAACGAAACCCTGCGCTTCGGCTTCCTTTTTCTGGTTGGCTGTTTTCATCTCGATGAACTTTTTTCTTTGTTCTTCGACGGCGATGTCGGCCTGAACCTGCATCTCTCTGAGTTTTCGTTTGTTGTCCGCTTCGAGAATCTTCGCCTCCATCTGCTTTTCGGAAATTTGTTTTTTCTTTTCCTCGACGGCGATCTCGGTGTTCAATTCGCTTTCTTTGATCTTGCGTTCCTGTTCCACGGCGAAATTTCTTCTTTCATAAATCGCTTGATCCGCTTCCTGCTGAAGACGTTCTCTCGTTTCCGTTTCCAAAGCCCGTTCCATTTCGGGATTCGGACGGATCGCGAGAATGTTCACGTTCAGAATTTCGATCCCCAAAGTGGAAATCGCACTCGAAGTCTGCAAGCCCTGAAGAATTTGCGTTTCGATCGTCTTTGCGGAACGGATCGAATCCTTCAGACCGATCCCGTGAATAAAGGAAGAGGTCGAAGTCTGCGCGTAGTTGATGATCCTCTGATTCAACTTTTCGATCTCGTTCTTCTTGTACGTTCCGCTGGAATCCACCGTGAAGTCCAAAAGTTCGGACAAAGACTTCGGATTGGAAATCTTATACGTGATCTGCCCCTGAATCGAAACGGTTTGATAATCGTTCGTGGATTCGTTGAAGATAAAGGGAAGGTCGTTGCTTCCCAACGGAATTGCCGCGATCGAACTCGTGGGAGCGAAATAAAAAAATGACAGACCTCGTCCTTCTTTGGAAACTTTTCCATTTTTATAAACAATTACATGAGTCATCGAATCGAATTGTATATAATTCCATCCAAACATGCTATTAGATTCTCCCGCATTTCGTTTTCCGGTTTCGGAGAATCGAATCTTTCAGACTTCATCTTTTCGATCAAATCATTTTATAACCTGTTCTTATAATGGAACCGATTCTTTCCGCAGACTTCGTTTGATTCCGTTTTAGCTCCGAAGAAATAATTTCTGTATAATCGTTTTGTTTTTCGCAATAATGAATTGACTTTTTTGAAAATACCTGCAGATTTCTTCCACTCTTTAAGGAGAATACGCAAATGTTTCGAATCATCTCAAGATTTTTCCTCGTTCTTCTGGTGTTCGGTTTTATCTCGACCGCAACCGCTCAGATCGGCCAAATAAACGCTTCTTCCATCAGCGGGAAGTATCGGGTCGCCGGAACCAATCCGGACGGCTCCTCTTACGGCGGAAGCGTGACGATCACCCAATCGAACGGAGAATATCTTTTTACTTGGACCGTTGCCGGACAAACCTTTACGGGAACCGGAACTCTGGATGGAACTACGTTGACCGTGGATTGGGGACAAAACGATCCTGTGATCTACGAAGTGAAAAACGGGGGCAGACTTTTGGAAGGAACCTGGGCAGGCGGAAGCGCCACGGAGACTTTAAGAAAATAAGAATATTCGAATATTCTTTTGAAGCTTCGCCGAGCCGTTCTTTCTCGGCGAAGTCATCGTTTCGTTAAGCCGGAACCGCTTGTTTGGAAGTTCTTTCCAGCTTGATCAGATTCGCGCTGGAAACCGCTATGCTGTCCAAATTATAAGCCTGGGAAATCGCTTTCCGTTTTTCTAATTCTTTTCCGCTCAAAACCTTGAGAGATCTTTCCAAGAGCATTCCGCAGAGAAACCGCGCCGCGATCTCCACCACTTCAAACGCTAAAGAATCCTTCACGCTTCCGTCGTGGATCGATTTAAAAAGAGCGACGGCCGCATCCAGGTCGTTCCAGACTTTTTTCAGATCGTCCGAGGCGGAGAATTTGGAAAGTTCTCCTTCCCCATATTGTCTGAGTTGTCCGGTCGGTGACATTCCCGAAACCACTCCTCCGATCGCCGCGACGACTTGAAGCTGAGTCGTTCCTTCGTAGATCGTAGTGATTCGGCTGTCTCTGTAGATCCGCGCCACGTCGTAGTCTTCGGTGTAACCGCTTCCTCCGTGAATTTGAAGCGCATCCGACGCGATGGAAACGCATCCTTCCGAAGCGTAGTATTTGCTGAGCGGTGTAAAAAGATCGGCGAGTTTTTCCCAACGGCGAATACTTTCATCCTGGCTCACGTCCCGTTCTGATTTGCCCTCCACTTTGATGAGATGTTCTTTCGGCCAATGATATAAATCGATCGCCTTTCCCGTTTCGGCGATGAGAACTCGTGTCGCGAGAATCTCCCGTTCCATACGATCGAGAATCTTTCTGACCGCGGGAATTTGTTCGATCGGTTTTCCGAATTGAATTCTTTCCGATGCGTATTTCTTACCTTCGTAATACGCGGCGGTTGCGATTCCCAAAGACTGGGTTGCGATCGTGAGTCGCGCCGCGTTCATCATTCCCATCGAATACTTTACGAGACCGTATCCGGTTTTACCGATCAATTCTCCCGGTGCGTTGTCGAACACGACTTCGCAAGTGGGCGAACAATGGAGTCCCATCTTGTGTTCCACGCCTGCGATATGAACGTCGCTTCCTTTTACGAGAAAGAAGGACAAACCTCGCGCGCCGCTTTCGGGCGATCCGGTTCTCGCTAACGTAAGAATGACGGAAGGCGCGTTTACGTAACCGCAGGCATGCGTGATAAAACGTTTTGCACCGTTGATTCTCCATACTCCGTTCGCGTCTTGAGTCGCCCTTGTCTGAACGTTCGGAAGATCCGATCCGTAGTTCGGTTCGGTCAATGCCATCGCCGCGCTGTATTTTCCGGCGGAAATATCGGGAAGCCATTTTTCGCACATTTCCGGTGACGCATAACGTTCCATGATCTCCACGATGTTGATGTTTCCGTATGCAAGACAGAAGGCCGCATCGGCTCTCGCCGCGATCTCGCACATGAAGGATTGAACCGTTGCGGGCAAACCCATTCCTCCGTATTTTCTGCTGATCGAAATCGGCATCAAGCCGGCGTCACGAAGCGTATTGTAACATTCTTCCTGCGCTTTCGGAAACGTCACTTTTCCGTTTTCATACTTGAGTCCGATCTTATCCATTTCCTTGCTGCGGGGAGCGACGAATTCTCCCATAATCTCGCCCAAGGATTCCAAAACGGACTTATAGTATTCTTTGGCTTCTTCCACGCTCGAAGGAGCGTATGCCAATCTGTCGTTTCCGGATTTCTTATATTCTTCCGCGTCTTCGAATTTATGTTCGTAAGCGTGGACAATTTCATCCCAATCGATCAACTCGTCGAACACGAGTTTGATATCATCATTGTCATGAAAGTAATTACTGATAATCATGGGGACTTTTACCTCTCAACTATGCCCAATAGTTAAAACCATTGAGAAGAGATGTCAAGCGTACAAAAAGAACTAACCCCCGGTCTTATCCTCTTCTTTCGATTTTTTTAATTTCGGCAGCTCGCCGATCGCAACGGAATACCAAATCGTATTTAAGGAATGTTGATAATACGCTTTTCGATACGCGATTTCCGAATCCAAGAAGGAGGTTTCCGAAACTAGAAGTTCCAAACGGGAAGCGGTTTTAAAACTGAATCCTCTTCTTTGACTGCTGAGATTGGATTCGGCGGAGTTGCGCGCTTTCGAATATAAAGATAGCAAACGGGCCGAGTTCAAAGAACTTTCATACGCCTTTCGAATCTCGTCGCTCGCAACGCGTTTAGCCTGCGACAACTGCAATTCCGCTTGTCGTACCGCGGATTCCGCCTGTTTGACTCCGGCGGTGATCGTACCCGCGGATAATATAGGCACGTTGATCGACAACTGCATCGTGATGTCTTTGTTCGGAGTCGTGTTGTGTTCCGGGATCGTATAATAGTTGTTCAACGTTACCGAAGGCAGGTGCCCTCCCCAGGCTTTTTTCAAATTGAGTTCGGCCATCTTGAGATTCTCTTTTGCGGCGATGACGTCGTATCGTTTGGCGATTCTTTCCTCCGGCGTAAGGTTGCGAGGAATCACGATCGCTTCTTTGGGAATCGCAAGCCTAAGTCCCCCTTCTCCCGCGCCGACAAGACTTTCCAAGGCCATCTCCGCTTGTTTGAGCTGATACTTAAAATCCTCCAGACCCGCTTCGGAACGGGAAAAAGCCGCTTCCGATCCGCTCAAATCCGCCCGCGTGATTCTCCCTAAGGAAAAAAGTCTTCTGCGTTCTTGGATGGTTTTACGTACCAAGTCCGTCTTTTTCTCCTCCAGAAGAATGATCTCTTTCAACTGGAGAACATTATAATATGCTTGTGCGATTTCCAGATACAGCCGCCCGGATTCGTAACGAGCCTCGTTCATTCTCACGTTAGTCAAAGCGCCCGCGGCTTTGTATGTCGTATATTGACTTACCCCGTTAAGAATCGGAATCGACAACAAAAGTCTCGTCCCGGGGCCGACCGTCGGAGGCAAGTTGCTCGAAGAAGATCCTCCTGTATACGGGTTCGGCTCCGTATAATACGGATTAAAGTGAGAATTCGGTCCGGGAATCCGATAAAATTTGTTATATACCAGGGACAAAGAAGGGAAGAAGGACGCGAAGGCCGCCGCCTTTTGCGAATCCGCCTGTTGAATCGCCTCTTCTTTGAGCGCGATCCGTTCCGTCCGTTCGACCGCGTATGCGTAGAGTTCGTCGATGTTCAATTCTTGTTCGGGAGAAATGTTCCGGATTTTTTCGGTCGTGACTCCTGTGACTTCTTCCAAGCGAGGTTCCACGACTCCGTCGTTGGTTCGGATCGCGGAGTCGTCCGTACAACCCGCAATCAAAACCGAAAACAGAATTGCGGTTAATGCGAAGCTCGAATAATGATATTCTTTTTTTATAATGTTTTTCGAAATCATTTTTTTGTTTTTTTATTTTTAGGAACGGAAGGCGAAGGTTCGGGAAAAACGAAGGAAGTCTTTGCAGTCGCTTCTTCTTTTTTCGTTTCACCGAGATAATACGCCGCTGGAACCACCAACAAAGTGATGAGAGTCGAAAGAGTCATCCCTCCCAGGATCGTAACCGCCATCGGAATTCTCGTTTCGGCTCCGGGTCCGAGCGCCAATGCGGGAGGGATCGCCGCCGCGATCGAACTGAAGGAAGTCATCAGAACCGGACGCAAACGAATCGGACAACCTTCCCGAATGGATTCCTGAATGCTTTTACCCGTGGTTCGAACGTGATTGACGAACTCGACAAGAAGAATCGAATTCTTTTTCACCAATCCCAAAAGAAGAATCAATCCGATAAAACTATACATGTTGAACGACTGACCGAACAGATAAAGAGCGACTAACGCGCCCGTAAAACTGAAAGGCATCGCCAAAAGAATGTAAAGAGGCTGTTTCAAACTGTTGAACTGACTTGCAAGAATCATATACGAAAGAAGAATTCCGAAGAGCAACGCAAGAGTCAGACTTTCTCCCGATTCTTTTGCGGTTTTTGCCGAACCTGTCACCGAAACCGAATATCCTTCCGGCAGGATCGATCGCGCGATCTCCAGAGCTTTTTCCGTCGAAGCGGTTTGACCTAGGGTCGGAGTCGGATTTCCGAAAACGCGGATCGCACGTTCGCGGTTGATTCGGGTGATCGTCTTCAGCGCTTCCTTTTCCTGAATGCTTATGACTTCCTTCAGTTTTACGAATTCTCCGAAAGTGTTGCGTACGCTGATATCCGGGATTACCGCAATCGTTTCTCCCTTATCCTTTTGAATTTTAACGCGCACATCGTAGCTCCGACCATTCTCCGTAAAACGGCTCACGTTCTTACCGCCCATCAGAGTCCCCACCGTGTTTCCGACGTTCGCCATACTCACACCTCGAAGCGCGGCGGCCTCACGATCGGTCACAAGCCTGAGCTCTTTTTGTCCCGCGACGTAATCCGTATCCACGTCCAAAACGGTTTTACTTTCTTTCAATTTTTCTAATATTTGAACCGAAAGGGCGGATAACGTCTGCCAATCGGGACCGGTTAACACGAGTTCGACGGGATATCCCCTTCCCGCGGAAAATCCCCTCTGCGAAAGGTCCTGCACCGAAAACGTGGCTTCCGGAACGAGTTCCTTCAAATCCTTTCGCAAAATTCCGAAAAGACCCGCCTGCGTGATTTCTCTTCCGGTCTTGGGATTTTTCGGTCTGTGTCCCATTTCCTTCATCGTGATAAAGAACATTCCGGCGTTCGCTTCGGTTCCTCCGAAACCTCCCACGTTGGAAATATACTTGTCGATTTCCTTCCTTTGGATGAGATATTGCTCCACTTTCTTCATGGCTTCGTCCGTTCTTTGCAAAGAAGAACCTAGAGGCAAACGCACACGCACGATAAAACGCCCCATGTCCTGCGGAGGAATGAATTCCTTCTTTAAAAGAAAGAAAAAACCGAGCGATATAAGAAACAAAAATGTCGTTCCATACAGAATCGATTTAGGATATTTTAATACGAAGTCGATCGAGCGAGCGTATAAACCCGTGCCGTAATCCAGAAAACGTTCGATCGTAGGATCCATTCTTTTGAAAATCGAAACCCTTGAAATCCAACGATTCCAAGAATCGCGCGCGTCTACGGAAAACACGGAGGAAAGATAGGATTTCCTTCCATTCTCCTTTTTACCTTCGCTGTACAAAGAAGCGCGCATCGGAGTAAAACTCAACGCTTCGAAAAGGGAAAGAAGCACCGCGACGGAAATGGTGACGCCGAATTCCAAAAAGTATCTTCCTATGATTCCTTTCATAAACGCGACGGGAAGAAAGATCGCAACGACGGCTAACGTGGCCGCCAAAGCGGCAAAACGGATTTCGGAAGCGCCGTCCAAGGCGGAGTCGAACCAAGACTTGCCCATTTCCCGATGTCGCGTAATATTTTCGAGAACCATGATCGCGTCGTCGACCACGATCCCGGTCGCAAGGGACAAACCCAACATCGTGAACGTGTTGATCGTAAAACCTGCGAAGTATAAAAACAAAAACGTCCCGATCACCGAAGTAGGAATCGCAAGAAGCACGTTCCCCGTACTTTTCCAATTCCCCAAAAACAAACGGCAGACGAATCCGGTAAGAATCGCGGAAAAGATCAGAGTGAATTCGAGTTCGTTCACGCTGTCTCGGATATAACCCGTGTTATCGTTGGAAACCGTAAGATCGTAACCTTTCGGAAGTTTCGGCTTTAATTCCTTCACCTTTGCCTTAACAAGATCTCCGACTTGAACCGCATTCGCCCCTTTGAGTTTTTTAATCCCGATTGCGACGGAGGAAATTCCGTTAAAACGGGAAACTCTCCGCACTTCGCCTAACCCGTCTTCTACGATCGCGATGTCCTTCAGACGGATGGATCGAAACAAGGGAGAACCGCTTCTCGAATTCAAAAAGATATTTCCGAATTGCTCTGCGGTCGGAACCTCTCCCACTGCGCGGAGACTGATCTCGCTCGTTTTATTTTCCAGTCGACCGGAGGGAACTTCGAGATTTTGTTCCTTCAACGTGTTGACGATGTCGTCGACGGCGATTTCGTTTCTCGAAAGTTTGATCGGATCCAGATAAACGTTAATCGTCCGATCCACGTAACCGCCGAGAATGATCTCGCCCACTCCGGAAATCTTCTGAAACTTATCCTTCAGAAAATCCTTCACAAAGAGCATCTTTTCTTTTTCGGTTTTATCGACCGCGGTCACCGAAACCCAGATGATCGGGATGTCATCCGGATTGGATTTCGTAATCACAGCCGGATCCATTTCTTCGGGAAGTTTGTTGGAAACCTGCGCGAGTTTGGTTTGAATCTCCTGCACCGCGACATCCACGTCGCGGCTGAGTTCCAATTCTACGGTTACGGTCGCCGATCCGTCCGAGGAAGTCGATCGCACCTCGGTGACTCCTTCGACCGTCATCAGAACCTCTTCGATCGGGTCTACCACGTCGGTTTCCATCACCTGCGCGTTGGCTCCGACCAAGGTAAGAGAAACGTTGACCACGGGAAAGTCCACGTCGGGCATTTGGGAAACGCCCATTCTTGAGAATCCGACCGAACCGAAAAGAATGATCGCGGCCATCATCATCCAGGAAAAAATAGGATTGCGTATCGATACTGCGGAAAGCAAGAAAAACCCCTTAGATGAAATCGAACGAAGAAAGGAACGGCCTTGATACGCATTCGACCTATTTTTCCGGTCGCAGGTCCGATTTTTTACGGATCCTTCCACTTTCATCCTATAATCTTGAATAATTTTCTGATTATTTCACAGGTTCGAAAATTAGAATACACAATTGTGCTAAAAATAGTAAAACCACACATCTGAAATTCCCGTTCGCTTGAGTAAATTCCAGGACCGGAAAAGGTTAAGCGTCATCCTAGACTAAACGCTGTTAGCAAATCGGAATACGATGGCGATAGGTTAATAATTTATGGATCGCCTTCTTACGGAGAATTACCCGAAACTCCTTCGTAAAAAAAATCGAAATTTATTTTAAATCAAATAGGAAATTTCTTTCCATTTCGATCGTTTCGTCCAATACTTTGCAGCCGGCTTCTTCTCTTGGAACGCGACGCATATCGTTATGAAAAAAAGCGACAACCCTTCCAGCGAGCACGATACGAACGGAAATAACGAAAGTTCCCGTCCAGGTTCCCTAAAAAAGAATCTGATCGGCAAAAAACGAAAACTCGGCATTCGCGCCCGTATCTCCATTATCCTCACCGCTTTATTGACCGTGGGCGCGCTTTTAGTGACGACGATCAATTCCATCGTCGCTTATCAAAGACTCAAACAGGAAGCCGAATCGGGAGCGAGACTCGCCTCCGAAAAATATACGAGAGAAATATCACAATTCTTGAATGTAGGACTCGGGGCAGTGCGCAGCTTCAAGGCCGTTCTGGAAAAGACGAGACCGAACCGTCCGATGTTCGTCGATGCCTTGGGACAATTTCTGCACATTCAACCGGACTACTTCGGAGTCTGGGCCGTCTTCGAACCGAACGCGTACGACCGATCGGACAACGCTTATAGAAACGCGAAAGGACACGACTCTTCGGGAAGATTCGTTCCTTATATCAACCGTGCCCTCGACGAAAACAAACTCGTATATGAGAATTGCGTAAACTACGAAGATCCCGGACCGAAAGGACTCTATTATTCGGTACCGAGACAGACACAAAAAGAATTTCTCACCGAACCGACGAGTTACCTCGTATCCGGAAAATCGATCCTCATGGTTTCCATCGTAGCGCCCGTATTCCGCGATTCGAAATTCGCGGGTGTGGTCGGAATGGACGTAACGATCGAAAGAATGCAGACTAAAATCGGATCGATCCGTCCTTTCCGCAACCAAGGCTATCTCGCTTTTTTATCGCCGGACGGTTCGTTTGCCGCAAACGGAAAAAATCCTGAGACGGTGGGCAAACTGATCGAGGATGAAAACGAACGGAAAAGAATCACGGACGGAATCGCTTCCGGACAACCTTTTATCGAAGCCAAAGAAGGTTTCACGCACTATTATTATCCCGTTCTTTTGGGAGATTCCCCGCGTCCGTGGGCCGTAAGAGTTTCCATTCCGGATTCATTATATTCGGGAGATTTAATTTATATTTGGGCGATCTCGATGATTTCCACGTTTGCGGTTCTCGGATTGATTCTGGTAACGCTTCGATTCTCCTTCGATCGATACGTTCTCAAAGGATTATCCAAAGCCATCGCATATTCCGAACAGATCGCAAAGGGAAATCTTTCCGCGAGAGCGCATTATCCGAGAGAGGACGAAATCGGCGAACTGCTGACCGCGATGGATAAAATGAGGGAAGATCTTTCCATGTATCTCGAGGAACGGATCGTAACGCAAGCCGCGCTGAGAGAAAGCGAGGAAATCCGCAAAAGAAACGAACTCATCGAAGCGCAGAAAAAACATCTCGAAGAAGCTCTTGAAAATTTACGCAAGGCGCAGAATCAGCTTCTTCACTCGGTGCGAATGGCGACTCTCGGACAACTCTCCGCCGGAATCAGTCACGAACTCAACAACCCACTCGGAGCAATCAAGGCTTCCAATCAAACTCTTCTTGCATCCGTTCCGAAAATGCGCTCGATGTTGCCCAAGGTTCATTCGATCTTATCTCTAGCTTCTCCCGAAGAAAGACAACTCTATATCGAATTTATCGACACTTGCAGAAAGGGCGACTCCGGAATCGCCGGTTTGGAGGTGAGAAAAAGAAGAAAGAATATCAGCGACACTCTAAAAAAATGGAATATTCCCAATCACGAAACGTTAGCCGACACCATTGCCGATATGGGAATCGAAAGCATTCCCGAAACGTATAAACCTTTTTTTCAAATGTCCAATCGCGAAACGCTTTTGGAATACATTTATCTGGAGGAAATCTATTTCCGAAATTCGGATACGATCCGAGTTTCGGTGGATAGAGCTTCCAAGATTTTATTCGAGCTGAGAAATTATTCGGAAACGGGCAACGAAAGTTCTACGAAAAACGTTCATATCGAAGAAACTCTCGAAACCGTGTTTACCGTATATCAGCATTACATTCGACGCGGAGTGAATTTGGTCCGCTCCATCGAAGAAGTTCCTCCGGTTCATTGTGTTCGGGAAGAAATTGTTCAGATCTGGACGCATTTGATCTTTAACGCCTTGCAGGCGATGCAATTCAAAGGAAAACTTACCGTCCGTTTGTATCAGCAAAACGGAGAAGCGGTCGTGGAAGTCGAAGACGACGGCCCCGGAATTCCGCCGGAGATCGGAGAGAAAATTTTCGATCCGTTCTTCACCACCAAGGACGCGGGAGAAGGAAGCGGTTTAGGTTTGGATCTTGTCCGTAAACTTCTACTTAAAAACGAAGGAAGAATCGAATGGTTTAGCCGACCCGGACAAACGGTCTTCCGCGTTTATTTACCGTTGGATTTAAAACCGCCGGAAGGTTCCGCGTGAGCGGGCCGCAAGGCGCGTAGCGTCGTCGCAGACGACGAGCGGGGCTCCGCGAGCCTGAAGGCACGCGACTCGAAGCCGATCACGAAACTATATTCGTTTTTTTGAATATTTTAGCGAGAGGCACGCCCGAAAAGAACTTCAAGTCCTTCGATTGAGTTCTTCGAGACAGGCGACACAAAGACAATCGTCGTATTCTTTTTTGAGTCGCGCGCTGACTTCCGGTGAAAGTTTCACGGAAAAACACTCGCAGAAGTTCGCTGCGGCCCCGCATCCGAAAACCTTGCCGCAGCGCCGACAAGGTTTTTGAACGATTCCGATTTTTGAATATTCAACTTCGGACATCAGCTACGCCGTATCGCAAAGATCAAACGTCCCAGGAATAATGAAAGAAGGTTTCGTCTTTCACGAATCCGATCGACTCGTATAATTTTTGCGCCTTGTGATTGTCGAACGCGGTGGAAAGCTGAAGATATTTCGCGTTCGTTCCTCTCGCGAGGACCGCGCTTTGTTCGATGAGCGCCCTTGCTCCGCCCTTCTTTCTATATTCGGGCCGAACGAAAAGATCGTTTAAAATCCAAGCGCGCTTCATGGACAAGGAAGTGAAGATCGGATACAACTGAGTAAATCCGCAGTATTGATCGCCTTCCATATAAACGTAGATTTTGGATTCTTGATTGCGGATTCTTTCTTCGATGAAATTTGTCGCACCGGCGAGATCCGATTCTTTCCGATAGAACTGACGATATTCGTCGAACAATTCCGCGAGTTCGGGTAGGTCTTGTAGGGAAGCCTCTCTGATTTTCATTTTCAATTTTCCTAATAAACCTATTTTTTACGGATTGAAGACTCTACAAGTTTAAAAACGGAATCCAATCGCTTCGAATTAGTTTACAAAGGTTTTCCATTTACCGGAAAGTTTACCCTTCCGTATCAAATGAACCTCTCCCAGTTCGGCCATCACCTTCTCGCTTTGAGTCGGTCTGTAAAATACGAAATCGTTCGGAAACAAGGAAGTTTTCAACGAGCCGTTGAGAATTCCCTGATTGGTGCTCGCTCCATAAAGCGAATTGTCCTGAAGCCCGGACGGAGATTCTTTCTTTGCGGAAAACGCGCCGCCGTACGTAAAGTATGTCAGTTGTTGATTCGGATCCCATAACGAAAACAAAAACGAAATCGATTCCAAAAACGGAATGTTAGTCCCCACCGGACGTTTTGAAAGTATTTCGCGTCCGTCTTGGAATAAACGTCCGCAACCGCGTTGATCGGCATGGGTTTTCCCAAAAGAATATTAAACTTTCTGAATTCTCCGTCCGACAAAAGCATCGCTACGTCTCCCGAATGGAACACCATCAAACGATCGCTTCCCGTGGCACGTACGATATATCGTAAAAGATCCAAGGAGGGAAGCGACTTTACGACAATGCGATATCGCAAAGGGGACTTTAGTTTTTCCTTAAGAACCTCGAGATTCTCGTCCAAACGATCCAAGTCCAAAAGTACGATGGGTTTGCCAGGACCGTTCTCTTTCAATTCTTCGTTGAGGTTTTGGAAATAGGGAGAATACGGTTTTCCGTTATCACCGGGTTTGATCGCCAAGATCAGAAGGAAAAGCAGGATCGGAATTCCGACCAAGATCGTTTTCTTTCGGATGAGTTTCATTCGTTTACTCCTTGGTTACACCGGTAAGAATGGAGTTCAAAGTCGAGTTCAAGATTTTTTCCAAAGTTCTTTCCTCTAAGATCGCCGGAGGAATTTGTCTTCCGTTGACGAGAACCACAAAGCCGTGAACGAGACTCCAGAGCGTAAAAGAAAGATCGTACGGATCTTCCTCTTTGAAGATACCTCTTTTTTGACCGTCTTCTAAAATTCGAAACAAGCCCATAAATGCGTCCCTTCCGATCGTTTCCAACTCTTCGGGCGCGCCCTCTTCGCAGGCAAGCGCTCCGCCGAACATCAATTCGGTTCTTCGAGGATGTTTTAGTGCCAAAGACACATAACGTGTCCCGGACGAACGGAGTCTTTCCACCGGATCATCGCTGCTTTCCCAAGCGAGACGCATTTCTTCCGCGAGATCCATAAAACCGCGCGTAGCAAGAGTAAAAAGGAGATCGGCCTTTCTGGGAAAGTGACGATACGGCGCGGCATGGCTGACTCCGAGATCCGCGGCGATGTCCCGCAAACTCAATCCTTCCGCCCCTTTTTGTTCTAAAATTTCTTCGGATCTTTGGATAATCGCCTTTTTGAGATCGCCATGATGATACGGCTCGGGGGTTTGTTTTTTAGAAGATTTCTTTTTGGATGCGCCTTTTTTTTCCATAACATGTTGTCGGTGACTACTTTTTTATGTTGACATAGCCAACATTTATGTTTACAGTAGTAACATACTATCCAAAAGGGTCAAGACCCTTTTTCGGAGGAATTTATGAGAATTCTAAATAGGATCCTTCCCTTTTCCAAACTCAATCCGCCTCTATTTTGGAACGGGTTCGTAAACGCAGTCAGTCTTTTGATTCTGATTCCGGCGCTTTTTCTCGATGAAAGAACCGTAACAAACGCTCCCGTTTGGCTCAAACCGATCAAGTTCTCCCTTTCGATCGGAACGTATTCGTTTACGTTGGTCTGGATTCTTCAATTCGTCGAAGGCCGGGAAAAAACGATCCGCGGCATTTCCTGGATCGTCACCGTGATGCTCGCAGTGGAAACCGTCTCGATTGTGTTTCAGGCTTATCGAGGAATTCCGAGTCATTTTAATATTACGACTCCCTTAAACGGTTTCATCTTCAGTCTGATGGGAACGGCGATCGGTACATTATGGTTTTTTCATGTTGTTTTGGCGATCTTTCTATTGCGTCAAAAATTGGAAAATAAGACTCTTATGGAATCTCTGCGCTGGGGAATGGGAATCGCCGCTTTGGGAATGATTCTCGGTTTTTTTATGACGATTCCGAGACCCGAACAAATCGAACAGATGAAGGCGGGAATTTTGGAAGCAAACGGAGGGCATACGTTCGGCGCTCCGGAAGGAGGCCCCGGTCTTCCTTTAGTCGGTTGGAGTACGATCGCCGGCGATATGAGAATCCCGCACTTTCTCGGCATTCATGCGATGCAGTTGATTCCGATGATCGCTCTCCTATTCGGAAGTTTCAAAGTTTCGCATGCGATTTCCGTTCCTGCGGTCAGAAACTTTTCGATCTTTTTTGCGGGTTTGACCGTAGTTCTGACGATACAAGCATTGAACGGAGAAGCGCTGCTTCGTCCTTCGACAGGAATTCAAATCGGATTTTTAATCTGCGGGCTCGGAATGTTCGGAAGCCTGCTGGTTCCTTTTCTTTTCAAAAAAACGTTAAAAACGGAAATCAACGGAGTTTAACATGGACCTTTCCCTTCTCTTTAAAATCGCAAACAATGTCGCATTAGCGGGTTGGATTCTTTTGATCGCGATTCCGCAATGGAAATACACAAGGCTCGTTACCACGGGTCTTTTGGGAACTCTCCTTTTCGGAGGAGTATATACGGCTTTACTTATATTCAGTTTCGGTAAAACACAAGGAGGGTTCGACTCGTTGGAGGGAGTTTCTCTTCTTTTCCAGAATCAGGCCGTTTTAGCGGCAGGATGGATTCACTATCTTGCATTCGACCTTTTTGTGGGAACCTGGGAAAGCGCAAACGCGGAGAAGCTGGGAATTTCGCGTTGGCTCGTGATCCCTTGTCAGATCGCGACATTCCTATTCGGTCCTTTAGGGTTACTCAGTTATCTGCTTTTGAGAGCGATCTTACGAAAACCGATCCTGATCGATCAACCGTTTTCATAAGCGTTCGAATTCAACCGGCAACACGAACCCGAACCGTTAAGGTGGCGGTCTCGAATGAGGCCGCGTCTTTAATAGGAAAGTCGAACGTAAAATTCGAAACGGACGTCGAGGAATTTCTAAATCGGTTCGTTTTGACAATCGGAATTCTTTAATTGTTCCGACAAACCATCGACAAAAATAAAACTTGCAATCCTATCAAAATCGTTCGGTCAGAACTTTCCGAAGAATGTTTCTCGTCTCCGGATGAGTCATCACCTGATAATGAGAAGTCTCCAAAAGACGATAAACCCTCGATTCAGGGTTCGATTTCTTCCGATACACTTTGTCGCTTAACAAAGTCAAACTCGGTTTTTCCACGATCCCGTCTCCGATCCAAGAAGACCATTTGGATTCCTCTTCGGTTACAAGACTATAGATCTGAGTCGCATTCACGTCGTCCAATTCCCCGAAATACGAATCGTTGACGTATCGTTTGATTTGATCGTTTTTGATCCAATCCTCTTCCCGTATAATTCCGTGTGAAAGATCCTTGATTGCGTCGCTTCTCTGATTTCCGATAAATCCGATGATGCTCACGGGTAAAATCGGCAACGATTCCGCGCCGAGACCGAGCCAAAAACCGATCTTTTCGATATACGATCCTCCGTCCGGGGAATTGATGATCAAAGCGTGACGAATCTTTTTAGGAAAGGAAGAATTCTCCCGTTCGGCTTGATACAGAGCGCTCCTTAAAATCAGACCGCCCTGACTGTAAGCAATGACGTCTAACGTATGATTTTTAAGTTCGGGAGAACCCAGAAGATTCTCCACAAGTTCCAGCATGTATTTTGCGTTTGTCGATAGATGGACGCCCGGATTAAAACGAAGATAGATCGGATAATAACCGCATTCCTTCATCGTATCTGAAACCGGAACTTCGCCCTTAGCGTTCCAAAGTCCTTCGTCGCAAAAAAGTCCCGGAATACAAAGGATCAACTTCGGAAGTTTGGAATTCTTCCAATCCCCCAACACTTCCGCGACTCCCGCGTCCTTTCCGTTCAAACGAAAGGACGCTTGAATGTGGGAAGTGGTAACAAGTCCTGCGAAAGATTCTCCCACGATGCTGGATACGGGAATGTTCTCAAAAAGAGTTCGCTTAACAACGACGTCGGCCGCATCAAGCGCGTCTAACGCTTGGTGCATCGCCTTGGCTGTGGAAGTCAAAGCCTGAGTCAGACCTTGGTCCGTTTTTTCGCCGGCGCTCTTCAGCGATTCTCCCGATTTGGAAAGGAATTCCGCGAAATTCGTGTTTTGAATCAGAGGAGCGTCCGAAAGTTTGGATAATTGTTTCGAAGACCAGTCGAAAGATTCGGTCAAAATAGAACGCACACCTTCCAAGGTTCCAACCGAAGTATCTTTCGCGAGTCGAACCAGCAATTTACTCAGATCCATACTCGGTTGAGTGGGTTTATAGGGCATTTTCGCTTCTCCTCTTATGTGCCGCGAAGTATAACCCGAAAACACGCTTTAGTCAACGGTTAAAATCCGATTCTCACTTTGTATTCAAGAACGAAGAGACTTGATCTTTCCATTCTCTCCGTTTCCATGACGACATGCGGCTCCTTCTCATTCAACCGCCCGTAGAAGATTTTTACGATACCGATATACGATTGCAACCGATCGGTCTTTGTTATTTGAAAGGAGCGATTCAAAAATTTTTACCGGACGTAGAAGTGATTCTCCGCGATTTTCACAAAAGTCTCGGCAACAAACTCGCGGGAAGAAGAACGGTTCCGATTCCACCCGAACTCAAATACTTAAAGGAATATTATCCGGTTCCTGATAAAAGTCCGTTCTCCACGTTTTTCGAATACTTTCATTTCGGAGCCTCGTACGAAGACATCGCGGAGGAAGTGAAATCGATACGACCCGATATAGTGGGAATCTCCTCGCTTTTTTCTCCGTATTATCGGGAAGCCTTAAAGACGGCGGATGCGGTAAAACAAGTTTTGGACGTTCCCGTTTTGATGGGCGGCTCGCACGTTTCCGCTTGTCCCGAACTGATGCTTTCTCACAAGAACGTTGATTTCATCGTTCGAGGTGAAGGAGAAAAACCCCTCTGCGATTTTTTGAACGAATTTCGGACGAACAAACGTTATGCGCTCGTTGACTCTCTCGGTTGGAAAGAAAACGGAGACCTCCGACTGAATCCGATCGGAGAAAATTATCCGATCCGCGAGTTGCCACCGCCGGATCTTTCCTCCTTAAAAAAAGAACACTATCTTTTCGAAGGAAAGCCGATGCGTTTTATCATCACTTCGAGAAGTTGTCCGCACCGATGCAGTTTTTGTTCGGTCCACACAACCTTCGGAACCAAGTATAGAAGAAACACCGTAGAGAACGTGTTAAACGAAATCAAGGATTCTTACGAACTGGGTTATCGTGTTTTCGATTTTGAAGACGACAATCTTACGTTCTTTCGGCCCGAGATGAAACAGCTCTGCGAAGAATTGATCGCGGCCTTTCCGCAAAAAGAAGTTCAGTTCGTGGCGATGAACGGAATTTCCTACATCAGCTTGGACAGCGAACTGCTTCATTTGATGAAAGAAGCCGGATTTACGAATCTCAATCTTGCTTTGGTCAGTTCGGATAAACTCGTACGGGAAACCACCAAACGACCGCATACGATCGAAAAATATCTTCAAATCGTACGGGAAGGTTTCGACTTAGGATTTCAAATCACTTCGTATCAAATTCTCGGTCTTCCGATGGAAAGTCTGGATTCTATGATTCAGACGCTTCAATTCAACGCGGCTCAACCGGTCTTGATGGGAGCCTCGCTTTTTTATCTTACGCCGAATTCTCCGATCGCTTCCGGTTTCCCGGAAAGAAACGAATCCGATATTTTTCTTTCAAGGCTGACTTCGATGGCGATTCCTTCCGAACATTTTGAAAGGGAAGATCTCTATTCTCTTTTTATCGTTACGCGGATTTTAAACTTTCTCAAAAACGCTCCGATTCCCAACGGAGAATCCGCATCCTTGGAGAAAGCCTTAGGAATGTTGGAAAACACGGGAATCCGTTCTTTAACCGGAGTGCGATTGTTCCGCCGACTTATCGATGAACATGTGTTATACGCATCCGTAAATTCGGAATTCGTAGCTTTGGATCGGTTTCGGTACGGAATTTTTCAAAGGGTTTTTTCCGGTTTGGAAATCGTCGCGACTCTTTCCGGAGGAACGATCGACCTGCAGGAATGGAATGGAGCGCATTCAGAAAAAGCGATAAAATCGGGTTTCGATTATTCGACTTCGGATTAAAAAAAGATTCCGATTCCTCGATTTTAGGTTAGAATTTCGAGTTAGGCGGAAACGCCGGGAATTCTCGAATGGAAACCCGTAACAAACCTTACGAACGTTTTTCCGAAAAGGAAAAAACGCGGAAGATCATCCAATGGATTCGGTTTCGGAACGATCGGATTCAAAAAAAACATCCTTTCTTATCGTTATATCAGGATCGGATCGGTTTGGGAATTACGCTTTTGTCCGCTGCCGGGATGATTCTCTTTGCAGTTCTTTATCTATCCGATCGAATTCCGTTTTGGATTTGTATCGTAATCAATGCGATTCTCGCTTCTTTTTTACACGAGATCGAACACGACCTCATCCATAATCTATACTACAAAGGAAACGCAAAGATACAGAATTTTATGTTTTGGATCGTTTGGCTGTTTCGCGCGAACACGGTCAATCCCTGGTTTCGCAGAGAAATTCATCTTATCCATCATAAACTTTCCGGCAATAAAGAGGACGTCGAAGAGAGAATGATCGGCAACGGAATGCCTTTCGGTTTGCGAAGAATTCTAACTATGATCGACGGAAATTTTGCGCTGATTCTCCAGGGAAGAAAAGTCGCCAAAGACGCATACTCGCAGCTCAGAAAAATCAAAACCCCCAGAATCGTCGGACCGTATCGGGAAATCTTTTTTCTGCTTTGGTATTTCTTTCTCTTGTTAAATACATTCCATTTTTTGAATCTATTTTTTCAAAACCCGTTCACGGAACCCGCGTTTATCGAATCGACAAGAATATTTTTGAATGCGGCGGCGGTCGTTTTTCTGATTCCGAATTGGATTCGGCAAACATCGATTCAGATCGTTTCCTCGAACATGCACTACTACGGAAATATTCCGAACGTATACAATCAAACCCAGGTGTTGAATTCCTGGATCGTTTTTCCGTTTCATCTTTTCTGTTTTAATTTCGGCGCGACCCACGGAATCCATCACTTCGTAGTCAATCAACCGTTTTATCTCAGACAATGGACCGCGTTTTACGTTCTTCCGGCGTTAAAAAGATACGGAATCGCGTTCAACGATTTTAAAAGTATGTTCCGAGCGAACGCGAAAATCGTTTACAATCTCCAGTGAGATTCTTCCACCTGTTCCACCCAAAAGTCCAACGTAGTTTTCAATCCCACAAGATCGAGAGGTTTAACCAAACAGTCGTTCATTCCTTTGGAAACGTATTTTTCCTTACTACTTTCGATCGCGTCCGCGGTAAGAGCGATGATGATCGGAAGATCCGCGTTCTCCTTTCGGGAACGAATCCATCTCGTCGCTTCGATGCCGTCGACTTCGGGCATGTGAATGTCCATTAGAATTATATCAAATACTTCCAACTGCATTCTTTCGATCACTTCCCTGCCGTTATGAACGACGGCCGGATCGTAACCTAATTTTTTGAGAGCCCTTTCGATCAAAAGACAATTGGTCTCGTTGTCTTCCGCGACGAGAATACGGATCTTTTTCGGGATCGTTTCCGCATAAACGTTTTCAAGATCGCGCGTAGTGTCCGGCCCGAGAATTTTTTCGATTTCGGATTCGGAAGGAATATCATATTCGATCGAAAAGAAAAATTTGGAGCCCTTTCCTTCCTTACTTTCCAAACCGAGAACCCCGCCTTGCAGCTCCACCAATTGTTTCGTGATACTCAGACCCAAACCGGAGCCGCCGAACTTTCTCACCGTGGAAGTGTCGCTTTGCGAGAACGCATCAAATACCTGTTTTTGTTTTTCCTGAGGAATTCCGATACCCGTATCCGAAACGACGAATTCGATCGCCACTTTCGAATCGGAAATTTTTTTCTGAGAAACTTTAAGAACAACCTCTCCGTGATTGGTAAACTTGATTCCGTTTCCGGTCAAGTTCCAAAGAATCTGACGCAGCCTCAATTGATCGCCCGAAACGTATTCCGGAATTTCAAATTTTCCTTCCAGATGAAAACCGATCTGTTTTCGTTTTGCAAGAGGATATAAAAGATCGTGGATTTCATCCAAGACCGAACGGATCGAAAAAACTTCCTTATCGAGCGAAATTTTTCCGGCCTCGATTCTTGAAAAATCGAGAATATCATTGATGATCTGAAGAAGCGATTTCGCCGAACCGGAAAGAATCTTCACGTATTCCTTCTGTTCTTCGTTGAGTCTCGTCGTTCCCAAAAGCTGAACCATTCCCAAAACCCCGTTCATAGGCGTTCTGATTTCGTGACTCATGTTCGCGAGAAAGCTGCTCTTAACTTTGGAAGCTTTTTCCGCGATCTCCTTCGCTTGAATCAATTCCCATTCCGTTTCTCTTCTTTGCTGGATTTCCTTTTTTAAAAGTACGATGTTCTTATGAATCTCGGATTGTAATCCGTCCTTGAGTCTGAATTCCAATTCCTTGATTCTCTGAACGAGCATGATCGAAAACAGAATCGACTGCGCGATAAACGCCAATTTAAGAATATGAAGCGAAAGATAATTCATCGAGATCACACCCGAGGCGCTGAGGTTCGTGACGATACCGGCCGTCGGAAAGATCATGTGGATCAAAAGAAGAATCTTCGCGGTTTTAAAACCGTCCTGAATCCTCACAACGCAGAAGTAAACGATGATGAGATTATTGATCAAAATCCAATAATACGAAAACTGATTGAGCTGATTCGTAAAAAGGATCGAAGCCGGAAACAGCAGAATATTACACGTTACGTAAATCCAAGTCGTGATTTCCGCCCGTTTGTCCTTTTTTTCCGGATATAAGAATTCAAGGGAGAATAAGAACAAAAACAAAGCCGACGCGTAAACCAGAATCAGGGTCATAGGAAGATAATACGTCCCGTATCCCGGTTTAAACAACGGCAAAGTCAATCCGTCCCAAGCGGTCAAATAAACCGTAAAGAAGGAAATCATAATAAAGTAATACAAATAGGATCTCGCCCGAAAAAAGAAATAGAGGGAAAGATTGTAAAGACTCATCGCGATTCCGAATCCGAGAGTCAAACCTACGATGATCGAACGGAATTGTTTCGTGAATCCGTATTTGTTTTCCGATTCCAACACGAAAGGAAAACGAAGAGGGGTTCCGCTTTTGATCCTGCAAACGATTTGGACTTCCTCTCCCGGACGAAGATAAAAATCCAGCGTGGGAAAATTCTCCTCATAGAAGCGCGTGGAACCGGCGCGGATGTCGTGGATTTTTCCTTCGTGAGCGTATCGATAGTGAATGTCCACTTCCTCCAAAAACGGATTGTAAACTTCGAACTTTCCGTAGTAGTCGCGCGCCGTATCGTTTTTAAGAGGAATATAAAACCAAGCCGTCGCTTTAGTAAAACCGAGAGAAAAGGATTCGGAAGGAATGTGCTGAAACGCAATGGAAGAATCACCGGAAAAAATTCTTTCCTTCCGATCCGTTCCGTCCACGTCGCTGAAATAATGAACAAAAGAACGGAACGATCCGCTTTTCTGAAGCTGTGAAATATTTCCTGAATCCGGAAGCGCGCCTTCGCCAAACACGGGAAATGCGAGACCAAAGGAAAAAAGAACCGTTATCAAGAATCGAATCATAAGGACGGATGACTCGTGGATTTGGTTATAGTTTGCGACATCCGTTTTTAGGGTAAAAATGTTTTTACCGGTCCCGCATATTTAGGACCGATAGAATGATAAGACGAGCTTTTTTCCGCGATTCCGGCAACTATTTCAGAATGATCTTATCGATCATTCCGTATTCCAAAGCCTCCTTCGATGAAAACCAGGAATCCCGATCCGTATCTTGGATGATACGATCCAACGGCTGTCCCGTGGCTTTTGCCATGATTTCGTTTAATAAGTCCTTTTCCCGTTTTACGGACTCGGCGAAAATTCGTATGTCTTCCGCGGGGCCTTTGAATTCTCCCATTACGTGCGGTTGATGGATCAAAATCTTACTGTGCGGATACGCCGAACGATTTCCGCGATCGCCCGATAAAAGCAAAACCGCGCCGAAAGACATCGCCATTCCCAAACAAGTCGTATAAACCGGAGGACTTACCGAATTCATCACGTCGAGAATCGCCAAACCCGCGTACGTCGACCCTCCGGGAGAATGGATGTAAAGAGAAATCGGTCTCGTGGGATCGACCGCTTCCAGATACAAAAAACGATCGATCAAGTAACGAGCGGAATTATCGTTCACTTCTCCCCAAAGAAAAACCTTTCTTTGTTCGAGATAAACGGATTCGATTTGCGAAGAAGGAGGAAGTAATGTCGTTTCCAAGATTTTCTCCTAAGCCGCCAAAAACATTCTGAAACAAGCCTCGGGTCTGTACGCTTCGCCGATGCCGTCTCTCAGGATATTTTTGAGTTTCAAATGACGTTTTTTGATAAACGAAAGGGTTTTCCCCTGAGACTTCGATATTTCGTCTAACGTAAAATTTCGATAATAATGAAGCTCGATCAGGGTTCGATCCTCGGGTTTCAATCGATCGATGTTTTTAAGGATCGTTTCCGAACGTTCCTTTTCGAAAAAGTCGGAATGGATTTTGCCCGCGGTCTGATCGATTTGTCTCGGATCTTCGAAAACAAGCCGTTGGTTTTCTTTTTTACGGAGAATCCGATCGCAGTGTTTGACGATCGCCCGTTTGAGCAGGCTCGGAAACGCTTCCGGCGTGCGGATCTTTCCGCAATTTACATATAAGTCCCAAAAGGTTTCCTGCACGACATCCTGGGAAAGATCCTCGTCTCGAAGAATCCGATTCGCATGTCGTAGCGCAAAACGCGAGAACCGTTTTTGCAGAAGGGTCCAAGCCTGTGCATCGCCGGATTTCGCGTGTTCCAAAAGTTGAATGTAGGATTTGTCTTTCATACGATTTAAAGTCCCTCGGATTTCCGTCGCAGTTCTTAAAAAACGATCTTCTCCGGGGTTTTTTGCGGAAAAAAGTTTTTTTTCCGCGATTCGGAACGCTTTTAACCTCCGTAACCCCGAAGAAAATCGCATCGTTTAGATTCTTCCCTTATCCTTGAGTCGCTTTTGCAGAGCTTTGGACATCTGTTTGTCCACCTGCTTCTTCTTTCTCGCTTCCTCGGGATCGGTCATCACTTTATAGGCTCGTAATTCTCTGTTCAATTTCAAATAAGAAGCGAACCGTTCTTCGCTGATTCTTCCGTCTTCCAAAGCGGCCGCGACTCCGCAACCCGGTTCGCCGTTGTGAGAACAATCGTTAAAACGACATTCTTCCGAGGCAATCGCGATCTCCGGAAAAATAGATTCGAGTTCGTCCTCGTCGCCTCCCGCAAAAAGACCGACTTCCCGGATTCCGGGATTGTCCATCAGAACTCCGCCTTCCGAGAGAAGGAAAAGTTCCCGATGTGTGGTAGTATGCCTTCCGGTTCCGTCCGAAGCTTTTACTTCGTTCGTCTTCTGCACTTCTTCGCCTAACAAAGAATTGATGATTGTGGATTTTCCGGCGCCGGAAGAACCCAAAAACGCGATCGTATTTCCAGGTTTGATAAACGAAGCGATCTTGCCGATCTGCGAACCGTCCAAAGCGGAAATCATCTCGACCGGAATTTCTCCCGCGATCGATTTGATCTCTTCGAATCGTTCGTTAGGATTTTCACAAAGATCTTGCTTGTTTAAAACGATCGCGACTTCTGCGCGACTGGCCTTTGCCAAGAACAAATAACGTTCGATTCTTCGCGGGCTGTAATCGTTGTCCATGCCCATGATCACGAGAAGAAGATCGATATTCGATGCGATGGCCTGCGATTGATTTCGTTTTCCCGGATTGCTTCTCCGTAAAAACGTTTTTCGGGGGAGAATTTGCTCTACGATACAGAGATCTTCTCCGTCGATTTCGCGCACGAGCGTCCAGTCTCCGGCCACTAAAAATTCTCCGGAAACGGATAACGCGCCCGAGGGAATTCCCCTACGTTCGCCCGAGTCCGTTAGAATTTTTGAATATTCTCCGTAGACGGATAGCACTCGGCCCGGTCTTAAATCGTCGAACAAAGGGACTTCCGAAAGAAAAAATTCCGGGTCCCATCCATAGGATGCAAGGATTGAGTTTGATTGTGACATGTGATTCCTTCTGATTTATTGGAGTAAAGATACATAACGCCCCTTCCCCTCGGAGAGGGATTCGGAACGTTCAGAATTTCAGAATGGAATCAAACAATCATATGCGACTTGAACACAGCGTGAGGGAGTTTCGATCTTTCGTCAATCAAAGAACGATCGGATTATTTCACAGAATTCAAATCCTTCCCCTTCGATTCTTCTTGCAATATTTTCCTTTTTTGGAAATATTTTGCCAATTTAACCCAGGCAAAAACATTGATTAAAAAAATTTCCCAACCCATAGAAAAAATCAAAAGTCAATATGAAACGGTCGTTATCGGTTCCGGCTACGGCGGTGGAATCGCCGCATCCCGCCTTTCGCGCGCGGGAATCGAAGTCTGTCTTTTAGAAAGAGGCAAGGAAATCCGGCCGGGAGAATTTCCGAATCGGGAAATCCCCGCCATCGCGGAAGTTCAAGCGAACTACGAAGACAAACATATCGGTTCCCAAAGCGGTCTTTACGATTTTCACATCAACAAGGACATCAATGTTTTGGTCGGCTGCGGTTTGGGTGGAACTTCGCTTATCAATGCGAACGTAAGTCTCAGAGCCGTACCCGAAGTTTTCCAAGATCCCGCTTGGCCGGCCTCCATTCGGGAGGAAGCGGGCAAACACGGAATGGATCCGTATTATTCCCGCGCGGAAGAGATGTTAAGACCGAATATTCTTCCCGCAAAATATCAAACATTAGCAAAACATAAAGCCCTCAAAAGTTCGGCGGATTATATCAAAAAGAAATTCTATCCGACTCCGATCAATGTAACGTTCGAATCCAAATTGAATCACGTCGGAGTGATGCAGGACGCCTGCACTAACTGCGGGGATTGCGTTACCGGCTGCAACGTTTCCTCCAAAAACACGACGCTGATGAATTATCTTCCCGACGCCGTCAACTTCGGAGCGCAGATTTTCACCGAAGTCAAAGTGAGTTATATCGAAAAGAAGGACGGCTATTGGCTGGTTCATTTTATTCCGCTGGGAATGGATCGCGAAAAATTCAGCAAAGACGAATTATTCATCCGTGCGAACAACGTGATTCTTGCGGCGGGTTCCTTAGGCTCGACCGAAATTCTTCTCCGTTCCAAAGAGAAGGGACTGAACCTTTCGGACGCGGTCGGAGTTCGTTTTAGCGGCAACGGGGACATGCTCGGCTTTTCTTACAACGGAAACACAAAGATCAACGGAATCGGCTTTGGAAGCAAAAAAACGAACGGAAACGCCGATGTCGGTCCTTGCATCACCGGCGTGATCGACACGCGCATCGGCGCTCCGTTGAACGAAGGAATGATCATCGAAGAGGGTTCGATTCCCGGTGCGATCCGCGCTCAATTACCCGCGGCCTTCGCACTCAGCTCCAAACTCACGGGAGTCAAGACGAAAAAAGGAATCATCCAGTGGATTATTGAGAAAATTAGAATATTCTTAAGTATCATTTTGGGTCCGTATCGGGGTGCGGTCCGCAACACGCAAACCTATCTCGTTATGGCACACGACGGAAACGACGGAACCATGTTTTTGAAGGACGATCGTTTGAGAATTTCCTGGCCGAACGTGGGCAAGAAACCGATCTTCGAAAAGATCAGCACGATCCTGAAGGAATCCACCGTTCCTCTCCAGGGAACGTATATTAAAAATCCGGTATGGAACAAATTAACCGATCAGGATCTGATTTCCGTTCATCCTCTCGGCGGTTGTCCGATGGGAGAAGACGCTTCTTCTTCCGTGGTCAATGAAAACTGCCAAGTATATTCCGGCAAAAGCGGAAAAGCGACACACGAAGGTTTATACGTCATGGACGGTTCGGTGATCCCAAGATCCCTGGGAGTCAATCCGCTTCTGACGATCTGCGCGATCTCCGAAAGAGCCTGCGAAAAGTTAGTCGCAGGGAAAGGACTTCGGATCAATTACAGTCTTCCGTCCTATCCGAAACATTCGGACACCGCAGACGAGACTACGTTGGGAATCGAATTCACGGAATGTATGAGAGGATTCTTTTCCACTCAATCGAAAGAGGACACGGAACGCGGTTATCAGATCGGCAAGGACGAAGGTTCCTCCATCGAATTCTTATTAACGATCCGAAGCGAAAATCTCCAGGAAATGATCGATAACCCGGATCACAAGGCCACGTTATTCGGCACCGTACGCGCCCCCGTAATTTCAAAAGACATCATCACCGTTACCGGCGGAGAATTCCTTCTGTTCGTCTCGAGAGAGGATCGAATCGAAACGAGAAACATGGTCTATCGTATGATCCTCAACACGGAAGAAGGTAAGAAATATCTTTTCGTGGGAGCGAAGTGGATTCAGAACGACGGGCTCGCGAACATCTGGAGAGATACGAGCACGCTCTTTACGACGATCTATGACGGCGAAACGGAGAATTCTCCCGTATTCGGAAAAGGAATTCTTCACATTCTTCCCGAAGACTTTGCAAAACAAATGACCACGATGAAGGTCATCCATTCGAAATCGATTCTCGACGACGTAAAGGGAATGGCTAAGTTCGGTGCGTTCTTTGCGGGTGCATTGTACGACGTTTACGGCGGAGTTGCGAGTTCGATCGTTCCTTGGGACAAAGACGCAAGACACCGAACCAGACGACCCTTGCGTGTTTCCGCGCCGGAAGTTCATTTTTTCAAAGCTGCGGATGGAGCCGATCTCCGATTGTTACGCTACAAAGGCGGAAAAAAAGGTCCGGTTCTTTTATCGCCGGGTCTCGGCGTTTCCAGTTTGATCTTCAGCATCGACACGATCGACACCAATCTTTTGGAATATCTTTTTGAAAACCAATACGACGTTTGGCTTTTCGATTACAGAACGTCGATCGCTCTTCCGTCAGCACCTCTTCCGAATACGGGAGACGTGATCGCGGTTCAGGATTATCCTGCGGCCGTGAATAAAGTCCGCGAACTTACCAAGGTCGACAAGATCCAGGTTGTCGCGCATTGTTTCGGTGCTACGACCTTTACGATGGCGCTTCTCGCAGGTCTGGAAGGAGTTCGCTCCGTCGTTCTTTCTCAAATTTCGGCTAATGTGGAAGTCCCCACCTCCATGGATATCAAAGTCGGTCTTCACACCGCGGAGATTTTGGACGCGCTCGGGGTCGAAGACATGACCGCTTATACGAGCGACAAGGACGGATGGTTGGATAAATTCTTCAATTCCGTTTTGGCTCTTCAACCGCAGTCGCTTTTTTCGCACGACGTGAATCCGGTCAGCAGAAGAATCACCTTTCTGTACGGAAGTCTTTATAAATTAGAAAACTTGAATGAAGAAACCTATCACTACGGTTTGGGAGAAATGTTCGGCGTGTCCAACATCAAGGCGTTCGAACATCTTTCCAAAATGATCCGCGCACACAAGGTGGTAAACGCGGAAGGCAAAGACGTGTATGTTCCGAATCTGGACCGTCTGAATCTCCCGATCACGTTCATCCACGGAGCGGAAAATCAGTGTTATCTTCCGGAAAGCACCGAGATAACTTACAAATCGCTGATCGATCGTTTCAATCCGAACCAGTATAGACGTCACGTGATCCCGGACTACGGTCATATCGATTGTATGTTCGGTAAAAACGCGCATAAAGACGTGTATCCTCTGATTCTTCAGTCCTTAAACAGTTACTGAAGAATCCGGAAAATTATTAAATTCTAATATAGCTTAGGAAAAAAGAATGCCACAAAACAATTCATATTACGACGCTATCGTCATCGGCTCCGGTTTCGGAGGTTCCATCAGCGCTTTGAGACTTTCGGAAAAAGGACAGAAGGTGCTGGTTTTGGAACGCGGGAAAAAATACGCCCCCGGTTCGTTCCCGAGAGACGTGCGTCAAACGGACAATCTTCTCTGGCGTTATCCGAAAAAAAGAAAATCCCTGGGTTTATACGAACTGAATTTTTTCAGCGGGCTCGGCACTGTGACCGCTTCCGGTTTGGGCGGCGGTTCGTTGATCTATGCGAACATTCATATTCGCCCCGATCAAAAAGTTTTCGAAGATCCCCGTTGGCCCGCTCCATTCAATCGCAAATTTTTGGACCCGTATTACGATAAGGTCGCTTCCAAACTCGACGTAAAACCCGTTCCGCCCGAATGGGATCTTCCGAAACGCAACAAGTTCAGAGCCGCAGCGGAGCTGAACCGTCACACCTATTTCGATCCCGACGAGGCCGTAAGCTGGCTCAAACCTTCCCGGCCGGGACAAGCCGTCTGCGAACGTTGCGCCGAGTGCGAGTTCGGATGCAATCACGGCGCGAAGAATACATTAGATTTTAATTATATTGCTGACGCTCAAAAAAACGGGGCGGTGTTTCAGACGGATTCTTTGGTTTCGCATATCGCGCCCGATCCACAAAACGGCTACGTCGTTTATTACGAAAACACGGAAACAGGAGAGAAACGTTCCGTTTACGCGAAACGAGTCGTTCTTTCAGCGGGAACCTTGGGAACCAATCGGATTCTTTTCAACAGTCGAGACAGATACAAAACTCTTCCGAACATCAGCAAACATCTCGGAAAAGGATATTCCGGAAACGGGGATTTTCTCGGCGGAATCGAATCGAGCAAAACGGATCTGAAACCTTGGGACGGACCGGACGTTACGACCGTAATCAATTATTTTCCACAGGGCTTTCAATTCACGATGGCGGCTCCAACGTTCAACCAACCCGTGATGTCCGTGCTGGCCTCCTTAGGAATCAATAAACCGAATTGGTTTTTGAGACTGATCGGTCCTCTTTTTTGGAAAAGTCTGGAATGGATTCTTCCGTTTATATTTAAAAAGGGACTTCTTTCCAAACCTCTTCCTCCGGGCATACCGGGTGCGGGAGATCCGAAATACATGACCAATCTTTTCGCGATCGGAAGAGACAACGCGAACGGCAAAATCGTTCGTTGCGGTAAAAACATAGACATCAAGTGGAATTACTCCAAAGAGAACCGCAAGCTCATCCAAGACATGACGGCTTCGATGCAGCAAGTCGGCGACGCGTACGGCGGTCAATTCGGACCGCTGGCGACGTTTTTGCTGTTCAACCGGATTCTTTCCGTGCATTCTCTCGGAGGTTGCATTCTTGCGGCAACCCCGGAAAAGGGCGTCGTTTCCGAAACGGGAGAAGTCTTCGGTTATAAGAATCTTTTTATCGCGGACGGATCGGTAATCCCTTCTTCGATCGGATTTCATCCGGTAATGACAATTTCTGCGGTGGCGGAACACACAGCCGCTTCAATTTGTGCCGGGTTATAATCCGGCACATCGATTCTATCCATAAACTTATTGCAATTCCCATTTCCTAAATACAAGAATATCTTAATTTAGGAATATACTTGAAGAATTCTCCGTGTAAAAAACCGTTTCTTAACGAAGCGAATGAGAGAACGAAACATTAAGAAAAAGGATTCCTAATGCAGCAGAATCAACTCTATACCGATCTCGGCCTTTCGGAAAATCAATACAGTCGAGAAGTCATCGAGGGACAACAAGTTTACACGACGAGCTTTCTTAAATTCTACGATCTGATCGTTTTACATATCATCAGCCGATGGTTATGGCGCTGTCCGCCGCAAAACATGGTCGATCTTTACGATCGATATTTAACCGGAAATCATTTGGATATCGGAGTCGGCACCGGATATCTTTTGCAGAAGGCGAAGTTTCCGGTCGAAAAACCTACCATCTCCGTGATGGATTTAAACGCAAACAGCCTGATCGAAGCGAGAAAGAGACTTTCCCATCTCGCCGGAACGTTCAACGCATATCGCGCGAATATTCTCGAGCCGATCAACACGAAGGAAAAATTCGATTCGATCGGGATGAGCTTTTTATTTCACTGCGTTCCAGGAGCGATCCGAACCAAGGCTTCCACCGCTTTCAAAAATCTTTTAAAGATCCGTAAACCGGACGGAGTGATCTTTGGTGCGACCGGTTTACACGATCTCGGACAAACACATCTTTTATCCAGAAGAGGAATGAAAAATCTAAACCGGAAAGGCGTGTTCCATAATACGGAGGATACTCTTCCGGATCTCGAAGCGGCTCTCCAGGAAAATTTCAAAGACTACGAATTGTATGTGATCGGTGCGATCGCGTTCTTCGCGGGGAAAAAAGCGAAGTAGGAATTTCGCCGCAATCGGCCATGATGGATACAAGATAAAAAAAGCGATGAGATCGAGATCCGAGCGAGTTTCTTTGAACCCGCTCGAATTCTTATTCCGCCAAACTCTCCGCCAGCTTTTTGAGATCGGCTTTCGCTTCGAGTCTCTGAAGAATTCCCTTCGCGGTCGAAATCCGGTCCTGATCTTTTAAGAGAACTCCCGCTTCATACAACGCGGTCGCGTATTCCCATTGATTCAAAGTGTTTGATAAGAAGGATTCCGCTTCCTTAAAGATGGATTCCGCCTTTTTAGCGTCGCCCGCATAAAATTTCAATTTTCCTTTGAGCATCAACGCCGGACCGTATAAATACGGAAGCGATTTACCTAGTTTCAAACCGTTCTTTAATCCGTAGTTGATGATCTTGGTCAGACTCTTATCCCCGGTTTCACGCTGCGCATAAAGTGCGGCTTCCGCAAGATATACGTTTCCGATCTGAAGCTGAGGAAATTTCACTTCGCACTTTAAAAATCCGGCGTAACTTCGTTTGGACCAATGAGCCGCTTTTTCCGGCCAACCCTCCAAGATCGCAAGCTTAAGAAGTTTATTGATCGTGGAAAGTTCGTTCATCACGTCGTTTTCCAGAGCCGCCCTTTCGACTTCGACTAACAATCGTTTTTCGAGTTCGAGAGGATCGACTTCCCCGAGAAGATAACCGAAATACGGGGACCAGATTCTCGTCCAGCGAAGCTGCAACTGCGCGCCTAGATCCGCCGCGATCTCGCCGATATCGTCGAAATATTTTTTAGCGGTTCTGAAATCGGATTGGAAGTAATACAAAAATCCTCCGGACGAAAGCGCGGAAAGAAGATCCCACTTCTCGCCGACCTGCCGATAGATCGCGATCGAATCGTGAAGATACGGAAGACCTTGATCCGGACGATTTAGCATCATGTAATATACGCCTTGAACCAAAAGACTAATCGCCTTTGCGTACGGATCTCCCGTTTTTTCGGCGAGTTCTCTTCCCTTAATCAAGAAATGTTTGGATGGTCCGAAAAGATTCATTCCCACAAAAACCTGACCGAGGGCGCATTCCGCCAAAGACTGACGGACCGGATCGTCGAAACGTTGTGTCGCGTTGTATTGCGTAAAAACGGACCATCCGAATTTCTTAATGTCCTTCATGATATACATCTTTGCGAGAGTGACTAAGATCAAACATCTCAGCCGAAGACGTTCCGCCTTGCTCGCAGAAGTATAAGAAGAACCGAATATGGAAAAACGAAGAACGAACGGAAGCTGTAAAACGATTTTGAAAATCGTATCCGGTCTACTTCCCGGCGGACGAATCCCCGTGATTCGAAGCGCCTTCTCCAAAGTTTCCATCGCTCGCGGAATGTCGTCCTGTTCCTGATATACTTGACCGAGTCCGGTATATGTGCGGATCAAATTGAGCGTGGATTTATTTTCCAGACATTCCTTAAACAAAGATTCCGCGTGCGCGTATTCTCCGAGCTGACGATGAACGTGCGCCAATTCCTGTTTGATTTCGTAATACGTCTCGCCGTTTACTTTCGTAAATTGCGACATCGATTCGAGGGCTTGACCGTAGTGATAGATCGCGTCGCGGTTCGCATAACGGCTTCGCGCCTTACGCGCGGCCATCAAAGAATACTGGGAAGCCTTTTCGAAATCGGAGCACTGACGGTAGTGAAACGCCAAAATATCCGCCATCTCGATCACGTTGCTTTCGTTTTCCTTTTCGATAAACGAAGCGATTCGTTTATGAAGATCCTCTCTTGTCGAATGAAGAAGAGTGTTGTAGACGATGTCGCGGATCACGATGTGTTTGAAGATATACGTAAGCGGATCGGTGATTTCCAGCGGAGTCAGATCCAGACCTTCCAAACTCTGAAGGATATTCTGAATCTCGGAGCGGAACTCCACGGGAAGAAGATGATTGAGAGTTTCGACGTTGATCAAACGTCCGATCACGGAAGCCGTTTTTAATACGATCTTTTCCCGTTCCGCTAAACGATCCACTCGCGCGAGCAATACGTCGTTCAACGTGTTCGGAATTTGAATGTCCCGCGTTTTATCCGAAGGAGAAAGGGTTCCATCCTCTAATTTTTTGAGAGTTCCTTCCTCGATCAGGTTGTGAACGATGGACTCGAGAAAAAACGGATTCCCGCTGGATCGGTTGAGAATCTGATCCAAAAATTCTTCCTGACTCGTATCCATGTGAAATTTATGAATGAGAAAATCTCTCGCTTCTTCCGGTTTGAATTCCTTCAGGCGGATCAGTTCTTCGTTCGGGGAGACGGCTTCTTCCGCGAACTGTCCTTCCGGCCGCGACACTAGAATCAACATGGCCTTCATCGAAGGCAAACGGGACGCGAGTTTTTCCAAAAGACGGCTGGAAAGTTCGTCGATCCAGTGAACGTCCTCGAAAATCAGCATCAAAGGTTTTTTCAAAGCGCGTTCCTGAAGAAGGGAAATGATGATCTCGAACAATCTTTCATTCTTTTGTTTCCGGTCGATTTCTCTCGTAAGAGGATCTTCCTCCACGGGAACGCCCATCAACGCGACAAGCGCCTTGGCCCAAGCGATGTCAAACGAATTCAAATTCTCTAATGCCTTTTCGGCCTTAGAAACGCGCGTTTCCACCGAATCTTCCTCGAAAATTCCCAAGAACAGACTCAACAATTCCTTCCAAGGATAGAAGGGAGTGAATTTTTCGTAAGGATAACAGTAACCGATAAGAATTTCCACGTTCCGATCGTAAGCCTGATCGATAAACGTATTGGTCAATCTGGATTTGCCGAGTCCCGCGTCGGCGATGATCCGGCAAACGACTCCGCCCTTTTCAATGCAAGCGTCCAACATCTTATGAAGACGATCGATCTCTTCCTTTCTTCCGATCATCGTATCCCTGTATTGAATCAGAAGTCCCGGAATATTCTTCTGTTCGGACGTTAGCTGAAACACCTTCTTGGCTCCGGAAACGCCTTTGAGTTCCACGTCCCCGATTTCGTGAAATAGGAAATTTTTTCCCAACTTGTTCTTCGTCTGAGAATCGATCAGAATTCCATCGTGACCGTTCAAAGTCGCAAGTCGGGCCGCGATGTTCATCATCTCACCGATAGCGGTAAAATCCTTTCGGAAAGGCGCACCTAAATCTCCGCAATACGCCATTCCGGTCGATATTCCGATCTGAATATTCTTTGCAGCGGAATAGGAGGAAGCTCCCTCCATCAATCGAATCGCGAAACGCGCCGCAAGAGCTTCCTTATTCTCCAGCGCGGCAGGCGCTCCGAAAAGAATGCTGAAGATTCCCCCCTTGTCGGAAAGATCCGTAAGAACAAAGGTTCCGGAACAAGCCGCCGCAACCCCTTGCACGTACGTAAAGAAATCGTTGAAGTTTTTGGAATCGGCGTTGGATTCCAAAGGAGCGTCGATGCGTACGAAAACCGATGCGACCTCGCGATAATCTCCGGAGAACGCGCTATGAACGTTCGTAACTCTTTGATACAACTCGGGAACGATAAAACGTTTGCATCGTTTGAAGAATCGTTCGGTGGAAATTCGATCGTCCGCGGTCGAGCGGGAAGGAGGAACGTGCGTATTTTCCACCCGTTCACAATCGGTTAAACGATAGAAGTTTTCACCGAGCGATTCTCCCGTCTTGGATGCCGGTAAAAGATCCCAAATCGAAGAACTCAAAACGATATCGCCGGCTAACGCGTGTTTTTCGGCGGAGATGGATTGATCCACGGGGGTTCCTGCGATCACCGCTCTGAGAAAACGATCCTGTTCCCCTAAAATAAATTCCTGATATTCTCCATAAGCCAATCCGACTCTCGCGGGTAGGTTTACCGTTTCTCCTAAGAGTTCGTTGGAACTGAACTCCGAAATCGAATGAAAGATTCCTAATGCACAATTCGCTACGCGGAGCGCGGCTTCCGCGTCCGTTTCGTCCGTTTTTTTTTCGAAACTCACCAGCACGGAATCGCCCGCGAACTGATACACCGCGCCTCCCCATTGATTCAAATGTTTCAACAAAGCGGTGTAGTAATTGGAAAGAACGGTTTGCAACGCGTCGATGCCTCGCGTACCTTTAGCGGCTAACGCAAGTGTGGTGGGGGTAAACCCGACAACGTCGAAGAATAGAACGGCGCCTTCGAAGGACTGCGATCTCTGCAGCTTCGATTCGTTGGAATCCCCCAATCTCCGAACGATCGCGGAGGGAAGATAGGGTCTGATCAGTTCCAGTGTGTCTTTGATGGATTCCGTTGCGCTATTCATAATAATCCTAAAAGCGAATGTTATTTTTGTGTATTTAATTCTGCAAGCCAGTTAGACGAATATTTTTGGCTAAAAAATCTCCATATTGTGTCCTTGATTGCAGAATTATAATTTTTTACTCAAAGTTTTGCAGTCGGCTTGATTCCCGTAATTCCCTCGGCGACTCGTTCCGAAAGGGCGGCGATCGTCATCGATGGATTGGCCCCGATCGCGGTCGGAGACAAACTTCCGTCTGCGACATACAACCCTTGATACGAAAAAACCTGGCCGAATGTCTTGGAATCCGCCGAAGTCACAGCGTTGGTCTTCGCGGTTCCGAGTATACAACCGCCTAACGGGTGTACGGAAACGTTGTTGCGGATCGGCCAAGCCCAAGTCGGAAGCGGAAAATAAGATTTTGCATTGATAAACGAAGCGAAATCCTTCATCACTCCGAGAATCGCCTCATAAAGAGACATACTGTTCTTTTGCGGCCATTGAACTTGAAATTCTTTCTTTCGATCGAGAACCATCGCTCCGTCCGCCCGATCGATTCCCATACAAAGCAATACGGCCGAAGTATAAGATAAGTCGCCTTTCATAAGTTCGCTCATCAAGTAGCCGACCTTACCGAAAATCTTTCCGCTCCAGAATCGCTTGAAGAGTTCGCCTAACATATGAAAGAAGAATCCGATCCGCAAGAACCAAGGAATCGCCGCTTCGGCAAAATACGCCGCAAAAACCGGATAACTCGCATCCTGTAAAACGAAGGCGCGTTGGCTATCGTAGCTTTTGAATAAATTATAATCCGTGTATTGAGTGATAACCGGACCGTAATTCGGGTTCGCTTCTTTCTTACCGTTCACCGCAAAGGATAAGAAGTCCCCGTTTCCGGAAAATTGTTTACCGAGATGATCCGAGATGTCCGGCAAAGTTTTGAATTCTTCTTTGCATCGAAGAAGAAGTTCGGTGCTGCCTAACGTTCCCGCGGATACGACGACGCGTTTCGTGACGACGGAAACGAGTTCTCCCCTTTTGTCTCCCGAAAGATCTCGGAAATAAATTCTATAACCGTTTTCTCCGTGCGCGGAAGGATTGTCGTTCCCGTCCGTTCCGATCGGAACGATCTTATGAACGAGATGCTCCGTGCGAATGTCCGCTCTGTATTTGTTTTCCGCTACGAAAAGATAATTCAGATCCAGGGTGTTTTTGGAATGAGTGTTGCATCCGATATCGCATTCGGCGCAATACGTGCAGGAAGTCTGAACCGCTCCGTAACGGTTTTTTTCCTGAAGTCCGATCGGCGTGGGCTTTTTAAAATCGTTCCCGAAAAATACGTTGATGTCCGCAAGTTTGGATTCTCGTCCCGCCGACTTTGCGAACTTCTGATAGAGTTCTGTGCGTACGATTTTTCTTCTCGGATCGTCGCCGATAGGAATCGGTCTCGAACCCAGAACTTCCTTTACGATTTTGTAATACGGCGTAAGACTTTTCTTCTTTACGTTCGCGGGCCAACGTTCGTCGAAGATATGATCCGGCGGTTCCAAAAAGACGTTCGCGTAGATCAGCGATCCCCCGCCTAACCCGGCGGAGATTACCACGTCCATGTGCTTGTAGTTCCGAATATCGAACAAACCGGTCTGATTGAGTTTGGAAAGTTTTTTCGGACGGATTTTGGAACTGTTCTCCTCGGGAACGTTCCAAAAGTTCTTGGACATATCGTGAGGAGAACGCGGAAAAGAACCCTTCGGATACCGTTTACCTCGCTCCAGAATCAAAACCTGGCCCGGCCATTTTTTACTCAGTCTACATCCGGTCACGGCTCCGCCGAAACCGGTTCCAATCACAACCGCTTCATATTTTTTCATAAACAACCCTAAGACTAAATCAATCTGTATATTAAAATAAGCTAAATTCGAAATGATTCCAGAGATAGATGCCGATGATCAACGCTCCCAAAAAAGAAACGAAGGAAAACAGGAAATGGATCTTATCCCATTTTTCCAGGGAACGGAATCCTTTATAGATCCGTTTCGACGACCATTTCGGAAGATCCTCGAGTTCGTCCCCGAGTTTGTGAAGATCCACAAAAGTCAAAAGAAGAAGCACCAAAGTAAGAACCAACAGCAACGGATTGACGACCCCGGAAACGGTGCAGAAAACCTCGCTCGTATAACTCACGTTTCCCCAGCAAAAGAACGTACGAAACGAAATCCACGCGATTAAAATCGGAAATCCGGCGAATACGATCAGAACTTCTCCCCAGATCGATTTCTTCTTAACCTTCTTCTTTCTTTTTTTTCTAGGATTTTCTTCGCTTAAGGATTCTGCCATAAGTCGTCTCCGCCGTAGAGTTCGATTTGTTTGCGCGAGTCTTCATCCTGAAAATAACCGAGTCGTTTCCAAACGCTCAAAGAAGTCCGTTTGTATATCTTCCAGGTTTTGCCGCAATCGGGAGTAAACGGAATGTCCTTCTGCTCGACTACCTTCTGCACGTATTCCTGACAAGTCGCGGCCGGATAACGTCCTTTCTGAAGAGGATCGTATTTCGGAGATGAATCGGATTCCCGTAAACGATTCAATAAAATCTTTCTCAAACGATCCTCGCATTTCGTTCCGAAGATACAATGCCAAGGATTGTTATTCGCGAGTTCTTTCGCTTTCGGAAAATCGTCTTTGATGACGACTTCTTTCAAATCGGATCGGAATAGATTCGGAATTCCTTTCGCATAATTCTCCCAATCGGCGACGCGTGAATCGCTGTGAACGGGATGATCGGGCAACGTCATATCGGAAGCGTGACCTCTTCCCGTGGGATACATCTTTTTATCGTTCCGTAATTTGCGATGAGCGAACGAATCTCCCAAAAGATGAAACGCAAAACCCAGCGCACAAAGTTCTTCCGAAGATCTTTGTTTTTTAGAAGTGAGATCTGCACGAAGCTGATCCAAGGTAACGATCGCAACGCCGCGAAGATGATCGCTGCTTCCTCCGGTCAAACCGTGGAGCAACTGTTGCACTTCCGCCATTCTCCCTAAAACGTCGGGCGAACCGCGATCGGTAAAAACCCACAGAAGAAAATCGAACGGGTATTTAAAGGCTAACTTCTGATAAACGGAAATCGCATCCAACTCGGGAACCTCGTCCGGAAGCTGCGTGCAAAACGCAACAAGCGCGATTTCGTCTTTGGTAAGGGGAGAGGAACTATGAAAGTTGTTCAGAACGGTTTGAACCGTATAGAAATGTCCGTCCTCTTGATACGCATTCAGACTGCGACATAACAGCAAAAGGAGAATGGAAAAGAATTGAGTCAATTTCTTCCAAAACATAAATCGACAATAAATACTTTTTTAAACAACAATTGCAACAATAGTTTCCTTCTACGTCAAATTTCCCGACATTTTTTACAGAAAGTTTGCAACAAAAGGAAACAAAGAACCGTGTTCGGAATTCGAAAATATGCTTGTAAAACGAGCGTACCGATCCATTCTCCCCTGGGTCTTTTTACAAATTGAAAATCGATTTTAAAATCGACACTTTCGTCGATTTCGCCGCCCGCTTTGACCTCTTGAAGAAAAAAACGGCCTGCGGTTTCCGAACGGAATATTTCCGATCCTGATAGAATCAGATGAATCATCAATTTAGAATTTTTGCATATACCTTCGTCTTCCTCCAACTTGTTTCGTTTTCCTTACGAGCCGAAAACTCCTCGGTCAACCTCGTAAAAACCTGCGACGCGAATGACGTCTGCAAGGGTAACGTCTGGAACGTCCTCGATCGATTCGAGGAACGTTTTTTAACGGAAGAATTCTTCCCCGATGGGGAATGGAAACGCGTCGATTCGTTTCCGATTTGGACGAACAAACTCTATCCGTACAAATCGAAACTTCATACGTTCGCTTTTTTTACCGAGTTCGATCTTCCTCCCGGATTTTTAGAAAGTCCTTTGGAACCCGGAATCCGTTTCGGAGAAATCGGAGAGGTTTTTGAAATCTACATCAACGGACAACGAATCGCGAAAGAAGGGGAAATCTCCGAAACCGACGTCGTTTATCATCGGACCGTCCGCGGACAAGTCTATGAAATCGATAGGAAAGTCCTAAAACAAAAAAACAACCGATTGACGATCAAACTCTCGGGCGATCCGAAATACGATCACACGGGATTTTATCTGACGTCCGGTTACGAAATCGGATATTATAAAGAACTCATATACAAGGAACAGGACCGGATCGTACTGATTCTGATCGGGATCTACATCACGACCGGGTTGTATCATCTTTTTCTTTTTATTAAACGAAGAAGGGAAAAACACAACCTCACGTTCGGTCTGTTCGCGTTGTTGCTCGGACTTTATATCTATACCCGATCGGCGGCCGTTTTCGAAAACGAAATCGATTCGACGATCATACAAAGAATCGAACTGATCGCTCTTTACTTTTGTATTTCGTGCTACTTCGGTTTTATGAGCCAGCTTTTTTACCGTAAAACGATTCCGATGATCTTTTACTATTCGACCTTTAACGTTCTTCTCGCGGTCCCTACGCTCGTAATTCCGATGTATATGAGCGAATACTTATTAAGAATCTGGCAGATCGGAGCGATTTGTTTTGCGGTTCCGGTGAATTTTTACATCCTCATCCGAGGGATTCAGCACAGGCTCCCCGCGGCCAAACGGCTCTTTTTGGGAACCGTGATTATCACTGGAACGGCGATCTTCGACGTTTTGGATTCGATGATCTTCAACACCGGAATCGCGTTCAGTAAATACGGATTCTTTTTTTATGTGATGGGAATCGCTACCATTCTCGCGGAACGTTTCAGCGAACTTCACGAAAAGACCGAACAACTCAATGCAAAATTGGAACAAAGAGTGGAAGAAAGAACCAGGGAACTTTCCGAAACTCTCGACAACCTGAGCAGACTCAAGGATCAACAGGACGGAGACTACTTTCTCACTTCTTTACTCATCAATCCGCTCGGAAGAAACGCCGCGGAAAGCAGAAGCGTAAAGATAGAATTCTTTCTAAAACAAAAAAAGGAATTCAACTTCAAGAACCGAAACAACGAGATCGGAGGAGATCTTTGTAAAACGGAAAGCATTCTTCTTCGAGGAAGAAGGGTCACGGTTTTTTTCAACGCCGACGCTATGGGCAAGTCGATGCAGGGAGCGGGAGGCGCGCTCGTACTGGGAGCGGTGTTCAAATCGATCATCGAAAGGACGAGATTCAGTTCGTTTATGAAGGATCTTTATCCGGAACGATGGCTCAAAAACGCATTCATAGAATTGCATAGAGTTTTCGAAAGTTTCGAAGGTTCCATGCTCGTATCCATCGTGTTAGGCGTGATCGAGGACGACACGGGTTTTACGTATTACATGAACGCGGAACATCCGTATTCGATTCTTTACAGAGACGGGGTCGCTTCGTTTTTAGGGGAGAATCTTTTTTATAGAAAACTCGGTTCTCAGCTCGTGGAAGGAACCTTGTCCGTGCAGACGTTTCAGTTTATGCCCGGAGATATTCTGTTTAACGGATCGGACGGAAGGGACGATATTCTCTTGGACGTGGACGGAAAGAAAAACATGAACCACGACGAAACGAGAATTCTCAGAATCGTGGAAGAATGCAAAGGAGACTTGAAACAAATCAATTCTCAACTCAATCGGGAAGGAGTTCTTACGGACGATCTTTCCATGATGAGAATCGAATGGAACGGTCAAGTTCCTAAAAACGTAAAGATCAATCTTTCCCGGAAGGATAAGAATTCTTTGGATCAGTTTCTTTCCGATCTGCGAAACGGAAAACAAACTCATCCCGGCGCGTATCGCGAACTAAGCCTTTCCTACTTTCGATTGAGAGAATACGATAAAGCGACATTCTGCGCGCACGAATATCTGACCGCCGTTCCTTCGGATGAAATCATGTTGGGTTATACTGCGAGAATGCTTCGCAAAGCCGGAGATATGAATCAAGCTGTGGACGTGGGAGAAAGACTTCGAACCCGAAATCCGAAACACGTACGCAATCTGAAGAACTTGATCCGCGCTTACAAAGGTTTGAAGAATTCCGATCGGATCGCAAAGTTAGAAGAAATCCTTCATTCCTTAAACGGTAAAAAAACGTTCCATCGCAACCACGGCGCGTAATCCATTCTCTTGTTTAGAAAAGTCTAATAAAAAGCGGATCGATCTTTTCCGAAACGGAAGGCCTCTTTTAAGAGAACCGGTTCTCAACAACGAACTCTTTTTTCTGTTTACACTCTCGAGGGTCCGCTATTCTGGGAAATGTATTCTTCAAAAACTCGGAAGCACTCATGGGACATCACCATCATCACTCGCACGGACATTCTCACGATCATTCGCATCATTCCCACGATCATCATCACGTAGCGGGAAGTTCGAGCAGAACTCTCGTAATCGCGATCTTTCTGAATCTGTTCTATGCGGCGATCGAAGCGGGAATCGGTCTTTGGTCGGGATCTCTCGCATTGATCTCGGACGCGGGCCACAATCTGATGGACGTAAGTTCTTTGCTGCTCGCGTGGATCGCTATCAAACTTCAGGAAAAAGGCCCTTCTCCGAGATTTACGTACGGCTGGAAGAAGTCCACGATCTTGGTCAGTCTTCTCAATTCGATTTTGATTTTCAGCACGGTCGGTTTTATCGTCTACGAGTCGATCGAAAAGTTGTCCAGACCGACTCCCGTTCCCGGTGGAACGATCGCGATCGTAGCTTTAGTCGGAGTTATGGTAAATTTCTCTTCTTCGTTTTTGTTTCATAAGAGCAAGGACGAAGACCTGAACATGAAGGGCGCTTATCTGCATCTTCTCGCGGACGGTTTAGTATCGCTCGGAGTCATCGTTTCGGGTTTATTGATTCATTGGCTCGGTTATTTGTGGATCGATCCGGTCGTGGGTCTTTTGATCGGCTTGGTGATTCTTTACGGCAACGTTCCTTTGTTTAAGGAAAGCCTGCGATTGAGTATGGATTCCACGCCGGACGCGATTCAATCCGAAGCCGTGGAACGCGGACTCAAATCGATCGAAGGAGTATTAAATATTCATCATGTTCACATTTGGTCGCTGAGTACGACCGAAAACGCCCTTACGGCGCATCTCGTTTTGAAAAACGATCTTTCCTCGGAACGTCAGAGAATCATCAAATCGAAAGCGAGGGAAATTTTAAAGGAATTGAGAATCGCGCACGTAACTTTGGAAACCGAGGAAGAACGGGAAAACTGCGGCCAGATCGATTGCAACTGACCGCGGGGAAGAATTCTAATCTTCCTGTTCCTGTTTGCTCGTCATTCTTTTAAGCATGGATTCCTGAAGAATCAAAACGCTCGAAGTCGCGATCGCAATCAGTTTGTTTTTCGGGTTTCTGACTTCCGCCTGCATCGTCATCATCGCGGGAGATTTGGAAACGACTTTCGCTTCGATCAAAACGTATTCGTCTTTCGGAAAAAAAGATCGAAAAAACTGAGTCGACAAGTCCGTAGTCACGCAAGGTCTTTTTGCGGCGAGATAGGAAAGTGGGCCGAACGTATTATCGATCGCGGTACACAACATCCCTCCTTGAAAGATCCCGATCGGGTTCATAAAACGATCGTCGTACGGAATCTTAACCACAATCCTTTTTGCTCCCTCAAATTCAACGAACTCGGCCTTCATCTCTTGAAAGGATTTCGGAGGAAGTTCGAGACTCAGTCCGTATTCTTTGGCCATTTTATCGGCCATCTTATTCATATCTTCCCATGCTTTAGTTGTGGATTCAGAAACCGGCATTTTTATGCTCCTTGATTTGTATCATCGATTTAAGATTTTTGATCATCTTCGGAAAATATTCCTTGTCCTTGCGGATTCTAGAGATCTGCATAGAACCCTGAATCGCAGACATAAACAGATCCGCGGTTTCCTTAACGTTTAAGGGAAGAATGAAAGAACCTTCCTTCATTCCGTCGTGCAACGTCTGTATTAGAAAATCGCGATGTTGATTGTGTAGAACGAGAGTTTTTTCCCGGATCGCGGGTGAAAGAACGTGATATTCCGTACCGACGACCCCGAACGGACAGATCTTTCCGTTTTCTCCCGTATACCCTTCGTAAAGTTTGAAAAGACCGAACAACCGGACGCGCGGAGGTCTCTCCTTCAGGGTTTGAGTATACTCCTCAAAGTTTTTATAATATACTTCGAGAACCTCCAAACCCAATTCTTCCTTGGAAGGATAGTGATAATGAATGCTCGCCTTTCGGATTCCCAAATCGTCCGCGATATTCTGAAAACTGAACGATTGGAAACCTACACTTTGAAAATAATGCCTGGCAAGAGTTACGATCTTTTCTTTTGTATCCCCTTCGAGTTTCATAAAGCCAACTTACCTACCAGTAGGTAGATAAGTCAATTCTAATTTAGCCGGTTTTTACCACAGAATGTCTAAAAAAGCGACATAAGGATTTTCTCTCGAAAATCGAATTTCCTGGAATCATCGTTCTAGGCAGCGCTAAATCCCGCAAAGAAGCGAGCATCCTAAAGAATATAAAAAGATATTTCCCATTGGATCGGGCGATAAACGCGCATTCGCAAAGTTGAAAGCGTGATGTTCGAAATAAAATAAACCGAACGAACTACTAGAGCGATTCCTCTTCGCATAACAAAATAAAATTCCAAAATAACTCTTAATTTATTTTGAAATCTTGACTGTAAGATAAGCTCTGATAGTATTATCTGACTTAGGTCCGGCGTGTAAGAAAATAAAAATAGAATTCCGTCAAATCGTTGCAAATAGCATTCAATTTTCCGATATTAAAAAATATTGATTCAGATGTCTCTTCGCTTAACAAAATTTAGAACCGTAAGGGGGAATCGCATTCTCGTATTCGCCGGGTTGTTCCTTTGTTTCGTTCTTCCGAAAACGGCGCATACGACGCCTAACGTCGAAGCTTGCGCGTTCGATCGCCTGGAAATCGCATTCGATTCCGCATCCGTAAAGGAAATTCCGAAAGAACCCAATCGAAATCTTGAATATTCCTCGAAACAGGATTCCTTTTTGAAATTGGGTTTTATCAAGGAATCCGTTTGGCTTCGGTTTAGCATAAAGGAACATCCTAGATCGAGATGTTTTATCCGGATTCCTCAAGTAACGCTGGACTCGGCGGTTTTGTTTTCCAAATCTTCGGTTCAGATTTCAGGGGATAGATTTCAATATTCTGACAGATCAATCGACGATTATTATCCAGTGTTCCATCTCGAACCTTCGGAAGTTCGAAACGGAAACGACGAATACTACCTTTGGATCAAAACTTCTTCCATCATCAACTTTCCGATTCTACTCGAATCGGGTTTGGAATACCAAAAAGGAAACTATTATAGAAATCTTTTGATTCTGTTCACGTTGGTGCTAAGTTTGTTCATCACTCTTCTCACGGGGTTTATCTATCGACAAACCTTGGATCCGATTTATTTGAGCATCGTCGGATTTTTGATTTTCGTTTCCTTGGAAGGTTGGGCGTGTTATGCGAACGGATATAAATATCTCTGGCCGAACGCCCCCGAATTTCAAAACATCGCTCCTCCTCTTTTCGCATTTTTAGCTCTTGCTTGTTCGACTTACTTTATGGTTCAGTTTTTATCCCCTTCTTCGCTTCATAAAATCTTTCGTTCGCTATTATCGGTAGTGTCGATCGCGATCGTTTTCGTCGCCGTGTTCACCTCCTTTATCGCGGATCGACCTTTTGTGGTGAAAACGTTCTCTTGGACCTTCCTTGGCGTTTCATTTTTGATCGTACTTTCGACTCTGAGCGTCATCCGCAGTTTCGGGCCCGCTAGAAAGATCGCGCTTTGTATGATTCCGATCGCCGGAAGCGTGTTGATTTCCGTTTTGTATTATTTGGACTTTATTCAATATCATGAATATTTGGTTCATGCTTATGTGCTGTCGCTTCCTTCCATTTATGTAGTCGTCATGGTCAGCATCGTAGACCGGGAAAAATTCGTACGAAGAAAAAATCTCAGTCGGGCGTATGACATCCAGCAGATGCAGGAGAAACTTAAATCTCCTCCCCGCACATTAGAACGGGAACTTCCGAACAAAACCCCCTCGATCCAATTCAGCTTGGATCATCTTTTGAAAGTGGAAAGAATCTTCAAGAATCCCGAATTGAGCAAGGAAGACCTCGCGAGCATCCTCAAGATCACTCCTCAAGATTTGGAAAATTATGTTCAGGATGTTTCGAAAGCGCAATCGTTCGAAATTTATGTCAATCAATTCAGAGTAGAAGAAGCGAAACATCTCTTGAAAACCAGAACGGATCTAAAACAATCGGAAATCGCGCACAGGGCGGGCTTTGTTTCGGGAAGAGAAATGGAAAAATCGTTTAAAACTTTGACTGGAATGACTCCCTCCGAATATAAACTGATGCTATTCCCCGAATCCATCTAAGAATGCGGTTCCGTTCGATCGTAATCCTTTTTCTCGCCGTTCAATCGTATTCTTTTTCCGCAAAAGGTTTGGAAGAATCCGGTTTTATCGGCGTAAGGGAAATTCCTTCGTTGTATCATCACGATGATCTACAATCACTTCATCGAGCCTTAAAAGAATCCGAATCGTATTACGAACGTCTTCCTTCCGATTGGAAGATCGAATTTCGCAAAACCTCTTACGATAAAAAGGAAATGCTGAAGTCCATCGGACAATTAAAAAGAATTTTCCAAAGGAAAAATCGAAAGCAAAGAAATAAGGAACTTCAAGAATCCTTCGAGTTTCTGGAAACCGCCGATCTCCAAAACGGAAAGATCACCGGATATTACGAAGTCATAATAGACGGAAGACTTGCGCCCGAAGGAGAATTTCTGTACCCGATCCTGGAAACTCCTTCCGACTTGATCGTTAAAAAGGAGGCAAATGGAAAACGAATCGGTAAAATCGTAAACGGAGACTTCGTCCCTTACGACTCCAGAGCGGAATTATCCGATCCTTCCGTTTGGAAAAGCAAATCGAAGGCCATCGCATTCGTGAAGATCACCGATCTTCATCTCGCACAACTCGAAGGTTCCGCCGTGGTTCGAATCCGCCAACGTAATCCGTTTCGCATAACGTATGCTTCGGATAACGGAAAGGAATATCGAAGTCCGGCCGAATCCTTGCAAGGAATCTGCAAAAGTCTGATCCCTTCGGATCTCAAGGATTGTATACAAGAATATCCTAAAGAAGTAAAGGACGCAATCCTCCAAAATCCGAGATATGTTTTTTTTAAACGGGAATCGTCCGCGCCGAGAGGAAGCGGAGGAATCGAATTGATTCCTAAACGATCCGTCGCTATGGACCCGAACATTCCTTTAGGAATTCCCGCTTTGCTTACGTTCGACTCTCCTTTGCTCGCGGAATCGAACCGAATCGTGTTCGTTCACGATCGAGGTTCTAAGATTACGGGGCACGGACGTTTGGATTATTTCTTAGGCACAGGGCAACGCGCGGAAGAACAAGCCGGAAGGATTCAAACCCAAGGAAGAATTCTTTTAATGCTGCCGAAGAAATAAACAAATCTCCGAAAGAATCCGCAGCTTGCCTTTATCTCGATCCAATCCTTAAAAAACGTATTCAATTTTAATCATAATGTTCGCCTCTTAATGGAACGTTCGTAATACAAAAAAGGAATGTCGTTTTAAAATCATTGTCTAAAACACGAATTCGAATCGTATAATTCCTCTTATCGGAAACAAGAATTAAGTTTTCGAAAACTTAGGAAATCGTTTTACAACGTTATGAGCTTCTGTTTTTCATTCATCTAAACAAGATTCAAAAAGCGATCTACGTTATTCTTTCAATGACTAACGTTCGTTTGCCGATTTTATAAACAAAGAAATAGAGACTACGGGATTCAATTCTACAGGAAGTATGCATGCATTTGATGTTTATGGGCGCGACTGAAAAAACACTAACGGACGTTTTGTGGATCTTACTCTGCTCGGGTTTGGTTCTATTGATGCAGGGCGGATTTTTAATCTTAGAATCCGGTCTCACTCGGGCAAAGAATTCGATCAACGTTGCGATCAAAAACATCGCCGACTTCGGAATCGCAACGGTCCTCTTTTGGTTCGTAGGATTCGGTCTGATGTTCGGAAATTCCTGGAAAGGAATCGTGGGAACATCCTGGTATCTTCCTGTGTTTCCTCCGGACGACGTTTGGAGCCCGGCATTCTTTCTGTTTCAATTGGTTTTTTGCGGAACAGCCGCGACGATCGTTTCCGGTGCGATCGCCGAACGATTGAAATTCGTTTCTTACGTCATATCGACCATACTCATTTCCGGTTTTATCTATCCGATCGCGGGACATTGGGTCTGGGCTGGATTGTATCAATCCGAAACCCACGGATGGTTATCCGTATTAGGTTTTCGTGATTTTGCCGGATCGTCCGTCGTTCACAGCGTCGGTGGTTGGGTTGCTCTCGCGTTTTTGCTCGTGGTCGGTCCGCGCGCCGGAAGATTCGTGGAAGGAGAAGCACCGCGAAAAGTGACGGGAAGCAATCTCCCCTTAGCGATGTTAGGCGGAATTATTCTTTGGGTCGGCTGGTTCGGATTCAACGGAGGAAGCACGCTCGCTTTCGACCGTCACGTTCCCACGGTTTTACTGAATACGGTTCTCGCTTCGGGAGCCGCGATGTTTTCCGGTTTGTTTATCGGATGGTTCCGTAAAGGATATCCGGATGCGGTTCTCCCGTTAAACGGATCTCTCGGAGGACTCGTGGCGATCACCGCCTGTGCGAACGTTGTGAACGCGGTGGAAGCCGGAGTCATCGGACTTTTTGCGGGGATGCTCGTTTCCCCCATCGAAGATATATTAGAAAAACTGAAAATTGACGACGCGGTCGGCGCGGTTCCGGTTCACTTAGGAATGGGAATTTTCGGAACGCTCTGTGTGGGGGTTTTCGGAAATCTCCAGATCCTCAACTCGGGTCTGACTCGATGGGGGCAAATTCAGATTCAATTGGTGGGAATCGTATCGATCGGAGCGTTCGCATTCGGAACTTCTTATATTCTTTTTTCGATCATCAATCGATTCTTTAAACTCAGAGTGGATCCGGAGGAAGAATACCAGGGACTCAACATCTCCGAACACAAGGCGACCACCGAACTCATCGATCTCTTTTTAGTAATGGAACATCAGAAACGGACCGGAGATTTGAGTTACGACGTACCGGTAGAACCGTTTACCGAAGTCGGTCAGATCGCGAACCGTTACAATCAGGTTCTCGGAACCGTCCGAAACACTTTGGAAGAAAACGAAAGAGCTAGGAAGGAATTGGCAAAGGCTTACGCGAAAGTTCAGAAGGAACAGGAAAGAGCCGAGAAGTTATTGTTAAACGTATTGCCGAAACCGATCGCCGATAAACTCAAAAAGGACAGTTCCGTAATCGCGCAGAGTTTTAACGAGGCGACGATCCTTTTCGCGGATATCGTGGGTTTTACCGAAATAGCGGGAAAATTCCACCCCGAAAAGGTGGTGCGGATTTTAAACAAGGTATTTTCCGCCTTCGATCTGATGGCGGAAAAATACGGATTGGAAAAGATCAAAACGATCGGAGATGCCTACATGGTCGTGGGCGGACTTCCTCAGCCGAGGCAGAATCATACATTAGCGATCGCTCATATGGCTTGGGAAATGATGGATCTATTGAAACGATTCCGAATCCGAGAAGGAAATCTTAAATTGGATATGAGGATCGGAATCAACACAGGGCCGGTCGTAGCCGGAGTGATCGGAACCAAAAAATTCATCTATGACATTTGGGGAGACGCGGTCAACGTAGCGAGCAGAATGGAATCGCACGGACTCAGCGGACAAATCCAAGTCACTCCGTCGACTGCGAATCTGATTTCTGAAGAATTCTCGATGGAGAAAAGAGAAGACGTCGAAATCAAAGGAAAAGGAAAAGTCAATACGTTCATCCTGACCGAGCGAAAAAAATCCCCCTCCGAGGAATTATTCTTCGGATTTAGAACATGATAAATTTCTAATGTTATGAATTTGCGGTTTCCGGTTCCGGATCGGAAGCCGCGGTCTGCAACTCCGCGTCGCTCGCGTTCGATGCCTGCTCCGCTAATTTGTCCAATCCTTCTCCGTTGACTTCTTCGCTTGCCGCTTCCTGCGCTACGGCGGTCACGGCTTCGGATGGTGCGTTCCCAAGATTCGCTTGGGCTTCTTTACTGAGCTTGAAACAGTGATTCAAAATCGTAAAGTCATAGACGATCGTCTTAAAGACGTTGAAGAAAAGTTTCGAATTTAAAGTAAGAACTCGATACAAAAGATTTCGATCGATCGAAGTGATCACGGCGACGTCGTCCACCGCTTTTACGGAAAAAACTCTCGGATTGGAACCGATCAAAGACGAAAGATCGAGCAGATCTCCGGGGTGATAATCGCGGATTTCGGATTCGGTCCCGTCTTTTGCCACCTTGCTTAACACCAGCTTTCCTTGCAAAACGAACCAAAGTTTTTCGGACGCTGGTTCTCCCGAATGAAAAACGTATTTTCCGGGAGAATAATAATTGCTGAGATGTCCGTAAATTTTCGTAATAACTCCTAAATTATGAATTCTGCATGTTTCATAATCGTTCGCAAATTCCAAATCAGACGGATCGATCTTAATAAAAGAACTAAGTTTCGTGAAATTCAATTCTTCCCTATAATGCCTGCTTGCGGCGGTTAATAAAAGCCGAAACATAAACTTGGGATTTTTGTGAATCATATTCTCGATGATGCTGCTGTCCAAGGAAATCAAACGAGTTCCGTCGGATGCCGCAATTGCGGAGGCGGTTCTTTTTCCTCCGGTCAATAGCGCCATTTCCCCGAAAAAATTATTCTCGCTGATGCGGCAAATCGCACGCTCTTTGTGATCCACGGTTTCGGAAAGAACGACGGAACCCTTGGAGATAAAAAACATCTGATCCTTGGATTGATCTCCCTGACGAAAGATAATCTGGCCTTTTGAATAATCGATCGGTTGAATGTGATTGAGTAAGTTCGGTGATTCAGGTGGCATCGTTACGAATTCTTATATTAAATTTTAAAGAAAGAGACGAATCAATTGATGGGATTCTTAAACTATTTTAAAAAAAAGGGCCGCATTCTCCCGATTAACCCGAAAGGATTACCGATTGTCTTATGATAACAGCGGTCATATCATTTTTTAAATGGAGAATTCGATTTAGAATCCATTGACGTGAAATCAACGAGGGAAAAGCTGGGGACGGAGAAATCGTATGTCTATCGAAACGGAAAAAGATCTGATCGGACTCAAAAAAATCGGCAAAATCGTCGGACTCGTTCTGAAAGAAATGAAATCCTTTGCCAAGTCCGGAATGTCCACGAAAGAACTGGATGAATTCGGACTAAAACTTTTGAAACAATATGGCGCTCGATCCGCCCCCGCGATTACATACAACTTTCCCGGTGCGACTTGCATCAGCGTGAACCGCGAGATCGCGCACGGAGTTCCGTCCTCCAAAAAAATCCTGAAAGACGGGGATCTCATCAACATCGATGTTTCGGCCGAGTTAGACGGTTATTTCGGCGACAACGGAAGTTCCTTCCTTTTAGGACAAGGTCATCCCGTTTTAAATTCATTAGTCGATTGTTCCCGAACCTCGCTTTACAAGGGTTTGTCGGCCGCAAAGACCGGAAATAAAATCAGCGATATCGGAAGAGCAATCCACGAAGAAGCGAAGTCTTACGGATTCACAGTCATCAAAAATCTCATGGGACATGGAACCGGTTCGAGCCTGCATGAAGCCCCGAAATACATTCCTTGTTACGAGGACAAACGTTATTCTCAACAATTAAAATCCGGCATGGTCCTTGCGATCGAGACGTTCATTTCAACCAAATCCGAAATCGCTTTGGAGACTTCGGACGGTTGGACGCTGGTCACTCGCGACGGAAGCTACGTCGCGCAACAGGAACATACGATCGTCGTTACGGACGACAAGCCGATTCTTTTAACGGCGAGTAACGGAGTTTAAAAAGATATTCAAAAATTCTAATTCTTTCTACCCTTTCCGACGGAAAACAACAAAGAACCCAACCAAGCTGAAAATCCGATCGGCAGAAGCGAGGCTAAGAATTTTTGAATTTTATTGACCAATCCTACAACGATTATCGTTCGATTCTTGTCCATTCCAGTAAGAGCGGTTCTTACGACATTTTCCGGCGTGAGCCATATAAACTCGGGCGTTCGAAACCCGGCCGGAAATGCTTTGGAAAAAAATGGAGTTCGAATCGGCCCCGGACAAACCGCATGTACAGTGACTCCGCTTCCAATAAGTTCCCGGCTCAGCCCTTCCGTGAAATATACGACAAACACTTTGGATGCGGCGTAAATCGTAAAATACGGAACGGGTTGAAACGAAGCGCTCGAGGCTAAGTTTAGAATTCTTCCCTTACCCTGTTCCAAAAAAAGAGGAAGAATTTTCCGAGTAAGATGCACGAGTCCTTCTACATTCACTCGAATCGTAGTCAAAAAGCTCGATTCCGGTTCGGTTGCAAAATCTCCGATATATCCGAGTCCCGCGTTATTCACGAGAAGATCCGGTTTTATTTTTTTGCGGGTTATATAGGAAACGATCTTTTCTCTTCCTTCCTCGCTGAAAAGGTCCGCGGCTACCGCTTCCACTTTGATCTTGTATTTTTTCTCCAATTCACTTTGTAGAGCTTTGAGTGAAGCGGCGGAAATATCGGTTAGAATCAGGTTCGTTCCCCGTTCTGCGAGTTGTTTTGAAAACTCTCTTCCGAGTCCGCCGGAGGCGCCCGTAATTAAAGCGACTTCGTATTTCATATTCTTTTCCTTCCATTCCAAATCTTCAGAATTATCATTTCGACGAATTCCGATTCATGTTAAACGAATTAGGAAATTCTATCGACCGATCTTATAATTTCCCCGTCCGTTTAGCAAAATGCTTCCTAAGGGATGTGTTTTGAATAAAATACGGTCATGTATCCGAAATTTCAAAATCTTAGAATCGTCTTTATCTCACTTATCTTTGTTTGTTTCCACTCCGTTTTTGCGCATAAAGGAAAACCCGGTTTCGTTTTGGAAGAATTTTCGAAACTCACCGATCAAATCGACCTTGAAAATCCCGGACCGACCTCGGTGGAAGCCCTTGAAACACTGCTTCGACAAGGCGGAGAAAAAGAAAAAGATTCGGAAATTTTCCGCAAAGCGCTTCCGATCTTGATCGAACTCGGAAAAACTTCCGATCCGTCTGCAAAACGAAAACTCTACTCGGAACTCGTCGCTCTTTTAAAGGAAGTGATCGGTTATCACGATCGCTCCGGAGCCGTTCTTTATCATTGTTCGAAATCCGGCAAACAATGGATTACGAACGCTTCAAAAGTGGAGAATCCTTTCGATCGGAAAAATCGTTCCTGCATTCAAAAAATGGAATAGAGCGTTTTTTTGCGGGCGAGATTGCGTCGGCTCTACGATGCAGGAAAGAACAGCTTACTTTGTTAAGCGAAATCACAAAATAAGCCGAAATCTTTTTTGTTAAGCGAATTCTTCCAATTTTTCGAAATCGAGATTCGTCAAGAACTCCAAGGAAGCCGTGATCCTTTCCGGAGGCCAATTCCACCACTGCAACTTTAAGAGTTTCTCTTTAACGTCCTGAGGAAATCGTTCTCGAATCACCCGAGCGGAGTTTCCGCCGACGATCGCATAATCCGGAACGTCTCGCGCCACGACCGAATACGCACCGATGATCGCGCCATTCCCGATTTTTATGCCGGGAAGAATCACCGCGTTGGTTCCGATCCAAACGTCGTTGCCGACGATCGTGTTTCCTTTATCCGGAAAGTCTTCCGGTCGGGGCATGACCTTTTCCCATCCATTTCCGAAAATCGCAAACGGATAAGTAGAGAACGCATTCATCTTGTGATTAGCCCCGTTCATGATGAACTTCACGCCGGTCGCGATCGCACAAAACTTTCCGATCACGAGTTTATCGCCTCGAAAGTCGTAATGATACAGAACATTCTTCGTTTCAAAATGTTCGGCCCCATCGGGATCGTCGTAATAGGTATAATCTCCCACTTCGATCCAAGGAGATCGAATGAAGTTTTTTAAGAATCCGATTCTCGGAAATTGAGGAAACGGATGCGGCGTGGACGGATCGGGTCCGTATGAATTCGAATTTACATCTTGCATGGATAAACCTCCCATCGCAAAAGGGAACACGGGTAACTGTTCGAAATCGCTCGTTGCCAACGCAATCGACCGGGCTCTTTTTAGGAAGCGTAAGTACGAATTTGGAAAACGGGTTTGCCGATAAAAGTTCGGCCCCGCCTCCTCGGAAACGAAGCGGCGATTCTTCTTTTATTTAAATTGAAAAGCAAAAGAGAATATTCGGAAAACAGAATATTCCCGAAATCGAGGCGGGTTTTACAGGCTCATGATGGATCCAGATTGGATCCATCCTATTTCCAAGTCAATTCCGAAATCGAACGACCGAAGAAGTTTAAGCGGGGACTCCACTTACCTCTTTGAGTTTAGCAAGATTTCCTTCCAGCACGGAAAGAGTATCAAGATGATAATCCTTCGCGTGTTTAAGACGAATTTGTTTGCGGTCTTCGGGAATTCTTCTGCAGGAAATTTCTAGAAGCATCCCCGCTAAAAGTCTCGAACAAGTAAAAACGATTTCTTCCGCGTAAGTATCCTTGTCCTCTCTTCGAGGAAGGTCTTTGTATAACCCGACCAGTTCCTGAAATCCGTGGAACAATTTATGAGTGAGGGATGAGTCCGACTGATTTACGAGTTCGGATAAATATTCTCCGAAGGTATGAGTCAAACCGGAAGTGATTCCTCCGATGCTTGCGTTGATCTGGATCTGAGAAGTTCCGTCGTAGATCGTGGTGATTCTCGCGTCGCGATAGATTCTTGCGATATCGTAGTCTTCAGTATAACCCGATCCTCCGTGAATTTGAAGCGCATCGCTGACGACCTTCAAACAGGATTCGGAACAATAGAATTTGCTGATCGGAGTAAGCACGTTCGCGATCTTTTCCCAGTAACGAACCACCGTATCGTTCTTCGCTTCCTTTTCGCTCGCTCCTTGTTTTTCCAAACGCATCGCCCTCCAGTAATAACGATCCATTACGCGAGAACCTTCCAACGTTAGACAACGCATCGCGATCGTTTCCCTTTCGATTCGGTCGACGATTTTTTTGACCGCGGGAATTTCGATCAACGGTCGGCCGAACTGAATTCTTTCCTTTGCGTATTTTAGAGCTTCATAATATGCCGCGGTCGCAAGTCCGGTGGATTGTTGAGCGATTCCCATTCTTGCTCCGTTCAACATACCCATCGTGTATTTTACGAGTCCGTATCCTTCTTCCCCGATCAAAAGTCCGGGAGAATTTTCGAATACGACCTCGCAAGTCGGCGAACAATGAAGTCCGAGTTTGTGTTCGATTCCGGCGATCTGAACGTCCGTGCTTTGGACCAAAAAGAAAGAAAGCCCTCTCGCGCCGGAGCCGACTTCTCCCGAACGTGCAAGAGTTAAAAGAATCGCGGGTATGTCTCCGAATCCGCATCCGTGCGTGATGAATCGTTTCGTTCCGTTTAAGACCCAGTTCCCGTTCGAATCCTTGGTCGCCTTGGTTCGAAGGTTCGGTAGGTCCGATCCGTGATCGGGTTCGGTCAATCCCATCGCGCAGACGAATTCTCCCGCTGCGAGGCGGGGAATCCATTCGTCCTTCATAGCTTGGCTCGCGTGACGTTCCACGATTTCGGCAAGGTTCACGCAGCCGATGGCAATGGCGAGTGACGCGTCCACTCTATAAAAGATTTCTGAAATGAATGATTTCACTGACCAGGGAATTCCGAGTCCGCCGTATTTTCTGGAAAATCCGTAGGCTTGTACTCCGGCTTCGACCACCTTTGCGACAAGTTCGAGCATCTTCGGCGGGAACTCGACCTTACCGTCTTTGAATTTGAGCCCTTCGCGATCGAGTTCCGCCACGTGCGGCGAAAGAATATTTCCGGCGAGATCGCCCACCGTCTCCAACACGGTTTTATAATATTCTTTCGCTTCGGATGGGTTGGTCGGACCTCCGTCGGAGCTATCGGAAAAATCGCCTTCGTAATCGAGTATGATTTCTGTCCAGGGGAGAATGTGTTCGAAATGATCCTGAATATCCTGTGTGTCCGAAAAATAATTGTTCTGAATCATGGAACCTCCGTGGATTCCACCAGTGTAAGCGATCGGAAAGGGGGAGAAAAGGAAAAATGTGGGAGTTCCCACATTTTAAAACGAGACAAAAGGAAGTTTTACCGACGCCGAGCGTTTGTTTCGTGAACTCGGCGCCGATTTTGTGGGAACTCATACGGGAAGCGCAGGAACGAACCCCGTAAATTCGGGGAAAGCCGCCGGACTTCCGACCAATTTCCAAGAATAAACCGCGACCTCCGCAGAATCGATCGGGTTTTCGACGAGACTTACACATCTTTCGTCGTTCCCCGTTCTCATTTCCGCAGATTCCTTGTCATCGATGCCTACCCCATTGCAAAGGACCGACAAACGACGACTCGGCGAATTTCTAGCGCTTTTTTTTGGGCTTCTTTTTCACGACCGTATAACCGAGAATTTGCGCCATCTTCCAAAGTTCCGACAAGGTTTTTGCGGAATCTTTTTTAAGCAGAGAAGAATCCAATTTCGATTCCGTTTTGGAGTTTTCCAAAATGCTGTGCAGATGAAATTCTTCGATTCCGAATCGAACTTCTTTCGGACTCAAAAAAATCCAAGCATGAGGACCGTATTCTCCTCCGTTGATTCTCTGTTCGAGTTCGATTCCTTCTTCGGAAATTTCGGGGAGTTCTTTCAGTTCCAAATCGGGACTTTTCCGAGCGGCGACATCGAGAATATAACGAGCTTCGGATTCTTTTTTGGATTCCTGCCACAAACGTTCCAGGGTTTGATCCCCTTCCTTTCCGAACCAAGGAAGAATTCCCGGCAACCTCGAAGCCAGCGCTTCTTCGGTCGAAGAGGAAGTATAGCTGTGAGGGTTGGTAAAACCGAGTCTTCGTTTGAGCAGAGAAAAAAAGTTATCGAAGGATTCCTTCCCTTTGAGAAGAAACAACTTCGCGCTCAACAAATCTCCCCAAGCGGCCCATTCGGAAGGGTTTGTCTGAAGAATTTTAACGATCGTATTTTCGTCCATCGCCAGAACCTGAGACCATTTGTTCGCCTCCGGCTCGATAAATCTCAGAAACTGAAGACAATACAATTTCCAATCCGAACCTGCATAAGGAAGTTCTAATATTTTTGCGTAAACGGGAATCGCGGCTTCGCCTTGGATAAAAAGAGCCTTCATCGCCTCCCATCGATCGTAATTGCCTCCGTATCGATATTCGTCGCAAGAATATCGAAGCGATTCCTCCAGCCAAGGTCCGCCGATCTTTACCACGTCCGCATTCTTATATTTCTTTTCTTTAATATTCTGAAATATGTGTTGAATGCTGTATTTCTCCGGTTTTAAAATTCCTCCGGGAAGGTCCTTCGGATTTTTTGCGAGCCGATTCGCATATTCGTCATCGTCGTCGAAAGGAGGTAATTCCTTTTCCGTCAGTTGAAACCAGGAATGACGCGCAACGTGTTCTATGTAAGTCCAAGTGTAATCCACCATCGGATTCGGATCGGCATAAACGTGATAATACAAATGCTGTTTTAACTCCTGAATCTTCGCCTTACCGACGGCGCGGATCGGACCGTAAGCTCGATATTCTTCTCCTCTGTTTCCGAGAATTCTATGGCCTAATTGAATCCATTCTTCCCGGTTCGGTTCCAAAAGAAGAAGGCCGGAAAGATAACAAGCCTGAAGATCGATCGCAATTCCCGGGCTCGAATTCTTTTCCGCCTTGTCCAAAAGTCCTTTGAGTCCCGTTTTTGCGGACGCCGGATCCAGAACAGTCCAAGCCATCGCGCCCTCGGAAAGATTGACCAACTGATTGAATTCAAGATAAGAATCGCGTCCTCCGCTTCCCTTAATCTCCGAACCCATTTCCAGATAGGTGCGAATGTATTCCAGATTTTCTTTAAAGCCGAGCTTTGCGGAAACGGCGAAAGAATATCCCAATGCGATTCCGAAAATGCCGAGTTGGTTGCGGTAGGTAAGAACTTTGTTCGCAAGTTTTCCCGATTCCTCATCGCCGGTGAGAAGACGTTCGTTCAAGGCACGTTGCAAATAACTGAAAACGGTAAAGATATTGTTGAGGTTCGGCCCTTCGTCCTGCACCTTCTTCTTTTTTTCCAAAGCTGCGTCCATCGTCTCGAAAAATTTCCAAGCCGCTTCGGTAAGAATCGTAAGCGCTTCTTCCCGTTCGCTGTCCAAAACGCATTCGATCACCTCTTCCAGACGTTTGTCGTCTTGTTTCAATTTTTGAATCGCGTCCCGAAACGCACTCATCGCGTTCGCATCATCAAATTTTCCTAATGTTTTGATGATTCCTGCGTATGCTTTTTTGTTTTCGGAATCGTAATGCAATCCCTGACGGAAGGCCGCCGACACGGGAAGAGAGAGCCGCGGATCCAAATCCTCTTTTTTATAGGGCCATTCGTTATAACTCGAATCCGTTCTTTCTTTGAAATATTGCTCTACGAGTTTACCAAACTTCGTATCCTTTTTACCGATCTCCTTTAAAAGAAAGTCGTGCGTTTCCACGTCCTCCGGAAATTCTTCCAGGATCGACAAAGGATCGTCTCCGTTTTGAATTCTTTTTTTGAGATCGGCGGTCGAGATCTTTTTCTTTCCGGCAAGTCCCGTCGCTTCTTCCAAACGTTTTCGATTGGCCGGTTCGATCTGCTTCGAGTCGCAGTTGCGGAAGGTCTGTTCGCGTAATTCCTGAAGTTTCTTCGCATTCAATTTCCCGATCGAATCGCTTTTACCGTCGAGAAGAGAAAGAATCTTCTTTGCGAGCGCGGGCAGAATTTCACCCGGAAGTTTTTGGGAAAGTTCGCAAGCTTCGCGGCAAGCGCTTTCATTTTTCATAAAGTAGTGCGCGAGCATCCAATACGCGGCAAGAGAATGCGATTTACTTAGGAGCTTTTTTTCTTCCTCCCAATCCTTAAAGTTCGGTGCGGAAGCGAGTTTTTCCGCATACGCGTAAGCCGGATCTCCGTAGCTGTGTCCGAGCAACCAAGACGTTCTTTCAAAAAGGTCTAAGGATTTTGTGTAAAAAGGTCTTTGATCGTATTTCTTCTGCGCTTCTTTTTCGTATTGTTTGATAACCTTAGAATCCATCACGGATTCTACTCTTATATCCGGAACGGATTCTTCATCGTCCTCTTCCTCATCTTCGTAATCGTCATCGTCGTAGTCGTCGTCTTCGTTCGACCAATTTGCGGCGATAAAATGGCTGATGGAAAAAAACGGTTCGTCTTCGAGTTCTCCGATTTCGTGATTGTAACGATGCACTTCCGCGGAACCTTCCGCGTGCGGAAGGAGATTGACCCAGCAACTGTCCCCTCCTCCGTCCGATCCGAAATGAGCGACTCCTGTAAATAAAAACATCAAACCTTGATACGATCCGATCAAAGCGTTCACTTTTTCTTCGATCGTATTCGATTGACTTAGAAGAAATTTTTGGAATGAGACCGCTCTGTAATCGGGATAAGAATCTCCTTCTTCGTCTTCGTCCTGTTCGTCGAGCTCCTCTTCGTAATTTTCTTCGTAGTCCTCCTCGTCCTGAAGTCCGCTTCCGTGATCGATCATATTCCAAATATCGCTCACGTTGTACATGATTTCCTGATAGGCGATGCGGACGTTTTCCCATTCCAGAATTTCTTCGGGAGGACGAAACCCGTGCAGTTTTTCGAATTGATCCAAGAATGCTGAGGTAAGCTTTTTCTTTTTTTTGGATTCGAACGCTTTCCAAAAAGAATCGCGATACGACTGTTTCACCAACATCCGATCGGCTATGATTTCGGCCAACTTCCCGGAGGAAAGATCGGTTTTTGTAAAGGAGGGAATCGATTTCTGTGTCATAAAAACATAACAAAAACGGAATCTTTTTTTGATTCTTTTTTAAAATCGAATTTTTTTGAACCTTTACTCACCTAGAGTAGACTCTAGGTTCGTCCAACTTTTAGATTTAAGGAGAATCCTTTGAACCAACCTCTCTCACTCAGTATCTCCAGAATTTCAGAGATGACGAATTTCAGTCAGCATACTCTGCGCTATTACGAAAAGATGGGGATTCTTCCTAAGCCGGAAAGAAATCACGGAAAAGATCGGAAGTATTCTCAAAGGGATTTGAATTATCTAAAATACATTAAAACTCTCAAAGAACTCAACATGCCTCTGAAGGATATTAAGGAATTCCTAAAGGAAGGATGTCTTTTGGAAAAGATGTCCAGAGGTGAAAACCTGAAACCTCCTTTGAACAAAAGAATCCGAATTCTTTCTTCTCACCTCGCGACTCTGGAACAAAAAAAGAAGGATCTAGAGATTACGATCAAACTCACAAAAAACAAAATCAAGGAATTCGAAACACGTCTTTTCCAAGAGGAACAAAATTAAGATGAAATCATTCAGGCCGTATCTTTTTCTGATATTTTTCGCGCTGATCACCGGTACGACTTTCGAAGTCGCCAAACAAGCGTTATACCACTTCACCCCCGCACAGACCGGAGCCGTTCGTTTCGCGATCGCTTCCGTGTTGTTGTTCGCCTTCGTATTTTTTACGGATAAAAAACTTCTCAAAGTCGACAGAGAACATCTCAAAAGTCTGCTTCTCCTCGGAATCGCGGGAGTTTTCGGATTCAACTCGTTTTTCTTTTTAGGAATGAAGAACGCTTCCCCGGTAAACGCGGCGATCGTGATCGCACTCGGCCCCGCAATCACCGCGTTTCTTTCCTACTTTCTGTTGAAAACGAAGATCACGTGGATCCAATGTTTCGGAACGTTAGTCTCCTTCGCAGGAGTTCTTCTAGTCATCTCCGACGGTAACTGGGCCGCGCTCGGACATATCCTGGAAGGAAAAGGAATCGTTTACATCTTTCTCGCCGCGATCTGTTGGGCGTTTTATTCGGTAGGAATCAAAAAATATCTCAAAGGAGTTTCCACGATCCAGATAACAACTTTCACTTCTTTTTTCGGAATGATCGCCTTGGTCTTGTTTCTTCTCTTTTCGGGAGAATCGAATTTAGACTGGTCCGTTCTTCCGATCAACGCTTGGTTTGCGATTCTTTATATGGCCGTGTTCACGACGTTTTTCGGTTATCTCTTTTGGAATTACGGAATTCAAAAAGTGGGTCCCGATAAGGCGGCCATATTCGGAAACTTGGTTCCGGTCGTCGCGATGGTAACGACTTGGTTTTTGGGAGAATCTCCCAACGTCTTCGATATTCTCGGGGCTCTTCTCGTGATTACCGGAATTTTCGTGGTCAACTCAAGCGCGAAAAAAATACAAACGAGCCCGGAGATAAAAACGTCCGCGGCGAATTAACGGAACAAAAAAAATGAAACATATAATTAGAGTTATTCTTCCACTTCTTCTTATCGCAACTTCGATATCCGCGCAAGACAAACAAAGTCCGGATATCAACTCCGGGATTCCGGAGGACAACGCGCAAAATCTTCCAAAGGCGACGGATAAAAAACCCGAGTTCGGCTTCAGTCAGTCCCTTTCCAACGACGTCTTCGTTTTAGGAAACAGTTTATTCGGCGAAAGACTCAGCCGTAGAAACAACGAATCGTATTCCGATTTTTCTCACGGTTTGATTTTGGGAACGTTCGTGAATTTTTTCACTCCGATTCCCGGCTTCCGTTTAAATTTGATTTCGGCGAACCCGTTGATCGGAAGAAACAACACGGACAACGACTTCTTTTACCAATCGAACCCCGGTGGTCCGGATGAAACGAACAAGGTGGTTCAATCCCTGCAATCCGGTCAGCTCGGTTACGATCCGAATCAGGTTCGCCCTCGAAAGGAAAACAACGGCGTTAGGGATTATTTTATCGGTCAGATCGTTTACGAATGGAATACTTCGATCGGTCAGTTCTTTACCGGATTCTTAACGGTGAACAGCGCGAACTATCCTTCAAACGCGAGTCTTTTTAATTATACTTTTGGTTGGAAGCCTTCGTATTTGAGTTACCTCAAACCGGAACTCGTTTCCAACTTCCGCGTGTCTTCGGAAACGAACGGGGTCAATCAGGGAAACAGTCATCACAGAGCCGCGATCAGTCACGAATACGAGCTTACAAAGGATTGGAAACTCACACCGGGGATGCAAGTCGGTTATCAATATTTCAACAACAACACCGATCGCAGATCGGGAGTCACGGATGTCACCGCAAAAGTTCAACTGAACTTCAAGGACGTCAACGTAAGCGTGAGCGACGTTTATAGACCGGATCAATATCTTTTTGACAACGACCGCGTCTACTCGAAACCTACGGGAGTCGCTTCCGATACGAACGCGAACGACGGAAAAGAAACGGACCCGTCCAAAATTCACGGGACTTACAACCAGACGATGACTTCCGCAATCCAATCCCTCGCTTTGGATACTGCTTCCAAGAACTATCTGCTGAACTCCTATCAGCAGCAACACCTTCCCAAACATCACTTTATCGTGAGTCTGGGTTACGTAGCAAAATTTTAAAATGATTACTCAGGGACCGTTTCCGACGATTTCGGAAACGGTCCTTCTTTTTAGCTGGATTTTTAAAGGTATCGAATGCATAATCTTAATTCTTTCTTAACTTAAAAGAGCGGTTTCCTTATCGGAGATTCGAGACCGACCTCTTGCATTTTGAGATCGATTCATTAAGATTCAATCATGAACCAAAAAAAGAATTTTTCTCAGTTAGAATCTCGACGAACATCGATCCATGACCCCCGATCTTCGATCGGAAAAGAATCGGATTCTTTTTTTTCGAAAGCAAAAAAGAATCCCGTTCGCCGTCCCATTCGGAACTTATTCCTAATTCTTGCGCTGATCGTTTTTGCCGACGTGACTTCGGACATAGGAACGCTTTACTCTCAGGAACAAAAAGAGGAAAACGAAGAGTCCGCTCCCAATAAAGAAAACGACCCCGCCGACAAAAAGGATTTCTCCAAAAAAACACGGATCCCCGCGGAATCCGTGCAAAATCCGGAATATTCAAAAAATGGAAATAATCCTTCCGCAAAATCCGATTCGGAAAAGGAACAGGACAACAAACACCTTCCCCAATTCGGATTTTTTGTCGATTCGTATTACGCGCACAATCCGTATCGCCCGACTTCGAGAGACAACAAATATCTGACGCAACCCGCGCGTTGGGACGAGATCAACGTCAACTTAGCGCATATCGACGGTAAAATCGAAACAGATCGATACAGAGGAAGACTCGCGTTTCAATTCGGAAATTCGGTGAACTCAAACTATAAAGCCGAAGTCAGTTCCGAAAAAAATTCCAATCAGGTTTCCGTTCGCAACATTCAAGAAGGCTATGCGGGAATCAAACTCGCAAAGAATCTCTGGTTGGACGCGGGAATTTATTTCGGGAATATCGGGCTCGAAAGCTGGATCTCGCATTCGAACTGGAATTATACCCGCGCGCTTGCCCTCGACTACGTTCCGTATTATTCAAGCGGCTTTCGTCTTTCGTATCAATATTCCGAAAAACTTTCTTTTCAACTCCATCTGATGAACGGATGGTCCAATATCACCGAAACCAACCGTGACAAAGCGATCGGAACGCAGATCGAATACAAATTCACGGATAAGTTCAAGGTCGTCCACAACACCTTCGTGGGGAACGAAGCGCCGGACAATCAGCCGCGCCAGACAAGATATTATAATAATATAATATTCCAATACAATTTTACGAAATTCTTCATTGTCGCGGCGTCGGGGGACGTTGGGATTCAGCGCGTTCCCGATCCCGGAGTCAACGCGTATCGGCAGTGGTATCATGGAACGTTTTGGATCACTTACCGACCGATCGAAGTCTTCCGAACCTCGGTCCGCCTCGAAAGAATGTACGATCCCGAACAGACGATCATCACGACCGCGACGAAGAACGGATTCCTGACGTCCGGCGCGACCCTGACCTTGGATTATATCCCGAACGAAAACGCGATGGTCCGTCTCGAAGGAAGATATTTCCGTTCGTACGACGCCGTGTTCGACCGGGACAAATCGAATTCCAAGGAGGAGAAGTTCGTCGTCTTTGCGGTTTCCATAAAGATATAAAATCGTTTTTTAATAAAGAGGAAACTTCTTGAAACCTTTCGCATTGCGGTTCGAATCGTAAGGTATGGAACAAGCAACATTAGGCGGCGGCTGTTTTTGGTGTCTCGAAGGAGTGTATCAAATGGTGGACGGAGTGGAAACCATCGTATCCGGTTACTCCGCGGGACATACGAACAACCCCGATTATCGTTCCGTATGTTCGGGAACGACCGGACACGCGGAAGTCGTTCAAATCACGTTCGATCCGAAGGTGATTTCTTATCCCGAAATTTTGGAGATCTTCTGGATCTGTCACGACCCTACTACGTTAAACCGACAAGGAAACGACGTGGGAACGCAGTATCGTTCCATCATTCTCTATCATTCTCCCGAACAAAAACGACAAGCGGAAGAATCGATTCAAAAAGCCGGCTCGCATTTTTCGGATCCGATCGTAACGCAGGTCGAACCTCTGAAAGAATTCTTTCCGGCGGAGAATTACCATCAGAATTATTTTCGATCCAATCCGGGACAACCGTATTGCCACTACGTTGTTAAACCGAAGATCGATAAATATCTTAAGACCGGCTTTAAGGTCAAAAAGGTAAATTCCTAATATTCGTTTCGAGTTTTCGCAAAAGAAGAGGAACAAGTTTGAATCTTAAATTCTACTTGATCCTCTTGGTACCAACGATAAACTGCTTCTTCAATGAACGCGAAAATTCGAAGAACATTCTGGATTCTTTTTCTGGGAATTTTTCTTTCCCAGTGTAAGGCGAGCATTCAGCTGCAAGGTGAAATGCATCATCCCAAAACGGAAGACGGTTGGGATTTAACTCTCGAACACTTTCCTCCGTTAGCGGGTCATCCGCCAAAAAAATATCCCGTGATTCTCTGTCACGGATTGATCGCAAACAGAACCTATCTTAAGATCAACGAGAAAAGTTCCATCGTCGGTAGACTTCAAAAAGAAGGTTACGACGTTTGGCTTCTCGATCTGAGAGGAAGAAGAGACGCAGGTTATCCTTCCCTGTTTTTCGGAGATAAGACGTTTTCATACAGCATGGACGATTATATCCGATACGACGTAGACGCGGCCATCAAACACGTGTTAAATGCGACCGGAAAAGATAAGGTAAACTGGGTCGGTCACAGCATGGGCGGGATGATCATCTATTCCAGAATCGGAAGCCTCGGCGAAAAACGAATCGCGAACTTCGTAGCGATCGGATCGCCCGCGATCATGGACCCCCCGAATTCCGCGCTCAAACGCTGGACTTCCTTAACTTGGCTGATGAATCTTTGGCCGGTGGTTCCCGCCGAAACCTGGGCCGGAATCCAAGGAGGAACGGGAATTCCGTTTCTTCCTCAAAAATCGTTCGAAGAACTTTTCTGGCACAAACCGAACATCGAATCTTCGATTCTTTCCGACGTAAAAACGACGTCGATCAACCCCGGCGCAAAGAACGAAATTCTACAGTTTAAAGATCTGGCCGAAAGCGGGGAAATCCGCAGCTTGGATCACAAGATCTCGTATTCGAACGGACTCAAGAATATCAAAATTCCGACCTTGTTGATCGCCGGAAGAAGGGATAAATTAGGAATGTCTTATTCTCTTCGTTACGCATACGACAATATCGGTTCCGAAGATAAAACGTTGTTCATCGCGTCTAGATCGAACAATCATTCCGACGACTACGGTCACACCGATTTGATCGTCGGGAAGAATGCGGACAGGGACGTTTTCGTTCCTCTCGTCGCATGGCTGGATAAAAGAAACTAATCGAATTGGACTCAAAAATGAAATTTATACGATTAAAAACCGCAGCGATCGCTTCGTTGCTGATCGCGCTTCTTTTCGGATGTACGCGTTATGTGGTCATTACAGAACAGAAATTCACCTCTCAAACGGCGAACATAGGACCGAATCTTTTTTTGACGACCTTCTCCTATGAGAATTCCAATTATCCGCCGGTGCTTCTCGTCGATCCCGTGTTCATCAATAAAAAAGCTTTGTATCTCGGGGATAAATCCGGTTTGATCGGAGTTTTAAACGGAAACGGATTTTCGGTTTGGCTTCTTCATTTCGAAGATCATAAATCGCTGAACCTCAAAGAGATCGGAGAAAATCTGATTCCCGATGTGATCGCGAGAATCCAGAAAGTCACCGGTAAAAAAGAATACATCCTCGGAGGAGTTTCGCTCGGAGGACAAGCCGTATTACATTCTTTTAAAGCGAAGAAGATCCCCGATATTTCCAAAGCGTTCTTTCTCGGAACGGGAATGGATTACAAATACAACGATAGCTTTATCGAACAGATGAAGGCGGAAAAAAGATTCGGAACCGATCTGACCAATTCCTGCAAAAACAAGGACAGTTTCTGCAAACGGTTCATTTCCTTCGACGAAGACGATCCTACGACTCTATTCGTATATCAGAATCTTTTTAACTACTTGCCCGCGCTTGAAGAGAATCCGAAAACCTGGGAGTCGTTCGAGTCTACCACGTTTCCTTCCCTTTTTATCGGAGGAAGAATCGACAACGTATCTCCTACGGAAAGCATTCATCCCGTTTACAAACGGAAAAAAGGTAAGAAGGAATATCTGGAAGCGGGAAGAGACAACGGGATGTCGATCGACTACGATCACTTAGGACTGTTCGCATACGAAGACGCGCCCGGTGACATCTATCAGAAAATCGCCGATTGGTTGAAGGAAAAAGAACCGGAAACTACGAAGGCCGCTTCCACCCCAGCAAATCCATAACCTTTTTAATGTCCTCCCAAACCTCGCGTTTGAGAGGACTATTCTCCCCGCCGTTGCGGATCACAAAACTCGGGTGATACGTAGGCATCACCGGAATTCCGAAAAACGATCCCCAGGTTCCTCTGAGTTTGGTAATTCCTTCCTTGGTATTTAAGATAAATCTCGTGGAAGGATTGCCGAGCGTAATCAACACTTTCGGCTGAATGATTTCCAACTGTCTCAAAAGATATGGAGCGCAAGCTCTCGTTTCCTCTTCTTCGGGAGGACGATCCTTTTCGAACTTCATATCCAAGGTGGGCCTGCACTTTACGATGTTCGCGATGTAAACGGATTCTCTCGGAACTCCCATTCCTTTTTCGATGATTCTTGTCAGCAGTTCACCGGCTCGACCCACGAACGGACGGCCGGTGAGGTCCTCTTGTTTGCCCGGACCCTCACCGATAAAAACGACTTCCGCATCCGGATTGCCTTCTCCGAAAACGGTTTGGGTTCGAGTCGTGTGAAGCTTGCAGAGTTTGCAGGCGGAAACCTCGGATTGAACGAGGGCGAGTCTTCTGAGTTTTTCTTCTTTGCTCATCGAAAATACGTTCCATCCAAATTGAAAAAGAATTTCTCTGGAGTCAATGGAAATGATCGTTCTAACGGAAGCGGGATTGTATGTTCCCCAAGCGGACGTATATGTCGATCCGTGGAAAGGAGTTTCCCGAGCCATTCTCACGCACGCGCATTCCGATCATACTCGTAGAGGTTCTCGTCATTATCTTTGTGCGGAACCCGGTCTTTCTCTCACGCAGGAACGGCTCGGACCGAAAGCGAACGTGGAAACTCTTCGTTATGGACAAGCCGTTTATCGCAACGGGGTTAAGATCAGTCTTCATTCCGCCGGTCATATTTTGGGATCGGCCCAGGTTCGGATCGAATATAAGGGAAGAATCACGGTGATCAGCGGAGATTACAAAACGGTTCCCGATCCGACCTGCGAACCCATCGAAATTTTACGATGCGATACGTTTTTATCCGAAGCCACCTTTGCAAAACCGTATTATCTTTGGGAAAAGCCGAAATTCGTATTTCAGAATATTCTAAACTATATCTTGGAAAATCACGAGCTGGGGGAAATCACCGTTCTATACGGATATTCCTTGGGGAAAGCGCAAAGAATTCTCAAAGGACTTTCGCTCGCAGCGGAGTCCGCCGGAACTTCGTTGGATTTTTACGTACACGATTCGATTCTTTCCATGAACAAACGATACGAAGAATCGGGGATTTCTCTTCCGAAAGCGAAAGCCATCGATCAGTTTACGGAGAAGGTAAAACATCCGTTCGTGTTTGTCGCACCTCCCGGCGTTCCGATTCCGAACCCGAAATCGCAAAAAATTCGAAGCGCGTTTTGTTCGGGATGGATGCAGCTTTCCAAAAACAGAAAGGCCGGAAGCTTTCACAAAGGTTTCGTCTTATCGGATCACGCGGATTGGAACGAATTGATCGAAACGATTCATGCGACCGAAGCGGAAGAAATCCTTCTCACGCACGGCGATACAAAAGACATAGTTCGTTATTTGAAAGAAACGGGAAAGAACGCAAAAACGCTCAAAACGAAGTTTCATTCTGAAGAATTCGAATCCTGAAGGAGTTCCCACACTTATTCTTTCGAAGGATTTCTCCGGGGATTTTTCGGAACGTATGGAACCGCCGCGGATTTCAACTTCGAAACAAGTCCTCAATAGTTTAAAATTATAATATTCTTTTCTTTTGCTCTCTTGAAAAAAAGACGATTCGCTTCTAATTATAAGGCGGTAGGATTTTTGGAAAAAATTTATTTAGAATGGAATCTCCGATTCCGGATTCGCTTGAATTTTTTATTACAAAAATTGAATCAATTCCGGTTGTCAAACGGGGAGCTAATCTATGAACGAAACCGAACAACCCAAGTTGAAGAAGGCGAGAGCGGAACATCGTTACGCTTTGATACAATGGATTCAAAAGAACGAAGTTCTGAAAATCAAAGAGGAACTCGAATCCAGAGGAACGGAGTTTTACGGGAATTCTCCGCTTTTCTTTGCAGCGAGCGAAAACAGCCCCGCCGTTTTGGAGTTATTGGAAACCTTCGGGTTTTCCTTAGATACGCGCGATTCCAATCAAAACTCGCTTCATTTTTATGCCTGCAGGGATCGCGGTAAAACGGAAGTCGTCGAATATCTTCTTCAAAAAAAGATTCAGCCCGATCCTGCCGACGTCGTTGAAGCCGCTAACGCCGGAAAAATCGACATTCTAAAATTATATCAGAAACAGGGAATCGATCTGAAAGATCCGAACCTGAAAAACTCCAGTTACACACTTCTGGAAATCGCCGCGTTCAGCGGATTGGAATGTGTGAAATTTCTTTTTGACCAAGGCGTAAAACTGGAGGATTCCGTTCTTCCCAGAGCGGCCAATCTCGGAAAACTCGATTTGGTTCGTTACCTGCTCGAAGAACAAGGCGCCGATCCGAACGTCAAGATCCACGAAAGAAACGCGGTTCACGAAGCGTGTTTGGGACCGTTCAGTCACGATCCTTCGGATCATTTGGAAATTCTGAAGTTGTTACACAAACACGGAGGAGACTTGAACGCGGTTTCCGATTGGATTCCGAATTCGTACGCTTATACCCCGCTTCACTTTGCCTGCCGCCCCGGCCCTCAAGACAAAACTCCGATCATTAAATACCTTTTGGAAAACGGCGCGAATCCCGATTTGGAAAATCCGAATTCCGCTTTGAGCATCGCGGATACGAAAACTAGAAAAGAGATTCTTAAATTTCTCGAAACGAAAAAAGGAATTCAACTTTCCAAGGACCCGTTCGAAAGATCGTTTCAGGTCGAGAAGATGATCGACTTTGCGGAAAACGCGATCCGCGATTTTGCGAGGGAGAATCCGAACGCGCGCGTCTTTCAGTTCGTCATCGAAGGAGCGACGATGAGTATGAGCGATCTTTTCGATCCGGACTACTACGTGGGAGATTGGAAATACGAAGGCTTTGCTTCCTTCGAACAGGAGCACGGTTTCGATTTTCAACTTTGGCGCGAACACTACGATTCCATGGGCGAAGACGAAAATTCTCCGTATGCGGTAGCGATGAAAAAATTGTTCGAAGGCCTCCGGAAACGAAAAGCCTTCGATTGCCTCAAACGCTCCAAAAATTTCGAAGCGAGAATGATCGATCATACGTATTAGAAAGGTCGCATATACTTTCGGCTTCGACCGATAAACGGCCGAAACGAAGAATTGTCACGGAACGAATTTCAATACGTATTTGGAATCCTGCTCGATCTGCGACTGAGTAAATCGGATCGAACGATGTTCTCCGTTTAAGAACATACGAATCTGATCCCCGTAAAACGGAGAACCCATGTTTCCCGAGTTTCCGGTCGGCAACACGGACCAGGAATTTTCAGGATGAGAAAGATCGATGATTCTTCGTTTGGACGGACCGACTTTCGGAGTCATCTTAGGATTGATTTCCTTTTGATTCATCAGATTGACCACGGATTCGCCCGAAACGACGGGGAACGGCCCTTGATTGAAAATTCCCGCGAGCAAGGGCACCTTTCCCATCGGATGTTCGAACGTGATCTTATGAGCGTCCCCCCATTTCCAAGAAGAAGGAGAACCTCCGTGTTCTTTAGCAAGATAACGCACCGTTTGCGAAAAAGAACGGATCAGAATATCCCTTCTCGTTTCTTTGCGCTCGACGGTCGCAAGATCGTCCCAAAAATCCGACTTCGGATTAGCAAGAAGCGATTTATAAGCGTTCCATCGTTCCGCGCTTTCGCCGAACACGCTCAAATCGGATTCTCCGAACTCGTCCGTCCATAGATTCAACATTACGAATTGATTGAGCGTATGATAGATCGTCGCGCCGGCGGAATCCAACGTGTTTTCACCGTTGAATCGACGATATATGTCCAAGGCCTCGCGAAACACTCCGACCCAATTCTTATCCTCTTCCAATTCCAGAGAAATCAAAGGCACGATCGTTCTCGCGGAAAAAGAATGAACGTCGGTCTGGATCTTTTTCATATCGTCCACGGACCATTCTTTCTTTTGAGAAAGAAGTTCGTAGATCCTTCTTCCCCGATCCGATTCCTGCCAATATCCTTCCGGTTTTCCGTATCCCTTGATTTCGTATGTGGGAACATGATTCGCGGTAAGAATGATTCCTTCCGGCGGATTGATGAGCTTCGGATTCTGTGCAAACGGAACATAACCGATCACGTCGTCTTCTCCCGTCGCTCCGTTTAGGATTCTTCGCGTATTCGTTTTCTTTTTGCGAATCGGAAATCTTCCCACACCCCACCATGCGATGTTTCCGTTCGCATCCGCATACGAAACGTTGAGCCCCGGCGCAGGCAAACCTGCGGCAACGGCGGAACATTCCTCCAAGGACGCACAACGTCCCAAAGAGTAAATCGTTTCCAAGATCGGAACGGAAAGATGATGAAAGATCCAATAGATCGAAACGACCGGACCCGTATAACCGTGGATCGGCTTGGAAACGATCGGACCATGAGACGTGACTTGAACCTGAATCGAAACCGGGTCTTGTCCTTTTACGGAAATCGTTTCCGGAAAAACCTGAACGGGAACCCAGTTTCCTTTTTCTTTTACCAAGTTCGGTTTAGCAGGATGCAATTCTTCCTCGTAAAAATCCATATCATCGTTTTCCAACATAGTCAAAGCCCACGCCTTTTTCGCGTTATGCGCAATCAAAGGAAACGGAAAGATCGGAAGATGATATCCGTATGTTTCGTGATCGCCCGCGATGATATGAACCTCGTACCACGTTCCGGGATTGCCGTAACCGATGTGAGGATCGTTCGCGAGAATCGCGCCGCCGGTGGAAGAACGGGAGGGTCCGATCACCCAGGAATTGCTCCCTAAAAACAGCGGAAGATCCGAGAGAATCTTGTTCGTTCTTTGAATCACATGACCGAATTCGGAAAGTTCGTTCGATGTCGCTTTAGCAAATTTCGATTCGGAAACGAGGGGCAGGAAACCCTTTGTACGTTCCGTCAATTTTTTAGAAGAATACGAAGGTTGATTCTCCTGAATCGAAAACGGATCTTCCGTATCGTGTCGCGGAAACACTTCGGCGACGTTTCGATTCGGAAGTCTTCGCTCCAAAATCGTATAAAGAGAATCGGTTCGTAACGCTTCCGCAAACGAAAAAGATAACAGCGATAATGCGCTCAAAACGTCGAGCCGATCGAACGGCCTAGGCTGATAACCCAGAATCGTAAACTCGATCGGAAGCGGTTCGGTTTTTAAAAAGAAATTGATCCCTTCCAAAAAGGAATCCAGCTCTTTCAAAATCTGCGGGTTTCCTTTGGTCGCTTCCTGCAACATCTTCTCCGCCGTTCTCCGTAAAAGAATCTGTCTTAAAAAAATATCCGCGGGAAGCAAATCGGCCCCGAGAACTTCGGATAACTCCCCCTTTCCGGCTCTTCGGAGAATTTCCATTTGAAACAAACGATCGCTCGCGCTTACATAACCTAACGCAAAGTAGGCGGACGAAGAATCCTTCGATCGGATATGCGGAACACCGTAAGAATCTCGAATCACGGAAACGGGCTTTGCAAGTCCGGGAGCCTTCAATTCCCCAGAAAGACGAGGCGCCTTCCAAAAGATCAAAAGGGAAAAAACGACTTTTACAAGAACGATGAGGACGAGAATGCTAACCAAGGATCTGCGGATCCAGACGGGAGTTCGATTCCAAAAATCGAAGAAACGATCGATCAAATTTTTCATAGCCTAACCAGTTTTTATAATTTCTCAGCGAAAGGAGCTTACTCAAAACGGTTCGAATAGCAAGAAAAGTTTTAGTCGGATTTCCTTTTTCGAAATCCTTTTTGATAAAATGTGTATCGATTAAAAATTATAATTTCGTATATCCTGTTTTGGAGATAATTTTCGCGGTGATTTCCTTTTTTCAACTCGTTCTCGAACTCAAAGAAGAATCGGATCCAGCGCGGAAACGGCGTCTTCTGACGAATTATTTTTGTTTTTGCGACCCGGAAGAAATCGATCCCGCACTTGCCTATCTGAGCGGTAAAAAAGAAAAACCGATTCTGTCCGTCGAAGAACTGACTGCCTGCGCTTCCGAATATTTACAACAACCCATTTGGATGATCGAAACTTCTATCAATGAAGTGGGAGATGTTTCGGAGACGATCTCGCTTTTGACGGGAAATTTTCAGGAAAAGACGAAGAAGGACGTAGACGATCCTGGGCGCGACGGAAAGAAAGTCGGTTTAACGCAATCGGAGAACGTTTCCAGCCGTTCGACGCAAAATGAAATCCGTTTCCTCATCGCGATCGTGGAAGAAATCCGATCCGATGCGCAATCCAAACGTTCCAAAGATCTTTTATTCTCTCTTTGGAACTCGGCTTCCGTTCCTGAAAAAATTTTTCTGCATCTGATCCTTTTAGGAAAAAGAATTCTGAAAGTTCAAGATTCCGTTTTGCTCTTCGTTCTGGCCGATTGTTTCGATTTGGAAACGGGAGTTCTTTTGGAAAAAGCGGCGGCGAAAGGCAACCCTTGGAAATCGTCTTCGGTTTTGAAAACATTGGCCCTCTGGTTTCCCGATCGAAAGTTAAGTCGACTTTCTCTCCGTGAAGTTCTCAAACGAATCGATCCTTCCTTGCCTCAAGCTTGGAAAGAACCGCTTCCGTTTCCGGACTACAAAAATGCGGAAGGCTATTCCTACTTTTCAATTCCGCGGAATACGATCCTCGCGCAGATTGTTTTCGATTCTTTCGGAATTGCCGCTTGGACGAAAGACGGATATTTATACCGAAACCAAATTCCGCAAATAATCGAAGAACTTTCTCGAATTCAAGAACCGGCGGTTCTTATCGGCTGGATATCCGCGAATCGATCCGAATCTATATTTGAAATTTATGATATTTTGAAATATAAAGGGAAAAATCTTTCGAACCATTCGATTGCGGAGCGAAGAATCTTTTTAGATTTGATTTTCGATCAAGAGTTCCGATTCCTTTCTTTGGTAGAATGGAATCTCGTTCCGCAGAAATCGGCGGATTGGAAAATCAGAGTTTCATCGGATAATCCGGAATTTTATGCCGAGCCGGAAATCATAACTTCTTCAGACAATTCTGAATCTTATGTCGAGCCTGAAATTTTTTCAGCCGACTTCGGCGAGAACCAATCAAAAACATTCAATTTTCTGAATGTAAATGCGCTTGTTTTTCATCCGAGCGAATCGCAATTCCTTCTTTTAAAACCTCCCGCCAAGACGATCAAAGCGGCTTTGCTTTACGGTAGAAAATCGATCAACGCAGAAGGCCTTTCTTTTTGGGAATTGAGTTTTGGCGTTCGGAATTCTACCGACCGATCGGAAGTTGCGGTGCGAGATCTCGATTCTTCTTCCGTCGATTCGGTTCTTCCGTTAGTGACGATTGCAAGAGTCGTTGTCGATTCCGGTCAGGATTTGTTTGCGGAATTCGATTCTTTTTTTAAGGAGAATACGATCGAACGAAAAGGTCCGATCCGAGGAGTTCCAACAACTTGGAAAGCGGAACTTTCGTTTCAAAATCTTGTTCGATCAAAGAGACATAAGATCGGTTTCTTTCTCGAAGAGGTTCGAATTCAAGGGAGAATTCCACCGGATCAAGCCTTGGACGACCTTCGAACCTTGATCGATTTTCAGGTTTGAAAAATGTAGGAACTCCTTCAGAAGACTTGTAAACGGAAATACCCTCTTGAAACATATGTGGGAACTCTTACAAATCAAGACCTTTCGATAAAATCCCGCGCCAGAGATCAAAGCGATGCAAAGCAGTCCGCAGGACCGAAACGAAGTGGAGTCGCGGCGAGCTCGGTCTTTCTGATTGCAAATCAGAAAGAGGCGCCCGAATCGATTTCACAAATGTAGGAACTCATACGAATCCCCTTGAACGAAGTATGGTCGGAAGTCCGGCAATGAATTTTAATCAAGAACGGAACATCCCAAACTGAGTTGCTTGACAGAGAGTCGATTCCCGGTTTTTTGGTCGATATGAACCAGAAAACTGCAAAACTTCTCAACAAATACGCAGAACTTAAGGGTGTAAGCTCGAAACAAATCAAAAGAGAATGGTTGGTTTTGAACGAACATCAGAAAGATCAAAAAAGACAGGAAATTTTGAAAGAGCTGGTAAAATAAACCGGCTTTTTCTCAGTCTCTTCAACCTGATCCCGGTCCTCTTTTAGATCTTCCGAATTTATTGATACAAAACCGGGCAGGAACCTATGGAAGAAATCGAACTCACCAAAGAATTCCGCTTCGACGCCGCTCATCTCCTTCCGAACGTACCCGAAGGCCATAAATGCAAACGACTTCACGGCCACAGCTTTCGATTTAAACTTCATTTAAAAGGAAAGATCGATTCAAACACGGGTTGGCTCATCGATTATGCGGAAGTCAGCAAGATCGTAAAACCTCTGATCGAAAATCATCTGGATCATTATTATCTCAACGATGTTCCCGGTTTGGAAAATCCGACGTCGGAAAACATTTCGATCTGGCTTTGGAATCATCTCAAACCTTTATTGCCTCTTCTTTATAAAATCACTCTGAACGAAACCTGCACAAGCGCGTGCATCTACGAAGGTCCGAAAGGTTCCATTTAACAAGAGGATTCAAGTTTGGATTCCGCAAAAAAGAAGAATGTAAACCGAAAGAATTCCGGCACCGATCGGAAAAAGTCCCCGAAAGAAAAGAACGGCAAAGCAGAGTCTTCCAACAACAAAGCAGTCGTTCTTTTATCGGGCGGTCTCGATTCCACAACTTGTTTGTATCAGGCGATCGCCGATGGAAAAGAAGTTCAAGCCCTCTCCTTTGATTACGGACAAAGACATAAAATCGAATTATCCTACGCGAAAAAAATCACTCGCAAATTAGGAATTCCTCACACGATTCAAAAGTTAAAACCCGAATTGTTTCTGGGTTCTTCCCTCACGCAAAAATCGATCCAGGTTCCGAAGAATTCTCTCGGAAAGGACGAGATTCCGAACACATACGTTCCGGGAAGAAACATTCTCTTTCTTTCGTTTGCGGTTTCTCTCGCGGAAGGAACGGGTTCCGATTCCATCTACATCGGAGTCAATGCGATGGACTATTCCGGTTATCCGGATTGCAGACCCGAGTTCATCAAGATGTATGAGATGGCGATTCAACTCGGAACCAAAAAAGGAAGCCAAGGTTCTCCGATTAAAATCGTAACCCCGCTTCAAAATCTTTCTAAAAAAGAAATCGTTCTTCTCGGGAATCGTTTAAAGGTTCCGTTTCATCTTACATTCTCCTGCTATGACCCGATCAACGGCAAAGCCTGCGGAAAATGCGACGCCTGTCTCTTGAGAAAAAAAGGTTTTCAGGAGACAGGAGTTTCTGAAAAGTGATCCCATCGGTTTACCCGGCCTTCCTCAACTCTCCAAAGGAAGGAATCTCTGATTAGGAAAAGTTATTATGGAACAGTTCGTAGGCTACCTGACGATCTTCTTATTAGCCGTATTCGTAGGCTTCGAGGTTATCACTAGAATTCCTCCTCTTTTACATACTCCTCTTATGTCAGGTTCCAATGCTATTTCCGGAATCACGATCATCGGAGCGATTCTCTCTCTTCATTCCGTGAACGGTCCGTTGATCAACATAATCGGATTTATCGCGATGGTCGCTGCAACGATCAACGTTGTCGGAGGGTTCTTAGTAACCCACAGAATGTTAGGAATGTTCAAGAAGAAAGAAAAGTAAGAATATGGAAAAATCGATCATCAATTTAGTTTATCTTCTCTCCTCCGTTCTTTTTATCGTAGGATTGAAACTTCTTTCTCACCCTAAGACTGCGGTGCGAGGAAACTTCGTGGGCGCAGTCGGTATGTTCTTAGCGGTGGCGGCGGCGCTCGTTGAAAAGGGCCTCGCATACGAATATATCTTAGCCGGATTTATCGTCGGAACCGCGATCGGAATTTATCTTTCCGTAAAAGTAGAAATGACAGGGATGCCTCAGCTCGTTGCGGCATTGAACGGTTTCGGTGGTCTTGCTTCCTTCCTCGTCGCCGGTGCGGCGGTGATGGAAGTTCTTCACCAAAAAACCAATCTTGAAGTATTAAAATCGTATCAGTTTACGATTTCAACCGCTGCATCCGGAATTATCGGAGCGGTTACTTTAACCGGAAGTTTTGTGGCTTACGGAAAGCTTCAGGGTTTGCTTTCCGAAAAAGCGGTTCGTTATCCGGGCGATCAAATCGTAAAAGTTCTTTTCTTTATCGGCTCGATCGTTCTCAGCTATTACGTGGTCATCGAACCTGAAAAGATCGAATGGTATTGGTATGTCGTTGTAGTAGGTTCCGTTTTAGGAATTCTTCTCGTAATGCCGATCGGCGGCGCGGACATGCCGGTGGTAATCGCACTTCTGAACTCTTATTCGGGAATCGCGGCATCCGCAACCGGATTCGTTCTCGGAAACAACGTTTTGATCATTGCAGGATCTCTCGTGGGAGCTTCGGGAATCATTCTTACACAGATCATGTGTAAGGCGATGAACCGTTCTCTTCCGAACGTTCTCTTCGGCGGACTCGGTGCTGCGGTTGACAACTCCAAAGGCGGAGAAGACATCTACGCCGGAAAAACGAAAAGCACTTCCGCAGAAGAAGTGGCAATGCTTCTCGATATGGCTCAAAGAGTCGTAATCGTTCCGGGTTACGGTATGGCGGTCGCACAGGCTCAGCACGCAGTAAGAGATCTTTATAATATTCTAACGGATAGAGGAATCGACGTCGAGTTTGCGATTCACCCGGTTGCGGGAAGAATGCCGGGTCATATGAACGTTCTTCTTGCGGAAGCGGATATCCCTTACGACAAGATGAAGGAAATGGATGAAATCAATCCTTCTTTCGAACAAGTCGACGTTGTGATCATCAACGGTGCGAACGACGTGGTTAACCCGCTCGCTAAGACCGATCCAGGCAGTCCGATCGCGGGAATGCCGATCTTGGACGTGGACAAAGCGAAGACCGTTATCGTAATCAAACGAAGCTTGAGTCCCGGATTTGCGGGTGTTCCCAACCCGTTGTTCATCCAAGATAACGCTCTCATGTATTTCCAAGACGGAAAGAAAGCGACTCAAGAAATCGTTACCGCGCTCAAAGAAACCTAAACATTCCGTTTTGTTTTAAGAGCGCGCCGAAAGCCGGACTGATTAAAGTCCGGCTTTTTTATTTCCCGAACGAACCCGCAAAACCTTAGGTTCCGATCACGAATCTTGGCCGATTTTGAACAATTAGGTTTCCAGTCTAATCGCAAGGAGGATGGCTCACTCCGTCCCGATCGAGGTAAAAAACATCTACAAACCGAATCCGACGTGCGAACTATTGTTTCAAACAAAATCAAAAAGGTGATTTCGTTCAAAGAGAAGGTTCCCGATAAATCGAAGCGCTCTCGATAAGAAAGCCGAATCCATTCTATAACGTGATGAGAACGAAGGTCATCATTCTGATACGATATACCAAGGTTTTAAAAAGAAGAAATCGTTTCGAAAAACGATAAGGACGGAAACGATCACTTTCTCATGTTTACAAAGATCACGACTCCGGATAAATCCTACATCGCCAATAACGCAGAATAAGCCATGAAATTCTTTTCCATCGAAACTTTCCGCATCTACTTCCTAATTTCCCTTCTTTCCTTGGGCGTTTTCACACAGTGCCAGCTCGGAGAAAAATTGGAAACTTTGGAATTCTGGAAGAAAAACAAAAAAGACGATTCTTCTCTCATAAACGACTTAGCGCTCGCGGCCGCAGCCGCTCAAGCGCTGGAAATCATTCAGTTAACTTCGGGGCCGGTCATAATCGATCAAAGCGCGGAGCTTACCGATTACAAATTTCGAATCTACAACCCGACGCAAAAATTTATCTTAGAAGCCTATTTTTCCAAGCCGCAAGGAATGGGACCCTTTCCTTTGATCGTGATGATGCACGGGTGCGCGGGTGCGTACTCCAATAGCGATCCGAGCCGAGGAGTTTCTTCGCTTTATACGGAATGGGCCGGGCGCGGGAAAAACTTAGGGTATGCGACTCTTCTCATAGATAGTTTCACCACAAGATTCGCTCCGCAAAATCAATGCAGCAACGGAGCCGGTGTCGGAACATCGGAAGTAACCGACCGTCCGACCGACGCATATGCGGCCCTCGCTTACGTGAAACGTTCTACGGTCATAAACGGCAATCGAATCGTTTTATTGGGATGGTCTCACGGAGGAAGTAGCGTTCTTTCCACGGTCGATACGAATTCAACGATTCAATTTCGAACCGAAGATTCCAGACCGTTTAAAGCGGTGATTTCGTTTTATCCGGGATGCGGTTTAAACAACGCGTTCGGAGGAATTTCAGGAAGCCAATATCTTCCCTACACACATTTGAAAATTCTCGCGGCGGGAGCCGATCCACTTTACACGGGCGGTTATTGCGACACGAGAATCGCGAGAGCGCAGACTCTTGGTGCAAGCGCTGCAACGAATAACTCGATTGCGATGACGGTTTATCCGAACACACATCATAGTTTTGACGAAGCCAAAGCCGTGTCTTCTAAATTCGACGCAAACGATGTCGCGGCAAAGCCCAACGCGGATCAAGAAGCGATCAACTTTTTTCAATTGTATAATCCTTAAAATATTCAGAATTCATAATATTTAAACGAAAACGAATCAAGCGGCATACATACGGAATTTTAAAATCAACCGAACAAAATCAACAGGAATCAGAGCGTGAAACACCAACTCATCTTTCAAGACGAATCTTCGGATAAATTCTGGAATATAGAATCTTCCGGGAATTCGTTCACGGTAACGTACGGTAAATCGGGAACCGCGGGTCAAACCCAAACGAAAACCTTCGACTCGGAGGAAACCTGCCTAAAAGAAGCGGAGAAACTTCTCAAAGAAAAATTAAAGAAAGGGTATCGGGAGAATTCTTCCGCAAATTATCTCGATGTATGGAAAGAAGTTTGTGAAAGTAAAAACATCAAGGAAGGATTTTATAAACATTTTTCCTTTTTAGTCTCTACAAACGAAGACAAGGAAATTCTCGCAAAACTTGCGGCCCAGGTTTCCAAGATTTATATCGACCCCGAAAAAACGGCGCTCGTAACCGAATTGCACTACAGCGATCCGGATTTTAAGGATTCCACACCTGCTACGATCCGCTCTTATCCGCCGTTTACGGATTCTCCCGCGAAAGGTTTACCGAAGAGTTACGTAAAAACCGCGCAGGTTCACAATGGTATTTATTTTGAAGATCTCGGCGGAGGATCGATCGGCTTTTTCGGCTTGAGTAAAAACGGAACGATCAACGAAGGAGGCTGGGAATCGGAGGCTCTCGAAGAAGGAGACAACGAAGAATATCTCGAATCTCTGGAAAGCAAAGAACTTTCCATCGGCGACGTTCCTTGCATCCTCGAGTTCGGCCAAAACTGGATTTTAAGCGATCCCCTACGAAAAACGGACCATAAAGAACCGGCCTATCTGTTCATCTCGCACGAAGATTGCGAAGTCGTTAAAATTAAAGCGGCGGATCGGCTTTTATTCGGACAAATTTTGATCCGGATTTTCGCACAGAGAATTTTGGGTATCGATTTCTTCGAAGAAGTCTATTCCTAAATAAAACATTATAATATTATAAAATACAGGATTAACCAAATGAGACCGAAATTTGCAATTCAGACGGTGGAGATGGACAAAGAAGTCGGGTTTACCGGAAATCTCGTTCTAATTCCCGTGGAAAACCTTACTTCTGCAGCGCTTGTAAGAGCCGTAGATGCTTGGACAGAAATTCTCAAAAATGCTGAAAACTTGGTACTTTCGAATCCGATCTTCGAGGAATCCGATCCTTGGTTCGGCTTCGGAGTTTCGGTTGGGGGACGAGTTCTGAGCGAACAGGATCTTTTCTCCGAAATCGAATCCTTGGACCCGGTTTTCGAAACGTCTTTAGTGCGTTATATGGAGGCTCTAATTCGATACAATCAGGAAAAAACAAACGGAGAAGGTCTTCCCACCCACGAAGAACTCGAGACCGGAACGTTTACGATTCTTCGGCTGCTTCAAAAAAACCTCGGCTATCTTCCTTTGTATATGCGGTATTTGAGTTCTTTGGATTTGGATCACACCGTGTCGCAGTTGGACGTTCTTTTCAGTCTGGCAAAGCAGTATTCTTCTTCCCAACTCGAACCCCTCAGAAAATTCTCGGAAACGAACTATTTTCAGCAATTCAACGACTGGTTCGAAAACGATCGGGCCTGGGAAAATTGAACGGCGCGGATTCTCCAGCGCATCCTTAACGAATTGTCGACTTCGAATTCTTAGATAAGAAAAAACGACGAAAAGAATTGAATTGTCCTCGGGCGATTTCAATTCTATGTTATATGGAGAAAAAAGATTATAGCGACGAGGTTCGTCTGCATCGATCCAAGATCATTCGTTTCCTTCTTTTTGTCGCCGGTTCCGTTTCCTTGGCCTTGGGAATCATAGGAATCTTTACGCCTATTCTTCCAACCACGCCTTTTCTGCTTTTATCCGCTGCTTGTTACGCGAGGGCATCGCATCGATTTTACAATTGGCTGATGAACAACCGCTATTTCGGTTCCTATATTCGCGACTGGAGAATCCACAAAATGATTCCGTTCCGCGCAAAGATCATCGCGATTTCGATGATCTTTATCACGATCGGGACGACCGTGTTCTTTTTTATTCCGATCTTAGCCGTTAAGATCCTCGTTTCGCTGATCGGTGTTCTGGTCGTGATTTATTTGATTCGGATTCCTACGAAACCGAAAAAGCTAATTTAAGGGAGAATTGTGGGAGTTCCCACAGAAAAGTCGGAGTCATTTTTCGTTGCAGAAAATACGATTCCGTGATAGAGAAAAATTTCCTGATTCTTTCCCGCCTCCTCACCACCACCGCCCGATTTCAGGGTGGGGCCAATTTTCTTTTACGACAAAATCTGTAGGAACTACTACAACAAAAACCTAATACGGCGATCGGGAAGGAAACATGTGGAAGGTTTTCGGTTCGTTTTCCTTCAGAAGTTCTGCGATATCCAAAGCCTCTTGCACCTTTCTGCGCTTGTCCGGTTCATCCTGAAGCCAAGCGGTTACGAAAGATTCCAACCTTCTGTAATCCTTGATAAACGAAAGAGAACGGATGTATTCGATCTTATCCTCCTCGTCCGCGATTCTAAACTGAATCACTTGTTGATACGTAGCGGCCGCCGCTCGATAATTCGCGGTGTTGTAATACGCATGGGCTAAGAATCTTTTTTCCTGAAACGGGAGTTCCCCGTATTGATTGTAGATCTTAATCGCCTTCCGATAATTCTGATGAATGTCCATTACAAGTCTTGCATGGATCAACATATATTCGCGCGATATAAAACCTTCTTTCACGAAATCAACACACTGCGCGTAAGCGTCCGCTTTGTTACCCAGAAGAAAATTGGATTTTAACAACAATAGTTTCGCGGCGCGGAAGTTCGGTTTTAATTCGATTGCGCGTTCGGCTTCCGCTTTAGCGCGCAGATAATTCCCCGTTTCAAAATAAGCGAGCGCGAGATTGATTCTATAGAACGGATTGTAATTGGAAAGTTCGACGGCTTTTTGAAAGTATTCCAACGATCTTGCCCATTTGTTTCTTTGAACGAAAATCATTCCCAACTGATAATAGGAAGGGTCATGACCCGGATGAATCTGAATCGCCTTTAAAAGGGAAGTCTTGGCTTGCGGATATCTGCCTTGCGCGTAAAGATAAGAACCTTTCAGATAATGATATTCTACCGTATTCTCATCCAACTTTTTGATCTTGTCGATATTGACGATCGCTCTCGCCAAATTATTGGCTCGGATCAAATTCACCGTTTCCGTATTTAAAGCCGTGATCTGAACTCTTTTCCGGGCGGCGTCCGCGGGATTTCCGGAATCAAAATTCGGAGCGGGAGAAGAATTCCCCCGAAGATTCTCATCCTCATCGTCCGCGAAAATTCCTCCCGCAATGAGAAGAATCAAAATCGATAATAAAGAAAGCAAACGGCTCATAGGGAATTCTTTATCTTAAAAAGACCGAATTACTTCTTTTCAAAATATTCAATGCGATCTTCTTTCTTGTTGAGGAGCTGTAATTCCCTTTCGTCCACTTTCAGAATTCTGTATTCCAAATCGAACGCGAGATCCGCAAGATTGAAATGAATGTCGTCGTCCTTCATCTTATAAGTAAGATGGAACGTATCGTATTTCGCAAGACCTTCGGGAAGAATCAAAAGATGACTTCCTTTGTCCTTATCGGGATTCGGACATTCTCCTTTTGCCGGACAATTTTTGACTTTGACCCAATCTCCCAAAATCAGCTCTTCCTTTTTTTTACAAGCCGAGAAAAGAAGAAGAATCAAAGTAGAAATAAGAACGATTTTTTTCATAGATTCAAACATAGAGATTCGGCTTCCGGTGTCCAATGAAAATCGCCGGAACAGCAACGCCGAAAAACGGAAGAATCTATTGAGCGTCCAAGTATTCTTTTAAGTTCAGCACTTCGAACGTATTGAGAAGATCGGGATGGATCGCGCTGATCGTACAGGATATCCCCTCGGAACGGGCATTCTTTAAAAACCAAACGAGAGAACTGATCGAGATCGAATTCATAACGGGAATATCCCCGAGGTTCAAAACGATATTTTTCGGTTTTTTGGCGATCGCATCCATCAACATCGTGCGAAACGCATAATAATCGTTAAAGAGGATCGTAAGGTCCGGGGTGATCTCGATTGTTTCGGGGTTTTCTGACATGCTCATTCGCTTAGAAGGTATTCCGTATACTCTTGTAAGTTTCGGATAAAAAAAACCTCTACCCTAAAAAAATCTCTCCTGGAAATCGCAAATTCAACCGATTTTTTGGAGGGGAGAAAAATAATGTTTGAGAAAACCCATTTTATGAAAACCCAGGACCTCCTGGAAAGAGGAATGAATAATTCCGTTTTTAAAAGAAAAGTGATCTCCGACAATATCGCAAACGCGGACGTTCCGCATTTTAAACGTTCCGAAGTGATTTTCGAATCGATGATCAAACGGGCGATCAACTCCGAAAAAATCGAAGCGATGAAAGAAGTCCCGACTCAAATTTCGGACGACCGTCACATTCAATTTTTCAAACCCCTGGATTACCGCGAAGTTCAGCCGAAAGCGAATATCGATTACTTAACGACTATGAGAGCCGACGGGAACAACGTGGACGTGGAAAAGGAAGTGGTCGAAGCCTCCAATTCCCAAATGCAATACATGATGATGTCCGAAAGAATCAACCAGAACTACCGTGACTTGAAACAAGTCATGAGAATGGCTTAAAAATTCGGAATTTATTTACTTGAATTCATTATAATGAGACATAATTTTACGCTTTAGGAAGTTAGCCATGGGACTTTTTTCATCGATCAACATCTCCGCAACCGGCTTATCCGCACAACGTCTGAGAATGGATGTGATCTCGAACAACATCGCAAACTCGACAACGACTCGAAATACGAACGGGGACGGTCCTTTCCGAAGGGATCGAGTCGTGATGACTCCGATCAATCTGAGAACCAGATGGAATAGCCCGGTGTATCCGTTCGGAGTTTCTCCCGGAGAAGGAAAAGGCGTGAAGGTGATGAAAATCGAAAAGGATATGACTCCTCTTCGACTGGTCTATGACCCGACTCATCCCGATTCGATTCAGATCGGTCCCAAGAAAGGATACGTCGAGATGCCGAACGTAAATATCGTAACCGAGATGACGGATATGATTTCGGCTTCACGATCCTACGAGGCTAACGTACAGATGATCAACGGTTCCAAAGCGATGTTCAACAAAGCGTTGGAAATAGGTAGGGCTTAATCATGGAAATCAATTCCAATTCTTCTCTTTGGTATACGTACAATTCCGGTTATACGGGAAACAAACCGCACCCTCTCAGTCCGAAAGGGGACAACGTAAAAGTCTCGACTACGGAAGACAGACATTACAAAGACGTAAAACAACCCGTTTCCCCGGACTACGTCGCCGAAAGTTTTTCGGAAGCGATGAAGAATGCTCTGACTTCGGTGAACGACCTTCAAGTGGAAGCGGACGAAATGACTCAGAAGATGGTCTTTGATCCGAATTCGGTCGACGCGCACGAAGTGATGATCGCTTCCGAAAAAGCGAGAGTCGCTCTGACGTTCACAAAGACGATCGCAGACGGAGTCGTTCGCGCTTACAGAGAATTGACTTCTCTGAGATAACAAACTTTCTTCTTCTAATTTTAGAAGTTAGAGTTTTAAACGGACCGTTCCGAAAGGAACGGAGAATTTTTTTTAGATCTATTCCCTACTTCCATTTTCTTTTTTAATCCGGCTGTTAATCTTAAAAAAAGCAATCCTCTCTCGGGTAAGGACTGCTTTTCAATTCTTTATAACTTCCGGTCCATTACTCGGAAAGACCGAAGTTCATTCGTCGTATAATGTCGGTCCGGACGAAACTTTCGAAAACAGCCGGGCCTCGGCGTTTCCAAGAAGAATGAATTTCATTTCAAGAACGTGCCGTCCAATCTATTAAGCAAAGATTCGACGTCGAAGGCGCCGTTATTTACGATCATCACGGTTGCGATTTTTTCTTTTGGATAAATTCGTAACTCGCCGTGAAATCCCGCGCCACCCCCTTCCTTGAAATAAAAGATCCTTTCGTCTTTGAAACCGATGTGAAAACCCAAGGTCATTTCTATCGGCTCGTTTTTCGAGTTCAGCTGACGCTCGAACAGGAGTTTTACTTCCTTCTTTCCTAAAAGTTTGGAATTCTCTTTTAACAAATCCTGAAGGATTTTCGAAACCGCCTGCGCCGATGCGATCAAACCTCCGAAAGCAGGACCGTTCATATAATGATCGTTAATCGACAACCAACCGTTTTCATAACCTCCGAAGAATTTTTTATCAACCAAAAAGGTTTTCAGCAAATTGAATACGGACCATCGGGGAAGATAACCTTTCGCATGATGAAAAGAATCCGGTATGATAAAATCAGCTTCTTTTTTATCTATGTCCAATCTTTCGAAAATATTGGCCCGAACGTATTGATCAAAAGACCTTCCCGAAACTTTTGCTACGATTCTTCCCAAAAGCCAATAGGAAATATTAGAATAATGATATTTAACCCCTGGCTGAAAATTAAGTTTGGGATATTCGGATAAGATAGAACGAAGATGCGACTCTTCGTCAAAATGGTCGTTTTCTTCCCGAAGATGAACCCATTTCAGTGGAATGGGATTCGGAATTCCGGACGTCTGAGATAATAGATGACGTATCTTTACAGCTTTTGGGTAAGGAATTTCAGGCAAATATTTCATGACCGGGTCGTCGAGAAAAATCTTTTCTTGTCCGATCAATTGAAGAATGGAAATCGCCGTGATCACTTTTGTCATCGAGTAAATCATCATCGTCATCCGATTTGTGATCTTAGAATTTTTCGCGATATCGGTAAGCCCTTCGCTGAAGTTGAACAATTCCGATTCGGGACCGACGACCACGTATTGAATCGCAGGAAATTGATCTCTTTCGATCTGTGCCCGTAAGAATTCTTTTATAGGCTCGTTTCCATCGAACGGCTGTTCTTTCATATATCTTCCGCAATGACAAAATAAGAATATGATTAATGGATAAAAGAAGAATCGCATCTATTTACTGTTTACTTGATTCTATCAATTCTAAAAAAACAGTAGGAAAGCTGAGTTGAAAATTTTTTAATCGCAAAAGTTTTGCAAATCGACACCAAAAAGGTCCGGCCCTTAATCCAGAATATCATAATTTTCTTAATTAGACTCCTCCGAACTTTTCCAATATTGTCTTGCCCGAAAGCCGTCCGAATCTTCTGAAAAAGTCGTAGGAACAACGACAACTTTTTTTGAAACAAAAGCCCCGCCCAAATTTTGGGTGGAGGGGCGGGTGGTGGAAAAGCCTGGGAGATTTTGCTCTATCAGAAAATCATAATTTTGCAAGTAAAAAGTTTCGCATGTGGGAACTCCCACAAAACCTCTACTGAGATTTTGTGGATTTGAAATAACCTTCCAACTTCACGCGTAAGTCAGTCGATCAGTCACTTTTCCTGTATCATACAATATGAATCGCATTGAATGCGACGGTTCCTTTACATACTAACTAAGGCTTAATCTTCTTAATCAGCTTCAAATCCGATTTGTTGAAAACCGTGATCTGAATGCTTCCGGAGGATTCTTCCTTACCGGTCACATAAATCTTTTCTCCGTAGAAAGTGACGTTCGAATTCGGGCTGATCTCTTCGGAAGACTTCGCTTGTTTCTTCAAATCTTTGCCGAAACGGGAAAGATAATACTTCTCCTGAACTTCCTCGAACGCGTAAATCTCGTCTCCCTTTACGATCATAGGAGATCTCCAGAAAATATTATCTTCCGCGGAAAGAGTCGGTTTCAAAGTTTCCTGATCGATCAGGATCAACTTGTGACTGGAAGAGTGGCCGTCTTCAAAGCCGATTACAAGAGCCTTTCCGTCCACGATCTCAAACGTTCTACCGCAGATCTTATTAAAATCGCCGCGGAAAATCGTATCGTCTTTGGTAGGATCGAGAACTTGAAGTTCGTTGTTATAATGTCCTTTGTCCAAATACTTTAAGGTTTTTAAGAAAAGAATCTTACCGCCCACGACGTTCTTATCGAATTCTTCCTTCTTCTTTTCCTCTTCCTTTTTGGTTTCTAATTCTTTCTTGGTTTCGGCTAGTTCCTTTTTCAACTCGGCTTCGGTCTTTTTATCGTCCGAAGAAGACTTGCCGTCGCTTCCGGATTTGTTTCCCGAATCGCTCTTGGAATCGGATTTAGAAGAACTGGAAGAGCTGGATGAACTCGAAGAACTGCTGTTGGACTTTCGATCCTCGTCCTTTTTAACGACTTCCTTTTCCTTCTCTTTTAATTTCTGTTCCTCTTTTTTAACGGCTTCTTTCTCTTTTTGAATCTGTTCTTTTTCTTTTTTCTTTTCTGCGATTTGAGTTTTATTTTTTACGGGGTCTTTATTGAGATCCTGAAGTTCCTTATCGGTCCTCGTTTCCTTATCGGAAATTTCCTTTTGTTTGTTTTGATTCTCTTCTTTTCTGCGTTTGAGTTCCTCTAGATCCTTTTTATTCTTCTCGTTTTGGAGATCGGAAAATTTATCCTTTTCGGATTGTCCTTCCTTCTTCTTGTCGAACTCCTTGTTCACCTCGTCTTCCAATTCGTCCGTGTGAACGTCTTTTCCGAGAATATCCTCAACGAGAGGAATCACGATCTGCGTTTTTCCGGGCCATTCCGTATAACGTTTCGAAATCCCGATGTTGTTCGCGTTCAAGGACTTCATTACGGAATTGGAATATTTCTTTCCGATGTAGGCCTTATCCTTTCTATGAATCGCGTTGTAGAACAGAATGTATGTGGCGAGAATTTCGGAATTCTTATCGTCGTATCCGAATGTGGATTTTACGAATCCGGTAAGAATCCGTTGAATCGAGTTAATGTGTCCGTAATCCGCGTCTTCGGAAATGTAAAGAATGTCCGCTCCGAATTTCTTTTCTTCGGGAGCGATTCTGCTCGCACTGATTCCGCCTTGTGTGTGGGATTTGTCCGGTTCCTTCTTCAGAATTTCCGCAAGTCCCGATCCGACTTTCTCGTTCGTACCTCGAACTTCTTCACCGGCGCGGGCGGAAGATCTGTTGATAAACTGAACTCTTTGAGAGGAGCGGACTTCTTTCTCTCCGAGTTTGGAATTATCCTGAGAAAATAAAGAGAAGGAAAAACCGAAGCATATAATCGCTATCAAAATCCTGAACATTCTAAATTACTCCTTTTGATCTCCCGAAGAGAAAGCGGCCTTTTGACCAGGAAATATCCTATCCTCAAGCATTCTATTGAGACAAGGATTTTTCCCGATCGGGAGTCTTCTTTATTGTAAGAAAGTTGATCCCCAGCCTCCCCTCTGCAACCCTAGCCGTATGTATCAGTTCCAGGAAAGAATCTACAATTTCGGCGCCGGCCCCGCGATGCTCCCCAACGAAGTGATGGAAAAAGCAGCGGCGGAGTTCTTGAACTATAAGGGTTCCGGAATGTCGATCATGGAAGTCAGCCACCGGGAACCTCTTTTCGAAGACGTTCTCAAAGAGGCGGAAGTCTTACTACGCAAATTGCTGGACATCGGCAGCGACTACTCGATCGCATTCTTTTCGGGAGGAGCGACGCTGCACTTCTCCGCACTTCCTCTCAATCTTCTCAAGGAAGGGGAAAGTTTCGACATCGCTCACACGGGAATCTGGACGAAAAAAGCTTGGGAAGAAGGTCTCAAGTTCAACGGTGTCAACGTTATCTATGATGCCGCCGAAAATCATTTCACGGACACTCCCGTTTTAACCGACGCGAGTCTTTCCGGAAAAGGGAAGTATCTTCATATCACTTCCAACAATACGATCTATGGGTCTCAATATCCGGAAATCCCTAAGATCAAAAGCATTCCTCTTGTCGCGGACATGACCAGCGAACTTTTGTCCCGCAAAATCGACGTTAAGGATTTCGGAGTGATCTTTGCGGGCGCTCAGAAAAACATCGGACCTTCGGGTCTGAGTTTAATCATCATTCGAAACGATCTTCTCGGAATTTCGGGAAGAAAGATCCCGATCCTTTTGGATTACGCGACGATGGTAAAGAATCAGTCCCTTTACAATACTCCTTCCACGTATTCCATTTATATCGCCAAACTCGTGTTCGAATGGCTATTGAACCGGGGCGGAGTGGAAGCGATCGAAAAAGTCAACGAGCAAAAGGCGAAATCGATCTACGACTTTATCGATTCCTCTTCTCTTTATACTTGTCCGGTTCAAAAGAGGTCCCGCTCCAAGATGAACGCCGTGTTCCTTCTTAAGGATAAGAATCTCGACGCGAAGTTTTTGGACGAGGCGGAAAAGAACGGTCTGCACGGACTCGGAGGACATAGGCTGGTCGGCGGTTTCCGCGCTTCCATTTACAACTCGATGCCTCTTGCGGGAGTGGAAAAACTCGTCTCCTTTATGAAGGAATTCGAATCCAAGGCTTGATGAAACCTTTTTCGTTTCAAAAAATTCTTTTTACGGCGTGTCGAAAAATTCGTTTTCGCTTTCGCAAAAAAAATATGCCGCAAGGTTCCGGCCGGGTTTTAGGTCAGGTTCTTATTTTGACCTGGATCGGAATTTGCGTCTCCATTTCCGCCGGAAACCTTTCCGCATCCGGATTGAATTTTCACACGCAGGTCGGAGTTCAGGAATGTTTTACGAACGAGGCTTCGTCTTCCGAACTTTCCAATCTGTTCAAGTCCGCAATTCCTTTGGATGAAAAGAAAAGGATCGCGGAGACGATCGCATACAAGGAAGGAAAATCCAGATTCCAATCCGTCTCTTGTATCCAAGGAAAGAAATTGACCGAAGAGGATCTTTCCAAACTTCTTTTGGATTGGAGCAATCATCTTACCCTTTACGGGGAATTGAATTCTTATTATGAGAATTACGTTCTTTCGGACGATAAAACGAGGTCCTTGAACTCGATCGAATGGGAACTTCTCACGACACATCTCAAACAAAAGAAAGAACTTTTAATCCGTTTGAACGACGCAACCGGCTTTGCGCTGAAAGGAGAAAAAATCTCGGAAGAAAACTTTTCGATGATCTATCTCTCGCTATTTCTGCTTCAGATCGAATTCTGGGACGCGATGCCGAAAACGTATCGCGATTCTGTACTTTAAAAGCTCTTTCCTGTCCGTTTTAGGAACAACGTTATACGACGACTTTCACGAAATTCGTTTTCTCTCCTTGTTTCGGAATGTTTTAAATGTCGGGAGAATTATTTGCTTGAAACCTGAAGAAAGTCGGGACATAACCAAAATATAGATCATGAAAAAAATCGGAATCGCCTCGGACCACGGAGGCTTTGAGCTCAAGGAATTTCTCCGCAATTCGCTCGCGGGAGAATTAGAAATCGTAGATTACGGAACCAAAGACGAAACGTCCGTAGATTATCCGATCGTCATTTCGGACGCTTGTAAAAAAGTTCTTTCCAAAGACGTGGAAGGATTGATCGCCCTCTGCGGAACCGGAATCGGAGCGTCCATCGCCGCAAACCGTTTGCCCGGAATCAGAGCCGCACTCTGCCACGATCAGTTCACCGCCGAAATGTCCAAACGCCACAACAACGCAAACGTCCTCGTTTTGGGCGGAAGAATCATCGGTAAAGAACTGGCGCTCAACATCGTTCGCACTTGGGTAAACACTCAATTCGAAGGCGGACGCCACGAAAGAAGAGTCAACCAACTCGAAACCTTAAATTCTTAACACCAACCGGATGGGATCGATTTCAAATTCTAAAATCGGAAGCGCGTTCCCTCCGGCTTTTTCATCCCGCGTTCTCCTTCCGTTCTTTCGTTCAATTCGTTTAACAATTCTCGTTCCGCCAATATTCGTTCTACGTTCCTCTGCTTTACGTTTATCCCTCTTCGTATTTTTCGTTTTGTGTTTCACGGTATCCGTCTTTGCGGAAACCAGGATTCTTTCTTTGGCGGAATTGCAAAAGAACGGATTGGAACTTTCCGGAAAAGACGATCAAAGAAGTCTTAAACTCCAAACGCGAAATCGAAGCGCCGGGTCCGATTTGTATCTGAGTTTCGAATCGGGAGATCCGTCCAGTCTCAAAGATCTATCAGGAAATTATAAAGTTCTAACGTCTTCGTATTTGCCGGATTCCGAAAACGTGTTTCATTCAAAACGAAGCGCCCGGTTTTCCGGAAAACGGACCGGAATCAAAATCGCGCATTCCAACTCGGGTCTTCTGACATCCAAGGATCTCACGGAGGATTTTTATATCGGCTTTAATTTTCTTCCGGGAACCGTTGAGAAAGATGCGACCCTCCTTTCGAGACTCTATGAAACTTCCGGAAGCACGTACGGCTGGGATTTAAAAATTTCGGACGATCGTCTCAAAGCGGGATTCTATTCCTTTTTTGAAACGGAAGAAAAACGTTTTCTATCCCTGCAGCTTACATCGAACGCGACTTTAAAAAAGAATCAATGGAATCGTGTTCTTCTTTATTTCAATCCGTCCGATCGAGAAATCGTATTGTATCTCAACGGAAAAGAAACGGCGCGGGGAAACATTCCCGCAAACAAGAATTTGACTCGGATCGGATTTCATCCGGACGATACGACCTCCTTTCGGATCGCCGGTTCGTATTACGGATGGATGGAGAATTTCTCCGTGTTCAAAGGAAAACCCAATCCGAGTTCGGAAGATTCCTCCTTTCCGGGTCAGGATTTCGATCCCGAAACGCATACGACCGAATCCAAATTCGGAACCGGCATTTCTCCCGTTTACAAAAGCAAATTTTCCAGCTCCTTCTTGGAAGAAGTTCAGTTCAAGGCTGTGGTTCCCTCCTCCACCGCGATGGAACTTTATTTTCGTGTGTCTCCGACTCCGTTCACTCCAACTTCCGAATCCCTCGCATGGATCGCACTCGACTTAAGAAAATTAGAAACTTATAAAATAGATTCGATCGAACCCGATCTCTATAAGATTTCCTTTAAGAACCCGATCCGTAAATTTTTGGGAATTTCCGAAAACAAAGAAGACCTTCTTCCGTTTCGATATTACCAATGGAGAGTCAAATTCAAGGCCGATCCGAGCGGAGCGCAAACGCCGGAACTCAAAAACCTGGCCTTGACCTTCCGCGAAACCAATCCTCCCGTACGGCCGATCGGCTTGAAAGTCGCGGAAAATTCCGTGGATGACGGAGGTCCGAGCGTCTGTCTGACTTGGAAATCCAATCCTGAAAGGGACGTGATCAACGGCGGGGGATATTTTATCCATTACGGAATTCATCCGGATCGAATGGTGGGAATCATACGCGGAACCTTTTCCGAATCGGCGGAAACTCCGAATAGGAAGACGCGCCCGAAACATCCGGCGAGCGATTATTTGGACCCGATCACCGGACTTCCTCCCGGAAAAACTTCGGCGAATATACAAGAATATTATAATAAACTGTCGGCTTGCGTGGACAACAGAACGGTGTCCTTAAACTCGGAAATTCTTTTGGAAAAGAACCAGCTTTTTTTAAAAAAAGGAACGACGTATTTTTTCAGAATCAGCGCTTACAACAAGTTCTACCACTTTCAAACCGGAAAGGATCAGGTTTCTCCTTTAAGCGATCCGGTCGAAGTCTATTTCCTGAGCGAGTAAAATCTGAATCATCTTCTGATCGGGAAGTTTTTTATCCACGGTGATAAAACCGTCCAAATCCTTTTCCACCGCGATCGCGATCTCGTTCCAAATCCATGCGGCGTTTCCGAACTCCTTGGAAAGTTTTTGAGCGAGGGAAAGATTCTCCTGTCTAAAATCCAAAACGCCCAAACAAAGACGTTTGGTTTGGCTCCAGAGAATCTCCCGTTTGATCGGATCGTTCTCCTGTTCCAGCAAAGGAAGAATCGAAACCGTTCCCGTATAAAAAAGATGCTGCTGCTTGATCAGTTTTTCGATCGATTCGACGACGATCGTTTTTAAATCGGAAGGACCGCCGATCAGGGTTTCCAACAAGGACTTGGAGAGATAATATTTCATTCTTCTTTTAAGCGGGAAAGGACGTTCAAAGCTTCGAGTCTTTCGTAAGAATCGGATCGATAGACTTCGTTTCGTAAGGACAAACGAAGCATTTCTCCGGCGGATAGATTTCTTTTTTCGGCTTCGTTTTTCAGAAGTTCGAGTTCTTCTTCCGTCATTAAAAGCTGAAACCGTTTATCGACTCTCGCCATCAGTTCTCTTCTCTCATTTCCTTATCGTTTTTAAGATACAATCGAAAATAAATATCCGCGTCTTTCATCTGACCCAAGGCTTGGTAGATGCTCGCGATATTGTAGTTCGCTTCGTTGAGTCTGAAATCGTATTTGAACGCCTTTTTAAAAATCTGAATCGCTCTGTCTTCTCTTCCGGCATACCATTCGCACATGGCCCAAAGAAAATGCCACTTGCCGAGATCTGGATCTCTAGGAGTCGCCTGAGCGAGATATTCCAGAACTTCCTCGAACGTCTTTGCGGCAAGAAGATAGTTTTCCTTGATCTTCTTGAGCTTTTCCATTCTGGAAAAAATATCCTCGGAGTGTCCAGGGATTTCCAGATCTTTGCGATAGAATAATGCCCTCGCATACCAAAGTTTTACGGTGAGATCGGCGGGATTTTTTTCTACGAACTTTTCAAGATACGGAATCGACTCGGTCTCTTCCTGAGCCGCGTTCATCTTAAGAATTCTTTCTTTGACCGCACGGTTCCATTCTTTACGGTTTTCCTCGTTCGCGATCGAAGGAGAAATAAAGATCGAAAGGAAACTCCAAACGATCACAAGTCGAGTGAAAGGGTTCATAAAAAACCGAAAGCTCAGAGATAAGTGAAGAGATTCTTACCGTTCTCGGGATAAACGTCCACGACAAAATCGTAATCGTTTCCGGTTTGATCCATCAAAGAACGAACCTGCTCTTCCAAATCTTTTCTCGTATATAAACCGAACGCGCCGACTCCCGTTCCAAAACACATGTCTTCCGGTCCGATGATTTCCGAAATCTGAGTCATCACTTTTCTACGCAGCGATTCGAGTTTCTTAAAATCCTTTCCGTGAAATTCCACTCGGAACGATTTCGTGATTCCTCGTTCACCGTCGGTGGCGATTCTCATAAGATGAATCCGAGAGGAAACTACGTCCCTCTTGTCGCGGAATAGTTCTCCCAATATCTTACGATCGTATTCTTCAAACGCGGGAACAACCGGTTCCAAAGAATGAAAGATCAAGTTTTCGATTTCCTGCGCGTTCTCTTCCGTCGGCGGGTCTTTAAAAAACAAAAAGAATCGGAACGGAATTCCGAAGTTTGACAACGGTATCGTAAGAATGGTGATGCAGGATTCCAAATCGATCGGATCGAACTTCTTTCGAAAAAAACGATCCGTCTTTCGTTCCTCGGTGATTCCGATCATGGAATACGTTCCCGATTCTTTTCCGATATATTGATCGTCGTAAAGAAAGATCATGTTCTCGGAGGTGCGGGTCTTGAGTCCGTAGGTTACGAAGGGGCTGTAACTTCCGTTGCGGCGGTCGTAGTAATGGATCGCAAAACCGGAAAGTTTCAAGGATGAAAACACGGACATATAGTATTTTAGAATAAATGAATATTCGGATTCCAATCCGTAGCCGAGTTCGTCCAATACTTCGAGAATTTTTCTTCGATCCCGGATCGGAAGCGAAGCAAGCCATTTCATATAGCCAGGTCCGAGTTCAAGATAATGAGTTCCACGCGCTTCTTCTTCCGATTTGTGCGCGGCTTGTCCGCCGTGAACAACGGTTTCGGCCGAGACGGAAGTTTTCGGTATTTCCTGAATCGGTTCGTTGACCTTGGAAATCAGACTTTGCAACTCCGAGTTGAAAATCTCCGAACGTTTCTTTTCGATTTCCGGCGGAATTACGGGATTGGCTTTGAATTTATCGGGATCGCGTAAAAAGGCGGGAGAAATATATCCTTCTCCCTTTAACTCGAACGGTAGCACGAAGATGGACGGTTCGTTTTCGCGTTTTACTTCCTTCAGATGGATCGGCTGACTTTTTAAATCGAAGTCGACTTCCTCCGAAGTCAAGGTTCGAATTTCTTCCACCTTGTCCTTTTCCGCAAGTTCCAAAGCTTTTTGTTTGGCGAGCTGAAGTCCGTTGACTCCTTTGGAAATCTGTCCTACGATTTCCTGAATCTCCTTCCCCTCGTGATCGGAAAATAGATCCTTCTTGATTCTTAAAATTCGAATCATCAAATCGATGAGAAAGAAAAGAGCGAGAAAGCCGGATAGGAATAAGAACGAAATCCCGTCGCTTCCCGGTTTTAAGATAAGAATTCCTTTGAGGAATCCGTACGAGTTTTCCGGTGTCGCATAATAATATCCGATAAACGGAACCGATCCGATTTGAATCCGATTCACCGCGCTTTTGGATCGGTTGATTCCTCCGATCAACAAGGAGGAAATCTGATCGCCGCTCAAACCTTGCACTTGTTTTCCCGGTTCGACGTATCCTCCGAATTTTAAATCGGGGATCAGAATCGATTCGGTTCCCGAAAAGGAAACGCGCAGTAAATCCTCTCTAAGCTGGGCGAGAATCAAACGTTTGTTTTCCACATCGGGAAGACAAAACACGAGCGAAGGTTTCAAAAAGAATAAACGGCTCGCGCCTTCCTTTAATGTTTCCGCAAGTAATTTCCCTTCCGCGTCCTTGCGTGCGGACAATTCGGATTCGGTGACGAATTTTAAACCCGAAACGATCGGAAATTCCAACTGAAGACTTTCCAAATCCGCGGGCGAATTCGCGTTACTGAGTCCCGATTCAAGTCTGTGAAATTCTTCGTTTAAATTCAGGAAGACGGAGTTGATTCTATCTTTGTAATATACTCCTTCCGGAAAATAAGGAACGAGCATGTAATAAAAAAAGCTGAGAATCGAAAGAATCAAAATCGAGATTCTGAGTTTGAGTCCGGTCATGGGGCCTCCCGTTTCAGAAGCAGTAAAATTCTTAGAAATACGTCCCTGACTCTGAGAATCTTTTCTTTCTGATCGAATTCCTTTTCGACGACGATGGAATGAACTAATGTGGAAGCGATGATTCCCAGTCCGCAAGTTCCCAACAAAAAGCATAGAAAGACGAGAATCTGAAACAACTGTTTCATGCGCGAACCCTTATCGTATGACAGAAAGACTACGTGGTTGGCGATCTTATTCTTTTCCCAAAGAGGGCGATCCTTCCATTCGGAAGGACGTTTATTAAATTCCGCTAATATTTCTTCCAAGTTGTCCGGATAATTCAAGGAACGGAGATCGTTCGAGCCGATCAAGGAATCGTTTCCGATTCTTCCGGATTCGAAAATCCAATAAACCTGTTTATCCCTTATATTAAACGGAAGTGAAAGTTGTCTGCCCAACGCAAAACCTTTCATCCAAAGAAACCATTCTCCGTCCTTGCTTCTGTAAATCGGAACTCCCGAGCTGTCGAAATTGATTTCGGACGGAAGAATTTTCAAATCTCCCAGTCTAAGATCTCCGTTGAAGATCTCCTTCGTTTCTTCGCTCGCGTAAACGATATGAAAGGAAGAATCGTAGATTTTGATCGATTTCAGTTCTAAATTTTTTTGAAGACTTTCCGCGAGTTCCTTCGCTTGCGCGGGAAGACGAAAATTTCTGATTCCGTATTCTATCTTGGAACCGGCTTCGAACAAAGGCGCTTTTTTCGCTTCGGTCCAAACTTTGAGAAACCTTTCCCGTTTTAGAAAACCCTCATTGCCCGCCGGATTTAGAGGAAACGCCATGGAGGCCTCTTTCCATTCTTCTATGAAAAAAGGGATGGAAAGGGGAATCAGCCCTAATAGAATCAGTGTTAGGGCTAAGACGATTTTTCTGTAAAGGTTGGACGTCACTGTTCTTAGTATCGGCCCTTTTGGTCTAACCTGAAAGAAGAAAACCGCGCGGAATTTTCTGATATGATCTTTTATATGTTCATCGACGGAATCGGGTTCGGACCCAATGATCCGGCAACCAACCCCTTTGCTCGATATGCAAAATCCTTCTTTTTACCCCTGGCGGATAAACCGATTCCGGAAGAATCCTCCGAAATTCTTAAGAATACCGTTTTTCTCAAGACGGACGCTTCCTTAGGAATCAAAGGCCTTCCTCAAAGCGCCACCGGTCAGACTTCCCTCTGGACCGGCATTAACGCGTGCAAAGTGCTACAAAGACATTTGAGCGGCTTTCCGACATTCACTCTTAAGAAGATCATCAGCAAATATTCCATCATACGCGTTTTAGACGAACACGGATTTAAGGCCGATCTTCTCAACTGTTATTCTCCCGCATTTGCGGAGCATATCAAAAAGAATCCTCGCCACGTTTCGGCTTCGACGTTGATTCAAATGGCGAGCGATCGCCCTTTAAAAACCATGGAAGACCTTAGAAACGGCAAAGGCCTTTACATGGACATAACTCACGAATACTTAAGGGAATTCTCGCAAGGTTTTTTGGAAGAATCCGACGACCTCTTTCGTGTTCGAAATCCTTTTGAAACCGGAAAATCGATCGTTCAAAATTGTAAAGAAGAAGATTATACCCTTTGTATCTATGAATTTTTTCTGACCGATAAGGTCGGACATAAGATGAACTGGGAAGCGGCTGAAAAATACATCGGAGAATTGGAATCTTTTTTAAAAGGTGTTACGGAAGCGTTGGATCCGAAATCGGACCAATTGATCGTAACTTCGGATCACGGAAACTTAGAGGATCTCACGGTGGACGTTCATACCGTCAACCAAGTCCCCACCATACTTTACGGGAAATACACTTCGACCTTAAAGGAAAAAATCAAAGCGATCGTGGATATTCCGATGGCGATCTACGATATTCTCGGAATCAAAATCGAACTCAAGGACGAAGAGTTTATCAAGACGGAATCATAATTTAAAATACAGCAGTTTATAACAAAATTTGAAAAAACTTCTACGTCCTTTATAATTTTGCGAATTATGAAAGTAAACGTGACAGCCATTATCTGGATTTTTTTAAGTTTCTTCTTTTTTCAAAGCTGTGCGACAACGTGGGGCTTATTCAACTCTTCGCGAACAACATACTATTGCCCTAAGTCTTATGATACAAGCATAGCGCCGAGTGAACGTTTTAGTCCAATGTATGTCGGTGTAAAGATTATTTTTGATTCGATTTGGAATAGGAAGTACAGCAAAATTCTATTAGTAGATCTTCCGTTAAGTTTTGCCTTAGATACGTTGTTATTGCCGATCACGTTGCCGATTACCGTATTTTTTTACTGGATGGATATCGACGGATCTATTGATAAACGTAGAGAACGACTTTGGAATGAATATAGACTTTCAACTACAAGTCAAGGTTGCCAGAAGCCGTTTTAGCTCCTATCCTACTGATATCAAACCAAAATATTTAGTAGAACTTACAACGTACAAAGAAGACAACAGTAAACTTTTGGTTTGAGGCTAATATTCTACTTCGTTCGCATCGAAGAAAAAGATTAGAATTTACGAATATTTTCAGTCGAATCGTTCCTGTTCCAAATCCTCTTTGCTCTTCGTCTTATCCGATTCCTTGTAGTGAAGATTGTCCTCGACTTGATCGAGAGATTCTTTTTTCCAAGCGCTCGCTTTTCTTCCAACGGGAGAATCCGGATATTTATCCGTTGCTTCCTGAAACAACGCCGCTGCTTTTTCATACTTTCCGTTTTTAAAATAGATCGTCCCTTTACGGAAGAGCGCGGTTTGATCCAAGGAACCGTCCTGGTTTCCGAGAACTCGATTCAAGAATTGAAGAGAAGAATCGGATTTACCGATGGCCTCGTAACTTTCGGCGATATAAAACAAAGCTTGTTCTTCCGCTTTCGGACTGACTCCCATTTCGAGAGCCTTTTTGAACGCATCGATCGCGCCGTAATATTGTTTGCGGACGTAAAGTTGTCTGGCCTTTTCCAAAATACCGCTTCTAAACTCGGAACTGACCTTTTCTTTTTCAGGATCAAAGTAGAATCCGGCCTGCGCATAATCGTCATATACGTCGTAGGCGGACCAATCCTTGCCCATTCTACGCAATGATTTTCCCCAACGAACACGGGCCTTTACGTTTTCAGGATCTTCCTGTAACGCGAGAACGTAATTTTTCCGGGAAAGATCGTAATTTCCCTTCTTCATATAATAGTCGGCGATGGCGGATAACGCATTGGAACGAAGTTTAGCGTCCGCCGATATTCGGAGCACCTCTTCGAGATGTCCCTTTCCTTCCTCGTCTCTGTTGAGCTGCAATAAAAGATTTCCCATCGAATAAGCGACTTTTGAACGCTCGTCTCTTCCCAATCCTTCTTTCTGATTGAGTTCGCGATAAATTCCGAGTGCGAGAAGGCTGTCTTGGTTTCTTTCCAAGGCCCTTCCCATATCGTATTTCACGCGAAAGGAATGTTCTTCCGGAATTTCTCTCGCGGAAAGTTCGGAGAAAATATCCACCGCTTTTTCGGCCGCCTTCGCGTTCGTTTGTTTGAGATATTCCTCGCCTTCTTTGATTCTTTCGAGAACGTTCTTCCGTTTGGAGTCCTCGTCCTGAACCGTTGTTTGATAGACGCCCGTTAAAAGACCGGCGCAGATGAATAAGAATCCAGTAATTAATATGATGGAGCGGTTCATGGATTTCCTCCGGAGATCCGAGACAGACAACGTTTCGACCAGAATTCCGAACGTTCTGCATTGTAAAATTTACTATCTTTATTGATGAAATACTTCAGAGCTTCTTTATATTTCCCTTGTTTGTAATGGGAGAGTCCAGTGAAAAACTTCGCCTTTCCTCGTACGTCGGCGGAATTGCCGTTGCCCGTATACGGTTTCAATTCGTAAATCGCTTCCGAATATTCCTTTTTCCAGTAGGTTTTTCTTAAGATCTTATCCAGATCGTCGTCCGTACCGGAAAAGTCGTCCTCATCGTTTCGCTGATCACGCTGATGATCCTTGTTTTCATCCTGAACTTTTTGATCCTTATTGTTTTCGGAAGAATTATCGACGACCTCGTTCTTGTCTCCGTTGACCGCAACGAAGGATTCGTTTTCTACGAGATTGAATCCTTCCTTGTCCTGATGTTTAACGGTAACTCCGAAATAAATCTTGGAATCCAGTGATTTCATCTTAATCTGTGCGGCCGTGTCCGGGTGATTGACCTCGCCTAATTTCCGCACGTTACCGCCGAGAAAGGTCGCGGTTCCACCGCTCAAAGGTTTCAGCGCCTGATAAATCGTATAAACCGTGTTTTCATCCGCCTTTTCCGGGGCTTTCCATTCGAGTTTCACGTTGAGATCGTCCAAAGTCGCGGTCAGATCCGTGACGTGCATTTGATCTTCGGAATATTCAGGATTTGCAATATTCTCTCCGCTTCCGTTGTCCTTATTCGGACCGCCGATGTAAAAAAATCTCGTAAACGATTGTCCGTTCACTAAGGGAAGAATTTCCTTTGCGCCGGAGCGAACACTGACCCCATAGTAAATCGTCTTTGACTTGCTCAAGTCCTGATCCAGAAACGTGGATTCGGGATGACTCAACTCGGTCAGCTTCTCCGCTTTTCTCATCAAAGATAAGGAGGACATCGGTTCCGCGGAACGATAAACCGTATAAACAGTCGCGTTTGGAATCGCCTTCTCATACGGAGACCAATTCAAACGGAGATGTTTTCCCTCTTTTTTTACGGTAAGATCCGTGATTCTCGCGTCGTCCGGTAATTCGGGAGTTTTATTTTCCGTGCTCGGAGTTCCGGGAGTCAACGCGTGTTCGATGACGACGGGAATCGTAGTAAAGTTTCTTCCCGGAATCAGTTTGATCGTATTCTTTTTAACGTGATGCGCGAGAATCACCGCATAATAATACGTTCCCGGTTTGAGATTGTAATCGTAAATTTGCGTCACTCCGCCCGCGATCCCGCTCGGATATTTTCCGAGAGAATCGGCGACCATACATTTCTCCGCGGTATCGATCATGCTCGAAGAACGGGCCACGATGATTTCGCCGGTTTCGCGGGGAGCTTCCCAGGAAATGCGGATGGAATTCTCATCCTTCTTTAAAATCTCGGCGTTGATCAGATTTGCGACGCTGTAATTTTCCACCTGATTCTGATTCAGTACGTTGTCTTGAGCCCCTACAAAGGACGTCAACGCGATGAACGATAAAATGAATAGAATCCGGGTACGACTTTTCATAAAAGGAATGTCTTGGTTATACTATCGACAGTCGAAACCTCGTTATTTAACACCAATTCGGATTTGACATCTGTAAAACGATCGATTAGACATAATCCAAGTAGGAATTATGGGCGATCTGGATTATTACGAAAACTCCGAGTATCAGCACTTTCTGATCTCCAGCAAACGCCGCGAGTTAACTCCTCCCGAAACGGTCTTCAAACATTTTAGCTTCAAAGATGTGAATCACTTAGTAGATTTTGGGATGGGACTCGGTTATTTTACCTTGGAACTGAAAAAACAACTTCCCAAAGACGCTTGGATTTGGGGGGGAGAATGCCAACAGGATCTGATCGACGAAGTTCTACATTGGAAGAATCGAGAGGAGATTACGAATTTTACTCCGTTCTTTATCGAAAAATCCGATCATCCTTTGCTTCCGGAATGGATTCCTACTCCCGATGCGGTTTTCGCGTCCTTGGTTTTATCGACGTTCCCCGATCCGGGCCTTGCGATGGACGGATTGATCCGATCGATGCGCCGAGGCGGTAAACTGATCGTCTTGGATTGGGTGAAGAACGAATATTCGATCGGTCCGAAAATCAACGATAAGATCTCTTTGGACAAGATGAAATTTTTGGCGGAGTTGTATCATCTCGACATCGTTAAGAACGTAAGAATTTCCGAATATGTTTACGGACTCGAAGTCGTTGCGGGCAAGGACTTCGAATACGGCTTTTACGATCTTAGAGAAGAAGAAGATACTCCGGAAGAATTCATCCGTTCATAAAGAAACGACCTTAAATCGAAAACCGTGATTTAACTTCAAACTCAGACCTTCAAGAATACAATCCTCGGTGCTTCTTGCGATCTCTTGAAACCTCAGAAACGTTTTCCAATTCGAAATTCCCAATACACGAAACGTTTTTCTGTGATCCAAAATCACCGTGATACAAGCGGCAAACGAAATCGTTCTCCACAGCCATCGGAACACGAATTTCGTAAAAAAGTTTCTGACTCTGATTCGGAAAAAATCGCTGTGAAATTTAAGATGTTTCTCTTCGTCCTTCACGATGCCGAGTAAAGCGGATTTGACGAAACCGTTCGGAATCTTATCCGCAAGCTTGTGATAAAAACAGATTCCCACCACTTCCGCAGCGAGAAGAACCATCAGCTTCAAACGGACACCGAGAAGTCTTCTTCCGAAATAAAATAGTCTTTCCGTCCAATTGGATTCTATCAATTCCCCTTTTAATGCGCGGATACATTCGCCTAGGATTCTTGCGTGTCTGCCTTCTTCCTTTACGAAAAGTTTCAGAGCTTCTCTGTAAAAATCGTCGATTCCGAAAAGAATGGTTTTATCGATTTCCTTCGCGATTCTCCCTTCGCCCGCTTCGCCTAACTGAAATATGGCGAGCGAGTATGCGATCGACCTCATTTCATTCGGACGAAGGTCCAACGTTTCCGAGTCGATTTTCGGAAGAGGACGGACTTCGTTTCCTTTAAAATGTTCCCTCCATTGTTTCCAGCGAACTCCTATCTTTCTGTCTTTTAAAGAGATTTTGAGTTTATTACGGATTCTTTGTTTACCGAACACGTTCATCGCGAACGTTACGAAAACGATTTTCACGTCGAGACCCGGAGTATTCGAATTCAGATAAGAACGATCAAAACGAAAGGAGACGCGCGCGCCCATTCCGGAATACAATTGGGAAAGCCCCGTGATACCGGGACGCATCGACCATCGAATGTCATAAAACGGACGATTCCATCCGAGACGATTCACGTCGAACTTTGTCAAAGGTCTCGGACCAACCACGCTCATATCCCCGATCAAAACGTTCCAAATCTGCGGAAGTTCGTCGATACCGGTTCTTCTCAGCCAATAACCGAGGCTCGTAACTTCTCCGTCTTTCATCGTTCTGAATTTTAGAATTCGAAACGGTCTTTTCAAAAGGCCGAGTCTTTCCTGACAAAAGAAAATCGGACGACCGTCTGCGAGGAGGATCAACAAAGCGACTCCGACTATAACGGGAGAAAAGATCGCCAATGCGATCGCGGATAAAACTATTTCGATGATTCGTTTCATGGGAAAGAATCTAACAGAATTCCGTGCGTCATTCATCCTCTCGAGTGCGGATTCTTACGCACTCAAGTGCTTGACAGTGACGGTTGTAAGAACTTAAAATCGGGTCGTTCGTGTATGAAAGACAAACCTTTGAATCTGCTGATCGTGGAAGACAACGAAAAACTGAGAAAGTCCCTCGTAACGGGCCTGAACGAATCCGGTAAGTTCGCCGTTCTCCACGATTGCGGAACCGGAGAAGAAGCCATCGAATTTTCCCTAAAAAAAGAATACGATGTCTGTCTCATGGATGTCCGATTAGCGGGAACATTAAACGGAATCGAAACGATCGTTGCGATCCGCAAAGAATTTCCGAGAAAACCCGTCGTCATCTATTCCATACAGGACAGCGACGAATATTTCCGTACCTTCCGCAAGGCCGGAATTCTCAGTCATTATGCATATGTCAGAAAATCGAATTATCTTTTGCCCCAGATGATCGTTCCTTTACTCGAACTTGCATACGACGGTAAAAGTTTTATCGATCCCGAAATCGAATCCAGAATCGTAGAAGTAAAAAATCAGGATGAGAATTCTCCGATGGCGATCCTTGAACCGAACGAAAGAATCGTAGCAAAGATGTTAGCCGAAGGTCAAAGCAACGAACAGATCGCCGCTCGGCTTGGGTTTAAAGACAAAAGAACGATCAGCCGAATCAACGGACAAATTTACGCAGCTTGGGATTTAAACGAATCGAACGCGGACGAAAAAGTCGCTCGAACCAGAGCGGCGCTGATCGTACGAGAAAATCGATTTCTTCAATGGGAAGAAGACGGAAGCGCCTATTACAAAAACGGAACCGAATGGGTTCGTTGGGAACTCGCTTGAATCCGAATCAGGAAATTTTTATCTGTTCCGTTTTTCTTTTTTTGTCCTCGATTCTTTTTTGGCTCGCTTCGACGACGTTCGTCAACTTGGAACGAAGAGACAGATCGGCAACGTTTACCATCGTCATTCTATTATCCGTATCGGCCTTGTTCGGATTTTTTTCCTGGATCGGAGAATCGGGTCTGATCCGAGTTTCCAATTACTCCGCGGTTTATTTTTTTCCTGGAATCTTCGGTTTGATTCTGATTCCGTTCGGATGGTTTTTTATAGTCGTTTGGTTTCTCGGTTTTTTGCGGGAAAAACGGATCTACAGAATTTTCTTTTGGCTTTTGTTAAGCGCACAGGCGTTTGCCGTCGTTTTCTTTTATTCTTGGAGCCGCAAATTTTCCGCGAACGTATCTCTATTCCATTTTTGGAATGTAGTTCCGTTTGCGTTTCGACTTTCCTATCTCGTTTATATTCTGTTCTGCATCGTAGTCCCGATCTTCGCCTTATTTTCGTTTCGAATTACAAAACGGATTCTTCCCGAATTCGCCAGAAACAAAGCCGTTCCGTATCTCAAAGCAGTATCCCTTTTGCTCTTCGGAGTTTCAGTTCTCGTATTTTTCCTTTTTTTAGGGGGCGGGATCGGAATCATTCGAGATCCCGTTTCTCGATCCGATAACGACCCGAGATCGTTTTACGGTTTTTTAATCGGAATTCAACTTCTTGTAACGATCGCAATTTTGATTTTAGGACAGGCTTTGATCTCGTACGAAATTTTTACCGGGAGAATTCTTCCCAAGATCAGTCTACGCCAAGAATGGAGAAACGCAAATTTCGGTTTTTTCATCTTGGCTCTTTTTTACTTCGTAGCTGCTACATTCCATTTCACTAAAATAGAACTGTTCCTAACCGGTTCCTACGTTTATTGCGCGGCAAGAACGTTTCTTCTGAAAAAAACCAAGGACTTGCGATTGGAAAATAGTTCCGTCTTGAGTTCCATTATAAAAACGGAGGAAATCAAGGACGACGACCTTCTTGAAAACTCGAAAAATCTAAAGGAAAAATTCCAAAAATCCTTCAACCTTCTTTGTTCGGAAATTCTCGAAACCTCCTCCGCTTTGTTTATCAACGAAAGCAGAATTCCGTTTATAGCGGATATGATTCTCCGTTATCCAAGCGCGGGCGCAGCCGAAGGATACGAAAACCCGAAAGGCGCGGATGTAGACGTAAATACATTCAAAAATTTGAATTTGATTTTTGAAAAGGACGGCCTCGCCTATCTGGAACGGGAAAATCATTCGGACTTTGCGCTTTGTATCAAGGTGGAAAACGATCATTCGGGAGACGGTCTTTTATTTTTGGGTCAAAAAAGAGACGGGGGTTTATACGCGGAAGAGGAAATCGAAACCGCAAAAGCCGCCGTGGCTTGGATTTTATCCTCGCTTTTTACCGAAAGCAACTCGCTTGTTTTAAGTTCCTTGCAGCGAAAACACATGGAAGAACAGAGAATCTCGGATTACAAAACGAGACAAATTCTTCACGACGAAATTCTTCCCGAAATTCATTCTTCGATTCTTATTCTTTCACACATGAAAAACGAAAGCGAGGTCTCCGAACAAATCCGATTGTTGACCGATCTGCACAAACGAGTTTCCAGTTTTTTAAGAGAACTTCCCGATACGAGTTTGGAAATCGAAAGACTCGGCTTGATCGAAGCATTGATCCGAAGAATCGGTTCCGAATTCGAAGCCGCTTGGTTTGATTGGAAATATGCGCCCGAACTCAAAGATCGATTTCCGATTTCCAAACCGGAAGCCTTGGAAATTCTTTTTTACGCTTGTAGAGAATCGATTCGAAACGCAGTGAAATATTCGGGCGAATCTACGGATAAAAAAATTTCCGTCGCATTCTTAAAGAACGCAGAAAGTAAAAATGGAATTCTAATCCGAATCAAAAATAGGATCGACACAAGCGGAACGCAATTTTTGGAATCGGCGGGACAAGGACTTAGAATTCATAGCGCCTTGCTGAAAATTTTCGGCGGCTATCTTACATTAGAATTTTTAAATGGAGACGAAGCTTTTGTGGAAATTTTTCTTCCAGAAGAGAAATGAAGGAGTTCCTACATCGATCCCGATCGTATTCGTTCACGACGCAATTTTACCAAAAGGATAAATTTTAGAAATATTTTCCGAGGAAAAAAAGAAAAGAATTGAATGTTTATTTAGAAACCTTACCGGCGAATGTTCCTTCTTTGTCCGCCTCTGGTTCGTATTGCAGAAGTTCCACGTTCAAGAATTGGCCGACTTGGAGAGGTTTCAGTTCCGTTTCGCTCAGTTTCACTTTGAGATAATTGTCCGTAACCGCGACGCCGCCTTGTTCCAGAATCGCTTCTCTGATTTTTCCGACTTCGGCGATCGCGTATTTTTGATGAAGTTCTCTCGAAAGCGAGTTTAACGCGTGAACCCTTTCTTTCTTCGTTTCTTTGCTTACGGAATCGTGAAACGTTTCGGCCAACGTATTTCTTCTTACGGAAAAAGGAAACGCATGAATTTTAGCAAATCCGAGATCACGAACCATCCTAACGCTTTCTTGAAACATTTCTTCGGTTTCTCCGGGAAAACCGACGATCACATCGGTTCCCAAAAACAAACCCGGAACCTTTTCCTTCGCGGTTTCCACGCGTTTGCGGAACGTTTCCGCAGTATAAGTGCGTTTCATTCGTTTGAGAATTTCGGCGCTTCCGCTTTGAAGAGGAATATGCAAAAACGGAGTAAAACGCGGATGACTCATCAGTTCCGCGAGTTCGTTTCCTACGTCCGGAGGTTCGATCGAAGAAATTCGAATTCTTGAATATTCTAAAATGTTTAAGATGTCTCCGAGGATTTTATTGAAGGCCTTTTTGTTTTCTCCGTCGCGAAACCAGCCTAAATTGACCCCGGTTAGAACGATTTCTCCGACTCCGTTGTCCTGTAAAAAACGGACTTGATCCAAAACGTCCTGATACTTTCTGCTAACCCCAAGACCGCGCGCCTGAGGAATTTTACAATAGGAACATTTACGATTGCATCCGTCTTGGATTTTCAAGTAAGCGCGCGTATGTCCGTTCGGTAAAACGTCCGAATAGGAAAATCGATCGTAAGAAACTCGAATCAATTCTTCCGAATCGATCAAACCTTTCCTCTCTAAAATCATCGCCGGAAGTTTGGATTTTTCCGTGTTGCCGACTACACCCGCAACTCCGGGAATCGCTTCGATGGAATCCCGATCGGTTTCGGCATAACAACCCGTGACCCAGATTTGAGAACCCGGAAACTTTTTGATCGCGTTGCGAATCGTATTTCGATTTCTAGAATCGGCCTTATTCGTTACGGTGCAAGTATTGATGATGACGACTTCCGGATGTTCTTCCGCTTCGGCGGAACGATATCCGTGTTTGGTCAAAGACGCGAACAAACCGTCCGACTCGAAAAAATTAAGACGACAGCCGAGAGTGTTGAATAGAACCGTTTGTTCAGCTATTGGAGAGAGCATTGAGTTTGACTTCGATTCTTTTTAAATTATCTTTGAAGTGAGAATTTTCAGGTTCTAATTTGAGCGCCGATTCGATCTGTTCCTTTGCGGAGTTCAGATAATTCTTCGCATTGGAATATTTGCCCTTTTTATTTTCCTGATTGGAAGCCTTCTCATAAACAAGCGCGAGATTGTTCAATACGTTCGCGTTGTTTGGAACGAGTGAGTTCGCCCACTTCAAACTCACTTCCGCTTTTTCGATGCTTCCGAGATAATAATAGATCTGCCCTTCCAACACGAGAGGACGATAGTCGTTCGAATCTTCCGCCTTCAACTTTTCTGTAATGCTGAGAGCGTCTCTCGCCTTTCCGTTGTAAAGAAGCGCGGTTCCAAAAAGAAGGCGGATGTCCTTGTTGCGCGGATTAAGCTCGTAAGCGCGTGCGATGATTTGCAAACCGTCGTCTTCTCTTCCGTTGTTTAAAAGATATCTCGCGTAGTCCAGACTGACGGCCGCGTCTCCGGGTTTGATCGAAAGAGCTTCGGACCAGTGAGATGCGGCCGATTTGCTTCTTCCCAATGCAAAATGACAATGACCCGCCAAATAATGCGATTCGTAGGTACGTCCGCCTTTTTCATGCAGAACTCGAATGATTTCCAAAGACTTTTCGTAGTTCCGGCCTTCGAATTCTTTCAAAGCCTGGGAATACTCTTCTCCGGTTTGCGCGAATATCTGGGAGAAGTTCGCCGAAATCGCGAAACACAATACGAGAATTAAGGATCGAAACATACGCATCTGCATTACTGATACTCTCTAAAAATTTATGCGGTCATACTCATGGACTTTGCGTTGATGCAGTCGATAAGCGAATGAAACGGTTCCACCGGATCGATATAAACGATGATGCTCGGATACTTCTGCATAAGAAAGTGTTCGATCTGTTCTTCGGAAAGAACCGACTGATCTTCCATTTCAAGGACCGGAAGTCCGTCGCCGTTTCGGTAGATGGAATATTCTTCCTGGCCGAGAAAATCGGTCAAAAGCATGTATCCGGAGCCGTAATAAACCCCGCCCTGAAAGTAATACTTGTAGAAGACCCGTACCTCGGGAAGAAATAAATCGGGATGGAAAACGCAGAGGGAAATTTTCTCGATCCCTGCAATGGTTCTGATTTTCCTAAGGTGAAACCAAATCTTCCGAATGAGAAGATAGGAAATCAGAATCAATACAGGGATGAGTATAGGCATCCTTACACTAAGGCAATCTCTTCCGACCTTTCAGGATTGCCGGAAGAATTGTCGTCTCCTCCGGCTTTAGCTGCCGGTTTGTAGTCCGTCCAAGCAGATTCAACGAAATCAAGTTTACCTTCTTTGAAATCGATTTCGATTTTAGTCGGTTCCTTGTAAGCCCCTTTGAGTGTTTGAACCGCCATGTGATCTTCGAGTTCTCTTTGGAAAACCCTACGCAACGGTCTCGCACCAAACTTCTCGTCGTAACCGATATCCATGATATGGTCTTTCGCGGACTGAGTAATGGAAACCTCGATCGCTTTTTCACGGAAACGTTTGTTCGTGTCGATCACCATGATATCGATGATCGCCATGATGTTTTCTTTCGTGAGAGATCCGAAGTAGATCACTTCATCCACACGGTTCAAGAATTCAGGATTGAAGTATTTCTTCAACTGATCGCGAGTCTGATCGGACTTGTATTTCAGCGCTTCGTCCTTACGATCTTCGAATCCCAGTCTTCCTCCGGCTTGAATTTCCTTCGCGCCGATGTTGGAAGTCATAATGATGATCGTATCTCTGAAGTTTACTTTCCGACCTTTCGTATCTGTCAAGTTTCCTTCTTCCATGATCTGAAGGAGAATATTGAAAATGTCGTGGTGCGCTTTTTCAATCTCATCCAAAAGAATGATGGAGTACGGTCTTTTTCTGACGAACTCGGTCAATTGACCTCCGTCATCGTAACCTACGTAACCCGGAGGCGCTCCGATCAAACGGCTGACCGCATGCGGTTCCATATATTCGGACATATCCACACGAAGCATCGCATCGTCGTTTCCGAAGAGGAAGTTTGCAAGAGCTTTTGCGAGCTCGGTCTTACCGACTCCCGTTGGTCCCAAGAAGATGAAAGATCCGGTAGGGCGTCTTTCGCTCTTGAATCCCGTTCTCGCACGACGAACCGCTTTCGCGATTTTTTCGATCGCTTCTCCCTGACCGACGACGCGTTTTTTCAGTTCATCTTCCAAGCGGAGAAGTTTGTCGGATTCGGATTCTTCCATTTTTTCCAAAGGAATTCCGGTCCATAATGAGATCACGGAAAGAATATCGTCTTCCTCGATGTTGACCGCGAAGTCTTCCATCTTCTCTTGCCAAGAACGGATCTTTTCTTCCATAGCCTGTTTTTTCCGGTTCACTTCATCGCGAACTCCGGCGGCCTTTTCGTATTCTTGGGCGCGGACTAATTCTTCTTTTTTAGTCGCAAGAGATTTGATTTCCTCTTCTAGATCCTTGATTGTTTGAGGACGCGCGCAGTTCGCCAAACGCGCCTTCGCACCGGCCTCGTCGATGATATCGATCGCCTTATCAGGTAGATAACGATCGTTGATATATCTGTGAGAAAGTTTTACGGATTGTTCCAAAGCCTTATCGGAGTATCTCACTTTGTGGTGAGCTTCGTACGCTTTTTTCAAACCTTGGAGAATCTGAATCGCATCGTCCACGGAAGGTTCCGCGACTTTCACGACTTGGAATCTTCTTTCCAATGCGGAATCTTTTTCGATATACTTGCGGTATTCCGCGCTTGTGGTCGCGCCGATGCACTGAAGTTCTCCCCTTGCTAATGCAGGCTTGAGAATGTTCGCAGCATCCACCGCGCCTTCCGCGGCTCCGGCTCCGATCAAAGTGTGAAGTTCGTCGATAAAGATGATGATGTTCGTGGAGGAAGTGATTTCCTTCATGATCTTTTTCAGACGCTCTTCGAATTCTCCTCTGTATTTGGTTCCCGCGATCAAAGACGCAAGATCCAAAGAAAGAACTCTCTTTTCGAACAGCAGATCGGGAACGCTCTTCTCTACGATCGCAAGAGCGAGTCCTTCCACGATCGCGGTTTTACCGACTCCGGATTCTCCGACGAGAACCGGATTGTTCTTCGTTTTTCTGGAAAGAATTTGAATGACTCTTTGAATCTCGGTCGCTCTTCCCACAACCGGATCCAATTTCTTATCTCTCGCAAGCTGCGTAAGATCGCGTGCGAACTCGTCCAAGATCGGAGTTTTGGTTTTCTCCTGACGAGGCTGAGTTCCCTGCGGTCCCGATTGAGCCGCGGAGCTTACGCCTACGGAGCTCGTAGGAGGAGCGCCGAGCAAACGTAAGATTTCGCTCTTTATAACATTATAATTTACGCTAAAAGAATACAACGCGCCGCCCGCGATATTGTTGTTGTCTCTTAACAACGCGAGAAGGATATGTTCCGTCCCGACGTAATTGTGTTTGAGTCGTTTTGCTTCTTCTTTGGAAAGCTCGATAATTTTTTGATATCGATCCTGACCGCCGGCGACGTCCATGAGCAAGGCTCCGGAAGCTTCGCGCGTTCTTCGTTCCACCTCTTTACGAAGTTCGTTGAGGTTAATGTTCAGATTGTTCAGGATTTTGATAGCGACCGAATCTTCTTCTTTCAGAAGACCGAGCAGAATGTGTTCCGGCCCGATATAGTCGCTACCAAGACGCTTGGCCTCATCCTGAGCGATCTCGTTGATGACTCTTTTGGCTCTTTTAGTAAATTCCAGCATAACAGCGCCTTAGTTTTATTTGTAATGATTAGACTGAATTCGCTTCGAAATTCCCACCCGAGAGTGGAACTCTGCTTTTAATTTCAGTATCGGAACGTTTTCGAAAAAGGATCGGAAGTTCGAGTAAATTCCGGGCTTACAACGCCGGTTCCACCTGTAAGGCTAAATAATAAACTAATTTTAAAAAGGAATTTTTTTGAGAAAAAGTAAAATTTTTCAGATAAAAAACTGCGAATTCGGAAGAATTCTCAAGGTAAAACTCTAAAAAGCCGGGAACTTTGAACGAGGAAGAATTTCGATTTTTCCAAGACCGCATAGACAATTTCAAACTAATTTTCGTCCCTGATCCCGCGTTTGTCGGGCAGGAAGTGACATAACCGAAATCCGGATCGTAATCAAAAACTTTTTGATCTTCTAATTTTTTTAGGGGAGAAGTTTCGATTTGTCGGAATAATTCCGAAACCGTCGGGGCAAACGTTTCCCAACGAAGATGTTCTTCATCCCCGAAAAATAAAGTCCCTTCCCCCCAAGAAAGGCGGGTCGGTAATTCTTTCCCGTTGAGCAGAGCGGGATCGACTTCTAAGGTGTTCGAGAGGAACTCCCTTAGGATTTGGGTCGGAACTCCGGCGTTTTTGATTTTCGATAGACCTGGATCGGCGGCGGTCGGGTAGATTCTCCCCTGGAGATTGCGGCCGATTCTCAGTCGGTAGGTAAAGGGCGGAGCCATCCGGTCCAACTGAAGAATTTTTTGGGATTCCGAGAGGGATTCGAACCGAAGAAAATTCTCGAGTTCCGTTCCCTGTAAAAATCGCGAAGAAAGTTCAAAGTCCCGTTCTCTCAGATGCGCTTGGTATTCTTTTCGAAAGAGTTTGAGGCAATGGACACAACCGATCTTTCCACGTTCGTTCCAAATCGTTGAGTTAGTTCCGCAGTATAAACAGGTTTCGGAAGAAGACATAAGAATTGTCGGTTCCATTTTGAAAAAGGTCGGAACTACGGTGCAAGCCGATTCTATCTTAAACGATGTAAGAGTTCCCACAAAAACGGGATTTCACACTGACGCTTTGTCGGACCAAATAATAAAACGACAATTCAACCTTTACTTTAAGAAATCGGCTGCAGTTTCCCGCCCGCCATTTGGTTCCTTCTGTGAGCCAGCGACGCAAGTTCCATATCGTGTGTTACGATCACCATGGAAAAACGAAGCTCTTTCTGAAGTTCCAAAATCAAAGCCATCAAGTTCCGTGAATTTTCACGATCCAAGTTTCCCGTCGGTTCGTCCGCAAGCACGAGCTTCTTTCCTGCAACGAGCGCCCTCGCTACTCCGACCCTAGCACTTTCACCGCCCGAAAGCTGTGAAGGAAAGTTGTCGTGACGATCCTTGAGTCCAACGCGATCCAACATATCGATGGACAGTTGTCGCGCCTTTCCCGGTTGAACTCCGTTGATCAACAGAGGAATGCTGACATTCTCCAGAGCCGTAAAATCCGGAAGCAGAAGATGATGTTGAAAGATAAACGAAACTTTCTCCGCGCGAAACTTTTCCTTTCCGGTTTCGGAAATTTGATCGAGCGCGACTCCACAAACGTTCACTTCTCCGCTATCGGAGGAATCCATCGAACCTAAGATGTTCAACAGAGTCGACTTCCCGATTCCGGACTTTCCTTCCACGGAAACGATCTCTCCTTCTTCGACGTCGAGATCGAGATGATCGAGAATCTTAAATTCCTTATCGAGAATATGATAATTCTTTACTAGACTTCTTACTTTGATCAGACTCACGTTAGTCGTTCCTTATCGTATCAACAGGATTCAAACCGGCGGCCCAGCGCGCTGGGAAATAACCTGCGATTCCCGAAAGAATCGTGGCCGCCGTCGTCACCATAAAGATAAATGAAATATCGATATCGACCGGGATATGATCGAAGTAATACACGTCCTTCGGAACCAACTCCACGTTCGTCCATTCGGAATGATAAAAATAAAATCCCACCATGTTGATGAGTTCCGAAAGCCCGTTTACGATCGTTTCCAAATTGCCCGCGATAAAAATGCCGGAAACTCCTCCGACAAGAGAAGCAAGAACTCCCACGACCATCGCATTCAAAGTGAAGATCAAAAGGATTCCGGAGGAAGGCAACCCGAGAGCCTTCAAGACTCCGATCGACTTCCGTTTTGCCCGCACTAAACTGTAAACGCTCGCAACCATTCCCAACGCCGCGAGAATGATGAATAAGAAAACGATAATGGAGATGATCGTTTTTTCGAGTTTCAACGCGGTGAAGAAATTCTCCTGCTCTTCCGCGATCGTTCTTACGCTGAAAGATGCGGAATAACCGATCTCGTTTTCGAATTCCGGATCTCTGAACTCTTTTAAGATTTCGCGTTTGCAGTTTTGCAGATCGTCGAGCGACTTCACTTTGATCGCGATCTGATTCACAGAGTTCTTCAAGTTGAAGAATTTTTGCGCCACTGGAAGCGAAAGAAAAACGTAATGCGTATCGTAGTTATAATATCCGGTTTTAAAGAATCCAACGGTTCGAAACGTTTTGATCGAAACATCCACGCCTTTTCCGAGAGAAAATCTTCCGCCCGGTACAGCCATAGTGAGATTGGCGCCTAAGTCGAAATTATATAGACCGGCCATTTCTTTTCCGATCAGAACCTGATTGTCCGTGTTGTATCGTGCGATCTCTTCCCGATTGTGATGAACGATGCGCGGAAAGTTCGGAAGACGATTTCCGATTAACTCTTGAATGTTCTCAACGGGAAGAGCGCGCACCATAATCGGAATGAAAGAGTTACTATTCTGAATCAAACCGTGACTCGTGATGCTTCCACCGATGGAAACGATTCTGTCTTTGAGATAAGGATTCTTACTAAGCCATGCTACGATCTTTTCGTAGTTTTGAATATCACCGGAATCGAAATTGTTTTCAATCGTGATGTGAGGTCCGCCTTGCCATAGCGATTCTTTCACCTGTCTTTGAAAGCCGTTGAAGATCGATAAGACGACGATCAAAAGAGAAACACCGACCGTCATCACGATGAACGATAGTCTAGATTTTAAGGAGAGGAGACCTGCGACCCGGGACCCCCGAATATAACGGGAGGTTACCAGAAATATCAACGAACCCCGGAACAAATTTGACTTCATCAAAAAACTCTTAAAATTAGAAGGTGAAATCCTTCCTTAGTTTGACAATTCTCTGAATCCGAACCAGAATGTCAAAAATAAAGAAGAAAGTTTCCCAAACGGAGCCTTCTTAAGTTAAAAATACATGAGCTCCAATCAGGTTTACTCGTTTCAATTCATCTCTAGAGATCCTTCCTCATCCATTCATATTTTATTTACCAGCGTGATCGATATCCAACAAGCGAAGATGGATAAGATCGAAGTAGTGGCGGTCGGCCAATCCGAGAACATCGGCTCCGTTCAACTCTCCGTTTCCACTCACAAAGACGTCGTAAACGTTTGCCAAAAACTGAAATACGAAGGCAAGCAACTTAAGAATCTAACGAACAAGTTGCTGGAACTGTTTCAAGCGAACGGAAAGTCGGACGACTTTATGGAACAGTTGATGCATTACTTTAAGAGCAAGGATAACGATAAGATTTCCTATATCCTGAATCAAGTCATCAATCAAGCGGCCGGCAATTCCAAGCCGGACATTCAGATTTTTTACGTCATCGTCGACCGTTCCAAACTCGAAGAAGAAAATCAAAGCACCGGATTCGAAGATTCTTCCATCGAAGAAACGGACGAAGATCTTCCTTCCTTAGAAACTTCTTCTCCTGCGGAAATCAGCAGACCCGTCGAAACACCCGAACAGTTCATTCCGCCCGGTTCCCGTGTGATCCCGATGAAGTATGTTCTTTCCCCCGTTTCCGGAATTCAGATCAATACGTTGAAGCCCGGCGACAAAATCATGATCCAACTTTTAAAATCGGATACTTCTTCTCAAAGCATCATCGAAGCGATGAAACTCGAAACTCCCGAAGGACAAATTCGTCCTGTTCCGGGAACGGTCGTTTCCTCCAAGAACAACGGAGTTGAAAACGAAACCGTGGTTCAGATCGGTTCGGATATATTCGGAAAAATTTATGAAGAAGAGAATTCGATCAAGGTTCGTCCTTACACCGGTGAAAAACCGATCGCTGCGACTTCGGGTAAATCATCCTCCAGCAAAGGCTCTTCGCAAAGTTCTTCCTCGGAAGATTCGGGACTGTTGATTACGATCCTGATCGCTCTCGGAGTTTTGGGAATCGCAATGACCGCAATCTTCGTATTTCTTTTTTAACAAAACCATGAAAACAAAACTCGCTCAAATCATACCGTTTCTCATTTTATTTTTCTGCCTCGTGAATATCTCTTTCGAACCTGTCTTTTACGATCCGAGAGATATGGATTCCATGGAAGCCCTACTCGAAGGATCGGGAAGAGAACTCGAACCGCAATGGGGAATCGAACGAGGTTTGATCTCCAAGATCCGGCTCACTTCCAAGGTTTTGGAGGAATTGAACGAGAAAACGATTCCTACCGACGCTCAACTCGAAGCCACGGTGGATCGGATGAATCGGATTCTTCTCGGGCAGAAGATCATGCTCTTTATTTACGGATTTCTAATATTCTTATCAGTAACTTCCTTTTTGAGTCTCCACTATAAGGCTTGGTTTTACGTTTTTTTAAACCGAAGTCTGTATTTGATCTCCATTCTTCCGGTTTTGATGTCCATGCAGCATCCGATGAGAAGCATACCGCAGACCCCCGTGATCGGAGCGGTCTCTTCCTTGTTCTTGTTTTCTCTTTTCGTGCTTTTGATTTATATGATCTTTGCGATTTCCAAAGTCTACGGAGAAAAAGCGGATCGTTTCGGCGTTTTGAAAACGGCTCAAAACGGAGAAGAAGGAGAAATCCAATCGACTTCTTCCTCTAAAATTTCGTGGATTCCGATGTTCTTTCATTTTGCGGCGATCATGGCCGCGGGAATTCTTTTGGGAAATCTGATCTACATTCCGATTTTCCTTCTTCAAAAACATTATTCGTTCGAGTTCGGAATTCTTCTGATCGTGCTTCTCGTTTTTATGATGCTGTTTTACATCCGCAATTATTTCAGAATGGGAAAGAGCGACGAACTTACCCCGACCGGTAACGTTACTTTATCCGTAAGTTATCTTCAATTCCGCGTGATTCGAAACACGATCTTTATCACGTTCGCGATTTTGGGCGTAATTTTGTTTGTGGTTCTTTTGTTTTCGATCTTATCGATGAACACTTGGGTTCTCGATTTCGCTTCGAGCAGAGGATTGTGAGATTTTCCCGAACTTCAAACGAGCTTTCAAAACGTAAATGTTTCGAAGGCTCGTATCGCCACGGCAATTTTAAGAAACCTTAACATTTCCGTTTCGATAATTTTCTAAAAGTCGCCGATCCTTTTTCCGGAAGCGTCGTTTTTTCAAACTTATAACATTCGGTTCGGAATTGCTAATGAGATTTTTTTAACCGGCTGCCGGTTGCCTAAAATACAAATTCAAACACAATACGGCGATTAAGTGAACAACCGATAAAACGAGATAAAACCTCGAATTGAGCCGTTCTCGAAAGGTCTGAAACAAGCCGATATGAACTACAGCGAACGTGGAAAGTAAAATCCAGAGGTTAAAAACGGTCAGCGAAAAATAAACGCTGAGATAAACGATTAAAAGAAAGAAGATTCCGAAGATCGTCTTCACGATTTTATTTTTTTACGGAAGTCAACGACTGACAAACTGTATTCGAACCTTTTTTGATTTCGCAGTTGATCGTTCCGTCGGGAAGATAAGTCGTTCTTGAAAGAAAACCGCCGGTATCGTCGAAAACTTCGATCGCTTCTGTTTTATGGGTCGGATAATAATAAAACCAGGTTCTTATTTTTCTGCCGTTTTTATAATAGCCCGTGTATTCGAGTTCGCCGTCCGGAAAGTATTTCTGCCAAAGATTATTTCGATAACCTTCCGAATAACTTCCTTTGAGTTCGACTTGTCCGTTCTCGTAGAATCTTTCGTAGAGACCGTCCTCGTTTCCTTCGTCCCCGCTCATCATCACTTCGGGTTTACGCGGACCCTTTCCGTAGTTCTGACGGATATACAAGTTGCCGCTGTCGAAGTTCCAAATCCATTCTCCTCTGCGAACCCCGTTTTCAAAATTCCCTTTCGCTAATATACGATCTTCGTATTTGGAATAGAAGCGGCAGAGTCCGTTTTCCAATCCGAGTTCGTTTACGGAGCAATCTTGATAAATCTTTCCGTTATCGTAGTAAATGCGTCTTCTTCCCGGCTCGGTAAGAACGTATGCGTTGAATTCTTTTTGAAACTTAGCGCCCGCGGGAATGTTTGCGGGAAGCGGTTCCTTTACGCACGCGCCGAACGATAAGACGATCGCGGTTAAAAGGAACAGATTTTTCCGAAACGAAAGACCGAAAAATTTTCGGGAAGAAACGGATTTAACGTTCAAGGCCGAAGCGAGTTTTACCGCAGAATCGAATTCTTGATTCGAAACGACAGCGAACTTCGTCTCGGGCTTGCGTTTTTGAATCGAAACGTTTTTCGAGATGGGGAAAATCATTTTTTCGCGGGAAAATTCGGATTCTAAATACATTCTATTTTTATAATATATAGATCGACTCAAAATTTAGTCGATGGTAAACTTCTTATTTACGAGCAATTCTCCGTCTTCGTCCCGGATTTCAACTTCGTAAGATCCCTGCTGATCGAAAAACGTATCGTCGTAGTAGGTCTGAAATTTTTCAAAACTCTTACGGAAGTCCTTTTCTTGAACGGAGAATTCTTCCTTTCCGCCGTCGGTGCGATAAATTGTTAAACGAACTCGTTTCGGAGTGGACCAGCCTTTTTTATAATAGATGAAGAAGTCTTGTCCATGAGAGAAATGATATTCTTTTTGAGAACTCATTCCGGAAACTTTTTCGGGAGTCATCTTATCGATGTCCATATAGATTTCGTGTTTCGCGGGCCAGAAAAACCAAACGGCGAGCGCCAGAAGAATCACCCCGGCAATCTTTAAAAATCGCGAGGAACCTTCTCTTTCGGAGGATTCCGGTCTTGTATAGTCTTCCAATCTCATGACACTGCTTATCCTGTGGAGGTGGTTCTTTTTGGGCAAATGTTTTTCCTCTCTTGCCTCGGAAGAGGATAAATTCCGAACGGGAGAATTCTCCCGTGGATCGGCCGCTGCGAAAGATTCGTCCGTTTTCGTTTCGGAGGAATCGGATTCTTTGTTATAAGATCGGTTTTGAGTTTGCTCGACGTGAGAAGTTTCGCTTCCGGAATAAACGAATTCTTTTTCGGAAGCCGCTTCTTCCGGAACGGATCGCGGACTTTCCGTTTGCGGCATTTGCGATTCGGCAACGGGAGAATTCTTCAGCGTCGATTCGGAAGAAGTCGAAGGATTCGGGGATTCGCTTGCAGATTCTCCGCCTAAGGTTTTGCGAACGTGCGCGCCCGCTGCTTGTTTTAATAAATCCTTTTTAGCCAAGGGCCAAAACCTCTTCCACAAAACCTTGATAGGATTTGGTCGCCTTTCCCTTCGGTTGATATTCGAAAAGAGTCTGCTTTAACATATGCGCCTCTTCCACGCTGACCGAAGGAGGAATTCTAGAGGAAAATAATTTCAAGTAAGGTTCGATCATCGGTTCGAGAGTTTGGGAAAGTGTCGTTCTCGGATTGAACATCGTCAACAACGCACCCAACACTTTTAAGGAAGGATTGAATCGTTTTACGGTATTCTTATGCGCTTCCAAGATCGCTTCGATTCCGTCCAAGGAAAACTTCGAAACCTGTAACGGAACAAGTAAGCCGGTGGAAGCGACAAACGCGTTGAGTGTTATCATGGAAAGACTAGGAGGACAATCGATGATCGCGTAATCGAATTCATCTTTGATCGTTTCCAACGAATCCCTAAGGTGAAAAAATCCGTCGATCTTTCCGGAAAGCATCACGTCCACTTCGGCAAGAGAAGAATGAGAAGGACCGATCTTGAGTCCGTCGATCCGAGTCGGCATCAAAACGTCGTTCGGATTTCCGCCGTCTCTAAAAATTCGATACAGACTTTTTTCTCTTCCATCGTCTGCATTGGAAGCGAGGGAATCCCCTTCGATAAAAACGGAAGTGGCGTTTCCCTGTGCATCCAGATCCAAAAGAACGACTCGTTCTCCCTTGAGCGCGAGGCCGAAAGCGAGATGAACCGCGGTCGTCGTTTTGCCGACTCCGCCTTTCTGGTTTGCTATACAGAGGATCTGTTTCATAAAAAATCCGTTGCCCGTAGATTCCGCTTTCCCGAGACTACATTTAGAGATCGTTCTCCAAGGATTAGGGATAGAATCCTCAATCGGTTTTGGATGACAATCCGGAAAAGGAGATACAGTTGGCAGAATTTGAAACGATCATCGGGCTGGAAGTTCACGCACAGCTCAACACGGAATCGAAAATATTCTCTACAAGCGCGACCAAGTTCGGCGCTCCTCCGAACTCTCAGACCAATCCCGTTTGTTTAGGCTTACCGGGCGCGCTTCCCGTGTTGAACGAATCGGCGCTGGAAAAAGCGATCATGGCCGGACTCGCGTTCGGATGCGACATCACACTCTTTACGAAATTCGATCGTAAGAATTATTTTTATCCCGATCTTCCGAAAGGGTATCAAATCTCCCAGTTCGACAAACCGATCTGCACGGGAGGCGGGGTCACGTTTACGATCAAAGGGGAAGAATCTCCCCGCTTCGTTCGTCTGACTCGGATTCATATGGAAGAAGACGCGGGAAAGCTGATTCACTCAGCCGATCCGAACGTTCCCCAATCCTATGTCGATTTAAACAGAGCAGGAACTCCGTTGATCGAAATCGTTTCGGAACCGGACATGCGTTCTTCGGACGAAGCGTATTATTACCTCAATTCTCTAAAAGCCGTTCTGAAATACATCCGCGTTTCCGATTGCAATATGGAGGAAGGTTCTCTTCGTTGCGACGCGAACGTTTCAATCCGTCCCAAAGGTTCGGATAAATACGGAACGAGAGTGGAGATCAAAAACCTCAATTCTTTCAAAGCGGTAAAAGCGGCGATCGATTACGAAGTGGAATGGCAAACCGAAATGACGCTGGAAGGTAAAACCTTTCAACAGCAGACAAAACTCTGGGACTCAGTCGCGAACAAAACTGTGACGATGAGAACGAAAGAGATGAGTCACGACTATCGCTACTTTCCCGATCCGGATCTGCCGGTAATCATTCTTCAAAAGGAAACCGTGGAAGCGGTTCGCGAAAGATTGCCAGAACTTCCGAACGAAAGAAAGAATCGTTTTGTGGAAAAGCTCGGGCTTCCGAAATACGACGCCGAAGTTTTAACCGCGGAACGGGAAATCGCGGACTACTTCGAGGACGCCTTGAAAGTTTCCGGCGATGCAAAAAAAACATCCAACTGGGTCAAAGACGAAGTTCTCGGAATCGTAAACAAAGAAAGCATTACAATATCAGAATTTTCTGTTTCTGCGGAACGCATCGGCGGACTCGTTAAATTGATCGCTGACGGAAAAATTTCCGGTAAAATCGCGAAAACAGTTTTCGAAGAACTTCTTACCTCGAACAAAGACGCGGAAACGATCGTCACCGAAAAAAATCTGATCGTAGTTCGGGACGATAAGGAAATAGAAAGAATCGTAGACGAAGCGATCGCAAACAATCAGGACGCGGTCACAAAATACAAAAGCGGAAAAGATCGTGCGTTAGGCGCCATCGTCGGCTACGTGATGAAGGTTTCCAAAGGCAAGGCCGATCCCGAATTGGTCAACCAAATGCTTCTTGATAAACTCGGACCTCTTCCTCCGAAAGGTTAAACCGACATCAAAAAGATTCCGTTTCTTTTCCGAGGAGTTTATCCTTAGAAATTAAAATCAAAAGCCGTGCCAAAGCACGGCTTTTGATTTACTGCTTCCGACCGGAGTTATTTTTCCTAAAATACGCGCTTCTATTTTCCGAGACGTTTTCAAAAATTCTATCCTCTGAAACGTTTCGGATTTTGGTCTAACTTATAGATTTTGATCGATTAGACTCTTGACTGGAGACGAGTCGAAATTCTATTATGTCCCTTACAATGCAGGATTTCGCCCACCTACATCTGCACACAAACTACTCCATGCTCGACGGCGCGATTCGAATCAAAGAATTGATGCAGCACGTCAAGGAATGCGGCATGTCTTCGGTCGCAATGACCGACCACGGAAACATGTTCGGAGCGGTCGAGTTTTACAACGAGGCGATGAAACAGGGAATCAAGCCGATTATCGGCAGCGAATTCTACGTTTCTCCGAACCGCAAACAGGAAACGGAGATGGTAAAGATCGCGGACGGAAACGCGTATCATCTCATCCTTCTCGCAAAAAACGAAGAAGGTTACAAAAATCTAATACGTCTTTCCAGCAAATCCTACACCGAAGGTTTTTATAAAAAGGCGAGAATCGACTACGATCTGCTCGACAGACACAGCGACGGCCTTGTCTGTTTAACGGCTTGTCTTGCGGGAGAAGTGAACCGGAAAATTCTCGAAGGAAAAATCGACGAATCGTTCCAACTCGCGGGAAAACTGAACGAAATTTTCCGCAAAGAGGATTTCTACATGGAAATCCAAAACCACGGAATTCCCGAGCAGATGACCGTGGCAAAACAAATCTACGACTTCGGAAAAAGAACCGGAATTCCGCTCGTCGTTACGAACGACTCGCACTTTTTAAAAAAGAACGACCAAGAAGCGCAGGACATTCTGCTCCGAATCGGAATGCAGAAACGCATCACCGACCCGATGGAATTCGGCTTCAACGGAGAATTCTACGTCAAGAATAGGGACGAGATGGCGAGGCTATTCCCCGAAATCCCGGAAGCGCTCAATAACACATTAGAAATCAGTAATAAAGTAAATTTAAAACTTCAGTTCGGAAATTATCTTCTCCCCGAATTCGAAGTTCCGGACGGATACGACGCGGACTCGTATTTGGAAAAATTGATCTGGGAAGGAATCGAACGCAAGTATCCGAGTCTTACTCCGGAGATAAAAGATCGGGTCGTTTTCGAACTCAACACGATCAAAAACATGAAGTTCGCCGGTTACTTTTTAATCGTTCAGGATTATATCAACTACGCAAAGAGAAACGGAATTCCGGTCGGACCGGGAAGAGGTTCCGCCGCGGGCTCGATCGTAGCCTACGCGCTCGGAATCACGAACGTGGAACCGCTCCAACACAATCTTCTCTTTGAAAGATTCTTAAACCCCGATCGTAAGGACATGCCCGATATCGATACCGATTTCTGCGTGGAAAGACGGGAAGAAGTCATCAATTACATCCGTAGAAGATACGGCGAAGAAAGGGTCGGACAGATCATCACGTTCAATTCTCTGGCCGCAAAGGCCGCGCTGAAAGACGTCGCTCGCGTGCTGAACCTTCCGTTCGGAGAAGCGAACGAAATGACAAAGGCGTTTCCGAACAAACTCGGAATGTCCATCGCCGAAGCCTTAAACACCTCTTCGGAGCTGAAAAACTTTTCCGAAAAAGACGATATCAATCATAAGATTTTTGCGATCGCGCAAAGACTCGAAGGAAACTATCGTCAGCCGGGAAGACACGCCGCAGGCGTTGTGATTTCTCCGTATCCGCTGGAAGAAGTCGTTCCTCTTTCCACAGTCGCGGAAAAAGAAAGGCCCGGTTTCCGTTCTATCGTAACTCAATACGATAAGAACAACTTAGAAAGCATCGGCTTGATCAAGATGGATATCTTGGGTCTGAAAAACTTAACGACCTTGGATTACGCAATCAAACTCATCGAACAAAGAAGAGGAATTCGGATCAACCTCGACGAGATTTCGTACGAAGACGCGAACACGTACGCATTATTAAGAAAAGCGAATACACTCGGTATCTTCCAGTTAGAATCCACAGGAATCACGGATCTGGTCGCTAAAAGTCAGGTAAGCAATTTTGACGAGATCGTGGCCTTGATCGCGTTGTATCGTCCCGGTCCGATGGGTGAAGGAATGTTGGACGAATATTTGGATCGTAAGTCCGGCAAAAAACAAGTCACCTATCCTCTTCCTTCCTGCGAACCGATTCTGAAAGAAACGTTCGGAGTCCCCGTCTATCAGGAACAGGTGATGAGTATCTCGCGCGTGGTCGGAGGATTCTCGGTAGGTGATTCGGACATGTTGCGAAAAGCGATGGCGAAGAAGAAAGCCGACCTGATGGAAAAGCTCAAAATCCAGTTCGTGGAAGGCGCGGTTAAATTAGGGAATCAGGAAAAAGTCGCCAAGGATCTCTTCGAACAATTGGAACGTTTCGGTGGTTACGGATTCAATAAGTCCCACTCCGTCGCGTATGCAATCATCACGTATCAAACCGCATATCTCAAAGCGAATTATACGATCGAATATTTGACCGCACTTCTCGCATCGGATCACGGCAAGACGACCGATATCGTAAAATACATCAACAACGCTCGGGAGATGGGAATTCGAATCCTCAACCCGGATGTTTCCGAGTCGCAAGCTTCTTTCAGTGTGATTGACGATACAACGATTCGTTTCGGTTTATCCGCGATGAAGGGCGTGGGAGAAACCGCCGCCAACAGCATCATTCACGCAAGAACGAAGATCGGAAATTTTAAGACCTTGCAGGACTTCGCATTAAACATCGATACGAGATTGATCAATAAAAAAGTTTTCGAAGCGTTGATTCAAGCGGGCGCCTTGGATTCTTTCGGTTATACTCGGAAATGTCTTTTTGAATCGGTGGACTCGATTCTTACTTTTGCGCAAAAAGAGCAGGAAAGAGCCAACGAAGGCCAGTTCTCTTTGTTCGGCGGCGCGGAAAGTTCTTTCACGCTCAATCTACCGAAGGACGCGCTCGAATGGGAAATCGACGAAAAGCTCAAACGGGAAAAAACCGTGGCAGGACTTTACTTATCCGGTCACCCTCTCGATAAATACGAGAAACAACTCAAGAGCCTCAAAACCATTCCGATCGAAAAGTTCGACGATCTCAAGTCGGGAACCAAAGTGGAAGTCGCGGGAGTGATCGCATCCAAAAACATCAAGCTGAGCAAACGCAACGAAGAATTCGCCAATTTCAAATTAGAAGATCGGACCGGCGAGATCGAATGTGTCGCCTTCGCAAAAACCTATCAGAAATATAAGGAATTCATAAAGGAAGATCAAGCGATCTTCATCAAAGGGGATTTGGATAAGATCGAAGTCGGAGATGCAGAACTCCGCGGGCAGATCAAGGTGAACAGCATCGAGATCTTGGACGACTCGACGATCGAAGACAAACTCGAAAAATCGCTTCACCTTCGTTTGGAAGAAAGACATACGGAAGATCCGGAACTCATTCCTAAACTATACGCTCTCCTCGCTTGTTATAAAGGAGAATCCTCCGTTTACTTTCACATCGTGGAAAACCAGGAGGAAAAGAGCGTAATTCGAGCGCACGACGCATATTCGATTCAACCGATCAGCGAACTCTTTCTCCGATTGGCGGATCTATTGGGCGATAGTACGGTTTTTTATTCGGTCGGAGAACAGATCAAGCCGATCAACCGAAACCAAGTCGCAGGCAACGTCGGTTAATCCGATTCATTACGAAAACGTAATTCTTCGTCCCCGTTTTTAGAGTTAGTTTCCGTAATTTTCCGAAACCGATCGAATCAGTAAAAAATTTTAGAATCGGGCTTGTCTGCGACCTTCTTCGATAAAACAATCTTATCGTTTCAAAAATCGCTTCGTTAAATCCGCCATGCGGTCCAGCGGACCTTGCCGCGGCTTAAATCAAAAACTCTTTCTCAAAGACGACTAACGTAGAAGGTGAAACTTCTTTCGTTCATATTTCCTCGAAAATCCCAAGCCACAACCTTGATCGTATTTTCACCGGATTTCAGATTCAGATTTCCGATCAAATATTGGTCTTTGTGATATAAACTCGTAAACGAATATCCGTTCGGATTCTTCCATTCGGAGGAAGAATACTGCAAAGCGCCGAAGTCCGCGGAGCGGAGCGCTTCTCCGTTTAAAAAATATTGAACCTTGGTAATTCCCCTTCTTTGGGATTTTTTCTCGCCCGCGTCTACGATCGAAACCGTAAACGGGAATTCTTTGGAAAGATTGATATTGTCCCCGTCGTTGATGTTCGTAAACTTTCCGTTTACGTGCACGAGAAGGCTGGAAATCTCCGGAACGGAGCTATCGGGAATCGGAGAAAGAAATTTAAGAGGGTCCAGAATTTCCAAACCGTATTTACGAAGTACAACAAAGTGGAGGTGCGCTCCGCTTGAGTGACCGGAGTTTCCCGTAACACCGATTTTCTCGCCCGCCTTGATCAGATCCGGTTTTAACAGCTTCGAAATTCGGCCGTCTTTCAAATGGTAATAGGCCGTAAAATTCCCGGAACCGTGGTCCAGCCAAACCGAGTTTCCGGTTCCGAGTTCGTCTTCAAAAGGATGGTCTTCCGCATAACGACTGTATAAAACTTTTCCGTCGGCCATCGCAAGGACGGATTCGTTCATGGAAGAAATATCCATTCCGTTATGAAAGTGATCCCCTCTGGATTCCCCGAAAGTCGAGGTGATTTTGTTTTCCAGCTGATCGGTTTTGACGGGGACAAGATAATTTATTACTTTATTATTTTCCGCTTCCATGCTCAGATGGAACGCGGTCCAGACGGCGATTAAGAGAAATCTTTTCATTCAGGACCCAAACCCTAGTGCAAGTAACTCATACAAAATGAATTTGTCAAAAGATAAAACCCTGGATCTGGTTTCTCGCTGTGGAGACGGAGAAGAAGAAGCTCTTAAACAATTCTTCGAAATCTATTCGGAAGACATCTACAATTTCCCGATGAAGATCTTTCATCTGAGCGAAGACGACGCGGGTGATTTTTTTATCTATGCGTTCGAAAGGCTGAAAACCGGTTCCCGTTTCGGCAGCTTTAAGGGAAAATCCAGTTTCCGAACGTGGTTTTATTCGGTCCTCAGAAACATGCTGATCGATTGGCAAAGAACCAAACGCGAACTCAAGGTCACCAATTTAGGAAAGATCAGCAAAGAAGGGAAAGAATACGCCACCATCGAGGACGAGCCCGACAACCGACCTGAAATGCAGGAAGAAGCGACCGAACTTTCCGATCGATTCAACCAAGCCTTGCAGGAAATCGGAGTCGATAAACGGGTTATTTTCAAACTCTCTTATATTTATTATCTCAACTTAAACGAAGACGAAGTTCAATATCTTTTGGAAAAAACGGGATTATCCACGGATGCGCTGAAAGAAAAAATTCTTCAGTTGCGGTCGGAACTTTCCAATCGGGAAGAAGAGAATATAAGAATGGAAGACAAAATTACGTCTCTTTATTTGAACATTCTCGACTTAAAAGAAAAACAACAGAACACCGCGAAAATCGCACCGATTCTCCCGATGGAAGTGGATAAAACGTCTCATGCTTTAAAGAAAAAATACGAACAACGCAAGAAGCTCTTGGAAAAGAAGAAGAAAGGTCATTTTCTCGCACGAACCCCTTACCGCGAAGTCGCAGACCTGATCGGGATTTCGGAAGGAAACGTAAGTGTGACGCTTCTACGTTTAATTGAAAAAATTCAGAAAAAGCTAGATTTTAGTGATTTGGATTTTTAAAAAATTCCGTCTTTTTATGCTATTGGAGAACCAAAATGGATTCGGGATCTGAATTGAACCAAAAAAACGAGCTTCTGCTCTCATTATTGAATGGAGAAGAAGCGAATGCAGATAAAGATACAAATCTGCAGAACCAGCTCATCCAACTGGAAGAGTCGATCCAAGCCGGTATTAGCGCGGCGACCTTGTCGTATTTAAAAGAAGCTTCTCAAAACGGAAAATTTTCCGAACTTCAAGAAGCCATCGATCTGCAAAAGGCCGATCTATCAGGCTATCTTTCGAAAGAAGTGCCCGAGTATTTAAAACGTTATGTCACTCTTGAACTTGCGAGAAAGGCTCCTACCAAGGAATCCATTGTCGTAAAACTGGGGAAGTCCGGCGCCCGTATCTTTGAAAGTCTTGTTGAATCTCTTCAAATTAACACAAGAGTCGACTACGCGCCTTCCATGCGTTCGGCTTTGACAAAAGATCCGTCCGAGTTTGTCGTTTTTGAGGAAAAGGTTCTCGATAACTCTAAATTTACGTATCAACTCGTTCAGGAAACTCCCGAAACCGCATTCTTAAGCGTTAAGATCGAATCTCCGGACGCGGATTCTTTTCAGAGAGTCAATCTGTACAAGGATACGAGATTCATTCTTTCCAACCAGTTTAACAACGAAGGAATCGCGAATTTCTCCGGGTTGAGAGAGGGAAAATACACAGTCGAGTTTCAAGGAAAAGAGAACTCCAAGTCTTTGGATCTTTTCATTCTTTTAGAAGCCTAAACCGGAAAAATCCTAGGAAATAAATTTCGATTGCTGCGTGAATTCCAAAACGCAGTAAGGGATTTTCGTTTTTATTTTTCCTTATAAAAAGAATTCTGGAAAAAACAATCCAGTGTTATAATCTGATCCTGGATTTTGAACCATGCTGAACCTGATTATCGATAGAGTCGGAACCGTAAACGTATTCAATATCCTAGATACGTCCGGAAGCGGATCGGAATCCCATCTACAGTCGACAATCGACGAAGACCTCATTCTAGAGTATATTAAAGAAATCGAAAATTTGGTTCGTGTTTCCAATGCGGTCAATTCCAAAGGAATGAGCCACAAAACCCTTGAGACAGAAATTCTTCACGAGCTGAAAATCCTCGGTGAAACGTTTTACGATCAATTTTTTCCCGCTCCGATTCAGGAGAAACTCAGACTTACCACGGAGAAATATCTCCATTTAAACATGGATCCGAAACTCGGAGTGATTCCGTGGGAACTACTACACGACGGAACGTGCTTTTTGTCGGATAAATTTTTTATCGGAAAAACCGTCCGTGGAGAATCCAGTCAAAGCACCTTTAAAGAAAAAGAAAAATTGAGAATGCTCATCATCGCCGATCCGACCGAGGATTTGGAATGGGCCCAAAAAGAAGGGGAACAGCTTTTCAAAGTATTGAGCGAGAAAGTTTCTCCATCCCGCTTGGAAATCGAGTTCATCGGAGGAAAGCAAGTAACAAAGCTGAAACTTCTTTCCTTGATTAAGGGAAAGAATATCATTCACTACTCCGGACATCTTTACTTTTCCGACGATCCTCTGGAAAACGGATGGCTGATTTCAGAAGGCAAAATTCTCAAAGCGAGAGAAATCAAAAACTCAGGCTTTAACACCGATTTGGTGTTTTCCAATTCATGTCAGTCCAACTCGAACGCGTCCAGAACTCTTAACTCGGATTTGATGAACAATTTCGCCGGAGCGTTCTTGATGTCCGGGATCAAAAGTTTCATCGGAACCAACTGGGAAATCATCGATAATCAGAACACGATCGATTTCACGATTCAGTTTTATACGTATCTATTCAGCGATCGAAGCATCGGGGAATCTCTCTTCTTGGCAAAAGAATACGCCAGAAGAATTTTCGATACGAACGACTTGACTTGGACAAATTATTCCCTGCACGGAATTCCAAATCAACAAGTGATGATGGACCCGACCAAAGGAAAACCGATTCAAAAGATCATCAACCCGTCTCTGATCAACAAATTCTATCCTTCGAACATCGCCTCTTCCTATTCGAACTTTATCCAAAAACAAAAGGAAGAAAGGGAAACATCGTTCGAACTGATTCAGTCCCTGATTTTTTCATTCGAAGAATTTTCCAAGATCGTGGGCGGAATCATTTTCAGCGATCACCAACATCATTCTTTGGGAAAATACATTCCGAACAATCCGGACGACGCGGTGGAAGTCAAAAAGTGGTGGGAGCTTATCTACCAGTGTCTCGCCGACTTTCGAAAATTGGAGATCAGCCCGTTGATCAGCAATATTCAGGAAGTGTTGCAGGTGAACAAGGATACGATTCAAAAAATGATTCAATGGATCGACCTTTACAGAAGAGGACAGATTCTCCGCGATTCGGCTGACGGTTATCTGATCTCCTTTCAGTATTATTACGAAAATCTTTTGATGGAATTGGAAGAATTGGAAAAAACGAGTATCTTTCTCGTTTCCACCAATTCGAATAATCATCTCTTTTTTCGGGGCATCAAACCGGAAACTTCTCTCGTTGTAGCGCCCGTCGTCAAACAGGATTACATCGGAGAACAGATCGAAAAATTCCGCGGAAAAGTGATCGTGTTCAACGAAAACCGAATGACGATTGTACCGATGCTCTGCAGCGTAATCGAAAATCCCGAAACGAAGGATTTGGAACTTAGTTTTCCGGGCTTTAAATCGGAAAAAAACTCCATTCAAAATCTTTAATATTTTGTGAGTCTTTGCCAACCCGATCGGGGTAATTTTTCATGCGGTTCCTGTTGCGGAATTTTCAACCTGGATTTAAGTCCGGACGAAATCCGAACGTTGATTCTCGAAAGAACCGAAGAATTCAAAGCCGCGGTCGACTTCAAAAAACCGTGGACCATGGCCGATTACAGAAAGGTCCGGGAAAAAAAAGAAGAATCGATCCGAAGAAAGGACGAACTCACGTATAACTGCCCGTTCCTCGGTGCATTCGGAAAAAAAATCGGATGTATGATTCATCCGGTTTTCAGCGGAGATCCTCTGAGTCAAAATTATTCCTTTTACGGCTCTTCCATCTGTCAAGGTTACGAGTGCCGAAACATGGAACGCAAAAGTTCCAAACTCTGGGAATCCTTTTTAAGCGAAATGGAGTTGGATTCGTTCACTTACTCGGCGATCGCATCCGATTACAAAACCTTGGATCTAATCGAAGAAACCTTTTTTCAAAAAGGAATTTCAACGGAAGAATTATTTCAAACCAAACGCGATCTATTAAAACGATTGATCGAAAGAAAAATAGAATGCAATGTCGCGATGATGAATACTTCTTTCGAAATTCCGATGGAAGAGGAAAAAGAGTCCGCTATTTACAGACTGATCCAAAGACTCGATCTGAATTCGACCCCTGACCTGTTAAAAGCGATCGAAAGTTGATCGCAGATTTCGAAGAATTCCGACCCAAAGATTCGAAAATTTTCGATTTCAAATCTATCATTCTAACGATTTAAATTTCGCGCTAAGAAGGCAGATTTTAAAATCTTTCAAAATTGAATTTTCTTTATCAAAAGTGTTGTTTGACGTTACGCGGAGAAAAGAGGAGGAACAAAATCCTTCCTGCATTGAAAACACAGGAAGGAAAACGATTATTGTTTAGTGGTAGAGTCTGCTTTAGCTTTTGAAGATCCGTTCAAAGTCGCTTTTGCAGATGAAACGCCTTGGCCAACTTTAGATTTTACTTCCTCTACCTTCGAGTTGACTTGACCTGCAACACCTTCCACCGAGTGAAGAGCGTCTTCGATATACTTTCTAAGGTTGTTGGCAACCTCGGATTGATCTTGAGCTCCTTTGGATGCAAGTTCCTTAAATTCTTTTTCAACTTTCAGGAGAATGCTGTCAGCTTGCTCGCGGAGAGATTTCGCAGCTCCAATCGCAAAGTTAAGCGCTTCCTTGATTTCTTTTTCCATAATTTTTTCCTCTGTCTTCTACACTGAGAATAAACCAATTTTATGCGGCGCACAATAAATTGTCAAGTGAGAATTGGCGAGGGGAGAATTCTCAAATTTGTATGCTCCGAATTACGCTGATTAGGTTTGAGTTTACGAATTTCCGAAACAGAAACTGAAATTCTTTTTAGGGAAATTCGATTTCGAGAATATTGAGACATAATTCGATAATGAATACAAACGATCGCAAGACATCGGCGCTTGGAAAAAACTTTTTAACTAAACTCTCGAAGGACAAAAAAAGGAGATCCAATGGATCTCCTTTTTTCAAAGTTCGATTGTAAAAATCGAGTCTTAAACTTTAGGACCGAAAGCGGTAAAGTCGAAGTCTTTAGAACCTTCCGCATATTGCTTAAAGTTCTTAATGAACATCTCCCCTAACTTCTTAGCGGTTTCGTCGTAAGCTGCTTTATCAGCCCAAGCTTCTCTTGGATCCAGGATAGCGCTATCGACACCGTCAATCGTCTTCGGATAAGAAACTTGGAAGATCGGGTGAGTTACGAACTCGGACTTCTCGATGTTTCCGTTCAAAATCTCGTCGATGATTTTACGAGTAGAAGGAAGGTTCATACGTTTTCCAACTCCGTAAGATCCACCGACAAGACCGGTGTTCATCAGATACGCTCTTACGTTGTGCTTCTTCATTTTTTCACCGAGCAACTTTGCATACTTAGTCGGGTGAAGAGTCATGAACGCCGCTCCGAAACACGCAGAGAAAGTAGCGGTCGGTTCTTTAATTCCTCTTTCCGTTCCCGCAACTTTCGCGGTATAACCGGAAAGGAAGTGATACATCGCTTGTTCGATGCTCAGTTTGGAAACCGGTGGAAGAACTCCGAACGCATCATACGTTAAGAAGATAATGGTTTTCGGATGTCCACCCTTGGAAGGAACCTGAATGTTATTGATGTGGAAAATCGGATACGATACGCGAGTGTTCTCGGTTTTGGCAGCGGAAGAATAATCCACAACTTTCGTTTGAGGATCGTAGACCACGTTCTCGAGAAGAGCGTCTTTACGAATCGCTTCGTAAATGTCCGGCTCGGTTTTCGGATCTAAGTTGATCACCTTAGCGTAACAGCCGCCTTCAATATTGAAGATTCCGTTGTCGTCCCAACCGTGCTCGTCGTCTCCGATCAGTTTACGGTTCGGGTCGGTGGAAAGCGTCGTTTTACCGGTTCCGGAAAGACCGAAGAAAAGAGCGGTGTCCCCGTCTTTACCTACGTTCGCGGAACAGTGCATACTGAGAATTCCCTGTAACGGAAGTTTGTAGTTCATAACGGAGAAAATACCTTTTTTCATTTCTCCGCCGTATTCGGTTCCACCGATGATACAAATTTTCTTAGCGAGGTGGAAGATCACGAACACTTCGGAATTCATTCCGTGTTGTTTGAAGTTCTCGTTTTTGATTCCGCAAGCATTGATGATCGTGAATTCAGGATCGAGACCCGCCAATTCTTCCTTAGTAGGACGAAGGAACATGTTCGTGCAAAAGTGGTGTTGCCAAGCTTTTTCGGAAACCACGCGCAGGCTTACTCTTGTCTCAGGGTTTGCTCCCGCATAACCGTCGAAAACGTAGAGTTTTTTGTGACTCAGATAGTTCACACATTTCTTATAAAGCTCGTCAAAGATCGCTTCGGAGACTTTGAAATTGATGTGGCTCCACCAAATGTTTCCGTTTGAGGAAGGTTCATCTACGAAATACTTGTCTTTCGGCGATCTACCGGTGAAAATTCCGGTGTCTACCATCATCGTTCCGTTGCTGGAAAGTACGGTTTCTCCGTTTTTTTTCTCGTGCTCATAAATTTCGTCATAGGAAAGGTTATGGAAAATTTCAGAAGGTTCGATTCCGAGTTCCTTCAAGCCTTTTACCTGAGTCTGGGCCTGCATTTGATTGCTCCTTGGGAATTCTATTTCAATTATTTTACGCTAAAGCTGAAAGTCAACTGATTCAAGGGGAATGCGGCTGGCGATTTCCCTTCTCTCCCGCCCCGTTCGGATTGGCTTTCGTGAAAATCATCTTTCCGGCTGCCGTCTGGATGATCGAAGTTACTGTCACCTTGACTTCTTTTCCGACGAGATGACCGCCGTTTTCGATCACCACCATCGTTCCGTCTTCGAGATAACCGATTCCTTGATTCTCGTCCTTTCCTTCTTTGATCACCTGAATTCCAAGTTCTTCGCCGGGAAGAACCACGGGTTTCAGTGCGTTTGCAAGAGTGTTCAGGTTTAGAACCTTAACTCCCTGAAGTTCGGCAACTTTATTCAAGTTGAAATCGTTGGTTACGATTTTACCGCCGGTATCCCTCGCTAACTTGATCAACTTCGCATCGACTTCGCGGGTGTCGGAATAATCCTTATACGTGATTTTAACTTCGATCGATCCTTTACGTTGAAGTTTGTTCAACATCTCCAGACCTCTTCTTCCTCTCGCTCTTTTGATTGGATCGGAAGAATCACTAATGAGCTGGATCTCTCTCAATACGAAGTTAGGGAGAATCAGCGGGCCGTCCAAGAAGTGCGTATCTGCGATGTCCAAAATTCTTCCGTCGATCACGACCGAAGTATCCAGAATTTTGTCTCTTACTTCTTCCTTTTCAATGCCGACTCCGAAGCCGTTGCCCTGACCTCCACCGCCTCCGAAAATTCCGAGACCGGGTTCTTTTGCAAAGGAAATACCCGCAAGAACTCCGAACAGCGCGAATAAAAAGTAAAGCGCCACATTCAATTCGGTAAAGTGAACGACTTCTCCCACAAACCAAGCGATTGCAAGTCCGAGTAGAGCGCCGAGTCCGGCACAAAAAAGAACGTCTGCTTTGAGTTTTGGGAAAAGACTGGATTCTCCATAAAGAAGAATTAGGGAAACTACGAGAACGACTCCGGCAATAGAACCGGCTAAATAAAGGTCTCCGGCTTGCTTGTGGGTTACGGCAAATGTAATTCCGGATAGGAATAGAGACGTGAGTACTTTATAGAAATGAATCATAACTCAAATCCTTAATTGTATTTGAGTTTTTGCGGAATTTTACTCTTCTTCTTCGGCCTTTCTTTCACTAGGAGAGAGAGTGCTCGCTAAAACGTCGGACACGAGGTTCCCCGCTTCTTCTTGCGTAACACCTTTGCTCAATGCAACTTCCATTTTCACAAGATTATAAGCGCTTTCGTAAAGCTTTCTTTCCATTATGGAAAGTTCCTTTCCATTCGCTCTACGAAATAGGTTTCTGCAGACTTCTCCGACCTCATAAATCGATCCGGACTTGATCTTGTTGAGGTTATTTTGGTAGCGGATCTTCCAGTCTTCTTCGGTATCGACTTCGTCCTTTTTCAGGAGTGCGATGACTTTCTTGATCTCTTTTTTATCGATGATAGGGCGGATTCGAACCTGTTCTGCTTTATCAACAGGTATCATAACCTTCATCTTACTACCCTGGATTTCGAGAACGTAGCAATCCTTCTTTTTACCAAGGATGTTCTTTTTGGAGATTTCGAGAATTTCCCCAACTCCATGGATGGGATAGACTACGTAGTCGCCTACCTTGTGTTCGATTTCGGAATTTTTCTTTTTGGCAGCCAAGTAAGTATGATAACTTCCGTTAAAACTCTGCCTAAGAAAATAGCATAAATTTGGCGAAAGTCAACAAAATTATCCCAAAAGGCTACTAAAGTTTGAGAGAACGAACTTTTGCGGAATGAAATGCAGGATCATTCAGAGGTTGAACCTTTTCCAAAGCCTCTTTCGCTTCTTCCTCGGAATAAAAATAACCGAGATACAGTTCGCCTTTGGAGGAGCGGAAGATTCTTCCTTTGAATTCGTTGCGGGCCATCAATAGTCTTTTACCGAGCTCGACGGCTTGCAAAGAATCCGAGGTCGGAACTACAACCAGATAATTCGTTTCTCCGGTTTGCGGAGGATACAGAAGTTTTGAATCGTTCCCGTTCCCGGAAGAATTCTCTTTTGAATTGAGTTTGGAAAGAGATTCCGGATTTTTCAGCGATTCAACGGATTCCGATTCGTTCGAGGAAGAAAACAAAGAGCGAAGACCTCCGTTCGAATTCTTTTTTTCCTGAGAAGATACGTTTCGAAACGTCTGAAGTTCGTTTTGTGCGAAGGTTTCTTCCTTTTGATCGAGCTTAAGTCCTACGACAAGCCCCGCGGTAAAAAGTGAAATCGAACCTAATAATAGAACAAATGCCGAACGAGTGGAGGAGAAAATTTGAATCGGCGATCCCGACTTTTTACTGTGTTGAACCGTTTGAATGGTTCTGTCGAAATCGGAAGTTTCTCGGACTGGAGTTCGGATCGAAGATTGTTTGAGTCTTCTAGAATAATCGATATTCTGCATTCAGGAATCCTGGATTCTATTTTTAAAATCGGATTAAATGCCCAATTTCCGTCGAAAAAATTTAATATTCGAAGAGAAGTTTCGATTTTAACCTTCGGGTTTTTTGGCGATGGCAAAAATCCAGAAGACCCAAAGAAATCCGCCCCCGATTAGGAGATAAAATCCGACGACACCGTTTCGACCAAAGAGGTCGTAGAGAAGTTTCAATTTGCCGAGATACAGACTTTCATCCTTCCCCGTCTCCCAATCGATAATCCATCGATTCCAATATTGCGCGTACGTAAATAGAACGGCCGTCGGTATTAAATATAAGAACGGATATTTCGCAGTGAATTGAACCCATTTCGGCGAACCCGGAACCGGTTTTACTTCATCATTGATCCATCGAATTTTCATAGGAGCTATTTGGATAACAGACGGAGTTCCGACCCTTGTTTGGTTTTTTAGGGGAAGTTTGTAGGCGATCGATAGGGAAATTACTTTTATATTAGAGACTTATTTCATTCGTTATTTTAAGATATAAAAAATTAACCTTGGGAAACATTCAGCTTATCGAAATTGGAACTCTCAGGGCCTCCTTGATGAAGGGATTATGTCTCTCTTCAATTACGCTCTCCTAAAATAAAAAACCCCGGGTTTTAAAGCCCAGGGTTTCGCTGAAAATCGAATCGTCTACGACGATTGTTCGTTGAGTCGGAACGATATACTCGTTAACCCACCAAATAAAGAAGCGGGAAGAGATAGATCCAGATCAAGTCGACTACGTGCCAGAAAAGACCAACGCCTTCTACCGGTGTGTAGTAGGAAGAATTCACTTCTCCTTTGATCACCTTAATCATCACCCAAACGATCAATCCGGCTCCGATCAAAACGTGGGATCCATGAATCCCGGTCATTACGAAGTAAAAACCGAAAAACATCGCCAAGTTTTTGACGTCCGGCATTTCCGTATTCGTGAAATATTTTCCAGGAAGAAGTCCGTGATGGATCTTCGCGGAATATTCGAAATACTTCACAACCATAAACGTCAGAGCGCAAAGAACGGTTATCGCAAGTGCGATGATCGCTTCTTTCTTTTTATCCACTTGAACGTAATGAATCCCGAGCGCCATCGTAAACGAGCTGAAAAGAAGAACCACAGTGTTGAATGCTCCCATCGGAACGGACAAGTGATGGCTTCCTGCGTGGAACACTTCCGGATACAAGGAATGATAAATGGTGTAACCCACGAAAAGGGCGCCGAACATTAGAATTTCCGTAACAAGGAATAACCAGATTCCTTGTTTAGAAGCGTCGTACTGATGCTCAGCACTATCAAAGTGATGAGCATGATGGAATTCCGCGTGCTTAGCGGTACTCATAAGGTCCCCCCGTTACTGTTGGAGTTTTTTCAAAGTTTTCGTGAGTTGGTGGAGAAGGAATCGTCCACTCGAGGGTTTTTCCACCCCAAGGATTCGGTCCCGCTTCTTTTCCTGCGATCAATCCGTGAATCACGGCCGCAAGTCCCACCAAGAATCCCGCTCCGATCAGCCAAGATCCCACTGTGGAAATTTGGTTGAGGCTCGTAAATTCGGGTAAGTAGTCGTAGTATCTTCTCGGCATTCCCATGGAACCAAGAATGAACTGCGGAAAGAAGGTTACGTTAAATCCGGTGAAGATAAAGACCCAGGAAATTCTTCCTAAAAGATCGGAAGTCATTTTACCGGTAACTTTTGGAAACCAATAGAGCAAGCCGCCCATCACCGCCATCAAAGTTCCACCCACCATCACATAATGAAAGTGCGCAACCACGAAGTACGTATCATGAAAGTGAACGTCCATCCCTGTGGAAGCGAGGAACACACCGGTCAAACCGCCGATGGTAAAGAGAAACATAAATCCGATCGCGAACAACATAGGAGCGTCCAAACGAACGGATCCTTTATACATCGTCGAAATCCAGTTGAAGAGTTTAATCGCCGTAGGAACTCCCACGAGCATCGTGATAAAGGAGAATAAAACCCCTGCAAACTCGGACTGACCGGAAACGAACATGTGGTGTCCCCAAACCAAGAAAGAAACCGCGGCAATCGCAAGAGAAGAATACGCAATCGCAGTGTAACCGAAGATAATCTTTCTGGAGAAAGTGGTCACGAGTTCCGAAATCACACCCATCGCAGGAAGAATCATGATGTAAACCGCTGGGTGAGAATAGAACCAGAAGAAGTGCTGAAAGAGAACCGGATCCCCGCCGAGAGTAGGATCGAAAATCCCCACACCCAAAGTTCTTTCCGCAACAAGCAGAAGAAGAGTGATCGCAAGAACCGGAGTTGCAAGAACCTGAATGATGGAAGTCGCGTAAAGCGCCCAAACCATCAAAGGAATACGGTTCATTGTCATTCCGGGAGCTCTTAGTTTATGAGTGGTTACGATGAAGTTCAGCCCCGTAAGAATCGAGGAGAATCCCATAATGAACGCCCCCATCACCAGCATAATCACACCGTTAGAAACGGAATTTGAAATAGAATAGGGAGTGTAGAACGTCCAACCGGTATCCACTTTTTGGGTAAAAAGGGAGAACGCAGCGGTTCCCGCTCCCAACATAAAGATATACCAGCTTGCGAGGTTCAGTCTTGGGAAGGCGACGTCCTTTGCTCCGAGTTGGATCGGAAGGATGAAGTTTCCAAAGATTGCAGGAATTCCGGGAACGATTACCATGAACACCATGATGGCGCCGTGGTAAGTCATCATTCTATTGTAAATGTCCGGAGTTACGAAACCGAGAGTTTGTCCCGGAGTAAAAAGTTCAAGACGAACCAGAAGAGCGAAAATCCCTCCCAATAGGAAGAATGACATAATCGCAAAGAAATACATGATCCCGATCCGCTTGTGATCGATCGTAGTGAGCCAGGACCAGATTCCCTTTTCGTGGTTGAGGTAGTTGTCAGTATGACTTGCAGTTGCTGTAGACATATTCCTCTCCTATTTAAGGGTTTTAATATACTCGATCAGAGCGTTGATTTCGTCGTCGGAAAGCTGTCCCTGATAAGAAGGCATCGCAGGCGGATAACCTTTTACGACTTGAGCTGTCGGCTGAAGAATCGATTTACGAATGTAATTCTCATCTGCGTTCGCACCTGGACCGGCTTCAAATTCTCTCGCGCTTCCAAAAAGACCTTTGTAAGAAGGCCCAACCAGACGGGAACCGTCGATCGAGTGACAGCCCGCACAAGCTTTTTCTGCGTAGAGTTTTTTACCGAGTTCCGCAGGAGGAACTTTGGAAAGATCCACGTTTCCAGCCGCGGCGTACCATTTGTCGAACGTTTCCGAATCCACGACACGAATCGCGGAAAGCATGTTGGAGTGAGAAGTTCCGCAAAATTCAGTACAATAAACTACGAAATCTCCCTTTTCAGTCGGAGTGAACGTCAAAGTTGTATAACGTCCCGGGATCGCATCCATCTTATTCCGGAAAGCGGGAACATAGAAAGAGTGAAGAACATCCTGAGAAGTCATAACAAGACGAACCGTTTTTCCGACGGGAACGTAAATCCCATTCGGTTGAAAAAGGGTATTCAACTTTTCGGTCGCGTTAGGAGAAACGACGGTAACTCCGTTCGGATATTTAAAAGTCCATTGCCATTGTCTAGCGGTTATGTGGATTTCGATATCGCCTTTATCGTGAACTCTTCTGAGATCGGCGAAAATCACCCAACCCCACCAGAAGATCACGATCATGATTACTAAGGGAATAAAGGACCAAAGGAATTCTGCCAAAGTATTGTGGGTAATATAGGCAGTCTTATCAGTGTCGGTCTTTCTCCTGTATTTGAAAATAAACCAAGTCATTCCCCCGATGAGAATGACAAAGGAGATCAGACTGGATACGAGTAGAAAGAGATAGAGATTATCTACATTCTTTGCTACTTCGGAAGCCTGAACCGGCATGAAACTTGTTGCCGTAATGAGGTTCAACCAGGTCATTTTTTTGAAGTTACTCCTTCCTAATGAGTTCGGAATTTCTGTTATGCCTGATCCAGAATGGGATCAAGAACGCCGCCAGAATAAGAAGAGTGAAGAAACCACCCAACTTCATCATATTATAAGCGTACAAAGTATAAGTATTTTTTCCTGGATCAAATTGAAAGCAAAAAAGGGCGAACTGGTCCGTGAAATCCCCTATTTTACCGTCGGACGCTTCCAGAAGAGAAAGTCGCAACGTTCTTTCATCGAACGTGATCCCGTGGAGATAACGGGAAATCTTTCCCGAAGGAGTGATGACATAAGCAACGGAAGAATGAATCCACTGTTCGTTCTCCGGATTCCATTTATAGGAAAATCCGACCGACTCGGCAAGAGCCGTGATCTCTTTTTGATCTCCCGTAAGAAAATGCCAACCTCTTCCATCGCCGCGAGAATATTCTTTTATGTAAGCGTTCTTCTTCGCTTGTGCCAGTTCCGCGGTTTCTTTCGGATCAAAGGAAACGGCGACATATTCGAATTCGTTTCCCACCTGCCAGTTCAGCTTTTTTAACGTATCGGTAATTCCGTTGAGATGGAAGTTGCAAAGAGTGGGGCACTTGTAATAAACGAGAGAAAGAAGAACAGGTTTGTCCTTTTTGAAAAAAGAACCGAATGGAACCTGCTTTCCCGTTTCGTCTCGAAAGAGAAGTGAAAGATCGAGTTGATTTCCCAACCTTTCCTTCACTCCAACCCCTTCCAATTCTTTCGGCTTTTCGTTTTTATCAAACCGAGCGGCAGGATCGTAAGCGAACAGAGAAGTTGAGAATGAACAAAATACGATCCCTGCGATTAGGGAAATTCTAAAGATCAAGTTCGTAAACTCCGGAGAGATCGTTCTCCGATATTATTTAGCCTGAGTGTTCGCAGGAAGATTCAAAGAATGTTCTTTTACTCCCGGATGAAAGAAAGAAAGATAAGTAAAGAATACTAAGTTTCCTACGAGAACTACTACGAAAGTCCAGAATCCAGGTTTATTATAATCGTGTTGTGCCATGAAAAAGGCTCCTGTAATTGATTCTCATTCTCTTAAAGATGAAAATCGAAAGATTCTAGGACAAGTTCGAATGAATCTCTTTTTTTGGAAGTAATATTTAATTTTTACTTTCATTGCCCTTAAGGACCGATTTTCGAGTATGGTATTTTAGAAGCCTGAGAGGGTTTTCAGGAAAGAATGAGCGCTAACTCGAACCTTTCATCTAAATTTCATTTATTTTACAAAATCTCTCTGTTCTTGAGCATTCTTATTTTTTTGAATTTGCTCTACGGACCTTTGGTGAGAGCGACCGGCTCCGGGCTTGCTTGTCCGGATTGGCCGTTTTGTTTCGGGAAAATTTTCCCGACCTTCGACTTTCAGATTTTTATGGAAGTTTCCCATCGTTATTATTCCGGTTTCTTGGGTTTGATTCTTTTAGGACTTACAATCTGGACTTTTGTCGATGCGACTCTCCGTAAAGAATTCGGAATCTATTTGGGTTTAGCGGTTCTTCTTTTAATTTCGCAGATCAATCTGGGAAGATTGACCGTTACGTTAAAACTCGACCCTACTTCCGTTAACCTGCATCTTTTAAACGCGATCGCATTCTTTTTAGTCATTCTCACGGTCGCGATCGATTCGAGAGGAAAGGCTCTACATCAAAGGAAAACGTTCGTCAAGGCCGATTCTATATTCAGAAAAGATAATATCTTATTCTTTCTTCTTTTGATCGGAATCACGGTTCAAATCGTTTTGGGAGGACGCGTTAGTTCTCATTACGCCGGACTCGCATGTCCCGATTTTCCGACTTGCTGGGGACAATGGCTTCCCGACAATCCGTTGGAAATCGTAAAAATTCAGGTGATCCATCGATTCGGCGCCTACACGGTGGCTTTATTTCTCGCAATCGCGCTCGGCTTCGCGATTTGGAAAAGATTCCCGACAACTTCCAAACGATTTCTTCAGATTTCCATGTATCTTTTGGTCGCTCAAATCATTTTAGGAATTTTGAATGTGTTTTTCGGACTTCCGAAACTTGTGACGGCGCTGCATACCGGTTTTGCGGTTTTACTATTGACTTCTTCTTATCTTTCTCTGATTTCTCGAGCCGTTTTTCTGACGTCGGAAAACGAACGGAGGCCTGAAAGATAATTTCAGGATACGATATGACAAATACGTTCTTATCCGATTGGAATCAAATGATCAAGCCGAGAGTTACGACTCTCGTTTTGGCGACGATCATTCCGGGTTTATATCTCGCAGGCGAAAAATCTCCTTCCGGGTTTTTGATTGTCGTAACTCTTTTCGGAACGTTTTTGATGTCTTCGGCTTCCTTTATCTTCAATCAGGTGATCGAAAAGGATCGGGATGCGAAGATGAAACGCACGTCCAATCGTCCGATTCCCGCAGGGAGAATCGGCGTCGTTCAAGCTACGTTCGTCGGCCTTGCGATGACCGGAATTTCTTTTTATCTCCTTACGGTTTACGTAAATCTTCTCACGGCGTTCTGTGCGTTTGCGGCGCTGATTTCCTACGTTTTCTTATACACGATTCTTTTAAAACCGAGAACCACGCAAAACATCGTAATCGGCGGCGTTGCGGGTTGCGTCGGTCCTTTGATCGGTTATGCGGCGATCGGAAATTCTCTTCCGATTCAAGCGTGGATTTTATTCACGATGATTTTTCTATGGACCCCGGCGCATTTCTGGGCCTTAGCGATTTTTCTCAAAGACGATTATTCGGACGCAGATTTTCCGATGCTGCCCGTTGTCAAAGGAATCGAGAAAACGGCGAAGTCGATTTTCTTTTATACGATTTTGTATTCCGCTTCGTGTATCAGTTTTTATTTTCTCGAACCTTCGATGGGATACTTATACTTGTTCACGGCGATTGCGGTTTGCATTTGGATGGGAATTCTTTCGTATCAATTGATTCAAAAACCGGAACGCCAATCCGCGAGAAAGTTCTTTTTCTTTTCCATTCTTCATTTGTTCATCGTAAACATCATGATCGTAGTAGATCATCTTATTTAAAGAACTCGTATCAGTAAAACGGATCGATCTAAAACGTTACGCAATATCGCAACGAGGGCATCGACCTTTTTCAATCGAACAAGATTTGCCGCCTTACCGAAATTAGGCGTTGAATTCAAGGATCGCGGTGGAACCGGAGCCCGAAAAAATTTCAAAACTTCCCTTAATCTGTTTCGTTAAAATCTGGATCAAAGTAAAACCCGAAGTTTTCGGTTTTTGCCAAACCTTAGAATCGGAAATTCCCGAACCGTCGTCCGCAATCCGAAGACGATACTTGTTTCCTTCCTTTTGAAAGCGAACGTTCACGGTCCCTTTTTCCGCGGGAAACGCATGTTTTAAGGAATTGGAAAGTAGTTCGCTGAAGATCATCGCGCACGGAAGAGCGCTCTCGATTCTTAAGTAAACTCGCTCGGTCGAATTTTCGATATTTACCGTTCGTTTGCCGAGTTTATCGGAGAGGTTTTTGATGATCCCGTCGATCACCTCCGCGAAATCGATGTCGAAATAATTTTCGGACTTATACAGATAATTGTGCACTTCCGAAATCGCAAGAATACGATCCTGAAAATCCGAAAGGATACTCTGAAGATTGCCCTTGTCCGAACCGCTGTGCATTTCCACCAAACCGGAAAGTACCTGAAGATTATTCCGCACACGATGGTGAATTTCCTGAATCAACTCGTTTTTCTCCTTCACCGAACCGTGAAGCGTTCTTACCGCGATGATCGCAATGATGGAATACATGATAAACAACGCGATACGATCGGCGATGTGAATCATGTTATTATTCTGTTCCAAATAAAATTCTTCCGCAAAAATCAAAAACAAACAATATAGAGCGATGAGAATAGTTTGTTTTACGTTCGTAAAATATAAGAAAATCATAATAAATATCGAAAGTACGATATTCCGATTCGCCTCGTCCAGGGCTATGGCTTCTTTCGAAATTCCGAAAAACCACCCGACGCTGACGGATACGACGCTTGCAATCAATACGATTTTCAACGCGATCTCGAACTTTTTCCGAAGCAAAAAGACCAGGGAAAGAAGAGAGGCGATCATCATGATCGAAAAACCGGGCCGCAGAAAATATCCTTTCGTCAACCAAATGTACGAGTTTACGAATAGGCCCAGCAGGACCGATGCTACGTTGAAGATAAAAAGATGAAACGCCTTATTGCGAGTCAGATAATCCTTCTCTTTATAAATATGATCGGTAAATCTCAAAAGGCCCATCCTACTCAACTCCGGCAAACGACAAGGATTTCAAAAAAGTTTCCTCGAATATCATAAGACGAATTTATCAAACCGATCCGATCAGAATTCAAACGAGGTAAAATGATAAATCGGAATTCGATACGATTGATTGTAAACAACCCGATCGAATATGAAATAACTTTTTACAGCGTGAGAATTCCTCCACCCCCATGTCCGCCACCGCCGTGACCTCCACCACCCCCGCTGCTGCCGCCGCCTCCGCCGCTATGACCTCCTCCTCCACTGCTTTTTCCACCTCCGGTTCGACCGCCCGTACCCGTGCTGGGGCCGCGGGTTCTAGAACTACCGTTGGAAGAACTTCGAGTTCCGCATTTATCTTTGCACATATCACAAAGCTCGTAACAGAGTAAGGAGATCGGTAACGTTTGATTGTTTTGACCTCCTTGAAACGCGACTAAAAGACAAGTGGAAAGTTGACGATCACAACCTTCTTCGCATCGAGTCGTATCGAGCGTACAACTTTCAAAAAATAAAATAAAAATGCCGGGAAGAAAAAGTCGAATCGGTTTCATTGTTTTTTACCGGCTCCCGCTTGCAGAAGAATCTCCTGAACTCTTTTAGAATCTTCTAATGTAGCTTCACTCCAAGCGGTGTGCCCCTGCACGGTCGTAGCGTGAATATCCGCTCCGGAACGAATCAAAAGTTTTACGATTTCAGGATATCGATTGAATGCTGCCATCATGAGGGCGGTATGACCGTCACGCGTTCTCGCATTCACGTCCGCGCCGTTTCGAACGAGATATTCCGCGATCAGATATTCCCCTTCTCTCGCTGCTACCATCAAAGGAGTGTAATTACGGAAAAATTGATCCCGTTGATTGATTCCCTTACCGGCTCGCAGAGAATTTTCTAAACCCTGCAAATCGCCTTTGTAAACGTAATCCGTGGGACTCAGATTCGAATCGGGAATGAATCGTTCCTGCGGGAGAATACAACCGGACCAAACGAAAAAACCTGCCGCCAAGAACGAGACCCTCGCCCGAAGGAAGTCCGTTTTAAAAAAGATATTTCCAAACTCGTTGAGAATGAAATTCAAAAGTTTCATGAAATTTTTCCTCGAATACCGGAACATTCTAACGTTTCTTGAAATGTGAACAATAGGTGGAAACGGCAATTGCGGGAACTACTCAGAACCGATTTTTCGTTTAGTGGTTTTCACCTATGAGTTCCGAAACTGCTTTATTCCGATTGACTCGGAAAACGAAAGGAATCGAATTTAATCCGAACGAACACAGAAACCGGGAATTCGCAAAAAGAAAACTTGAGTTTTAAAACGGTCGATGGAAATTTTTCCGAAAGGTTAGCATGAAACTCTGGTTTCCCCAAGAAAAGCGGTTCTACTTTTTTTCACTTTATGTTTTTCTAATTTTACTTTGGATCTTGGAAGAGATCCTAACGTATTTATTCGATATAAACTGGATCGAAAGATCCCAGGCTTATTTCACATCGATCGAAGCCGCCTTCGGACTTTTATCGATCGTTGGAATTTTCTTTTTATTCCAGGAAATCCGACATACGCAAGCGGACATCGAATCCGCGAAAGTCGCGATCGAAGGTTTAAAAAATAAGAATCAGCTCTTGGTTCACACCAATCGGTCCTTTTGGGAATCCCTGCAAAGGCAATTGGAAGAATGGAACCTCACCGATAAGGAAAAGGAAATCGCGCTTCTTCTGCTCCGTGGAATGTCCAATCATCAAATCGCGGCAATTCGGGGAAAAAGTCTTAAAACCATCGAAAATCAAACCTTCTCCATTTATCAAAAGTCGGGAACGACGGGAAAACTTGAATTCATCGCTTACTTCATTTCTCCGCTTCTTCCCGAAGAGGAAGAGGATTGATCTTATACGCAAACGAAAGAATGAGGTTTTTATAAATCTTTCTCCGAAGTCCGCACTTCTTCCTTTTCCATTTTTTCGGATTTTAAACTGGAACGAAAAAAATTTCAAAACCCGGATTCGATCGCTGTCCGTTTTTATACAAAAGAATTCGCATATGAAATTTTCGGACAAACGATTCCGGTAATCGATCAGATGGGATTCGTACATCTTCAAGTGGAACACAAAATTCTTTCCATTGCGGGAACGCGCTTTCGGGAATATATGTGCGCTTGGAAAAGGGAAGAAATAAAAACTGAACACGCGTTTTGCGATCCGTTTAGACTCAAAGGAAATCCCTATCAGACATGATTCGATCTGCGTCTTTTTTCGGATGAAGACTTAAGAAATTTCATTCTCGCGTCCGAGTTTTTTTCATTTTCGGATACATGAAATGTAGAAGCGGCGGCAATATACGCGCTTTTTTCGCATTAAAAAAAGAGATTCGAATCCAGCTTGACAAGTGAAATTTTTTGACGATCTTAGTGATCCCGTATAAAAAAATTTTTTCTTATAGGTCTCTAGAACATGAAAAAATCTTTCAAATCCTTGCTCCTTACCGCCGGAACTTTATCGATCTGTTTAACGCTCGGTGCTCAAAAAAACAACACGATCAATTTCGATGCGGAACTCTACGCGCAGATCGTCCGCCAGAGCGCCTATCAGTATGGAGCGATTCTCAAATCCCGCAAAGTTCTCAAAGACCACAACAATTGGAAGAAGCCGATCGATACGGCGTTTCGCAAACTTGCGGATTCTTCCGGCAATCCTACGTTTCCGATCGTTTACAATCTGATCCAAGACAATTCGTTTAACGCGTTCGCTATGGCGGGCGGTCAGTTCTGCATCAACTCCGGGACGTTGGATATTTTGGATCAGGTGATTACGAACTCCGAACCGGACGCAAAGGACAAGATGAGCTTTTACCGCGAACGATACATCGCGGGAGTTTTATCGCACGAGCTTTCGCACTATTACAACAAACACACGTTCAATGCGGTTAAGAAATTCTATCAGCTCAAAGAGAATCCGACGGGCGAAGCGGTGTTGAACAACGTGAAATTCTCCCAAGAACAGGAAGTTGACGCGGATCAAACGGGGTTTCAACTTCTTAACAAAGCCGGTTACGGCGGAGAATATATGATCCGCACTTTGGAATTGATGAGCGACATCGACAATCAATACAAAGAATACATCGTAAGCAAAAAACTGGATAAGGTAAGTCCGGAATCGATGACCTCTTTGTATTTTACGAGTCATCCGTCTCCGAACGATCGTCTTTCGAGATTCAGCGGAGATAAACAGGAACTCTATTCACTTCTTGCAACTTTGGAAAAAACGTACGACGATATTCAGTTCGGAAAGAATCTGGAGCAAGCCAAATCCAATCTGGAAAAGGCCCTTTCTAAATTTCCGGGAAACACGCATTTGGAAAAATCTTACGCGGTTTGCCTTCATAAGATTTGGATGGCGACCGCGAGCAACGACGATCTGAAAATTAAACCTGTGATCGATATGCCTTCCTTCCGCGACTCGATGATCTTCCCCGGAGGACTTCGCAAAAGAGCAGTTATGCGAGCTATCCCCGGAAATCAAGCCGCTTACAATAAAGCGAAAGAAGCCTATCAAAAGGTGATCGTTAAAACCGAAGATCCGTATTTTATTTCGAACTACGCCGTTCTTCTTTCCTATTCCACCGAAGAAAACGATATGAACGTGGCAAAATCGCTCGCCGGTAATACGGTTCGAGCGGAGAATTCCATTCCTCTTGCGAATAACTTCGGCGTGGTTTTGTACTGGACGGACGATCAGGATAAAGCGTTGGAAGTGTTCAAATCCGTCGCTACGATGGTGGACAAACGCGTTCAATCCTTCGGAGAAAAGGCAAAATCAAATCCGGACATTCAAGCATATCTACAAGGAATCGGAAATTCGATCCGTCAAAAAACCCAACTCGATCCGGATTACGTTTATGAAAACTTCACTCCGATTTTAAATTATGTTCTTCTTGAATCCTACAAGGAAAAGACTCCGAAAACGAAACAACTCGCGATGTATTATCTGGAGAATTACGATTCTTCTTCCGGTTGGGCGAAATACACCGCGGATCTTCACGGAATTACCCTTCCCGATCCTTCGCAAACTCCGAAACAAAACGTCTTTAAAGTCGGAGGAGTAGGTCCGGGAGATAAACTCGAAGACTTATTAAAACTCTGGGGAAAACCGGATAAGATCCAAGTCGATAAATCTTCCGGCAGCGAATTTTATATCTATAGCAAGAAAGAGACTTCTTTTCTTTTGAGCATCGGATCGGTTCTTCAAGTGAACGCGTACGGAGACAATAGTCCCGGACTGGATAAGGGAGTCGCGATCGGAACGGATCGAGGCTCGGCGGAAAGAGTTTTTGGAAAACAATTTCAAAAGAGCGGCCAATATCTCGGTTACACGCAAAACGGAAACGCATTCGTGAAATATAGAAAGAATAAGGTCGATCAGATTATTCTTCAGTGAAATAAAAACGATCTTTAGGGGATGGGGGCGTGAAATTTATTTCCCTCTTTCATCCTAAAGTTTTTTCCGCGGGCTTTGTTCGTTTTCCGCCTGCTTTTTTTAGATCGTTTTCCTTTTGATTCGAAAGGAAAGAAGGGTTTGTTATCAAGAATCGAACCATTCTTGATAATTTAAGACGTAAAAACTGTCGATTGGGTCGCATTTTAGTGACCTGGTTATCCGGTTACCCAATAGATCGAGGTGGAGGATATAACTGTAATTCGAATGAAATGTGGGACCTCCCTCATTCATCGTACTCACGATAGATTCTCCAACTCCGACCCGATCCAAATTCACAAGAAAATTAAAAAGATAACAACGGGAAACACCGTGAACCTGCGCGAACAAACCTAACAAAGCCCAGCTTCCTGTACTGACTCGAACATTCATTCTCACCATTTGATTTTTTCCAAAACTCGGTTGATACAACGTCTTCCGTGCATTCGAACTCAAACGTTTTGTAGACGAAAGATACTTTGCATATCTCTTCAAAAGAAACGGAATTCGTTTCGGCAGAAATTTCTTTTGTTTTTCATCAAGTCCGAGCAAAGTTCGTTTCGGAACAAGCAAAGTAACAACTTCCGAATGATTTTCACGGAGAATGGATCGAATCGTGTGATTCGAATTTAAAAGTAATACGCCCATACTCGGGACGGTTCCAAATTCTGTTTCCCAAGTGCGATTTTGAAAAAAAAAAGAACCTTTGAGAAACCGCCAAGAAAACTTTGAGTTTTTTAAAGAACCGTTCTTTCCGATCATTCTGAGCAACTTTATAAGACTTTTAAGCCGATTTAAACAGAACATTCGTTCTGTTTTAGAACAATTCTATGTCCGATTCGCGTGAAAAAAACCTTTCCTCCCCGCCTAGCTGTTTTAAACAGGTTCTATTCCATTGAAAATCCAAGAATTGGTATAGTTTCATGAGAGAGATAAAAACAGTTACAGTATTAGGCGCGAATGGTACTATGGGCGCCGGTTCAGCGGCAATCGTTGCCTCATTCGGAAAGGCAAAAGTCCATATGCTTGCTCGGGACATAAGCAAAGCGAAAGAAGGGATTGAAAAAGCGATCGGCTCGGTCAAGACGGATACGATTCGTCCAAGACTGATTCCCGGTTCTTACGACGCGGATTTGGAAAAAGCCGTTGCGGAATCGGATTGGGTCTTTGAACTCGTTGCGGAAAGTTACGAAGTTAAAGAACCGATCAACAAAAGAATCGCGAGCTCCAGAAGACCCGGAACCATCGTTTCCACGGTATCTTCCGGACTTTCCATCGAAAGACTTTCCAAAGCCTTCGACGAAGACGGACAAAAGCATTATTTCGGAACTCACTTCTTCAACCCTCCTTACAAAATGATTCTTTGCGAACTCGTTTCCCACAAAGGATCGGATAAGAAAGTTCTCAAACAACTCGGCGAATATCTGGATAAGGTTCTTGGCCGCGCGGTCGTTTATACGAACGATACTCCCGCGTTTGCCGGAAACAGAATCGGATTTCAGCTTATCAACGAAGTCGCTCAAATTGCGGAAAAATATTCCGATAAGGGCGGTATCGCTCTGATGGACGCGATCATGAGCGGTTACACAGGAAGAGCAATGGCTCCTCTGGACACTGCGGACTTCGTAGGACTCGACGTTCACAAAGCGATCGTGGATAACCTCTACGAGATGACCAAGGACGCGGCTCATTCTACTTTTAAAATGCCGGGTTACTTCCAAAAGCTCATCGATAAAGGCGACCTCGGAAGAAAAGCGGGCGGCGGTCTTTATAAGATGTCCAAAACTCCGGACGGCAAGAAAGAAAAGTTAGTCTATAATATAGGCGCCGATCTTTACGAGCCCGTTCCTAAATTCGACATTGATTTTATTCGTCAGGCGAACCGAAGAATTTCCGAAGCGGACTACATAGGCGCAATGAACATCGTAAAAGAAGCGAAAGGTTTTGAAGCGGACCTCGCGAGATACTTCATCGCAAGATACGTTAGTTACTCTCTCTCGATCGTCGGCGAAGTCGTAGACACCAAAGAAATGGCGGACCTCGCGATGGGAACGGGATTCAACTGGGCTCCCGCTTCCGCATTCGTCGATTTCTTAGGCGGACCTAAGGATGCGATTCAACTGATCGAAAAAGCAAAACTTCCGGTTCCTGAAGTATTAGCAAAAGCGAAACCAGGAAAGCCGTTCTACGAGCTGAAGGAAAAGCTTGACGCTCGTTCACTTTTCAAAGGATAATTTAGGGGAGAAGGTATCACCATGAGCGATAAAATTTACGTCCTCGGCGGGGAACAAACCGATTTTCAAAGAAACTGGACCAAAGAAGGAAAGACCTTCATGTCCTTAATGCGCGAAGCCGTTCAAGACGGACTTGCGGCTGTCGGAATCACACCCGATGAAATCAAAAAACTGAATAAACAAAATCGAATCGGAATTTTCGTAGGAAACTTCGACGCGGAACAATATGCGACGCAAGGTCACTTGGGCGCATTCTTAACCGAAGTCGATCCTGCGTTCTACGGAATTCCGGGCGGACGTTTTGAAGCCGCTTGTGCTTCCGGGTCGATCGCACTTGACGCGGCCGCTACAAAAATCCGCGCAAAAGACTACGACGTTGCCATCGTTCTCGGAATTGAGATCATGAAAACGGTAAGTTCTTCCGTAGGCGGTGACTTTTTAGGAACAGCCGCTTATTACGAAAAAGAAGCGAAAGGAGTTCAATTTCCTTTCCCGAAACTTTTCGGAAAACTCGCGGACGTAATTCTCGAGAGATACAAACTTCCGGAACAAAGATTCATGGGCGCGTTAGCCGAAATCTCAAGAATCAACTACGACAACGCGAAGAGAAACCCCAAGGCGCAAACACGTTCTTGGTTCATGAACAAAGAACACGCGAACGCTCGCGGCGGAGAATACAATATGGCCGTGGGTGGAAGACTTTGCATCACCGATTGTTCTCAAGTAACCGACGGTGCGGCGATGGTGGTTCTCGCGAATAAATCTTACACCGAAGAATACGCTAAAAAAAGAGGAAAGAAGATCACTTCTATCCCAAGACTGAAAGGTTGGGGACACAGAGTGGCTCCGATCACTTTCGACGCGAAGGTTGCCGAATCTAAAGGAGACAAATACATTCTCCCTTGGACCAGACAAACCGTAAAAGACGCGTATGACAGAGCGGAACTCGGAGTGAAAGACATCGACGTTTTTGAAACTCACGACTGTTTCACTTCTTCCGAATATGCAGCGATTTCCGCTTTCGGGATCACACAACCCGGTAAGGAACACGAAGCGATCGAAGACGGCGTAATCGACATCAACGGTAAAAAACCGATCAACCCGTCCGGCGGACTGATCGGAGTCGGTCACCCAGTGGGAGCTTCCGGAGTTAGAATGATGCTCGACCTCTACAAACAAGTTACCGGCACTGCAGGCAACTACCAAGTAGAAGGCGCTAAGAACGGATTGATGCTGAATATCGGCGGGTCCGCAACGACGAACGTGGTTTTCATCGTAGGAAAATAAGAATGAGTTTAAGAACTGCGAAAGATTGGAATCAATTTCTTTTAAGGCTGTTTATCGCCTTCGGTTTTTGGGAAGTAATTTCCGTTCCGCTTCGCAGTTTGCTCTTTTCGCGTTTTTACTACGACCCTGCCTATAAAGGTTTTTTCCAATCCGTTGGAATGATCTTATGGGTAGGGCCGATCGTCGCCGACCTGATCCAAGTTTTCTTTTTAGGAATTATCATTCGTCTCGCGAAAGATTCTCTTCCGACCGGAATCGTCGGCGGGTTGATCGTTGCGATTTGTTTTTCCCTCGCGGCCTATGTCGGACCAGCGATCTCCATTTTAAATTTCATCAACGCACTTCCAAGTCTAATCGTTTGGCTTTGGGTGTTTTCTCAGTTTTTGTTAACGCTGATCTCTTCTTTGATCTTGGCTTATACGACCGACGAAGAAATCTAATTTGAAAGCGGGTGACCGTTTTTAAATTCTCCCTCAAAAACGGTTCCGTCGGAATATTTTAATTTTCCGTATCCGTTCGCTAAATCGTTACTGTAGATTCCTTCAAAACTTTCTCCGTTGATACACGTATACGCGCCCTTTCCTGTTTTTCGGTTTCGTCGAAAGTTTCCTCGAAAGATACATTCCACTTCTGAATCCCGGATAAACTTTGCCCAGGTTTTACATCCATTTTCGTTGCAGTCCCCGTCTTCCACCCAGGTTCCGTACAAGACGTTTCCGGTTTCAGGATCGGTCCATCGGCCCTTGCCTCTTTGGGAAGAATTTTTATAAACTCCCGAAACCGTTCCGCGGTTTTTGAATTTAACTTCTGCGTATCCTTCTAAATTTCCGTTTATAAAAGTTCCTTTATATTCGTTTCCAAACGAATCGATCAAAACTCCTCTTCCATTCTTACAATTTCCGGATAAACAAGTCGCGGATGATTGGGGAAAAATGGAGAAGAAACCAAAACAAAATACGAAGAATAGATTTATTCTAAACGTAGAAGCATAACGATCTCTCGAATCTCCGAAAAGTAAAAACTTCAAACTTTGAATCAATAAACGCAACATAGTATTTACAAAGTACAACCTAAAACGACCGAAAAGTTTCCCAATGATCGAACACAACTCGAAACAACACTTTTTCCAATCAACCAAAGTCGGTCCTTTCACGCATTAGGCGTTCTTTCGTCTTTCTTTTCCACTCCGTTTTTTCACTGGATTCATTTATCGGAAGAATTATACTTTGACCGAAAAATACCTGCATAAATCGGAAAACGATTCTTGCAAACAACCTCAGAACGGGAAATTCAAAGGGAGAATCGGATGAATCGAATTCTAAAATACTTCACCCTGATCGTCGGCATCGGAGCCGCATTACTCTACGCTTTCTATTTCACCTTTTCCAGACCGAAAGAAATATTAGAATTTTATGATCCGTATCACGAAAACAGACTTCTCGCGGAAGGTTCGAAGCTGATGGTTGCGTCCGGACATCCGCTGGCGACCAAAACGGCCCTTCAAATTTTAGAAAAAGGCGGCAACGCCGCGGATGCCGGAATTGCCGCCTTACTCGTGTTAAACGTTACGCAAGGAGAAGAAGCTTCTTTTCCGGGCGTAGCCCCCCTCCTTTACTACGACTCAAAATCAAAGCAGGTGGAAAGTTATATCGGCGCGGGAAAGGCTCCGAGCAGAGCGACCATCGAATACTTTCAATCCCGAGGACATACGTATATTCCGACTTTGAAATATTCTTCCCAACTCGTTCCCGCCTCGCCCGACGTCATCGTCGCTCTTTTGAAAAAATACGGAACGATGAGTTTTGAACAAGTTAGCGCTCCTGCAATCGAAATAGCGGAACAAGGTTTTCCGGTTCACAAAATATTGATGCGAAATCTGAACATGAATATCTTCAAAAGACTCGGATTTACGTTTCTTCTTCCGTATAACTCCGAAATCTATCTGGAAAATCGATGGTGGAAACCGCTGTATCATAAGGAAATTTTCAAACGACCCGTTCTTGGAAAAACCTTACGTGAACTCGCTGAACAAGAAACTCAGGCGAGACGTTTCGGCGCGGATCGAAACCGCGCCTTAGAAGCTGTGCGAACGTATTTTTACGAAGGACCGATCGCGCAAAAAATCATAAAGGCGCACGAAGAAAACGACGGCACTATAACCCCAAAAGATCTCTCGACTTATTCGGGAGGTTGGGAAAAGCCGTTGCAGGGATCTTACGGTCCTTATACGATCTTTTCCAATCAAACTTGGAATCAGGGCGCGGTCATTCCGATCGTTCTTCAAATTTTAGAAGGAATCGATTTGAAATCGATGGAACACAATTCTCCGCAATACGTTCATACCGTGGTCCAAGCGATCGAACTTGCTATGGCGGATCGGGAAAAATTTTTCGGAGATCCGACATTCGTAAATGTTCCAAACGAGGGTCTTCTCAGCAAAGAATATGCAAGAGAACGAAGAAAACTTTTCCAACCTACTGCCTTCGGTAAAACTCCTTTACACGGAAATCCGTTCGCTTATCAAAAAAAGAGTGTTTTAAACTCGCTCGAATTTCAAAAACAGCGGAAAGATTCTCTCCCGAGTCAAAATCATTCTCCTGTCGATCAAAATCGATTTTCAACCGGGACCTCCTCCGATTCTAATCCCAACACTTCGCTATTAGGTCGGGTGATCGCAAAATTGATTTTTTTTCAATCGTCTCTTACATTCCATTCTTCCTTAAATGACCAACAACTTTCCCTTTGGGAAAAAACGGGAAAAGTGGGACGTGACACCACCTATCTCAGCATCATCGACGCTCAGGGAAATTCCCTCTCTTTGACTCCGAGCGATTTTCCACAATCTCCGATGATCGATGGTGACATTACGCTCGGAATTCGCATGACCCAATTCCGTCTTGATCCGAATCATCCGTCCGCTCTACTTCCCGGTAAACGACCTACGATTACGCCTAACGCGTCTATGGTTTTTAAAAACGGAAAATTCCTGATGAGTCTCGGAACGCCGGGAGGCGATATGCAAACCCAAGCTACCATACAAGTTTTTTTGAATATGATCGTATTCGGAATGAACGCACAAGAAGCGGTAAACGCGCCGCGATTCCGTTCTCTCAACTGGCCGGATTCCTTCTCGCCGCATAACTATTATCCGGGCCGGATCGAGCTCGAGAAGGATATCTATGATCGAAGCGGTAAGGCGCTGAAAGACTTAGGTTACGACGTGGTAGGCCGGGATGTTTGGGAATACGATTTCGGGGCTCCTTGTATTTCCCTAAAGGATCCGGTTACGGGAAAACTTTATGGTGGAGCGGATCCGAGAAAAGAATCGTGGGCGGAAGGACGTTGAGCGATTTTAGAAGAAACGGGATTTTTTTGGAGATTCTTTTGTAAAAGTGGGAGTTCCTGCAAATTACGTCTCTTAAACAATGTGATCCGTTCTAACGATTGGACCCATTTTGTAGGAGCTCCTACAGATTACGTCTCACGGACTCGCGTCGCTTTTATCGGAACCCTTTTTGTAGTACTTCCTACATTCCTTCGTTTTACGAAAGAACACCCGCGATCAACCCTCTATGTTTTGTCTTTGGAAAATCTTAAGATCCTCTTCCAAAACGGCGCGAACCTTAGGCGGAATTGGAACACTCGTCTTGGTGACGTGATCAAACGTAACCTGAACCGTTCTGGCAACGGCAAAAATTTCTTTCGTATTAGATTCCACGATCTTGGATTGAAAATCCCAAGAGCTGTTTCCGATCCGAGTCACGCTCGTCTGCACTTCCACCTTGTGATGCATCTCGATCGATTTTTTTAGATCGATTTCGATTCTCGCGAGAATAAAAGGAACGTCGAAGACGCCTTTCACGTTAAAACGGCGTTTGCAATAATCCACTCTTCCGATTTCAAGATACGAAACGAAAACCGAATTGCTCACATGCGCGAACGGATCCATATCCATCCATCGAGTCTGAATCGGAGTGGAAATCATATTAGAATTGTTTTAAGAATCTCAAATTGCCGGATTGGAAATAACGGATATCGTGAATTCCGTAACGCATCATTACGAGGCGGTCCAAACCGAGACCGAACGCAAAACCGGTCCATTCTTTCGGATCGAGTCCGGCGTGGGAAAGAACGTTCGGATGAATCAAACCGCAAGGTAATAGCTCCAACCAACCGGAATGTTTACAAACGGGACAACCCTTTCCGTCGCAAACGAGGCAGTTTATATCCAACTCGAAACCGGGTTCCACAAACGGAAAATAACCTGGTCTCAGTCTGGTTTTGATTTCTTTTTCGAAAATTCTCGATAACAAAACCTGCATCGTATCGATCAGATTCGCCGCGGAAATATCCTTTCCGACGACCATTCCTTCGATCTGATAAAACGTATGTTCGTGAGAAGCGTCGACTTCTTCGTAACGAAAAACTCTTCCGGGTGCGATGATTCGAAACGGTGGTTTCAATTTTCTTAATGTTCTTACTTGAATCGCGGAAGTATGAGTTCTAAGAAGATTTCCGTTTTCCAGATAAAACGTATCCTGCATTTCTCTCGCTGGATGATCGTCCGTAAAATTCAACGCACCGAAGTTGTTCGTGTCCGTTTCGATCTCGGGACCGTCCATCACGCTGAATCCCATCGATGCGAAAATGTCTTCGATCTCGTATTGAATCTGAGTGATCGGATGAAGGCTTCCGGTGGAAGCTTTCGGAAGAGGGCGAAGCGAATCGAAAAACTCGGACGCGGCCTGCGTTTCAAAAAGTTTTTTCTTAAGGGAAGACTTTGTCTCGGCGACGAACGCTTCGAGTTTTTTGGAAAGTTCGTTGGCCTTTTGACCGACGGTCTTTTTTTCCTCGATGGAAAGGGAAGCGACGTTCTTTAGAACCGCGGTCAGCTTTCCCTTTTTACCGATAAAATCGTTCTTATTCTTATCCAGATCCTCTTCGGAAACGGAGGAACCGATTTTCTGGACCGCTTCCTGATAAATTGAATCGAGTTCTTGAGATAAGTTCATACGTGCTTCCGCGCTAGTTCGACCAGTCCGGGATAAATTCCTCCGAACGAGCCGTTGGACATAGCTAAGATCAGAATTTTCTCTCCCGTAAATTGGGGAATCATTTTCTCAAGTTTTGCAAGCAGCTCTTGAGGATCTTTTGCGTAAACGGGAACGGTTTTGGAATTCTTCAAAAGTTTTTGAACGAGCTTCTTTACATCCAAACGAATGTCCTTTGAAACCTTCTTCAAATTGTGGATCTCGGTAAGAATGGTCAAATCTGCGCCTAAGAAAGAATACGAATATTCCTTTTGAAATACGTTTCTATGCGAGGTCGCGCTTCTCGGTTCGAACAAGGCGACGATCTTATAACCGGGAAATCTTTTTTTGACCGCGTGGATCGTTTCGTGAACGGCCACCGGATGATGCGCGAAATCTTCCATAACAAGCGCCTTCGGCGATTGAAAGAGAATGTCCTGTCTGCGTTTGACGCCCGGAAACGAATCGATCGCCTTCGCGATCCCCGCTTTATAACCGTTCGGGTTGTGAGACTTTAAAATTTCGGAACAAACGCGGATGGCAACTTCGATGTTTCTATAATTGTGATCCCCGAACAGAGCCGGGTCCAGTTTCGTTCCATCCCAGAAGAGCTCGTGTTTTTTCCAAGTAAGGGAAGAATCCTTCCGATTCCATTCGAATCCTTCCGTCTTCGTAAACTGAACGTGTTGAACCAGTTTCTTGAGCGAACCCGAACCGCTCCAATAAAAGATCTTTCCGTTTCCGGGCACGAGATTGATGAGTCGTTTGAACATGGTTTCGATCGCGGTTATATCGGGAAAAATATCCGCGTGGTCGAAATCCAGAGCGTTTAACACCGCATAGGTGGGACGGTAATGCAGAAACTTGGAGGACTTGTCGAAAAAAGCCGTATCGTATTCGTCGCCTTCGATAACGAAGTACGGCCCGTTTCCGAGCTCGAATCCAGGAAAACCGTCCTTCCGAATTCCTCCGACAAAAAGCCCCGGTTCAACCCCGTTTTCTTTTAGAATATGATGAATCAGAAACGTAGTCGTCGTTTTCCCGTGGGTCCCCGCTACTACGATGACTTTCTTGCCTTTGAGAAAGAATTCGCTGATCGCCGCGGGCATCGAAAGATAATTCATGCCCGAGTTCAACATCTCCTCGACTTCCGGATTTCCTCGGGAAATCGCGTTTCCGACGATGATCAGATCCTGACCTTGGATATTTTCCGCTTTAAAACCTTCAAAGTATGGAATATTCCATTCTTTTAATTTATCGGACATAGGCGGATAAACGCCCGCGTCCGAACCGGATACGTCGTGCCCGCTTTTTTTGAGCATATAAGCGAGATTGCCCATAGCGATCCCACCGATTCCGATCAGAAAAATCTTCAATTGAGAACGGTCCTAATTAAGTTGTAGACGACGGTAAGAAACAAAAGTCCGGTCAACAAATACGCCGAGCCGGATAAAAAGAATATTAGGATTTCCTTATCATTCCATCCGAGAATCTTTTTTAAACTTCGAACGGATAAAACACAGGAAAGAAAAAACGAAATCGCGAGAAAGACCGCCTGCATAGGAGATGGCAAAATCCAAAACACGGACGAAGCGCTGAACGGTAAAAACGAAACGAGAAGAATGTTCGCGGGAGGTAGAGTTTCCCCTTTGGTTCGATCGGCCTTCTTCATAAATATGCGGAACACGTCGAACTGCGCGACCAAGAACAAAACGGCGGGATAGATCGCGAAAGAAAATACGACCCCGGAAAACAGACTCCATTCTCCCTCGTCGTAACGGACAAAAGATAAGAGTGAGAATACGATGTTGGAAATCAGCTTTGCCGCGGGAGCCAAAATCCAAAGCAGAAAGTGCGTCCTTAAAATTTCTGAATAACCGAAGCCGTCCGTCTTTTGATAGAGTTCGTAAGCGCTTTCGGGCGATTGAAAAACTTTTTGAAGAAGGCCGGTGCGAACTTCGGAGAAGTCTTGTTCTTTATCTACGATCATTTGTGGGAATGCGGAGCGTTCGGATTCTTAGGAATCGTATTGAGATTCAACGGTTCCTTTCTCTGCTCCGCTTTGTCCAAGTTCGCCGCAATTTCTTTTAACCGCAAGAAACTATCTTCGCGGATATAAAAAGGAGGTTCGGAAAATTTCCCGTTTATGATACGAACCGTCGGCCGATAATCGACGGAATTGATATTCGTCTTCGGATAATAACGCAGCGTGATCCAGTCTCCGTTGGAAAGTTTGATCTTTAAGGAAGCGTCCGCAGGAACGCTAGTCAGACTTTTGGCGACCGCATATCCCGCTCCGTTCGAATCGTCCGGATATAATTCCGCGAGCTGACCTACGACTTGGTTGTTCCAGGCGTCGCCCAGATGTTGCTCCAAAGCGATCAGCTTTCCGGAAAGTCTTCTCCAGAAATTCTTTTTGATCGTCTGCTCCTTGAACGGGTGATTGTCAAGACGAAGCGTTTTTCCTTCCTCTTCCCAGATCGTTTCGCTCACGGATTCGTCGCGGAGATTGACGAGTTGCTTTTGTCTGAACTCCGCGATTCCTCTCGTAAATCGATCGGCGGTGTTTCCTTGAATCACGAGAATCTCGTTTCCTTCCTGAACGATTCTCGTCGAATCTCCGGTTTTCTTTTTACCGATGCGGATCGTTTTACGGATTTTACCGGAGGATTTCAAAACGATCTGGGGAGAGTTTTCGTTTAACACCAGTGAGGCGGGAATCTTTCCCTCGGCGATCGGTTCTACTCCTTTGGATATTAAAACGGAAAGCTCTCTGAAAATATTTTCAGTATTGTATCCGCCTTCGAATAGGATCGTTTCTCCCGTTTCGATATCCTTGGATTGAACGGAAAAAAATTCGCGTCCTTCGCTGATTCCCTTTTGTCTCTTGAGAATCACGGGCGACGGATAAAATAACGAGGCGTCTTCCGCCCCCCAAGAACCTTTCGGAGGTTGGTACTCGATTTCGTCGACGTCCATGTCCCAAACGGAAATTTCCGTTTGGTCCTCTTTTCTTTCATCCAAAAAGAAAAAACTAACGAAAAGAACGACTAACGCAAGAAGGAGAAGAATCCAGCGGTTCAAGATTCCGCTCCTTCTCTTCTACGTTTTTGAATCAGAACCGCGGACGAAATGAGAGCGATCAAACCGGGAAAGATAAACATTCCCAAAATCCAAACCGTACGTTTTTGAATATCCGTCAGCGATACCGTGTTCACTTCTTCTTTTTTCGGCTGAATCGAAGAAAGGGAAAGATCCTGATACATCCAAGTGATCGCCGAGGTCGCAAGTTCGTAATTGGTTCCGTAAGAAATAAATTGATCGGTGATCCAGGAAGTTCCCGAAAAGATCACGACCCTTCCTTCCTCTTTCGAATTCGCGTTCGCCGCCGAGGGACCCGTATTTTGCGAAGCGGAGCCATTCTCCGTTTTTAATCCAGGAAGCGGGGAAACATTCGGATCACTGACTGCGTCTTTTTTCGGCTCCGAACCTGTAAGTTCCGGAATACCGGTCGCAGGATTCTGTTTCGTTTCGGTCGATTCGTTTTGAAACTTCGGAATCGTTTTCAGAATCATCCCGAGGATTACGTTTCTTTTTTCCTCTCCGGAATCCTGTTTTCCATTATTATTTTTATCTAATATGGAATCGCCGCCGGATTCCATCAAAGGAAACGATTCGAGCGTTCTCCCGCCCGGTCCAAGCGTTGCCTGCGGAACGAAAAATCCGGCAAAGGGAAACATCGCTCCCATTTCCTTTCTCGTGAGAGTTTCCTCGATCGGATGTTTACGGAAGGATTTCGCAAGAACCATTCCCGCTTGTCCTTGGATTTGGGAAAGCGGTCCTTTTTCGAATTCGTAACCCGACCGCTCCAAAAGCCAACGGAAATTTTCCGTTCCTTTCGGATCGATGGTGATAAAGACCTTGCCCTTTTTCTTTTCGATAAAATCGAGAACCGCGGTTTGCGCTTCTTTGGAAAAAGCGACGGTCGGTCCTGTAATCATTAGAACGTCCGCGTTTTCCGGAATTCTTCCGGGCCAACCTTCGGCGATTCCGAGCCCTTTGACTTTGAAGTTTAAAAAGCTCAAGGAGTTGGAAAGAATTCCCACTTTTTCGTTCGGAAGATTTTGAAAGATCGGCGAGAATCGTTCCCCGTTGGATTGAGTGAAATAAATATTTTTCTCTTCGGTCGTGATGTTTACGACGGCTTGCACGATTTTGCGTTCGAGATCCTCCAAATCGGTTTTTTCACGAACCGCAAGTCTTTGTTCCGCATATTGTTTTCCGTCTTCGGACAAAGGTTTTTTCGTTCTGACGAGAATCAATCCGTTGGAAACCTGACCAAACTCCGCAAGATCGTCCAACTCCACGTCGGCGTTGATAAAGCGGACTTTAAATTGTGGACTCAGGGATTTGAGCTGATCCAAATAAATTTCGAGATCGGGGCGGATTCTTCGCAGGGAGAAGGAATTCGCTTTGTCGCTTGAGGAAGAATTCTCCAGAGGGCGCGGGTAAAACGCGATCACTTCTACTTCTTTCGAAACGCTTTTGAGAATTTTGACCGCAGTCGGACCGAAGGAATATTGTCCTTTGGAACTCAGGTCGAAGTTGTGATTTCGCATTACGGAAATATAATTTACCACCACCAAAGCCACGAAAACGATCGCGAGGTTCATGATAAAATATCGAACGAGCGCTTGTTTGGAGGTTTTCAAAACGCTCTGCGCTCCGGCGGAATCCTTCCCTAATTCTTTGAGCAAAGTAAGAATCAAAAATCCGAACACGGATAAGATCAAAAGCACCAGAAGAATCTCGCGAATCCTTTCGTTGCCCGATCCGGTCGTGTTCGATTTAAGCGCGAGTTCCTCCAAAAAGACGCGCAGATGATAGATTCCGAACGAGAGCAAACCCAAACCGGCGGCTATATAAGAATTCCATTCTTCTTGAATATTCTTTTTTTGAATCCATCGATACGCCGGCTCTAGGATCAGAATCGCCAGCACAAAACCGAGCCAGAGCCAACGGTTTGCGGGCAATTGAATGCTGTCGCGAACGGGAAAATACAAAAACAGGGAAGCAAGCGAAACCCAGGGAAAAATTCTGAGCAAAACGGATTCCTTTTTCATCCTCTCCATCTCCTCGATTCCAAAACTTTTACGGTGAGATACAGAAAGAACAACGCGCCGCTTACGAAGAATACGATTCCGTTCAAAGGCAGAACTCCCTTACAAAATGCGATAAAGTGCGAAAAGATGTGCAGGTGATACAGAACCTTTCTCGTAACCGAATCGAACAGATACGAAAAATATCCCGAAACCCAGAGGGTTAAAATAATGACGATCGAGATCAAAAGGGAAATCATCTGATTCTTTCCGAGACTGCTTCCGAAAAGCCCGACCGAAAACGAAAAGATTCCCAAAAGAAAAACTCCGATCGTTCCCGAAACTACGATGTATAGAGGAGCCTTCCAAAAAGAATACAGAAAGATCGGAAACAACCCGTTTACGAAAACCGAAATCAAAAAGCAGATAAACGCACCGAACACGAACTTACCCGCCACGATTTCCAAATCGGTGATCGGAGCAGTAAAAAGAAATTCGAGAGTTCCCCTGTTCTTTTCTTCCGTGATGCTCCCCATCGCAAGGATCAGCATCGCGATGATGATCGTGGACATAAACGAAAGAAACGTGATCACCGTCGTGTCCACATAATTCGTGCCGGAGTTAAAATTCAGGATCAGCACGAACAAGGAATTCAAAAAGGCGGTTCCGCCGAAAACCAAAGGAGCCATAAAGGTTCCGAAGAACACCTTTACTTCCTTGAAAAAAATCCATTTAATATTCTGAAACATCGTTTCTTAAACCTGATTCATAAAGATCTGTTCTAAGGTGACTTCCTGTTTGCGGATGTATTCCAAACGCGGAACGGAAGAAGCGGAAGCGAAAAGTTTTTCCTTAAATTCGCGCTCGAGAGAAGTGGAAACGAGAAACGTGTTTCCTCTCGAATCTTCTCCGATCGATTGAAGTTTTTCCGCGTTCACGCCGGGTAAAGAGGAAAGATATTTTTTTCCCGAATCCGCGTCGGCGCCGGAAAGAGTGACTTCCAACCCGGAAAGTTTTTCCATCTCATCTTCGAGTTGTTTTCGATCGCGTTGATATACCATTCTTCCCTTATGCAAAAATAAAAAGCGCGTACAGGTTTTATAAACCTCGGGAAGAATATGACTCGAAAGAAGAATCGTATGTCCTTCTCTCAAAGAGTGAATGAGATTTCTGATTTCCACGATCTGCTTAGGATCGAGTCCCGAAACGGGTTCGTCGAGAATGATGATTCTCGGATTTCCCAAAAGCGCCTGCGCGATCCCGACCCGCTTTCTGAATCCCAACGAAAGAGTTTCGATGTTGCTTCCGCGGACGTCGGTTAGAAACGTTCTTTCGCAAACTCTTGCGACTTCGGAATCGATCGTTTCGGAAGACACTTGTTTGATCCTCGCCGCGAACTTGAGATAATCTTCGACGGAAAGTTCCGGATACAACGGAGGAGTTTCGGGAAGATAACCGATCTTCTTTTTTACTTCGAGAGGATTTTCGAACGTGTTCGTTCCGTCTATCTCGCAGATCCCGTCGGACGCGATCAAGTAGCCGGTAAGAATTCGGATCGTCGTGGTTTTTCCGGCTCCGTTCAAACCGAGAAGTCCGACGATTTCCCCTTCTCCCAACTCAAAATTCAGACGGTCTATAGCGAGTTTCTTGCCATAGAATTTGGATAGGTTTTTGACTTTGATCATCTTTGTTTAAACTGCTATCGGGAGCATTCGTAGTTTTCATACGCAGGAAGTCCGATACTATGGAATTTTGGATTCAGGAAAAATAGAAAAATTTTCCCGGATAGGGTCAACCCCTTTTCTCGACCGCGCGGTTATCCTGGATTCTCAAAAACGGAACAATCTGCGTAGGTTTGTTTCGACCGGACCTAACGTAGAATTGTTCCAAGGGTGGATGTTAAATGAGTGACGGGCCGACGGAACGGCCTTTGTTTATCTGCCTTTACTTTCCACTTTCGTAAATCTGCTCGATCTGTTTGGAATATTTTTCCGCGATCATAAATCGTTTGAGAGAAAGTTTTGCGGTCAATTCCTCCCCTTTTTCCCAGGGACGGTCGAGCAGGCTAAAGCCGCCGATCCGTTCGAAGGATTTAAAACCGTTTTGGTCGCTTATCATTTTGGAAATTTCGGAACGAATCAGGGCTTTGACTTCCGCGTTCGACGAGATCGTTTTCAGATCCGATCCGTATTCCTTTAGGTTTTCCAAACTCGGAACGACGAGTAATCCCGGAAATTTTTTATCCTGACCGACGACCATGCAGGATTCGATCAAAGGAGATTCCTGGAGTTTCGCTTCGATCGGAACCGGTTCCAAGTTTTCACCGTTGGAAAGCACGATCGTCTCCTTGATTCTTCCCACGATCTTTAAGTAAGAATTGGCCGTGAGCAGCGCAAGATCCCCTGTTTTAAACCAACCGTCTTGAAGAACCTTTTCCGTTGCCTCGGAATTTTTATAATACCCTTTCATCACTTGCGGTCCTTTTACGATCAATTCCCCCTTTTTACCGAACGGATCGGAACCCGGATAAATATTCTTGCCGGTTGTAATATCCACGATCCGAATTTGAGTTTCCGGAAAAATCTTTCCGACGGTTCCAACAATCAGTTCGTCCGGGGTTCTCATGGAAAGAATCGGACTGGTTTCGGTAAGTCCGTATCCTTCGAGTACGGGAATTCCGATCGCGTTGAAGAGTTCGTCCACGTGAAGAGGAAGGGCCCCACCGCCGGAAACGCTGGCCTTGAGATTTCCGCCCGTCGCCATTCTCACTTTTTTCAAAACGACGATGTCGAGAAGTTTTGCGGGAATCGCGATCCAAGCTAAAATGATAAGCGAAATCAATTTTTTGAATATGGATACGCCAAAGAATTCAGGATTCAACTTCAGTTGTCTGTTTTTTAGGACGGCCAAATTTCTGTATCGAATCCGATTCGTTTTCAACGCGGCCGCAAAAAGAATTTTGGAAATTCCCTTCATCCCTTGAAGTTTCGTTTGAATTCCCTGAAAGATGCTTTCCCAAAGTCTTGGAGCCGATGCCATAAAACTCGGTTTAACGATTTGCAAATCCTCTTTGAGGGAACGGATGTTCGTATAATAGGTTTTGCATCCGAAAGTAATCGAAACGATTTCGAAAATTCTTTCGAAGATATGCCAAACGGGTAGAATGGAAAGAATCTTATCCTCTTTCTCCAAGCCGAGCGGTATGTTCCGGATTTGCGAAAGAATGTTCGCGTGCGTCAGCATTACCCCTTTCGGATTCCCGGTCGTTCCCGATGTATAAATCAGAGTCAAAAGATCGTCCGGTTCTATTCGATCGATGCGTGCGGAGATTTTTTCCTTGGAAAGACTTCTTCCTTCCTCCAAAACCTTTCGAAAAGAAAGAACCTTTCCTTCCTTGAAAAGTTCCGGAGTTCCGTCCATCAGAATCACCGTTTCCAAACGAGGAAGCTTGTCGCGAATTACATTCAGTTTTTTGAATACGTTCGCATTTTCTATAAATACGATTCTACAATCGGAATGGGAAAGAATATATTCCATATCCTGAATCGTCGCATCGCTTCCGCGGGGAACGTCCGCGGCCCCTGAAAACAAAACGGCGAGATCCGTCTGAATCCATTCCAGACGGTTGTCCGCGATGATCGCGACATTCTCCTGCGGTTTTAAACCGCAGTTTTCGATCAGATAGGAACCGAGAGAAAGCGCGTCGTCATAAAGTTCCCCGTAAGTTGGGCCGTCGAAAATTCCTTTCGTATTTTTAGTCAGGAAGGATTTTTCGTTTTGATACTTCTGAACGGAATCTCGAAATACCTGCGCGAGATTTTTATACTTCTTAAAGTTTGCATGGTTCATGCAAAAGAAAATACATCGAAACGGCCCTAGGGTCGACGGGATTCATGATTCCATACCCTTTTTTCGAAGATATTCCGTGGGAGTCGTTCCGGTTTCCCTGCGAAAGGATTCGTTAAACGAACTCTTGCTGTTAAACCCGCAACGCATCGCGACGTGAATGATCTTCGCTGCCGGATCTTTTTCCAAAATCCGAATCGCCTCCCGAACCCGATGATAGTTCAAAAACCGATTGAAGTTCATTCCGTAAGAATCGTTGACGACCTGCGAAAGTTGATCCGGCCGAAGAGAAAGCTGATTTCCGAGCGACTTGAGGGAAAGCTCGTCGTTCAGATAAATTTTTTCCTCTTCAAAAAGAACTTTGATCTTTTCCAAAGCGGAATTCTTCAGATCGGAATTGATCCTGCTTTGTTTCCTTCTAATTTCGCGAATCCCTCTGCGGAGAATTTCCAAAAAGTCCGGATAACGCGACAGAAGGATAAAGATCAAAAAAACGCCCGTCGAAAAGCCAAAGGCGCCTAACGTTTTTAAAAAGGAGAATTCTCCCTGGATGAATCCGCCGAACGTGATAAGCTTTGAAACCCCGAACCAGCCTAAGATCAGATAAAAAACGGACAACGATCGTTCCTGACCCGCGTTAAAAAGAATTCTCGCGTTAAACAAAAATCGAAACGAGAACGCGATATAAACGCCCGGAACGAGATAACTCATATTTAAGAAAAATAGAATATAGTTTTTGAAGAGCGGGGAAACGACCGATTCATTTTTACGGAAAATTTCGAGTTTTTCCTGAGTCGATAAAAGTCCGACCGGGAGAAATAACGCGGTCAGGAGCGACACGAGCAAAACGTGAAACCACTGAATGCGATCCCATAAGAACCGGTCCCAAAACCGGAACGGGTTCTTGCGCATTGATCTTTCCGACAAAGTAAACAGGGGGGTTGGGTCCCGCTGTAAGTATTCCATTTTGAAGATGGATTGAATGAAGAGATAAAAAAGCGGACCCGTTGCGATCGCAAAGGGAATGTGCCAGAAAATCAACGCCGGAAACTCGAATAACTTACCCGAAGTAAACAGATAAAGTTGTACGAGCCAAATCGAAATCGACAGAAACAAAAACGCTCCGATCTTAAACGTGGGGGACTTCTTACGATTCAGTCCCAGCATGATTCCGATCAACGCGGAACAAAACGCGCTCGCATATCCGTACAATTCAATCCACATCGGGCTACCGATTCGCAAAACTAGACTTACGTTTAATTCTGCCAATATCATTTTTTTTATGTCAATTCGAAGACTACGACCTGCAAAAAAGAATTGCGGAACCGACTATGAAACGCGATCCATCCTTAAACACCTAAGGAAAACAAAAGTTCATGGCAATCGCAAATTTTCTGAACCAAGTCAAGACATCCGGAGGAAAACTTTTCCTTCAATTCGGAGGACAAGGATCTCCTTTCTTGAAAGAACTCTCCAAACTTTATGAATCCGAACCTTCTCTTAAAGAATTCTTCGATATTTCTTTCAAAGCCATCGCGGAGGAAGTTCCTAAGCTCGACAAAAAGATCCTCTACGGCGGTTACGATTTCGAAAGCTGGGTAAAAAGCCCGGATACGGCGCCGGATGAAAATTATCTCTGCAGCGCACCCGTTTCCATCGTGGGAATTTTCCTCACTCAAATCGCAAACTACATCGCGTTCACAAACAAAGGCTTTCCCGTTCCCGAACTGATCGCAAACTCCATCGGAGTTACCGGACATAGCCAAGGCGTCATCTCCTCCGCGTTAATCGCTCTTGGAAAAGAAGGCGCCGATTTTAACGCGGCCTATGTGAAATTCTTAAAGTTCGTATTGTATATCGGATACAGAGCGCAGGAGCTCGTCGGACCTTACAATCCTTCCGAAGCGTTGCTCAAAGCGAACGAAGAAGTCGGCGACAAACAACCCGCTCCGATGGTTGCCGTGATCGGTTACACTCAAAAAGAACTCGAAGACAGAGTGAAACAAACCAACGACGCTCTCGGTTTGAGCGGAAACAAAGCGATCTACGTAAGTCTTTTCAACACTCCCGATTCCAACATCGTATCCGGAAGTCCCGAATCGCTTCTAGAACTCCGTAAGAAGTTCAAAGCGGAAATGGACGAGAAAAAAGTGAAGTTCGTATATCTGAGAACCACTGCTCCTTTCCATTCTCCCCACATGGAAGAGACGAATAAAACCGTTCCTCTCGATATGGAAAGAATCGGCTTCGATTTCAAAGGTTCCGATCTGAAGGTTCCGGTTTATTCCATTTTCGACGGAAGAAACATGCAGTCCGATGCGGGAATCGGCCTTCCGCTCTTCCGAGAAATGTTGATCAAAACACTTTATTGGGACAAGGCTGTAAAGGCTTTTGCAAGCACGTCTAACGTTACAGGTATCGACTTTGGGCCGAGCGTTGTGAGTCAAAAACTGACTCAAGCGAACATGGGAACTTCCGAAAACAAAATTTACGCGGTTTCCAGCCCTAAGGATATCAAGGTTCTTTTGGCCTGAAAAACCGAAGAACATCGATTCTGAAAAAGATCCCATTTCGGAAACTCATTCCGAAATGGGTCTCCGTCCTCTTATCTCTTAAACGCCCCGAAAAGGAAATTCCGAAACTCACGAAGGCCGATTTTACCACCGGACTTTTTTGCGAGTATCATCTCTGGCTGAACACGTATCAGCGACGCGCTGATTTCGATCCTTTCGAACACCAATACATTTCGCCGAAACAAAAATCGCTTTTGCGCGATCTTTCCCATTCCTTTTATCCTAAGTCGAAAAACGTCCGTTATTCGGAAGCGGAAACCAGAAGAACCTTAAAATCGGGGATTGGAGTCCGATCCGCGTGTTTGGAAACGGAAAAATTTTCCATGAAAGCGGAATACATTCTTCCTAACGAGGAAATCCCCGGTTCTTTTGAAATCGCCGTCCTCAAGGCTTCGAGCTCGTTCAAAAAACAACATATTACGGAAATCGCATATCAAAAATTCGTAGCGGAAGAATCGGGTTTCCCGATTTCCAAATGCACTTTGATCTTCGTAAATTCCAAATTTCTTTATCAGGGAGAAATTCGGATCGATTCTTTCTTCGTGCGTAAGGACGTTACAGCCGAAGTCGCGCTCAAAGCAAAAGAAACGAAAGAAACGGCCTATACTTTGCACGAACTTCTTTCCAATAAGAATCTGCCGTCCCGTTCGATGAGCAATCTTTGTTCCCACCCGAGAAACTGTTCGTATCCTGAGGTTTGTCTCGCACCGAAAGTTCCCGGAGATATTTTTACGCTTCGGGAAGGAAAAGAAGAATCCGGTAAACTTTACGATCAGGGAATTCTCCATTTAAAAGACATTCAAGAAACGGAACATTTGACCTCCCGTCAAAAAACGCAGATTCAAACGATGCAAAGCGGAATTCCGTATTTGAATCAAAAAGTTTTTTCCGAGTTTTTCGGAAAGATCCGTTACCCGATTTATTTTCTGGATTTCGAAACGATCAATCCTCCGATTCCAGTGTATCAAAACTCGTATCCGTTCCAGCACGTTCCGTTTTTATTCTCCCTTCACGTAATCAAAGACGATCTTTCAAAGGAACCGGAAAGTTATCATTACATCGAGGACGGAATCGTCGATCCTCGAAAAGGAATATTAGAAAAACTGAAAGAATGGATTTCACCGGGAGGAACGATCGTCTGCTTTAACGATAAGTTCGAAAAGAGATGTTTGGAAGAATCCGCCGCAGCTTTTCCGGAATACAAACCCTGGGTGAAATCCATCCTGGACGACTTCACGGATCTCGCAAAACCGTTCTGGGAATACGACTATTACCATCCCGATCAAAGGGGTAGCACTTCCTTGAAGACCATTCTTCCCGTGATCACAGGCCAGTCTTATAAGAATCTCGGGATTCAATCGGGGCAGACGGCAAATTCGGAATTCCTCCGCGTCAAAACCGAACCGATGCCCGCTTCCGAAAAATCGGAGATCGAAAGAAATCTTATCGAATACTGCAAACTCGACACGTATGCGATGGTTTTGATTCTTCGTAAGATCAAAGAATGGATCGAAACTCCGTAGGAGCGAAAAAAAGAACTTGGAAATTCTTACCCTCGACTGTTCCGCCTCCCAAAACGAATTCAGTTCTTCAAATATTCAAGAAATAGAATTTACCGTTCGTTTGACGAACATAAGCGGACTGAATCTGGAAATCTATCCGAAGATCGCACCGTTTATCGGCGTCGGCGGATGGGGAGGGCCGAGTTTCGGATTGAATTTCTTAGAAACGTCCTTTCAAGAATTGAGGAGCTATTACGGGCCTCCCGGACAACCTCCGAATCGAAATTTTTATGAAACGAATTCTACACTTCTTTTGCCGGGTGAATCTCATTTTAAAACCTGGAAGACTTGCTGGATTCCGCGCGATGCGATTCCGTCAAACTCCGTCTCCAAGGAAAACTTGGATCCGGAAGGAATGGACGCGGTCGATGAAAACCGATTCCAACAATCGTCCTTTCTCGTTTTAGGAAAAGGGAAAGATGAAATTCTGAAAGAAATGAATTTGCGAGCGGACTTTCTCCGTCCAAATCTACTCATTGTTTTTCCCGGTCCGGGAAACTACGAATTTCACGTTTCCTATCACCAATCCGAATGGACGGACTTCCGACCAAAACGGTTCCTGCATTGCCGATCCGAAACGGCAATCGTAACCGTGAAATAAAAATCATTCGGTCGCCGAGCGCAGATCGGAAAAGACGGAAAATCCGGTTGTCCACAGACCCCGATGGATTTTCAGTGTTCTCAGAATGGCGCAAAGCAAACCTGTTAAGAAAATCGTCCTCGCGTATTCCGGTGGATTGGATACGTCCGTAATTCTCACCTGGCTGAAAGAAACATACGGTTGCGAAGTGATCGCTTTTACCGCAGACGTAGGCCAAAAAGAAGAACTTTCCGGTCTGGAAGAAAAAGGAATCAAAACCGGAGCTTCCAAAGTTTATATCCAAGATCTCCGTTTGGAATTTGCGCGCGACTTTATCTTCCCCGCGATTCAAGGAAACGCACTTTATGAAATGCGTTATCTTCTCGGGACGTCCTTAGCAAGACCTCTGATCGCAAAAGCGATGGTGGAAGTCGCCGAAAAAGAAGGCGCGGACGCCTTCGCACACGGAGCGACCGGAAAAGGAAACGATCAGGTTCGTTTCGAACTCGGAGTTAAGTCTCTCGCTCCCGAAAAAACGATCATCGCTCCCTGGAGAATCTGGAATTTCGGCGGTCGATCCGATCTGATCGAATACGCGAAGTCGAAGGGCATTCCTGTTCCGGTCACCGCGGAAAAACCGTATTCCATGGACCGCAATCTTATGCACATCTCTTATGAAGGCGGAATATTAGAAGATCCTTATAGAGAGCCGAACGAGAACATGTTTCTCCTAACGACTTCTCCCGAAAAAGCGCCGGACGCTCCCGAATATCTGGAACTCGATTTTCAGGAAGGAAACTGCGTCGCGGTCAACGGGCAAAAGATGAATCCTCTCGAAGTGATGGATACGCTCAACACGCTCGCGGGCAAACACGGAGTGGGAAGAGTGGACATCGTGGAAAATCGCCTCGTCGGAATCAAGTCGAGGGGAGTTTACGAAACTCCGGGCGGAACCGTGTTATTTGTAGCACACAGAGATTTGGAATCGATTACGATCGATCGGGACACGCAGCATCATAAGGATAAATTGTCCATCGAGTTCGCGGAACTGATCTACAACGGTCATTGGTTCTCCTCTAGAATGAAGGCGGTCCGCGCGTTCATCGCCGAAACCCAGAGATACGTAACCGGAACCGTAAAAGTAAAACTCTACAAAGGAACCTGTTCCGTTGTGGGAAGAAAATCCTCCGTTTCCCTTTACAACCCGGAAATGGCGACCTTTGAAAAAGAGGAATTGTACAATCAGAAAGACGCGGAAGGATTCATCAACATCTACGGATTACCCGCTCAAGAAACGGCTAGGCTACGCAAAAAATGAAACACTTAGCGATTTATCCGGGTTCCTTTGATCCGTTGACAAACGGACATTTGGATATTCTTCAGAGATCCTTGGGACTTTTCGACAAAGTGATCATTGCGATCGCCGTAAATTCGAATAAGTCCACGCTGTTCTCCGTCGAGGAAAGGCTCGGATTTATCCGCGAAGTCACCAAAGGCATCAAGGATCTTGAAATAGATACGTTTCAAGGTCTCACGGTCGATTACTGCACCAAAGTAGGGGCAAAGAGCATCATCCGCGGATTGAGAGCGGTAACCGACTTCGACTACGAATATGCAATTTCTTTAATGAACAAAAAATTAGCCCCGGATGTGGAAACCGTGTTTCTCATGTCCTCAAGCGAATATTCCTTCATTTCTTCCACGATCGTAAAGGAAGTGGCGAGACACGGAAGGGACGTGAGTAACCAAGTTCCCGAGATCGTCAGCAAAGCATTACTTAAAAAACTCTCTCAATAAGGAAAAAAAATGTCCAGAACGTTCATCATGATCAAACCCGACGGAGTAAAAAACAAACACGTCGGAAACATTCTCGCGAGAATCGAAAAAGAAGGATTCAAGATCCTCGGTTTAAAATACCTGAAACTTTCTCTCGAAGACGCGAAACAATTCTATAAAGTGCATGCGGCCCGTCCGTTTTACAACGACCTTTGCAACTATATGTCTTCCGGACCGATCGTAGCGGCGGCTCTTGAAAGAGACAACGCGGTTCTTCATTGGAGAGAAGTGATCGGAGCGACCGATCCGAAAGAAGCGGCTGCGGGAACGATTCGCGCTCTTTATGCGGAAAGCAAAGAAGCGAACGCGGTCCACGGTTCCGATTCGGACGATAACGCGGCTTTGGAAATTTCTTTCTTCTTCAAAGGGAACGAATTGTTCTAAACTTTGAACCTTCCCGGAGCCTCGCGAGCGATTCAGTCTGACGTCCGTTAGGCTCCGATTTCCTTTCTAATTTCAGGATTTTCGATTCATTTTTTCGACTTCGGATTAAAACGAATCAAAAATAAGCGATTTTTTGGTTGTACTTTTTGGAAAGAAATTATTAATTCTTACCGAAATCTGTTATTAAAAGGTTCTTTAAACCGACAATTCTAATATGAACGCAAGCACTCGGGAACAGCTCCAAAAACACAGCGAAATCATGAAACAGTACAGAGCCAACGATCCGTTCGGCGATCCGAACCATGGAACTCCGGATTGGATGGACGACGTAATGGAGTTGATCTACTCCAGAGAAGAATTCTTAGTGGATTCGGAATCGGATTTCGAAATCGAGTGATCGTTCGATATTTTGACTTGCAAACGCTCTCTGATTTTTGTCCTTTAAATTTCCAACCTTAGAATTCGATGTTTCCTTTTTCGTTTTTTTGAACGAATTCTCGTTTTAAGAAAGCGGCTACTATCCTTTTTTAAAAGTTTATCCCGAAATCGAAGACTGTGGGAACTCCTGCGTTTTTCAATCAGCAGAAAGGTTTTCGAAAATCTAAAGAGCTGATTATAAGCCTATTGTAGAAACTACTAAGATTTATTTCCCGGTTTCAGGACAAGCTCTCAGCGCAAAATCTGCTTTGAAGGAGTTCCCACACCTTCCTAAGAAAAGTTTCCCGGTTTGTCGAAATGATTGCGCAGTGATTTTGATGGAGTTCCTACATTTTATCGGGACATTCTTAAGACATGCGACGATCGGTGGTAGTTCCTACATTTCTAAAATGAGAGACACGACTTGAAGGAGTTCCCACACTTCAACCGAAGCTGCAAATCAATGTCCCGACAAACTATCCAACTTCGATTTCACTTGTCAAAACCTCGGCGTTTTCTGCAGGTTCCATTCTTCCCGTTACGGAAGGGAATTGACCGTTGATTCCATTCTCGATCTATTTGAAGTATTAGGAGACGAGAATGTCCGAAAAAACCAAAATCGCAATCGCACACGGAGACGGAATCGGTCCTGAAATCATGGACGCCACTCTCAAAATTCTCAACGCGGCCGGAGCCAAAATCGATCCGATCGAAATCGAGATCGGTGAAAAAGTATATAAGGAAGGACATTCTTCCGGAATCAAACCGCCAGCTTGGGACGTTCTCAGACAAACGAAAGTATTCTTAAAAGCGCCGATCACCACTCCTCAAGGAGGCGGTTACAAAAGTTTAAACGTGACAGTTCGAACCACATTGGGTTTGTTCGCCAACGTTAGACCCTGCTTCTCCCTATATCCGTACGTCGAAACGAAACATCCCTCTCTCGACATCGTAATCATACGTGAAAACGAAGAAGATCTTTATACGGGAATCGAACACAGACAAACGAACGATACGGTTCAATGTCTTAAACTCATTTCGCGTCCAGGTTCCGAAAAAATCATCCGTTACGCGTTCGAATACGCACGCGCCTACGGCCGCAAAAAAGTGACCGCGATGGTAAAAGACAATATCATGAAACAGACGGACGGTTTGTTCCACGATATCTTTAAAGAAGTCGCGAAAGAATATCCGGAACTCGAAGCGAATTCTCAGATCATCGACATCGGCGCGGCCAATCTTGCGGACAGACCGCAGAACTTCGACGTGGTAGTAACGTTAAACCTCTACGGAGATATCATCTCCGACATTGTAGCGCAAATCGCCGGCTCCGTCGGAATGGCCGGATCCTCCAATATCGGAGAGATCGTTTCGATGTTCGAAGCGATCCACGGTTCCGCGCCCGACATCGCAGGAAAAAATCTCGCAAATCCGTCCGGGCTTTTGAATGCGGCAGTGATGATGCTCGTCCATATCGGACAACCGGACATCGCAGCCAAAATCAACAACGCATGGCTTTTGACGATCGAAGAGGGAATTCATACGGGCGATATTTTCAAACCCGGAGTCAGCCGAATCAAAGTCGGAACCAAAGAATTCGCGGAAGCGGTAATCGGAAATCTCGGATATCTTCCCGAAAAATTCAAACCGGTTTCCTTCGGAAAAGCGAAGAAAATTACGATTCCTGAATATAAGAGAACGATTCAAAAGAAGGATCTCGTCGGAGTCGATATCTTCCTGGATTGGATCGGAAACGATCCGGAGGAACTCGGCAAAAAACTCAAGGCTCAATCCGACGATCTGACGTTGAAAATCATCACCAATCGCGGAGTGAAGGTTTATCCGGACGGTCAGCCGGAAACGTTTTTGATCGATCACTGGAGATGCAGATTCGTAAGCAAGGAAGCGTTGATCAAACAGGAAGATCCTTCCTATCATCCGATCTCTCACAAACAAGTCGCCGAACTTCTTTTGAAACTCGACGCGGCGGGTTTCGATACCGTAAAAACCGAAAACCTCTATTACTTCGACGGTAAACGAGCCTTCTCCTTAGGCCAAGGAGAATGAAAAACCTCCGGGGAAAAACCGTCTGTATCACAGGGATCGGCGGTTTTATCGGGAAACGTCTCGCCGAAATCGCGCACGAAAGAGGAATCCTAGTCAGAGGCATCGAACTCGATCCGGTCCGCGCGGACGAACTCCGTAAACAAGGTTTCACGGTAATCGTAGGAAGCACTTCCGATTCGAATGCGCTTGCCGCAGCGGTAAAAGGATCGGACTATGTTCTTCATACCGCGGCCATCGTACGCGAAGGCGGTTCTCTGGAAGAATTCAGAAAAGTGAATGTATATTCTTCCGTCGAACTTGCAAAAATCGCGAGAAAGGCCGGTGCCAAGGGAATGGTCCATTATTCTTCCGTAATGGTTTACGGATTCACCTACCCGCCCTTTGTAACCGAACAAGGTCCGTTTCGAGGAGAAGGAAATCCGTATTGTATCACCAAGATCGAAGGAGAATCCGCTTTACTGAAACTCAACGATCCTCCCAAGTTCGGGATTCTTTTTATTCGCCCCGGAGACGTTTACGGCCCCGGTTCCGGTCCTTGGGTCGTACGTCCGATCCAACTGATGAAGAAAAAACTCTTCTCTCTTCCGAACGGAGGCAAAGGAAGAATCAATCTGACTTACGTTGACAATCTTGTGGAAGGAACTCTTCTCGCCTTGGAAAAACAAGCTTGGGGAGAAGCCTTCAACATCACCGATGGAACTACGATGACCTGGCGCGAATACTTTGATCGACTTGCTGAATCCGCCGGTCTCTCCAAACCCTTGTCCGCGCCCGCTTGGTTTTTGAAAGGTTTGATCCTGTTGATGGGTGCCGCTTGCAAGTTAATCGGCAAAGAACCGCCCGCAACCAAAGAAGGAGTGAATTTTATTTTAAGAGAGAATCCGGTCTCGATCGAAAAAGCAAAATCCTTGTTAGGGTATCGACCTAAGATTGAAACAGAAACTGCATTGAAAAAAACGTCGGATTGGGTGAGGCTTTACGCCAAATCGCTGTAGAGTTTTTGAATATGATCCTGAGTGAGGGGTTTGGAAAGATAACCTTTTACTTCCGGAAAAGAATTCGCCTTTACGATATCCCTTTCATCCACGGAGGAACTGACCATAAAGATCGTGATTTTTTTCGCGAGGTCGCCTTGAATTTTTTTGAATTCGTCTAAAAACTGCCAACCGTCCATAAACGGCATGTTGATATCCAACAGAATCGCGTCGGGCAGTTCTTCCCGATCGGAACTCAACGTTTGAAGTTCTTGAAGGGCGACTTCCCCGTCTTGAAAATCACGCAGCTTGGAGGCTCTGCCGTCTTTTTCCAGGAATCGCTTTGCAATCATGATATAGATGGAATCATCATCGATCAACCAGAAGTTCATATTACCGTTGTTCAAAATCATTATACTTATTGAAATTGATGATGAAAGTAGTACCTTTACCCGGAGAACTTTCAACCGTTATTTCGCCCCCGAGGGACTCAATTTGATTCTTAGTCATAAATAACCCGATGCCTTGACCCTCTTTTTCGCGATGAAAGGTTTTATTCATCTTAAAGATTTGATGACCATACTTTTTAAGATCGATTCCCAATCCGTTATCTCTAGCGACTAAAAAGACTTTTTTCTCCTCCACAAATGAGACGAACGAAATTTCCGATTTTCGACTCGGATCCGAATATTTCAAAGAATTACTCAGTAAATTCAAGAGAATACTTTCCAAATACACTCGCGGATAAAGAATTTCGGGAGCGGTCGAAAAATCTGCGCTGATCGTGGCGTCCATTTCTTTGATCTGTGCGGATAAAAGACTCTGCACCTTACCGAAAGCGTCTTTGAACGCAACCAGTTGTTTATCGATGTTCCGATTTTTCCGGATTTTGATCACTTCTACGATATCGTTCAATGTCACCATCAGATCTTTGGCGCTTGTTTCCAAGGATTCAAGAAGCTCGTCCTTGTCCGTTCCGTCTTTTTCGCGGAGCATTGTGGATAACGTGAATATGTTTCCGATCGGAGCCCTGAGATTGTGCGACACGATTTGATTGAATTCCTCCAACTGAGAATTTCTCTCCGTTAGGTGATTGCTCAAAGCCTGTAGCGTTTCGTTTTTTTCAATCAATGCCGAAAGCATGTTTTTACGATCCGTGATATCTTGAATCTGAGAGATAAAAAACATCGGTTTTTTTTGAACATCCCGTACGAGCGAAACGATCAATAAAACCCAGATCGTACTTCCATTCTTATGAAAGTAACGCTTTTCCATTCGATAAGTATCCCGTTTTCCGTCCAACGTTTCCTGAAGCAGACTTAGATCGGCCATAAGATCATCGGGATGTGTGATGTCTTGAAACGTGAGTTTTAAAATCTCTTCGCGAGAATAACCGATGATCTCCAAAAGACTCGGATTTACTTCGAGCCATTTTCCTTCCAGGGAAACGAGAGCCATGCCGACGCCCGAATAATAAAACGCATTGAAGAATTTTTCCTCAGAAAGACGGATGTCGTCGAGAGCCTGTTTTTTTTCCGTCTCATCCGGAATCGTATTCAATCCTTGATATTCTCTGGAAGTCGTAAGAAGAGCGGTCACTTCTCCTTGATCGTCGTAAATCGGTTTTGCAATCGTCTGCAGCCAAACGTATTTTCCGTCTTTTTTCAGGAATTGATATTCGACCATTCCGATCGAATCGCCTTGACGCACCGGTTCATGAGAATTCTTTAAGATTCTCTCCCGATCTAAAGGATTAAAATAATCGTACGGATTTTTTCCGATGAGTTCCGCGGGTTGATAACCTAACATCGATGTTACGGAAGGACTTACGTATCGATAGACCCCGTCTGGTTCGTGGATACAAATCAACTCGGGACTTTTCTCGACGATAAATTTATACATATCGGCCGATTGAATATCAAAGTCGTTCAATGTAACTACCGTAGGTTTTCCTTAAAATAAGTTCCATTTCATAAAAGACAATCCATAACGAATCGGGAAGGGAGAATTTTACCTTTTTTATCGGCAATGGAACGCTCGATTTCAAAGGAAGAAATCGTTATGCGAAGTTTATTGCGGAATAACGGAACGCCGGCCTGCCATTGGTAAGCAGTTCTTTCGAAAGAATTAAACCTTAGAATGAAGGGAAAGGGCTATTTGCGGAAATCTGGAATAAGGATCGAGGAAAAAGAAAGAAAGCGGATGTACTTGTCGGACATAAATCCGACAAGTTTTTGATTTTATTCCCCGTCGTTTCCTAGCGCTTCCACGGGACAGATTTCCATCGCCTTCTTTGCAGCGATTTCTTCTTCCGGATTCGCGGGTTGTCTGTGAAAATAAACCTTGGATTCGTCGTCGGTATATTTGAGAAGCATCGGCGCTTCTTCCAAACAGTCGTTACAAGGAACGCAGCTATTATCGATATAATATTTACCGGGTGCGTTCTGTTTGACTTTATCGTTTTTATCGGCCATGCTTAACAAAGTTTATCGAACGATTGTTTCGTCAACCCCCTTTTCAGAATTGACACCCGTTTCATCACGAGGATACTCACCGAAGTTATGAGTGCATGGACGGAAAAAATATCGAGACGTAAGCTATTCGGTTTCGGGTTGGGCGGATTGTTGAGCATCGGAATCGGAAGTATCTTTCTGAGCCGTTCCAAAAACGACTCCCTTCCTAAGACGTTATTCTTCTCTTCATCGGAAGCCGAATTCATTCTCGCTTACGCACAAACTCTATTACCCGCGGAACCAGGGTTTCCCGATTTGGAAAAGACCGAAGTGATCCGCAGACTCGACGAAGAATTCTTTTTCGTCGATCCGACGATCTCCGACGACTTCAAGTCCCTCATTCTAATTTTGGAATATCTTCCGCTGTTCAGCGGATACTGGAGCCGTTTTTCAAGAATGAATGAAGAAGACAGAAAGGACTTTCTTCGTTCGCAGGAAACGACCGATTCGGATATTGTTCGAGCTGCATTAGTAAATCTTAAACTTCCGATCTTCTTGGTATATTACGGACACGAATCCTCCTTCAAAGCGATTTCGTATGACGGACCGTTCGGTAATCCTCCCGAAAAATTAAGCGAATCCAGAATCTATTATAAAAAAATCCTGGGGGAATTATGAGCGGCCGAGTTTACGAATGGAAAAACCTCGGAGATTCGAGAACCGTAAAGGCGGACGTTGTCATCGTCGGAACGGGGTGCGGAGGAGCTACGCTCGCATACGAACTTTCCAAAAACGGAAAGAAGGTCGTCCTCATCGAAGAAGGCGGTTACTATCACACCGGCACATTCGATAATCATGAACTCAATATGGCCGGAAAAGTTTCCGCCGAAAGAAACATGGCAACGGATGCGACTGGAACCATCAACCTCGTCTATGGAAAAAACGTAGGCGGCGCCTCCATTCATTATTGGGCCGATAGTTATAGAACGCCCGATGATCGACTCAATCTTTGGAAAGAACAATACGGAGTTCACGCTCATTCTCCGGAGGATCTGAATCCGTATTGGAAAGAATTGGATGAAACCTTAAACGTTCACCCCGCCAAAGAAGAATATCATAATAAGATGAATCAGCTTGTGAGAAAGGCCTGCAAGTCCCTCGGTTGGGAAGGGAATCCGGTTCCTCAAGCAAGAAAGAACTGTCAAAAGTCCGGGCATTGTATGCAAGGATGTATGTACGGAGCGAAACAAAGTCAATTGGTGACGCATATTCCGAAAGCGATGGCTTTGGGAGCGGATGTCTATGCGGATTGTAAAGCGACACGATTGGAACTCAAAGGGAACACGGTGGAATATCTGGAAGCGGTGATGATCGATCGCCCATCAGGAAAAGAATCGGGAATCACTTTAAAATTCGAGGCGCCGATCTTCGCGATCGCCGCCGGAGGATTCGGAAGTTCCACATTCTTACTTAGAAACGGATGGAAGAAAAAACTTCCCGCACTCGGTGAACATCTTGCGATTAACCCTTCTCCCTTTGTTCATGCGTTTTATGACGAACCCATCGTTCAATGGAGAAACATTCCTTCCGCGTTCGGAGTGGAAGAATTTCGTTTAGCCCGGTTTCGAAAAGACGGGAGTTATATCGAAGGCGGATTTTTGATTATGGCAAATCAGCTTCAACCCGGAAGCCTTGCCGCTTTGATTCCCGGATTCGGAACGGAACACAGAGAAATTATGAAACGACTTCCGCAACTGGGAGGAACGATCGGTTGGATCGACGACGTTCCTTCGGAACTTGGAAACATATCCGTAAGTTCTTCCGGAAAACGTACGGTCACGTATAACTTCGGAAAACTTACGAAAGAATTCCTTAAGGATTGCATTCGAAAACAAGTTCAGTTGAATTTTCGAGCGGGAGCGAAGTGGATTCTATTACCGGATCTTAAACGAACAAAACTTCTTTCCGAAAAAGAAATCGATAAAGTAGATCAACTCGAATTAAGTCCCGCTTCCATGATGATGGCCGCTCCTCATCCGGCCGGCGGATGCAGAATGGGTCAGGATCCGTCGCGTTCCGTCGTAGACTGGAAACATAAGGTTCACGGATTGAAGAATCTTTACGTTTCCGACTCAAGCGTGTTTCCGACGGGAGTTTCGGTGGACCCAAGTTACACGATAATGGCTTTCAGCAAACAAGCTGCGAAATTCATTCTCGAAAATTAAACGCGATCGATTTTAAGAAAGAAAGCGGCTTAGTAAAATAATTTCTTGCATTCGAATACGGAAGGCTTAAGATCTTGCTCCGTTATCCGAAAAGAGTTATGAAATTTTTACGCCGCTTTCAACGGACAAAAGTCGCAGTTTTGTTTTTTACCATTTTACTGACTTGGTTCGGAACTCCGAGCCTCTTTGCCAAAGAAGACCTACAACCGATCCTCGCAAAAATCAGGGAGAATTCGAGAAAGTCGATCTCTTCGTTTAAAGGAATCGATTACAAAAGAAATCTTACGATCACCGAGACCGATCCTTCGACCGGAAAAGAAATCTCCGTTTCCAAAGTTTTAACGAGAAAAGTGGAATATTACTACGACCGACCCGTAGTGGTCGTATTAAACTACGTCAAGAACGGAGTGACCTTACCGCCGAAAGATTACGAACCGGAAAAATCCTCTCCGACCTATCCGATCTTTGACGATCAATCCGACGAACATTATCTTTTCAGCATAAGCGGACCCGTTTCTTTTCAAAATCGTCAGAGTTACGTCGTGGAGATCAGTCCGCTTCAACTTTCCACTCGGCATTTTAAGGGAAGAATTTATTACGAAAAGAATTCCCTGCATCCGTTTTACGTGGAAGGAACCACTTCGAAACTGAAATTCGGAGTCAAGGAAATGTATTTTAAGATCTTTATGGAGATGTCCAAAGAAAAAGTCGCAATCGTCCGCTCCGGGGAAGTGTTCGTAAAAACGTATATTCCGTTTCTGCTTCCCGAAAAAGACATTCGAATTCAAATCGAAACGATCGACGCGGTCCCGATTCGTAAATAGAAATCACATCATAAAAGATGCATGCGTTTTGTAACGAACGAATGCTCCTTGACTTCCCGAACTTTAAAATTAGAATCGATAACGTATATGGAAAGTTTCGCGAAACCGTTCCTCGTTTTAGGCGCTTTGTTCTTATTTCTGGGTTTACTATTTCTGTACGGAAGTAAGATTTCTATTTTTGAGTTTTTGGGAAAATTACCGGGAGATATCCGAATCGAACGGGAAAATTTTAAGTTCTACTTTCCTTTCACTACGTCCATCTTGATCAGTGTTCTGATTTCCTTGATCCTATTTCTGATTCAAAAGTTCAAAAGCGGTTCCCCATGAAAGAGCCGCTCTCTTTCAGTTCGCGGTTTTCATTTCAGGAAGGAGAAAACGAATTTGCGGAAGTTCTTTCCCATTATCAGAAAAATCGAATTTCCTATTTCGATCTAACCGCGTCGAATCCTACGCAAGCCGGTTTCCAATATCCTACCGAAGCGATTCGACATAGCTTTTATACGGCGGATTTGATCGCCTATCACCCTGATCCGAAGGGAAATCTCGAAACGAGAAAAAAAATCGTCGACTACTACCGGTCGAAAGGGCTGGAAATCGATCCGGAAGATCTATTTCTAACCTCCTCCTCTTCCGAGGCATATTCTTATTTGTTTAAGTTGTTCTGTGATCCCGGAGATTCGATTCTGATTCCCGCTCCCGGATATCCCCTCTTCGAATTTCTTTCCGTGATGGAAGGTCTTGAAACGATTTCCTATTTTACGAAAAAGGAAAACGCCTGGAAACTTAAGGAAGCCGATCTAAAAGCGAAAGACCTGGCAAAGGCGAAACTTTTACTCGTAGTCAGTCCGAACAATCCCACGGGAGCAATTTTCGGAGAATCCGATTTTGCTTCGATGAAAAACACATTCAAAAATTATAATTTACCGATCGTAATAGACGAAGTTTTTTCGGATTACGTTTACGGCCAAGAATCTCATAAAACGATTTTAGATTCGGAAATTCCCGCGATCAGCGTAAACGGTTTATCCAAAATTCTCGGTTTGCCCGGAATGAAACTTTCCTGGATTCTACTGAGCGGTCCCCCGATTTGGAAACAAAAAGCGAAAGAATATTTGGAATTGATATCGGATACGTATTTGTCCGTAAATACCCCGGTTCAAAACGTCCTTTCCGATTTGCTTCAATGGAAGAATTTGATTCAATCGCAGATCCTAAAACGAATTCAAAGAAATCTCGCGTTTTTAAAACAAACCTTGAGCGATCCTGAACGTTCTTCCAAGATTCGATGCGATTTTCCGAGTTCAGGTTGGTATTGCGTTTTAGAAAGCGAAACATTCTTCCCCGAAGAAAAAGTCTCACTTCGTTTATTAAAAGAAGGAAAAGTTTATGTTCATCCGGGAGAAATGTTCGGTTTTCCGGAAGAAAAGAATAGCGGAAGAATCGTCCTCAGTCTTTTGACCGAAACGGAAACGTTCGAATCCGGAATTCAAAAGATCGTTTCGTTTTGTTCCGCCGGATTCTTCTTGTACGATCCCCGCGCTAAGGATGTGTAGGGTGCAAAGCAGTTGTCTCGCGAGAGACAACCGAAGGCGTTAGCCGAAGCCCGAAACAAGCCTGGTCTGCGCGTCGATCGTAGCACTTTTGTTATACGAAATGTTGGCGCAGAAGCGCCCGAATCAACTTTCCCAATCCTTCGGTCTGGTCAAAGCAAGCCGGACAAAGTCCCGCAAAAATCCTCTATACCTTCCGACCGTCTCGATTTTGTTAAACGAAGCGGGATTGAAAATGCCGCGTTTGCGGAAAAGCTTTGACGGGTCTTCCTTTATGTCCGACCAAGTTCCCACTTCCAAAGTCAAAGGAAGAAGTTTCGATTTCCAGTTGGCTGAATTCTCAGCATGAAAATTTCTATAGTGATCGTAAAACTTATCCCACAAATCTCCGTGAGTCGTATACGTCTCGCTCTGGGGTCCGTATTGAAAATGGATATGACCGCAATGATTTTTGAGATGATCTCCGATCTTTCGATACAAAGCCGTATCGGGACAAGGTTCTTTCGTATAAGCGTACGGCCACCAAACGTTGTCGATGGTTCCGAAACCGGAATGCAAATCTAAAACGGGGATGACCGCGTTCTCGACCCCGAAGAACGATTCTTGAATAAGGCGAAACAACGCTCTCGATTCCGGCTCCAATCCGTTTCCCCGAAAGTAAGGAAGACGTTTGGAAATTTTTTGACCTCCGAAAAAGGGCAACGGTTTTACCGCGTCGATTCCGGAGTTACGCATCAGATCCACTCCCGCCGGATTGGATCTTTGTTTTAAAGCGACGCCGCCGGGATTGACGATCGGAAGAATTACGATTCCTAACTTTCCTTTTTTCAGTTCCGAAAGATAACCCGTGGAATCGGGATGAAGAATGTATTCCAAAAAATCCAGAAGGATCAAGATTCCGATCGTCTCCAAACCGTGAACTCCTGCAACGATCCCGACCGGATGTTCTTTCAGGCCTTTCTCCGTTCCGATTCGCAAGGCTTGTATCGGAAAACGAAAACCCTCCGAGGTTTTTCTGGAAAATCCGATTTGGCTTAAGGACGCGAGTTTGCCTCCCAATTTAAGAATTTTCAGAATCTTCTTATCGTAACGATTGAGCCGTTTAAGACCGCGCAGCATTTTTATTCACGTTTGGATTGTATAATCTGCAATCGATTGCAATTTTCGGAAAGTTTCAAAACGCCTTTTCGAATTCTTTCACAAGATTCGGATGCCGCGGCCTGAAAACAACCGCGGACCGCTTGTTTGATCGTTTCCGGATTTTCGTTCGCGAGCAGATACGCGTTCGACTTGCGGAATTTTTCCGCGCAGTTCGCCGGATTCAATCTTTCCTGAACCAACGATTTTGCAGAATCTTTGAGCTCGGAAGAAGTTTCTTCTGCGCAGGTCGCGATTTTTTGACAATATGCGGAAACAAGTTCGGAAGATTCCTCTCTCCACTTTTCATCCACGATTCCCTCGGGACTGCTTGTTTTTTTGCAAAATGATAAATTCAAAAAAAATAATATTCCAAAAAGTAAGAATGTTATGTTTGTTTTTTTCAGTTTCATATTGGTCCGCTCAATGTTCCGTTTTTTTGCGAATGTAGATTTCGACTCTTTCTCCGGAGGCTTTTCCTTCCGGCGTCGCCGCGGAAGATTCCACCGGTTTAAAACCGCTGGAGGCTTCGATGGAAATTTTTTCCTTAGGGATTTTATAATTCTTAGATAAGGAATCCGCAATCAATTCTGCGCGGAAGGCGTTGTATTCCCATGCGTTTCGGAACCCTTTCTGCGCCGCTTCGTCTCCGTAAGGAATCTGAACCTTCAGAGTGATATCAACATCCATTGCGGCCGACAACTCCGAAATTTTCTGGAAGGCGAAGATCATTTCCTCGTCCGGCTGAAACCGACCTTCCCCCAAAGAAGAACCGAACAGAATGATTTTAATCTCTTCCGTTTCCTGGATTCCGATATTGAGCTTGGCTTTTTCTTTCAGCCGCTTCAAAGCGTAGCTGATTCTTTCCCAAAACCGATACAAAGAAGTTCTGGGTTGAAGAAGAGGATCTTCCTCGATCGTTACATTGCTTCCTTGAAAGAAGGATTCTCCCAAACCGAAGCCGCCTCGAATCACGTCCGCGACCTGCTTCAATTTGAGTTGGTCCACTTGAGAAATGGAATACATGATGATGAATAATCCGAGCAGCAGAGTGATCATGTCGGCGTACGTCAAAAGCCAACGCTCTCGGTTTTCGTGAGATTCTTCCTTGCGGCGACCTCTTTCCAGAAGCTGTCTGCGAAGTCGGCTCATGCTTCCTTACGATTTTCTCCGAGCAAACTATGAATGTACTCCGTTTCCCGTTTTTCCACTTCTTCGTAAAACGAATTGAAGATGTTCGCGGAAACCGGAAGAGTCGCGTTATACGCTTCTTCCACGCTTTGAAACAAAGCGGAAACTCCGAGCAAAGAGGCCATAAAACGGGCCGGCTTGATCAGATAAGCGCTGATGGGCTTGTGCGCGAGCTCGTAAAATACTTTCAAATTTCTTAATACGATTTCGAGCTGTCTCATTCTTTCATGATAATGACCCATTTGACTGTAGTAAAGATCGTATTCTTCCCTGCTGAGTTTTTTTCCGTCCCAACCTCCGTCTACGAGATGTTTTGCGAGAATCGTGTCCATCTCTTCGGTAAGATTGTTGAGTTCGATCAAATATTCGATATTCTCGCGGGAAGTTTCCTTCATCATTCCTTTTACTTTTTGGTACGTATCCATCGCGAGCTGAAGCCAAACTTCCCTTCCTTCGAGATTGTAGATCTTCTCGAAAAAATATTCCACCATAGGAATGGTTTCTTCCAAATGAAAGTAACTCGCGTAAAAAACGCGGAATCGTTCCACTTGCGCTCGGACGACTTCGGCTCGGGCCGCTTTTAGTTTTTTACCCGCGAGATCGCTCATTCTTTTTTCGAAACCAGTTCCAATTTGTAGGAAACGAATCCTTGTTGATCGGTTTGTTTTTGAATCGATCCGAATTGATTCGGAAGATTGACGACATCTCTTCCCATTCGAGTCGAGGATCGAAACAGGACGCTCGGAGTTCCGTCCTTATCCGGCGTTAAAGTAAATCGAATTCCGTATTTATGATTCCTTCCCCAACCTTCTTTCGTGATTTCAACGAGAGGAACGGAGGAATTGATATATTTTCCGGTCGAAGAAAAAACGCTCGAACCCGGAGAATAAATTCTTTGTCCTTCCTTAGTCGTATCGATGCCAACCTTTCCTCCGTCCGGAAACGAAAGGGAAAGATACGTGACTCCCGCGTAAGAGCCCCGATTTTTAAACCAAAGAACCGCTTCTCCCGGAACTCCCTTTTTCCATTCGTTCGGAGCTTCCAAAGAAAGAAGAGAAGGAACCGCGACTCTCGGAATATCGGGAACCATTTCCCAGCCGTTGAAGATGAAGTTCTGCGCATAACTTCGGTTTGACGGAAAAATGGTGATATTCTTTTCGCCCTTGTTATAATCGAAATCGATCCGTTTGGATTTAATTAGAAATTCATGATCTTTTAATGAAACCAAGCCGTCCAAAATCTTTTGTCCCTTTCGGATCGTATACGGAACGGAAAATAGTCCGAGAGGAGGTTCTTCGCTCAACACCTCCAAAAAGAGGGAATTGAATCCGTCGCCGGGAAGTTCGTCCATTAGAATTCTCTTAACTACGTAACCCGCCTCTCTCGTCTGAGTGTCGCCTTCTCCGGGGAGCCAAGCCGATTTGGAAGCGTCGTAGTGAAGCGGTCCGATATTCAAAAGCGCAAAGGAGAATTTACCGAGCAAGGACCATTCCCCTCCTTTCCTTTTAAAAACTCCGAGAACCTCTTCGGTTCCGTTGCGGACCAAGGCAAAGGATTCCAATTCGGGATCTTCGTCCAAGTTCCCTACTTTTTTTAAAACGACATCCGGATTCTTTCGATCACCGGCAGGCAATAACAGATCTAGGATTTGAGAATCGGAAGGGGTCTTTGCAGAACAGCCCACGGCTAACACGAGCGCGATTAGACCGAAAAGAATTTTCCGAAAACGAGATGAGATTGGATTCATGTTCGATTACAGAATCCGGGAGGGAAAACGGCCTGTCTATGATTTTCCGAGGAGCCTAACTTAGGTTCAAGACCTGCCGAGCGATCCTTAGAGAGCGAAGGCGCTGAGTTTTTTAAGGATAGGTTCTATCCAAGACTTCCTTTAAGATCCGTGAATTGACTCGTCCGGTATATTCGTCTTCGTAAAGTTCCAATTTCGTTACAAATTCTTGGGAAAAACCGGCCTCAATCCTGGTCTCGGGAAAGTAATGATACCCCTTTGCCCTTCTTGGAGTAAACGGAAACTCGATCAACGAAAGGTAGTGGTCCCATTCGTTTTCGGAATCAGACATTCTTTTTTTGATATAACGAACCCCGCGCCGAACGTGTTTGATTTCGTCTTCGTAGACTTTCCTCATAATGTCCGCCTTTTCGAAATCTCCGAATCGTTCAAAGGCCATCGTATAAATTTTTGAAAAATCAAGATTGGCTCCTTCAAAGGAAATCGCCATGATCGCGTAAAACTTTTCGAGCGTCTGCATTCTTGGAATCTGTTTCCAAAAGATATAATTCAGCGGTCGGTCTCCGAGTTCCATTCCTCCTTTTTTCATTTCGGAAAGATAGAGCCTCAGATGGGTTTGTTCTTCCAAAAGGGTTCGATACAATCCGAAACGCACGCCGGACGACGCGTCTTGAAATTTTAGAAGGGCGTATGCGAAGAGTTCGATCGCCATGAGCTCGTGATTGGCAAAATGATGGAGGGTAACGATTCGATTCTCTTCGTTAAACAACTGCTCGAGTCTCGGAATCTTGCTTTTATGATCGGAGATCGCGATCTTTTGTCCGCGGACCGGCAATGACGGTAAATCAGTATATTCTAAAGAACGAATATCGATCGGAGGAACGGAAGGTGAAAAAAGTTTATCTTCGAGGCTCGGGCCGAGAAGCACCTGTCTGGCGAACTCGTTTAAGGTCATGGTCAAGCGGGATGTTTGGAAGCGTCGAACCCGAGTTCAATGATCGAACCTTGAATGTTCTTCTCGTCGGGATTCGAAGAAATTTTACCTTCTCCGCAGTGATACATGATTTTAAAAGTGTCCATCAACGACTGGATGATCTGAAGTCCTCTTCCGATATTTCTGTGAGGGATTTGAGATCCTTTCCAAGGGAGAATCTCGCACTTCTTTTCTTGATGTTGTTTGATACAGTTGAGATAGTCTTTGAGATTGGAAATTCGTGAATCGTTCATGAAGGATTCTAACTTTTCGGATTTGAGACCGGAACCGTAGTCCATGATCCACATCGTAAACTTACTATCTTTGATTACCCAACGACAAATGATCGTTTCATCCGAACTGACTTTGACGTTAGCGGAAATGGAGTTGGTGAGAGCCTCGTCGGCGGCCAATTCTATATTGGTAATGTCTTTGGTTGAGAAACGGTTTTCCGACAGGGAGTTTCTCAAAGCGAACCTAAGTTCTTTGATGCTGGTTAAATCGGTGGGAAGAAACATAACGTACGACCCGCCATTGTGTTTTACCAGTAATGATTCGTCAGAATCTCTCATCTCCGTTCCAGCGCCCACTTTCAAAAATAACAGCCTAAAGCAGGCGATTTGAGCAAAATATACCGGTTTTTTTCAGGACGACAACGAAATTCCTGCTTCTCCGGCTGTTTTTTCAATTCTCTGTAGGAGCTTTTCTTTCCCTAAAAGGGGGAATAATATCGGTAACTCCAGTCCAGCTGACTTTCCGGTGGTTGTAGCCCGGATCGGCATAAAGAGAGTTTTTCCTTTCTGTCCGGTTGTTTCTCCGACCTTGGACATTAGGTTCTTATAGTCCTCATCGGTCTTCGGATTTCCATTCTTCAGCATTCCGTAGAATTCTCGGACCACTTTCGGCCCGTCCCCGTCCTTCATAAATCCGGCCGCTTCCGGCGACTGAATCCTTAGATCCGTTACGAAGAATTCCGCGATGTAATCCGGAGCCTGGGTCAGGTTGTCCAGATATACTCTTACAGATTCGACGATCGAAGTAAGCACGGGGTTACCTACATTTTTCACTTCTTCCGGAATATCCTTTCTGTCTTTTAGAAAAGGGAGAAGGTTTTCTACGACTTTCGGTAAGTCTAATTCTCTAATCGTTCGATTGGATAACCAATTGAGTTTGGATTTCGGGTTCATCGCTTCGGCGATTTGCGCGAGGTCGGAAAAGTTCGTTACAACCTCGTCTTCCGCTTTCGGTTTTTTGAATACGTCGAACGTGGAAGGAGATTTGGAACAACGATGCACATCGAAAATTTTTTCGAGTTCCTCGCCGGGAAGAAATTCTCTTCCGTCCGCGGAAGTCCATCCGAGAAGCGCCATATAATTTCGGAACGTTTCCGGAAGATAACCCAAGTCCCGGAACGCAAGAATGGAAGTCGCGCCCGCACGCTTGGAAAGTTTTTTTCCGTCCATCCCGACGATCTCGGAGGCATGCGCAAACTCGGGAACCTCATAGCCGAGCGCTTCGTATAACAGAATTTGTCTCGGTGTATTGGAAAGATGTCCTACGCCTCGAATGACGTGCGTGATCTTCATCAACGCGTCGTCTACAACGACCGCGTAGTTGTAGGAGGGAAATCCATCCGACTTTACGATGATAAAATCGCCGATCAGTTTCGTTTCGAACTTCACTTTTCCCTGAATGATGTCGTTGACGATCAGAGTTTTGGCGGGAGTTTTAAAACGGACCGAATAAGGAATTCCCTGTTTGAGTTTTTCCTCCACTTCTTCGTCGGACATGTTCGCGTGAAGTCCGTCGTAGACGTACGGAACTCCCATCGCCTCGGCTTGTTTTTTCTTGGCCTCTAATTCTTCCTGAGTACAAAAACAACGGTAGGCTTTTTTTTCCTTCAGAAGTTTTTCGGTGTATTCTTTATAGATGTTTAAACGTTGGCTTTGGATGTAAGGTCCGTATTCTCCCCCGGCCTCCGGACCCTCGTCCCAATGAACGCCCAACCATTTCAAAGATTCTAATATGATTTTGAAAGAATCCTCCGTGGATCGGTTCTGATCCGTGTCTTCGATTCTTAAGATGAACTTGCCGCCTTGGGCTTTTGCATACAGATAATTGAAAAGAGCGGTTCTCGCTCCGCCTACGTGTAAAAATCCGCTGGGAGACGGAGCAAATCGTGTGCGAACTTCTCTATTTTGATTCATGGGGATTGATTCTTCTCGTTCGAAATTCTTATGATAGGATAATTTTTGAAATTAGCCGTTGTGGTAAATGGTTTATTTGCGATCAGATCGTAAAATGAAACGGATTTTTTGACTTCATTCTTTCTAAGCGAGGTTAAGTCGATCTCGGAAGGAAGATCCAAACAATAGTATTCGACATAAGAATCCGTTTTTCGAAGAGGAAGAATCGGAATCGATCCGCTGAGTCCGATCGCGGGAGGATATTCCAAGGATTCGTAATCGTAGTCTCTGGATAAGGAAACAACTCCGCTTGCGGAAACGAATTCGGTCTGCATCACCTTCGTTAAAATTCCGCGGAGACTGTGTCTCCATTTTAGAATTCCGATTCCCGGAACTCTGCGGATTTCTTCGACTTCGCGCAAGCCGCCCTCGTCGTTGATCAGAAATTCTTTTTTGAAATCTTCAAAGACTTCGCTTTTCGGTTGAGGAAGAATTTCGGGCAACGCTTTTGTGTTCGATATTTCGGATCGTTTGCTTATCGACTTCGCAACGAATTCGATTCTCCGATTGTCGTTCGGATTTCTAAGAATCGGGCCTCTCCACTCCGAAACTTCGAGAAGAATTCTCTCAGAACGTTCCGCCTTTTCGCCGAGCTCCAAGTATTTTAGAATTCCCTGAATCATTTCATCCTTTCCCGATCGGTTGCGGAGAATCACGTACCGAACTTGAAGGCTGGACGGTTCGTAATACGGAGAGTGGAGCGCGGAAGAAGCGAAGAAGATTTGTGATGCGTAGTTTTCGGAAATCGGTTTGGAACCGAAATGCAAAACCTCTTGAATACTTCCGCATTGAAATAAAAAGAAAAAAGAGCTTAGAATCCAAACTTTCTTGGAAAGCGAATTCCGTAGAATCGAAAGCGTCTGCATAGGTTTGAAATCGGTTTTCATTGAATTGTTCATCTTGATTTTCGAAAAAACCTGCAAGGAAAAACCCAAAAATTAAACTTTCTTTACAAAAACGGGGGGTGGTTTATGCAAAGTGCCCGAAAGCGAATTGTTCAAGAATTCGCCTCAAAAACACTATATTCAATCCGGTCAACTTTTTTCATTTGACAGGATAGTCTTCTAGAATTTCGTTGGCCAAAACCGTATGAAGAATTCCAATCCACCAAAATCAAAAGAATCGTTTCCAAAACGTCCTTTTGAAGATCAAGTCAATGACGATCAGAGAAAATATTCTCGCTATGTATGTGATTCTCGGGCGATTCCGCACGAAATCGACGGTCTGAAACCCGTCCAGAGAAGAATTCTCTGGGCTATGTGGAACTCGGACGCAAGAAACCGTTATACAAAAACCGTAAAAGTCGCCGGTCTTGCGATGGGATATCACCCGCACGGCGATAAATCGATTCAGGATGCGCTTTCTCAAATGGCTCAGGACTTTACCTTTGCCAATAATATTCCTCTCGTTTCCGGTGAAGGAACCTTCGGAGACGTTTTGGATCCGAGCGCGATCGCTTCTCCGCGTTATACCGAAGTAAAACTATCCGACTTTGTAAAAGATTTGGGATTCTTTGAAAGTTTGCCGGATATCGATTACGTTAAGAACTACGACGAAACCGAGGACGAACCGATTCACTTTGTCGGAAAAGTTCCGATCGTTCTTTTGAACAACATTCAAGGAATCGCGACCGGATTTCGTTGTTTTATTCCGGGTCATAGACTTGCCGACATCGTTAAGTCTCAAGTCAATTATCTCAAAACCAAAAAACCTCTTCCGTTAAAACCTTGGTACAAGGACTTCAACGGGGAAGTGAAGATGGCCGAAACCGAGACCGGAAATATCACGATGTCCACAACGTTCGCGTTCAAATGGGACGGAGATACTTTGTATCTTACCGATTCGCCGATGAACTGGAACCGTGAGAAGGTGATTTCCCTCTTGGACGATATTCTTGAAAAGAAGGATTCGTGGCTGAAGGATTATGTGGATTATTCCAGCCAAACGTTTAAGATTGAACTTCAGTATAAGAAGGGAGAAAAGCCGAGCCAAAAAGAAATCATGGCCCTCTTCAACAAAGAGGACGTGCAAACTCTGGCGACAAACGTCATTACTTACGACGGTAAACTGAAGAATTTAAAGCCCGAAGAAATCATCAAACGCTTCTGCGACTTCCGTAAAACGCATTTGATCCGAAGATTCAAACGACTCGCCGGTTTGGAAGAGGAGAAAATCGAAAGAAACTCCGAATTGATCCGTTTTATTAAAGAGAAATGGAACGAGAAGGTCGTCGGAATCAAATCGAAAAAGGATTTTGAGGAAAAACTCAAAGTTTCCAAGTTCAAATACTTCGAATGGTTGTCCACGATTCCCGTCTATAGAATGACGATCGAGGAAGTGCGTAAATGCGAAGAAGCGATCGTGGAAGCGAAAACCACTCTGGCCCGTTATCAAGGTCTGGTCAAAGAAGATAAAAAATTGACCGACTATATGATCACCGAGCTGGACGAACTCCAAAATAAATGGGATAAAGTATGAGCGCCGATAAGAACAAAGTAAAAGAAAAAACATCCCAAGAAAGAAATTTTAAAAAGTTATCCAACGTGGAACACGTTCGGATGAGAACGGGTATGTGGTTGGGACAAAACTCCGCTTCCACGTTCGAACAACACTTTTTCCGTAAGAACAACGAAGGAAAATACGAGATCGTTCACGAAGAACTCGAAGACGTTCCGGCAAAACTGAAATGTCTGGACGAAGCTTGTATGAACGCGGTGGACGAATACCGCAAAAATCAAAAGGACAAAACGATTCCTGAAAAGGATAAGATGTCCAAACTGATCATTCAACTTTCTTCCGATCGCAAATGTGTGACGATCACCGATAACGGACGCGGAATCCCCGCCGCCAACGCGGAAGGGGTTTATCTCCATTTGATGTACGGGGAGAATTTCGACGATCACGTAAAACAGGATCACGTAGCCGGTCAAAACGGCGTAGGGATTTCCCTCGTGAGAATGGTTTCGAGCTACTTCAAAGTTAAAACCGTAAACAACGGAAATTCCTTTAAGAAGCTGTTCACCGTTCACGACGACGTAAAAAAACAAATCCGTTCCTATAAACTTTCCAAAGAGGATACGGACCGCGTTTTTCTTTACTTCGACGAACACGGAAAGTTCACCGATTGCAATCTTCTCACCAAAGATCAAATCGATAAGCTCGGTCCTTTATTAAAAAAAACGAATATGCAGGAATTGATCGAAAAGGCTCCCAAAGAGGATCACGGGACTTCCGTGGAGTTCGAACTCAATCCGCAATATTTCAACAAACTGGATATTTCCTTCAACGTGGATCTGATGAAACAATATCTTCAGGATATTGCGATGACGAACCCGGGTTTGGAGGTTCAGTTCGTTTTCAAAGGGAAAAAGGAAAAGTATAAGTTCAAGAAAGGTTTGGACGAAATCTTTTCCCATTCCGATCTCGTTTACTACAAGATGGATTACGTCGCTCCGAATTCACCTTCTCAGCTTCATCTGGAAACGTATCTCGTCATCGGTCAGAATAAGAACCTGGCTTGGGTCAATTCCATCTTCGCACCGCAAGGCGGGTCCGCGATCGAATATCTGGAAAACAGAATCTGCGACGAGGTTCGTAAAAAAAGTCAGATCGTAGCGCTTGAGAAAAAACTCAAGACAAGTTCGACTCGTAACGACGTGAGAAACTGTTTTCACATGTATGTAAACGCGAGGCTTTTGAATCCTCGTTTTAAATCCCAGGATAAATCGTATCTGATCAACGACCTAAATGAAGAGATTCGGAATGCGGTCGATAAACATCTCGAGAAGTTCATCAAAAAAACCGGACTGATAGAAGAGATCAAACTTCAGATGGAAAAGAGAACCCAACTCAAAGCGTTTGAAGACGCGCAGAAGGGTTTGAAAAAAGCGAGCCGGATGAACATTCCGAAGCTCATGCCTCCTACCGGAAAAGCGGGAGATCCGGGCCGAGTTCTGTTCGTAGCGGAAGGGGATTCAGCAATCGCGGGTCTTCGTCCCGCGAGAAATCCAAAACTTCACGGTTTATTTCCGTTAAGAGGAAAACCGTTGAACTGCAAAGGTTTGAGCATCGCCAAGGCGATCGCAAACGAAGAACTAAAAAACATCGTAGCGATCGTGGGACTTCCTTTGGATCAAAAGGTAAAATCTTTGGACGAATTGAATTACGAAAAAGTCAGCATTATCACGGATGCGGACTTTGACGGTTATGCGATTCGATCCTTGATGCTTTCTTTCTTTTACGAATATTGGCCCGAACTTTTCGAACTGGGTTTTATTCATATCTCCAGCGCCCCGCTTTACGAAGTGGATGTGAAGTTCGGAGATAAGAAGAAGGAAACCGTATTCTGCATCGACGATAAGGATTATGAAGACTTAATCAAACGCGTCGAAAAAAGCGGAGGCGAGATCACCCGTAAAAAACGAAACAAAGGACTCGGTGAAACCGGTAAAGAAGCGATGAAGTTCGCGGTCGAAGAATGTATGACGAAGATTACGATCGGAAACAAGAAAGAAGCTTCTAAAGTTCAGAATCTCTGGTTTCACAAAGATTTCGCGGAACAAAGAAGGGACGCAATCTCCGAATATGCGATGAGCGTGATCGAAGACTGATTTTTGTTCAATAGAAAATTAGAATATTCTGTTTTTGGAAAAGGGGCTTCGGCCCCTTTTTTATTTTGTCGGAGTTCCGACAAAATTTTGCGCTTAAGATTGGATTGACTTTTTTCGATTTTTCTGTTATAAGCGGATTTGGTAAAAGTTCCCGCCACCTCTCCTCCTCCACCCAATCAGGGCGGGGCCGTCGCGTTTCACGATAAAATCGTAGGACCTACAACAAAATTTTAACTTCGAATTCCTTCTTGAAGCATCTTGAGAATTTTTCCGATCTCCGCATCGTCGTCGAATCGATCGTCTTTGGTTAAAACGAACCGATATACGAGATAGGATATATTGATGCTGTACGAAGTTTTTGCGAACGTTTCCGGATCGAGATCCTTTCGAATCTCACCCTTCTCCTGGAAATAACGAATCGCTTCCAGCGCGGGTTTGAAAAGATTCTCTTTCCAGACGTCTCCGAAAAAATCCGCAAAACTCGAATCGTGTAAAATCGCGGACAAAAGGATTCGAATTTTCGAATGATTCTCTTTAGCCGCTTGGATCCGGTTTTTCATCATAGAAAGATACCACTGTTCAAAAGAAACATTCCTTGTTTCGAGGAACTTGCGAAGTTCCGGCATCTGGGAACCGAAAGCGGTTTCATAAACGATCGCGGATAGGATTCTTATATAAAGATCCTTTTTTGTCGGAAAGTATTTGAACAGCGTCCGTTCCGTGACGTTCGCTTTTTTCGCGATTTGGGCGGTGGTCGCTCCTTCAAAACCGAATTCTCCGAAAATGGATTCACCGGCCTTTACGATATCGATTTCCTTTTCCGAAACCGGATTCGCGTATCGTTCGTATTCCGAAATCAGTTTTTTACGATTGAGCTTCAAACGGTTCCTCTTCGATCGATCTTGAAATTCGAACATAAAAAGAAAACCGATTTCGAACGATGAAAGCCTCTTTTCGCGGAGTTTTTTTTCGGAAGGTTCCCGAAAAGTTGTTGTATAGTGCGTACTTTACCGTCTATTGTTTTAGTATAGTATTTACTATATTTGGAGAATTTATGAAAAACGTAGATACAAAGCTTCCCCTTTCTCTTCCGGTTTCATGGCTCAAGAAGAACGTAAACACGGCCGAATCGGGCATGGAAATTTTACCCGATGGAAGAGTGAAATTCTGGATCCGCCATTCCCCCTTAAAAGGTGTTACTCCGAAAATGCTAGTCTGGTGGTTTTCCCATTTGGAAGGCACGATTGAATACGACGGCGGCGTATTCAATCGATACCGCATTTGGCATCCCGAAGATCACGTTCACGCGAGTTACGAAAGACGTTTGCCAGACGGTTCGATCGGGCCGGGCGCTTCCATTCGGTTGGTGGAATATCTGGGTAGAAATAAAAACTACATCGTCAATATCGTTACGGAAATCGAAAAGCTGGACGAAACCGGTTACATTCACAATCCAAAATTGGAAGGGAAATACAAGGTCGCGAGAATGGAATACGAATTCTCCGCGATCGGCAACGATACGTTTTATACGAACTGCCTCATCATAGGTTGGAAAGGATGGACTTGGAACTGGATTCGTCCCTTGTTCCTAAAGTTCGTGTTTAACAAGGAAAGAGGTTTCGCTTGGATCAAACACAACGTGGAAGAAGTCGGTCAGTTCGAAAGATTCTTACCCGAATTGTATCGAAAAGAAACCGCTTCATCGAAGGAAAGTCGACTTGCTGAATCCGTGTCGCTTTAAAAAACGATTTCGATTTCAACGTTGCAGTCGTTTAAAAAACGGATGAATCGAAAAAACGAGGAGACACGAATTGATCACCGGTTTCGCCACGGTTTGACGGTTTGAAATGCGATTCTATTCTAAACCTGATTCACAGCGCGGATCGCGGAGGTGAGAGCGCCTTCCACCGTTCCGTTGATTTCCGCGGTGTGTTCTCCGGCAAAGAAAATTCGATCCATCGGTTTTAACAAAGATATGATCGAACCGTAACTTCCCGGAGGAAAGGTCGCAATTCCGGTCGGAACGAACTTCGACTGCGATATTTCGCTGCTTTGAATTCTTAATACCTGCAAATCCTTTTTCTGTCCCAAACGTTCGAGCGCAAGACGGATATATTCCACTTTCATCGCGTCCGTGGAAGAAGCAAATACGTCGTATCGATCCCCCGTCGCGATCATGCCGAGAACCTTGTCTTCGGAACCGGCCTTGGTTCCCGCGTCGTATATGAAACCAGCGGCAGAATCCGAATACGCGGAAAAATTCTCCCGATTCCAAGGCGCTTCGCGAAGCATTAGAAAAGTCTTATAGATTCTCGAATAACGGATTCGCAACGCGGATAATTTCTTTTCCTTGTCCAATTCCGGGTCCCATTGAATCGACGTTAATTGATTTGCGGGAAGCGTGGAAATACAGGCGCTGCCTTCGAGCTTCTTTCCGGAAGCGGTCGTTACGGCGACCTTTCCTTCTCCCTGCGTAACGGAAACGACCGGATCGGCAAAGACGGTTTCGGTATTCTCCAACGAGAAAACGAGCGCCTTTGCCAACGCTTCCATCCCGCCTTCGACGCGTGTGTTGTATTTAGGAAAGTTGACGAGATCGGACAAAACCTTCTGTGCGGATAAGGAACGAAGAGAATCTCCGTAATATAAGGAATATTTAAAGTTCAATACGTTCAAATCTTCCGGAGTCATTCCTTGATACGTCAGAAAATTATAAAAACTGATTCGATCCAATTCCTGTTGCTGCGTGGAATTGATTTTAGAATTCATCTGAATGAGTTTGTTCAAAATCTCCTGCGACTTCGGAGAAATGTCCCAAGTTCCGAACTTCTGATACGATCCGAAAAACAAATCCGATTGAACTTCGAAATCGGTCGTCTTTAAACCCAGCTCGCGGAGTAAACTTCTTGCGGTTCTATGTTCATTCTGAATCCACTCGGCGCCCAAATCCAAAACGTTGCCGCTCCCGTCGGCGACCGTCCGGATTCTCCCCCCCAAACGATCCGTCGCTTCAATGAGTTTTACCTTGATTCCGGTTTTGCCCAAAAGGTAGGAAGCGTAAAGCCCTGAAATTCCGCCGCCAAGCACGATCACGGTCTTCTGCGGGGATGACGTCCCTTGCGCCCGTAAATTCATCCCAGGAAGGCCGGAAATGCCTGCTGCGGTCAAAATTCCTAGTTTGATAAACTCCGATCTGCTTAGTTTCATTGGGTTGTCCGAATTGAATTTGGAAGGTTAGATTCCTTTTCCTTTATTTTCGGTCAAAATCTTGCATTTTAAGAATCATTTTGATCGTACTTTTTGAATTTGTCGAAGTGTGGGAACTCCCACGAAGTTCAAGATCTTTCCGTAAAGTAAAGTGTGGGAACTCATACGAATTAGAATTCACGGTGAAATTTACGAACAACGGACGATTTTCCATTCTTAAAAAAAGAAGAAAGGGCCGTCTTTCTTTGCTCAAAAAAAATCTTGCCCGTACAAGCTTCCGATTTTCCCCTGTCCATAAGCTTTCAGGGAGGAAGTTGGGTGAAATTCCCACGCTGACCCGCAACTGTGAATTCGATTTTAGTTTTAGAATCGGACAGCCAGATCTTCCCCGCGAACAACGTCCTCGAGGTAGGGACAGTTCGAAACTCGCCTTTGCATTTTTCATGCGTCCGCGATGGGGTCCCGAAAGACGAACGTCGGGGGACCCGAGTGGAAAATTCAAACTTTTCAATCCATTCGTTAGAACGGATTCTAAATCGAATTCTATACGTTTGCAATTTAGAATCTTTTCTACCCTGACAAAGGAAAACTTTTGCAGGTAACAACATGAAAAAACTTTCAATCCATTGGAAACTCTTTGCGGTAACCTTTCTGATTCTCGGATTGGTGAATTGTTTTGAAACGAAGAAGGAAGAGGATAACAACGATAATAATCTTCTTCTTGCGGCGATCATCGCGAACAACTTCGAGATTACGGGTTCTTGGACCTTTTACAACGGAACTCCCGATTACGCAGGAGCGGCGTTCACAGAAAAAGGAACGATTTCTCAAGGAACCTATACGATTACACAATCTAGAATTTCGAGAAACATTAAAGACTCAGGCTTCGGAGCAAGCCAGTTAATCGGGGACGTGGTGGAAATCGATCTCTCGAAAAAAGTGGCCTATGTTCAATTTACGCAAGATTCCACTTATTCCAAAGGTAAGTTCGCTTGGTATCGCTGGACATACAACGGCGGCTACTTCTATATTTGCCCGGATCTTTCAGGTGTGAGCAATCAAAACACTTTGGAACAGGCGAAAGCGGATAATCTTGATACGTATTCCAACACTGCAAGCATCAACGCCGGTTGCGGTTTGAACAGCGGATTCGACCCTGCTCCGTGGAGTCGTTTGGAAATTAAAACGAATTAAAGTTTTTGAATATAACGAGTGAGTAAAATCACTCGTTATAGAACCTTTTCCCGAAACGGAACAGGTTCTTGCGGTTTGTATTTCTATCGAAGTAAAATTAAGTTTTGGGACAAGCTGTAAATCGAATTCTTCAGACTCGGATATTTTTATGAAAAAAACAATTCTCATTCCAGTATATTCAATTCTCCTTATGGTTCTCATTGTATGTAAAGAGAATGCTACCGATAGTACGGAATCGGTCGTCGGGCTTTTTGCTTTAATTCAGGTTCAGCAATCCGGTTCCACTTCCAGACCTTGCAAGGATAGAATTGCCATCGATCAAACCGGCGTTTACCACGCGAAAGAAATCGTAAGCGCCCCGGCAAATACGAACTCCGGTTTTCAGGATTCGCTCTGCGCCGTTGACGGCGTTTTGGGATTAGGAAGTTTTAACGGCTCTCTCGACGTTTTTACGTTGGATACGAACGGCGCCGGAGCTTCCTTGATTCTCGGATGGAACGGTAAAAAAGTCGAAAATGCGACCGGTGCGGATTTTATCGTGTTCGAAAATCCGTTTCAAGTGAGCGGAAACGTAAACACTGTCTTTTTAGAACCGGTAATCGTCGAAGTCGGTAACGACCAAACCAATTGGTGCGGTTGGAATCCAACGTACACCGGCGGCGGAACGTTCTCGAATAACCCTACCAATTGGCTTCGATTCGCCGGATTGAAATACGTAGATTACAATCAAATCACGAATTCGATGAATTCGACCACTTTATTTGCCTCAGGCGGAGGGGATTCCTTTGATCTCGGGGATGCGAATTTCGGAAATTCGGGAACTGGTTGTAGCGGGGCTTTAAAAACCGAACTTCAAACAAACGGGTTTCTTTATATCAAACTTACGTCCGCAAAAGCGATTCTTACTTCCCTTCCGATTCCTGGTTCCAACGAAAATCCGGACATCGACGGCGTAATCGCCAAACAAGTCAGTCCATAATATTAGGAGAATTGAATGCAACTGTTCGATAACACTTTACGAAATCTGAAATCAAGATTAGCGGCAAAGGATACGATTTCCGTACTCGGGGTGATTCTTTCGGGGATTTCCCGTTTTTTACCGCATCCGTCCAACTTCACTTCGGTGGAAGCCATGACCGTTTACTCGGGGGCAAGAGTGCAAGGTTGGAAGGCGTTCGCCTATCCGATGTTCATGATGCTTGTTACCGATTTTGTTCTATCCAAGATCCACGGCTTCGAATGGTTTTACGAAGGACTTCCTGTTGTATACTGTTCGCTTCTTGTGAACGTTTTCTTGGGGAGAATCTTTTTAAGGAACGACGATAAATTCGTTTCCGTAGCGGCGGTTTCCCTTTTAGCCAGCGTTCAATTTTTTATTCTTTCGAATTTTTCAGTCTGGGCGTTTTCCTCTCTCTATCCTAAAACGTCCGTCGGTTTATTGACTTGCTATATCGCGGCTATCCCTTATTTTGGCGGGACTCTGCTCGGAAACATGATCTACACTCCCGTGCTTTTCGGAATTTTGGATCGTGTTGAATTGAAAGTGAAAGCGAATTTTGCGAACCCCGAGGTCGAGACAGAGAAGGAACTTTCTGTTTGAACTTGAATGAACTGCTTACGAAATTACAAAGTAAAATCGATCTAAAAACCAAACCTCCCGGTTCTCTGGGAGCTTTGGAATCTCTCGCACTTCAAATCGGTTTGATTCAAAACACCGATTCTCCCGAACTCAAAGATCCTCATATTCTCGTTTTTGCCGGCGATCACGGTCTCGCGAATTCCGGCGTCAGCGCGTATCCGAAAGAAGTCACATATCAAATGGTATTCAATTTTTTGAATGGAGGCGCTGCGATCAACTCGTTCTGCAAACAGAATTCCATTCGACTGAAAGTCGTAGACGCCGGAGTGGATTTCGCATTTCCTCACGATTCGGTTTCCATAAATCCGGATTTTATCGGAGCCAAAGTAGGTTTCGGAACAAAAAACATTCTGATGGAACCCGCAATGACAAAAGAAGAATGTGAACAGGCGATCGAAAGAGGAACCTGGGTTTCCACCGAAGCGGTATCAAAGAACTGTAATATTATCGGATTCGGTGAAATGGGGATCGGAAACACTTCCTCCGCAAGCCTGATCACCGCGAGCGTGCTCAACAAGGACTTAAAGGAAGTTACGGGAAGGGGAACGGGACTCAACGACCAAGGTTTTCAAAAGAAGATCGTGATTTTGGAGGAATGTCTCCGCAAATACCAATCCTCTCTCGAAACTCCTTTTGCCGTCTTACGGACGTTCGGCGGTTTTGAAATCGCGATGATGGTCGGGGCTATGATCGATTCGGCCAAAAAAGGAAGAATTCTTTTGATCGACGGTTTCATCGCGACATCGGCGTTTTTAATCGCACAAAGAATGGAACCCGTGATCGTAAAGAACGCAGTATTCTGTCATAAATCCGTCGAACCCGGCCACACATATCTATTAGAAGAATGGAATGCAAAGCCGATTCTCGATCTGGGACTCAGACTCGGAGAAGGAACGGGTTGTGCGATTGCGTATCCGATCGTCGTTTCGGCCGTAACCTTTCTCAAAGACATGGCCTCGTTTGAATCCGCAAAAGTGGATCAAAAACATTGATATCTATGATTCGAGAAGAGTGGAATCGTTTCTGCGCTTCTTGGATGTTCAATACAAGACTTCCCGTTCCCCCGTTTTACGTTTATTCCGAGGCGACGGTTTCCCGTTCTTCTCGTTATTTTCCGCTCATCGGCTGGATCGTTTCCGGAGGAGCGTCTTTTACCACCTTTTTTCTTTCCTGGATCCTACCCGTTGAAATCTCTGTGATCCTCGGAATGATCGCGAGCGTTTTGATAACGGGCGGATTTCACGAAGACGGACTCGCGGATGTTTGCGACGCATTCGGAGGAGGATGGAGTAAGGAAAAAATTTTAGATATCATGAAGGACAGCCGAATCGGAACCTTCGGCTCCTTGGGATTGATCCTTTCATTGGGTTTGAAATATCTTCTTCTGGTGAAATTGTTTCAAATGTCGCCCTGGATTTTTTTATTCGTTTCTTGGTTCGCGCACGCAGCAAGCCGATGGTTCGCATTGGTCATGATGATGTTGATTCCATACGCGAGAGACAACGATCTCTCTAAATCAAAACCGATGGTCAAACGACTTCCCGTTTCGGACTTTATTCTTTCCATTTTTTTCGGATGTTTTCCCGCGATCTATTTCGCGTATCAATATCAGGAAAAGATCATGAATGTTCTCTTCGGATTTTTCCTTTCGTTTTTGTTCGTTCTCTATTTTAGAAGTTACTTTAAAAAATGGATCGAAGGATTTACGGGAGATTGTCTCGGTTTTACGCAGCAAGGAACCGAAGTTCTTCTTTATATCGGAATGACGATCGTTTGGAACTTTATTTAATCCGACATACGACCCCGGATGTTCCGGCCGGAACTTGTTACGGAAGGACGGACGTTCCGCTCCGATCCGATTTTCTCTCCGAATTTTCAAACGTCCTTGAAAAGCTCCCGGCGCTTCCGCAAACTTTTTATTCCAGTCCCAGTTCCCGTTGTAAAAAACTCGCCGAATTCTTAACGGAAAACCGATTCTGTAGTTTGGAATATTCTAATTCTTTAATGGAGTTGAATTTCGGAATTTGGGAGGGAAAACTCTGGTCGGCGATTCCTCGATCCGAATCGGAAGTCTGGACCAAGGATTTCGTCAAAGCGCGTCCTCCCGGCGGCGAAAGCTATCTCGATTTGAACGAAAGGGTTTCCGACTACCTGGCCGAAATTTTAAACACTTCCGAAAATTCTCCGATCGGCATCGTGACCCACGCGGGCGTGATCCGAGCCGCTTTGTGCAGATTGCTGAACATCCCCTTGGAACAAAGTTTTTCCTTCGAGTTGAACTACGGATCGGTCAGCAAAATCGATATTACGAAGAATGGGACAGAATTTTTTTCCAAATTGATCTTTTGGAATCGCTGATTCTTACGCGGCTTTAACATTACGAAAAGGCGAAGTTTTTTTGTCGAAAACCGAACACGCGATAGATAGATTTTTTCGGATTCGCCGATACAATTCTTAGTATGCGAACTTTACTCAAATCCGTTCTTATTTTATATTCTGTATTCTTATTTACGGGAACGGAAATCTCTTCGGAAAACCAAGAGCGGTCCAAATTGTTCATCATCGACGCGTCCGGATCGATGAACGAATATCTCGGAATCTATCAAAAAATCCATCTTGCCAAAAAACACGTTAGTCGCTATGTGTCCGCTCTTCCGACCGAAACCGAGGTCGGTTTTATGGCGTATGGAAATCGAGTTCCGGGTTGTTCCTCTTCGAGATTATATCATCCTTTAGAAGCGGGAAGCCACGACGCGTTTAAGAATCGTCTCTTCGGTTTAACGCCGTCGGGCGCGACTCCTCTGGCGGAATCGATTCGAATCGCGGGAAGCCTGATCTCTCAGAGAAAAAAAGGCACGGAGATCATTTTGGTAACGGACGGCGTCGAAAGTTGTTACGGCGATCCGAAAAAAGAACTTCAGGCTCTGAAACAAAAAGGAATTCCTTTTAAATTTCATATTCTCGGTCTCGGATTAAAACCGAACGAAGAACATCAGATGAAAATTCTAACGGAGGAAGGAGACGGAAAATATTTCGGAATCGAAGACGATTCTTCTTTTTATTCTGCTTTGGATTCTTTAAGAAATCAAAACGTTTCAGCGCCCCCAGGACATCAAACCGATCCGATTCCGGAATCGAACGAAGACCGGATCGTATGGTTCGAAAAAATTCATAGAAACCGGGAATCGGATTCAAAGACTACTTATACGATCGACTTCGGTTTTAAAACACAATCCAATCCTTCAAACTGCGTGGTGTTCAATCTAAAACAAAAGAGCGATTCTTCCAATCGAAACTTGGGTCCGAAACGAATCGTTGCTCCGGAGAGTTTGTTTTTAAGCAAAAGCGAGTGTTTCGATCTCCCTCAAGGAAAAGGAACGATCACGATCGAAATTCCCAATCAGACTTCCTTAATCGGAGTTTTGGAACTATGGGATATGACGGGAGTTCCCGCTTCTCTTGGAATTTCCAAGGAAGAAGAACTCCGCTAAACACGTTAGACGTCACAGATTCAAGTCGTATTCGGAAGGAAAGCTGACCTTATACTTCAAACGGATTTCCTGTTTCTGATTCGGTTTCAGATCGAGTTTCCATTCTAAGATTCCGGAATCCTTTCTGACTTCGTTATAACCGGGCGTCGTATTCGAATCGATGGAGATCTTTACGCTTTCCACGCCGGAAACCGGAATCGATTCCTGAAACGAAATCGTTCTGGATTCTTTCGCGAAATTTTCTAGTTCGACTCGGATCAACTTTTCGATGACCTTCGTTCCCGAAAGAATTCCTTCTTTGGTTTGATTGGATTCTTTTCGATAGATCGCGCGGACTTCGTTTTCGGAACCGAAAGAAATTTCAGCCTTTTCACCCGGACTGATATAACCGAAACTCGAAGTTCCCACCATTCCCGCCTGACGAAATACCGCGGCTTCTCCCGGAAGAATCGGAAACTCCGAAAGATTTTTAAAACTTCCTCGAATGAGCGGATAACGCTTTAACGCGGGGACATACAGGGCTCCGAACGTCGCATCGCTCGTAAACGAAGCCAAGGATAATTTTTTGGACTCTTTTCGGGAAAGAAGCGTTACCGGTTTCGCATAACGGAATAAGAAACCGCTTCCCGATTCCTCGCTTTTTCCGGTCGTCGGCTCCGTACTCGCCTCGGGAGCTTCCGCTTCGGGAGCCACGTTGGCCTCGCCCGCGGTGCTCTGACTTTGGAAGGTAATCAAATTATCCTTGTTCGTTTGTTTCTTTTGATCGTATAACTTCTGACTGGAAAGACGAGGTCTTCTACCGCTTACGTCCGGGCTGGAAGTAGATAACAAAAGATTAATATTGTTCCAATCCTCTCCGCTTTCCTGATTGATTTCGGCGAGATATTCCAGTTCGATCTTTTCCCTTCCTTCCATACGGACCGAATAGAACGGTTTCCAGGAAACTCCTCCGGTTTGATAGGTCAGGTTCAATTTGACTTCTTTCTTTTCCGTTCCGTTAAAACTTACGAGAACCTTCGTAATTCGCGAAGATTTTTCGGATAAGGAAAGAATCACTCCCAACTTGTCCCGCAGTTCGGAAAGTTTTTTTCGAAGATCCTTGATCGAACGGCTGACTTCCTGATTGGAACCGAGCGCGGCATGTATCGCTTGTCGATTTCCGGTAAGGCTTTGAAACCATCGTTTGGAATCGGTTTCGTTCTTTTTATAAAACAGATTTTTCGAGATCATCTCCGTCAGTTTCAATCTCGTGTCCGTCAGAATTCTTCTTAAGTTTTTAAGATTGGAATCTTTGCCTTCGTGCCCTTCGATCTCCTTTTCCAAGACTCGGATTTTCTTTTGAAGTTCCAAAGCTTCTTCGTTATGAATGATCGCTCCGGTTTCGATCCAAGTGCTGGAACCGACAACGGAGGCACCGGAAGCGTCCACGGAAGCGACCAGAGATTCGTCCTGAAGTTGAACCGGAAGATTTCGAATGATGAGTTCGTTCACACCCGGTTCCAAATTGATCCTTCCGCTCCTCAAAACACCGGCCGAGGATTCGTATAAGGTCACATCTTGAACCTTGAGTTCGACTTCCCTTGCGCTCGTTTCGGAAACAGCAAAAATTCCCGCCAAGAAGAAGATTGCAATCAGCGGATAACGTTTTTCGTTCCGCAGCTTTCTCGAAAAACTCGGAACAAGCTTCTTTACGGAAGAATTCTCCCGTTTGTCCGCGAAAACTCCGCACGTATCGGATGCCTGTTTCAACATTGAGAATATTCCAAAATTAGAATGTTTCATTTTAATATCCTCCCGAACCCGGAGTGCGGATCAGACGATTTTCCGCGGGATGACTGACCGAATATTCGAACTCGATCGTTTTCTTCCCGCCGGCCGGAAGTTCCATTTTGTAGGTAAGAATTCCTTCCTCGTTTTTAACGGGAACGTCTTTGCCGAATTCGAATTTGATTTCCACGCTGTCGTCCACGGTATAAGGAACGCGATCGATCAAAGTAAGGTTCGCGTTTCGTTTTTTACGGTTCTTGATATCGATGCTGACCTTGTATTTGATTTTTGTTCGCGATGAAATCACTCCTTCTTTTTGTTCGAAAGAGGTTTCTCTTCGATTCACGAGAATGTCGCGATCTTGACCGAGTTCCATACGGATCGCTTCGCCCGGTTTACTCACGCTCACGATCGTGTTTCCTAAAAGAGTATTTCCCGAAAAAACTTCCATCGGTCCCGCAAGCAAAGGTTCTCCTTCCGAGTTCGAAGCCTCGACGGTAAGATAAGCTCCCGATCCCGCCAACGGAGAAGAGGAATATCCCGGCGTCAAAGAAAGAGACTTCTTCTTTAGAAAAACCTTATTGAGGGAACGATCGGATGGAATCGTTTCCGAAATTCCGGATGCGTATTGATAATCGAAACCTTCCAAAGGAGAAGGAGGAATCAAACCGCCGGGAACTTTTTGCGAGGAAAGAATCAAACTTCCTTTGCGGAGCAATTCTTCCGTGTAAGTTTCGATCGAGTTCAATTCCTTACGGGAGAAGTCCGAAAGTTTCGAAAACTTTTTGAGAGCTTCCTGTCCGTAATAGTTCGCCTGATCGTATTGACCGTTGTTGAAGTTGTATTGCTGATTCGCTAAATCTGTTTTCAACTGATTGAGATTGTCTTCGGTGCGGAGAGAATTCGCTCGATTGGAATAATTCTGCTGAATAATCTGACGCGATTGTTCCATCGGAGCCGGTGCGTTTTTCGCCCGCTCGTTGTTTTGTGCATAACCGTCGGCTTTGGAAGGAGCACGTTTGCTTAATTTGCCCGTGGCCTTGAGTTCTTCCTTTTTCTTTTCGCGTGCCACTGCTCCTGCACTCGGTGCGACATCCGCACGATCATAGGCGGCTATCTCTTCATTGTCATTGTAAACTTGTTGTTTCGTTTCATCAACGGAAGATTGCGTTTGAATTCTCCACTCGCGAACGATCGGAAGATCGATGTCCAAGTCCGGATTGGAAGCGGTAAAAAAAAGTTTCACCTTATCCCAATCTTCTCCCGTATCGTTGCGAACGAGAGCGAACCAGCTCAAATCTCCGCTTCTCGATTCGTCCGTAAGCTGTAGCGAATACCGCGGAAACCAGCTCGCCCCGGGAATCAGATATTTGTATTCGATCAAAGCTTCCGCGTCTTCGGAAGTTTCGGTTTCGAGATAAATTTCCTTTTTTTGTTTCGCTTCCAGTCTTCCCAGATGATCCAAACGAGCGTCCACGACCAAACCTTCTTCGCGGACCTGATCCAAGGTTTCCAATTTTTTTTGGCGGACTGCGGACAACTGGTTTAGATGTTCTTGATATTGTTTTTGAAAGCCGGATAAAAATTCGGGATCTGCGATTTCTTCCTGAGGCGCCGGATCTTTTTTTACGACCGGAGAAATTTTTACGATCGCCTTTTCCTCTTCGATCAATTCCTGAATTTCGGAACTCAAAAGTTCGATCTGATCGTTGAGGATCTCTTGTCGCTTTAATAAAGATGCGATTTCCTTCGTTCTCGCCTTTCGTTCCACGCGGATCTTGCCGCGAATTCCGCGGATCTTGATCTTCTTGGAAGAATCCGGAAAACGAACCGAGATCGTTCTTTCGGAAACCATCTCGGGAATTTCTCCGAGATAAATTTCGGAACTTCCCGCTTTGATTTTGGCGCGAAGATTTCTCGTAACGTACGCAAAGCTGGAATACAGAACGACGGATTGAATTTTCGAAGGATCGGGTTTATCAACGGTCGCCGTCGCAACTCTTTCCCCCGCCGCGGGGTCGACGTCTTCGGTTTCATCCTGACCGCGAGCGGGCGGTGTCGTTAGAACGATTATGGTAAGAATTAAGATTGGAAATAACTTTTTTTCGATCCGCAACGATCGAAAGGGATGTCTTCGCATACGGGTTTTCTCCAGGAAACCGGATTTCTTCTTCACGAAAAGAAACACCGGCTCCCGGAAAGGGTCAACCGTTTTCCCTAAGGGTCGAAAGCGGATTTCAGAAAGTACTTTGTGTTTGGGGCTTTTGACCTCGAATCGAAAAGAATCGTTTCTGACTGATTAAAAAACCGCCGAAGATCGCAAGCGATACGATCGATCCTATCTGAAGAATTCTAGGCAAAGCGAGAATCCATTCGTTGCTCAAAAACAATGTCAGCTTTTCAACACCGGTAAAATCCATCGGAAAAAGGAATGAAATAGCCGCTATGGAACTCATCCTTACGATTTCGGAAATCAAACCGCTCGTCTTGGTTTCAAAGATAGCGCTGATATTCCAGAACGTCCAAAGAATATAAAACCCGAGAATCAACATCTCCAGTAAAGGAAGTTCTTTCTTAAATTCGATATAAATCATCGATGCGCCGATTCCCAACGCGAATTGAACCGCGGAATACGTCATCAATGTCGCGGGAATTTCCGTATTAAATTTTTTGTATGTTTTCCGATCGATTTCGGGAGGTGTGAGAAATTCGCCCAGATCGGAGGGCTGCCAGCCCGGAGGTTTGAACCAAACCAGAAATTTGTCCTTCCAATTTTTCGTTTTCCAAGCCATCCTCGCGAGATCCTCGAATTGATGAATTTGTGCGTGAACGGGACTCCAAGTCTGAAGCGGTTTTACGATTCCGTAAATCGGCTCGTCCTCCTCTTCGATATACGTTCCGAGCATTCTATCCCAGATTGCGAACGTGCCCGCATAATTCTTGTCGATGTATTTCGGATTCCGCGCGTGGTGAACCCTGTGTTGAGAAGGTGTGTTCAGGATATACTCTATAATTCCGAGTTTGCCGATCAAACGAGTATGAATCCAAAATTGATAAGCGAAATTGATCTGGATACAAAGCACGAACATCAAAGGGGAAAATCCGATGATCGCCAGCGGAAGATAAAACGGAAGGGAGAAAATATTCTGAAAGATCCCTTGTCTTAACGCGGCTGTGTAATTGTAGTCCTCGCTTTGATGATGAGCAACGTGCGAAGCCCAGAGTATGTTGACCTCGTGACCCAGACGATGGTACCAATAATAACAAAAATCCGCCAGAACGTAACAAGCGATCCATCCCCAAATGGAGGTATCGGAAATTCGAAATATTCCAAAATTCTTATACACCCAAGCGTAAATCGCGACTAACCCCACGGTTATGAAAACCGTAAAGACCTGCATATAAATTCCGGCGGTTAAATTGCTGACGGAATCCTTAAAACGATAAACCGGTTTCTTAACCGCGTATCCTACGATTAGCTCCACGACCAGCAGCACAAAAAAAACGGGAGTAATCAGCTCGATGAGATTCTTTTCCATTAGAGTTCGCTTCCTTTCCTCTTCACTCGAGAATTTACGTTGCAAGGTCCATAGATTCCTTAAGGAATCCATGGACAACGAGCGCAAAATCCTAACTCAAAGTGGCTCTGTAGCGAACGCTACTGTCAACAAAAAAGGCGAACTATAAAAATACAATCGGCCAGGATAACCTAACGTACGTTATAGATAAAATATTAAAAACGAATGGATTCTCTTTTTTTAGAAGAAAAGAGTCATGGAAACTCCAATCGTCCAGATATAACCCCCGTACGAATAATTCGGATTTCTTTCCGTTGGAACGTATTTATTGACTTCCATCGCTTTCAACTGGTGATTTTCGATCACGACGTCGAAGACGATCGGTTTACGGAGGCGGTTCATAAACCGGAACGTTGTCGGACTAAATATATAGGAAAACCCTAAGCTGAAAATATTCCGATCCGAATCCATCCAGTTGTTGGCTCCGGGCATCGCAGGAAGAGGGGTGGGTTTGGTCGCGAAACCTACCCTTGTTTTTAAGAATTTAAACAGTGAGTATTCCGCCCCGATCCGAAAGTTCGTCGTATCATGGAGGTAAAACGCTTCCGAATATTTTTCCTTAATGCGCGACATTTTGAACTGACTCCAGATTTCGCGGTTCGCATCGAAACTAAGAACCAAACGATCGTTCGGGCGAAATGCAATCCCGTACGAGAAAACTCTCGGGTTGAATCCGTCCAAGATTGCGAGATCGAAGTCCAATTGGATTCCGAGCAAGGTGGTTTGAGCTCTTGCGGGAACGGGATCGATTTGTGCGACTGTTTCCCGTTTGTAAGAAGCTCCTAAACTGAATTTACCATACGTAAACTGTAGACCGTATGTCGGATTGACGAGAGGTTTTACGGTAAGAATCACCTGTGAGTTTGCCGAAACGGGATCAGGGGAAATCGGAACGTCCTTCATCAAAATACTACCCGTACCTCCGGCGGTTGCGGTAAAACCGACTCCCGCAAAAAGACGATCCTTCCAAAGTTCAAGGCCGAGACCTCCCATAATGGTCGGCCTTTCGTTGCTGATCCCCTGTTGCAGATAACGTGGAACGGTTGGATTCTGATCGTTGAGAGTCATCAGATTTCCGCTGCCCGGAACAAGAGCGTTGATCCCGAAACGAAGACCTCTCCCGAGATCGAACATATCGTTCAAGTTGAGAGTCAATCCGAGACCGACAAAACTATCTCTGATTTTCGTAATATTCTGATTTCGTGGGGCATTCGTGTGCGAGGTAGGATTCGCATAGTGATATTGAAAACTGACTTCGTGAACGTTTCGTTCCGGACGACTGAGCGGCTTATACTTTAAAACGTCCTTTGTAAAACCTTCCTTTGTATCTGTCCAAAGGCGTTTGTACCAAGGTCCGGTTGCAACGATCGGTTGGGTAGCCGGGTCGACCGCAGCGGGATCTGCGTTGGGCGGAGTCAGCGGAGGAGCATCCTTGTTTTCAGGATTTTCCGCACCGCTGGTTCGGGCTTCTTTTTCGATCGAGGCAAGAATCAAATCCCCTTCGGAAAGCCTTCCGAGTCCGGCCGGATTGTAAAACACAGCGGACGAGTTATTGACGATCGCCGTAACCGCGCTTCCCATCCCCGCGGGGCCCGGATGCGCGCCGTAAATGTCCCCGTAACTTCCGGCTTTGATTTCTCTCGCAAAGCCGATTCCTAAAAGTAAACCTATCCCGAACGTTCTTTTTAACTTGAGAATTTTCAATTTCGCCTGCCCTCTTCATCCCTCTCAAAGGAACCAAAGATACATTTTGACTTCTATGTTTCGCTGATATTATTATTAAATATCAGTTATTTTTAAAAAGTTCTGATTATCTTATAGGTCGATACTTAAAAAGTCGAGAAAAAAATTGGAGCGTACGTTACAGTCAATGAGTTATGTTTCATTTTTCAGGAACGAAGGAAGCGATTTCGCGCTTTTGGGAAATGTGTTTTCGAAATAGATTTTCATTAAATCGGCAAAACGCAGATAACCGATAAAACGAGCCTCATCAACGATCGCAATTTTATCCAAGTCCTGATCGATTAGATTCTTCAGTAAACTCGCCAAAGAATCGTCCAGAGTTCCGCAAGGAGCCGAAGTGTCCGTAACGTCCCCGACCGTAATCAAATTCCCGGCGACGTTTCTGGATTCGAGGGTATGCCTTGCCTTCCGAAGAGAAAGAATTCCCAGATAGCGATTGTCCCGATTTACGATCACGTAATCGCTCGCTTGAATTTTAAGCGCTTCCTCTTCGAGTTCCGAAAGCAATCGATTTTCCTGCGCGACCGCGATCGTGCGAAGTCGGTTCCTGCAACTTCTCACTTGAATCTCTTCCAAAAAATCCCGATTCATATCCCAGAAATGAGCGGGAGATTGAAATCTCGTTTCTTTCTGAGCGCGGTACAAACTCAGCTTATGACTCAACACGAAGGTCAAAATCGAAACGACCATCAACGGAGGAAGCAGAGTATAACTTCCGATCATCTCGCAGATCATAATCATTCCCGCGATCGGCGCACTCGCAACCCCCGCGTAAAACGCACCCATCCCTACTAAGATAAACGAAGCCACGGAAAGATCCGGATATACAAGAACCTTTGCGAGAGTTCCCACTCCTCCTCCGAGCATTCCTCCGATAAACAACGAAGGGCCGAACATTCCCGCGGATCCTCCCGTTCCGATCGTAAACGAAGTGGTAAGAATTTTCATTCCCGCTAAGATGAAAAATAAAGCGACCAACCAAAGGCCGGTCGTTTGAAACATCGATGAAAAAATTCCCTGCGTTCCGACAGGATCCTTTCCGTCTAACGCGACTTGTAAAACGCCCGCTCCGGTTCCGATCGTCTCCGGCAGAAAAAGTCCGACCGTTCCGATCGCAATTCCACCTAACGCAGGTTTGATGATCGGAGAAATTTTTAGACGGATCGAAAAGCTCTGCACCTTCCTAAAAAATCGAATGAAAGCGTCGCCGCATAAAAAACAAAGAACCCCGAGTCCCAAGTAAAAGATCAAATCGGTATATCTTGAAAATTCCGTGTCCGCTACTCGATACACCGTATTAAATCCGTTGAGAGCGCAGTAAACCAAATACGCGGAAACAGAAGAGATAATACAGGGGATCAAAGAATCGCTTTCGATGTCCTCACGATAGATCATTTCGACCGAAGTCAACGCTCCGCCGAGCGGGGCATGAAAGATCGCTCCGAGCCCTCCGGCGGTTCCCGCAAGAAGCAAGGTTCTTCTTGCCCGTGCCCCTGCCTTCAACAGAGTCGCAAGCAAAGATCCGAATCCTGCTCCGATCTGCGAAATCGGACCTTCTTTTCCTCCGCTACCGCCGCTCGCAAGAGTAAAGACCGTAGCAACGGATTTAATCAGTGAAACGACGGGATTCATTCTTCCTTCCTGATTGTGAAAGGAATCAATCATCGCATCCGATCCCGTCCCTCCCGATTCGGGTGAGAATCGATTTACGATCCAACCGGTCAACAAACCGCCGATGATCGGAAGAAAGAACAAAAGCCAAGGACGATATTCGTTCGAAAAAGGAATTCCCCAGTGAAGCACGTCGTTTGAGTCGATCAAAAATTCTCCCGAAGCGTGAGGCAGAGAAAGTCCGGCGGCGCGCTCCAGAAATAGATATTCCGAGACCGCGAGAATTCTCGAGAAGACAAAAGCGCCCAAACCGGAAACGATTCCGGTAAGAATACAATAAAAGTATAACGATCGTCTTCCGCTGATTCGAAAAATCGGTTGTTTCACTGTATCCGTATTCATATTCATGGCGATCGTCTTTATAAACGAAAAGGGCGATCTTATTTTCGAAAAAGAAATTCTAAAAACTTAATATTTATACGTGTAAGACAATTCCACCAAACGGTTATGCGTCGTCGTATCCTCGATCGCTCCCGTCATCCGATACAATCTCGGAACCACAAGGGCCGCGACGAAAATCCCTCCGTACGGGGAATCGAATACGTTTCCGCTCGGGCCTTCTTTGTTGAGAAGATTGTCCATCATGCTCTTTTTCGGAATGCTGTTCATCGCAAAATAATACGCAAGACCGCCGATCAACAAATCGGAAAGCAGGTAAAAGGAAGTCCTTGAAAACGTTTCGCCGGAAGTATAAACGGGGGATTTTCGAGAGTTATATAAAACGGAAAACGCGGGTGAAATCAAATTCAAACCTTGAGAAACGATATGGGACTTTTTTTCCAGCTTTTCGATCTTCTCATCCGGATTCGTTCCGGAAGAAGGAGTGCCGATTCCGGCGGCATCCTTTCTCTGTAATTCTTCCTTAAAGTAATTCCGAAACACCTTTTCCATTCCGCTTTTAGGAGCCTCGATCCGCATAATGCTGACGTTGTCGCGCTTTGCAAATTCTCCCAAATAAACGTTAAACGAATACCGGGAATACCAAGGGTTCGTATAATGATATTTAAATCCTTTCGTCTTCTTGCTGAACTTTACCGAACCTTCCGCGAACTTGTTCAACGCCGCGGAAACCCTCATGTTGTTTTCTTCCACGTTTCCTTCGAGTTCGATCACCTCGGAGGCGCCGAGAGAATAAGCCGTCAAAAGATAAACGATTCCGATCGGAAGGAGTTTGTATAAACGTCTCACTGAATCTCCCCTCCTTTGATATAAGCGATCAACAACATGATGGAATTGTAACTAACGTGCGCGGAAATGGAATACCAAATATTTCCGGTTCTCAGATAAAAAAGTCCGAAAAACATTCCCACAAAGCTGAGAAGAATCGGAACGCTTACGGATGTTTGTCCGCTGTAATGAACCAAACCGAAAACGACGGACGTAAATAAAAGACCGGGCATTTCCAAACCGCGGGCTTGGAATTGTTTCAGACAAAATCCGCGGAAGAAAACCTCCTCCACGATTCCGGTGATCAAACCTACGCTGTAAAGCGACCAGAGCAATAAGGCGCGATTCCCTTTCATTTCTTTGAAAAGCGCCTCTTGAAATTCGTTCGGAGTCTGTTTGCCGAAAACTTTGGTAAGAAAAAAACCGAATACGATTACGAACAAAAAGACCAAAGCGCCGAGTCCGGCTCCGGTAAACATAGTCTTGAAGTCGAAAGGATCGCTGAGGTTGGCGTATTCCGCTTTAAAGAATCTCACCAAAATAAAATACGCGGGAAGAATAAAACAAAGGGCCCAGATCAATCGGTCCACGATCAAAAGCCAGGGTTTTTCCTTAACCATCACATCGACATAACGATGATAGATTTGTTTCGTATCGGTTTGGATTTCTTTCTGAAATTTTTCGGCGGTCTGTTTATAAATTTCCGCTCTTGTTTCCCCGTCGAGATACGGGAAGTCGCTCGGAAGTTCTTTCGAAATCAAAACGGTAAGAACGATCGAAGTCGCGATCAAAGGAAGAAGGATATATGTTCCAAGAATCAAAACGAGAAGCTGTTGAAAGGCGATAAAAACCGGTTCAAAGGGTTTCTTTTGCGGATTGCCGATATTTTCTAAGGATTCCATTGGATCGGGAGTCTCGGTTACAAGCATTTCTGTCTCTTTTTTTGCGTCATTGTTTTTTTAGAATCGGCCGATTCTACACGTATAAGACCATGAAACGTTCTCTTCGGTATCCAATCGGATTCATAACCGCGGCCGTTGCGCTGCTTTTTTTAGAGGGTCCGATCGATTCCCGTCAAAAACCGGAACTTCTAAAAAACTTGGATTACAACAACCAATCCGTAAAACGACTCAGAGAAGACGTAAAAAACAATCTGAGAATCTCCGTTTCCAATTTGGAACGATCCGAACTCACATCCCTCGAATTTTATCGATACGTAGTAAAGAAAGAGGACAACTTCTTCAAGATCATGGCGCGAACCGGAATGGACATCGATACGATCTCTTCGGTGAACAGCTTGTCTTCTCCGTATGACATTTATCCCGGAATGGAACTTCTGATTCCTAACATGAGGGGAGTTTACGATTCGGACGAACGGGAGAATTCTTCCGCCGCTCGGAAAAAACTTTCCAAAAAATACAATCTCTCCGAGAAATTTATTTCCTTTGATGAAGGAAAGGAACTTTGGTTCATTCCCGGAAAAGGACTCCCGAAAGAAGAACGATCGTTTTTCTACGGAGTCGCTTTTTACAGACCTTTAGGGGAAGAAGGAATCGTTTCCTCCCGTTTCGGAAAACGGAAGGATCCGTTTACGAGAAAGGAAACGTTTCACGGCGGATTGGACATCGCGGCGGAGGAGGGAACTCCCGTTTACGCTTCTGCGGACGGAGAAGTTTCCTTTTCGGATAAGAAGGGCGGCTACGGAAATCTGATCGTACTCAATCATCGACTCGGCTATGAGACGTTATACGGACATCTCAGTTCCATTTCGGTAAAGCCGGGAGAGAGAGTCCGCAAAGGTCAAAAGATAGGAGAAGTTGGTCAAACCGGAAGGGCGACGGGAAATCACCTTCACTTCGAAGTCAGAAGATTCAATCAAAGACAAAGACCTGTCTTTAGAGATCATGCTTAAACGAATTCTACTTTTTATCGGCGTATTTTTACTCACGTCTTTCGCATTTACGACATTTCTGTTTTTCAGATCGCATAAAAACACGGAAGAATATCTGGTCGATTCTCCCTTTGATCCGGGTAAGAACAATTATCTTTTGGAATCGGAATGGATTCATAAGGAATCCTTAAACCGTCCTTACGGAATCGCGATCGACACATCGGGCTACGTTTATACGGGAACCGCGGACAATAAAATCATGCGCGTCCGCACGAACGAAAAGGTGGAAATCTTTGCGGTCGTGAATGGAAGACCTTTGGGAATGGTTTTCGATTCTTTCGGAAATCTTTTGGTCTGCGTCGAAGAAACGGGAATCGTGGAAATCAAAAAGGACGGCTCTCAAAGAACGTTGATTTCCAAAATGCCGGACGGCTCGGCGCTTCGTTTTCCGCACGGGATCGACGTTTCCAAAAACGGGAGAATTTATTTTACCGTTTCAAGCAGATCGCATTCTTGGAACGAATCCTTTTTAGAAGAACTCTCCTCGCTTCCGGACGGAATGATTCTCGTCGCGGATAAGAGCTCGAACACATTAGAAATATTGAATAAAGAATTGTTTTATCCAACGGGAATCGCATTGTCTTCCAACGAACAATTTCTGCTCGTTACCGAACCGTTCCGTCACAGGGTTTCTTCGGTTCCTTTGTACGGTCCGAAAAAAGGGGTGGAGAAGTTTTTTCTTACCAATATTCCCGGAATTCCAGGTTTGATTTCAGGAAACGGCGGTTCGTTTTGGGTCGGAATTCCGTATTATCGAAACGAAGTTTTGGATCGGGCTCAAGAATATCCTGAAATCAAAAATCTGTTATCCGGTCTCCCTACGTTACTTTTTGCGAGAAACGCGCCGAGAGGATTGGTCTTCGCGTTGAACGACTTCGGGGATATTACGGCGAATTATCAGGATTTTTCGGGTTCTTCGATCAACGGCGTGACGGCCGTTTTGAACCACGGCGGAAGCATCTACTTGGTTTCTTCGAGCATCGGTAAAATCGCGAGAATGAAACCGATCATCGAAGAAATTCAGTTTTTCTAATATTCAAGAAACTTACAATTCAAAACGGCCCCTTCGATCGGGATCTCGGCTTTATGCCGAAATCCCTCGATAAGACTTCGTCGTCTTCGGCCGCGACACTTTCCACGGATCGCGTCGCGGATTCTTACATAGATCCTAAGGTTTCTCTGAATCTTTCCAACGGAAAACGGTTTACGAAGTCGCCGAACTTTTCTCCGGGATTTCCTTCGTTCTTCCAAAGCGTGAACACTTTTTCTAGTTGATTCGGAATCTCGGCAAGAGGAACTTTTTTCGCTACGTATTCCCCTACTTTGGTTCCTTCCGAATCCGCTCCGAGGAAGATGGAATATTTTCCTCCGGCCATCTGACCGACGATTCCCACTTCGGCGGAATACGGTCTTGCGCATCCGTTCGGACAACCGGTCATACGAACCACGGGAGCTCTGTCGCTCAATCCGAGTTTGTCCAAAACCTTTTGAATTCCGTTCAGAAGTTCCGGAAAGGAACGCTCGGATTCGGTCAACGCAAGCGCGCACGTCGGAAGCGCAGGGCAAGCGAGTGCGCGATCAAAAAGCGGAGAAGGGCTTTCCCAAGCTACATTCAATTCTTTTAATCTTGTTTCGATTTTTACACGGTCGGATTTTTGAATTCCGAGAAGAATCAAGTCCTGATCCGCGGTGATCTGAACGCCGAGTTTGTAGTTTCCTATGATTTCTTTCAAAGCCGACTTCAACGGTTTTCCCGGGAAATCCTTGATTCTTCCGGCAAGGGTATGGAACCCGAGAGACAGAGTTCCGTCTTCTCTTTCGTGCCATCCTAAATAAGAAGGGGTCGTCCATGTCGGAAGCGACTTATTCGTATCGAGTTTTACGTTGGAACGGGATTCCACTTCGGTTCTGAACCATTCCACTCCCTTTTCAGCGAGAACGTATTTTAAACGAGCGTGTTTACGATTCGTTCTATCTCCGAAATCCCTGTGAGCGGTTACGATCGCTTCCGCAACGGGAATCAACGCGTTTTCAGGAATCCAACCGAGCAAACTTGCGGCACGCGCAAACGTTTCCGGTTTGTTGTGGGTCATTCCGAAACCACCGCCCGCAAACACGAAATAGCCGTCGATCTTTCCGTCCGAGGATAAAGTCGCTGCAAATCCCATGTCGTTCGCGTAAATGTCCACGGTATTGTTTCCAGCGAGAGTTACGGCGATTTTAAACTTTCTAGGAAGATAGGTTTTTCCGTAGATCGGATCCTCTTCGTCCTTGTTGAGTTGTTTGTCGCCTAACCATACTTCGGCGTAAGCGTTCGTCTTATATTTAAAATGATCGGATAAAAGCTGAGCGACTCCGTCCAACAGTTGGAGATCTTTTTTACCGAGAGGATTTACGGCTTGAGTCACGTTACGCACAACGTCTCCGCATGCACCCATACTTGAAAGATTCACTTCATGGATCGCTTTCATCACGTCGCGGAGATGAAAAATTCTCAGCGTATGAAGCTGAACCGATTGCCTCGTTGTTAAACGAATCGCCCCCCCTCCGAATTTATCTCCCAGTTCGTCCCAAACCAAGTATTGCTCGGAAGAGAGTCTTCCGCCGGGAATTCTACCCCGAATCATAAAGCTGGTAGGAGCTTCGATATCGTTTCCGTTTTCGTCTTTTTTACGATCTCTGTCTTTCTGTTGATATAGTCCGTGAAACTTAAGAAGCTGTTTTTCGTCCTCTTCGTAGGTATCGATGTTCTGGTCTATGCCTTCAGCGATTTTTCCTCTTAGATTTCTAGAGTTCAGCTTAATCTCTTCTACGGGTGATAATTCTTTTGTTTCTGACATGGCTTGGATCTTTTTCCTTTTTCGGGTTTATGATTTCGTTATATACGTTTGGGTTCCGCGGGAATTTTGAAATAATCCTCTTTCAGAGTCTGTAACAGATCTTTCAAAACTTTTTTTCTTTTTTCGGGATCGGGAAGAATCGACTTCAATTCTTTTCTAAGTCGTATCAACTCTTGCAGTTCATTTTCGTGTTCGTCGGGGATAAGCTCTTCCAATGTCGTCTTAACGACTCCGGACAAACCCGCAAAATTTCCCTCGGTGGAAATTGCCACGCGTAGCGGACCGCGATCCAATACGGCGGCGGAATAAAAATCGCAGTTCGAAGGATCGTCCGCACAGTTGATCCAAATCTTCCAAGAATGCGCATAATCGCTGAGTCTTCGATTCAAATCGGAATCGTTGGTCGCGGAAAAAACCAAGGCCCGTCCTTGAAGATCGGAAAATTCGACGGATCTGTATTCTACTTTGATCTCGGGATGTTTTTCCAAAATCTGAGCGACTTCGCGGCAAGTTTCCAAGGCGATCAACGTGATCTTAGCTCCCGCATCCAAGAGATGCGGTAATTTTTCGAGAGCGACCTTGCCGCCCCCGATCAAAAGAACATTCTTGTTTTCTAAATTAAGGAACGCTGGATATTTACGGCTCATTCTTCTTCGCCTCCCAGCGTTTCGGAGACAAATTGTGCGAAACGGGTTCTTTCCAAAAATTGAACGACCTTTCCGATATAGATGATACCCGGACCTTTCGTCTTTTTTTCAAAGTAAGAATCGGCCGCTTCCCGAAGTGTGCACGTTTGAACGTTGCAGGTTTCGAGCGACGCATTTTCCACAAGGGCGACGGGCAAGGACGGATCGCTCCCGTGCCGCAAAAGAAGATTTGCGATTTTAGGAAGAGAAGTCGTTCCCATAAAAAGCGCAATCGTTCCTTTGAACTTGGCAAACCATTCCCAATCGGTTTCCTCGTTCAGAACGGTATGTCCGTCCATGATCAAAACCTGGCGGGACAAACCCCTGTGAGTCAGAGGAAATCCCGCAAAGGACGAACCCGCGTTCAAAGAACTGACTCCCGGAACGATTTCGTATTCTATATTATGATTGAGTAATGTGATGAGTTCTTCGCCGCCTCTTCCGAAAACGAAAGGATCTCCGCCTTTCAGACGAACCACATTCTTTCCATGCAAAGCGTAGAAAAGAAGAAGTTCGTTGATTTCTTCCTGTGTAGCGGAATGAGTGCCGGAACGTTTGCCCACGTAGTGAACGACCGCGTCCTTCGGAAAAATCTCCAAAAAAGAAGGATCCAAAAGCGCGTCATATAAAATTACATCGGCCTTGGTTAGAATCCGATACGCGCGCAAAGTAAGATCTTCCGGATTTCCCGGGCCCGCGCCGACAAGATACACTTTGCCGGTTCGACGGAGATCCGCGTTTGCGTCGGCGTTTAACATCGATTAGGCTCCGACTCCGGTAATCATTCCGGCCCCGACTGTGGAATTGGTTCCTTCATCCACGAGAATAAAACTTCCCGTGGAACGATTGATTCTATATTCGTCGAAACTGACCGGCTTTGCGGTGCGGATTTTGATCTTACCGATTTCGTTCAGCGTAAGACCTTTCGAAGCATCTTGTTTTTCATGAGTGTCGGGAGCGACCTTGAATTCGATTTCTTTTACGATGGCCTTCACCGAATTCGTGGTTTGGCGAAGAAGATATTTATTTCCGGATAACAAAGACTTGGAATCCATCCAGCAGATATTCGCTTCCAAATCCTGAGAAACGACCGGCTGGTTATCGGACTTAACGATCATATCTCCGCGCGAAATATCGATCTCGTCCTTCAAACGAATCGTGACGGACATCGGAGGAAACGCCTCTTCCACTTCTCCGTCAAACGTATCGATCGCTTCGATCGTACTCGTAAATCCGCTCGGAAGAACGGTGATCGAATCGCCTTTTCTGAAAATTCCGCTGCGGACCTGTCCGGCGTATCCTCTGTAATCGTGGTGTTCGTCGGAAAGAGGCCGGATCACGTATTGAACCGGAAAACGAGCGTCTTCAATGTTCTCGTCGCTTTCGATATAGACTTCCTCAAGATGATTGAGTAGAGTGCGACCGTCGTACCAGGAAAGATTTTCGGATTTATCGACTACGTTGTCTCCGTTGAGCGCGCTGATCGGAATAAATTCAATATCCTTAATGTCCAATCGGGAAGCGAAGTTCAAATACTCCGCTTTGATTTCTTCGTAACGAGCTTGGGAAAATTCCACCAAGTCCATCTTGTTGATACAAACGACGAGATGAGGAATTCTCAGCAGCGAAGCGATATAAGAATGACGATAAGTTTGTTCGATCACACCTTTCCGCGCGTCGATCAGAATGATCGCCAAATTGGAATTAGATGCGCCCGTAACCATGTTTCGAGTGTATTGAACGTGACCGGGAGCGTCGGCGATGATGAACTTTCGTTTCGGAGTCGAAAAATACTTATAGGCTACGTCGATCGTGATCCCTTGTTCTCTTTCCGCTTTGAGACCGTCGGTAAGAAGAGCCAAGTTGATCTGACCGTTGTTGCCTCGCGCGGTTTTTTCGATCGCTTCGAGTTGATCCTCAAAGATCGATTTGCTGTCGTAGAGAAGTCTTCCGATCAAAGTGGACTTACCGTCGTCCACGCTTCCCGCAGTAATAAAACGTAATAAATCCATCAAAAGTATCCTCCTCTTTTTCTGTCTTCCATAGCCGCTTCGGAACGTTTGTCGTCGAGTCTGGAACCTCGTTCTGTCGTCCGAGTCGTTTGGATTTCGAGGATGATGTCGTCGATGTTATCCGCTTGAGAATCCACGGCCGCGGTGCAAGTCATATCACCCACCGTGCGGAAACGAACGATCTTGTCTTCCACACGATCGTTTCCGTCGATCGTAATGAACTTCGAAACGGGGAAGAGAAGATTCTCGCGATAAATCACTTGTCGTTTATGAGAAAAATATAATGAAGGAAGAGCGATGTTTTCTTTGCGGATGTATTCCCAAACGTCCAGCTCGGTCCAGTTGGAAATCGGAAAAACGCGTACATTCTCCCCCGGACTGATTTTACCGTTGTAGATATTCCAGAGTTCTGGTCTTTGCAGTTTCGGGTCCCATTGACCGAATTCGTCGCGAACGGAAAAAACCCGTTCTTTCGCTCTCGCCTTTTCTTCGTCCCTGCGAGCGCCTCCGATACAAGCGTCGAATTTAAATTCGGCGATCGTATCCAAAAGAGTCACGGTTTGAATTCCGTTTCTGCTCGGGAACTTTCCTTTTTCTTCGACCGCTTTTCCCTGGTCGATGGAATCTTGAACATAACGAACGATCAGCTTCTCGCCGATTTTGGATGCGAGCTCGTCTCTGAAATCAAGAGCTTCTTGAAAGTTATGACCGGTGTCGATGTGAACCAAAGGAAACGGAAACTTCCCGGGACGAAACGCTTTCAACGCGAGATGCACAAGCGTGATCGAATCCTTTCCGCCTGAAAAAAGAAGGGCGGGTCTTTCAAACTGAGATGCGGTTTCCCGAAGAATGTAAATCGATTCCGCTTCGAGTTGTTCGAGATGTGTAAGTCTGGATCTATTCATAGTTGAATTCATATTGCTCTTTTGGGGCCGGATTTTTGACGGACCAACTTGCCGTCGACGACGTGAAGTCCGCATTCTTGATTGGATTCTTCCCACCACCATCTTCCGGCGCGGATATCTTCTCCCGATTGAACCGCTCTCGTACAAGGGGCGCAACCGATCGAAGGAAATCCTTTTTTATGAAGCACGTTAGTCGGAATCCGATACGTATCGATAAAGTCCTGCGTGCGTTCCAAAGACCAATCGAGAAGCGGATGATACTTTAAAATGTTACGCGAAGAATCAAGTTCCACTTTCGTGAGCGAATGTCTGGAATCGGATTGTTCCGACCGAATTCCGGTGATCCAAAGTTTTGTTCCGACAAGCGCTCGATTGAGGGGTTCGACTTTTCGAATATAACAACATTCTTTTCTGTTATCCACCGAATCGTAAAAACTGTCGGGTCCTTTCGTATTGATGAGATTTTGAACCGCGGTCGTGTCGGGAAAATACGTTTCTATCCTTTTGTTATAACTTGCGTTCGTAAGTTTGTGAAGGTCGTACGTTTCGTTGAAAAGGCGGCCCGTATCCAAAGTAAAAACTCTGATTTTCAGATTTCGGGAGAATATAACGTGAGTGATAACTTGGTCCTCAAGACCTAAGCTCGTGGAAAAGGCCGCAGTTTCCCCATACTCGTTGCTGATCCATTCTAAGGCGTCTTCCAGGCTCAAAGGCGCAAGTTTTTGTTCCAACTCTTGCGGGTTCATGTTCGTGATAATCTAAGTCTTGAATTGGAGGCTCACGCATCCAGCTTGATTTTATAATTGATCCAAGAAATAGTCCAGATTTAAGAAAAAATGGACCTATTTATTTGCCAAAGTTCTATATATTGGATTTTTTGTAAACTATATTTGATATAGCGTATCTTAGAGCGGCAATTTCTCAGTCTTACTGGAAATCTGGAAGTATTCAAAAGAATTTTTCTGTAGAACCTACGATCCACCGTGAAAACGCGCGCCCCACCCTAAAATTGGGCGGTGGTGGCGGGTTGGCGGGAAAAAACCGCGAAACTCCCCTCTATCACAAAACCTTTGTTCCTGCAAAATCAATTCTCTCTTCCTGTCGGAACTCTTGCGAAATTCGGCGGCCGCGTTTCCCTTCCCAATAACGAAAATAATTTGCAAAAACCAAAAACGAAAGTATTGGAAAGAATCCTCCCCTTTACTTCAATCGATTCCTAATGGAAATCCTCTCGATCCTCAAGGGATTCTTTCGAAAGAACCGAACGATTTACGCTCTGTTATTCGGAGTTTACGGAAGCCTTTTCCTCCTCCTCTTTCTCAACGAAGAATTCGGATTTCCCCTTCTTGGCGCCAAAAACCCAGTTCTAAAAACGATCGCCACGCTCTGCATCTACGGAATGCTGATGGTCTTCTTCTACTTTCACATTTCCCCAAAAAGAAGGAACCGATTTGCAAAACGAAAACTCGCCGGTTTTCTATTCGTATTTTGGATTTGTATGATCGTGCTGGAATTTTTAGATCTTTCGCATGAGAAATTTCTAATGTATCTCCCCAGAGAATGGATCTATTGGTCTTGGAAGGTCGCGAAACAATTCGTTCATTTTGTTCCCTTGCTCGCGATTCCGTTGTTGTACGATTTTTACAGACACAAAACCGATCCGGTTCCGTTCGAAAAAAAGAAAAACCCCCGTTACTATCCGATTTTGATTCTCGGATTGTTGATTGCCGCGATCGGATCTTTGGTTCCCGGCTTCCGCGAATTTTATCCGCGAGCGCCTTTGAGCAACGAACAACTTTTGTATCACGCAACTTGGTTCACGACTTTGGGTTTTGAAATCGTTTATCTTTCCACGTTTTATTTTACGGAATTCTTTTTTAGAAAATTCATCATTCGTTATTTGAGTTTTGCGGGACGGTATCACGCGGTCGGAATGGGCGCTTTGATTTACGGAATGGTTCATTTCGAAAAACCGAGAGGAGAAATTCTCAGTTCCTTTTTCGGAGGTTTATTGATGGGAGCCTTGAGCATAAGAACGCATTCGATCCGAGGAGGACTTTACGCTCATATCGCTCTCGCGGCGGGAATGGAATTTTTTGCGGGAATATACGTTTGGGAGAAGTTGTTTTGAATGAATCGGAAAAGAGACTTTTTCTAAAAATCGGGGCGACTCCCGCGGAAACGATCCGTGGAGAAGGACGCGCCGAGTTTTCGCAGGACCGGGCTCTCGCTTCAATCTGCAAAGCGCCGTACGGCCTTTTTTAAAACGAAAAACGAATTGAAAACGACGGCGCATTGCAGTATTTCCGCTCGATCCCTGTCGCAAAATACATTCTAAAAAGTGAATTCTTTTGAATCTCAACGAAGCTTTACGAAAGTGTAGTTATTTCAATTATTGGATCGTTTCGTTCGAACGATACAAGCCCCTCGAATCGGCGTTTGTATCGTATTCTTTGCGAACTTCAATTCTTTCGTCAAGATCTCGGTAAGACCTCCCTCGATCTCTTCACAAGACTTTGCAACGATAAACCAATCTTCTTTGGAAACCGGAAAGGAGGTCGTCGGTATCGACTCGGAAGAGCGAGCTTTCAAAAATTCCGCTTCTTCTTTTTTTCTCTTTTCACGGACCATTTGGCGATTCAAAAAACCGGCTCGATAAAAAGACAATGTAATATCCGGGCGATTGTGATGTTCCAGTGGAAGCAAATTCCATAAAACGGAAGAACGGTTTACTTCTTTTAGGAAATATTCCTCAGCGTCGTCGGCGGTATAAAACAAAGAACGGTCCACCCCCGAAAAACAAAGATTGCTTCTCTCCCAAACCGAATCATTCTTCCAACTCCAATACCCGAGCGTAAACATAATAAATAATGAATATACGGCCGCGGCAAAAATTTTGATGAATCCTTCTTTCGAAAACTCTTCGCGGCAAAAAATCCCGATCGCGATCAACAAAGCCGGATACAAATGATAAATATGTCGCGGTTGATGATTGGGCGTCATCAGTGTAAGTCCCAAAATCGAAACGAAGATCGATAAAAACAAAAAGAACGAAGCGCTGACCTCCCCCTTCTCGCGATAACGAAAGATTCCGAATCCGATCCCGAACAACAAACCCGCACACAAAATCCATCCGCCATACGGAGCATAAAACGAATTCTCGACGATCTCTCGAAAGTAAGTAAGACTAAAAATCGATTCGTCGCCTTGTCCTGGCAATAAACCCGCGCCTTGCGCGTGCCCGATCGTGCTGCTCGAACTGGAAAATCGGTCCGGATGCAATAAAACCCAAGAACCGATCGGAAGAATCACGTACGTCCAGAAATATTTCCAAAGAAAAAATTCCTCGCGTTTGAAAAGATTCTTATCCGAAGAAATTTCCGTATTTCCGCTTTTGATTGCAGAACCGTAAAATATGTTCCAAAGTGAAATGCTGGCGCTGATCCAAAACACGAGCGCGCCCGCGTAACGCAAAAGCGCTTTGGTTTTTCCCGGAAACGTTTCCTTGGAAAAAAGGATCGATGTAAAAATCAACACGATCGACAGAACGATCGGAAGCAAAGCGCCCCATTTGACTCTTTTAAAAAAATTCTTTTCCGAAGTTCGTCGATAAGAATGCAACAGATCGAATAGGAACGTTCTGGTTTCTTGAAAACGAAACACGGTTAAAAACAAACAACCGAAAAAAACGAAGATATAACCGTACGGATATTTCGTATGAAACAAAAGGTTCGAGCTGATCAATAAAAACCAGGATGAATCCGGTTTTTGATTTTCGATCGAGTTTCGGTACAAATTCCAAAAGGCAAGAATCGCAGGCAGAAAGAAAAGTCCGCCTTGCACTTCCAACATTCCCGAAAAAGAATAATGCATAAATCCCGGATTCTGCAAAAGCCCGGCCCAAAAGATCGGAAACAAAATCGCGGCTGCGATCCAACTTCTATTTTTGTTAAACGACGTCAAGATCCAAGGAACGATCGCAAAAAGAAGAATCAATTCTACGAACGTAAACAACGAAACGGGAGTTCCACCCGGACCGAACATCAAAACGATCAAAGCCTCGGGAATATTTCGGAGAACCGGCCAAGTCGGCGAATCAAAGATCAACTTCAGAACGGTGATCGCGTCGAAGGAACGCACGGCTTCCGCGATTCGAATCGAAGTAACTAATCTCGCGTCCGGGTCCCACGTTAAAAAATTCTGATTCGGACAAAACGTTATAAATTTAAGATACAGTTTTCGGAAATAGATTCCTAAAATAACGAACTGAGGTAAAAAAAGTCCCAGAGATAAAAATGCGGACGCGCGGATGTACTTCAAAAACTGCATGATCGATTTCAGGAATCATCACAACTTCTTTCGGATTACGGTCAATCGACTAATCGGAATCTATTTCTTATTCCCGATTTTTTTTGCGCTTCACGCGGACGATCGGGCCTTCGTCTTTCCCAAGGATCATTCCTTTCATTCTTCGTATAAAGTGGAATGGTGTTATTTCGTGGGGATCATCCGTTCGACGGACGGAAAACGATACGGATATGAGCTGAGTTTTTTCAAAGGGATTTTCGGCAAGAACAGGGAAGCGTTTCCCGTTCACTTTGCGATCTCCGATCTGGAAAACAAAAAACACGAAACCGCGCAAATCGTTGAACGAAAGTTAGGTGGAATGGCGGGTTATGATGGAAAACGGATTTTTAGCGGAGACTTCGTCCTCGAGATTCGAGGAAAAACGGAATTCCACTTGATCGCAAAACCGAAAACCGTTGCCGGACTTTCACTGGATCTGCATCTCAGCGCAAAGAATTCAAATATTCTAATACACGGAGACAATGGGAAATCGATCAAAAGCAGAAAGAATCCCGATTTCTATTCGTATTATTACAGCATCCCCGGACTTTCCACGCAAGGAGAACTCGTTTTCAACGGGAAAAAGATTCGGATCGAAAGCGGCAGTTCTTGGATGGATCATGAATGGAGCAGTCCGATGGATTCCACAAGACAAGCGGAACTTTCGGATAAATCCAATTCTTGGGATTGGATCTGCATTCAACTCGATGATGGAACCGATTTGATGGCGTTTAACTTTCGGGAAACTCCCGGCTCCGCTTCGGAAAGTTTCGGGACGCTCCGATTGAAGTCCGGACAAAAAACGAAATTCGAAAACGAAGGCGAAATTCTTTTTTCACACGATTCTTCCGTTTGGAAAAGTCGACGCACCGATAAAAAATATCCTCTCGTTTGGAATCTGACCACTCAATCTAAACAGAAAGATTCGACTCTTCAGCTTATAATCGAACCCTTCTTTGAAGATCAAGAATTCGATTCCAGACCTACAACCGGATTCAGCTATTGGGAAGGAGCGGTAAAAGTCCGAGGAACAAGAGCCGGAAAATCCGTTCAAGGTTTCGGATACTTGGAACTTAAAGGAAATCGCGATTGAAACCGAACAAGATCGGAACGTAACGTTCAAACGATTTCTCTTAACAATTAAAACTCTTTTTTGAAAAAGGCTTTGTCTTAGAATCAAATTCCTCGAAACTGTTTTTCCGGGAACCGGAAACGAAATGAAAAAATATTTCCTGAAACGATTTCTTCTCATCATTCCTACTTTATTGGGAATGACGTTTATCGTTTTTTTGATTTCTCATTTTGCGCCCGGCGGTCCGCTCGAAACCGAAATCGCAAAGATCCGAGGATATGCGAACGCGCAAGGCGGGAGCGCAAAAACGATTTCCGAAGAAGAAATCGACATCATCAAAAAAAGATTACATTTAGATAAACCCGTCGGTATCGCTTATCTTTACTGGCTCAAAGAAATTCTTAGCTTTAACCTGGGAGAATCCAGACTTCATACGCGGCAAGTCACCGATTTGATTGTGGAAAAACTTCCCGTATCGCTTACGTTCGGTCTTTCCGGTTTTTTTCTTTCCTATTTGATTTGTATCCCGCTCGGAATCGTAAAGGCTCTTCAGAACGGAGAACGATTCGATATCGCTTCCAGCGGAATCATTTTAATCACGTATTCGATTCCTGTCTTCGCGCTTTCCGTCTTACTGCTTTACACGTTCGCTTCGGGAGAATTATTGTCGATCTTCCCGCTCGGTCACGAGGTTTCGGACGAATACGAATCCTTATCCTCTTGGGAAAAGATCCTCGATCGAATCCAACACATGTTTCTTCCGGTGATCTGTTACGTTTCCGGTTCGTTTGCGGTTCTCACGCTTTTGATGAAAAATTCCCTCTTGGAACAAATCTCGAAAGAATACGTTCGCACCGCTCTTTCCAAGGGATTCAGTTTTAAGGAAGCGATCTTCAAACACGCGTTTCGAAATTCTTTGATTCCGATCGCGACCGGCTTCGGAAGCAATCTCAGTTTGATTTTCGCGGGCTCGCTCGTCATCGAACTCGTATTCAACATCGACGGAATGGGACTTTTAAGTTTCCAAGCCGTCACGGAAAGAGACACCGATCTGATGATGGGACTTTTATTGGTTCAAAGTCTTCTTTCATTGATCGGAAATATTCTTTCCGATTTCTGTTACGTCCTTATCGATCCGAGGATTCAATTCGAATGATTCTGAGTCCGATCTTAAAAAAACGATTTCAGAAATTCCAGGCGAACAAACGGGCCTGGTACGCCTTAAACATATTATTGATTTCTTATGTGATTTCCTTGTTCGCGCCTTTCATCGCGAACAATCAACCTTTGATCGTAAGTTATCAGGGGAAATGGCATTTCCCGATTTTTGCGTTTTATCCCGAGTCGCAATTCGGAGGGGAAAATCTAACCCCCCCGAACTACAAAAAACTCGCGAAACGAGACGACTTCCTCACCGGTTCCAATTGGATCCTATTCGCTCCCGTTCCTTACGGTTACAACGAGGACAACTTGGAAAGTTTGGAAGAAGGGGAAACCCCTCCCTCTTCCCCCAATCGGAAACACTGGCTTGGGACGGACGATCGAGGGCGCGACGTTTTTACGAGAGTCTTTTACGCTTACAGAAACGCTCTGAGCTTCGGACTTATATTAGTATTTCTTGAACTAGCGATGGGAACTTTGATCGGCGGAATGCAGGGTTACTTCGGAGGAAAAACGGATATTCTCCTACAGAGAATCATTGAAATTCTTTCCGCGATCCCCTTCTTATATTTGATTCTGATCGTGGGCGCGTTTTTCGGAAGAGGGTTTACAGTTTTATTGATCACGTACGGCGCGTTGAGTTGGATCGGCATTTCGTATTATATGCGCGGAGAATTCTACAAACTCAAACAGCTGACCTATGTGGACTCCGCAAAAGCGTTGGGAGTCAGTTCGTTTCGAATCATGCTGCGACACATACTTCCGAACGCGATCACGCCCCTCGTAACGTTTTTGCCGTTTACGCTGATCGGATCGATTTCCATTCTAAGCGCATTGGACTTTCTCGGTTACGGAATTCCAGCGCCGAATCCGTCTTGGGGAGAAATGATCGGGCAAGGAAGAGAACGATTGAGTGCATGGTGGCTCATCACGTTTCCGTCGTCAGCGCTCTTTTTCACGATTTTATTGACTTCGTTTATCGGAGAAGGACTGAGAGACTCTTTCGATTCCAGAGAAAAGGCGGTGTATGAATGAACGCTTCTTCTTTGCTTCAGGTTAGGAATTTTTCACTCGATCTCTATTCAGAAAACCGCTGGCTTCCCGTTCTTCAAAATTTAAGTTTCGACGTACGACCCGGTGAAATTCTTTCTTTGATCGGGGAATCGGGCTGCGGCAAGTCTTTGACAGCGCTCGCACTGACGCGTTTGATTCCTTCCAATATTTCTAAGGTTCGCTCGGGTGAAATTTTATACCAAGGAAACGATCTTTTAAAACTTTCCGCCGAGGAAATGAGAAAGATCCGAGGAAAAGAAATCGCTTATATCTTTCAAGAACCGTTTGCCGCTCTCAATCCTTTGTTGAAAATCGAAGAACAAATGATCGAAGCGTATCTGATGCACATTTCGGATAACCGCAAAGAGGCGATTGAAAAAGCGAAGTATCTTTTGTCTTCGGTCGGAATCACGGACATTCAACAAAGATTATATTCCTATCCGAATCAGATGAGCGGAGGAATTCTCCAGCGAATCAGCATCGCGATGGCGTTGATGTGCGATCCGACTCTTCTCATCGCCGACGAGCCTACGAGCGCGATCGACGTAACGATCCAAGCACAGCTTGTGGAACTTCTTCTCCGCCTTCAAAAACAAAACGGAATGTCGATTCTCTTTATCTCGCACGACTTCGGTTTAGTCGGAACGATCGCGCATCGAATCGCTGTTATGTATGCGGGAAGAATCGCGGAAATCGGAGACACGGATTCCGTCATCGATTCGCCGAATCATCCTTATACGAAGGATTTGCTCGCGTCGATTCCGTCGCTCGCCAAATCGGTAGAGGACTTGCAACCGATTCAAGGAATCGTTCCTTCGCCCGATCAGTACCCGATCGGTTGTCATTATTCCACGCGTTGTAAAGCTGTGATGAATTCGTGCAAAGAAACCAAACCGGAATTGTTTACAGTACGCTCCGAAAAAGAACCGCATCTGGCCGCTTGTTTTTTAACGAAAGAATAGGATCCTATCGAAGAAGAAATCATGATCTCCATCAAAGACCTATCCATCAGTTTTTATACGAAATCCGGATTCGGATTCAAAAAGAATCGAATCGCCGCGGTCGACGAGGTAAGTCTTGAAATCGCAAGTAATGAAATTCTCGGATTAGTGGGAGAATCGGGCTGCGGTAAGTCCACGTTAGGAAGAGGTCTTGTAAAACTTTTAAAACCCGAATCGGGTACGATTCATTTTGAAGATACGGAGATTTCTTCCCTTTCTTCTTCCGAATTTTTTCCGCTTCGAAAAAATCTTCAGATCATCTTCCAAGATCCGTATTCTTCCCTGAACCCGAGGATGACGATTGCGGAAATTCTTAGGGAAGGTTTGGAAATTCACGAGAAACTTTCCACCGAAGAAGCCGAATCCAAAATCAAAGACATTCTGCAAAGAGTGAATCTATCATCCGATATTCTTTCGAGATTTCCCCACGAGTTTTCCGGCGGTCAAAGACAAAGGATCGCGATCGCAAGGGCGCTCGTTTTAAAACCGAAGTTTGTCATCTGTGACGAATCGGTTTCCGCACTGGACGTCTCCACGGGAACTCAAGTTTTAAAACTTTTGGTCGAATTAAAAAACGAATTCGGACTTTCGTATTTGTTTATCTCTCACGATCTGGGTGTGGTAAAATCGATCTCGGACAGGATTGCGGTCATGTATTTGGGGAAAATCGTCGAGCTCGGAAAAACGAAGGACATCGTTTCTTCACCCGCTCATCCTTATACGAAAGCGTTATTTCAGTCGACGTTCGACGTTTATGATCGAAAGAAAATTCGTATTCCGCTCCAGGGAGAAATACCGAGCGTGGTTCATAAACCTTCCGGTTGTCACTTTCACACGCGATGTCCGATCGCACAGGATCTCTGTAAAAAGGAAATTCCCGTTTGGAAAGAAAACGAAAACGGACAAAAGGTTTTGTGTCACTTTCCGTTGGGAAAAGGAAAATGAAACTCCTAAAGCGCATTCAAGAATTCTTATATAGCAATCGAATCAAATTCCTTGCGATTCTTTTGTTTCAGGTTCTTGCATTGGCGCTTTTCACACTGCTGCCGATTCTTTCCCGTCAGGATTTTTATAAGGACTTTATATTAACCGAAATCGAAAAGGAAACGGGATTGGAAGTGAAGGTAGAATCTTCCGATTTGATTCTCTTTCCGTTTCCCGGAATCGAATTGAATTCCGTGCAAGTTCGAAAAGGCGATTTGATTATCGGAATCAGCGATCAGATCAAGATAGACATCTCCTGGTTCGGTCTTTTAGGGCAAAAGGTCGAGATCCGGGACGTTTCGATTTCAGGCGGTCAAATCAATCTTCACAAACTGAAAGACGGATCGATCGATCTGATCGAATTTCTTCAAAATGGAAAGGAAGCGCCTAAAGAAGATCGTGAAACTCATACCATCAAAATCTTCGATCCGACTTCATCGAACGCGGGCGCTCCTCTGAATCCGAAGGAAGTTCTCAAGATCGGATTAAAGAACATTCAGATCGAAAATTTCTACGTTCATTATCAGGACGATACTCATAATAGAACCTATGGAATCTATCTTTGGAAATCCTCTTTCGGTATTTCCTTTTACGGAGATACGCTCGACATAACTCTGCAAGGAAAATTGGACGAGCAGAGTTTTCAAATTTATGGAAGCGCCGGGCTGGAAGAATTTCCTACAACTCTCGAAAAACTTCAATTCCAAGCAACGATCATATTCGACAACTGTTCCCTTTCCATCTTTCGCGATTTACTTTCAATTTTTCCCAACGCCGATTTCTCCAAGACGATCTATAACGGAACGATTAAAATCAGCAAAGCGGCCAACGAAACCATCAATTTCAACGTAATCGCTCAAGCGAAAAACTTCGCATACAAAGGCGGGAATCCGTTCGGTGATCTTAAGGTGAATTTGGAATTACGTCTGGACATTCCGAATAAAAAATTAGAATTTCCTTATATAACGGCGGTTTGGCCCGGAGTGGCGGAAGGAACTGCGAGAGGAACGGTTCTGTGGAACTATAAGACAAATTCGTCATTTCAAATTTCCGCAAACTATCTGGATTATCAGAGTCTACTTCGTCTCGGAAAGTTATTCGAATTTACGAAGAAGTTCGACGATCCTAAACGTCCGGACGGTGTTTTTTATTTCAGCGCTGATCTGAAAAACGTGTACGCCTTAAAACATAGATTCCCTGTTTTAAAAGCCGAGATCAAATACGCATATCCCTGGATTCACATTTCCAGTTTCCACGCATATATTTACAACGGAGAAATATTAGGAAAATCTAAAATAAATCCTTTCAAATCCAGATTCGAGGTTCAAGGAGAAGCATATCGAATTCAAACGGATCGGATTCTCATGCCATATATAAACGACCGGATCATCAACGGAAATCTGTTCAGCAAATTCAGTTTTGTAACGGAGGTGCACGATCGATCTCCGGATTTTGTGGGAGATTTTTTTAGGAACATGGAAGGCTCCGGAAATTTGCAAATCTTGAACGGAGAACTTTTGGGTTACGCGAACTTTATGATTCCGGTTTTAAACACGCTCGGAAAAATCATTTCCTTCAACGGGATCGACGGAAGAAAGGTGGAATTCTCCACTTTAAAATCGGATTTCAAAATCGAAAATAATCGATTCTATTTCCAAAATCTAAAACTGCAAGGCAACGGTTTGGAAGCGGACGTAAAGGGAAACATCGGCTTCGATAAGAACGTGGACGTTCTTCTGAATTTAAGAATGGGGGGAAACATCGTCGGTAAGGCTCTGAAAATTCCGATCATTTATAAAGGGGTCTTTAAACAATCGATTCCTTATATAGATCCGATTTGGCTGGGATCGGTCTTTGCAGGAAGCACGATTCTAGCGCCATTCTTTACGCCCGTGGGTGGACCTTACGGTGGCGGTATTGCAGGATCCGTCGTATCGGAATATGTGCGGGACGCATGGGAAGGCTTTAAAGGTTTATTCTCATCCAAAGAAGAGAACAAGAAAAAATAAAATCGAAATCGTAAGGAGAATTTATGAAACCAAAATTATTGATTCGGATCGCCGCCATCATGTTGCTTATCTTTGCAATTGGTCATTCGATCGGTCATTTTACTCGATACAACACGACCGATCCGCAAGCGCTTACCGTTATTTCCACAATGCAGCAAACAAAAATTCCAATGGAAGGCGTTACAAAATCATACGATCAATTCTATTCGGGAATGAGTTTGAACCTGAGCATCGTTTTGTTTTCGTTGACGATCCTTCTTTGGTTCCTATCGAATCTTGCAGAGTCTGATCCAGGTGCGACTTTGAAACTTTTGCTTCCGATTTTCTTTTGTGTCGCCGCTTTTTCAGTTACGGGTTTTTTGTATTTCTTTGCGGCGCCGACACTGATTTCATCTTTGGGTGCGATTTCACTTTTGGCGAGCATCGCGATCTTGCAGAAGAAGTCATAGTAAGAATTGAGATTCGATAATCTTTCGAAGGGATCGTTTCCGTTCGACAATTGACTATGAAAGATTATGTTGTCGGAAATACCGCGATTGCACCGTGAACTTCAAATGGCTTCCGCCCGTTCAGGTAAAATCCAGATCCATTCCTTCTTGAATCAAAATTCGAAGCGCATTGCTCGTTTCCACCAGCCCGTCTCGAATCTTATAATCGAAGTGCATGGTTCCGTTTAGGATTTCCTCTTGAAAATGTTTTAATACGACACCGTCAACTTTTGCAAGTTCGAGATCGTGGCTTGTGACCAAACCGACCACTCGATTCTTTTTGAGTTCCTTTAAGATTCCTTTGCACGCAAGAGAACGTTCTCTCGTATTGGTTCCTTTCAAAATTTCATCGAGTAAAACAAGATGCGGTTTGCTACCGTCTTTGATCTTTTTAACGATCTCTGAAAGCCTTCTTACTTCCGCATAAAAGAAAGAGATTCCTTCTTCCAGGTTGTCCTCGTTTCTCATACTTGTATGAACTTTCAACACGGGCAGCGAAAATTCTTTTGCAGGAGCCGGACCTCCGCCCAAAGAAAGAATGGAGGCAACACCGATCGTGCGTAAATAAGTCGTTTTGCCGGACATGTTGGAGCCCGTGATTAAAACGACATTTCCTTCTTCAATCGCTTCCAAAGGATTCGAAACTCTCGACTCGGAAGGAAGCAAAGGGTGAAAAAGTTCCTTACCTGCTATTCCTCTGTTGGAAGCTTCCGGAAGAATTTCCGGAAAACAATAATCGGGAAACATCCACTTCAGATTCGCAAAAGGAAAGAGAGAATCGAATACGGTCAAATCCTCGATCGAATGTTCCAAAAGAGCCGAATGTTTTTCTCGCCATTTCGAAATTCTTTGCAGGATCCAAAGATCGTATAAGAACAGATTGTTTAAAATCAAATGAAGTAGAGGCGCTTCGGTTAAAGCAACCCGTTTCAAAATCCGATCCAAATCCTCATACGCGGATTTTAATTCTTTCTTTGAAGTTTCACTTAAAAGCGTCCTCTCGTTTTTGTCGCGAACGTTCAGACCTTTCAAATAAATTAGAATTTTCTGAAGTCCTCCGATGCTTCCTGAAAGATCATAATACTGCCTGAAAATTTCGAGGGAGCGGGAGCGATACAACCCGAATAAAATCAGATTGAGGAAAAGAACCGATGCGGGAAATGGAACGCCTAAAAGTACGTTTGCAGGAATAAAAGCCAATACGAGAATCGTAACCGGTTTATAAATTTTCCGGAGCCAAGGATACTGATCCCAGAATTTCGAATCGGAATCGTTCCGTATCAGTTTCAATTCCGCCTTGGCAACTGCGGGCGCAGCATCCTGATTCTCCCGAAGATACGAAGCCAGTCTCAATACTTTAGGAATCGCGAATGTTTTTTCGGAAATCGATTTTACGATCGATTGACGTAATAGAACATTCTCCCTTTTAAAATCATCGGAAAGATCGTCGATCGGATCCAAAAGCGAAACCAATCTCTGTTCCGCGTTCCGAGTGAATGTCGTATCGAGCCACGGAAAAAGTCCGTTCTCCCGAAACAAATCCAAATCTCTTGCCAACGGAGAAACCGTTTCCGAAGAAAGTTTCGTTCCGTATTTTTTACCGTAACCGCGAATCTCGATTCTTGCGATTTCCCGGTTCAATACGAAACTCCAAAGTCGAATTCTTTCCCTGGATAAAAGAGTCTTTTTGTATCTCCTTACAAAAACGAAAAAGATCAAAAGAAGAATCAAAGACGGAAGATAATAAACATACGAAGAACGAAGATAATAGAAAACGGAAATCCAAACCGCAAAGGCGGAAAAGAAGCTTAAGCGAAACAAGGAAAGTCTGGATAAAAGCGAGGAGACACGATCCTGATGGCGGTCTACTATTTCAGCTCTACGTTGAAGCCGATCGATCTGAAGAGAGGGTATCATCCGGTAAGGGAATTGATGTTTTCGTAGTGTTCGTTTTCGCGTTTATAAAGTTCAAAATCCAGCAAACGAACCAAAGATCCGAGGTCCGGCATCACCCAGCGTGAAACCAATTTCCCGCGGTCCTTGCCTTTGATCTTGTCCACGTACGCGTATCCGAACAGATCCGTTCCGTACTCGTAGGCGACGAATCTTCCCGTCCTTTTACCCGTATTGTTGATCAACCGAATCTGCATTTTTTTGCAATTTTACCGTTTTGGGAAAATTCGTACAAGAAAAAAAATACTCAAGGATTTTCCAATTTCATCGATAGGTAGTTCAGGGAGTCAATTGCTTTCTCACGGATGAGATCGGCCGGAATTCCCAATAAAAAGATCACCAACCAAACCAGAAGTCGCATGGAGGCGCAAAATGTTTTACCCGGAAATGGATCCAGATTTAAAAAGTTCCTTTCTTTCGATCGACAAAACCGTCGCAAATCTCGTAAACAATACGATTCTTCCTCAATCCGGATTAAAAGCCGGTAACCTTCTGAACGCGGATCAAATGAAAAAATTAAAGGAAATCCGCAAACGCAGATTCAGATCCAATGAGTGGAAACAATTCTTAAAGGACTAAATTCAAACTTCGCTTAACAAACGGCGGATTCGATTCTAAGGAGCTTCGCGAAAAAGCGAAACTTCCATGCGAATACGAATTCATAGAGAATCGAACCTATAAAATAAAAAAGCCTGCTAAAATAGCAGGCTTTTTCGTGTTAAACCCAAATACGTTTTTAGTATTTGGTTTTCGTCGAAGGCATCTTAACGTTTAGAATTACGTCCACCTTCGTCACGTCCCCTTCTCTTACGTTGATCATCGAATTGTTGAGATTCAAATCCTCCGCAAAAGAAGCCTTGATTTCGTAATCACCCGGCTTGAGGTTTGTGAACCAGAAATTTCCATCGCTGTCCGTATTCAATTTTTGAATTCCGGTTACGCTGGAAATCGTAGGCATAAAGATCGGTTGGTTGATTACAGGGTTATCCAATGTTTTGTAAAAAACCTTTCCTTGAATCGCACCGAAACCGCTCATAGAAACGTTGATCGGAAGTTCGTTCTTTTTATTCGGAAGAACCGCAAACGTTTCCTGAATCTCAGGATAATCGTCGGCTTTGATCGTAATTTTATGAACGCCGGCGGGCACCTTGCTCAAAGTGATCGTGTAGATATTTCCCGGAATCAGTTGTCCTTGCCGTTTCACCGCTCCCCAAAAATTGGAAGAAGTCGCCGTAACGGAAGAAGTAAATTCTTGATCGTCGATATAAACCTTTACGTTCCTATTTCCTTTTCTTTTCTTTTTAGCAAAGATAAGAATATCGGGAGGAAGATCGGAAAGTCCGTAAGCACGGTCTTGAATGATCGTCGTCTTTAATACCAAATCCCCTCTTTCGTTCGTAGGAACGACAGGAGGTTCTTGCGGTGTTACCACGGGTTCGGTCGGATTCGGTTTTACCGGATCGGGTTCCGGTTCCACGGAAGGCGCGGGAGGTTTCGGAGGATCGACTGGCTTAGGAGGTTCTGGAGTTTTTTTACCAGAAAGAAAAATCCCGGATGCGTTTCCGGAAATTTGCGGTACCTGTTCGTGCTGAAACTTCTTTGCCATCTGAACGGTTTCTTCTCTGGATTTAAAAAAAGCTTCCAAGGCCGTAACCACGTTATCCTTATTCAAGTCGGCCGTGCTGAGCGCCTTACCGAAGTTATACGTAAAGATTCCGTGATTGATGCTGCCGCCCACTTCGATCGCGGTTTGATTATCATCCGCTGATGAAATGATCGCTTTGTCTTGAAAGAAAAAATCCTCCGAGTCTTGTTTCACGGTTCCGTCGCTTCCCTCGGGAATCGGAACGTCCGCCGAACCTCGAGTCGCTTTTCCTTTCTTAGCGATACCGCCTGAAAAACAGCAGTCGAAGATGAAGACCGTTTTCGGAGATTTAACTTTTTCCAAATACTTATTGAGTTCGTCGTCCGGAAGATGCGGGCGATCGTAGCAGATGATTAAGTTTCTCATCCCGTTCTTTGCGGATGCGTCCCTTTGAAATGCGCCGTGACCGGAAAAGTAAAGAAGAACGGTATCGTTGTCGCCGGCTTTCTTCGCTAAGGCCTTAATCTCTTTTTCTATATTATCTTTCGTGACTTCCTTACCGAGAACGATCTTCACTTCGTCGAAGTTTCCCACTCTCCGAATCTCGTCGTTTAGATAAGTGGCGTCCGCTTCACAAAGATTGAGTTCCGGAATTCCGGCTTTGTTTCCGGTATAATTGGAACCGAAAATAAGCCCGTATCTTTTTTGTGCAAAAGCGTCGGTCGCAAAAAATAAAATCAAACAGACGCTGATTGCCGATAGCTTGGATTTCAAACCTGGCCTCCTGGGATGATTTGGAATGGAATCAGGGTAGCAAAAGAAATCCTTTTGTCATTATTTTTTTAGGGAAAGAATCGATGCTTCTAAATTTAGGAAAGAATTTTCTAAAATTTATTTGGCCGGAATGGAGCGAAAACGGATACAATTTACAATCGAATTTACGGCGTATCTTGAAACGAAACTCGATCGAATTATTTTTGATTAAAAACGGTTCTTATGAAACTCTTCCGAGAATTATAAAACGAAAAAAGAAATCGGAAGGGGTCTTTTCATATTCGACAAAGACCGCTTCTTAAAAATAAAATCTTGAAAATTAGAGTTCGTGTTTGTAACCGACTCGGTATTGTGTTCCGCCTAGTACAACCGGATACGCCGGTGACGGCGATAATCCGAGAATTCCCCCTGCAGATTGAGTGTGACCCGTGCCTAACTTATAAGAATAAAGTGTTTCCGCTTCTAAGTAGAGAAACCCCTTTTCGGTAAGTCTGGATTGAGCTCCCACGATCCAGTTTGGTGCGACACCGGAAACGCTGAAACGAACATCTTCCCAAATCGCCGCGGGGTTGGTTCCGTCGGAAATCAAACCTGCAACCGCGGGACTCAAAGGCATCACGGCATCGTGCACCAAATTGGAAAGACTGGAACCGGATAAACTCCATCCGCCTTTAAAATAATGAATTCCGCCGCCGATGTAAATTGCGTTGTCTTCCGAAACGGCAACCTTCATCCCTACGTTGATCGGAATTTGAATCGCGTTATAATCCCAAGTAATATCATAAAATTTGAATCCTAATGCCTTCGCTTCCGTGTCCCCGCCGAAGTATTTTCTCGTATAATTTGCAGCAATCCTTGCAAAATAGAATTTCCCGAATTCCTTTTCATAGCCCGCCGAAAAAACGAGACCGGACATAGCGCCGTTCGCTTTCACATTGATCAATCCGGCCGTCGTATTCTCCAGGGTTTGCAGACGATTTTCAGGAATTACCGCCCTTCTGGGTGCGACTCCTGCATTCGCATTTCCACCCGTTCCACCGGAAGCGATGTCGTAATAATTTGCCGAATCTAAACCGTCTTTCGTAATCGTTCCGCCCAATTGAGCAAGATCAAACTGAAGACCGAGACTTCCGAATACATACGACTTTGCGCTGATTGAATTCAACGAAAGCAATATTGATGCGGCAACAAATACAACCGTAAGCGATTTTCGAAACATGATTAACCTCTAATTTTCGATTTAGTTTCCGGATTTAGAGTGAGAAACACTCACTCTAAATCGGATGTGAACGAATCGTATATAGAGTAGAAAAGAATGTCAAACGACATTCAACGGAAACCGTTCAGGAAGCATCATTTCTCAAGCAACTACATTAAAATTTAATTATATTCTAATGCTTATTAGATAACGTTTGTTTTGCTAAATCGAACTTTTTTCTTCATTTTTTCGATATCATTATAATCTGACCGGACGAAAGGATAAGCTCGCAAAACTCGAAAGCATTCTTTCCTTAAAAAAGTTTTCGTTAAGACGAAAAGGGCAAACGCCAATAAAAAAAACCCGGAAGACTTTAAAGTCCGCCGGGTTTTGTCTGCAAGAAAAGCGAAGTGAAAATTACTTAGACAACCACTTCATCATACTTCTCAGTTTTTTACCGACCGATTCGATCGGGTGAGCCGCATTCTTCTCTCTCATATTCTTAAAGTTAGGATATCCCGCTTTTGTTTCGGCCATCCAATTGTTTGCAAATTTTGCTCCCTTATCTTTTTGAATATCGTTCAGAACTTCCTTCATTCTTTGTTTAACGCCTGCGTCGATCACGCGAGGTCCGCTAACGTAGTCACCGTATTCTGCGGTGTCGGAAATGGAGAATCTCATTCTCGCCAATCCACCTTCGTAGATCAAATCGGTGATGAGTTTCACTTCGTGAAGACACTCGAAGTAAGCGATTTCAGGATCGTATCCTGCTTCGGTCAGAGTTTCAAAACCCGCCATAATCAAGTTGGAAAGACCGCCGCAAAGAACGACTTGTTCTCCGAAAAGATCGGTTTCCGTTTCTTCACGGAAAGAAGTTTCCAGAATTCCCGCGCGTCCCCCGCCTACTCCGGCCGCATGCGCCAACGCTCTTTTCTTAGCTTCGCCGGTGGAATCTTGATAAATCGCGATCAGACAAGGAACTCCGCCGCCTTCCGTATAAACTCGGCGAACTAAATGACCCGGTCCTTTCGGAGCGACCATATATACGTCCACGTCTTTCGGAGGTTGGATGAAATCGTAATGAATGTTAAACCCGTGAGAAAAAACGAGCGCGTCGCCTTTTTTCAAATTCGGTTCGATATCTTTTTTGTAAAGATCCGCTTGAATCGTATCGGGTGCAAGAATTTGAATGATGTCTGCTTTTTGAGAAGCCTCAGCGACGCTGTACACTTCGAAACCCGCATTCTTAGCGTCTTGAACTGATTTGGATCCTTCTTTCAAACCGATAATAACTTTGAGTCCGGAATCCTTCATGTTTTGAGCCTGGGCATGTCCCTGGCTTCCGTAGCCGATCACTGCAATGGTCTTACCTTTGAGCGAGTTTAAATCACAGTCGGCGTCGTAATAGATATTTGCCATTTTCCCTTTCCTCGAGTGTTCCTTTTTACTAAACATTTGAAAAAGGGTAGAATGACAACTGAAATAACAAACCTGAGTCCGAGACGATTCCATCCCTTTCTACAATCGCTGAAGTAGAAGAAACCTTCTTTGTAAGGACGGAAGACCGAATTCTAAGCGTGTAAATTATGTATCATTGAAATTCGAATTAAACCGATCTTCTATAGAACGAAGCCTATTCCCCGTCGACCTTGGTCAACCGATTCGACTGGAGATCCAGTTCGAGAATGATATTCGCAAGATTCTCGCTTTTTTCCGTCAGCGATTCCATAGAATTCTGAAGACTCGCGATCGCGTTTACGATTCCGGTAAGACCAATTCTTTGTTCGGAAGAAGCAAGTTCGATTTCGGAAGACAAAGATCGCAAATGGTCCAGCGAAGAAAAAAATTGAGAATTGATCGTTCTCTGTTGTTCGAATAATTTTAAGAACTCGTTAAACCTGGAAAAGAGATCCTGAAATAAAATATCCTGTTCCTTCACATGGCTGGCGGTCGTTTCCGCGGACTTCCGACCCGTAACCACGTGATTGGAAGAATCGCGAATGATCTTAGAAATCAAATCCGCGTTGCCAGCGCTGCTTTCCGCAAGTTTGGAAACCTCCTGAGCGACTACCGCAAAACCCTTTCCGGCCTCTCCCGCACGAGCGGCTTCGATCGAAGCATTTAAAGAAAGAAGATTGGTTCGATCCGCAACCTCGGACATGATCCGATTCACTTCGCCCACGCTTCGGAAAGAATCGCCTAAAGAAGATAAAGATTTGGCAAGTTCTTCCACGAAACCGGTCACCATCGAACCGGACTTACGGACCTTATCCATACTCTGATCGAGTATTTCGTTGAACTGCGAAATTCTTTCGATGATCGATTTTAAATTATCCGTATGATCCAAAAGACTTGCAATTTGTTTAAACTGTTTCTGGACCGTATCGGAAGAATTCTCCGTTTGCGATTGAAATTCCTCGACCGTCGAGCTGATCTCCTCGAAAGAAGAAGCATGATCCGAAACCAACGCGGAAAAATCGTTCATAAATTCCTTCAGATTTCGCGAGGAACTTTTCAGATATTGAGCGGACTCGTTCATTCTTTGCGTTCTATCGTTCATAAATCGATATGACTCTTCTAATTTCTTTTGTCTGATCTTGGAATTGTCCCTGAGTTTTAAGAATAGTTTTACAAGAAATTGCAGAATCAGGGAAGAAGTGAACATAAACAAGATCTTCAAAAACTGTTCCGAAGGAGAAGCGCTTCCGATCGAAGTTGAAAGAATCGGATCGATCACAAAGTTAAGTCCGTTTAATCCCGAAAGCAAGATTACGATCGATTGGGTCAAAGCGGAAATAAAACCGATCAAAACGATAAAGTTAGGCGAAAGTAAAAGAGTGGAACAGATGATATATACGAATCCGATCGCCGTCAAAACTTGATTGCGAACGACACCCGCCGAAAGTTCGGGCTTATCAACCGCGACAACCGCCATAGAAGAAAAGAAAATAAGAACGTCGGCCACAAGCAGAACCTTGCTTTGAATTTCCGTAAAACCGTTCCGAAATTTGATTTTATAATAACCGTAAAGCGCGTAGGCGAATATGGTGCTGATACCTACGAGATAAGAAGCGTTTTGTCCCGAACTATTTTGTTTCCAATTTACGATGACGGAAAAATAAAAAAGAAAAACCAAAATCAATCGTATATGGTTGATATAGATCGAACCGGAAGCAATAATCTCTTGGTCGGATTGTTTGATTTCATTGTCGATAACTTGCATCGACCTTGAATATTTGCTTTTAGTTAGTTTCTCAAATCATTTTTAATACGTTATGCGAAACAGAGCTATCAAATTATAAAAACTTTGGGATTGTGGATTCAATCCTCAGAAATCTCCGATTCGTGTTAAAGAATTCGATTGAGTTTCCAGTTCCCGCACGATCAAGCTTAGATTCTCGCTTTTTTCAACAAGAGTTTCCATAGAATTCTGAAGACTCGCGATCGCTTCCACGATTCCTCTCAAACCCGTTTTTTGCTCGGAGGATGCGATCTCAATTTCGGAGGATAAAACTCTCAGTCGATCCAAGGTGGAAAAAAACTGAGCATTGATTCTCTTTTGTTCTTCGAACATCTTTGAAAATTCTTCAAACCTGCCGAACAAATCCTGAAATAAAGATTCCTGTTCTTTTACATGGCCCGCCGTAGTCTCCGCAGATTTTTGCCCCGTAACCACGTGATTGGAAGAATCGCGAATGATCTTGGAAATCAAATCCGCGTTGCCAGCGCTGCTTTCCGCAAGTTTGGAAACTTCCTGAGCGACTACCGCAAAACCCTTTCCGGCTTCACCCGCACGAGCGGCTTCGATCGAAGCATTTAAAGAAAGAAGATTGGTTCGATCCGCAACCTCGGACATGATCCGATTCACTTCGCCCACGCTACGGAAAGAATCGCCTAAAGAAGATAAAGATTTGGCAAGTTCTTCCACGAAACCGGTCACCATCGAACCGGACTTACGGACCTTATCCATACTCTGATCGAGCACTTCGTTGAACTGCGAAATCCTTTCGATGATCGATTTTAAATTGCTACTATGTCCGATCAAATTTTCAATATTGCTAAATTGATTTTTTACGTTATCGGAAGAATTCTCCGTTTGCGATTGAAATTCCTCCATCGTCGAGCTGATCTCCTCGAAAGAAGAAGCATGATCCGAAACCAACGTGGAAAAATCGTTCATAAAGTTCTTTAAGTTTAAGGAAGATTCTTTTAGAGCGCGAGCGGATTCTCTCATTTTATCGCTTCTTTCGGCGATCAATCTATGTGAGTCTTCCAATTCTTTTTGCCTAAATTCGGAGTTTTCTCGAAGCAGCATAAACAGTTTCACGAGAATTCTCACGATAAACGTGCATGCAAAAATGAACAAAATCTTAGTGATTTGTTCGGAGGTCGCCGCGTGCCCCAAAGAATTGGCAAGTTTCGGTTCCTCGGTAAGAACCAAACCGTGTTGTGTGGCCGTGTAAACGACGACAATATGGGCGAGCGCAGACGAGAATCCGACCACAAGAATAAAGTTAGGCGCAAGTAGCAAACCGGCATAAATGATGTAAAGATAACTGATTCCGTATAGAACGGAACTTTTAACCATTCCGGACGTATAATCAGGGTGATCCATCGCAGCGCCGAACATCGCACAAAATAGAGCGCCGACATCCGCCAAAATGAACACCTTACTTAAGGTATGGGAAAGAGTTCCGGTGGTCTTAATTTTATAAAGACTATAAAAGAAATACAGGAGCATCGTCGTAGTTCCACTTAGATACAAAGTGTTTTGAACTACGTTGCTCCGGTTCCAACCGATCGCGATCGAAGAATAATACAGTAGAATCAATCCGAGCCGAATCCAGTTGATGTAAGCAGGGCCCGAGGCAATGATTTCCTCGTCCGTTTTTCGCGAGGATTCTTTCTTGGATGTCATGATACTAATGACGAGAATTTACTTCGAAAAATCAATGGTTTTTCTAAAATGGAAATTTATAATTTACGAGTTCGGATTTACAATTCGAAAAAACGTTAAGTGACTTGTACCCTGATAACTTGCCGTTCTGAAAATCGAATTTTAGGAAACATTGATTCACTTTTTTCGAAATGTTTTCCGCGAATTCACGTTCGTTCTGAAATGAGCGCATATCGCAAAAGGACTTACTCTAAATTCCGCCCCATTGGGGACGGATTTTTGTTTGTTTCCATCCGCAATTTGATTCCGGTTCGTTCATTTTGCCGCTTTCTTTTTTTGAACGAACATCGAATAAAAAATTTCTTTTTGAATTTTATCTGATTCATTTGGACTTTTATAATTAGAGGGATGATCATGTCTGAACATAAAATCGGCATCTATTGGAAAAAAGGACCGGAAGAATTCAAATATGACTCGTATGACCGAACACATTCGATTCAATACGACGGCGGTCAGAAATTATTCGGATCTTCCACAGTAGAGACCTTCGGAAAAGCGGAGCACGCCAACCCGGAAGAATTGTTGGCGTCTTCCGTCTGCAGCTGTCATTTTTTAACCTTTCTTGCGGTTGCCGCAAAGAGCAGATATGTCGTGTCCGAATATCAGGACCACGCAATCGCCACATTGGAAAAGAACGCGGAAGGAAAGATGGTCGTAACGAAAATCGATCTTTATCCGAAGGTAACATTCGAAGGCGAAAAAATTCCCGATTCGGAGGCATTAGCGGATCTTCATGCGAAATCTCATCGGAATTGTTTTATTTCGAATTCGATCAAATCGGAAGTGACGATCCATCCTCAATGAAGGAGGATGATCGTCCTTTTTAATTTACAGCGTGTCCCAAAACCTAATTTTACTTTACCAGAAAGATCAGCTGCAAGGTTCCGTCCCGGTTTTGGGACAGGTTCTTATTCGGTTTCGGCCATCGTATGCGAATACTTTCTGAGCACGTCTTGAATCTTTAAGATCACTTCGTGGTGCGGATCCACCGAAAGTGCGATCTCCACCATTTCCATCGCTCGTTTATAATTCTTCAATGCGATGTAAATTTGCGCAAGATTCACGAGATTTTTCATGTGAGTCGGTTCTCTCAGTTTCAATCGTTCTCCGAAATCCAACGCCTTCTGAAGACTTCCCGCTTTGCGTGCGGCCGTCGAAGCGATATAAAGAATTTCCTTATCCACCGGTTTCAAATTCAGATAATCTTCCGCGTAGAGCGCCGCATTTCTGTAGTCCTTCTTTTTCAAAAAAAGACTTACGAATAACTTTTTGACTTCGGGAACTTGGTTGTTCAAAGATTCGGCTTGTTCGAGATACGAAATCGCTTCTTCGATCTCTTTGTTGCCCGCGCCTTCCTTTGCTTTTTTGAGAAGTTCCCTAATTTGTTCCCTCTCGTGAGCTTGCGCGATTTTTGACTGCGTTAGATTTTCCTTAAATGAAACTCGAACCAAAGAAAGGTCGTCCGTTAAACTTCCTTGTTTTTGAATACCTTCATAAATCGATTGAAGTTCTCCGTTTGCCTCTTCGACCTTTCTCAAAAATAATTTCTCGTCGTCGTTGATGATCCTTCCGCCCTCGCGATCGGTTCCGATCAACAGATCGTCGCGCCCGTCCGAACCCGCGATGATGATATCGCCCGGTTCCATTTGGAACGTTTTGATAAAGACGCTTCCTTCCATACCGGTCGTTCCGAGTTTTCGGAACATCAGATCGTCTTCGATAAAGCTTGCGATTCCGTCCCGATACAACACGGTCCAAGGATGTTCCGCGTTGATAAAGTAAAGAAGTCCCGCTTCATCATCCACAACGCCTAACACGAGTGAAACGAGCATCGATCCGTCGAAACTTTCAAAGACCTTGTGCAATTCTAAGAACGCGTTTTTCAGCCAGCGTTCGGGGGATTGCTCCTTCATCGTTGCTGCCATTTTCGTTCTTTCGATGATCGATTCAAAAACGGCTCCGAGTACGAGCGCCCCGCCCGCGCCTTGCATCGATTTTCCCATCGCGTCCGCGTTTAAGAAAACGGTATAATACCGATCCTGCAATTCGATTCCGTTGGAGATATTGATGTCCCCTCCGATCTCGTCGTTGAACCTTCTAAAGGAGAATTTCTTTTTTTGTTCGATCAGAAAATCCACTTTTACGTTTTCCTGACGAGCTTTGTTCGAGCCGAGCGGTTTGATTAAGAGGGAAGTTAAGAAATAATCTCCATCCTGTTGTTGCTTCAATTCCTGAACTTCTTCGAGAGTTTGCTGAAGTTCTTTGGTTCTTTCTTTTACCTTCTCTTCAAGTTCTTCCGCGTACTGTTGCAGACGTTTTCTTGCGGCTTGAATCGACCTCGCCATTCTGTTAAACGAACGGGCGATAAAACCGATCTCGTCCTCGACTTTCACTTGAAGACGATATTCTAAGTTGCCCGAATTCGCTTCTCTCAAACCGATCACGACTTCTTCCAATGGGTTGAGAAGGGCGCCTTGAAAGAAAAAACGGAATCCGAAAAGAACTAAAACCAAAATGCAAAGCGCGGATATATAAAGAATCTTACCCGTTGAATGGAGATATTCGCGGAGCGATTCGTATCGAAACCCGACCTCGTATATTTTGGAACCGGCTTCGGAAACGTAAAAATAAGAGATATAGTGCTTCGGAACATGGCCTCCTAACTCGTATATGCGTTCGCCTTTGTACGTTCTTTCATCCTGTTTTCTTACCTGAGTCAGGAGAGTTTGAATGATCTTATCTCTTTTCGCGGAATCGGTCACGTTCGAATTCAACGCGGCCTTTTTTAGTTCCTTTAAATACGCGTCGATACCCGGAGCGTTCGATTGAAATAACTTCTCAAGCGCGACAGGGTCGTTTTTTTCCTTCGGAGGAAGATGAAAGTATTTATTTCTAAGAACAACCAGCTTCTTTTCCAAGTCGTCAAAGAAAGATTCCACGTCCTTTCCCGAAAGGTTTTTGAAATCCTTTTTCGAGGAAAGATATTCCTTCACGCCTGCCTTATACGCTTCAAACCCCGGAGGAGAATTCTTTAAAATGGAATCCGATCTTTCGATCAATTCTTCGTTTGCCAGGACCGGAAGTTCGAAAAGGGTATGTGCAATTTTAAAAAAACGGAATTCCCGCAAAACCGATTCGTTCGGTTGAAGAGAATTTTTGATCGAACTGGATTTCGCGGAATCCGATTCCGAATCATACTCGAAAACGTATTCGATATCTTTTGAAACCTCTAAACCCGATACGGATAAGCGGACTTCTTTTCGTTTGATCAGATCGTAGGATTCTTCGTATTTATTGAAGATGAACAAACTGACGATTTGTAAAATTAAAAAGAAAGTCGCGAGCGTGATTCCGGTAATTCTGGAAAGAATCGAAGTCTTTTCACTCGTATAGTTGATATAACCTACGAGAATTACGAACAGTCCGATCACGAGAGAAATATCCAAAACGGTTTGATACAATTCTCTCGAAACCGCTCCGTCTCGACTCATTGCATTCAGAATTCCCGGGAAAAGAGTGACTAACGTCAAAGGAATGAGAATAATACCCGTGATGATTCTTTCCTTACCCTTGAGTTTCACCATTCTCCAGACGCCGATCCCCATAAAGATGAAGGTATAAAGAATGATGACCGCCGAATAAATTTTATAAAAGTAATTGATCTGAAAATCCCAGTAATGCCCCGAAAAGTAGAACACTCTTTTGGCGGGAAAGGATTCATACAAATACCACGCGCAAATGAAAAGAACTCCCACTAATGCGATGGAAAAAACCGGAATCACGATCTTCCTGGAAACCGGTTCCGGATAGTGAAGAAAGAACATGATCAAAAATAGAAATCCGAAAAACGGAGAAGGAATTACGATCCACCGATGGAACACGGACCATGGTCCGTAAAAAGGAAATCCCACCATGTAGCCGAGATGAAATATCCCGAGACAAAGCAAACCGATGCTGACATATATCGTGCCCGATGCCTTTTCCTGGATGGAGAAGAAAAAGAAGGTTGTGAACCCGATAAAGAGGACTCCGATCAACGAAGCCAATGAAAAGTAATTTAAATAAATCAGATCCATAAGACAGGCACTCTAAAAATCGCTTAAAATTATTATCGTCAAGCAAAAAGGAAATTTGAACTCGTATATCGTACGTTATAGATTCCGAATCATCAAAAACTTCTGTACAAAAACGAAAGTTCGGAAGGAAATCATCGAAATCGAATGTTGCTCTGCATAAAGAGATGCCTCACAAACGAACTGTGATTGTTTGCTACTCAAAAACCACCGATACAGACATATTTGACGTTAAGATATTCATGAATTCCGTATTTTGATCCTTCCCTACCGAAACCCGATTCCTTAACTCCTCCGAAAGGAACTTGTTCGCTGGAAATCAACCCTTCGTTGATCCCCAACATACCCGATTCGATCCTTTCCGAGAGAAGACGAATCTTTTTATAATCGTTCGAATACGCGTATGCAGCTAGCCCGGAAGGTGTAGAATTCGCGATTCGAATCGCTTCTTCTAAGGAATCAAAACGATATACCGGCGCAATGGGACCGAAAATCTCTTCCCGCATCGAAAGAGAATCTTTACTCACATCGGAGATAACCGTTGGAGAGAAAAATAATTTACCCGATTCGATTCTATTCCCGCCTAGCAGAAGTTTTGCGCCGGTCGCCTTTGCATGCTCAACGTGATGTCCCATTTTAAGAACCGCCGCTTCGTTGATGAGCGGTCCAACGTTTACGTCCTTTTCCAACCCATTGCCGGTCTTTAATTGTAATACGGCTTCTGAAAACAAACTTATAAACTCGTTATAAATTCCTTTCTGAACCAGAAATCGATTCGCACAAACGCAGGTTTGACCCGAGTTTCTAAATTTGGAAAGAATCGCACCTTTGACCGCCGCTTCCAAATCGGCGTCGTCGAAAATCAAAAACGGGGCATTCCCTCCCAATTCGAGGGATAAACGTTTCAAAGTTTTGGAACTTCTTTCCATGATCAATTTTCCCACTCGAGTCGAGCCGGTAAAACTGATCTTCTTCACATCGGGATGATCGATCAGAGTGTTCGCGATTTCTTCCGGATAACCCGTGAGAACTTGAAAGGCGCCTTCCGGAATTCCGGCTTCCTGCGCAAGCGCCGCTAAAGCTAAAGCGGAGAATGGCGTGAGTTCGGAAGGTTTGCTGATCACCGTACAACCCGCGGCCAACGCCGCCCCGGCTTTGCGCGTGATCATCGAGGAAGGAAAATTCCAAGGAGTTAAAATTCCGCAAACTCCCACGGGAAGTTTTAAGACTTCGATCTTCGTATCGGTTCTATGACTCGGAATAATATCGCCGTATGTTCTCTTCGCTTCTTCGGCAAACCATTCCAAAAAGGAAGAAGCGTAATCGATTTCACCTCTGGATTCGCTCAAAGGTTTTCCCTGTTCCAGAGTCATGAGAAGCGCGAGGTCTTCCCGATTCTTTTTCATCTTATCGGCCCAGTTCCGAATCAGAACCGCACGTTCCTTTGCCGGTCGCGCGGACCAATCGGAAAAAGCCTCCTTGGAAGTTTCGATCGCTTCCAACGTTTCCTTTTGTCCCAAAGAAGGAACGGCGCCTAACATTTCTAAGCTGGCGGGATTTTGGACCTGAATTTTCAGATTCGGATTTCCCTCGTTCCAAGAACCGCGCCAATACGCTTCCTGTTTGAATAATTCTTGTCTATGCAGAAATTCTAAACTCAAAATCGGACCTCGTCTTCATCTTCGTTCTGAAAACGAGGAAATGAAAGAAGAATATACCGCGCATTCGGAATTTTTTGAAACGAACTCGCGATCTTCGAATTGGGTTATTTACGTATCTTGTTTCCTTTCACGCCGTTTGAATTCCGTTTTTGTTTGGCCGTCGATTTCGATTTAGAATTTGGATCGGACCGCGACGCGGTTTGTTTTTTCGAAGCGGACTTCTTTTCGCGAGTACTTAGAATCGAAGAGATTCCGAATTCTTTCTCGAAACGATATTCTATCGGTTGAAATCCTTCCTTCGGAGGAATTAAGGACATCGCTCGTTCGGTGATCGCCGTAATCGAAAGACTCGGATTGACTCCGAGATTGACGGTGATCATCGAGCTGTCGCAGATTCTTAAATTTTGATAACCGAAGACCCTGTTTTGAAAATCGATCACTCCTTCCTTTTCGGAATCTCCCATAATACAACCGCCCATGATATGCCCTGTAATCGGAGCGTTTAACAGAACGTCGTTGATCGAACTTCTCGGAACTCCTCCGGTCTTTTGTGCGATTTTTCGTGCGGTATCGTTCGCGATCGGAATGTAAGAAGGCGTTTTTTCTCCTTCGGTCAAAGCGGAACTCATCGTCTTTTCAAACGGCCAAGCGAATCGTCTGGTCCGAACCAAACGAATCTTGTTATCCAACGTCTGCATCACCAAAAGAATCAAGGATCGTTTTGCAAAACCGAAAGGCCAGGAAGCTTGAAAGAAATACAACGGATTCGTAAATAAGGTGAGAAAGTATTTAAGTGGCCTGGGAAATTTTCCGCCGCCGTCGGTAAGTACGGATGCGATCGTTCCGAAAAAATCCGAACCTTTCGGATAGCGGACCGGCTCCATGTGGGTATGTTCGTCCGGGTGAATGGAAGAAGTGATCGCAACCCCTTTTGAATAATCCACTTCCTTTGTAAAATTAGTAATCGCTAATACGGTTTCGCTATTCGTTCTCACGCTGTCGCCTAAGACATCGGAAATCCTCGGCATCTTTCCCATTTGTTTCATCTTTAAAAGCAGACCGACCGTTCCCATCACGGCCGCGGAAAGAATTACGTTTTTTGCATAGAATTTCTTTTTCGGAAATCCGAAAAGACCCGTCGTAGATCTGGTTTGAATTTGATATCCGAATTCCCCCGTGGCTGCCGGGTCGGGAACGCCGAATCCGTTCAGAGGAATCAGAGAATCGACTTTGGTTTCCGGAAAAATTTTTGCTCCCATCTTTTCGGCAAAGTAGAGATAATTCTTATCGAGCGTATTCTTTGAATTGAATCTGCAGCCCACCATACAACCGCCGCAGTGATTGCAGGTCACACGATCCGGACCTTCCCCTAAGAAATACGGATCTTTCGTAAACTTACCCGGCTTTTCTCCAAAAAAAACTCCGACGGGCGTTGGACGGAATGTTTCCCCTCTTCCCATCTCTTCCGCGATTTCCTTTAAAATAAAATCGGATTCGTAAAGCTGAGGATTTTGAGTGACGCCTAACATGCGTGATGCGACCGAATAAAACGGGAGCATTCCTGACTTTCCGCCCATTTTTTTAAAAGCGGGAGAATCTAGAACCTTATCCCCGGGCACATAAAGAGTATTCGCATATACTAAACTACCGCCGCCGACTCCCGCACCGCTAACAAGAAAGAAATCCTTCAAAAGATTCAAACGTTGAATTCCGTAAAAACCGATACGGGGCATCCAAAGATATTTGTTAAGCGACCAGTTTGATTTCGGAAAATCCTCGGATCTCCATCGTTTTCCCGATTCAATTACAGCAACGGAATAACCTTTCTGACTCAAACGCATCGCCGATACGCTTCCACCGAATCCGCTGCCTACGATCACATAATCGAAATCATAGTGAACATTTGTTCTCTTCTTCTGTTCCATAAGGATTCCTTCCTATTTCCGCGAATTATAAATTCAAAACATTTTTTAATTGACTGCGTTATAATTTAAAAGCTGTATCATAATTCCTAACGTATCATCCGTAAAAAGAGGAGAAGGATATGTCTTCATTGCCGAGTGTTTGTGTGATCGGAGCGGGTTCAAGCGGTATAGCCGTTTGCAAGGCTCTCAAAGAGAAAGGGATTCCGTTTGATTGTTACGAGGCAGGAAGCGAAGTAGGGGGCAACTGGAGATTCAACAACGACAACAAGATGAGCAACATCTACAAATCTCTGCATATCAATACGCATCGTGATCGTATGGAATACAGAGATTATCCGATGCCACGCACATATCCGGATTATCCGGGTCACCAAAAGATTCTGGAATACTTTATCGATTACGTGAATCATTTCGGATTTCGTAAGAACATTCACTTCAAAACTCCCGTTGTTCACGTCGAACGTCAAGAAGACGGGACGTGGTTGGTTCAAACAGGAGACGGAAAACAAAAGTATTACGACGCGCTCGTAGTATCGAACGGCCATCACTGGTCGCAACGATGGCCCAATCCTCCATTCCCAGGCAAGTTTACAGGAAAGATCATTCACTCGCATTCTTACGTTGATCCGGATAATCCGATTAAATTAACCGGAAAACGAGTCGTCGTTCTCGGTATGGGAAACAGTGCGATGGATATCGCCGTGGAGCTTTGTCGTCCCGGCGTGGCATCGAAGGTTTTCTTAGCGGCGAGAAGAGGCGCTTATATTATTCCGAATTACCTTTTTGGAAAACCGCTAGACAAGTCCACCGAACTGATTCCGGTTCATACACCGTTCTGGTTGAAGAGTTTTATCATGGGACTCGTATTACGTTTCGGAGTAGGAAACGTGCAGGACTTCGGTTTACAAAAACCGGATCACAAGCCGGGAGCGGCCCATCCTACGATTTCCCAGGATATTCTCGTTCGATTGGGGAGAGGAGACGTGACTCCGAAACCGAATATAGAATCGTATAACGGCAATAAGGTTCGTTTTGTCGACGGAAGCGAAGAGGAAGTCGACGCGGTCATTTATTGCACAGGATACGACGTGAAGTTTCCTTTCTTCGACGAAAAATTCCTTTCCGCAAAGGACAACCACATTCCGCTCTTTCACAGAATGATAAAACCGGAATACAACAATCTTTTCTTTGTCGGCCTGTATCAGCCTCTGGGTGCGATTATGCCTCTCGCGGAATTTCAGGGAAAATGGATCTCCGAATATTTAACCGGAAACTACGTATTTCCTTCCACGGAGGAAATGAATCAATCCATCGAAAAATACGAATCGGCGATGAAGAAACGTTATGTGGCATCGACAAGGCACACGATGCAGGTGGACTTTGAGGACTTCTTATACGATATGAAATCGGAATTGAAACGAGGAACCAAACGCGCTTCCAAAAACGGAAACAAACTTTCGGTAGAAGCGATCGCACAGCACAAATCCGCTTCCAAAAACGGTGTTTCCTCCAACGGATTCAAAAAGAAAACCCGTGCTCTTGCGAAAGTTTGAACGATTCCTTTTAAAATGGATTCTACGTTTACCGGAAACTTTTCTTCGGAAAATTTCCGGCGGAACGATTACAAAGCGGGGAAGAATTCTCGACGCGAAAATTCAAATCTCCCTTTTTCTCGCTCGTATTAAACCGAAAATCGAAACCCTTGCTCCGAAAGAAGCAAGAATCTTCTTTAAAAATTCCATGTTCCTCTTTGATCTGGAACCGGAACTTGGAGTTCAAACAGAGAATCTCATAATTCCGGTCGGGGCCGAAATTATCAAAGCTCGATCGTATCGATCGAATTCATCCGCCGAAACAAAGCCCGCGATCGTTTATTTTCACGGAGGCGGTTTTGTCATCGGCGACTTAGAAACGCACGATCCCCCGTTGCGTTATATCGCAAAAAATTCCGGAGTTACCGTGATCGCGGTCGATTATCGTTTAGGACCGGAGCATAAATTTCCAACGGCGGTCGAAGATTCCTTTGTCGCTTATCAATGGATCGTGAAAAACGCAAAGACATTGAAAATTCTCCCTAAAAAAATCGCGGTCGGCGGCGACAGTGCGGGAGGAAATTTGGCCGCAAACGTTTGTATACTTTCTAAAAGGAAAAAAATACGATCCCCGTTTTTTCAGCTTTTGATTTATCCGTATTTGGATCTTTTTCGAATGAGCGGAAGCAGATATGAATTCGGAAAAGGGTACGCATTGACCAACGACCTATTGGATTTTTTCAACACGCATTATCTTCATTCGCCTCCGGAAGGAAAAAAAATCGCAGCATCTCCGATTCTTCATAAAAAAATTACGGACTTTCCACGCACGTTCGTTCAGTTAGCCGGCTTCGATCCTCTGCAAGACGAAGCGATCGAGTTTATAGAAACTTTAAAAAAGGCCAAAGTTCCGGTTGAATTTCAGATGTACGAAACATTGGTTCACGGATATTTCAATTTTGCCGGATTGATCCCGGACGCAAAGAAAGCGCTCGACGGCGCGGTTTTGTTAATCCGAAAAGGATTCGGGATCAAATAAAAGCGGATTCTTGTTAAGGCAGAATCGTTTTTCTTTTTATAAAAACTTTATCTTGAATTTTTAAACGGTTCAACAAAGGTAATTGATCCAAGGCAATTCCGTTTATGAAATTTCGAATTCTTAAAAACCCATCCATTCTTCTTTCTTTTTTGATCGCTTGCGTTTTTCCTTTGAGCGCGGAACCCGCAAACATCGTTTCCGGACCGATCCTCGGGTATTCCACTCTCAAAGAAGTTCTCGTTTGGGTGCAGACGGATCGAAAATCCATCGTAACATTAGAATATTCTGAAATTGGAAACCATAAAAACAAATTCATCTCCGAAGAAATTCAAACAAATGCAAAAACTGGTTTTGTCGCAAAGTTGATCGCGGACAAAGTGATTCCGGGTAAAAGGTATCAGTACAATTTACTCGTAGACGGAAAACGAATCGAAGCGAAACATCCGCAAATATTTCAGGCTCAACCCTTTTTTGCAGCCGGACAAGATCCTCCGTCTTTTTCCTTTGCGCTGGGAAGTTGCGCCTATGTCAACGAAACCGAATACGATGTTCCGGGCAAACCTTACGGCGGGGAATATTTTATCTACAATTCCATCCTTTCAAAAAAGCCGGACTTTATGCTTTGGCTCGGAGATAATATTTATCTGCGGGAAACGGATTGGGATTCAAGAACCGGGTTCTTTCATCGGTATCGACATCAGCGCGGAATTGCCGAACTCGCGCCGTTCTTTGCGTCCGTTCATCAATATGCGATCTGGGACGATCACGATTACGGCCCGAACGACGGAGATTCTTCCTTTTGGATGAAGGAGACCGCGGAAGAAATGTTCAAACTTCATTGGGGAAATCCGAATTATGCAAAAGAAGGAATTTACGGCTCCTTTACGTGGGGAGACGTTCAATTTTTTCTTTTGGATGACCGCACGTTTCGAACGGCTAACAATAATAAGGTGGTTGGTCCGAGACAGATTCTGGGGGAAAAACAATTTCAATGGCTCGTCAACTCTTTGGCTTTTTCAAAAGCCTCGTTCAAGTTTGTTGCGATCGGAGGACAGTTCCTCAACCCGAACGCGGTTTATGAAAACTACGCGACATATCCCGAAGAGCGAAATAAAATTCTTTCCGCAATTCGGGATTTGAAAGTGAAGAATCTGATCTTTTTGACGGGCGACCGCCATCATACCGAACTCAATCTTCTTAAGGAAGAAGGTGCGGAACCGATCTATGATTTTACCGTTTCGCCTTTGACGTCGGGCTATTATTCCCCGATCACCGAAAAGAATTCCTTGCGAGTGGAAGGAACTCTTGTGGATCGAAGAAACTTCGGAATGATTTCCGTCTCCGGAAAACGGGGAGAAAGAAAGCTTACATTACAAATTTTTGATGCAATGGGTAAAGAAGTCTGGAAAAGGGAAATTCCTCCGAGTCCTTGACCTTGAGCAGTATGAAACCTTCCATGAATCTGATTTTCTTATTTTTATTCGGTTTTATCTTTTTCGTTTTGTTTCTGATTTGGTGGAATCAGGACAAGCTCGTCTTTTTTCCCGAAAAACTTCCGAACGATTTTACGTTTCGTTTTCCGGAGGCGTCTCAAGAAATCAAACTTCAAACACCGGACGGCGAAACGAGTTACGCCCTTTACTTCGAGGCAAAAAAAAACGACTCGCAAAAAACGATCTTATTCTTTCATGGAAATGCGGGGAGCCTCCGCACTTGGGGCGGAATCTACGAAGACTTTCTTCCTTTGGGATGGAATATTCTGGTTACGGATTATCGGGGCTACGGGAAAAATACCGGAACGATTTCGGAAGCCTCGATGAACGATGACGCCGAACTTTGGTTGCGTTATCTTCTCGAAGAACGAAAAATCCCACGGACTTCGCTTATCATTTACGGACGTTCGATCGGAACGGGAGCGGCTTGCGACCTGGTCTCCAAAAATCCGGATCTTCCTTTGTTTCTGGAAACTCCGTTTACGGATTTACCTTCTCTCGCAAAACAATATTATCCGTTTTTAAAGCCTTGGATGCTTCGGTTTCAATTCAAGAATTTGGAAAAATTGGAATCGGTCCGATCCAGGATTCGGATCTTTCACGGAACGGAAGACGAAATTATTCCGTTCTCAAATTCGGAAATCATATTCAAAAAGTTGAAAGAACAAAATCGGGACGTTTTGTTATATGCGATTCCGAACGGCTCGCACAACGACTTGACCGTTTTTCCGGAATATCACCAGGCTTTGAAAAAAAGCCTGGATGAAATTCGGTAAATCCAGATCAGAAATATTCGGGGAAAAGAACTTTAAGCTTTTTAACGGTTTCCGGATTTCTTTTTTCGGGAGCGGTGATGAGAGAATACTTCGTGCTGTTCTTCAAAGTCAGATCGTCTCCGTTTCCGATCACGTGAATGAGTTCCGCTAAAAGTTTTTTCGCGGTTTCGGCGTTCTTGCTCAAATTCGCGATCACCATTTCAACGGTAACGGATTCCTCCCCTTCTCTCCAACAATCGTAATCGGTGGACATACAGATCATCTGATATGCGATCTCGGCTTCACGCGCCAGTTTCGCTTCGGGAAGAACGGTCATATTGATGATATCCGCTCCCCAAGAACGATATAAATGCGATTCGGCTTTTGTGGAGAATAACGGCCCTTCCATACAAACGAGAGTTTTGCCCGTATGAATTTCCAAACCGATCTTCTTTGCTGTTTGTTCGATTCGTTTGCCGAGGTTGTGGGAAAACGGTTCCGCAAAAGGAGCATGAGCGACGACTCCGTTTCCAAAGTACGTCGAGTTTCTGAAACGAGTGCGATCGATGATCTGAGAAGGAAGAACGAAGTCGAGAGGTTTGATTTCTTCTCTTAAGCTTCCCACGGAACTGAATGCTACGATTTCTTCCACACCGAGTTGTTTGAGCGCGCAGATGTTCGCATGATTCGGAACTTCCGGAGGAGAAAGAAAATGTCCGATTCCGTGTCTCGGTAGGAATGCGATGAGTTTTCCTTTGTATTTACCGATTTTGATTTTATCGGAAGGTTTTCCCCAAGGAGTATCGGGATAAACTTCTTCGATCAACTCCATTCCATCCAGGCTATAGAGTCCCGTTCCGCCTATGATTGCCGCTTTAACATTGTGAGACATGAGTCCGTTCTCCTAAAGAAAGTATAATTTCTTCAAGGACAGTTTCGGAAAACGGACCTAAATTGTAAATCGGAAGTGATTCAAACGAAGCGGATTTAGACCACGCTCAAAGCCTTCAAATCTCTGGATTGCGTTTTGATCTGAAGAACTCCGTCCTGAATCTTACCGGATTCCTGTGTGATTTCGTTCACTTCTTTTTCCAATTCGAGCATCGCCTTCATCATTTCTTTCTGACCGGTCATCTGCTCTTCGGTGGAATAATAAAGTTCGTCCGATAATCGTTTTACCTTTTCCAGATTTCGAACGAAGTTTTGAACGATTTCCGTTCCTTGTCCGTAGAGAATATTCATCTCTTCGATTTTGGAAGCGGTCACGTTGATCTTGACGCTTTGACTTTGGGTCAGCTGTCCCGTATCCGCGGAAGCTCGGTTTGCGTCCTTGATAAAATCAAGAGATTCTTCGACGACCTTGGAAATCATCTTCGCGTTGTTCGCCGTGAACTCGGCGAGCTTGGAAACTTCTTGAGCGACTACGGCAAATCCTCGTCCGGCCGCGCCCGCACGGGCCGCCTCGATCGATGCGTTCAAGGAAAGAAGATTCGTTTTATCCGCAATCTCTCCGAGAATCCGGTTGATCTCGTCGACTCGATGAAACGAGTTCGAAATGTTCTTTAAGAACTCGCTTGTTTTGTCCACGGATTCCTTCACGAAATCCATCTCCGCCTTACTTTCTTTCGCGATCGTATCGAGACCTTTGGAGTGTTCCGAAATCTTCGCGATCAATTCCAAAAGAAGCTGAGAATTCTGATTGAGTTCGATCAAGTTCTCGTTTTGAATTCGGATCGAATCGGCATTGTTTTCGGAAGCCTTCGACAAAGATGCGATCACTGCATTCACTTCCTCCAGTGAAGCGGCCTGCGATTCCATCTTCGCACTGGTTAAACTCGTAAACTCGGAGAAATTACTCACGGAAACTTCCAAGGTTTCAGCGGAAGAATGAATGACTTTCCTGTTGTTCTCCAGCTTGGTAAGAAATTCGCGATTCTCCTTAAAATAAGAAGAAGCCTCTTTATACAGACTGTCAAAAAGATTCATCAGACGATACAGGATGAAACTTACGCTCGACATGAATATGATCTTAGTGATTTCCGCGCTGAGTTTTACATAACCCGGGGTCATGTTGATCGTGTTGTCTTCCGAAAATTTTAAACCGTGTAGAACCGAATTCGTCAAGCCGATCGAATAGCCGATCGAACAGAAAAGACCGACGATGATCACAAAGTTCGGACTTCCGAGTAAACCGGAATAGGCGATGATAAAATAATATACGGAATAAAGAATCGCGTTTTTCAAAACGGGAGCGACGATTTCCGCAGAAACCATTCCGTCCAAAAGAATCGTGGCACTCAATAAAAGAGAATCGAATATAATGAATATCTTATGAACGATAGGATAGATGTTGAACTTTTTGTAGACGATAAAGCCTATGATCGTATAAACGAACATAAACCCTGCCGCGGAAGAATGAATGATTCGAATCGTGGGGTGAAGCGCTTTTAAACTCGAAGCCAAGGAAAGAAGCATCATAATCATAATTCCCATTCTGGAATAATATGTGAGCGCCTCTCCTTTCTTACGAATGGATTCAATGGACTGCTTGGACATAGACCAAACGTGTACAGAATTTGATTAAAGTAAATGAAAACTGAATTCTAACTTCGAAATGAAATCACCGTATTATAAAAGGACAGATTCGTGTTTCCCTTGAATGAACTTCTGACACCGTTTCGAAATTTAGATTTACAATCTAGGATTGTTTGAGCTCGAAAATGGTTGGGAGAAAAAACTTTCTGGGTGCAATGGTGCCGGAGCATCCGTCACAGTCATCGTTTTGACTGCCCGTCCGTCAGGATAAATACCCATATTCTTTTGATTCGCCGAACCGTTCCCTAAGGCTACGTCCTTTGCCGACGCTGAACCCGTATAAGTATATGTAGCGAGTGCGTCGAGTTGTCTCCAAATTCCATAATAATCAAGAACGTCTAACGCGCCCAAACCGATGACCGTATTCTTGATCGGAGTATAATGATCCGCATCGAGAATCGTTCCGTTGTACGTTTCGGAATAAACGATTTCAAAGTCCTTTTCAGCCGCTGCGATTCCGATCTGATTGAAGATGTCGATCGCCATTCGATTGTCGACAACGCTGTCGTTATCGTAAATCTGCACGATCATTTTTGTCGCATTCGTAAACTGCGCGAGCTGCGCGTTCGTGATCGAAAAAGAATACCAAGGCGCTAGAAGAAATACGAACGAGCCGTTCGCGCCCCACCCCTTTTGAACGATTCCCTGATGCGCCAAATAGGGAGTCGCTCCTCCCCCGTAGGAATGCCCCATATAACCGACCCGAGTCGTGTCGATTATATTCGAAAATTGTGAAACTGCAAAATTGATTCCGTCCAACATATATTTATAATTTTCGGTGGGAGGTCTTGTGTCGGATATATAAATCGGAAACACGACGACATATCCTTTTGATACGTATAAATCGATCAACGGATAATACGCTTCCGCGGAAGGAGCGCTAAAACCGTGCATTAAAAATAGAACCGGCGCTTTAGAGGACAGATCTGACGGATAATAAACGCAAACATTTCGTGGAGCGCTCGGATTCGGCAAAGCGGTAACGGAAACAGTATGAGTGCCTCTCGCGCCATACCCTTGCGAAATAGGTGGAATCGGTCCGCTTCGCGAAACTGGAGTGACCGCACACGTATCGATCAAATATGGATAACTCAATATTAGAAGAATTTCCATCCAAGAATCGAGAGCGTCTTTTTTCAGCTTCTCGTTAAAATCGACTTTGCAAAACGTAAAAGTGAGAATGAGAAACGCAACAAACAAACGATTCATAAAAAGTCCTACGAGAGTTCGGTCTTACATCAAAGATTTCGCGATTCCTGTCCTTTGTCCAAAACTATATCCGAATCGTTTCGAAAGAATTCTAAAAATTTAGGAGCGAAGTTTCGTTTGACTCGCTTCCCAGCCGATCATCGCCATTTTCCGTTCGGCACCCCAGCGATATTCTCCGATTCCACCGGTGCTTTTAATCACGCGATGACAAGGAATCAAATAGCCGATCGGATTTTTTCCGATCGCGGTTCCTACCGCCCGGGACGCGCTTTCCTGACCGATCGATTCGGCGACCTCCGCATACGAAACCAATTTTCCTTCGGGGATTTTTAAGAGCGCTTCCCATACCTTGATCTGAAAATCGGTTCCTTTCAGATGAAGTCGGATTTTTTCCTTTTCGAGTAACGTCTGATCGAAAAATCGCACAACCCGATCCTGATTTTCGTCGGTCTGTTCCGTAAGATCGGCTTGTTTCCATTGTTCTTTCAACTCGAAAACTATTTCACTTTTTGGAATATCATAAAAATATAAATTACAAATTCCTTTTTCCGTAGAGGCAACGACATAGTTTCCGAAAGAGCTTTTCTGAAAGCTGTATCGGATTTGAAGTTTCTCTCCGCCGTTCTTGAATTCTCCCGGAGTCATCCCTTCTATCTTTACGAATAAGTCGTGCAACCGACTTGTGCCGGACAACCCGGTTTTAAACGCCGCGTCGAACAAAGTGGATTGCGGTTTGGAAAGAATCGACTTCGCATTTTGCAAGGTCAGGTATTGCAGAAATTGTTTGGGACTCACTCCCGCCCATTCGGTAAATAATCTTTGAAAGTGGAACGGGCTTAAGTTGACGGACTTTGCGATTTCATCCAATTCCGGTTGAGAAGTCGCATGCTTTTGTATAAACTGGATTGCAGTCGCGATTTTTTCGTAGTGATCCATAAACCTAATCGTATTCCAAGTCCTCTATTTTAAAAACCCGATCCTTGCTGTTTTTCTTTTTTGGGGAGAATTTTATTGCCCGTTTTACCCTGATTATTCCGTAAAAACGGATTCGTATGAGTTCCCACATATTTTGTTGAGCAAAATAATTGCCGTTTTACGGACCAAAATTGTAGTTCTCACAAAATTCCGAAAAAATCCATCAAGAATGGATCAGCTTTACCAATTGATCGATCCCTTCTTCAAAAAGAGCCGGTCCCGGTTGAAGTATGATCGAAGGATCAACCTCATACACTTTTCGATTGATAATCGCATTGGTAGTTTGCCATTCGGGATGATTTTGGACCCAATCGAAGTTCATCGGTTTACCGCACCAAGATCCGATATACACGTCGGGATTGGACGCGGCCACGGCCTCCGCCGTGATAATTCTATCCTTTGCCAACGACTTGGTTTGAAGTTCGGCAAAACAATCCTTACCGCCCGCGATTTCAATGAGTTCGCTCACCCAGGAAATTCCGGTGATGATCGGTTCGTCCCATTCTTGAAAAAATACATTCGGCCGATTTTCCGATTTGTTTTCGTTTTTGATTCTTTCCAACTTCGATTTCCAACCGTCTACCAAGGTTTGCGTTTCCTTTCCCTTTCCGACGATCGAGCCGAACAACAACATTGTATTCAAGATTTCGTCTAACGTTCTCTGATTGGTTATAAGAACGTTGAGACCTTCGGCGATCAGATCTTTCGCAAGATTGGCCTGTATATCCGAAAACCCGACGACAAGATCGGGATGAAGATCCTTAATTCGTTTCACGTTTCCGTTGATAAACGCGGAAACTTTCGGCTTTTCTTCTTTAGCTCGAAGAGGTCGAACCGTATACGCAGAAATTCCCACAATACGATCCTCTTCTCCGAGCATATAAAGAAGCTCGGTCGTTTCTTCCGTTAGGCAAATGATTCGTTGAGGGCCGATCAATGGTTTAAACGTTTCCTTATACTGAATTTATTTGATTCGGATTTTCGATCCTGGAAAAGAATCTTTATCGATTGGAGAGTTGAATTTCGGAAAAATGTGGGAACTCCTGCACTTTCTTAAGAGTTTTGTTAGAGTTCCCACAGATTATGTCCTTCAAAAAGATTTTCGATCCTATCCCTTGCGACGCGTTTTTACGAAGGAGTTCCTACAAATTATGTCCGCTCGAACGGATTCGTTGCTAGAACCGTTCTCATCTTTTTCGAAGGAGTTCCTACATTTTCCAAGACAAACGAAAAAATTTTTACGCGCTTCAGCTGTGAAATTTCATTTTGTCTTCGATTAGTTTCTGAACTACGGACGGATCGGCAAGAGTCGAAGTATCACCGAGACCTTCGAATTCTCCCGACGCGATCTTTCTCAAAATTCTCCGCATAATTTTTCCGGAGCGGGTTTTCGGAAGTCCGGGCGCCCAGTGAATCACATCCGGTCTTGCGATCTTGCCGATCATCTTTTCGACCATCGCAATCAGATCTTTTTTCAGAGCGTCATTGGTCGTGACTCCTTCCTTCACCGTAACGTATGCGTAAATTCCCTGACCTTTGATCTCGTGCGGAAATCCCACGACCGCGGCTTCGGCGACGGACTTGTTTTCGACAAGAGCGCTTTCGACTTCCGCGCTTCCAATCCTATGACCCGAAACATTGATCACGTCGTCCACGCGTCCCGTGATCCAATAATAACCGTCCTTGTCCCGTCGCGCTCCGTCTCCGGTAAAATAATATCCTTTGAACTGGGAGAAGTACGTATCAAAGAATCGTTTCGGATCTCCGTAAACTCCGCGCATCATCGAAGGCCAAGGAGCTTTGATACAAAGATTGCCCGAGACTTCTCCCTTTCCGGTGATTTCGATTCCGTCGTTGTCGACGAGTACGGGTTGAACTCCGAAAAAAGGTAAGGTCGCCGAACCGGGTTTTTGCGGGATCGCGCCGGGCAACGCGGTAATCATGATCGAACCCGTTTCCGTTTGCCACCAAGTATCTACGATCGGACATTTTCCTTTTCCGATATTTTTGAAATACCATTCCCAAGCTTCGGGGTTGATCGGTTCTCCAACCGAACCCAAAAGACGCAAAGAACTCAGATTTCTTTTTTGAATCGGCTCGAGACCTTCTCTCATCAAAGCGCGAATCGCGGTCGGAGCGGTATAAAAAATATTCACACCGTATTTATCGATGACATCCCAAAATCTTCCCGCATCGGGATAGGAAGGAACGCCTTCAAACATAACGGAAGAAGCTCCGTTGGAAAGAGGACCGTATACCAAATAGGAATGACCCGTGACCCAACCGATGTCCGCCGTACACCAATACGTGTCTTCCGGTTTAATATCGAATACGTAATGAAACGTTAGATTCGCTCCGAGAAGATAACCTCCCGTAGTATGTAGAACACCTTTCGGTTTTCCCGTGGAACCGGAAGTGTAAAGAATAAACAAAGGATCTTCCGCATCCATCGGCTCAGGTTTACAATACGCGGGAAGTTCCGGATCACCGATCAAAAAATGATACCAGTGATCCTGACCGTCCTTCCAAGTCAGACCGGATTCGTTTCCGGTGCGTCGAACTACGATCACGGTCTTTACGTTTTCTTTGGATTTTTCCAAAGCGAGGTCCACATTCTTTTTAAGTTCTACCTGTTTTCCTCCGCGATAACCTCCGTCCGCCGTGACAATCAACTTCGGTTTGCAATCGTCGATTCGGCTTTGCAACGCTTCGGGAGAGAATCCCCCGAATACGACCGAGTGAATCGCACCGATCCGAGTACATGCAAGAATCGTAATAGCCAATTCGGGAATCATCGGAAGATAAACGAGAACCCGGTCTCCCTTTTTTACTCCGTAATTTTTCAGAACGTTTGCGAGACGATTCACTTCGCGATAAACGTCGTAATACGTTAGAACTCTGGTTTCGGAAGGACTGTCACCTTCCCAAATGAGTGCGGCTTTGTTTTTAAGAGGGGTCTCGATATGGCGATCTAAACAGTTGTAGGAAACGTTCAGTTTTCCGCCTTTAAACCATTCTACTTTTGCGTTTTTAAAATCATGACTGAGAACTTTGGTCCACTTTTTAAACCAAGTCAATCGATTGGCTTCTCTCGCCCAAAACTTGTTGGGATTTTCGATGGATTCTTTATAAAGTTTCTTATAGTCTTTGAGGGAGATGTTCGTATTCTTTTTAAATTCTGCGGATGGCGGAACGACTCTTTCTTTTGCCATGACTTCCTCCGGATTCGGTAAAGAATGTTTCTTTTTTTTTCTCTGTCTACCAAATTGCGGAAAATCGAAGCAACACCGTTGCTCCTCTGCGCTGCGACGGTTACAATCTACCTTTGAAGTCTATTGAGGCCAAAGTCAGTTTATATTGACATCGAAGGACTTCGTGCTTCGCCTTCGCTCTTCACGAGTCCTTAATCTCGCGTTCGGAGCAACACTGTTGCTCCTCTGCGCTGCGATTAGGTTGAACCGGTGCGGATGAGATCCAAGAATTCGGAGCGAGTCACCATATTTTCTTTGAACGCCCCCAACATGCAGGAAGTAAAAAGTTCGGAGTTTTGTTTTTCGACTCCTCGCATCATCATACAAAGATGTTTCGCTTTGATGACGACGGCGACTCCTTGCGGTTCGAGAACGTCTTGAATCGCGTAGGCGATCTGTTCGGTAAGACGTTCCTGAACTTGAAGTCTTCTGGCAAACACGTCCACGATTCTGGGAATTTTACTGATCCCGATGATCTTTTTATTGGGAAGATAAGCCACATGAGCTCTTCCGTAAAAAGGTAAAAGATGATGTTCGCAAAGAGAATACATTTCGATGTCGCGCACGAGAACCATACCGTCGGTGGGTTCTTCAAAGATGGCGCCGTTGACGATCTTAGTGATATCCGCGTGATAACCGGACGTCAGAAAATCGTACGCTTTTTTAACGCGTTTCGGAGTATCGAGAAGACCTTCCCTATTCGGATCTTCTCCGATCGATTTTAGAATGTTTACGATGTTATCTTCCAAGTTAAACTCTCTTCATTCAATTTCCCGTTTTCCGCCGGGAGTCTTTCATTAGATTCCTTTCGGAGAATTTCGGAATTTTTTTTTTCGAATCTCGGATCTATTCCCATTCTCGAAAGTGGCTTCGGAATCATCCATCGGATTTTCATTTTCTTGCAGATTTCCAACACTGGTGAATCCTGTCCGATCATGGGAATCCGAAAAAAAGAAGGAACAATCAACGCCAATTTGGCGATCGGATTGGACGCGCGTATGATCGCACATTCCGGAATCGGAATGAGAATCCGGGGCCTTCTAAAATATCTCGGACCTGCTGCGGCTCAGGAAAATCTGCGGATTTATTTATTCGGGGACGTAGCAAAGATTCGCAACGAAGGAATTCCCTGCCATGAGATTTCGAGTTTGTCCGACTCCAATGAGAATTCAGGGACAAACCAAACCGCAACCGACGCCGCAAAATCGAATGTAAACAAGACGCAAAAAAATTCGGCGACTTCTTCGAAAGCAAAAGAGTTTTCGTATCCGGTCGTATCGTATTCTACTCCTATTTATTCTCTGAAGGAGTTTCTCGGTCATCCTCTTATGGGGAGAATGGATCTTCTGGACATTCCCCACTTCAACGCGCCCTTACCGTATTTGAAAAAGTCGATCGTAACGATTCACGATATCATTCCCTTTCGGATGAAAGAGTTTCACTCGAGCCTCTTTAAGCGGGCTTATATGCAGATCGTATTTCGTTTATTGAAATTCTTTGCAAAAAAGATCGTCTCCGTCTCGGAATATACGGCTCAAGATTTGGAATCCGTTTTTCGTTTTCAGAAACGAGAAATCCGGGTGATTCACAACGGGATCGACGATTCGGTATTTTATCCCGCTTCCGCAGCCGAAAAGAAAACCTTTCTCAAAAAATATAAACTCAAAGAAGGATACCTTCTCAGCGTTGGAATCGGCAAAGGTCACAAGAATTTGAATTTCGTTGCGAACGTTTTAAAACCGTTATGGGATTCAAAACTACTGAAAACCAAATGGGTGTTAGGCGGTGCTTCGGGAAAAATTCCGGATTATCTGCAACAAGACGTAGCCGGTTACGAAGAATTCATTTTTCCCATGGAACGTTTGTCTTTGGACGAACTTCGTTGTCTGTATTCCTGCGCGGGACTTTTGATTTTTCCTTCTAAATACGAAGGCTTCGGCTTTCCTCCATTGGAAGCGCAGGCCTGCGGTTGCCCGGTCGTTTCCTCAAACGCGAGCGTTTTGCCGGAGATATTACAAGAAAGCGTCTCGTATTTTTCCCCCGTCCAACGGCGGGAACTCGAAATTCTTCTGAAGGAATTTTTAAAAGGTCGGAACTACGGCAAAACTTGGGTCGCAAAAGGCAAAAAGAACGCCGCACGATTCTCGTGGAAGAAGGCCGCAAACGAAACGTTAAAGATTTATAAAGAACTTCTTTGAGGCGAGGCAGGAGTTCCTACACTTCGTTTTCGAAAACTGTCCCGACAAAAACATCCGAAAATGATTTACAATTCGACTTCATTCAAAATGAAAACGCCGAAACGACGAACCCCATTCTTCATTTAAAAGTCAGCGAAACTGCTTTTTCTTTGAAAGGATTTCTTCTTTGCGTGCTTTGAGTTTTAAAAAGAGATCGTCCCTTTCCGCATCGGAATAACGCGTCCAATTCCCGATCTCTTCGATGGTTCTGAAGCATCCTTCGCAAAAACCGGTTTCAAAATCCATCGTGCAAATTTTATTACAAGGCGAACGAACCAAAATTCTTACTCCCCTTTCACTTTAGACTTGGAAGCCGCCTTTTTCCCAGCTGGTTTTTTCTTTTTGGATTGGGTCGAGGCGATCGCTTGAATCACGGATTATTCGACTCCGTTCTTCGTATGGTCCACAATCGTTTTCATTTCCTTAAATAAGGACATACCGCTGATTCTTCCCGGAACGATAACGTGAGCCGCACCGCTTTCCACTAAAACTTCGGCCTCTTGCACATCGTCCGTGGTAAGAATGATCGAAGGTTGTGTATGATGACAAATCGACTTGAGAGATTCCAAAAGTCTTCTGTTGGTAGTTCCTTTCAGAATCATATCGGAGATTGTGCAAATCACATAACGTGCGTCTTCGATTCCCAAGTGATGCAGAGTTTCCGGGTTTGCAAGATCTCCGTACGCCCAGCGAATTCCTTTCGCTTCCAAAGACTGGCGAAACACGGGGTTGAAGTCCACGATGAGAATTCGATTCAACCATTCCGGTTTCTCTCGTTCGATTCCTTCCAAAAGTCCTTGTGCGATTCTAAAATAACCGAGAATGACGATATCTCGTTTCGGTTGTCCCGTGATATCCGATTCGGTTCGATCCTCTTCGTCTTTTTCTTTGAGTCCGACGATTGCCAACATCTTCAAAATAAATCTGGAAATCGGATCGTTAAAAAGAATGATATAAGTCGAAACGACGGACGCAAGAATCATCGAAGTTAAAACGGTGGATTCCAATTCTTTGCTGATATGTCCGTAGCCCATTCCCAACGCAAGAATGACCAGAGAGAACTCGCTGATCTGAGCGAGATTCAAGCCGGTTACGATTCCCGCGCGTAGACCCTTTCCGGAAAAATAAACCGGAGTCGCGACCGTGATGACTCTGCTGAAAACCACGAACACGACCGCAATCAATGAAATCGTAATGATCTGAAGAGAAGGAATCGGGATCTTCATACCCAGCGCTACGAAAAACAAAGTGATAAAGAAGTCTCTGATTCCGGAAAGTTTTGCGATGACGTCCGCGCCGTACGGAAACGCAGCGATGCTGACTCCGGCGATCAAGGCGCCCATTTCTTTGGAAAGCCCCGCGCGCTCCGCGAGACCGCAGAGTAAAAAACACCAAGCGATCGAAGTGATCAAGATCAACTCCGGTTTGGAGGCCGCCGCTTGAAACAATTTGGATAAAAAGAATCTACTGATAAGAAACGCGACACAGATTAGAACCAAACCGATCCCGAGCGATCCCGCAATCTTGAGAATCTGCGGATCTTGTAAGTTCGGTTGGACTCCCATAAAGATAATGGCCCAAATATCCTGAAGAACCAAAACTCCGATCGTAAGCCGACCCGCGATCGTACTCACTTCGAATTTATCATGAAGAAGTTTGACCACGATCATCGTGGAACTGATGGCGAGCGCGATCGCAAAGTATAAAAGATCGAACTTTCCCGGCGAACCCGCGAGAATTCCTTTAAAGAATAAAAGACCGAATAATACACAAAAGACGAATTGGCTGATCCCGAGAATGAACATGGATTTTCCCATGCGCGCCAATTCTTTGAGGTCGATTTCAAGACCGATAATGAACAACAAAAGAATCAAACCGATCTCCGAGATCAACTCGATGCTCTCTTCGTTGACCACAAGACCGAAACCCAAGTTCGGCCCGAGCAAAAGTCCCCCGGCCACATAACCCAGAATCAATGGTTGTTTCGTAACTCTGGCAATATGAGAAAAGAATGTAGCGAAGATGATGCTCAACGCAATATCGTTCAAAAGTGAAAGGGAATGATGCTCCATTTACGGGTATCCTAAGGCTGATTTCTTTGTGTTTACTTCTAGTTTCGGAAACAATCTCTCGATAGTTTCTTATAAAACGCCCTATGTACAAAAATAGGAAAGAATCACGGAGCAAAAAACGTTTTTTTTAGCGATTCCTTAAAAACATGAATCGAATCGGAATGATTTCGTGTAATTTTCCGAATCGACATCGACTCGAATCGTTTGCGGAAATGAAAGAAAAGCGTACAAGAATAAATCGGTTCCGTTAAATTTCCGGCATTCTGACTTAAAAATTAAACGGAAATATCGCCCGGTTCTAAAACGTGAATGTCCGGAAGATTTCTGTATTTTCCGTCAAAATCCAAACCATAACCGACGACGAACTCATCCGGGATTCTCCAGCCTACATATTTCACCGGAAATTCTAAGATGTTTTTTCTTTCTTTCAAAAGAAGAGTTACTATTTCAAGACTTGCCGGATTACGCGTAAAGATATGACGTACGAGATATTGAAGCGTAAATCCCGTATCTAAAATATCTTCCACGAGAATGACGTGACGATCGGAGATGTCGACGCTGATGTCTTTTAACAAATCGATTCTTCCCGTGGAAACGGTTCCGGAGTACGACTTCGCTTGAATAAAATCAATCTCTAGAGAAAAAGGAATCGCTCTTGCCAAGTCCGTGAAAAAGAACACTCCGCCGTTCAAAACACAGATCAAAATCGGATTTAGTTTTTTATAATCTTTTTCGATTTCGGAAGCGAGCGCCTTGACTCGTTGCGAAATTTCTTCCTGAGAAAAACGCGTGCGCAGAATATCGGCTCCGGCTCGATTCATCCCGGTACCCAGAAGCGAATGATTTTTCCGGGAACCTTTCCCAATTCTTCCCATGAATCCGTTTCCACTTGTATACTTAGAAAGCCGGAGGTCGGGAACTTATAAAACACGGATTCGGAAAGCGATAAGTCTTCCGTCCCTCGAATGAGTCGATTTGCAATCTCTTCAATCCCTGGATTATGACCTAACAAAACAACATTCTCCAATCGAGAGTCCAACTCTCTAAGTTTCTGGAGAATGTCTTCGCTATCGGATTCGTATAATTCTTCTGTTGCTATCATTTCGGAAGACAGCTTTCTATTCTTAGTTATACTCTTATAAGTGTCCAGAGTCCTTTTAGAATCTGAAACTAAAAATAGATCCGTTTTGAATTCTATCTTTTCCAAATACTTCCGAAGAGCGCGAGCGTTTTTCTTTCCTCGTTCGGAAAGAGGTCTTTCGTGATCGGACTTGAACTCGGTTTCCCAATCCGATTTAGCGTGTCTGATTAAATGAATTTGTTTCAACGAACTTTGTCTCTCGCTTTCCCATTTTCCGGTCAACTTAATTTCATTGACAAGATCCAAAAGAAGACTGTAATTATGGGGCTATGAAACATGTCTTTGCGTTAGCAGGTATTGCTTTGCTCGTTTTACTGCCGGCCGTGTTAGGTGCACAACTAGCTGGTCCTCCCGACGAGGAAAAAGCGAAGAAAGACGTTCAAATTTATTGGCTGAAAAAGAATGCGGGCGATAAAATTCAATCCATCGAGAGCAACGGTGAGCCGGTTCTTATCGAAAACGCAAAACCGAATGTCGATATCTTATACAAATTTCCATTTTTAGTTACCGCAAAACGCAAAGATGGTAGCGTAACGCGTACCGAAGTTGGCGCGAATTACGTTTTTGTTCGCACAAAAGGCTGGCTGTTTTCCGAATTGGGTTTCGGTAAGAATATCGTATTATCCGATCCCGGCAGAGAATCTCCTGATAAAGAAGTCGCGCTGAAATTGATCGAAGAAGGTCTGTTATCCGAGCGATGGAAAGGAAAAATAATCGAAAACCTAAAGATCGGAGATCCGATGGCGGGCAGCGATCTGGAAACGTATTGGTATCGTTATGCGGGTGAATACGAGGTTGCAGACTATAACACCCGTTATACGTGTACCGGAATGATCGTTCGTTTGTTTAAGGAAGAAGCTTCCGCAAACGATTGGAAATTGGATTGGAAAGAAAAGGGAATTTGTAGACAAAGCGCTGGAAATTCAAACGAACCTTCTCCGTGAAAATAGGAATCGGTTCGTTCTAAGAATATTTCTTGATTCGATTTTACGATCGATTTTCAAATCGGTTTCCGCAATTCACCGAAACCGATTTTTTTCGAATTCTTATCAGAGCGCGTTTTACGGATCCTTCACGATCAAATTCTTTTAAGGATTTTTTGTGGAAGGTCCGGACTTTCTGAAATTCTGATTCTCTCTAAGCTTATCCAAGCTTTCCTTTTTCAATCGATCAACAAAACGAATCGAACCGACTTTTCCCAATCGAAGTTCTTTCAACGTATTCTGAATCGAAGATCCGATTCGTTCATGAGTAGAATACTGTTTTAGAAAATTCTCCGTTTGAGCCTTATCCAAAAAATAATACGTTTTACCGTAAGAGAACACGGCCGAATTTCGAATCGAAGGATGTGCGTTTTCGTTCGAAATCGTCGATTCCAAATGATTCTTTGCGGAATTTCCTCCGAAATCGGCGATCAGTTCGTTGATCTGAGAAATCGCATATACTCGCAGGTCCGGATCTTTTGAAATTGCGATCAAGTATTCCTGAGGATTCGGATTGATCGCGAAGATTTCGCGAATCAAAGTTTCTTTGTCGATATGTCCGGTTTGTGTGGCGATCTCTTTGATCTTATTGTATTGAGTTTGATCCAAGGTTTGCGCTTGAACCGCCGAAGAAATCCATAGTAGTAAGAACGTGATTGAAAAAATAACGCCGTTGGTTTTGAGTTTCATAAGCCGATCCGTTAATTCCATTTTCTTAATATACCAGTGGATGAGAACGAAGTACCCATCCTTGTTCCCCGGTTAACTGAGTTTGATTGATCGCCGGATTTCCGGCCCAAAACATAAGATTGAGTCCGCCGCTGTTGAAAAATCCGTCCCCTAAACATTCTCCCAAGCCTACGAGATTATTCCCGTTTTGATCCCTGCATTCCGGGGTTTCTGGTAAAGGGTCCAAAGTGTATCGTCCTTTCACCACGTCCTTTTCCACCGGATGATAAAGACCTAAGAAGTGCGCACCTTCGTGTGCGATCGTTTTTGCGAGAAAAACTTGATCGGCCGAACAAGTTAAATCGGAGCCGACCGCTCCGCAGCCGGAAGCGGTTCTGTGATTTTCGATAAACACGACCATTCCCGATTTCGGAGTTCCGGCCACCGGAATCCCGGGAATACCGGAAGAAATTCCTAAGATGCCTGCAGGAGCGCTGCTGGAAACGGTATAATCTCGGGTGATATAGATGTTTAAAGAATTCGCGTCTTGAACGCCGGAAGGATTGGTTCTATAAAGAGATCCCAATGAATTAGCGACGTCTCCATAATCGTCCGTGATATTCGCAATCGTAAGATACGACGCACCCGCAGCGGCAACGGACGCAGTCACGCTTACGTCGATTTTAACGGTATTCTGTGCGTAAATATCTTTTACGGTTTGAATCATCGTCGTCATAGCGGCCGTAGTCGGGGTTGTAACCGCTCCGGGAATAAAAATCAGATTGATGTTCAACTTCTTACGAGATTGCCAAATCTTACTCAAACCGGAAGCCGCGCTTCCGAAAAGTCCGTTCGGCTCGGCGCGAAATTTATATTCTTCACAGGTTTGAACCGTATTGTTCGTGACTCTTCGAGTTGTGATCGACGGACTCGGAATGCTCGGTAAAATAAAATCGGTTCCTAAGAGATTGGTAGTAAAGTTATTGTACCCCGAACTGGGAGCGTAATATCCAGGCGTCGCGCCGATCGGAAATGCGGTCGTTGCGGACCGATATCCGGCGGATTCGCTTTTCCCGTTGTCTTGGATTAAATTACCGGTTGCCGTTTCCCAAAGAGGATAGATAAAACGATTCGGATTGGACGAGAACGCGTGGTTTTGTTCCGTATAAACGATTCCCATCGGATTATTTTTTCCGATGCCGGGAAATTTAACCGTACCAACCAGATAGGCCGTTCCTCCGTCCGCATAAGCGCCGCTTTCCGTTAATAAGACTTGGCTCAAGGTAGAAGTGGAAACGCTGAAGTTCGGTGCGCTTCCGCTCGTGCGGACGTTTTCCGCGGGATCGCAATAATAAAGAGCTTCGTTGATCGCATAAAGACCTAAAAGAAGTTGTAAGTTTTTGGCGGTATCGTCGTCTTTTGCGGGACAACCCCACATCAAAGAACAGAGAATCGAAACTATAACTAAAGATCTTCCCAACATATTCCTTCTTTCCTACGGTCTTTTAGAAAGCCCTAATATTCTAAAACAATCAATTCGTTTATCGTTCTTTATTTCAATCAAAAGGAAAGAATTCGGGAACGATCACAAACTATTTCGAATCGAAACGGAGTTCTTTTTCCTTTCCTACCAAATCCGACACCGATTTTAGATCCTGTTTTTTTAGGAACTGATCCAAAAATTCGAGAATTCTCAAAGGTAAAAAGGGCCCTTGATAAATATAACCGGTATAAATCTGAATTAGGTCAGCGCCCGCGAGAATTTTTTCAAGCGCCGCTTTTCCCGAGTCGATACCGCCGACTCCGATGATCGGAATTCTTCCTTTTAAAATTTGATAAGCGACTCGAACGAATTCAGTTGATCGCTTTTTTAGAGGAAGGCCGGAAAGCCCGCCTTCCTTTTCCACATTCGGATATCGCTTCAGGGAAGATTTATCGATCGTAGTGTTCGTCAAAATCACGCCGTTCAATTTCAAACTCAAAGAGGTTTCGAGCAACGCTTCCAAATCCTTCGTTTCCATATCGGGCGCGAATTTCACGAACAACGGAATTTTAAAATTCTCACCGAGTCCGTTTCGAATCCCTTGAATCAATGAAACGAAATTCTCCTGTTTTTGAAAATTGCGTAAACCCGGAGTATTGGGAGAACTGATATTGATAACCGCATAATCGCCGTAAGGCGAAAGCTTCTTCAGAGTATAAACGTAATCTTCGATCGCTTTTTCTTCGGGAACGATTTTCGTCTTTCCTGCGTTTATGCCGCGAATCTTTCTTTTTTTCTGGGAAGAAATCGTTTTCTCCGCCAAGTCCGCGCCGGGATTGTTAAATCCCATTCGATTGATGAGAGCTTGATCTTCCGGATAACGGAACACTCTGGGTTTCGGATTTCCGGGTTGGCCTTGGCCGGTGATCGTTCCGATTTCGACGTGACCGAAACCCATGCGAGAAAGAAACGGATACAGTTCTCCCGTTTTATCAAAACCCGCACCCATTCCCAACGGATTTTCAAACTCGATTCCAGCAACCTTCGTTTTTAAACGATCGCTTTTATACGAAGTCGTCAATTCGATCATAGGTAAAATGCCGGGAAGCTTATTGCTGATCCCGAGAAGCGTCTTTGCAAGATCGTGTGCGGTCTCGGGATCCAAAGAATGAAAGAACGGTTTCAGAAACGTCGAATAGGCGGCTTGTCGAAGAAAAGAAGAAAGCATCTCTGAAACTTTTTAATCCGCATTGGTCAAGACCAGCGAAAAATTCTAATTCCCGCAAAAAGAAAAATCACTCCATATACGAATAGCGAAAGCGCGGCCGGCAAGACGAAAGCGAATCCCGCTCCTTCGATAAAAACCGCACGCAACGAATCGGCCATCAACGTTAAAGGAAGATTTCTGATAAACGGCAAAACCGCTTCCGGAAAATTCTGATAGGAGAAGAAGATTCCGGAAAGAACCATCATCGGAAACGTCACAGCGTTCACGAGACCGTTTCCTACTTGAGAACCGGCGGCTCTCGATCCGACAAACATTCCGATACAAGCGAATGCAAAGTTACCCGAAAGATACACCAAAAGCGCGGCACCGATCGATCCTTCCAACGCATTTTCGAACGTGGAAAGCGTGAAGCCGAGCAAAATCGCGGATTCGACCGCAGTCACGATCAAACGCGTAAAAAAGAAAGAGAGAAGAAAATACAACTTGTTCATCGGTGTTGCGGACATTCTTCTCAAAAGCTTTTTCATCCGCATCTCGATCAAATTCCAGCCGACTCCCCAAAGACAAGAGTTCATCACGCCCATCGCGATCATACCGGGAACTAAGTAATCGATGTATCGCGTACCCTTGGATTCCAATCGTTCTATCTTGGAGATGAAACCGGTTTCGTTCGATCGAATCTTGGAAAACAAAAGAAGATAATCCCTCTGTCCGTTCGGATTTTCTCCGTCAAAGGAAAAATGAACCGTTCCATCCTGAGTTCGTTCGACGATTACGTTCAACTTTCCTCGTTTGAGATCGCGGATCGCGTCTTCTTTGGAAAGAATCACGAATTTCAAAGAAGGGAGTGAGCCCGGATTGGAAACGGAAGAATTTTTCTCTTGATTTCGAGTCGGCTCTGAAACCGCTCCGGAAAAACCGTTTTGCGGGTTTTGAACGTCGTTTGCACTCAGCATTTTTTTAAGTTCTTCTAGTTGATAAGAATTTTCTAATACTGCGATTTTAACTTCTTCCGAGCCCTGTCCCGCGAAAGCGACTCCTAAAACTCCGGCCATTGCGATCGGAAATAAAAACGCCCAAAATAAAATTCCGGGTTCTCTGAAGAATTCCTTCAGCTGAATGCCGACCAATTGAAATATCTGTTTCATCCTTCCAACCCTCTTCCGGTCATACTCAAGAAAAGATCGTCCAATGTCTTTTTATGACATTCTAACGTGTTTAATTTTTTACCAGATGAGCCGATCGCCTGCATCAATCCGGGAAGATAATCCGCGATCGCGGAAACATAAATTCGCGCTTCGGACTTCGCTTGATCCCAGAAAAATTTATATCTTCCTTTTTCGGGAATCCAAGATTCGGGGTTAGAACCGTCTTCCATGGAAAACCGGATGATTTCTCCTCCGTCCGTCCTGCCGAGAAGATCGGAAAGCGTTCCCTGATCCAAAATCTTTCCTTTATCCATGATGATGATCCGTTCGCAAAGCGTCTCAGCCTCTTCCATGTAATGTGTGGTGAGAATCATCGTGGTTTTGTTTTCGCGAAGACGATCGAGAATTTTCCAAACGTCCCGTCTCGCTCCGGGATCCAGTCCGGTTGTGGGCTCGTCCAAAAAAAGTATTTCAGGATAATTTAATATGGAAACTCCGAGCGCAAGCCGTTGTCTTTGACCGCCGGAAAGATTGCTGACGTACGCCTTTCGTTTTTCTTCGAGATTGATCAATTCGAGAATCTCGTTGATTCTTTCCTTTTTACTTTTGTAAAAAGTCCCGAAAAGATCGAGGGTTTCCTGGACCGTAATCCGATCCATAAAACGCGTTTCCTGAAGCGCCAAACCGATCTTGGATCGAAGAAATGTTTCGTTTTGTTTCCAAGTCGTTCCGAGAATCGAAATCGAGCCGCCGTCCGGTTTTTGAATTCCTTCCAACATTTCGATCAAGGTCGTTTTACCGGCGCCGTTCGGTCCGAGCAAAGCGACAAATTCTCCCTTAACGATTTGAAGACTTAGATCGTTAACCGCGACCGTGTTTTTAAATCGTTTGACCACGTTTTTGACGTCGATCACGGTTTCCGTAGAACTGTTATGATTTGTATTCCGGTTCAAGAGATGTCCTTTTCATACTACATTCTAAATTTTGAATTCGTTTGTGCGAACTTATGATTACGATTCCTTATGCGTTTTTAATCATTCTATAAATCAAAGAAGGAAAAAGTCGGAGTGCGACTCCTAAATACTTTACGACGCCGATTCCGATATACGTTCGATTCTTTTCAAGTGCGGCGATAAACTCGTCCGCAAGGGCGGAAGTGGTCAGTTTATTTTTTCCCCTGCCCGCTGTCATCGGAGTATCCACCTGTGGCGGAAGCATTTCGATCACTTTGATATTGGTTCCTTCGAGTTGGTAACGGAGCGCTTCGGTGAACATATGTAAGCCGGCCTTGGTTCCGCAATAAAGCGGTGCCGATCGTTTCGGAACGAGCGCCAGCCCCGATGTTACGTTTACGATCGCCGATTCGGAATGCGTTTTTAAAACCGGAATTAAAACCGAAATCAATCGGACCGGAATCGTTAGATTCGTATCGATTTCTTTTTGGATAAACTCCGTTTGATCCGGATCTTTGGAAAAATCCGGATTGTATTGAATGCCCGCGTTGTTGATCAAAATATTAAGCGAAGAATATTTTTTACGGATCGTCGATACGAGTTTTTCGAAGTCCGACGGTTTGGTGAGATCGCATCGAATCGTTTCGATCCCGGGAACGGAGGATAACTTAGAAAGGGAATCCTTGTTTCTTCCCAAAGCAAGAACCGTATTTCCCAAACCCGCAAATCGTTTTGCAAGTTCCAAACCGATTCCGGAAGTCGCGCCGGTGATTAAAATCGTATTTCCAGAAAGTTTCATGATCCGCTTATCTTTGTTTCGCAAACGGATCAAGCAAGCAATTCGCGGTTTTTAAACGGAATTAGCTCTTACCGTAATAACGCAGAATTTGTCGAAGTGAGGAAAGGTAAGAAGGACCGAAAAGATTGATATGAACTAAGATCGGATACATCTGCCAAAAAGGAATTCGATCCTTTAAATGATCCGGGTCGTCGATCCCGCACGAAGAAAGAATCTGCTGCATCTCCTCCAAGTTCAAAGAACTTCCGAAAAGATTCAACATCGCAAGATCCTGTTCGGGATGAGAGAATGCGATCGAAGGATCGATCAAATACGAATGTCCGTTTTTGCCCGTCAGAATATTTCCGGACCAAAGGTCTCCGTGAATCAAACGGGGTTTTGCCTGATTGAGATTCCATTCTTCCGTAAACTTTTCGAATACGTCCCTTACGTTTTCAAAATCCTTCGTCGTAATCAGTTTTCGGGAAGAAGCCAACTCGAGCTGCGTTGTTAAGCGACTTTCCCAAAAGAATTCGGAAAAGGTCGGGTGCCATCGATTCTTTTGCGGAAGGGTTCCTATAAAATTATTCCGTTTCCATCCCCAGGAATTCGAATCCTTGCGGTAGAGAAGTTTTAGACTTCGGATTAAATCCTCGCGGGTTCCCGAGGCAGAACCCGATTCGACGAAATCCATAACCAACAACCAGGCATTCCCCGCTTGTACGATTCCATAACATTCGGGAACTCTTACGCCGATTCTATAAAGTTGTTCCAGGGATTCTTTTTCGGTTTCCGCCATATCGCGGTTTTTGATGACCTTAACCGCAAAGGAGTGATTCGGAACGGTAGCGAGATAGATTTCATTGAGGCTGGAGGAATGAAAGGTCACTCTCGGTTTTTGACCGGAATTTAAAATTCCGAGCCTTTCCAAGCCTTCGCAGATCGCTTCTTCTAAACCCGCTTTGATAACCACAATTTCGCTTCCTCCCGGATGACTCCGGTCCTTTTCATCTGATTAGAAAATCGGTCTGAAAGGTTCCCGGATTGATTGAAATTTACAAAATGGTTTTATAATCCGTAAGACGTGAGCATCTTCAGAATTCTTACCGTACTATCCTTGTTTGTCGGAAACGCACTTTGGGCACAGGAAACATCGAATCATTGGAATTACGTTTTGTTTACAACGATAGAAACGCGTTCATCCTCTTACTGGACGGAGATTCTCTCCAAATCACATACCATTAGTTATACAGGGAATACCATATTATCAGATGGGACGTTGAAAGCGGCGAGGCTGCCGCAAGATTTCGTATCCTTATCGAAGAATTATAAAATTCGACTGATTCCTCTGATCACGGCCGTTTCTAAAAACGGTTCGAGCTTTCTTAAATCGAATGCGACGATAGAAGTTGCGATTCGGAATATCATCGATGTCTTACATTCAAATCCGCATTTGGCGGGAATTCATTTGGACATAGAATCCATTCCTAAATCGGAAATCGCTTCGTATAAACAGTTCCTGAGAATCTTAAAAAAACGTTTCCCCAAGGATCGGGTAATCACAATCGCTGTTTTTCCGCAGATCGACTTTCCAAATCCAAACTATGCGATTCATTCCGATCTCTTTCAAGAAAAAGCGATCGATGAATTTGTACTAATGAGTTACGATTACCATTCTCCGCAAACGTCACCTGGTCCGGTGACTTCCTTATCTCTTACGAAAAAGAATCTGGAATTTTTATCCGAACGAATAGACCCTTCTAAACTCTGGTTAGGGCTTCCTCTATACGGTTATTTTTGGAATCGAAACGGTAAGGTAAGAATTCTCACACAAAAGGATTTACAAAACGGAAACAACGATCTCGAAATCGAAAAGCACGAAGACGGTTTTTTGATTTTAAAGAATTCGTCCGGAACCGGCGCCATCACCGATTTAAAAACATTAGAAAAATATAAAGAACTGGTTCGATCGTTTCGACTCAAAGGGACCGCGTTCTGGAGAATCGGTTTTTAAGTTTGGAATAGAGTCGGCAGGCTCTTCAACCTCGAATTCATCTCGTAGTTTTCTTCCGACTTTCTGTGCTTTCCGAAAACTTCGGGCTCATTTTTAATTTCCGGTTTCTTTCAAATGGATTTACGATTTCCATTCTATTCTTACAATGGAAATCGGGATTCTTTTGAAAGGAATCATTTAAAGAGGTTTTTTCGTGCAGGAAGTTCATCGATATTTGGATCAATATTTGGAAGAGAATATTCTTCAATCGGAAACGATTCATCGAATGAAACACGTCATCCATGAATTCAGCGTTCGAGCGCCCAAGGTTTTAGTGACGAAGTGCATCGATGGACGCGTGCACGGAAGCAAACTCAAAGGTTATCCGGTGACTACGATTCGTTTCGGAAGAACGGACGGAAACATCGTTTCGACGAACCTCAACAACTTCTGGTTTTGGAACCGCATCGATCGACTGATCAACGACGCTGCCTGCAACACTCCGAATACTCCCGCTTTGTTTATCGCATATATGCACCGATCCGATCTCCCCGGACTCGGCTGCGCGGCCCACAATCACGACGACCAAGCCGCGAGAAAAGCGATTCAAGAACAGACGCAAGCGGTTCGGAAAATGTTTCGAAAAGACAGACTTTATGTGATGGAAGGAATCACAAACACGGACTCGATGGCCGAAACTCTCATCTTCGAAGACGGAACCCGTTTGGATACGACCGAGTTCATCGACAACTTCGACTTCAAACATCCTTCCGATATCTTTCATAAGGCTTTCTTAAAATATCCGATCAAAGACCCTGCGACTGCAAGATACGTAGGTTTTAAAACTCCCGAAGAATTGTTCGAGGAACCGGAGTTTCGTTTTTTCAACGATTTTCAAACCGCGCTTTGTATGAAGTCGTATCTCATCCGTGAAACCGCTTCGATCGTCGTTTCGGACGATTTCGAATCGCAAAAGCTGATTCAGCCGGAATTATTCCACGCGTTGATTCAAAAACTTTTTTCAGTAAAAGACCTTCCCCCTCTTTTGATTCCGGCGCTTTTGTATCAATCGATTTGGAATATCACGTATTCTCTAAATCAAAGACGCAAGTTGTCCTTTTTAAACGAAGAGGAAAAATGGAGGATCTTAGACCACGCGGAAGAATTGATCTGCTACGGCGACGGCTTTGAACTCTTGCAAAGAAACAAAGCGATTCTCGTTAAAACCGGAAGAGGAAACGATACGGACGCGCTAAACGTTGCGAGAAGGGTTTTGGAAAAGAATCGTTCGAAACAACCCGCAACCGAACCGATCTTAATTCATCTCAACGTGGAAATTTCGGGAGAACTTTCCGCTTGGGAAGATATCAACGAGAACATCGCTTCTAAGATCAACACCTTGCTGCGAAACTTGGAAGTCGTCTTTCAAGACGTGGAAACGATCGTACTGACTACGTATTCTTATCGGGATCAAAAACGTTTTTATCCCATACGCTCGAAAGACGATCCGAGAATCACATATCCGGTCGATATCCTGGAAGGAATCAATTCCGAAACCCTGTTTTCATCGATGGGTTTGAAATCCAGAGAAGCCATTTATTCGATGGAAAGAATGGGAAAGTTCATTTAAGTCGAGCCGGAAGAAGCTTAAGCGAATGACGTCGCCGATGTTCAAGCGGCGTGGTTCCGATATAACGCTTGAAAAGAACTCGAAAGAAACCCACGTTTTCATAACCCACTGCATAACTTACTTCTTCAATGGAATCTCCCGTTTCCTCCAAACGTCTTCTCGCCCATTCGATGCGAAGGCGTTGTAAATACGTTGAAGGAGGTTCTCCCGTCGCTTCTTTGAATCTTCTTTTTAAACTTCTGGAACTGATACCGACTCTTTGCGCAAGAGATTCCATCGAAATGGCGGTGTTGAATTCGTTCTCGAGAATGTCCTGCGCGGTCGCGATCGGTTGATCGTCATGATGCTTCTGCGTAGCGAAGGTCATAAACGGAGTTTGCGAAATTCGATCCGAATCGAGAAGAAAATGTTTCGCACATTTAAGGGCGACCTCTCTTCCGAGAGATTGTTCTAAAACATGAAGACTTAAATCGTAAAAAGCGTTGCTGCCTCCGGAAGTCAGAAATTTACCTTGGTCGATCACTAACTTATTGATATCCAAGCGAACGGACGGAAACATTCTCCGAAAAAAAGAAGCGAACTGCCAATGAGTCGTCGCGGACAACCCGTCCAACAATCCGGTAGCCGCAAGTAGAAACGCTCCGGAACAAACACTCGCGATTCGATCCGCTTTCGTAGAAGCGTCTTTCAGCCATTCGATTTCGAATCCGCATCGACGTTTGAGATTGAAAACATTCGGCCCAACGGCGGGAACGATCACAAGATCGGTCTTTTCACAACGACCGACTATATCGGGTTTGATCTGGACGTTTCCATGAAGTTGAACCGGTTCCGATTGAATCGCCGCGGTCCGAACACGGCAGATGGGGGGCTTACGCCGATTCTCCAAATCGATTCCTGCGAACTCAAAAAATTCGCAAAGACCGGTAATGACCGAGGCCGGAGCTCCCGGAATTAGCAAAATGACAACGTCCATATTCGTATGGGAACGAGATTCGGCAAAATCGCAACAAAAACTCCGATTCGGATAATAAATGATCGGCCGAATCGCGTCGAAAACTGGCGCGGATACGCCTTTACAAAGAAAAGCCGAACTGTTAAACTACCCCCACAAATTTTAGGAGTTAGACGAATGATTTTAGCCGCAAGGATTTTAGCCGGTATCGTAGGTGCACTTCACGTATGGATTTTTCTTATGGAAAGCGTTCTTTGGATGAAACCGACAATTCACAGACGTTTCGGAGTTACGGATAAAAAGTTAGCGGAAGCGATGAAAGGGGTCTTTTTAAACCAAGGTTTTTACAACCTGTTTCTTGCGATCGGAGCGCTTTACGGGGCGATTTTTTTCGAACTTCACGCAAGCTACGCGCCGGCGATCATGATCTTTTCCTGTCTTTCGGTTTTCGGAGCCGGCACGGTTCTATTCGCTTCTAAACCTTCAATGGCACGGGCTGCGATCATTCAAGGATTACCGCCTTTGATCGCGATCGTTTTGATCGGAATAGCCGTTTCCGGCGGATAAGAAAAAACCGCAAAGAACTTCGAATCTCGAAATCCGGTGCGGCGTCGTATTGGATTTTTCTAATATGCTCGGTGACGAACGAGAAACAGTTTTTTCGATTCGGTTTCGTCGCGGAGCGTATTAAAATTTTTTAAACTACTTTGTTTCTCTTAAATTCTGAACGAACTTGGATAATTCCGCTCGAAAGGAGAATTCTCTCGTTCCCATCAGATAACGGAATGCGGATACGATTACGTCCGGTCTGGGAGGATCACCGCCGATAAATAGATCCGGCTCTTTCGGAAGTTTACCGAGTTTAAAAAGTCCTCCCGAAACCGCTTCCGATCCGGCGGCGACAAGCGCCTTCGGAGAAGGCATCGTTTCCCAAGCGGTGTCCAGCGGCCCTTCCATATTCGGTCCGACCGGTCCGGAATATACGAGCGCGTCCGCGTGTTTCGGAGATGCGACCACTCGAATCTTACTAGCTTCGGCGTCAAAGAGCGCGTTAAAGCTCGCGTTGATTTCCGCTTCGGTCGTGTTATTTCCGCTGGCGGCGACTTCTCTGAATTGAAATCCGGTTTTCTTGGTAGCCTTCCTGAATTGTTTCACCTCTTCGGTTTCAACTTCCTGTCTTTCGTCCGGTATGCCGTTCGTATAAGTGACTTTCAAAGCCTCGCGATCGGTGGAATAAACGTGAACGAAACCGGAGTCGACGATCTTTCCTTCGGAACAAAATTCCGAACATCTTCCGCACTGAAGACAAGCCCCATAATCGAAACTCATCTTATCCTTAGAAATAATCTTGAGGGAATGAGTCGGACAAACCTGTTCGCAGGATTTGCAGGAAAGACAGGACTCGTTGGATGCAAGCACGGGAATCGGAATCCCCCGCGCGTTCGGATTCAAAGGGGATACCTTTTTGTAGTTCATCGTCTTTGCGGGACGAAGAATATTCAATACTTCGAATATAGCTTTCATAGATCGACTCCTACGTAACTCAGGTTGAAGGATTTGTTGTTCAACGGAAAGTCTCCGATGTATTCTCCCCTTACCGCCAATTCGAGTGCGTGCCAGTTTGGAACGGATACTTCGCGAATATACGCTTCTTCAATCGTCCCTTCGGCGTCCAAATCCAGGGAAACGAGAACCGGACCTCTCCAGCCTTCCACCGCGGAATAATACGTTCCTTTTTTGATCGCCGATTTCGCCGCGGACTTAACAGTCTTTACGTCGAGCGCGGCTTCCAATTTAGGAATCGCTTCAACCAACCACTGGGCGCTATTTTTCAATTCTTCATAACGCAGGTAGAATCTCGCCCACGCGTCTCCTCTCATATGATCCCGATTGAGGTCGAGTGAGATCGGTGAACTAAACGCATACGATTTTTCTAAATGACGAAGATCTCTGTTGAGTCCGGTGCATTTTTCCACCATTCCGATAAAGCCGAGATGTCTGACTTGCTTTTGTCGAATCACTCCGCAGGATTGAAGTCTTTCCCGGTTTGTGGAAGCGTCTGCCGCGCGCTCGAAATGTCCCGCAACATCCGCGGTTACCGACCGGATTCTTTCCGCGAGTTCGTTTAATTTTTCCCGGTTCAGATTCTTTCTAAGAAGCACTTTACCCGGAGACAAAGCCCCTCTTCCGAAACGATTTCCGGTCAACGCCTCCATCACTCCGAGAGGAACCCCTCTTTGCAAAGAACAAACCCCCTGCAACGGATAATAGCCGATGTCGCCCGCGATCGCTCCCATGTCTCCGATATGAGTCGCGATTCTTTCCAATTCGAGCAAAACGAGTCTTGCAAAGTCCAACTCTTGCGGAACCGTGATCTTCTGCGCTTCCTCGAAGATTCTAGAGAAAGCGATCGCATACGCGATCGTGCTGTCTCCCGAAACCGCTTCCGCATAAGGCAAAGAATCCTTCGGTCCTTTTCCCTTAATCAAGTCGATCAATCCTCGTTTTTGAAAGCCGAGGCGAATGTCGAGATTGCGGATCTCTTCCCCCTTTACGATAAAACGAAAATGTCCGGGTTCGATCACACCCGCATGAATCGGACCGACCGCGTGCGAATAATGACTCGCGGGAATCGGTACCTTCAATCCCTTATATACTAAATCCTTAATACCTTTTTTGGTTACGAATTTTTCCACGTCCGTCTTGCGATCCGCGGAGATGTATCTTTCGAAATCATAGGAAGAATAATCCTCTTCTCCCTGATCGGTTCCGAGAGAATGTCTGAGAATCCATATCGGATTCGCGGTGTCTTCGTAAGCTTCCTTTTCGGAATATTCGACGACTTCGTGTTCCACTCCGTCGCTCGTAAGCCAGAAGCGGTTGTAACCCTTTTTGCCTTTTCTCGGATACAAACCCGTTACGCTGCGCATTCAAAATTCTCCTTGCAGTAGGTGGTAAAATCCCCAGATACCGAGAGCCAACACCATGATAAAAAGTAAAAGTGAGTTGGTCATACGGATCTGCAACGTACCGGCAAATTCCTTTGCGAAAGGCCGGTCTTCCAAATTGAAAAGAGGAACCGTTTTGTAGAGCAGCACTCCGAAAAAGATCAACCCCAAAAACGGAACGGTAATCACGAACCACTGACCCTGCGTCCAACCCACTTTTAAAAGCAGAAGATCGTTCACGAAAATCGGAGAACCGGGAAGAACAAACGCGACGAACAAAGATGCGGTGTAAAGCGCGAGCGCCTTTTTGTTGATCGAATCCGAAAGAAAGATCTTGCTGAGTTCGCGTTTACCCGCGTCCATTCTCACGATTCCCATCGTTAAAAAGAGAACGGATTTCAGCACGATGTTTCCGGCCATTACGAAGTTGAACACCGGATCCGGAAGATCCATCCAAAGAAAAATTCCGATTGCACCGCTATGAAAGAGAGCCACTTTCGCGGTCATCATTCTCAAATCGTTTCTTTGATACAACGCGACGATACTCTGCAACATCGTGATAACACCGAGGATCAACAAACCGTCCGCCGCGCTGAACGTGGTCGGATACAACTGATGATCCATGTGTATGAACGGTCGGAGCGCGTAACTTACCGCAACCGGAACGAAGGACGCGATCAATGCGGAGATTTGACTCGGACTTTCGCCGTACGTATCGACGACCCAAACGTGATTCGGAAAAAGTCCGAGCTTTGCTGAGTAACCGAAAATCGCCAACCAAAGCCCGATTTCGATCCACAGATTTTCGGGATGTTCGGATAATTTACCCGCCAACACTTCGACGGGATGATCGATACCGTGTAACGTAGCCGTTACGATGATGATCCCTAAAAACGCGATCCCCAATCCGAACGAGTTGATCAGAAGAAATTTCCAAGCGATCGGAAACGATTTGGACGTTCTGCTCGAAGACACGAGCAACGCACCCGTAAACGTGGTCGCTTCGATCAAGACCCACTGAAGCGCAAAACCTTCCAGGTTCCATGCGGCAAACGTTAATCCGACACAGAGGATCATCAAGAAAGACCACATTGCGATCTGTCTTTGTCCCCGAGTCGGCGCCAAAATATATGCGAGCAGAATCAGAAATAAAACGGCGGCTCCGATTCCGTTTAAAACGAGAAGACTCATACGGAAACCTCTTCTTTTTCGTTTTCGGAAGATCCTTCCATGCTGATTCTCAAGGTCGCCGCCGCGCCGATGATAAACACTGCGTCCAAAAAGGAACCGAACTCGATCCCGAGAGGAAGTTCCGTTCTTAAGATTTGAGTCAAAAGAAAGGTTCCGTTTTCAAAGACCGCAAAGGAAGCGATCACACCGACCCAGTGACGTCGAACGACAAATCCCACCATCCCAACGTACAAAAGAAGAAATGTGTAAAGAAAGGACATTTGATTCACTTCACCGAAACGAAGTTTAGTAAATCCTAATATAAAAAACCCCACTACGGCCCCTACCATCAACAGCGCGAAAGTGGGAATATACCCCACCTTCGGAAACGTAGATTCAACCGAGTTCGTTCTTCTTGCGGTCCAAAAAAGAATCCAAGGAGTCAGGACGACCTTGAACAAAAGGATCATTCCCGCCAAAAACAAACTGTGCTTTCCGTAACCGTTGTTTTCAAACAAGGGAACCAAAAGAAAAACGCTTTGAAACGCGAGCAAAAGCACGAGTCGTTTCAAACGGTTCTCGAGCAGGATCACGACTCCCAAAAGAAGTAGAATTAAATAACTGAATTCTGTTCCCATATAATTTTCCTTAGGATCAACCTAACTTGAGAAGAATGCCCAAAAAGAGCATGAAGATAAAATTCAAACCGAGCAACTCGGGAACCCAGAGCCATTTTCTTCGAGTGCTGTTCGCTTCTATATAACCCACACAAACCGAAACGAAAAGCGCTCCCAAGACGGCGACGATATCGAGCCAGAACGGAGCGACCGTCCTATTCAAAAAGAATTCTCCGTGATAAACGCCCATCTTTGCGACAAAGAGAAACAACGCACACGTCTTGAATTGTTGCGCCAATTCGAAAAGGGCTCTCCTGCTGCCAGACGCTTCCAACAACATCGCTTCGTGAACCATCGTTAGTTCCAAGTGAGTTCTAGGATCGTCAAACGGCGGTTTGGCGAGTTCGGCTAAAATCACCAAAGAAGTTCCCAAAAGAAAAAGACCGCCGAAGGCGAGGCTCGCAAAGTTCGCGTTGAATACGAGGTGCGATTCGAAAACGACAAGAACGAGAATCATGATCGGTTCGCAGAAAACGTAGAGAATCACTTCACGCGCAGCTCCCATCCCCGCAAACGAGGTTCCGTTTTCCACGGAATAAGCGAGCAACGCAAATCTCATGATTCCGATTAAGAACGGAATGAGAAGAAAGGAACCCCATTCGAAACTCGCCAAACTCCATACGACTAATCCGGACAAACACGCGATCAACGGAGAAGCTTCCGTAAAGAATCCGGAGAAAGGTCCGTCCACCGGTTTTTTTCGGATCATTCTCCAGGTATCGTACAAAATCTGAAGAACGGGCGCGCCCACTCTTCCCTGAGCGTACGATCTTATCTTTTGGACAAGACCTCCGCAAAGGAACGGAAGTGCGATAAACGATAATACCCGAATTACTGGGTCAAGGTATTTAAGAATAATTTCCATAAATCTCCCTCGGCTAATTTGAGGCCGATAATCACGAACAGAAGAATCACGACGGTTACGGAAGAAAACGCGAGATTGATCGAAATCGATTCTTCGTCCGCTTCGTTGACTCTTGTCTTGAAAGTATTTAAGAATTTTATAATACCGTGAAGTATTCCATCGTCCAATCTGGAGTTCCCGTCTTCGTTAGTGAAATATCTTCCCAAAGAAGGGACCAGAGGATCTGAAATCCCGTCCGAAGGAATCGCGACGTCCGCTCCTCCGTAATTTCCCCCGCAATCCCAGAGTTTTCTTTTGGAAATTTTCGTTCTCCATCCGAAAATTCCTACGAGCGCAATCATCCCGAGACCTAAAAAGTTGACGATCGCAAGTCCGCGATACCATTTCTCATCCAGCCATTCGGTCGTCGGAGAATAATAAACCGCGTAAGCGGAAATTCCCAATGATACGAGAAGAATCAAAATTCCGCTCAAAGAAAGAGAATAAAAAATCGAACGGGAAGGTTTGTTTTCCTGCCAGTTGTTTCTCGGCCTGGACAATACCATTCCCAAAAAAATTCTTAAGTGACCCGCGGCGCCCAGCACCAAACCGGAAGATACCAAGATCAGCAAAGGAAGTACGAGAATCGCGCTTTGTCCCGGAATTTCCAAAACACCGGCGACTAACTTCACGAAGGTGGCTTCGGATAAAAAGCCTGTCGTTCCGGGAATCGCAAGAAAGCTGATCGTCCCCAAACTCAGCAACGAAGAAGGGAGACCGGAAATTCTTCCGACCCCGGTATTCTGATCCACATTCGAAAAACCTGATATTTTAGTGAGATATCCGATGGAAAGAAATTGAAACGTCTTGCTGATGCTGTGATGAATCAAAGAAAGAATAAAGAGAAACGAAAAGGATCGGCTCAACACCCTCAAACTCTCGACTTCGTTGTCCTTCCATAACGCGGAAAGAAGAATGCAGAGAAACAGAAAGTTCATATTCTCCACCGTGCTGTAAGCGATCGCCTTCTTCGCGTCTCTCGAAAACAAAGATGAAAGCCCCGCCCAAAGAACTCCGAAGCCCGCGAGAGGAATCAGAATCTTGATATAAACCGTATTCCCCAGCCAAGGTGCGACGAGTTGATGAAAAAGAATCAAAGGAAGATTGACCAGGATCCCGGAATAAGCGGCGGATGCGTGAGCCGGGGAACCGGAGTGCGCTTCGGGAAGCCAAAAATGAAATCCGAAAAACGCGGCCTTAACCAAAAGACCCGCGACCAAAAACATATTTCCGAATTCGCTTTCAGGGGAATAAATCCAGTACGTAAAACAGAAAGCGCCCACGCCTCCCGCAACGACCAGCGCAATAAAACTTTTGATCGAGTTCGGCGTCCACTTGCCGCCTTGATACAAAAGGAACGCGCTGACCGTGGATAATTCCCAAAAAAGAATCAGCCACAAGGTCTTACCGACCAAATAGCAAAATCCCGTGCTGAGGAAGAACACGGCATACCCTAAAAGAACCGTCGTTCTTCTGCGGTGTTCGTATCCGTAAACGTAGATGGAGGTGATCAGACCCAAGACTGATTGGAGAGTGAGACCAATGAATATGGCCGTGTCTTGTCCGAAAAAATTCTTACCGAGCACCTTTCCAGCAAGGAAAGGTGCGATAAGGGACATTGCGACTATCAGGTAAGATAGAATGATCATCGGCTGATGAGCCTCCTTTTTCTAAAGAGCGGCGTTCACTTGAAAGAAGAACACGCTCGCGTTATTCGCGGAAGTGTGCTGTTTCATAAACGCAGCGGGGTTCAGTTCAAACTGGTTCGTTGTTCCGTTATAGAGCAACGGACTGTTTCTATAGTTCCGAATCGAATTTCCCGCGATCAGGAATCCGGCCCCGGTCCAAATGGACACGTTGTCGTTCACCTGAAACATCCACGTAAAGTCCAATTCGTTATAAATGTTTCTGCCTGTCGAATACGATTGTGTGTAAGCGTTTCCGGTATAATTTTCGGTGGAACCGGCAGTCGCCATCGTTCCGGTCGCGTTAGTCGCCGTTGCAACGGGAGAAGACAAAGCGGAACCCGCGATGGAATTCGCTCCTCCGTTGATCGCGTACCATGCATCGTTCTTTTGAACCTTGTCGTTGATGATATAAGCGACTTGGAACATCCCCCACTTTTCGCTTTTGTAAGTGATGTTTGCGTTCCAAGAACTCAGATTCTTCGTATCGATATTTTCGGAAAGACCTGCGACGTTATTCCAATAAGGTATTACGCCGAATCGGGGATTCACGAGGGTTTGAAAAGTCCCGACGCTGCCGTCCGAGCGATTGTTGTCCCCCGAGGCATACATGTATTGCGCGCCGATCCGCAGTTTATCGAAAGTATAGCCGGTCTGCACAACGTGAAAACGGCCGGAATACTTAACCCGCTCCGTTCTCATATCGGCAAGATTCGCGCCTTCGATGGTACCGGGAAGATCATAACCCATAAACTGTTTATGAATTCTCTGTCCGTTGTAACCGTTCTGCCACGCGCTTTCGATCGTCCAGTCCCAAGACTTTCCTTCGGGAAGATTGTTCTTATTGGTTCTGTTGGTCAGACGAAAGCCGGTCGTGTAAAGCATATCGGTCTGCTTTTTGCGATTCTGCGCTAAAACGTCGTCCGCCGTCGAAGCCGGAGTCGTCTGCGGAATCCATTTCTTAACGACGTCTATATTATAAACATCTAATACCGCTTCGTTTAAGAGTTTAAAACTATTGTATGTTCCGAATAAGGTCGTATCCGATTGAGAAGCCGCGGGGTTGGTATTTCCCGCAGTCGAATTCACTTTCGGATCGTTCGAGGAAAGGACGCCGTTGACGCCGCTCTGAGTCCAATACGGTCTCGCCGCGAAAAAGTGAGAGCTGAAATTCTCATAGTCGAACATCAAACGCGCACCGTCATAAGAAAGACCGTTGATCGTCCAGTTCGCGCCGCCCAACATTCTTTGATCGCCGTAAGCCCAGATTTGTCGACCCACTTGAACCTTCGCATCGAGAGGAAGTTTTTTGATCATTACGAACGCCTCACGGATGCTCGTATTATTCTGAGCGATGGAATTACTCGGTTTTCCGGGAGTGTTCGGATCGGAACTTAGGGTCGGCGTATTATTGAAGAAACCGGAACGAATATCCCCCACGTTTGCCGGCGATTCGCCTCCCCAAACCCTTGTGTCCTGAACCGTAACCTTGAAGGTCACGTAAGGACTCGGATCGACCAGAAAGTAAAATGCGGAAGTCTGCATAATACGATCCGTATACGCGTGATTTGATTTATCGAAGTTTAAGTTGTTTCTGGATTCGTATCTCGGTCTGAGATAAAAACCCAACTTGATCCAATCGTTTATCCAAAGTTTATTCGAGTATTTATTCACCGTCTTGGCGAGATCGGGATCGATAAACATGTGACGATTGTATTCTGCGCCGACGCCGCCCTTCTTCATCGGGGAAACGTAATCAGCGTCGTCCGTTTTCGATTCGGTCGAAGGTTTGGCGGCCTCTCCCGCCGATTTAACCTCGGCCGTTGGCGTCGGGGTTGTTTGGGCCAGTAACGCTCCGCTCTCGAAAGAGAGGAGAAAGAACAGAATGAAACCTATTTTTACAGTGTTTTTTTTTTGATTCGAAGTCATTTGAGTAACTCTTCTTTTTTTATTTAAGAAAACGTTCATCTTCGATTGAATCCTTCCGTTTAAGGAAGGATTCAAATGAGAATTATTGAATGTTTTAGTATTCGTCTTTTCTCGGCGATTTTCCATTCAAATAAACGGTTCGCCGAGAAAAGCAAACCTCCTCAGGTCAAAGTCACAAGGTAATAATAAAGAGGAATTCCTGCGACGATGTTGATCGGAAATACGATCGAAAGCGCAACCGTAAGATAAATGCTCGGGTTCGCTTCCGGAATCATATCCTTCATAGCGGCAGGAACCGCGATATAAGAGGCGGATGCACAAAGAACGACGAACATAAGCGCGTCTCCCACAGGCATTCCGATAACTTTCGTCAGAACAACACCCAAAGCTGCGTTTACGATCATCAAGCCGATCGCAGCCGCTATCAAAAAGAATCCCACGTGAGTGAGTTCTTTAAACCTGCGTGCCGCTGAAATACCCATGTCCAAAAGGAAGAATGTTAGAATTCCCTTGAACAAATCATCTGCAAAGACCTTTTCTGCCTTCCAACCTGAATCCCCGGTAACATAACCGACGATTAAGGCTCCCACAAGAAGATAAATGGAAGAACCGAACAGCGCTTCGTGAAACAGTGCTTTCCAGTTAATCGCTCCGCCACCGTTCATTTTATTTTTATTCAAACGGTCGAGGACGACTGCGATTACGATCGCAGGGGATTCCATCAAAGCCATCCCTGCAACGATAAACCCGCCGTATTCAACGCCGAGATTGTGCAAGAACGCGCCCGCTGTTACGAAAGTTACCGCACTGATCGAACCGAAAGATCCCGCCAAAGCGGCGGCGTTATGTTTATCTAATTTAATCTTCAGAACGAAATACGCGTAAATCGGAACCGCAATCGCCATGATCGAACAAGCGAGCAAAGTAAAGAAATGCTCTTGGCTGAACGCGGTACGGGAAAGCTCATGTCCTCCCTTGAAGCCGATGGCAAAAAGGAGATACATTGAGAAGAATTTAGACAAGGATTCGGGGATTACCAAATCAGATTTGAAAAAGACCACTCCCATACCGAGGAAGAAAAACAACACCGGCGGGTTCAGCACATTTTCTAATATAGCGTGCATGTCCATAGTTAGCTAACTCCATGATTAAAAGACACCGTTACTCGATTTGAATTGAAACCTCAAAGGGAGAAAGCAGTAATCCAAAGTTAAGGGAAGGAAGAAATTGGAACCCTTTCTCAACTCTCCCCTACTGAAGGAATAGACTTTCCAGGATTATAAAATTGGACAATCACTTTTTGGAAAATTAAGTTTTCCAAAAAAATTCGTTCCTGTTCGTTAAAAAACCGTGCGACATAACGTAAAAGGCTGAATGGAAGTTTTTTTACTACGTCATGAATCTTTGGCATTTCTTTATTCTGCCTAAAGTCGAGCCGATTTCGTTAGTTTATAAGAAGTTTGTTTCTATTTTATACCGAATTTTTTGTCTTTTTTCGGATTCAGAAGTGTTTTAAAAGAATCCGGAAATAGTGTCTAACTTTATAAAATTGGAAGATTGGTGAATTTTTCGAATATGCGGGTTGAAAGGAACGATCGAAAAATGAAACCCTTTCTTTTTTAAAGACAGATTGTAAAAAAGTACTGGTGCAAACCGAGTTTTCTAAGAGAATCCAGTTCGGAAAACAAACCGTAAAAATCAGGCATTTCTCTCTGAGAAAAAATAAAAACTCAATTTGCCTCAGAAACCTTTTGAAAAAGAATGATATCATCTCCGATGAATATTATAAGACTAGGAATAAAGAAAAGAATGCAAACGAGTTCAACGTTAAAACCCGAATTTTTTGCGATGATTCTCAGTGTGTTTTTTTCCTTTTCATCGGCTTTTGCCCACCCGGAATCCGTATTATTGAACGAGGATACTTCCTCTAAGGATATCAGCTCCCTTATTGAATATCGATACAGAGGACAACAATTTGCAGGCTGTTCTCCCGAACATATCGAAGGACTCGAAGATTTGGAATGGCATCCTATCTCCGGGAACGTTCTCCGCGTAAAAAGGACACCGTTCGGAAATTGGCTTCGGTTTAGCGTAAAGAATTCGGAAAATACGCTTCAAAGCAGAATCCTTCTTTTAGGCTGGTTGAACGTCCCCGACACGCAGCTTTGTTTTTTTGATAAAAGCGGAAAGTTCATCTCTTCAAGCTCCGGATATTCCAACTCGAACCCGGACGAAAAAATTCTAGCTTCTTTACCTCATTTCAGAATGGATCTGGGACCAAACGAAAGCCGAATCTTTTATCTTTTCATTCAATCCAACGAAGATATCAATTACAGGATTCGGATTATGGGTTTGGAAGAATACGAACTTCACAAAAGAATGAGGTCGATTCTACCGTATTCGATCATTGGCGTCGTCGGAATCGCAGTTCTATACTCACTCTTCGGTTATTTCCGGTTTAAGAACAAAGTGTTTATTACGTTTCCTTTATATACCTTTTCCGTTCTTCTTACGTTCTATTTTCTTCACGGAAGAACCTTCGCGGAAATCGCGGGAAATACGAACAATCTATTCCGTCACAGTTATTTTTTATTTCTCGCGATATCGCACGTTTTTCTTTTCCTTTATCTTTTTACGATCGATCGGGCGAATCAGAAAAAAGTATTTCGCTCCGTGTTTTTTTGGATCGCCGGTGCGTTGGGTTCTTTGTACGCCTTGATACCGCTATTTCAATCCTGGTATGATCATAGAATTCTTCTTTTGGTCGCGACCGTCGGGCTTTCCAGTTATTATTTTATCCGAGTTCATTATCAATTCTTGCGCACGAATTCTCCGATCGGTTTGCTTTACACTGCTTCATGGACCGCTTTCTTATTGTTGGATACGTACAAGACGATTTTCCATTTCGATTTTTATCCGTTTAATTCCTTCTCCGTTTTCGGAGTCGTTCTGTTTCTTCCGTTTCATTCGATCTTAGTCAGTTTTTCGCTGAATGAATTCTTCAATAGAAAATCGGCGGAGGAATCGGAGGAAAAAGAATCCGCTCAAACGAGAAAATCCACGACCTCTTCCTTGAATGTCAGCGAGATCGTTCTCGACATCAAAAACCTTCTCGAAAAGAAAAAGATTTATCTTCAGAAATCCTTAAAGGAAGAAAACGTTGCGAAAGAATTGGGTTTGAGCCTCCATCAGCTTTCCGAAATCATCAACGTCGAATTTGGAAATAATTTTCCATCGTTGATCAATCAATACCGCATCGAGGAATCCAAAAAACTCCTCTTGGATCATCCCGAGGAAACCACTGCGGAAATCGGCGGACGAGCGGGATTCAGCTCCAAGTCAACGTTCTATATGGAATTTAAAAAATTCACGGGAACCAATCCGAACGCTTTCCGCAGAAAGAAAATCAAAAACGAAGCCGCTTTCGAAAAACGCATCTAAGGAAAATTCTTTCGGATTGCTCCCTTTTGTGGAATCAGAAATCCGAAATCGGGTTTGTATGTATCTTTTTCGGAAATAAAATATGATTTAAATCTGAAAAATTCGAATCTCCAGCCTGTTAACATTTAACAGATTTATTATATTTAACCTGGTCTAGGAAATTCCCATGCGAACAAAACTTCTTTCCTTTTTAATTCTATCGTCCTTTATTTTAAGCCTAGATCTCTCCTGCCGTTTTGTTTCTTCGCTTTTCATCAAAGACGAACCCGCTCCTCCTTCCGGGATAATCGTAATTTTTCAAAGCGGCGAAGTCATCATCGAAAGAAACGGCAAAAAACTGAAATCAAAGCCCGGACTGATTCTGCAGGTGAACGATTGGATTCATACTTCCTCCGGATCGATCGACATACAAACCGCTAAAGGCGACGTGATTCGAATCAAATCCTACAGCAAAGTCGCATTAAAAAATATTTCCCATCCCAACCGCAGAGAAACCAATCTTTACGTTCAAGCGGGCGAATTGCTGATTAAAACAAACAAGCTCAAAACGAGCGATGCTTTTACGATTTCCACCCCGACGACGGTCGCTGGAGTTCGAGGAACCGCTTTTTCATTCGAACTGACGAACGGCAAACCTCCGAAAGTGAAAGTATACGAAGGTGCGGTCGCAATCACATTCAAAATTCCTAAAGAGATTCTCGAAGACAGCAAAGCGCTGGATAAGGAGCTTTATAAGGAATTCGTAACCTTTCTGGAAAAAAACGAAGTCGTTTTGGAGAACGGAGAGGCCTCTTACGTGAAGCCGGATTTGGATCACATGATTCAACTCGTTCTGACAAGAATCGAAAAGAACGAAGATATCGCAAAAGAATTCGAATCGCTGAAAAAAATGGAAAATCTGAATCTCGAAAAGAAGGCTTTCGTCGAGACCCCGCAGGAAAAAGCGGAATTGGAAACGCTCGTCCAAGCCGATCAGCAGCTCGTAGAAAAGGCCCTCTTAGAAGAAAATCCCGATCCGACTCAACCGAAGATCGCTTCGATTTCTTCGGAGATAGAAAAGGATCAGACATCCAGACTGGATCTGGCATTGGAAAAAATCGAATCCGACGCGGAAGCGAACGAACTTAAGGATGAGAAAAAAATCCGAGAGTATTACAACGTTCTTGAGATTGTAGTCAAATCGGACGGAACAAAACTTTCCGGTGCGATCGTAACCCAAATCGGAAATCGTCTGATTCTTCATATGCCCTCCGGCGTTATTCGTTTGAACAAGGACGATATCGACTACGTAGATTATCAAACATTTCAGATTAAAACGAAATCGAAGTAAAAGCAAAACGCAAGATGCGGTCGCGAATCTAATTTTGCGAGAAATTGAATCGATCCTCCGATTTTCTTTTTGATCTTTCTAAGAATTCCTGCATTCTGCCGACAGGATATGAAAAAGAAAATTCTTCTCTTAGGCTCCGGGGAACTCGGTAAGGAATTCGTAATCGCAGCGCAGCGATTGGGACAACACGTAATCGCAGTCGACTCTTACGATAACGCGCCCGCGATGCAGGTGGCGCACGAAAAGGAAATCATCAATATGCTCGACGGAGATCTTTTGGATCAGGTCGTCGCAAAGCACAAACCGGACCTCATCGTCCCCGAAATCGAAGCGATCCGAACCGAACGTTTTTACGATTATGAAAAACAAGGATATCAAGTCGTTCCTTCCGCAAAAGCGGCAAACTTCACGATGAACCGAAAAGCGATCCGTGATCTCGCTGCAAAAGACCTCAATCTTCTCACCGCAAAATATTTATACGCGTCTTCGGAAGAAGAACTCAGAAAGGCGGTTGAAACATTAGGAATTCCTTGTGTAGTAAAGCCTCTCATGTCCTCTTCCGGAAAAGGACAATCGGTGATCAAATCCAAAGAAGAAATTTCCAAAGCCTGGGAAGCTTCTCAAACCAAAGGGCGCGCCGGAGCCGCCGAAGTAATCGTAGAAGAGTTCATTCCTTTCGATTCGGAAATCACACTTTTAACCGTAACTCAAAAAAGCGGGAGAACTCTTTTTTGCCCGCCGATCGGTCATAGACAAGAAAGAGGGGATTATCAAGAAAGTTGGCAACCCGCTGAGCTTTCCGAAACACAACTCAAAGAAGCGCAAAAGATGGCGGACGCGGTTACAAAAGCTCTGACCGGAGCGGGAATCTGGGGTGTGGAATTCTTTCTTACAAAAGACAAGGTTTACTTTTCCGAACTTTCTCCGCGACCGCACGATACGGGAATGGTCACGTTAGCCGGAACACAAAACTTCAACGAGTTCGAGCTTCATCTCCGAGCGATTTTGGGAATTCCGATTTTGGAAATCGTTCAGGAAAGAAAAGGAGCAAGCGCCGTGATTCTTGCAAGCACGGACGGAAAAACTCCCGAAGTCAAAGGATTGGATGTCGCTTCCGGAATGGCCGAATCGGATTTCAGAATTTTCGGAAAACCGGTTACAAGACCGTATCGAAGAATGGGTGTTACTCTTTCTTATTCCACAAAAGGAGAAGAAATTTCCTCTCTTCGCAAACGCGCAGCGCTGCTCGCCTCTAAAATCAAAATCGATTAAGTCGATTCGTCCGTACACATATTTGCGTAGTACTGGATCAAATTCCGATCCAGTACTTTCGCGTTTCCGTTTTCGACCGAAATGATCTTTCTTTGTTTTAAGACCTTCAAACCTCGATTTAAAATCTCATCCGAATCTTTCGTAAGATAATTTCCTTTTTTCGTAAGAATCGTTTCCCCAATCAGATTCTTTAAATCTTTGATTGCGACATCGGTTCCCGTTTCGACCATCAAACGCGCGATCAATTGGTTCGGGAGAATTCTTCTGTATTTTCTCCATCCTTGCATGATTTCAAAACCGATGGAACCCGTCGGGTCCTCTTCGTGAATATAACGGGAAACGGGAATCGGCTCGCAAAGATCCATGTAGACTTCCGTTCTCTTATAAAAGAAATCCTTAAATCCGGGCTTTTTATCGCTTCCGCAGAATTCCTCGTCTTCGGGAACGTTTTCATAGGACAACGCGATCGGAACGACGATCACTTCGGATCCTGTATGTTTGTACGCATCCACGGAAGTGGATAAGATTCCGGTTTTGATCGGAATAATTCCGCCCGTTCTTGAACGAGTTCCTTCCGGATAGACCAAGGTCGGAATTCCGGCCTCCAGCATCATCGTGGAATATTGGGTTAAACATTCCAAATAGAGAATATTCCGATTTCGTTTTCGATCGACCATATACGCGCCGAGCGATTTCAAAATGTTCGCGAGTCCCGGTGTCGCCATCACTTTCTTATCCGCCGCGTATCGAGGTACGGGAAGTCCGAGCCATTTTAATCCGAAAGCGACTTCCACGGAATCCAAATGCGATCGATGCGTTGGCGTATAAAGAATATCGTATCTTGAAGCGAGCGCTTTGACTTCCTTAACACAACCGCCGATTTTAGGCAATCCCGCTCCCGGTTTAAAACCGCTCAATACGTATCGAGTCGGCGCGATCAAATGAATGAGAGTATCTCGTAGAAACGGTTTGTAATCATCGGCGATCTCGGAAACATAAAAATCTAATATTCTCGTAAGATCCTTGTTTCCCTTTTCCTGAAAGACCGATTCCACTTCTTTCCAAAGTTGAATTTCTTTCGGAATCTGCAAAAGATCCGTGATATCGTTCGCCTCTTGCGCTTCCGCGTATCGTTTTTCCAAAGCTTTGATCAAAAGCGTAGATTGTTTTACGATTCGGTCCGTCATACCGGGTTGTCCGTTGATATGACGCAGAACATTTTTGCTCAAAGCTTCTTGGAACCTCTTCCCCGAAGCCATTCCCAAGCCGGACCGTTTCGTTGCGGTTTTGGAAATGTGACGCACTTCGTCCGATGTGGACTTGGAAACGAATCGAATCAATTCCGTCGGTGAAACCCTTCGAGTAAGAATTTGAAACAACGTATTGTACAAAGGAATCTCGACATTCTTCTCTTCCGCCAACGCGATAATCGATGCCAACGCAAACGCGCCTTCTACGTGGCTTTCGCTTTGACTCACTTCTTTTTGAATGAATTCGGCGGGATTAAAAAAGAGTTCGATTCTTTCGATGAGGTTCGGTTGATCTTCTCCCGAAATCAACTTGTGGACAAAGCGATGTCCATACGCCTTATTCCGGCTGTAACGCGACGTACAGGACGCGATCAGATCTGCGAGACCGTATTCTTGAACGGGTCTGGTCGGAATTCCGAGCGTTTCCAAAAGGGTGAGAATCTCCGAATAACCGAGGCTGATCAATTCTCCTTCGAAGTTGCTCCCGCATTCCGGAATTCCCGATGCGATACCGCATGCGATCGCGATCGGATTCTTCATCACCCCGAACACTTCCAAGCCGACCAAGTCCTCGTAGGTTTTCGTATGATTTCTCGATCCGGCAAACAAGGATTCGAAAATATCCACCGATCTCGGCCCGGAAGAAGCGAGACAATAAAAGCTGTGATGTCCCCGTTTTAATTCTCCCAAAAGATTGGGGCCGTTTACCGCCGTATATTCGATATTTTTCAATTCGTTTGCGGCGGAGAGTTTTTGGATATATTCAGAATATGTAATGCAATTCGATTTTCTTCTTGTCGAAGCGGACAAAAGTCCTTTCGTAAACGTAAAAATAAAATGAGAAGAATTCTTATCCAAAACCTTTGCAAGCTCGTCCAAAATCCCTTCCATCAATCGGGAAGGAACCGCGATGATTAAAACCCAGGATCCGCTTTTTAAAAAATCGAATTCGCTTTTGACGCGGACGTTTTCGGGAAGAGTGATCGAATCTTCGAGCAAAGAAGTGATCCTTTCCTTCTCGATTTTTTGAGCGCGTTTTCTATCGTCATACCAGAGATAAACTTCTTTTGCCTGCGGTGAAAGATATGTGGAGAGAAAGACACCCATCGGTCCTCCTCCTAAAACGGCGATATTTGCGGAAATAAGTTCGGATGGTTTTGTTTCTTCCATTCTGATTGCTATTGAGAAGCGAAGAATGCCGGAAACAATCAGAAAACGTCGTGTTTCGTTTTCTTTTTCATGGTTGCCTAAGGAACAAATCAAAACAGAGTGGGTTTGTGATTTTCTCGAACACGAAAAAGAACGGCGGTTCATCCTTTCTTTTAATTACGTTCATCCTTTATTTATTGATCAGCGCTACGAACTGCGCGACCTATCTTCAAAACAGAAAAAACGACTTTAAGGACATCTTCACAGCGGGCGTGGAAACTCCCGGTTACGGAGCGGGCGTAAGAATCGGTCCTTTAGCCGCGGGCTTTGTGTTTCAAGGCGGAGAATCCGAACCCGGTAAAAGAGATTTAGGAAAAGGATACGGACTAAGAGGCGGATATTTCGGTTCGTATCGATCACAACAATTGATCTTCGGAATTCTAGGCGGAGATACGTTCTTTCCTTTGGGCGCGGAAGCACAAACTTCGGAAACGGAAGAAGCAAGCGAAGAAATTTCTCCCGAAGTTCAAGAAGAACTCAAAAACCTCGCGAACTCGAAAACTCCCGGAGATAAAGTACCTGAATTTTTAAACGAACGATACAATATCAAAAGTCAGAAACTTCGTTATCTTTCCTTTTATAACATCCCCGTTGCGGAACGAAGAAAAAGAAAAAAGGAAGAATTTTACAGACGATTTATCGAAGAACAGACATTCGACCGCAACGATCCCGCGATTCAAAACGCATTACAGGCTTTGAATAAAAAGAAAGACGGTTATCCGAGAAGTTTTCTCTATCAGATCGAAATTTATTTGGGCGCGTATGTGGGTTTAAGAATCGGATTCAACCCCGCGGAGCTTCTCGACTTTTTAGTCGGACTCGCGGGATTGGATTTAATGGAAGACGACGTGGCGGATTAAACTCTTAGAGTTTATATTCCATTTTCTTAATAACACCTTTCTTATCGATCGTAAGTTTAATGAACTTCGTATCTTCGGTGATGTTCGCCGGTTTTTCCGCCAAGGTCTTGTAAGAATTCTTCTGATAATCGGTGGAAACCAAATACCATTCCAAAACCGCTCCGTCCTGCGTGTTCAATTCCACGGATGGAGTTCCGAGAACCGCTTCCGCTTTGATTCGCTTATCTCCTTCTTTTATCATTCCCACTTCAAAGGTTCTAATATCGGAGTTCGGTTGAAACTCCTGGCGAGGAGGTTGTTTCTTTTCTTCGGACTTGCAAAACGAAAGAGCCATTGCACAGGTTACAATCAAAAGCGCTGAAAAAATCTTTTTCATCGTATTCTTCTCTAAGTTTGGATTTTGAACAACAAGGTTGATTCTTATTTTCACTCTGTCCAGATGAAAAATCGGAACGAAATTTAAAAAATTCTTCATTATCTTTCTATCTCCTTCACGATGGCTGCATGAACGAGAAAGGAGATTCCATCCAAACGATTCTTGTCACCGGAGGAAGCGGTTCCCTCGGTTTGATCCTCGTTCCGAAACTGCTCGAACGATACAGAGTTGTTTGTATCGGAAGAAATCTTTCCTCGTATCCGGATACGATTCGGTTTCACAGGAATTTCGTATTTTATGAAATCGATCTTGAGAAGGATTCGGAAATTTCCATCGGAGAAAAACCCGACTTCATCGTTCATCTCGCCGGAAAAGTAAGCGGAGAAGCGGCGACTCTCGAAGATTACAAACGGGGAAACGAACTCGTTACTCAGAAAGTTCTTCGGTTTGCGTCCAAAAATCGAAAAACAGGAATCTTATTTTCGAGTTCCTCTTCGGTCTACGGATTTTCCGAAAAACCGGTTACGGAAACTTCTCCTTTAAAGGGTGATACGTTTTATGCGATATCGAAAATTGCATGCGAATCGATCCTTCAAAAAGGGAAGAATTCTTTCGTGATTCTCCGCATCGCTTCCGTATACGGACCCACGAATAAAAGTTTTTTGAATAAGCTGTTGAAACTATTCCGATACGGAATACGGCTTTGTTCCGGAAATCCGAACTTTAAAAAGTCGATGGTTCATTCCTCCGATGTGATCGAATGTATTCTTAGCATATTACAGAAATGGAATAAAGCTTCCGGAAAAATCTACAACGTTGCGCATCCGCACGCGTTATCGAGCGAGGACATAGAATCTCTGTTTAAGAAATCGATTCCGGGAAAATTTTTCGTTCGAGTCCGGCTTTCCGGATTGGTTTTATTTTTATTCAACTTGGCGAACTCGATTCTTGCCAAGATCACAAAGAAAAGAATCAATCTCCAATATATCCAGGAATCTTCGATCGTGGTAAGCGATTTGATTCAAAAGGATTTGGGACTGAAGTTTAAAACGGATTTTGAAGAGGGAATCGCAAGTATTCTGCGGCCGGCAAAAGAAAATTAAACTTCGTTTTTTTCGGAAAGAAGAGTCAACAAGCGATCGAGATCGTTCTTTAAATCGGTAAGACTTTTTTTATCCACGTCCAAGTTTTCCAAAAGTTTCGTCGGCACGCAGACGGCTTTGTCCTTCAGCTTCTTTCCTTTGGAGGAAAGGTAGATCTCTACGGAGCGTTCGTCTTCTTCCGAACGTTTTCGAATCACAAGTTCCGAATCTTCCATTCGTTTGAGCAGCGGGGTCAGCGTACCGGAATCGAGATATAACTTTTTTCCGATCTCCTTTACGCTGCATCCGTCCTCTTGCCAAAGAACCAATAGAACAAGGTATTGCGGATAGGTTAAGCCCAATTCTTCCAGGATCGGACGATACAAGGCCGTCACGGCTCTGGAACAAGCGTAGAGAGGAAAGCAAATCTGATTTTCTAAAAGGAGTTCTTTCGCGGAAGTCATAAAAGCAACCCGTCCTTTCTATCGGACGGGAATCGTGTTTATTTTTTTAAAAGATCCTGAATTTCTTTTTCGATCTTTTCAGGAGTCGTCATCGGAGAAAAGCGTTTGATTACGTTTCCTTGTTTATCGACTAAGAACTTTGTGAAATTCCATTTGATCGCGTTTCCGAAAAATCCTGTCGCTTTGTTTCTCAAAAACTGAAACACCGGATGAGCGTTGTCTCCGTTCACGTCGATCTTTTTGAAAATCGGAAATTCCACGCCGTAATTTCTTTGGCAGAAAGCTTTGATCGTTTCGTCCGAGCCCGGCTCCTGATGTTTGAACTGGTCGCAAGGAAATCCCAAAACCTCCAATCCGTCCGTTTTGTATTTGTTATACAGGGTTTGTAAACCCGCGTATTGCGGAGTAAAAGCACATTCACTTGCGGTGTTCACGATCAGAAGAACCTTTCCTTTGTAGTCTTCAAGCTTTTGCTCTTTGCCGCTGTTGAGAGTCGCGGTTAAATCATATAATGTCTGGCTCATTTCAATCTCCATTTAGATTGTGCACAATTTAATTTTACAAAATACAAATTCTCGATTTTAGTCAAGAAATAAATCGCGCCTCGAATCGAATTTCAACGGCTTTTATATTTTTTTTTCGTGACCGTGATCTTTCTTCTTCTGTGTTGATTTTTTAAGAGAACGGATAGAATTCTTCCTATGACCGCAAAGCACAAGATTCTCATCCCGCTCCCATCCGTTGATTTTGATCCTTCCGAAAGCGCGATTCCTTGGAAGATTCTGAAGGAGAACGGCTTTGAAGTTTTCTTTGCGACGCCGAACGGTAAACCCGGAGTTGCCGATTTTAGAATGCTCACAGGGAAAGGGCTCGGAATCTGGAAGCCGCTTTTGATCGCGCATAAAAAAGCAAGAGCCGCTTACGAAGAGATGATCGCGGATTCTAACTTTCAAAATCCTCTTTCGTATCGGGATTTAAAACCGGAGAATTTTTCGGGGTTGATTCTTCCCGGCGGACATGCCCCGGGAATGAAAGAATATCTGGAATCGAAAGAACTTCAGGATTTTGTCGGAGCATTTTTTGCCACGGGAAAACCGGTGGGCGCGATTTGTCACGGAGTGGTTTTGGCCGCTCGAAGTAAATTACCCGGAAGCAATCGTTCCATTCTTTTCGGAAAGAAGACGACCGCGCTTTTAAAATCACAAGAAATGGCCGCGTGGAATCTTACCCGATTGTGGCTCGGAAATTATTATCGGACTTATCCTCAATCCGTGGAAGAGGAAGTAAAAGCGGCGCTTCAAGATCCGAAGGATTTTCATTTCGGACCGAAACCCATTTTCCGAGACAATGATAAGAAGTTGAAACGAGGTCACGCGGTGATCGACGGAAATTACGTTTCTTCAAGATGGCCGGGAGACGCGCACTCGTTCGTAATTTCTTTTATGAAGTTGTTTTGAGGTTCATTCGGATCTCTTAGATCGTCTAAACTTTTCAAGGAAGAAGAATGCAGGATCATAATTTGCTCATTACTCTCATCGTATTTCTTTCCGCGGCCGTAATTTCGGTCCCGCTTTTTAAAAGACTCGGCTTGGGTTCCGTCGTCGGGTATTTGATCGGTGGCACGATCATCGGCCCTTGGGGAATCGGATTGATCACCGATGTTGAAAGTATTCTTCATCTTTCCGAATTCGGGGTCGTTCTTCTTTTATTTTTAATCGGACTTGAATTGAAACCGCAAAGACTTTGGGTTTTACGAAGACCGGTTTTCGGTTTGGGCGGTCTTCAAGTAGTTCTTACATCTCTCGTATTTTTTGCGGCCCTTTCCTTTTTAGGTCTCGAAAATTCACAGGCGATCGTGATCAGTATTAGCATTTCATTATCTTCCACCGCGTTTGCCCTGCAGGTTTTGGGAGAAAAGAACGAACTCAATACGGCCCACGGTAGAACTTCTTTCGCGATTCTTCTTTTTCAAGACTTAGCGGTGATTCCGATTATGGCGATTCTTCCTTTTTTGGGAGAAGCTCACACGGCTCATACTTCGCAAGGAAGCATGAAACCCATTTTGATCGCGATCGGGACGATATCCGCGGTCGTCTTAGCCGGAAGATTTTTAGCGAGACCGTTGTTCCGGCTCGTTGCGTCTACGGGGAATCACGAAATCTTTACCGCACTTTCGTTACTGATCGTGGTAGGACTTTCATTGCTGATGCACCAAGTCGGATTATCGATGGCGCTCGGTTCCTTTTTAGGCGGGGTTATCTTGGCCGATTCGGAATACAGACACGAACTCGAATCCAACCTGGAACCGTTCAAGGGTCTGCTTCTCGGTTTGTTTTTTTTGGCAGTGGGAATGTCGATCAATCTCGGTGAAGTCTTAAAAGACCCGCTTCTTGTCATTGTGCTCGCATTGGCCTTGATGTTTTTGAAGGCAGTAATCCTCTATTTTTTGGGAAGAATTTCCAGACACAGTGAAGAATCATCATTGAACCTTGCCGCTACAATTTCTCAAGGCGGAGAATTTGCGTTCGTAATTTTGGGAGTAGGCGTATCACTTTCCATTCTTCCGAGAGACAGAGCCGATTTGGTAATTGCAGTTGTCACTCTTTCCATGGGTTTAACCCCGATCCTCGGAATCGTTAAGGATAAAGCTGTAGAACTCTTATTCAAAAAAGATTCGGAACTTGAAGAGGATGAAATCGAAGAACAAAACCGCGTCATCATTGCCGGTTTCGGCAGATTCGGTCAAATCATCGCAAGGATGTTGTTCGTCCACCGAATCGGCTTTACCGCTTTGGAACACAATCCGGATCAAGTCAACGTCGCTCGCAAATTCGGTTATAAGATCTACTATGGAGACGCAGCCAAACTCAGTCTTTTGCGTTCGGCCGGAGCGGAACACGCCGATTTATTCATATTAGCGATTCAAGATATAGATGTTTCGGTAAAGGTCGCGGAGCTTGTTAAAAAACACTTTCCGAACCTGACCATCATTGCAAGAGCTCGGAACCGGGAACACGTTTTCAAACTGATGGAACTTGGAATCAAGATCATCCGCAGGGATACCTTCGCCTCCGCGCTCGAGTTAGCTGGAGAAACTTTAAGTAAACTCGGCTTTTTGGATTCGGAAGTGGAGCAAAAAGTCAGAAAATTCCGAGCTCACGATGAACTGACCCTCAAAGGACAGTTCCAAATTCGAGACGATGAAAAGGAGTTTATCAAGTTCTCAAAGAACTCGATGCGTCAATTAGAAGCCGCTTTCGAAGCCGATCGGCAAGAGAAGGAAGGAAAGGCAGCGAGCTAACGCTCTTTGCTTTTTATAAAGTGCTACAAATCACTCTTTTTGATAAAAAAAACGTCAAATCGAATACGACGTACTCAATAAATTATTACGAGTTGAAACTCGATATGTCGATTCGAGCAAAAATCTAACAGCACGAATCGTTTTTCTCTGTCTTTTAGATCCAGTCCAGAGGATATGTTCATTATAGGAAACTTTTCCGCCCCGAACTTCCCATAGAGTTTGGGGGTGGAGAAATCCAATTCTCTTCACTATTCTCTCCGGAGTGGCTCTTCGCAGAGCCGCTCCGATTTTTTGAGGATTTCCTTTTTTCAAGACGATTATAGAGATTTTAAGATTTCTTCCCGCTTCTTCTTGTATTCTTCTTCGGAAATTAATTTCTTATCGAGAAGGTTTTTTAATTCGATCAGACGTTTCTCTACATCTTTCGAAGGAGTTTCTTTCTTTTCTTCTTTAAATTCTATATCCTTCGAAGGATTCGAATTCGTTTTTAATACGACGTGAAATTTCTTCTCATCACCAAGCTCATCCTTATAATAAGACAATGTTCCGATTGCGGAATCGGGAATGAAAATTTCCAAAGAAGATTTCGGTTTTGATTCCGATAGAGAATAGTTCGACCAATCTTGAAACGTATAAGGAGTTTGAAAGTCTATGAACTGATTCAATTCATAAAATAGAAACTGAATCGATTCTGAAGTCGGATACAATAGAAAGACGGTTCGTCGTATTCTTCTTCCCGGATTGATCGGATCTTCTTTCTTTAAAATCCAAAGCTGATACACATGTCGAGGCGAAGCTTCGAATTTATCGAAAGAACGTTGTGCAATTTCCAAACTCAATTCTTTCGGAAAAATCCGCAAAGCGGTATCGTTTACCAAGGAATCGTTTCGATTCCCCATTTGAAATAACGCATCGGAGATTAGATTTTTAAAATTTTGCCTTTGTTCATTTTTGAGATAAGACGCGTTACGATCCAACCAAGCAGGCGTGTTTTGGTCATTCTCAAAAGAATAAAACGCGATTGAATCGGAGGAATAGTTGAGTTCTTTGCGAATTCCCGCAAAGCACGACACGAATAAAAAGGAAAAAATAAGGATCCTGAAACGAGTCATAGAAAAACCAAATATTAATTTCGATTCACATTGGAAGAATCAAACCGCTTTCAGCCTAATCTTAGACTTCAAGTCTTTTCCGATGAGATCGTTTGTCGGAACAATTAAGAAATAATTCTTTTCAAAGCGAAGATTTCTGAAGTACGGCGTTTACTCTTTTTTCTTGGTGTCCTTTTTCTTGAGAATGTTTCCGATCTTACCGAGATCTTCCGGTTTGATCTTGGCTCCGGCGGCTTTTTTATTCTCTTCTTGAATGTCTTTATAAACTTCGGCTCTGTGAACGGAGACGTTTCTCGGAGCCTTAACTCCGATCTTTACCTGATCTCCTTTGATATCGACGATGACGATTTCAATGTCGTCGCCGATCATGATCGATTCGTTGGTCCGCCTTGCAAGAACCAGCACTTATCCCATCTCCACTGCGGCCGATTCGAGAATTTTTTCCCGAACCGAATGAGATTCGTTTCTTGAAATGAATTGTTTTCCTAAAAGCGTTTCCTTATTGATTAGAATCGGTCCCTGCATGTTCGCTGTCATCAAAGAAGGATCCTCACCGGGAATCGTTACGATCACCAATGTTAGGCTTTCTTTTACTTCGGCGATTCCGATTCCTTGCAATTCCTGCTCGGGGATCAACGGTTTGTATTCCTTTTTAAACAGAGAAGGGGGAATCACCACGAATGCTAGATCCACTTCTTCCACCGATTGCAGCCATTTAAAAACGGATTCCTCTTCCTCTTCGATGAGTGCGAATTGTTTGTAATCCTCAAATCCGAGCAAACCGTCCGGAAACGATAGAATTTGTTTTTCGGATATTTGCATTTTTCCGAACGGCTTTGTCTGAATCTCGATTCCCATTTTGTATCTTTACCTTCGAAATTTCCTATACGAACGTTTTATCGATCGGTTTTTATCTCAGAAAATCCATCAATGTCGGTTTAATAATTTTCGATCCTACGTTCAATGCGTATTGATGGACCGTTTCCAACCATTTCATATTCATAATGGTTTCCGGAAAATCCACTCCTTCGTTTTTGGAAAGAAGTTCGGTCATATAAGACTTATCGAAATCGACACGTTGCGCGTGTTCTTCCATTCGATTCATTCTCGCGCCTACGATCGCGCGGTAACGAAGAATGTTTTCCATCGCCAGATCCAAATCCTGAAGATCTCGTCCCGAAATTCTTTCCTGATCTTTTTGGATCAGGTCGTTTCTAAACTGGATCATTACGTCGAAAACGGAAAGGCCGGTCACCGTCGCCGACTTGGAATAGTTGTTCGGCGGTTCCGAAGTTGCGGAATCAACCAGTCCGATATCTCTTAGGATCGTTCCGCCTTCCACGTCTTCCATCCAGATCTGATGCGGCGCGGTGGAACTTAAACTGATGTTATCCTGAGCAAGTTTGTTTGCCTTTACTTCCAACGGAGAATTGTTGATCTTATCGATGATATCGTCGATCGTATCTCCCGCCGAAACGTGAATTTCCACGCCGTCGATTTTGAATTTCTGATCGGAGGAAGCGATATAACCGGAGTTATCGACTTTGCTCGTGATACTCATGTTTGTTCCCCAGAAAACCTTGTTTCCGGGAATCGTTACGGGAATGTATTCTCCCTTTTCGATCTCCCTGAGCTGTTCTCCTATATCGCCGCGATATTCGACTCCGATGTATTGATTCTTCAATTCGATTCCTTGAAGACCTTTGATCTTGGATTCGATCGGTTCGAAAGGAGGCCTTTCGATCACGTGTCCGCCGAATAAAGGACGACCGGTCGCATCTCTTGTGTTTGCGATGTCGACTAACGCTCTTAAAATTTCGTCGATTTCTTTACCGATCGCGACTTCGAGTTCGAAACCTTTGTCTCCTTGATATATACCGTTGGAAGCCTGAACCGCTAGGACTCTCGCTCTTTGAAACAAGGAACCGATCCGATCGAGTTCTCCATCGATCTGCTGAAGACGGGAATTCCCGTCGTCGATATTTCTTTGGAACGTATCCAGTTCGTTCAACCGGGAACGAAAAAACATCTGATTCGTCGCACGGCCCGGTTCGTCGGAAGGAAGACGAATTCTTTGTCCCGTAGAAAGCTGGTTTTGCGTCTCGTCCATCTGAAGCTGATGTCTGTTTAAATTATGAACCAGACTGTTGTTCTGCATCATGTTCGTAATGCGCATCATAAAATTCTCTCCTTACCCGCGGAAATTTTCGCGAGATTAAGCTCCCAATCGATTGATGATCGTATCGAGAATCTCGTTCATCGTATTGATCATTTTTGCGGATGCGTTGTAAGAATGCTGAAACTGGACCATGTTCGCCATTTCTTCGTCCAAGTTCACGCCCATGACCGATTGTCTCATGTTTTCAAGTTCGCTCATAAGATCGTTTTGAATCCCGAATTCCTGCTTCGCTTCTCTTGCTTCCGTTCCCAGCTTGGAAATCAACGTGTTATAGAAATCATCCGTCGTTTTGGAATAATCGACCATCACAGGGCTGTTTCTCAAAGCGGAAGCGACCATCAAAGCGTTGCGCCCGTCTTTATGACCTCCCGGAGAATTGTAATCTCCCGTGCCGCCCACATCCTTACCGCGAGCCGCGGCGATGTTTGCAACGTTATTCGCAATCGAATCCGCAACTCTAAAATGGGAAGAAGGATGAAAGTGCGGAGTAAGAGTAATATCTTCGGAACGAGCCTGAAGTTTGTTGATCTCGCCGAGACGTTTGTAGTCGTACGCGCCCGCCGGACCGGAGGCCATCAAGATCCCCGTCATCCCTACAAGAAGATCTCCCGAGTCTTCTATATGTCTGAGAATAAAATTCTTATTCGGATGATCGTCGGCGACGGTAGCTTTTAGCGCCAATTGATTGTCGTGGTTCATATACGCGACGACGCCGGAGCGAGACGCATTGATCTTCTTAATGATTCCGTTTAACGTGTCGTTTGTCGAATACGGAATCAGAACGGGCGCTTCTTTAGAATCGGATTGATTAAACGTAATCGTTCCGTTGATTCCGATCGGATGATCCGGATCGATCGTGTTTTTACCGGTCACTCGAAAGATCGCGGTAACGTCGTTCTGACCGTCTCCGTTCGAATCATATTCTCCAAAGGTGTTGATCGACAACGAACGAATATTAAAGAAAGCTTGATTCGTGTTTCCGTTGATTCCGAAACCGTCTTTGTGGATTTCATTCACGGCATCCATCACGTTGATGGAGAGAGAATCCACTTGATCGATCTTTTCGCGAATGATCTTGTCGCGAACTTCGATCAATCCTTGCAATCTTCCTTTTCTGAGAAGAACCGGATCCCCCGTTGCGGACCAATAAAGATCCAAAAGTCCGTCCTTGGAAGGATTCCCGAGAATATCGATCTTGTTCGCTTTGTTTCCTTGAACCAAAATCTGCTGACCGATAAAGACCATCAATTCGTCTTCGTCGGAGCGGCCGATCGTAACATCCACTAAGGAAGAAAGTTCCTGTAAAAGAGCGTCTCGTTTGTCGTAGAGATCGTTCGGTCGATCTCCGAGCGCCTCGGATTTCCCGATTCTTTCGTTCAACGTACGGATGTTTTCGGCGATCGTATTCATGTGATACGCTTTCGTCTCGATTTCGCGATTGGCTTGATCTCTCAATTGTGCGAGCTTGCGATAAACGTCCTCGGTTCTACTTCCGAGTCCGTTCGCTTTTTCCAGAACGACGGAACGATGCGCGTTGTCTTCGGGATAATTGGCAAGATCCTCCCAAGAAGACCAGAATTTATCCATCAACGTTCTAAGCGTGGTTCCGTTCGGCTCGTTAAAGACGGTTTCCAGTTGATATAAATATTCGTTACGGGCCGCCCAATAATCCTTATTCCCCGAAGTCTCGATGATACGATCGTCGATAAAGTTGTCTCGGATTCTTTCGATCGATGCGATTTCGACGCCTTGTCCGATTTGACCGGGAAGGTTGGCGCGGTTCAGAGAAGGATCATACAATGGATCCATCGCGGTCATAGTGACTCTCTGTCTCGCATAATGCTTGTTATCCGCATTGGAAATATTATGACCCGTTGTTTGAAGCGCTTGCTGGTGTGCGGTCAAGCCTCGCTTTCCGATTTCAAGTCCTGAAAATGTGGATCCCATGGCTTCCTCCTATTACGAAATATAAGATCGATTACGCCGAAGCGTTGAGCATCAAAGCTTGTCTCTTAGGCTGTTTTCGTTCGGGGTTTTTTCCCGAACCGTACGTATTTACGCCGGATTCCATCGCCTTTTCCTTCATCACATCGATCGTTCTGGAAAGAATTTCCTGGCGGGTAAGAATCAGCTTTTCGTTCGATTTGATTTTTTCTTTTAAACGATGAAGAACGGACTTTAAGGACGAGCCGTATTCTTTTAAACGGAAATTGGAATCGCGGTCCAGTCGGTTTAAAAAATCGGACAACGTAGGAGCACCGCTTTCGGGAAGCGCAAAATTTTTGGACCGGTAGATTTCTTCGATCGAATTCATGCGAACGCGTTCGATCTCGGCGGCCATCACGAGCAGCTCGTATGTCTTTTTAGTAATCGTTTCGAGAGACTTGCCGTCGGCTTGAACGACTGCGGCCGATTTTTGAGTCTCCAATTCCAGAACGTTCGAATAGAGATTGATCTCGTCCTGGAAAAGTTTCGTAAGCTGCTCCAACCATTCCTCTTGTTTCATCTGTGTTATCCGATCCCTGCTATCAAGAATCGGAAGAATCGGAAATTTGCTTAGGTAATTTTCAAAGAAAATGGAGAATTCGATTTTTTTGACAGTCTCCCGATTTCGGGAGAATAAGACATAAGAACCTGTCCCAAAACAGGGACAGAACCTTGCAGCTGATCTTTCTGGTAAAGTAAAATTAGGTTTTGGGACACGCTGTAAGAGAAATAAGCTTCCGGCGAAAGAACAGCCGCAAAAAATCAGTCCGATTTACTGAGACGACTTTGTTGTCGAATTGAGAAAAAATCGGAAAGACAATAAATTTCCAAAACGATTTTGATTGTACGTCCGATCTTCCCGAAAAACATAACAGGATCCAATGCAAAAATATCTTCGAGTTTTTTACCTTCTTCTTTTCCTAACCTCATTTTTAAAAACGGAATCGGTTCTTTCAAAAGACAAATCCGAATCGAAACAAAAGGACGTAAAACTTGCTTCGACCATACCTGCGATTTCCAAAAAAGAAAAAGAACCCAAGGAAAAACCGAAAAAGAACGTAAAAAAAGAGGATCGAGAATCGGAAATCATAAAAAAGAAGGAGCCTCTCTTTTCTTTTTCGATTCAAACCAGGAAGTTTTCCCAAGGAGAACTTCTATTCATGAAACTAACTCCCGAAAAAACGATTCTTTCCAAATTGGATCGAATCAAAATTCTCTGGGAGAAAAAGGAAATTCCGTACTCCCTACGGGACGGCGTACTTTACGCTTGGATTCCCGTATCACCCGAATTTGATAAGAAAAGCGGAATATTAGAAATTCAAGATAAGAATCTATTCCGCAAAAACGATTATAAAGAATACGAAATCCCCGTTCACAAAACGAACTTTTCCGAAACGAAAGTTTCCTCTTTGACGATGGATAAAAAATACACTTCTCAGGAACTTCCGCAGGAAACTTTGGATTTTATCGCGGAATGTTCCAAAGCCAAGGCTGAAGCGTTTCAATCCAAAACCGATTTACAAATCGTTTCCGATTTCGTTTATCCCGTGCAGGAAGTTCACTTTACGAGTCCGTTTTATAAAAGAAGAGTTTATAACAAAATCAAAGGAAAAGCGCACGGCGGTGTCGATTTTAAAGGCGGAGTCGGAACTCCGATCTTTGCGATCAACGACGGAACCGTAATTTTATCCAGACCGATGTATTACGAGGGGAATTTCACCGTAATCGATCACGGCTTGGAAGTTTATTCTTTGTATATGCATCAATCCGAATTGAACGTAAAAGTCGGTGATAAAGTGAAGAAAGGCGACCAAATCGGCAAAGTGGGTTCCACGGGAATGTCGACCGGACCTCATTTGCACTTAGGCTTACGGGTTCAAGGAACGATGGTGGACCCGCTTTCCGTAATCGGCTTTAAACTTTTTGAATAAACGATCGCGACTTCAAAAAGCGTAATTCGATTCCAATTGAACGTGCGCTCTTTGAATTACCTTTTTGATGAAGTCAGAATTCAATCGTGACGGAAGCTTTAATCTTTTGATTGGGTAGGATTTCTTCTTTTTTACGTATATCCGCTTTGAGAGGTAAAACGTATTTGGGAGAATCCTTCTCCGGAAAGATCGACGTTTTCCATTTCGTATCGCCGATCTCGGCTAAAACGGGGATCATACCCCAGGAAGTTCCTTGAACTAAGGATCGAACTTCTTTAGAAGCGGCGGAAGTTAAGGTCAAAAAATGCCAGCCGCCTTTTCCGGGATAAACCCAGACTTCGGCCGAAAAACGGATCGTAACCGAGTTCAAAGTCGGACTCGACTTTATTTCAGTTTGAATTTTGAAATTCCGTTTTGCGGTCATAAATAAGAATATTCAGATATACGAATGTTTTATTCTCGCTTGAAACTCTGGAGAATTTTTTCGACGGCCTCTTCGTGCGGTCTTCCTTTGACTAAACTTTCCGAAATATGAAATAAAAACGAATCGGGAAGTTTGTCTCCGGATGCGATAAAGAATCCGGTCTTAGCGTAGCGAGGTCTGAGATTATCATAGTAAGTCCAAAAGACTCCATCCATTCTCTTTTCGAAATTTTCCTCGCCGAGTTCATGAACTTCGACCATTTCGCCTTGATTGATCGCGAGCTCCAAAAATTTAGAAAATTCCGGTTTGACTTTGTCGATTTCCAAAAACGGCTCGGGAAAATAAAAGATTCGGATGGACGGATAACGATTCGGATCGGTTTCACTGGAGGAGATGATTCCTGCGATTTGACCGGTTCCGGTCTGATCCTTCAAGGTGAGATTTTTCGGATTGTGAAAATAGAAATCTTCGGGCAGGGAAAATCGAACTTGAATATCAGAATTTCTTAATGTTCTCGATTCGGAATCGTAGCTCCAGTTCGTAAGTTCTTTCTGTTCCCAAGTCGGTTTAAAAAGAAGATAGGACGTCAGAATCTCTGCCTGTTGCAGAGCCTTAAAACTGAGAAGCCCTCCCGTCAAAACCATCAATCCGAGCAAAGCGATTCTGTAAAATACGCTACTGTCTAGAAAACGGAGAACAAAACCCACTCCGCAGTAAACCGCGATAAAAATGATGCCGGAACGATTGGAATAAAATTCCGTAAAGAATAACAATAAGATGCAGGAAACAAAGACGCCCGCTTCTACGATAGGGTTCAAAAGAATCCGGATCGCGTCGTATGTCGTCGTCGAATCCGGACCGATCCTGTACTTTTTAACCGATTCTTCCTTAAGAAGTTTTCCGAAAGCGAACGAGATCAGAAAGAAAAAACCTGTGGCAACCGCGTAAGCGCCTAATACCAAAATCAAAATAAAAAAAACGGGAAGATGACTTTCGTGCAGGATCAGAAAGGAAACTCCGATCATCGAATAAACCAGATAAAGCTTCTGTATAAAGGAAAGTTCTTGCAGTTTCTTTAGGAAGAATTGGAGTTTCTTCCAGCCAGGAATTTTTTGGAGCCATTTCATGAGTCAGATTACCGGATTTTTTTCAGATCTGAAAACGAGTTTTGACAGCCTATCTCAGTCTATCCAATCATTTCTTGATACGATCGGAGTAATTACTTCTTTTTTAAAGATCCTTTTTTCCATCGTTCCGTTGGACCTATTTTTAGTTTTGATCTTTTCGTTGGTGCTTGTCTTTTTATTCAACACGATCTCTCCGAGTACGAGCCGATTGAACTATACCTTAGGGGTTTTGATCGTATCGACGATTCGATCTTTCTTTCACCAATCTCTTTCTCAAACCTGGAATCTAGGACCGGTTTTGTTAACCGCCTTCTATCTTTTGATTCCGGCTTATTCGATTTTTCTTCTTCGTTTCGGATTAGGATATTTTCATAAACTCTATCAGCGCAAACGCGCACTCGACCCGAAGAATTTTGAAACCGCACTCGGAGAAATCCAAAAATCATTTCACGGCTTTATGGCAAAAAGTTATGGAGAACTTCATTCCGCGGATGCGAATAATTCTTTGAATAAAAGCGAGTTAAAAGAGTCGTTGGAGAATTTGGAAAAAGCCGTGCAAGGTTTAAAGCGACTTCTCGAAACGAAACCAGAATAAATCCGAGCTCGACTGATTGCAACCGAATCGCTCTTTCGATGCCGATAGGATCAGCGGGAAGGAAATGGGACAAACGGAATGATACGCTCGGAAAAGGTGAAATGCTTTTGCAAGAACAGTTTCCATCAAATGGTTTGTCGGAACAATTTTATAAAGTAATAAAATAGAATTGTAAGGTTGAACGAAGTTACCGCAAAAGCTCACTCGACCGGTTTAAAAAGATCCTTCACTGCGTCCTTAGCTTTGGATTGATTGAAATCTTCGCGATCGATCAAGATCAGATCGAGACCCTCCTTTTCAAGACGATTGAGAATTTTCGCGATCTCTGAAGGTGATTTGGAGTTCGTAGCTAAATAACGAAACTTCGTTTTGCATTCCGGACATGAACTATCCTTCGTATAATTCAAACCGAGGTGCTTGCAGTTTCCGCAAGTTCCATACAGGTCGTCGATCAACAATAACCGGGAAGAAACTTCGGAAACGCTTAACTTATTCCAAACACGGATGTATTTTTTATCGTCGGCTTGCATGACTTCCTTTGGATACTTCGATTTTCTTCTTAGTCAAGACAAAACCGAACCGCTTCGTCGATAATATCGCAGGCGGAATTTATTTCGTCGTGTTGGATAACGAGAGGAGGAGCGAATCGAATCGTATGATCGTGCGTTGTCTTTGCAAGAAGCCCTAATTTCAGAAGTTGATTGCACACGTCTTTCGCCGCCGACTTTCCGTTCTTTTCCTTGAATTGAATCGCGTTCAACAAACCTTTTCCGCGCACCGCTTCGATCGCATTTTCGTATTTGGATTTCAGACGATCCATTCTCTTGCGGAAGACTTCCCCCATTTGAAAAGAATTTTCTGGCATTTTTTCTTCGATCAAAACTTGAACCGCACGTTTTGCAACGGCGCATGCGAGCGGATTTCCTCCGTAAGTGGAACCGTGTTCTCCCGGTCGAATCGTCAACATCACTTCGTCACTGGACAAAACTCCGGATACGGGAAGAATTCCGCCGGACAACGCTTTTCCCAAAACGAGAATGTCCGGCTTTACGTTTTCATAATCCGCCGCGAGAAGTTTTCCCGTTCTTCCTAAACCGGTTTGCACTTCGTCAAGAATTAACAATGCCCCCGCTTCGTTGCAAAGACGTTTGCTTTCCGCGAGATAACCTTCGTTCGGAACGATGATTCCCGCTTCTCCCTGAATCGGCTCGACCATAAAGCCCGCGACATTCTCATCTTGCAAAGCGAGTTTCAACGCATTCAAATCGTTAAACGGAATGATTTCAAAGCCGGGAACAAACGGACCGAATCCTCTCGTGCTCAAAGGATCGGTGGACGCAGAAATTGCTCCGATGCTTCTTCCCCAAAAATTCCCGGAAGCGAAAAGAATCTTCGCTTTGTTTTCAGGAATTCCTTTTACTTTATAACCCCACTTTCTGCAAAGTTTCACCGAGGTTTCGGCGGCTTCGACGCCGGTGTTCATGGGAAGAAGCCTTTGATAACCGAGTAAGTTCGTTAGATATTCCTCATATTCTCCGAGTTGAGAATTATAGAAGGCTCTCGATGTCAGAGTGAGTTTTTGAGATTGTTCGATCAAAGTCCGAACGATTTCAGGATGACAATGTCCTTGATTGACCGCCGAATACGCGGATAAAAAATCAAAATAGCGTTTTCCTTCGACGTCGTATAAATAAATTCTTTCGCCTCGCTCCAATACGACGGGCAACGGTTCGTAATTCGAAGCTCCGAAATTATTTTCCAATCGAATGTAATAGGATGAATCCTTAACGAGAGACATACTTCCTATTGAAGAACAAGATTCGACCGATACAAGGAAATTTTTATCCAGTATTGAAACAGGATTTTTTTCTTTCTAAAAACGATTCTCGATTCTTTTCCCTTGACTTTTACTTTTTACGAAATCAAATTCTCGGAAAGTTTCGGAGCGTTCAGGAATATACAATGAAGATTTCATCGATAAGAATTTATCTCATCCTTTTCGTTACATTTATTACAATCGGGAATTGTATTTACACGAATGTAAAAACCCCCGGCTGGTTCTATTCACAAAGTTATACGGACGTCCGCGGAATGGAACCTGTTGGAAAACTTTCGGGACAATCCTGCGGAGAAAGTTGGCTTTGGCTCGTTTATACGGGCGACGAAAGTTACGAAGCCGCCGTTCAAAACGCGATTCAGGATAAAGCGGATCTTCTCTTCGACGTTCAAACGGATTATTACATCAAATCGATATTCTTTAATCTCTATTTTTATAAATGCACGCGGGTCACGGGAATCGGCGTAAAACTTCCTCAAAGATTGATGAAGAAAGAGTAAAAAGAAATGGGCCTTCGTCTTAAAATTCTCGCCTTATTTTTATTAGGCGCGATTTTGCTTTTAAACTGCGCTCTTCCGATCGGAAGCCGTAGAACGCTCGTAAAACGGAATCCGATGCCTTATCCCACGGAGCCCGTTTTGTCCGTCGAAAATCAGGTTTCGATTGCGGGAACGTATTTCAGAGATCCGTCGATTCATTACGGAAATGCGTCCACAAGGCTGCGTTTGTTCGGATTCGATGGATTCATCCATTCCACTTCTTCTCTTCCGCATAAGGATATGTTTCACGGCTCTCTCGACGATTGGGATTGGTCCAAACATAGAATCATTCGTTTCGAAGGACAAAGTCAAGGTTGTCAAAGAGGGGTTACTTTGATTCTTCCTTTGAGACAAGGTGAACGGGAAGCCTTGGTGCCGGTCTCTTTCGTTTTCGGCAAGACGAGTTTTTATGACGAACTCAAACAAGAGATGGAAAAGAACAGGATCAAAGCTATGTTCGATTCAAGATTGGACATCGAGCAAACCGCGTATCTATTCTTCTTAATCCAAAAAAGATGCATTCGTTTTCGAAGTTATGCTATTCAGGAATTTTAACGGAATTTCATTGAGTCTATGATAGGAAAACAAAAAACGATTCTCATCCTTTCCGCTTTATCCGGATTTTTAGGAGTTGCGTTAGGCGCCTTTGGTGCTCACGCCCTCAAATCCTTTTTAAGCGCACAAATGCTCGTCATCTACGAAACCGGAAACCGTTATCACTTGATTCATAGCATTCCTCCTTTGCTTTTAGCTTTAACCGGATATGCCAGTACGAACCGACTTGCTTGGATTTCCTCGATTTTATTTTTAACGGGAATTCTTATCTTCTCCGGTTCTTTATACATATTGGCGATCACGGAAGTTCGGATTTTAGGAGCGATCACTCCGATCGGAGGCGTTTCCTTTTTGGCGGCGTGGGCCCTTCTCGGATTTTCCGCGTTTACGAAGAAGAACGACTAACGTTTCGTTCCATAATAAAATTTGCCTTTTTTCTCGATCAGTTTTCGCGTAATCAAACCTTCCGCGATGATCAAAAGTCCCTGGACTGCGGATTCTTTTTTGGAAGTTTCCGCGTCCTTTTGTTCGGTCATCAACTGATGAACATATTGTCTTCGATTGTTTTCCAAGACTCCGAGCATAGAGCCGCAAACCTTGCTGTCTCCGATCAAAAAAGCCAACGCTAGGGTTTGTGGAGGCGTTTCGTTGCAAAGATAATAGAGCGCGAGATTGTCAAAGTAAGAAAGTTCTTCAAACGACTTTACCGTGAGTTCTTCTTTTTCATCCATGTTTAATCGATTCCAATTCGACAAGCTTTTGTTCGAGATATTTTACGAGATGGGAAGAATCCGGATCGGAACCGGTCGCTGATCGAACAAGATCCTCCGCGGATTCGTATTTTCCCTTCCAATGGACATTTTTCCTCAGCCAATTGAGGAGAGAAGAAAAGTCTTGGTCCTTCCTTACTTCCGCCGCAAAATTCGGATTCTCTTTGGAGAACGCTTGAAAGAGCTGGGCAGAATAAATATTTCCGAGCGTGTAAGTCGGAAAGTAACCAAAGGCGCCGCCGCTCCAATGAACGTCCTGCAAAACTCCTTCGCGATCGGAAGGAACGTCGATTCCGAATAAATCCTTCATCTTGGAATTCCATATCTCCGGCAGCTCCGCAACTTGTATCTTACAGTTGATGAGTTCCCTTTCAATTTCAAAACGGAGAATGATATGAAGATTGTACGTGATCTGATCCGCTTCCACTCGAATCAAAGACGGGGAAGATTGATTGATATACGAAAAAAGTTTCGAGAAATTCAGTTCGTTTTCTTGGACGTTTAAAGTCTTGAGAAGAATCGGATAATACATCTCCCAGAATTCTTTCGATCTTCCCACTTGATTTTCCCATAGTCTGCTCTGTGATTCGTGAATTCCCAAGGAAACGGAATCGTGCAACGGAGAAGGACCGCCCTCGATTTCGGATATTCCCGCTTCGTAGAGAGAATGCCCGGTTTCATGCAAAATACTGAATATAGAGGAAAGGGGATCTTTCAGATCGTAACGAGTCGTGATCCGTTTGTCCTTACCCCCGAGCGAAGTTGAAAACGGATGCTCGCTCGGGTCGAGACGCGAAATTTTCGTAGACAATCCTAAAATCGAAGGTAGGATTTCTCCGAGTTGTTTTTGAAGAAAGATCGGAATCTCCCTCGGAAACGGATTTGAGAATTTCTTTCCTCTTGCGACCAAAGGTTTTAAGGAATTCTTTAGATTAAAAAATAACTTTTCTAAGTTCGCAGCTCTTTCGCCGGGTTCATAACCTTCCAGCAAAGCGTCATACGCTTCCGTTTGATAACCGTAACACTCGGCTTGTTTTCTGCTGAGTTCCACGATCTTGGAAAGAATCGGAGCGAAATCCGCAAATCGATTCTCCTTTCTTGCTTTAGCCCAAACCGCGTGAGCCTTGCTTGTGGTTACGGAAAATTCCTCCACAAGTTCTTGTGAAAGACGTCGGGAACGATCGAGATCCTTGAACAAGATTTCGAATTCAACCTTACGTTCCTTTTGGCCTGGAAGATTCTTTTGCTCGTTTTCGTTTCTTGCCTTATCAGCAAGTTTGTAAAAACTTTCACCCGCATATTTCGAATGAATCAATCCGGAAAGAAGGCCAATCTGCGATCCTCTCTCGGCTCTTCCTTCCTCGGGTAGCGTGATCTCTGAATCCCAGTGAAGGACGCTTAGAATATTTCTGAGCGTGGAGATCTCTTGATAAACGGATCTGTATTCCGCAAAAGATTTTAGTTCGGTCCGAATCGATTCGGGAAAAAGGTTCTCGTACTCTTTCATCTCAGTGGATAGTAAAAAATCTTCTTTTAGATTGACAAGTACCCTACCCACAAAAAAATGATTTTTGCACGATAAGCGGGCATGGTGTAATGGCTAGCACTGTAGCCTTCCAAGCTTCCAGTGAGGGTTCGAGTCCCTCTGCCCGCACATCTTTCCTTTTCTTAAATCAATACAACGAACATACTGGAAGAACGACTCGAACGCAAGCTTTGGTAAAGCGTTTCAAGCAACCTAAACACGACCCATAGGGAGTGTTTCTGAGTTTGGGAGCGAAGAAACGCTTCCGAGGAACAGGATGTTCCGAGGCCAAAGTGAAGTGCCTCGGAGCAAAGTCGAGCAAGGATGCGAGACTGCGGAGAGGGCGAGTCCCTCTGCCCGCAGATCACTCCTTCCTCTCAGTTTTGACTCGACAATTCACAATTAGTCAATAAATTATAGCGACTTTCGGGAGGAGATATGAACCGTAACCGTTTTTCCATTTTTCTATTATTGACCGTTTTAATTCCGTTTAGCCTTTCTTCTCAAAACGAAACGATCAACGTAACAACTAACTCGTGGCCTAAAGATCTATCGTCTTTTGATACGTTTCGAAACGAACAATCCACGACCCCGCAAGGCGCACTGATTTCGCTCGTTGCGGCTTTGGATCTATATTCAAAAAACAAGGAAGAGGGGATAAAGGCTTTGATTCTTGTGGTGGATTCTTCCCATCTTTCGCAGGATACAAACGGGTACAAAGGATTCTCGTTAAGCAGAAATCTAACGGACCTCGTCAAAAGACAAATCGAACAACATCCGTATTTAATCGGCTCTTACCTTCCCGGATCGTCCGCTTCGAACGGTTATGTTCCCGGCGGCGCGCCCTATTCATTTACGATCACGGCAAACCGCTTCAGTGGAACGGAAGAATCCGGGCAAAGAAAATTATTCATCCCTTCCTCAGGAGCGGACAGCGCAAGACCGGTTACGTTAAAGCGAAATGCAAAGGGCGTGTGGAAGGCGCAGGAATTTTCCAGTCTTTTAGTCGGAATCAAAAAGCCCGTTACTAAAAACGCGGCCGACGATCTTTGATAGATTGTTATATTCAGGAATTCTTATATTTAAATTTCGATCGGGAGCTGCAACCGTAAGACAAGAAATCGGTTCCGACTTTGGAACCGATCCGAGGAATTTGAAAATCCGATTCTATCTCTGAATCGAATTTTCAGATCGATTGTTTTGTATCTCATTCAGGAAAACTATATTGGTCGGGTTGTTTTCCAAAATGCTATCGGCGAGGGTCTCCAACAACTTTCCGATTCTTTTACTTTGGGAAAGATCCGGCTTACGGGAGATTTTATCCGGCTGATTTTCCGGGTTATCTTCGTTCGCTCGGGAATACACGGGAATCCTCCAAAAGGGTGTAAGGGAAAGAATGCGCCGCATTTTTAAGACCTGTCAAGCTCAATCCTTCTCCTCGATTTTAATTCCCGCGTGTTTTTCCAGCTCTTTGACTCGTTTAGCCCATTTTTGAAAGTTCACGAGATTGTGGATGTTTACGCGCACTTTTTGAAATTCCGGAAAGGTTAAACCGTAATCCCAGCCCACGAAGATATCTTTTTTCTTGGGAGAATTTCGCAGCGAGGTTCCGCCCGCGATGATCGTTCCCGCAGGAACATGAAGATGATCGGCAACCGCACAAGCTCCGCCGATGATCACGTCGTCTTCGACGATCGTGCTTCCGGCAACGCCGCTTTGTCCGGCGATGATGATATTCTTTCCCAAGACGCAGTTATGCGCGACGTGAACCATATTATCGAATTTGCATCCGTTTCCGATGACTGTGTCTTCCAACCCGCCTCGATCGACCGCACATAAGGAACCCATCTCCACATCGTCTCCGATGATCACTCCGCCGACTTGAGGAATTTTCGTATGCGTTCCGTTTACGGTAACGAATTTAAAACCGTCTCCGCCGATCGAACAATTTCCCGAACAGATAAAACGTTTCCCGATGATCACTCCGTGCTGAATGGAAGAATTCGGACCGATATGAGAACCTTCTCCGATCGTCACGTTACGCGAAATTTTCACTCCGTCTTCCAAATATGTGTTCGCACCGATCACTGAGTTTTCACCGATCACTACATATTCTCCGACAGTAACTCCCGCTCCCAATTTCGCGCTTGGATGAATCAACGCCGTGGAAGAAATTTTTCCGGAAGGGACATAAGGAGGATAGAGAGCATTTAGGACTTCCGCAAGACTCAGTTCAGGATTCGATACGACAAGGCACGGCAAGGAAATTTCACGTGAGAATTCTTCCGTTGTAAGAACGACGCTGGAAAGAGTCTTCTTCGCGTCGCTTAACATTTTCTTATTGGAAAGAAAGCTGATGGAGCCGTTCGCTCCCGGAGTAAGAGTCGCGACCTTATCGATCAAAATCGATTCCGGTGTTTGCGTATTGACGATCTTAGATCCGCCGATTTTTTTAGCGAGATCCGAAAGATTGATTTGGGGCATGTTTCCCTCGTTTTTAATAGGTGGATACACGGAGAAATCAGCGATTCACGGAGTCACTCAAAAAAAGAAAACTTACCCGCTCCGCAGCTTATCAAGTTATAAGAATTATTAAAGGCTCTATCAAAATGACCGCTTCGTGCGGCATTTGCACATTTTGATCGATGAAAATCCCGATTTTGAAACAGCTTCAAGTTTGCGGAAATATCCCGTTTGACGAAATGCCTTCCCCTAAAACCATGTAGGAAATTTGGAAAATTCTTCATTTTTAGGAATTGTACTCGCTCATGAAACCGATCAGAGAACCTCAAATCAATTTATTCAAAAAATCGAATCCGTATAAAGCAAAAGTAATCAGTAACGTTTTATTAACTCCGGAAACGGGAAAAGGAAAAAGACCCAAAAAAGAAGGAGAATCGCTCGTTCATAGAATCACGCTTGCGATCGATCACTCCGCGTATCCGTACGTAATCGGACAAAGCGGCGGCGTAATTCCTCCGGGAGAAGATCCGGAAAAAAAAGCGAAAGGTCTTGCGGACGTAGGTTACACCGTGCGTCTTTATTCCATCGCTTCTCCAAGTTACTCTTTCGGAATGAAGGAAGACAACATCGAATTCATCATCAAAAGAGACAACGTATATGATGAAAACGGAAACATCCAATTCAAAGGCGTTTGCTCGAACTATATGTGCGATCTGAAACCCGGCGATGAGGTCGTAATGACAGGACCTTCCGGAAAAAAATTCCTTCTTCCCGTTGCGGACTTCGGCGGGGACATTATGTTTCTCGCAACCGGAACCGGAATCGCTCCTTTTATCGGAATGAGCGAAGAACTTCTGGAACACAAGCTCATCAACTTCACGGGAAACATCACTCTCGTTTACGGAGCGCCTTACTCCGACGAACTCGTAATGATGGATTACCTCCGCGGATTGGAAGCAAAGCATAAAAACTTCAAACTCGTTACCGCGATTTCCAGAGAGGAAAAAAATTCTTTCGACGGCGGAAGAATGTATATCTCTCACAGGGTTCGCGAACAAGCGGATGCAGTGAAAAAAATTCTGAACGGCGGCGGACGTTTCTACATCTGCGGCGGACCGAAAGGAATGGAAAAAGGCGTGATCGAAGAAATTCAAAAGATCGCGGGCGACACCGGAACCTACGAAGAATTCAAACACCACTTAGAAGGCGCTCACCAATTGTTCGTTGAAACATACTGATCGTATTCTAAATTCTTAAAATTCGAAGCCGAAGGAAATTTTGATTTCTTTCGGCTTTTTTATTTTGAAATCCTGATCGAATCAAAAAACGGATCGATGAAATTTGCATCCGTTGTTATTACTGGTATAAGAATTACATTTATTTGTGCATTTGTGAATCGTCTCCTGAATGTCGGCTCCACCGGCAGCCTTCCTAAGTTCGGGTGCGGTTCCGGGAGAATTGTGAATGGGAATTATCCGTGACGTAGACAAGGGCAGAGGAGAAGTGATTCGGGTGGAAGTATCCGAATACAAAGGAACTAAATATCTGAACCTTCGAGTTTGGTATACGGACAAAGACGGCGAAAAAAAACCGACTCAAAAAGGAATCGCCATTCCGCCCGAACTCTACGACGAAATCAGAGAAGCGGTAATCGAAGCGGAAAGCGAAGTCAAAGAATAGCTCGGCCGCTTGCGATGTGATTCAAAGGCTTCTTTCCTGGATCACATCGTTGATGACGATCCGGGCAGCTTCTTCCGTATCCGCGACCCGAATGTGACTTTCCAATCTTGTGATCGAGAAAACCTTTTTCACAGAATCTCTTAAATCGGAAACGACCAACTCGCCGCCTCTTCTTTTCAACCAACCTGAAATCTGAATCAAGGTGCCGATCGCCGACGAATCGATATAAGAGGAAGCTTTCAGATTGATGACGATAAACCGAAACCCTTCGTGCATTTTTTCCTGAATGTTGGTTTTCAACTCGGGACATTTATACAAATCGATATCGCCCGTTGATTTATATACGAAGATTTGATCGTGATATTCGATATCCTCCGAAATGGGATCGATGTTTCTATATTGGATGTCCGAAGCGCCGGCCATCAGATGTTTTCCGGCCGTTTTCGAATTCTCCTTAATCTTCGCTTCCAGAGCCTCCAGACGCGATTTCAAAGAACTCATAACTTCGGGGGCGAGATCGATCTGATGATCCACTTCCTTAATCAACGCACTCAGGATTTTAGAAGCTTCTTCCAACGAACCTTCTTTGATCAAGGAACTGGCCTTTTTCAAAGCCTTTCCCGATTTTGCGACGATCGTTTCCACGATCACGTCCGCGTCTTCTTTGACCGATTGGGATTTCCAATCCGGCTTTAACTCGAACTCGACGTTTTCCAATTTCATCTTATCGCTAAGATTGTAAAACGAACTCGATATTTTGATTCCCCCGATTTGATCCGAATTGTGGATCAGATTTTCAGGATGTGTCCTGACCCGAACCACGACGTTTCTAATGTCGTCCGCGCGCATATCTCCGCATTGAAGAACGACCGATTTGATTCTGCTCGGTTGATCCGGATCCATTTCGGTATAAAAGGGAATGTCGCTTATCAATTCTAAGAACTCCACGTCTTTCCCGAACAAAACTTTCGTCTCGATGGATTGCGCGTATAAGGAACCGATATCTCCGAACTCGCGGAAAAAAATATCTCCGGTTCCTTCCGGACTTTCTATGTAATAAAAATTTCCGCCGCCGGCATCGGCAATATCCTTCAAAAGAATCTCGTTGAAGTCGTCTCCGAAACCGATAACGGTGGTTGATATTCCTTTTTTGTAATGATCGGAAGCGATCTGAATCAGATCCACCGGATCCGTAATCCCTTGCGTAGGATTTCCGTCCGTCAATAGAATCGCGCGTTTATAAACGGATGGATCGGAAAACATCTCCAAACCGCGTAACGTGTGCAGCCATCCCCCCGATAAGTTTGTGGAAGTTCCCGGAAGAATCGTATGAATCCGATTGACGATCGAATTTTTTTCGACGAGTTGTACGATCGGTTGAATTACGTGAATGTCTTCCGCGTAAGCGACGATGGAAAGAAAATCTCTTCGAGTCAACCAGTTGACCAAAGAGGAAGCCGCTTGAATGACCGCTTCCAACTTTTCTCCTTTCATCGACCAGCTTCTATCGATCGCCAATCCTAATACGATCGGTCTTCGATCGGGATTAGCCGCTCCGGTGGGGGAATTCAGACGGATTAAGACGGAATTGTTTCTGTTTTCCGAGACTTCGTTATGTAAAAACTTCGCGGAGAGAATCATTCCGTAGAAAAAACCATTTACCGAAGGTCCGATCAAGAAGAATTTGTAGAGTATCTCTATGCGCGGATCTCTAAATGATAAGAATGGAGTTGGAAAAAAACATATTCTTACGAATGCAGGCATTTCTATCGGCGAGAATTTCAATTCTTCGTTAGGCGATGTCATTCTTTCCGACTTTATACAGAGAATGGAGAATCTCGTTTTGCACGCAGGAGAAGAAATTCCCAGCTTTACTAGAATTTATCACAAGCAAGAGCTCGTCAGCGAAACGTTGAACGAAGTGGAGAAGAACAAGGATTCTTCCTTTCATAGCGAAATTCTTTGTATTCGAGACGCGAAGGAAAAACTGAAAACTCGTTATCTCTCGGATTGTATTCTCATCACATCTTTAGAGCCTTGTTTGATGTGCGCGGGAACGATTCTTCTTTCTAGAATTCCGAAAGTAATTTATCTTCTGCCTGCAAAACAGGGAGAAGGAATTTCTTCTCTGAGTATCGAAACGATCTATTCTCGAAATTTTTTCCCCGAACTCATTTGTATTCCGGCTGAGATTTCGAAAAATGCGTTCAAGTCGTTTTTCAAAGCCAGAAGAAAGAAATTCAATTGACGTACAGCCTCTCGACAGAATTCCTGAAAGCAACAGGAGAAGTGTCAGAGTGGTCTATTGTGCATGCTTGGAAAGCATGTGTGCCAAAAGCACCCCGGGTTCGAATCCCGGCTTCTCCGACTCCGTATTATGGCAGGAACTCACGAAGTCCTTTCCCGGAAGTATCGCCCGCAGAGATTTCGGGACGTAATCCATCAAGACCTCGCCATAGGTGCCCTTCAAAACGCTCTTAAATCCGGCAAAATCGGTCACGCTTATATCTTCTTCGGTCCGCGGGGAGTGGGTAAAACTACCATTGCAAGAATTCTCGCAAAACGTTTAAACTGCCAGAACCCAGCCGACAACGAACCTTGCAACGAATGTTCTTCCTGCGTCGAGATCACGCGCGGAATTTCCAGCGACGTTCTCGAGATCGACGCCGCGAGCAACCGAGGCATCGAAAACATCCGCGAACTCAGAGACAACGTCAAGTTCGCGCCGATGGGCGGGAAATATAAGGTTTATATTATAGACGAGGTCCACATGTTGACGGACCAGTCGTTCAACGCTCTATTAAAAACACTCGAAGAACCTCCGTCTCATATAGTCTTCGTTTTAGCAACGACCGAGTTTCATAAAATTCCCGAGACGATTCTTTCCAGATGTCAGGATTTTATTTTTAAAAAAGTTCCTTTGTCCGTTCTGCAGGATTATTCCGAAAAACTCTGTAAGATAGAAAACGTACAGTACGATCAGGAAGGGCTTTTCTGGGTTGCGAAGAAGGGCGACGGCTCCGTCAGAGATATGCTTTCCTTTATGGAACAAGCGATCGTGTTCACCGATTCCAAACTTCTCGGAGCCGGAATCCGAAAGATGATCGGTTATCACGGTATCGAATTCTTGACTTCGTTTATCAAAAGTCTCGTGGACCCCGACAATCATTCCAAGGCTCTTGAAATTCTCGAGTCGCTTTATCAGGAAGGTCAGGACATTTACAAATTCCTATGGGACTCGATCGAATTCACTCATACTTTAAACTTGATCCGCGATTCTCTTGCCGATCCGGAGTCCGTCAACTTTCCGAAAGAAGATCTCGTGAAAATGAAATCCGATTTTGAGAATGTGGATTCTTCCAAACTCAATTTTCTTTCGGGTAAACTTTTCGAAATTTACGAAAGAATCAAAACGATCCGTCTGAGAAACTCTTTCGAGATCAAGGTCTTTACGGAAATCCAAATCAAGAAGCTGGTTGAAGAATTGACTTATCCGAGTTTGGCGGGTTTGGTCGATCGGATCAATCATCTGATTTTGATGGTCCAAGGTTCTAAGAACGCCGCTCCCGAAGCGGAACGTCGCAATCCTGTCGCATCCGCCGAGTCTTCCGTTAAAAACACTCCCCAAAGCGAAGCTTCTAAAAAAAAAGATGACCCGCTTTCTCAAGCGATGGAATCTCATTTCGAGTCTAATGAACAGGATTCAAACATGGAATCGATGTCGGCCGAAAGTTCGAAACCTTCTCTTACTTCCGAAGCGAATCCTCAGAAATTCGATACGAGCACCGAGATAAAGAAAAAATTTCTTGGTACGGAAGTCGATCGAAGTAAAATTCCGAGACTGGATTCTTAACGTTATGTTTGATAAGATCAAAAACTTTTCCGAACTTCTTTCCAACATGGGCGCTTTCCGTGAAAAAATGGAAGAGGTAAAAAAACGTATCGCTGCGATTCGCGTGATCGGCGACGCGGGAGCTGGAATGGTTACCGTTACAGCCACAGGAGAAGGTCAAATCACGAACGTATTCATCAACAAACAACTGTTCGACGCGGACGACAACAAAATGCTCGAAGACCTCGTAATGGCCGCAACAAACGACGCTCTTAAAAAAGCGAGAGAAGCGACCGCATACGAATTTCAATCTGCTTCGGGCGGTTTGGATCTTTCAGAAATTTCTAAAATGTTCGGCGGAAATCTTGGCTAATCATCTTCTTGACGAAATGGTGGAGGCGCTTTCCTCCCTTCCCGGAATCGGCAGAAAGAGCGCGTTTCGAATCAGTTTTCATCTTTTGCGTTTGGAACAAGGACTATTCAATCAATTCGTTCATCAACTTACGGATACCAAAAGCAGAATCAAATTCTGTAAACGATGCGGTTCGTATGCGGAAACGGAAGTTTGCGACATTTGCACTTCCGAAAAAAGAGACACACATACGTTTTGCGTTGTCGAACAACCGGAAGACATCTTCTTTATCGAGAACACGAGAGAATTTCACGGCAAATATCACGTGTTAAACGGAGTCATTTCTCCTTTGGAAGGAGTTGGACCGAGAGACCTTCGCATCAAAGAACTTTTGGAGCGAATCGAACCGGAACAAGTGAAAGAAGTTTTGATCGCGACCAACCCGACTTTGGAAGGCGACGCGACTGCGGACTATTTAGCGAACCAACTCAAACCTCTTTCGGTGAACGTAACTCGGATCGCATACGGCATTACGGTCGGAGGTTCGATCGAATTGTCGGATCAATATACTTTGGGAAGGGCAATCCGCTCCCGACTTCAACTTTAAGTGAATTCTTAAAATCTATGTTCCGCGGTTACGAAAAATTCCCTGAGAATTTTTCCCTGCGTCGTATCCAAGTAAGCCTTTAACCCGTCGCCCGCGACGAAGTAGCCGGATCTCATCAGAATCTGCATATCCCGAAACGCGTTCCATCGTAAGTTGATATTGACTTCGTGTCCGAAAAAAGCGTTGGTCTTATATCCGTTTTCAAAATTGAAGTAACGATTGTTTTCGATGTACGGAGATCGAGTTCCATACAAACGATAATAACCCAAGGTCAAGAGCAAAGGACCGTAGACGACAAAGTCTCCGTTGATTCCATACTCATATAAACCGCTTGAATCCTTTCCCGAAAAAAGCGCGTAACCGCCGGTAAAGTCGTTTGCGATGTTGGATATGGAATACCCGGGCATCAAGGTTTTATAACCGCCGCCTCGAAGGTTGGCTTTGGTTCCGTCCTTATCAAAACCGGGGCGCCCCGTACTTCCGACTCCGATCAAGTTGATAGTAAGATTCTCACTGTAACGATACGAAAATTGAAGATCGGCCATTCCGCCGGAAATTCCGTGTCTGCTGTATCGGTTGTATAATATGTTTCCCGCACTGTCTCGATACGGATCCAACGCATGAACCGTTCCGTGATTGTAAATTCCGTGAACGACAAATCCGAAATTGGACAAGTTGATCTCGTTCATAAAACCGTGCCAAAACAACTGGCCGACTTCGCTATCCAGAGCGATCACGTTTCCTTTCGCGTTCGTCGTCTTATCGATCGAGTTGATCGTATCATCCAAAAAGTAAGAATAGAGTTCGTGCTTTACGTTGTTGAAAAAACTCGTTTTGATTTCGTAAAAGTAAATATTCGTGCCGACGTAATTCTTATCCGCGTACGTATTCTTATCCAAATCAAGCTGTGCGTTTTGCCTTGCAACGAACCAACCCGCTTCGATCGTCGTGTTCCATAAACGAAAGTCTTTGTTGATCGTAACGCCGGTTCCAGGCGTAAACACGACCCTTCCTCTCGGAGAAGAAAAAAGCTGCTGACCGACCCGCAAACTAAACGCGTCTTCCGGAAGTTTAAAGTTCAAATATAAAAACGTGGTTTGAATGTTCACGGGGGCGCTAAAACCTGCTTCTCCCCCTTGTCCGGGACCGGTCGCAGAATTTTGACCGAACCCTTTTCCTCCGAACGTGATGTCCCCGACTTGAACGCCCCAAAGCGCTTCAAAGTATTTCGAAGTGTTGAAGTTCATGTTGACGGTCATTCTCGTATCAAAGTAAGAAATGTCTTCTTTAGGAGGAGACAAGGTGCTTGGATTCCCTTTGAGTCTTTCCGCGACTTCATTGTCGACCGCTGTTTGATTTCTTTGTTGCTCTTCTGTTTTGAACGCTTCTTTGTCGTAAGGAGTCGCGGCGGTTTGGCGCGAAGTGAAAATATCTCGACCGAGATTGAATCCGCGAACCCTGTAATTTCCCTGAAAGTCGAGCTTCGTTTTTTCTTCGATCTCTTGGGAAAAAAGCAAAGAAGGAATTAAAAATAACAAAAGGGAATAGAAGCGATAAGCCTTTTTAAAAAGGTCGATGGACACGGATCATTTTACCCAGTTGTTCTGATTAAAATATCGGCTTCTTAACTCTTCCAAAACACCGGTCCGTTTCAATTCCTTAATGAAGAAGTTCAAATTATCCGCAAAAATAAGATCATTCTGTGGAAGCGCTGCGCTGATATTTTCCTCCTGAACGGTTCCCAGAAGAGGAAGATAATTCGCTCGTAAGGAAGGATTTTTTTGCAATAGGGTGAGAATGAAAAAACTGTCCGCCACAAAGCAAGTCACGTTGTTGCTTACGAGATTGTCGACTGCTATCGAGTCGGAAAGATAACTATAAATCGGAAGTTTGGAATATTTTTTCTGAAGATAAATGTGATTCGTCGTATTGGAGCGAACTGAAAAACTTACGAGTCCGCTCAAGGTGGAAAGATCCGCGAGGCTGATAAAACGTCTCGAAGTGACGATATTTCCTTCCGGTTCGGGGGGAAGAATCTTTTTGCTCACAAGACCGGCCGGAGTCGTTACGAGATACGGATCCGAAAACGTAACTTGTTTTCCCCGGTTTAGGTCCGTAGACATTCCGGCTAACGCGAGATCGATCTTACCGGCTTTGATGTCCTCCGAAAATTGACGAAACGTTTTTAGCGGAACGAGCTTTAAAGAGACGCCGAGATAATCCGCGTAGAGTTTTGCAAGCTCCGCGTCGATTCCCGGATAACCTTCTTTCGGATTTTCGATATAGAACGGTTCGTACTGCTTATTGACGCCGACTACTAGTTCCTTTTTGGAAAGAATCTTTTCCAATCTCGAACCGGCGTATTCCGATTGAGAAAAAAGTGCAAAGGGAAAAACGAGAACCAAGAGCAGACAAAGGATTCTTTTCTCGAACATGAAACAAATGCTGAATCGAACCTTGTTTTTTTCCAGAGCATTTTTAAAACGAAAACACAATTTCTAAGGACCGATGATCTGAAACTCGGTTCTTCTATTCTTGTAATCCGTCTCGGGATTTTTCTGCGGAACGACCGGTTCGGAACTTCCTTTTCCGTCCGTGCTGATTCTTCCGGAATCGATCCCTTTTTTCAGAAGATAATCTTTCACGGCGTTCGCCCGATTGCGGCTTAAGACCATATTGTCCTGAGGATCTCCGTTCAAATCGGTGTGGCCCGTGATTTTGATTTTTACGTTCGGATTGTCTTTTAAGTAAGAATGCAAATTTTCTAATATAGAAAAAGAATTCTCCAGAATCTCGTAAGAACCCAATGCAAAATGAATGTTGTCGAGCGATATGGATTTTCCTTTTTCCAATTGTTGAAACGGATTGGAAAGATTGGAATAGATGTCATAGTCGCGGCCGCTTCTTCTGCAAAAATAAAACGTGCGTCCGTCACCCGCCTCCAAATAAAACGCTTCGTCTCCCGGCGTATTGATTTCCGGTCCAAGATTGATCGGTTCCGAATAATTGCCGTTTGCAAGAATCGAAGATTTGTATAAATCATAACCTCCGTAACCGCCGGGCCGATTGGAAGAGAAGTAAATCGTCTTCCCGTCTTTGCTGATTGTGGCGGCAATTTCGGAATACGGCGAGTTGATCGGTTCGGGTAAACTTGTCGCCTTCTCCCAAGTTTTGTTTCTGTAAATTGAAACGAAAATATCGGCCTCCGCAACTTGAGCAAACGGATAACGCGTAAAATACAAATGATCGTTGTACAAGAACGGATTTTCTTCGATCTCCTCGGTGTTTACGGTTCTCGGAAGCACGACGGGCGCGGCCCAAGAGGAATTCACCTTTTTCGAAAAATAAAGATCGCGGGAAACTCCGATCTTTCCGTTGGAAAGTTGAAATTCGATCGCACCGTCTCGATTCGAAGAGAAGATGATTCCTTCTTCTTTATTTAAGATGAACGGACTTTGATCGTCAAAGTTCGAATTTAAAATTTCGATTTCAGATCCGCTGGTCCATTCTTCGCCCACCCGGGTCGATTTGTAAAGGTCGGTATAATTGGAATTCTCCCTCTTGGAGTAAAAGTAGAGAACGTTTCCGTCGTCCGTTAGACTGATTCCGAATTCGTTCAAACCTGTGTTGATCGAGCCTCTGAGCTTTTCGGGTTTTTGTTTAGCGGACGTTCGGGTTTTTTCCGCGGTTTGGGAAGAAATTTCGAACGGCAAAAGAAATATTAAGAAAATAGAATATATAAAAAACAAGACTCCGAAAAACTTAAAACCGTTCCTTTTGTCCAGCGATGACTGAATCGTTTCGAAAACGGGAACCATTCGATTTTCGATTTCGACCGCAACGAACGATTTTATGATTTGAGAAATAGATAAACGCATAAACGACTCCGGGAATTCTGAAAAGATTCCCTAAGTTCATTATCCGTTTTTTTGAGAAAAACCTGAGCCGAAAAATTCAGAAATCGGACAAAGCTTTCGATTTATTTAGAAATACGGCTTCAGCGCTTCCGGAATCCGAACCGTTCCGTCTTCGTTCTGAAAGTTTTCCAAGATCGCCGCGTAAGTTCTTCCGAGCGCGAGACCGGAACCGTTGATCGTATGAACGTGCTGATTTTTTCCGTCTTTCGATTTATAACGGATCCGTCCTCTTCTCGCTTGAAAGTCGCGGAAGTTGGAAACGGAAGAAATCTCCATAAACCGATTCAAACCGGGCATCCAAACTTCGATGTCATAGGTAATCGAAGAATTCGCGGAAATATCACCGGTGCAAAGAATAATCACTCTATAAGGAAGTTCTAATTTCTTTAGAATGTTTTCCGCGTGGGACAACATCTTTTTATGTTCCTCTTCCGAATCTTCCGGTTTGCAAAACTTAACGAGTTCGACTTTTTGAAATTGATGCACGCGCACAAGACCGCGCGTATCCTTTCCATACGAACCCGCTTCTCTTCTAAAACAGGAAGTATGCGCCGTTACGGAAATCGGCAGTTGATCCTCGGGGATGATTTCATCACGATACAAATTGGTCAGAGGAACTTCCGCCGTCGGAATCAAATTGAGTTCATCCTTTTCGATTCTATAGAATTCGTCTTTGAATTTAGGATATTGTCCGGTAGCGGTCATCGATTCGTCGTTCACCATCACGGGAACCCAAACTTCCGTATAACCGTGTTCTTTCGTGTGAACGTTCAGCATGAAATTCATCAAGGCTCTTTCCAATCTCGCGCCGTCTTTCCAATACGTGTACGCGCGCGCGCCCGAAAGTTTCACACCTTTTTCAAAGTTGATCCAGTTCAGGGATTCTCCGATTTCAAAATGCGGTTTGGGAGCAAAGGAGAATTTCGGAATCGTTCCGATTTCGTATTGAACCACGTTGTCGTGTTCTGATTTCCCCTCCGGAACCTTAGGATCCAGAACATTAGGAAGTCCTAAATTGATATCGTAAAGCGCCTTTTCTTCCAACTCGAGTTTGGTTTCGATCTCTTTGATTTTTTCGCCGACCAGTTTAACCGAAGCGGAAATTTCCGTAATATCCCCGCCGGATTGTTTGATTTTACCGACTTCTTTGCTGACCTTGTTCCTTTCCTCTCGAAGGTTATCGGCTTCTTTCTGATATTCTCGTTTTCTATGGATGATCGACTTGAGTTGATCTATGATTCCGATTTCTTTGAAACCTCTGAGTTCCAAAACTTTTTTGAGGTCTTCCGTGTTCTCAGTTATATAACGCAGATCAAGCATTGTGATGGTACGCCTTACGATTCATAAATTTAATACTGTTTTCAAAAAGTTTACGTTCCACTTCGACATTCGATTCTTGTCTGAGTGAAAACATCTTATCCAAAATAAATTTCATATAAGCGGGTTCGTTTCTTTTTCCGCGGAACGGAGGAGGGGCCAGAAACGGAGCGTCCGTTTCGATCAGCATCGATTCCAACGGAAGTTTTTGGGCGGCTTCTTGAATTTCCGTCGCATTCTTGAAAGCGACAATTCCCGAAAAAGAAATATAATACCCGATGTCGACTAACGCTTTCGCGGTCGGATAGTCGTATGTAAAACAATGAATCACGCCGAAAGCGCGGTCGCGAAAATTCTTAAGAATCGAAACGGTGTCTTCTTTTGCGTCTCTGGAATGAATCACAACCGGTAATTGGGTTTTAGACGAACAATCCAGAAAGGCTTCTAAAATTTCTTCCTGTTGTTTTTTCGTATCCGCAGTGTGATAATAATCGAGACCGATTTCGCCGATCGCTGAAAGTTTTGGATCGCCTAAGTTCTCATATACGAGTTTAAGAATTTCTTCCTTATTTGGAAACTCATGCGTTTCCGTTGGATGACATCCGATCGAATATCGAATCTCTAACGAATCATTCGAATATTCGTTCGCTATCGATTGCGCGCGTAAAGAACTCTCAAGGTCGATCCCGATTTGGACGATCTTTTTTACGCCGGATTCCGAAGCATTTTTTAAAGAATCTGCAATTTGCAGACCTTGGGATTGTATTATATCAAGGTGACAATGTGTATCGGCGATAGAAACCATAGAAATCCGGTTTTAGTGAGTCACTTTTTGTGAATTCGATTGACTGAAAAGAGATTTTTTAGGATCTCTTCAGACAGGTCAAAGCGTTCGGCTCAAAACCAAGTTTCGGGACATAAACCGTGGATATTAAAGCAACTTCCGCACTCATTTACTATAGACTCCGTTACAAGTATCAAGAGTACAAGCTCAAACTAGATCTAAAACTTTCCGAACTCAATCGAAAGGGAAAAGAAAGACTGACCGTAATGGTCATTCCTCACTCCGAACAGAAAACGATCAACTTTCACATCTCTTACAGAGCGATTTCCATCTTCATCGGAACGATTTTTATTCTTCTTATCATCAGTTCCATCAATGTTTTAAGCCATAGCGGATCCGTTCACCAGTTGACCGAACTCAATCTTTCCAACAAAGACTTTATCCGCCAATCCGCGAAGATGAAAGAAGAAATCAATTCTCTTCACGAATACGTGGAATACTATTACGGAAGATTGGCGAGACTTTATGTAAGACTCGGCGGAGATCCTGCAAAAGTCTCCAAAGGAATCGGAGGAGCCGAACACCTTTCCACACAACCCCCGTCCATCATCGAACCGAAATCCTCGACTTCTCCCGCGAACGACCTTCCCGAAGGCGCCGCCGTATTTAGATTGAAAGAAGACGTTCACAATCTAAGAATCAGCAACGAACTCACGCAAGATATCATCTCGATTCTTAAAAAGAGAAAGAACATCTTAAAACAAACTCCTTCCATCTGGCCGGTCAAAGGTTATGTTCTTTATCCATACGGAGCCTACTTCAATCCCATCACCGGAAGAAGAGAATACAACAGCGGTGTGGACATCGGTTCTTTTGCAGGATCGGAAGTTCTCGCCACCGCTCCCGGAACCGTATATGAAATCGGCCATACGAGAAACACCGGCTACTTCGTAAAAGTAGCACACAAATACGGATGGAAAACGATCTATTCGAATATGGACCGCTTAAAAGTAAAACAAGGCCAACAAGTTTCTAAAACCGAAGTGATCGGTTTTGTCGGCAAGACTGAGGCCTCTCCGAACTACATGCTCCACTATGAAATCCACGTTGGAACAAGAGCGATCAATCCGTTTGCTTTCCTCAACCAAATTCAGGACTGAATGGCCACAACAGAAGAACACTTAATCGTAAATAGTATCATCGGCGAAGGCGCCGAGTTCAGCGGTGAGTTTAAACTCTCCGGGCTCTTGAGAATCGACGGAATTTTCCGCGGCTCGATAAAAACCGAAGGAAAAGTCCTAATCGGTAAATCCGGAATCGTCGATACGGATATCAGAGCCCGAATTGTGGTCGCCGGCGGTGAAATCAACGGGAATATTTACGCGAGCGAACGGGTCACTCTACTTGCATCCTGCAGAATGAAAGGAGATATCGTATCTCCTAGAATCGTGATGGAAGAAGGGGTACAATTCGAAGGCAATTGTAAGATTAACCCAGTTGCACATTGAAAGTATTAATACCGCCTTACCAACCTCCTCGAAAAGAAACAGAAACTAAAAACGCTTCGAAAGCTAAGAAGAACGGAGTTTCTTCCTTAAATGGCGGAAGCGCCGCAACTTCTACGGAAACAGTGGAAACCGTTTCTTCTTCATTTCTAGATATTCTCGAAGAAATCGTTCCATCCGGCTCCGATACTACAAAGGATCTAAACTCACTTTGGAGAGAACTCCCGGAAATCGAAAAACGATTTTTGGACCTTCCTTCTCTTGGAAATTTAGAAGCATATCAAAAACACGTTCAAGCGATCACAAAAGCCGTAGTCGATCAGAACATGCGAGTCGAAACTCTTTCCAGAAGAATGAAAGGCGAGGCTAAGAAGATCTATCACGTCGTGAAGATCATCGACGAAAAGATTCAAATTTTAGCCGAACTGATTATGAACGAAGGGAATTCCGCATTTAAACTTTTAAAATCACTTACGGACATACGCGGCTTGTTGTTGGATATTCAAGAATAGAAATTTTTCTTTTCCTTAAGGAAACGGAATATGTTCCGTTTCCTTTTATAGAACCGTTACAAATCAAACAATTCTCCATATTGGAAATATATTCTGGATTGGCGGTTTTTTAGAATTTCGCATTTTTGAAATTTCTCTATGTATCTTTTCAAGCTCGAACGTTTTCCAAGGCTTTGCTCGGACGACTTGGACTTTGACGATCTCTTGAGAATAAGAATCTCACGATGGTATGCGAATGCGAAATCGTGGGTATATTTCGGTTTCCCTCGATCCGCACCGAAATCGATCACGGGTTTAGAATGATTTAATTTGATCTTGATAACCGATCGAAGTGAACAACTTGATCGGATTTTGAAAGTTGATACGCTAGAGGCCCAAAGCGTTTAGAATTTTTTCCATCGCTTCGAGATTCGGATAAGCGATCGTCATCTTTCCTTTGCCGGAACTTTGATTGTGACCGATTTCTATCTTCATCGAATACTTTCTGCGGAATTTATTTTCGAGTTCGACGATGTTGACGTCTTTACGAGGTTTTTTCTTTTCAGGAGCGGAAGAACGTTCTTCCGTGAGATTGGAAACCAAGTCTTCCACTTGTCTCGCGGTCAAACCTTTCTCTGCGATTTGATACGCGAGTTGTTCTATCTTTTTTCGATCGGCCAAAGAAAGAAGAGGTCTTGCGTGACCTTCGGAGATTCTCCCATTCTTAATCAAATCCTGAACGGAATCCGGCAACTGAAGCAAACGAATCAAATTAGAAATTGTGGAACGATTCTTTCCGACACGAGCGGAAATATCCGTGATCTTTAAATTCAATTTTTCGGAAAGAGTTTTGTATGCGATCGCCTCTTCGATTGGATTCAAATCCTCTCTCTGGATATTTTCGATGATCGCCATTTCCATGGATTGATTTTCGGAAACGTTCTTAACGACCGCTGGAATCTTTACGAAACCCGCAAGTTTACATGCTCGATAACGCCGTTCGCCGGATATGATTTCATAACCGGAATCGGATTGTTTTACGACGATCGGTTGAATGACTCCGTGCGCCTTGATCGTTTCCGAAAGTTCACGAAGAGATTCTTCCGAAAATGTTTTCCGAGGTTGACTTGGATTCGGACGGATTTCGCTGATCTTTATTTCACGAAGAGCCCCTTCCGAAGAAGAATCCATCGGCGTTTTGTTTTCGTTAACAGGAATCAGATTTCCAAGCCCTCGACCGAGGGCTTTGGGTTTAACAGCCATTCTTAATTCTTCCCTGCGACTTCCAGAGCTAAACTTCTGTAACTCTGCGCACCCACTCCTTCCGGATCATAACTCATAATCGTTTGTCCGAATGACGGGGCTTCGCTTAATTTTACGTTTCTTGGAATGATGGTCGTATAAACTTTATCTTTGAAATAGGATTTAACGTCTTCGGCGACTTGGTTCGCGAGATTGGTTCTTTTATCGAACATGGTAAGAAGAACTCCTTCCAGTTCCAAGGAAGGATTGAGTTGGTTCTGAACGAGAGAAATAATTTTCATCAGCTGAGTCAAACCTTCGAGAGCGAAATATTCAGTTTGAAGCGTGATCATTACGCTGTCCGCCGCGCAAAGGGCGTTGATCGTTAAGATTCCTAAAGAAGGCGGACAATCGATCAAAATATAATCGTATTCCGTGCGAAGTTCCGAGACTGCGTTTTTTAATCTGTATTCTCTTTGATCCTCGGCAAGAAGGTCGGCCTCGGCGCCGCTCAAGTTGATGTTGGAAGGAATGATATGAAGATTGTTTACGTTCGTTCTTTGAATACATTCGTTCGCGGAAGATTCGCCTAACAGCAACTCATACGATGTTTTACCGAGAGTATTGATTTCGATTCCCAATCCGGAACCGGAATTTCCCTGTGGATCCATATCGATGATCAAAACCTTTTTTCCGATCGAAGCAAGATTGGCCGCGAGATTGATAGAGGTTGTCGTTTTTCCGACACCGCCCTTTTGATTGCTAATCGATACGATCTTTCCCATTTCCGCCCTTACTCTCCTTGCTGATATCCTTCCAAGCTCTTGGATAACCATGCCTCGGGCTAGAAACCTTTTTCAAGAATTTAATATGTCGCATGCCTAAAAATTCAAGAGAAGGCAATTCTTCCGAAGATTCTAAACTAAAACCGGAGTAAGAAAGAACCTTCTCTTCCAACTTTGCATCTATATCATGTTTTCCTAAAAATGGGACATAAGTTCCTCCAACTTTGATGAGATTACAAACTGCCTCAACGCTATACGGATACGGAATAAATCCTCTTGATACGACATAATTCAAAGAAAGTTTTGATTCTTCCGCACGGATGAATTGAAATTTTACATCGGTAATTTGGTTCGAACGAACAAAAGTTTCCGTATGCGAAAGTTTTCTTTTTTGAGAATCGATCAATACGACAACCGGATGATCCTTCAAGCAGCGAAAGAAAAAGCCCGGAATTCCCGGTCCAGTTCCCGCGTCTCCGAGTTGAATTCCCTTCCAAGAGCCGACTTTTTTCGTGATCGCAAAGACGTGATAGATGGATTCCAACACGTGACGATCCAGAATTTCTTCCGAATCTCTTTTGGAAAAAAATCCACCCGCTTCGTTTTTTTCTCTTAGGAAAATCGCAAACTTTAGAATCAACTTCCAATCGAATAAATAAATTATTTCATCAGTTTCTTTCGGAAATCTTTCCTTTAATCTTTCTTGAATCGATTCGATGGAGAATTCTTTCGGATCTTGCATGGAACAAGTGTGGAATTTTGATTCGTAGTGTCTTCACAGAATTTGATCGAATTCGATTTGATTCGACTGGATGGAATGACTTAGTGGTGAATTTGTCGGAAGAGAAAGGGATTCGAAGGCTTGAAATCGAAGAAGAAAAGAAAGAGCGCTGTGACTTGTGGGAACTCTTACGATTCTAGATTACTGAGAGTTTTGTAAGAGTCTATTCACATTGGATGTGACGTAATTTGTGGGAACTCATACAAAATCTGAAGAACAAATTCGTTCGAGTAGATCTAAAGAGAAATAATTTGTAGGAACTCACACATCTTCAATTACGGAAAACTTGAATAAGAATTCAATGAAGAATCATTTGTGGGAACTCCCACAGAACTAAATGTTATTTTTATATTCTGAAAATCTCAAAGTTTTTAAGCGTCTCATTCGATTGAAATTTCACGACAGACCAATTCAGCGGAGATTTGAATTTCAGGACGAACAAATTGAGCGGAAATTTTTCTTAAACAACGATCGCGAATAACAATTTTTAAAATCTAAAAACGAATTTTGAAGACTTACTTTAAGAAATGCGATAAAGAAGGAAGTTCAGAGTGGAACGGCAAATTCTCACCCTGAACTTTATGAAATCAATCGGAGGCGTTGTTGAATTCGATCACCGACTTATGAAGAATTTCGATTCCCGTTTTGAGGTGTTCGATCGTCGTACTTTCATTCTTACCGTGAATCCCATCGATCTCTTCCGAAGTCATCAACGCCGGAATTAAACCGTAACACTGGAAGCCGGCAAGACGCAAGTAAGAAGAGTCTGTCGTTCCCGGTGACAAGAAGGGAGTAATCACCGCGCCCGGCACGACTTGTTGAACGACACCCGATAAGATTTTAAAGTATTTCGAATCAACGGGAGAAGTCGTCCCAGGTTCAAGATGTCTCGCGGTTACTTTCACTCTGTATTTTTCACCGAGCTTCTTTACCTTTTCGTAGATTTCATTCTCATTGAAGCCGGGAAGAATACGGATATCGATCGTTCCGTTCGCTTTCGAAGTGATGACATTGATACCGGCAGGATGCGTATCGACTCCTGTAATACTCACCGAGTTGCTTGTCATCGCTCTTAAATGTTTATTCGAACGAATGACTCCGTTCAAGATCGTTCCCAACAACGGATTGCGAGAACGTTTTAAGACGAAAGAATTCGGAAAGGGACTTACTTCTCCCATTTGATAAAAGAAAGAAGCGGTTTCGTCTTTGATGATAACTACTTCATTCATCTTCTTGAGCTCGGTAAGAAAATCGATCAGACTCAATGCGGCGTATTGAATCGGCGGAGTACTACCGTGACCGGAAATATCTTCCGATTCCAAGTCCAACCATACCGCGCCTTTTTCCGCGTGTTGAATGTTGAAGATCTTACTTCCTTTGATGACGACATCTTTCGTACCGACTCCGCCTTCGTTGTGAACGAATTCATATCCATTGAAAATGTTTCTATGTTTTGCGATTAAGAATCTCATCCCGAACTCGGACCGACTTTCTTCATCGGAAACTGCGAGATACATTAGATTCTTTTTGAGTTTGATTCCGGAATCGTGGATTAGAAAGAACGCATAGAGTTCCATAATGCCGAGACCTTTGACGTCTACTGCGCCTCGACCATAGATACGGTCCCCTTTTCTAATTCCCGAAAAAGGATGTTCCACCCACTCGGCAGGATCGGCTTCCACGACGTCGATATGACTTGTAAGAATCAGACCGCCATGAGGATCGCTTCCTTTCATCTCCGCCATGATGCTCGCGCGCTCGGGTTTACCCGGAACTTCAAAGATCGTAGTTTTGATCCCGCGTTTATCGAAGAGTCCTTTCAAAAACAAGGCCGCTTGCTTTTCGTTTCCGCGAACAGTTTTGATTCTTAGATAAGCCTGTAAATCTTTCGAAGCTTCTTCAGCGAGTTTCCCATAGTCTCGCTTTTCGAACTTAGCCTTCGGTGTTAAGGATTGGATTCCTTTTTCTGTAATAAAGATCGTATAAAGTAAAAACAATGCGACGGCTCCTAAAAAGCCGAGTGCGATCTTCTTCCAATTCATTTGTAATTCTCCTCGGTGCGGAAGAAAATAACGCGTCCCGATTTCCTTTCAAGGCATTTACACAGAAGAATCGAATGCTTTTTCAACCCTCGTCTCCGATTTGCCGGTTAATCTTTTTGATTGTTTTCCGATGATTGTAGTGTAGAGGTTATCGTATGATTCGAGTTTTATTCTCCCTTTTACTTTTTCCGGGAATGATTTTCGCCGTTACTCCAGGCAAGTGGTCTCATATCGATCAGTATGTTTTTGGAAACAATGCGAACGGTCCCGTTAAAGAAATCGTAAAGAACGCAAACGGCAAAGTCGTCTATACCGCGACGTACGAATATGACGCTTCCGGAAAATTGATTAAAGAGTCTTATTTAAATGCGGAAGGGAAAGCGGACGGCTCGACCGTCTTTCAATACAAGGACGGAAGAGTTGTTCGAGAAGAACTCTTTGATAAAGAAAATCTTCTTCTTGAGACGAAAACCTTTCGTTACAATCCGAAAGGCCAGATCGACCTCGTGGAAGTTTTCGATAAAGAGAACAAACTGCTTTTAAAATCCAACATCATCTCTTGGGATAAGAACTTTGCAAAGTCCGGACAAACAAACTGGCCCGACTCGAAAGAAATCGAAACGTTTACTCTGATCCAAGATGCAAAAAATCCGAAAGCCTTGATCCAGAACATCTATAACGAAGAGAAAAAACAAATCGCTTCGACCAAGTTTGAATATGACGAGAAGGGGAAGTTGCTTACGCGACTCAACGTTCAGGGTGAGCAAGAAAGAAAGAATCAAATGAACTACGATTCGAACAGTCAGCTCCAAAGTTTCACGTTTCACGTGAAACAGAACAACAAGTGGGAACTTCAAAAGACTCACGAGTTGATTTACAAGTAATCTCTACTTTTTACGCCGCCCCAATATTGAGGCGGCGGGCAAGCTTTGCCGTTTATCCGATCCGCATTTGGATCTTCCTAATATCCTTTAACTTTTGTCTGTAAAGTAATGTCACTAAATCGATTCTCGTCGATCCAACCTATCTATGGTTTTCCACATATCTGAATGCATCGGCTCTTAGTAAGATCTCCTTCTTAAAACCCAACCACTTCACCTGAATTTTGCTTCGATAAATTCCTTTCCGATTTCGAAGAGGAAAGACTGTTCTCTCAACCGATGTGATTCTTTTGAACTTCAATCGCCTCTAAGATACATCTTCAACTCCGAATAGAAAAGATATGAGGATAAGCAAGCGGAGATTCGGGAAGGGGAGTTGAAGGATGATATTATTTAAATGCGGAACGATCAAGGAGCGCGGAAAAATAAATGATCTTTACCATTCAATGAAGCTCGCTCGTAGCTATTCGAGAAGCTACTTTGAACGTCGGAACCTTAGGCCTACTTGTTTTTTGAATCTTTTCGAACCTAAAGAGAAACAAAAATATTCCACAGATAACTTTCAGAAAATAAGGAGATCCAATCGATTCAGTTTTCGATTTTGTTCCATTGCAAAATAAAAAAAATCTTTGATCTCGGCCCAAGCGAAAGAGGTTAAAAAGAAAAAGCCCGGATATATCCGGGCTGTTGAAAAACGTTTCACATGAAACGTGACTCAAATTCCGAGTTTGGTCGGAGCTATAATCAGCTTATCTGATTCCTTGTCGGTGCTCCTACCGTGCTCGTTCCTTGTTGGAAAAATTTCCTAACGAAGTAAGAGTTCCTACAACCCTTGTCGGAACTCCGACAGCAAATCATAGGAACAGACTTCAAACTTAAGTAGGAGTTCCTACAGATAACATCCTGAATCGACAAAGATCAAGAAGCCTCCGCTTCTTGTTTTCTTTTTCCCTTAATGTGATACAACAACAAGTCGACATCGCTTGGATCCACACCGGAAATCTGACCGGCCTTTTCCAAAGTCATCGGCTTATGAGTTTTCAGTTTTTGAATCGCCTCTTTCTTGAGTCCGGCAATAGACTCGTAGTTTATATCTTCCGGAATCGCAAGATCCAAATATTTATTCTTCCATTGAATCGTTTCGAGTTCCCGTTTGATGTAACCTTCGTATTTGATTTCCATCTCGAGAATATTTTTCTCCGACTCAGACCAAGAACGTACTTCAGGAAGCATAAACTCGACGTCTTCGATCTTAATCTCGGGACGTTTCAAAAAAGAATCCAACTTCATACCGAACTTATAGTTCGTGATCCCTTTTTGATCTAAAAGATCCTGAAATTCCTTTGAAGGTTTGAGCGGAATCTGATAAATCTTTTCACGAACCGAGTTTACTCTTTCGTAACGGTCTTTCATCCGATCGTAACTTTCCTGATCGACAAGACCGAGTTCGTAACCGTACTTCATCAATCTTTGATCGGCGTTGTCTTGTCTAAGAAGAAGTCTGTGTTCCGCCCGGGAAGTAAACATTCTATAAGGATCTTCAACGCCCTTGTGCACTAAGTCGTCAATCAACACGCCGATATACGATTCACTTCTCTTGAACAACAAAGGTTCTAAATTCTTCAGAGAATGTAGAACACTGTAAGCTGCTACGAGTCCTTGAGCGGCCGCTTCTTCGTAACCGGTCGTGCCGTTGATTTGTCCCGCATGATAAAGACCTTTGATCTTTTTTGTTTCGAGCGTAGGCTTTAACTCGGTCGGATCGACATAGTCATACTCGATTGCGTAACCGGGTCTCACGATCTCCGCATTCTCCAAACCTTTGAGAGAACGCACCAACTTCCATTGAACTTCTTCGGGAAGACTTGTAGAAACACCGTTGAGATAGATCTCTGTTGTTTCATACCCTTCGGGTTCGAGAAAGACTTGGTGTCGCTCACGATCCGCGAATCGAACTACCTTGTCTTCGATCGAAGGACAATAACGAGGTCCGGTGCTTTGAATTTGTCCCGAGTACATCGGAGACAAACTTAGATTTTCATGAATGAGTTTATGAGTCTCGGCGTTCGTGTATGTGATATAACATGGAATTTGTCTACGAGTGATCTTCTCCGTTGAAAAAGAAAAGGGAGAAGGATGAAGATCGCCGTCTTGAATCGCAAGCACACTCAAGTCGACCGAGTTCTTATGAATGCGGGGCGGTGTTCCGGTCTTCAATCTTCCCAACTTCAAATTGTATTTCGCCAAAGATTTCGAAAGACCTTTGACGGTCGGTTCGCACATTCTTCCGTTTTCATTTTGATACGTTCCGATATGAACGAGAGAAGATAAAAAAGTCCCAGTGGTTAAGATGACATGGTTCGTATAAATTTCAAAACCGCGGCCTGTTTTTACTCCGACCACTTGATCGTTTTCGATGAGAAGTTCTTCGACCGTATCCTGACGCATCGAAAGATTCTTTTCCGCTTCGAGAGTATGTTTTACTTTCAGTTGATATTCTTTCTTCTCCGCTTGAGCGCGCGGCGCCCAAACGCTCGGACCTTTGGAAGTGTTGAGCATCTTAAATTGAATTCCGGTGTTATCGATCACCTTGCCCATGATGCCGCCGAGTGCGTCGACTTCTCTTACCATATGTCCCTTAGCGATACCGCCGATCGCAGGATTACAAGACATCTGACCGATCGTATCCAAGTTCATCGTGATCAAAAGAGTTTTCGCTCCACCTTTAGAAGCGATGTAAGCGGCTTCCGAACCGGCATGGCCCGCGCCGACAACGACACAATCAAAACGATTCGGGAAAAAAGATTGGTTCTTGGATTCGATCATCGAGATTCAACTTCCTGAAAATAAATTACTAATTTTAGAATGGGATGTTTCGCAACGTTCGAGCTTCGATCGTAAGATGAATCGACAAGAGACCCGATACATTGATTCATGGAATTATATCACTTATCAGGTTCCTGTTCCATGGCAGAATCCATCAAGAAACTATCCTATTTCGAAGGAAAAATCCTTCCTGAATCAGAAGCGAAGATCAGCATTCAAACACACGCGCTTCAATACGGAACCACCGTCTTCGGCGGACTCCGCGGTTACTACGATAAAGACACCGATAACATCTATCTCTTCCGTATCTTAGACCATTATCAAAGACTGATTAACTCGACTCGGATCATGCAGTTGAAGTTGGATAAGACAAAAGAAGAATTGAGAGACATAACCATCGACTTGATTCGTCAGTGCGGTTACAAAGAGAATATTTATCTTCGTCCATTCGTTTATACTTCTGCGCTGCAACTTTCACCTCGCTTTCACGACGTTCCCACCGAACTCGCAATCTATATTCTTCAGTTGAACGACTACTTGGATACGAAACGCGGATTGAAAACGATGGTATCCAGTTGGAGAAGATTCGACGACGCCGTAATTCCGACCTTGTCCAAAGTCTCCGGCGGCTATGTGAACTCGGCGCTTGCAAAATCGGAAGCGGTTCAAAACGGATTCGATGAAGCGATCTTCTTAGATGCGAGAGGATTTGTAAGTGAAGGTTCGGCGGAGAATATCTTCTTAGTCCGAGACGGAAAGATCATCACACCGGGAATCAATTCTTCTCTTCTTGAAGGAATCACAAGAAGAAGCGTTCTTCAGATCGCAAGAGACAACGGAATCGAAGTGGTTGAAAGAGACATATCCAGAAGCGAACTTTATATCGCCGACGAAGTTTTCTTTTCGGGAACGGGAGTTCAAATCGCCTGGGTTTCCGAAATCGATCATAGAAAAGTCGGCAACTCGGAGATGGGACCGATCACCAAAAAGATTCAAAGCCTCTTCTTCAACCTCGTAATCAATAAAGAAGAAAAATACAGACACTGGTTGACCCCGGTTTATTAAGAAGAATGTCATCCTCCGCGTTTCAACTCGACGATATTTTAGGACAAGAAGTCGCATTGACTTTTTTAAAAAGATACACGTCGAAACCGGAGACCATCCCACCGCTTTTGATCTTTCACGGACCGGACGGTACCGGAAAAGAATCCGCATCCGAACGTTTCATTAAGAATGTATTATGCTTTGAAGGAACTTCTTGTGGAGTCTGCGCTTCGTGCAAAGCGTTCATGCACAACTCGCATCCGGATTACATTCGGTTTCCGGAAGAAAGCGGTAAGATCATTCCGATCGGAAGCGAAGACAATCCGGAAGAATTTACGATTCGATGGTTGATTCGGTCCCGCTTAAACTATCGCCCTCATCTTTCCCGATTTCGTTTTATCGTTTTTCCGGATGCATCGTTGATCGGCAACGAAGCGGAAACCGCGTTGCTCAAATCTTTGGAAGAAGCTCCTCCGTTTTCCAGATTCATCTTTATCGTCAACAACATCGACAAATTGAAAGAGACGATCGTGAGTAGAGCGATCTGTGTTCCATTCCAATATTTGAATCAAAACGATTTAAAAAAAATTCAGGCGAACATCGGATCGATCGCGCTACCGTTTCAAGGAGGAAGTTTAGTTTCTTCCGAATGCCCGACCGAAGTAATCGAACTCGTTCAGGAAAAAATCAAAGATCGGCTGGAAACACAACTTGATCTTTTGAAACTCGAGTCGTGGATTCTTTCCTACAAGGACGAACATCCCGAGTGGAAGGACAATTTTTCTTACAAGGAATTCTTAGAACTCGTAAGTCGTGTATTGATCTACGAATACACGCGTACCGGTTACGAAAATAATCTCACAAAAATCGAAGCGATCTTCGAATTTAAGGGAGAACTTCACAAAAGAATCACCGGAATCGATACCATCGCACTTTCCAGATTGTTTTTCCGCCTTTCTCTATAAGATATATTCTAAAATTTGAATATACTTTCGGATAAAAACACACTAACAAACGTTAGTCGAAATACGGGAATCTTCTAATTTCTTCTTTTGCGACATAATTTATTATCCCAAACATAAACATCTTCTTTTTTTGGAGAAGAATTCGGATTCCGGAATTTTCATTTGAGTACAAGAGTTCTTCTAAAAATACTGTATTCTCATTCATAGGTCGTCGGAACGCCGAAGACAAAGTGGAAAATCGTATCATTCAATCGAATTGGAAAAATTTTTTCAATTCGAACCCGTAAAAACCTCTTTGTATAAGGGATTTTTGTTTTA
>NZ_JAIZBH010000002.1:0-185000 GCF_022267375.1 Leptospira sanjuanensis
GTGCGTTGGTTTTCTTTTATTCATAGTAGTTACTTCTAATGATAATCTTCGTAGTCGACTAATATTGCGTTTTCACCTTCGAATTCAAATGTAATACGCCAATTTCCATTTACCCAAACCGACCATCGATCTTGTTCCTTCCCTTTAAGTTGATGCAATTTAAATGAAGATAAATCCATATCCTTTGGATTTAATGAAGCGTCTAATCTATCTAAAATTCTACCTAACTTACCTGCGTGATCCGGTTGAATTCCTTTCTTACTGCCGGTTTCAAAATACTGCTCCAAACCTTTATGTTTAAATGAAATTATCAATCGCCTTCACCGTAACCCAATAGGTTACAGTGTCAAGCGATTTAATGATTCAAAGCCAAATTTGCCAAACTGTCGCCTAACGAAAGAGTCTCCTCGACGTTGCGTCTCCGAAGCGCTTGTGCGCGAAGGAGTTGGCACGAGGTTCGAGTGAGCCTTAGCGAACGGCGCGCGAACCGAAGTGGCAAAGCAATGTGGCTTTAGCCCGAAGTGAGAGTCGCATTAGCGATCTCGAACGGAGTGAGGAGACGAAGTTATGCGAAGATGCGCTCCTCTTAAAACAAAATCAATATTTGTAGAACTCGCTAAAGTTTCCTCGCATAATTGTTTTTCACAAACTTCATTATATAGCTATTCAAGCCTTCTCCAGATTGAGCAAGCCGCTTCATCTGTTCAATATTGCTACTACCTGCTGACTGATAGGTATAAAGATATGCACCACCGGATTTAAAATAAATTGTTATTGAATCTGGTCCAATATCGTATCCAGAAATACTTGAATCATTATCTAAATCTTTGTAATATTCCAAAATTATACTCCCATAACAAAAATTCATAATAAATATTTTTTTCAGTTTTTTCCACACGTAGAACTAACATTTCCTGAAGCAAGTTTTATCGAGCTATCAATAGTTAACGTTTCGTTTTTCTTTCCATTATGTTCCTTACATAGTGGTATAATATACCAGTTAAAATCAACTACATCTCCCCTTTGAACATGAGCACCGACTTCTGGTTTATTAGAACAATTTTCCACAGAGCAGTAAGCAGGAATCTTCTGGGTGCTGAATTTTTCCCAATGAGCAAGCCAACTAGGGCATTTACATGTATTATCGCTTGTTCCGTTAATATTTTTTATTTTCATACAAAATCCTTATTCAACTATTTTATATAATTAGAAAATACTAGCAATACGACTTTATAGTATTAACATTTTGATTCGGATGTTTGCGCATTTTCGCATAACGAAAGAGTCTCCTCGACGTTGCGTCTCCGAGCGCTTACGCGCGAAGGAGTTGGCACGAGGTTCGAGCGACCGTAGTCGCGTCCCGCGAACCGAAGTGACAAAGCAATGTGGCTTTAGCCCGAAGTGAGGGGCGCATGAGCGATCCCGAACGAAGCGAGGAGACGAAGTTAGACGGCGTTTCGTAAACGCTCATCCATTCTCTACTCATTAGCTAAGCGTTGCTTTTTAAGGGGTAAACGAATATCACCAACGAATACGTACCTTATTTTACCATCGTTCATCATTTTATGAATCGATTGTCTACTTAATTTCAATCGTTTTGCCATTTGATCGACGCTTATTAAATCTGCAGCAACGGTAACTTCTGCATCTTTCTTAGCTTTGAATTCAGCAATAACAGAATTAATATGGTTCTGTGATTTTCTTGTAAAAATTCCATCCTTACATGCTTTACAAAAATATCCATCTAACCCAGTAATTTTAATCGAACCATAATTCTTAACTGAATAACTTTCTGTAACTTCAGATTTGAAAATCATACTCTTTTCAGCGCCACAGGAAGGGCAATTAATCCATTTTTTATCCTTCATAAATCCTCAGCTCCTTTGAATGAAATAATAATCGTGTTTTGATTTACGATTTGAATTTTGATATATGCTTTAATATTAATAATTTCTTTTTTGTAAACATCTTGCCAAAGCCGATGATCATTGTGAGAAGTCATAGATTTATAAAAATAGATTGATTCTAATTCAATTATTTCTTTTAGAATCTCTTCTTCAGAAAACCCAAAATGCTCAAGAGCAGTTTTTTGCGCATTTCGCGTAATTATATATTTATTCTCCGAAATTAGCTTTTTAACTAATTTTAAAGAATAATGGCATATCTTTTTCTCCATTCAAATTCATTTTATTTATTGAGTTGACAATGTCAACCAATTAAGCTAAATTTTTCACATAGTACCCGCCAACCTACGAAATGCCGTCTAACGACGTAGGTTTCTCGACGTTTGCGGTTCTGGAGCGCGCTAAACGCGCGGAAGAATTGGCACGAGACTTGAGTGAGCCGTAGCGAACGACTTGCAAGTCGAGTGACAAAGCAAATGTGGCGAAGCCCGCAGTGAGTCCGAACGGGAACCGTGAGTGACGAACGAAGCGAGAAACCGCAGTTAGCCGAAGTTTTCGCCTATTCCAATTGGATTCATATTTCCAATAGAGACAGATAATTTAACTTCTTCATCTTCTTTGTGATCAAGACGTGGTTGTAAGCCAGCTAAAACAAGTATGTATAAATTATAAATCGAGATCTTCGTATCTTTAATTTTTAATTCCCCGATATGTTGCACGTTACAAAATTTAATTCCCCAGTGTTTATCGAAGAACAATTGAAAAATTGATTCTGTTTGGTTGCTTTGATCAAATTTTTCCTCTGGAAAAATTGTTTCCATTATTCTTCGTATTTCCATCTTAGAAAGAGTAATAAAGCTTTCAATTCCATTGAAATAGCGATTAAACCAATCTATTGAATATTCATCAATTAAACATCTATTTAAGCGATCAGTTGAAATCATTCTTGCAGCATTAATAATAGCGGGTCCGTAATAATTATCTCCTATTTTCACAACTTGATCATAGGAAGTCGTATATCGAACAGAGAGTTTTCCGACGATTTCTCGTATTTCCGGACTCAAATGATAAGTATTATATAATTTTAATGCGACTTCATACCACATAATATAAGATATCGCATGGAGTGGCGTGGGAAATATGCAGATTGCCCCATCACCAGTATCCGCGACCACAGGGTCATCTAAACCTTCAAATAAAAATAATTCATTTTCCCGTAGAATGTCCATAGTCATCACATGAACTGCTTGAATCACCAAAGGAATGAGAAGTATTCTTTTAATATCATTCAAAGAATACTTATAGGTATCAATGCAGACAATGGATGCTTTAGTAATCTCCGAAACTTTGAGCAATTTATCTAAATTCTCTTCTGCCTCTTCAATATGAGGATGAGGAGCAGGATTTTTGTAAACGAATCCTTTATTAGAAAAGCATTTAAATAATTCTTCTTTAGAAATCGTGTGGATTTTTGTTTTCATAATTTTAATTGAGAAAATTTCGGCTAACGAAATAGGCTTCTCGACGTTCGCGGTTCTGGAGCGCGCTATACGCGCGGAAGAATTGGAACGAGGTTCGAGCGACCTTAGTCGCGTCTCGCGAACCGAAGTGACAAAGCGAATGTGCCGAAGGCCAAGCGAGAGTTGCGAAGCAATCTCGAAGCGCAGTGAGAAGCCGCAGTTAGGCGCCGTCAATTAAACTCATTCGGAAAAGTCTGACGTGCAATTCGTTTAATGAGTTCATTATTTTTATAGTTTATCTGAATAGCTCTTCGAAAATATAAAACAGATTTGATATTATCACCTTGAATTTTCCAATAAATAGCTAAATTATATAAAGCACTCTGACATCTGATATTTTCAGAATCTAATTTCTCCCACTTTGAATAAGCAAATTCTAAATTACACGTAAATTTTTCCAAACAATCTATGGTTTCGAGTAGCTCAGTTCTTATGTCAAGATTTTCATCGTCTGCTAATAATTCAACAGAGGTTTTTAATTTCTTAGGAACTAAACGTTGTTTAATATTCTCTGCTTTCCCTTCAATTGTATTACATTTTGCACAAGCGGTTAACATTAGCTTGACTGTGTTTTTAGATAGATCAATAAGTCGGACACTGAACATATTCGTGATATTATATTTTTCTGAACTTTCATTACTTTTCATGATTATCATTAAAAAATCAATATTGAATACTTCGATAAATTTTTTGCCTCTACCACTTGCGAGTGCCTTCCAAACCTGATTCAGAGAATATTTTGCAAATTCCTTAGAAAGATCACTCACTCTTAAATATTCCACTTTCCCCAAAGTTTTATAGATCTTTTCTTGGTCTTCTAAACTTTCTATTTCGGAAAATAGTAACCCGATTCTATTTCTTTCATCATAAAATGTTCTTAGTCTAAGCTCTTCTATATCATTTGATGATTCTGGTAAATATAAAGTCAATTCCTTAGAGAACAGATTCATCGAGCATAAATATAATAGTGCGATAAATATCTTAGTCATAATTAATTGATGGCGTCTAACTCAAACTAGCTGATTGTAGACTATAAATCGCCTGTGCGAGTGTCGTATAAACGCCCACAGTATCCGGATATGCGACAGTCGTCAAGGTCAACCGCGCACTCGGGTCATTCCGAGGGTTCAAACTTCCTTCAAACTTCCGGCTTTAGGGACCAGAGATCGAGAGGGCTGGTCACTTCTGTCAGACGAATCTGACTGACACGGGTGTAAATCTCGGTAGTCTTCACGCTTTTATGGCCGAGAAGAAACTGAATGTGTTTGATGTTCGTTCCTGCTTCGAGCAAATGAGTCGCGAACGCGTGACGAAGACTGTGAATGCTGACTGCTTTTTTGACCCCTGCTTTTTCCTTGGCGATCTCGAAGATTCTTTCGGCCGAACGGATATGCAAGTGTTTGGAAGCGTCCTGTCCCGGAAATACCCAGTCTTCGTACGGAAACTTATCTCGGAATTCTTTCCAGAGAACGGCGCACGCCTGCGATAACATCGTAAACCGATCCTTCTTTCCTTTACCTTGTCTTACTTTAAGAGTTCTTCTTTTATCGTCGATATCTTCCGGTCGAAGTTTAACAAGTTCGCTGACCCTTAATCCGCTGGCATAACAAAACGAAAGGAGAAGTTTGTGTTTCGGATTCAGCGTCGCTCCGAGAATATTAGAAACTTCGAATGTGGAAAGAATATCCGGAAGTTTTCGTTCCCGTTTCGGCCTCGGTAAATCTCGGAACCAAGGTTTACCGAGATAGGCGCCGAATAAAGAATTCAACGCTTGAATCCGCGCCGTAATCGTTGCGGGACTCAGTTTCTTTTGCAGAAAGGAAAACTCTAAAAAAGAATGAACGTCCTTTTTCAGAACGTCTTTCGGTTCCTTACCGATCCAGCGCAAGAATGAGACCACGTTCGAATAATACGACTGAATCGTTCTTCGAGACGAATTCCGCATCCTTAGGTTTTTGATCCAATCTCGAAGCGCCAACTCGCCCATAAGGGAAACTTTACAATTTTTGAATCCTTGGAATTTCTCCAGAAGCTCATCGGAAAAAGGGAGAATCCAGTGTTTCTTTACGGGATCCCATTTAACCTTGGGAATACGACGGACAAACGCATATGCCTCCGGATCGTAAGAATGCCGGACAAAAAGAAATCTTCCTCGTTTTTCTAAGATGAAATGCATGAGGAAAGATTACGAAATACTAAATATATGTATAGTTATTTTTGCGATTGAGGGAAGGTACAGCTTCGCCGGGTCGGTCACATGGTTTTGAAAAAATAGATGCGCTGTAGTATACGTCAAGGAGATTCCGACACATTTTCCGACCTAGATTGCTTTCATTTTTCATATCTCTGAAATTCAGAATCATTTTGAACGAAAAGTGACGTTAAGGCGTATAAAATATTGGATTCTTTCCGAAGTCTGGCGTTTGGATCAGCCCGCTCTTCGCGGAAATGCACGAGAAATTTCCATCCGCAGATAGGAATGCGAACTCGGTTTCAAAATTCCTGCAAAACGGAGGATAAGCGGGAGAATAGGACAAAGAACGTTCGTCATCGTTTTTTTCGGACAAGAACGGCTTTGCTGTTCTGATGATGAATCGGGCAACAACCACTACTACAAAAATCAAAGTGGCGGTAAAGCCGCTGCGTCACGATGTACGGACGCGCCAAGAAAGAATATTCTAAAAACGGAATGTTATTTCGATTTCAGGGATGAGAAAGCCTTAGCCCAGTCTCGCTTGAGATATTCGAAAATTTTTTCCTTGTTCAAGCGTGCATCTTGTTTCCCGAGTTCGTACGCCCTTCTGACTCCGATCGGATCGGTATAATCGAAAGAAGTGATCGGCAACGGTTCGGAAGGCATCTGTAAAAAACAACGTTCGAGCAATTTCGGATCCTTCCCTATGATCGTCGTGGGTTCGTAGTAGATTCCGATCGTCTTTTTATCGGGAGGAAACGCTTCGAGCAGAAGGTTGTTCGTCAATCCTCCGTCGAAATAATATTCTTTTCCGAGACTTTGCACGGATACGATCGGCGGTACGGAGGAAGAATTGAGAATGATCTGTTCGACCGTTTGTTCGTTCTCGAAGTCCTTTTCCGTAAATAAGACTTCTTTCATATTCCAATTTCGGAGAATTCTCTGCATTCTTTCGGTGTTGAGTCCGCGGAGACGATCCCGTTCGTCCTCCAGAAACGCCTTTGCGGTTTCGGCGATCAGCCTCGCCAAACGGAACTTATTCTTGAAAGAATCCTCTTTGGGAATGGCGCGTAACGTGTGAATGAATACTTTCGTTCCGGACTTAATGATCTTTTGAAAGTCCATTCCGAATCGGATCGTTTTCCGATACATTTCCTCGTGCGGAAACGCCCTTTCCCCTTTGAAAAGTCGACTGAAATAAAAGTTCGCAGGATTTTTACGGACGATGTTTTCGAAAAAGGCCACACATTCTTCCTCGTCTCCGCAAAGAAGACAAAGAACCATGGCCGCTCCGGCGGAAACCCCGGATACTTCCCGGAATTTAAGCCCCCAGCTTTTCATTTCGTGGCCGAATCCCAATCCGTAAAACGCCTTACAACCTCCTCCGGCGATCGCAAAACAAATTTCGTCTTCAAGCCAAAGTCCTTGAAAGGCTTCTTCGATGGCGTTCGGGGCTTCTTGTTTTCGTTCAAATGCGATCGAGTCGTCTAAAACGGGAGGCATTTCTTTTTCTTTCTCCGGATCCTGATGGAACCATTGTCGAGCGGAGCCCGTCTTTCTGGAAAGAAATTATTCGCTTTTGAAATCGTTCGATTTTCCCTTTTCCGTTTAGAACTTGTCCCAAAACCGGAACTCTGTGGGAACTCCTGCGTGGTCAATCGACGAAAATCCTCTTCGAAAGCCAAATAGGCCGAAATACAAAGCTTTTGTGGGAACTATTACAGTTATGCTCCGAGTTTGGAACAAGTTCCAGAGCTATTTGTGGGAACTCCTGCAATGTTTTTCCGGTTTTAGAGATAATCGCTTATGGCAAACGAACAGATTCTTTTCAACGGTTGCGATAGCGATTGAAGCGGAAATCCCCGAGCGGTTCAAATAGAGAATCCGGATCGAACGATAGAAGTGCGAGGGATTGGAGCGGAAAGCGCGGCGCGAGCACGAAAGCCGGTTCGATCGAACAACAGCCCGCGGCAAGTTCCGCGAACACTGGCCTATTCGCGAGCGAATCGCCCTTATTTTTTACGTGGAATTTCGACGGTTTGAGAATGTGTTGGATTTCCTGTGCGTGAATTCATCTATATCAGAATTACAGCAATTCGTTGTGACAACAATCGACGGAGAACTTTTGTGGGAACTCCCGCGTAATCGTAATTTTTTTTCTTTCCTATTCCTGTTCGGCCGGATTGTCGGCGATCGCCTGCTTCTCGAATCCGTAACCCCTTCTTTCCATAAAATCCCCGACCATAAGCGCGACAAAACTCGCGGTCAAACCCGGGATCGACGCGGGAGTTTCAAAATTCATTATATTCCAAAAAAGCCATACGATGAATCCGACGATCATGGAAAATACGGCGCCTGTCGACGTCGAACTTTTTCGAAAAAGCCCGGCCACAAGCGGAACGAACAAGGATACGAGACTCAGAGCGGACGCCTGCGACACAAGTTCGTAGATATTGCTCTTGGTAATCGCCATCGACAACGATACGACCGTAATGGCGACCACCGAGATCCTCAGAATCCGGAGCAGTTTTTTCTCGTTCGGATCTTTGAGAAACGGACGCACGACGTTTTCGCCTAACACCGATGCAGGCGCTAGGATCGCGCCGCTCGCGGTGCTCATCACCGCGGATAACAACGCTCCGAAGAATAATATCTGCGTGAACAATCCGGTATGCGTCAATACGGTTTTGGGAAGAATCATCTGCGCGTCTTCTCCCGCGATTTCCGGATACACTTTTCGCGCGCAAAGTACGGCGAGAAGCGGAAGCATAGCGACGCTCAAATAAAAAAAAGATCCAAGCAAGGAAGAATACACGGCGATCTTTTCGGATTTGGAAGCCATCACCCTTTGAAATATATCCTGTTGCGGAATCGAGCCGAGTCCGATCGTCATCCAAGCGGCGATATAAACCAAGACGCTCTTCGTTTCCATCTCGGGCACGAATCGGAAAAATCCCGGTTTTGTCGAGGAAAGCACGACGTCCAATCCTCCCGCCTGCGAACTCAGATCCCAAACTAGATAAGCAAGTCCTAATACGATTAAGATCGTCTGTAAAAAATCCGTAAGAGAAATCGCCCACATTCCTCCGATCACCGTGTAGATCAACACCACACCGGCTCCGATGAAAATTCCCGTCGACACGGGCAGATCCGTAAGAGAATGAAGAATGATTCCGAGCGCGACGAACTGCGCCGCGATCCACCCGAAATACGAAGGAATCATAAAGACGCTCGATACGATCTCCGCCCTTCTTCCGAATCGATTCTTATAAAAATCTCCGAAGGTGAGAATGTTCATCCGATAGAGAGGTCGTGCAAAAAACACTCCGACTAAAAAAAGACAAAGGGCCGCTCCGAACGGATCTTCTATGACTCCGAGAACTCCTTCCTCGACAAAACGCGAAGACGCTCCGAGCAAGGTTTCCGATCCGAACCAGGTTGCAAATAATGCGGAGGAAGCGAGAAAAAGCGGAAGTCTTCTTCCCGCGAGAACGTAGTCTTTCGAATCGCTTACGAAGCGCGAGGCGGCGGCTCCGATGAGAATCGTAGTGAGGAGATAGAGGACGACTGAAATTCCGAGCAATGATTTACCTTCGATCTTCTCCTTTCCTATTTTTGTCTTAGGAAGGCAATTCAAATCCCGGATATTTTCAAACGGAACGACGGATTCTTTTTTTCTTCCTCGTTTTTAGGAAACAAATCCGATTTGCGATTCAAGAAGAATCGCGATTCTTTCCGGCTCGCGTTTCGAATTGTGAATCGAATACCTTTCCATTTTTCGGTTTGCCTTTGCGGATAGCCGTCTCGTTCCAATTCACCGCGGGCGCCGCGAGCGAGACCGGAAGACGGGAAAGACTTACTTTTTTAGAACCGCTTTTTTACAAAGCTCGGCCAACTCCGTATGCGATAAGCCCTTTGTTTCACCAAGATTCTTAGGAGAATTTCTGACAGGAAGTCCTGCAAACCCGCCTTCTTTCTCGGAAAGATTGATCAGACATTCCCGAGAGGGTTCGCTTCCTTTTAGTTTCTGCATTTTTTCCGAAGCGGTCGTAAAACCGTCCTTCGTGTTTTCAAAAACGAATTCGGACTTTCCGTCCGAACGACCGGAAACCGCGTTCACACGTTCCGAGATCAATTTGAGTTCGGTCGGAGACAGAATGAGAAGCGTAAAGATGATCAGAATTTCGGACATTCTTTTTATTCCTTAGGAAGATTTCGGAGATTCGTTGCCTCTTGAATGAGAATCGCCGCGGCTTCTTCCTGAAACCGAATCAACAATTCCAATTCTTCATCGGAATATTTTTCGAAAAGGTTTCGCATCGCTTCTCCCATCGCAGCATACACCTTCGCGGTTTCTTGCATTCGTTCCGGATTGAATTCCACCACAACCTTACGCCGGTCGTTCGGGTCCGCCACGCGGCGCACGATTCCGGATTTCTCCAAACGATCGATCACGGTTGTGACCGCCCCCGTTGTTAAACCCAAGGATTGAGCCAATTTTCCGGCGGCGATCGGACCTTCTTCCAGAAGAGGAAGAGTTTTCATATCCGTCGCGTTCAACCCGAATCGTTCCGCCGCGGCCTGATGGAACAAAACGGTCGCGTTGCTGGATCGATGCCCCGTTAGAGACATTTTTTGTAGGAGCTCCTCACGGGAGAGTTTTCGGGAGTTTTTGGTTGACATATTTAGTTAGATTTATTAAGATACTTAACAGTTCTAGCAATTGCAAGAAAAATAGAACCGGAAAAGGAGCTTTTTCATGAATCTACAAGGCAAAGAATGGGAAGAATCCGTCAAGCTTTCGCTCGGAAAATGGTACAGCTGGGATACGCCGATCGGATTGAGCGTGGCGATGGTCAGTTTCGGGATCTTTTTGGTGCTTCTAACAGTTGTCGGTTATATCGGAAAATCCATCGCGCTATTGCAATAAGAAGAATCGGAGACGGAAACCGCTTTCAAAAAACCGTTTCCGAATTCGACAACCCTCCTGTCTATGGACTTTCTTACAAAGGTCGGCGAGTTCGGAATGGCTCAAACATTCCGTCTCGCCTAAATCTTTCGGAAAATCCCGATCGTCAAGAAAGACGCCCGGCGCATTTTAATAAAATGTAACGAGATCCGCGATCGGTTCCCTCGGAGTATGAAACGAATTCAAGTCGGAATCGATCTTCGGGTATCCCAAACTCAAACCGCAAACCACTTTCTCCGTCGCGGGAAGATTCAACTCTTGTCGAACGACTTCGGGAAAGGCGGATAACGCGGCTTGCGGAACGCTTCCCAAACCGTAACCTCTCGCCAAAAGCATCAATGTATTCAGATAACAACCGATGTCCAACGCGATGTAAAAATTCAATTCGAACTCGGTCGTGATGAACACGGCGGTCGGCGCGCCGAAAAATTCGAAGTTGCGCAGCATAAAACCGTCGCGCGCGTCTTTGTCTTTTCGTTCGATACCGGCGACACCGTAGATTTTCATCCCGAGATCGAACATTCTCCGTTTTGCGTCGGAAGGGAAACCGGTAGGCCAAACGGTATCGGGAACCGGATCTCCTTGTTTGGCGCGGTCGACGAGTAGCTCCGCCATACGATCTCTTCTCGCACCGCTCACGACATGAACTTTCCAAGGCTGACTGTTCTTCCAGCTCGGAGCGCGCAAAGAATTCCGAAACAACTCGGAAAGAATTTTTTCGTCGATCGGTTTGGATTCGAAGTCTCGAATGCTATGACGCGTATTGACCGCCTCTTCTACGGTCTTAGCCGCGCCCGTTATATTTACGAATTCGGATTGTGTGGATTCCATAAAATCTCCAAAAAGACTTGCATTTTCGAACGTTTCCGGCTTTGATAAAGGAAGAAAAAACCAGAACAGACAAGTCTGTCTGCTATTGAATCAAAAAGGAAAGAAAATGTCAAGTCGAGAATCCGGACCCAAGGATAGAATTCTAGAAACCGCGGTCCGATTGTTTCAAACGCAAGGCTACGGAAATACGGGAATCAATCAAATCATCCAGGAATCTAAAACCGCTAAAGCGAGTTTTTACGACCATTTCCCATCCAAAGACGATCTTGGAAAGGCAACCATAGAATTTTACGGAAACGAACAAATCCTTTTGCTCGAACGTTTAAAGTCCCGCTCGGAAACTCCCAAAGAATTCATCCGCGCGTGGACCCAAATCCTGCGCAGACAAACCAAAAGCACGGGATTTGCCGGCTGCCCGATGGCAAACACGGTGGCACAGATCGCCTCCACTTCGCATTCCATTTCCGAAGAAGCGAGAAAAGTTTCCCTGCGAACGATCGATATTCTTACCGAATATCTTTCGCAGTGGCAGCAAACGGGTTTGATTACGAAACAAGCCGATCCGAAACTTTTAGCGCGCAGAATTTTTGCCTGTTACGAAGGAGTTCTGCACACTTGGAAATTGACGGGAAAAGTAAGCGCGCTCGACGACTTGCCGATTCTCGTGGAAGCGGTTTTCGCAGCAGCGGCGTGATATCGAAATTGACCAAATAGAATACCCCCTATCCTATGTAACTATGAAATCCGAAACCGGCACAAAATTGCTCATAAATCGAATCCACCGCATCCAAGGCCAATTGGAAGCAGTGGAAAAAGGTCTTCAAAACGACACGATGGATTGCGAAAAAACGCTTCTTCTTTTAAAAGCGGCGAGCCAAGCGATCAAAAAGTTCGGAGAAGCGTATGTTCAAGAGTATATGGATCGTTGTTTAATCGAGAGCAAAAAGAAGCCCGATATGGAAAACATTCGAACCGCGATCAAAGCCGCCTTCTTCCTTTGAGAAATTTCTCTCCCACTTAAGGAATAAAAAATCGATAAATACCGACGTGCCCGTAAAAAACTCTTGTCCGTTTTATATACTATACGGGGTATTGTATAATTATACTCTATGGGGTATATAAAAAAGGAGAATCAGATGAACAGTTGGTATTTGGAAAGGTATTTATTTTTGATCGCAGGCACGGTTTCCCTTGCGGGATTGACTTTGGGATTCTTCGTGAATCAATGGGGATTCGCCTTCAATCTTTTGGTAGGGTTGAACCTGATCCTGTTTTCGTTCACGGGATTTTGTCCGATGTCTTATTTTTTGAAAAAGATCGGCATTCCGTCCCTTGCGGAAATCAAAGGCGGAAACAGATGAGATCCGCGGCCGTCTTTACGATCGTGTTTTTGTCGTTTGCGTTTTTCGAAAACGTTTCCGCGACGGAAGAGAAACGAATCGAGTTCTCGGAAATATGGGATCAAATCCGGTCCCAATCCGCCGTTTTAAAATCCAAAACGGCGGAAGTCCGAGTCGCCGAAATCGGAAAAGACCGCGCCGCAAAACACTGGCTTCCGAAAGTATATGCCGACGTTCGTTCTTACAGAACGAACGATCCTGCTTTGAACTTCCTCGGGAAACTCGGACAAAGATCCGCAAACCAATCCGATTTTTCCACTGCGAGCGTTCGAGCCCAACCTTCGAACTTTCTCGACGCGAACAATCAACCGTATACCGTCTTAAATTCGGATTCGGTCAACCTCTTTGCAAAAGACACGCTCAATCGTCCGGGCGATCACACGTATTCCCGCGGCACGATCGGCGTGGAACTTCCCCTCTTTGAAGGAGGAGGAAAAACGGCGGCTCATTCCGCTCTTGAAAAAAGGTTTTCCGCGGTAAAATCGGAGCAACAATACATTCGTATTTTAGAATATTCAAATGCGGCTGCGGCTTTCCAGTCGATTTCGCTCTCGGAGGAGAATCTCGCGAAAACGGAATCTTTACTCCGGGAGATCCGCGATTTTTTAGGTAGATATAGAATCGGAAATCGCGATAACCCCGTGGGGTATTCCGGTTTTCTCGCGTTACGCAGTCTTCAAAATCTTTTGGAGGTTTCCAAAAAGGAACAGGAGACCGCGCGCAGAACCGCCGAAGAAACGATTCGCATGATGGCTCCGGAGATTTCGGAGGAACAACTTCGTCCGAAGCGAATCTCACTCCTGAAATTTGCGGACCAATATCTTCCTCTTCCCGCTTTGCGTGAATCCGGACATACGCCTCTTTCCGAAGCGTTTCGCTTTCATTCAGAGGAAGCGAAAGCAGGGATCGAAGCGGAACGCGCCCGTTTTCTTCCGAAGATCGCGGCTTATGCGGAAACCTACGCCTATGACGGCAGTCGAAATCAGGCGAACGCTTACAACGCCGGTGTTTATCTTCAGATGAATCTTCTGAGTCCTTCCGATCTTGGCGCTTTGGACGAAGCGAAGGCGAAAGAAGAAGCAGTCCGTAAAAAAGCGGAAGAGATCCGTCTCAAAGAGGAAGGGAATTTTCGGCTTCTTCTTTCCAGAGAAAAAAGTATATTCGATAATTTGAATTCGATTTACGACTCCGTCCGTTTTCAGGAGGAGCAGCTCAAAATTTCTCAGAGATTGTTTCAGAACGGCTCGATTTTCGCGCCTCAAATGGCGGAATCATTTTCAAGAATGGCCGAACTGTTACGAATCAAATCCGCAACGGAAACCGAATATCTCCGTATCCGCGGAGAACTTTCCCTTTACAACGCAAAAGGAGCATCCAATGAAAACGAATTCTAATCCGTCTAAATCCGGCGTCGGCTTTGCGGGAAAAATCGCCGGGGCATTCGTCCATTCCAAGTTGACTCCCGTATTGATTCTTTTCAGTTTACTACTCGGTTTGATCGCCGTGTTTCTGACTCCGAAAGAGGAAGAGCCTCAGATTTCCGTTCCGATGATAGACATTCAACTCGCGGCTCCGGGTTTTAGCGCCCACGAAGTGGAACGAAAAATCACGGAGCCGGTGGAACGGTCCGTTTGGGGTTTGGAAGGAGTGGAGTACGTGTATTCTTCCAGTACGGATCACGGCGCGTTGGTTACGGTTCGTTTCGAAGTCGGTCAACCTTTGGAACCTTCTTTGGTGAAAATCCATCACAAACTTCTCGAGATTAGAAACGATCTTCCGCCTAACGTAAGTTATTCCTCAGTCCGTTCCTTGACCATAGACGACGTTCCCTTTCTTGCGCTGACGTTCAGTTCGGATCAGAGAGACGATTTTTCCCTCCGAACGTTAGTCGCTCCTTTAGCACGAGAATTGTCCGGAACACCCGACCTTTCGAAGGTGGAACTTCTCGGAGGAAGAAAACGATCCGTACGCGTCATCGCGGACCCGGTTCGATTGAATCGTTATGGAATCGGGCTTTCCGATCTGGCAAACGCTCTCCGTGCAAACGACGCGTTTCTTCCCGCGGGTCAAACCTGGGGGAAAAATCAAAATTACGACGTGGAAGTGGGGACAACGATTTCGCGTTCGAACGACGTGCGTTCTCTTCCGATCGCACAAAGAGGCGGACGGGTGATTCGAGTTTTCGAAGTGGCCGACGTCATCGACGGCCCTCAGGAAAAAACGAAAGAATCGATTCTTTATGAACGGGAGAATTCTTCCGTTGCAAAAACCGCCGTTACGATCAGTTTCGCAAAACGGAAAGGTACGAACGTCGTGCCTCTTTCGAAAGAACTTTTGGACAAGGCGGAATCGTTTTCAAAACGTCTTCCTCCCGACGTTCGGATGTCCGTACTGCGGGATTACGGCTCCACCGCCTCCGCGAAATCCAACGAGTTGATCGAACACTTGTTGATCGCCACGATCTCGGTCGCGATTCTCATCGCGTTATGGATGGGTTTGCGCGCATCGCTCGTCGTTTCGGTTGCGATTCCGGTGACTCTCGCGCTGACTCTGGCTTTGTATTACTTTTTGGGATATACGTTGAATCGGGTCACGTTATTCGCGCTTATCTTCTCGATCGGGATCTTAGTCGACGACGCCATCGTAGTCGTGGAAAACATTGAACGCCATCTCAAAGAAAATCCGGAGTTGGGAATTTTACGGGCAGCGTTGAACGCGGTCTCCGAAGTGGGAAATCCCACGATCCTCGCCACGTTCACCGTGATCGCGGCGATTCTTCCGATGGCGTTCGTAAGAGGACTGATGGGTCCGTATATGAAACCGATTCCCGTGGGTGCGAGTCTTGCGATGATTCTATCCCTGCTCGTCGCGTTTATCGTAACTCCTTGGATGAGCGTTCGAATTTTAAAACACGAAGCGGAACATTCTCCCGAAAAACGGGAACGCCAAAAGATTTCCAAACTGGATCGGCTCTACATTCGATTTACCGATTGGCTTTTGCGGAACAAAAAGAATTCCGCCAAGTTCCTCGTCGGAGTGGCGACGCTTCTTTTGATTTCGTTCGCATTCGTCGGATTGAAGATCGTAAAAGTCAAAATGCTGCCGTTCGACGACAAGGACGAGTTTCAGATTCTGATCGACTACGATCCGAAAACTACATTGGAAAAGAACCTGCAGATTTCCAAACGTCTCGCACAAGAAATATTAAAAAATGATAATGTAGAAAAAGTGCAGATTTTTGCGGGAGAAGCGGCGCCCTTTTCCTTTTCGGGTATGGTCAAACACAGCTTTTTACGAAACGACGATTGGAAAGCGGACCTGCATATCGTTCTTAAATCGAAAGACGAACGAAACTCGAAAAGTCACTCGATCATCGAGTCGATCCGTCCGATTCTCGCCGAGTTTGATAGGAATGAAAACGCCCTGACAAAGGTTTTGGAAATTCCTCCCGGTCCTCCCGTGCTTGCCACCTTTGTCGCGGAGATTTACGGTCCTTCGGAAACGGAACGCAAACAAGCGGCGGCCAAGGTGCGCTCGATTCTTTCCGAACAGGAAGGTGTCGTCGATTTGGATTCAAGCTTGAGAACGGGACGTCCTAAGATCATATATCCGTTCGATACGAACCTCGGCGGAATTTTGGGAGTTCGATCTGAAACGGCCGCGAGAGATTCTCGGATTTTGTTTTCGGAAACCGCCCTATTCTCTTTGAGCGAGGCCGTAAACCCCGAAGAAATCACGGTGGATCTTTCCGTTACAAACTCGGCCCGATCCTCCGCGCATCCGTTTCACGGCCTGGGAGTTTCCACGTTCGAAAGCGGAGTCGTATCGACCGAACGATTATTCAATTCTCCTTATATTCAAAATACGGTATATTTGAATCGGAAGAATTTGAGACCGGTGGAATACGTCACGAGCGAGTTTAGCGGAGCGGAAGAAGCGCCCGTCTACGGGATTCTTAAACTGTCTCCGAAAATTCCGTTCCCGACTTCCACGCTCGAAACGCCGAAACAAACCGATCAGGTCTCGATCAAATGGGACGGAGAATGGTTCATCACCTACGAGGTCTTTCGTGATTTAGGAGGAGCTTTTGCGATCGTGATGATTCTGATTTACGTTTTGATTTTGGCGTGGTTCGGAAGTTATTCCGTTCCTCTTGTGATCATGGCTCCGATCCCGATTTCGTTAATCGGAATTCTTCCGGGACATTGGTTTACGGGCGCGTATTTTACCGCGACGTCGATGATCGGTTTTATCGCGGGAGCGGGAATCATCGTACGGAATTCGATCATCCTCGTGGATTTTATCGAATCGGAACTCAAACTCGGGAAACCGTTGCGCCAAGCGGTGATCGACGCGGGAGTCGTTCGATTTAGACCGATGCTTTTGACCGCGGCCGCGGTCGTTGTGGGAAGTTCGATCATGCTCTTTGATCCGATCTTTCAAGGTTTGGCCGTGTCATTGATTTTCGGAGAAGTGGCTGCGACCTTACTCAGTCGATTTACCGTTCCGATTTTATACTTTTGGTTTTTGGGAGAACAAAGAAAGAACGCAATCCTGCATTCTTCTTCCATGACGGATTAAAAAATCTCGCTCCGAACGATTTGAAAGTCTGTACGTTTTTTCAGCACATCCAAGGATCATTCATTTCGGAATCGAATTCACTAATACGTTCGATGTATTGGTGAGCGATTCCCACTTTTTTTTCTAAGAATTTTTCGGTTCAATTTCGCGGAGATATGTCTTTCAACCTTCTTCAATAAATTATTGCAGCAACCTTTTGTAACGGTTGTGCCTCATTTTTTTTCAAAAACAAAATTAGATTCAAGTGCAGAAGAACGACGAAAGAAAACCTTTTGCTCTTACGTTTTGTTCCTTATTTTAAAATTTTTTTTAAAATCGAACGTAGGATCGCTCTGGAAACAAAAGACTTCACTTTATAGCCTGCAATGATTTTGAAGCTTTAAAGAACGATAATCTATCTTGGTCATGAAAAAATCCCTTCGCTTGCAGATTATCGTTATTTATACGATCTTAACGGTCGTCAATCTTACGTTTGTAGCGGTCATGATTTTTGAAAACCAAACCGATCTTTTGATCTCCAATTTCACGCTCGAATCCGATCGAGTCGCGCGCGAAATTCTAAAGAAGGTGGAATCCTTCGGCAATATCAACTTTGAAGACGCGACCCAAACCGACGAGTTTCAATCCAAATTGCTCAGCATCGGACTTACGAACTTTTCCGTAATCGCCGCGGAAGACGCTTCTTTAGAAAAAACGCATACTCTCCTTTCCAACGGAGTTACGGCGTCCGTAGCGGATCTCAAAACGAAACTCAAAAACATGACCAACGCCAAAGCGGCGTTGAATACTTCCTATGATATCGAACTCGATACCGATCATTTTATCGTAAATCTGATCTTTTATCTGAATCCGAAAACGTTTCTGATTTCTCAAATTAAGATGAGGGAGATGGTCGATCGTCTACGTTCTCTTTACATCCAGCTCGGTTTGTTGCTGGTTTGGGGATTTGCCTTTCATATCCTTTTCGGAATTTTTCTCTACCGCAAGATTTTCGTGCGCCTGTTTCTTTTAAAAGAAGTTAGCGAAACGATGGCAACGGGAAATCTCAACGCGAGAATTTCCTGGAACGTCTCCGCGCAAGACGAATTGGACGCGTTAGGAAACACGTTTAACGGAATGGCGGAACAGATTTCCTCTCAATTCGATTCTCTTCGATTGAAGAACACGCAGATTCAAACCGAATTGGAAATCGGAAAGAACGTTCAGGAATGTTTTCTTCCCGAAAAACGGAAGAATTTCAATCTGATCGACGCCGAAATCGTCTATCAACCCATGAGGGAAGTCAGCGGCGACATCTACGACATCATCGAAATCAACGATACAAGAACGGCCTTCTTTTTGGCGGACGCAACGGGACACGGAGTTTCGGCGGCGTTGATCACTTCGATCATCCACTACAACGTGGAAAACATCATGAAAGAAACCGTCAATCCCGCGTTTATCTTCAACCGTCTCAGCGACAATCTGTTCGAGACGTTGCAAGGAACGTTCTTTGCGACGGGAATCTTCATTCTTTTTGAAAAGGAAGGAGGTTACGCCTACTTCTGCAGCGCGGGCCACAACCCGATTTATTACTACCGCAAGGCGCAGAATAAGATCGTCGTTCTCAATTCCACCGGGTTCGTACTCGGAATCGGAATCCCAGACGACTACAACGTGTTGAAAATCAAAACGTCTCCTGGCGATAAGATTCTCGTTTATACGGACGGTGTTTTGGACGCGACCAACGAAACCAACGAACCCTTCGGAGACGATCGTTTGATCGAGGCGTTTCAAAAATACGCGACGCTTCCTACCGGAGAATTAACCGAAAAGCTTAGAGGAGAAATTCATTCCTACGCGAATGTTTTTCCGGACGACGTAACGTTCGGAATCTTAGAGATCACCGAATGAAAAAAAGTGTGTTCATCGCTATTTTAGGATTTCTATTGATCGTCTTTTTCGGTCTTGTCGTACTCGACACAAAACTCTACGAACTCAAAGTCACTCTCGAAAAGAGAAAACTCTTCAACTTCTCCTTTTCGAGCGAAATTCTCCGGTCCAAATTCGAAAGTATTCTTTCCAACCGGGACAATATTCAAGCGGAGATGAATCTCAACAATCTCCAGAGTTCCCTGATCGAAAGCAATCATCTCGAATCGTTCAGCGTCGGGGTTTTACAGAGTTTCGGTTCGGTTTTGATCAACGCGGTCCGTTTCGTAACTGGCAAACCTCCCATCGATTTCGAAATCAATTCCTCCAAAATCCGCGCCTTGGAACACGCATTCAGTCTGGAACGGAACCAAGGTTATAAGGAAGCCTACCAAGCCTACGGAGAAACGTTAGGCGACTTCGCAAAAGGAACGGACGAAAGCGGGTTCATTCTTCTTCATCAAGGATTTTGTCTCGCGGTTCAAGGAGAATTCGATCACGCTCTCAAGGATTTGGAAAGCGTTCTGGAAAACAATCCGGGAACCGTCTTCGCAAACGACGCGGAAATTCTCATCGCGATCCTGCAAAAATCGAAACAAAGCGCTCAAGAGATCGAGGAGAATTTCGACAGTCCCGAATCCAGAGCCAGAGCCTTTTTTGCAAAGGGAAACTACGCCAAGGTTTTGGAAGAATTCGCCAAAGCGAAGATGGATTCCGCCGAGATGCGCTACATCCGCGCCTATTCTCTGGAAAAGACCGGAAATCAGAGCGCCGCGATCACGGAATACGCAAAACTCGCCTTTTCCGATACGGATAAGGAAATCGCGATCAAAGCCAATCGAAGACTTCTGATGCTCGGATATTACTACAACGCCGGCAGCGAGATCGCGAGAATCTCCGATAAAAACGCGGAACGTCTCGGTGATAAGAGCGAAGCAGCGGAAATCAAAGCCTCTTCCGAAAAACTAAAACCCGCTCCCAGCTTGGAGGACAGTTTCAAAAGTTTTCGGGAATCCGCCAAGGTCGACGACAAGAAAAATCTTCTCAGTTCCGAACTGCAGGATATCGTCTCTAAGTCGGACGCGTTCTTAAAAAAAGCGGAAGAAGAAGCGAAAGCCGACGCACGGAACTTTATCGCGGTGCAAGTCGCGGATTCCGTTCCCGTATACGGCGATAAGATCGTAATCGACGGAGATCAGACAAAACTCTACTCCGCTCACTTCCCCGTTACGATACCGACCTACACGATCGATTCCATCGCGTTGATGAGAACTCCCGTGAAAGCGCAGCACAAACTTTTATTCGTTCGGAATTCGCAGAAAACCCCGTTTTTAAAAGCGATCTTCGAGGACGACCAATCGATCACCTTAATCGAAAAAAAATCCAAAAAGAAAATCAGCCTGAGCGAGCCGATACAAATCGAGTTATCCAAATGAGAAGAATCCCGATCTACGTTCTATTGTTTACTTTTATCACGGCGAGTCTTTCCGCGCATCGAGTGATTTTAAAATCCGGAGAAGTTCTTTCGGGAGAATTGAAAGAAACGGAAGGCGCTTCCGATCATATCATTCTCAATACCGAAGACGAAGACATTAAGATTTTCAAAAAGGACGTGGCCGAGATCTTTTTCGAAGAATCCGGAAATCATCTTTGTATGCGTTTGAAAAAACAGACCGAAACGAAATGCGGTTTAAAACTTCTCAAACTCAATTCCAGCACGGTGTATTATATCGACGAAAACAACCGTTATCTCCGTGCGTCTTTCAAAGACTTGGAATCGATCACGATCGAAGCCGCTTCCACGAAGGTTTTGGAACAATTCGCGAAAGCCGGATTTTCCGTTTTAATTACGTCCAAAGATAAAAAAGAAGTTCGAGCGCCGATCGCGGAAGTGAACGAAAATTCGGTTCTCATTCAAAAAGAATCCGAACCCGTGCCGACCGAAATAACACGCGACGAAATCTCCACCCTTCATTACAAAACCGCGGAGGAGGAAAAAGAGATTTCGGAAGAAAGCACGAGCAAGGAAATCCGACTGATCGATTATCTGATTCCGGGTTATTACATTCGCAAACAGGGTTATGTCAAAAGCGGAACGACTTTGATGGGTTTGACGGCTTTTTTGATGGCCGGATCCGTCTATGAATTTATGGCTGCAAAGAACTCGGAAGGGAAAACCCCCGTTTATATTCCGCAAAGCAACGGATCGATTCTGTGGGCGGAACAAGCCAACGGAGAATTTGAAAAACACAAACAGCTGAATCAGCTTTTTTTAATTTCTTTGGCTTGCACGTATTTATTCAATGCGGTACTACTTACGTTTCCGGTGACGTTCGCCTTCTTTTTTCACGACGGAGCCGCGGCCCCCGCAATCAATCCGAGTCCGGAACTCAATCCGATCGGGAAAGATCAAAAAATCGAAATGAAAATCAATATTAATTTTTAGGAAAACAAAAATGGAAGCAACCAATAATTCAAAAGATGAGTTATCCGTAGAGATCGTGTCCAATTCTCACGTAAATCACTTACTAAAACCGCATATTACGATCGTGAAAACGAACGGGGAAGTAAATATTTTCTCTTCTAAGAAACTCAAGGATCTATTCAATCTGAAAATCGACGAAGGAGCGAGGGTTCTACTTTTAGATCTTTCCGCGACGACGCATATCGATTCTTCCGGACTCGCGGTTCTGATCAGCACGCAAGCCAGATTGATGAAGCAGTTAAAAGGAGCATTGATCGTGTATTCGATCCCGAACGCGATCAGCAAAATTTTCGAACTAACAAGATTGGACAAATTGATTATATTGTCGATCGACTTGGACGAAGCAATGGACAAAGCGATGACGTTTTGATCGAAAAAAGAAGCGATTTTTCGGACTCGAATGTTTCGGGTTCCGAAAGGGCCGCCCTACTCGAAAAGAGAACTTTCTTCCGAGGACTGGGCGGATAGATTTTTTTCCGGAAGAATTCTTATCGAAAAAGATCCATTCTTCTAAAATTTCCCTTCAATAACTATCTTTAATCAGATAATCGAGGTGCAGACGAATATCGGACTCGTCGGTCGTATCGTCCAAAAGCGTATCGTTTGAAATCTTCTCATTCAAAACCTGAGCCAATTCCGAATCGTTCTTAGCGAGATAGACTCCGTTAAAAACGGAATAATTTTCGATCCACAATTCCAACTTTCTACACTCGGATAAGATTACGCAATTCTGGTTTACCCGAATCGAGTCCGAGATCATCTTTCGAAAATTGGTAAGATTGATGAACTCTTCGTTTTCGATCTTATTCAAATCCAAAATGTAGATCCCCGAAAATTCGTCCAAAATCGATAGGATGATATCGCGAACGTTCATAATGGAACGATTGTCGATCACTCCCGAAAGTTTAATCAACATAACTTTGGTAGTCGTTCCCTGTACATTGAATGTAACGAACTCATTACTAACCTGCATTTGCGCCCTCATAGTTTGATTTTATTGTCTGATACATAAGATAGAATGACGGACATCGCAGTTCGAATACGAGTCGTCGAAATTGGAACTCATGACCAATGCCGAAACGGTGTTCGCACTCGAAGTCCAGTTCGAACAATCGACCGATGTCTGAAACGAATTGTAATATCCCGACCAAACGACGGGGGGATTCGGCAGAATCGAATTGGGAATCCCGTTGGTCAAAGGAATCGGAAGAATTCCCGACGGATCCTCCGAGGCGGGCGCGGGAGAATACGCCGCTCCTAAGAAGAAATGAATTCTTCTTTCATCGTTGCTGTGAATGTAATATCGCAAACCTCTGCGCATCGGCCAAACGGAGATTCCGCTCTGTTCGATGTTCAGGGCCGGTTTCCGAGTAACCGTAGTCGCTAAAAATGCGGAATATTCTCTTTTATCTCCGGGCAGAAAGTCGCTTTTTTCCGTCTGACAGATCGCATCCGCACCGGCAAGACCGCCTAAATCGCCGGTAAACCCGGTGCCGTTTGCCGTTGCAAAGAACATACATTTATCCGCTTCTTGGATCCGTATATTTACTTTTCCGATCCCAACGTTGTTTTCCGTTTTTAAACCAAGAACATAGTTCTCTTCTTCGCAATTTGCATCCGTAGCGACGGCAAGACGAATGAGAATTTTCGGGGAGCCGGACGTGCGTTGTATTTCCGCTTCCTCGGAGAAAGTCAAGGAGTCGTCGTCGGGTGCATTCAATTCTTTGAATATTTTGACTTTTTGAATATCCGAAGATGTCGTTATGCCCAGCTCTATGGTTCTGGAGCTCCCCTCTTCCAAAATCAGATTCTCAGTTCCGTTCCTCAAAGAATGAGCGCTGTATACGAATGCGTTTAACAGAAATCCGACCGGACTATGCGAAACATCGAGTTCGATCGGCTCCGCTTGTGCGCAGTGTAGAAGAAAAGCTCCCCCAAAGATCCAGAGTATATTTGTAAAATGAGTCGCTTGAAATTGCAACAAAGGATGTTTGAAAGAGCCTTTCCATCGAAAATCAAGACGAAGAACATTTGGCATACCTATAGTTTATAGAATCCACTGTCTTTGTTCGCCGCATTCTATAAAAGGAACACTTTTTTATTATTGGCCCCTTGAAAGTTACAAAGCTATTCTATTCTTTAGGATTTTATGTTTTTCTAACTTATCAATTCGAATTCATATTTCTATTTTGAATACTTTACTTTGATAATTCTGAAAAATGAATTTTAATTTAAAACGGATCAAACAAGTTTTACGATTCTTCGGTTGAAAGATAACCTAAATGCCGAGTCAGAAATCGACTGGAAAAATATTCGAATGGAAAGAGCGTTTAACGCAGAACGCTTGATGGGATTATCGAGGAATTTGAAAGGAAGAAAGATCTTGAATCAAGGTCGGCTTTCCATAGTGATACCCTTGGAGATAATTCGCACCGTAATCGATCGCGATATTTTCCAAGATCGCGTTTTCGATTCCTTCAAAAACGGTTTTCTTACCGAGCGAAGAAAGAACTTGAGAAATGGCTTTCAAAACGCTTCGTTTGCTGTGATTGACGTCGACTCCGATCACAAGGCTTTTATCCAATTTCACATAATCGCATTCGATTTTTTCGATTCTGGAAAAATTCGAATTCCCGATTCCGAAGTCGTCGATCGCAATCTGAAACCCGAAACGTTTTAAAATCGCCATCTGTTCGATGATCAGAGCGGTTTCTTCGTAACGGCTTTCCGTCATTTCCAAAACGATCGAATTCGGATTCAAATTCAGCTTTGAAAAATAAGAAATCAAATTGTCCGCAAATTCGGGATTCTTCAATTGAAATGGAGAAACGTTGATCGAAATCAATGCGTTCGAAACCGAAGAATCGCTTTTTCGAATTTGAGAAAGATCCCAGAGAGCGCTTTGAATCACCCAAGCTCCGATGGAACTGATCAAACCGGATTCTTCCGCTAAAGGAATAAACACGTCCGGACTGATCATCCCTTTTGCGGAATGATTCCAGCGCGAAAGCGCTTCCAAAGAATGAAGTTCTTTCGTTTCCGAACGAACGATCGGTTGATAATACAAGAGGAGTTCCTTTTTGTGAACCGAATTGCGAAGGGATAAATACGTGGAAATCAGATTGGAAGAATCGTTTTGGCTCTGTGTCGCATAACGGCTGAACGGATAATCGATCACTTTTTTCAGATTGGCCCGCAGCCCTTTGAGAATTCGTAGCGGACTCGTATCGGTCTCCGCCGTATGGTAACCGCCGATCGAAAGTTTCAGATGAAATTCGTGATTTTCAATTTGAATCGTGTTCTTCATATACGAAATCAAACTGGAAGGAATCCAATTGATATCGACGTCCGGTTTGTTGATCTGATACGCGAAGAAAATCTGATTCGTGGAAATCCGAAGCCCCACGTTTTGACTGTTCGTAATCGTTAAGAATTCCGTATGCAGATCCAAAAAAACCGCTTCGTATACCTGAGTTTCGTATTTGTGAAGAAAGGGGTGATTGTAAATTTCAATGTTTACCAGATAAAAATACGTTTTTTCAAGCTTGAGAGTTCTCACCAAATCGTGTTTGAGAGAACGAAATCTTTGCACTCGATTCTTTTCGAGATTCGATAGAATTCGAGTCGTGGATTCGATATGCGCGAGAACGTAACCGCCTTTCGGATTGATTTCAAAATTAACCCGATAAATGCGATCGTTGTTCGACCGCACCATCAACTGGACATTTCTGCCGTTCTTGAATCTGCGGAGAGTGGAAACGGCGGAATGAAGATTTCCGTAATCGATAAATCTTTCTACGATTTTTTTGAGTTTTGCTTCGGAATCCAAGAGCGGATTGTAATTCGGTTCGGAATACAATTGCTTCCCTTCCAGGTTATAGAGAGAATAACTATATACATCCATTACATGTGGCTTATTCTCAATGTAGAAAGCGCTGCTTTCAGAAATCATACATCGATTTTATACTATAAATTCATTCTTTCTTTTCATCTTATAACATAAATTTCAAAAGAAATTTAAGGAAAATTTTCAACTTATAGTAATCTATCCACTTCGATAAGAAGACCACAGCGATCAACGCAAATGAACAAACCGATCGAAGAACGTTTCGTTTTGTTTTGTTTTCAAGAAATTGGTAAATTATCACTTTCTAAAGTAGGCAACGGATCCCCGCATGGCTCAACTAAGCTCACATCCTTCTTTTAGAAAAACCTTTTTTCTTCCCGGCGGTTTGTCGGCAGTTCAATTTATGAAAAGGAACGATTCTTTCAAAAAGAAAAAACGTGCAATGGGAACCTGCATTTCGGCAGGGCTCCCGAGTCGAATCTCCCCCAAACAAGGGATTTTTTTACAATTTTCTTTGAATAAAAAAGTGTCACTCACCGTCCTTCTCTTTTCTCGAGATGAATTTTCTGCGCGAGTCGCCTGATATCTTCGAAAACCTTCACGAATTTATGAATTTACATTCCTGTTGAACGGAAGCGTAGGCAAAAGGGGCATTTCCTTTTAATTTTTTTTCTACTTTTACGGAGCGCATCAAAGCGATCATTCGTTTCTATGACGGAAAACGAAGTCGAATTGGGTAAAACGAGTTATACGTTTCTCAATTCAGCATGTTTTTCTTTTTTCAAATCATCGCATTCGCACAAATTCATTTGAATTTCATGAAATCAATTCTTTCCATAATATAAATTGAAATGTGCATTTCCTTTAATTCGACATGAATCTGTTGATTTGATTGCAGGCCCAACAGAAAGACTCAGAAATTAATTTCTTTCATTTCATTTCATTTAACGATAGAACGTTAGATACAATCCTTATTCTCTTGCGACACTTCCGACCCAAGGATTCTTGAACTTCGTTTAACATTTTAAAGATTTCTAAATTAACGACTATACTCCGAAAATAAGAATTGGTTGATCTGTTTGTATTTTTTGAACATCAATTTAAAAAGAATTTATTTTTTTTTACAATACATTGATCGCAGGTTATAAACCGAATAACCATAATCCAATTTAAGGATGGGTTCTGGAATATTTTACATACAAAAGAAACTATTTATCACTTGAATTGATCTTAATCTATAGAGTTGTTAATCGAAATAAAAGTAATCACGAATATTCAAAATTTCTTTTACAATTTAAATGTCAATTTCACCTTCGTATATAGAATGATTTCTTTTAATTGAATTTGAATGGACCAAATTGAATTCAAATTAAAAATGAATCTCGTGATTGGAATATGGTGAGTTCACTGACTTTAATTAGAGATGAGCTTTGGTTTTCTTAACAAATAAATGGAGAAGATACAAAGCGAATAACGGATATGGCGAATATTTTAGATTCAATGTTAAATGAAGAAATCTTATTGAGCTTGATAAGATTTGGAGCGGGCTTTGCCTTAGTCCTGGGAATTGGAAGTTGGATTCGTGCGAACAGACAGATCGATTATCTGGTATCGACCGTCTTGGTATTGACGGCGATTTTTCAGTTCGTCGACGAATCGAGCCTGAATTGGGTCACTCTTCCCTGGCTTCGTAAATTTCTCTTTTTGATCGATATCATCGCTTTAGCCGCAAGCGGCACGATCGTATTTCTGATCTCAACGATGATCTTTAAGAAGTTTTCGACCCTTCCTCTCATCTATTATTGGAATCTGTTGGGGCCTTTTATTCTCGCGCTGCCGATCGCGACGTTTTACGAGCAACAAGGCACTCAAGAGCTGGAATTCTTCTTATTTGCGGCCGATTTGTATGTTTTCGTCTATTTCGTAATTGCGGTAGCCAATGTATTTATCGACAAAAAATACGAATCTTCTTCGTTCAGTTTTCGGACAATTCTTACGCTGGTGATCTTGATTTCGCTGTGTATTCCCTTGGAAATCCTCGGAATCGTGTTTGAAAACAAGATTCTCGTGCTTCTTTCCAGCGTCCACACCACGTTTGCGGTCGTTTTTTACTACTTTCTGACTCTCATCCATCCGAATCTTTTGGATTTTTTAACGATCGAACCCGGCAAAAACCTAGTCAAACGTTCCCTTTTACACGACGTAGACATCAACGCGTTGGAAGAAAAACTCGCGCATATCATCAAAGAGGAAAGAATTTATTTGGATGAAGACATCCGCCTCCCCGACGTTTCGGAAGAACTCGGAATTTCCGTTCATCAGCTTTCCTTTTTTCTGAATAATCATCTTGGAATCAATTTCAACAACTATATCAATCGTTTCCGGGTGGAAGAAGCCAAGTCGATGTTGTTGAACGACCCGGCTCGTTCGGTTGTTTCGGTCGGAATCGCCGTCGGTTTCAATTCCAATTCTTCTTTTTATAAGGCTTTTTTAAAGGAGACGGGAATGTCACCGAAACAGTTTCGGGAAACTCAGCCCAAAGTGCTTCACTTTCAGTCTTCATCGGCGGACATTCAATTTAGAAATTAAGAATCCGGGAAAAGAATTGTATACGGAGCTTCCGGCAAACAAGGGTCATACGATTGTGACCCCGGTTCGCCGAGTTTTTTTCTACGAGTTGTTATACGATCCTACTTCAGATTAAATTAAATTCTAAAATGGCATATATGATATTTATAATTTTCCTTTTTTAGAATTATATTTACCGATGACCGGACGGGATCCGGCGGGTTATACTCGATGGAACGCAATACAAAGATAGAACGATTCTATTGCAAGGGATGATTTCGAATGTTTAATTTCAATAACTTCTCCGAGATTGTATCTTCTCTATTTTTTTCCGAGATTCATCTGTTCTACGCGCACGCGGCCGGCGTCGGAACGGGAATCGTGATGGCGATCGTAAAACTGTATTCGGGCAAAAGGGACGAATTCAGTAAGGCCTATGGAACGATTCTTCTCAGCGTCAGCATCTTTTTGATGGTGAACAACAAGGTCATCTTCCCGCAGGAATCGGACCCGCGATTGGAAAAAGATCCTCTCTTTCTAGGAATTTATTTCGGTCTTGTTCTGTATGCGTCTTCCGCGGTTTTGATTTGTATCCGTTTCGTCCTCGATCGCCTACACAACCCTTGGTTTTACTGCAAGCGACTGATCGTAATCATCCCGATTGCGATGGGAAGCGCCTTCGCGGTTCCAGGAACGATTTTCATTTGTATTTGCGATTCGATCGCGGTTTCTCTGATGTCTTACACGACCGTTTGGTCCATCATAGAAATTCGATCTTCCGCAAAGCCCCGTGTTTTCTTTAACTTTCCTTTTATTACCTCTGCGATTACGCTTTCGCTGATTTTGGACTTGCTCGGAACCGTTCTGCATTCCACGAGAATTCTGATGTTTTCCGAGCTGATTCCGGGAATTATGATCGCGTATATCACTTTGATCGAACGGTTTTATCCGATTCTTTTCAGCCGCGCGTATGGAGAATCGAACAAGGAGTTTGTGGACAGTCATTCGTTGGTTGATTCTCCCGTGGAAGATCTGATGGAATCGGAGATGCTTTCGGAAGGTTCTAGAAACATTTTAGAAGGAGTGGAACTGGAGAAGATCGAAGAAAGAATCAATTCCTTTCTTCAAGTGAGAGGTTACGCGGACGAAGAGTTGCGTTTGCCGGACTTTGCTTCCTATCTCGGACTTTCCACGCACCAAGCTTCGTATTATCTCAACAAACACATGTCCATGAAGTTTGCGGACTTCTTGAACATGAATCGGATCGAAGACGTTAAACGGAATCTAAGAAACAAGTCTCATATGAATTTATTGCAGATCGCTTTAGAATGCGGGTTCAACTCCGCTTCTTCCTTTCATCGAGCTTGTGTTAAATTTACGGGGAAGTCTCCGAGAGAATTTCGAAAACTAATCAATTCTCAGAATTGAAAATTCGTTTCAAAAAACGCAAACGCGGGCAATCCATTGTTTGCGTCGTGTGATCCTTTCGCTCAAAACGAATCCGATCCATACTACACGTTAGTTGTCTTTTCTCTCAATTAAACAAAGCGCTTTGACGATTTAGTCCTTTTGGTTTAAGCGAATACACCTCTTTGCCATTCCATCGACATGAACGAACGAAAGAATTCTTCCTTTTTTTCAAAGAAGCATCCTGGATTTTTGGTCCGAAAAAACGATCCAAATTCATGGCTTTAGAAAAACTTATCAGGTTATAACGCGGGCGGAAATCTCGCTCTTTTTAGAATAAATTTACGTGTATATAGAAAGGATGTTGGATGTCTTGATTCTCTTCTCCGTTTTCAGGAAAAGGAAGCAGTTTCGATTTTGAATCCAAGTTGGATCTCGGGGATTTCCCGATTCTTTCTTCGGAGAATGAATCGATTTTCTTTAGAGAAATCGCACGGAAACCATTCCGTTCGTAAATCATCCAACAAGCGGTTCCAATTCTTTTGAGTCATTTTTTTATTTTTGGATGGATCATTGCAGGAAGTAGGTAAAAAATTTATGAAAGAAAAACATCGATTCAATTCGTTCCAGAGTCGGATTCTTACATTCTTTTTTTGGAAAAGAAATCGCTTCCCCTTGAGAAGCCGCACACCGCTCGTCCTTTCTCCGTTGTTATTCATTTTCCTTTCAATCCATTGTTTAGGAAGTTCGAATTCTTTTAGTTTCAAAGGTTTTTTCGGTCCGATGAATCTTTTTCAATCACCGACAGATCCACTTTCTCTCAATTATTCTTCAAGTCCTTATGTTCTTACGAAAGACGCGCCGATCGCTACGATCCAACCCAGCACCGCGGGGTTGATCGAACAATGTTCCGCAAGCCCCGCGCTCCCGGCGGGACTCGCGATTGACGGCAAAACCTGTGCGATTTCAGGAACTCCGACGGTCAACCAAGCGGCGACGAATTACACGATCACCGCCAGCAATTCTTCGCAAAGCAAAACCAGTTCTATTCTTATAAGCGTGAATATGAATCCTCCCGCGGCGTTGAATTTTGCTACGGGCGCTATGGTTTTTACCGTCGGCACTTCCACGTTTGCGCCGATCGTTCCGACCTATACCGGCACAATTACCGCTTGTACTTCGGACATTCCCCTTCCGACGGGATTGAGTCTGAACGCCTCGAATTGCGGAATTTCCGGAAATCCGACCACGCCCCAAGCTGCGACCAATTATACGATTACGGGAAGCAACGCGTTCGGGAACACCAGTACGACGATTTCCATTACGGTAAACCTCGCGCCTCCTTCCGCTTTGAATTACGCGGGAAGTCCGTATGTCTTTACGGAAAACGCGACAATCGCAACGATCATTCCTACGGTTACGGGAACGGTGACCAACTGCGTCTCCGATATTGCATTTCCTGCAGGTTTATTTTTAGACAATACGAATTGCCGAATCACCGGAACTCCCACCGTTGCGCAAGCGGCGACAAACTATGTAATCACCGCGAGCAATCCGTTCGGAAGCACGACCTTCCCGATTACGATTACTATAAATTTAGCCCCGCCCTCGGCTTTGAATTTTGCAGGAAGCTCTTATACGTTTACGGAGAATTCTACAATTGCAACGGTAACGCCTACGTTCACGGGAACTGCGACGAACTGCGTTTCCGATATTCCGTTGCCGAACGGTTTAGGAATCAATGCGGCTACTTGTGCGATTTCGGGAACTCCGACAACAGCACAACCTGCGACGACGTATACGATCACCGCGAGCAATCCATTCGGAAGTACGAATACAACGATTTCCATCACGGTAAACTTAGCTCCTCCTTCCGGATTAACGTATGCGGGCGATCCGTTCGTTTTTACGCAAGGTGCAACGATTACTACGGCGACTCCAACCGTCACGGGAACCGTCACGAATTGTACTTCGGATATTCCCTTACCGGCCGGTTTGAATCTCAATACGACGACTTGTGCGATTTCGGGAACTCCGACGACCACTCAAGGAGCGACCACATATGCAATCACTGCGAGCAATGCATTCGGAAGCACCACCCGAAACATTTCCATTAAAGTGAACTTGGCCCCTCCTACAGCGCTGAGTTACGCAGGAACACCTTTCACTTTTACACAAGGGGTTACGATCACAACCGCAACTCCTTCCGTTACGGGAACGGTCACCGGATGCAGTTCGGATATCACACTGCCTACAGGACTAGGGCTCAATCCAACCACCTGTGCATTATCGGGAACGCCGACCGTAGCACAACCAGCTACGACGTACACGATTACTGCAAGCAACGCATTCGGAAGCACTAACACTACAATTTCGATCACGGTCAATTTGGCTCCTCCGACGGGACTCGCTTACTCCGGTAGTCCGTTCACATTTACGCAAGGAACGGCGATTCCTACACAAACACCTTCGTTAACCGGAACGATTACAAGTTGTACGTCGGACATCACATTGCCCGCTGGACTTGGACTCAACGCAACCACATGCGCATTGTCCGGAACGCCGACCGTAGCACAACCAGCTACGACGTACACGATTACCGCAAGCAACGCATTCGGAAGCACCAATACGACTTTTTCCATCCAAGTCAACATTCCTCCGCCTTCTTCGTTGAACTACGCGGGTAGCCCGTATGTTCTTTTTAGAGGAATGGCCGCAACGGCGACTCCGACGTTTACCGGAACCGTAACCAGTTGTACTTCCGATATCGCTTTGCCGGCCGGTCTTTCGATCAACGCAACTACCTGTGCGATTTCGGGAACACCGACTTCATTTCAGTTGGCGACTGCTTACACAATCACTGCGAGCAATTCTTCGGGAAGCACGACCGCAAATATCAATATCATGATCTTCGGAACGGCGCCTCTCAAAACGATGCAGATCAATTGTTGGGATTCTTCGGGGACTTTGGACGCAACCTGCTCTTTGGCAAGCTCAGCGGGACAGGATGGGAAACTCCAGAAAGGAGTCAATCCTGCGTTCTCCCTGCTAACCGTAAACGGAAACGAATATATAACACTCGATGCAAACACCGGTCTCTATTGGAAAACCTGTCATCAGGGTAGAACCAATTCGGATTGTTCCGGCGGGTCCAACACTCTCTACGACTTAACGGGCGCGACCAACGCTTGCCTCGCTTTAAACGCACTTAATTCAGGCGCGGGATATGCGAATCGAAATAACTGGCGACTTCCAACAATTTCGGAAATCGAAACGTTAGTCGACTTCAATGCGGCGGCATCTCCTCGAACCTTTACGACCGCATTTCCGAATGCGACGGGAAGCTATTACTACTGGAGCTCGACTCTATATCTCCCGGATACGACGAAGTCATTGGTTCTGTATTTTTCCGACGGGGGAACGACTTGGACCACAAGCTCTTCGGCTGGATCTCTGGCCCGGTGCGTTTCTCCGTAAAAAGGTAAAAACAGTATGAAATTCAAATATGTGAATCTTCCATCGTTGCCCAAAAGAATCCGAAATCCGATTTCGAGAACCGAAACCTCAAAGAACGCAAAGGAGACCGCAATGAGCTTACGACAAATTCGAAATAAAATGAAAATGTGGAATGCAGTTTTTATTTGGGGAATCATCTCCTTCCTGTATGCCATGACACTTTCCTTGTCGGCTGCTCCCTTTGTGGATAACAACGACGGAACGATCACGGACATCGGGAAGGGTCTCATTTGGCAGAAATGTACAAACAACTTATCCGGAACCTCCTGCGGAACGGGAGGGACGAATCAATTAAACTGGGCTAACGCGCTCACATACTGCAACGGCCTCTCATTAGCAGGGAAGACCTGGCGGCTTCCATCGGTGACCGAATTGAGAAGTATCTTGGATCATTCTGTCGGAGTTTCTCCGTTGATCAATGGAACGTATTTCCCCGCAACGCCAACGCAGTATTTTTGGACTTCGACCACATATAAGCTGAGTACCACAAACGCTTGGGCGATCAACTTTCAATCCGGATTCACCTCCGGTAGCGCTTCCAAAGCAACCACCTACTATGTTCGCTGTGTGACCTCCGCACCATAACCGGATGCAAGGATTTAATTTTATAAGGAAAATTCGGGGCGTTCCCGCTCCGCGGTCGGGCTCCAACTCAATGTTGCTCCTTACGGTCGCAACATAATGCTCCAGTCAATCAATCGCGGATCGGGAAGTCGTTTCAAAAGAAGGCGATAAAACGATTGATTGACTCCGCTTCGATCCCTAACGCAGGAATCTCATTCGAACGAATGATAATTCCATACTTTTAGAAAAGATAAACAAAGTAAAAACGATCCCGTTTATCCCGTTCGCGACAGAATCTTCATTTCGCATTAAAAAATCGGATCATTCCTCTTAAAATCAATGCCGAAATGGCATGAGGTAAACTATTTGTCAATTTTCTAGTTTACTTATACTCCCCTTTCAGAGACATGGCTCATAGAAGCGTTCGATAAGAATCAAACCAAATCACTTCGGTTTAGAATGATTCAAATTATACAACGATACTCAGAATCAAAATGAAATCATTTCGTATTAGCAAAACAGCGTCTTTGCAAATCATCGAGTTGTTCAATCGATACTTTGCAATTACGAATCGATTCTTACATTATAGATTCAACGTACAGTATCAAGTTCGAAACCAAGGGATCCAAAAACACGATCTTCCATTAAGCGAAAAAATAAGCCGAATCGAAACAACCCGGAAGTTTTTAAAGAGCCTCCTATTTGAAAATATAAAATTCGAATCCGCAAATAGAGAGCTCGTAGCTTATGAATACTCACATCCAGAATTTCTTAATTACCGTCTATAATTCGAAACTAAGATCAAGCTTCGAGTATAGGTCGGTTTTGAAATCCGATCTGCAATCGTGCATCGAGAGGAATATTTTCTCCGCGTTTATTTTGTTTTTCGGAGCTTACCTTGCGCTCTGGAACGGAATCGTTTCCGAGGCGCTCGATACCGGAGCATTCCCTAAACTCAAATGGATCGCATTGATTTATGGAACCGGAATCTATTCTTTTCTATTGCTCCGAATGACGATCCAAAACGTTCTTCAAAATCCGGTTCCGTGTAAGACCGTTCTCCGAAACGCCGGCGGTGCGGGCGCTCTTTCTTTCATCTTTTTGATTTATTTCGAAGAACCCGCTCCTCTTTTAATCGCCGGAGAACTCGCGTGCTTCAGTATTTGTCTGATTACGGTCGTTGAAAACGGTTTGTTTTTCCGCAAAGCCGAGCCGAATCGGAAAAATCCGTATCTGTTCGCGATCCCGGTCGGATTCGGCGCGGGGATTCTGGGAAATGTAATCGGGATAACGTTTTATAACTCGAACTGGAACAGTATTTCAAACTATACTCAAATACTTCTCGTTTCAATTCTATACTTCATCAACAGGGAAGCCGCAAACCGGAATCTGAAAAAATCCGAATTCAAAGAGTTTACGGAAAACGAAGAGATCGAGGAAATCAACGAACAGCCGTCGACCTTAAACGATTCCGAACGAACAAACGATCGGATCGAGGAAAAAAATCTTCTCAAAGAGGACGATCTTAAACGCGCGGAAGAAAGATTGAGCGCCTTTATAGCGGCGAAATTATACGCGGATGACAGCATCCGTTTGATCGATCTTTCCGCGTATCTGGGAATCAGCCTTCACCAAGCATCTTTTTATTTGAACAATTATAAGAACACCGGCTTTTCCGATTTTATCAATCGCAATCGCATGAACGATGCAGTACGCCTTCTCTCGGAAAAACAAAACATGAATCTCTTGGACATCGCGTTCGAATGCGGATTTAACTCCTACACTTCCTTTCATCGGGCGTGTAAAAAGTGGGCCGGCGATTCTCCAAAGGGACTCAGAAAGAAAGCTCTCCTTTAAGAAATCAGGGAACATCCGTTTCGGTTTTTCCCGAATTCCCGAAAAACCGAAACGTTGACAAAAGATTCCGCGTCCAATCAATAGAACACACACGATTACGATTCCCGATATGATTGAAAGAATTTTAGAGAGAACGACACGGCTTTTTTTATCCGCCGGATTTGCCAAAACGAACACGGATGAAATCGCCAAACATATAGGAATCAGTAAACGTACCCTTTATCGATATTACGACGCGAAAGAAAAATTGATCAGCGCGGTTTTCGATTTCATTAAGGAAAAAATCAAAAGCCAGCACGAAGCGATCATCGCCGATAAATCCAAAAGTCCGAGTCAAAGACTGCGCGAAATCCTGTTTATCGTTTCTGAACTAGGTTCGAAGATGGGGAAACCCTTTGCAAGGGACATTCAGAATCTCCGCCCCGATCTTTACTCCATGATGCAGGAATACCGTCGGGAACGAATGAGACGACTCGCTGATTTAATCCAAGAAGGTCAGGAAATCGGCGAATTTAGAAAGGATATCAATCGCGAACTTACGATCGATATCTTGGTCGCAGCATTGGACGGAGTTATCAATCCCACGTATCTAACCCAAACCGACCACTCGATTGCAAGCGCCTTCGAAAGCATTTTTAACATGTTTTTGCAAGGAATCGAATGCAGGAGCGAAAACATTCCCATAATTGATCGCAAACAAACGCTCCCGCTTGATTCACATTCCGGCATTTTCTTGTTCCAAGTCATGCACTTTGACGACTATGAAGAAAAAGACCCCCACTCGATCGAACCTCTTCTTCCTAAAGAAAACAAAAAAAAATCTACCTGGCTAATGAATGCAAATTAGCCAAATAGATTCAGTGCTGTGTTTATGGAGATATAGGAGCGAGTCGATTGAATCGTTTTCTTTCAATGGAACGTTATTCTTCCTTTATTCTAATATAAGTTTGATTTCAAATCTCCCCTAGTTATAAATTGAATTTAAGAATTAAAGAATGACAACTCGGCAACGATCATTAGCATCACATTCGATTTCCGCAATAGGATTTGATTTTTTCCGATCCCGTCTCCAAGCCGAACAGAAACGATTTACCCCATCCGGCGTTGTCCGAAGTTATACAAAAAATTGCGCAAGGAAATATAGATTTTCTTTAATCAAAATAAAAAGGAAGGAAGAAGTCCGTACTGCGGAGAATCGGAGAAGATTGAAAACGAAAACTCTCTAAAATTATCTATCTGGCTCGTTGTTGCGAACGGAACCAGATAGACGAGTGTAATAGAGTGAGTTCCCTTCTACACTCAATAGTATAACAGATCTAAAATTGGGTTCCCTTCAAAATATAAAATGAATATAAGAAATTATTTTCGCTCTGATTTTTTATAAGAACCTGTCCCACAGAAAACTCAGCGACACCGCTCTCTACGGATCGCAGCGGGAAACTCAGCGACGCTGCTCTCTACGGATCGCAGCGTCAGGACAAGAACCTTGCAGCTTGCTTTTCTATCCAAGTAGAAATAAGTTTTGGCACAAGCTGTAATTCATAATTCGAATTCGCGGATCAAAGAGTCCAGTTCCAACTCTTTTTTTAAATCTTCGAAATTCAGAATCGGGTCCACGTCCCGCAGCTTACTGGAATTTAGAATCCAATTGTAAACTTTTCTTTCACTCGTCATGATAAAGTAACGGACAAAACGCTCCGAAATGCCGAGCAAAATATTGGTAAAGGCTCTTACGAACTCGGCATCGGGATTTTTTACCCCTCGAATATCAATGACCAACGTCCCTTCCAATTCGTGGAATATTGAGTGCAATTTTGCGGGAATCCCTCTCAAGGTTTCGTGATTCACGATGCCGGAAAATTCGATAATGAGAAGCTTATAACAAACCGAATTGACTTGTAGATCTTTTAACCCGTAGTCGATTGCAATTGTATGGCCCATATAAAACTCCGAAACAGGAAACGCGATTTTTTCAAATCAATCTTTCAAAAGAATCGCTTTGTATTTTTACAAACTATAACAAATCGGATTTCGAAAAGCTGCTCAGCTTATAGCTTGAAGAATAAAAGTTAAATCTGAATGATAGATCGACTTCCCTTTAATGAGAGGGAACGGTTGCGGGCATTTTAGGATCAAACGCACAAACTCGATTTCTTCCGGAAGACTTTGCACGATACAAGGCTTGATCCGCGTTCGCAAAGGCTTCTTCCAAGTTTCTCTTTCCTTGTGAAATTCCGATACTCAATGTCACCGGCCTTCCATCCTCGAGGTGAATTCGATTCTCCACTTCTTTGCGCAAGTTTTCCGCGATGTTTATCGAGTCCTCTTGCGTCGCTCCGAATAAAAAGACTGCGAATTCTTCCCCGCCCCAACGGCAAACGGCATCGCTTTGTCGCACGGAATCGTTCAATACCTGTGCGACTTTCACGAGCGTTTTGTCCCCCGTCTCATGGCCGAATTTATCGTTCACCTGCTTGAAGTGATCGATATCCACCATCAAGATCGTCCAATCGTGCTTTCCGTTACGGCTTTGACGGTTTCCGATCGCAAGAGACTTCTGTGTTAATTTCAAAAATCCCCGGCGATTCCAAATGCCGGTCAATGGATCGGTATGAATCAACGTGGAAACCTGATTCATCGATGATCTCAGCTTAATATAGAGAATCAGAACGATGGAAAACGTGAATACGAGAGCCCAAAACGGCAATAGATTTTTCAATATGTAAAGAATATATTCAAAAATCTTAATTTCGTGAACGAGCCACATCTCGTTGTTTTTAATCTGAAATCCTATCCAAAAACTACCGTCTTTGATAAAGAACGATTCTTCGGGGGTCATGATCAGGGAAGCGACGTTTACCGGCAGCCGGTCGTTCAGTTTAAACGGACCGGGTTTTGCGACGATCTTTCCGTTTTCGTCGATGAGCATGCTTTCTCCGATACAATCCCCGCTTTCTAAAATTCTCCGCATCGCATCCAAACCGATATCGATCGATGCGACCCCTAAGAATTTCCCTTTTACATACACGGGCTCGGAAACGGTGATCATCAAACCCTTTCCGGCAAGATCTTCATAGAGATCGGTGATGATCTGACGTCCTTGCGGGTTTGCCTGCGGATTGGCCTGAGTCCAGAAAGGTCCGGTGTAGAGATCGTCCGTGAAATAATAATTTTCGTCCTTGAATTTGGGAGTGATGTAAAGGAATTTCTGCGCGGATAAATAATAAGCCCATACGACTTCGCTTTGTTTTTCGGTGAGGGATTCGAATTGTCCTCTTAAACTCAACGCGGCTTCGATTTCCTTCAAATGCTGCGGCTCGACCTTTGCGATCGATCCGACCGCGGTGAGCGTTCCCGCATCCGCGCCGTCGATCAACTCACGGCTTACATTGGGAATTCCGAAACGATTCAGATTCGGATAGGTCTTTAACTTTTTCAGCAAACTCGGATTGGCAGGCACATCCTCATTAAAGTTGAGATAATCGGCAATCGACAAGCCCAGGGCTCTCGTCTGCGATCCCACTCTGCGGATATAATCGTTCATCACGCGGGCTCTCATGCCTACGATCCGATCGATTTCTTTTTCCATTCTAAGATTTTCGTAGATGAGAAACAAAAACATTAGAATCAAAATCACGGCTAAGAGAGAGAAGATGATTCGCTTTTTGATTCTTACCTTTTCGACTTGTACACCGATACGATTCTTTAACTGCAATGGATTCACCTCGAGAACGGAACCGTTGGACCGTTCTCGAAGCCGATACTATCAACTCTTTTCAAAAATAAATCCAAAATCTTTTTCAGCACTTCTCAAAATAAAATTTGAGAATCAATCCTTTAAATTGTAGAAGATATGAATCTTTAGATGTTTTTCCTCCCAATAGATTGGCAAAAAGTTCTTCAGATTTGACAAAAACGCAACCGTTCCGAGTTTCGAGATGGATTATAAACATGAAATTCTGTTAGCCAACGGATCGCATGATCACTTCGCATACATTATATAACAAAAAGAATTTTTCCGCATTGTGTTTGGATTCAAAGAAGATTTGGGCTCAGCGAAAGAAATAATTTCATCTTATAATAAGGAAAGATGAGACAAGGAAAGCATCGACGAAAAATCCGAGAGCGGGCGTCACTTCCGTTTAGCAAACGAATTCAATCTTTATAATATATCGTCGCCCACGGACGATTCAAATCAAATCCGTGACGGTTTCAAATACGCAGACTCGATTTCTTCCGGATGTTTTGGCCTGATACAATGCTTGGTCGGCGTGAGTAAAGGCTTCCTCCAAACCGCTTCTACCTCCTCTTCCTTCCGAAATGCCGATGCTCAGCGTTACGGCTTTTCCGTCTTGTAGAAAGACTTTGTTTTCCACTTCCTTGCGGAGATGTTCGGCGATGTTCACGGAATCTTCCGGATTGGCTCCGAATAAAAATACGGCGAATTCTTCCCCGCCCCAGCGACAAAGCGCATCGCTCTGTCGAATACAGGTTCCGAGCACTTGCGCGACTTTGACGAGAATTCGATCTCCCGTATCGTGTCCGAATTGATCGTTCACTTGTTTGAAGTGATCTATATCGATCATCAGAATGGTCCAGTTTTGTCCGTGGCGATTGCTGATCGCGAGAGCCTTTTGTGTCAGTTTTAAAAAACCGCGACGATTCGCGATTCCCGTCAACGGATCGGTGTGAATCAATTGGGAAACATGTTCCATCGAGGACTTCAACTTTATATAAAGAATGAGCACGATCCCGAGCGCGCAAACAAGTCCCCAGAACGGCAATAAACCCGTAATGATGTAGAGAATAAACCAAATCGCGGAAATCCGATGTATTAAACGGACATCACCTTCTTTGATGTCGAAGAAAACCCAGTAATTTCCGCCCTGTAGAAAGAATTTCTCCGAAGGTCCGCTTGGAACTTGAATCAACGAATCGTTCAAATCGATCGGCGCCACTTTTGCGATGATCCGATTGTTTTCGTCGATCAGAATACTTTCTCCGATACAATCCCCCACTTCCAAAATTCTCCGCATCGCATCCAAACCTATGTCGATCGAAGCGACCCCGAGAAAACGATCTCGAAAATACACGGGCTCGGAAACGGTGATCATCAAACCTTGATCGATGATATCGTTGTATAATCCGGTGATGACCTGTCTGCGATCCGGATTGGCCTCGGGAGTCGCTTGCACCCAAAACGGCCTTTCATACAATCCGTCATTGAATACGTCCTTGTAAACATTACCTTTAGGCGCGTAATACATAAACCCCTGCGCGGATAAATAATACGCCCATATAAATTCGCTTTTTGTTTCTACAAGCGTATCGAATTGTCCTTTCAAACCCAACGCGGCTTCCGCTTCTTTTAAAAGAAAGGGCGTAATCTGTTTGAAATACTGCGGCGCTGGGGAGGTTTGCGAGGTTTCCCCAGCAAGCGCTGGAGAATTCCTTACATCTCGATTTTCAATTCCGAACAATTTCAAACTCGGAAAGTTGCGGAACTTCCGAAGAACCGATGCGCTTGGAGTTTCATCCGAATGATACAGCATCGCGTTCGTAATCGACGACCCCAATGCCTTGGTTTGATTGCTGACTCTACGAATGTAATCCTGCGTCACTCTCGCTCGCATCCAAACGATTCGATGAATCTCTTCCTGTTTCTTTTTCGCTTCGTAAACGAACGTGCCTATGATTAAAACGGGGGCAATCGTCAAAACCATAAGAATCGTTTTTCGTTGAATTTTCTTCTCGTTCTGATGTACGTTCATGCTTGGAATCGCTCGTATTTCCCGAGTGCAGAATCAGCAGGAAATTGATTCTACGCAAATGTTTATTTAATTTTAGCCAGTTTGGATCGTATGATTCTATATTTTAAGAAGGGATGGAACAAAGTTCCCAAAAGAACCTCGGGAAGAATGATAAAATGATAACTTTTTAGGAGGATGACGTTTCTGAAGAAACAGAATGAATTCTGCTCGGAAGAGGTTCCTTTTGTCGGAACGGATTTAAGTGAATTCTAAAAAATTCCTTAAAAAGAATTCATTTCAATAACTTGAAACGCAATTTAGACACAATTAGAAAGATGATTCGAAAAGCAAAAAGAAGAATGAAAATTTTAAAATCAAATTATAAAAGAAGAACGAGCCTCTTCTTCGATTCGATCGCGGAAGAGACTGCTTTCCGCAAGCAAGTCAACGCTCGTTGCTTGCGGAATTTGCGATCCGATTAAGGGGTTGCGAATTTTTTCTTAACCAATTCCAAAACCGTTCGGAATTGTTCCGGCGTCATTTTGCTCTGAGCGCCCAATTGCGAATTTTCCAAATCGCTGTGCTCATGGCTGTACGGTACATTCGATTTTTGTAAATCGGCGGGCGTGATGTAAATCGTTTTGTTTCCTTTGGTTACCGCCAGGTAATCGGAATCGTTGATCTTTTTGGAATGACTCTGCATATTTTCCAATTCGATTTGACCTTCGCAATGACAAGTAAACGTCATATCCTCGTAGATCGAAGTATAAAATTTAGTTCCCCGTACGCCCGCCGTTGTGGTCGGCGTGTGCAGGCTCATCCGATCGGTTTTGAGAAGTTTGTTCGCAAGAATCCAAGAGCTTCCTTTGTTTTGAAGAAACGACTTCTCGTCGGCGTCCGCCTTGACTTGAAACTCGGAATCCGATTCGATTTCGATCACGTAAGAATTCTCCCCAAATACGAGCGTAGCGACCGATTGAGGACCTGTAACGATCGTATCTCCGACTTCGAGCACTTGCGAAACGGAGGCCTTGCGTTTTTGATCCCCTCTTTGAACGCTCACATCGCCCTTAACGAATGTGATCGCGCCTTTGTGCGGATCCGTTTGTTTTTTTCCGCAATCGGCCAAGAACGCGGCGATACAAACCGCAAAGAACAACATCTCGATTCTTTTCATAAATTCTCCCATAGATAAAGTCAGGTTTTGAAATCGAACTCCAAACAATGTTCTCGGATTGTGAAAAGGCAAACGAAATATTTCCGATCGGATTCCTGAATTCTTTTTTGCGGAGTCGAATTAGAATCGAATCTTAAATTTACAGCGAAGAAAGCCTGTTTTTTCGGTAGAGGGCGGGCGACAGACCCGTGGCTTTTAGGAATTGAGAATTGAACGCCGATTTGGAATTGAATCCCACTTCGAATCCGATATCCAGCACGGCCTTTTGCGGTTCTTCAATCAGAAGCCGACACGCTTCCTGAACGCGATAATGATTGACGAGTTCGTAAAAACTCATTCTCTGAACTTCGTTGAGATAACGGGAAGTTTGATGCAGACTCAAACCCAGACCGGCGGCGAGATCGATCAGTCTCAATTCTCCGTCCCGATAAAAGGCGCGGCTTTCCATCATCTCCTTGAGCTTCCGATCGGCTTGCAGAATTTCTTCGCTTAACAAAACGGTGTTTTGATACTTGGAGCTTTGGATCGCCACGGTCATCTCGTTGAAAAACGCGGGGTGATTTTCCCGCAAAACGAACATCAAAAGAACGACCGAAACGATGCAGGAAGCGCCCGTTTTAAACAGAATTTCGTTTTTCAAAAAGAAAGCGGAGCCGATGAGGACGTTCGCCGATACGGGCAATAGAAGAATGATCCACACGAGTTTCAATTCATAGATCTCGTATTTCCGGCTGATCCGCAGATAAACACGCAGGCAAAGAATGGAATATAAGGAAACTTGAATGCACGCAAGAAAAGTCGCGAGATGAATCGGGTCCCATTGAAATCTGCGGAAGCTGTTCGAAACCCCTTCTTTCAAAACGTCCGGTTCCTGCAAAAAATAGGCGATTTCGAAAATCGCGAATACGACCGCGGGTATAAAATGAAACCAGTATCTGACTCCGATTTCCCGAAAGGAAATCCTTCCTTCGGAAATTTTATGGAGATGGGATTTTACGTAAACATATACGAGCGGACCTACGAGCGTGATTCCCGTAAATAAAAAACAGAATAAATACGGAACCGCAAGCAGGGAAGGTTCGAAATACCAGGCATAACGAAGCAAAATGCTTCCGGTAAGACATTGGATGAGGATCAAAGTCGGATTGATCGGAGTTTTTTTGACCGATTCCAAAATCGAATAGAAGAAGGCGTTCGCCGCTCCGAAGTAAATAAAGAATGTCAGACTCGAATTCAGATATTCCATCTTTTTGATTCCGTTTCGTTTTTCAAATTCTTCCCGGACGATTCGCGGTTTAACGACCTATCCGATAGGATCGCACGGCCCAACCGATCGGGAAGGTCGATCCTTCTTCCCCGATGGTTTATAGTTTCGGACATGAAACGCAAAACACATCCTCTCGCAGTCGTACATCTCATAGGAACCCAGGAAGAAATGGGACGTCAGTTCGGTGAAATCATGAAGAACATCGGAGAGTTCGAACCGATCTTCGATTTTTATCCGGTTATGGCGCGCAACTTACTCTTAGGTAGCCTTCCACGCGACAAACGCAATTTCCCCGCAAAAGGATTCCTATCCATGTATCTCAAGTTCGCGCAGAATCAAATGAGAAAACGCAGGCCGGAAGAATTTTCTAAACGGACAATCGCCGCGTTGCAAGCCGCGGGTAAAACCGCCAAGATCGAGAAGGATCTGTTCACGATGGATGCGTTTCAAAACTCGGTGGGACTTTTAGGCGCGATTCAGATGTTGCCCGAACTCGCCCACTTCGGCGGATTCGGTAATTCGCAATTGGTGCCCGCCTGCACGAGCGCGGCGGTCTGGGGAAGTCACAGCAAGGACGGAATGTTATATCACGCCCGGAACTTCGACTTTCCGGGAGTCGACGTATGGGATTTAAGACCCGTGGTGGTTTTTTGCACTCCGGTAAACGGCCTTCGATACGGATACGTCACTTGCAGAGGAGCGGACGCTCCCGGAATCACGGCGTTCAACGAAGCGGGATTGACTCTTTCGTTTCACACCCGCTTTCACAAAAAGATCGGATCCAAAGGTTTGGGAGTGATCGACTTCGGGCATAAGATCATTTCCGAATCGCATAACATCGATGAGGCGGTCGAGATCGCGAGAAAACACAAAATCAACTCCACGTGGGGAGCGATCGTTACGAGTTTCCGGGACAAAGTTTCAAAGGCGGCGGTCATCGAAACCAACTTCGGCGATATGGACGTTACGTATTCCCAAGCGGGTTCGGAATCCTTCGTAAACACCAATCACTATTTGAGTCCGCGTCTGCAAAGCGGAGAGATCTTGGCTTCTCCGGTTTTTTACAATCACACGTTCGGAAGATACAAACGAGCGCATCAGATTCTCGCCCAAAGCCGTTCCAAAGGAACGAGCGTAAAGGATCTGCAGAATTTGTTAAACGACACGGTTGATCCGAGTAGCGGAGAATTTCGAGTCATGGGTTCCACGATCCGTCAGATCACGTCCGTTAAATCGGTGGTGATGAGCCCGGAAGCGCAGAAACTTTATATCTCCGTCGGAGCCGCCCCCACGGGAGAAGGACCGTATCTCGAAATTCCGATCGTCTGGGAGGACGGGCCCGGCTATTCAATCGTCGATCCGAGCGGCAAACGTACGTCGATCGCAAAGAAAAAGTCGATTCAATCGGAAAAGCCCACGGCCGTCGAACATTATAAAGAAGCGATGTTGATCAACGACAATCCGCAGTTAGGCGGAATCCCCGAGATATTCGATCAACTGGAGCAGGCAAAGAGGCTCTCACTCAAAGATCCGGCCCTTTCCTTTTTGCAAGCGATCCTCAAGTTGGAAACGGGAGAATGGAACGAAGCGATCCGGCTTTTAGAGGAATCTGCCGCGTACGAATCCGGTTCCTTCCGAAAAAACCAGGCTCATCTTTGGCTCGCTCGCACCCAGTCCGCGATCGGAAAGAAAAAGACGGCGGATCATTATTACGAAAAGGTAATGAACGGTCCGAACACCGCGGACGGTTTGATTTGGAAAAAGAAAGCCGTGGCGGACAAAGGGTCATATTCCAAACGAAAATTGAAACAGGTTTCGCCGAATTTTCTGTTGGTCGACGTGAACGAACTCTGAAGAAAACGAAGAATTGCTTTTCCAAAAAAAGACATTTGTCATTCTTTCCAAATAAGAATCGCTAAGAACGTTCCGTTGAATTCGGATCGTTTTTGTTTCTTGAGGGAATTAACGTATGAATTTGGAAGCAGCAAAGAATTTCTGTGTTCGCTGGTTGTCCGCTTGGACCGGTAATCGGCCGGAACATCTTCTCACCTTTTATGCGGACGACGCGTTTTATTCCGATCCGACCGCAAAGAAAGGCTTGCGAGGCCGCGGAAAACTTCTTTCCTACTTTAGGATTTTACTTCGGAATAATCCGAACTGGGTTTGGACGCACGACGAAATCATTCCGAACGAGAAAGGATTCGTTTTAAAATGGAAAGCGGTGATTCCCGTTCGGGATACGGAAGTGATCGAATACGGAATGGACATCGTGGAAGTGGAAAACGAAAAGATCACCCGCAACGAAGTTTATTTCGACACGAGAAAGCTGATGGAAACGATTCAGAATCGTTGAAAGAAAGTTACGATCCTTCCGCCCAGCGTTCTCTTACTTCGAGAAGTTTCGGCATCACTTCCAAAAAGATCGGAATCAAACTCGGATCAAAGTGTTTGCCGGATTCTTTTTGAATGTAATCGATCGCTTCCGAAATTTCCCAAGCTTTCTTATACGGCCTTTGCGTCGTGAGCGCATCGAAAACATCGGCTAACGCGACGATACGAGCCTCGATCGGAATCGCTTCCTCTTTCAATCCGCCCGGGTATCCGGAGCCGTCCCATTTTTCATGATGATTCAATGCGATCGTCTTCGCTAATTGCAACAATCTGGAATCGTGATCGCCGATGATTTCCGCTCCGATGGTGGGATGTTTTTTCATCACTTCCCATTCTTCGGGATCGAGCTTTCCTTGTTTTTGTAATATATTATCCGGAATTCCGATCTTCCCGATGTCGTGCATCGGAGAAGCGTGAAGCAAGTCCTCCGCGCAATCGGGAGAAAAGCCCGCGGCCAACGCGATGATACGGGAATAATGACTCATACGGATTACGTGAAGACCCGTTTCATTGTCCTTGTATTCGGCGGCAAGTCCGAGTCTTTGAATGATTTGCAGACGCGTTTCCCGAAGTTCCTCGGTTCGAACCAACGAAAGATGCGTTTTCACCCTTGCCTTTACGATCGCAGGGCTGATCGGTTTCGTGATATAATCCACCGCGCCCGAATCGAATCCGTCCGCTTCGTCTTCTTCGTCCGCCATCGCGGTCACGAAGATGATGGGAATTCTCGAAGTGGAAGGTTCGGCTCTGAGAATTCTACACGTTTCATGACCGGTCATGCCGGGCATCATCACATCCAGAAGAATGATGTTCGGCTTTTCGGATTTGGCGAGTTCGATTCCTTTGTAACCGTCCTTCGCGAAGTACAAACGATAATCCGCGCTCAGAATCTGTTTCAACACCTGAAGATTCGCGGCTTCGTCGTCTATGATCAGAATTTTGGCCTGTGAATTCGTAACTATGCTCATTTAACTTTCAATTCCCGGAATATTCAAAAAAGATGAAAATTCAAATAATCTCGACCGCGCCTCTTCGAATTCGAACTGATTGACGTTGGAAAGGAATTTTTCGATCCGCTCCTCCTCCACTTTTCCGGCGATCAAGGTCAACAATTCGTTGATATGCGATTCTTCGATCGTTCCTCTTTGAAACGCGTTTAGAATTTCCGGGAACAAAATTCTGATTCGTTCCTTATCGGATTCGCTGGGCGCGATCAACGCGGGAATTTTCGTTTCCTTCCTGGAACCGGAAACCCCGTCCAACCGAAGAACGGAAGCGAGTTCGCTTAACAATTCGGGAAGATCGATCGGCTTGGCGACGAAACCGTCCATTCCCGCCTCTTTCGCCGCTTCCCGATCCTCTTGAAATACGCTCGCGGTCAAAGCGATGATCGGAGTTCTTTTTACCTTCTCCTGCGTTTCATGAAAGCGGATGATTCTTGCGGTTTCCAAACCGTCGATACCCGGCATTTGAACGTCCATAAAGATCACGTCGAACGTTTCTTCCGAGTATTTGCGGACCGCGTCCTCCCCTCTATAAACTACCGAAACGGCGTGACCTTCGTTCGTCAGAAGAAGTTTGAGTAGTTCCGTGTTCTTTTCCATATCGTCCACGACGAGAATCTTGAGTTTCGGGTATCGATAATCGAACGGCTTTTCCTTATGCGAATCGATCCTCGTATTGGGAACCAAAGGAAGCCTAACGTGAAATACGCTTCCTTTTCCGAATTCGCTTTCCACCCAGATTTCGCCCTTCATCAGATCCGTTAACTGTTTACAGATCGTCGTTCCCAAGCCGGTCCCGCCGTAACGTCTCGTGGTCGAAATGTCCGCTTGCGTAAACGGATCGAAGATCTTATCCAATCTGTCGGCCCGGATTCCGATTCCGGTATCCTTTACGGAAAAATGTATATAAGAATCCTCTGAATCGATTCGGAAAACGACCTTGCCTCGATCGGTGAACTTGATCGCGTTTCCGATCAGATTGGTGAGAATCTGGCGGATTCTTAAGGAATCGCCGATGAAAAATTCGTTCAGATTCGGATCGCGGATCACTTCGAACTCGAGATTCTTCTTGCGCGCGTTTAAGCCGAAGATGGACTTCAATTCGCTTATCAATTTAAAAAGGGAGAACGTGTTGTTTTCCAGCTCCACCGCTCCTTTTTCGAGCTTGGCGGTGTTGAGAATGTCGTTTAACAAACGCAACAAGGATCTAGCCGAACCTTTGATGATTTCAAGATGACTGACTTGATCCTTCTTCAATTCTCCCGAAAGAAGAACTTCCGTAAAGCCGATGATCGAATTCATAGGAGTTCTGATCTCATGACTCATGTTCGCGAGAAAGGAGGTTTTAGTAAGCGCGGCGAGTTCCGCTTTTTCCATGGATCTTCGTAATTCTTCCTCCATGTTTCTTCGTTCGGTGATGTCCAAAATAACGCCGTCCAAAAAAAGGACTTCTCCGTTGCCTCCGAAAATGGCGCTGCCGTGGCCCCAGCACCATTTGACGTTTCCGTTTTTATCGAGGATACGGTATTCCAAGACGAAGGCCTTTTTCTTTTGGACCGCTTCCTGCACGACCGCGCCGATGCGTTCCCGGTCTTCCGGAACGATCAAGTCGACGAAGTATCGTTTCGGATTCGGTTCCGTAAAATCGCTGACCGGATAACCGGTTAACGTTTCCACCGCTTCGCTCAAAAACACGATGGTCCATTTATCGTTCAGCAAACAACGATACGTGACGCCGGGAATGTTTTCGATGAGGGAACGTTTTTGAAGTTCGCTTTGTTTCAGAGCGGTCTCGATCAGTTTTTGTTCGCTGATGTCCGTGACAAAACAAACAAGAATGTCTTCGTTCGGAAGTTTCGCATAACCGACCGCTAGACGAATCGGAAATCGCCCTCCGTCCTTTTTTAAACCGAAGGATTCCTGACCCGTGCCGATGAATTTTCCGAGAAGTCGCTTATCAATCCAGTCTTCCTCTTTGTTTCCGAGCGCTTCCGGAATGAGAAGCTGGATGTTCTTACCGATCACTTCTTCGCTTTGGTAACCGAATATCTTTTCGGCGGAATTGTTGAAATCAAGAATGCGGCCTTCCTTGTTAAGAGTAAACACTCCGTCTACCGCGGTCGTAACGATCGCTCTCATACGGGTTTCACTCGCGCGGAGGTTGTTGACAAGTTTTCTATAACGGATGAACGCATTTACCGCAAACGTAAACGCGGTGAACGTGATCGTAGTGATCGAAACCGCCAGCGCTAAAAAAGTAGGATTGGAAGATCCTGCGGCAAAGGAAGTGTCCGGAGTTCCTATGAATCTTGCGGCGAACATTCCGGTATAATGCATACCGGAAATCGCAAGTCCCATCACGGAACCCGCGATCAAAGTGGAAACGTTTCGGCTTAATTTTAAATTCGATAAACCGAAACGGACCCAAAGGGAAAGAATCGCGAGAATCACCGCGACTAAAATCGAAAGCGAGAAGAATACGGGATCGTAACGCAGTAAAACATCGGTTCTCATCGCAGCCATTCCGGTATAGTGCATGGCTCCTATACCCGAACCCACCAACACGCCGCCGAAAACCAATTCCACCCAGTGAATCTTGGGGCGCGCTACGTACGCAAGAGCGATCATAGAAGCGACGAAGCTCGGAATCATCGAAACGATGGTAAGAGTTTTGTCATAAGAAACGGTCGTGCAGAGTTGAAAGGAAAGCATTCCGATAAAATGCATCGCCCAAACTCCGCAACCGAGCGCAAGACTACCTGCAAAAAGAATCAGAAGCTTACTTCCTTTACTAGAAGACTCGGGGTCACTTTGACCGACCATCTGAAGCGCGATAAACGAAGAAAAAATCGAAACAAGAACGGAAAGAACGATCAGCGCCGGATCGTAGGAACTGGGAAGAAAGGGGGTGGACGTATCGAATAGAAAAAAATTCTGAAACAATGTCATAAACGAATCGGATATCCCAAAAATAAAAAGCCGCAAAACTTCGACCAAACCGGTCGATTCCGAAGTTTTTCAGCGTTCGGCTACTTTTTCAAATTTTGGGTCCCGAAAATCCGATTGGACCTCGCGGGTATTCGCTTATTTTTTATAGTTTAATAAGCCCTATTATTTAAGCAATAGAAAATATCTTTCGTTCCGCTTCTTATAAATTAGGAAATCGAGTTGGAAGCTTGAAAGCGGACTCTCCGATTAGCGGGAAGGATTCTGTTGTTCTAAGGAATATCCGGTAATCAGATTCAAACAATATCCAACGATTCCTTTACCTATATACATCGCATCCGATTCCGGTCTGCATTTCCCGGAGTCTGCGCACACTTGATGACTTACGATGCAAGAAATCAGTAATTTGTCGTAATCTCGAGCATCGTTTTCCGCGGAACGATTACACGAGAAGAAACAAAGAAGCAATGGAATTAGAATCGCGTTCCTAAGTATTTTCATTGCCAGTAACATAATTGATCCGATAAAAATCGCACTCGGGAGAATTCCGTAAAGATGAAATCAACGAAATTTACGAAAATGGAAGTTCATCGAAATAGGATCAAAGGTTCTTCGTTTTAAGAAGAGATTTCAACAATTTTAATGTCCTTCAAATCCTCGAAAAAACTTCGCCCAAAAGCTCGGCGACGATACCTGCGCCCGCCATCGAACCGGAAGCGGCGGCCAATAGAACGGAATGACCCATCGTAACATTATCTCCGCAAGCAAAAACCCCGTCCACGGTCGTTGCGCCTCTTTCGTTCACTTTGTAAAAACCGAACTGAGTTTTTTCGCAACCGAGTTCTTCTCCGATTTGCGATTTGAGTTTGAACGGTAAGAGCGGTTGAAAGAAGGCTACTTGCCGTTCCACGACTTGACCGTTTGAGAGTGAAATCCCTTTGAGTTGTTCGCCTTCATGCACGAAACCTACGATCGGATCCTCGATTAGTCGAATACTTCTTCTGTTTAAAACTTCTTTCTGTTCTTCAGTGAACACCGCCTTCCCATTCGTAAGCAAGATCAGATCGGAAGCCAAGTCGTTTATCAAAGATACCATGTGAAACGTCATTTCAGAATTAGAGATCAGACCGATTCGAGAGCCGCGGATTTCGAATCCATGACAATACGGACAATGAAAAATGGATTTCCCCCAAAGCTCTTTAAAACCGGGAACAAGCAAAGGACGGTCCTCCACTCCGTAAGCGAGTACCACTTTCTTAAAAGAAGCCCGCTCTCCCGAAGAAAACTTTGCGGTAAAACCGGAAACGGATTTCTCTACGGACAAAACCGAACCTTCAAAGAAAGAAATCGTCTTATATTTTTCCAAATCCTTTTTCACCAGCCTTCTCCACTCCGCAGGATGAATTCCATCACGCGTAGGAAAATTATTCAGATGAGAGGAAGGGGCGTTTCTGGGACGATTGTCGTCGCACACCAAAGCCGTTCGGCTCATACGACCCAAAGATAGGGCGGCGCTCAGACCCGCAGGTCCGCCGCCGATAATCAACACCTCGGAATCCAACTTCATAAAACTTTTCTCCTTGAAAAGGAACGCTTTTGCGTTCCACTTCGACATTCTAATTAAAAAAATCGAAACGCCGTTGCAGATGTAAAGAATAATGCGGGGAACATTCCATTTTTTTGATATTATTCCGAATTTAGTTGCTTAATTGATACCATAAAGGTATCAATGTTCTATGGACCTGTCAAAACTGAAGTCGTTTATCGTCGTCGCCGAAGAATTGAACTTCCGAAAAAGCGCGGAAATCCTGGGGATGTCGCAACCGCCCCTGACTCGATTGATCTCTTCCTTAGAAGAGGAACTCTCCACGAAGCTGTTCGAACGTACGACACGGCAGGTTCATCTGACCGGCGCGGGAATTTTTCTTTTGAAAGAAGGAAAAGAAATCATTGCACGGGCCGAAAATCTCGAAAGAGAAGTGCGTTCTATCGGCAAACTCAAGGCCGGAAACTTAAACATCGGATTCTCAACAACTTCCTTCTTAGCGAACCTGCCGCAAATCATCGGAGAATTTCAAAATCAGTTTCCGAAACTGAAATTTCAGCTCCATCAAGAAACAAGAATTCGGATTTTAAAAGGGTTACGATCGGGCCAATTCGACGTTTGTTTTATGGAAGGAAGCGGCTTCGAGGAAGGATTGGAAAGTCATTCCGTTCACGACGAAGGACTCGGAGTCTTGGTGCCGAAAAAACACTCCCTCGCAAAACGAAAAGAAATCGAACTTCGAGAATTGAAAGACGAAACGATCATTTTACATCCGAAAAAAGAGGCAGGAAAATTCTACGATACAATCTCTCAGCTTTTCAAACAAAGCGGTATCAAACCGAGGATCTATGTAAAAAACGATCGAGAAAGTTGTCCCATCCTAGTGGCGACAGGCAAAGGAGTTTCACTTACCGTATTAGGAGCTCAGAATATCGCGCCTTCGGAAACTCAATTCGTTCCGATCAAAAGATTATATCTGCCGGTTTCCGTCTTTTGGTCCCCGGAAAACAAAAACCCTTTGCTGAAAACTTTTTTAAGTTTTGTGGTCGAAAGCGATTCCTTTAAGAATAAAAAAGCGGAATGCCTGATGGACGTAATGAGATTGTAGATACGGATTCAAACGAGAAATTCTTTGCTCCGTAGAATATTCGGAATCCTATAAAACCGCGCAAGATCGAAAGCCGTATCTACCGCTCAGCGGCCATCAACAACGCGCATCAGCGAATTCTCATCCGTGTGAGAAAAGATTTTGTCATAGATTTGAATCTTTAATTCTTGAGAATAAAAAAGATGATCGCCTCGAATGATAAGAATATTCTTAAATTCTAAAGCTTTTGCGTTGGATGTCATAAACGGCGGCTGGATAATTCCCCAATCCGCGCTCCCCTCTTTTGCCTTGACTTCCAGATGAATCGGATCGCCCGCCTCGACGTAACTTCCACCCGCAACGACACACGTTCCTCTCGGAATCACAAAGGAATGAAACACGATCCCCGTTTTCGCTTCCCACATCCAATATCCCGTTTGGTCATGAATCACCTGTTTGGTCGACTTATCGGTCACCAACTGTCTGTAAAACAGACCCGCTAAAATCTGAGATTGCGCGTTCGTCGTAATGCCGATCGGTTCGTAAGAAACCGTTTCGTAGTATTGTATGACCCCTTTTCCGATCTTTTGCGGCGAAATATCAAGTCCCTTATCCCCTTCCCATCGTCCGATCAAACGGGCCAATGGACCGTAAATTCCGTTATCATTAGAGTTTTCTTCTTCGCTTGATTCGTTCCTACTTTGATCCACAAATGCTTCCATGACAAGGCGCTCCGTATTGCACTATATTCTACTTTACTAAATTACTTCCGAAAGAATTCCGTTAAGACCGAAGCGCCGTTTCCGTATTTAACTATCTATCGAGCTGATTTAGCGCTGCGAAACTGTCTCTTGTAAGCTTAGACGATTTCCGCAAGAGCCGCCGTCGGTTTTTCGAATAAAATCGACATGGTCTTTAGATCGGGGCGGGTTTCGGGGAAAAAACCTTGTTGTAGCGGTAGGTTTTGTCGAATGTAATCTGACCAATTTTTATAGGAGCATTTTTTATTACCCTGAAACCGCTTCTAATCGAAACGATAACTCTTCAAGGATCGATTCTCTGTTAAATGAAAAAATCGATCTTCATTCTCCATTAGAATTTTAAAAAATCGCTTCATATTTTCCTTATTATGGGAATAATTAAAACGATTGCAGAGTCTTAAATGAAATATTCGCCGAACAAAAAACGATGCTTATGAACCCGTGGAAGGTTATTCTGCTACATTTCGTAATACCTCTTTGCCTCATTGCATGCAATGGCACAGGAAGCAAAACATATGTTGCGGAAAAGGGAATCATCGATTTATCGGATTGGGACCCGACTTCGGGTGCAATCAATCTCAATGGGGATTGGGAATTTTGTTGGGATCGTTTCGTATCGCCGAACGCCGAAGAAAAAGAATGGAAGGAGAATTGCAGCGGATATTTTCCTGTTCCTTCCTATTGGAAATTTTATGAGATAGCCGGAAAAAATCTGCCCCCGGACGGCAAAGCCACTTACCGATTGAAGATTAAACTACCGATCCATTACAACGGCTCCTATGGTCTACGCTGGACGGAGATTTTGTCCGCCTTTAAGATGTATATGAAATCGGATATCGTGGCTCAAGTCGGACAGGTCGGAAGTAGTTATGAAACGATGACCCCTCAATTGAAACCGGATCGAGCCTTTTTAGGGAATCTTGAAAAGGAAGTTACGATCGTTCTTTGGGTCTCGAATTTTAATCACGAAAATCACGGCATCTGGCAACCGATATATTTCGGCGAGTGGGAAGAGATTCGAAATTCTAACCGAATGTATGCGATGCTCGAAACAGCCGGCTTCGCATCCATCTGTCTCATGGGGCTATATCATATTATTCTATTCTTTTTCAGACGAGGTTCCAAAGAGTATCTGTATTTTGGATTATTCTGCATTCTTATGGGAATACGTCAGCTTCACAACGAGAATCACACTTTCTACCCAAACCTTATTATCAAACGGACATTGAACAAATCATCTACGATTGGCTCGTCAAGACGAAGTAGAATCAGATTCTGAAATATTCCATACGATATCCGCGGATTACGCATTGAATCAGCAAAACGTATCTTAAAGGAAAACTGATACGTCGATGAATCGAAGACTCGACTTTTTCGACGTTGGCCCCAAACGAACAACGCCGTTCTTATTTAAGTCGAAATTGTTTAAGCTCTAATCTGTTTTTGACCGTTGCATTCGGGTCATCAATCTCAACGACTTCTCCTCTGGATACCATCGGCGCAATCGCTTGAATGACTTTACCGCGATTCATGAATGAATCTTTAAGACCGATCCGTTTGACAAGCTCGGGTAAGGTCAAAACTCCTCCCGCGTCTTGAAGTTCTTTAAGAATACTCGGTTCTAATTTTTTTCCGCGACGCGCGACGATACCCAGCGCCAAAGCGACGCCGATTCCGGCAACAATACTCGTTATGATCGTGTCATCCATTGTAGATCCCTTTTGGCGATACAAAATACAGACTCTCTCCAATGTGTCAAGACTAATATTAGAGATTCAGAATATTCTAAGTTGTATACAATAACAAGAATGAACCTTTTAAATAAAGGAACAAAGGCGTATTTATTTGGAATATAACTCTCTCCGTTCGTATCCGGGAAATTTTTATACTTCTACCCCGCTACATCCGCAAACTTTGAAAGACAAAAGAAATCACAAACGCAGGAATTCGAAGTTCAGTTTCAAGATTCGATACCAAACGTAAGAGCGCCGTGATTTCCAAAGTTCGTCATTGGGAATAGAGACATTCGTCCAATTCGTTTAAGCTGCCGTTTTCTTGATCGGTGGTTGAGGACTTTTTTTCGGTTTTGAAGAAGTAAATTGATCCACCACTTCCGAGAATTTGTTGCGAACGTCCTCGTATCCCTTTTCTGCCTGGTTCGCTAATCCCGAATATCTTTTGAATATCGTATCTACGAACTCACGCAATCTCATTACGGATTCGGAGTTATCGGCGGCGCCTTTTGCTACCAAATTCTGGAAGTTCTTATTTAAGGTCTGTTTCAGATTTTCAATTTGTTCCCTTCCGATTTGTAGAACACCAAATCCTGCGTTTAATCCGTCTCTGATTTGTTGATCCATTATTTTCTCCTTTGAAAAAGTTGATTCGAATTTATACCGAAAGAGCGAGTTCGTCCAATACTTTAAAAATTATTCTCCGAACGTCGAAACTCGAGATTGAATCGAACGGACTATGTCCCGTAAATGAAGAACCGCCAAATCGATGTTACTTGGTTTACGTCTTTACCGTTATAATCGATTTTCAAAAGCGAAAACTCTCCGCATAAAGTCCTACGAATCGTCTAAAACGATGCAAAAGAATTCGTTTCATAAAAATGAATGCGAACGTTTTGTCGAAGTTTCATCCGATTTCATTCCGGTATAAAGATAATGAATCAATTCCTTCGTGATTCTTCTTGCTTCTTTCAGATCTACGGACCGAAACATAACTTGTTTTCCCGCTAAGAGGACAGCAATGCCGTGCACCATGGTCCAAGCGGAAGTCGCCGAACTTACGGCATCCTCGGTTCGAATGACTCCCGCCCGCTGACAATCGCGGATGATTTCGACGATGATTTGAAAGGATTCATCTTCCGTTCTAACCAAGGATTTGTATTTAGAATGGCTCTCGATCTGATTTCCGTACATGATACGGAAAAGATCCGGAAATTCCAGAGCGAATTCCACGTAACAAACACCCGATTCGCGAAATAGCAGAAGAGGTTTTTTCCTATATTTGATCTGCAATTTTCTTTGACGCTCGGCGAGCAACCGAAAGCCCTCTTCCGCTATGTCCGCATATAAGGATTCTAAATCCTCATAGTGTCGATAAGGCGCGGATTGACTGACTCCCGCGTAGGCGGCGGCTTTTCTAAGACTCAACGCCTTATAACCTTCTTCTTTCAGAATGCGGAGTGAAGCCTCTAATAAGGCTTTTTTTAAGTCGCCGTGATGATACGAAATTTTATCGGAGGAGTTTTTCATGTTGACGATTATTACATCTATCGCTATTATCGGATATACAAATGTGATAACTGTTCACATTAAATCGATCCGGGAGGATTTTGTCAATGAATATCGATCAAATAGGAAACGAGTTCGATATAATATTTATAGGTTCCGGAATGGGAAGTCTTTGCGCGGCCAGCCTTCTGGCTCAATCTTACGGTAAAAAGATTCTTATACTGGAAAAACACTTTCAACCCGGAGGTTTTACGCACGAGTTCCAAAGGAAACAAGTCAAGTATCATTGGGATGTAGGAATCCATTACGTTGGAGACATGCAGGACGACGGCCTTTGCAGAAAAATCTCGGATAAGATTACCCGAAAAAAAGTCCAATGGAAGAGAATGCCGGAACCGTTTGAAAAGTTGATCTTCCCTACGGTGTCTTTCGACATCTATGGCGATCCGGAGAAATTCAAATCGGACCTAGTAAATAAATTTCCAGAAGAAGCGGCAGCCGTCGATCGATATTTCAAAGATATCAAGAAGACTTCGAATCTGTTCGGGAAATCGATCATGATGCGACTTGCTCCTCCCCCTTTGGATTCCGTGGCCGGACTTTTGGGAGAATCGAAAATCTTCACTCTCAAAGATTACTTGGATGTGAACTTTAAAAGCCAGGAACTCAAAGGAATTCTCGCAGCCCAATGGGGGGATTACGGATTGCCTCCGTCGAAAGTCGCTTTTGCAATGCACGCAACTCTTGTACAACATTACCTTTACGGCGGCTATTACCCGATCGGCGGCGCCGGAAAAATTTTCGACGCGGTAGAACCGATTCTGGAGGAATTCGGAGGCGCGGTTCTTTCATCCGTTGAAGTTAAAGAAATTCTAATCAAAGAAGGAAAGACCGTCGGAGTCAGGGCCAAGGCTCTTCGAGGAGAGGAATCGGAAAAGGATTTCTTCGCACCGATCGTCGTTTCCTGTGCGGGCGCTTATCCGACTTATACGAAGTTGATTCCGGAGAATTATCCGATTCCGTTTCGAAAAGGTCTAAAAGAATTTTATAATAAAGAAAAGATGACTACGAGCGTCTGTCTTTATCTCGGCTTGTCGGAAAGTCCGGCAAAGTTCGGTTTTAAGGGAGAGAATTATTGGATCTTTTCCTCAAGCGATCACGACCAAAACTTTTCGGAAAGAAACGATTGGATCGGTGCGGATGGAGAAATTCCCAATCTTTACCTTTCGTTTCCAAGTTTGAAAAACCCGGAGGCGAAAAGTCATACGATGGATGTGATCACGTTCACGGATTACGAACATTTTTCTCCCTGGAAATCGGAGCCTTGGAAACGAAGAGGAGAGGAATACAAACTACTCAAAGAGAAAATCACGGAAAGAATTCTGACAACCTTGGAAGCTCGTTTTCCGGGAATCACAAAAATCGTGGAATACGCGGAACTTTCGACTCCGATCACCAACGAACATTTCACTTCGCATCCGGACGGAGCGATCTACGGCTTGGCCTGCGTTCCCGAAAGATACAAAAAGGAAGAATGCCCTTGGTTCAACGTTCGAACTCCGATAGAAGGTTTGTATCTTACAGGCGCCGACGCGGCTTCTCCCGGAGTTGCGGGAGCGATGATGGGAGGTCTTGCTTCCGCACTTGCGATTACCGGAAGCGCCGAACTTCTGAAAGAGTTACGCAACTAAACAAGTTCTTCCGCGTTCGATCCTTTGGAAAGAATCGGACGCGAAAGATGTCGAGTTTTCGAACGGAAAACATGTCGACTATTTTCGAATATTTTACGGATGATATATTCATAATTTTTAATTTACCAATTTGCGAAGGAGCCTTCAATATCGGACACAGCCCTCCGGACTGCAGCGAAAGGAAACATCCTTAGAATCGCGATTTATTTCGAATTCAATCTCATAATCGTAGAATTTCGCCTTATCTTCGTGAAATTCCAAACGCAGTTTGTATTTTCCGGGTAAAAAGTAAAACCCGATCTCATCGAAACGGGAAGGTTGCACGTGATAGGAATAAAAAAGAGTTCGTTTTTCGGAGCCGATATTCAAGGACAAAGGTTCCTGAAAATCTTTCCACGTCAGCGAAAAGCGGATCTTCGGCGAACCGTCCACGGATAAACGTTTTGTTTTTTTAATCTCGTCGAGAACATTCTTCCAATTCGATTTCCAATACGATCGGATCAGAGTCATTCCCGCATCCGATTTGTTATACGTTTCCCGGTCGATTCCCACTTGTACACTTTCTCCGCCACGATCATAGATCGTTTCCTTTCTTGTTTCGATTCGATCAAAACGATTTTTCACTAACGTTTCGTATAAATTCCGAAACAATACGGGATCGGTCTTAAAACAAAGAATCTCCTCTTTTCGATCCCTTCTTTCCTTAACGTAAGAAAGATCTTTCGAAAAATAAAATTCGGTATTGTCCGGCCGCATTCCTCCGCCGCGATGAAATTCCAAATAAAACTCGGCAGGCATTTCTTTCGGCAGAGCGCTCAAACAAAATACGAAGAACATTTGAATCGAGATCAAGAGCAGACAATTTCTTAACATGCGACGATCCTTTATGCCGGGGGCATTTTTTCGAATTTCGGAATAGACGGATCCATTTGATCCCAAGCGTGACCGCGCACTGTGTAGGTCACCGCTTGCGGTTTGTATCGATGAGGTTCGTCCAAACTCGCGGCGTGCACCGTAAAAAGTTCAGGCATTGCAGCGAAGGTCATGTACACGGGCGAGCCGCATTTTGGACAGAACGCGGAAGTCTTAATGCCGCCGCTATCTCCGACCCTATCAAAATGGGTCGCTTTGCCGTTCAGGTTTACGGCCGTTCGAGTTGGAAACGTCAGATAAGATCCATGACCGGTACCGCTCATCCGTTGACAATCCCGGCATTGACAATCGTTCATAAATATGGGTTCATCGGAAATGGTGTAACGGATTGCACCGCATGCACATCCGCCCGCGTAAGACGCATTCATGAAAGATCCGCACTCGAAGTCGACTTCGGTTTAGCAAAGACATCGATACCCTGCCCCGTTTCCAGCAATGACTTCAGACTGGAAAGCACAATCGGCCAACCTTGTTGGATTCCCTTTGCCATTCCGCTTCCCGCTTCTAGTTCGTCATGAGTGACCGTTAGGCGCACCATATCCTCGTATTCCTCGACATTGAAAGTCACTCGACTATAACTTTCCGGATCTGCCGCTTGGGAAGGGCTCGCCCAAGTGATTACGAGGCGACTCGGCGGCATAACCTCGACCACCTTTCCGACGATGTTCACCGTTCGTTGTTCGTTCGCACGCACATGTTCCCATGTGGATTCAGGTTTCCAGTCGGAGATATTCTCGTGACCCCAATAGAGCCTCGCGACCTCGGGCTTTGTGATCGCCTCGAAGACTTTCTCCGGTGTCGAGCGGATATAGGTCACGTAAACAAAACTCGTTTTCTCTTTACTCATGGTTCTCTCCTTCAAGTTCCTTCTTCAGATCATGCAACAGACTCAGTCGCCGATGTTCAAATTTCCTCACCCACCGCTCGTATATCTCGTGCAGAGGGACCGGATTGATGAAATGCAGCTTCTCGCGACCCCGCCAAACTATGCTGATCAGGTTGGCTGTTTCAAGGAGCCCGATATGCTGCGTTGCCGATTGTCGTGTCATATCCAAGTGCTCGCAAAGCTGACTTAGGGTCTGGCCGTTCTTCTCATAAAGAAGGTCCAATAACTTTCTGCGTGTCGGGTCTCCTAACGCTTTGAAAACAAGATCGGCGTCCATTCGTTGTGCTTGTTAGAAAACAATATGCAGTTAAATACCTGCATGTCAAGTAAAATATTCGAAAAATACCCGACCAATCGATTGATAAAGGAACGGCACTCAGAACAATGAGAAAGAAAATTGAAAACAAATGACCTATTCCTTCTTCTTCACGCAACTCTCCAAAAGCCTTATCACCGCGACTGCAGAAGAACTTAAATAAGGGGCTGAATCGAATGGAAAAACACAGAATCTTTACTATGCCTTTCGCAAGCGTCTACCCTATGTATATTCAAAAAGCGGAACGAAAAGGACGAACCAAAGAGGAAGTTGATACGATTATTTTTTGGCTCACGGGATACGATTCGAAAGGTTTTCAAAAACAACTTAAGAATGAAGTCAGTTTCGAAGAATTCTTCGATCAAGCTCCTCATATCAACGATCACGTTTCTCTCATCAAAGGAGTCGTTTGCGGTCTTCGTGTAGAAGAAATCGAAGATAAACTGATGCAGAAAATCCGTTATCTGGATAAGTTAGTGGATGAATTGGCTAAAGGAAAGGCGATGGAAAAAATTCTACGAGATCCGAATCAAAAGCGATAGCGGTTATAGACTACTCCGTGCCGTTCGGTGATACTTTTATACGGCACGGATAACCTACTGCAGATTTATCCTGCAAGCTCCGTCAATAATCGATCGAGCGATTCGCAAAGCGGTATCCAACCTTCGGCCGCACCAAGTTCCATCTCACGCACTTCGGCGGAAGCGTATTTCCATACGTGCGTCAAAAGCGTGAGATCTCCTTCGGTCGTAAAGGTACGCGACTCCACGGTAGCATCCGGATTTTCCGGACCATCCGGATTAAACGAGGACATGTCCGTAGCATAATTTTCATCGTTCGCCACTTTCTCTGGCGCGATCACTTCTAAAAATTTTCCATAAATACCCATTTTGGTTCCTTTGGAATCCGCAAAGACATACAGATATTTACCGCCGACCCGAAGATCGTTTTCTATAGTCTCAATCGTCCAACCTTCGGGACCGGTCAGCCAACGACGCATCAGTTCGGGTTTGGTAAAACAATCGAATACCAATTTTCGCGGTGCGGCGAAATAGCGCGTGAGTACGACTTCGGTTTCTCCCCGCAATTCTATCTTGACTTCTTTTTGATCCGTTTTCATTTTCATTGATCTCCTTTTGATTGCATCGTCTGCAATTCTTCGAGTAACCCATCGAGCACCTGATAACGTCCCTCCCACATCCGGCGATACTTTTCGATCCAATCCGTGGCTTTCTTGAGCGGCGCGGTTTCAAGTCGTCGCGGTCGCTCCTGTGCGCGGATCGTGGTCGAGATTAGGCCCGCTTCCTGCAAAACTTTGAGATGCCGTGAAATGGCTGGCTGGCTCATTTTGAAGGGTTTTGCGAGTTCCATGACCGTTAATTCGCCTTTTGCAAGGCGCATCAGTATCGCACGGCGAGTAGAATCAGCGAGTGCGGCAAAAGTAGAATCGAGAGTTTGCATAGCTAAATTGTTATATAAATAACCTGCTATATAATAAAATAATGTCAATCCTTTTGCGGTTTCTTTTTGCAAAAAGAAGGTAAACTATAAAGAATTAGTCGGGATTTTGATTCGCACTTGCGCACGAAGCTGTTCGTATCGTTTTCGAAACACTTCGTTCGGAATCCGTTCTTCTCCTTTTCTTCTTAGGTCGGCCAGAAGCCCATTGACAAAATACATTTCGATTTTGCCTTTGTTTTTGGCCGGTACGGCGCAACGATCAAAATTAGAATCTTTTTACAGGATAAAAAAACGTCACGAGTCCGATCGAAACCCGATTTGTTTCACATTTGCTTTCTGTAATGAAGAGCCACGGCGCCGGATTGAAACGTTTCCGAACCCAGAAATTCAAGCCTCAAAACCTCCGGAAGATGCACGGCGTTAAACAAGCGCGGTCCCTTTCCGGCAACAACCGGATGAACCACAAAACGATACTCATCGATCAAACGATGTTCCGTAAGCTGGGAGGCTATGCTTAAACTGCCGACGGCAATGTCTTTTCCGGATTGTCGCTTTAACGCAAGCGCTTCTTCCGCAAGATTTGTGCGAACGATTCTCGTGTTTGTCCCGGGCGCTTCGGTCAATGTGGTTGAGAATACAACTTTTTCGAGCGAATCAAAAACTCGCGCAAAATCGTTGGTTGCTTGCGATTCAGATTGGCTCTTGGCGATGTCGGGCCAATAAGGAACCATAAGCTGATACGTGATTCGGCCATAGAGGATGAGGCTCGTAGTGCGCAAAAAATCCGCAAAATATTCATGCAACCTTTCGTCGGCGATCATACCCGTATGGCTGCAATTTCCGTCGGTCGTCATATTGATTGCAAAAATAATTTTTCTCATAGGCAGTTTATATTTCGTTCGTTGAAAAGTTCAAGCATCAATTGATCGGACTTTACTTTCCGGGGCACTGAGTCAGAAGAAGACGTTGAGAAATCGCGGCGTTTGATTCGACATGGCGAAGATTTAAGAAAAGAAAATTAAAAGAACCGTTTTAAAATCACTTACTCATCGCAAGAATTCAATTGCATTCAGTCGTAATCGCCGGATCCAAAGGGAACGAATTTTTTTCGATCTCCTTCTTCGGTTATATGCCGACTTGATTCCAATCGTGGCAATCTATCTTTACAATTCGTTCACGGTAAAGAAGCGATAGAAATATCGTAAATGCGAGTATATGCTCATGTGCTTATAGATCGACACAAGTACTCATCCGGAATGTATCCGCAAAACGATAACCATGTGCTTTGCAAGTTTCGCGTTTTAAAATATAACTTTCCGATCGCCATAAGATAACTCCTTCTATACGGTTTTGCCACATTTTAAATGAATTTCACCCTCCTCCATTTTTAGTTAGATATAAAACGAATTGAGCGCGAATAATTTCGTAAAATCACTATCGAGTTTATAAACTCGATAGTGCGCAATCCGAGATTCAACTAAAATCGAACCAATCGAAAAACGATCCAAGAGGTTATATATGTCGTTCGATATTTATTTTGCGAGTGCGATCCAGTATATTGTATTGGGTTCAATTTATTATTATAAAAGAAAGAGGCCTTTCCACAAGAAACAAGCCTTGATCCTTATTTTTATCGGTTTCAATCTGCTTATTTTTTCGAATCAGTCTCAAATGACGGAGAAGATTCTACAATCTATAGGGAACTTTCTTTACTCCTTCTTCACCATAGCCGGAAGCATTATCATCTATACCGTCTGCAAAGAATCGTTCGAATTCACCGAGATGAAAAGAAACGATTCTCCTCTCAAGACCGAATTAAAAAGGGAACTACTTCTTATCGGGACCATATCTTTGATTTTTAGCGCGACGATCATCTATTTTTGGCATAATTCCGAAACTAAAACCCTGCCGAATCTCTTTGCTACAGTCAGCGGCGTTTCAATCACGATTCTAACGTTCTATTGTCTTTACGTTCAGTTTTTCGTTAAGAGTTATTACGTAAAGAAAGGGCTTAAACTGATCTATTTTCTCATCGCCCTTATGCTGGTAGAAAAACTAAACCAAATTCTCCCTCTATCTTATTCGGACTCTGCAATGAAAATCAGCTGTATTGTCTATACGATCTCGCCTATTTTCCTGTTCAGCAATCTGATTACATTCCCTTCCCCCAAAAAAGAAAATGTGAATCGAGGAACAGCAAGTTCGTCTTCCAATTCCTACCAAAAAAGAACGACCAGCGATTATCTCATAACGAGTTTGGACAATGAAAGAATTATGGAAAAACTGTACGACTTATTCGTAAAAGAAAAGATTTTTTTGGACGAGGATATAAGGCTTCCTTCCGTTGCTACGGAAATGGGCCTCTCCGTTCATCAACTTTCCGCGTTCATCAATCGTTATCTTCGAACCAATTTCAACACTTTCGTAAACTATTACCGCATCAAAGCGGCAATGTCGCTGCTGAAAGAAGAACCCTCCCGATCCGTAATTTCGATCGGTATGGCGGTCGGATTTAATGCGCTCTCCACGTTTCAAAGATTCTTCGTATATGCCACGAAAATAACTCCGAGTAAATATCGGGAAGAAGCGCTGCAAGGACGCGATGTCGAGTTTAATCCGATATTTCAGCCGATCGAATCCGAAATCCGGAGGTTCGAAGATCAGTATATGAGAAAATCGGACGATTTCACCGTTTCAGAGCGTTATACGAATGCATCCGTTTAAACTTCCCATCTATTTAAAGGAAAGTTGATCGCTGGAATTTCGATGGAAAATTTTTCCGGGATACGGATTTAAAAACGAATTCGAAAAAAAATATTTACTAAAACGAATTCATCGTATAACGTTGCGCGACTATTTTCCAACGGGATCATCGTTCAGGGTAAGCGATCCGAGTTCGGTCATTATGAGTCAAATCGTCGGTTACATTTTTAGTCAGTTTGTAGGTTTCGGCGGCGTTCTTTCTCTGATATTCGGTTTGATCCAAATTCTTAAAGGACGAAGCCGAAAGAACTGGATCGTCTTTGCCATTTTCATCTCCATGAGCTTTTTTCTGATCAAAGGACTCGTATTGCTCAACGGGTTGGGCCTAAACTACTCGCACTTCTTTTCGAGTGAAATATTCTTTATCCTGTTGATCGGTCCTTCCCTTTTTATTTATTTCAATCTACTTCTTTTGGATGAAAAGGTGAATCTGAAAGCGCTCCTTCCGCACTATGTTCCCGCGGTTCTCTTTTTATTCTACTTTTTGATCGATACTTTATTTCTTTTTTACGAAGGTAAGCCATTCTCCGACCTAAATGAAAAATTCGAATCGCGGTACGATCTGGCATACGGATTTTCAACCATAATCACTCTCGCATATATGTTCGTGATTTTGGTCAAATTTCTCCAGCTTTTCCAAGGAAGCTTTTCAGAATATCCCTGGTCCAAACATATCATCGGAATCTTGAGCGTCGGTATAGCCGGAGTCATAGTTAATTTGTGGATCGACTTCCGGTTTTTATTTCCGGGATTCTCTTATTTTCTCGAACTCTATATCTTAGACTTATGTATGCTTACTCTCACCGTTCTTTACGCTTTCGTAATAAGTCAGATCTATCCGATTACGTTTAACATCATATCGGAAACCTTTCAAAAAATGCGGTATCAGAAAACGACGCTGCAAAATATCGACCCGGACGATCTTACCGAAAGATTGGAAAGATTGATGCTGCAAGATAAGATCTATTTAGAGACCGGAGTAACTTTGAATCTTCTCGCCAAAAAACTGAATATAAAGTCGCATCAACTTTCCGAATTTCTCAATAAACATCTCAACAAAAGTTTTTTTACTTATATCAATTCTTTTAGAATTGAAGAGGCGAAAATGCGCCTTATAAACGAAGCCGAAAGTTCGGTGATCAAAATCGCTTATGACAGCGGTTTTAATTCTTTATCCGTTTTTAATACGACATTTAAAAAAGAATTAGGACTTACTCCTTCCCAATTCAAGAAGAAATATTCTAAAAAAACGAACCAATCCTCCGTAAGAAAAAACCTGAAACGAAAAGTCGAACCTCGTTAATTCGCTCGTTGCAAAAAGTATATACGCACGTAGCGTTTTATAGAATTGGGGGACGATTCCCTAAATCGCCGCTATTCTCAGTGCATGCTTAACTCGTTGGAGGACCTCATGAAGTTAAAGGCTGCACATAAGTCTCATATCTTTTTCTGTCTCCGATTCTATTCGTTTCTTTTATTACTTCTGACCGTTGTCTTAAACTGCCTTACGGATGACGGAAAGAGAAACGGTTCTTTTTTCTTCTTCCCGTCTAGCATAGGTCCCGATATCGGAAAGAAGCCTACCATTCCTTCGGTGGGCAAAATCACCTATTCCTCGGCGAATACCATTTATCTCAGCGGACAAAGCGGCGCTATAGAATATTACGATATTCAATGGAGCAGTTCCCTCGATGCTTCCTATCAAATTCGATACGGCGCTACGAATTGCTCGGACGGTAGTTTGTACGATTCAGGTTCGATATCCGCATCCGTTTCGAACACTTCCAGAATTCATGCCGTTGCGGGAGCGGTTCCTCTCATCGTCGGCAGCAATTCGATTCGTATTTGCCTTTTCAATATAAGCGGTACGAATCTTTGGGATTCGTATGCGATCCTGGCTGAAAGAGATGACACGCCTCCTACGGTTAGCTTTTCTCCCTCATCAGGGACGTTCGGAACTGCCGCACCTAGCATTACAATTTCCTGTAGTGATACGGGGAATTCCGGCTGTAACAAAATTGCCTTTCGAACGGACGGAACGGCGGCTTCCATTTCGAACGCGGGAACAGCCGCAACGGGAAGCTCTCTGTTTTCCTCCGCGTTATCGCTACCCAACAATACAACCACAAACTTAAGTGCGATTGCGGTAGACAATGCCGGCAACATCGGATCCGCGAATGCGGCAACGTATGTTGTGGCGGTCGGCAATCCCACAATTACGATCGTTTCGTTAAGTCCAACGATCATCAAGTCATCCGGAAGTTCCAATCTACGTTGGAAATCGGATATTGCCGGTAACTATTCAATCCGAGTGGGCGGAACCGATTGTAGCAACGGAACTTCCCTCAGTACCGGTTCCGCCGCCGCCAATACAAACGTTGATTACACCGTCGCTGGTTCCAGCCTGGTAGCAGGCTCTAACACTCTGCGGGTCTGTCTAACTACCGCCGGCTCCAATCAGGGTTACAGTACAGCGACGATAACGAGAGACGATACCGCCCCTCAGATCGTCGCAACTTCTCCGGTTATCAGTCCGAACGCCGCGGCTTATTCTTTAAACGTTACACAACGAACGTTTAGTCTGACCTTCAACGAAGATATGGATACTTCTTCGATTCCTATTCCGCAACATAGAGATCAAACTCAAGGCGGAGATCCGGAAATCAAATGGCCCGGAGCAATCGGAAGCTGGAGCGCGGATAAAAGAACCTATACTCTGAACGTTCAAAGCAATTTACCCGAGTGGCATAAATTCTATTTTCTCTATGCAAGTTCTTCTTTCAAAGATATTGCAGGAAACATCGTTGCTTCCAGTCCCGTCGTTTCCGTAGTTTCAGGAAACATCAAACTCGATCACGGCACGATTCACGACACTCGATATTTGGCCCCTTCCGATTCCCGGCAAATGGATTGTACGGATACGAACGGAGTCTCGATTTCCTGCAGCGGAAGCGGTCAAGACGGAGAAACGAACGCACTCGCTTCCGGCCTACTCCCTCCCGGAACTCTCGCCGGTTTTCCCTCGGATTACGTGACCGTCGATATTAGAAATTCTAGATATTGGAAATCTTGTCTTGCGGACTATGAATGGAATGGAGTCACCTGCTCCAAAATCTGTGCAGTCGATTTAAAATGGAACGGCTCCGCCTGCGTAGCGGACGTAGGAAATCCGTATAAATCTTTCAATCGATCTGTCGAGGATTGTTCATCTCTCAATACAAGAAATTCAGGAGCGGGATACGCGGGAAGAACCGGTTGGAGAGTTCCCACAATAGCCGAATATTATACGATCTTGGAATACAATGGGAGTTCCGGTAACGAGACGATTCCTGAAACGTATTTCCCCGGGATTTTACGCAGCAATTTCGAACGCTACTGGAGTAGTAGCAATGGAATCACGATCAATAATACAAACCGTTACGGGTACGGCGCAAATCCTCCATCCCCGAATCCATCTCACTCCATCGAACAATTATCCAACGGTCCGATTCCGGCCGCCTACAATTATTCGGACCCTTCGCTTTTGATTAGCTGGGGGGCTTGGTCCGTCACGGTTTTTGAAGGAATTACGCACGTATCCAATAAACTAAAAAATAGCGGATGGTCCGGCAATTTCGATTATACGTCAATGTGCATTTCGGATTAAATTAGGAGTTAAACATGGAAATAATATTTAATAGATTTATAATGTACAAAATAGTCAGAATCCTCATCGTGTTTTTCAGTTTTTCCGCCTCCGTGACTGCTTTGGACGGGCCTTTTACGGATAATTTAAATGGAACGATCACGTCCGGCAGCGGGCTTGTTTGGCAGAAATGCACGCAAGGACAGGGCGTTACGGATTGTAGTATCGGAGCGCCGATCACTTCTAACTGGACTTCCGCTCTCGGCTATTGCAATACTCTTACGTTAGGTGGACGCATATGGAGATTGCCAAACGTTAAAGAGCTTATGAGTTTGGTCGACCACGGCCGATCCGCAAATCCGATCGTCAACACATCCTTTTTTCCGAATACACAAGGAGCTTTCTATTGGACCTCTACATCCGGAATTTCAACGGGAACAAGTCCGAACGTCGCCACAGATTCCGATCCAGCGGTTCACATAGCTACAACGGCATCCAATGACAATACCTATCAAATTCCAAGAAACACCCAGTATCGTAAAATGGCGTACATCGTGGACTTCAGAATGGGTGGAGTTATCGAATTCTTAAAAAGCGATTCGACGACTGCTTACGTCAGATGCGTAAGCGGACCTTAATGAAAGGTGCTATAAACGTAAATCCGAACCGGAACCTTGATTTACGTTTATAGATGTTACTTTCCACTGGATCCAAACCGAATGATTGGGAAGAATTGCGCGGTCGAATTAAAATTCCACGATTGAAAAGATTCATTCATACCGGAGATGGTAGTATTAAAGGCTGATCGATGCAAAATACCGGCAACGAAATATTGGCAATGGAGAGAAGAAGTATCCCGACATTTTATAATGTTTTTAGACTCTGCGTCCTATTCGGATTCTCTGAATTGAACCGTTCATTTATAGGCAACGACTTAGCGCCGACTCAAAAACCCGCAATACATGAGCCGTAATCAAAGTCCATTAAGATTATAAAATAGAAATGTCGCAATCAGATAAGCGTTCACAAATAAAAATAAATTGATATATTAAATATTATTAATATACATATTTCTAATCAATCATAAAGTTAAAGTTAGTTGACAAATCGAATGGGATTCAAGACAACTCATCGAAGGCTATCGAACTCAAGAGACGGAAAGACCCCAAAGAATTCATAGTTTATTTTTTTACGGGAGAAATTGTTGATGCAAAGAAAAATAAAAAAGCCGCTTAAGCTACTGGTATTTGGAATTTTGATAACTTCATTCGGACTATCCGCTGAAAACAAAAGAGGGCCTTTTTTCTTTGAATTTACATACGGGCAAGGATTCAAATATTTGAATGCAACGCCGCGCAAAATGGATGAAGACGGCAATATTATGGATAGAGAAGTTAAATTCGATAACGTTAATATTATCGGACCTTATACAACGGAATTCGGAACGCCAGAAGACAAGATTGCAAGCGTTTATGCTTTTAACAATGCCCCGAAACCTAAAATAAGCGGGCAAAACACTTCTTTCTTATTTGAATATTTAATTAAATCCAAATATGGATTAGGTTTTAGCCTAAATAATGCGGAGTTTCAAGCTTCCAATCTATCTTATCCGAAACTTAGTTATCTTTTAGACCTTGGAATCCTTCGTTCCATTTCGCCTGCGGCGCTATATATACCAATCGATCAACTCGTCAAATCAGAGATAGTCCTCCCCTATTTCACCTATCAAGATAATTCATTCTTACGAATCCGAACCTTCAATTTCCATTTCGCATACCACTTTCTTGAAAATTCCGCCTTCGATCCTTATATTCGCCTCTCGGCTGGTTACGGAAAGGATTCTATTAATAATACGAAAATAATCCAAACAAGTATTATAATCGGTTCTCGATATTTCATTCTCGAAAGAGCTTATTTATTAGGAGAGTTAACAGGTAACAACTACGATGCCTATGCAGAAACAGGCGGTAGCGGCTTTCACAACTTCTTGGATGTAAAGCAAAGACATATTTGGTCATTCCAAGAATACTCAGCAAAATTTGGCATTGGATTCAATCTATAAAAACCAGTTTGATTTAAACTTTGGTTTTCACAATTTCGAATTTAACGGAATATTTTGAAATCCGTTCGCCCATCTCGTAATTGGATATTCTAATGGAAGGGTAAATATTGCATCTTATCGAATATAAACTATACGTTCTCATTCGGCTGCTCTTTGAATCATCGGGAACCGTAATAAGGAGCCGGTCCTGAGTTCCCGAGCAAGCTTTTGTTAAGAGAAGAACTGGAAACAATCAAAGCGTTCTGTATAAGATTAGATATATGTTTAAAATCGTATTATAATAAATATCTAGATTTCAATCCACAGGAAAATTGAATATGACTTATCGAATTCTAAAATACGAAATCACCTATCCATAGATGACAGTCAAAACTCACTTAATAAACTATGAATTTGAACTATATCTTATAAGTTATCGCGATCGCGCAACTCTGCTTTTTGATTTTCAACTTTTTACTCAGAGTTCGATTCTCCGCGAGGAGATTTCTTGGCAGTGATTCTGTACATTCTTAATCTTCTACTTTTACTGGACGTACCGGCTCACGCACACTCGTTTGTTTTTCAAAACCGTTCACAAGGTTCACCACGAATCCATTACGCCTACCCCTTGGGCCGCATATTCATTCAGTCCTTGGGAAGCATTGGTTTATGCGATGATTATGCCGATCGTGGCGTTTTTATTTCCGATCCATCCTTTGGCTCTAATGATCTTTATGACGTTTCAAATCGTGAGAAATGTTTTGGGTCACAGCGGTTACGAAATTTTTCCAAGCTGGATGGGGAGCAATCGGATTCTGAAATACGTGAATACGAACACAAATCACGATATGCACCACGGCACATTCCGTTACAACTTTGGACTCTATACCACCGTATGGAATTATCTCTTTGGACGGCTCATCCGAATACGAAAAAACATTTTTTGAATTAACAACTCGGAAGAACGAAGAAACAAATTCAATATCCAAGAAAGACAAAACAGATTCCGCAACGAAAGAACCGGAAATCATCGCGAGCTAAGATTGAACTTAACTTTTTGAATACGACCGCATTCTATAAAATCTTCTTCTTAAGAATGCGGGTCACAAGGCCTCACTTCTGAGCAAGAAATCCATAGTGATACGGAGGCAAGTCGATCGGATCTGACGATTCGATTTGAAAGCCCGCTTCTTTTGCCCAATCATAGATATTTTCCGGCCTTGGACGAATTTCCATTTTAGGCCCCCGGGGAGTGGAAGAATCGTAATTCCAATGTACAAGTCCTGCTTTTCCTCCGGGTTTTAAAATCCTATATGCTTCCTTTAAAATCGAAATCGGATCATCGTGATGCAATAGATTGAAGATCATGACGTAACCTACCGTATTCTCGTCTAAACCCGTTCCGGATGCGATGATATCCCTTTCAACGGGAAGGATATTTGCGAAATTAAATAAACTCGCCTTTTCGTGAAGATCCCGCACCAATTCATCTTCAATCTCAAAGGCGAAAATTCGATTCTGCGTTTTTCCAGCGAGAGAAAGCGTAAAGGTTCCGTAACCGGAACCGAATTCTACGATTTCCCCTTCCGTTTCGACAACCTTCATCCGATCCAGGATCAAAGGAACGTTAAAAAGTGTATCCCAATAAGCCGCTTCCGGCATTCCGCTGTCTCTGACTTTCATCACTTCATTTCAGTAAAAAGTCTTGACATTGTCAATCAAATATTCAAATATATATTTGAATATTTGAGGGAATATGAAACCAGAAAAAACCGGCCGTGAATTCAAGAACTTCATCTACTCCAATCTGGCAAAGTATGGAAAGGCACTTTCCGATCCGAAACGAATCGAACTGCTGGATCTTTTGATACAAGCGGAAAAAAATGTAGAACTCCTATCCAAAGAAATCGCCATGAGCGTGGCGGCGACCTCGCATCACCTTCAAATCTTAAAGGAAACCAGACTTGTGCGGGATCGAAAAGAAGGCCGGAATATCTATTACCGAATCGAACAAGCGGGGCTTGAAATCTTCAATACGATTTCGTCGGCAGGAGCCGAATTCAACGCGGAAATCAAGATGGAAATGGATTCTTTCTTTGACGGAGAGAGAGAATTAAACGAACTCGATTATAAGGATTTTCTAAAACAAGTTATCTCCAAAGACGTCATTCTCGTCGATGTGCGCCCAGAAAACGAATATAACGCAGGACATGTGCCCGGTTCGCTCTCCATTCCACTTGGCGATCTCAAATCCAAACTCGACCAACTTCCCAAACGCAAAAAGATCATTGCCTATTGCCGAGGAAAATACTGCGTTTTATCGAAAGAAGCCATGGAAATCCTTCGAAAAAAAGGTTTAGATGCATATCGGATCGGAGACGGTCCTATGGAATTTTTGAATCAAGGAATTCGTTTAACAAAACAAGGAGACAACTGATATGAAACGCATAGTAATTGTCGGCGCCGGAGTCGGAGGCATTGTAGCTGCAAGAGAGTTGCGAAAAAAGAACCGCAATGCAGAGATCGTAATGATCGATCGTTCCGACGTGCATACGTTCGCCCCGTCCCTAATTTGGGCCTTAGTCGGGAAACGATCCCCCAAGAACTTTCAAAAAAAGATCCGCCCTAAGGGAGTAAATCTCATTTCCGAATCGGTGCAATCTATCAACTGGGAACGAAAAATCGTAAAAACGGATTCGAAGGAAATTCATTATGATTTTCTGATACTATCACCGGGTTCTGAGTTAAATCCAGATAAAATTCCAGGCTTTCAGGAGAACGCTTTCAACCTTTATTCCTTGGAAGGTGTGATGAAGGCAAAAGAGCAATTGCTTTCTTCTCAATTCAATAAGGTAACAGTGATGATTTCCTCCACTCCGTTTAAATGTCCGGCGGCTCCTTATGAAATAGCACTACTCGTTCAATCCATGCTCCTGAAACAAAAAAGAAAGATCACTGTGGAAATCGTAACGCCCGAAGAAATGCCGATGTCCGCAGGCGGACCGGAAGCAGGTATTCAGCTGGTTGAAATGTTAAAACGAAATGGAATTGAATACCATAATCGTAAAACGGTAGGAAGGATAGATTCGCAAAGTAAAGAACTGATCTTTACCGATGGAGAATCCTTAAAGTTTGAGTTGCTTCTCGGAGTTCCTGCTCACACACCTCCTTCTTTCTTGAAGAACTCGCCGATTGTTTCCGAAACCGGTTGGGTAAAGGTAAATGCAAATACCTTACTAACGTCACTTCCGAACGTTTACGCAATTGGGGACGTTACGTCAATTCCTTTACCATCCGGGAAACCTCTCCCTAAGGCCGGAGTCTTCGCACATGCTCAAGCCGAAGTCGTTGCATCCAGAATTTCTGATGAACTGAATCATCGAACTCCGCAGAGCATTTTTCAAGGTGAAGGAAGTTGTTTTTTGGAAGTGGGAGACGGAAAAGCGGGTTTTGCTCAGGGAAAATTTTATTCCGAGACTGGGCCAGGCGTACAACTCCGCGCACCTTCTTTTCTCTGGCACTGGGGAAAGGTTCTCTTCGAGAAGTGGTGGTTGTGGCATTGGGTTTAAACAAAATATGAAGGAGAATCTTCTATGAAACTCGGCATCGTCATTTATTCCGTGGAACCGGAAACGGTATATAACGCATTTCGAATCGGCAATCACGCGTTGAAAAAGGGAGACTCCGTAAGAATCTTTCTTTTAGGCGCAGGAGTCGAAGTTGTTAAACTGAAGTCCGAAAAATTCAAAATCGAAGAACAGATAGATTCCTTTCGGGTCGGAAACGGAGAAATTTTAGCATGCGGAACCTGTTTAGATCTCAGAGAAACAAATGGCGGAGATTCTTGTCGTTATTCCAACTTAGCAGATCTATACGAAATCATCGAATCCAGCGATAAGATACTTAGCTTTTAATTCGAACCGCTTAGTCAAAGCCGCTTTCTCTGCTTACGGGTATATTCGTCCTGAATATCCTCTCGCTCCATTCCTCACCAAGCTCCCTTTCTTCCAGCATCTTCAGTCCTGCAATCTTTCAAGTCAGGGAGTAGACGAACTCTAAAATCTCTTAAGAATTCCCCTTCCCACTACTCCATCGAACCCGATTCAAGTCCATTCAACATCCCTTTCTATACCAACATCACCAAAAAAGTCCTTAACGAATTCTATCCAAAGCACTGCCCTAACTGCAATGACCAATTCTTAACGAAAGAAATCTCTACAAGACCAGATGTGATTCGATGCGAAGTCTGTAGATATCAATGTTCAAGACTCAGCTATACTCCTTTAAATCACTTTAAGTTACCGCTGTGGATGTTTGGATTCGTATTCTATGAATCATTGATACAGTATCCTAAAGTCCTGACATCAACTGAAATCGCGCGAAAACTCAAAATCAGTTACAAAGCAGCATCATTGTTAAAGAGAAGATTCCAATTACTCTGTTCTGATCTATTACCAATCTACAAAGAACTTACCTTCAAGGCTTTAGAAGAACGGTTCAGAGACTTTAGATTAGATCCGAACTCAGATGCTTCTCTTACTCGTAAAATGGCTCAGAAACCCTATGTATGCGCTGATTCAGCGGTTTTGTACAGTGCGAGTCAAAGAGCGAATAAAGGAAGAGCAAGATACAAGAAGACGGGTTTAACTGCCTCGATTTACCTTTCAGAGAAGTTAGGAGGGAAACAAGTTGGAACGCTATTTCATTCCATTGCGATCAAGAGCGGACCTGCATTCTTCACTTCTATCTCAAATACGAAAGCCGATACCATCGGACCTCTACTTGTAGAACAGCTTCCATACTCTACTCCGCTCTTTACCGATGAAGGTTATCCTTGGCTCTTCGGAGTCTTCAAAAATCACAGGTCAGTGAATCACAACGCTAAGTCGAAAGATGCTCGATACAAGTTAGCGAAGAATCGTTGGTGCAGGGATGGAGTTCACAATCAAGTCGCTGAAGGAAATCATCGATTGGTTAAAGCCGCTTTCTCCGCTTACGGATACATTCGACCTGAATTCAGTCAGTTGTATTTGGATGAGTTCAGTTTCTTGAAGAATGCGAACATTCTTGGCCTGGATTCTCTCGGGAGTAGACGATCGGAAGAAATTCTTAAGAATTCCAATTCCTCTACTCCTGTGAGGAATGGTTCGAAGGGATTCCTGAATTCACTCATCCTTAAACAATTCATCCGTAAATCTTGAATCGCTTACCAATCTGCTTTCCAAAAGATTAAAGCTCACTCTTCGAAAATAGGGATCGATCATTTTCAGATATTGTTTTTTCGTTCTCACGTAGGCGTAAGGATCCTCAAAGTAGATATCCTTCTTCATGCGGATATAATCGTCTTTCGTTGGAACGGAAAAATATAAGTATTTTACGATTTTATGAAGTTTTTCGAAAACGGGTCGCAGATCCCCTTGAATGTATTGAACGACCGAATTACAAATTCCTAAATCAAAAGGAAGATGTACGAAGTATGAAAGATCCAATTCCTGAACGGTCGTGTTCAGTACGGACATATTCCAAGCGCGAATCCATTTTTGAGCGAGCAGTTCGTCGAGCATTTGTTCGGAAGGATCGATGGCTAAGACGCGTCCTGGTTTGAAAATCCTGACCATCTCCTTTAAAAGGATTCCCTTGCCGAAACCGAAATCGGCGATCGAATTCACGTTGATTTCCATCAGATTCAAAATCGATTTCGCATAACGTGCGTGCTCTTTCGCGTTAAAGGTTGCGTCCACGTCCGTTCCGGAACCGTAGATATCCCTCCAATACGCTTTTTCAAAAGGAAGACCGTTTGCGCCTAACGTCAATTCCTCGTCCTCGGAAGAAGTTTCGTTCTTACTCGAACGGGATAAATTCAACTTATCCTTGTAAAAAGCGAAGGAAGAAACGCCCCCCTTCGTTTTGGAATCGGCGTTTTTGTTTTTCAGGTTCGATTTTTTTTTCCAGATCGGTTTCAAAGGTTTCGACTCGCAGAGTTCAAGGAATCAATTCCGGACTCAATGCGGAAGAAGAAAAAATCCCCGTAAGAAAACGATTCATCCCCTTCTCTCCCGTTTTGGAAGGAAGCTGCGCTTTGGCTTTCTCGACCTGAACCTTAATCTGAGTGTTCTCTTTTTCGGCCAAAATTACCTTCGTTAAAAATCCGGTGATGAGAATCTGTTCTCCCGATAAAAATACGAACTGAGGATTTTTGAACTTATACCGTTTGAGCATTTCCCGTTTGTCCGCAAGCCAGACTTCTTCCAAAAAAAGATAATCGCGATTCTTCCATTCTTTCGGTTTGATCGGCTGTAGTCTTTGTTTGGAATGAAAATACACGTAAGACGAAACCGCCGGGCTCGCGTAAATCTTCTCGTCCGTTTGGATGACTTCCCTGTTCTTTAAGTTTACGAGATCTTTGGCAAACGCTCCGAGTTTGGCCGCGTTGATTCCCGATGTCGGTTTAACGGAAAAATAAGCGGACACAAGAAGAATCACGAACAAGACCGCGCTCGCCGCAACGGTGCCAAGTTCCTTTTCCGATCGCAGTAAAAAACTTCCGATATACAAAATCACGAACAACGGTCCGAAGTTCGCCAAGTAGTTCCAGAGAAGTTTGTAAAACGTTTCGAAAGAATTCTCCCCGTAAAAATTCGTCGTGATCAATACGACGAGAAGAGTGATAAAGACTGCCATATAAACGAGAAGCACGAGCTGAGGAATGTTTCTTCGTTTGAAAAACACGGATTGATTCTTCTTTCTTTCGCGAATTCCCACCGTTCCCGCCTTGATCACGAAAATCGTAAGCCCGACAAGAAACACGGTAAAATGAGAAAAGAAACTTCCGAGAATACAAATCACGAGCAGGAATATGTCGCCCAGGGTTTCCATGCGGAACGCGAGAAACAAAATCAAAAGAAAAAACAAGCTGAACAATTCGGGATAAAAAAACAAAGGCATCGAATACGTCAGCGGCGTAATCGCGGAAAGATAACAGAGAAGATAGTGATTCGGTTTCCACTTCTCCCTTTGCAGAGTGTATCCGATCAGATGAATTCCGAGCGAAAATATAAAAGCGGAAAGAGAAAACAAAGCCGTGGTATAATTGAGTCCGGTAAGAGATTTCCAAAGATTCAGGATCAAAAAAGGAAGCGGGGGTTGATCGGAGAAGAATTTTCCTTCTTCCGTTAAGGAACGGAGATTGGCGAGCATTTCGATCGCTTCGGGATTCAAAGGTTCTCCGAACCAGTTGTACAATACCGAAAGGACGACCGCGAGACCGATCGCGGATAGGAAAAGGAAGATTGGGTTGGCTTTATTGCTTCTTTCTAAGTCCATGGGAGCCCGTAGGGTTTTTGCGGAAATCAGAGCAAGGATAAAAATTTGGGTGAAATTCTACCAACACATTTTGAAGTAACAATGAGAACCTCGAATCGGGATAGAATTCATGGAAAACAAAGATCACATCCTTTACGACAAAGCGGGAAAACCGTCCAAAGAACCGGCCTGGATCTTCAGAACCTACGCGGGACACACAAACGCGAGAGAATCCAACGAACTTTTTAGAAAAAACCTCTCCAAAGGCCAAACCGGTCTTTCCATCGCCTTCGACCTCGCGACCCAGTGCGGTTACAGCTCCGATCACGCGATCGCAAGACCCGAAATCGGGAAAGTGGGAGTTCCGATCAACACCTTGGAGGATTTTAGAATTCTCTTTCACCAGATTCCCATCGAGGAAATGAACACTTCGATGACGATCAACGGGACTTCGATGTATCTTTTGTCCCTTTACGTCGCCCTCGCCCAGGAACGAGGCGTGGACATCGGACTTCTCCAGGGAACCACACAAAACGACATCATCAAAGAATATCTCGCCCGAGGAACTTACATCTTTCCTCCGGCTCAGTCGATCCGAGTGATCGTGGATATGTACGAATATTGTCTGAAGAATATTCCGAAATGGAACCCGTCTAACATCTGTTCGTATCACTTGCAGGAAGCGGGAGCGACCCCGGTTCAGGAACTCGCATTCGCGCTCGCAACTGCAATGGCGATCCTCGACGCGATCAAGGAAAGAAACTGTTTTACGCCGGACGAGTTCGAGCAGTGTGTGGGGAGAATTTCGTTCTTCGTAAACGCGGGAATCCGTTTCGTGGAAGAGATGTGCAAGATGCGCGCCTTCACCGATATGTGGGACGAGATCACGAGAGATCGTTACGGAGTGAAACAGGAAAAATACCGCCGTTTCCGTTACGGGGTTCAGGTGAACTCGCTCGGTCTTACCGAAGAACAGCCCGAAAACAACGCGTGGAGAATTCTCATCGAAGCGTTAGGCGTCACCATGAGCCGCGACGCTCGCTGCAGAGCGCTTCAGCTTCCCGCTTGGAACGAAGCCCTTTCCCTTCCAAGACCTTGGGATCAACAGTGGTCTTTGCGATTGCAGCAGGTTCTTGCGTATGAAACGGATCTTCTCGAGTATCCGGATCTATTCGAAGGTTCTAAAGTAGTCGAAAGCAAAGTAAAAGAACTCAAGGAAGAAGCTTACAAAGAGATTCAGAAGATTCTCGATATGGGCGGAGCGATCAAAGCGATCGAGAACGGTTATATGAAATCCCAGCTTGTCAAGTCGCAAGCGGAACGTCTCGCAAAGATCAACAATAACGAACTCATCATCGTCGGTAAGAACAAATGGACCGAGGGAACCCCTTCTCCATTGATGACCGATCAGGACGGAGGCGTTTTCAAAGTGGATCCTAAGTCCGCGGAAGAAACTCTCGAAGTTCTCGCAAAAGTAAAAGGCGCAAGAGACGCGAATAAGGTTAAGGCCGCGCTGGAAACTCTCGAAGCCGACGCAAAAGCGGGTAAGAATCTGATGTACGCATCCATCGAATGTGCGAAAGCCGGAATCTCCACGGGAGAATGGGCGGACGTCCTTCGATCCGTCTTCGGCGAATACAGACCTGCGACCGGAGTCGAAGGACAAAAACTCAATCTGGAAACCGAAAAAGTCGTTCGCGTTCGCGGGAAGGTAGAAGCCTTCCTAAAAGCGAGCGGCTCCAGACCGAAGATCGTGGTCGGCAAACCCGGGTTAGACGGACATTCCAACGGAGCGGAGATGATCGCCGTGTCCGCGAAACACGCGGGATTCGACGTGATCTATTCGGGAATTCGCTTAACACCGGAAGAAATCGTTCAAACCGCGGTGGAAGAAAACGCGGACGTGATCGGAGTTTCCATTCTTTCCGGTTCGCATTTGGAACTCGCGGAACAGATCTTCTCGGAATTGAAACACTACAAAGCCGATATCCCTGTCGTATTCGGTGGAATCATTCCTCCTTCGGACTTTGACGCTTTGACGAAACTCGGAGTGAAGGCGATCTTCACGCCGAAGGATTACGATCTGATGGACGTGATGGAAAGAATCATCGACATCATTTCCAAAACCGTAAAAGCCGCCTAACGCGGATTTGTTTTCGTTTCGGGCACGGTTGTGAAACATCACAAAGAAGATCTCGCCGAACTCATCGAAGGTGCGCGGGAGGGAGAAAAATTTCCTCTCGCGAAACTGATCTCCGGTGTGGAAAGACCGGATTCGTTCGAGTTTCGGAAAGGGTTGTTTGCAGCCCTCGCGCAGCGAGGGCTGAACGGACAGAATTCGTTGACGGTGGGATTTACCGGTACTCCGGGCGCGGGAAAATCCTCGTTACTCGGAGAACTCGCGACTCAATTTCTCAAAGCCGACGACGGTGAAACGATGGCCATCGTAGCGATCGATCCTTCCAGTCATATTTCGGGCGGTTCGTTGCTCGGCGATCGAACCCGTCTTTCCCTTCCCGCACGGGAAAAGAGAATCTACTTTCGTTCCCAACCGAGTCAACTCGAACTCGGAGGAGTGAATCCGTATACGTATCACGTCATCCGGTTGCTTCGTTGTTTTTTTCGCTACGTTTTCATTGAAACCGTCGGGATCGGTCAAAACGAGATCGAAGTCTCCAAGTTGACAGACCTTTCCTTTCTCGTATTGCAACCGTTAGGCGGAGATCAGGTTCAATTTATGAAAAGCGGAATCATGGAAGTTCCGGATTCGTTCATTCTAAACAAATGCGACGAAGAAGTCCTCGCGAATTCCAGTTATCACACGCTGATTACGACTTTGGAATTCTTGAAGGACATTATGCCCGGCAAGGAACTTCCTCCCGTTTTCAAAACCTCCACCAAAACCAAATACGGAATCGCGGAACTTCTGGATTATATCCGAAAGGCAAAACCCGTTGCAGACCGTTCCAAGGAAACCGATCTGCAACTTAGGAAATGGATCAAAAACGAATTCGGGAACTTCGGTTTAAAAGTCATCGAGAACCTCCCCTATTCACCCGGCTTGGGTTTCGAAACTTTGGAAGGTTTGGCTCTTGAGGAGATCCGCAGAAAGTTGAAATCCGAATCGTTTTAAAGAAAAAACCGTTAAACCGACATTCTCTAAAGCAAAAATATTAGAATCTCCTTATCTTTCCCGCAAGAAAACGCTTTCGCACTTTCACGTTCGCTCAACGGCCTTTCTTTTTTCGAAAAGCGATCGTTTTTAGACCTTCCGGTAGAAGGATTCTTCCCTTTGCGCGCGTCAAATTTTCGCATGTTTTTCACCGATTCATTTTCGTTTGTATCGAACCTTTGTTTCGCATTAAAAATTCGATCTCTATCGGTTGCATTTTGTGTCGGAACCGCCGTCGGATTGACCGCCTCTATAAGCGGTTCTATTTTTGCGGATTCCGCCTATTCTAAGTTAGATTGGGAAGTCATCGAACAAGACGACTACCCGCAGATCGCACCCCCTTCTTCGGATGAAAAAGTGAGGAGCTTTCAAGGCGCCTTGATTGCGGGGAATTGGCTTTTGTGGCCCGCGATTCTTCCTGGAGCGAACGACAAGGAAAGCCATGGAATTCTTTTTCGAAACTTAAAAAACGGCGAAGCGAAACGAATCGATTTAGGCGAACCGGTCCGCGGTTTGGCTTGGGATCGGGAGAATGATCGGATCTACGCCCGTCTTAAGAAAGAGATCGCGGTGCTTACGAGCGGTAACCTCGAAGTAAAACGGAAAATCCCGTTCGTTCCCACGAACTCGGGTTGGACCTCGATCGGAATCTTTCAGGGAAAACTATTTGCGATTCAAGGAAATACATTCACTTTTTATGATATAGAAACGGGCAATGAAATCGAAAACAAGGAACTTCCGATTTCCAAGGTTTCACAGGCTTATGTTTGTTCCGACCAGGAGATTTTTCTTTGGTACAGCGAAGGAGAATACAATCTTCATTCTTACGATCCTCTTTTGAACACCGTCAAAGATCGTTATTCAGCGCGGATCGACTCCAAGTCCGCGCCGAAACTCGCCTGCCGCGGAGATCGGCAAGGTCGTTCGAACTCGATCGGATTTGCTTTGATGGACCCGGAAAAAAACGTGTATAAGAATTTGGTCAAGGTCGGAGATCAGTTGTATCCGACCTCAAAAGGGAATCAACTTCTCAAAGGAAATCTGAGTTATCGATTTTCCCCTCAGAAAGATAAAATTTCTTTCAACGTTACGGTCACCGCAAAGGAAAAGGATTCTCCCGAAACCGAACTTGCCGTAGTAATCCCGCCTCGAGAAACGGCGTATCAAATTCTCAGCGGAGAGACGGTTTCTAAAAATGGAATATTCAAAGACGATGATCAAGGGAATAGAACTTTGATCGTTAAAGTCCCGGCTTTGTCGGCGGGCCAGTCTTGGTCGGAGACAGTCTATTCGGCCAAATTGACCCGATTTCATATCGATTCGGGCCTTTCCAATTTTAATACATCCTGGGAAGATTGGAAAGTCGACCGCGACTGGAAACAATTCCTGGAAGATAAGTCGGTTTATAAGATCTATGATCCAGGTATCGTTTCTGCCCGGGATCAACTCAAATCGGAGACGAGCAGCGTCGAAAGTTATATCCAAGCGGTTTATAAACATATTACTAAGAATTTAGTCTACAAGCAGGACGGCAGATTCGATCCCGCGCCGGTCGTTTTGCAGAACGGCCACGGTTCCTGCACGGAACACAGCTATGCGCAGATCGCTTTGCTGAGAAGCGCGGGAATTCCTGCACGCCTCGCTTGGAATTGGCTACCCGGCGCGACCAAAGTCGATTTCAATCATAAGATCGCAGAAGTTTGGCATCCTTCCTTCGGCTGGATTCCGATGGAACCGCTCGCGTACCCGAGAGTAAGGGCCGGGCTAACGCATGCAAAACATATTATATTCGCGGTACTGAATTCGCCTTCCCATTCGATCGTGAAAGGTGGAGACGTTCTATTGAATTTCACGAAACCCTCCGGCGGCGCTTCAAGAAGCATGAACATCGAGTTGATGCCGGACGAATCGGTCTCGTTTCGAAGTGCGTCCTCGGAGGAATCCGTTTCCAAGGATTTCTTTCCAAAGGTCAAACCGATCCAAAATCGGATTCTGGATAAGGGTGAGGAAAGAAACGTGGAATAGTCCTTTATAGCTTACGCGCAATTTATGGTGATTGTTGTTGAATAACGCGATTTCATGTGGGTCGGGTTCGTAAGTAATAAGGATATTCGGTGGTCATTGGGTTTGGTTCGAATTCTAATTCTCGTGAGATGAGATTTTCTCGTAGATTTAAGGTCCAGATCATTCTGTAAGTCCCGTGTAAACTAGGAACTCCTCTGTTTAAAGTTTCCACAATAGAATCCCCGACTCCATTGTCTTCCAGCCAAAGCATATAATTAAACAAATAACACCGCGACACACCATGAGCCGCGGCCAACGCTCCTAAAACGGCCCAAGCCCCGGTGTTCACTCGAATCGTCATTTTCTTCATTCTCCCGACACCCCGATTGTATCGAATCTTACCCGCTTTCCAATGAAGACGCTTTTTAGTCGCAAGATATTTACCGTATCTTCTCAATAGAAACGTAAGCCGATGCGGAAGAATTTTCTTTTCTTGAGGATCCAATCGATCCCAATACGAATAAGGCACCAACAAAGAATCTATACCCAACTGACCTTCGATCAAAATCGATTCGATCTTTTCACCGGACGAAAACCACAACATTTCCATACAAAGAAACGGTTCTCGGAAACGAAATTCCGGTTCAAAATCGAAGATTTTTTTAAACGTTCTCCATAGATCGTCGCTCTTGTCCTTGACATCGGAAATTTATTTCTTACTCTATTTCCCCTATGAATCCGAACAAGACCTTGCTACTTTTCTTAATACTATCCCTTCCCCTATTCGCCGAAACCGAAAAACATCCAAATCATGCGATCGGAGAGTCCTTACTGAAAATTTCCAAACGCGCCAATCTTCCCGAGGCCAGCGTAAGCGGTTCCGGCTATAAAGCGGTAGTTCTTGTGGGAGACGTGGACGGGGACAACGGGCCGGGAACATTAGGATACATTAAGAACATGCAAGGAGTCGCAAAGGTTCTTAGGGAACGCGGCGTCCAAGTAACGGAATACTACAGTCCGAAAAATTCATGGGATCAAATCAAAGGCTCTATCCAAGGAGCGAACTTGGTTCTATATGCGGGTCACGGTGTGGGAAGCAACTTAACCGATTCTCCGTATCATCAAAAGTATGTGGGCGGTTTTGCATTAAAGGGAAAATTCGTTTCGAACGACGATGTGGAAAATACTCTCAAACCCGCGCCGGGTGCTGTCGTACTTTTCTTAGGCGCTTGTTTTACGGCGGGCAATATGGCTTATGATATGGGGGTAATCGATGCGGAAGAAACGAAACACAGGGTTTCGATGTATTCCGCGCCTTTCTTAAAGGCGGGTTTTCAAGGTTATTATGCGACATGGGCTCCTTGGACCGCTCAAAGTTTGATCGCGGAGCTTTTTACGGGAAAGAATTTCGGAACCGTTTATGATTCTCAAACCAATCTTGCCGAAGTGACAAAGATCGAACATCCGGCCTATTCCAACGGAAAGTTATTCTTTCATAAAGGAAAACAAGAATCCAGAGTCGTATTCGATTATGCCTTCGCAGGGAATCCGAATGCGCGCATCTCCGATCGGGCAAAAGAAGAATCGAAACCTTCCGACAACGCGGCGACAACGACCTCGCTGACGCCGGAAGAACAAACCGCTAAAAACAACGCGCTCGTCAAAGCCACTTATAAGAAGGATCTGAAAACTGCAGTCAAATTGTTAAGCGAAGGGGCCGATCCGAATACGGAAACGAAAGGCTGGAGAATCCTTCACCTATCCGTTTATTTCGATCTACCCGAACTCGTAAAGGCGCTCTTGGACAAAAAGGCGGACCCGAATTATCAGGTGGACGGTTATACGGCTCTTTCCCTCGCAACGGCTTACGAACGTTCGGCGATCATTCCTCTTCTGGAGGCTGCCGGAGGAACTAAATCCCGATCTACTTCCACGAAACCGAAACCGTAGGGGATCGATTCTTCGTCAAAAAATCATTTCAATACTTTGAATGCGTGCGTCCAGGATTGTGATAAAAATCCGGGGATACACCAAAGAATACAAAGCGGCTCGATCGCACGGGCCGCTTCGACTTTTCCCATATCTTCCGTTTCCCATCCGAATTCGTCCAAGATTTCTCGAACTTGTTTTTTCGCGGCCTCGTCGTTCCCGCAGATAAACATACTCGGAGTTCCTCCCTTCAAGCTCGGATTGACCATCAATCCGCTTCCAACCGAGCTGAAACACTTTACGAAGTTCGCCTTCGGAACCTGTTTCTGAAATTGCTCCATTAGAGATTCATTGTATGTTGTAAAGAATTTCAATACTCCGTTTACGGGAGGTTCTTCCGAAATCGGGTTGGTCGTATCGATCACCGTTTTTCCGGTAAGCGAATCCACTCCTGCCAATTTCAATACTTCGGATGCGATGTTTCCCTTCGAACAAAGAACCAAGATGTCGCCGAAACTCGCCGTTTCCGCAAACGTTCCGATCGAAGCGCCGCTTCCCGCTTTAGACAACCATTCTTTGAGTTTTCCGGGATCTCTCGTTCCGATCTTTACTTCGGCGCCGTGTTTTAAGAATCCGTTTGCGAGCGTCTGCCCTACTATTCCCGAACCTAAGACTCCGATTTTCTTTCCTTTCATAAAGTTCCTCCGATTCAGGTTACTCTTCGTAGTATTTCAAAAGGATCAAACAAGATTTAAGATCGGCTTTTATTTTTATATAAGACTACACGTCCGAAACAGACACCCCATTCAACGATCGCATTAAATATATGAAAATATTTGTTTCCTAAATCGGGACGGACTTTAGCTTGATTCCTTAAATCGATCGGCGACGATCCGATTAAAATCAATACAATCTATTTAGAGTGAATCTTTGACAAGGAGTCAAAAATGAAAAATCCTTTCCGTTCCGCATGCGCGACCATCGCACTTGTGTTTTCTATCTCGCTTCTTCCTTCGATTCTTTTTGCGGAAGAAGACGCACATTACATTCAACCCGATGATTTTTTTATCACGAAAGAAGAATTCAAAAACCAGTCTTGGATTTACGTTCATCTCGCCAAACAACTCACCGCACCTTCCTCAAAAACGAAAAACGAAGCGGAGTTTCTTCAAGTGCATGACGGCAATAAGGTTTGGACGAAATTCTTTTATGCGACCGAGATTGCGAAACAAAACGATCTGAAAATCGGCAGCATCGTAATCATGGCGGACCTCGGAACCGAAGACGGATATCGCGCTCCGGAAAGCAAAGACGAAGCGCGCACCTGCGGCTGGTTCATCGCCAAAGTAACGGACGTTTCCGATCTTTACAAAGGAATCGTTACCGTTTCAGGCGGTTACAAAATCAAAGTGGATGCGATCCGAGTTCCCGTAAAACCGGTTCACAAAGGAAAATAATCCTTCCGCATTTCTTTTCTAAATCAAAGGGTCGAAGTTCCGGCCCTTTGCGTGGCAAAAGACATCCATTCGGCGAAAATTCCCCGCCTCACTAAATAATTCGCCGCAAAGCGGAATCCGTTCATCGAAATTTTTCCCTTTTCTTTTTTTCGAAACGCCGTAATTTTTCTGCAACCTCCCCCCGGCAACCCGCTCCTATTTATCAACAGGAGTTTACTAGATGGCGATCATTCTATCGTTCTTTATCGGGCATTGGTTCTTATCGGCTTTCGCTCAATCGTTCTTTCTTCACAGATACGCGGCGCACGCGATGTTCAAAATGAACAAGTTCTGGGAAAAGTTTTTTTATCTTTTTACCTGCGTGGCTCAGGGTTCTTCCTTCTTGAATCCCCGCGCTTACGCGATCATGCATAGACAACACCACGCTTACAGCGATACGGGGAAAGATCCGCATTCTCCCGTTGCTTCCAAAGGATTTTTGGATATGATGTGGAAGACCGCGCTGAATTACGAATCGATCCTGGATCGTAAAGCGAACGTTGAAAAAGAATTCAAAGGAAATTATCCGGAGTGGCCGGCGATCGACATGTTGAGCGATTCTTGGACGTTCCGGCTTTTCTGCGGAACCCTTTACACGTTATTCTATCTTTACTTTGTTCCTGCGGGTCAATACGGCTGGTATCTTTTACTTCCGATTCATTGGTTGATGGGACCGATTCACGGCGCGATCGTAAACTGGTGCGGTCACATGTACGGTTACAGAAACCACAAAGAAAATCCGGACAATTCCAAAAACACCCTATTCGTAGACTTTTTGATCGCAGGAGAATTGTATCAGAACAATCACCACGCGCATCCGAATTCTCCGAACTTTGCGTTTCGTTGGTTCGAGTTGGATCTCACCTATCAAGTGATGAAAATCCTTCACATGCTGAGAATCATCAAAATTCAAAGAACCGTCTGGACCGAAAAAGGCAAGAAAGTCCTTCGCGGTTCGGACGTGATCGTCGATCCGACATCCACAATCGCCGCTTAAGTTTTACACCTGATAACCGGCCCGCCTTCGGCGGGCCGCATCACGGCCAAACCCGCTTATTCTATATTTTCCAGATCCTTCAGAACTTCTTCCTCGTAATTCTTTTTTAAACGATCCAAAAATCCCTCCTGCAAAGGAATCCGATCGTTCAGAATCAGGGAAAACAATTCGTTTAACAATTCCCGTTCGTCGAACCCGGTGAACAACCATTCCAACAGTTCAAGCGCGAGATCCATTCTTCCTTCGGTCGCGATCATCGTCTTGAATTCCTGTTTGATCTCGTTTCCTTTTTTGGATTTGAGAAACCCGCGGATTTTTTCGGGATAAAGGTTGAGAAGGGTTTGTTTTTTTGCGTTGGGTGTGAATACGAAATTCTTTTTATCGGAAGGCAAATGCGAAAGAACGGCGGCTTCCGCATCCACGACGTTTACTCCGTCTTCCTGCAAGGTTTTGAATAGAACTTCTCCGAGTAAAAAATCACGGAACGGATGAAACGGAAATCCTCCGCTTGAACCGGCACCGCTTGTTCCGCCGGTTCCGGCTTCGCCTCCACCGGCGTTCATTCCTTTTCGATCTCCACTTGTTTGCGGACTTTCTCGAAAAGATTTTCCAACTCCGAAGGAGTGAACTCTTTCGTCGGTTCGAACGAACAGAACACGGCTCTATAATATTTATCCTTGTGGACCAGATAAAAACCGGCTTCTTCCATCAGCGTTCTCAGTTTTGTTTCTCGGGAAGAAGTGACAACGATGGTGACGGAGGAAAGTTTGCTCTTTCTGTGATCGATATGAAAGTAACAGAGGGCTTCTTCCGGATCGAGTCGATCGATCTCTTCCTTGATCTCGTCGAAACTCGTCACGTCTCTCGGCCCTTTCGGATCGCGGTAATTGATCAGCACGCGTTTGAAGTAATGAACCTTGTTCCCTTCGGGGGTGATCTCGACCCCGTTCAGTACTCTTCTCTCGTCGGCGAGTTCCTTCATGAGGAATTCTCCCCTGCCCCGCGAACTTTCTATGTCGAACAGCTCGGAGGAGAAGTCTCCTTTCTTAACGTTCTCGTTGATCTGCGAAAGGGTGTATTTCATCCCCGGCTGCATCTCGTGTTTGAAGGACATCTTAAAAAAGGGATTCACAACTTCATTATGTAATTCTAATTCGATTTCCGCGTATTTTCCCTGACCGTGTTCCACGATGTTTTGCGTGGCCTCGGTCGCGATGATGCGGATCGTGTCCGGATCGAGTCCGGCTAACGAGGAATAACGATGAACGAAATTTTTGATCTCGTAGAGGGTTCCCAGACTTTCGTCGATTCTTCCCCGAATCTCGTTTTCCACGATCTCTTCGCGGAAGATTCTGGCGTAATAACGAACGCTCGCCATTCCCTTTTTCAGATAGGGAGAATGCGCCGTGTTCTCTATTTGCCGTTTGAGTCGTTTGTTTTCATCTTCTAATTCTTGAATTCGTTTCTCTTCTGGGGACATAAAGCTCTTTATTTCTGTAACGAGATTTTCACATTCCCGATCGCCAAACCGGTGGATTTCTAAACTAACTTTATATGCTTTGGGTTCAAGTGATAATTCGTTTTTTATGCTGAAAAAACAAAACCAATCCGTTCGAGCTTTAACTTCAGCGAGTTTTTATGAGCTTTCGTCAAAAAATATTTTTAATCTTAAGTGCAAGTCAGTTATTTCTCGTTTTGATTTTAGCGGTCACCTTTATCCAGATGATCGATCGAGTCAAAAACGAACCTCAGGATAAACGAGCCCTCGACAAATCCGTCGATTTTCAAAAAGAACTCAGACACAAGGAAGAGACGATCCGTTTTATGCTCAAAGAGTTGGAACGGAATTCCAAAACGATTTCGATTTTGGAGGCGGGTTCCGGCAACCGAGGTCTTTTGGATTCTCAGAGAGAATACTTTTTGGGAATCATGAAACAATACGATCTTTCGATCTTCGAAGTGATTTCCTCTTCGGGCAAGGTAGTATATCGGTTTCACAGACCCGGCGATTTCGGAGACGACAAGTCCAAACAAAAGATCGTTCAGGAAGCGCTGAGCGGCAAGATCGCCTCCACACTCGAACTCGGTCACAGCGGTCTCGGACTCCGAGTCACTTCTCCGCTGCGAAACGGCTCCTTGGTCTTAGTGGGTCAGGTCGTGGATCAAAAATTCACGGAGAACATCACCGGCTCGAGCGACGTTCAGATGGCGATCTACGAAAAGGAAAAACAAATCTCCGCATCCGGTCCCCTCATCCGGGAATATCTGAAACATCATCCGATCGATTCTCTCAAAAGCGGGAACCGTTTTTCGTTCGGAGGAAAATACTTTTATCTTACGCGCATCCCGTACGAAAATAAGGGACTGACCAATCTCGCCCTCGAGTTCGTTCTTTTGATCGACGAAACGGAGCTGCATACTACTACGCGGAATCTCTGGATCTACTGCGGGCTCTTGGCTCTTTCGATCTTTATCGGAATTCTTCTCGTATCCTATCTTTTTTCGAGGGACATCATCAACGCGGTCAAGGCTCTCAACTTCGCGATGAAGAATCCTTCCGAAGACGAAACCACGATCATCGATTTGGACCGCACGGACGAACTCGGTCAAATGGGGGAAGTGTTCGTGAATATGAAAAAGGAACTTCTCGATCATCAGCTTTTTCTCGAAAGAAAGGTGGAGGAAAAAACGCAGGAACTTCAGGAAACGTTAAACGAAGTCCAGTCTCTCAAGGAAAAACAGGACGGGGATTATTATCTCACTTCCCTTCTCATTCAACCGTTGACTTCTCTGCGTTATAGCGACGAGAATACGAAGATCGAATCCATTCTCAAGCAGAAGAAGGAATTCCGCTTCCGCACGAAGAATTCGGAAATCGGAGGAGATCTCTGTTCCATTCAAGAAATCACCTTGAACGGCAAGATTTATCTCGTCGTTTTAAACGCGGACGCGATGGGTAAATCCATCCAAGGCGCGGGCGGCGCGCTCGTGATGGGGACCGTTTTCAAAGCGATCGTAACAAGAACTCAGCTTTCCCGATCCAATCAGAAGAAAACGCCCGAGAAATGGCTGAAGGACTGTTATACGGAATTGCAGAACGTATTCGTCACGTTCGACGGCAGTATGCTCGTGTCCGCCGTCATAGCTCTCATCGATCACGAAACCGGAGCCTTGTATTCCATCAACGCGGAACATCCTTGGATGGTTCTTTACAGAGACGGGAAAGCGAGTTTTCTGGATCCGGAATTGCTTCTTCGTAAGATCGGTTTTACGGAGAATGCGTCCGAGCCGATCATCCGCGTTTTTAAACTGGAACCGAACGACTTTCTGTTTATCGGTTCTGACGGAAGAGACGACATTCTTCTGCGCAAGCCCGGATCCGACGAAACGTTTATGAACGAGGACGAAACTCTTTTTTTGCGGCTCGTGGAACTCGCCAACGGGGATCTGCACGATCTCGAAAAACTGATCGCTCACGCGGGAGAGGTCACGGACGACCTTTCCATTATGAAAATTGCATATAAAATTCCCACGGAGATTTCCCTGCAAAAGGTTCCATCCGCCGGGGACGAATACAATCTTCTCGTCAAGGAAGGGATTCAGCAGATCCGAAAAAAGAACCTTTCACAGACGAGGAATCTTTTCGAAAAAGCCCTCGCGATCAGCGATTCCGACCCGGGTCTTTACAAACAACTTGCAAGAATCTGCATTCATCAGAAGGACTACGCTCCTGCGGCGAACTATTCCGAAAACTACGTCGCCAGGTTTCCGTTCGACAACGAATTTCTATATTACACTTCCTTTACGCTTCGAAAAACGAAGGAATATCTAAAGGCGATCGAATACTCGGAACGTCTTCGTTCCCGCGAACCGGGAAACATACGGAACCTCAAACATCTCGTGGAACTCTATCGTCTCGTTGGGAACCGTTCCAAGTTCCGTATGATTATGACGACTCTCAAAGCGATCGTCTCCGAAAAGGAATCGAGGGACGAGGATCGGGATCAGGACGTTTCTTCCGAACAGATTTTGGTTTGATTCGACTCGGGTCCGATTTTTTTTGTTCGAAGAAACCCGCGCATCTGCGTGAAATTTGCGGCACCGAAAATTCTTTCCCGCCGAAAAATGGGTTTCTGTTTTCCAAACGGTCCTGTATTTGGATCAATCAATGTCTTTGGAGAGATTAAAGGCCGCAAAACGGGTTCTTATCTTGGGGAAACGCACCAAGTTCGAATTGGATTTGGAAGAATGGGGTTCTCTCGAAAAAATCGAAAAAATTTATAAGATTCAAAACGATTCGTTTGCGAGAATCCACGAATCGCATCTCCGACAACTTGCAAACCGGGAAACTCTCAAACGGCTTTTCCCCAATAGCACGTTTATCTTTCGAAAGAATATGGACATCCATCCTCCGTCCGACTTCGATCTCGTGATCGCGCTCGGCGGGGACAATCATTTCACCTTCGTCGCGCACCACGCCGTGGACACGCTCGTTTTGGGCTGTAATTCCGATCCTCCGACGTCCGTAGGCGCTCTTCTCTCCTTTCACGTGGAAGACATCAAAAAAGCCCTGGAAACAGGCTGGTCCAACGCCGCCATCGAAGAATGGCCTCTCATCGAAGTGAAGATCCATTATCCCGACGGGAGAAAGGTCAGCACATTACAGGGGATCAGCGAAATTTCGATCCGAAACAACAGTCCCGATCTCACGAGTCGGTTTTTCATCCACCACGGGAACGAAATGGAGGAACAGAAATGTTCGGGGCTTTTGGTTTATACGGGCGCAGGTTCGACCGGATGGGTTATGTCCTGTGAAAATACGGATACAAGTTTTGACAAACAATCCCCGTTTTTCAAAGTCTATTGTAGAGAGCTTCGAAAGAAGGAACATACTCGGTATACTCTGGACCACTTTACGGTCTTGGATCGTTTTAGTTTGATTTCCGAAATGAAGGGTGGAATTTCGATCGATTCTCTTGCGGAAACGATTTACGATTTTCCGCCGGGCGCAAAAGCTGAATTTAGCCTCTCCAAAAAAAAATTACACGTAGTGGTTCGTAAGCAATGAGTCAACTGAGCATTAAAAAGAAAGAAACTTCGACGGGCGTTTTCGTTTACTCACTCGACGGAAGATTGGATGAAAGCAGTTTTACCGATTTTAAACAGGAAATCATCGATCCTCCTCATCCCGATGTGGTCATTCTTAACCTAAGCGAGCTCAAATACATTTCCAGCTCCGGAATCCGAGCGATCTTCGAGTTGAGAAACAAACTGAGCAACGACGGAAAAAAGCTGATTTTGACCGAAGCCTCGGACAAGGTGATCCAAATCTTCAATCTCTTGGGACTTTGGAAACCGTTCACTCACCTAACAACCGAAGCCGAAGCCATTCAAGTCGCGGCGCAATGATTCGTTGCCCGCGGACCGCTTTCCGCCGACCGCACGGTCAAAACTACTTTAAATAAATTGCAACCACTCCCGGCTTCGGCAGGGAGTTCCCTCCATGCGGCCACCGGCTCGTCGGGTTTTGATAGTCCTTTGTGGTTTCTCCCGGATGTTGCACCGAAAGGAATAATTCCTTTTGATCGGGCGTAAACCAAAGTCCGGTCAGCTCCGCACCCGTGGGGGAAGAAGCGAACTGGAACGCCTTACCCGCGTCCGCTCCTTGCGTGGGAATCACGAACAAACCGTTGTTGCCGTATTTCTTATATACGGATTTGTTTAAGTTCTTTGCGGAAATGTCCGTGACCATCCAGAGATTTCCCGCGCTGTCGAACGCGAGATTGTCGGGCGCCGCAAAACCGGAACCGTTTCCGCCCGCGACAAAGATCTCATAGTCGAATTCCAGCCCCGCGTGATCCCCCGATTTTTCGTGGATACGAACGATCTGTCCGAAATGATTTCCGTGTTTGTCGTTGTTGGTCATCGCGATAAAAACGGTCCCGTCCAACGGATGAATTTCGATGTCTTCCGGGCGGTCCATCGGCGTCGCTCCGCAAACTTTTCCCGCTTCCCTGCAACGAACGAGAACGTCCGCTTGCGATCCGAATCGCCGTTCCCCGTTTTCTTTTTTAGAATTTCGTAATGTTTCGTTCGACTCGAAATCGAGCGGAATCCAAATCCCCTTTTCGAAATCGGCCGCATACAAGGTTCCTTCCTCGAGCAAACTCGAGTTTCCGGCCCCGAGAGAAGGATCGTAAGAATTCTTTGATATGAACTTATACACGAATTCGTCCCTCGCATCGTCCCCCATATAGACCACGAGTTTGCCCGAAGGAGACAATACGAGCGCAGCGTTCTCGTGCGCGAATCTTCCCAATGCGGTGTGTTTGACCGGAGTCGACTTGGGATCGAACGGATCGACCTCTATTACCCATCCGTAATGCGTTTCGTGCGGGAGTTTGCACGGCTCGATCACCCATTCCACGTTTTCTTCGCAGGAAAGAATCGTATTCCAGAACGTGGTTCCTCCCGCGCAATTCGCAAACGTCCCGAAAACCTTGTTCGTATTTCCGAGCGCGGAACTTCCCGCCGCGGGACCGGTCAATCGAAACTCGGTAAGACCGTTGATCCTTCTGCCGTATTTGGAATCGGGAGAAAGTTTCCATTCTCCGTTTTGTTTTGCGATTCGGAGCACCGAGCCGCCTAACGCATATAGATATTGTTCGATCTGCTTATCCGTTCTTAGATTCGGTCCCTGTTTTTGACTGTCGTATCCGTTGACGTAGTATTCCAAGGTTCCGAGAGTTTCATGATTGTTCCACAGAAGACCCGTGTCCTTCTTACCCGCAAAAGGAAGAAAACAATTGAAGTCGGAATTAAAGCCGAACGTATCTCCTTGCGGATTGATACGATCCCCGAAAAGTGCGATCGTTCCGTAACGATAACCTTCCGGGAGAATCAATTCGTCTCGTTCACTCGCCGCGATCGGTCGAAATTTTGGAAATGAGTTTTGTTTGGATGGAAGAAGGTCTTTCTTGTTTCGTTGATTCGACTTTGTTTTCGACGAAGCGGTTGCGGCAAGCGCCCCGGACTTGACGAGAGCCAATGCCGCCGCGCCCTTCCCTAAGTAGCGTAAGAATTGAGATCGGGAAAGATTCATACGTCGAAGTTCGCAAAACGGAAAAACGTCGCCATCCTGAATTTAGCCGTTCGATCCTATTTTATCTGGTTGTAATAATCGCGGGGAATTGAAAACTAACTGTTTAGAACTCGATTTTTCTCATTCTATGGATTCATCGTACTCAACTCCGTTTTACAAGATTCTTTTTACGCTCGGATGGAGTTCGATTCTATTCTTTCTTCCCTTTTATTGGATCGTATCCGGCGAGAACAAACATCTCGATCAAGTTTACGAAAGTCTGCGGGAACCGGGACCCACCGTTTTCGGAACTCTTACCGAATCCGTACGCGTTGAAAAATCGGGGAAACGAGCGTATCTCGTTTCGTATCGAGTGCCCGACGAATCCGGTAAGTTACACGAAATCACCGAACAAGTGGACGAAAATCTTTCTCAAAGACTCCGCGTCGGAGACAGCATCGAAGTACGCAGACAAACCTTCGAAACGTTCGGTAAAGTGCGCGTTTTAGCGAGAATCAAAAAGAATTCCCTGTTCATCAACGATTTCGATTTTCTGGAGATGTTCGCTCTAATCGGACTTTGTTTTTCCGGAACGATCATCGGAGCGGGAATCTATTACTGGATTTTCAAGGGTCGGGCAGCTTGATAAAAAACGGATTTTCCTTTTGGAAGATCAACTGCACCTGATACGGCTCCATCACGTAACGCGACGGATTGATCTCGTAGGAAATATACAGAAAATACTTCTCATATATTACAATATACATATATTCTTGAAACTTAATATGTTGCATCTGGCTGCGGATGCCGCGCATCCAGATCGAATCCGGCTGGACCCGTTCGTATCGGATGCTCGAAGCCTTGATCTGTTTCAGATATTCCTGACTTACGGAAGGTTCCCTTCTTCTTAATTCGAGTTTAAAGCTGCGGATGAGGTTGTATTCGAGTTTCGCCTTTTCGAGGGCGTCCACGTCCGGGATCGTCCGGAAATAATACTCGTAGTATTCCTTATCGAGAGAGGCCGCGTCCTTCTTATGAATGTCTCCGTTTTCCTCGGGAGGTTTGGAAACCGGCGCGGTCCCTTGCGCGGACATAAAATCCGCGGAACCGAGAAGGAATATCAGAAGCAGTTGTATCCGAAGCCGATCCATCGTAAAACGCTCAGTATATGTATCGGATCGACCTCGGAATTCCAAGTCTTTTTTCGTGAAATTTAAGAGGCGCTTAATTCCTCCAGGGTTTCGGTGGTGCGTTTCAGATACTCGGCGAACTCAGCTTCTCCGAAAATCTTAGAAGAGAGAAGAGCCATGTCGTATACTGTGCGCACCAGCTTATCGGCCTTAGACGAATTCACCCCTCCCGCGAGCCCGAGAATGTTCTGAACCAAGGCCGAACGGGTGTTGATCACGAGAGTGTGATTCCTTAGAAGATCGAGTGGTTTTTGGCCGCCCATCGTATTCATCTCGCTGATTCTTCTCAAATGTTCGGGAAGGAGCACGACCGCGGGAACTCCCTCCGCTTTAAGAGGTTCCGCCTTAATTTCCAACCCGTCGCGTTTTAGAACCTTGTCAAAAAGTTCTTTCACACGATCGGCGGGCGTCTTATTTTCCGCATCCACGATCTGAGACGCGTGATCCTTGTCCACGACCCCGTCCGCGAGTTCGGAATCCACTCGTTGAAACTTCATATCCGGATTTTTGGATTCCAAAAACTGGATAAAATGGGAATCGATTCTCGTATCGACCAGGATCGCTTCGAGCCCTTGCGACTTGAGCAGATCCATATAAACGGAAGAAGTCTCCGATTCGTTCGCATAGAACACTTTGCCGTTGTTCTTTTCCTTGTTCTTAGTCCAATAATCTTCAAGACGAGTAATTTCCCCGTTCGAGGTTTTGAAGAACACGAGATCCTTTGCGGCTTCGTAGAACTTATCGTCCGTGAGCATTCCGTATTTTACGAAAATGGAAATCTCGTCCCAATTCTTTCGGAAGTCCTCTTCGTTCTTTTTGAATTCCTCGTTCAATCGATCCGCGATCTTTTTAACGATATGAGAGGAGATTTTTTTGACGAGAGGATCGCTCTGAAGATACGAGCGGGAAACGTTCAAAGGAAGATCCGGAATATCGATCGTCCCTTTGAGAACGGTCAGAAATTTGGGGACCAAGTCGTTCGCGTCGTCGCTTACGAACACGTGATTGCAGTAGAGTTTGATCCCGGACTGATTCACGTCGAGTTCGTGTTTTAGTTTAGGAAAATATAATATTCCTTGAAGACGGAACGGATAATCCACGTTGAGGTGAACGTGAAAGAGAGGTTCTCCCGAAAACGGGAAAAGATAATTGTAAAACTCCTCGTATTTTTCCTTGGTCACGGAGGCGGGAGTTTCCGACCAAAGCGGGGTTTGTTTATTCGCCTGTTCGTTTTTTACGTAGATGGGGACGGGAAGAAAGTCGCAGTATTTACGGATCAGCTCTTTGAGTTTCCACTGATCCAGATATTCTCCCGAATCGGAATCGAGATGCAGCGTGATTTTGGTTCCTCTTGTCGCCTTGTCCGAAGAACGTAAGGAGAATTCCGTTCCCGATTCGCTTTCCCAGACGACTCCGGTGGAACCTTTTTTATACGACCTGGTTTCGATGACCACTTTGGTGGAGACCATAAAACAGGAATAGAATCCCAAACCGAAATGTCCGATGATTTCCGGTTGCGCTCCTTCGCCTTGAAATTTTTTGACGAACTCTTCCGCACTGGAGAAGGCGATTTGATTGATGTATTTCTGGACTTCTTCGGAACTCATTCCGATCCCGTTGTCTTCGATGATCAGAATTCTTTTTTCCTGATCGAAATCGAGATCGATTCTATAATCCGTTCCGCCTTCGAATTCTTCGGAGAACGCGATCTTTTTCAGCTTCGTTATCGCGTCGCTCGCGTTGGATACGAGCTCGCGGATGAAAATATCTTTTTCCGAATACAGCCATTTCTTAATGATCGGAAAGATGTTTTCCGTCTCTACGGAAATCCTTCCTTTGATTTCTTCGCTCATTGGTATTCCTCCTTCTTTTGGGTTGTTAAAAATTGATGCGCGATTCTAAGCAGATTGTTTCTTTCCTGAAAGTTCAATCGGGAAGCGAGTTCCGCAAAGTGGGCATCCGCATCCGCTTTGGAAATTTCCACAAGGAAGGAAACGTCCGCTTCGGGGACCCCTTTCGACAAAAGGGATTGTCTTAATACCAAGCCTCGTTTGCTTCCCGTTCGCTGGTCAAGTTCTTTTAAAACCGGAACTCCTAAGATCGGAAATAGCATCGGAAGCGATTCGATCCAAATGGAAACGGCGTCCGATTTTTGAAATCGAAGCCAAGTCCAAACCGCGACAAAGAATACGGATACGAAACCGATGATATAAACCGGAATCGGAAGATGCAATCCTTCGGAAAGAGAATTCATCGACGGAGATTCGCTCGGCTTTTCTTTTTTTCGAGCTGCAGGAAGAACGTTCACCGAAGGAATCTCGATCGATACCGTTTGATAACTTCCCGAGTTAGGATTAAAAAAAACGAATTCGACCGGTTCCTGTTTCCAAAGGCCCGTCTTTTGCATCGGAATTCCGTATTCGAATCTTGCGATGGAATAAAATCCGTATCCGGAGTTTTCCAATTCGGTGAACTTCCAAGTCCTCGATGTGTCATACAACGTGGAAAAAGAAACGCAATCCTTCCCCGCTTTACAAAAAGAACGCAGAGGATCGGAAACGGAAGAAAGATTTCCTTCTCCCTCCAACACCAAACTCAAATACAACGTATCCCCTACTTCCACGTGTTCTGGTTCGTTCTTGAGTTTCAAGGTCGCCTTAAATTTTCCGACTCCCCCGCTGAAATGTCCCGCAAATTCGGGAAGTTCCTTAACGTGAATCCGATTCGGAGTCGTTGAAACCGTCTTGACGTTGAAGTAGGATTGAAGCTGACCTTCCAAAGAGAACGTCGTCTTGCCCAGAAGGAATTCTCCCGCGCGAAGCGGAATGAGAGAATAGATTTCCTTGTTGTAAACGGCGATGTCGTAGATATTTCCTTCGTATAAAACCTGCTCGGGAACCTTAACCGCCACCCCGGTAAGAATCTCGCTTCTGAAATACGGAAACTGAATCGAATCGGCGGGATTGCGATCGAAGTACGGTTTACGCACGTCCCTATAATACAACGTAAAATAACCGATGATCGGTTCTCCGATCCACGCTTCCTTTTTGCTCGTTTGAAAGATCACCTTGAGATCCGCGTTTTCGGGAAGCTCCTCTCCTTCAAATTGAAAGAATCGATCGAAGAACGAACCGCGGCTCTTTGCGGTTTGAGATCTTGCAAGCACCTGAACCTGCAACGGCCCGGGGGTAAAATTTTTACCGTTCACTTCTATGCTTACGGAAGGAAGCGTAAACACACCCTGTTTGGAAGCCTTGATTCGGAATTTCAAAAGGCGCTTTCGGAATACTTGAAAGTTGATGATCGTAGTGTTTTCTTCGGAGCCCGCATAAAATACGGTGATATCTCCGTTGGAAAAGGAGTTCTGCGGAATCGCGAATTTGGAACCCATATCCATTTCGAAAACGGCATACGATTCCTCTCCGAGATGAAACATGTTTCGCGTAACGTAGAATTTCGTCTCGTCCGCCGAAAGCGATTGATAAGCGAATAGGAGAAAAACGAACCAGATCTTTTTCACCAAAAGACCTCTCTGTCTCGGCTCTTTCTGCTTTTTCTGCGGATCTTGTTTAAGTCCAAAGAATCCATGATACGTTTCGATTCCTCTTCGGTTAGACGATCTCGTTTATCGTGAGGATCGCCGCCCCCTTCCCTTTTAGAAAGACGGTCTTCGCTTTGGGTCCGATTGCCGGAGTTGGAACCGCCCTTGGATTGCGGTTGATTTTGAGAAGGGGATTGGTTCGAATTTTTGGATTGGTTCCCGGAAGGCGGAGGGGTTTTACGAAGATATTCCAGATTCTTCCGCGCTTCTTGGAGATCCGGATTGATCTTTAGTGCCTTGATGTATTCTTCCGCGGCGCGTTTGCGATCTCCGGCACGCAGATAACTGTTTCCCAGATTGAATCTCGATTTCCACTGCACTTCGGGGGAAGAGGAATTGGCCGATTTTTCAAAATGACGAATCGCTTTGTCTAAGTTTCCGGATTTGAATTCCGCCGCTCCTCGATTGAACTCGAGCCTCGGATCGTCCGGAAAATACGGCTCCGCTTCCTGATACGATCGGAGGGATTCGAAATATTCTCCCTGATTGTAGTGTTCGAGTCCTTCGCCGACCCGATTCCCTCCCGGATCGAGCTCGACCGCGTATAACTCGACCCATCCGCTCCGGATTAAAAGAATTATAATAAAAATTGAATATAATAATTTATGAATCAATTTCATACCGGCACATCCGTCTTACGTTTCGGAAAAAGAAAGGATTCCACGAGAATCCAATCCGCCAACAGGAATAAAACCGCTGCAAACAGAAAAACGCCCGAACCTTCCGAACGTTTCAAGTCCTTCCTTCGAGAATATAAATTCTCCTCTAAGGCCAGGATTTCCTTTTTTAGACTTTCCGCGTCCGGCGGGTTCTCGTCCAAAGAATAGAATTTTCCGTCGTTCTTATCCGCCAGATTCCTTAAAAAACTTCGGTTCATCTTGGACTGAATGATCCCCGCCGAATTGATGTTAGGCGTTAAGGTTCCGTCTTTTAAAAGAAATCCGCTCAAACCGGAATCCTCGTCGTTGTAAGCGATCGGTCCGCCCGCTTCCGTGCCGGAAGCCCAGACTTGAAAGCTCGCGGGGAAAGCGATCGGTTCCGGATCGTTTAAATCCTCCCCGTCCGTTACCAAAACGAGAATTCGGTTTCGAAAAATCTTCTCCGATTTAAGAATCGTATCCGCTTTTAAAAACGCTTTGTTCAAGTCGGTTCCCCGGTCCCCCACCATGTCCACGTCCAAACCGCGCACGTAGTCCGAAAACGCTGCGACGTCCGAGGTCATCGGGCAATACAAAAACGGACTGGCCGCAAAGACGATCATTCCGAATCGGTTTCCCGAAAGGGAAGGTAGCATTCGCAGCAAAACTTCCTTAAACCGCGCCAAGCGCGTCGGGCTGCTGTCGATGGCCTGCATGGAAAGACTTACATCCACGAGAAAGAGTATATCGACTCCTTTGAAAGATTCCTCTTTTTTTTCGTCCTTATAATCCGTTTTCAATCCGGATAGAAAGACACAAACCAAGGCAGCAAAGATCAAAAAGATCCTCGCCAAAACGAGACGGACCGCCGGAAACGAAGAACTCCTTTCCAAACCTGGGTATATGATTCTCCATTCCCTAATTTTAAAGATCACGAATATTCTAAGAATGGAATACAACGTCCAAATGACCGCAAGCGCGTAGAAAACGTTCGCCAAATACGGTGAGAATTCCTGGTTCATACGTAATACCTGAAAAAGAAGGCCCGCAACATCAAATCCAAGAGAAGAATCGCGAGAGCTCGGTAGAGCCATATCTCGTATTCGGTCTCGCGAACTTCCTGCGGAGGTGCCTGCAACGGATCTTTTTCCAAAGAATCGATCGATGCAAGCACCGCTTTCATTTCCTCGGGATCCTCCGCTCGAAAGAATTGGCCGCCCGTATTAGCGGAAAGCTCCTGTAGAATTTCGAAATTGATCTCGTACGAACTTTCTTCTTTCCCGATTCCAATGGAATAAATCTTGGCTCCGATATGTTCCGCAAGGTCCGTTGCGGTTACGGGATCGATCTTGCCCGTGTTCGAAACTCCGTCGGTGATCAATACGATCAATCTGGATCTTGCTTGAGAACTTCTCAATCGATATGTGGAAAGAATGATCGCGTCTCCGATCGCCGTACCTTGCTCCGCTACTGTTTCCTCTTCGATCGTTCCTAAAATCTCGTTCAGAGATTCCCTGTCACCGGTCAACGGCGCTTGCAGATAAGCGGCCCCGGCAAATACTACCAAACCCAATCGATCGTTTTGTCTTTTTTCGATAAATCTTCGGAGCAGCTTTTTGGAAACGCCCAGTCTCGTTTCGGGAAGAAAGTCGCGGCTTCTCGACATGGAACCCGACACGTCGAGGGCGATCATGATATCGACCCCTTCCTTTTCGCTCGGAAGAAAAGTCGTTTTTTTTCCGGGTCCGGCAAGCGCGACGATCAACAGACTGATCGAGATCGGACGCAAAAAAGGAAGAAGTTTTCCGAATGTTTCGAGTCCTGAAAAGACGCCCTCCCTTCTCCCCGGAAGACGAATTTCCATCCTTCTCAAATACATTCCATTTTTATAATATATAAACGCCCAAACCCAGACGGGGATCAATAGAAGAAAGGCGTACGGATATTCGAAGTTCATCTTTTATCCCAAACTCCTTTCCAATGAGCGAACTTATCTTCGGCATCTTCCCTTGTCAGAAACGCTTCGCCCGGTCTGAATTTTTTTTCCGTTAAGAATTTTCTCCAGGATTGAAGCTCTTTTTCTTCGAATGGAAATTGATCGTATAAGAATCGAAACAGCTCCGCCTCGGTGAATGCGGAAGTTTTTCTTCCCGATAGATTCGCAGACTTCTCCCGAATATAACCGGAAAGCAGACGTGCGAACTCCCGCGCGGGAATCGGATCTTTTTTAAGAAGTTCGTTCAACCGAATTTCGAAAACCTCCATCCTTTCGAGAGTCGGTTCGGCTTGAATGATGGCGTCTAACGGAGAATTTTTTCCGGAGTAGATTCGATACGCGTAAAATGCGAAGGCCGACAATAGAGCGGCCAGAATTAAAAAGACGATCAAACGCCCGAGATAGGAACCGGAAAACGCCAACGGAGGAATGATATCCGCCGGGCCCGTATCGTTATCGGCGATAGCCGATTCCACAAGAATCGTCTTTTTGGAAAATTCTTTCATCCCCGCCGCGGTCGTCCACGAAACCGGAATCGGATATTCTCCCGTTACGTAATAGGCGAACTCCACGGTCAGTTTCGTTTCCTTTTTTTCGGAGAATAGAACCTCGAACCAAGGAATATCCGGCGCATTCTCGAGATAATGAAGTCCCGCTTCGGGGAAACGAACGTCTTTCACAGCTCCGGCGGTCCAATTTAGCTCGTATCGGATTTTCTGCGCGATCAGGGTTCGATCGGGAGAAAGGGACTCGACCGCCTCCGCGCTCGCGGCCCGGGAAAACATTAAAATCGAAGAATATACGAAAATTAGAATATATGATTTCATTTCGAAAAATACCGGATCAGATCCTTGGCTTGGAGTTCGTGTTCCGTCAAATCGAGCAAGGAACCTTGAAAAAAAGAACGCAATGATTTTAATTCGTATTCGGGCGAAAGGCTTCTGCCGAAAAAACCTCCGTTTCTCTCTTCCGGATCGCGCGTATAAAAAAAAGACAAAAGAGATTTCGGAGGATCGATTTCGACGGGATCTCGGAAACGAACCGCGTGCAGCGAATAATACTTTTTCAAACTCGCGTATTTTTTCAGGGAACGGATTCCGATAAAGTCGCTTAACAAAAAAACTTCCGCGTGCCTATGAACCCGGTTTTTCAAATATTGAAACGGCAACAGTGGATTCGATTGTCCGGATGCGGGCTCGCGAACGGAAATCTTCTTCAGAACGGGCAAAAGTTCGTCTCTGGATTTCAGAAAATCCGTTTCCCATTCCACCTTTTCGCAATAGAGAACGATTTTAACACGATTGCCTTTTTGAACATAGAGCAACGATAGGAGCGCAAGAACTTGAAACGCGTTTTCCGCGCGGGAGAATTCTCCCGTTCCCCACTCCATCGATGCGGAAATATCGTAGAAAAGAATGGCTTGTCTTTCTTTTTCCTCGTAGAATTCCCGCACATACAATTCTCCGAAACGCGAAGTTACGTTCCAATCGATGAGGCGCGTGTCGTCTCCGAAGCTGTAAAGGCGAACGTCCTTGAAGTCGAGTCCCCTTCCCCGTTTTGAGCTTTCCGCGCTACCGGTCTTCTCCTTCAACGAGCGCGTTTTGCGTCCGAGTTCGAGACTCGAAAGGATGGATAAGAATTCTTTACGGATCATAAGATCGATCGCCCGGAAAACGCGGCCTTAGGGAACCGGAGTCGCCTCCACAACGGTCCGGATCAAGGATTCCACGTCCAACTCCTCCGAAATCGCCTCGAAGGTAAGAAGGATTCTATGTCTTAAAATCTCCACCAAGGAAACTTTCACGTCCTCGGGGATCACGTAGGTTCGTCCGTTTAACAGCGCGTTTGCTTTAGAACTTTTTAATATACTTAAGGAAGCCCTCGGAGACGCTCCGTGGCGGATGTACGGAATCAGTTCGGGGACGGTTCTTTCTTCCGGTCTTGTATTACGGACTAAACGCACGATATAGGATTTGATTTTTTCTTCGATAAATACGTCGTCGAGGAGGGAAGAAAGTTTTAGAATCTCCTTGGCGGTAACGACCTTTGCGATCTTTCCGTTTTGTGTGTTGAGTTTTCCATGTTGATCGAGAATCGCGATTTCTTCTTCGAGCGCGGGATAACTCACGTTCACTTTCATAAAGAATCGGTCCATCTGCGCTTCAGGCAACGGATACGTTCCGTCTTGATCGATCGGGTTTTGCGTCGCGATCACTAAGAACGGTTTGTCGAGTTTGTACGTTTTATCACCGATCGTGATCGTCTTCTCTTCCATACTTTCCAGAAGTGCGGATTGAACTTTGGCGGGTGCGCGATTGATTTCGTCGGCGAGGAGAACCCCCGTAAAGACCGGACCTTTTCTCGTTTCGAACTCCGTGGTTTTAGGATTGAATACGACTGTTCCGACAAGATCCGCGGGTAAAAGATCGGGCGTAAATTGGATTCGTTTGAAGTCCAAGTCCAAGGCGCTCGCAAGCGATCTTGCAAGAAGGGTTTTCGCGAGTCCCGGCATTCCTTCAAGAAGCACGTGTCCTTGACATACCAAACAAACCAAGACGTTTCGAATGACTTCGTCTTGTCCGGTGATTTCTTTTCCTAATTCTTTTTTGAGGGTTTCCAGTTTGATTCGAGCGAATTCTACGTCTTCTGCGGAAAGCGGATCTTTTTCCATAGGGTAAGAATTCGACAACCTGCGATCGGATTCAAGCATTCTTCGAAGTGCGCGAGGTGCGTCACCCGATGTCGAATACAAAAATTTTTCGTTTTTCTTCTTGACTCTACTTACAACTTATGTAAGTACTCAAGGATTGATCCAAAGTTTTAAAGGCAAGGATACCGCAAAGGTCAATATAGTATTCGAACAACGATCAATGGCGTATTTGTTTTCGCTGGAACGAGAAAGGAGCACATGACGTAGAAATCGTTGATTATCGTTGAAAATACTCTACGCCATTACGATTGAAAGATGAAAAAATGGATCAAAAACCCGCACCCGGGCGATATTCTGAGCGAGGAATTTCTCAAACCTTTGGGCTTAAGCGCATATCAACTTTATAAGGATACGGGCATTCCTCAATCTCGATTGAGCGAAATCATTCACGGTAAACGGAATATATCCGCAAACTATGCTCTTAAATTAGGAAAGTATTTCGATTTGCCTCCGCAATTTTGGTTAGGGCTTCAGAACGACTTCGACCTTATGGAAGAGGAAAGAAAAATTCAAAGTCAACTTTCCAAGATCAAAAAATTCTCTCCGAAAAATCGGCCGGCCAAAAAAACGAAATCTCCGTCTGTCGCATAAACCAATGCGGCGCGGGGTTCAGGCCGCATCGTAGGAACTACGACAACCTTACCGTTTTGCGTCCCAGTTTCCGGAGCTGTTGTTTCCGCGGTAGGTTCCGCTAATCGAACGGCCTTCCAACACGCCGGAATACTTCTGTGAAAACGGGACATTGCTTCCGATCTCGGAACATTTTACTCCGGCGCAGGAACGGACGAATTGGATTTGATTTCCTTTCGTGAAAATACCGCTCAAAAACTCGGGCTTCCCCTTCCCCCAATTGGCGAACTTCAAAACTCCGACGAGTCTTCCGTTTTTGCCTCCGAAAAACTGAAGCGTTCCCTTATGAGGACCGACGGTAAGCTGAAACGTTCCTACGAACAATTTATCGTTCGCGGAAAGTTCCGACGACGCGTCGGCCGTTTTTTCATCCGCTAAGAATTCAATCTTTTCGACCGTTTCCAAAGGAATTTCCTGATCGGGATCGGCGATCGTTAACGTCTTGGGATCGATCGAAACCAAAACGCCTTGCGTAAACGATCCGTTATACGACACTTTCGCGGTGCGGTTGATGTTTTGCCCGCAGGTTCTTAGAAAAAAACCGAGAATAAAAAACAAAACGGCGGTGGGGAAAAAAATTGCGAGGTCGCGCTTCCAAAAAGAGCGGGAAGAAGTTTCTGAACTCATACGATATTATCGGAGAATTCCGGAAAGGATATACATAGGAAAACAAAAAAGCGGAAGCTTTTACGCTTCCGCTTTTCGGATTTCAATTTTTTTGTCGAAACACAGATATGCTTTAAAGCAGCAAACGAATCATTTACAGCCTTGCATTTCTCCCATTCTCTTGTTCTCGTTTCCGTTGATGTAATACACCTTGCCGGAACCCACGGTCCAACAACCGTTCTTCTTGTTGGTTCCCACCATGATCGGACCTTCTCCGATTTTAGATCCGTTGTCGTCGTATTCGATCGCCTTCGAGTCGCTTACGATCTCGAACTGTTTGTTTCCGTTTTTGTAATATGTAAACGGAATATCCGGCTTATAGCTCGCCTTGAGTTCGTTCGTCGCTTCGTCTATGTTCATGATCGAAAACTGAAGTTTCCCTTTTCCGATCAACTGTCCTTCCTTGTTATAGGCTTCCGCGGAAGACATCATGAACTCGTTCATCATCTCGCCTTTGTAAGCGGGATTTCCGTTGCTCCAGTTGAACTTCCAAACGCCTTTGCGGGTGTGTTCTCTTTGGCCTTCGGCAAAGACATTTCCATTTTTATAATATTCTTTCCAATAACCGGAACGAAGAGCCTTCTTTTCCTTCGGATCTTTTTCCTTTTCGGTTCCCGGTTCCAACTTAGGTTTGTAGCCGCCTTCCATCTGGATCGAACCGTTATCGTAATACGTCTTCCAGATTCCGGTTTTCAGATCGTCTTTGTAAGAACCTTCGCTCTGAACGGTGCTGCCGTCCTTATGATACGAGGTTTCCGCTCCTTGCTTTTGTCCGTTGGAGTAGTTGGAAACTTTCTTCTTCGCGCCGTTTTGACCCGGTTCCGCGTAGTATTCCGTCCAAAGCCCGTCTTTCTGATCGTCCTTATAAGAACCTTCTTCGTCCATCAGACCTTCGTTGTTCTTCTTCCAATACGGACCGTGTTTCTTATCCGCTTTGTACGTCGTGCTTTCGGTTTGAACTCCGTCGCGCTTGAACTTCTTCTCTTCTCCTTCCTTCACGCCGCCGACGTACGGAGTATCGCGAAGAACTTCTCCGGTTTCATACAGGGTTTTCCAAGAACCTTCTCTTTTATCGTCCTTGTATTCGCCGGTTCTGATAAGAACGCTGATCTTCTTCTTAGTCGCGGAATCTTCCTTTTCTTGGTATTCTTTCCAAGCTCCGTTCTTTTTGAACTTCTTGATTTGATCCGGTTTTAAACCGTCGAGTTGTTCCGGAGTACAAGGTTTGCCGCCGCAATCGGTCGTCACCGGACCTTCCGCCTTCATGTTGAAGGTTTCCTTATATTTTTCCACGCGGATATTCGGAGGTAAAATTTGAATTTCCAGATCCTTTCCTTTGTTCTCCACTCCCGGAGTGGTAGAACAGGCGACGGCAAGGACCGCAAGAAGAGACAAGCAGAGTCGTTTCATGATTATTCCTTTCAGTTTGAAAACTTCCCGCAAACGTTAAAGGGTAGAATCCAAAAGTCAAGAAATTCCGAAACCTTACGCAAGGGCTTCGTAAAATTTACTTCTTGTCGAGATAGTAGTGAAGCAGAATGAATCGGATAAAGGGACGGTAGCAATCCAAGGAGATATGGCCGCTGTCCGCATACGTGTTGCAGGAATAAAAAGAATCTTTGCTCATATCGACGAGAGGAATTCCCGCTTTTTCGTGCATCGGCTTTACGATCGCGAACCACGGCTCGGGAATATTCAGTTCGTTCAGAACCTTTTCCATCGGCGGAGAAGTTCCCGGTTTCACGAACATCGCATTCCATTTCCTTTCTGAGAGTAAGTTTAGAATTTTCTCATAGAACGAATATTGCATTTCGGAAGGAGCGTACGAAGGATAGATCCATCCGACCGTTTTACGAGCAGATTCCTGAATTTTTCCGAAATCCTTTTCGACATACGCACCCGCAGGAGAAATGGAATTTCCCTTATCGGTTTTCAGAGTCGCGATCGTCATCGACTTGAGCATTTCTCCGATTTCGAAGTTCTCGTTTTTCAGACGTTTAATCACGTTTCCGATATACGGCTTGTTGTAACTCACTCCGAAAAGGTAATTCGCGAAATAGTAGTTCACGTTTTCCTTACCGAGCGTCCACGCGTATTTCAGGATAAAAATCGGATCGAAGCTGTTGGCTAAATTCGATTTTTTGAATGTAGTGCTGTTCTTGTTGAATTGAAACGGATCGCTTTCGATCACGATCAGATCGGGATTCACCCCGCCGTTTGCAAGACCTTCCAGAAAATAAAGATAATACGCGGGAGTCGTGACCGCGGAAGAAAGATTGTAGATGTCCCAATCGGGATAAAACGCCTGAAGATCCGAATTTTGAAAGTAAAGCATTCGAGAAGAACCCATGAGGATCATGAGCTTTTTCTTTTTTTCGGGGCTTTTGGAAAATTCGCCCTCGCTTCCGTATTTGGAAACGATCTCTTGAAGAAGTTCCTTTTTCACGTCGTAGTAGATATACGTGAATTCCTGTTTCACGTAATCGCGAACCTTGTCCAAAAAGAAAAGTTTATCGAACAGGAAGATGGCGGCAAAAAGAAGAATCGGATACCAGAGAAAGGGTTTTGACTTCAAGGGATTCTCCCTAAGAGATAAGTCGATAAAAGAAGAGCCGGCAAAGTCACCGGCTCAGATTCTTTGAGAAGCGGGTAGCTGTCAAATGAAATCAGGCAGTTACCATGTCTTTCTGAGAGAACTGTTTGCGTTTCTTTTGCAATTCCGCAAACCATTCCTCAGCGTGCTTATGATAAGCGACAAGACGTTTGACGTAGATTCTTCTTTCGGGAATCAAAACGCGTCTTGCTTCGTGAATGATTTCTTCCACGATCTTTACGTGAAAGGTAAAGTGACTGGAAAAGAGATTGAAGTAATCTCTTTCGGAAGCTTCCCAAGGTCTGGAAGCGACGTCCGCAAAATACTGCTCTAACTGACCGATGTCCTGCTCGAAGTCCGATTCGTACGGAGAATTGACTACGGCGATGGTATCGGTGAGGTCTGTGAGCGTTTGAAAGTATGTCTCTAATTCGGGTAGTTCCACAGGTAAAATCACCGTTCCTACAGGTTCCTTTTACCATCTTTTTTAGAGGCCTTACCCGTTCAAGATTTTTTTAGATAGTCTCTCAAATGTTTGCCTTCTTCTTCCCAGCCTTCGGAAGCGGCTTCGATCCAAACGTCGTATTTATCGCCTACGGGATAACCCGAATTGGTAACGACTAACTTGGAGGAATTCTCTCCTAAGGATTGGAATTCCAACTTCAACTCGATATTTCCCGCGGGATGATCCTGCCAAAGCAGTATCAATTCTTTTAAAGGAACGATCTTTTTATAAATACCGTTGGTCGTGAGATCGCCTTCCATTCCGAGTCTCCAAGTCCACGCAAAGTTCGCGCCTTCTTTCGGACGACCGGTCACCTTATCGGCAAGCCAATGGATCAATTCTTCGTTTACCGTAACCGCGTTCCAAACTCTCATCAGAGGATAGTCGAACTGAAATTCTTTGACAATGCTTCTCGTTTCCATGCTTTCCTTCTAGTGAAAATCTTTATAAAGTTTTTTGAATAGAGTTCTTTCTAAAAACGCGGGTGCGATATTGCGCAGCCATTTTAAGAAGAATCCGGAACTATCCATGATAACGAGTCGCGACTCCGGATCTTCCACCGCGACGAGCATCTTGTCCGCGACTTCTTCGGGGGATTTGACCTTCTTCCCTTGGAATTGACCTTCGTTCAATGGATTTCCGTCTCCGTCCAAACCGGATGCGCGGAGCTTTGTTCTCGTATAAGGAGGACAAAAAATGATAAACGACAATCCTTCTTCGGAGAGTTCGATTCTCGCGGCTTCCAAAGCGGCGTGTAACGCGGACTTGGAGGAAGAATACGCGCTTCTTCCCGGAATTCCGTACAAGCCGCTGACGGTCGACGTAGCGATCACGGAACCCTTGACCAACTTGATCTGGGGCAATAATCTTTGGATGAGATACAAAGGACCGAAGAAATTGATATCGAACGTTTTGCGGAAGGTTTCGATTCTCGTTCCGTCAAAACGCGAATGAGTCGTAACGCCAGCGTTCGCAAACAAGACGTCGATCCCGCGATAGTCTTTGGAGATTTTCTTAACGGCCTTATCGATTTCCTTTTCGGAACTCAAGTCCGTGGGGATATGAATCAGATCGGCCGCGATGTTGTCTTTTCGTTTTAACAACTCGGGCTGCGTTCTGGATAGATTGATAAGATTGCAGCGGATTTTTGAAAGAGAAGCGAGAACGGCTTCTCCGATTCCGGAAGAACCTCCGGTGACGACAATCGTCTTTCCTGTCCAAAACGCCGGATTCATTTCGGATCATTCTTCTTGCAAGAGGGGAGTATTCAAGAATTTTTTTATGTCGGAATGCACGCGTTTGTTCCGTTTTAAGCAGTTACAAACGCATGTCGATTTACGGAGAATTAAACCGAATTCTTATCCGCGCTGATCTCGTCCTGGATCACACGCGCTTCCGCGCGGAACGCGATGTAAGACCAAACCCATGTGATCAGAATCGTCACCTTGTTTTTAAAGCCGACCTGATAGAACAAATGCACGAACAACCACGCAAGCCAACCGAAAAACCCTTTCATCTTGATCGCACCGATCTGGGCGATGGCGTCCGTTCTTCCGATGGTCGCCATCGAACCCTTATCGACGTAACGAAATGGTTTGCGTTTTTTGTTTTTGAGATCGCCTTGTATGAGAGCCGCGACGTAACGGCCTTGTTGCATCGCAACCGGAGAAACTCCCGGCAACGGACGTTCGAGACCTTTCGAATAATTCGCGATATCCCCGATGACGAATACTTCGGGATGACCTTCGATGTTGCAGAACTCGTCGACCATCACCCTTCCTCCCCGATCCAAGGTTGCGCCTAACGTGGCGGCGATCGAATTCGCCTGAACCCCGGCGGCCCAGATAACCGTTTCCGTCGGAATCGTCTTCCCTTCCAGTTGAACCCCGTGTTCGTTGATGTCGACGACTCTGGTTCCGGTCAAAACCTCCACTCCCCTTCTCTCGAGACGGTGTTTTGCGAACTCCCCCAAAGCCGGGTCAAAGGTCATAAGAAGTCTCGGAGAAGCTTCGATCAAAGTGATCTTGGACAAAGCCGGATCGATCATGTGGAATTCGTCCCGAATGATCTGGTGGGAAAGTTCCGCTATGGAACCCGCCAATTCCACGCCGGTCGGCCCTCCCCCGATGATCACATAGTTTAACAGCGATTTTACGACTTCGGGGTCCCCGGAAAGCTCCGCCTTTTCAAAGGAGATCAGAAGTTTGTGGCGAATCTTCAACGCGTCCTTGAGATTTTTCAGACCGATCGTATGTTTTTCCCAGTGATCGTTCCCGAAAAAACTGGATTTAGCTCCCGCCGACAATATTAGATAATCATAATTTGTGGAAGTGTTTTGATAATGGACCGTTTTTGTCGCCGTGTCGATCTTGGTCGCTTCGCCCAAAACGACCGTGACGTTCTCGCTTTCTCCCACGAGGGAACGCGTAGGAATCGCAATGTCGGCCGGACTCAGAACCGCGGTGGCGACTTGATAGAGTAGGGGTTGAAAGAGGTGGTGATTTTTTTTATCGATGACCGTGATGTCGAGGTTTTCGTTTTGAGAGAGTTTTTTAACGGCCTGAAGACCGCCGAACCCCGCGCCGATGATGACTACTTTCTTTTTCCTGGATTCACTCATGTGTGAGAATCTTCCTCCCGGATTAGGCTTTTAAATCCAGTTTTCTAGAGAGGAGAAATTCCAGAAAGTCTTCTGCGGTATCGGAAACGATATTTTGCACTTCGTCAAAATCCTTCAAGGTTCCGTAATACGGATCGGGAACTTCCAGATCCTTTTTGGAATCTTTTTGGAAGAATCGGAAGAGCTGCACCTTCTTGCGTTCCTCGTCCGAGGATGCGAGATAAAGAACGTCCTTTTGATTCGACTTATCCATCGTAAGAATGTAATCGAATTCACGGAAATCCTCTTTGCGGAATTGTCTCGCCTTGTGAAAAAGTTCGATTCCCTTTTTGCGCGCGGCCTGTCTTGCTCTCGGATCGGGAAGTTCTCCGATATGATAGCGTGACGTACCGCAGGAATCCACGACGAAAGAGGATTCTAAATTTCTTTTTTGAACCAAATCCAAAAAAGCGCCTTCCGCCGCGGGAGAACGGCAGATGTTTCCGAGGCAAACGAACAAAACACGAATGGGAGTTCCGTTTTGCGGACTTCTTCTTTCCAAAGGATGATTTATTTCGGACTGATCTTCGACCATAAAAATTCGGGAATCCGTTTCATAAGATATCCCACGAACGCCCATGGGAACCAAGGAACTGTAGCCGATAAAACTTTGTTTTCAATTCTTTTATAAATTTTTTGTGCGCCTTGTTCCACCGGGACGACAAACGGACGAGACTTCATCTGATTGTTGATCGGAGTATCGATAAATCCCGGATGAATCACGGTCACGGTAACGCCGAAACGTTTTACTTCCCCTCTTAAACCTTCCATATACGTGGAAAGACCGGCCTTGGAAGAAGAATAACTCGCGGAACCCGGTAAACCTCTAAAAGAAGCGACGGAAGAGATCGCGGCAATCTGACCGGACTTCTGTTTTTGAAAGAGGGGAAGAGCCGCTTCCACGCCGGCCATCGCACCGATCAGATTGGTCTCGATCACTTGTTTGTCCGCTTCGAAACTTCTTCCTCCAAAGGAAGAAGAAGTGGAAATGCCCGCGTTTAACACGATCAAATCCAAACCGCCCAAGTCCTTTGCAAGCTTAGGAATCACTTTAAAATTCTGATCGTAATCGGAAACGTCCAAGGCCGCAAAGACGATCTTCCCTTTGGCTCCGGAAGCTTTCAGTTCTTCCGCAATCTTTTTGAGAGAATCCTTTCTTCTTGCCGTAAGAGCCACATTCGCTCCGGCCTTCGCGTAGAGCTTCGCCAATTCTTTTCCGATTCCGGAACTTGCACCCGTGATGATTACATTTTTCATACGGAACAACTTAGTGTATGATTATAACTTGCTTCAAACACTAATTTCAAGAAAGACTTCGTTTATTTAGTTTACCGAAAAAACCTTCGAACCAAAAGTTTGTAAAAGAAGCCTCTTCGATTCGGGAAGGCTCGTGCGAAAAAGAAGGCGGTAAGGTTATGGACCTGAACCAGCAAGACGAAATTACCAGACTTCGCGGTTTGGTGGAACTCTACGAAAGAGTTTCAAAGCTCAGCGAAAGCGAACTTTTGGAAGCGGAGAAACATCTCGACGGTTCCGAAAACACGGCGGGTCTTGCGAGGCTCGAATTGATTCGGATGAGCGAACAGCTCAAGAGCATCCGCAATATCGGACCGGATCTGAAGACCAAGGTCATATCCCTGCTTCACGATCACGAATCCGGTTTGAAGGAATTCAAAACGAGAATCGCCGAACTTTCCGATAACAATCCCTTTTTTTATTCCGATTTTTTCAGAATCATATCCCACCTTGAAATTCAAGAGAACGACGCAAGAGAACTCTGGGAAGAGATCTACAACCACGGAGAGAACATGAGTTCCTCTTTGGGGAGAAGCGTAAACTTCGTCGTATCGATGTTAGATTACATCTTCAGCAAAAAAAGAATCATCGAAAATCCGAAGATCGTGGAACTCTATTCCTTCGAAGAGATCATCCTCAATACGGTCATCGACGAAACGAGCGGAATTTACAATCGAAGATATTTCAACATAATTCTCAACAAAGAAATCAATCGAAGCGCGAGACACCAAAGGGATTTTTGTCTTTTGATCTTCGACGTGGACAACTTCAAAATCATCAACGATACGTACGGACACGGATTCGGAGACGATATTCTCAGATTGATCGCCGGAACGATGTTGTATTCGTTCCGTCAGGAAGACATTTGTTGCCGGATCGGCGGGGAAGAGTTCGCCGTGATCTTGCCCGAAACTCCGAAAGAGAACGCACTCGTTGCGGCCAATCGGTTTCGAAATTATCTCCTCGAAGCTTCGATGAGTCAGTACGGTTTGGCCGTGACGGTTTCCGGAGGAATCTGCAGATTTTCGGAGGACGGAAAAGATACGAACGAATTGTTCAAGAACGCGGACGCCGCCCTTTACAAAGCGAAAAAAACCGGAAAGGACAAGTTCCTCGTTTTCTCCCCGGACTTATAAAGCCGACGAGCCTGAAGTAGTCCAAGCGATATACGATTTTTTGCATATACCGCGCGATCGGTTTTCGACGGAGTCGGCCCAACGGCACGAATCGAACCGTCGATCCGTGCGTTTATTCTTCCGGAACCTTGTACTCGTATTCGCCCGAATATTCTTCCAGTTTGGAAATGAGGATCGCGTTCGTGTTCGCCAAACGATCGGCTAGGATTCTCACCATCTTGGCGGCGAAGTCCGGATTGTTGATTAGAAATTTCTCAAGTTGTTGTTTGCTTTCGATCACGGCGAGCTGACAATCCAAAATCGCTTTTGCGGTCGCAGTTCTCGGCATCGCGCGAAACAAAGCCATCTCGCCGAAAAAATCCCCTTTTTTCATCACCGCGAGACGCTGGACGATATTCTTCCTCGTAAAGAAAACCTCTACCTGACCGGAGAGAATCACATACATCGCGTTATTCGATTCCCCTTCCCGAAAGATGATGCCGCCGGCAGGGATCTGCACCTTATTCATTTTTTAAACCGACCTAAAATATTTGCTTCTTTACCGATAAATCGCATATTGACAGATGAATATTAATTCTACTCCCCCGGAAAAGTACACTCTTTTATGACTTCGAATCTTTCACTTTTTATCGATCTCTTCGGGCTTTGTATTCTCTTTTTTATCTGCATTCTATCGAACCGGCCTTCTCAAATTCTGCTTTCCGATCCTCCGAAAAACGGTTCCGGCGGAGGAAGAAGCGAGTCCGTGGACTTTATCCGCGGCCTTGCGATCACGGGAATCGTGTTCATCCACGTGAATTCGTATTATCAGTACTTTGGTCCCGATCGGAACGCGTCCGTTTTGACCTTGTTTCTTTCGAACCTATCGAGATTCGGAGTTCCGGCCTTTATCCTTTCTTCCGGAATTTTTTTAAAACCCGCCAACTTTAGAGACTACTGGAAACCCAAGATCCTTTCATTGCTCGTTCCCTATTTTCTCGTAAGTCTTTTGGCCGCATCCATAAAACTCGGAACGTTTCCGGACATAAGAGAATACTTATACGGCATTCTTTTGGGAACCTGGTGCGCTCCGTATTACTTTGTCCCGCTTTTGATTTCCTTTTATCTGATCTTTCCGGCAATGAACGCGATCCGCGCAAAGTATAACTCGAAAAAAGCGGCCTTGAGCCTCCTATTCGCGTCCCTCCTTTTGAACTTTGCGGCCAACCACGCGTTTCGTTTTTCCGAAAACCCCTGGCTAAAAACGATCGAGCCGATCCTGTTCGGCGGGTTTTTGTTTTTTTTCACCTTCGGCTTGTTAGCCGGAAAGTGGTTCAAAGCCCCCGGAGAATTTCTGAATTTTTCGCAGGAACCCGGTTCTCCCCTCCCCTACTCTCTGCGGAAACTTCTTTGGGTCGGAATTTCGATTTATCTGACTGTCGTCTTTCTCGCGGGAATTTTTTGGAAGTTCGATTCCTCCAATCACCTGCTCTTTTATCCTTTGGCGATGTTCCTTTTTCTTTTCTTTTGGGCTGAAAACGTTCAGAAACGGAAGGGACATAAAACTTTGATTTCCGTTTTCTCCTTTGTCGGGAAGAATAGTATGGGAATCTTTTTGCTGCATCCGATCCTCATCCATCTGATGCACGCGTGGAGTCCGTTCGCTTGGGGGGAAGGTTTCTCTTGGGTCGCGATCGCAATCACCGGCTTTGCCAATGTCGCCTTACCTCTTGGAACTTGGCTGCTCGTAACGAAGTCGCTGGATCGGGTCGTAAGTTTCGGAATTTCCCGGAAAGTGGACGGAACTTCGGCCAATTAACGGGATTTCCCGGTTTCACAGTCATATCGCTGACGGATTTCCTGAAAACATGACTTCTTAGTAAGCCTACAAACGATTTATATTCCGACAATCGACGGAGAATTCTTCCGTCGTTTTAGCCTTGCCTCTTCGTTTTAAAGGACTTCGGATTCTATCAAAAGATTTTCGGAAGTTTCACAAGACTTCCGAATCTTAGAACGGATTTTAATGTCACTATCGAACCCGCATGCAAGATCATCCTGTAAAAGATCGCAATCCTTGTTCCGACAAACCTTTTTTCAAAAAAAAATTTCGACTTTCGGATCCAAGAAAACGGGGAAGCTCGCAGAAGCCGCACTTAAAGCTAAAGAATCTCGAATGATACTACGTTTGAAACACAGAAACTTCTACAAGACGAAAGAATCGGAACGAGTCACATCCCGTTCGCAAATTCTTTTTTAACCGTAACACCCGAGTCGCGAACCGTCTTCAGAGCGTCGCCATAACTCACGAGAATTTTAAGAGCGAAATCGATCCGATCCCGCAGATAAGAATCCTCTTTGCTCATGGAATCCGGTCCGTTTAAAACGTGTTCCGCGTCCCGCACGATGATATGTTCGGGGATATAACAAAGCTTTGTGTTCTTGTAGCTGCTCATTCTCAGCTCGGCCACGGGGTAAGCGCCGCCCCGACTCGCGGAGACGGTCGCAATCAAAACCGGCTTATGGCCGACCGCCGCCGAGTTGCAATAGAGGATAAAATTCTTCAAACCGGGGGAAGCCATTCCCGAGTACTCCGGGGAAACGAACACGAGCGCGTCCGCATTTTTCAGTTCGGCTTCTATCGGCTTCCAAATCCCGTCCCAATATTCTCCTCCATCCCAAAAAGAATCGTCCCAAACAGGAAGTTTATGATTTCCCAAATCCAAAATCCATGCCTGATGACCGAACGTTTCCAAACGTTTCCCGATCCATCCGGCGACCTTTGCCGACTGGGATACCTTCCTGTGAGGACCGGCGATGATAGCGAGTTTCATATTCTCTCCGTATTAAATTAAAGAATCGAATTAGTCTTTGAGTCCGTATTTCTTTTTGAGAGAAGATAGTTCCTTCAGGAACCTTTCCCTTTGCTGCGGGGCGAGTTTGCCGAGCTGAAGAACCACTTTTGCCGGCGCCGACTTTCGGGGTGAAATCATTTCACCCCCTCTGCCTTCTTTTTGTTTTAAGAGCTCTTCCAGATTTTTTACGGAAGCGTCTTTTCCGGATTTAAGGAGATCGGCGACGGACTTTTGGTCGAGCCTCGCGATGGAACTGAGCTGCTTTACGTATCTTTCGGTAAATCCTAGAACTTTCGCGACCTCATCTGCGGTTTTACGCTTTTCCTTTCTTAAAAACTGAATCGCACGACCGACTTCCCAAGGATTTAAGCTTTTACGTTTTTCGTTTTCCGCAAGAGCCATTTCAAAACATCTTTCTTCGGAGGCGGAAGTTTCAATGGAAGGAATCGTATTCCACTTCAAAATTCTGGCGGCTTGGTATCGTCTTTCACCCGCGACGATCTGATACTTCTTACCCTGTTTTTTGACTACGATCGGCTCGATCAGGCCGAGGCGCTTCATAGACTCGACCAAATCGGATACGTCCTCTCTCCCGAAAACCCTCGGCTGCGTCGGATTGGGTGAAATATCGGAAAGAGCGATCTCGGTCTTGGACGATTCTTTTTCTCCGAACGCGGTAAGAAGATCCATACCCGCAAAGTCAGAACGTTTAGCCATTTGCAATTTTCTCCATCACCTCATCCGCCAAGGAAGAAAACATCTGCATCGCCTTGCCGTCGTATTCTCCCAGAAGTTTTTTCTTCGCCTGCGCCTGCGGAATCGACTCCCGCCTGTAAACCACGGTTCTAAAAACCTCGAAATACTTTCGGATCGCGTCCGCAAGGCCCGCCAGCGCACGAGCGTCCTCGTATTGATTCAAAACGGCGCCCAAAAGATTGAGGGAAGGATTCGCCTTCTTCTTGATCTTAAGAATGGTGGCGTGAAGATCCTTCAGCCCCTGAACGCTGAACGCTCTGGTTTGAATCGGAATCAAAACGTGGTCCGCGGCGATCAAAGCGTTCTCCAAAATCAGGCCCAGGGATGGAGGGCAATCGATGATGATATATTTGTAGCTCGAACGCACCGGCTTGAGCGCATCCTTCAGCAATTCGAAATCATCCCTTTCATAGGGAGTCGTAAAGTTCGCAAGATGAATCGAAGAAGGAAGCAGGTCCAAACCCGGCGCGAGCTGGACCAAAAGATCCTTAACCGGAACCGGTTCTTCTCCTCTGTAGCCGAGAGAATGAAAAACGGATCTTTCCACCGACCCGAAAAAAAGCTGAGTGATATTCGCCTGAGCGTCCCAGTCCACGAGAAGAACCGGTGCCGATTTGGATAAGGCTTCCGCAAGACAAACGGAGACGGTCGTTTTTCCTTCTCCGCCTTTTTGATTGGAAACCGCGATGATCGTCGAATCGTAAACGTCCCGATTCGATTTTTGAAAATATTTTTCGATCGTTTCCCGATCGTATTTTCCTTTGCCCGAGGAAGGAATTTTCCATTCCTTTACTTTCGATAAAAATTCATCTTCAGAAGAAATTTCGTAATCATCTAAGATCTGTTGGGTTGTTAGAGTTTTGGAACTCATGGAAGAACTCTTCGGATAGAATCGTCCGAACGTATGCGATCTGTCAAATCAATACTATGTCCCATGAAGTCCGGAAAGCTAAAAAACGGAATTGCATGAGTAGGGTAGGGTGGCTAATCTGCCTTGATCCGCATTTGCGGTCGTAAGGGGTGAAATCGTTTCACCCTCGGAATCCCATACGGCTCATAAATAAACAGCATTATGAATCAAAACAAAAAAACGATCCAATCCGCTCTAGTCGCAATTCTCCTCCTATCCACCGCTTCAATCAAAGCGCAAAACGCAAACCCGATCGAAATCGGACCGCCGCCGGCGCCGCAGGAAAAAGAAAAGCCGTTCGCGGAAGACGAGCCTTTCCTCAAAAAACTCATTCGCCAATCTTCGTTTACGATTCTTGCGGGACGCAATGGAGGAGACAATATCTTTGAAACAGGAACGAAATACGCCAACCTTTCCGGCTTGCGCGGCGGCTCGCGAATCACGTACGAGCGAGATTTTAATTACGGCGGACTCGGATTTACCTTGCGATGGAAAAAATGGGAAGCGGATCTGAACGTCAAAACGACCGGACGATACGTCAATTCGGGAGAAGGAAGGGACGAAGATTTCTATTTAGGAGACCCCACGATCGAACGAGGGACAAAAATCTCCACACGCGAATTTTCATACTACGATACGCCTTACACCTTCATAGGATCTCGCAACTTTGCGGACGGCAAAGGACGGCTTTCGATGAAACAGGACAGGCAATCCCTCATTTTTAGAAGATACTTCGGCGATTCCGATCCGGATGCACGCAAAGAAGGGAAGGGGCTTTTTCTAACGGGCGGCTTTCAATATACGTTTACGAAATACGTTCTCTACGATGTGTTCCAATACTTCGACTCGAACCCCGTTTTTTTGAATCGTATCGGATTAGGATTGAGTCTTTCTTATTCGACCTACGAATTTCCTCTCGGACTCGGATACAGATATTCGAACGCAGAATGGATTTTCGAGACTTCTTTTTCGGGAGTATTTTGGTCTGGACACTTTAGGGACTTCCATTATCAAAGAGCGCTCAATTTTATCGGAGACGTAGGCGGATTCGGAATCGATTTTAACGTATCGGCGGGAAGAATTTTCGGCAACTATCTTATCTTCTTAAAACTCAACGAACACCGACTTTTCGGCGACGGACATTTTCAAACCAAAGGCGGGCTCAGCCAAAACGACATTCTTTCCCAACACTTAGGCCAGTATAAGAATTACATGAATCTCAAGGAATGGAACGTCGAACTTTCCCTTACGGGCTTTTTATACTGATAAAGGAAAAATCGAATTGAAGAACCGAATTCTTCTCATCAATCTCGGAGGACCGAGAAACACGTCGGAGATCGAAAAATTCCTGATCGATCTTTTTGAAGACCCTTATGTTTTCGACCTTCCTCTTCCCGAATGGCTCCGCAAATCGTTGGGAAGATGGATCGCAAAAAGAAGAGCGCCCAAGGTCGCCAAGACGTACGAATCGATGGGTTTTGGCGGAGGTTCTCCGCTCGTATCTGAAACACAAAAACAGGCGCAAGCGATCGCAAAAGCCCTCGAAAAAATCACGGGCGAGAATTGGGAAGGCGACGTCGCTATGACCTGCGGTTATCCGGACATTAGAACGTTCGACTCAGAACGTCTCACACCCGCAAAACGAAATATTCTACTCCCTTTATATCCTCATTTCTCCAGATCCACCGTATTGAGTACCGCCAAACTCGTGGAACAAACCCTCCGCGTATGTCCGATCGGAAAAGAAGGCTGGGTTCCGCCGTTTCACGCGTCCTCCGAATACCTGGAAGCGATCCGAGATTTGATTCTCGATTTTTTTCAAGGACGATTGAACAAAAAAGAATTCCTGCATTCGGAAGCATTTCAAGCGGTTCCGAATTGGGAAAAAATCGATCTCGTTTTCAGCGCACACGGAATTCCGATGCGTTTGATTCAAAAGGGGGATCGTTACCGGGAAGAGATCGAAACGAATGTAGAAAATTTAAAACGACTTCTTCGGGAGAAAGGATTTCAAGGGAATTGCCATGTTTCATTTCAGAGCAGAGTAGGGCCGTCCAAATGGACCGAGCCGAATACGATCCACAAACTCGAAGAACTTGGAAAAAACGGAGTCAAACGCGTCGCGGTTTATCCGATCAGTTTCGTCGGGGATCACCTGGAAACATTGGAAGAAATCGGAGAACAACTCAAAGAAGTCGCTCGTGAAAACGGAATCGCCGAATACTTTCGAATCCCCGCGCCCGGCATCTACGGAAAGTTCATCGAAGCGATCGCAAAGCTCAGTTTAGAATCGACTCAATCTCGGAAACAAGAATGTATCTGCAAAAAAAGAGGCGGCCATATTCCCAAAACGGGAGAATGCTCCGCTCAGTTATCTTGACGGTTCCGCATAACGTTCCAGGCTCTTTCCAGGATGGAACTGAGACCGATTCCGTATCGAAAATTTCCTTCCGCATACACACCTTCGGGCAAACTTCGGTCCAACTCCTGATTGAACGCCAACAATGCCGAATCATACACAGGCAAAGCGGATTTCCAGACCGTAACGTAGTGATTGACGGGAACTCCGTTTTGAACCGCGATCTTTTTCCGATCCTCTTCCAAAATCGCGACGATTTCATTCTCTTTGAGTTTGGAAATCTCCGTGTCCATCGCTCCGCCGAAGATGAACGTTTCCGAATCATATCCGTCCGAAACCCTTCCCGAAAAAATCGAAGAATTGATCAGAACGCCCCGAGCACGAAGCCCCGCCTCGGGTGGAAATAAAATGCCGAATCCCGTTTTGTTTCCGAGAAGAGATTCGTGTCCGAAACGCGTCGCGGTTACGACCCCCAACGTTCTGCATACCTTTTCGTATCGTTTAAAAACGGGAACGCTTGCGGATAAAATTTTCAACGTGGATTCCAAGCCGCAGGCGAGCGTGATCCTCGCATTCGGATATTTTTTTCGTAAAGCCGATAGGGCAGGGGGCTCTTCGGACTGTAAAATCCTGGAATTCGGAGAGGATTTGATTTTCGCTTCCATGGCGTTTAACAATTCCCCCAAACCTCCCCGAAAACTAACCGTTCCTTTTCTTTGTTTCGGGACCTTGGGCTCGGATTTTCTTTTTTGAAAAAGGGTCTGCAAATTTTTCCAAAGCGTCTCATCCGTAACGACGAACCTGCCGATCACCAACTCTGCGGACATCTCCTTTAGATTTCCCGCATATACTCCCGCAAGTCCCGGCTCGAGCACGCTTTTAACCGCGTCTTCCCCCAAAACACGGTTCCCCCATTGATAGACGGATTCTCCTCGTTCGATTCCCGCGGAGATTCGAAACATTCCGTATAACGCGCGTAAGGCGCCCCAAAAAGAAAGGGGCAGTCTTCTCGGCGCGCCGTTCTTCCAGATATAACGCCTCCGAGAAGCTTTGAGCGTGGGAAGGATTTCCAAACCCAATGCGGAAGCCAATTCTTCCAACCGATACGAATTTAAGATTCCGTTTGCGGCGGTTTCCACAAGACCGAACGGAGTGCGGATGGATTGAATCAATCCTCCGGAGCGATTTTTCTTTTCGTAGATTAGAACCGATTCTCCCTTTAAAACCGAGAGGGTGGCGTAAAGAAGTCCGGTAAATCCGGCGCCGACGATGATATGATCCGGTTGTTGAGTTGCCACGGATCTATTTTTACGGGAATCAAAAGATTGTAAATCAGCAATTCAAGGAACGATCGCTTCCCATCGTCCCTTAAAGACCAAAGAATCGAAGTCGAATTAAAATTGGAATCTATATCCGAAGGTATATTTGGATTCGAGCGTGGAAGATGTCGCTCCGCCGTTCAGCATTCCGGAGTTTGCCATCGGATTGTAATCCAAGATCAATCCTTTTGACGATCCGTCCGAAAACCCCACTTTGGAGGAAATTTGTCCGCCGAAAATATACGCATCCGCCAAGTTGATCAGATAAATTCCGGCTAACACGCCGATGCTCGTCTGAAGATTCTTATACGCTTTGTCGACGGCTTCGCGCTTGCTTTGATACGGACTAAATTCCTGGTTGTAGACATACAAGGCTACCGGATCGGTGATGACGGGTGATAAGTTCGGATTTGCGACTCCGATCGCCGCCAGAGTGAGGGAATCCGTCGAATACGGATTTCCGTAACTCTCGTAATCTTTTTTAGCGACGAGATACTTGCGATTATTCTCATATACCGCATAACCTGCGGCTAAGAAAAGAGTAGGGTAGATGATCGCTGCGAACTTTCTTCCGCTCGCCCATTGTCCCCAACCGGGAAGGATCGCGGACCTCCCCAAGGCCCCGGCTTTCGATACGGCGGGTTTTGGAGGAGGTGGAGGAGGAGGAAGCGGCTTGTTCTTTTCCGCTTCTTCTCTTTCCTTTCTAAGGCGTTCTTCCTCTTCCTGTTGCTTTTTGAGATCGACGTTTCTTTGTTTTGTGAGCTTCTCGTCTTCCAAACGTTTGATCTCGGCGTTTCGGATTCGTTCTTCCTCTTCTTCGTCGATATCTTTATAGATTACTTTTAAGATTTCTTTTTTGGCGATAACCCGTTTGCCTTCTTTGGTTTGAACCGTAATCGTCTTCTGATTTTGCGTGATTACCTTACCGCGGAAACTTCCGCCCTCGTGCAATAGAACGGTCTCGGCCGAGACCGAAACGATCCCTAAAAAGAATAAGCAGAAGGTTAAAATAAGTTTTCTTAAGAACGATATCAACGCGGGCCTTCCCATATTCAGTTATACGATTCCGTTCGGAGGAACCGCCACTGCTACTCAATAATTTATTGGACGACTTTTTGACCGAAAACCGCGCTGTCCGTTCCTAAATCGATCTCGAAAAAACTCTCGATTCCGGGCTTTTTCTCCGCAATCGAAGATCCAATCCCGTACAAACGTTTCTCAGAAAGGGCCAACCCTTTTCGGTCAAAGAGAGAAGATTTCCTTCCCATCTAATTAAAGTATCGTCTTCCATGGAGGCCAAATACAGCCTTACGTCCTGCAAAATTTGCTCCGGTACTATAACCTTTCCGGTCGTCGATAATTGCAGAATTAACGATCTTTGTATCAAATCCTCGCCGTCCAACTTATGTCCTCTCAAAGTGGCAAATCGGTCTTCACGAATTCTTTTTTGATATTTTTTGACAATTTTTTCGTTTTGATGGAAACAATCCCAACTATCCGAAATCGCGGAAACACCCAACCCTAAAAGCATGTCAGTGGTTCGGGTCGTATAACCCATAAAATTTCGATGCAGGGTTCCGTTTTTTGCGGCTTCGGAAAGTGAATCCGATTCCAAAGCGAAGTGATCCATTCCGATTTCGATATATCCCGCCTTAAGGAACAGCTCTCTCGACACTTCGTATAACTCGCGTTTTTCGGAACCGGACGGAAGATCGGCCTCTGTGAATAATCTCTGCGCCGCTTTGATCCAAGGGACGTGCGCGTAACTGTAGAATGCGATTCGATCCGGACGCAGTTCGAGAGTTTTCCGAACCGTATGTTTCATGCTCTCCAGATTTTGCTGCGGCAATCCGTATATAAGATCGAAGTTCACCGAAGTGTAACCGAGTTTTCTGGAAAGGTCCGTGATTCTCTCGGTCATTTCGAAAGGTTGCGTGCGGTTGATGAGTCTTTGAACCTCGGGATCGAAATCCTGAACTCCAAGACTAACCCTTCTGAATCCGAAGTCGTGAAGAAGTTTCAGCTGCGTATCTCTGGTTCTTCTCGGATCCACTTCCAAGGAGAATTCCGGCGCGGAAACCACATTCATCTTTTTTAATATGGAATCGAGAAGAAGCTCAAGATTCTTTTCCGCGAGATACGTCGGAGTGCCTCCTCCGAGATGGAGTTCCTTCAATTCTCTTTGTCCGATTTCGGGGACTTCTTTCAGATAATTGGAAAACTCCGCAAGAATCGCATCGATATACGGCTCTTCCACGGAATGATTTTTTGTGATCGAAGTGTTGCATCCGCAAAAGGAACAAAGAGTTTCGCAGAAAGGAAGATGAAGATACAAAGCTAAGGAAGAATTCTCCGGCGTTAAACGATTTCGAACCTTGTCCAGCCATTCTTCCGTGCTTGGATTTTCGGACCAATAAGGAACGGTGGGGTAGCTCGTATAACGCGGAGCCGGTATATCATACTTTGCGATCAGTTCTTTTGCACTCATCATTGAAATGTCTCTCTTACGATTTCCACGAAGGTTTTTACGTTGTCTTCGGGGGTCTTGGGCATAACTCCGTGTCCGAGTCCGCAGACCCAGCCGATCCGTTCTTCGGGGGGAAGATCCCGAAACGGACGGAGAAAGTTGATTAGAGTTTTCTTAAATTCGTCGCGCTCCATAAACAATAAGGCCTGATCGAAATTTCCCTGGATCATCCTGCTTTCGGTTCGGAATACTTGTCTTAAATCCCATCTGTGATCGAATCCGAATCCCGCAAGCGAAGGAATGTTTCGGATTAAATCGAAGTGCGAGGTCGCCGTTCCTCTACCATAATATCCGACTTTTCCCGGATAGGCATCGGCCAAGGTTTTTACGCCGGGAATGACGATCTCCTCGAAAAAATCGGGAGATAAATCCCCGCCCGCCGTATCGAAGATTAGGATCAACTCGGCGCCGCCGTCCAACTGAAGAGCGATATTCTCTTTTAGGAATTGGACTATCGTTTTCAAGAATTCTTTTCTGACATTTGTCAACGTTTTCGGCAAAGATAGATTGCCCTCGTGTTTTCCCGAAACTGCGTATGTAAACAAGGTCCAAGGACCGCCCACGAATCCGATCACGGATTTATCTTTGGGAATTCTTTCCCGAGTGAGCTCCATGGCGTCCTTTTGAAACTGCATAAAGGAAATTGAATCCTCGACGGACTTGAGTTTTTTCAGATCGGCTTCCGAACGGATCGCAAAACTCAAGTTAGGTCCCGCGTCCGTGTATCGCAGACCCATCCCCAAAGCCTCCAAAGGAAACAGAATATCGGAAAAAAGAATCGAGACGTCGAAATCGAACTCGTTCACCGGGCCGAACGCGACTTCCGCAGCGAGTTCGGGAATCTTGCACAATTCCTCGAAGGAATGTTTTTGTCTGAGGGCTTGGTAGTGTTTGTGATAACGTCCCGCCTGTCTCATCATCCATACGGGAGGAATCTTTTGTGCGATTCCGCCGATCGCGTTGGAATAGCGCTCATTCGACATTTCTTAATTCTCCGGTCCATTGATAACCGACGCCTCGTACGGATCGTATGACTCGTTCTCCTTCTTCTCCGAAGGCTTGTCTAAGCCGCACGATCGAATTGTCGATCGTTCTGTTTGTGGGGAAACTTTCTTCTCCCCAAAGTTTGTCCAAAATTTCCGCGCGGCTTACGGTGCGTTCGCGTTCCGCAACCAAGAAATGAAGAAGAGCGCAGTCCCGTTTGGAAAGAGGGATTTCTTCGTTTCCCTTTTTAATCTGAAATCCTTGAAAATCCAAGACGTAGTCTTTGTAAAAGAATCTGGATTCTTCTATGGAATGTTTATGGGATTCCAATACGTGTTTGACTCGGAGAAGAAGTTCCTTGAGATGAAACGGCTTCGGAATGAATTCTTCCGCTCCGAGTTCAAAACCGCGGAGCCGTTCGGGCGCGCCCGCTTGTGCGGTTAAAAATAAAAACGGAGGACAATCCTTGGTTTCTTTGAGTTCTTCCGCAAGAGTGAATCCGTCCCCGTCCGGCAAACGTACATCCAAAAGAATGAGATGCGGCTTTTCGTCTTTGACCAATTTTTTTGCGGACACGGCGGAAACGGTCCAAAGGACTTCGTATCCTTCTTTCTGAAGTCGTTCTTGTAGGGTTTCCCCGAGAGAACGATCGTCTTCGACTAACAAGAGTTTGGCCTTCATCGCGGCGCTCCCGGAAGAACCAAGTCCACTCTGAATCCGATTTTTTGAGGAACGATTTTCATCGAACCTTTCATTTTATTCGTCAGTTTTTTTATGATATACAATCCGATTCCGGTCCCACTCGAACTCCCGTGTCTGTAAAAGGGAACGCCGAGCCCTTTGTATTTCCCGTCGAATCCGCTACCGTTGTCGACGAGCGATATCAGAACTCGTCCGGATCTTTGCCGTTCGGAACTCACCGTAAGCGCGGTCGCCTTTCCGTGTTTCAAAGAATTCTCCGCAAGATTCTTAAAAATACTTTCGAGCGCCTTTCGATCCGAGAACACGAAAACGTTCTCCAAAGACTGAAGATCGATTTCAAGTTCGGGGAAATCTTCTCCGATCGAAAGAAAGATTTCGCGCACGTTCGTTTTTTCTATATAAAGAATTTCGGATCTTGTCAGACTCGCGAGATACATCGCGCGATTCATCTGCGATTCGATTCTCACCGAGTCCATAAGCAATCTTTGAAGCAGTTTGCTCTCGTGATGATTGGGCAATTCTTCCTGAAGACTTTCCGCCTGCAGACGAAGGCTCGCGAGAGGAGTTTTCATTTCGTGCGTCACCGTGGAAAAAAAGTCGTGGATCATTTTGTTTCTGCGTGTTTCTCGATAAGAAAACCAAATCAACGTCGCTCCGCCCAAAAACAACATCAGAAGAAAAAACGCTCCTTCCATCTTGATCATTCTGCTTTGTCGCTCGAGGAGGAGAAGATTTTCGGAGGCGGCAGACGCGTTGAGCTTGGAACTGAGTCCCGCGACCGTATTCGTCAGTTTGAGTCCGAGCAGAAACCACCAAATCCCCAGCGAGACCGTGGCAAGCAGCCAAACGATCGCGAATAGGATTCTCGTATTTTTCCAAAGAGAAGACATCAGATTTCTTTGAGCGCTTTCTCGGCCAACTCCAACGTCTTCGCGACGACCGAGTCCGTGTGCGCCCAGGATAAAAAGCCGACTTCGTAACCGGAAGGAGCGAGATAAATTCCGTGCTTTAGCAAAGCATGAAATACTTTTGCGAAACCTTCCCTGTGACCTTCGGGAATTCGATCGATTCTTCGGACCGCATCTTTCGTTTTCGCGCGAAACCAGAACAGGGAAGAATGTGCGACCGCCTCCCATTCCCGATCGGATTTCGCGTTTAAAAGCCGAATCATTTCCTGCGTCAGAATTTTAGTTCTATCCTCTAACACGGAATAAACGGAATCCCTCTGCGCTTTTCGCAGCGTAGCAAGGCCCGCCCTCATTCCGAACGGATTCCCGCTCAAGGTTCCCGCTTGATAGACCGGACCGGAAGGAGCGACGAGATCCAATAATTCCTTTTTACCCGCATAACAACCCACCGGAAAACCGCCTCCGATGATCTTTCCATACGTTACGAGATCGGGACGGATTCCGAGCAAACCGGACATCCCTTGAAAGCCGGTTCTAAAACCGGAAATCACCTCGTCAAAGACGACTAACGTTCCGTGTTTTCTCGCGATCTCGACGATCTTCGATAGGAATTCTTTTCTTTGGATCAAAAGTCCGTAGTTTGCAGGAAGAGGTTCGATGATCAATGCGGCGATATTCTTCCCTTCGGTTTCAAAAACTTTTTCGACAGCCGCCTCGTCGTCCAAAGGGAGAACGAGAGTGTTTGCGATAGCGGTTGCGGAGATTCCCGCGCTATCGGAAGAGGATTCTCCCGCGAGACCGGAACCGGCTTTTACGAGCAAGGCGTCCAAATGGCCGTGATAACATCCGTCGAACTTTAAAATTTTTTCCCTTCCGGTTGCGGCCCGAGCGACACGAAGCGCGCTCATCACCGCCTCCGTTCCGGAATTCACGAAACGAACTTTCTGGGCCCAAGGGACATTGTTTGTGATAAACTCGGCGAGTTCGAGAGAGTAGGGCTCGGCGGCCCCGAAGCTCCACGCAAGACCCGCGGTTTCACGAACGACTTCTTCCACTTCGGGATCTCTGTGACCCAAGATCAAAGGGCCGAAACTCAGACAATAGTCGACGTATTCTTTCCCATCGATGTCGGTTAACGTGGCTCCGTTTGCCGAAACGAAGAAGACGGGAGTTCCGCCCACGGACCTGAACGATCGTACGGGAGAATGAACTCCTCCGGGAGAAACCTTCATCGCTCTTTCAAAAAGTTCTTTGGAGTTTTGACCTTTCCACGATTCGGAAATCAACTTTGAATGGGACGTTTGCGAATTCACGATAAAATCTCCTTTCCTCTTCTTGCGGCATACGTGATCAAATACGAAGCCCCGGCTCTCGAAAAGATCTGCCAGGTTTCGCGGAGCGCCGCGTCAAAATCGCAGAACCCGTTTTGCGCGAGATAATGAATCGATGCGTATTCTCCGCTGACCTGATACGCTCCCGTCGGCAGCCCGGTCCGTTCTCGGATCGGGGCTATCAAATCGATCGAAGTCATTCCGGGTTTGACCATCAGAAAATCGGCGCCTTCTTCCTTGTCGCGAAGCGAAGAAAGAATGGAATCCTCGCGATTGCGAACGTCGATCTGATACGAAGAACGATCTCCGTGCCCCGGAGCCGAATCCGCGGCCGCACGAAACGGTCCGTAAAAGTTGCTTTTGAACTTAGTAGAATAACTTAAAATTGGAATATTCGAAAAACCGTTCGTATCCAAGATCGTACGATGGCTGCGAACCCTTCCGTCCATCATGTCGCTCGGTGCGATTCCGTCCGCGCCTGCCTGCGCGTACGCAAGAGCGATTTTAGAAAGATGTTTTACGGAAGAAGGATTGTCGATACTTCCGTCTTGATGCAAAAGCCCGCAATGTCCGTGCGTCGTCAAAGAACACATACAAGTATCGATCCACAAAAACGCGTCCGGAAATTCTTTTTTTAAAGTCGAAATCGAACGTTCGTAAAACGCCTTCGGGATTTCCGTATTCGATTTGAGCTCCGGAACCAAAAAAAGAATGAAGTGAGAAGTTCCCGCCTTGAGATCGGATTCCACTTGTTTTAAAACGGACGTTTCCGTATCCCGAAACACACCGGGAAGAGAATCCATTTTCTCTTTTTCCTTCAGGCCTTCCACGATAAACAAAGGTTGTATTAGTTTTTTTGAATTTAAACTTTCCGAAGACGCGAGTTCTCTGAGCGGAGCGTTAAGCCTGATTCTTCTTTGTTTGGTTTCCAAGGTCGTTTCCTTTGAATTCTTTGAGTCCGAGACTTTCCAACCAAGACTCGTAGCGTATAAAGACGGATAAATTTGCGGATTCTCCCAATACGTTCCGGATATGGGAGGAAGTGATTCCGGGTCCGCAAGCGTGGAATCGATTTCTGATCTGCGGATATAAGGAAAGCGCCTTATCGAATTGGGAAGCGCTCATCCAAAATAAGTGCGTCTTTTCGGATAAGTCGGGATGATCTTCCATCGGTTGCGCTTGGTAGGTAAGCACGCGTTCCAATCCGGAAGCGATCTCCGTCGAACCGACGTGCGTGCATTTTACGAAGTCCAACCGCTTTCCGAAAAGAATTCCTTCGGGCAACTCTTCTTCGCCGAGAGCATCCAAGGAACCGTGAACCCAAATGTCCCGTTCGGCAAGTTGAACCCATGTTTTTAAACCGGAAGTCCACACAAGACCTTTGTGTTCCAAGGCCGGATCGATGATCGGATATGCGTTTCCTCGAGTGACGAGCCAATCCTTGAGAACCAATTCTTTCGGAAGAATTCTCCGATCCTCTTTGCCGTCCGCGGAAAGAACAAAACCTTCTTCGGAAGAAAGCGGAACCCGCTTTTGTTTTACGGCTTCTCCGGGAACGGGATACGCTCTGAGCACCGATTCGGCGGGAGGAGCAATCGTTTCGGAGAATTGCTCTTCGATTTCGAGCGTTTCGCCGGAATCGGTCAATCCGCGTTGGTATAAAACTTTTCCAAAGGGCCGATATAAAATCGAAACGCCGATCTTTTGATGACAACCGCCTCCGAATTTTTTTAAGATGCGCCGCTCTTCTTCCACCGCTTGAACGACTTGCGGTTCACTCAAAGTCCGAACGAGATCGATCGTCCACGAATCGTTCGACCTGGCTTCCGCGGCGATCGCGCCTTGCGCCGGGGCGGAAGGATTGAGAGAAAGAGGGAAAATCTGAAAAACGGATTCGGCAAGCGCCTCTTTTAAGAACTTTCGTATTTCTTGATATTCTAATTCGTCCGAGTTCGGAAAATTCTCCGATAACAATCGATCGAGCGCGGCCTTTGCAAGGACCAAACCGTCGGCGTCGGATTCTCTCCATTTGCGGATTCTCGTCTGGATATTTCCGCGCACCGGCAAAAACGTAAGGGAGGAATTTTTATAACGGGAAGGCAGGGACTTCGCTAAGAATTTCTTCAGGTTGTATTCTCTACGCGGAGAAGAAGTCTGAATCTTCAGTTCCCGGGGAGAATATTTGTCGAGAGAGGATTTTTTCCAAAGAAGCACGTCCCTTTGATCGGCTCGGCCCAAAACACCGAGAATCGTCGTTCCCGAATGACCTTCCAGATCCAAATCCTTCCAAGAATGAATCACGAGATCGACCTTTTCATCCACAAGATCTTTCGTTAAATCCTGCGTAAAAACGCCCCTGCTTCCCATCTTCCAAAGAGGGGTTTGCAGATCCTGATCTCCGGAAGCTTCTCTAAAATGAAGTTCGACGATTAGATCAGGATATTTTTCTCGGAGGGCGCCGAGTACAAGGTAAGTCTGAAGTCTTGCGAGTGCGCTTTTACGGGAACCGATCTTCAGAACGCGGGACAAGTCAAATCTTCCCAACCGAAAATGAATTGCTGCGCCTCGAGTTCCCGTTCTTCGACGAGATCGTCTAACGCGGGCAGCACTTGCTCGCGGATCTGCATCGCCCTTTCTTCGGTTTCACGAAGGGAATCTAACATCGCCGCAAACGAAATATACCGCACCGAATCGGGCCATTTTTGTTCCAGAGGAACTTCCCTAAAGTCTACGACGATCGTTCCCGGTTTGATTGCGTCGAGAACCGAGGAAAGATTCAAAGGCGCAGCGATGACGATCGCTTCTCCCGAAGGGTTCCATTCGCTTAACAATTTCACGGAAGCGTCCGCTTCTTTGGAAAGAAACGCGAGCCGTTCTTCGTTGCGTCCCACAAGCGTCACGTTTCTCGTCTTCAACCAAGGAAGAATTTTTTCGGCGAGTTGCCCCGTTCCCAACAAAGAAACGGATTTCGTATCCTTGAGATATTTATTCGCGAGCCCGCCGTAGGATTGTTCTCCTATGTTCTGAAGATAACGGGAACGAATACTTCTCGAATCTTGAATCAGACTGTCTCTGAATTTTGCGAGATATTCCCCGAACGCGGAAGAGGGGAGCGAAGCATTCTTAAATCGTTCCCGGAATTGAGCGAGAACTTCCGTCTCACCCAAAAGTCTGGAATGAAGTCCGGAAATGACTTCGAGCAAAAAACGATACGCTTCGTAACCGGAATACGATTCCAAAGTGGAAGGAAGTTTAGAAGGTTCTTTATGAATTCGGCTGTCCGTGACCCAGATCGTACGCATGCAAGTCATCCAGGAATAAGAACCAGGAATCTCAACATTCTCTCTATCCTTTTGGATCGAATGATAAACTCGCAGAGTGGACCACATATCGATAAAAGAACTATACCAGTTTTAAAGCTTTGATTGTCAAAGAAGTGTCACTGTCTCAAAAAACTTTCTGTTGACTTTATTGAGACTGATTTTCAATTTGGTAATATGCACCTGGAGATACAAACGCAGGATTGGATCGTCTACGGAATCGTCAGCCTAACGGCGATTCGATTATTCTTTCCTTTGATCTCCCTGATCCGCGAATTTACGGATAAATCTTCTGGAAACAACGAAGAGGATTTCGGTTGTTACAACGGAGCGTGCAAAAGCTGCGGACCAGCGCCCGTTTCAAAAAAGAACGATCCCATTCTCCACTAAGGCGAGAGCGACTCCGTCTTCTTCGTTGCTGTATCGCGTAACGTGCCTCGCGGAATTTCTGATTTCGGGAATCGCATTTCTCATCGCAAAGCCCGCGCCGCTGTGAAGCAGCATCTCCAAGTCGTTTCTTTCATCCCCGAAAGAGATGACACCGCTTCCATCCAATCCCTTAAGAGATAAGAACCGGGAAATGCCCGACCATTTGGATACGGAGACGTTGATGATTTCCACACAATACGACACCCCGGGGATTTTGGTGAGAATACATCGAAGAGAAGAGGCTTCCGGTAACGCGGAAATTTTATGAACCAGAGAATCCAAATCTTCTTTGAGAAGAGACAAAAAACAAATCACCAATATTTTTTCAAGATCGGCGGACAAAAGATCTCCGATGGATCTTGTTCGCGAATGATCTCCGCCGGAATAGTTGTGATACATTCCGTCCGTGATCGGAACCTCGGTCAACATGTCGATGCCTTCCTCGAATCGATCCACATGAAGAATCGGAGGCGTATGAAATTCTTTTCCTAAATGAAGAATTTTATGTACGACGTCGAGTTCCAGATAACTTTCCGCAATCCGCTCGGCGTTCGGAGACTTACGCAGGATCTGCCCGTTGTTGGACACGACGTGAACTTCTCCCTTGAATTCTTTCGCAAAGGCGAACGTGGAATAAAATCTTCTGCCGGTTGCGATCACGAGATTTTTTCCCTGATCGATCGCCTTTTGCAAAACGGAATGGGTGAGGGGAGAAATTCTGCTTTTGGAGTTGAGAAGAGTTCCGTCCAAATCGACGGCGATCGTGTGAATTTGTGTCGGGTCAAAGGACATGATTCTTTCAGTAAATCAGGGCGATCGCTTTCGTGAATGATTTTTTGAGGATTTGTCGGAGGTACGACATTTTTTTGTGAAACGGGCGCCCTGGCCCCACCCTGAAATTGGGCGGTGGTGGAGAGGAGGCGGGAGTGCTCGGGCCAATTTTCCTTTATCAGAAAATCCCGCATTTCACAATCGAAAATCAAAGATGCTGTCGGAACATTTTCGGTTTTCAGATAAAGAATCTCATCAAAGTTCCGACAACATCTGCAAATTAAAGTTGCAAGAAGAGACTTTCTTTTTTCGGCAAAATTCGAAACAATGGAATCTAAGTAGAAACATGATGGAACTCAGCTTAGCTTATTCTCCCTGTCCTAACGATACGTTTTTATTTTATCATCTTGCGCACGGAAAGGCTACGGATCAATTCCGAGTCCGTGAAGAACTGCACGACGTCGAAGAACTCAATCGTGCCGCGTTTGCCGGAAAATACCAAGCAACGAAACTTTCCTTTGCCGCATATTTTTCCGTTATGGATCGATATTCGATTTTGGATTCAGGCTCGGCGCTTGGGAGAAATTGCGGACCGCTTCTTGTTTATAAAAAAGGGAAGAATCCCGGAAACGCAAAAGGAAAAAAAATCCTGATTCCGGGTGAACTAACCACCGCGAACTTGCTTTTGAAACTTTTCTTAAAGAACGACTTTCAACCAACCGCGGTTCGGTACGACAAAATCATCCCGCTTCTTCTTGCAGAAGAAGCCGACTTCGGCGTTCTCATTCACGAAGAAAGATTCACTTACGAAAAACAAGGATTGGTCAAACTTCAGGACCTCGGAGAATGGTGGGAAGAAACGACGGGCAAACACATTCCGTTAGGCGCGATCGCCTTTCGCCGAGATTTGGGCGCTCCGTTAAAGGAGAATTTCGATTCTTCCCTGAAACACAGTTTGGACCTTGCCTACAAAAATCGAGAAGAGACTTATGAATACATCCTCAAACATTCTCAAGATACGACTCGAGAAGTAGTGGATGCGCATATCGGATTGTATGTGAACGAATTTACGCGTTCCCTCGGAACCGATGGAAGAGAAGCGATTCTTACCCTGTATCGAAAGGGAGTGGATGCGGGTTTTCTGCCTGCGGGGAAAGAAAAAGATCTCTTTTAAAGTAAAATCGCGAATGCGCAAAAATAAAAAACAATATCAATCGTTTTTTCAGAGGGGAACCGTAGGAGCTCCCACACTTTCCTCACAAGAAAACGGTTTACAAAAAAAGAATCTTCTGATATAGAAAAATCCTCCGAAATTCCCCACCAAACGCCCGCCTCCTCCACCCTAAGAGGGTGGGGCGCTGCTCTGTTTCACGAAAAGATCCTGTCGTAGCTCTTACCTTATCCCTTCAATTCCCGCACAATGTCGTAACTCGCATGCGATTGATTGAGCGTATAAAGATGAATCCCGGGCGCTCCCATCGCGAGCAGTTCGCGACACTGTTTCACCGTAAAATTCAAACTTCTCCGATAAAATTCCTCGGGGCGATGCTCGACTTCCTGCAAATCCTCGATCAAAGAAGAAGGAAACTCGCATGCCGCCAAGGAACGAAACCGTTCAATCTGAGAAAACGAAGTGATCGGCATAATTCCCGGAATCACAGGAATCGTAATTCCGACCTTTCTCACGAGATTTAAAAAATTCTCAAAGATGGAATTTACAAAGAAAAGCTGAGAAACCAAAAAATCCGTCCCCGCTTCCACTTTTAACTTTAGATGGCGAACGTCTTCTTCCAACGTTTTTGCATTCGGATGTTTTTCGGGATAACACCCGCCGCCGATACAAAAGTCCATCTTCTCGGAACGGATAAACGAAATAAGCTCCGTCGCGTTTGCAAATCCGCCCTCGGTTTTTTTGAATTCGCCTTCGCCCTTAGGAGGATCTCCGCGTAACGCCATCAGATTGACGATTCCCGCCGAACGAATTCCTTTCAACATTTCCCGAATCTGATCTCGATTTGCACCGACACAGGTAAAATGGGAAACCGTCGGAACGGAATAATTCTTAGAAATCTCGGACAAAATTTGCACGGTTTTATCCCTCGTCGAACCTCCTGCGCCGTATGTCACCGTTACAAAGTCGGGATTCAAACGAGACAGTTCCTTTACCGTCTCCATCAATTTCACATCTCCTTCCGGAGTTTTCGGAGGGAAGAATTCAAACGAATACACCGACCCTTTGGCAGAGCCGTAAATTTCAGATATTTTTTTCATAAATTCCCGTTTATTGAAAGCAAAGAAGAATCTGGATCTGACCTTTTCCGGATCGAAGAGGACTCAAAGCCTTGCCAAACAAAGAACCCGGCCGAAGAGATTCCGCCGAAATTCGAACAGCGTGTCCGCCCGTCAAACCGGTCACGAGCAAACTTCCGGGTTGAATCGGATATGCGGACGCATCCGCATTCACCAGAACGACACCCGAAACCGCAACCAGCCAATGAGTTCCGTCCGCAGGAGCTTCGTTTCCGAAGAGTAGGGCCGCCGATTTCACGGCAACGCCGATCGCATGCGTTGCGTTAGCCGTCTTTGCCTTTTGCAATCTTCCGTCTTCCCCCATAACCAAAATGTCGCCTTCGGAAATCACGTCCGAAGGATTTACGGGAAAGAATCTTGCGATGCAGTCGGAATTCTTTCCCGTCGAAATCCGAACAGTACCGGAAAATTCGGATTCTCCTTCCGCAAGTATCGCCTTGCCCGATCCCGTTTCTCCCAAAGAAGCGATTCCTTTTCCGGTCGCATAAAGCGCGATTCCGGATCTCGAATGGAACATTCCGCCAAACCCTCGTTTGGCGAGACCGACAACTCCGGCTGCGTCCTTTTCGCCCGAAGAAGAATCTCCACGAACTCCGTATTGTTCTCCGTAGCCGATTAAGCCGGTGTTCCGACCCGCGCCGACAATTCCGGCTCCTTTCTCGCTTTCATTCTTCCCATAAATGGGCGCATGATTTTCCGGCGGGGGAGAAATGTTCGTATAAGAAGCTTCGGTATTTCCTTTTACTTTTAAGAATCCCGTATGAGAACTAAAGTCGTGATCCAGCGGTGCGTAATCGTGTGCATGCGGTTTCGGATCTCTTTTGTCGGATAATCTCGGGTCGTCGGCGGAAACCACTTTGCCCGGCGCATTGCTGCCCAATGTCGCAATTTCCACGATTCCGGGATAAGAAGTCGTGGCATTGCGAAGTCGCTTATCATTTCCTTGAACGACAAGACCTTCTTTCGATTCACCCGACTGTGCTAGCTGAACGATTCCATACGATTCCGCGGTGGCGATTTTTAGGCGTTTGTCATTTCCCTGCACCGCCGCCTCCGCCGAGTCTTCTCCGCTTTTCGCAAACCGAACAATCCCGGGAAATTCCGTGTTCGCTTTTCGAATTCTCGGATCATCGGCAGTAACCGCTTTTCCCGGTTCCGAAGCGCCCGGTTCGGAAAGAATCGCCAATCCGTATTTTTTCGTGGTGGCGATTTTCAGTCGATCGTCGTTTCCTTGAACGACAACACCTTCTTTTGTTTCACCGTTCTCCGCGAGTTCGACAATCCCGAGACTGGAAACGGTTGCTGCCTTCAAACGGTCGTCACTTCCTTGAACAACTCTTTCCGCCCGATTTTCGCCATTCGACGCCAGACGAACCAAACCGTGCGCGAGTTCCGTGGAATGTTTTAAACGTTTGTCGTTTCCTTGAACGACTACGCCTTCCTTATCTTCTCCGTCTCCCGCAAGTTCGACGATCCCCTTGTATTCGGTAGAAGCGTCTCTCAATCTTCTATCGTTGGACTGAACCGCAACTCCCTCCGAATTTTCCCCGTCCACTGCCAAACGCACCAACCCCGACCGCAACACGGTCGCGTAAGGAAGAGGTTCGGCCGTCGGTTTATTCGTGAGATCGCTCAAATGCGGCGTCGCATACAATTCCAATTCTACGATTTTTGTCTGATAAATTTCTTGGCCTTTCTTTTCTTTCTGGCGCGCGACGAGCTTCAGATAACGCACGTTCGTCGGCAAAAATCTCCACTGATACCAAACCCCCGGCTCGGATAAGAATTGATTCTCCTCAAGCAACTGGTTCCAAGAAAGATCGTCTTCGCTATAATAAACGGTAAATCTTTCGGGAAAAAAAGTCGGGTTTAATTTCGGAGTCAGAAGTCGCAGCTCATTCACGCGACTGATCGATCCTAAATCCACAAGAAAGAATTCCTCCGACGGCTTGGAAGATTCTTTTGATGACCATCCGTAGTCGGGCCGCTCGTCGATGAGATTTTCTTTTACCCAGAATCGATCCTGTTCCGTGCTGACTCCGATTTTGACGATGCCCGAAATTCCTACTTCTAACTGACCAAGAGCGATCTTATATTTTCCCGAGGCGTCTTTCTCGCTCACCTGGCAGATCAGCTTTAAAAACTTAGCTTGAACCAGAGAAAAATTCCAAAGCCCGGTCTTCTGATTCAAACGCCTAAATCCGGTCTCTTGCAAAATCGGCTCCCATACAACCCCGTCCATCGAGATTTCGAAACGGAATGTGTCGGGAAAAAATGCTACCTCTTGCGGATTCGAATGAAGACGGATTTGATTGAGACTGGAAACTCCGTCAAAGTGCAAGGTGAGGGCGGAAATTCCGGGAGAATCCTTCGCTTCCGAATAACGGAGTAATTTTCCTTCTTTTAAATCGCTGGTTCCCGATGATTTGATTTCACGGATTTTGATCAGACCGGGGTGACTGATTCGAATTGATTCAGAATTCATTCAAGATTTGTCCTGGTTCTCTTTTTAATATTTCGAGGATGTAGTTCGATTTTCTTCGGTTTTCGCGGAAAATATAACCAATATCGGGGGACGGATTTCCTCTGTGAAGTACTTTGCTATGATCATTCGCAACGACTCCGGCACACCGTCCAACACACAGAGCGTTCTTCCATCCGGCTCGACTCGAATTCGTTCTAAAATTTCTATGCTCGATCGGGTGAGTCTTTCCCGCGACCAATGAAGGAATCCATTCCAAGTTGCGTCCTGTTTCGGCGTTTCGGATTCCTGATTAAATTCCGGCATTGTCCCCGAGTGAGTCCGCATTAAGTTCTTACAGATCCCTTGAACATACTTTAAATTCGTTTCCATTCCTCGAGCTTTTGCAATTCCGAGCGCTTCCGCTAAAGTAGAAGCCCCGTATTTTTCTTCCAAAGAATCCAAATCTAAATGTACTTTTTTCCTTTCTGGTTCCTGATTTTGATTGTTGGTTATGGTTATATTGATATGGTTTGGGGCTCCTTCTGCCGACCCCTGAGGTCGCCGTCCCGACACCTCCGGAGATCCCGATTCGCCACCCCCGGGGTGCCCGAAAATATACCCCTGCGGTGGAATTTTGGAACCGGGGTAGTTGAAGCAAAAATAATAACGCGAACTTGTATGTCCTGTACCCGGAGTCACTTGAAGCAACCCCGCTTGAATCAGATCTCTCTTTCCTTGGATGATGGACTTTTTTGTTTTAAAGCCGGTCAGTTTGAGCAAAATTTCCGTACTGGGCCAGACGGGTTTGAAATGCTGATCACTAAATTTAAGCAGCACCAAATAGAGTGTTTTTGCGGCCGAAGAAAGGCTCGCCCAGACGCCAGATTCGATGATATCTGCGAAAAATTTGATGTATGGATAATGTTCGCCCATCTTTCTTTTCGGGTCCCTCCGCTTCGGAAGTACATTAATTTTAAGCAAAAATTCCGAAGAAGGTTGACATTATCCGACATAATGATACTTATGTCTCATCCAACAACATTCCTTCGGGAAAATCCGGCCCCTGGTTCTCCAGGGGAATTTTTTTATCCGGATCCAGAAAATACGCCTTCGGCCCGAATCCTTCCGGATTTGAGCTTCGTACTATATTTCCGTTTACTATATTATGTCACATTAAACATTCGAGGTGGAGCTTTGTCAATCCCATTGAATGTTTTTTCCGGGGTTTTGAAAATTTCTTTTGCTAAGTACCTGTATGTACCTTTTTAATGTCGCTTAATAATTTTGTTAAGCGACATTCTGTCCGCAATTATGCTGATTCGAATTTTTTGCGGATTTCTTTTTTGATCAGTTTTAAAATTTCTCCAAGCAACTCTTCGTTTTCGGAACTGATCTGAATCAAACCTTGTTTTTTTGTTATCTTGTATTCGACTGTTTTTGATCCGGAGGAAGAAGTCTTCGGGCCTGCGTTGTTTAAGGCCTTGGGAGAGAAGAGGTTGTCTTCCTCGCGATTGAACGACTTCGCGTCCTTGACCGTTTTGAGCGCCCCGGTTTGGAATAAATTTAAGAATTCCGAAAATGTTCCTTTGCGGGACGCGGAAACTGCCTGGATCAATAGATTCTTACTTTCGATTCCGGCTTCTTTGCAGAATCTCAATTCGTCCTTGCTTAAGTCTGAAATTCCGAGGAGTTCCGTCATGTAACTTCTGCTTTTTCCAAACAGCGTTCCCAGTTCTTGATCCGTGTATTTGAAGCTTGTCTTCAAATGAGACATGGCCTCGACTTCTTCGTAAGGAGATAGGTTTTCTCTTTGGAGGTTTTCGATGATAGCGAGCCGAAAGGTTTCTTTTTCATCCCGGTCTAAAATTTTACATTCTACTTCGATCCAGCCGAGTTGTTTGGCCGCGTGGTATCTTCTTTCTCCCGCAACGATTCTGTAATTTTCGTCTTCCGGATTCTGTTTTGTTACAATGATGGGCTGCAAAAGTCCGTCTTTTTCCAAGCTTCTCGCAAGATCTTCCACGCCTTTTTTTCGATCCTGGCGGGGTTGATTTTCCGATGGAAGAATTTTTTCGAGGCGGATTTTTTTGACGGTTCCTTCCAGCTTTTCGGCTTGGAATACATCCGCAAGGGAGCCGAGTCGTTTACTTTTTGAGCTCATTCAAAAACTCCTCAATGAAGCCTTCGTATTCTTGGGCCTGCTTGCTCGTTTTGTTATACTCAAATACCGATTTTTTTGCAAGATGAGATTCTCCCACGGCCACTCCGTCGGAAATGCTCGTTTCAAAAATACGGAAATATTTTGTAAGAACGGGGACAATCGTTTTGGTCAAAAGAGTTTGCGGTTTGAGTTGTGTTACGAGCGCGCCTAAGATTTCAAGTCCGGGATTGATTCTTTTTTTGATACTCGTGATCGTTTGCTGCAGCCCGACAATCCCATCCACGGAAAATTTTTCCGCCTGCAAAGGAATCACAACATAGTTTGATCCAACCAGCGCATTGATCGTAAAAATCGACAAACTAGGAGGGCAGTCGATGATGCAAAATTCGATTCCGTCCACACTTTGGAGAGCGTCTCGCAAAATATAGGGAGCGTCAACAGAAGTTCCGGAAAGGGTTTCCACTTCGGCAAGATTTGTCTTCGAAGGCGCCAGATACAAATTGGGTTGTTTGGTTTCGATCATGATTTCCTTGATCGTCATTTTCGAGTTAAAAACCCCGTGCATCGATTTTTCCAGAGTTTCCGGATTCGTAAAAATGCCGGTTGAATTTGCCTGAGGATCGATGTCGACAAGCAGGGTTTTTTTTCCTCTTCTCGCGAGCCCCATGGACAGATTGAGAGAAGTAGTCGTTTTTCCTTCTCCGCCTTTCTGGTTTGCTATAGATACAACTATCATGATTCTACCTTATACTCTATTGTCGGATATCCGACATTGAATCCTTATCGAGACCGGGTTTGGATTGGAGGAATTTTTCTTGTACGAAATGCGCGTCGTCGTTTCGAGTTCGGTCTCGTTTCCAGATGGGCCGAAGGTTTTCTATCTTCAATCATTTATCCGAAATTAGATCTTTTTTGAGTAAAAAATCTTTTTCAGAATCGATTTTGTCGGACGTCCGACATTCTCCTGTACTTGGTTGACAGGATGCTTAATTTTAAACATCTTCCCTTTGTGCATCCGTCCTATTTCAATCCATTCTTTGCGGAGAATTCTTCCTTGGAAACCATGAGGAAAGAGTTCGCAAACGCCTTTGAAGAATGGATTCGGATTTCCGGCGCGGCTTGCGGAGTTCTTACGTTGAGTTCCGACCACGGTCAAAGTCTGGAAGAAGTGGCGAGCGTCGGTTATGACGAAGACGGATTTTTCTATTCTTTCTTGTCCCGGTCTACCGGGAACTTGGATCGACTCAATCGCGGTTCCGACTTTATTCCGGTCTGGTTTGGGGCGACCGAAAATGATATGTTTCATCCAAATTCCGCCGGGTGTTTGGTTGCCGGGATTCGGGGAAATTCTTTCCTGGAAGGATTTTTTCTCGCCGAGTTTTTGGAAAAACCTGGAGATTCCGTTCTTTTACTTTGGGCCTTGGCGGCCCAAAAAATCTCGGCAAATGCGGAGGTGAAAACCTCCGTTTTGAAAGCACATTCTTCTTCTCATTCTCGTGCTGATTCTTTGAAAAAGGAAGGGGTCGCGGATTGGCTCGCGGAAATTTCCGGATGCGATTCTCCTCCCGATTGGCTCGAAAGAAAAAATTCCTGGGCTCGAATTTTGGGTCCTGCGGGCTCCGGAAAAAAGACGCTCGGAAAATGGCTGCATCGAAATTTGAACCCGGAAAAGGGAATTCTGGTTTTGGGATTTTTGCCCGAGCAAATTTCCAAGCTGGAAAAGTCTTTGGACGAGTGGATTCGAATGACCGATTCCGGAACGATTCTGATCGAGGGTGCGGAAAAATTCACCTCGATCCAACAAAAATTCTTCTTTCAACTTTTGTCCACGGCGTCGGGAAAATTTCGTCTTATTTTTACCGAAACCGCAGGCGTCGAGCCCAATGAAATCTTTCGTCCGTTTCGGGAGTTTTTACTCCAAAGGACGATCGAAATTCCGAGTCTGGACAAACTGGATTCTTCCCAAAAACGAATCGCGATCCGGTTGATTTTGGAGGAATTGAAAGAATCTTCCGGCCGCGAAGACCTTCGTCTTTCGGAGGAAAATCTTCAAAAGATCGCAAAAATGGGGTTCGAGAAAAATCTTTCCGGCTTGCGCAATCTTTTAGAAGAATCTATTTTGAGTTCCTCCGGTTCCGAAATTGAAATTCAGGACCGAACGGAAATTCGGGATCGAATTCTGACAATTCCCGATTCCGAAGACCTCGATCTACGCAGAGCGGTCGAGGCCGTGGAACGACAGAAGATTCTTCTGGCCCAAAAATTATTCGGCGGAAATCAAATTCGAATGGCGCGGGCCCTCGGAATTTCGAGGGGATCTTTGCAATACAAACTCAAACAATTGGAGATTGGCTAAAGTGGATCTCGATTCTCTCTATGAAGAACGAAAAACGCCGGGTGGATTTTTAGTAAAAGTCCGCCTCGCAAAAATGACCTACGTGGTCTTTACCCAAAAAGGGCCGGAAGTGCCTCGGGGTGCGAAAAACAATTCCATCGTCGTCGCCGTTCCGCGGGTCGTTTTTTTAGGGGTAGAATTCAATCTCTCCCACTTTCGTTTGGGAGAACTGAGTTTCGTAAACGTAAAGCAGGGGAAGCTCGTGATCCCGTATCAGCATTCCAATTCCGGAAACGAGGTTCGAACTATTTTTCTCAATAGCGGAAGCGACTGCGACGTCCTTCCGGTTGTCGTGTATCATTTTCAGAATAATGAGGATTTGATCCGTTCTCGGGAAGAAGGGGTGGAAATGCACCATCTCGTTCTGGATGAATCGTATCCGCGCCAGGATTTGATCACTCTGAAAATCCGTTTTCCTTCTCTCAACATGCTGATCGTTCGCAAAAAAGTCGCGGCTCATAAAGCCGTCGAAGCGGCGCCTTCCGAAACGAACAATAAAAAAGAATCCGGAATCGTAGACTTCAACAAAGTTCGCGCTGCGGATATTATGGATTCGGGAAATCTCAATATTCATTCCGGGAACCCGGTCTTTTTGGCTCGGATTCATTTGAGGAGAATGGATCTGGAAAAGGTAAAACAACTTCTACTCGATTTCCAATTAAAGCCGGAGGAAGTTTCTTTTATTCGAACTTTTTTTGCGGTAATGATTCGAAATGAATTTGAGAAGGACGATTTAAAGTTAGCTAAGCAAAAACTTTTGAATCTGGACGAAGGCTTTCGTCTTGCGGAGTTGATTTTAGAAATGAAAATTCCCGAGTTCGAAGTTGAGTTAGGGAAAAATTTTGGGCCTGAAATCGCGAGCATGTGTTACGCGCTTCTTGAAAAAGAACAAGACCGCGCCGAAGAAGAGGAAAAAGGAATTATTCTCTGGGAATGGAAGTTGAGAGTGAAGCGCCTTTTCCGCAAGACTGCTTAGGCCTGAATCTTAAAAAAACTCCGAAAAACACGAAAAAAAGCTTCCATTTTCTTGAAAAACGGGCAAATTATAGAAAATTGCTATGTTTTTTCGAGCAAAAACAAAATTTCTGGCACAAATCTTGCTTACTGGGCTGGTCGGGTTCGGGATGGTTGGATCCTTGTCCGCGTCCGAAAATCAGTCGGAAGCGAAGTCTGAAATTTTAACGCATCAAACGGAAGTGGACCGAGTTTTATTGCAACCGGTCGCAAGTGATTTTGATTTGGATCAGTTGGACTTTTCCATTTCAAACACAAGGCTCGTTGCTCAAAAAGAAATTTCTAAATCGACTTCAAAGCCGATTCTTGATTTTGGTTCCGGCAAAAACGGAATCGTCGCAAATTTGTCTGCCTCTGAATTTCACTTTTTAGCTTTCAGTTTGTATACCGGATGTCGCGCTATTGTTCAAAGTAATCCGTCTCAAAATTCTTTCAAAGATACTCGCAATTTTGTTTTTGCCACGAGCGATTTTTCTCATTCTCTTTTGCCTGAGAATTTTGTAAGTTCGTTGTCGGAACATTCTTCCGCACTTTCTTCGATTCCGATCTTTTCGGTCGGATGCCTCTCGAACGCTTCCGCATCAAAAGAATCAATCAGCTCCGAAGCTGCATTTTCTTCCCGTGATTCTTTCGATCGAGTTCGGACTTTTGTCGGTGAAAGGATGTCGCAAGTTGTTCTTTTAGGTCTAAACGCCGAAGATCGGAAAAATAGGGGACAATGGCAGGGTGGGCAGAGGGCACTGATTTCCGAGGATTGGGCTGAAATCCGGGAAATGTCGGAATTGCAAGATTTATCCGAAAGGTTCCGTGCCGTCCAAGAAAACGGCGACCCTTGGGTAATCGGGGGTAAGCTTCCACGGGAGCTAAAAACCAAGGTTGATCTACTGGGAATTTTTCCTTTGATTCGAATACAAACCCGACAACCTGCAAATGTCGGAATTCTTGGAGAAAGCGTTCCGGTTTCAGGATTCACTAAGGCGGCATTCATCCTCGAAAGTCAAAACCTGGTCGAAAATTCTCATCTTCAAAATAATGAAATTCTTTCCGGCGGGCTGTCGACTAACGGCGACAATCGGAAATCAAAACTTTCATTCCAAGTTCGCCCGAACTTCGACACAGAAATCCGCTCGTAGAGAAAATTCTTATTTTGTTTGTTTTTCAGCCTACGGCTGAAAATCTTTGTCCATGGCTTCCAAAGTGAAACGGTCTTCTTTTCAAAAATTGCTGAACGCAATGAAAAAGATGTCTCTTGAGGTAAACGATTACGAAATTTGCAGACGATTGGAAACGATCATGATGACGAGCAAAGAAGATTTAAGCCAAGTAGTTGTGAAGTCTCTTCTGGATAATCCCCTCGATTTTGATCCGAAAACGTTGCCGGAACCCTACGGGCAATACATCCGTCACTTCGTATATATGGTCAAAAGAAACAAAAAACAGGGGATTGATACGAACTTTGACGCACCGTCCGGCTCAAGAACATCCGACAAGCAAACATCTCTTCCTGTCGATCTGACAAAAGCACCCGCTAAAAAAACATCCTCCAAAAAAGCCCCAAAACGCTAAAAACCCCCTGTGCTGAGCACAGGGCATAAAATCAAAGTTGCAAATGTCCAAAAATGGGCAAATGCTGACATTTCCGCGACATCCTCCGCCAAATTCAGGAAACCAAGGCTGTCCTTTGGGCAAATAGGTAACTGCCTAAATTTAAACATGATCGGTCGGCGTCAAATAGGGGCGGTTCAGGTAGGATGCCTATAAAACCGAAATCAACAAAGTACAGGGAGACTGGGAATCTAAGATCTTTGGGATTATGTCACATATAGAAGTTTTAATGCTCAAAAATAGGCCAATGCTAAATGTCGTTGAGAGCCTTTGTTTACGGTTTCTGCGAAGAAGCGGCAGGGAAGGCCATTGGATCGGCGAATGGCTGCTTTGATCAAATAAGGGCACGTGAATCCTTTAAAAACGGGCCTAACTTCTGCAGGACGTTCTGCGATATGCCCGCAAAAGGAAAAGCCGTGCCGGAGTGACGGCAGATAGATCAAAGGACGAAGGCTCGAGCTGCGGAGCCGGAGTTCCTGTGGAAAGGGCTCCTTTGGGGGGATTATAGACAAAAACAGATCATAGCTTATCAAGAATCATGCAAATCTGTCATGTGTAGGAAAAATTCCTGCAGATGCAAAGGTGTCAGAAAAAGGAATTTACGAAAGCCCGGCATTTCCGACAATCTACGGAATATTTATGGCTGAAGTAATTAAACTCCGCGTGCGGTGCCACGCCTGTTCGTATATGATTGAAGGCTCCGCGAAATACGGAGCTGGGCATTATGTCCCGGAGGGTGTGGATTTCGAGTTCGTTGCTATTGGAAAAATAGAAACACCAAAAGGCCGAAGAGTAAAGGCTGAAATTTTAGCAGTTTGCCCAAATTGTGGAGTAAAGAATAAATGGACGGTTTGATTTCCGCAGTAATTGATTAAAAATAATCTATAAAAAAGAATCGAAATGAATCAGCTTACTTAAAATCGATTAAAATTAGGCATATGTCATCCTCCGCCTTGTTGGATCCTCTGAATTCGATCAGGCGCTGGTCGATGCTCTCGGGGGTAATTTCGGCAATGGCCGACGAAGCAGTGCCGCGCTGCGTGAGCCAGCGGTAGAGCTCCCGGTCGCCTAACATCTTTTGTTCTGCGTTGTGGGTTTCCGGGATTCCGTCGGTAAAAATCGCAATTCTATCTCCGGAACTAAGCCGAATCTCCCTTTCTTTATAGTCCATTTTAGGAAAGATGCCTAGGATCTTTCCTCCGGGAGAAAGAAAGCGGAGCTTAAAATTGGGTAATTGCTGATTAAAAATAATCCCTTTATTATGACCAGCATTAGCGTATTTAATTAGCTTTTTTTTGATATTTAGATAAATATAAATTCCTGTAATGAAGTTATCGTTCAGTTTACCATACACATCTTCATTGATTTTTCTTAAGAGTTTGCCGGGACGCTCCCAATATCCGGAATTTTTTTCAAAACTGGATTTGAGCGTATTGGAAAACAAAGCGGCTCCGATTCCATGGCCCGAAATGTCCGCAAGAAAAATTCCGTATTCGGTGCCGGAAATTCGGCGGATCGTGTAAAAGTCGCCTCCGACAGGAAGCACGGGCTTGTACAGAATTTGTATTTTTACGCTTTCTTCAGGACCGGGAAGATCCGCGCGTAATGATTTTTTCTGAATCTTCTCCGCTTGGCGAAATTCTTTTTCGAGGTCGAGCTTTTCTTTTAAAATATTCTCGTGCTCTAACTGCCGCATACTGAGCAGTTCTTTCAAACGTGTGGAAATGACTGCGTGCAGGTTTTGAATGAGGGAATCGGATTCTAAGCTTAAAATCTCCGTGGAAATCAAATATTTGAGACGGTTTTCCGATCCGATTTTTCGTAAAAGATGGAATTGAAAATTTTTCCGTAAAAGAACTTCGGCCTCGTAGATCTGCGCAAAGTTTAAACCGGAACCTTCGGGAGATAGAATTCTTTCGATGACTTGAGATGGGTTTTGATACGTAAAAGGACGTTCTTCTGCAAAGGAATACAGTTTCCAGCGATATAGTTGGAACGTATCTACCACCCTTTGAAGGTTGAATGTCCACGTTTTGGAAAGCCCCTGAAACCAGGATTCAAGCAATGAGATTCTGGAATAATCTCGTCCTGGATGGGGTCTGTGATAATTTCCGAGTTCTTTCAGAATTGCGAGAATTTCGCGATGAATCGGCGTTAGGTCCGGAAACGAGTCGTTTACGAATTTCGCTCCGGAGAGAATTTTTTGCAGAGAATACACCATGTCCTCTCGAAGAATCTGGAACAAGGTTTGCTTGAGTTCGTCTCGATCGATTTCCCGAGTTTCGTTTCCCTTTTTAGAACCGAGAAGCCGAAGCTTGGACAAAAACATTTCCACTTCGAAGGCCAGGTCCTCGGACAAGGAATCGGGGATTTCGGAGACGGCTTTCTGAATTGAGTTTAGAATTTCGTTCGATAAATCTTTCAGCTTCTTTTCTCCCTAAGATGTTCGCTGGAATTGAAAAACGGCTGGAGGATTTCCGTTTTGCCGAAATTCTGGATTCGTACGTCGCCTTGGTTTGAATGAATTTTACGACTCCACAATACTTTCTTTTTTTTGCAATCGTTTGGTGCGTTCGATGGGCTCTTGCCGCGTTCTTTCCGAAGAAGAATGTTTTCGTTTTGTATTTTCTGCTTTTGGTCAGTTATTTTTTCTATCTTTCCTGGGATTATCGCTTCGGGGTCTTGATTCTTTTTACTACCGTTCTGGATTACTCCGTGGGTCGGGGTTTGGATGCTCAGGAGAATCTTCGAAAGCGGAAAATTCTTCTCCTTCTTTCTTTAATCGGAAATCTTGCGGTCCTCGGATTTTTTAAATATTTCAATTTCTTTACGGATTCGTTTTTAAAGTTCTTTCATTCGTTTGGCTGGAACGTCGAGGCTCCGGCTTTGAAGGTGATTCTACCGGTTGGGATTTCGTTTTACACGTTTCAATCGTTGAGTTATTCGATCGACGTTTATAGAAAACAAATCCCGGCGGAAAAGAGTTTCGCGCATTATGCCCTATTCCTTTCCTTTTTTCCGCAGCTTGTGGCCGGTCCCATCGTTTCCGCGAGAATTCTTCTGCCCGCGCTTCGTTCCCTGTTTCGCTGGGAAAACGTTCCGATTCGAGAAGGAATTTGGCTGATTCTTTTGGGTTTCGTGAAGAAGGCCGTGATCGCCGATCGCATTTCCGTGATTTCGGACTTCGCTTATCAATTCCCGGAATCCGTCTCCACCGTTTTCGCTTGGATGGGCGTCGTTTCGTATGCGATCCAGATATATTGCGATTTTTCCGGTTATACGGACATCGCGATCGGTTCGGCGCTTCTTTTGGGAGTGCGTCTTCCTGAAAATTTCAAACTTCCGTATACGGCGGATAGTTTTTCCGACTTTTGGAGAAGATGGCATATCTCCCTGTCCGGTTGGCTCCGCGAATATCTTTACATTCCTCTCGGGGGAAATCGAATCAGCGGACTTGTGACCTATCGCAATCTTTTGATCACCATGATTCTAGGCGGCTTGTGGCACGGAGCGAGTTGGAATTTCGTGATCTGGGGATTTTTACACGGGCTTTGTTTGGCGTTGGAACGATGGTTTCGGGACCGGATCCGTTTTCCTTGGACGGAAGGTTTGTTCGTAGCTCGGATCGCGAAAATTCTATATCAGATTTTTGTAATTCTTTTGGTATGTTTGATTTGGATTTTTTTTCGATCGAAAACGTTTTCGGGATCGATGGATCTGTTTGTCGCTCTTTTTCGGTTTCGCGACGGAATTGAACCCACTTACACGATGCAGACTCAGTTCCTGACGATTTTTGGGCTGATGGTCGCGGCGGCCTGGATCGGTAGAAAAGAAGAATTCTCCGGTTCTTTTTCATCCTTTCGGGAGAATCTTCACTGGAGTCTTTTCGCTTTACTGAGCGCCCTCGGTTTTATCGTGGGCGTTGTCTTGACCGTGGAAACAAAACCCTTTCTCTATTTCGTTTTTTGAAACGGACGACGGAGCGCTTCCTGAATTCTGCGGGAATCTTCGTAGAGTAAGAACGCTTCGTTTTCGCAGGAAAATCGTTTGGACGGAACTCCGTAAACCTCCCGAATCCGCTCTTCTCCGAATCCTTTCGTAAACACCGCGACGGTTCCGGCGTAATTTTGCAAATATCGATCTTTGTTCGAAATCGTATGAGAACCTTCTAATGTTCCGTAGGCGACATGGATGGAGCGAATTTTCTTTTTTGAAAAAACGAAAATCCTTTTCGCAGCCCAAAAATCGCTCACGACCAGTGAAATCGGCGTTTTTTCGACGATTGTGTCGATACACGCGGTTTCCTGTGGTACCCTCAGGGAGAGCCGAATCGGTTGATTTTGACCGTTTTCGGTCGATTTGTGCCCGAGAAGCAAAAGCAAAAGGAATAAAAGAAAAATTCCGAGAGTAAGATAACGTTTCGGAAATCCGGCGACGAAACATAGAAAAAATGGTGCGAGGATCAAAGCCGGTGCCGCATAACGCAGGCTATATTCGTCGATGTATGATCCCGTTGCAACGGGCGCAAGGACGAGAACCGCAAAGAAAAAAAACAGAAACGCGGTTGATTTCGTTTTGCGAATTCTTGTTAAACCGGCAAGGAGGGCAAGCGCGAGAAGTAAGAGTAAGATCGCGGGCACCGGAACGTTCCCTTGCAAACCCGACGTGAACCAAAGTCGAGCTTCGGTAAAAAAACGGATTCCGTCTTTCGTTGCCTGCGCGACCGAAAGTTGCACTGGGATTCGTCCCGCCTTTTCGATGTATAAAAACGATTTTAGAATCGCATGCAGGATCAATCCGAAAACACCCGCGAGTAAAAGAAGTTTGGAACTTTCGGGAAAATACCGTTTCCATCCTTTGTCTTTTCGATTTACTGTGAACGAAAAAACAAAACCGGCTAAGATTCCCGAAACGATCAACTCGATAAAGAGAATCCGATCGGACGCTGTGGTAAGCGCGATCCAAAGAAACAAAAAGATCGCGTTTCGTTTTTCCATTCTTTGGTGAAGAAGAGGCCAAACATACAACACGATTAAGAACGCACTCGCATGGATCGACGGTAAGAAGAGAATGTATAAAGCCGGGAACAGGCCTGCGGCGAGCAACAAAAACGAAATCAAAAGTAACACCCAGGCTTTCACGCGCCGTTCTTCCTTTTGGGAGAGTTTTTTTCGGTTCCGTTCTTCCTGTGCGAAAATCCAAAAACGTTCCATAAGAACTGTGAACGTGATCGTCTGTAAGAATGCGAAACAAAGTAGAGCCTGATATGCGTTTTCAAAAAGCAAAAGGAGGATCGATACGATCGGGAAGTCCGGAAAAAAATACGGAGAGGGGGTGAACGACCAGGAAAGAAAATTTCCTCCGTCCCGAAACACATCCAGAGCAAGCGCGGGAAGATACAAAATATCCGAGTTCAGATAGATCCCTTCCGGGCTTCGCGTCAGGGAATAAAACAGGGAAAGAAAAAAGAGAATCAGGCTGAGAACATACTTCCACATTCTTCCCGAAAGGATTCCCGGATGGAATTGAGGGTAAAGTCAAAAAAGAAGTTCCTGGACAGACGACGCTCGGTTGCAAGAATTTGCAACGTCGGGTTTTGAAAACGAGGGATTATTTGGAGCAACGGGAAACTGCGGAATCGAAAACGGAACGATCGCAACGAAGCAGGAAACAATGGATTCTTCTGGGGAGCGGGATTCTTTTTTTATTCCTCATCGACTTTTTATTCTTTCGCGTTTTGATCTGGAAGGTTCCGAACGAATCTCCTTGGAGTTCCAATCACTTCTATAATTTTTTGTACGAATACTTTTCGCTTCGGGAAAAACAAAAACGGAATCCTAGGATTCTCATCGTAGGTTCGAGCATCGCACATTATTCCTTCGATCGGGAATCTTTCCGCAAAGAGATCGTTGCCAGGACGGGAAAAGAAGTCGAGGTGGAGTTTCTTTCTTACGCGGGGATGACTCCTCTCGACGCGTGGCTTTGCCGGAAAAAGATCGTCGAACTGGAGCCGGACTTTGTCGTGTTTCCGATCAACTTCATCGATTGGAGATTGCACCGTGCATACTCGATGAATCCCGCAAATAAAAATGAAACCATGGATCCTAGGATTCTTCTTTTGGACGCGCTGAATTTTTTCGAAGCGCCTCAGTCCCGTTTTATTTTTCCGTTGGAAACCGCGATTGAATTTTTTTCAGATCTCGGCTTTGCAAGAACTTCCGAGTATATCGTGTCGGGACTTTTCGGTTTTTATCGGTATAAGGACGTTTTTTGGAAGAATCTTCGTTCTCTCTACGATCATCGTTACGGAAGAAATACGAGTTATCATGGCTACAACGGGGTTCAAATCCCGGAACGGGTGACTTCTCTCGGCTGGACCGGACAAAAATTTTCGTTTGTTCCGACGGAAACGATGAAAAAGAACGGATTTTTAATCCAGATCGTTCCGGAAATTCTCGCCTCCGGGCCGCTTAAAATCACATTCCAAAAAGAGAATGTAGTTCAATCGTTTTTTTTTGCGGAATCTGGCTGGAAAAGGATTCTTTTGGACGAAGCTTTTTATGAGAGCGATGTGTCCGGCTCGAGTGGCGGCGTAAATTCGGCCGCGGGAACCGACGATGTGTCGTCGGGTACGAAGGACGTTTCGCGCGATCCGCTGATTCACGCTGAACTTTCGCATACTTGGATTCCGTATTATGCCTCGGGTGAAAACAAGGACTGGAACTACGATCGACTCGGTGTTCGGCTGCAGCAAACCTTCGGAACGGATATCCCCCGAAACGGAATGCAATATACCAGGGAGGAGCGGCTGGAGGATCTTCGGTATATCGGTATGAGTGATTTAGAATATTCTAAATACTTTAACTTCCGATTGCTCGACGATTATTCTCAAAGGCCCGGGATCGGTTATCTGATCGCCCTTCGGGAAGCGAAACTCCGCATCCGCGACGAAAACTTCGTTCCGGTGCTTCATTTCCATTACCTCGAAAAGTTCGCAGGATTTTTGAAAGAAAAACGGATTCCGCTCTGGATCGTCAACAATCCCGAAAACCCGATCAGCCTCGGATGGTACGAGCATTCGAGCTGGTATCGGGAACATATTGCATTTTTGGAATCCCTCGCCGGAAAAGGGGTTTCGTTCAGCGATTTACGCCATTCTTTGCTCATGCAGGATTTCAGCGATTATCATCATTTCACATATCCGGGTATGATGAAAATGAGTTCGATTTATGCGGAAGAATTCGTCAAAATTTCTGAAAGACAACGCAAGAATCCTTTAAAACCATGATAAACGAGCCGAATTCGGCTAATACTATCGAAATGTGAGGGCGGGCTTTTCCGTTTTATTCAATTATGAGCAGGGTCAAAGTTGCCGTTTTAGGCGCCACCGGTTCCGTAGGTCAGCGATTCATTCAATTGCTGGAGAATCATCCGTACTTTGAAGTCACACATCTTTGTGCTTCCGAAAACAGCGCCGGCAAGACGTACGGCGAAGTTATGAAGACGAGATGGAAGATTTCTTCCGATATTCCTGCTTATGCAAAAAACATCGTCATCACGATCCCCGATCCCGAAAAGACGAAGGGTGTCGCATTAGCGTTTTCCGGTTTGGACGCGAGTATCGCGGGCGAAGTGGAAACGAATTACGCGAACGAGGGAATTCATATCATATCCAATTCTAAAAATCATAGAATGGACCCGACGGTTCCTCTTCTTTCCGCGGAAGTCAACGCGTCTCATCTCGAAGTTCTGACTTCTCAAAAGACCAAAGGAAAGATCATCACCAATTCGAACTGTACGATCATGGGCGTTACGATTTCTCTCAAGCCCCTTTACGATCGTTTCGGAATCGAATCCGTTATGCTTTTTTCTATGCAGGCGATCAGCGGCGCCGGCTATCCCGGAGTTCCGACCATGGACATTTTAGGAAACGTGGTTCCTCATATCGGAGGGGAAGAAGACAAAGCGGAGATCGAACCTCTCAAATGCCTCGGCAAAGTGGAGAACGGCAAGATCGTTCACGCGGATTTTCCGATTTCCGCACATTGCAACCGCGTTCCGGTCTTTGACGGACATACTGTGTGTGTGTCGGTGAAGTTTAAAAAGAAACCGACGCAGGATGAAATTCTTACCGCTTGGAAAGAATTTTCCGGAGAGCCGCAAAAGCTCGGGCTTCCGTTAGCACCGAATCCTCCGATTTTATATCGTGAAGAAGCGGATCGTCCGCAGCCGAGATTGGATCTCGATACAGGAAACGGCATGACTACGGTAATCGGTCGTCTCAGACCCGATCCTGTGTTCGATTGGAAATATGTCGTCTTGAGTCACAACACGATTCGAGGAGCGGCGGGCGCTGCGTTATTAAATGCAGAACTTCTTTACAAAAAAAATTTCCTTGGATGATACTGTCATTCCATGTTGGAACCTCAGTCTCCTGAACTCAAAGTAGCGGATTATAATACTGCATTGCAGTTGACTCAGTCTCTTGAGTCCAGGGGCGATTTCCAATACAAGGGAATTCACAAACTTCTTCTCGTGGTCGGCGATTGGACGGATAAGTTCGTCGCGAACAAAATTCTTCCCAACGCCGATCAATTAGCCAGAGAATTAAACATCGAGAAGGAAAGAATTCAAACCTATCTCAAAGAACTCTCCACCAAATACAATCCCCCGATCGTAAAAAAAATCTGCATGGTGGATTTCAATCCGAGCGGAGACGGCGCCGACGGAAGAATCGATTCGTATCTCAGAATGAACCCGGTCTTTGCGAGACCGCAGCCGACCGACGCTTCCACGAGCCATCGTTACGTGGACGGCGTTAATCAAACCACGTTCGCTTCCATCCAGCGTTGGGCGAAAGAAAAACGGGTTTTCCCCGGAAAGGAAGAATTTGTTAAGCGAATTCATACCGCGATCCTGGAAAACAAACTCACGGACACCTATGCTTCCACTGAAATCGGAAGTCTTTTTAACGACCCTTTGGACGTTACTCCGGGCCTAAAACAGGTTACGGTGAACATTCATCTCAAACCGGTTCTCAAAAAACTAGTGGAACAGAAGGTGTTGTTCTTCTTTCGGAACGAACACGCCCTCAATCCGGGGAACAGGTCCGTTTTTTACTACAACGTTCACGACGAGATTCTCGGAAGAATCGAAGCGTATAAGAGTTTTCTAATGGATCGTCTGGTTCCCGAACTCCAAAAGATCGGGGCGATAAGCGCTTTGACCGCGGAGGAAAAGGAAAACACGAGAACCCTCGTCAACTCCATCATGCCTTTCTTAAGTCCGGCGTACGGAGATCAGAAAACGGCGATGGAAGAACTTCTCGCGCTGATCCATTTCGAGGAAGAAGACAAGGAAAAAAAGGAAAAAGAAGAAAAGAAGGTCAAGCTGGGCGAGATTCTCGACTATATCAAATCCGCGAACCGTCTTGTGGATCTGAATTTTCTCCGGTTCCGCGGACAACAGCTCGAAGAGGATATCCGCACGCTTGTCGCCAATCACGAACAGATTCTTCATACCGAGTTCGCCGACAAAAACGCCCTTTATACGTATGTTCTTCATAAACTTTCGATTTCAGGCGCAATCGAAGCCGCGCGGAAAATCTTCGCTTCCACCGGAAATGACGCGGAGATTCGGATTCTCGATCGGATGAAGGTGAAGGATTTTATCGACAACCGCGATGTGGCGGCTTCTTTCGATAAGCTCGAACTTTCGAGTCTGTTCAAGTATCTTCCGTTCTTTACGAGACTCTGGAGAAATCTTTTCGGCAACGCGACGGTTCATAAGTTCGAAGCGGAACAGATCCGGGCGCATAACGCGGTCGAGTTGAACAAACGAATCGTCGAAGCCCGCACCAAAAAGATTCAGGAAGACGCTTCCAAACTCGCGGAAAAACGGGTTAAGGAAAAAGACGCCAAAGAACAAGCGGAGAAGCAGGCGCGCAAACAGGCCGCGGCTCACGCGAAGGACGACAAAGTTCCCGCGTCTTCCGCACCGAAAGAAGTCGATCCTCAGAACGCGAAACTTCTCGAACGGGTTCTGGATATTCTGGACGATTATTGGTCTAGCCGTCAATATCCCGATCGCAATATTCTTCTGTATGAAATGGACGGAGAAATCGACGAGGAAGGTTTGATCAACTTTCTCAAGAAGTTCGGTAAGAACGAAATCTTCTCCTTTATGGTCCGCAATCAGGAAGAACGATATACGTTTCCGATTCTCGTGACGAAGCGTTACCTCAAAAAGAACGGAAGGGATCTGATGGAAAAATCTTCCGCGATCATCAACGAACAGAAGGACGCGAGCATGCCCGATCAGGATTTGTTCGACTTCTGTATCTCTCTCGACGATTTTCTGAAGAAAACCCTGCCGAAAATCTGATTCCAGATTGTCCTACGCCCCGCGCTCCCGAATAAAGGTACTACATGAAGAGCGAATCCTCTGTTTTTAGAAAAACGAAAATTATCTGCACCATCGGACCCGCCACCGCCGACAAAAAAATGATTCAGGCGCTCGCCGAAGCGGGGATGAACGTGGCTCGTCTGAACATGTCCCACGGAAATCACGACTTTCACAGAAGCATCATTCGCAATATTAAGGCTCTCAACAAAGACGTTCTCAAAAATCCGATCGCGATTCTGCTCGATACGCAAGGCCCCGAAATCAGAACGGGGGATCTTCAGGTCGATCACCTCGATTTGAAAGTGGGAGAAACGTTCACCTTTCATATCATTCCCGGAGAAGAATCCGAGGAACAATCCGTTTTCGTAAATTACAAGGACATCGTCAAAGATCTCAAAGTCGGAGATCCGGTCACGGTCGACAACGGTTTGATCAATCTCGTCGTCGAAGAGATCAACGATTCCGCTCTCAAGTGTAAGGTGTTGGACGGAGGAAGACTCGGTTCGAGAAAGCACATCAATCTTCCGGGAATCCGCGTCAATCTTCCTTCGATCACGGCAAAGGATCATAAGGACATTCTTTTCGGATTGGAAGAAGACGTGGACTTTATCGCGCTTTCCTTCGTTCGTTCGGTGGAAGACATCAATCAGCTGAAACAAATCATCGAAGAAAACGAAGGTCACGCGCAGATCATCGCAAAGATCGAAGATCAGGAAGCGGTTCGCAACATGAAAGAGATCGTAGCGGCCTCGGACGGAGTCATGGTCGCACGCGGAGATCTCGGCGTCGAAGTTCCGATCGAAGAACTTCCGATTTTGCAAAGGGCGATCATCAAAGAATGCGCTCTCAAAGGAAAACGAGTCATCGTCGCGACCCACCTTTTGGAATCGATGATCAGCAATCCTTCTCCCACAAGAGCCGAAGTAACGGACGTCGCAAACGCGATCTACGAAGAAGCCGACGCGATCATGTTGTCGGGCGAAACCGCCGCCGGAAAATTTCCGGTCCGTTGTGTGGAAATGATGGACAAGATCGCACAGCGCGTCGAGAAGACGGGCGGCGTGGATTACGTAAAAGATAAAATTCCTCAGGACAAAAAGGAACAGATGGCGAGATCCGCATCGGAACTTGCGGATTCTCTAAAGTGTCCCGCGATCATCGTGATCACGAGAAGAGGAACGACCGCGCTCAACGTGGCGGGATTTCATCCTCATTATCCGCTTATCTACGCTTTTACGAACATGACCACGGTTCGCCGGAAACTCTGGCTGACACGAGGGGTGATTCCGTATCGGATCGATTTTTCCAGAGATCCCGAAAAGACGATTCGACTTGCGATCGAAACTCTAAAGAAAGCGGGAAGAATCGAGGACGGCGATCAAGTTGTGATTCTATCCGACATCATCGCCGGAGAGGATCGTGTGGAAACGATCCAGATCCGCGAGGTGAAAACCTATCCGACAACCGAAGTGGAAACCGCTTCCAAATAAAACTCGCGAACTCGACTCGAGGTCGGTGGCGACTCAATCCTAAGCGGAATCGAGCCGTTTGACCGAGTTACGTCGGCGTTCCGTTGAAAGTTTTCACTCTACGTTCCCGAATAAGTCGAGTAGGCCTTCTCGAATTTTTTCTTCTTTAAATCCTTGCGATCGATTCGAATGTGAAAGTGGCCTTCGCCGATTTCGGAATGAAATATTAGAATTTCCGAATTTTCTTCGATCTTGGATGAGGATTTCTTGCGACGACGGGATTTGCCGTTCTCTTCTTCGTCGTCCTCATCGTCCATACGTTCGTCTTCGCCCTGCCAAAACAAGGGTCTTCCGAAAATTCTCAGACTCGGATTCCAGGTCGCGACTTCCGCTTTGAGAAGTTTGGTCAGCTTGTCGTACAACGCTTTCGGGAGAAGTTTTGCGATCGTTCTGTAATCGTACGCGTCGCCCGCCACATAGAAAAGATATTTCGGTGAAAAGGAAAGTCTGTAGGTCGCGTCTCTGTATTCTTCCAAATAATATTCCGGTTCGGGAAGGGAATCCTCGTCGGGGTACTCGACGACCTTTAAATCCTCGATCGGCCCTTCGTAGAATTTTAAGATGAACTCGCCTTCGATCGTATCGAAGATGTAGAGAATTCCTTCGTCCGGAAAAAGATTTTCAATATCATACTTTTTGAATTCGGCGATATTGAGCTGCGCGAAAAAATACGTTTCTTTCGGCCAAAATTTCGCGTTGGGAAGATGGGGAAGCCCTTTCAACTTCGAGGAGCCGAGCGGAATCTTTTTTTCCGGCGTTTCCTTTTCGTCGATATCGATGAAGTAGTGCAATGCCTTGGCAAGAATGGTCGGCGTGACTTTCTCGTCCTCCTGAAAATAAACCGAAGAAGTTCCGTCGTAATAGGTTCCTTCCGCCGGAATCTTTTCCAAAAGACCTTTCGGATACGGATACTCGAGAACGAGTTTTTTTGCTGTAGAAATCGGGGTGCTCATAGAATTCCTTTTTGTTCGTTTTTATAATTCGAAAGCGTTATGCGTCTTGCGAACAAACAATCAACAAAGAAGCAAGGAAAGTATTGAGTCGGAAATGGGGGAGTTCCCACGTTTCTAGGTTTTAAAAAACGAATTACTCTTCGTCCGGAGAATACACGTGATCCGGCACTTTCAGAAAGGACTGTAAGAATTCTCCCATGCCCAACTTATCCAGAGCGTCGACGATCATACCGGTATAATTGATCGAAGACTGGAATTTTTCGAATTCCAAACGCACTCTCAGTTTTTGAATGTGGAGATAGAGTTTTAATTCCTCAAGGCTCATTTCGGAAGGATCCTTACCAAGAAAACGATCGCTTCCTTCAAACGGATTGAGATCCGGAAATTCCTTCATGACCGGTCCTTGATCCGAAGAGAAGAGGCGGCTAACCACAAAAAGACGATCGAAAGGAAAAAACTGATTCCCCCCGTGCCCAGGCTGGAGATGAGAAGATCGCCGCCCGTGATTCTATGGATAAAAACGAACGCCCCGCCTAACAACCCGATGGAGCCGAATGCCAGAAAAAAAAGCCCGATCTTGAGAAAAATATAGGCTTGGATTCCCGCCTGAAAGCGCTTGATGAGGAATTTTTTTCCGTAGAGGAGAAGGGTTTGGAAGTATTCCAGAACGGAATCCACCAAAGAGAGGAAATGCGATTTAAGATCGTTTCCTCGTTTCGTATAATCGGAGTCGTACGATTCCGATTTGGAATCTGATTTTCTTTTTTTAGCCATCGGTTCCCGGCGGTTCGTATTATTTTCTGCGAATCAACATTCCGACGAGAAGTCCGATTCCGAGTCCCACTCCGAGTCCGATCAAAGCCGCCTTCTGCGGATTTTCCTTGATATAAGTTCCGGTTTCGTCAATAATTTGTTTCGCTCTTTCGGAAGTGTCGCCCGAGATCTGTTTGATCTTTTCCTTAAGATCGGAAACGTGTTCGAGATATTCTTCGCGGGCTTTGCCGGTGATGCGTTTCGCTTTGTCCTTTAAGGACTCCACTTCTTCATTGAAATCTTCCGCCTTGGATGTCATGGATGATTCCTCCCGATTCTTTTTGTAAGTTCTCCGTCTGTGGAATCAACCACTTTCGTTCTTTCGCAGGGCGGTTTTTCTCTCGAATTTTGAAGTCTAAGTAAAAGAGTGGAAAAATCCGTTCGAGAAAAGACGCAAACGCCCGGAACCTTTTCGGATCGCCTACGATCAAAAAGTCGGTTCCGCGTTTCGATGTGAAAATTTTTTGCAGGCTAAGAATCATCCCAGTGTTAGGATAAACAAATGAATTGGATCGGCAAGCTGGTTCGTCTCAGAAGACGTCAAAAGCAAAGAATCTTTAACAAGGCGTACCGCCAAGCTCTGAAGTTAATGAAGAAAGAATTCAAGGCGGAACGAGACCGTCATCTTCAGGCGGAGAAGGAACTCGAGAAATATTACAGAAAAGACGTGGATACCGAGGCGAAAAAAACTCGGAAGAAGATTCAGGAACTCGACAACTTCAAACTTCTTTTGGAAAGAAGGGAGATGGAATTGGATTCCAAGATCGTGTTCTTAAACGAACAACTTCAAAAGATCGAAGAACTCAAGGCAAGAATGGACGGCGCGGTCAACTTGATGGCAAGGGCCGGATCACTTTCCAACGGAGCCGTCGACGACGCGGAAAAAATCAAACAAACCCTCAAAAAGGTTTTCTAATCTTTTATGAACGACCGCGAACTGCAAGACCTGAAAGAAAAAATTCCTTCAGGTTGGGAAGTGCGGTTCCGGGAAAACGTTCCTTTCCTTTTCAAAACCTATTCGTTTAACAAATACGTCGGCGGCGTAGAGTTCGTAAACGCACTCGCGAATATCGCCGAGCGGATGGATCACCATCCCGATCTTTTTCTGACGTATCGAAAGGTTACGGTCGAGATCTTCACTCATTCCAAAAATTCGGTCACCGAACTCGATCTTCGTTTCGTTCACGAAGCGGAAAAAATTTTTAATTCTTAAATCAGTTTGTCGAGAGCCCGGCCGCTTTCGCGGCAACGCCCGAGAAATAAAAAAGCCCGGGGTTTAAGCCGGGCTTTTGCGTTTCAAAGCGGGGGTTGCTTCGAAATCTTCCGGATCTTAGTCCGGGATTACGATGTTATCGTAGTTGTCCGTGAATCGGTAACCGATTCCCCAGATCGTTTCGATCCATTCCGGTTGAGCGGAATTTTTTTCCAGTTTGGAACGGATTCTTTTTACGTGGGAGTCGATCATTCTTTCAAAACCGTCCCATTCCATCCCCCAAACCGCTTCGAGGATCATTTCTCTGGAAAAAACTTTTCCGGGAGAAGCCGCCATCAACTGAAGAATGTCGAATTCTTTCCGAGAGATGTTTACGATATTGTCCTTCAAAGTGACTCTTCTGCGAACCGGATCGATTTTTAAAGAACCGCGGATGATTTCTCCGCTTGCGCCGACGTTCGGTTTGATTCCGGCTTTTTTGTCCCATCTGCGGAAGAATACGTCCACTCTCGTCTTGAGTTCTCGAACGGAAAAAGGCTTCGTGATGTAATCATCCGCGCCCAACTCCAGTCCCATTATTCTGTCGATTTCTTCGTTTCTTGCCGTAACGATGAAAATCGGAGTGTTTTCGTCGTTGCGTCTGACCGTTCTGCAAACTTCGATTCCGTCTATGTCCGGAAGGGAGAGATCTAGGATAACCATGTCAGGGTGATTTGCTTTATAAAATTTGAGTCCTTCTTCTCCGCTTGTTTGTAGAGTTGTTGAGTAGTGCGCCGAATCCAAGGATTTACGGATTAAATTTCCGATATCCGGATCGTCTTCGATGACTAAAATTGTTTTCATTACCAAGCCCCCGGTAGAGATTAGAGGATAAAATTACCTTATCTGCAACAGATAAAACCGATGAAATGTTAATAAAGGAATTTTTTTTATTCGCCACATTTTTACCAGATTCTAGGTCGTTTCATAATTTCGAGCCTTCGAGTTTCTCCGCCGAACGGTGATAAAACTGTGGATTGTGTAAAATTATAATCAAATATACGTAAAGTTTGAAAGTGTGTAAAATATCATGAGCCATCCTTTGTCCAACCCGCTCACATGGGCGATCCTCTCCGTCAACGAAGACGGACTCAACTCGGAATCCGTCACGCGTGAGTTAGACCTCAAACCCGATTTTAGTACTCCCAGAATTGCAACGGACAAAGAAGGAAAACCTCTCGGTTTCGGTCACTGGCAGCTCCATTCCACGTTGGACGCACAGGCCCCGCTCGAAGATCATATCCTTCAAATTCTGGAGAAGGTGCTTCCTTCCCGTCATAAGGTGAAGGAGTTCGCGACGAAACATCATCTTTGCATGTACGTTTCGGTGGAGTTCTCGGATTACTCTCTCAAGGAAACGGAAATTTCTCCGAAGCTTCTTTTGCTTTTGGGAAACTTGGGGATCAAACTCGTGTTTCAACCTTGGAAGCGGGACGAAAAAAGAAGAAGGTCAGAAGACTAAGACGGCCTTGTCGAATCGATAGAATTGAATCAGTTTTTTAAAGGAAGGGCTCGCACCGGATATGACAAGGGTTCTGTTTTTCAAACGAAGATCGAATGCGAAAGAAAGAATCTTCATTGCGACCGGAAGAGGCAACACCTTGACGCCGCTCAGATCGAGTTTTACGTGAAGACTGGACTGATAGAACACGAGCGCGAGAACGGACTTCAATTCGTCGAACGAAGAATCGTCGAACGAAGCGAAAAGAGGGATCACTTCCGTCGATTGGCGGTTCTTGCGGATTTCGAAATGTTCGTGTCTTTGAATCGGGTCCATGCGTTTTGTTCGCCGAAGAATTTTCGATCGGCGGGAAAAATCAAACGAGATCCTATGCTCCCTCTTTTTAAAATGGAATCAAGAGGAAAACGAATTCAAAGATGAACGAATTGAGCCGGGAAATTCTCGTCAAACGCGCCAAGTTTTTATCCGTGTTGCGCCGCTTTTTCGAAGAACGAAATTATCTGGAAATGGATACGCCTTGTCTCAAGGCGGTCCCTTCGATGGAACCGTATTTGGATCCGTTTCAAGTTCAATCTCCTTCGGGAAAGGAGAGGGGATTTCTCATTACGTCTCCCGAATATTCTCTGAAGGAAATTCTCTCCAAGGGTTTGGAAAGAATCTACGAGATCACGCACACATTCCGTTCCGGCGAAGAAGGAAGTCCGTATCACAGCGCCGAGTTTTTGATGCTCGAATTTTATACCGCCGGAATGCGGCTCGAAGGTCTGATGGATTTTTGCGTCGAACTTCTGGAGGTTCTGGATCGGGACTTTCATCCTTTCGGTTTTGAGAAGAAGTCGGTGCGTAGAATTTCCGTCGCGGACGCTTTCCGCGAATTCGCGAACTGCGGAATTTCCAAGGAAGAATTGGACCGAACGATTTCGCTTAACAAACTCAGCGAGATTCCCGCGGAAAAAAGAGCAACCGAAGATTCCTTTTTTATTGTATTCTTAAATTTAGTGGAGGCGCATCTTCCGAAAGGGTTTACGTTTTTATACGATTATCCGCCGGAGTTGGCCGCGCTTTCCAAAATCGAATCCGGTTTCGGGAAACGTTTCGAACTCTATTACGGAAATCTGGAATTGGGAAACGCGTTTCAGGAATTGACCGATCCCGTGGAACAGATTTCCCGGTTTCGTTCCGAGCAGATTCTTCGGAACAATCTCGGAAAGGAAGTTTTCCCGATCGATTCCGGTTTGGAGCGCGCGCTCCAAGAAGGGATTCCAGAATCGTGCGGAATTTCCATCGGTTTGGACCGGCTTCTTCTCGCCATTTTGGGCGGCGGATCGCTTCGGGAAATCAGTCCGTACTTCGGTAGATTCTGAACGCAAAACGCGGCTCAACAAATCGAGTCGAAAGGTCGATCTTATAAAAGAGAGTAAAAACTTTGGTTGCAGGGAATGAATTCTTCCTTAAACCTTGGTGCGGCGGGGATCATGGCGAAAAAAGAGAACTACTACGTTACCATCAAAGGTAGAAAATACGATCGGGAGTTGATCAAACTCGCCGAGGAATTCACTTCCGGCAAACGGGACGGTAGAATTTCGGTTAACGACGCGAAACAACTCTTGAAGGCCGTCAAAGATAACAACAGTTATACGGACATCGAAAAACACACGATCGAATACATCCGTGAGAATTATAAATTTACGGAAAAGTCGGACGAATGGTTCCGCACTGAAATCCGCAAATGGGCCGCTAAAAAAGTGCAAGAAGCCAAAAAGAAAGGAACTCCTTCTTCGGAATCGATCCTAGTCGACGAGAACGAGGCGCCGGACGCGAATTTCCCGTCCAGTTGGTCCGACGACAAAGGGAGCGGCGCTTACGAAACTCCCGCAAAAGATTATACGAATTACATTCCTACCCCGTCCGCAAAACCGCATCTGAAAAAGGACAAGACCGTTCCGATCCTGATTTTCTTGGCGGGACTTTTGATTCTCGTGGGATTGATCTATTTCTTTTGGACCCTGTTCTCGAACGAAAACAAGGATCGTTCGGAAGAATTGGCAAAGTCGAAAACGAAATCTTCCGTTACGGCGAGCGCGTCAAAAGCGACGGAGGAATCCGCTTTGACTTCTTCCGCAAAAGAAAAGACTGCTCCTTCGTTGAAGGATGCCTTTTCGGAAGGTACTAAAAAAGAAACCCTACAGGGTCCGGTCGCGATTCTCAAAACGAAAGAGGAAAAACAAGAACCGAAGGTCGAACCGAAATCTTCTTTTTCTTGGTGGCGCAAGAATGACTCGGAAGAATTGTCTTCCAATCCGAAATTCCGCCAACTCGAAGAAAAGACGATCCGCTTTGAAAAGAACAGCATTCAAGTTCACAAAGAATCGAGACCGAATCTCAACCAACTTTCCCGTTGGATGCGGGAGGATTCTTCCCTTCGCGTAAAAATCATCGGTCATACTTCTCTGGAAGGTTCCGAAGCCGCGAATCTAAAAGTTTCCCAGCTTCGCGCGGAGATGGTTCGGGATTATCTCGTCGGGAACGGAATTTCGCAGGATCGTTTTGAAATCGTTCCGAAAGGTGCGAGCGTTCCGATCGGAGACAACTCCAAGGAAGAAGGGAAGGAGATGAATCGCAGAGTGGAACTGAGAATCCGCTGAGTTAGAACGCGACCCGTAGGAAGCGTTCTGCTGAGTTCACTACGCGACCCGTAGGGAGCGTTCTGCTGAGTTCACTACGCGACTCTCGAAAACTTATCGAACGACCTATCGAACGACCCGTAGGGAGTGAGATAAAAGATAAGATAAGAAATTGAATTCCAGGAAGCGTTCTTGATTTCCACGAATTCCGAAAAAGTTATTTTTCAATCGACCGTTTGAAAAATCCTATACAAACAAAATGCTTACAACAGCATGATTTTATAACTTGTCCCAACCACCAACCTTTCTGAGGCTCGGAAAGTTTGCCGACTCCAATACGCATACCGGGCTTGTCTAAGGTTCTTGTCCTCCTCGATGAACTCAGGGCATTCTTGGGGCAGGTGCATAACCTACGGAGAAAACAATGGCATTCGATATAGAAATGATTCGCGCCCGATACGCTAAGATTGGGGATCTCGTTACAAAAGCGAGAAACGTTGTTGGAAGACCTCTTACTCTTACCGAAAAAATTCTTTATTCCCACCTCTGGGAAGGCGAACCAAAGACTGCTTACGAAAAAGGAAAGTCTTACGTGGATTTCGCTCCGGACAGAGTCGCGATGCAGGATGCTACGGCTCAGATGGCTCTTTTGCAATTCATGTCTGCTGGAAGAGACAAGGTCGCGGTTCCTTCTACCGTTCACTGCGATCACCTGATCCAAGCAAAGGACGGCGCAGCGGAAGATTTAAAAACCGCAAACGATGTAAACAAAGAAGTCTACGATTTTCTTTCTTCCGTTTCGAACAAATACGGAATCGGTTTTTGGAAACCGGGCGCCGGAATCATTCACCAAGTAGTTCTCGAGAATTATGCGTTCCCCGGCGGAATGATGATTGGTACCGATTCTCACACCGTAAACGCGGGGGGCTTGGGTATGATCGCGATCGGAGTCGGCGGCGCGGACGCCGTGGACGTGATGGCGGGCATGGCTTGGGAATTGAAGTTCCCGAAACTCATCGGCGTGAAACTCACCGGTAAACTTTCCGGCTGGGCTTCCGCAAAAGACATCATCTTAAAAGTTGCCGGAATTCTTACCGTAAAAGGTGGAACCGGTGCAATCGTGGAATACTTCGGCGAAGGCGCGGACAGTCTTTCCTGCACGGGAAAAGGAACGATCTGCAATATGGGCGCGGAAATCGGCGCGACCACCTCGGTGTTCGGTTACGATCAGAACATGAAGGAATATCTCTTAAAAACGAACCGCAAAGACGTCGCGGAACTCGCGGACAAAATCGCGGAGCATTTAAACGGAGACAAAGAAGTTTATGCCGATCCCGCGAAATACTTCGACCAAGTCATCGAGATCAACTTGTCGGAACTCGAACCGTATATCAACGGGCCGTTTACTCCGGATCTTGCGACCCCTCTTTCCAAGTTCAAAGAAGCGGTTCAAAAGAACAACTGGCCTACCAACTTGGAAGTCGGTTTGATCGGTTCGTGCACGAACTCTTCTTACGAAGACATCACTCGCGCGGCTTCCGTTGCGAAACAAGCTGCGGAAAAGAATCTCGAAGTAAAAGCGGAATATACAGTAACTCCGGGTTCCGAAATGATCCGTTATACGATCGAAAGAGACGGACTTATCAAAACATTCTCCGATATCGGCGGTGTGGTTCTTGCAAACGCATGCGGTCCTTGCATCGGTCAGTGGAGCCGTCAGACGAAAGATCCGGAAAGAAAGAATTCCATCATCACTTCGTTTAACAGAAACTTTGCGAAACGGAACGACGGTCTTGCGGGAACGCACGCATTCGTCGCGTCACCCGAAATCGTGACCGCGTTTGCGATCGCCGGAAAATTGGACTTCAATCCTCTTACGGATGCGCTCAAAACCAAGGACGGAAAGGAAGTGAAACTCGATCCGCCTACCGGTTTGGATTTTCCTCCGAACGGTTTCGACGTAAAAGACGCGGGTTTTATCGCTCCCGCCGCGGACGGTTCCAAGGTCAACGTCGCGGTCGATCCAAAGTCGGATCGTCTCCAACTTCTTTCTCCGTTTACTCCTTGGGAAGGAAGCGATCTCAAAGGTCTGAAACTTCTGATCAAAGCAAAAGGAAAGTGTACTACGGATCATATTTCCATGGCGGGTCCTTGGTTGAAATACAGAGGTCACTTGGACAATATCTCCAACAACTTGTTGATCGGCGCTGTCAATGCGTTCAACGATAAGACCAACGAAGTGAAGAATCAGCTTTCCGGCGGTTACGAGCCGGTGCCTCAAACCGCAAGAGCGTATAAAGCGAAAGGAATCGGTTCCGTTATCGTCGGAGACGAAAACTACGGAGAAGGTTCTTCCCGAGAACACGCCGCGATGGAACCGAGACATCTCGGTGCGAGAGCGGTTCTCGTAAAGTCTTTCGCGAGAATTCACGAAACCAACCTGAAAAAACAGGGAATGCTTGCGCTTACGTTCGCGGACAAAGCCGACTACGATAAGATTCAAGAAGAGGATTCAATCGACATTCTCGGTCTGACTTCGTTTCAGGAAGGAGTTCCTTTGACTCTCGTGTTACACCACAAAGACGGTTCTTCGCAAGAGATTAAGGTGAATCATACGTTCAACGCGCAGCAGATCGCTTGGTTCAAAGCGGGGAGCGCTCTGAATCTGATCAGCGAAGAGCAAAAGAAAAAAGGTTAATTTAAAAACTTGGCGGGGCGCCCGTTCCGATGTTCGGAACGACGCGCTTTCCGCGAGCTAACTCAATCTCACTCCCTATGGGTCGTTCGATAATGCATCGCTTCGGCCGCAAGCGGCCGCGAGTGCGTCGCTCCAATCGCTGGCGTGGGGGAGTGTTGATTCGAGATTTTGTGGGAGTTCCTACAAAGTTGTGAGTTGGGGATTTTACTTTACAAAATTAGAATTTTCTGATAGAGGAAAATTGGCCCGAATCACTCCCGCCTCCTCTCCACCGCCGCCCAAAATTAGGGTGGGGCGCGCTTTGTTTCAGGGAAGAACTTGTAGGAGCTCCGACAAACGTATTCTTTTTTATTTGGATTTTTTCTTTTCCGCTTCCGGTTCTAAACCTTTACGGAAGATCCTCGCGACTTCTTTGATGGTGGCTTGGATTTCCGCGGGAGGGATTTTATAAACGCATTGACCCATAAAGCCTAACGCAAAGGTAAGAGAAGAAATCGCATACGCGATGGATTTGAGATCCGCTTTCGGATCGATTTTTCCGGCCTTCTTGAATTTTTCCAACTCGGCCATAAACTCGGGAAGGGCTCTCGTATAAATTTTCTTTTGAATGATCTGGCTGACTTCCGGGTCCAGTATGATCTGACTTACCGCAACTTTCATAAAATCTTCCGCGTCTCGAAAGTCTCTGCATTTGCCGGACATGGAATACTGAAGGCTCGCTTCCAAGTCTTGATAACTTTCCGGCGTTTTGTTCGCGCGGGTAGGGGTCTCTTCTTGTTTGATGTCTTCGGATCGGGTGAGAATGGCTTCGAGAAGACCTTTTTTGTTTCCGAAGTATCGGAAGATCAGAGCTTCGTTCGCATTAGCAAGCTTGGCTATATCTTTCGTATTAGCGGCATCGTATCCTTTCTTCGCAAAGACTTGAATCGCAGCTAAAAGAATCGCCGTTTCCGTGGCGGAACGATCTCTTTTGCGAATCATCGTTTCACAGGCAGCCTCATCCTTCATTTGTTGAATTTCCGAGTTGTTTGCCTTCGATCTAACCGACTTCATTTTGATCCCTATAAAAGTTAAGACTGGCCCAGTGTCACTCACTATTTCGGTAAAGCCCCGCTCCCTTCAAAAAGCAGAAATGCAAAGCATGCGATAACGTGGAAATTCGAGGAGTCTTGTACTCCTATAACCGACCTTAAGCCTATTTTTTTCAATATGACCCGACCGATACTTTTTTCCGTTCACGATTTTATTCTAGATTGTCATTTTTTAGATTAGACGAAACGATTGCAATAAGTAAGTAAGTAATTACATAAAAAGAAGGTGCAAAATGTTAGGCAACTCTTCTAAAAAAATAGAGTATCCCCTCGTTTCGGATGTTTCGTCGAAAGATTCCCTTCGAAAAATTTCCTCCAGTCGGAGAGATCTGCTCATGGCGGCCGTTCTTTTCGTCATTTCGGTGCTTTTCCTTTTTCCCAACATAGGTTCGAGAGCCGTGTTGCCTCAAGGCGACGAGGAAATGCATATCGCGACGATTCGGGAAAGCATTCAAACCGGAGAAATTCTTTTTCCGAGGTTCGAAGGTTTTATGAATCTATACAAGCCTCCCGTTCTTTTTTGGACCGGGATCGCTTCCGACTTGATTTTCGGAACGAGTTTAACCTCCGAAAGACTTCCTTCTTTGTTTCTTTTTGCGGGAACGGGAATTTTGATCTACTTCGCGTTACGGTTGTTCAAGGCGGCTCCGATTTATTCGGCGATCATCGCTTCGAGTTATCTTCTGACCCTCGGAGTTTTTAAGTTTTCTAGATTGGTGATGATGGAAGCTTTGATGACGTTTTTATTGGCGGCCTCCACCTATCTACTGTTAGTTTATTTTAAAAAAAGAAACCGTTCCTTTCTCATTGCGGCGGCGCTCGTTTCGGGCTTTGCCTGTCTCGTCAAGGGACCCTTGTTCCAAGTATACTCGGGAACCTTACTTGCAGGTTGGGCCTTCCTTCACGCCTTTCAATTTCAGGCAAACGGAGAATGGTCCGGTAAAAAACGTTTGATCCGAATGATTCTGGATCAGGTTCTGTTTCACGCCCTCGCGCTCGGAGTTCTCGCGGCTTGGGGAGGAATTCTTACTTCTCTTTCGCCTGCGGGAAGCGCTTTCTTAAAAGTATTCTTCTTCACCGAGAACCTCGGTAAATTCTCGTCTGCTACTACCAATCAGAATGAGTTCATTATCCTTTTGGGATGGATCCTGTACTGTCTTCCATTTTCGCCGTTTCTTTTGGAAACGATGTCGAAGACGATCGTAAAGTCTTCGAAAAGTTTCGGAGGGATGATAGGCAGGGTCCTTATTTTTTCAAGCGTTGCGATTTCGATCATACACGAACTTCCCAATCGAAAGGATTATTATTATATTCTACCGCTCATACCTCTTGCGTTTATCGGAGTGGGTTTGTATTTTTCGAGAAAGGATCAGGAAGTTTCCTTGTCCGGTCCTCTTTCACGCAACTTCCGATTTTTGATTTTCGTTTCGATCGTTCTCGGTCTCGGAAAGATTCTATTGGATTTTCGTTCGGGACAAGAGGCTTGGGTCGATCTTCTTTGGGTCGGCTTCGGGAATATCGTGGGCGCGTTCTGGATCATTCCCCATAAAAAGACCATCCTTTATAAGACGTCTTTGACTCTTCTGCTCGGAACCGGATTCATGTTTTACTTGCAGCTTTTGTTGATTCCTTCGGTGAATCTTCCCGACGTTCCGTTAACGGGAAGAATCCAGGAAAGCAAGAATCTCTGCGTCGTATCGGAAAATCCTTGGGTTTCTCTTACGTTCAAAAACGCGTTACCCGGAACCTCGGTGGAACATTCGCTTCCCGGAGCGCAGATGAATTGTATGGACGGAAAACGAGACGTAGTATTGTATCGAGTGGAATCTTCCTTGCCGAAAGGATACGCTCTCGCACAAACTTGGTCGATCTGGAAACGCGACTTAGGATTAAAGGAAGTTCTTATCCACCAGGATCTGTACGATAAGATCCGTTTTTACAGTCACGATTCTTCCTTGCAGCAAGCCGCGGAGAATGGCCGATGAACTTTTCCGAAAGCCCGAAAAACGGGTCCATAAACGCGACTCTTCGGCATATCGTCCGATACGCCCCCGTCTACGCTTTGTTAGTTCTTATGTTCGCGGTCGTTTTGGTGAAATACGGAAGGGCGGTTCAAAAAGAAGAATTCTATTCTTCCGAATCTAAGGAGATTTGTCTCGCGTATTGCACGAAGTTGACCGGTTGTGTGGCGGAGTTGTTTCCGGGAGCTGTCGTTTCCGAGCAGATGGGGAAGATCGAAAATTCCTGTTTGCGTGGATGCAGAAAACACTTCGATAAGATGCAGGTTTGTTTAAACGGGATCGAAACCGCGAGTTGCAAATCTCTTACGGGTTGTCTGCAAACGGAGATCCAAAAGTATTACTGATTTGTGGGAACTCCTTCAGGAAATCGCGGCGGATCGCGGCACCGAGCCGCGGATCCGACCGAATGCGACTAAAAATGTGGGAACTCATACGATTTCGGAAATTACGAAAAAGTTCCGATCCTAAACGAAACGATTTCGAAACTCCTACGAGATTATTCCGAAAAATCTTTGTAATACCGTTTAACCTTCTCCACGTATTTCTGCGTTTCCTTATACGGAGGAATTCCTCCGTACTTATCCACGGCTCCCGGTCCCGCGTTGTAGGCCGCGAGCGCGTGATCCAGATTCTTGTATTTGCTCAAAAGATCGCTTAAGAATTTCGTACCGCCCGCGACATTCTCCGCCGGGTCGGAAGGATCATCCACTCCGAGAAGGTTCGCGGTGGAAGGCATGAGCTGCATCAATCCGATCGCTCCTTTGGGAGAAACCGCATTCGCCTTAAATCCGGATTCCGCTTTGATCACGCTTTGAACCAAAGAAGGATCGAGATGATTCTTTTCCGATTCTTTGCGGATGATCTCCGCGAGAGTAGGTTCAATGCCTTTGAGATCGCCTCTGGAATCTCTTCTCCCAGGTTCTGTTTGCAGATTCGGTTCCGCGGTTTTTTCCTGAGCCGCCTTCAGAATGGAATCAAAGTCCTGCTGCGAGGCGGAAACTCGCTCCGGCGTCGGCGTTTCCCGGACAAATTGATTCGGAAGACTTTCGATTTCACGAATTCGGTTCAAAATCGTTTGCACAGTAGGCAATTCTTCGATCCTCATATTATGTCTCTCGGAGAATTCTCCCGAAAGAATGAACTTTTTTTTCTTTTTGAGGAAATTTCAAGGGATTCTTGATAAATCTGCCGCGTGCGAAATACTGCCTTTTGTGATCGAAATTGCAATCACATCCAGAATCACGGCGTTCCCGATCGTATACGCGAAGTCGCGGGGCTTTTTTGAAAAAGAAGGAGTTCCGGTTCAGATCCGGGTGCTCGAAAACTACGATGCGGTTCTCGCTTTTTTGAGTTCGGGAAAGGTGGAGGCCGGTGAAATTCCGTTTACGACTTGGTTGGATCTGCATTTCAAAAAGGCGGCGCCGAACAAATCGATTTATCGAGGAATGATTCTTTCGAGAATGATCCATTCCTTTTACTCGAGATACAACTCGACCGCGGATTCCATCTTGGAAGGAACTCCGTATTTAATCCCGGTTCTGCAAAGCACTTCTCTTGATAAATTGCTCGCGCAGGAATTTTTAAGTTCGAGTCGTCTTCGTAAAAAAATCTCCGCTTCCTTCGTTTATTCCCGGTCGTATCTTTTGGAGAACGAGTTCGCTCAAACGGGAACGCTCGGCCTCGTCGGTTCCGTTCAGGAATCCCATTTTTTAAACAACGGGTTCCGCATTTCGGACGGAAGGGATCTTCCTCCGTATCGATTGCCGGTCAACATGCTCGCGTTTAACGGAAGATTTGCGAGAACGTATCCCGATCGCATTCAAAAAGTGCAAACCGCTTTGACTCGAGCGATCCAATCCCTGATCGAGAACACGAGCGTTTCCACCGAACACGTGATTCAGGAAAGTATTCCCGAGTTCAAGATCGAAGCCGAACAACTGCATTACTTTTACAAACAACCTTCTCAAGATCTAAAGGAAATTCTTTCTCCGGTCGCCGCGTCGGAGGAGTTGGAATATCTCGGAAAAATTTATTGGAGATCGATGGGACATCTCATCGATCCTCCTCCGGTTCTTTTGGAAGCCCTAGACTTTGCGGCAAAAGATCCGATTCCTTCGTATCCATCCGCGTTTAAAACGAAAAAGACGGCGTTGATGGAAGAACAGTTCAACCGCAAGGACGAGTCGAACAAACTTTTACAACAAGCGGGTGATCGACGAGAACTGGGGGATTTGGTTTCCGATCTTCAGAATCTCGTGTTGAACATCTACAATTCCAAGAAAGGAGTTCGTCTTCCGATACTTCCTTTGAAAGGAACCGCTTCCGCGATCCGTTCCGGAGTCAATTCGATTCTCGATTTTCTTTTTCAGGAGATTCGTAGTCAGGAAATCCGTACATCAGCAATCGATAATGTTCTTATGATGCAGGGTTTGGAGATGGACAAACGAAGCATCGAACTTCAATTCTCGGACGATCGATTCAATTACCTTTTCGAATTTTCTCCGATTCCGGTCATTCTTTTGGATTCGGTTTCGGGAGCGTTGATCGCCGGGAACTATAATTTTAGAAGTTTGACCGGTTATAGCAAGGACAACATCACCAATCTCAGACTCGAGGATCTGTTTCCCGGTTTGAACGAAATGGGGGATTGGTCCTCTCCCACAAAGTCCGCCGAAACGATGTTGCGTGTCGATCAAGCGAAGATGAGGCTTCGGGACAAATCGGAAATGGGAGTATCCTTGAGCATTACCGCGTTGTTCGAACGCGCGCGGAAAATTTATCAGGTTCATATCCTTTACGATTCGGAAAAGAAGGAAACCGAACAGGCAAAACACGAATTCATATCCAATATAAGTCACGAACTTCGTTCTCCGATGACGAACATCCAAGGTTACTTCGAACTTCTCCGAGCGGAGTTGAATTCTTCCATTTCCAAAGAACAAGTCGGAATGTTGGATGTGATCGAAAAGAACATCAAACGTCTGAATCACCTGATCGAAAACCTGCTGAAGTTCGAAGAAGTTCGGACGGAAGACAACTCCGGTTTGATCGAGAATTTCGATCCCGCTCTCGTCATCGAGGAAGTCGTCTATTCGAACGGGCCATCGGCAAAGGAAAAAGGGCTCGGAGTCGAACTCTCTCTGATCAAGAAGTTGAAAGTACGCGGAATCCGTTTCGAATTCTCGCAGGTGATCACGAATCTTTTCGTCAATGCGATCAAATACACCGAACGGGGAAAGATCGAAATCCGAATGATCGAATCGGGGACCGGCAAACTCGAAATTAACATCAAGGATACGGGAGTGGGAATCGATCGCCAATACGTCGAAAAGGTGTTCGAACGTTTTTTCAGAATTCCGAACGATCGAAACAAACGGATCGGAGGAACCGGACTCGGTCTTCCGATTTCCAGAAGTATTCTTCATAAGATGGACGGGGAGATCACTTTGGAATCCCGCGTCAACGGCGGAAGTAATTTCCGCATCTTCCTTCCTTTGCAGAAACAGGAATCGTGATGAACAAAAAAATCTTATATTCTAGTATTTTAATTCTTTTATGTATTTTCGCGTATCTCGCTTTTTTCGAAGGAGACGGTCCGTTCGGCGGCGGAAGTTCTTCGAGTAATGATCGTTTGGCGAATGGACTCAGCCGAGACACGGTCAGCCGGGAAGAAGGTTCTCTCTTTGAATCTGGAAATTTTTTGGACTTCTCCAGTGCGAGCGAGTCGGATACAAGCGTCGTTTCGACCGGTGATACGTCCTCTGCGGAAGCCGCCGGCGGTTATTCCAATCTTTCCCCCGAAGAAAAGGAACGAATCCGAAAGGAAGTCATTCAAAAAGTAAAACCTTTGGCCGACCGTTTTCCGAATAACAGCCTCATTCCGAGGGAGTTGACCAAGGAACAGGAAGAGAAGAAAAAAAAAGACGAAGAAAGAATGGATGAAGTGCGCGCGGCTCTTCTCGAAGGAAGAGAAGTCGCTAAGCCGGAAATGACGTTTTATCTGGATTCTAAGATCAAACGTTCGGACGACATGACCGAGATTCTGGAATACAGCGTGCAGTTCTTTAAGGACGCGGGAAGAAATTATCCTGCTTCTTCCCTTAAAGTGATCGAAGAACGGCTTCATTCTCTGCGTGAAAGCAAGAACGAACTTTTAAACGCAAAAAAGAATTTGGATCAACCTCAGTAAAAAAAAACGTCCGAACCGACCGTTCACCGATTCGGCGGAACTTCGTCCGGCATTCTTTCGTTATTGAACGTTGATCTTTTGTTCCACTTTTTTCCCGTCCGCTCTTTGCGGAATCGCGAGTTTTAGAATCCCATTCTCGTATTTCGCAGTGATTTTTTCCCGGTCCGCCGTATCGGGGAGGTTGAACGAACGGCTAAAGGATGAATAATTGTATTCCCGTTTGCTGTAGTGTTTGTCTTCCTCTTTGGATTCCGTTTTTTTCGTTGCACTGATCGTCAGCAAATCCCCTTCGAGATCGATCTTGAAATCCTTCTTATCCAAACCGGGAGCGGCACATTCCAATTCGTACCCTTCTTTCGTTTTGACTACGTTCACCGCAGGTATATGACGCACCCAATCTTTTTGCAGGAACTCGTTCCAGTTGTGGAAGAAGTGGTCCAGGTTATTCAGACTCAAAAAGTGGTCGTGAGTTTTTGCGAGACTGTTCATAAAATTCTCCTTTTGTTTGAAACGAATTTTTATCATCCTTGTTTTGTTTGGTCAAGATTGGCTTGGGTGAACGGCCGGAATAAGGCGAGACCTGCAAATTTACAGGATTTTCGGAATGGAAGAAACACAAAAAGAACTGAATCGGTTACGAAATGTCGTCGATTGCCTGGAAATGTTGTCAGGTTTATACGGCAAGGCCGTGGACTTGGAAGAGGCTTTGTCGAAAATTTTAGAACGATTGTCCCAGGTTGCCAATTGTCTGTACGGCCAAGCCTGGCTTTTCGACGAATATGCGAATTCCTTTTTGCTGGAAGCGGTATTTCTTCCGGATCGATTTGCCTCTATTCAAAAGGATCGTTCCGATGCGTCCGCTAAGATTGCACCCAACGGTCCGCTATACGAACGCTTCTTCCGAAATACCGAGGGCACGCGAATCGTTTGGGACGTTTCATTTACGCGGCCGCTTTCGATTCCTGAATCGCTTTCGACTCAAATCGGATCCGTGCTCGATTTTTCGATTATTGACGGGAACGAAGTCGTCGGGGTATTTCTTCTATTTTTGGAAAACAGTTCGGAGCCCGGGGCCAAATTCGCGGCCGAGTTGAACTGCGTTACGCGTCATTGGGGCGGTCTGATTTCGGAAAAACGTCTTCGCAGATCTCTGCAGGAAAGCGAAGGAAGAATGCGGAAGGTTCTCGAGAACATGCCGATTCTCTTTATGGCGGTGGACAGCGGATTTCGTCTCGTATCTTGGAATCACGAATGCGAACGGGTGATGGGTTATTCCGAAAAAGAAGTTCTTGGAAAAGAGGAATTCCTTCAGGAAAAACTTTTACCGGAATCCAATTCCGGATCTTTGATGAAGATGGATTCGAAAATTTTCGATTCCGACTTTAAGAACTGGGAACTCGAACTCATCGCCAAGGACGGAAAAACGAAGACGATCTTCTTATCCAATCTTTCCTCCGAGTTTCCTTTACCCGGTTGGGAAAAATGGTTCGTCGGTGTGGACATCACTCACACGAAAGAGATCGAACGCGAGTTAAAGGGTTCTTTAAAAGAATTGTCCGATTTTCAAACCGCGTTGAACGCGGTTTCCATCGTTGCGTTCACCGATCGGGCGGGAACGATCATCTACGTGAATCAAAACTTCTGCAATATCAGCGGTTATTCGCGGGACGAACTTCTCGGACAAAATCATCGCATCATCAACTCCGGTTATCATTCGAAGGAATTCTTCAAGGATCTTTGGAAGACGATTTCCAAAGGAAAGATCTGGAAGGGAGAAATCAAAAACAAGGCTAAGGACGGAAGATTTTATTGGGTGGATACGACGATCTCCCCGATCTTGGACGAAAACGGGAAACCGTATCAATATCTCGCGATCCGAAACGACATCACCGAACGAAAGGAAACGGAAGAGAAGGCGAGACACGCGGAGAATAATCTGAAGACGCTTCAGGATAGAATGAGTCCGCACTTCTTGTTCAATACGCTCAGCATCATTCATTCGTATCTGCAGACCAATCCCGAACTTGCGGATTCCGCGATTCTGATGCTTGCGGATAATTATCGATTTCTTACCGATCAAGCGGTCAAACAACTCGTTCCGTTCGACGTGGAGTGGGAGTTTATGGAGAATTATCTTCAACTTCTCAAGCTGCGTTTTTCCGATTTTATCGACGTAAAGGTCGAGAAGATCGGGAACTTCAGCAAATGCCAGCTTCCGCCTTTGACGTTGCAGCCGATCGTCGAGAATTCCTATCTTCACGGACTGCGAAACAAAAAAGGAAAAGGGATAATTTCCGTTCAGGCTTATATCGAAGGGACAAAAACCCATATCTTAATTCGAGACGACGGGGTCGGGTTCAAATCGGATATGATCCATTCAAGAACCTTAACAAACATCTCGGATCGACTTAAATTTTATCTTTACGAATCCGAAGTAAAAATCGAGAATCACCCCGAAGGCGGCACGGTAGTGACCGTGACTTTTGATAAACCGAACAACGAAAAACTTTCGGATTCAATCGGAAAATGACTACGGGAAGAGAATGGAAAACGATGATCGTGGAAGACGAGGCTCCCACTCGGGAACTCCTCGTTAACTTTTGTTTGTCTCGTCCCGAACTCAAGCTCTGTAAGGTTGCAAAAGACGGAGAGGAAGCTCTCGAATTTCTATTAGCCGAACCGATCGATCTCGCCTTCTTCGACATCAACCTTCCCTTGCTTTCCGGTTTGGAAATTTTGGAACGGTTGGAGGTTCCTCCGTATATCATCTTCATCACCGCGTTGAAGGACAAAGCGATCGAAGCGTTCGAGTTGGGGGCGATCGATTATCTGCTAAAACCTTTTTCGAAGGATCGCTTTTACAAAGCCGTTGACCGCGCCGTTCAATTTCTCGATCAAAAGGTGGAACCCGCTCCCAAAAACGTATTCAACGAACACGGACTTTTCATACTCGAAAAGGAGAATCACTTTCTGATTCCGTACAAAGAGATCAATTACATCTCTTCTCGCGACAACTTCAGTCTCGTTCATACGGACGCGAGAGAATACGTTACCTATAAATCCTTGAAAAATCTTGAAACCAAACTTCCGCCGACTCGCTTTTTAAGAATCTATAAACAATACATCATCAACCTGGAAAAACTGTCGCACCTTCAGAGCGATAATATGGGAAATTATTCCGTCTACTTAAAGGACGAAGAGGAAACACAACTCCCTGTCGGCCGCAAATACATCGCAAAGATCAAGGAACTTCTGTAACTTAAGTACCAAGTTTCGTACAGTTTCGTCTAACGTTCAATCGTGAGATCTCCATAAAAACCGATCCTTCTTTTTTACCCTCTCATTTCACCGAAAACCTCTCCCATTCGCAACATCCCCCGGGGGTGATTGACCTGTCGTTTGGAATCGATTACGATTCTTCATCCGTGCCGGAAACTCTGCACGCCGAGACGCGATTTGTTGTAAGTGCGCGCGTTTCAAATTCGGAAAAAGCGTTCAAACGATTTATGATGAGGGAAAGAAAAGATCATAGCAAAACCATCGCCATTCGAGTGAATCGGATCGGCTTAAAGGGTGAACTGCGTCTTCCTCTTCATTCCAAATTGCTCGTGATTACGGTTTTGGGAGAGAAGGAAGGCAGACATCTGGAACGGTTCGACGCTCTTTGTAGGACTTTGTATGCGAACGGGATCGGTACTTTTTTTCTATCCGGGCTTTTGACCGAGGATGAAAAAAAAATCTCCGCAAATCTTTTCGACGAGTCCCTGCTCGCGGATCGTTTGGTCGAAGTAACGAAAAAATTAGAAGCGCTTTCCGAAACAAAAGGACTTAAGTTCGCGTATCTCGGTTTTTCCAATATCGCCGAAAGAATCTTTCGTGCCGCTTCCACATTGAAGGGAAAAATCGAAAGTCTGATCTTGATCGGAGACGGATTACTGCCTTTGAACATCGTGTTTAGCGACGTTTCGATCCTGAACATCATCGGAGCCCTCGATTTTAAAACGATCCAATCCAATCAGATCTTTCTGAATCGAATCGAGACTCCGTTGAAAAAATTGTATTTGATACCCGGTTCTCCGAGTCATTTTGAAGATCCGCAAAAATGGAGATTGGTGTCGGATACGGTTTTGAAATGGTTCTCTCACCCGGAACGAAGAACGCTGGAGTTCGCCGAATAAAGAACCCGAACCGGGTTCGTAAAAACCCGGTTCTCTGTGTTTCACTTCTTCATGGGGCAGGTGCTGAATCCGAATACGGAGTATAACGGACACCATCCTAAAACACCGGTTCCTAACGGAACGAAACCCGCCACCAATAGGACCGTACCAATCACTCCCTGAGTCGCATATCCGAAACCGATGAGAGCGATTCCCAAAACGATTCGAATGATGCGGTCGATTGTTCCTTCGTTGATTTGCATAGCCGACTCCTTGTTGTACATTAGAACTATTGGATGCTGAAAATCGAATTTCGCAAATCCGAATCGATTTTCTCGGGAATGATAATTATCATCCGATTTTTCTCCTCTAAATCCGCCGAAAACCGTCCAAATCCGCCTCATACCCCGTCGCCCGTTGACGGATCGATCGAATCGGAGTATGAATGAATCACTCCGATAGAGGTAGATAAGAATGAGTGCACTCAAAAAAACCTTCACACCGTTTCCAGAAAACGACGTAACCTCCGAAAAAGGTTCCTTGCGATTGGTGAATCCTTCGAGTTTCAATCAAGATAAGAAGATCAAGACTTTCGAGAAAGGAGAGGTTCTATTTCGAGAAGGCGAATCGTCCAAAGGATTCTATATCATTCTGAAAGGAGCGGTTCGCGCTTATCGCGCTTCCAAAAACCAGGATAAACAACAGACATTCAAAATCCATTGTGTAGGAAGCTGGGTCGGATTGAGGGATTCGATCGGAGGAGGAAAGTATCTTCACAATGCGACCGCGTTGGAGGATACGGAAGTGCAATTCATATCCGAATCGGAATTCAGACTTCTTCTGCAGGCGGATCCCGGATTTCGGGACTTGGTTTTCGATCGAATCGCGAACGAAAGCAGGGAAGCCGAAAATAAGATCTATTCGATGGGAACCCGTCAAGTGCACGCTCAGGTCGCCGAATATCTTTTAGAGAGCATGAACGAACAGGGACAGGAAATCGAACTGCCTTTTACGCGAGAGGTTATGGCTTCGATCATCGGAGTGAAAACGGAAACTCTCGTTCGGACCCTTTCCGATTTAAAATGCAGGGGTTGGATCGAGATTGATAAGAAAAAAATCATAGTTCAAGACAAAGAGCATCTCGCCCGATTGCTGGATTGAATCACCGGAAACGTAAGTTAAATGAATCTAATTCGAGCTTATTTTAAAATCGTAATCGGATCCCGCTGGGGACGCGTCGCACTCTTAGGAGTTTCTTCGATTATTATAATATCCGTAATTTATATAATCCTAAATAACAAACGATCCGAGTTCACTCCCAAGGTCGGACCGATCGTAGAACTGGTTTATTCGCTGGGAACGGTAAAGTCGGAACGGGTCTATCATCTCAAAATGGGTGTGACCTCCTCCGTTCGTAAGCTGTATGTGGAGGAGGGTCAGGTCGTAAAGGCCGGTCAATTGATTCTTATAACGGATTCCGGAGTTTCCTTTACCGCGCCTTTTTCCGGAACAGTCACTTCTCTCTTATTTCAGGAAGGCGAAATCGTCATGCCGGGAACGCCGGTTCTCACCATGATGGATTTGAACAAAACATACGTCCTTCTTTCCCTGGATCAGGATTCGATGTTGCGGATTCGCACAGGACAAAAAGCGGAACTAAGCTTCGAGAATTTACGGGGAAATAAGATGCTCGGAAAGGTCAGCCGTGTTTATCCTTCCGACGGTCAATTTTTTGTCCGCGTCGACGTGGATTCCATGCCCGAAGGAATTTTACCGGAGATGACGGCGGACGTCGCGCTGGAAGTTGCACGCAAAGAAAACGCCGTCTTGATCCCCATCAGAGCCGTTGAAAAAGGCAGAATCCGCGTTAGACGAAACGGGAAGACGTTCTGGGTGCAGGCGAACGTCGGCGCGGTCGACGGAGAGTGGTGCGAGGTCTTGGAAGATTCGGTGTTACCGACCGATACGGTCTTTTTAAACGGAGAAAAGTAAATCCATATGTTTTTTCTCGCGATTCGGCAGTTATTAAAGAGACCTCAGCAGACTTTTCTGACTTTTTTGGGGATTCTCTTGGGAACCGCCGGGTATGTCGTTTTTTCCGGGATGATGTTGGGCTTTCAGGAATATATCACGGATCAACTCGTGAACAACGACGCGCAAATCCGCATCTCGCCCAGGGACGAAGTTTTAAAGAAGGAAAGTTTCGAAGGCATTTTTTATCCCGATTCCACGGTACGATGGATCAATCCTCCTTCGGGAAAAACGGACTCTACTCAGCTAACAAACGTTAAAGGCTGGTTTTTGAAATTGGATCAGGACGAACGCGTGGAAGCGTATGCCCCGCAGCTCAATAGACAACTGATCTTCAAATTCGGAAAACAGACTTTGCCCGGAAAATTGCAAGGGATCGATCCCGCTCGTCAAACCAGAGTGACGACCATCGGTAAATATGTGGAGAAAGGAAATCTCCGGGATTTGGATCGGGGAGGCGATATGATTTTTGCCGGATCCGGATTGTTGGAGAAACTCGGCGCCGAAACCGGCGATACTCTTCAAGTGGTTACCACGAACGGCAAATTATCGAACGTCAAAGTCGGCGGAGTCTTTCGGGTCGGGAATCGAATGATCGATGATACGACCGTCTATGCCTCTCTGCGGACGGTTCAGAGGATTACGCAGTCTAACGGAGTCATTTCGGAAATAGCCGTTCGATTGATCGACGTTTCGAAAGCGGCCGAAGTCGCAACGGAGTGGTCTTTTTTTACCAAGGACAAGGTTCAAAGCTGGGATCAGACGTACGAAAGCGTTTTGTCCGTGTTCAAAACGCAGAATATCGTAAGGAATACTACGACGTTTACGATCATACTCGTTGTCGCTTTCGGAATATACAATGTTTTGAATATGGTTGTGAATCATAAAAAAAGGGAAATCGCGATTCTTCGATCCGTAGGTTTTGACGAAGGGGACACGATCCGACTCTTTATCATACAAGGGCTTTTGTTGGGTCTGCTCGGAGCGGCTTGCGGTCTGATTGTGGGAGCGATCGCGTGTTACGCTTTGGACGGTTATCCGATCGGCGGTAAAACGACCAAGGGACAAATGATGGTCAACGTGATGAAGATTTCTTGGGATTATACGATCTACGTTAAGGCCTTCAGCTTATCCGTAATTACGAGCGGAATCGCGGCTTATATTCCCGCTAAGTCCGCTTCGAAACTTTCTCCAGTCGAAATCATACGGGGTAGCGCATGAGTCCGGGGCGAAATCACACTATGGAAAAGGAAGAAACCGCAGCGATCGCGTGCACGTCCTTATCCAAACGATTCGGAGAACCGCCCACATACGCGGTGCAGGACGCGGAGTTTCGTCTGCAGCGCGGAGAGTTTGTCGCTTTAACGGGAAGATCCGGTTCCGGGAAATCCACCTTGTTGTATATGTTGAGCGGATTGGATCAGCCGAGTTCCGGAAAGGTGTTTCTGAACGGAATGGATCTATTTTCGATGCCGAGCAAAGACGCACATATATTCCGAAATTTGAATATAGGATTCGTATTCCAATTTCATTATCTTTTACCCGAGTTGACCGCAATCGAAAACATATTGATGCCGACGCGTAAAACCGAAAAGAATATCCTTAAACGGGACGAAGCAAGGCGACTCCTATCCGAGTTCGGTTTGGAACACTGTAAGGACAAATTTCCTTCCCAAATGTCCGGGGGCGAGCAGCAAAGAACGGCAATCGCGCGGGCTTTGATCATGAATCCGATTTTTCTGTTTGCGGACGAACCGACGGGAAATTTGGACACGGCGAACGGCGACAAAGCGATGGAAATCCTGAAACGGATCAATCAGGAGAACAGAACCACCGTCGTTTTTGTGACGCACGACCCCGATTACGCCGCCTTGGCTGGACGTAGAATTAACATGGTGGACGGAAGAATCCATTCCGATTCCCTGCAAAAGATGAGTAAGGCGGTTGTCCGTTAAAAACGTTTTGTCCGCGTCTTCCACTTTAGAAGTTTCTAATTTACGAATGTTTTCGTTTCTTTTTGACGGGAGCCTTCTTTTTCGGCTTCGCCTTTTTCTTGGAGGATTTTTTAGAAGCGGCTTTCCTGGATTTGGCGGAAGCGTTTGCCGCGCCCGGAAGTTTCATTCCGGAAATCGTATACGCGAGTTCGATCAGCTCCTCCAAACCTAAAACGCCCATGATGTGAAGGTTCTTTTCAAATCCGAGCGTTCTCAAAAACACCAAAAGATTCTGAACGCCGAAGGCTTCGATGAGTCTCGGAATATCTCCGATTCCCCTTTGACGGATCCAGATGCCGGATTGTTGCGGAGTCAATTCGGCGACCACGGGGATCAGTTTGGTGGGCGGAACCTTTAAGGAAAGTTCGATGAAGTTTTGAACTCCGACTTCGTTTAACAAAGCGATCGATTTGTGGGGACCGATGTTTTTTAAAAGTTCCGCGGAGGATTCTTTACCGGTTTTTAAGGACATTTCCGCGATGTCGGCCGCGGGAATCGAAGTGGATAATAAAACAAGATCGTCCATCGGAATACTATTTGCGAAATACGTAATGTCCGCCGGACGAACCGTGGATAAAAGTTGCACTAGGGTTTCTTCCGGAATTCGGTTTAAAAATTCGATGATGGTTTTTTCGTCGAGGTTCTGGCTGATGTACAAAAGGGTTTTGTGATCCACCTTCTCCGAAAGGGAATACAGTTTTTCATAACCGAGTGACCGAAACAGTTGAAAGGATTTGCCGGTGCCGAGTTTGTCCAGGTATTCGAGGGCCTTTCCGATCTGATTGATCACTTTTTTCATCCAAGCACATCCTCCAGCAGATCCGTTACGAGCCCAGTCAGCGGTTTTTGTTTGTGAATGGCAAGAAGGTTTTCCGCGGTCGTTTTAGAAACGGAATTTTTAAAGCGAACGTATTCCTCTTCGGAATAGCCCAGGAATTCCTTCAAGGTTTCCCCTCTGTATTCGTTTAATATCGCGTCCCTGAAATTCTCGTAAAACTTTTCTATACTTTGTTCCAGAAGTGGATCTTTGGAAACCGCTTCTCTCAGTTTTTCCAAATGTTTTCGGAGATCTGCGGATTCGAGATGGCCGATGTCCGCAAAGCCGGTTTGAAAAAGGATCTTCAACGTGTTGCGGATCAGAATTTTGCCCGCCTCGCTTTCCGAGGAAGAATGCAGAACCTCCGCCATCTTTTCCGTAAAACCGGGAAGTAAAACCGAAAGAAATCCGGAGATCTGTTTCTCGAAACCCGCGGCTTGAAACACTCCCGCGAGAGGGTTCAGCTTTTTATTAAATTCTACTAATATCTTTTCGAGACCTTGCGAAAACATCTCCTGAATCGGAGATTGATTGAGAATCTTCATCAAAAATAGTTTGGAAGGGGCCGCGACCGTTCCCGCCGCGAGTTCCAAGATCGCTTCCTGCGTATCGGCGCTCATCGCTTCGGAAACCGAGTTGAACGGAAGAAGAGTCCTTACATCCAAACCTTGTAAAATGATTCTCGCTTTTTCTTCCGGAACTCTGAGTCCCGCTACCGGTTCCAAGGAGACGGAAATTTTTTCCGGCAACAATTCTTTCAAAGTGGAATCGAAAACGAAGTCGAAAATTCTTCCGATGCTTTTCTGAACTCGTTCCGGATTTTCGATCCAGGCTTTTGCCGCGGATCTAAATTCTTTTTTAGGGGAGAAGAGGCGTTTCCAAAATCCCATCGAATCAAATTCCCGAATCGCTTAAAGAAAGAAGAATTTTATCCAGCTCCGGTTTGTGAAAGGTGAGCTGGTTTGCGTGATACAAGAACGGGTTTTTCTTTCTCAAATTTCTCGTGTCTCCTTCCTTATGAAGAAGTTTTTCCGTAGCAAGAACGTGTCCGTTTCCGTCGAGTTTGAGAAGTTTATGTTCAAAGCCTCTCTGCAGAATATGTTGAAACGCATCCTCGAGGTGAGAACCGAACAACTTACCGGAGACGTGAATCTCCTTCCCCTTTTTTTTGACTTCGGAAGCGAAACTTTGCAGACGTTTTAACAAAACGTCCTTGCCGACCGCGGCTTCGGAACTCAAACGCATTAGAATCATGGAAAGCAGATTGCCGGTCGTCGCGACGTAATTTTTTCCGAGTCTTTCTTTGACGATGTTGGCGACCTCGTCGCTGTTCGCGCTTTCGGAAACGTCGAAATTCTCCCCGTATGCGATGTGAAGCTGGGTCTTTTTCGCGGAGATGTAATCGTACGTCAGAGTGAAGGAGATGAAGTGAACGTCCTTGATCTTCGTGCGGATAAAGTAGACTCCCTTTTTGATCTGATTCAAATAGCCGTCGTGGTTGAACGTTCCTTCGGGGAACATGAAGAGATTTCTGCCCGAGTTCACCCGCTCCACAAGAGTGTTCCATTCCTGATCGACCATGTTTCTGAGTTCTCCGCTTTTGAGAAGTTCTCTCGCATTGTCGCGGAACGGGCGTTTGATGGGAAAGGCTCCGATGTATCTTAAAAATGTCGGAATCAAGTTGGTTCTATCGATAAAACCGAAGATGAATTTCAGTGTTCCTTTCGGACGGAACTCCTTTACTAAAAAATGTTTTTTTAATATATCTTCCCGTGCGGGGATCGCGAACTTGATCTTGGGTTGAATCACTCTATGGATCGCGGC
>NZ_JAIZBH010000002.1:190000-453524 GCF_022267375.1 Leptospira sanjuanensis
ATCCTAAGAGAGTTCCGCAGGGATTGAAGTATTATTCCGCGGAACTGCACAAGGCTGCATTCGTGCTTCCTCAGTTCGCGCAGAAACATATCGTTCGTAAATAAACGTCTTACCGGGGAGGGAATATGAATTTCCAAAGCAAATTCCTGACCCGGAGCCGATCTCTCCAATCGCTTCTCTGTGTCGGACTCGATCCAGACTACTGCAAACTCCCCGAAATTATTAAACGAAGTCCCGAACCTCTCGTGCATTTTTGCAGGGAGATCATCGACGCGACGGCCCCGTATGCGGTCGCGTATAAACCGAATATTGCGTTCTTCGAAGTCTTCGGTTCTTCGGGCATCCGTCAGTTCGAGAAAGTGATCGGACATCTCAAAAGCAATTATCCGCATATCCCGATCGTAGCCGACATCAAACGAGGAGACCTCGATAATACCGCGAGACAATACGCGCGTTATTACTTCGGTGATCTGCAGGTGGATAGTTTAACTTTGTCGCCCTATATGGGCCTCGATTCTCTTCGTCCTTTTTTAGAATATCAGGATCATCTTGTATTCTGGTTGTGTCTGACTTCCAATCCGGACGCCGATCAGTTTCAGAAAAAACGATTCTCCGAAACCGGACGTACTTTGTATGAGGAAGTCGCATACGTAGCGAGTTCGATTTCTCCTTTGAACTTGGGTTTTGTCGTAGGCGCGACCAATCCGACCGAACTTGGAAATCTTCGCAGACAAAACCCGGACCGAGTTTTTTTGATTCCGGGTTTCGGGGCGCAAGGAGCCAAACTCGAAGATTTATTACCCGTTTGCGGCCGTTATTCCCTGATCAATTCATCCAGAGGGATTCACTTCGCGTCGAACGGACTTGACTTCGCGACGCGAGCGGGTCAGGAAGCGGAGAAGATTCACAAGATGATGCAGTCTCAGCTCCCCAATCTTTTTTAATTCCGAAACCTTCTTTTCAAAATCGGGGTTTCAATCGCATTCGAAAAATTTAAAATTCCAGCGGCAAAGAGTTGGATTTCATTCGATCGATGATACGATACGTTGAATCCTGCGGCGAGGTCGGCACTATGAGAACTTCTTCTATTCGAGGACGATCGATTCTTTTTGTTTTATCGTTCGCTTTTTGGTTCGTCCTTTTTTATCCGAATCGAACTCTCGTTGCGGACGATGCAAGGGAGAATCCAAGTTGTCCTTCGGTGGATCGCGGGAATCTTGTATTGAACCTGCATCTGTTTTGCAAAGCGAAGAATATCGAAATTCTTACCGTAAATTTAAACAAGGACAAGATTCGAATTATAGGAATCGAAAAAGAATCGATGGGTTCTACAACCGTTAAGATCGAAATCTCGGAGAAAGAATTCGGAAGAATCTTTTCCGGTTCTATGGAATATCGACTCGTCGAACGATCTTCCAGCTCCGGGCTTTATTGTCAGCCGTATGTCCAAGCGTATCGGATTCCGAAACGTTACAAACGTTGCGTTCATACGATCGAGATCCCGGACCCTCAATTGGAATAATCGATCGTGTTTACCCGATACAACCGTCGAAGAACTCGTTCGAAAGAAATCGTATGCGATCACGATCCCTTTCGATCCATTTGAAGATAACTTTTTAAAACGAAGACAAACTCGCGGTCGATTCCTCTTTTTTGGGAGGTTCGTTTGTTTCTTCTCCGCCGAAATGGAAGCCGAGTCCGATCATACCGGAATAATCGTTGTAATTGATTTTCAGTTCGCGACTGTAATAGCGGCTGATTGCGGAAGCTTCGGCTTCCGTAAAAAGGAAGAATCGATCAAGATTGAGTTTAAAACCCAAACGGGCAAACCCTCGATACGAAGAAAATTTGTCGAATCCGGTGGTTCCGGCGCCGATCGAAAGATACGGATCGAACGTTTTACCCGGTCTCATGTGGAAGGTGGGTCCGATATCCAAAAAGGTCATGGAAAAATTATTTCTTTCCTGAAACCGATTGTCGTGCAACGCGCCGTTGAAAAAAATCTGATTGGAGATGTCCCGCAAATTACTGTTGATGTTATATCCCGCCTGAAGAAGCAGAATAGGGAACGAATCCTCCCAACGATCCGGTATGTTTAGGGAAAAGATTTTGTGAGTAAGTCCGAACTCGAATCCGAAAAATCTAGGATTGTATTCCGCCGAAACTCGATAGTTGTTCGTTTGACCCCTATTTTCATCGTATCGTGTTTCGTGTGCTTCTCCTATACCTCCGCCCGCTTTTAAACTCCAAGGAGCATATTGCGAATTCGACTCCGTCTCCCCTTCGGCAAAAACGACCGCGCCGGGAAACAAGGCGCAAGCCAGAAACATTAGTAAAATTGAATATTTTCTTTTCATAGAGTACTCACTTTGTTGATTGATGCCGCTAGGACCGAAAGGGTTTCAAAAAAAGTTTCAATCAAAAACTTGTTTTTTGGGGCGAGTCAGTTGCAGATGATAAGTTAGGAGCGAGTAGATATAATGTCATCGGCCGAAACACGCGTGATCTCGCCAACAAAAACAGAAAGCCGCACATCGGCGGCTTATGCTAAAATTATAATTTCGGTTTAAACAAATTGCTAAAACGAAGATCGATTGGAAACGGTTTCTTCTTTTTTTGGAGTTTCGTCCCCGCCGCCGAAATGAAAACCGACCCCGATCATCCCCGAATAATCGTTGTAATGCAATCTTAGGTCTCGGTTGTAGTAGCGGTTGATGGCCGACGCTTCCGCTTCCGTAAAAATGAAAAACCGGTCGAAGTTGAGTTTAAAACCCAAACGGGCAAATCCGCGATAGGAAGCGAATCGATCGAAACCGGTGGTTCCGGCTCCGATCGAAAAATACGGATCGAAGGTTTTACCAGGTCTCATATGAAACGTCGGTCCGATGTCTAGAAACGTTAGGTTGAAGTTATTTCTTTCCCGAAGAGGGTCGCTGTGCAGGGAACCGCTAAAGATCGCTCCGTTCAAAACGGAATTGTTCTGTCCTGCGGATTGAAACAACGCGTAAGGAAGAACATGGTTCGTTCGGGGAGGGGCGCTTAAGGAAAAAATCTTGTGTGTTATGCCGAACTCAAAACCGAAATATCTCGGATTGTACTCCGCCGAGATGCGGTAGTTGTTTGTTTTACCCTTGTTTTCCCTGTATTCGGTTTCGCCCACACCTCCGAGACCGCCTCCGGCCTTCAGCGACCACGGCGAAAATTGAGCGTCCGGTTTAGAATCCCCTTGTGCGAAAAGGGAAGAACCGGTAAACATCGTGCAAGCAAGCCCAATTAGTAAAATGGAATATTCTTTTTTCATTGATAGATGACCTCTTTAACAGTGCCTCTAGGACCGCAAGAAGTTCTGAACCTTTCCCGTTCCCGAAAAAACGATTCTATCGGATGATAAAATGTCGAAATATCCGGACTAGAAATCTACATGATCGTAATGAGTTTTATACGTTATGCGGAATCGTATCAAAATCGTTTCGAGACCATCCGATCGTTTTTTGCCTTGCTCCTGAAAAAAAAGTCTGCATCTGACGCTGAATCGGATAGAATCGCATTTATCTACATTGGCTTGAATGCCGGTAAGACCCGCGAGGAAAGAGTAAGATTCCAATCAAACTGAAAAAACGCCCACCTGTGATTCCGCCTCGATGGAAATGGTTAAAAAATCAACGACGGAAATTTCGATTTCGAAAACTCTGGAAACCGATTTCAAAAGTTGAAGATCGGGGATCGAATTGGAATTTGCACTTTGGGAAAGCCTTTCTAAACTCATTCCGCTTTATGGCGGTCCCGGCCTCGCAGTTGTTTCCTTTGCCGCCGCGACCATCTTCCCGTTCAGCTCCGAAGCGGCGCTCGCACTCGCGATCGTATCCGGACTTCCGCCGCTCGAAGCGGTGATTTGGGCCTCGTTCGGAAATTGTGCGGCCTGTCTGTTGAATTACGGACTCGGCTACGGATCTGAAACGTTCGTTCACAAGAAGCTCGATTCTTCTCCTATCTTTCATAAGCTTTTCGAAAGAATGCAAAAGACGGGATGGCCGATTCTATTCTTGTCGTTTCTGCCTGTGATCGGCGATCCAATCACCATTCTGTCCGGCTTCTTTAAACAAAGATTGATTTTGTTTGTGAGTGTAGTGTTCACTCTGCGGATCGTTCGCTATATTCTTCTCGCCTATTTCTTTTTTAAATCTTAGAAATATTTTCCATTCGATGAGCCTTGTATGTTTCGAACTTACAAGCGAACGAATTCTTAAGATTCAATAACTTTTTTTCACATCCGATCGTATTCCCACTGTCTATAATACCGAAATGAAAAAAGAGTCCCTTGCGATCGTTGGAACGGGAATATCAGGAATGGGCTGCGCTCATTTTTTACAAAAGGATTTCGAGCTTACAATCTATGAAAAGGATTCGTATATCGGAGGTCATACCAATACCGTAGACGTCGATGAGGACGGTAAGACGATTCCGATCGACACCGGATTTATCGTGTTCAATCACGTGACCTATCCGAATTTGAAACGTCTTTTCGAGGAGCTGCACGTTCCCACGAAAAAGACTTCGATGTCTTTCAGTGTTCAACACGTCGCAAAAGGACTTGAGTTTTGCGGTTCAGGAATCGGAGGTCTTTTTGCGCAGAAAAGAAACTTTTTGAATCCGAGATTCCTGCGGCTTTTGTACAATATAAACCGCTTTAACAACGAAGCGCCTCGAATTTTAGAAGATTCAAAATATCTACATTACACTTTGGACGAATATATAGAAGCAGCAGGGTATCATCGGGATCTCCTCGAATATTATCTTGTTCCGATGAGCTCCGCGGTTTGGTCTACACCGGATGATCGAATGGCTCGGTTTCCCGCATACGCGCTGGTTCGTTTTTTTCTCAACCACGGATTTATGGGTTTAAATACGCAGCATCAATGGTATACGGTTCACGGTGGATCGAAGGAATACGTTAAACGTCTGACAGCGCCGTTTCTGGATCGGATTTACACGAAGACGGCGGTTCGTTCCGTCGAATCTGAGGGCAAGAAAGTTCGCATAACACTGAATAACGGTCAATCCAATCTTTTTGATAAGGCGATTCTTGCGACGCACGCCGACACTTCGTTAAAGCTGCTGAAAAAACCTTCTTCTTTGCAAAAAGAACTCCTCAAAGAATTCGAATACCAGAGGAATATCGCGACCCTGCACACGGACCGAAGTTTTATGCCGAAAAAGAAACTCGCTTGGTCTTCTTGGAATTATCGCATGCAAAACGTGGAAGGAAGAATGAAAGCGTTCACCGTTTATTGGATGAATTGTCTGCAGGGAGTTAGCGACAAAAGGGATTATTTCGTATCCATCAACGATCCGGGAACCGTCGATCCTAAAAAGGTCATTCAAGAAATTGAATATCATCATCCTCTCTTCAATGTCGGTTCTTTTCGGGCACAAGCGCGTCTGCCCGAACTCAACCGAAAAGGAAATATTTTCTTTTGCGGAAGTTATTTCCGAAACGGATTTCACGAAGACGGACTTTGGTCGGCGAGAATGTTAAGCGAAACTCTTTTAAATCGGAGAGTTTGGGATTGAATTCCTGCGTCTTTCAGGCAAACGTGATGCACGATCGGCGATTCCCGAAACGGAATCGTTTCCGATACGGTATATTTACGTTTGCGCTTGATCTTGACGAACTCGAGGAATTGGATTCGAAGTTTCGGTGTTTCGGTTTTGAAAAACGTGCTTTGTTCCGTTTTTCAAAGGCGGACCATCTCGATTTCGGAAAGAGGAACGTCAAAGAAAATATATTAGAATATTTGCAATCGAATGGAATCACGGACCCGATCGCTAAAGTGATTTTGGTTACCAATCTAAGAGTAATGGGATACGTCTTCAATCCGGTGTCGTTTTATTTTTTTTACGGACCGGAGGATTCTCCGGTTTGTGCGGTCGCGGAAGTGGGGAATACGTTCGGGGAACAGAAACCGTTCCTGCTCGGAAAGGAAACTTGGAAGGACGGCGCTTTTCGGATGAAAACCGGAAAGTTCTTTTATGTTTCTCCCTTTGTCGGATTAAAATCCGAATTCGAATTCGTTCTGAAACCGACGGACGAAGGTTTGAACATTCGGATCGACGCCTTGGAAGAAGGGCAGACCGTGATGGTGACCACCTATGTCGGAAAGAAGCTGGAGTTTAACGATCGGAATCTGATTTTCCTATTCTTCCGCTATCCGCTGGTTACGGTTCAAGTAATCGTTTTAATTCATTGGCAGGCCTTCCGGTTATTTCTGAAAGGCCTCCCTTATATTCAAAAAAATGAAAATATCAATTTGCAAAAAGGAGTTCACATTGGAAAGAACCACTGAATCCGAAATCAAGTTTCCAGATTCGGGAATCGAAATCCCTTCCTCCGAATCGAATTCTTTTAAATTTTATAGGAGCGTGTTTTTCAAAGCGCTTTCCAAAATGCGAAAGGGTTCGATCCGATTGATTCTTCCGAACGGTGAAAAAGCGTATTTAGGCAATCCGGAAAGCGACGATCCGGCCGAATTTCACAAAGGGATCATTCACATTCACAATCCGGTTTTTTTTAAAAAGACGGTGTTAAACGGAGACCTCGGTTTTTCCGAATCGTATATGGACGGAGATTGGGACACGGACGATATACGAGCGATCATATCTTGGTTTCTGTACAATTTGGAAGATTCCCCCTCCGTGAGCGGAAGTAAGAATCGTTTTGCGCATTTGAGTTGGACGAATCTAGGAAGCAGACTTCTGCATCTCTTTCGAAGAAACTCCGTCTCGGGAAGTAAAAAGAATATCGTGGAACATTACGATCTTGGAAACGATTTTTATAATAAGTTTCTCGATCCTACGATGACGTATTCCTGCGCTTATTTTAAATCGATGGAAGAATCTTTGGAAAAGGCGCAACTCACAAAGCTTGAGATTCTTTGTAAGAAACTTAGATTGCAAGAATCCGATCATCTTTTGGAAATCGGAACGGGATGGGCCGGGTTGTCGACCTATGCCGCGAAACACTACGGTTGTAAGGTGACGACGTATACGATTTCGGAGGAACAATATCGTTACGCGAACGAAAAAATCCGAAAAGAACATCTATCGGATCGTATCGAGGTTCGTCTTGCGGATTACCGCAAAGTGGAAGGACAGTATGATAAACTTGTAACGGTCGAGATGTTGGAGGCCGTGGGACACGAATATTTCGAGGACTTCTTTGCGATGTGCAATCGTGTTTTGAAGAAGGACGGAATCATGGCGCATCAGATCATCACTTCTCCCGATTCGCGCTATCAATCATTCCGCAAAGGAGTGGATTTCATTCAGAAACATATCTTTCCGGGTTCTCTTTTACCTTCGATCGCGAGAATCAACCAAGCGATCAATCGAACGAGCGACTTTCATCTGCATTCTTTGGAGGACATCGGAATCAAATACGATCATACTCTGATGACTTGGTTGAAAGGGTTCGATTCCAATATCGCTCTGATCCGCGATATGGGTTTTGACGAATCCTTTATCCGCAAATGGAGATATTACTTTTCTTATTGCGCGGCCGCCTTTTCGATGAGAAATATCAGCGTCGTTCAAGTCGTTTATACAAGACCGAACAACTTGAGTCTGCGCTCTTAAAATCGGATCGGAAACACTCTGTGGAAAAAGAAACGACCTCGATGAATGCGGATCACACTGGAACGAAACGGAAATCGTTTTTCCATTTTCTCAAACATTTTTCCCCAAAGAACGTGATGGACATCATCAGGAGGGAGCTGAAATCGGGAATCACACCCGAAAAGATTTCCTTGAGCATCGTCGTCGGTGCGGGGATCGGCGTCTTTCCTCTGATAGGAACGACGATGACTTTGTGCGGGATCGCGGGCGTTCTGCTTCGTTTGAATCCGGTTTCGATCCAGCTCGCCAATTATCTCGTGTATCCTCTGCAGATTCTTTTGATCTTTCCTTTTTTAAAAACGGGATCGGCCGCTACGGGAACTGCTCTCAACCTGGATTGGGCGGAAACCATCTCCGTGGATAACGTTTCCGCAATCGCAAAAGGAATCTTCGACGTAGCGGGGTTTGCCGTATTGGGTTGGTTGATCTGGGTTCCGGGAATTTCACTGCTTCTATATTTTCTGCTTTTGCCTTTTATGAAGAAGGCGAGCAAATTGTTTCAATCCAAAAAAGATCGATAACGTTTTCTAAAGGATGTCGTATTAAAATGATATTACAAATTCTTACTTTGATGTTAAGCGCGTGGGGTGCGGTCGCCGTTTTGATGTCGCTTCTTTGGTGGATCGGTAAAAAAGCGAAGAATTATGCGATCGTCGACGTGGGCTGGGGACTTTGTATATCGACCGCTGCGATCGTTTATTATTGGTTAGGCGACGGATTTCCGCTCCGCACCGCGCAGATCACTTCGATTGTCGCGTTTTGGGGTTGGAGACTTTCTCTTTTTATCCTGGTCACGCGCGTTTTTAAAGGTCACGAAGACGCTCGTTACACGGCCTTTCGCGCGGATTACGGCGATCAAGTCGATCGCAAGTTTTTTACCAATATCTTTCAGTTTCAGGGAATTCTCGCGGTGTTGTTGAGTATTCCGTTCGTGTTCCCGAATTTAAACGATAATCCGAATCAGAGCGATTTCGAACTCGCGGGACTTGTGCTTTTTGTTTTAGCGGTGATCGGAGAATCGTGGGCGGATTTTCAGTTGAACGAATTTAAAAAAAATCCGAGCAACCAAGGAAAAGTCTGCGATGTCGGACTCTGGAAATATTCCCGTCATCCGAATTATTTCTTTGAGTGGCTGATCTGGGTCGCTTTCGGTTTGTTCGCGCTCGGTTCTCCGTTCGGGTGGATCGGTTTGATTTCTCCGGTCGTCATGTTTATTCTTTTGACCAAAGTCACGGGCGTTCCATTGAACGAGGTCGGTCAGTTGAAATCCAAAGGCGATCTTTATCGGGAATACATGCGGAAGACGAACGCATTCTTCCCCTGGTTCCCGAAGGATTGATCTAGTCGAAACGATTGTCTTGTGTTCCGTCTTTTTTTGTCCGATTCTTATTTCGATAAATCGGATCGGAACGGACGGATGAGAGTGAAGGAAAATTAGAAAAATTGAATATTTTAAATAGGATGGAACCTCGCAATGAAGTGGATGTATGATCTGATGGAAAAGGATGTTTTTCCCCATTGGCTGATCCGTTTTCAGATTCGTCGACTTTTGAAACAAAGACTCGAGCAGGAAAATCAGGGTTCTCTTGAAGCCGATCAGAGACGATTGATTTCCTATGTGGAAACGCTCAAAAAATCTCCGATCGCCGTTCATACTTCCGCGGCAAACGAACAACACTACGAGGTTCCTGCCGATTTTTTTAAGCTCGTAATGGGAAAACACATGAAATACAGTTCGGGTTATTGGGAAACCCCGAACGTCTCTTTCGATGAATCCGAACGAAGAATGCTCGAGATCACCTGTCAACGAGCCAAGATCGAAAACGGTATGAGCGTATTGGATCTCGGTTGCGGTTGGGGTTCTTTATCCTTGTATCTTGCGGAAAACTTTCCGAAATCCTCGATTACCGGCGTTTCCAATTCCAAAAGCCAGAAGAAATACATAGACGAACAGGCAAAGAAACGCGGTCTGAAAAACCTAACGATCCTTACCGCCGACATGAACGAGTTTCGTATTTCGAAAAAGTTCGATCGTCTTGTTTCCGTGGAAATGCTGGAACACATGAAGAATTACGAAAAGCTTTTCGAGAAGTTTGCGTCCTTTCTCAAGCCGAAGGGTTACTTCTTCGTCCATATTTTTACGCATCACAAATACGCGTATGCGTTCGAAGTCGTGGACGATACTGACTGGATGTCCAAATATTTCTTTACCGGCGGTCAGATGCCTTCGCACGATCTGTTTTTATACTTTCAAAAAGATTTTCAAATTCGGAATCAATGGGTCGTCAACGGAAAACACTACGCGCTCACTTCCGAAGAGTGGCTGAAGGGAATGGTTCGAAACCGCGATGAAATTTTGGAAATCTTTTCCGAAACGTACGGTAAGAATCAGGCCTTAAAGTGGTTCGTTTATTGGAAAGTGTTCTTTATGGCCTGTGCCGAACTTTGGAAATACGGAAACGGGGAAGAATGGATCGTTTCCCATTATCTGTTCTCGAAACGTTAGACGAAATCTTGCGTCCGTCGCGAAAGGATCGGCGGACGAACGGTCGGATTTTTAGTAATTCAGTTTGAGAATCTTGATTTCCTTTTCTTCGAAACGAATCGTGTCCTTGAGGGTCTGGAACTTTTCGGCGGAAAAAGGATTCTGATGATTTCGAATCTCCGTCTTCAACTTTAGGATTTCCTCATAGAGTCCGAGGATTTCCAAAGTGTTTTCGTTCGCTTCCTTGCGGTAGAGTTCGCGCACCATCGAGATCAATCTCGTCGGGATATCGGCGTGAACCACTTCGATCCAACTCAAATCTTCGATCTCGCGGAACATCCAATTCTGAAGATACAGAGCCACGAGTCTTTCCATTCTCATGATCTCTTCTTTCGTGCTGCGGGGAGAAATACTTTTATAAAAACGATATCGTTTTCTGAGATGTTTACCGGCGGCCACCGAGTCGACGGGTTGATTCTTAAGTTTCGTCCATTCTCCCATTAAGGAAGGAAAGGATTCTTTGCCGTAGAAAGGTTCGCCGAGTTCACAGATGTGAACCGCCGAAGGTTCGAATACTCTGAGTCTTGCAAGAAATGAATCCGTGTCCGCCGTGACGAGATGCACCGGTGCGATCTCTTCCAATGGACTTAGAATCGCGTTGATCTCTCTCAAAAACGTGCTTTTGAGTTGATCGCTCGGATCGGCCAAAAGAAAAAAATTATAGTCGGACGAATCTTTGAAATCTCCCCTTTGTCTGGATCCGTAAAAAAGGACCTCGAACGGTTTTAGGGAAAATACGGTTTGCAGATTTTGTTTGATCGACTCCATCTTCCCTCTCTATTCAAAAAATAATTTCATACGTGATAAGTTCTCGAGAATCGCATCGTACGCCCGGTCTCTTTCTTCCGGATTTCGAAACGGTAAGGATTTGATATGGTTGAGATCGTTGTAGATAATCTCGATCGAGTTGGAAGAGGGGTTCTTTTTGATCGTGGATATATAATCCAGGTTGATGATTTCAGAATCTCCCAGCTTCAACCACATACCAGATCCTTGCAAAGGATAGGATACGGACCTGTACCGAATCGGTCAAGAAGACTAAAAAATTCTGAGACCTTTGCGGATATTTTCATGAAATTCTTTTCCAAGGACGGCCGGAGATTCCCCCGAATCGTTTTTGGACAGAGTTTCAAAGACGAAAATAAAGGATTCCTTCTGCCATTCCCAGCGGATGTAATATTTCCCGTTATGAATTCCCGTTAAAACGCTGGCCCTTGAGTCGTTGGGCATGGAAAAATATTGATATTGTTTATTCTTCAGCGAACCGAGTTCGTCGGCCGTCAGAATATGTTTGAAATCGATCTGATTGTCTTCGGTATAGGAAGAAGCTCGGATTCGATCGAATTTGTGCGCCGACGAATGGATCGAAAAGTCGTAAAATAGTCCTCTTGCGAACAACCTGCCCGATTCGTAGAGGGTAACCCCTTCGGACGTATCGTAAACGACGTCGTAGTTGAGTCTCAGATAGCGTGGAGTTTCCGCAGCGGAAGCGGTTCCCTTGCTTTCCTGTGTTTTGCACTGCAACGTAACCGCAAAGACGACGACAAACACAAGTGCGAGAAACAAACCGATCCACGTTTCGGAGACCTCTCGGAGGCGGAATTTTCCCTCGAAAAACGCACTTCGCTTAATAACTGATTTCATAGAGTTCGTCCTGATAGTTTCGGAATACGTACGAATGATCCGTCTTTTCCGCGAGATAATCGGTCGGAAGCGGAACCTTGCCTCCGCCTCCGGTCAAATCGACCACGTAAAGAGGAACGGAAAGGCCCGAAATTTTTCCCCGAATCTGCTTCATGATTTCGACTCCTTTGGAGATCTCGACCCGGAATCCGCCGCTTCCCCAAACCTCGTCGCACTGATGGAGGTAATAGGGTTTGATCCCGATCGCGGTCAATCCGTAGAACAAATCTTTTAAAGTTTCCGCGGAATCGTTGATCCCTTTGAGCAGAACTCCCTGGTTCAAAACCATCACGTTTCCTTGCTGGATGAGAAGCGCGATTCTTTCCTTTACCAAAGGTGTGATTTCTTTCGGATGATTGAAGTGCGTTACGAGATAGATCGGAAAATGTTTTTTCAATACGGCGCATAACGAAGCATCGATTCGCATCGGAAGAGTTACGGGATATCGGGAATGAATCCGAACCTGATTGATATGCGAAATGGATTTGAGTTCGCCTAAAAGATAATCCAATTTCTCGTCCGAAAGATTGAGCGGATCTCCTCCGGATAAGATCACTTCCTTAATTTCAGGATGCGATCGAAAGTAAGCGAGAGCCTGATCCCATTCTTCTTTGCCCGGAGTGTGAATGGATTTGCTGACCTTTCGTTTGCGCGTGCAGAATCTGCAATACACGGCGCATACGTGCGATAAATACCAAAGGGCGCGATCGGGATAACGGTGGGTAACGCCCTTGACGGGCATGTGCGCTTCTTCGGCGAGAGGGTCCTGCCTTTCAAAACCGTTTCGGATCAATTCTTCTTTGCGAGGAACGATTTGCAAACGGATCGGACAATGGGGATCTTTTTGATCCGCGAGACGTAAGTAATACGGCGTAACCGAAAATTCGAAGAACTCGGAACAAGCGTCAAAGGAAAGTTTTTCCGTCGGCGTCAACTCGAGATGTTCGGACAACTCGCTTTGTGTTTTGATACGATTTTGAATCTGCCACTTCCAATTCAGCCATTGAGGAGAAGTTGTCTCCCAGTCGGAGGAACGAGGCACGAGATTTGTGAATGAAGAATTAGACAGCGGTTTAACCCCGAGAAACGGTTCTACTGAAATCCTCCGACGAGAACTCCTTGCGTCAACCAAGAAGTGAAATCGCTTCTTTCTAAAAAAAAACCGGAAGTAGGACTTTCGAAACCTCTTCCGGCAATCGTTTTCTATTGCATCTCCGATTGGGAAATTCTCACTTTTTTAGGAGATTCAGGACAAGAATGAGAAGAATCCGAAGGGAGATTCTGTTTACATTCGAGGATGGAATTCTTTTTGCCCAAAGAACGTCCATCCTTGAACGGGGAGACTTACTCCCTCGATACAGAATTGAATGTGTCCTTAAACAGCCGTCGGAGGAGGTAGAGAAAGGTAACGAAAGGAAAGAGAACCTCTACCGGATATGATTTCGATTTTCAGGATAGAATGAGAAGGTAAGAATTTGCCCGAGAAAGAATCGATTCTGAAGAAATCGACAAGCCCTTTATCGTCGTCTCCCGAAGAGAGATTTTTGGTGAAGGGATTGGAAACCTGCTGAATGGTTCTGGATTGAGCCTTGACTCGAACGACCGGTTTGTAGGATTCCAATCGGCTTTCCGCAAAACTATCCGCGAGGAAACATCCTGCGACAAGCAACGCGACGACTCCGAGTATAGCACGGCCCATAACGTTGTATTAGATCCCGAGAATGTCGAAAATCAATCGTTTTCTGCGAAAAAAATCCCGAGATCCTTTCGTTTTTTATCCTATTTTTTGACTTCCACTTCCACTGTAGGAAGGGTTCCTCTCAAATAACCGCTTTTGAGAATCGTCTTTTGTCCGTCTTCGCTCGTTACATACGTGATGAAGTCGTCGATCTTTTGTCCGTGATCGGAAAGATAAAAGAGATACAATCCTCGGGAGAGTTCGTATTTTCTGTTATATACGTTTTCGATGCTCGGAACGACGAACGGTTCCTTTCCGCTCAAGGAATATTCCAGAGCACGAACGCGTCCTTTGTTCTCGAAAACGGCGCTTCCCATTCCCATGAACCCGATCGAGTTTTGGTTTCCGTCGATCGCGGCCGCCATTGCGTCGTTGTCCGCAACCACCTTGGCAGTTTTCACGTACCCTACGTTCTTTCTCACTTCAAAGTTCTTGATTCCTAAATCCTTTTGTTTCAAGACGTGCGTTTCAAAGTAAGCCGCGGTTCCCGATTTGTCGTTTCGGATCACCACGTCGATCTTTCCGGGTTTTCCTCCGACCTTGGACCAATCGGAGATTTCTCCGGCGAATATTTTAGAAGCGTTTTCCAGGCTGATCTTGCGAACCGGATTGGATGGATGAACGATGATTGCGATTCCGTCGTAAGCGACTGCGAGAGATTCGAATTTTCCTTTGGAGTCGAATTCCTTCAGTTCGGTTTCGGTCAGAGGCCTGCTCGCCGCCGCGATGTCCGTTTTACCTTGAAATAACTTTTCGATTCCTTCGATCGAGCCTCCGCCGTGAACAACGACTTGGACTCCGGAGTTTTTTCGGGAATATTCCAATCCGATCATCTGCAACATTATGTGCATCGTTTCCGAACCGGTGACGGTGATCGTTTCTTTCGGTTTGCAATTTCCTGTAAATGCCGCGGCAAGGATGACCGCGGATAGAATTGTGGATCTTAATTTCATACGTCTGTTTTTACGTTCCTATGGAATTCTCCGGGAGAATGCCGTTCGCATCCAAAAAGTCTATTACAATTCGCGCGTGAATTGTTACAAATTGATACAGCCGTTTTGATCGGTCGGAGAAAGACATTCTTGGCATTGAGTAGAAGGATTATCGTGGCCTCTTAGAGAGCACCGTACAACCCTAGGATGTGGGAACTCTTACAAAAAGAAATAGAAGCAAATCGATGAATTTTTGGTAATTTGTGGGAGCTCCCACATTTTGCGATTAGCTTGACAACCGTCCCTTTTAGAGTTTCGAGACGAGTTCTTCGCTTTTGGATTTTGAGATCTTAGTTTCGGGTTTTAGTTTTTGGGTTCTTAGCTTTTGAGATCTTAGCTTCGCAAAGAGCCAATCGCTGATCGCTCCGCGGCTCTTTGGCCACAACGCTCCCTATGGGTTGCGTTGAAGAACTCAGCAGAACTGCTTTGCAGTTCTGGGTTCTTTTTCTTGACAGGGGGGCCTTTTCCCGAGAAATAGAAGGAGGTAAATTATTCTTAGGAAATTCCATGACTCTTGGCATCACAGAAGTAAAAAAAGGTATGGTTCTCAAAGTGGAAGGGGATCTTTATTCGGTAGTCAAAACCGAATTCGTAAACCCGGGAAAGGGTTCTGCGTTTATTAGAACCAAACTTAAGAACCTCACCAGAAACAGCTCGATCGAACGCACCTTCAAGGCGGCGGAAAAACTGGAAAGCGTCGAGTTGGAAAAAAGAAACATGACCATCTGCTACACCGAAGGCGACGACATCATCTTCATGGATTCCAACGACTTCGAACAGATGCCGGTGTCTAAAGAATATGTGGAGGACATTCTTCCGTTCTTAAAGGAAGAAACCGCGATGGAAGTTACGTTCTACGAAGGCAAACCGATCGGAGTCATTCCTCCGAACTTCTCCATCCTTCAAGTTACTTATGCGGAAGAAGGTCTCAAAGGGGACACTTCCGGTACGGCTCAAAAAAGAGTCACCGTCGAAACCGGCGGAGAAATCAATGTTCCGATATTCGTAAAGCAGGGCGACGTTATAAAAATAGACCTGCGCGATCTCACTTACGTAGAAAGGGTCAACAAATAACAATCTGCGGAGGTATCTATGGCAACGATAGTAAGACAAAACGGACAAGCGCCGATTCAGGAAACGAACGAAGTGAAATCCTTTCTCAAAGAGAGAGGAATCGACTACGATCATTGGGTGGTTCCGCCTAACGCGGCAAATCTTACCGATAAGGAAGTGTTGGCCGATTCGGAAAAAGAGGAACTTCTGAAAAAACTGGACGATCGTTTTGAAACTCTCAAAGCCAAAGAAGGTTATCAATCCCGCGATTTGATCGTGCTTCATCCGAACGTTTCCGGATTGAACGAGATGCTCGCGAAATTCGACCGGGTTCATTATCACACGGACGAAGAGGTTCGATACATCGTGGACGGATCGGGAGTATTCGGTTTCGCCTTAAAGGGCGAGAAGTTTCTCGTTCACGTTTATAAGGACGACTTCATCTCCGTTCCAAGAAACACGAACCACTGGTTTTATCTCGACGATAAAAAAAGAATCAAAGCGGTACGTTACTTTCAGGATATGAGCGGTTGGGTTCCGAACTACGTGGAAGAAACGAATACTCTGGACTGATATGTCCGTTAAAAAACAATTGGAGCGGCTCTCGGAATTGGGAGCCGTCTATCACAAAAACGGATGGATGCCCGGAACCGCCGGGAATCTTTCCGTTCGTGTTCCGGAAGAATCCGGATTTTGGGTCAGCGGGAGCGGACTCGACAAAAATCTTCTCAACAAACGCAATTTTCTCTACGTGGATTTGGAATCGGGGCAGCCGGTGGATTCCAAAAATTCCAAGGCGACCAAAGGATTAAAGCCGAGCGCCGAAACTTCGATCCATCGCGCCGTATATCGTGCGTTAGACGGGGTTTCCTGCGGTCTTCATGTTCACACTCTCGAATCGAATTTAATCCGCGCGAACACTTCCAAAAACGAACCCGTTGCTTTACTCGAACTCCCCACAATCGAAATCCTGAAGGCATACGGAATCTGGGAAGAAAATCCAAAGGTTTACGTTCCTGTAATATACAATTTTCCGAATGTGCAGGATATCTCCGATTGTTTGGAAAAGTATCTCAAGGATTACAGACCTAAGGTTCCGTTCTGCATCATCGAAAAACACGGTATCACCGTTTGGGGAAAGGATACGATTCAGGCGAATCGGAATCTGGAAGCGACGGACTTTATTCTCAAATATATGGTCTCTTGGAAAAATCTTTCTTATCCGGGAGAAACGAAAAATCTGCCTACCGACGCATCGGAGCTGGATCGTCAGGAAGTCTTCTCCACCGAATTTCCGGTTTATCCCGCGACTTTCTCTTAAGGGGAAGATCCTTTGTCCTCCGAAAAAGAACACAAGCCCATTCTCGTAGCCGGGGCCGGTTCCGGCATCGGAAAGTCCGTATTAGAAAACTTGAATTTACTTTCGCGGGACGCGATCGGGATTTCCAGAACCGGCGCCGAGTGGAAAAACGCGGAAAGCGGAAGTCCGTTCGAATACGGAAAGAATTTTCAGTGCAATCTTTCCAGGCAGTCCGAGGTTCTCGAGTTCGTGGGCGCTCTGAAATCGCAGGTGAATTCCTTGTCCGGAGTGTATTTTACCTTCGGAAGCGGACTTTTTAAATCCGTGGATCAAATCGCATTAGAAGAATGGAATGCACATTTCGTTCTCAATCTGAATTCTCTCTTTTTACTCACGAAGGAGATTCTGCCGCTGTTGCGGGCCGGTTCCTTTTTGTGTTATCTTTCTTCCACCGCCGGTTATCAGGGCTTTCCGAACTCGACGGCGTATTGTGCGAGCCGCCACGCGATTGCGGGTTTTGCAAAAGCGCTTCGGGAAGAATTAAAATCCCAGGGAATCCGGGTCATTACGGTTTATCCCGGTGCGGTTTATACGGATATCTGGAAGGGAAGGGAAGGGTTCGAACAGGACGACATGATCCCCGTGGATGATTTCGGGAAATGGCTCGCGACTCTCGCGACTCTTCCCGATGCGGTCTATCCGGACGAAATCCGCTTATTGCCTCGCAAAGGGATTTTATAATTTTATAATATTCAGTTTTTAGTATGCACTAAAGGGAGCTTTACGGTAAATACCGTCTTTCCGGGCTCTGATTCGTAAGAAATCGTTCCGTTATGTTTTTCGACGATCTTCAGGCAAATATCCAGGCCGAGTCCGCTTCCTTCTCCCGGAGGTTTGGTCGTAAAGAACGGATCGAAGATCTTCTCTCGAAGGGAATCCGGAATCCCCGGGCCCGAGTCTTCCACCTGAACTACTGCAAAGCCGTTCTCTTTGTTTCCGCTGATATTGAGTTTGCCGGAATAATTCATCGCTTGGACGGCGTTCATGATGAGGTTTGTCCAAAGATGGAGCAGATCGTCCCGGTAGATCGGAATTTTCGGAAGTTCCTCAAAGTTCACGGAAAGATCCACTCCGTGACGGAACAGGTTTTGATAGAGAGCGAGAACGATTTCCACATTCTCCCGTAAATTCGATTCTTCTAATACGCTTTTGCTTTCAAAATGGGCCAAACTTTTCAACGCGTACAGAATTTTGGAGGACCGTTCGACTGCGGTTTGAATCGTCTGAGAATTTCTTTCCGGTCCCAAAAGATCCGTGATCAATTCCAAAATCGGAATCGCTTCCTTATGTTTGAGAAGTTCGATATATTCCTCTTCTCTTCCGTAAAGACCGCATTCGAGCGCGACCTCGCAGAGTTCGTTGGAAGGGGACGGAATGCCCAGACGTTCGAGATTTGTGCGGACGTCTTTTGCCCTTTTTCTTCTTTCCAGGCCTAAAACAAGATCCGAGTGGGTTGCGGCGATGTCGATTAACGAGGAAATTTGATCTCGTATCCGTTCCGGTAATTTTTTTAAAAGACGGAAATAGTTCTTCGATTTTTCCCGAAAGGATTTGGTGTAGTGTTGTATGTTTTGGTTCGAAGCGAGAATGGCGCCTAACGGGTTGTTGATTTCGTGGGCGATTCCCGAAACGAGTTGTCCTAGGTCCGCAAGTTTTGCCGCCTGAACGAGTTGCGCTTGCGTTTTGGTGAGAGTGTCGATGATTTGTTCGAGTTCTTTCTTTTGATCCTCGATCATCTGATTCTTTTTTGTGATTTCCTCGTTGGCAGTTTTGAGATTTGCGATTTCGTTTTCCGCATTGTAAACGTCAGTCAAATCCGCGCCCGCAGTGATGATGTAATTGGTTCTTCCGTTTTTGTCCTTGATTTCACGGTTTTCCCATTGGATCACTTTCCGTTCTTTGAATTTACCGATCCATTGTTCCTGAGTTTTCGGAAGAAACTTTCCTCGGATCATTCTCAGATACACTTTCTTGATCGATTCCTTTTTATGAGGTTCCACGAAGATGTCCCAGAACGCGTGGCCTTTGACCTCGTCGGAACGATAGCCGAACGCGTTTTCACAGGCTTTGTTGAATCGAAGAATTCTTCCTTCGCGGTCGAGGGCGACGAAAAGAACCCTGGTCGAATCCAAAATCATATTCAGGAAGTTCTTTTCCTCGATGGCGCGTTCTTCGCCTAACTTGCGTTCCGTGATATTCCTTAAGGTGAGAATCCAGAAGTCGCTTCGTTCCGATCGGTTTGAAAAATTCCTGAGAATAACCTCGTAGTACCGAAGTTCTCCTTTGATGAACAACCTCAGATCCGGGATCGAATCGATTTCGTTTCGTTTGTATTTCTCGATCAGATAGTTCAAATCGGGATACACTTCCTTCAGGGTGATCCCCGCGGTGTTCAATTGTCCCAGAAAAAGATTGATCGCCGCCTCGTTGTAATCCAGAATGATATTCGTTTTATCTAATATAAGAATTCCGTCTTGAATCAGATTGAAAACTTTGTCCCTGGCGACGGGAATCAGATCCATCATCTTGAAATAAAAAAGACCGTAAGCCCATACGAGGGAAGTCGCACATCCGGTGATCGGAAACACATCCATATGAGGATTGATGAACGGGAATACACCGGCCACTGTCATCAGACCTCCGAGAAACGGAAAAAGAATTCCCACCAAAAGGAGAGACATCTGCGCTTGGCGAAATCCGGTCAGGGTTAAGAATTTCCAGATGAGAATTCCGATGACGGCTGTTTGAGCTCCTAGATAATAAACGATAAACAACTTCATCCAAGGGCCATAGTCGTATGTGAGCGCTTTCCAAGAAGTATCCGTAAGAAATCGAACATTGGTTCTGATCCATTCGGGATGATAACCGGACCACAAAAGCAGTTCGTTGGAAATCGGAAATAGAACTAGAAGCAGGCTCAAAGGGAAACGATATACGAACGTAAGGGCTGTGATTCTTGGAATAAAAAACGAAATGCCGATTACGATGATGTCGTTTCCGATGAACTGAAAATCGTCCCAGAATAAGATCCAATTTTCGTTTCGGGAAAGAATCTCGAAAAAACTACCTAAGGAATAGAGCGCGAAACCGCATAGAACGAAAAGGAATTCTTTGCTTCCCCGTACTTTAAGATTTTTGTATGTAACGTATAGATTGAAAGAGAAGACAAGGAACGAAAAACCGGAATAGAACGCAAACGGGGACCAGGAAAGGTCCATGGTTTCGTGCAGAGGCGGTAGATTCATTGGCGTTTCGCTCCGGGCAGGCAAAGTGCGACCTTCTCCGGATCGGTTGTAGCCTAAGTCAATTTAGACGACGTGAAAAGTAGAAAAACGATTTCAGTTTAAAAATCCGAATTTTTTATTTTGTTTTTCGATTCTTCCGCCCATTCCATAAAACTTTTCGCGGTTGCAATGCCGAAGTCGAGAGTGATCAGGCTCAATATCTTGTTTACTTTCGGATTTTCATGCTGATCCAAAAAGCCTCGGATGTTCGCATAAATTTCGGTGAGACGTTGCACTTCCTCTTTCGTATGTTGCAGATGTCCTATGAGTATTTCCTTTTCCACGTGATTGCCGAAAAAGAGCTTTAAAAGAAGTTCGTTGCGATAGGGAAAATTTTCGACGGGCTTTTCCAGCCACTCCTTAAGTTCTTTTTTTCCTTTGGGGGTTATCTTGTAGATCGTCGATTCCGGGCCGGTTCGTTTTTTCTCTTTGGACGACTTAAGGCATCCTTCTTTTTCGAGTTGTTTGAGAATCGGATAGATTTGTCCGAAACTTTCCTGCCAGAAAAATCCGATGGTTTGTTCGATGGTTTTTTTGATTTCATAGGCGTTTTTGGGACTTTGTGCTACGATACCCAAGAGCGCATAACGCGTTTTGTTGATACGGGCCATTATTTGGGATTTTGAACCTTATGATTTGAGGAGTTTTGCGATTTCTGATTTAACAATTGAGAATAGAGTTTTTCCGGAAATTTCATGGAAAACCGAGACGGCAAAAATAAGTCGCGCAATCTATAGAATGAGAGATATATCTTTCAGATACTATCTGGTAGATAGAGAGATCAAGCAAAATTTATGATTCCGTAAGATCGGATTTGATGCGAAGCTCAGCGATTTTTTGAATGTGAGCAACTGGTCGCATTCAAGATTCGGTTGGCCGCTGTTTCGAGAAAAATCGGCATGACTTTCGAGTGACTTCTCGTCCATCCGGTAAGTTGAAAAACATCGAAGGAGTTCTTTGGGATCTAAAGGATCGGAAAAAGAGGAATATTCTATCCGAGTTGTCGTGGGGTTTTTGCCGGTTCGGCGCGATCGGATGTTGTCGCACCTGTACGGCGGAGAAAAGAAAAAGCCGGGTTATACCCCGACTTCTTCCGCCGTTTCCGATTCTTCTTCGTCGTTCATCAATTCTTTGAGTTCGTTGTATGCTTTTTCTTTTTCCTGAACTCCGGTCTTTTTGATCGCTTTACGAAGCACGTTTTCCCACTGTTTCGCGGGGAGATTCGCTTGAATATCTTCCAATAATTCCAAGACCGCGATGTCGTCTCCCGTGTTGAAGATTTCGGTCGCGTCATAACGGAAGAGCGCGGACAACTCGTCGATGTAATCTCCTACGCTAGTTCCTTTTCCGGAGGCGAGCCTCTTTTCTTGAAGCTGTGTCTTTTTTTCTGCCTTGCGGAGGTCTCTTTCTCTTCTTTCCAGTTCGGTGCGTTTCATAGAAAAACCCTCAAGTATAGCTGATAAGCCAGTTTTTTACGGGGGCTTTTCATGTATAGGAGATTCCCGGGAAGCCCCCGAGACCGGTTGCAAAAACGCTTGTTATAAATTCCATTCTCTCTGTACTATAGACGGACCGAACAATCGTTATGGGCGTTAGAATCGATATAGGAAGAGAAAATAGGAGAATTTGAAATGGCAACGAGTGCAATCGCAGATACAAAATCGAAAACGAACGGCAATTATATGGGAACCGGTTTCCAAGTGTCGCAAAACCCGGCTACGTTGGAAGAAATCGGAAAAGTTCCGAACACGGATCTGGCAAAAATGCCCGAAATTTTCAATAAAGCCCGCGAGGCCCAAAGAAAGTGGGCTCAGACAAAATTCGCCACCCGCAAAAAGCACATTCTCAAGATGAGAGATTATATCGTGGAACACGCGGAAGAACTCGCGGACATCGTGAGCAAGGATAACGGCAAATCCAGAATGGACGCGCTTGCTACGGAAGTTCTTCCGGCCGCGCTCGCGGCGGACTGGTATGCGAAGAATGCAAGACATCACCTGCAACCGAAAAAACTTCCGATGTCCACATTCTTATTTTTTAATAAGAAGAACGAACTGCATCGCGTTCCGCTCGGCGTCGTCGGAATCATCAGTCCGTGGAATTATCCTCTTTCGATTCCTTTCGGGGAAATCGCGATGGGGTTGATGGCGGGGAATGCGATTCTGTTGAAGGTCGCGCAAGCGACGATTCTCGTGGGTCAAGCGATCGATAAGATCGTCGCCGCCGGAGAATTACCCGAAGGTCTTTTTTATCATATCGTCGGTTCGGGCGGAGCGGTTTCCAAATCCTTCTTTGAAAACAAGATCGATAAGATCTTTTTTACCGGCTCGGTTGCGACCGGAAAAACTTTGATGGCGGCAGCGGCTTCCACCTTAACCCCTTTGTCTTTGGAGCTGGGCGGTAAGGATCCGATGATCGTTTTGGAAGACGCGGATCTCGAACGTGCGGCGAACGGCGCGGCTTGGGCCGGTTACCAAAACGCGGGTCAATCCTGCGGCGGTGTGGAACGCGTGTATGTGCAAGACAAGGTATATGATAAATTCGTAAACTTGCTCGCGGCCAAAACCCGAGCGATTCGCCACGGAGCCGACCGGGATTTCGACGTGGAAATGGGTTCCATGACCACGGAAGAACAACTCAATACGGTAAAACGCCAGGTGGACGGCGCCGTGAAACAAGGCGCTAAGATCGTAGCACAATCGCAGCCGAGCGGTAACACGAAGGGATTCTTTTATCCCGCCACTTTGATGGTGGACGTGAATCACCAGATGGAGTTGATGAAAGAAGAAAATTTCGGTCCGATCATTCCCGTGATGAAATTCAAAACGATCGAAGAGGCGATCGCTCTTGCAAACGATTCTTCGATGGCGCTGACTTCTTCCGTATGGACCAAAAATTTAAGTCTGGGCAAAAAGATCGCGAAAAAACTCGAATCGGGTGCGACGACGATCAACGATCACCTCTATACGCACGGTCAATCCGAAACTCCTTGGGGCGGTTGGAAAGAATCGGGTTTGGGAAGAACCCATTCCGGCCTCGGTTTCGACGAGATGACTCAGCCTAAGCTCGTGAACTGGGACATCATTCCTTCCAAAAGGAATATATGGTGGTATCCGTTTAACAAAACCTCGTACGAAGCGATTCTCGCCGCGATGCGGTTTAACTTTTCCAAGAATCCGATTTCGTTGCTCGTAAACGGAACGAAGCTGACTATCTTCATGATCGGCAAGATGTTCACTTCTTGGAAGGTTTGAATTTCGTTTGAGGATTTATCATCGAACCGGTTTCGTATTTTTCTTTTTTCTCTGCGTTCCTTCGTTTCTGTTTGCGGACACCGTTCTTCTCAAGGACGGAGAGGCTCTTCGAAACGTAAAGGTTACGATGGGAGGAGATGTGATTCTCGTCGAAGACGAATCGGGCAATATTAGAAAAATCGAAACTAGCTCGGTGAAACGGATCGTTATGGCGGAAGTGAAATCGGAATCCGAACCTTCCGCGTCGAACGTTCCGAAAAACCAAGGTTCGAAAAAACCGAATTCTTCAGGGGCCGGTCGAGTTTCTTATTCTTCGGGGGTTTCCTTCTGGGAAAGCCGTATCGCAGAACCGGATCGAATCGGAAATTTTTCGGTTCTTGTTCAGTCGGTGTTTCTTCAGGCGGAAACCCGTTTTGAAGGCAGATATGGAATCACTCTGGGGTTGGAAAATTCCCGTTTCGATTTCCGCAGTTCGTCGAACGCATTCTTGAATCCGAGAGCCGCCGCTTTGGTTTTACCCGGTCCGGATAATATTCAAAAAAATGAATCTTCCACGACTCTTCTGGCGTTGTCCTCGCTTGACGAAGGTTATACGCCGTTTAGAACCTCGAACTCTTTTCGGGTGGAAACGGTTTCTTTTCTACCGGGTTTGAAATATTATCCGATCGATGGGGAGAGATTTTCCTGGTTCGCACAGTTCGCGTTCGGATTCGGACGAAGTTATCGAACCGGAATGTACTCCGATCCGTTTTTTCACGGCACTTTATCGTTGGGAACGGGGGTTCAATGGAACGGCGATTCCATAGTGATCGCTCTCTCGGCTCAAATCAGGAACACGCTTCTTTCCAATTCCAACGTTTCGTATCGTTTTACGGAACCGAGTCTTCAGTTTTCTTTCGGAATCCGAATCTGATCCCGCCGCGGGTCTTGAATTAAGGAAAAATCTTTCGGAAACCTTCCGGAAGATTTCCCAATTTACGAGTTGAGTAATCCATAAAAACCACGCCTGTCTTCGCTTCGCAGATCACTTTGCCGTTGGCCGGTCCGTCCGCGTGCGTCATTCTATAATAGATATCGCAACCGCGCTGATTGAAATCTCCCGCCGTGATTTCCACTCGGACCTTATCCCGAAAGAACGCTTCCGCCTTATAGACGACGGCGATGTCGGTCATGATGATCCCGAGTCCGTCCACGTTGAGTTCGTTGTAGTTGTGTTCCAAAAAGAAACGCGCTCTCGCTTCGTGAAGAAGCGAAATCACGCGGTCGTGTGCGAGATGATCCGCAAAATTGATATCGTAGATTCGAACGTCTAGGTCGACGGACCAGACGAATTTATTCGGGAGTTCCAGTTGAATTCTTGCCATAACTATTCCTGAGTTTCATGTCCTTCCGCTTTCGCTTTTTCCATCGCCTTACGGATAATCTCCGCGGCTTCTTGTTCTCCGTGTTCTTCCTCTTCCCTTGTGAGAGGTTTGTGAGAATTCATATTCTCGATCATCTTGTAATCGTTGATATACGAGGAAACTTTAGAGTATTGCAAATAGAGAAGAATCGCCGCAAAAATCGTAAGTACGATCGCGGTTCTTTGTACGGGCGCTTTGAGATACGAAGTCAACGCGAGGTAGAATAGAATCGGGACGTATGCGGTAAACGCGATTCCGAGTCCGATTCCGAGATACGGATGGATGAGTCCTCCGAAACTCTGTAAAAGCAATGCGACCCAAAAAATTCCGAGAACCGCGGTGCTGGCTCGGAAGTTCGATTTCCAGCTTTTATCTCCGCCGCAAATCCAAGAGAAAAACATATAAAGAAAACCTAAAGTAGGGAATACGATAAAACTCGCGAGAAAGTAGGCGAGCGGCATTTCCAATAATAAGAAGGAGAGGGGAGGATTGGAAAAACCGTCCGGCGTCAAGACGGTCATGCTGAGTACGGCGATCCCGTATAAGAAGCCCATAAAAATCAGGGAACGCAGATATAACGGAATCAGAGATTCTTCCGGGGTTTTGGAAAGTTCTTTGAAAAATGAAACCGGTCTGATCAATACGTCCCGCGCTTCTTCCAGGACGGTTAAGAATGAAAAAGAAAATTGAAACATGAAATCTCCGCTTTCGCACAGAATCGAACGCAAAAGCGGGATTGCAAGTGGTAAATTTGGATTCCACGGGCGACCCTCTTTAACTCGGCGGAACGCTTTCTACGAATCGCGTTCTAGATCGCTCGTTATCGATCTTTTGATCACAAAGAGCGTCTTACTTCGGATGATTGTTCGTCGCGTGGTTCGGGTGTTCCACTTTGCTGACACCCTGCATATATTCTTCCAAATACGTGTGATCCGTATAATCGAGCATCTTCGTAAAATGAACGTGATCTCTTTCGTAACCGAGAATCGTTTCCAACGTTTTGAAGATGTTGAGTCCTGCGCTGATCTCGATGTCGCTTCCTCGGAACTGAAGGGGATGTTCGTAGCCCGCTGCGTGCGTTACGGACAAAACTTCTTTGCGGAGTCCTTTGATGTAATTCGCGTTCCGTTCCGCTTTGAGATCCACATCGAGCCCGGCCTGTAGCCAGCGGTTCTGCGTCGCGACTCCTGCGGGACAATGGTCCGTATGACAACGCTGCGCTTGAATGCAGCCGATGGACATCATCGCTTCCCGTGCTACGTTGATGAGATCGCATCCCATCGCGAAGGCTACGATGGCTCTATCAGGAAATCCTAATTTACCGCTTCCGATCCAAGCCATTCTTTCGGAGAGTTTTTCCTTTTGAAAGATCTGATACACTCGCGCGAACCCAACCTTGAACGGAAGGGAGACGTGATCGGCAAAAGCGAGGGGAGCCGCTCCGGTTCCTCCTTCTCCGCCGTCGATCGTGATAAAATCGGGTCCTTTGTTGGTTTGTTTCATCCGTTCCGCGAGTTCGTTCCAAAAATGAATTTCACCGATCGCACTTTTGATTCCCACCGGAAGTCCGCTCGCGGAATGAAGGCGTTCGATAAAGTCGATCAATTCGCTCACCGTTCCGAATTCGGAATGCGCGTTAGGCGAAACACAATCTTGTCCGGCCGGAACTCCTCGAATCGCCGCGATTTGTTTCGTGACTTTTTTCCCGGGGAGAATTCCTCCTTTGCCCGGTTTTGCGCCTTGCGAAAGTTTGATTTCGATCATTCTTATTTGGGGGTTTTCGTGAATCTTTTGTCCGAAAAGATCCAAGGAAAATTTTCCGTTCGCGTCTCTCGCGCCGAAGTAACCGGTTCCGATCTGCCAGACGATATCGCCGCCTAACTGGTGATAGGGGCTGATCCCGCCTTCTCCCGTGTTCTGATAACAATGCGCCATCATCGCGCCCTTGTTCAAAGCGGAGACTGCGTTCTTCCCGAGTGAGCCGTACGACATCGCGGAGATGTTCACTACGGAAGGAGGACGAAACGGTTTTTTGCGATTGTGAAATTCTCCGATGACTTTGAGACAGGGGATCATGGAAGAATCGTTTTTTAAATGTTTTACCTTGGATTCGGGAAACGGAAACGCGCTGTGTTTGATGATCGGATAACCGGCTTCGTATAAAAGTTCGGTCGTTCCGAATCCGAAGTTGTTGTTTTGTTTTTTTGCGGTCGCATAAACCCAGGAACGTTCCGCGCGATTGAACGGCATTTCTTCTTTGTCGTTCGCGACCCAGTATTGCCTTAGCTCCGGTCCGATCGTTTCAAAGAGATATCGGATTCTTCCCACAAGAGGAAAGTTATGTTTGATTGCATGCCTTCTTTGAACGATGTCGTGAACGAGAGCGATGAGTGTGTATGTTCCCATCGCGTAAAAAAAAGAAGACCAAGGATTTTCCGAAATGAACTGCAAGATCGTAGAATAGCCTGGAATTTGCATCCGGCAATTCTGCACCTTTTGAAAAGGTTAAGCAAGAAATATTTTTACTAAACGGAGGAATCTTCCTTGTGTTTGTAAACGAATTCTTTGGAGAATTCTCCCCGTTTGTTCATCTTGGCTCCGATAAAATGAGATCCGTCTTGTAATACGAAGCTGTTGCTTTTCACCCAATCCCCCGTGTTGACGATTCTTAAATGAGGAATACAAAGAAAATCGTGTGTGTGACCCGAAATCAAAAGTCGATCTCCTTGGTGCGTGATTCTAGATAGACGTTCGTAATACCGCAGAATCTCTTCGGTCGTAGTAGGGTCCTGTCTGTTCAGGTGTTTTTGATAGAACGCTTCCGAATAACGGAAAAGGTTGGGAATCAGTACGGCAATCGCATGCAAAAAACGTAATAGAAAAATCGACCCGATCCAGGTGAACCGGTTGTATTGTCCCTGATGGCCGTGCACCGCAATCAGGGTTTCGTTTTCGGTTTTTTCGCAGACTTGCCAATCCCGTTCCTTTAGATACTTTTCTATCTTGGGAGGAAGGCTCATCAGATACGAAGTCGAGTCGTGATTTCCTACGATGTAGATTTTGTCGCCGCCACGGACCGATAAAGAGTCGAGTCTGTCGAAGAGTTTGTTGAATTTCTTTTTACTGCGGCGGAGTTTGCGAGATGCGCTGAAAAACCAATTCTCGATGATGTCGCCCACGAGGTAGATCGTTTGAAAGCGGACGTTCTTTTTTTCGAGATGATCCAGGAACTGAAAGAGTTCTTTGTGTTTGTGGGATTTTATTTTTTTATTGAGAAGGTAGTGAACGTCCGAAAGAAAAATTCCTTCATAAACTTTGTCCCTTTCAAATTTCATCGGAAAGTCGTTTCAAAATCAATTTGACGAAAAACGACGTTTTCGTCAAACGATTCCGATGCGATTCTTTCGTATAAAAAATAAAATTCGATGACAAATACCGCGCCGTTTCCGCGTTTCTTTTTTAAAGAATCTTAAACCGTTCCAACGCTTCTCGTTCGAGTTTTTCTCTGTGATCGGGATGAGCGATCTCGATTAAGGCTTTTGCCCTTTGTCGTAAATTCTTCCCGTATAAATTCGCGATTCCGTATTCGGTCACGATGTAGTGAACGTGCGCGCGTGTTGTGACCACGTTGGCGCCGGGTTTCAACATCGGAACGATTCTGGATTCTCCCTTGGAAGTGGAAGAGGGTAAGGCGATGATGGGTTTGCCTCGTTCCGAAAGGGAGGCGCCTCGGATAAAATCCATCTGACCTCCGACTCCGGAATATTGTCTTGTTCCGATCGTGTCCGCACAAACTTGTCCGGTCAGATCCACTTCCACCGCGGAATTGATCGCCGTGACTTTCGGATTTTTTCTTATCACGTGGGGATCGTTGATATAACCGATATCGAGCATCGCAACTTCCGGATTGTCGTCGATAAAGTCGTAGAGTTTGCGGGTTCCCATCACGAAGCCGGAAACGATTTTTCCGGGATGTTTCTTTTTATGAATTCCGGTGATGATTCCTTTTTGAACGAGTTCCATCACTCCGTCCGAAAACATCTCCGTATGAATTCCCAAATCTTTGTGAGAAGTCAGGCACGTTAGGACCGCATTGGGGATCGCTCCGATTCCCATTTGCAACGTCGCTCCGTCTTCCACAAGAGAGGCCACGTTTTTTCCGATCGAGAGTTCAACTTCGGACGGCGTTTCGGAAACGTGTTCGTACAACGTTTGATGTCCTTCCACCAAAGAATGAATTCTGTCGACGTGGATGATTCCGTCTCCGTGTGTGCGGGGCATGTTTTCGTTGACTTGCGCGATCACTATCTTTGCGGTTTCCACGGCGGCCTTGCTGATGTCCACGGAAACTCCGAGAGAACAATAGCCGTGTTTATCGGGAGGGGAAACCTGTACCAAGGCGACGTCCAAAGGAAGAATTCCGTTGCGGAACAACAAAGGGCATTCGCTTAAGAAAATCGGAATATAATCGGCCCGTCCTTCCTCCACGGCCTTGCGCATATTGGCAGCGACGAACAAAGCGTTCGTAAAGAATTTTCCCTCCATTCCCGGTTTTGCATAAGGAGCGTCTCCTTCGGTATGAAGGTGAATCATTTCCACGTTAGACAACTCGCCGGCTCGGGCGGTCAACGCTTCGATCAAAAGAGTCGGAACGGCCGCCACGCTGTGAACGAAAACTCTTTGACCCGCTTTGACGGAGGAAAGGGCCGAATTTGCGGAAATAAATTTAACTTTCATATGGTGGATTTCCTTTTTTGTGAGGATTCTTTTGCGGGAATTCCAGTCGTTCAATCCATTTTTCCCGTTTTTCTATCTACAGGAAACTGACATTTCTCATGCTATCCAATATCTATGTCTTCCCACCCTTCTCGCAACATTCATGTAAAATCCGAACCGATGCTGATCTTCGTATTAGCGGCCGTTCAATTCACTCACATTCTCGACTTCGTAATCATGATGCCTCTCGGAAGCTACTTTCAAGAAGCGTTTCATATCAATCCGAGAGAATTCTCCTTTCTGATTTCTGCATATACATACAGCGCGTTCGCGGCGGGAATCGTAGGCGCTCTTTTTATCGATCGTTTCAACCGAAAGTCCGCCGCAATTTTCTTATATACCGGTTTTATCGTAGGCACCGCGTTCTGTGCCGTTGCCGATTCGTACATTCTTCTTTTATTGGCGAGAATCATTTCCGGAGCGTTCGGAGGAATTCTGAGTTCCGTCATCTTTGCGATCGTAGGAGACGTGATCGCGATGGAAAGAAGGGGAAGGGCGACCGGCGCGATCATGGGAGCGTTTTCCGTTTCTTCCGTGATCGGGATTCCGTTGGGTTTGAAAGTCGCCGAATTTTACGGATGGAACATGTCCTTTGCGGGAATCGTTTTATTGAGTCTTCCGATTCTGGTTCTGATGTATTATCATCTTCCGAGCATTCCTCCGTTTCAATCCGCGGGAGACAATCCGATTCAAAACTTCATCCGGATTCTCACATACAAACGATACATGGCTTCGTATATGCTTATCATGTTCGTGATCCTCGGCGGTTTTACCGTCATTCCGTTTATCGCGCCTTATATGGAGCGGAACGTGGGAATTCCCAAAGAGAATATCTCTTGGATTTATTTCTTCGGCGGGCTTGTGACCTTCTTTTCTTCGAGACTGGTCGGGATCGCTTCCGACAAGATCGGAAAACACAAGGTATTCTATATTCTGGTTCCGTTATCCTTTATTCCGATTTTTATCATGACCAATCTCGGTAAGGCCGATCTCGTAACGGTGGTGACGTTGACGACCGCCTTTATGGTGATCGTATCGGGAAGATGGATTCCCGCCTTGGCTTTGATCACATCCACGACCGAGCCGAAGGACCGGGGACGTTTTATGACGGTGATCTCCGCGTTGCAAAACCTGGCTTCGGGACTCGGGGCTACGATCGGGGGGAGCATTTTGGTTGCGGCGACTCCGACCGCTCCGTATCAAAACTACGAGGTGGCCGGTTTTCTTGCAATGGGGTTTAACGTGATCGCGATGATATTGATTTCCAGAGTGAAGGCAGTTTCGTAAATCATTTGTTGATTCTTTGTTGCGCGCCGCCGAAGGCGGCGCGAATCGCGGCTTTTGCCGAATGTCGTCGATGAAAGCGCGGTGTCCGCTCGATGCTCCTTTCAGGAAAGAAAATTCTCAAAAAAATCGCTCTGTTCTTGACATTTTAATGAGACAGAATATTCTGCGGCCACACGAAAAGGAGGTGGTCTAGTGAATGATAGTTGTTGTAAACAATTGACCGGTGAGGTGGCTGAGCAATAGCCCGGGTTTCACTTGCAATACAGCCGTAGTCGGGACATTGCAATCCAATCAGACCGCTGACCTTTCTGAGTTTCGAGAACTGGTCATTCTCGAGCTTCCGATCTCGACAGATGGATGTCGACGAAACGATGCAGTCGCTCAGGAGGTTTCCCTCTTTCGAAAAAATCTGTCCCTTTGAGTTTCACTCGACAAACCGAAAATTCTTCACATTTTTTAAACCCTTTGAGATTCAGGTAGAATGAAACGTGCCCTTATTTTATCCGGAGGCGGAGCCAGAGGCGCTTACCAAGCGGGCGTTCTCCGTTATTTGGAAGAAATCCAATTCAAACCGGATATCATCTGCGGAACTTCCGTAGGAGCGATTACCGCTACCGCGATGGGTTGCGGGATGAACGCGATGGAAATCACGAAGTTGTGGAAGTCCATCGAAGCGAAGAAGGTGATGCGTTATTCGATTTGGAACGATCTTGTCGACATCTTCGTCAAAAGCTATTCTCCTTTAACCGATACGACTCCTCTCAAAAATCTTTTGTATTCTCATCTCGACTTCCGCAAGTTGCGGAAGAATCCCGTGGAAGTCATTATCACGGCGGTCAACATTCTCACCGCGGAACTCGTATTTTTTAGAAACAAGGAAATCGACATCGAACATGTGATGGCTTCTTCGGCGATTCCGATGTTCTTCCCTTGGCAATACGTCGACGGAAAACCTCACTGGGACGGGGGAGTTATGGCAAACACCCCGATCCTTCCGGCGGTCGAACGGGGCGCGACGGATATCGTCGTAGTCCTTCTTTCACCCGTCGGGGGAATCGACATGGGTTTGCCGAAAACGAGACGGGAAGGTTTGGAACGCGTATTCGAGCTTTCGCTCATCGGTTCGTATCAAACCGTGATGTCAAACTTGAACTTCGAGAAAAAAAAGAGAAAGAGAAAGAAGTCCAGACTTTCCTCCCTTCTCTCCATCCCCAGCGCCGATCGGCCCGAGTTGAAAATTCGTACGATCGGACCGAGAACCTCGCTCGGATTCGGAAGTATTTTGAACTTCTCGCAGGTGCAGGCGGATTATCTGATCAGCCGCGGCTACGAGGACGCGAGAATTCAATTCGGAGAATATTAGAATATTATGGAAGAATTATTCGTTAAGAACGGACATTTCACCGGAAAAGACGGAGCGATCTATCAGTTGAGAGGAGTGAATCTTTCCGGTTCGGCAAAACTTCCCTCCAAACCGGACGGAACCACACACTTCGATCAGACCTTAACCTTCTTCAATCATAGAAACGTTTCGTTCGTGGGAAGACCTCTCGAAGAGGATCAGGCTGCGGAACACTTCGATCGTCTCCGCAAATGGGGATTCAATTTTTTGCGGTTTCTCATAACGTGGGAAGGAATCGAACACAAGGGTCCCGGAAAATACGACACGGAATACGTCGATTACGTGGAGAGAATGGTCGCACTCGCGGCTCAAAAAGGATTGTATCTGTTTATCGATCCGCATCAGGACGTATGGTCCCGATTTACCGGAGGAGACGGAGCGCCCGGCTGGACCTTGGAGGAACTGGGAATGGATATTTCCAAGATCCGCGATTCGGAAACCGCGATCGTACATCATCATCACGGAAGAAATTACCGAAGAATGTCGTGGCCTCTCAACTATCAGAAATACGCGTGCGCCACGATGTTCACTTTGTTTTTCGGAGGAAGGGAATTCGCACCCGATACGAAGATCGGCGGCAAAAACGCGCAGGACTTTTTACAGGATCATTACATCGAATCCGTACTCAAAATCGTACGTAAACTCAAGAAGTATAAAAACGTAGTCGGCTTCGACTCGTTAAACGAACCGTCTCCCGGTTGGATCGGTAAAAAGAATCTCGGAGAATTCGACGGATTCGGATTCGGTAAGGTGATCAAAACCTCTCCGTTTAAGGAAATGTATCTTTCCGAAGGACGCGCGGTTTCGGCGGAACAAGCGTATATGCTCGGTTTTTGGAGTTTGCCTTGGGGGAAGGTTCGGTTGAACAACGGCGGAATTCCTCTTTGGAAGCGCGGGCATCAGTGTATCTGGAGAAATCACGGTGTTTGGGACTACGATCCGAACGGAGCGCCTATGATGCTTCGTCCCGAATATTTTTACAAAAAGAACGGGAGAAAATACGAATTCTATTCCGACTTCATGCAGCCGTTCATCAGGAAGTTCAAGGAACGAGTGCAGAAGGTGGAAAGTCGGTTTCATATCTTTATCGAAAGCGACCCGTCCCGACTCGAACTCGAATGGAAGGAAACTCCGAAAAAGAATCACGGTTCGATCGTGAACGCAACGCATTGGTACGATATTTCCGTGCTGATGCTCAAACGGTATTATCCCTGGTTCGGGGTTCATGTATTTAAGCAAAAACCTATATTCGGAAAAGAAAATATAGACAAGGCCTACGAAGAGACGATCCGTATGATCCGCGAAATGTCCGAACGACACATGGGTAACTGTCCGACCGTGATCGGGGAAACCGGAATTCCGATGGATTTGAATCAGCGCGCGGCCTATCTCAAAAAAGACTACGGAGTTTTGGAAAAAGCGCTGGATCGGGTCATGAAGGCCGTGGAAAAAAATTTCGTGCATCTTGCGTTGTGGAATTATACGCCCGATCATACGCATAGTTTGGGCGATCGTTGGAACGAAGAGGATCTTTCGATTTACTCGATGGACACTCCGACTGCTTACGATGAAGACGGAGGAAGGGCGGTACGGGCTTTCAGTCGTCCGTATCCGATTCGAACGAAAGGATTGCCGATCGCATTGACCTTCGATATGGAACGATCCTTGTTCAAATATTCGTTTCGGCAGGAAGGGGAATTGTTTCCGGAAACCGAAATCTTTATCCCCGAGATTCATTATAAAACCGGGTTTGAGGTATTGGTTAATGCGGGTACGTATCAATATGATTCCCGCGCCAAAATATTAAAATTTAAGGGAGAAAAAGGAATTCAACATTATGGAATAACTATTCTCCCGTCTAAAAAATCACTTTTCAGGGAACAAGATCGGGTTAAAGTGGTTCCCAATACTCAAAAGAGGAAGATTAGATGAAAAAAGTTCTCATGATTTCCCTAAGCGCTCTTGCAGTTCTTTCATTAACTGTAATGTGCGGCGGACCAAAACATTCAGCGGAAGAGTGTGCTCCTATCGTTGAAGAAATGTTAACCAATCTGACTGCTGGACAAAAAGCGGATGATACTGCAAATATCGCGACTATGAAAGCGACCTTGGTTCCCGTATTACAAAAAGAATGTATGTCCGGAAAATTCGACCTCACTTGTCTTAAGTCTGCAAAAAGTATTCCTGCAATCCAGGCTTGTAAGAAATAAGATTTTTCCTACTTCTCGCCTCGCTTGTCCGATTTCGGTCGGGCGGGGTGCTGAACTCCTATAACGATCGGCTTAAATTCTTTTCGGTTTAATTTCTCCGCCGCACCCTCCCTCGGTTTGGGCGCTCCTGCTCGAGTTCGGCTTCCAACAATACTTTTCTTAAAAATCGCAGGCCAGGCTTGTTCCGCGCTGCGGCTATCGCCTTCGGTCGTCTCGAACGAGCCGACTGCTTCGCACGCTCCACATCCTTAGCGCTAGATTACCGACGAACTTACCGTTGTAAAAGTAAACCGTGGTTGATACGATTTACTTTTGTTTCCCGTGATTCGAATCGGAGAGATTCGGATTTTATTCATCCATCAGAAAAAAACCTTCTTCGTCGGAATAACAACCGTGTTCCCGATACGGTCCCGAAGGATAAAAGTGAATCTTCTGCGCGTATCTTCTCCCGATCTTTAGGCAACTCATACAAATATCCCAACGAATCGCCCAATCACATTCTTCCTTTCGAAATGATGGAAAGACGCGGAGGAGCGGTTTTGTTTCGGCTTGTTCTCGTTGTTGCTGTTTTTCTTGGGAAAAAAGAGACGAGTGAGTTCCTGTCCCGGTCCCGTGGAACAATCCGAAGACCAAAACGATTTCCCCCCAAACGAAAATCGATAAAAGAAACGTTCGAATTTGTAGAATCATTTTGGTTTGGTTGGAATCCCGCCGCCGAAATTTTCGAAGTCGAATTCGACGAAGGAGCGCCTAAGATTTTTATCGAAAAAAAGGGGCGATTTTGGAAGTAGAAAATGCGGTTTTTCTTGTTAATGCGGGCTCGGCTTTCGTTTGAAAGAACCGTGTTTTGATATGGGAAATATCATCTTGGCTGAAACCCAAAAAGTTCGAAAACGTTGGATCGTCGACGGTGAATCAAGCGTGGAAACGTTTTTGATTCCCGAACGCTACTGGACTGGATTGAATGAGAAAGATCGGAAGAATTTGCCGAAACGGATTCCGACGCTGATCCGTAGATATGCAAAGTATATCGTAGCGATGCCGCGTTTGAATTCTAAACCGGGAAAGACGATGTATCAGAAAGATCAAGGTCCTTTGATCCGAATGAATATTAGAATGGGAACTGGAATCGTTTCCATTCTCGCTTCGTTTGCGGCCTCTCACGGAGTGTCCCGCTGTTTTTTAGTGAATTATCTGCTTTGGTTGGAAGAGATCGGAGTCGGGAATTCTATTGTGGAAACGGTTTCTGTGGGAACTCCCACCTTTCACGATGTCTACAGGAATATTCTGACCCTCGATTTCAACTCCAACACGGTTACTCGCGAATTTCAATTCGAACCGAACCCAATTTACGCACAGGATTTGGACTATCGGAATTATTTTTCTCGAAAAATCTTCGAAGATAACTAATTCCAATCAAACGCGAATACGCACACACTGAATTCTTAAATAGGTCCAATGGGGGAGGATGTTTTTTTGCGGTTTACGCATGTCCACATGACGATTCCGAAAAGAAATCATTGCAATTCGCTGTAAATCATACAAAGATAACACTGTATCGCACGAACCCCATACGAATACAAAGGAATAATTCGGCTTTATGAAAGACGAACATATATTAGTACATAGTAAAATTATAAAATATCTTCAATGGTTTTTCCGAACCGATAAACTCGATCCATCGAACGATTTTACATCGGAAAACAAACAAGGACCTATCCGCCGAACCCGCGGTCGAAATCCATTGTCAATGTCTACAACGGCTACGATCGTTTTGATTCTTCTCGTTTGGATCGGTTCGGGTTTTATCGGCCGCGCGAGCCTGTTCGCCTTCGATCATAAACACGGTTCTTTTAACGCCGAACTCAAAAAGTATGTCAAAGAAGGTTCCGTCGATTATACATCTTGGAAAAATAACCGAGCCGCTCTGGATTCTTACCTGCAAACGTTGAGTTCCGTTTCCGAAGCCGAATATTCTTCCTTTAGCCAAACGGAAAAACTGAGTTTTCTGATCAACGCATACAACGCGTTTACGATTCGGCTGATCTTGGATCATTATCCTCTGAAAAGCATCAAGGAACTCGGAGGAATTTTGACGGGACCGTGGAAGATGGAATTCTTCTCTTTGTTAGGATCTAAAAAGAATTTGGATTGGATCGAACATCAAAAACTGAGAAGGGAGTTTCAAGAACCGAGAATTCATTTCGCGATCAACTGCGCATCCAAAGGATGTCCACCGCTTCTCGAAGAGGCGTTTCAACCTTCTAAGCTGGAAAGCCAGCTTTCAAGCGCGGCAAAACGATTTCTTTCCAACCCAAACTACAACCGATACAATGCGACAAAAAACGTTCTGTATCTTTCGAAGATCTTTCAGTGGTTCCAGGAAGATTTCACGCGGAAATCCGGAAATCTCGTGAACTTCTTCAATTCCAACTCGGGACTTTCTCCGGTTCCGGCCAATTCGGAAGTCGAATACTTGGATTACGACTGGAATTTGAATCAAAAGAAATAATCTTCGAGAACCTCCAAAAAAAACCGTCGATCTGAAAAAAAACCGAAATCGCTCTGTTAACTCAGGATAGAAGGCAGGAGCGGCAGAGGAATTTACTTGAAATCGGGTTCTCACTCTTCAACTTAGTTCCAATGACCTCCCGGAAAGATTTTATGGATGCTCTCTATCGAGAGTACAGCGGAAAGATCTTTGATTTCCTCTATAAATACAGCTCCGGGAATCCTGAAGTCGCGATGGACCTCATGCAGGACACATTCCTGAATTTTTTCAGGAAGTATGCGGACACGGATATAGATCGGGAACAGGCGGTCCGTTTGCTTTACACGATCGCCAGAAATCGGTCCATCAATCACTCTCGGAAATTTTCCACCGTAAAGGAAAGTGGAAATCCGGAAATGCAGGACTTTCAGGAACAAAAGCTTTCTTTCGTCAGAAAGGCCGAACTCAAGGATTTGGAAGAGCGTCTTCTCGACTGTTTGGATGAGTTAGAAGAGGACGAGAAGTATGCTTTGATTCTTCGGTTTATGGAAGATTACAATCTGACGACCATTGCGGAAATTATGAATATATCGGTTTCGACCGCTTCGCGTTTGATCGTAAAGGCGACTGCGAAGGTGACGGAAATCGCGGAAAAGAAAAATTTGAAACCCTGATTAAGAGTATCGATAAAAATGGAAGAATCGGGAATGGAAAGGGAAGAGAAGATTAAAGAAATTCTGCTCGATGGGAAGCGGAACGATTTGAGTCCTTCTGTGGAATGGCTGGCCAAAGGCTTAAGCAATTCCTGGGTTGAATATTCGCCCCAAGAAGGAGACTTCGAGTCCCTCTATGCCCGCGCACTTTCCGAAAAATCCGACGATTCTACCTTAAATCGTTCGAATGCAAGTCACGGAATCGCGGCGACCCGCAAAAACAACGTTTTATCCTTTTCCGATTTTGCAAAGAATAAGCTCCTAATCGGGCTTTCCGCCGCGGCGATCTTTTTGTTCGCCGTTACATTAGGATATTATTCTATTCTAAAAGATAAATCCCCCGTCGGTTCCGAAAAAGGCGGCGTCGAAATTTCTCAGGTGGAAGGGGACGCGTATTTAACTTCTTCCGATCCGAAGGATAAAATTCTCCTCAAGCCCGGCGTGCGAATCCAAGAAGGCCAAAGGGTCGTTACCGCTCCGGGTGCGATTCTGAATCTGAAAGTTTCCGATGGAATCGCAGTGAGAATTCTTCCCGACTCGGAAGTTTCGTTCCGTTTGATCGATCTTTCCACACATTATAAGATAGGAATCGATCTGGAAAAAGGCGAACTGCTCGCACACATTCATAAGAATCTTAAAAAAGAAGAATTCATCGTTCGTTCCGAGAACGTAAGCGCCGAAGTCCGGGGAACCAGCTTCAGCTTTCAAAACGTTCCGGGAGAAGGAACTCGGGTTCGGGTTCTCGAAGGACGCGTTGCGATCAGCGCTCGTGAAGAATCCAAAAATACAGCCCCGGAAGGGGAACAGGTTCTTGAACCGAATCAGGGAATTTTCGTAAATCAAAAGGGCTTTGTCCGTAGCCGTTTGAACGACGCAGAAAAGGACCGTCTCGGAACGGAGTTCGAAAAACTTCCTATCGATGCGATTCCTCGCGATAAAAACCGGGCGTATGCGAGTAAACAAGAACTCTTAACGGAGTTTCAAAGAATGGAACGTATCGTTCTGGTCGATGGGAAATCGATCGAAGGTGTGATCGTCGATATGGACGAGAACTCGATGTATGTTCAAACTCTGGAAAGAGAAATCACGATCGAGAGAGCGTCGATCTCCGAAGTGATTCAACTCCACTAAAATCAAATTCTCTTTGACAGTCGGCCGGTAAATCGGGAAATTTAGTCCCGAGGACCTTGCATGACACAGAACGACCCCGGTAAAAAAAGAATTTTTAGCAACTACATCATCGACCGGGACTTTCAACTCAAGTTTTTATTGAATTATTCTCTGCTGATCGTTTTCGGCTTACTCTTAACAGTGGGATTTCTCTATTGGCTGAACTACACGAAGTTCGATAAGGGAGTCGTTTTCCGTTTAAGAAACGATCCGGTCAAGGTCTATCAAAAGGGATTCGAAGATCAGAACGGAGTGGAAAAGGAAAAGTTCGTGGAACGCGAAATCTTTCTGCCGGATTACGATCACAGACTGGACATGTTTACGATTCAGGTGAACGGAATTCTTCTTTTATCCGGTTTGTTTCTCGGAATGACCGCGATCTTTACGGTGATCTATTCTCACAAGATGGCCGGGCCGGTTTACAATATCAAAAATCATCTCAAAAAAATGGCGGCGGGGGAAGAGCCCGTTAAGAAGATTAAGATCCGCAAAGGCGACGAGTTTCAGGAACTCGCCGATCTTCTCAATCAAGTCATCGAAAGAAGAATCAACAACGGCAACGGCTGAATTTTCTTCCGATCTCTCTTACGTCCGATCGTCTTCCGATTATGGCGTCGACGTAAGACGGCCGGGATTGAAAAAGAAGTTCGATCTTTGCGAGAGCCGATCTTCAAACCGGGAAATTTATTGTGGATTTTTTCGGGAACCCGTGTAAATTTTTCCGGTATGATTCGTAAGGTTTTATTTTTTCTTTCCATCGTTTTCCTTGTTCCCCAAGTCCTATCGGCCGACGAAGAGGTTGCGATCGCTTTATTCGTTACGGGAAAAGTTCAGTATTCTCAAAGCGGTAAAACGGAAACGCTGAAGAAGAACACGGTTCTTACCAAAAACGCGAAGGTGGAAACCGGAGACGGAAAGGCCGATCTTCAGTTGGGTGCGAACGCGGTGATCCGTTTGGCGCCGTTTACGAAAATCGAAATCGCGGAACTCTTGTCCGATAACTCCAAAAACACGGCCAAGGTGACTTTGGTTTCCGGGAAACTTTTCGCCAACGTTCAAAAATCGAATAAGAAGGAAGATCTTCAGGTTAGTTCGACTTCTTATACGGCCGGCGTTCGCGGAACTCAGTTCGTGATCAGCGAAGAAAAGAATAAGGCTCCCCGCAACGACGATTCGGATATACCCGACGGAGTTTTCGTGAATGAAGGAGAGGTCGCCGTCAATTCTTCCTCCGGCGGAGAATTGGATCTTAAAACGGGGGAACAAGCTTCTTGGAACGGAAAAGAACTTCTGCTCGAGCCCTTAAAGGAATTCATGAAGGAAAAGATGAAGATCATCCAAAACTTCAAAGCGATCAAGGCCGAGAATTATCAGATGCTCAAGGATCAAAAGTTGAAAAATAAGGAGCTTCTGGAGAACTTTCCAAAATCATAATATTCAATTTGCCTTAAGGATTGGCCGAGATGAAGACTTTTACGACTTCGGCCAATTCTTCCCCTTTGTCCTCCTGCAAAAAATGTCCTCCGTTGGCGATCGTGACGTGTTTTTGTCCTTTCGCACCGGGGATCAACCTTCTAAAAAAGATATCGCCCCCCTTTGTGATCGGATCTTTGTCGCTGAACGCGGTGAGAAACGGTTTCTTCCAAGTTTTTAAAATCTCCCAAGCCTTTCGATTCGCTGCGGATGCGGGATCGTCCGGTGTGATCGGAACCAATGCGGGAAACTTTCGCGCAGCCGCCTTGTAGGTTTCGTCGGGATAGGGCGCGTCGTAGGCGGCTACGATTTCTTTCGTGAGTTCGGAAGTGCAACCGTTCTTTACGATCGTTCCGATTGCCAGTCGTTTCACGTTCTGCGAAAAGTGTCTCCACTTTAAGAAGTCTTCTTTGGGCGGAATATCGCCTGTGGGTAAAAACGTGTTGGCCGCGACGATTCTGGAAAAGCGGTCCTGATTTTCAGCCGCGAGTCGAAGTCCCAAAAGTCCGCCCCAATCTTGACAGAACAGAGTGATCCTTTTCAGATCCAGTTTTTCCATAAATTCCTTCAACCAATCCATGTGCGTTTGATAGGTGAAAAATTGCGGATCGTCCGGCTTATCGGATTTTCCGAAACCGACTAGGTCTGGCGCGATCACTCGGTACCCCGCGGCTGCGAGCGGAGGAATCATCTTTCGGTAGAGATAAGACCAGGACGGTTCTCCGTGAAGGAGAAGAACGGTTTCGCCTTCGGCGTTTCCTTCTTCTACGTAGTGCATTCTCAGATTTTGCACTTCCACATAGTTGGGTTTGAAGTCGTACCCGGGCAGATTTTCAAAAGCGGAGTCCGGCGTTCTTAGGATTTGCATAGGGACAGTAGGATCTTATAAGCTTTCAATCGGGGAAGCATTTTTCTCGGAGCGGAACTTTTTGAGTCAGCGAAAAATGTCCGTGTTGGCCTTTTGCGAATACCCGATGACAGGGATAAGACTGAACCGCTTCCGACTTTGGATCGAGGGAAATTCTTGTGGTCGCCGCCGATTTTCGGTCACTCCGGATTTTTAGGGAGAGAATGTAGGAACTCATACAAGCATTGTTTCGATGTTCGAGAAATCCGTTTCGTGAAGGATGTATTGAGTATAATGTTGTAACCCATGTCTCCGGTTTAGAGTGTTACCGATGTGCCGGAACACACAACCCAGCTCTTTCATAATGCGACATAATGTACATTATCGGAAGTTACCTGTTGCATCACATAAGAATCTACTCCAAACTGTTCACGATGATGGATACGGCTATGATCCGGGGCCTCGTCAAAGACCCAGCAATTGATAAACGAAGTTCACGTCCAAAGATTGCCGAACGTGTCCCGCTAAACGGTCCAGGGATTTTTCAAGATTGTACGAAACTTGGATTTCACCCAAGGGTTGTTTGCCGTTGCGGGTTCGGATCCGATCCAAATAATTTCTCCGAAATTCGTCGCGATCAAAAACCCCGTGAATGTATGTTCCCCAGATTCTTCCCGTAGAATCGCTGTGACCGAGAGCTTCCTTGTCTTCGTTTAAAAAGATCGTTTCGTTTTGTCCGATCGACTCCGTTCTCCCATGATGGATTTCGTAACCCTCCACTTCGCAGCCGCTCGGATTATGAATCGCCTTGACTTGCTTGAGCGATTTATCTTTTTCGAATACGGTTTCCAGATCCAAAAGGCCGAGGCCTTTTGCGTTTCCCCGATCCGTTTCGATCCGATATGGATCCAAGACGTTTCTTCCGAGCATTTGATAACCGCCGCAGATGCCAACGATATCCGTCCTTCCGTTTTTCGACAAGGTTAGGATCGATTCCGCTAAACCGACATTGCGTATATGATCCAGATCGGTGACTACATTTTTGCTTCCGGGAAGAATCAGAACGTCCGGTTCTCCCAGATCCTTTCGACTTTTCACGATGCGAACGCGTACGTCCGGCTCCATCCGGAGCGCGTCGATATCCGTATGATTGGAAATCCTCGGTGTGTCGATTACGGCGACATCGATTCTATTTCCTAAGGGCGATGTGTCGTCTAACGTTCCTGATTTGAATTCAAGGGAATCTTCTTCGGGGAGTTCCAGATTTTGAAGGTGAGAAACGATTCCGAGGACGCGTTTGCCCGTGTGTTCTTCCAGATATTCCGTTCCCGTTTTGAGCAATTCTTTGATTCCTCGAAATCGGTTGATGATAAAACCGGCCACGAGTTTTCGTTCCCATTCGGAGAGAGTCTCCATCGTTCCTAAGATCGATCCGAAAATTCCTCCGTGATCGATGTTTCCGATGAGAAAGACGTTGGCCTTTGCATACTCCGCCATTCTCATGTTTACGATGTCGTTTTTTTTCAGGTTCACTTCGGATGCGCTGCCGGCGCCTTCTATTAGGATCGCGTCATATTCGGACGAAAGGGAATCGTACGCTTTTTTCACCTCTTCAAACGCGAAGGATTTGTATTTCGAATAGTCTCTGAAATCCATGGCGGCGATCGGTTTGCCGTTGATGATTACCTGCGAATCCTTTTCGCTCGAAGGTTTGAGAAGAATGGGATTCATCCGAATGTCCGGAAGAATTTTTGCGGCCTGTGCTTGCAACGCTTGTGCCCGTCCGATTTCCCCTCCTTCACGGGTAACGAAAGAATTTAAGGCCATGTTCTGCGATTTAAACGGAGCGACTTTGATTCCTTCTTGGACGAGAATTCGGCAGAATGCTGCGGTCATGACGCTTTTCCCGACGTTAGACGCCGTTCCTTGAAACATGATGGCCGGAGTTTTACGCGGGATTCTGCGAGGATGTTTTTTACCGTGGAATAACTCGTGGAGAGCGTTTAAAATCGTTTCGTTTTCTTCGGGAGTTCGGACCGCAATGCGAACGAAATATTCCGAGAGTCCGGTAAAATTACCGCAATCTCGGATAGCGATCTTATACTTCGATAGAAGAAAGTTTGTAAGAGTCGCAGCCGTTCCGTATTTCCTTATTTTTACCAGAACAAAATTCGTTTCGCTTGGGAATACATGCAGAAAATCGAATTTACTGAGCTCCGCAACGAAGTTCCCTTTCCATTCGGAAACCTTGTTCCTTGTCGTCTTAAAAAAATCCGAATCGTCGATCGCTTTTTCGTAAACGGCCGCGGCGAGCGCGTTGACATTCCAACTGGGGAGTCTTTTTTTGAGTTGAGAACAAATTTCTGCCGAAGCGTTGCAGAAACCGATCCGCAGTCCCGGAATCGCGAGAATTTTCGTCAAAGACCGGATCAAGATCATATTTTCGGTTCGTTCGTTTTGAAACGAATCCTCTTCGGAAACGAATTCGATAAACGATTCGTCGATCACAAAAAAACTGTCGGAGAATGTCCGCACGAGCGTTTGAATTTCTTTTTTATCTAAAGCGAGTCCGGTGGGATTGTTCGGATGTCCCAAAAAAATCAACGCCCTCCGGTCCGGATTTGATCGTAGAACCTGTTCGATCGCATCGACTCGAAGACGGAACGAATCTTCCTCGAGGAGGCGCAGTTCCGTGCAGGGAAGATTGGCGAGTTGAATCGCTTCCCGATAACCGCCGTAACAGGGTTCAATCAGAATCGCATAATCCGCGTTTACCGCAAATGGAATCTGATGGATAAGTTCCTCCGCTCCGTTTCCGAAGACGATCCGCTCGGGAAATATTCCATACTTTGCATATATTTTTTCCTTTAAAGACGCGTAATCGGGATCGGGATAAGAGACAAGATCGCTGATCTTCGAGTTCAAAAACGGACGTAACCATTCCGGAAACCCGAGCGGATTGATATTTGCGGAAAAGTCCAGGATTTGATCGGGCGTGCACCCTGCTCTGCGTGCAAACTCCCAAAGATTCCCGCCGTGTTTTGTATGTTCCACCATATCGGCTTTTTATCCTATTTGTCTGCCATTCCGATTTCGAACTGCAAGCGGAAGCCCGCTGACCATAAGTAGGCCGAGTTCTCGCTTTGTGCAACGGTTTGATTGCAAGTTCCCAAAAGATGCCTGTAAATTAGGGTAGAATTCTCCGAGAAGCATTAACGCATGTTACTGATAAATTGACTTTTTTAAGTTACGGATCGCCTTACTTCCGAGGACGAAAGGTATCAAATGAACTGTAATTCCACCGGCATTCGGATCGATTCTTTTGGAAAGAAGATTTTTTTCGATCGATCTAAGAATCTTTTCGAGTTGAAACGCTTTTCTCTTTGATCTAAGATAAGATCGATTCGAAGTTTTGGAATTTGTTTGCAGAATTCTCCGGGGTGCGGCGCGGGTTCGATAGGATCGAAAAATCAAGTTTAATGAACTTAAACCTCGCTCTCTACGATCGCTCGGTAGGTTCTTATACTGAAATCGTTTCTAAGAATCCTGCTTGACCCTGAAAAAAAGAAACTTATACAGTTCGCATGTTTTTTTTAGCGCAAGCCCGCCCCATTCTTGTCTGGCCGGAATTTTCCTGGATCCCGGTCATCAACGGAACTATCTTCGTGGCTCTCCTGTTGCTTGCGGGATATTATCTAGAACGTCGTTTTCGAAATTCGATCAAACATCGCGCCGCGTTGCGCGCTAGAATTCTCAAAAGACTTCCGCTGACATACATGAACGGAAGAGACGTGATTCAAATCCACTCCTTTGTGGATCATGCGTCCGTCTCCGTTCTTCAAAAGATCTCGGATTCTCACTCTTGGTTTCAGGAAGTGTTTCTTCCGGAACTTGCTTCGTTTCTCGCACATCAGGGAGAACTCCCCGCTTGGAGAGACGCGCTCATCGTCAAAAGGTTGCAACATCTTATTCACGATCTCGGGCCTCATCCGAGAAAATTGATTCCCGTCGTATTCTTGACCGATGGGGACGAAGCTTTTCCCGGACTTTTGTATTCTGGGCCTCCCGGTGCGGACTCCGTTCAGAAATCTCTTCACACGAAGGTTTTTACGAAGAAGTTGTATCATTCGTTTCCCGTATCGACCGGCGATAAGATTCACGTATTGTTTTCCGGCGAGGACAAGGAATGGATCCGTTTCGACGCGAAGATTCTCAGTTTAAACGGAAACGATATGGGAATTCAAGTCGAAACTCCCCCTGAAAAAGACGCGGAAAAGACGAGGGCTTGGGGTGGAATTCAAATGGGCGGCGTCAGCGTCCAGGAAGATGTCGCGCTTCCGGAGGAATTTCAAGGAAGTCTAACGCAGATTTTGAACTACGCGGCGATGGGGAACTCGGCAACGTCCGAGATTCAACGCAGGGTGCAAGCCTTTAAGGAACATCCCGGTCTTGTCCGCAAGGAACACAAACCCGAAGAAATTCAAACCTTCATTCAACTTTACTCCGCTTGTTATGCGAGATACAGATCGGACATCGGTCCGGTTCCGAAAGCGGTGCTTCTGTTTTTATATTTCTTTTATCTGGACGAGAATCTTCTTTCGGCGGGAAGAATCGTCCAGCTCTACGGAACTCTACAGAAGATCCGAGATTATACTCAGGATGCAAATCCCTCCAATCATAAGATCGCCGTATATTTTTTACCGGAATGGCTCGGACTCATTCTTTCGGGAAAGAAAATTCCTTCGCGAAATCACCTGGCTCAATCGTACGAACAAGTGCGTGCGACGATGTTGCGTAAAACCGGAACGGACGAATTTGCGGGCGACAGCGGAATCGAAGATCTTCTTCATCTTTTGGATTGGGAACTAAGCAATTTATTGTTCAACGGTCTGATCGGAGTATCCGCCAATCCGAACCTCGCGTATCCGATTCTTTCCGAAGATCAGATGTACGGCGAGACGGACGCGTTCTTAATGACTCCGGAAAAACTGAACGCGGTCGTGGATCACGTTCATAAAATCGATAAACATCTTTTTTACAGACAAATCTCTTTCGAACCCGAGCAGACTCCCGGCAAACCCGAACTTGCTATGAAGGAAATCTGTCCCGATTGTATCATTCTTCCCGTATTCGGAAGCAGAGGCGTCCTTTGGCAGGAAATCACTTCGGGACTTTCGTCGAGAGGACGTCTCGTGTTTCCGCAGATTTTAAACGAGAACATGACTCTTGCGATCACGAGAACCCTCGGAGAATTTCGCTGGGAAATCGAACGGACCGTCCGCGGTAGAAAGTGGAAGGATTCTTCCCCTCCTTCGCTGACTTCGGAATATTATTTGTATCTGGAGAATTACCGCAAGTCTCCGGCTTTGACGCCCGACGCAAAAAAAAGCATCGATCAACAACTGGTGAAATATAAGAAAAATCTAAAGGATATGTTCGCTAGCGATTATTCGTATTGGATACTGTTCGAATCCTCGGGCAAACTCAGACTCAACCGCGTTTCGAGGGACATACTCAATCGTTACGTTCCGTTTTCTCCGCAGCTTCGGGCCGAGCTGCAGAAAAATCCGATTCTCAAGGAGTCCATGGATTCTTTCGAGGCGAGAAAACGAAGGCTCGTTTCCGGAATCAAAAAAAGATACAATCCTTATTTTCAGGCGGGAAACGTCCCCGTCGAAGTTCTGGAAACCATCAAGTTTTTCGAGGACATGTAAGAATATTATAATAATCTTTCGAATGGAGAAGTGCGCCAATCCTTCGTTACGAAAAACTTGGAATGGCAGGCCGGGCAGGCGTAGTTTCCGGAAACCTGTATCTTCAGCAGATGAAAACAGCTTGGACAATTTACCAGGACGGGGGAATTCTCCGTAAACGCCTCTCCGCCTGCGTCTTCCGCGGTTAGATGCGCTTTTGCGGATTCCCGATCTCCGAAGACGGGAATTTCGTTTTCTTGTTGGGAAGAAATTTCGATTCCGCCGGGAACGGAGCAGATCGCGAACCGGGTTTGCGGAAAACGCTCCGGAAGTCGGTTTAATATGGAAGCTCCCTCTAACGTTGCCGTTTGAAGTCCCGATGCGTCCAAAAGAATTTTGCGAGGAGCTTCCGTGAGATCTTCCAATTTGGAAAGCAACGCTTCTCCTAACTTAAAGTCCAGATCTCCTTGGAGGTTGATAATAATTTCTTTCAAGGTGTCCCGATATTAGAACCGATTTATTCTCCTATTGGAGTGGGGCAAGAAAAGAATTTCTGCAACACATTTTTCGATTCGCCCAAAAATCGGCCGCATCCATTTCAAAAAGATTGGACTTTTGGGAACAAGCGGATTTTATTTCCTACATGCTCGGTCATTGGAATCGGAGAATGTGGATCTTTCCTTTGGATCTTTTATTCATGGGGATCTCCTACTTTTTGGCGCATTGGATCCGTTTCGAATCGTTCGTTTTTCTCGCTCAACCGGAAAGATTTCTCACCTCTTTACTCATTGTCATCAGCGTTCGAGCCGCGGTTTTTATTCTTTCGGACATTTACAGATCGATTTGGGCCTATGCTTCCATTCACGACCTCGTGGAAATCATCAAGGTCACACTTCTTTCTTCCCTGATTTCGACCACGGCGCTTTTATTCTACAACCGATTCGAACAGCTCTCAAGAATGGTTCCGGTTCTCGATACGCTTCTTCTTTTGAGCTTTCTTTGTATCCGCAGTTTTTCCTGGAGAGTGTTCCGGGATCAGTACATTCTCAAAAAGGCAAAGGAAGAAGGACTTCCTACGCTCATTCTCGGTGCGGGAAAAGTCGGAGCTACGCTTCTTTCCGAAATCCGTAGGCACAACGAACTAAAACTCAATCCGGTAGGATTCTTGGACGACAACGTCCAAAAGATCGGCGCGCATATCCAAGGCGTTCCGATTCTCGCAAAGATCGACCAAGCAGAACAGATGATTCATCAGTTCGGAGTAAAACAAGTCATCATTGCGATCACCAATCCGGACGGAAAGTTGATCAGCCGTTTGATCCGTTCTTTCGAAAGCACGGACGTGAAGTTCAAGATTCTTCCTTCTTTGGGATCTTTGTTTTTTGATTCTCCCAAACTGAATCAACTCCGGGAAGTTCAGGTGGAAGACCTTTTGGGTCGTCCGGTCGTAGACTTGGAAATCGAATCCATTCGTTCTTATCTCAAAGGCAAATCGATTCTCGTGACCGGGGCGGGAGGTTCGATCGGAAGCGAACTTTGCAGACAAGTCGCCGTATTCGAGCCTTCGAGAATTCTCCTGTTGGATTCCGCCGAAACGCCGTTATACGAAATCGAATACGAACTGAAGAAAAAACTGCAAGGTCAGAATGTGGAACTCGTTCCGATCGTCGCGGACATCAAAAATCTTTCTAGAGTCAGTTCGATCTTTGAAAAACATTCTCCGCAGGTCGTATTTCATTCCGCCGCTTACAAACACGTTCCCATGATGGAAGTCAATCCGACCGAAGCTGTGATGAACAACATACTCGGTACGAAAAACATCGCGGACATTTCAAGACTTTCCGGCGTGGAACGTTTCGTTCTTATTTCCACCGATAAGGCCGTCAATCCGGTCAACATCATGGGCGCATCCAAACGCGCCGCCGAATTGTATCTACAACATGTTTCGAGAGAAACCAGAACCAAGTTCATCACGGTTCGATTCGGGAACGTTCTCGGTTCGAACGGTTCGGTGATTCCTCGTTTTAGAGAACAGATCGCAAACGGTGGACCGGTCACGGTAACACACCCGGATGTAATTCGTTACTTCATGACGATTCCCGAAGCGACGCAGCTTGTGTTGCAGGCCGGAAGTATGGGAGAACGCGGAGAAATTTTTATCTTAGAAATGGGCGAGCCCGTCAAAATTTTGAATCTCGCCGAAGAAATGATTCGTCTTTGCGGACTCAGACCGCACGTGGATATTCCGATCCAATTCACGGGACTCAGACCCGGAGAAAAACTGTTCGAAGAGCTTCTTTTGGATTTAGAAGGGATCAAAAAGACGCACCATCCGAAAATCAAGATCGCCGCTCCTCTGGAAAATCAGGAGACGACCACGTTCCTAGCGCGTTTCAACGAACTTCTGAACGCGGGCCGCACCAATAAAGACAAGGATATCTTCCTCGCCTTCAAGGCGCTCGTTCCGGAATACAAAATCCACGGGGATTATTTGAACGAGGCTAACGCGGGAATCGCAGATCAGAATTTAAAGAATGGATAAACAAAATCTAAAAGAAGAAATCCTTACGCTCCGAAAGTTCAAACGTTCTTTGTTCGATCTTTACTGGGATCAGTTCGGAACCTTCTATCTGCAAGCCGTGCCCCATCGCCAACTGGTTATCGGCAAACGCGGGTTAGTCGGCGACGAAAAAGAATCCGGGATCGTTCTCGTATTCGGACCAAAAGGCGGCGTTCGTCGTTTGGATCTTCAGGAAGAATGGATCTACGCGGAACTTCAATTCGGATACGTCTGGGAAGAAGTATTCATTCCCTGGGATTGTGTCCTACGCTATTTTGATAAAACTCAGGCAACATTGACGAATTTAAAAGTTTTTACGACGGAGCCGGAGATCCTGCAAGATTTCCGTTCGGGCGAGAAGACGGTTACAATAGAGAAAAAAGAGGATGAGACGAAGGATGATAAGTCCAACGTGATTCAAGTGGATTTTGGGAGTAAATCGAAACAATGAGCCAAAATAAATTAAAATGGTTTGTACTGGGGGATTTGGACGGCTTTTTCGGTCTGATGATCGACAATCTGATTCAGATTCTCGTTCTTTCTTTTTTGCTGACCACGTTATGTGGTGTTCCGGGCGACTTCGTTTATAAGGTCATTCTTCCGGGAACGGCAATTTCTCTTCTGCTCGGGAATCTCTTTTATTCCTGGCAGGCGCACCGTCTCGCCGAAAAGGAGAATCGAACCGACGTCACCGCCCTTCCCTACGGAATCAACACCGTATCTCTCTTCGCCTTCGTGTTCTTTATTATACTTCCCGTATATAAGAAAACCGGCGATTATAAACTGGCTTGGCAGGTCGGACTCGTTGCGAGTTTTCTTTCCGGTTTGATCGAGATGTCCGGTTCTTTTGTCGCGGAAAAAATCCGCAAGGTGACTCCTCGCGCCGCGCTTCTTTCTTCCCTTGCGGGAATCGCGATCACCTTTATTTCCATGGATTTTCTGGTAAAAACCTTTCAAAATCCTCTGATCGCGTTTCTTCCGTTCGGGGTGATTCTTCTGCAATACTTCGCTAGAGTCGTGTTTCCGTTCCGTCTTCCGGGCGGACTCGTTTCCGTAATCTTAGGAACCATTCTTGCCTGGTCGCAAGGCGCTTGGGGAAATCCGATGATGGACGGGGCGCTGCTCAAAGGTTCCACGAGTCAGATCGGTCTTTATCTTCCGGTTCTTTCCGTTAGCGATTTGTTTGCCGCGTTTCAACATGCGGATATCCGCGAATATCTTTCCGTTTTGATTCCGATGGGGATCTTTAACGTGATCGGTTCGCTGCAAAACATTGAATCCGCAGAAGCCTCGGGAGATTCCTTCAACACCAGAGATTCTCTGATGGCGAACGGAGTGGGAACCGTCGTCGGATCTTTTTTCGGATCTCCGTTCCCGACTACGATCTATATCGGTCATCCCGGCTGGAAGGCGTTAGGCGCTAGAGCGGGTTATTCCACTCTCAACGGAGTGTTTATGACGATCGTAGCGCTTTTCGGTCTTCTCGCATTCATCCAAGCTTTGATTCCGGTCGAAGCCGGAATGGCGATCGTACTTTGGATCGGAATTGTGATCGGTTCGCAAGCGTTTGAAGCGACTCCGAGCAGACACGCCCCTGCGGTTGTGATCGGAATTCTTCCCGCTCTTGCGGGTTGGGGAGTTCTTCTCGTTCAATCCACGTTCAACTACGCGGACCGATCGATTGCGGGAATTCTGGAGAACGCGGGCGTAAAAGAAACCGCTCATCTTTGGATGTCCGATGTTCCTTTAGGGTTGCCGTTTCTTCCCTATCCTCTCGGAGGACTTTTGAGTCTGTCGCAGGGATTTTTGATTTCTTCGATGATCTGGGCTTCGATTGCAGTGTTCGTCATCGATCGGGATTTCAAAAAAGCTCTCATCACTTGTTTGATCGCGGCCTTTCTCGCGGCGACCGGCTTCATTCACGGATTCTCGTTGCGAGGAAACGACATTCTCAATCAATTCGATGTCGGTTTAAATTCTTTCGTAACCGCGTATGTGTTGTTGGGGATTTTATTCCTAATCGCTTCTTTTTTTCGTAAAGAACCGCGAAAGGTTTAAATTCACCGAGGTTAGCGACTCGCTGAGTTTAGGGAGAGTTTCAAAAAAAGTGAGTTTGTCGCGTTAAAAACTCAACAGAACGCTCCCTGAGTTGCGATCCGTAGAGAGCGACTCGCTGAGTTTAGGGAGAGTTTAAAAAAAGTGAGTTTGTCGCGTTAAAAACTCAACAGAACGCTCCCTGAGTTGCGATCCGTAGAGAGCGACTCGCTGAGTTTAGGGAGTGTTTCAAAAAAAGTGAGTTTGTCGCGTTAAAAACTCAACAGAACGCTCCCTGAGTTGCGATCCGTAGAGAGCGACTCGCTGAGTTTAGGGAGAGTTTAAAAAAAGTGGTTTTGTCGCGTTAAAAACTCAACAGAACGCTCCCTATGAGTCGCGTTCTGGGTCTAACTTCCAAATAGAATCCGATAGGATTTCGAACGAAGTGCTTATTTTTAGTTTAAGAAATTCAATCTCGCTCTCTATGAATCGCGAGATAAGGAGAAACCAAAATGTGGTTTAAACGAATTGGGTTGTTTTTACTGACCAATATCCTCGTGGTCGTTACGATTTCGATCGTTACGAGCGTACTGGGAATCGGTCCGTATCTGGATGCAAACGGAATCAATCTGAGTTCATTGCTCGTGTTCTGTTTCCTCTGGGGAATGGGCGGCGCATTCGTATCGCTGTTGCTTTCTAAGTTTATGGCGAAGATGATGATGGGCGTTAAGATCATCGACCCAAGATCCGCCTCCGGAGCCGAAAGAGAATTGTATTCCAAAGTGGAACGACTTGCAAGGACCGCAAATCTTCCGATGCCCGAAGTGGGAATTTATCATTCTCCGGAAGTGAACGCGTTCGCGACCGGACCGTCCAAGTCCAGCTCTCTCGTCGCGGTTTCCAGCGGACTACTGCAAGCGATGGATAGCTCAGAAGTAGAAGGAGTTCTCGCGCACGAATTGGCGCACGTAGCGAACGGGGACATGGTGACCATGACACTGGTACAAGGCGTTGTTAACGCTTTCGTAATGTTCTTTTCGAGAATCATCAGCTACGCGCTCAGCACGATGGTCAAAGACGAACTGCAATACACGGTACGTCTCGTGGCGAACATTGTACTCAGTATTCTGTTCAGCATTCTCGGATCGATCGTGGTCGCGTATTTCTCCAGAACGAGAGAATACCGTGCGGACGCGGGCGGAGCGAAACTTGCCGGACGTCAGAATATGATCGCGGCTTTAGAAAAACTAAGACGCACATTCAACGCACCCGAAGACGAACGAGGCGGAGAAGCTCTTGCCACGATGAAAATTTCGGGACACAGCAAATGGATGGCTTTGTTTTCCACTCACCCGCCTTTAGAAGCGAGAATCGCCGCGCTGAAGAATTCCGGTTATTAAGAACCGATTCTTCCTCGAACGAAATAAAGCCCGGTTTTGCCGGGCTTTTCCGTATTCCGAACAAAAAAGAATTGTTTGAAATGTCTCCGGTTTTTTGAATAGAACCCGTAAATTAAAAACCTGGGACGTAAAACCTAGATGTCTATTGTTAAATCCAAAATCAGAACAATCCCCGATTATCCAAAACCGGGAATCTTGTTTCGCGATATTACATCACTCTTACTCGATCCGGAAGGACTCGCTCTGACCATCGGAACTTTCGTAAACCGCTACCAAGGCAAGGGAATCACAAAAGTTGCAGGAATCGAAGCCAGAGGATTTCTCACGGGAGCTCCACTCGCGTTTCAGCTCGGAGTCGGTTTTATCCCCATCCGTAAAAAAGGAAAACTTCCCTCCGAAACCGTAGCGGAAGAATACGACTTAGAATACGGAAAAGATGTGATCGAAATTCACAGAGACGCGGTCGAACCGGGAGATAAAATTCTTCTGATGGACGATTTGATCGCAACCGGCGGAACCATGATGGCCGCCGTCAAATTACTCAGAAAACTCGGAGCCGAAGTCTACGAAGCGGGGGTCATCATCGACCTTCCCGACTTAGGCGGCGGTAAAAAACTTCAGGAAGAATTGAAGGTGCCGGTTTTCGCGATCTGCGAGTTCGAAGGACATTAGAAAATTCTAAATTAGAAGTTTCTTATTGGGAGGGCCCATTGACGGCTAATCTATTCGGTTTTTTTAGGATTTGGTTTCGAAGAAATTCGAATGTTTCGCTCCGGGCCTTCTCCGTCGTTTTGTTTCTCGTCTTTCAAACCGGCGTTTACGCCGGTGAAAATGCGCTTCCTTTCGACGAACTCCGCAAAGGAGTCGTTCAAATCCGCGTTTATTCCCAAGCGGTCAATCCGTTTTCTCCTTGGACGACCGATACGGTGCGAGCCAGTTCGGGCACCGGTTTTTTAATCGGAAATAAAAGAATTCTTACCAACGCGCACGTCGTCTCGAACGCGAAGTTCGTGCAAGTGCAGAGATACAATCAAACCGAATGGTACGGCGTGAAGATTCTTCATCTCGCTCACGACTGCGATCTCGCGGTTTTGGAAGCGGACAGTCCCGACTTCTACAAGGATTCGAGAGATCTTTCTCTCGGAGAAATTCCCGAACTCAATTCTCCCTTGATTGTGGTCGGTTATCCGATCGGAGGGAACAAGGTTTCCGTTACGCGCGGGATCGTTTCAAGAAAGGATCAATCCGTATATTCTCATTCCGCGGTGGACAGTCATTTGGTTTTGCAAGTGGACGCCGCGATCAATCCGGGTAATTCCGGCGGACCCGCGATTCAGGACGATAAGGTTGTGGGAGTCGCGTTTCAGGTCGCGACCAAAGGGGAGAATATCGGATATCTTATTCCTACGAACGTCATCCGTCACTTCCTCACGGATATTGAAGACGGAAAATACGACGGTTACGTCGAGCTCGGAGTCAGAACTCTCAATTCGTTTAACATTTCTTTGCGAAAAGCGAAAAAGATTCCGGATTCATTGGAAGGCGTTTTCGTCACGCGCGTGTTAAAGAACGGTTCCGCGGAAAAACATCTGAAAGAAGGCGATTTTCTCGTGGAGATCGACGGACATCCGATCGGAAAAAACGGAACCGTGATGCAGGACAAGGATGCACGAGTCGACTTTGTCGAGATCGTGGATAACAAACACGCGGGGGATAAAATTTCGTTTAAACTCTATCGCGACGGAAAGGAAATGTCCGTTTCGTTTCCGGCGCTTCGTATGCTCGATTTCGATTTTATGCGGAATCAATACGACAAGTCGTACGATTATGAGATGATCGGCGGACTTCTCTTTCAAGAAATGTCGCGCGATCTCATTACGAGTTGGAGCCGCGGAGGAAACACTTCCGGCGGAAGCCAGCTATTATACAGATTTTTTTACTTTATCGAAGACGGCCTCAATCGAAGTAAAAAGACGGACGTCGTTTTATACCGTAAACTTTCGCATCCTGTGAACTCCTCTTCGGATTACTTCGTCAACCTCGTGTTGGAATCGGTCAACGGAACCCCCGTCGGAGAATTGAACGATCTCAAACGGATCTTGAAAGAATCCAAAGAAAAATATCTGCGTCTCAAATTTTTGGACGTTCAGGTCCCTTTGATCTTGAATCGGGAAGAAGCCGAAAGAGCGGATGAAAGAATCCGTAAGACTTACGGTCTGGAGTAAATACGAACATGACTCAACTCAGAACTTTGTTTTTTCCCCTCGTTCTATTCGGCTTTGTTTCGATTTCATTTTCAATCTTTGCGGAAGTTTCTCCAAAGGGAGAATCGATTCCGCTTCTTATTAAAAAAAATCACTCTAAAGCGAAACATTCCAAAAATGTAACCGCGCAAAACGGAGCGGCGAACGGTTCCGCAAAGGAATCTCAAAAAGAGGAAAAGAAAGAATCCTCTTCCAAATCCTCGAAATCCACCCAGGAATCGTATTACAAAAGCATTGTGCAGATCAAGGTGACCTATCAGGAACCGGAATACCATCAACCTTGGAAAAAGAAAAATCCGAGAGTGAGGCGCGGGGTCGGAGTCGTAACCGAAGGCAATCGTATTCTGATTCCCTATTCTCTTTTGCCGGACGCGACTCTCATCGAGGTCAAAAAGTATTCTTCGTATTCCGAGATGAAGGCGATCGTATTCAGACAAGATCCGGAATCGAATCTGGCCTTGTTGCGTGTGGAAAAACAGAATTTCTTTGACGATTTGGTCCCTTTGGGTTTTTCTCCCGTGGTCGTATTTCCGAAACAGGTCAACGTTTATCAGTTGGACAATTCCGGTTCCATCCAAGCGACTGCGGCCGCGCTTTTGAGTATGGACATGGATCAAATGCCTCTCGGACAAGTGGAACTTCCCGTTGTGGATTTGAGTTCGAACGAAGGTTTGAACGGATTCGGGGAAGTCGTGATCGAAAACGGAAAAGTCACGGGACTTCTCTATGATTTTACGTCCGGAAAAAATTCAGGAAGAATCATTCCCTCTTTTATCATTCAAAAATTCATCCATACTCCGGGAACCGACGTGTTCGGTTACAAGGGATTTCGTTTTAGACCGATCACCGACGGAGCCGTAAAAAAATATTACGGAATGGAAGAATCGGATTCGGGGATTCTTGTCGCGGACGTGATTCCGGGTTCTTCCGCGAGCGGAGTTTTAAAACTAGAAGACGTCATTCTCGAATTCGGCGGAAAGAACGTGGATTCAAAAGGATATATCGATCATCCTCTTTATGGGAAACAAGTTCTTTCCTTTTTGGCGCATTCGGGAGATTCTTTCGGTTATTCTCTCGGGAAAGAGATTCCGATGCTCGTTCTCCGCGATAAAAAGAAAATTCAACTCAGCATGAAGCTGAAGCCGTTCCCGTATTCCGCGGTTCGAATTCCGTATAAGAGCATTCCGAATTCCAACGATTATGCGGTGGAAGGAGGTTTCGTGTTCTTGGAACTTTCCGAGGCTCTTTTGGAAGAATGGGGAAAGGATTGGAGATCGCGCGTGGATCGTAAGCTTCTTTATCTTTACGACTATTCTAAGTTTCACGAAAAGGAAGGAGACAAGGGAAGAATCGTTCTTCTTTCTCAAGTGTTGCCCGACGAATCGAACGACGGATTTCACGATTTCAGTTTTAAGATCGTGGAGAAGATCGACGATCAAGACGTGAAGTCCGTTGCCGATCTGAAGCGGAATATCCGCGAGGGAAAATCGAATTACGCGGTCATTTCGTTGGACGACGGAAACCAGATCGCGTTGGATCGAACGAAACTCGGTGAAATCAACGAAAGAATTTATAAAAGTTATAAGATTCGCTTTTCAGGAAATTGAAAGACGCTGAATCCGATTCAATAGCAACTCGTTTTGATTCGGTTTTTGGTCGTCGGGCCGAATGATCGCGGTCGGTTGTCGATTGCAAATATAAAGGAACGGATTTCCAATTTCTTTCTCACTTCCAAAGTTCAAAAGGAAGCGGAGTGGAAACAAAGGCGAGCTTAAACAAAAATAAAAAGAAAATGCTTCCGGTTACGAGCCAATAAGCGTTATCCGAAATCGTTTCGTCTTCGATTTTCCACAAAATCAAAAACGCGATCGAAACCGTAAACATTCTCGAAACGTTTTCGTACGAAGACCAATACAGCACGTAACCCGCGGAGAAAACCGAAACGATCACAAAGAAAAAGGAAATTCTAAGTGCGATCGCCTTCTCCCAACTCCCCGTCACAAGTACGGACAATCCAGCGAGAAACAAAAAAAAGATCGGAACTCTCGAGAACTTCTTAGCGAAAAGGATCAATCCCGTTTCAAAGTCCGGAACTTGCAAAAAAGAGAATATACTCGGTTCGTTGATTTCCTTCCAATAACCGAAAAAGCCGTCCAACGGAGCGAAAAAATCCGTGAATCGCGCGGGTGACCAATGCGGAAATTGAATTTTTAAAAACACGCCCCAACAAAACGGTAAAAGCAGGGTCGCGGCGATCGCGATCGAATGTTTCCACTTGCGATCGAACAAGGATTGAATTCCTAAAGGAAACAAAAGAAAGAATGCCTGTTCTTTGGTGACGATCGAAAGACCGCCGAAAAAAGCGAACCACATCCACTTCTCTTTTTTATAAAACCAATATGTGATCACCAAAAGTCCCGTTAGAACGGCGTCGCTGACTAAGAGCGCATAACTTCCCAAGAGGAACGGAGAGAATAAATAGAAGCTTGCATAGATCCCGAATTTTTCTCGGCATAAGTCGCGCAGCAAATGCCAAGAGACAAGAATTGCGGCCAGATTGAGGAAATACATTCCGAAAACGGTTCCCCAGGGGCCGAACCATCCGAAGATCGAAACGAACAACGGATATCCGATTCGGGGCGCTCGAATATTTTCCTCGAATCCTTTCGGCCATTCCAAATGGAATTCGCTTAACATTCTGGAATAATAGTAAAAGATTTGTCCGTCGTATCCGGCGCCGAGATCGCCTGGCCGACCTAAAAATATGACCGCCCCTTTCGGAGTCGTTTCCGGGTTTTGAACCGCGAATTGCATTCCGAAGTTGATCTGCGAACTCGGGTTCCAATCGTATTTTCTCCAGATCAGAAGGGAGGCAAGCGCGTATAACGCGAAAAATAAGGGAAGAATTACGAACGGGTTTTCAAGCCAAGAACGAACTTTGCCGAAAAAGGAATTCGTCCTTTCCGTCCGCATATCATTTTCTTTCCGGAGAAGAATTTAAAAAATCCTGAATCGCCTGCCGATAAAGGGAAGAACTGCGTTTTGCCGCGTTGAAAGTCAGGTGATGCGGGTCCAAAAACGATTTCTTGTCAGGGATCGCGTCCTTGAGATCGTAAAAACCGAAGATTTCGTTTTTATGGGAATTCAGAAATCCGAGATAACCGGAATACCACTTTCCATTTTTATAATATTTGCTTTCGATCGGATTCTCGGGAGAATTGATTACGATCAGCTTCTGCCCTTTCGCCTTAAACTTCTCGATCGTCTTTTCCAGGAACCGAATTTCGGACCAAATAAAATACGGGGAATTTCCTAGGATTTCCTTGTTTCGTTGGATTTTCTTGAGACGATTGAGAGCGCCTTCGTTTTCGGGATTAAAATAAAGACGTCTTTCATAGTCTTTGAAATAGTCTTCATCGGACATGTTCCCCACCCTGTCATCGTCCAATCCGTGAATTCGATCGTAGGAAATATCGGAACGGACTTCCCTTCTGCAGAAATTCTGCGTGAGGCGGATTCCATACGTTGCAGGAATTCCGAAAATTCGCGCATCGACTTCGTCCGAACTGGTCGTCGGGGATACGGTGAATCGTAAGTTTGCGAATTTCGTTTTTACACCCGGCTCGTCTTCGAATTCAATATCCAGAGACTTCCAACCCGGTTTATCGTATGTCTCTTCGAGTAAGGCCGGGTACTTCATCGGCGCTCCGCTCGGAGTGATCTCTTCGATGGAAACTCGTATGCCCGGTTTTTGAACGAAAATTTCTTCCGATAACTTCCCGTCTTTGAGTTCGCATTCGATCGTGAATTGGGGAGGAGTCCAGCCTCTTAGAAAAATCCCTTCTTTCGGCATCGCGCCGGTGTAATAGTGATAGGAACGCATGGTTCTCGTATGATGTTCCATGTATTCCGTCCAAGGATCGTATAAGAAACTTCTAAAACGATTGAGGAGAATCGCGGCCTTGGTCAACTGCGCGAAAAATTCTCCCTTCGTGTATTCTTTCCAGTGGTCGGCGAGGAATTCTCCGGGAAAAATGAATCGATTCTGATGACGGATCTTGTAATCCTTCATCCGAGCCTGTTCGTCGAAACTCGCCGAAGAACTTTCCGTTTTTTGAATATAATCTAATTGTAAATCGGCCGGGTTTAGAACGTAAACGACAAGTTCCGGTTTTTTCGCCAGGATGTCGTCCGAGTAATAATAAAAGTCAGTGGGAGACAACGCAGGATGGGAATAGAATTCCGCTCTGAAGGTTTCGGCGTCTTTTGCCCCGGAAGATCGAAGTTCTTCCGTGATTTGTTTCGGATAAGAAGAATACAAGGCGACGCTGCTTCCTGTCACAAGAATCCCTTTCTCGTTTGGATCGAAGCGGATGTTCCTGCGTTTGTGAAGAAAGTTATACCACGGAGAGGTATCCCATTCGAGTTCGTTCGGAAATTCAAAGAGTGCGAAGGGAAAGAGGATTCTATCGATGAAAATAAATCCCAGGATAAGAAGGAGAGAGATCCAAATTGTTTTGAGTTTTACTTTAGATTCGGAATTCATTTTGCCTTGGAATTACAGTCGGAGCAGGTTCCATAGAGAATGATCTCATGGGTGTCCACGGTAAATCCTTTCGGACTTTTGTCCAGAGGAAACGGACAGATTTCAATATCGAACACTCGATCGCATTGTTTGCAGTGAAAGTGATGATGATGGTGAAGATGGCTCGCTTCAAAGCGCGAGGATTCTCCCGGCAAATGGATCTCGTTGATCGCTCCGGTTTCCATCAAATGATTGACCGCTCTGTAAACGGTCGCGATTCCTAAGTTGTCCAGATTTTTGCGGGATAGTTCGTAGATCTCTTTGATCGAAAGCGGACCTTTAGCGGTTTCGAGAACCTTGAGGATTTCCCCCTTTTGTTTCGTGTTTCTGAGGGCGATTTTTTTCTCTTCTACTTTCATGGGAACGACAAGTTTGCGATCCTCTTAATTCTCGGCGGCCGACCTTTGCCCTGTCAATCGCAAATAACCCAGTGGGACTTTGTGGGAACTCATACAAAACCTCTCTTTCAAGGGAGAATTCTTCCGTTGCAGTGGGAATGCAGGAGTTCCCACAAAATTTTACGGTTCGATTTGGAAATTCGAAGGAGTTCCCACCGAGTTTCCGCATTCAATTTGAGAATCCGCAGGAGTTCCCACAAAATTTTTCAGTAAAACAACCTTTCTTCTTCAAAAATAAGTTTGATTCTCAGTATCAACTTCTGAGAATTGTCACAGTATTGTCAGGAGAACCGTAATGAATTTAGCAACACTACTTCGGGAAGGAACATCCGAAGAACACAAAGCCGCAGAAAGTTCCGCCTTCATTCGCTGTTTTATGAAAGGGGTTTTGGAAAAAGGAACTTACGCGCGCCATCTGGAAGCATTTTACTTCGTTTATGAAGCGATGGAAGAAGAACTCGAACGTCACGCAGACAACGTCGTACTCAAATCGATTCGTTATCCGGAATTGTATCGCAAGAACGCACTTTTAGAGGATCTTCAGTTTTTTTACGGATCTTGGAAGGCGGCGGATCACAAACCGACTGCTGCGACACAAATTTACGTGGATAAGATCCGTAAAATTTCAGCGACACAACCCGAACTCTTAGCGGCACATTCTTATGTTCGTTACTTAGGGGATCTTTCCGGCGGACAAATTCTGAAGAAGGTCGCTGCAAGAGCGTTGGCGCTTCCGGAAGGAAAAGGAATTTCTTTCTACGAGTTTCCGGCGATCACCGATATGAACGCGTTTAAAGGAAATTACCGCACCGCTCTGGATTCGCTTCCTGTAAGCGATGACGTAAAGCAGCAGATCCTAACGGAATCTAAGCAGGTATTCCTCTTGAACCAAGGAATTTTCTCCGAGCTGGAACAGGATCTGATTTCTGCGATCGGTAAGGAAGCGTATGACGCAGTTCTTGCAAAAGGCTGATCGAAAAAAATCCCCTTATTTTTTACCGGTGGCAGTCTTTCTGGCGATGCTTCCGGTAACGATGATTGTTCCCGTATTTAAGGAAATCGTAAAGGACCGTTTTCAATCGGGTAATGGAGAAGTCGCCTGGTTCCTGAGCATTGCGATGCTCGGGTCCTTTTTCTTTTCTCCCGTTGCGGGATTTCTTTCGGATTATTTCGGAACCCGCAGAAAAATCATCGTTCTTTTCTGCGGCTTGGACGCGTTGTTGTTGGGACTACTTCCGTATGCGGACAATCTCGCCACCCTTCTACTGCTTCGTTTTTTGGAAGGAGGCGCGCACGTATTCGTGATCGGACTTCTTCTCGCTTCCGTCGCCGACGTGGAGCACGGCGAATCCAAACTCAAATTCGGAAACGGCGCCTTGATGGGTTTGTCCGGTATGCTTCTTTCCTTGGGAGGGGCCGTCGGTGTTTCACTCGGCTTTCTCGGTAAACACGATCCCACTCTTCCGTTTCGGATGGGTTCGGGGATCTTACTCTTTCTCGCGTTGGTCGTTTATCAATTTGTCCCCGAAGAAAAGTTCAATCGAAGCAAAAAACATTCTTGGAAAGAATCCGGTATCGTCTTTTTATCCCATCCACTTCTTTTATTCCCCTTGGCGTTTCAGTTTCTGGATCGCTTCACTTCGGGTTATTTTATGAGTTCTCTCAATCTTCGTCTTCGCGAAGAATTTTCCCTCAATCCTTCCGAGACGGGAAGAATGTTGTCCTTGGTTTTTTTACCGATGGCCTTGTTGTCGTATCCCGCGATCCGTCTTTCCAAACGAACCGGTAAATACTTTCCGGTCGCGATCGGTTCTTTGATCTACGGAATTTCATTGACTCTTTCCGGAATGTTTCAATCCGTTTTGTGGATCGGCGTTTCATTGTTGTTCTGCGGATTGGGTGCGGGTTTAATGTTTGCGACATCGTTGCGTTTGGCTTCTTCTCTTTGTACGCGTGAGAACAACGGCCTTGTCATGGCGGGTTTGACCGGTTTCGGTTCTCTCGGTTTCTTTTTGGGTCCGATTTCTTCCGTGGGTTTGGATCGTATTACCGCTGCGGTGAATCCTGCTTGGAATTCTTCTTTGACCGCGGTTGTGTTCGGACTCGCTCAGATCGTGATCGTTCTTGTCAGCGTTCCATTTTACAAAACCTTAAATAAGAAATAACTTTAGAATCTTATAAAGTTATTTAAGCGTCATCGATTCGAAAGCGACGAATGGTAAAATCCGTTTTCAATCGACGCGTGTGAAAGGTTCGTTAAGAGCTACGCCGCCCTCCGAAACCGTGCCGTTTTTTAAAATTGAGCCGAAAATCCGCCGTAGTAGAAGCGAGGCCGCGTCGGGTTGTAGGCGAGTTCGTATTGATTCAATACGTTGTCCACACCGACAAACAAAGCGAAACGTTTTTCAAAGAATTTCTGTTCCATGCGGATGTTGATGATGGTGAACGGTTTCCCGTACGTGACCGGAGGATTTTCGTTCAGCTTGACTTCGGTCGGAATGTAATCCTGTCCCGCTGCGGATAAGTTGTTCGTAGAACTGTAGAACGGACGTTTGTCGAGATGTTTTCCTCTCAGGTTGAATTGAAAACCGCTCGGTGTATTGTAGATGAAGTTCGCCGAAGCCTGATGAAGCGCTCTTCCTTCCAGAGGACGGTCGGTCGTTAAGTCTCTCGTGTCAGTGTGGTTGTATCCCAATTCCAACGTGAAATGTTTTAAGAACCGGTATTGAACTCCGAATTCTCCGCCTCTCGTATATGCCTTTGCGATATTCTGCAATTCGAATTCGGCGAATTCTTTTCCCTTGTTGGAATCGAACTTGTATTGAATCAAGTTGATGATGTCGTTTCGATACAAGCTGAAAGAGAATGTAAGAAAACTGAACGGCGTGTATTCCAAATCGGAGTTGATCGTGATCGATCGCTCGGGTTTTAAGTTCGGATTTCCTTCCACTACGTAGCCCACGGCCGGGTTTTCGAAACGAAGATACAATTCCTGAAAGCTCGGAGGACGAAAACCCCGTCCGTAACTCGCTCTCCATACCAAGTTCTGGAGAATGTCATAACGCATCGCGAACTTCGGAGTCGTTTGGTTTCCGAATTGGGAATCGTCGTCGTACCGAACTCCGGGGATCACTCGGATTCTGGGAGAACGGGAGATCGTCCATTCGTCTTGAAAGAAGGCCGCCTTTCTCGTTCTATATACATAACGATTTTGTAATCGATCCGATTCCAATTCGTTCGCGAAGGATTCGGCTCCCATCGTGATAAAATGTCGGTCGGAAGCTTCCATATCCAATTGAACGGTTCCCTGAGAAGTGAGTTCGGCGTTCAACTGTTTTACGTCCAGCTCGTCGGAACCTCGTTGGTTATTGTAGTATTTGTTCTCCCATTTGGATATATTTCCGCGGAAGGAGATCAGATTCTTTCTTCCGAATCCGTATTCCAAAGAACCTGTCGCTAAAAAGTCGTGCGTCTTGTTGTTTCGATCAAAGACGGCCTTGGACTGAGTTACGTCGACTCCGTTCTGATCCCTGTGTTGGTAGAGAATTCTCGTTTTACCCTTGAACTTTCCGTCCGGGTTAAAGGTAAGATTCATCCCCGCGTTTAAGTCTTGGTATGCGTTTCCGGTCGTCGCCTGCGAATCAGGAACCAATCGATATCCAGGATTTTTATTATAACCTGCGGATACTGCGCCGCTCACCATCTCGTTGCGGAATCCCATGTTGGCCGTGGTATTGAATTCTCCCTCGGTATTGAAGTTTTTCCGACTTCCGTTTCCGTATGTCGTCCGCATTTCGTAACTGAGCTTTTTATCCGCTTCCCTCGTAATGAGGTTGATGACTCCTCCGATCGCGTCAGCTCCGTATAACGCCGATGAGGCGCCCTTTACGATTTCGATTCTTTCCAGGTTTTGCACCTTGAATCGGCTGAGATCCACCGCGTTGTTGAGACGTCCGGAAATTCTTTCCCCGTCTATGAGAATAAGAACGTATTGAGAATCAAGTCCGAGCATTCGAACTCTTGATCCTCCGAAAAACGGAACCACGTCGATTCCGAGTTGCGTTTCCAAAACTTCGGCGGCGTTTCTCGCACCGCTTGCTTCGATTTTTTTACGGGAGATGACCTCGGTCGCAACCGTGGAATCTTTCAGTCTCCGTTCTCCGCGCGAACCGGTGACCACGATTTGCGAATCTTCGGGAGGTTGTCCGTTCTGGCCGTTTTGTCCCGTTTGACCGTTTCCGTTTTTAGGTTCGGTCGAGATCGTGTTTTCCTTCGCAGTATTCGTGTTCGGCGATTCTTTTTCGGAAACTTTATTGTCCTGTTTCGTCTTCTCATCTTGCGCTTCGATGGGAAAACAAAAAAGAATCAGAAACAATATCTGAATCGTTTTACGTTGAAAAATTCGGCGCATGGGAACGGTCATGAGAGGTTAGTAAGAGATCTGTTTCCACTTGATCGTAGGATATGCCGAAGTTCCTTCGGAGCTATAATAACCCGTCACTTGGAGCAGATAGTACTCGTTGCCCGTGTGAGAACGAACCACGAACAGTTTATTATTCGGTTGCAAAAAGGCTAAAGTATAGTTGAACCATTTGTTGAGAACGTCGCTTCCTACATATCTGGTTTCAACCCCTCCTGCAGCCACTTCGATTACGTTCGTATCGGGAGAAAACGCCGCGTTCGGGCAACCGAGAGCCGTGGATGTACTCGCAGCCGCGGCGTTAAAATCGGTAAGAACCGGATTGGTCAAACAAGCCGCGCCTTGGGCCGAAGAATTGGTCAATCCTCCGTTGGTTTGCAGTTTGAATCTCTGAAAGCCGATGTCCCAACCGGTCGAAACATCCGGCACGTTGGCTTGTGCTTTATTAGAAAAACTGAATTTGATCCACACGTCATACGAGACCGCTCTGACCTTGGTCGTGAACGATCCGTCTCCGTTCGGTTCGGTGGAAAGAATTTTGGAACTGTTTGCTTCTTCGATTTGTTTTTGGATCGCGAGAATCGATTGTCGAAATGCGAGTTCTCCTTCGTCGATCGCGGGATGTTGTCTTGCGCACGAAATAAGAAGCGTGAAAATCCCGAACCCAAGCAGGGCTTGTTTCCAAATCGGACTGAAGTTCGGGATCAAATACATTTTCAGTTGGTTACTATCTTATTGAATTTGGAACGTAGTCGTCGGTGGTTCCGCCGTTCTGCTCGCGAGATAGAATACGAAGTAATAGTCTCCGCCCTTAGTCGCGTTCAAAGTATACGTAAACGGGCCGTTTCCGGAGTAAGTTCCTTCACTGCCGCCGGTGTACGTGGATCTAGCGGTATCCAAAGAAGGATCCAACAACGGGCAAGAAGACGCCGTGTAAACCAGAGGAGCATTTGTATTACTGGAAGTCCCTTCGTCGAAGTCGGCAACGTTACGCCCTGTAAAAACGACTTTCGTTCCGTTTACTGCACCCGTAACTTTTACGGCCGCGATGGAATGATTCACAAAGGGAACTTTTCCGTAAACTAAAGTTTGAACGGATGTAGTTGCGGTCATTGCAGGAAGTCCTGCTACTCTACCGCCGACATTGGCGGAACAGTTGTAGCCGTTTGCCGCAAGTCCTAATAAAAGAAGATTCAATGTATCATCGTCCTTCTCCTCTTTTTTGCACTGTAAGAGCGCTCCGAGGATGAGACTAAAAATTACTGCCGTTTTAGCATACTTCTGGATGGTTCTCATAATGACTCCTTCTGTCTTTGAGAGTCATTCTGAAAATGTGAAGATGAGAGTCAAACTCAAAATCAGGCAAAAATGAGCAAAGACTCAAAACTTTAGAAACGGAATGGAGGCACGTTATTTGCAATTTGTCCCAAAATTGAATCTACTTGGATCGAAAGCCAAACGGCAAGATTCTTATCCTTCTGCCATAGGTTTTAAAAAGAATTTGGTTTCTCTTTCTTTCCATTTGGGTTTTTATCGTTGTATGATGCGATCGGATCGAAACGAAACTCGATGGAAACAAAACCGATACGCGCGCGTAGTCGGTTGCTTCTTTACGCTTTCTACATTGTTTTTCTTTCTTTCTTGTTCGCTTTTAGAAAAAGAACCGGTTTCAGGGGGAATCCCCGTCTATTCCAAAGAAGGAAAGATTCTTCGTTATTACCCGTATCAAATCCGATGGATCGGCTTTGGCGAGAACGAACTTCCCGACACGGCCAGTCTCGTCGATTTTCGGAACTTGGTTTCGCTCGAAATTCTTCATCCCGAATTTGAGAATCTGGAAGAACTCAGTTCCTTAAAGACGATCGGATTTTTGAACGTCAACGGAACCAAGGTGAAGAATCTGAGTGCGTTGAACAAGCTTCCCGCGCTCCACAGTTTGTATCTGAACGAAACTTCCGTGGATGAAAAAGATCTGAAACGTTATGCGTCCGTCGGAACTCTGACCAAACTTGGTTTGTATAAAACGAAGATCAAGGATCTATCGTTTATCGGTGCGGAATGTAAGCTGAGACAACTCGATATTCGGGAAACGGAAGTGGCTTCCTTGGAACCGATTTCGATCTGTAAAGATCTTTTGGAACTTCGAATCGGATATACGAAAATTCGGGAAATCCGCCACGTTTACGAAATGAAGGATTTGCGTTATCTCGAGTGGAGCGGTTTAAAACTTTCCAAAGAAGAATTGGATTGGATTCGCGAACAGCTTCCCTATCTCAAGCTCGTCCCTATGCACATAAATCCTTTATAATATTCGATATTTTTAATACGTAAGGGGCCCCGATTCTCCCGGGTTCGAATAAAGAAGAATGTCCCCTTTTTCGACGGGAACACCTTCCGCGGTCACCTGCCCCGTGGTCTCGATCGTTTCGAGTGCGCGGACCGGATATCGTTTTCCGTTCTCTTTTTCTAAAACGATGGACGCGTTTTTTCTCACTCGGGAAAGTCGGAGTCCCCAGACTTCTAAGATCGTTCCGCCGCTTTCCAAAACGAGCGCGCTGATTCGAGACGGATCGGAAGACGCGGATTTTCTATAAACTCCGATCGGAGTTCCCGGAATAAAATCGGGCGCGATGGAGATCCGGTTGGATTGGTTCGATTCGATTTCGAAGGAAAGGTGATCGCAGTCGTACGCGCGGAACAGGGCCCATCGGTTTCCCGATTCACGATTGGTAAATACGCGGCAGGATTCGGGAATCAATCGAAAACCTCTGCTGGTCGCTTTTGCAATTCCTTCGATTCTAGTTTCTTCCCGGTTTTTGCTCAACGTTACGCTTAACTGAGTGAAGATGAATTTTCCCTTTTTTGCGGTCGTATCGAGAAACAACTTTCTTACAAAATAACCTTCTTCTAATTTTTGAATCGGAGAATAGTATTCCCCGGAAAGAACGGGGAGAGAGGGTTTTGACGCGGACTCGTTTTCGAGCCTTTCATTTCCTAAGGAACAGAATTGAATCGTAAAAACGGCAATCGCGAAAAACGAAAGAATTCTCCGCGTTTTCAGGTTGAACTTAGGAAATATTTTATCCAATGTTGATTGCTCCGGATGGAAGGCGCCAAGATGCTGACAAGTTACGGGGGCAAGAGAGAATCTCAATCAAGTTTCTTTCGTCTAAGATCTTTCATGAGAATGAATTTCGGAAAAAAACTTGCGCTTACGTTCTGGATTCTTCTCTGGATCAGCTTTTCGAACGCCTGCTCGTTAGAAAGCGTTTTCCCTTCCTTCTTTCCCTCCGACAAACCGAAGCTCGGAACGCAATACGTGCAAACCTTGATCCTTACCGCGATCGGTTGTTCTGGTCCGGGCAAGTTCTGGGTGCGCGACATCACCAAAAATTCCTCCTATTGTCTGCAGGCTAATCTCGTGGGAGAAGGAAGTTCGGTCGCGGTTTACGCCGAATACGGACAAGAACACGTTTTGGATTACGCAAACATCGTTCGCGAATTCGATCAGAGAATTTTTCCGAAAGTGACCGCCGCGTTCGGTGTTCCTTCCGATATGGATCAAAGCGGAAAGGTTCATATTTTGTTTTTGGATATTCGCGACGGAGCAAAACCGGGCGGTTCTTTCGTGGCCGGTTTTTTTGATCCTTTCGATTTTTTTGCGGACGACGCCCGATCGAGCGTACGTTCCAACACAAAAGAAATTTTATATATCGATTCGGTTCAATTGAAGGAACTCGCGGAGAAGGACGTCGCGTCCGGTAAATCGGATACTCTTTTGTCGACGATTGCGCACGAGTTTCAACACTTGATCCGTTTCCAATTCGAACTTCCCGATTATCAATCGCAGAAGGCGCGGGACGAAACCTGGTTGAACGAAGGGACGAGCGAGGTCGCCAGCGATATCGCGGGTTATTCTCCGCAAACGAATCGGATTCAGTGTTATCGAGGAAATATTTCCGGAGTTTGCGCACGGGGTGTGAACGGTTCCACCTTGTTCGGTTCTGCCAATTTTTCTTCGATCGTGGATTATGCGTTCGCGTACGCGTTTATGAAATATCTGTACACCGTTTCCGGTTCGAACGTCCAGGAAAGAAATTCTTTCTTTAAGAAGACCGTTGCCGGACCTTCTGTGCGAGCTAAGGACGCACAGAGTCTTGCTGAAATTTTTCTGACTTCTCCGGCGGTGACCGCTCTATCACCCGCGCAGAAAAACGATTTGGGTGTTTCCGGAGAAGCCGCCTTTGTCCGTTTGTTTGCCGCGTTTTTATGGTTGTCCACGGGAGAAACTTCCCTTTCGGAAGCTCAGTTGGGAGTGGACTCCGCAGGCGCGTCCAACTTCAAGTCGGCCATGGAATCGGTGTTAGGCGCTCTTCCCTTCCCCGCTACGAGCGACGGAAACGAACTGCGTAGATTGTATGAAACGCAACCCCTTCCGTTCATCATTCCTCTGAGCAACTTGAAGCCGGGACAGTTTCATTTTATCGATCAAACACGAAGCAACACCGGAACACAACCGGCAGTCGTTCTGCTGAAGAAAACGGTTCCTAGTTTGAAGATTTTACAGGTGAACGCCGACCCGTATCGTTTGGGTCAGGCATCTCAATCGGTGGTCAGAACGGAAGACGAAGGCGAACCGCTTCTTTTACCGGAAACCGGCGGCCCGGAAGCGGTCTGTCCGTTGGATTATTTTCATTCTATCGAAAGAACTCGAAACGATTGATATCGGATTTTATCTCGGTTCAAAAATCGCGATTTTATTCCATTCCGGGAATCATTCCGCGGAACTCCGCCATTCTTTCTTCGGCGGCGGCTTGCGCGAGTTCGAGGGAACGGGTCACCGCTTGTTTGATGCTCTTTTGTAAAAGTTTCTTGTCGTTTTTTGCGAGAAGTTCGTCTTCGATCAGAATGTCTTTGATGTTCAGTTTCCCGTCGGAGATACAAGTTACGAGGTCGTTTTTGGATTTCGCTTCGAACGAGAGGGCCATGAGATCTTTTTCGAGCTTCTTCATTCTCACTCGCATCTGATTCATCTGCTTCATTGATTCTAACTTGTTTCCGAACATTCTTTGATTCCTTTTGATTTTCTGAAGCGGCTGCGATCGTTTCGAACCGGTTGCGTCGATGGGCGATTGATTTCCGTATTGCGACGAGACGGGCGAAGCCGCAGATGCCCTTCCCGATCAAATTCTTAAACCGAAAAAAACGGGCAACCAGAAAAGAAGTTAGAAGGAAAGCTCCATTCCTAAAGAAGTGAAGTATTCCGTATAATATTGGGAAAACGCAGGAAGACGGAACGGACCGACGTCCGTATAAATCACACCTTTGGAAAGATTGTTTCGGAAGTTCATGAAAAAGATCGCGTTTTGAAAGCCGGTCTTTCCGCGGAAACTCGCGGAGAAGGACCGGAGCGGTTCGTCGACTTGCGTGTTGACTCCCGTGTTTCTTTGCGAAAGAAGATTGTAATAGTTGTTTCCGAAAAAGAGAGAATATCTTCCGGCCGGATCCAAAAGCATCGTAAATCCGAGCGTAGTCGCGTCGGATTCCGGAGTGATATAAAGGCCGTTGTTGCGCGTGGTCGGGTCCGCGGAATAACTGTATCGCACGTTCAGGATGATTTTCGTAAAATCGATGAACATCGAAAAACGCGCGGCTTCCGGACTGTAAAGACCCTTGTCCTTTTCTTTGTTCAAAACGGAAGTCTGAAACGAAAGACGTTGGATCGGTTGGATGTTCGCCTGCCATTCGATCACTCTTCCTCCGCTGTTCCCCATCGCCTGATTTCTCAAAACCGGATTGTTTCCGATGTTCGGATCGATGTTCATCGCCTGCACGTTGGAAGAATGAGGAGAATACGAAAGTCGGTTCGCGGTTAAGCTCGAGTTCCCGAACGAACTTCCGGAAACGATCTTGGTGCTGACGTATTCGTTCGGTTTAAAAGCGAAACCCGCCATCGAATAACCCTGATCTTTTTGATCGGCGGTGTAGGGAAGGGAATTCCCCGTTTTTAAGATCGCCTCCACGCCGGGAAGTACGGTATAACTGAGTTCAAAGTTGTCTAACGTAGCTTGGTTGACTCCGGTGCGATCCGCCGGGCCGAACGGATCGGATTTTCTGCCGCGCAGAGAAGGAGACAATTCTCCGAACGGATTCAAAGGACGAACGGAAGAAGTCATCTGAACTTTTCCTTGTTTACCGCCGAGAAAACGCGCGCCCGTCCAGTTCGTGTTCTGATCGTTAAAGAGCGAATCGGGTTGGTTCCAACCCAGGTTGTTTCGGGAAGGAAACGGATTCCAACCGTTGCCGACTCCGGTAAAGCTCGAACCCTTTGCATCCATCAAACCTCGATCGGTTTCCCATCCCTCAAGTATGGAAGGTTTTTTCAAACCGGAGATTTTGAAGACTTGAATGTCTTTTTGTTCCTCGTGTTTTCCTTTCCAAGTAGGATGTGATTTGGAAGGTTCGCTTTTTTCTTCCAGAGGAACGGATTCGATTTCGGGAAAATTTTCGGGGGTTTTGACTTGGCCGACGGAAATGAGAAGTCCGAGTCCGATAGCGGACAAACCGCTAACGAGCAAGGAGGATTGAATATTGATCGCCCCGATGAGTCTCATGTTCTAATTTTAATATCGGTAATCAGAGTCGAAGGACCAGACGCAAACATAAGTCTGGTTTTAGACGAAGATTTTATGGAGAATCGTTCAGATAGCAAACTTTTCTCCGACCAAAAGACAGGTTTGAAAATTTCTCCGTTGAGAAACATTCCTTTGCAAAGACAGAGCTACAATGATTCAAAAAAACGAGTTCTGATTTCCTTTCTTCCAATATAGAAGACGCGATACGCATGGAAAGAAATTTTTTCTAAGATTCTGTCTCATCCTGGACGAGTTTTGGTTTCTATAATTCGTGCTCTTCTTCTTTTTTCCGGTCGATTCGTTCCTCTATTAAATGGAACAGACTTCCCTGCGGATATTTTCCGTTTTTGCCGAATTTTCCCGCCGGAATTCCAAAAACTTCCGGAATCAATTCTTCGACGTGAGAACAGGTGAAAATTTGTAATTTTCCCTTATCCATCGCTTTGCGGATATGCGAAGGGAGATTCAAGTCTCTCAGATTCGAGGTAGGAATATAAACCCGGTATTTATCCTTTGCATTACCGACGATTTGAATCACTTCATACCAAGCGGCGATCTTCGTGTTCACGGAACCGACGGGAAGAATTTCACCATATTGGGAAAGCGCTCCGGTGACCGCGATATTGCAGGGAATTTCCAAACCGGAAAGTGCGGAAAGAATTGCGAGAAGTTCGGCGCAGCTCGCGGAATCTCCGTCGATCGGTGAATAGTTTTGCTCGAACAGAATCGAAGCGTCCAATCCGAAGGATTGGATATGAGAGAACATTCCTTTAATATAAGATTGTAATATAAAGACTCCCTTATCGTGCAAGTCGCCGGAAAGATTCACTTCCCGTTCGATGTTGATAAAGTTACCGGACCCGAGCGCGACCCGCGCGGAAACCTGATTCACTTGTCCGAAATCGGATAAGGAAGAATGAAGTAAGATCACCGAAAGACCGTTGATTCTTCCGGTTTTTTTCCCTTTCAGCTGGATCGTCGTCAAACCTTCGCGTACGCTTTCCAGATATCTTCTCTTATGAACCGCGATCCTTTTTTCGATCGTTTCGATTGCGGATTCCACGTCGATTCTCGTGAGAGTTTTCTTTTCCTTTTTGTACAGAACGAGAAGTTCTCCCACGAAGGTTTTGAGTTCCGCGAAGGAAAGGGAAAGTCTGGTTTTGCTGTCGTTCCAGCGAAGTGCGATTTCGAGTAACGTGTCCACCGCGGAAGAATCAAAACTCGGATAACCCGGTTTTTCCCAGGAATGAATCAGACCTCCGAACAACTGAAGATTCTTTTTTGTCTTCATGACGGCTTCGTACGGAAGGTGAATCTTAAACGAAAAACTATCGTAAAAGTCGGGATCGACTCCGGAAATAAAGTCCACTTCCCCCTCTTCTCCCGCGAGAATGAGCCGAAAACGCGTATTGACCGAGGGATGAAAACGGTTCATTTCCTTGGAACCGGTCATTTCCGGCAAGGTGAGAAAGTCGATTTTCCCCGTTTGCAAGACTTCCTTTACGAGAAAGTAGAGATTGGAATCTTCCGTGAGCGCGCGCATCGGAAGAAGCAGATAACCTCCGTCCGCTTCGGCCATTTTTCCGGGACGATACTCCGTGTTTCCGGGAAATCCGGCGAGCGTCAAAAAGCCCGGATGCGGATCGCAGATCACTTTGATATTCTTTTTTAAACCGGAGATGTATTCCTGAAGCAACGTGAGATTGGATTCGAGTCCGGGACCCGTGAGCAAAAGATTGGAAAAGATTCCCGGATTTTCCAAAGCCTTCGGCAAAGAACTGAGTTCCTCCCTGTGAAACGCTAAAAAATCGGGGAGCCCGTTTTTCGGTTTTTGTTTTCCCGCGTGAAGTCGGATTGCCGCTTGGTTGGAAGTTATTTTTTTGATCACTAATTACGATTCTCTCTCATGTTCTTACTACGATCAATCAATAAGTAAATCAGTATGAATTCTTTGTAGCTTCTTAGACGAATTCAAAGGGGAAAATTTAATCCTTTGAAAAAATCGATTCTTGGGCGCTTTCACAAAAGAAACTTGTTTCTTCTTTAAAACTCGAACGACATCTTTTCAAACGCCTGGACCGAAAATCAATGTTGTTTGGTCCGTTTTAAGTTCGATTCCGGTCGGATTTTTTTCTTCCCAAAATCAACATCGCGTCGCCGTACGAATAAAATCGAAATTTTTCTCGAATCGCTTTTTGATAGGCGTCCAAGATCAATTTTTTTCCGGCAAAGGCGGAAACGAGCAGTAATAAACTGGAACCGGGCAAATGAAAATTCGTGATCAGTCCTTCACAGCTTTGCAGGTTGTCATCCGGTCGAATGAAAAGTTCGGTCGCTCCCGGTCCCCCTCGGAACGTCTTTGTGTCCGGTTCGTATGCGGATTCGAGCGCGCGTAAAGTCGTTGTTCCGATCGAAAGAATTCTTCTTCCTTCTTGTTTTGCCGCGTTTAATTGCTCCGCAATCGTTTCTTCCAGGAAGAATTCTTCCCGATGCAGTTTTTGATTTTGAAAATTCTCTTCGGTGAGAGGTTGAAACGTTCCGTATCCCACTTTGAGTTCGAGAGTGCAAAGCCGGATTTTTTTCCGCCGAAGCGTTTCGAAAAGTTCTTCCGAAAAGTGCAAACCTGCAGTGGGAGCGGCGACCGAGCCGGGCGTTTTTGCAAAGAGAGTTTGATAACGGATTTCGTCCTGCGCGTCCGCATTTCTTTTAAGATACGGAGGAATCGGAATTTCTCCGATCGTTTCAAAATCTTCTTCCGTAAGTCCGCGCTGCGGTTTTAAAAAAACAAATTCCTCCTCTTTTTTTGCGACCGTAAATCCGAGTTTTTGCGTGCGGTTGTCCTTGAGTTCTTCTCCGAGTTTGAGTTTTTTAGAATTGCGGATTTTGCATTTCCAGAGTTGTTCTTTTTCTTCCAAGAACATCGCTTCGTGAATTCGCAACAGGGTTTTGAGATAGACTCTTCGTTTGCTTACCTTCGTGTGATTGGCGACAAGTATGTCCCCTTCTCTCAAATACGAAACGATGTTCTTAAACGAAGGTTCAGTTTTGATTTCTCCCGAGTATACGTCGAGAATCATGAGTTTGCTTTCGTCCCGATAAGCCGCCGGATAACGCGCAATCCGCTCCTCGGGTAAGTCGAACTCGAATTCTTTGAGGTCTTCAAACAACATGGTTTGCAGTGGATCCGCGAGCGGTCCGCAGGAGAATCCTTTTTTAGTTGGCTTTTCCAGTGCCGTTGAAAAGTGTTTCAGAATGCAATTGAGAGATCGAAAAACCTGGATTCTTGCGGGAACGGTTTTATTCTTCTCCCTTCTTTTTCTAAACGGAATTTCCAAATCGGGGAATCGATCGGATTTCCGGGATTATTATAACGCATCCGTTCGTTTCACCCAAGGAAACAATTTATACAACCTCGAACAGATCGACGAGATTCTTGCGAAACTTCAATCGGGTGAAATCAAAATCGAAGAGGCGTTCACTCCGAAGGTGTTTCTACAACTCAAGGATATGATGGAAGGTCTGGGCTCGTACATCTATCCTCCGACATTCGCATTTCTTCTCATACCGATTTCTTTTTTTCCGTACGAGATTGCTTCCGCGGTTTTTATGACGCTCAATTTCGCGGCGCTTTTGGGCTCCTTGTATATTCTTTCGATTCGTTTAAACAGAAAGTGGAATCTGATTTTTTTCGTCGTTTTATGTTTGTTGAATCTTCGTTTTCTGGAGAATCATCAGAACAACAATCAAGTCGGTTTTCTGTTGATCTTTCTGATTCTCGCGTCCGCACATACGAGCAAGGATTGGTTGTCGGGACTTTTACTTTCTCTTGCGATCGTGATCAAGCTGACTCCGGGAGCGTTCGTTCTTTTCTTTTTGATGCAAAGAAGATACGCTGCCGTCGTTTACACGTTTGTCTTTGCGCTCTTCTGGATCTTTCTACCCTGCGTCTACGCTCCTTCGTTTACGATCGAGATGACGTTGACTTGGAAGCAGTTGATCTTGGACAATTATCTGAAGTCCCCTTTGTTCCGCGCTTGGAAGAACAATCAGAGTTTGAACGCGACACTCGCGAAGTATTTTCTGAATTACGCGGACGTTTTGAATCAATCGCAACTCGGATATCCGATCCGGGAACTCAGCGAAACCGCGGTGAAAGGAATTTATTCTATTCTTTCCTTATTGATCGTGATTCCGTTTTTTGTCCGCGTTTTTATGAAGCGAAAAGCGGAATTTACTTTGGGATGTCTGTTCGTATTTTCGGTGATCTTCAGCGGAATTTCCTGGGTGCACGCGTTCGTTTTTCTTTTGGTCCCTTCCGCTCTGCTTTTGGATCGGACTTGGACGTTTGCGGAGAATGTGATTTTACCGGCTTGGAACAAATCGTCCGATTCGTTTTGGAAAAAGACGGTCGACTCCGCTGTTATTCTATTCAAAAAGGATAAAGTAATCTTTGCGTTTCTGGCGAGTTCCGTCCTGATTCTTCTGTGCAACCGTTCCCTGATCGGAGGCGGAACGGAAGAAAAGTTGATGATGGCTTCCTATCTTTTGTATTTCGCGATCTTTCAATACGTTCTTCTTTTGGTTGCGGCGAAGTCGGAAACCGCGGCGAAGAATTAAACTTAGGCACGACCGAAAAACCATGTCGCCGATTCGAACCAACGAACTCAAATACAAACCTAGGGTCGGAGTCGACGTCCGCCCTCTCGCGTACGGAATCACGGGAAATTCGAGATATCTTGCGGAAGTATTGCGAAGATTGATCACGAGCGAATCCCCTCTCGAATACTATCTCTATTCGAACAAACCGATTCATACGGTATTTTACGATATTCTTTCGAACGTGAATTCCCGTTTTTTTATGACCGGAAAACTTCCGGGCGTCGCTTGGCTCAACTGGACGATTCCGAAGCGGATCAGAAAAGATCGGCTCGATCTTTTCTGGGGAACGTTGCAGCTTCTTCCTCTTTCTTGCGGGAACGCGTTGACCGCGGTGAACTATCACGATCTCAATTTTCGTTCCGCGCCGGAAACGATGACGACCGCCAACTTTTGGCAGCATAGAATTCTTTCGCCGAAGACGTTGAACCGGGCCGATCTTGTGTTCTGTCTTTCCGAAAATACGAGACAAGACATCTTGAAGTTCCGCGCGGACTTGGATCCTAAGTTGAAGGTCGTTTATCCCGGAGTGGAATCCTTTCCTTCGGTTCGAGAACCTTTGCGCGAGCTTCCCGGAAATTTCTTATTTACAATCGGGACTTTGGAACCGCGTAAGAATCTCGGAACTCTCGTCGAGGCGTATCGAAAATTAAAACGGCAAAATCTCTCGTATCCTTTTCCATTGGTGATCGCCGGACGTTTGGGTTGGAAGTCGGAAGGTCTGACGCAACTTCTCAAAGAAGGAACCTTGGAATCGGAAGGAATCTTTTTCGTGGAGAATCCGGCCGATGAAGTGTTGGCCTGGCTCTATCAAAAATGTTCCGCCTTTCTTTTCCCTTCGATCCACGAAGGCTTCGGTCTACCTTTATTGGAAGCGCTGCGGGAGGGAAAGATTTGCGTCGCTTCGGACATCCCCGTCTTTCATGAAATTTTGGACCGAGGAACGGATCTTTTTGCGGAACCGTTGAACGTGGATTCTTGGGTTTCGGCGCTTGCGGAATTACAAAGAAAAAAATTGCAAAGACCGTCGGTTTGGGACGCTTCTCAGTGGACTTGGGACAAAACCGCGAAAAAGATCGAAGAAGGTCTGATCGATCTTTGGAAACACAGAAAGGAACTGCATCATTAATCCTATGAAACAAACAGAAAAGAAACTCTATGGCGGATGGGAATCCTTAAACGCCGACGAGATCGCTTCCGGCGCCGCGATCCGCTTACGGATCAATCTGATCCCTCCGATTCTCGTGACTTTGATCGTCTTTGCGGTGTTATACGGTTGTTTTCTTGCGGGAGAATTGTCCGCGTCGTCTCTGCAAAAGTTCACGGATTTTCTCCTGATTCCCAAGGTGCTGAATCTGCCGATTCTGCAGGACGAACGATTGTATCTCGCGGTCGGTTATCTGACCTTCGGTTATATCGGTCTTGCGTTTGTGATCGATTGGGTTCGTTTTATCGGCAGAACCTGTTTCACGTTCGTTTCACTCAAAGGCGAAACCTTGTTTCTCGAAACCGGAGGGCTTTTCGGTAAGAACGTATTTCAGTGGAACCTAAAACAGAACGGAATTCAGCTCGTTCATAAAACTGGATTCTTGCGGAAACTTTTGGGTTTGGAAAGAATCGTCATCGTAACGCCCGATCTTCGCTCGGAAGGAATCGCTTCTGAAAACGGATTGCATTCTCCGTTTTTTTTCCGAGGACCGAATGTCAATCTGATTCACGGTTTGTTTCAATATTAGAATTTTAGAATATTTCTGTTTGTGAAGATCCGTTTTAATTTGAAAGTTTTGAGATTGTGCGGGTTCTAAGATTTTATTTTCGGCCGTTTCGATCTTGTTGCCCGGCTTGGATTTCGTTTTACCGTTTTGTTTTTTTGGAGTTATGTTTTGAATTTCAGATTGCCCCGAATAACTCGCTTGCAGTACGTAGAGAACGTTGCTGCAAGTTTTTTCCGAACGGAAAGTTTGTCGGAACAACTGAAGAATCCCGCTTGACAAAAGAAAATCAGATCGCGGATCACAAGTGAATTTGTTCAAAAGAGAAAAGATGCTAAACGGCAAACAAACAAAGTCCAAATGAGATCACAGTTTCTTCAAAATAGAATCTTTTTCGGATTTCTGATCCTTTTGATCTTTGCCGTTTTTTTATTCGATCTTCGTTTTCTTTCCCGACATTACGATTGGGACGCGATCGTTTACGCCTATAATATCAATTCGGATCTTACCTGGAGAATTTTCTACAATCCGCATCATCTCGGTTTTGAAAGCACGGGATATTTGTATTTGAAACTTTGGAGAGAAATTTTCGGAAAAGATTCGGTGATGTTCGGTCTTCGTCTCCGCATTCTGGTTTCCGCTCTTTTGTTTTTGTTCTTTTTTATCTGGATGTATCGAAAACTTTATTCGGACACGTTAGGCGCCATTGTGTTGGGTCTGGCGGTACATGTTTCGCAGGGTTTTTGGTTTTACGCCCAACACAACGATACGCCGCTCATTCATTCCTGTTTGACCGCGCTGCTCTATTTGTTTTGCGTTTACTTCGCAAGAAACGGCCATTCCCCCGTTACGCTCGCGGCCCTTTTTTCGATCCAGCTTTTCGGCGTCTACTTCCACCAATCCGATATTCTCTTTTTGCCCTTGGTTCCGATCTCTATCCTATTTTCTCAAACCTGGAAGGGAAAAGAATTCCGGTTTTCTTGGAAGCTTCGGTTTATCTTTGCGTATTGTTTTCTTCTCGTGGGAATTCTTACTCTATCGTATCTCTACGTGGGATTTATTTTATTAAACCGAAATCTCAGCGCGCCCTTGGACAGCGAACGAAACTTTGCGAACTGGCTTTTTTTGTATGCGACAAAGGACAAATGGGGAAATTCTCCGGAAGCAAAAAACTACGTGATGAATTTTTATCGCGGGATCGGAGACGCGTTTTTGAATTTTGAAGGCGTCAAAAACGGCCTTCGGATCAGACCGCAGTCTTGGGAACAAAGAGAAGCCCTTCCCTACAATCTCAATCTTTTATTTTGGGTTTCGATCGTTTCGTTGTTTTTATTGAACTTGCGAAACGTATGGAAACGATTCCGCATCGAAGTCGTTTTACTTTCGTTTTGGCTCGTTCCTTCGATCGTTTTTTATACTTGGTGGGAAGGTTATTTTTTCGAGTTCTGGGTGGGGACTTCGATCGGTTTGATTTTGCTCGCCGGTCTGACGTTGAAGTCTTTGGAGTGGAGAACGTTTGCATTCGGAACAAGAGCGTTTTATCATTCGCTTCTTTTCGCTTGGTGTTTGCTTTTGTTTCTTGTGAATTTTTCTTTTTCCACGTTTCCTCGTTCCGCGAAAAAATCCGTTAGTTATATCGAAGGGATCGAATTCAAACTGGATGCGATTCTTCCCGAAAAAGTATATCCGCCCCAATCCGAAAAAATAGGGATTTTTGCCACAGATTCCAAATCTCCAAAGCCCTAAATTGAAGTTGTAAGGATATTCTAGTTTGAAAAACTGCTCTTCAGGTCTTTAAAAACAGCCTATAAGTCGAAACATGCTCTTCAACTCGCTTCACTTTTTATTTTTTTTCCCGATCGTACTCATCCTCAATCATTTGCTCAAGGGTAAGATCCAAAGAATCTTTCTTTTGGGTGCGAGCTTTTACTTTTACATGTCTTGGAGAAAAGAATTCATCGTTCTTTTGCTCTATTCGATCGTCATCGACTTTTACGCTTCGTTAAAAATCGAAGCGGCGGCTCCCGGTTCGAAAAAAAGAAAGCTCTGGCTCGTTTTATCTCTCGTTACGAACCTCGGACTTCTCGCATATTTCAAATACACCAACTTCTTGTTAGGCGTTGTGAACGATCTGACTCCGGTTGCAGGTTTTAAATTCGCGTATTATGATATTATTCTTCCGGTGGGAATTTCGTTTTATACGTTTCAATCTTTGAGTTATACGATCGACGTTTACCGCGGTCAGATCGAAGCGAGAAAATCCTTTTTGGATTTCGCATTGTATGTTTCCTTTTTTCCTCAATTGGTTGCGGGTCCGATCGTTCGCGCGCAAACCTTCTTTCGCGACTTGGAAGTTCCCCTTCCGGTCACCAAGGAAGACATTCAAATCGCGTTTTGTCAGATTCTGATCGGTTTTACGAGAAAGATCGTGTTTGCGGACAATCTCGCCAAGGTCGTGGATTCCACCTTTGCGAATTATGCGACTCTGAATCCGATCGAGATTTGGACCGGGGCGCTCGCGTTCGGTTGGCAGATCTACTTCGACTTTGCGGGTTACACCGATATCGCGATCGGCGTCGCCCGTTTGTTCGGTTATAAGTTCGATCCGAACTTCAATTTTCCTATGGTGGCGAGAAACATCACGGATCATTGGTCCCGTTGGCATATTTCCTTTTCTACCTGGATTCGGGATTATATCTTCATTCCTCTCGGCGGTTCTAGGGGAACGAACCTTCTGATCTACAGAAATATTTTCATCACTTGGTTCTTTGCCGGAGTTTGGCACGGAGCGGCGTACCACTATATCGGCTGGGGACTTTGGCAAGGTATTATGATTCTTGCAAATAGGGAATATACGAAAACGAAACTCGCGGACTTTCTCAACGAAAAAGGCGGGATCGTATACGATATCTGGGCGCGCGTTTTTACGATGTTTTGCCTAACGTTCGGATTTATCATGTTCCGCGCCGAAACGATGGAAAAGGCGATCCCGATGATGAAGTCCCTTCTATTTATCGGCCCCGACGGTTTTGTCGGAGTCAAGGGATATGGAAACTACATGTACGGGATTCTGCTTCTGGTTTGTTTTGTGGCTTCTTATCTATTCAATAAAAATAATATAGAAAAAGTCGTTCAGAGCCGTTGGAAGTTCGTTTTATTCTTTTTGGCGAACGTATTCATGCTTTTGATTTTCGGAATCACGGAAAGTCAGAGCTTCCTCTACTTTGCGTTTTAGGATTAACTTCTTTTATGAAAGAATATCTTGCATTTATCAAAGATTCTAAGTTCTGGATTCCGGTTCTGATTCTTGTCTTTTTAGAAACAGGAATGCAATTCGGCTGCTATAGACCTTTCTTAAAAAAGAATTCCTACGCTGCCAACGTATCCAGAATCACGAATCACGTTTTAGAAAAACAGAATACGTTCGATCCGGATGTTCTCATTGTCGGGACATCGGTTGCCTATCAGGGTTTGTCCATTCCGATCTTAAATAAAGAACTTGCTCCTCTTGGAAAAAAGATTCAATCCATCGCGATTCCGGGAACGGAATTGATCGTTCAGGATCTCGCCGTTCTGAAAACCCTTCCGCATTTTAAAAAAGTAAAAACCGTCGTTCACGTATTCGAGATCACAACTCCTTGGGTCGGTCAAAAAATTCTTAACTTGCATACGCTGGCGATGATCTCCGAGTTCGATCGTTCGGAAGTATATCCGAGAATTTATAGTTTCGGTTACGACGTAAATGTGGACGATCTCGCTTATATCACTCTGAAGTCGATCGCTTACAGAAGGGACATTCAAGATCTGATTTTGAGTCCTTCCAAGAGAATCAAGGACATTGGCAAACGTTTCAAACTGGAGAATTCCGATCCTTGGGATTACGAGAATTCTTACAAAGAAAAGATCAGCATGTATCCGATCAAGGACGTGCCCGATTGCGTCGCAAAAACCGATCCTGCAAACGGCCAGCCGATCCCCGAAGGTTCGGATCGTTTTCATAAAAAAGCGATCTTTGATACTTGTATCATCTCGAGCAATCCGTTGTCGAACGCGGTAGAGGACGACGTAACGAGACAATACTTCGATCGGCTTAAGATTCTGCACGATGAGATCCGTAGAATCGGCAGGGAAAACGGACAAGACATTCGGATTATCGGAGTCGTCGCGCCGTACAGTCAATTGATCCAGCAGTGGAGACTTCCGGAACGCAACGAAGTGTGGAAGCGGGAACTTGCAAGAATCCATCCGGAAAACCCTGTGCCTTTGCTCGATTATCAGGATCTTTTGGACGGGCCGGAAAACGGGGATTATTATTACGATCTGATCCATCTGAACTCGATCGGAATGCAGAAACTTACCGACGCGTTTGCAAAAGATCTGAAAGGAATTTTGGAGAAGGATAAGAAATGATTTTTACATCCACTCTCTTTCTTCTTTTCTTTCTCTGTGTTTACGTTTTTTATTGGGCTTACGACGGAAGAAAATACAGAGAATGGGTGATCGTAGTCGCTTCCGTGGTTTTTTACGCGACCTGGAGCGTTCCGTTTCTGTTTCATTTATTAGCGATTCTTTATATTAACTATCTTGCAATCTCCAGTTTGTTTAAGAAAAAAAATCCCGGAGTTTTAAGGGCCGTCATTCTGCTCGATCTGATCAATTTAGGGGTTTTTAAATACTTCTACTTTTTTACGGATAACTTTTATGCTTGGACCGGTTGGGGATTTTTGGATCAAAAGACCTTCGGGTTTCAGATCATTCTTCCCTTAGCGATCAGCTTTTATACGTTTCAGATCATCGCGTTCGTGGTCGACGTCTACCGCGGAAAGATTACGGAAAACTGCGGTTTTTTCCGATTTACTTTGTTCATTCTATTCTTTCCCCAATTGGTCGCAGGTCCGATCATGAGGCATCAGGATTTTTTTCCGATTCTGGATAAGGTAAGAATCAAACCTTCGTACATCTACGCCGGTTTGTATCTTTTGGGACTGGGGATCGCGAAGAAGATTCTTGTTGCGGATAACATCTCCTCCTTGGTCGATCCGGTGTTTCGCAATCCTTCCGAATACGACGGTTATTCTTTGTTTCTCGCGGTGCAGGGATTCACTTGGCAGGTTTATTGCGACTTTAGCGGTTATACGGACATCGCGCGAGGTTGCGCGTTTCTGATGGGATTCAACATTCCGGTCAACTTTCGTGCGCCGTTTTTCAGTCAGAGCATACAAGACCTTTGGAGAAGGTGGCACGTTACGCTTGCGACTTGGCTTCGGGATTACATCTACATTCCTCTCGGAGGTTCTAGGACTTCCGAGCCTAGAATTTATCTCAATCTCATCACCACATTCACGTTAGGCGGTTTTTGGCACGGCGCGAGTTGGACGTATGTTATTTGGGGTTTTTGGCACGGACTTTGCCTTGTGATCGATCGGTTGATGGATCGTTTGGGAATTCCGAAACTACCCGAAAAGGGATTTCTCTGGTTTGCGATTCGCGCCTCGTTCGTATATTCGATTTTCGTAATCGGTGCGATCTTTTTCCGATCTCAGAGTTTGGCCGATAGCTGGCATATTCTTTGTCACGGCCTTGTTTGGGTTTCGGAACCTGCCAAACAGGTTTTAAAGACGAATCTCGTAGTGCCGTTTTTGATCGGCGGCTTTCTGCTTCATACTCTCGAGTATTTTGAAAAGGCTCCGCGATTCTATTTCAAACATCAGAAAATCGTAATTTCCGTTTTTCTAATTTTGCTGGTTTTGCTGCTTTCCAATTACGCCGGAAAGGGTCAGGACTTCATCTACTTTCAATTTTAAGGAGGAATCATGAACGATCGAAAACAAACCGACTTGATTCCTTTATTCCGCAAAAAACTCCTTTGGGTTCCTCTAACATTTTTTATTTTCGCGTTTTCCTTGGATCGACTTTTGTCTTCCGAATGGATTCGCCCGTACACCGAAGCGGGGGCCGAATATTACTTTTACGAAATGAAAGACCGCGTCCTTACCGCTTTGGTAAAGGAAAAGTCGGCCGCAGCATCGGACCAAAAAACGATGCTCTTTTTCGGAACGTCCCACATGGGAGAATTCTCCCTGGATACGATCCGAAAAAAAAGAAAGGATTTGATCGTTTACAATTTTTCCGCGCCGTCGGCTCCGTTTTCGTATCACAACTACAATCTTGAAAAGATTCTTTCCGCGGGGATTAAACCCGATTACGCGATTTTGGAATTTTATCCCGATTCGATGACGGACTTCTGCAATCGTTATCCGCTGCGTTATTCGTATGATCTTCCGTATTTTTTAAGACACGCGGACGAGTTTTCGACAAACGATTGGGATACGTTTTTGCGATCCAGGGTTTTTAGGACGACGGTGTTCCCTCCCCGTTTTAAGGAAGCGATGCAAAGAATCAAGGATCCAAGTTCCAAGGAAATGATGCTCGCGATTCGGAACGTGCTCATGACGGAATCGGATAAGTTCAACGGAGGGATTCCGAACGTTCTTCTTACGAACACTCCTCCCGAAAAACTCGAAGAGGAATCCGCGAAGTATTACAACGACATCTATCGTTATATTACGATCTCTCCGGTTCAAAAAAACTTTCTCTTTCAATTCTTGAAGACCGCGGAAAAAAACGGAATCAAGGTCGTATTGTGGTCCCCTCTTCTTTACAGCGGACTTGAAACCAGAGTGAAGTCGGCGGAATTTTATCCCGCTTGGGAGGCGATCCGCAAAGAAGTATTAGAATTTAAGAATGTATTCCCTCTGGATATGAACGACTTCCGCGCGCAGGTTACTTGTCAGAAATACATCGATCCGCATCATTTGAGCGGGGGATGTTATCCCGAGCCGACGGAGATTTTGGTGGATCGATTGGATGCACAAAGATGAACGAGTCCGATCTTTCCCTGAATCAGGCTCAGACAATAGTGGACGAATGGATCAAAAACTTCGGGGTTCGATATTTTTCGGAACTCACCAATCTCGCGATCCTAATGGAAGAAGTGGGAGAATTCTCCAGGCTCGTGGCAAGAACGTACGGAGATCAATCCTTTAAAAAAGGGGAAGATCCGAACGGTATCTCGAAAGAAATGGGCGACATTCTCTTCGTTTTAATCTGTCTCGCCAATCAGATGGGAATTTCCCTCGAGGACGCGTTGCGCGCCACTTTGAAAAAGAACACCGAAAGGGACAAGGATCGTCACAAGGAAAATCCCAAACTACAGTCCTGATTATTCCTTTTTGACCGCTAAATGCAATTCTTTTAAATTAGAATTCTTTAAACTGTTTAGAACGAAAACGAATCTTCCGTAACCGACGGCCTCATCCCCGTAGATCCAAACGACTTCGTTTTGAAATTCTCCCTTGGATACGATTCGTTTCCAATCCTCTTCTTCGAGAGTTGCAACGCCGTATTTGAGTTTTCCGTCTTTTAACAAGAATACTTCTTTTTTGGTTCCATCCGCGCCCGACTTCGTTTCCGCCTTCGGAAGAGCGACCGGCAAAGAATGAACTTCTTTTTGAAAGCTCATCGCGACCATCGCAAAGATCAAAAGAATAAAAACCACGTCCAACATGCTCGTCATGTCGAGCGGAGAATCCTCTCCTTCCAGAAGGCTTCTTCGTTTTGCGTTCGGTTTTTTCATTCGCTGTTTCGAATCGAATTCGAGACGCCGTTGTCCACGGCGGATTTGAGTTCGATCTCCGTTTTATGGAGAATGGTTTTGAGATATTGAAACCCTAATACGGAAGGAATTGCGACACAAAGTCCTTCGATCGTCGTGTTGAGCGCAAGTCGGATTCCTTCGGAAAAAATTTCAAGGCTGACGGTTCCCGCGTTTTTCATCTCTTCGAACGCGACAGAAATCCCGATCACGGTTCCGAGAAGACCGAGCATGGTCGCGATCCCCGCTAAGTTGCGGATCCATGCGATCATCGATTCGGGAACGAAAAATTCCCGCGTAAAAAATTCGTCCGGATCTTCGAGGATCAAGTTTAAGTCCGCGTTTTGACGGTCTTTGTTTCCGTCCTGATCGTTGTCTTGTAAACGGAATAAAAGTTTTCGTTTGAGAATGGGAAGAAAGGTTCTAACTCGAATCAATAGTCCGAGATTGATAAAGCTTACGATCAGGATGAGAATCGATACCCATCCTCCTTTTGCAAACAACGTCTCCACGAATAGAACCTCCGAAGATAAGAGCAGATTATCCGTTCACGTTCGTTTGTCATTCTAATCTTGAGCGCGACTGAAATGGGATTCGGGAATCGTTCGTTGAAACGGAGTCCGCGTAAAACAGGGATCCACGATCTATTTCAAGATTCGACCGAATCAATACAATTTACTCAATTATTCACTATGAATAAAAAGTGTCCTTGCCAGAGCGAAACATTTTGAAATCCTTTCAAATAGCCTATGTCCGAATTTCAAATGCCTCAAGTCGATCGGAAGGCCGGTTTTGTTCGGGAGAATTTCAACAAGATCGCCGAAAAATACGATCGGTTCAACGACTGGAACAGCTTTCTTCTCCATCGAGTTTGGAAAAATCGTCTGGTGAACGAGATCGAAAAAAATCTTCCCGGCCACCTTCACGTTATGGATCTCTGTTGCGGAACCGGGGATATCAGCGTTCGATTGGAAAATTCTCCCTCCGTCGATCACGTGACTTGTGTGGATTTTTCGGAGAACATGCTCGAAATCGCAAAGACCCGTTTGCAGAAACAAAGCGAACAAGGCCGCGTTCGTTTCGAAGTCGGTGACGCGACACAGCTCAAGAATTTCAAGAACGCTCGGTTCGATGCGGTTTCGATCGGATTCGGTCTGCGGAACGTGGATCATCTCCCGAAAGCGATCGGTGAAATTCTCCGCGTGTTAAAACCGGGCGGTTTGTTCCTCAACTTAGATGTAGGAAAGGTAAAAAATCCCTTGATTCGATGGGCGGCCGACTTCTACTTCTTCCGAATCGTTCCGATTATGGGTTATATTCTTTGGGGTGGAAAAAACGAGATGTTCGATTATCTGCCTGTTTCTTCTCTTTCTTACCCCGATCAGGAAACTCTCAAATCCATTCTGGAAAAAGCCGGGTTTCAGGAAGTGCGTTACCGCAATTTCGTATTCGGGAACGCGGTCCTTCATATCGCGCGCAAGCCATATTAAAAAGACATAAATTAGCGAAGAATGACTTTTTCGATCGGAAAAGTCATTGGTGAAATCGGAAAAATCCCCTATAATTTCAAACCCGAATAGTATTTAATATGTAGTACTCTTCGTCTTTTATTCTAACTAAAAAAAGGATATAGGGATCATGAAGAAGATTCTGTTTATACTGCTCGCGGTAAGCATTGCAGTCGGTTGTAACGGCAAAAAAAAAGGCGCGCTTTGGCCGTTTTTATCTTTGCTCAATCAGGATACTAGTAGTTCTACTCCTGCAAACGGACAATCGGGCGTCGCCACCGAAACCGCGTCCGCTTCCAACGGTGGAACGGTTGTCATTGTGGACAATACCACGGGAAATAATACGGTAGTTTATCCTACCAACGCGACGAATACTCCACCGTCCCCCGTTTCTTCGGGGAATAGTTCCGACAGCGGTTCTTCCGCATCCGGTGGTTCCTCATCCGGAACCGGCTCATCCTCCGGCGATGGCGATGCGGTAAGCGGTGGAAGTTCCGGCAGCGGAGATTCCTCTGCTTCTTCCGGAAGCGGTTCTACTTCGGGAAGTTCGGGAGATTCCGGTACTTCCACATCAGGCGGTTCTTCTAATTCCGGTGACAACGTTGCTTCCGGCGGATCTTCTTCCAACGACGGAAGTTCTTCTTCCAATTCGGGAAGCGGCTCCAACGGTTCTTCTCAACCGGGAACCGATCCGAATGCGGGCAACGGCTCTTCTTCCGGCGGTTCCTCCGCTCCGGACGTAACCGGTGTGATTACCGTGAACGACCAAGTAGGAACTCCTCCGTTTACATACAACACGGTTCAGACCATTCCTTTGAATCTGATCGTAACCGATAAACAATCCAAGCCAGTATCGGGCGCGACCGTAATCGTTTCCGACAACATGGGAAATATCCTGTTCCAAGGAATTTCCGACAGCTCTGGAAAAGTTTCCGGAACGATCACAGTGGAGACTTCCGTAGGTCAGATCACTCTCGAGATCACTGCAAACGGAGAATCCATTTCCAACATCATCAATCTCATCAACGTCATCGGTATCAACCGAGAGATCAAATACGAAGTTCTTCTTCCGGTTGTAAACGCACCGCCTGCCGATACGGACAAGGACGGAATTCCCGATTCTTTGGACGCGTATCCTCAAGACCCGACTCGCGCTTCCATGATCCGCACGCCTGCGGAAGGTGTGAGTACCGTTGCGTTTGAAGACTTGTATCCGAGTGCGGGAGACGCGGACTTAAACGACTACGTGATCCAAATGCACAACGAAGTAGACTTGAACGCAGCGGGCGACGTGATTCGACTCAGAGGAACGTATCAGCACGTTGCAAGAGGAGCCGGATACAAACACACGTTCTTTATCAAACTCGTCGCAGGCACGGGCGCAAAATTTACCAGAAAAGTGGTGCGTGAAGACGGAAAAGAAGTCACCGCTTCCAGCACGAAAGCAGTATCTGCAGCGGACTTAACGGCCGGACTTCAGATTCACGAAGAATCGAACAAGACCACTTCCAATCCGAACGTGAATCCGGGAGGCGTATTTAAACCGGGTCATATCGCAACGATCGAAATCGAATTCGATTCTCCCGTGAAAAAAACCAAGCTCGGAAACTATCCGTACGATATTTTCATCAAGGTAACGAACACAGGAAAAGAGATCCACTTTCCGGGATTGTATAAAAATGCGGACGGAACGGACAAGTATTTGGATTCCAACCGCTTTCCTTGGGCGATCCTCGTTCCGGGAGTTTGGAAATATCCGTATGAAGGTTTGGACATCCGCAAGGAATCCCAATCCGGTTACAAGGAATTCAACCTTTGGGTGGCTTCCAACGGAACCTCTTACAAAGAGTGGTATAAACATATCACGAACGAAGCGAAGGTATTCCCGGTTCCGGACGATTCCGGTCTGATGGGATTCCTTTTGCTGTCCGTGAAAAGGAACGCGATTTTGGTCGCGGTTCTGCTGATGGCTGCGGGCGCCACAGCGGCGTATCTTTTGAAAAGAAGAACGCTTTCCAGGGCCTGATCGATCAAATGAAAGGGGGCATATTCCGATATTAAAGAGGAGTATGTTCCTTTTCTTAGGATTCGAAGAATTCTTCCTCACCCTTGTAAAATTCGGCACGGCGGTTTCCGCCGCCGGATTTTATTGGTTTTTCTACCGCAATACCTACTATCATCCGAACCGAGTCAGTTTCGATTTATCCGCGATCTTTTCCGGAGTTCTAACGGTCGGACTTGCGATTTTTCCCGAGTTGTTCATTCAAACTCATTTGGATGAGAATTCCTATTTCGACCGGGCCTTTCAAGGTTCTTCCCTATTGGAAGAAGTTCCGAAGCTCGTCGTGATCCTTTGGTATTTTAAGGGATTGAAATCTTTGTATAACACTTCGGACGGGATTTATTTCGGACTTACGTTAGGCGCTTCTTTCGGGCTTGTGGAGAATCTTCTTTATGCCCCGATCCTAGAGTTCTGGCCTTTGTTCTTACGCGCGGTCACCTCCCTTCCGATCCATACGTTTACCGGGGGAATCTACGGGTACGCGGTGATGCAATACTATCATTCCCGTCCTTCTTCGTTTAATTTTCTGATTTTGTTTTACGCGTTCGCAGGCTGTTTTCTGCTCCACGGAACCTTCAATTACATTCTGCTCATAGACGGAAACTACGTGACCTTGTTGCCGTTCATTCTCGCGGCCGGATTTTTGATTTTAGAATATCTTCTTACGGTTTCCCAGAACATGATTCCGATCGAAGTGCTTCAATCCATCGGTTTGTTTCGGGACGATTATACGGTGGTTTCCAAGTTTACCCGATACGATTCCTGGATGCGATCGAGTCAGAGCCAGATTTCGAAAGTTGTTCCGATTCCGTTTTTCCGAAATCTTTCCCGCGGGAAAATCGCGGTTTCGGTTTTTTTAATCGTAGTGCCGGCCGCATTATATTCGATTTATCGAATGTTTCCGGAAAGAATTCCCGTTTTACTCGGAGGAATTCGGACTTCGGAATTCATCGGTTTGTTTTTGATATATCCGATTTGGCTTTGTGTGTTGACGTTGTTCCGAGGAATTCTCAATCCCAAATTTTTTCGGGAAAGAGTATTGCGGATTCCTTTGTTTATCGCCGTATCCATCGTTCAGGAAGAACGGGAATATCATTCCTTGGCGTATTCTCTTTCAGGGAAGGGATTTTATTCGCCGATCGAAAAGACCTTGAAAATCGGAGATCGAGTTTACGTGACGTTCTACGTCGCAGGAAAAGAATTTCTGAATATACTTGCGATTCCGGTTTGGTTGAACGTGCGAGAAGACGATCCCGAGTTCGAACCCGGGGCCGTTTTTATCTTCGTAAAACCGCCTTGGAAATTATTGATCTGGAGATTTTCGGTTCGAGCAAAACAACAACTGCAAAATCTGATTCATCAGATCTCGCATCCGGGATCAGCGCACTCTGTTTAAACCGTCAAAGTCTTCCGCAAAAACCCCGAACTCTTCCGCGCCGGTTCCGAAAAAAGAACCGGAAAGAACTTCCGCTCTCAAATACTTGGCCCGATCCGGAACCGCGAGTCCGACCGCGCTCGCGCTTGAAAACAACGGAAGAGTTTTGGATTGAATCTCGATCCAATCCGGTCCGAGAAACGCCCAACGAACGTAAACCTTGTCTTCTTTGGAAAGTTTTTTATCCGCGGGAACGAAGGCGCGCAGGTTGATCGGTGCTCGGCTTGCCAAAACCCAGGTTGCTCCGGAGGAAAACTCGTGGTAACGAATTCCGTTTTGAACGAGGTTGGCCCGCTTTGCCATCAACTGATAGGATTTCAATTCCGAATAACGGAACTCGGGACCGCGCAGATTCGGAGCGATTCCGACTAACGCGTAAAAAAGCACAAAAGTTCCCGCAAGGAGCGCGAAAAGGTTAAACCCTCCCCCGATCGCTCTGTGCAATTGCCTCGCCGGTTGATTGGAGGACGTGATGAGCCACAGAACGAAGAATGCGGCGACTCCGCCGGTTCCCGTCCAAGGCATAAACAGGAAAACGATCGGCAAAAGAAGAAGAACGATTTTCCAGTGATTGCGGAGCGCGATTTCCAAACCGACCCAAACGAAGAATACGACGGAAAAAAGAATCCCTCCGTCGTGGAACAAAAAGACGAAAGAGTTCAATCCGAGTTCTCGGATTCCTCCCGCGGGAACCGGGTTTGTGGACCTTGAATCGATCCAGTTCAATGCGAAACTTCCTGCTCCGTTTCCGATCCAAACGGATTGTTTGACCCAGTTCCAAGCGGATCTGGTTTGGATCCAACCTTCTCCCCAATAGAGTTCTAAAAATCGAGTCAGACTACCCGCCGGTCCGCGGTAACCCTTGGCCCAAGCCTGATGGAATTCCTGCCAGGGTTCGTAGGCCCACGGAAAGGAACCCATCCAAACGATCAAGACAACGAACGCGATAAAAACGATCACACAAACGGGAACGTAAGACCATTTCCACCATCGGTTCCGGATTTTTGGAAAGTAAGAAATCGAATACGAGTATATGCAAAGAATGGAAAGTAGAATCCACGAACCGGCGCTGAAGTGTGTTCCTAAAATCGCGTACGGGAGAATCAAACCCAGACTCAAAACGATCTTTGTGGGAATTCTCCAGCCTTTCGAATGAAGATAATGGAAGAAATACGCGATCAAAAGAGGAAACAACCAGCCCAAGGAACCGGTATCGACCAGAAAACCGGCGACCGCGTATTCGCCGTTCCACATCGGAGTAAACGGAATCACGGAATGTTTTGTCAAACCCTGAATTAAGAATAGTAGAATATTCAAAAATACTCCCGCAAAGAGACCTTGTCTCCAATACTTAACGGGAGAATCGCTTTCGTGAGAGGAGGCTTCTTCCGCTAAAAAGTAGAGGATCGCAAGCATCCAGGAACCGATAAAATCCAAGCTGAGTCCGAACGCGTATCTTGAACTGATTCCGGGAAGATAAACCGTATCCAGAATTCCGAAACCCTTGAACGGGGGGGCGTTGAAATAAACGAAAAAGCGCTCTAACAAAAGCAAGCCCAAGAAAAGAAGAATTCCCGTTTTCGGATTCTGATAAAACGGAAGAGCGGATTTATAAGGACGGTTGATGTAAAAAAAACGGAAGATCGGATCTTCTTCGTTTACCGTTTGGGAGTGAAACGTGGAAATATATTGTCTTAGAAAAATTCCGAAGATCGCACCGGTAAACAATCCGCTCAAAGAACTCCAAATCACCGTCGAATCGTAGAGAATTCCGGGTAACACGAAGGCTCCGGCCATCGTGAACATTCTTCCCGGCTTGCGATGATAGAGATTGGGAATGAATCCGAATAAAAATTGGATCATTCCGATCGCGACGACGCCCGCTCCTTCTGTCGCTCTTACAAAAAGAAAACTGCGGAACAAAAGATAAGAGGCAAAGGCGCAAAGAATGAGCCCGAAAAACGTGGGAGTTCGAAGGGGTCTGAGCTTATTGAATAATCCGGGCACGAATAAAGACGATTTTGTAAAAAGATTCAGATTTCAATCGAAAAATGCGTTTGAATCCGTCTTTCGAAAAATTGAACTTCTTCTTATAAGAAGGTGAACAATTCCTTAAGGAAGATAAAATGAGAGGTTGAAACTAAAAGATCGAATCGAAGAACGAACTCAGTCGTCCATCGAATCCATGTCGGATGGGATTTTGTAGGCGCCGGTAAGACTTCCAGCGTTGCTTTTGCGCGAGAATCCCTTTCCTTTCGAAAGCGTTTCCGCATATTCCACGGTGTAGCGAGTCCATGGGATCGCTTTCAGGCGTGCGATCGGAATTTTTTTACCGGTTCCTTCGCAGATTCCGTAGGTGCCGTCTTCGATTTTTTCTAAAGCAACATCAATTTCGCGGATCGTTTCGATTTCCGCTTCGGAAAGAACCGAACTTAAGGTCTCTTCGTTGATTTCCGAGGCGATATCGGCGATATCGCCCATTTCTTTCAGGCCGGACGGTCTGCTGTTGTCTTCCCAATGGGCATACTTTTCCAAGAGAGCGTTTTTTCTCTCGAGGAGGAGCTCTGAAATTTCTTGAAGAGCTTTTTTGTCGTATGCCGGTGCCGGTTTTTTTGCAGTCATCCTGTTACCTGGAAATCTTAGACCTTAGTTTCCTTGTATTCGGTGTGTTTTCTGCAAAATTTGCAGAACTTTTTAGTAACCAATTTTTCAGTTTTGGCTTTCTTATTCTTAGTAAGAAGGTAGGTACTTCTTCCTTTCGAACAGCCTGGTTCCTGACAAACGAGCTTGATAATTTCTCTCATGGCGCTACTGTCTCGATTTCAATAAATTCCTCATCAGTAGACGGGATAACCCGCACTTTCAGTCCAATTTGTTTGAAAATTTGGAAAGAAAACCCCAAAAACGGCCGTACTGGAGGTTGTATTCTGCTAGAAAATGGGAGAGGGCTGAAAAATCAAGGAGGATTAGGGAAAATTCTCGAAAAAGAAAGGGTTTTTGGAATTTGGGGATATTTGAACGGCAATCGGAATATCGGATTCCATTACTTTGGGCCGCGGCTTTGACGGAAACCGTCCTTGTACGGGGGAGATCGCTTCATTGAAAATCCCCGTGAAAAATGAAATAAAATCTGGCCCAAACTTCGTCCATTTGAGTTATTACTAACTAGAACGGTTCGATTTCCTTTTCCCATTTTACCGTTTCAGAACAGATACAATCTTGGAAATTTTTTTCGTAGTACCGATCATGGCGGCAATCGCCAACGTAAGTTGTTTAATCGAAAACGTACGGAGGGACCATCCCTTTCATAAATTGATGACGGCGTTTTATCTGGCGATCGGATTTCAAAATTTTAGCACTGCCGCCATGTGCCTTTCTACGAACGAAGAGACGTCCTTGGCTTGGTGGATTTTTCAATGTCATTCCTTCTTTTTACTTTCGCCCATACTTGTCGGGATGGCCAGTTTTTCCACAGGCAGGAAAATTCTAAATGTCTATACTTGGATCGTTTTGATCGCCGCAGTAGTCGTCGATTTTCTTTGTTCTTCGATGCCTCGCTTATTTATCGTCGAGTTTAGAATGTTATCCTTCGGTTTATCGCCGATGATCTCGCCGTTCGGCGCGGCTTTGGGGGCCGGAATTCATCTTCTATCTCTTAGCGTCTGTATTTATCTTTTTGTTCGACCGGTTCAATGGAACGTATTCTTTGAGCGGAACTTTTTTGTCGGCGTCTTTCTCTTGTGGTGGTTCGCTCTCTTTGCGAATTTTTTTCCCATGCACGGTGTCAACTTGCCTCCGCTCCATCCCGTTGCGGACGCCGCGCTTTCCGTAACTCTTGCCGTTTATTTGAATCGGTACAATGCGGCAGGTTTCGGTTTCTGGCGTATCCTGGCTAACATTCTGATTTCGATCGCGGTGGGAGTCACGATAGGAATGTTGTTTTGGCCTGTCTTGAGGTCTATCGCCTATCACGAGTTATACGTGACTGCAATTGCGGCTTTTTGCGCCTGTTCCTTTATTTCCTTTCTTTTGTTTCATTCTTTTAGAACGGATTCCATTCTTCCTAGGCAGGAATTCAATTTGGAGGGATTCGGACTTTCCAAACAAGAGATCCGAATTTGCGAATTGCTGGAGGCGGGACACAGCAGAACCTTTATTCAGCTGATCTTGAACGTTTCCAACGGAACGTTGAGAAATCATCTGAAGAACATTTATGCGAAGGTACTGCCCGAATCCAAATCCACCGCTAAAGATCAATTGCAGAGATTGACAATTCTTCTTTCCAAACGGAAGGAAGATCGAATTACGACTTAGTTTTAAAACGAAGCCTTTGCCGAATCGGTATGACAAAAAACGCAGTTCTTTTTCAGAGAGTCCGGTTTTGATTCACGCGCATTCTCGTTGAGTTGTATGATTCGGATCATTGCTTCGTTCATACAGACGGATTTTTTTGCGGAGCCGTCCATTATCGTTTTATACGCGGTCACGACCGCGGTTCCGTTTTCTTTCGCTTTCAAGTCGTCAGCGTTTGCGCTCAATCCGACGAACAAAAGCAAGGCCGCGATTCGATTCGTTTGAAACATTTGATTCTAACCATCTCTTTTTGAATCGATTGTAACTCCCGGAGGAACTTCGTTCAACGCCCAGCTGTCACGGTTTCAAATTTCGGTTCGTTACATTTGTCATGTTTTTTGGTTTATAGGATTTATAACGGAGGATGCGGGTTCTTTTTCGCGTGAGAAAATAATATTCTTTAGGAACGAAAAGAGAATGATCGATACGAAAAACGGAATGGAAGGAGGGAGGTCAATTGCAATCGGAGTAGCGAATACCGTTGTTTTTACTTGTAACTTCGACCGAAATTGTTTTTGTTTTAGACAATTCGTTTAAACTTGGGATCGTATTTTTTTCACAAACCCATCCCGCGGTATTTCCCTGTACATTCAGATTTCCGCATCCTCCCATAAACTCAAGATTTCGCCAGACGAAAACGTTCAAGTTTCGGAAGGGAATGTTTTGGGGACTTCCGTTCGGAATGTGTACGATTCCGATCTTAAAAGAATTCTCCGCTTGAAACCGATATGTCCATTCGAACTCGGGTTCGGAAACGTTCCCGTTCGTATTGACTCCGATCGATTCCGGTATATTGCCGAGTGTTAAGGTGAATTGAACGTGAGTTGCATTGTCCTGTATGTTTCCCGAAATCAAATCGAGATGCCCTATTCCATCCGTTGACACATTTAAAAAGCCGGCTTTGACATCCCCGCTCGAGTCGGAAAAACTCCAAGGATTTGCGTATTCTCTCGGAGGACAAGGCAGGCTTGCAGTCGTCAAAAATAAATAAGGAACGTAGTTTTCGGCGACGGGTTCTTCGATCTTGTTTGAAGAACAACCGAACGAAAAACAGACGAGAAAAAATCGAATTAGTATTTTAGAATACATTAGATGCTCCAAGGACAAATCGGATACCCGGAGCCGGTTTGATAGGAGCAGGTGATTCCTTTTTGGAAGGTCCCGTTTTTTATATTCTGCGTTAGGTTGATCAGTTCCGCACTGAAGTTTAAGTCGTTCATGCAGGTTGCGGTTGTTTGAGGTATCAACGCTAGTTCGGCTTCCAAGCCGTTGAGTTGGGACAGCTCGTTTCCGTTTAACAGACGTGAAAAACTCCCCGAAACAAAAGGACCGGATTCGAGTCCGAGTCCATTGCACGTTTTCTGATTGGTGAATTGAAACTGAGATTCGGTGTTGGCTCCGTCGAATCCGAACGCGTCTTTCCAGAGCATCGAAACCGGCGGTTGAAGGTTGGAATACTTTAAGAATAAGGGCGCAGTTCCCGCCGCGCAATTGGAGAAGTTGATACTGATGAACGTAAGATCGTCCCTTCTATTTTGAAGCGTTGTCTGTGTTTTGATATTATTGAAAAAATCGAGATTGCATCTTTCCTTTTCCAATTCGTAACAGGTCGTGATCTTTCTTCCTGCGACTTGCGTATTGACTAGACATGCTTTCACGTCCGGAACTTCCGGCTTGGGCACTACATGCAACTGTCTTTCGATCAAGGCGAGTTGGAGGCTGGGATTGGATGCGTTTTCCTGAATACAATGAGATAGGAAAGCCCCGATCATCCCGAGCGCAACGAGCACGAACTTACGAAACGTCACCAGCACTTTCCGGTAAAGAGACAAATCAAAAGAAGAATGTCGATCGGTTCCGGTTGGACTTCTACGGGTTGAGGGGTTTGCTCTTCCGGCAAAGGGGTGACCACCGTATCGTTTCCGGGAACGGATACGGCTCCGTTAAAGAGAGGCGGTCCGTTTCTCAACGAATTGTGCCAATCCAGTTGAGTCACTTTGGAGGCTAATGCCCCCGCCCAAACCGTGTATCCGATGTAGTTCAAATGTCCGACTTGATCCTGATACAGCCAGGGATTGGCAACCCAACACTGACCGAATTCAAAACAGTCTCTTTGCCGAATAAAAAGATGATACATGGGTAAAAAATGTACATTTCCGTATTTTGAGTTCACCTCCGCGGCGGTTTGTTCTAACGGCCCCTGTGAAAAGAACATTCCCAGGCTTGTGACCATACTGATGTTGTTTTTGATCGTATGCAGCCACAGCCAATACCATTCGTCCTGACTCGTGGGCGAGGTGCCCGAGTTTTTGATTTGTATATGCAGCATTTCTAATTCTACGATTCCGGTTTGGATTTGAACCGTCGCCAAGGCGTTGTTGTATGCCTGTTTGATTCCGATGATTGCTTGTACGAAATCTCCGTGTAATTCATTCATATCGATCGGAATATACAATAGTCCCAACCAACCGAACGGCAACACGGCGATCGCGGCTGCCTGGGCTTCTTCATACATTGCCTTTTTTTGTTCTTCGTGTAGTTTACTCATATTGTAGGTGAACATTCCGTCGGGATGGGTTGCGAGCGGCGTGAAGTAATTGTTCGTATTTCCGAGTGTCGGACTGTAGGAAAGATTGGGAAAGTTTCCCATTACCAAGACATTTTTGTTTCTTCTTGGATTTCGGAGTTGATACAGAATCGACTTGGTATTGAAGGAAACCCTGCCGACTACGGCGCTAAACTTCCAAGGCATGAAGGTGAGCATGATGGAGTTATGCCAGAAATCGTTTCCTCCGATTTCAAAGGCGACGTTGGGTGCGGTTTTGAAATTGAAACGTTGTTCCGGTTTGATCGCGCAAGCTGCAATAAATTCATATACATTCTTTGTAGTATATCCGCCTATCGCTAAGTTTTGTACATTCCAGGAAACACCGAAATTCATCAGAGTCAGATATTTATCCCAACCGAAATATCCGTATGCTCCTTCGTCTACAAAATCTCCTAGACTGTCTCCATACAATGTGAGAAATGTTTTGTCCGGCTCAAAGGATTCAGGATTAGAATCATCGAATTGAGTATTGCAGTTCGTTTGATTAACAAGATAATCATAGGAATGATTCAGATCCGGTAAAATATATCTAAAGCTATTTTTATCGGCGGAGAGAGATGAATTTAAAAAGAGAATAGATATCATTAAAATACAGTTTGTTCGAATATTCATTTTTGATTTCCTTATTGTGGTGGATCCTGGGCTGTTGGTGTAGTGAAAGTAATATTGCCTGAGCCGCTCATTGCCGTTATTTTTGAGAAAAAACCAAGGCGTTTTTGTGGTAGTGGTGGTATAGTTAGCCTTAGATCTAAAACTTCTAATTGTCCAGATAATCCCGAGTCATCATCGGCTTTGTATTCTTCGGGACTGTTTCCGCAATATGGGCTTGTTAATTTCATGTTTTGTCCTGAAGATTCTTGAATTGTAAAAGTAAAGTATTCGGCAGGACGCCCTATATAGACTGCATTCAATCTCGCCCTATTGTCAAAGATATACGTATCCCCCGCCTGCATAAACCTTGTGTATGTTCCGGGTTCCAAGATCGGAATCTGATCTGTGGGAGGACAGAATTGATTGAAATCTAAATTCGGAGCGATAAAGAAAAACCCATACGTAAGTAAGAAATTATTATCGATGCCTGCGGTTGTACCTCGATCGAAGTCTTCCTGTTTTAGATTATCACAGTGAGCGCTTAACATGCACGCGATGATTAAAATAAAGATTCGTTTCAACATAAGAATTCCGATCGAATAGGGCTGCCACAAAGGGAAAATTCTTTCGAAGAGAAAAGACTTCATAAATTTTTCACTCCGCGTTTGATCAATTCCAAGTTTACCTTCTGCCGGATCGCCACGGCCTTTTCTCTTGCCATGATCAGAAACGATGTAGGGATGCCGGTTGCCGGATCTCCGTAATCCATCATAAACCGAATCATAACCAAGCTCAACGTAAAGTTCTCCCGAACCTTGATGAGTTGAGGCACGGTCATACCCGGAAGATCGTTTGCAACCTTTCCGTAAAAAACATCCGCCGCTTGGCTTTCTTGCTGTAAGATTTGCTGTTCGGTTCCGTAGGTGGGAGTCGGAACCGATTGGCCTTTGAGTTCCGCCTCCACTTTGGCTTCCAGTTCGGAATCGGACAAAGGGCGATTGAATAAAACGTCTTTCGAAGCCATAGAAGATTCTTTTACGAACTTTTGATCCAATTGGCCGTTTTCGTTCATCATCCGAAAAGCTTCTTCGATCGAAGCGCGCTCGTTATCCGAAATTGCGGGCAATGTCGCCAACGGTGAATCCGGCGTCGGGGTAGGAATGCCCAGGTCGGAGGGAGAATACGGGGTAACATTCGACGCGAACAAAGGGGGAAGCTTGCCCGAGCCCGGTTTGATGCAGGCTGCGGTCGCGAACGAACAGACGATAATAAATATAATAAAAATTGAATATTTTAGAGATTGAATGTTTCGGTTTTGATCCATGTTCGACCTTCCTTTAAAAGTGATGTGTAATGCCGAGTTGAATTGCGGGAATTCCGAAGGAGGAAGATCGCGTATCCGTTCCTTCTCCGATCGGTTTCAATTCCCGGTTTTGTATCTGTAAGTCTTTGTAGGTTTCGTTTTTTCCGAAACGAACGTATGCCTTGATCGTCGTGAACGTAAAAAAACCGACGGTAATCGCGGCCAGGGTTTGATATCTTGTATAAGAATTCTGGAATGTATGTTTTTCCTTATCGTTGAAACCCGAATAAGAGTTTTTTAAGGATTGATTTTGCTGATTCGTATCGACATAAGCCGCGGCGGTAAGAAGGACGAGCCCGACTTTGACCCAGAGGGTGTATGAATTCTCGAATTGTCCGTTCGGAGCGACGCTTTCGTTCGGAAAACCTTTCCATTGAGTGTCGGCCGATGCGTTCCAATAAAGAAGCGATTCCCACGCGCTGCGAAACGCGGAAGAATTCTTTATATTTTTATAATATTCTTCGGAGACAAAATCGACGATTTGTTCTTTCGGTATTTTTTTCCCGATCTTAGAATTTCGGATAAAATAATATTCTTGGAATTTCCCCACTTCTCCGGAAAACGCGGAGCCGTCCTTTAAAAGAAGAATTCCGGTGCGAAACGGGGAAGGATTTGCGTTCTCCGAAAAAGTGTCCGTGGCCGTACAGACGACAAGCAGAAAGAGGACGATCCGCGCGGTATTTTTTAAAACCATCGAACCGCCTCTGCGTCCACTTTGGTTTCTTTTTTGCGATTTCCGATTTTTTCCTGAAAGAGAATCCATCTCTTGCCTTCTGCCTTGCGGGTTGTGTAGGAAAAGAATCGGATTTTTTTGCCTTCGAGAAAGTCGGGCGGATGCGGGAGTATTTCCGCGGTCGATACGCTTTCTCGAAAATCTTTCTTTTGTGGATTGCAATCCGCCGTTTCGGGGATCGGGGTCGCGACGTTCCTCGTTTGGCTTAGATTCTGATATACGAATAGAAGATTGCAGAAAACGGATAGGATCAGAATCGGTAGAAAAGTTGCCTGATTTAATTTCATACGGGAGAGCTCGAGTAACGTTCTTTTGACATCTTCTGAGGAATGTATTCCCGAAGCAAAAATTAAAGACATATTTGTATTAAAAGTTTGTTAGTTTGTTTTTTATATCAAAATTATGGCTTCTGTGAGTTTAAGATTAGAGAGGATCCGGCCCGAGTTTCGATCTGCGTTGCTTCAGTTTGAGGAAAAGAATTCGTTTTGCGTTCGAAATTTGTGGGATCTCCCACGAAGTTGCGTTTAACAGAAGAAGACGATGATGATCTACTCAAAGTTTGGCGGCAAAACTCTCTGTCTTTCCCGAATCATTTGTAGGATCTCCTACGAAGTCGGGATCATTGGACGGAGAATTCGAAGAACGCAAGAAGCAACATAGAATGTTCCGGAAGAAACGCCGTATGAGTTCCTACATAGTTTGAACTGTAAAGCTTTGGTGGAGATCGGATCCATTCCGGTTCACAACCCGCAAGGGACACGCAAGGCTTGGTCTAAAACGCGGCTTGAAAAATCCGCTTTATGAGAAGTAATTTCCTTTGCCGAGTTTCCGTTTCGATCTTTGCGTTTTAGACCGAGCGGGACTCCGCGAGCCTGAAGTGGCCCGACCGCCGTGGCGGGTGCGGCCTTATCCCTTCGGAGTTGATTTTCTCCAGAAGGCAGCGAGCAAACTTCCGATCAGCGAATGTACCAAACTGGAAATCGCGGCGGGTATTGCGACTAACGGGTCCGGGAAATTATTTCTGGAAAGAACGACTCCCAGTCCGGAGTTTTGCATCCCTACTTCGATGGAAATTGTTCTCGACGTTTTTTGTTTTCGGATGAAAAGCCAGGAAAGGATATAACCGAAAAAGAATCCGGAGGAATGCAGGCCGACTACCGCCGCGATCAATCTTCCGGCCGACTGAAGAATCTTTTCTCTTCCCGCTCCCAAGATCGAAGATACGATCATCGTAATGAGTAGAACGGCGACGAGCGGAGAAACCGTTTGGATCCTTTTGGAAATTTGCGGGAGATAAAAGTTGAGCAGAACGCCGAGCGCCACGGGTAAAATCACCACTTGAAACGTGTCCAAGAATAGTCCGCTCGCGGACGCTTCCACGCCTTTGCCGATGAGAAAGAGCGTTAAAAGCGGAGTCATAAAGACCGATAGAATCGTGGAAGACGCGGTCATCGAAACCGATAAAGCAAGATCCCCTTTCGCGAGATAAGTAATCACGTTAGACGCAACACCACCTGGACAACAGGACACTACGATCAATCCCGTCGCGAGCGGGGCGGGCAAATCCAGAAGAATTCCGATTCCCCAGCCGGAGAAAGGCATCACCGTATATTGCAATACGACCCCCGCAAGTACGGGGACCGGAGTTTGAAAAACGTCTCGAAAGTCCCGGGGTAAAAGAGTGATTCCCATTCCGAGCATCGTAAAGCCGAGCCCGTATGTGATCCAAGGCCCGGTAAACCAAGTGAACCATTGGGGAAAGAAAAAGGACAGAACCGATCCGGTTAAAACCCAGACCGGAAATAGCAGCGTGCCGATTTCTCCGATTTTCTGCAGTTTGTTTGTCTTCATCAAGGTTAAGGACTAAAAGAAGAGATTTTCTGTAGGAGTTCCGACAAGAATCATAGTTTCTACTCGCAAAAAGTTTGATTTTCTGATATAGAAAAATTTCTCGCGGTTTCCCGCCGCCTCACCCCTCCACCCAAGATAAGGGTGGGGCCGCTTTTTTACTGAAAAATTTTGTACTACCGACAAATTGATCCTCGGGCAATCAACCCGGAAAACTTCCGAGAAGTTCCACAACCCGATCGAGCTGATCTTTTCGGTTATAGATATGCGGAGAAAAACGGACCTTGCCCAATCGAAGCGCACACATCACTCCGTTCTTCTTGAGATAGGAAACGAGTTCGTCCATCGGAATTCCTTCCTTGTACCCGACTACGATCCCCGTTCTGTTGTCCGGAAAATGATCGAGTTCGATTTGAAATCCGACGCTCTTCATTCCTTCGGAGAGATAATCCGAAAGCTCGTAGATTCTTTCCATAACCGTATGAAATCCGATCTTTTGGAGCATTTCCAGAGTGGATTGAAAGTAAACCCAATCGATAAAATTGCCGCTGGAAATCTCGTAACGATCCGCTCCCGGTTTGAGTTCCGCCCGATACGGTAAATAGACTTCGTCGTTGACCACGGAGCCGGTTCCTTTGAACGGAAACGAGAGTGTGTCGATGCGGTCTTGTTGGATGTACAACATTCCCAAGCCGAGCGGACCCAAGAGCCATTTCCAAGCGGGGAAGGCGATGTATTTCAACTTCATTTTTCGGACGTCGATGGGGACAAGTCCCACACCTTGCGCTCCGTCTAACACGAATTCGATGCCCTTCTCGTCCAGAAACGTTCCGATTTCCTCCAAAGGGAAAGGCATTCCCGTACACCAGTGAACCGCGGATAGAGAGACGATTTTGGTTTTAGGCCCGACGGAGGACTTAACGTTCTCTAAAAACTGATCGGGTGTGGAGCTCATCGGAATGAATCCGAGATTTACGCCCTTCTCCTTCCAATGTTCCCAAGGATAAATATTGCTCGGGTACTCGTTTTCCAACAGTAGAATCTCGTCTCCCGGTTTCAGTTGAAAGCCGAGCGAAAGAAAGTTCATTCCTTCGTTGGTGTTGTGGATGACGCACAGTTCTTCCACGTCGCAGTTGATGAGTCCCGCCACGATCTTTCGAATCGTATGTTTTACGGAAGCGTATTTGCGCACTTCGGTAAGTACTCCCTTGCGGGCGTACCCTTCCAAATATTCTCCGACCGTTTGGATCGTATTCACATTGCAGGGAGTCGTCCCGCAATTGTTCAACCAGATCATCTCCTGATTGACGGGATACAGATCTTGGATTTCTTTCCAATCGGTGATCGTGGTGGGCTGCATGAAATCGATTACCTTTTCTTCTTAGCCTTTGCCGCGGCTTTCTTTTTCGGAGCCGCTTTCTTGACCGTCTTCTTAGCGGTTTTTTTCGGTTTTGCCGCCGCTTTTTTCACCGCTGCCTTTTTCTTCGGCGCAGCCTTCTTCGCAACTGGTTTGGATTTGCTCGCGGCCTTTTTCGGTGCGGGAGCCGCTTTCTTAGCGGACGCCGTAGAAGCGACGGGTTTTACGGCCGGAGTCGATTTAGCTACGGGAGCGGGTTTCGCGGCAGGCGCAGGTTTAGAAGTCGGAGCTGCGGCCTTCGGTTTTTTCGGAACGGATGGAGCCTTGGAAGGTTTGGATTCCGCCTTCGCAACTTCTTCGGCTTGTTCGTCCCAAAAAAACGTTCCTTGTTGTCCCGAACCGGATTGATCCAATCCGTTCAATTCCGTTTCGAGAAGAGACTGATAGTTGTGATTGTAGTCCTTGAGTTTCGTGAAAAGAGATTTGATGTTCACGTCGTCGAATTTGTTCGCGAGTTTTTCATAGAAAGAAACGGAGTTCTCCGCTTCGCGGATCGCAAGTTCGAGCGCCTCGTGCGCGTCCTTCGTTCCAGGACCGGAAATGGTTCTCTCCACCTTGTTCATCAGTTTTTGAAGAGTCGTCTCGTGAAATTTGTGAATCGCGGTCAGTTGTTTCAGGTTCGGGAGTTCCGATCCTTCCGCTTGTTCGTACAACTCGGTGATGAACTTGATATGATCGTCCACTTCTTCCGCGAGTCTTTCGAAAAGTTCCTTTGTGTCTCCGGGAGGAAGTTTTTCATACGTGCTCATATAAAATTCGAAGTAATCTTTTTCGTGTTGGATCGCGGCCGCTACCGCTTCCAAAAATGTCGTTTCTTTTAAAGGTTTAATATTCATAATAAGATTCCTCCCGATTTCTTAGCTATCTTAGGTATGTTACGGACTGAATCAATAATTATTTAATTTTCTTCCACGGATTCATAGATGAGGAACTGCGCGGCGTAGTACGTCAGCATGATCCACGTTCCGATCATCGGAATCGGAAGCCCCGCGAACTTTCCCATCGCGATTAGACTGTCGGAAAGAATAAAAAGAGAGGAACCCGCAAACGATTTCCAATATTCCGGTCTTGGACATTCTCTGGCGATCGCTCTCCAACCCATCACACAAATGGCCGATACATACGCCGCAACCGGAACGTAAAGAGAACTTCCGATCCCGGGAAGAATCCAAGTGTAGAAAGAAATTCCGAACGCGAAGTACGGAATCAACCGAACAAGGTTTACCGGATTTCCAACGGAGAATCCGATCGAATATAAAATCTGCGCTACGAGAAACGATCCGAGTCCGAATACGAAGTAGTTTCCGGGAAGACCTAAAAACGTATCTCCGAACAAGGAAAAGATCAATCCTACGAAGACGTATTTTCCGGCGCGGTCTTTCCACTTTCCTTCAAAGAAAGAAAAGAAAATCAAAATGAGAATCGGTATGACTTTGGTCGCCAATTTGAGAGCGACTTCGCCCGGGAAAAAATAGGAAACGAGCAATTGAATCAAAGCGGTGATCGAAAATAAGAGTAAAATCATCTGAGCCTTCTTTCTGGGAATTGGGATTGTAATTTTGTACAGAGCTACGATTCTGTCACCCAAGAATCGGAAAACACAGAGGGATTATGGGATATTGGAGTTCGGGAGAATTCGTCTTAGTCGTTATCTTCACGGTGGTCTTGGGTCTTCTCGTTTATTTGGATCTCTTCGTATTAAACAAAAGAGCCCACAAAATTCCCCTCCGAGAATCCGTCTACTGGTCTCTCTTCTGGTTCAGTCTCGCGATTTCGTTCAGCATTTTGATCTACGTGATGGATCAGACTCCGAACGACCCGGACCGCGGGAAAACGAAATCCCTCGAATTCATCACCGGATATCTTTTGGAATATTCCCTTTCGGTGGATAACCTCTTCGTCTTTATCATGATCTTTCAAAAGTTTCGGATAACGCCTCAGTATCAGCCTCTGATTTTGAAATGGGGAATCATCGGCGCGCTGATTTTCCGCGCGATCATGATTTTTATCGGTGCCGGATTGATTTCTCAGTTCAACTGGATTCTCTACTTGTTCGGAATTCTTCTTCTTTATACCGCTGTGAAGATGTTTACCCATCAGGAAGACGAGGACTTTCATCCGGAATCTTCTCCCGTAGTTAAGTTCGCGAAAAAGTTTCTTCCGATGAGTCAAGCGCATCACCCCGAAAAATTCGTCGTGATCGAACACGGAAAGTATGTTTTTACTTCTACCTTTATCACTCTGCTCATCGTTGAGTTCAGCGATATTATGTTCGCGCTCGATTCGATTCCCGCGATCTTTTCGATCACTACGGACGCGTTTATCGTTTATACTTCCAATATCTTCGCGATCCTCGGGCTGCGTTCCCTGTATTTTATGCTTTCGGGAGTGATGGAATTGTTCGTATTTTTAAAACGGGGCGTTAGCGTTCTTCTCGCATTCGTGGGAGTGAAGTTATTGCTTCCGCTTTTTTCACCGTATGTTTTCGGACACGAGATTCACATTCCGATATTGGTTTCTTTAGGGGTGATTGTGGGAACTCTTACACTTTCGATTTTGGCATCGATTCCCCATTACCTCAAAACCAAAAATGAGAATTGAGGACGGGTTTTTGACTTTACACGCCAGTCTTGCAGGGTTCCCTAGAAAGAGAGCCTTGTAAAAGTCTCGATCAAAGAGAAAAAATCAAATGGCAGACCAGAAACTATTTACGGACTTCCCGCCTGTCACTCGGGAATCCTGGATTGCACTCATTCAAAAAGATCTCAAAGGCGCCGACTTTGAGAAGAAGTTAGTGTGGGAAACCGCGGAAGGATTTAAGATCCAACCCGTTTATACCAAAGACGATATCGCCGACAAGCAGTGGCTGACTTCCAATCTTCCCGGAACCTTCCCGTATGCGAGATCGACCCGCAAGCTCGTGCAGGACTGGAGCATTCGTCAGGACTTCGATTCTCCGAGCGTTTCCGAAGCCAATCGATTGGCCAAAGAAGCCGCGAACAACGGAGTTACGGCGATCGGATTTATCATCGAAAACAAAACGACTCCACAACGCGGAATTCCGGTGAACTCCGCAAAGGATTTGGAAGCTCTCATCGACGGACTCCCTTTTGATCAGGTGACGCTTCACTTTATCGCGGAAGAACGTTCTCCCGAAATTTTCTCTTGGCTTCCGAAGGGCAAGGTTCTTGTGGGCGGACTCGGTTACGATCCGTTTCGGATTCTTCTCAAACACGGAAGATCGGGAAAACATTCCATTGCGGGCCTCAAAGAAATTTTGGAAACATTCGCGTCTTCTTGGCCGCATTACAGAGGTTTGTCGGTCACTTCTTCCACGTTCCGGGACGGCGGCTCCACGATTTCGGAAGAACTCGCGTTTACATTGGCGGCTGCGGCGGAATACGTGCAGCAACTCCTCGAAGCGGGAATGTCCGTGGATACGATCGCTTCCCAGTTGATGTTCGAATTTTCCATCGGCCCCGATTACTTTTTGGAAATCGCAAAGTTCCGCGCCGCGAGAATTCTCTGGGCCGAAATCATCCGAGAATTCGGGGCCAAGGAAGAATCTTCACAGCACGCATTTTTAAGCGCGCAGACATGCCGTTACAACTACAGCGCCTATGATCCAAACGTGAATATGCTTCGCGCCACGACTGAGGCTATGTCCGCGGCGATCGGCGGTTGCGAAGTGATCAGCGTTTCTCCATACGACAGCGTTTTGAAAACGAGCGATTCCTTCTCTCTGAGAATCGCACGTAATATTCAGCTTCTGATGAAACACGAGTCCCACGTGGACAAGGTGGTCGATCCGGCCGCAGGTTCGTATTATCTGGAATCGATCACCGATTCGATCACCAAAAAGGCTTGGGAAATTTTCTGCGAGATCGAATCCGCAGGCGGATTTCTCGAAGCCGCGAAAAAAGGAATGATTCAAAAAAAGATCTCCGAGTCCAGAAAGAAAAAGGAAGAGAACCTTGCGAATCGAAAAGAGATTCTACTCGGAACCAATCAATATCCGAACGGAGAAGATAGAATTTCCGTTTCCGAATTGAATCTGCGCGGTGCGTTAGGCGACATCGAAAGTGCGGCGGGCGAAATCGTCTGCGAAACGATCGCCGACTTTAGAGCCGGAGCCGGAATCGAAGAGATCCGTTTGAAAACGGAAGCCTTCGCCAAAAAATCCGGTAAAACTCCGACCGTTCTCCTTTTGCCGATGGGCGATCTCAAGATGAAAAAGGCGCGCGCGATCTTTTCCCAAAACTTTCTCGCTTGTGCGGGAACCAAGGTGATCGATCCGGGAAGTTATGCGACACCGGAAGAAGCGTCGCAAGGTTTGAAAGAAACGAACGCCGACATCGTGGTCTTCTGCACGAGCGACGAAGAAGTCGTGGGTTTTGTGGATTCTACCTTTGCGGTTTTGAAAAAACAAAATTCCAATTTGATCGGAATCGTAGCGGGAAATCCGACCGAACAGATCGATTCTCTGAAATCCAAAGGGATCGAATTTTTCATCCACGTCAAATCCCAACATTTAGAAACTTTGAAATCGATTCAGAAAAGGCTGGGCATCCAATGAAACGTCCGAGTTTTGATCGCAAACGTTATGCGCCACAGGGCAACGGAAAAATTTCCAAATCCGATTGGGAAAAATCCGCGCTCGGTGATTTAGGGTTTAGTTCCATCGAACAAACTCTGTGGAATACTCCCGAAAAAATCCCGGTCAAACCGGTTTATACCGCGGAAGACATCGCTAAGATGGAACACCTCGACTACGCCGCGGGAATTCCTCCGTATTTACGCGGACCGTATTCTACGATGTATGTCCAACAACCTTGGACGATCCGTCAATACGCTGGATTTTCCACCGCGGAAGAATCGAACGCATTTTATCGTAGAAACTTAGCCGCCGGACAAAAAGGTCTTTCGGTCGCGTTCGACCTCGCGACTCACAGAGGATACGATTCCGATCACGAACGTGTGGTCGGCGACGTCGGTAAGGCCGGGGTTGCGATCGATTCGATCCTCGATATGAAGATTCTCTTCGATCAGATTCCTTTGGATCAAATGTCCGTATCGATGACGATGAACGGGGCCGTGATTCCTATATTAGCGTTTTATATTGTAGCCGCGGAAGAACAAGGAGTCAGCGCGGACAAACTTTCCGGAACGATCCAAAACGACATTCTCAAAGAGTTCATGGTGCGGAACACCTACATTTATCCGCCCGCTCCTTCGATGAAGATCATTGCGGACATTTTCAAATATACGTCCGATTTCATGCCCAAGTTCAACTCGATTTCGATTTCGGGTTATCACATGCAGGAAGCCGGAGCTACAGCCGACATCGAACTCGCCTACACCCTCGCGGACGGTTTGGAATACCTTCGAACCGGAATCAAGGCGGGAATGGACGTGGATACGTTCGCTCCTCGATTGTCCTTTTTCTGGGCGATCGGTATGAACCACTTTATGGAAATCGCAAAGATGCGCGCCGGTCGTCTTCTCTGGGCGAAGCTCGTAAAACAATTCAATCCTAAGAATTTAAAGTCGCTCGCACTCCGAACTCACTGCCAGACATCGGGTTGGAGTTTGACCGAACAAGATCCGTTCAACAACGTAGCGCGGACTTGTATCGAAGCCTTGGCGGCCGCTTTGGGTCACACACAATCGCTTCACACAAACGCGCTCGACGAAGCGATCGCTCTTCCGACCGACTTCTCCGCGAGAATCGCAAGAAACACGCAGATCTTTTTGCAGGAAGAAACAAACATTCATCGTGTAGTCGATCCTTGGGGCGGCTCGTATTATGTGGAATCTTTGACGCATTCTCTCGCGCACCGCGCTTGGGAACTGATCGAAGAAGTCGAGAAGTTAGGCGGAATCGCAAAGGCCATCGAAACCGGAATTCCAAAGATGAGAATCGAGGAAGCCGCGGCCCGCAAACAGGCTAAGATCGATTCCGGAAGGGATGTGATCGTCGGAGTCAACCGATACAAGGCCGTCGAGGAAAAGCCGTTAGATATATTAGATATCGATAATACTGCCGTCCGCGAATCCCAGATCCGCAGATTGCAGGAACTCAAAAAAAATCGAAACAACGCCGACGTGACCGCCGCGCTTGAAGCGATCACAAAATGTGCGGGAGGCGGAGACGGAAATCTTCTCGCTCTCGCGGTGGACGCGGCCCGCAAACGCGCGACGCTCGGCGAAATTTCGTACGCTATGGAAAAAGTATTCGGAAGATACCAGGCGACGATTCGTTCGATTTCGGGAGTTTATTCCTCGGAAATCGAAGACGATCCGGATTTCAAACGCGCGAAAACGCTTTCGGATAAATTCGCAACGTTGGAAGGGCGTCGTCCGAGAATCATGGTCGCCAAGATGGGACAGGACGGACACGATCGAGGCGCGAAGGTGATTTCGACGAGTTTTGCGGATATGGGATTCGACGTCGATATAGGACCGCTCTTTCAAACTCCGGCGGAAGCCGCAAGGCAAGCCGTGGAAAACGACGTACACATCCTCGGAGTTTCGAGTTTGGCGGCGGGTCATAAAACCCTTGTTCCGCAAGTGATCGGCGAGTTGAAAAAACTCGGAAGAGAAGACATCATGGTCATTGCCGGCGGAGTGATTCCACAGCAGGACTACGACGTTCTCTACAAGGCGGGAGTTACGGGCATCTTCGGACCGGGAACGAAAATTTCCAAGGCGGCCGCGGACATTCTGGAACTTCTCATCAAAGATTTAGAAACTTCTAAAGTAAACGCCTAAGGGAAGAATCGTCTTTGAGCTCCGGAGAACAAACCGGGAATCCTTCGAGCGGAGGAATTCGATCCACCGGAATTTCCAGAAAGCCGCTTCCTTCCGCGGAAGCATTCGTAAAAGGAATTCTCGCAGGAGATCGAGTGATGCTCAGCCGTGCGATTACGCTCGTCGAAAGCGCGCGAGCCGATCACAAAGAACTCGCGGAAAAAATCATAGACGCATGTCTTCCTCATTCCGGTAAATCGATCCGAATCGGAATCACGGGCATTCCCGGAGTCGGAAAAAGTACGTTCATCGAATCCTTCGGAATGCACGTGCTTTCTCAGGGAAAAAAGTTAGCCGTTCTTACCATCGATCCTTCGAGTCAAATCTCGGGGGGAAGTATTCTCGGAGACAAAACAAGAATGTCCGAGCTTTCCCGAAACGAATCCGCGTTCATCCGCCCTTCTCCCTCCGGAGATTCGTTAGGCGGCGTTGCGCGTAAAACGAGAGAAACGATTTATCTCTGCGAGGCCGCGGGTTTTGATACGATCATCGTCGAAACGGTCGGTGTCGGACAATCCGAAACGGCGGTTCATTCCCTGGTGGATTTGTTCTTGCTTCTTCTCATCGCGGGAGCCGGAGACGAACTTCAAGGAATCAAACGAGGTATTATGGAAATGGCGGATTTATTCGCCGTGACCAAAGCCGACGGAGACAACAAAATCAGATCCGAAGCCACGAGAATCGAAACTCAATCCGCGATTCACTTTTTTCCTTCTCATGAAAATACTTGGGTTCCAAAAGTACTTTCCTGCTCGTCTTTGACGGGAGAAGGAATCGGAGAAATTTGGAAGCAGATCCAGGAATATGAAAAAACCGTAAAGTCAAACGGATACTTCGAGATTCGAAGAACGAACCAGGCCAAATATTGGTTGGAAGAAACCGTTTCCGAACATTTGATGAGCGATTTTTATACGCGCATGAAGGATCTTTACGAGGAACTCGAGGACAAAGTTAGCCGTCACCGAATCAGTTCCTTTCAAGCCGCGGAGAAGTTGATCGCGGAATACCGCAAACGTTTGTACGGTTAGATTTTTTCTCGGACCTTTCCAAGCCGGGATTTGTTCCCAAAACATAGGGAAAACCCCTCTCAAAAGCCTCTTTTTTCGAATCCTATTTTTTCCCAAAACGGAACTTTTTTTCTATGAGATTGTCATTCCTTTCGGAAAATGAAGAATACAATTTATCAAAAGGATTCGATCCGGTTCGCCTAGGAAAAAATTTATTCTTGCATGTATATCTGACAGATAGTATCTGGTAGATATACTGTTCTTGAGACAAGAAAAACAAAAAGAACGTCTCGGGATTATCAGCGAACTTGGGTTGCAGGCAGGTACCGTGAAAGCTTTTCAAATTCTCTCCGTATTTTTGATTTCCCTGATTTTGGCGAACTGCGCGACTTCGTCGGCTGGAATCGCCACGAGTAATATTCCCGTCGCGGACCGCAAATACAAGGTGATCGGTCCGGTCGAAGGTCACAAAACTTGGAACACGTTCGACATCGCGATCGTGGGAGTTCCTCTTTCCGAACCTCCGATCGATAAGGTCGTTACCGCGATGTTGACCGAAAAAGAAGCGGACGCTCTCATCAACATCCGTTATTGGACGGATAAATACATTCTTCTTTTCCTCACCATCAACAGACTGCATATCAATGCGGAAGCGATCAAATTCGAGGATCAAAATGACCAGAACGGTAAAAAAAGAAGATAGAAAAACTCGAAAGGAGTTTTTCGGCGGAAAAGGATCCGCCGGATTTTCCGCTTCGGAACTACATTCGTTTTTCATAAAGTTAATTGCGGTTTTGATCTTCTGCGTTTTCGGGAATTGTATGGGCGCGACCTTGTTCGAACCGGGAGGACGCGTGCGTTCCCCGGGTATTTACGAATCCGCAACGATCATCCGCTCGAGCGGCTACGATATTCTGGAAGAAGCGGAGGGAGAATCCTCCACGTTCTTCGTGTTCGGTTTGATTCCGATCACGAATCCGATTAGCATCGATTATGCGATGAGCCAGGCGGTCCAGAAGGTTCCCGGCGGAAGAAGTCTTGTGGGCATCAAGGTTTGGCACGAAACGCACGTTATGTTTCCTTTGGGAACGGTTTCCGTTTTGAAAGTAAAAGGAAGCGTGATCGGCAACAAGGAAGAATCCGAACGACTGAGATTGGAAGAACAGCGCAAGAAAGAAGCCGCGGAAACTTCCGCTTCCCAATCTCAGGATGAAAAATCCAAATCGGAATCTTCTTCCGGGGGGATCAGCGTAGGCGGCGGAAAACGTTCCTCCAATGCGGGTCAGGAATCCGGCGGAATTTCCGTCGGCGGGAAAAAGAAGGATTGATATGCTCTTACATCGTTTATTCAACTCTTTGAATGTTCTTTCGGGCCGCCCGTCGGCGAAGGCTGAAACATTCCATTTTTTGAATGTTTTTCGGAAATGCGGCTTTGCGACGAACCTTCGGCCGTATTTTCGGAGTATTCTGAACAAACCGATTTTCTTTTTCAAAACGAAACCCTTCGTTTTGAACGGGAGAATTCTTCCGTTGTTCTGGATTTTAACCGCGCTCGTTTTCGCTCAGAACTGCGTGCGACCGGAAGTCGTCTCCGCGGGAGATTCGCAGAGTCAGATGTATGCCGCTGCGAGTTACTTGGCGAACAAATGCGGAACGCCGATTCCTCAGCCATTCCCGATTATATTCGAGGAAGTTCAGCAAAAAAACCTGGATCTTTGCACGATCGCGATCACAAGATCGGAATGTCCTTTTGTTTCTTATCCTTTCGCCTGTGTTCTGCTCTACGTGGACAAACCTCTCGACGATATTCCCTGGTATCTCAACTTCCAGGAAACATTCGTAAAAACTAAAATACAGTAAGGCAAACGATGAAGATGTTCGAACGATCCACACAACGAGCCGTCAAGTTTGGAAAACGGATTCCGTTTTTATTTTTCGTTTTTCTTACGATTCCGATGGCGGAGGTCTTTGCGGAAGTTTCCTTTCGAGGCCGCGTCTTTTCCCGCAATAAGAGCGCGGGAGAAGCGAACATTACCGTTCGTCTTTCGGAAACCAAGAAATTCTATCAGACCGATGCGGAAGGCTACTTTCAAGCGGTCGTCCCTTCTCCCGGAACGTATACGTTTCGGATTTTAAGAGACACGGGGATGCAGGAAATTCGGCAAGAGGTAGGAGATACTTCCGAAACCGTAGTTCTTTATACGGACAAGGCTTCTACAGCGGGCGGCGGAGTTTCCAAAGGCGGAATCAACGTTACGGGGGAACGGGAAAAACAACTCATGTCCCGTACCAAACTTCGCTTCGAAGAAATCAAACGAATGCCCGGTACATTCGGAGAACCTCTTCGTGCGATCGAAACGATTCCGGGCGTGGTTCCCGTTTCCGCGTTCGGCGGCGGTGCGAGCAACTATGTTTTCCGAGGCGCTGACCCCAATACGAACCTTTATCTCTACGACGATCTTCCGATTTTGTATCCGTTTCACTTCGACGGTTTGACCGCGACGATCAACGGAAACTTGATCAAGTCCATGGACGTTTACACGGGCGTTCTTCCCGCGAACTTCAACAACGCACTCGGGGGGGTGATCGAAATCGAATCTCCCGATAAGGTGGAACGTTCCCAGGGAAATTTTTTGACTTCTCTTTGGGCGGCTTCCGCGAACTACCAGACAACGTTTGCGGGAGGGAAAGGTTATATTCTCGGCGCGGTGAAAGTCGGTTATATCGACAAGACGTTCGAGACGTTAGGCACCATGTCGGGGGGAAGTCTTCTTCCTGACGGAGTTCGTCTTCCGCGCTACACCGATTCTCAAGTGAAGATGGTATATAACTTCAACGATCAACATCAGATCTCGTTGTATTCTTTGACCGCAAAGGACGACTTTGCGCTCAATCCTCCCGCCAAACCGCAGAACGATCCTACCAAGGATCAGCTCGCGGCGTTTGCGGGTGGAAATCTTTCCGCAGGTCAGGGTTATCGCACGCAGGCGATTCGTTATACTTGGAGACCGATCGAAAACTTCTCCAATCGGATTACGGTCATCAGTTACGATCCGTTCGTGGATTACAACGTTTCCTTGGGTTCCATCAAAGGAAAGCAAAGGGCGAGCGGGGCTTACAACGGGATTCGTCAAGACGCGTATTGGGATCCGAACAAGCACTTTACGCTGGAGTTCGGTTCCGAAGTCCGTTTCTTGAATTACAAAACGACGGGAAGCACGATTCAACAAACCGATCCGAACAACCCCGACCCGAACCCGTATGACACGGCAAGTCCGGACTTTAGAACCGTGCAAGATACGAACCGAGCACGAAGCAAATACTACAACGCTTATACTACGATGAAGTTCAAGTTCGGCGGTTTGCTGTTCGAGCCGGGCGCGAGATACGATTACATTCCTTATATCAAAAACGGGGCTTTGGGTCCTAAGGCGCAACTTTCCTACAAGTTCGAGGGAATCGGAAAGGGAACCACCGTATTCGGAGGAGCGGGAGAACACTTTAACTTTCCGTTAAGTACTCAATTCTCCGAAGAAAGCGGAAACCCTCACCTGAAGTTTCAAAAGGCATTCAAATACGGCGGAGGGATCGATCAACAAGTCACTTCCGATTGGCAGGTCAAGGGAGAAGTATTCAAACAGGAATTCTCCAACCTGATCGTGGACGATCCGTACATCACCGATTTTATCGGAAAGAACGCGGATCAGTACGGAAGAGTATTGCAGCCGTACGTCTTGAACAAACCTCTGAATTATTCGAACAACGGAACGGGTCATTCCAGAGGATACGAATTCGTGATCCGTAAAACCGCGGCTCCCGGAACGAGGGATTGGTTCGGATGGATTTCCTACACTTGGTCGCAAACATTCAGAAATTCTAATATTTATAAGCCCGACGGAATCATGGCTCCCGTTGCGACCGGACCTGAACAAAGGCTTCTTGCGCAGACCTATCACAACTCGAAAGAAACCTTATACAACTACGACCGAACTCATATCATCAACATGGTTTTCGGTTGGAGATTCAGTCAGGATTGGCAGTTCGGAGCGAGATGGTCTTATCTGACTTCCATGCCGATCACTCCGATCGTCGGGGACGACGGCGGTAAATTTTCCAATCCGGCCAACAATCAAACGATTTGGATTCCGACCTCCGCGAACAACCCGTATCTCGCGGATTATACGAACACGAAACGTATGGCGGACTATCATCGATTGGACATTCGGATCGACCGATTCTTAAACTACGAATGGGGTTACGTAAATACGTTCTTCGAAGTGATCAACGTGTATATGAGGCAGAACGTCGCCGGACAAGACTTCGACGTTACGCGCCCTTACTCTGCGACCAACCCGAAACCGTCGCAGACGTTCGGAACGCTTACGCTTCCGGGCGGAACGGTCATTCCTTTCTTTAACATCGGGATCGAGGTGAAGTTCTAATGAAACGGAATCCGTTCACTCTTCTTAAAAAAATCGTAAGAAACGTCTTTAACGTTTTTGTAATCGTGTACGTAATCTGGAACTGTAACAACCTTCCGAACGAAGACGACAGTTTCAATCGGGACAATGAGAAGCGAGTGATTCTTCAGTATCTACTTTTACCGCCTACGGACCCGATTCAGTCTTGTATCGCTTCTTTGCAGGCGGCACAGATTTGTCTGAATAAGGCTCCCGACCTTCCTACTCCTCTTTCCGAACTTGCGATCGTGACTTTATTCAGCGGAGGCGACGCGTCCGCCGGAACGTATCAGAATTTTTGCAATAACCTGGTGAATTCCGCGACGTTCGCGAAGTTTACTCCCCGCGCGAAAGCCTGCGTGATGGATTGCAACCGTTCGTATTGGGTGAATAAAAATTCCGCGGGAACCTGCGGAGAAGGCGGGCTTTCTCAGATATCGGGACTTTCCACCGGAACGTTTTCCTGTACAAAGACCTGCGTGAGTATTTCGGGAGAATGAGGAACAAGTTAACAAGTCTCGAAAAAGAACACCGTGAAAATCGAGTGACTTTGATGTCGGTTTTAAAAAATAAAGAATATTTAGAGGATCCAAAATTATGACTATGTATTTAGTTGAATACGGCGAGACGTTCATCTTTATAGTGATGCTCGTAGCAAGTATCGTCGCTCTCGCAGTAGGCACCGAAAGAATTCTTATCTTTCGCAGAAGTCTTAGAAACACGGACGCAATTCTACCCATCTTAACTTCCGAAATCAGAAAGGGAGATTTCAGCGCGGTGAAAACCGTAGCTTCCGAAAATCCGGGAAACATCTACGCGAAGTTTTCCCAGTTTTCCGCGGAGCAGTACGAAGTCGGTCACGACGCTCTTTCGGAATTGCAGGAAGGAAGAATCATCGGCGAACGAGTCGAACTCGAAAATCATCTTCCGATTCTGAATACTCTCGGAAACAACGCTCCGTTTATCGGTCTTTTAGGAACGGTTCTCGGTGTGATCAAGGCTTTTTACGGATTGGGAACTCTGGGAAGCACGGGAGCGGAATTTGTGATGAGAAGTATCTCCACCGCACTTCTTGCGACCGCGGCCGGTCTGGGGGTTGCGATTCCCGTGGTAATGGCGAACAACTATTTTACCCGTAAGTTGAAAGTGATTCAGGCAAATTTGGAGATTCTTTCCAGAGAGTTTCTTGCAAGTCTTTCTCGCAAGAAATAGAATAAGGAGAATTCGAATATGGCAGGCTCTGCTCCCTCCGGCGACGGAGAAGAAATAGGCAACATCAATATCACTCCGATGGTGGACGTGATTCTGGTTCTTCTGGTGATCTTTATGGTCACCGCGAACTTTTTGAAAAAAGAATCCATCAACATCAACCTTCCGAAAGTGGAAGCCGCGGACCCGAACGTCGCGCAATCGGTTCAAGTCGCTTTGACCAAGGACGGCAAGATTCTTTTGGAAGGAGCGGATACTTCGATCGAAAAGTTGAAGGCACATCTCGAACGGGATTCCAAGATCAGACCGAACATGCGTCTGACTCTTTCGGCCGATTCTTCCCTTCCGTATGGGAAAATCGCGGAAACGATGGGAGTGATCCGCAAAGCGGGCGTCACAAAAATTGCTCTTTCGGTAAAACGTTAGACGAAACGGGAAAGATAGAATGGTAAGCGTTCCTGAAATCAAACAGAAGATCGTCGAATTCGGATTGTTCCGTTTTTGTCTGATTGCGTCCTTTGCCCTGCATTCTCTAACGATCGGAGCGTATTTCATCGCGACTTACATTCCCGAGGCGGAGATTTCTTCCGATGACTTGGAAGCTCAGGACGTGGAAGTCGATCTGGAAGACATTCCCCCCGAATTGATCGGAGGAACGTCCTCTCCCGCTCCGGTCGAAAAACAGGAATGGGTGGAAGGTTCCAACCAAAACGCGGACGATCCCATCGACGAGGATCTCAATCCGAACGCTCTTTCCGGAAACGGAACCGATAAGGACGGATTCTTATTTTCTTATAACGGGGATAAAACTCCGACTCCGATCATCGATTTTGATCTCAGAGATTTTTTCCCTCCGCAGGCGAAATCGGCCGGGATTGTTTCCAAACAAGTCGTGGTGATCGTACAAATCGACGAACAAGGAAATTTACAGGGCGCCAAGATCGCTTCCGGAAAAGCGGGATTCGGCTTCGACGAAGCGGCTATCAAGATCGTGAAACTGGCTCGTTGGAGTCCGGGATACGTTCAGGGAAGACCGACCAAGATGTCGCATCGGGTTCCGATTTCCTTCAATCTCGAAGATTGAATTTCTCCTTCGATCTTCGAAAGTTCGTTTTATAAAGTTCCCGTTCGCGAAATTTTTTCGATTCTTTGGAAAGAAACGAAATACGCATCCGCTTTTAAAAATTAAAAAATTTCTTGCGGTGTCCATTTGAAGGCCGATACTTCACCCTTGGTCGAAAAGAATCGGCCAGATGGAGACAAAGATGAATCTAAAAGCGTTTGCTTGGATCGGTTTACTTATAATCACATTGCCGCTTTGGTCGGTACCCACTCCTCCCACGCTCGAAACTCAGGTTAAGAATTCTGATTATATCGCGTTGACTCGGATCACGAACGTCCGCGAGAAAAAAATTTCCGAAACTTCGATTTCGGTGACCGCCACCGTTGAAATTTTAAAACCTTGGAAAGGCGCCGAAAAACTTCCGGTTAAATTCGAAATCGGTTTTATGATCTTCCCCGAACTTTTGGGAAAATGGCTGAAGGCCGCTCCTCCGGAAGGAGATTACATCCTATTCTTAAATCAGAAAACCGTAAAAGACAGCAAGGGCATCGAGTCCTCCTTGATCGCTCTCTACGAACCGCATCCTTTCGCGTTTAAGGAATATTCCAGAGAGACCGAGGACAAAATCCGGGAAACGATTCAGGCTCAAAAAGGAGAGTAAGAGGAAACGTATATGAGAATTTTAAAATATACTATTTTATCTTCCGTTCTTTTGTTCACGGCGTATTCTTCCGTTGTCGCTCAACCTTCCGTGCGCGGTCTCGGAATGAAACAGGAATCCGCCGAACTTCTTTCTTCTTTGAAGGAAACGAATCCGTACGGAATCTCTCACAGAGGTCTTGCTTCCAGCGTAGACTTGTCCTCTTCCATGCCTCCGGTCGGAAATCAAGGCGAACAAGGTAGCTGTGTCGCTTGGTCCACGGCTTACGCGACGAAAAGTTTCCAGGAATACATCGAAAGAAAAAGTTCCCAGAATTGGTCTTTGCGGACAAACGGCGGAACTCCGGACTACAGCAAAGTTTTTTCTCCCGCGTTTATCTACAATCAGATCAACGGAGGAAGGGACAACGGATCTCTCATCTCCGACGCGATGCGCGTGATGGTGGAAATGGGCGCGGCTCCTTGGGAAACCATGCCTTACAATCCCGCCGATTATAGGGCCCGTCCCCCGCAAGCCGCCATCGAAGCCGCCGCAAAATACAAGGCGAAAGAATTCTTACGCGTGAAGACGACCGATATGAGCGAGATCAAAGCGCAATTGGCGGAAGGAAAGCCGGTGGTTGCAGGAATTTTGGTATATGAGAATTTCTTCAATATCAAAGGAAATCAAATCTACAAAGACGGACTCGGTAAAACCTACGGAGGTCATGCGATCGCTCTTGTCGGTTACGACGATTCTAAAAACGCGGTGAAGTTCATCAACTCTTGGGGAACGGATTGGGGCGATCAAGGATACGGTTATATCGATTATCGCTGGTTTACTCGAATCTGCCAAGGCGCGTTTGTGATGATCGATCAAGTCGAAGCGGTAAGCGATCAAGGCAAACCCGATTCCAATACGCCGGAACCGACGAGCGTTGCGAGCGATTCCAATCCGGTTGCACCCGCGTCGATCACCGCTTCCCAGGGAAGTTTTACCGATAAGGTTTTGATCAACTGGGAAATCGTTCCCGGCGCGATCGGTTATGAGATTCACAGAAAGGGTCCGGGAGATTCGGGTTTTGCAAAGATCGGTTTGTCCGGAACGAACAGCTTCAATGACGACGGAGTTCAACCGAATCTCGCGTATCGATATAAGATTCTTACGCTGACGGATTCTTCCTCTTCCGATTTGTCTCAAGGAGAAGTGGTAGGTTTCGCGAAAACGGAAGAATTAAAACCTCCTCCGAAAGTTCTCGGAGTGAAAGCGACGCAAGGACAATACGATAATAAGATCGAACTTACCTGGGAACCGGGCGACGCTTCTTCCGAATATCAGATTTTTAAATGGAATAAAACTCAGAAACGGTATAACCCGATCGGAAATTCCAAGATCAACAATTACGTGGATAATTCCGCCGCGCGAAAAGGTGTCGTCGAAATCTACGTCGTTTCCGCAAAACTCGGCGGCAAAACGGGAGAACCTTCGGACGCTGCGAGCGGATTTACCGCGCAACCGAAAACTCCTCCCGCAAAACCTCTGGGGTTGACCGCGAGTCGAGGTTCGTATCAGAATAAGATCGAGTTGAAATGGCGAAAGGTTTCCGGGGCTTCGAAGTATTACATCTTTCGATACGTGAAGTCCGGTTGGATCGGAGGCGGCGCTTGGGAAAAAATTTCCGAAACCGGAGCGGAAGAATTCATCGATGAGAATCTTCCCGCACGGTACGCGTATTACTCCGTAACCGCGGTGAACTTGGAAGGAAAGAACGGCCCGTTCTCCAGTTTCGCATATGGATTCACGGATCCGAACAAACAAAGAGGAGTAAAACTACCTTCTCCGGAAAACCTCAAAGGGGTTCTGGACGCAAAGGCAGGGAAGATCAGCCTCACTTGGGATAAAACCAAGGACGCATCCGAATATTATGTTTTTCGCAAGAAGCGAGGGGAATCCAAATGGACCTTTTTGGCTTCTGCGGGAAATAAGAATTCGTATGTAGCCGACGTTCCCGAAAAAGAAGTTCTCTTTTTGTATTCCGTTACTTCCAAGACCGATCTCGGCGGAGAAAGCGGGAACTCGTTGCCGGTTTCCGCCGTACTTTCTACCGCCGTGACCGCTCCTAAGAAAAGAACCTTCGGCGGAGATTCCACACTGGAGAAGTTCAAAGGACCTTGGACGGCGATGGCGTGGGACGGAAGCAACGGCGTGAGTCAGGTTCTTCTGGAGATCGAAAGCTCGGATAACGTCAATTATACGGTTAAGTTCAACAAGAAGAAGATCTTCGAAGGAAAATACGTGGAGGAATCCCCGATCATCGATAAGGACGGAAAGTTCAAGATCGAAATCGAAAAAACCGGAGACGCACTTTCGGTTACGATGAAGGATCCGAGCATCGTAAATCAAAAATCGAATCTTTCATTCTTGAAAGAATGATTTAGGAAAACTGCAACATTCGAAACACGATCGAATCCCGCCCGTCGACGATCGACCGGCGGGATTCCCGACTTTAAGGCATGAGTTCGAGTTCTTTGGCGAGCTTGAAGATGTTTCCTTTTTCCTTTAATTTTAGAAGCAGTTCTTCCGAATTCAAAATCTTGTTCACGACCGCTTCGGGAAGATTCTGCATGTCCTTAAAGATTTCCTTATATTCTTCGATGGAAATTTTCGTACAGAAAAGATTGGCTTGAAAGTAATATACTTGGTGCGTGATGAGAAAGTTGAGCGAATCGATATCTTCGAGGGCTTCCGCCGTGATGATCGCTTCCCGGTTGTCCGAAAGTCTTCTGCAATAATCGATAAACGCAAGGTTGTCCAAGAATTTAGTAAGATCCTGATCGGCTTTGAACTTGAAACTGATCGGATCGAGTTTGAATTCCTTGATCATTTCCCCCAAATCCAAAACGATCTGGTGGCTCTGACTTTTGACTCCGAAATCGTCCGCCGCAAAACTGATTCCGAAATTCCAGAACCGCTTGCAGACGCTTTTCAGAGTGATATTTTCTTCTTCATACGGCTTTTCGATCAGTTCCATTCTCACGAGAGCCGGATTCAAGTTTTGATTGAGAAGAAGGTTGTGAAAGCGCGTGACCTTTTCGTCCGTATCGAATGTATCGATCAAAGTCTGAGGAGAAATGTTGAACTTCAGAAGACCGGGCGCTCCGTTGCAGCACATGGTCAGCTTTTCCAAAATCAAAAGTTCGATCCGGTTCAAATCCTGATCGTGAGGAATATCGCGGATCAGGTCCGCATAACCCGCGTAAGCTTCTCCGCCCACGAATACTTCTCCGCCCTTCATGGAATACATGTGCGTCTTGTGATTGTAGTGGATGATCGGCTGAATGACCGCGTCCGCTTTTTCACCGGCAAAGTAATCGTTGACCCGGTTGAGATAGGTCCAACTCCAACGAATGAGATTGTCTTTTAAATTCTTGAGAGAAGAAACTTCCAGTTCGTGAAAGATCTCGTCCACGTAGGAGATATAATTGCACTGCGTTCTTGCGATCCCGAAATCGAAGTTCATCGATCCGCTTTTGATCGAAACCTCGCGGAAACGCCCGAGCACCGAATCGAAGTTTAAAAACCCGTTGGAGCCCGTCGTATGAATCGGAGCCACTCCGATCAGTAGATTCTTCTTATCCCCGTAACAATAATAGGAATAATGATTTTCCGCGCCCGGATGCAACTCGGAGATTTTGGTGGGAACTAGTTGAAGAAAATCGAGAAAGGATAAGGACTTTATATCTTGAAACCGGAGAAGAACGATGGGTTTCCCGCGGTTTTCATTGATGAATACGTTTTTAAATTGTTCGATCTCCCCCTCGTCAAAGGAGCGGATCTTCGGACTTTTAGAAGTTGTCATTTTAGCCTTTGTATTCAAAAGATCCGTTGGAATGCGGATTTGAAATCCGTCCATCAAGAAGGTTCTAATAAAAAGATCCGATGGACGATTTTCTTTGTAAAGCCTAAAAGGAATATTTTCCGGACTCTAAGATTCCTGAATTCAATTCCGAGATCTTACGAGGCGAGGAGCCGTTATTCTCAATCGTTACGTCACCCACAATCGTGATTTTTCGATCAAACAGCACTTCTCCTTTGACTTGAAGCGAAGTGCAGCGCACTAAAGAAGGAATTTCCGGAAAGAGACGGTTAAAATCCTGAATCTTCTTATAAAATTTGTCATCCAATGAAATCAAAACTTCGCCTAATGCCGATTTTTTTCTCTCTTCCGACATGGTGATGGAATAATCGTCGCGCAAATGATATGCGTCCGATCTGCGGACCAAATAGTCTTCGCACTTTTTCACCGGAGCGAATCGATCCCGCGGAATGATGATTCCTTTTACGCGATTGAAATTGCGGATTGCGGAACCCATCGCGGTTTCGAGTTGCAGAACTTCTTTTCCCTCCACGGTTTTCGGATTTACGATCAAAGAAAGTTCGAAGTTTCCCTGAAGAATTCTTTCTTTCAGAGCGACAAGATCGATCCAAAGATTGTTCGTCGAAAAGGTTCTGAATTTGCCGAGCCCTTCGAATTCGTGCATGTGATTTGCAGGAACCTGAGCCGTTTCGAGCAACTGATAGTTTTCCGGTTTTCCGTTTACGATTCTTCGATAGATCGCCCCGCCCTTTTTGTCCGCGAGAGTTTTCGGAGTCATCTCCATGCAGAATTCCAGCTTTTCCTTTAACATATAGGAAAGAATTCCGGGATGAACCGTAGCACCTAAGTTATCCCCGTTGGATACGAATGCGATTTTGTAGCCGTTTTCTATCAGGGTATCAAGCAGTCCCGTTTCCAAAAGGGAAATCCAAATGTCTCCGTGGCCGGGAGGGCACCATTCGTCATCGGGGTTTTGGCACCGAATCGGTGTTAAGTCCTCTTTCAGAATCCGCGGGACCTTGTGTTGCAGAAAGGAAGTCGCGAATTTTTGCGAGAATCCGATCCGTTTCAGTTCTGCCTGACTTTCCTTTTGCGTGTTGAAGCTGTCCATCAGGATCAACGGGACGGACACGTTATACTTGCTTTGAATGACCTGCGATTGTTTCGCGAAAATTTCCAGAAACGACATTCCGTCTTTGAGAGGAATGAGGGATTTGGGACCGGAAAGCCCCATCGACGTTCCGAGTCCACCGTTCAATTTGATGACGACCAAGTTCTTGAGAATTTCCGGATCGGGAGAATGTTCCGTTTCGATTTGTTCGAGGGTGATTTCGTCCTTTGCGGGGTCCAGATCGCTTACTTCTTCCCAACGAACCATGCCGGTTTCCCCGTTTCGAACCTGGTCCGTCTTTTTTAAAAAGTCCTGAATGAAGGTCTGCGACATCCCTTCGGAAGACATTTTATTTCGGATCAATTCCTCCGATTTCGTTTTCATCGAATCCATCGCACCACCGATTTGCTGTTGTATTGTTCGTCGAACTCGGTGAACTCGATCGAGAATTTCTCGGACGGGTTCGAAGGTTCGTAGAAGAGTTTCACCTTTACTTCTCTTCCTTTACCCGGAATTTCTTTGGCAACTTCTTCGTTTTCCGTGTAAAGAGGAAGAAAGACGAGATACGTATAAATATAAACGGTTCGTTCGGGAGTTTTTTTATAAACGAGAACGCCCTTTCCCGTTAGATCCCGTTTCAAAAGTCTCGCGTAAGGAACGGGAAAGTTTTTTCCCCAGGCTTCCTTGAAATTTTTCTCCATCCCGGAGTGCGTCGGTATATTTGAATAGACAGCGGAAGGGAGGATGAAAAAAATCCAAAGGGAAAGAATCAGCTTCTTTGTTTTCATGAAAGACTCTGACAGTCTTGTCTTTTCACCCCATAACTTCAAGCCATTCTCATGAAAAAAATCAGATCCGCTTTTAGAACGTTTTTCTACTTCCTTTCGGAAATTTTAGAATTTATCGTTTCTGTAATCTCTTCGTTGTTTCCGACCGGCACGGACCCGAATCTCGCACGAGGGGATATCTACATCGTAACCGGATATCTTTCGGGGGCTTTGTTTTATTCCAAGCTGCGCCGCGCTCTGGAAGCGAAGGGTTATCAACCGAGAATTTTAAGAATTCCCCCTTTTTTCTGGAGCACCAAAAAAGCGGTCGAGATTCTTGCGAAGCAGATGGATCAGATTCCGCCCAAATCCGTTTTGATCGCTCATAACACCGGCGGTCTTTTGACGTTGCTCCTTCCCGATCGGAGTCGTCAAAAGATCCGAGGTTTGATTACTTTGGGAACTCCGTTCCGTGGAAGTCATTTGTTTACGATTCTTCCGGGTACGGGTCTTCGATACGGTTCTCCGTATTTGAAGGAATTGTTTAAGACGTTTTTATTTATGGATCGTTTTCATCCTCTTGCGCCTTTGAAGGAATTTATTTTTTTACCGGCGTCTTCTTCCATTTACGGAGAAGAACGGGATCTGTGGTTTGACATTCCGGGCAATTACAATCAAGTTCGAAAAGCGGAAAACATCCGAACGATCTTGGAATATCTCGTCTTTCATTATCCGAGCGCGGCTTCGATCGAGGCGGAAAAGAACGCGCTTTTGAACGAGGCGAAAAAGAAGGTCGTTTTATCGTCGTCGCGTACGGTTTCTTCACTCAAAGAGAAACAAAGTTCTTCTCCGACTTTGCAAGGGAAGAATTCTTCCGCGAAGTCGAAAAACGTTTCGCAATCCAAAGGGAAGCCGACCGTAAAACCGGCGTCCAAGTCGTCTAACAAGACCAAGGCGACAAAGGCGACTTCTAAGTCGAAGGATTCCAAGCCGACAAACTCCGCTAAAACGAAACGAGTCGTTTCGGCGGCAAAGAACAAAACCAAAACGAAAGCCGCACCGAAAAAGAAGAAACGTTAGACGAAATCTCCTGAAGGGAAATTAAAGCAAGTTTATTGTCGTTTTGAACGCATCCGAGAAATTAGAAAATTAAAAAAGTGCGGAAAAGAAAGCTTTGCAATTGTTTTCATTGATCGAGTCGGAATCGATCTCACCGACCGGTTAGTGTTCGCGGATCATTCGATATTGATTGTAAAGAGTATCGTCCGAATCGAAAACGGCTTCGGATAAGGCGAGGATTTCTCCCGATTGAAGAGATACAACGCGAAGCTGAAGCAAAAACGTCTGATCGTTGAACTGAACCGTTCCTAAAAGCAAAAGATCCACTCCCGATAACTTCCCGATTTCCAAACTTTTGTCCGAGAGCACCAGCCCCGATTTTTGAAAACTTTGCTCGTCGATGAGCCGGCCCAGTTGCGATTTTTCCACGAGAATCAGCTTTCCGGGCTCTGACATCTGCGGTAGAAGCTGAGAAGAAATCGTGCTTCCGAGCAGGGTCGGCGCTCCGTTTTCGTTTAATAAAGGTAAGATCGCGAGTTTGAGGGCGTTCTTTTTATCAGGGAAAGAAGCCGCGCGGTTGGTTTGGATTTGTTTTTTCAAAGCGGAAGAAGTTTCTTCCAAAACGGTATTCAACGGTTTTGCCGTGTTGTGTCTCGCGGATCTTCCGTTGCCCGCACAAGCGAAGATCAAAAACGAACTTAGGAATATGATAAAAATAGAATGTTTCATCAGAAGTATTTGACCAAGGTCACCCTGTTTCCCGTGGAATTGAACTTAACTACGTCGAACGTGGAAAGAGCGTAGGCGACTCCTCTTGTTTGAAGGGGAGTGTTATCGTCCGTCTTTGCAAGAGCGTTTCGGACGATTCTCGCGTGATTGAATCCCTTCCCTTCGTCCGTGATTCTGTAACCTACTTTCTGTCTGGAAAGAAAATATTCCACGAGAATTTTTTTGTCCCGATAATACGGATCGTTTTGACGTGCAAGAATGAACTGAAAGTAATTTCCGTTTTTCAAGGACTTTGCCTTGTCTTCGTTGGAAATATTCAGATTTCCGTGTTCGATCGCGTTGATGAGCATTTCCCGAAGACTGGTGCGGATCGAAAGGGTCACGGTCGGGTCCGTAAAACGCACAAGATTGAACGTCAATCTTTGACTCAACAACTCCGCGTTTTGAAGATAGTTGTTCATGGAAAATACGATTCGTTCCTCGTCCAAAAATCTTCCCATAAGATCCTGATCGGGTTCAAAGGCCCGTCCCAAAATCTCCCTTCCCGATTCGTGTTCGAGAATTTGAAGACGAACCTGCAATTCCTTCGGTTCCTTGAGGTATTTCTGCAGGAAGTCCGCGCGGAAATACACAGGTTTTCCGCTGGAAGACAATTCTTCCATTCGTTCCATCACATACAATTTTTTGAATGCGTCTTCGAGTCCGCCGGTGTTGTACATCAGTTCGAGAAAATTTTTCCCGAGAACGTCCTGCGGCTTGAACCCTAAGAAGGTGGAAATGGATTTGTTGCTTCCCGTAATGATCCCGTTCGCGTCGAGATCGAAGAGAAAATCCTCTTCTCCTTCGTAGAGATTTTTATATTGAACCGCGGATTGTTCGTGTCTTTGTTTGAGCATATTCAGATTGGCGGCCTGCGTTTCCAGATTCAACGAAAGTTGTTTGATCCGATCGGCGAGACCTAAGGAAAGAAGCACGACTTCGATCGCGGAACCGATCTGCAATCCCCACTGCGTGAAAAAATTATCCGGAAAAATTCCGAACGCCTTCATCGCGTATAAAAAACTTCCTAGGATCAGAACGGACCAAGCAGTTAAGAAGAATCGGGCGGGACGATGTCCCTTCCAGGCGCACTGAAGACTGTTGACCAAAAGCAGAATCAAAACGATCAACAATACGAGAATGCTCGAAATCACGCTGAAGGTATAACTGAAAAACGTAAGCGAGCCGACGCAGCCGAAGGCGCAGATTCCCATGATCGGATAATAGAATTTGTTCGTGATCGGAGTGATTTTCGAGGATTCCAAAAAGGATTTTCCGAAAAGACAAGCCGCCAAAAACGCGGAGAACATAAAAAACGGAAGGCTCACGTTCCCCCATTCGGGGTTGTTCGGCCAGAGAAACTGAAAGGATAAACCGTTCAGGGTCAACTGGAAAAGAATATCAAAAAAAATGAATATACTGTAAAAGAGATAACTTTTGTCGCGAGTAGTCAACAGAAGAAAGAGATTGTATACGAACATGACCAACATCGTTCCGTAATAAAAACCGAGGGTCGTATACTCTTTGGCGGTTTGTTCCAGAAATTCGGTTCTTGAATACGCGAACAAAGGAACCACGATCGAACTCTTGGATTGGATGCGGACGTAATAGTCGTTTTTGGAAAGCGGAGGTTCGCTGAGTTGAAACGGAAAATTCCGGTGTTCTGCGAGCCTGGACGAAAAAGGAAGTTCGTCTCCGGAAATGACCAATGGCAAAGAACCGTTTCGTTCCGAATACAACTGAAGAGAATCGATCAAACTGTATGTGAAAACCAGAACCCAGTTTCGTGTGCCCTTCTCCCGATTGGCGACGGGAACACGGATCCAAATCGCTGCTTCGGAATAACCGAGGCTGTTGTTGAACAAGGGAATGGATTTTCCGGATCGAAAGATTTTCTGAATTTCAGGAAGAGAAAGTTTTCCCGAATGATCCTCGTAATACGTGAGATACGGTTGAAGATCCAAGCCTTCCATGATTACGCTCGGTTCGAATTCGGAAGAGGAGGTTTGTGCGGGAAGGGAAAAAACCCCGGAAACAAACAAAGTCCATCCGAGAAAGACTTTGAAGATCCGGAGTTTGCAGATCACAGAAGACCCTTGAGGACGCGGAATAAGTCTGCGGTGACGATAAAGGTTCCGATGCTGCTTCCGATCTGAGGAAGCATAAACACGAGAAAAATGCGGATCACGTTATTCTTCCAATAACCTTTCCAGTGTTCGGAATCCTGCGCGATTCTTTCGAAGTCTTCCACCAAAGGTTTGCGGAGCCAGGATTCGGATAAGGCCGCAACCCAACCCGGTTTAATCACGGGATTGAAGTTTCCGATCGGAGCGGCTAAAAACGCAAGAACGATCGAAAGAGGATGGGCGAGCGAGATAAGAGCGCCTAACGCGGCCAAGCCTCCTTTCACTAAAATCCAACGAAGAACGAATTCCTGACCTTGTTGTCTTCCTCCGAAATAAAAAACGGTTAGAATCAAACCGAGAAAAATTCCGGGAACCAAAAGCCCCTTCCAACGATCCAAAGCGGTTTTTTGAGGAAGATGGTCGAGATGTGCAATTTCCTTCTCGTCCTGGACGTGGTTCATGATTCCCTGTAAATGCCCCGCGCCAACGACCGCAAAAACCTTTTTCCCGTCTTTGGCGGCGTCGCGGATTCTTTGCGCCAAGTAAGAATCGCGTTCGTCGATGATTACGTTCTTAATGGATTCGTAACGTTTCGGAAGCTGAGAAAACAGATCTTTGAGGACGTCTTCGGATTTCATCTCTTCGATTTTTTCTTCCGAAATATCTTCCTTTACGAAGAGAGAAGTCAAAAGCGCGGAAAGAAGAAACATACGATTGAAAAGCCCGATGTTCCACCAAGCGCGTTTGAGAGTCGTGGAAACTTCGCGGTCGATCGGAACGATCTTCGCGCCGATCTTCTCCCCTTCGGAAATCGCCATTCTCATCTCGTCTCCGGGACGGATGGAACCCTTGCCGAGTTTCTTTTGAAACGCGGAAAGAATCAGACTCGAAAGAAGAAGATACATTTTTCTTTCTTTAAAAACTTTGAATATATCCAGTTTCTTCCAGTGTTCGCTGTCCTTTACGGAACGCATTCTGGAGTTGCAGAGTTCTACGCAGACCGTGTCCGGTTTTTCTTCCCGGATGATTCTTTGTACTTCGTCGATGCTTTTTTGGCTGATATGCGCCGTCCCGAGAATCGTCACGGGAACCTTGCCGAGTTTAAACGTTTCGATCGGTTCCGAGCTGGGAACGTTTTTTTTACGCTCGGGTTTTGTCTTTTCTTTGAGTGATGATTTTGCCATTCCAAATGCAGTGTATGAAACCGAGATCCGAGAGTAAAATGAAATTCTCCCTTTTTTGAAATCGATTTCCGAAGTGGGATTCTCTTCTTTCGGAACGTCTCAAAAAAGTATTGAAGAATTGAAGACGATCCAATAATGTCTCGTTACTTCTTAGAGAACTAGATCTATTTATCACCGGGAATTCTGGACACAATGTTGGCAAAAGGAACGAAAGTAGTCAATGTAGGCATCGCCGATCTGCAAGGGGCGCAATCTCCCGAAATTTTGAGAACCACTTTGGGTTCCTGTATCGGCGTGGTTTTTTACGCTCCGGATAAAAAGATCGGAGCGATGGCGCACTTCATGCTTTCCAAAGATCCGGGCGGAAAAGACTCTCAGAAAAATCCTTATAAATACGCAGAGACCGCCATTCCACTTTTGATTAAGAAGATGAGCGAGATGGGTTGTAATCCCGGCGATTATTCCGTACGTTTATTCGGCGGAGCTTCGATGTTCAAGGGAGTTCAATCCAGCTTTCTGCAAAACATCGGCGAACAGAACATTCTTACCGCAAGAGCCATTTTAGAGCAAAATAAAATCCCTTTGATCGTGGAAGACGTCGGAGGCAACGACGGTAGAACCATCAGCTTGTATTTGGACGACGGCCGTGTCCTTTTAAAAAAGGGCGGGTTTGAAAAGTACCTCTACAAGGTCAGGTAAGAAAAGATGAAAGAAAAAATAGACCAACTCTTTTTAAACGACGCTCAGCTCCCGAGAATTTCATCCGTGGTCACGAAAGTGATGCAGATGGTTCAAAAACAGGACGTGGCGATTCCCGATCTCGCAAAAGAAATTTCGAACGATCCTGGTTTGACGACCGAAGTGATCAAACTTTCCAACTCCGCATACTATCGCGCCGCGAAACCGATCAAAACCGTTCAGGAATCCCTGATGACATTGGGAATCAAAACGGTAAAAGACATCATTCTTCTTACCGCCGCGAGAGGAATCATGAAGAAGGATCTGAAAGGATATCAGGTCGAAGCGGATGACAACTGGATTCATTCTCTCACCGTTGCGGAACTTTCCAAACGAATCTGCGAACAAAAGAAACTCAAAGTCGGTTCCGATCTCGCTTTTACCGGCGGACTTCTGCATAACATCGGTAAGGTGATTCTCGCGGATTTTTCCCCTGCGGTGATCGTAAATCTTAGGGAAGAATTAAAGGCTCATTCTTCTTCTTTTGAAGAACTGGAACGCAAACATTTCGGATATTCCCACGAAGAAGCCGGAGCGAAACTGTTAGCAAAATGGAATTTTCCGAAAGAATTGATTCACGTAGCGGAACATTACAGCAAGCCGGAAAACGAAACCGAATTTCCCGAATTGGTTTCGGTGATTCATGTCGCTCATGCGATCACCATTACTGCCGGTGTAGGAATCGACATCGCGGGATTGTCGAATCCGATTTCCAATAAAGCTTTGCAGATTTTAGGAATTACGGATTCTGACTTGCAGATGTATTATACGGTTCTTCCCGAAATACAGAAACATATCCGTGAGTTAATCCAGGCTTGAAAAAAAACCTCGCTTTGATCGGCCCCAGGGGGGTCGGAAAATCCAAAGTCTCCCGTAAACTTTCCAAACTGACCGGGATGCCTGTCGTTTCCACGGATATGATCGCCGTGTATGAAATCGGAGGAATTTCCATTCCCGACTTCATTCAAAAGAATGATGGAGACTGGAGAGCGTTTCGAGACTTAGAGTTTCGAATATTAGAAAAATTAAAAACTTCCAACGGAATCATCCTGGATTGTGGCGGGGGAATATTATTTGATTTGGATACAAAAGGAAAAGAAATCCTCAGCACCCGCAAAATTGAACTTTTAAAATCGATTGCATTCGTTTTCGGACTTTCTCGATCCACGGAAACTCTCGTGGAAAAGATTCAAAACGATCCGACCCGCCCTCCTTTAAGCGCCGTTACATCCTACCGCAACATTTTGGAAACTCGGCTTCCCCACTACAAAAGCGTTTCCGACTATTACTTAGAAATCGATGATTTGAAAGTCGAAGAGGTTTGTTCCAGAATTCTGCAGAAAATCGAATATTGAATTGACACATTTTAGAAATATTTGGTTCCCTTTTTTCAAAGCTTTTAGAAAAACAATAATAAAACCGTATAAAGGCAACTAACGAGCCCTAAAAACGGGATGAGCAGGGAAGAAAGATGTCAGAATTGGACGTTCCAAAAAAGAACAAACACTCGATCGAAAGACTTACCAAGATTATCCGGCAGAGAAACTACAAGAAAGCTACGGCTTATACTTACCTAAAATACAATTTAGACTTTCTGCATTTTGCGGATAAGCCCGCGGAAAAGATCACTCTCAAGGACTTGAACCGTTATATGGATCACTTAAGGAAGAGAAAGGTCTCCTCCTCCACGATTCAAATCAACGTCAGCTCCTTAAAAATGTTCTTTGAAGACGTGATGAAGATGGATCTGTTCCGCGATTTTCAAAGACCCGTGCGGGAATACAATAATCCGAACGCGATCACTTTTAAAGAGATGCAGAATATTCTAAGAACCGCATCTATCAACGCGAAACACGAATTGATGTGCGGTTTGGTTTATTTCGGAGGCCTTCGTGTGGGAGAATTGATCTCTCTTCGATGGACGCATCTGGATTTAAAACGAAGATCGATTCAGATCAAATCTCCGATTCTTTCCCAATCGAGAACCGTGGAGATTCCGGCGGAGCTAGGAATGTTGATTAAAAAATACGAGAAGGAAGTTTTTACCGTAGCGAACGCCTATCTGTTTCCGGGAAAGACTTCCGGATCGCATACGACTTCGCGTAACGTGGAACGAATCATTTCGGAAATCGGAAGAAGTTCGGGGATTTCCAGTCCGGTCACGGTTTTTACGTTAAGACACAGTCGAGCCTTGCATCTGATCGCGGACGGTTCTTCTCTGAATCACGTAAAGGATTTTCTCGGTCACAAAACCTTGGCGAGTACCGAATCGTATATTCCGGTTAAGAAAAATCTTCGCGCTTCCGTACGGGAAAAATCGAGACAGGACGCTCTGCGAAACATCCGTAAGAAATTTAGAACAGGCTGAGCAAATAACGATTCAAAAAAGAATGAATCGAATCTCCGTTTCCAAATAAAAAAATTAGAGTGAGTTCCCCTACGAACGATTCGATCGATCGATTGTTCGCAAAGCCCTTTTTCTCAATAGAAGCGATTGGATCCGTTCATGTCTTTCTTTCGTAAGAGGCATGAATAAAAAGAGAAAGGATCCGATAAGAAAAAAACTTCCTACAACCGGTCCGAATAGAATCGAAAGCCGAAATCCGAGTTCCGGAATCTGTTCGATCGATCCTTCTTGATATCCGATCGCGCCGAGTAAAATCCCTCCGAGACCGAGTCCCAGCGCCCTTGCGATTTTTGTGGCCATCTTCCAAAGACCGAAAAACCAACCTTCCCGTTTTTCTCCGGTTTTGAGTTCGTCGTAGTCTACGATGTCCGCAACGAGAGAATCGAAAAGCAATACGGCACCCGCAAAAAATCCTCCGAATACGGCGGCGAACAGGATCGGAAAAATCCCTCTTTCCGGGAAGAGAGGATAAACGACCACAGTCATCGATCCTAAGAGAAACACACCCCAGAACGCGGGAGTTTTTTTCCCGAACTTTCCCGCGAGAAACACCCAAAGCAGGATCGAAAGGATCAGACAAAATACGAACGGAAGCAGGATCGCCAAACCGATTTCCGTTTCGGTCAAACGAATTCTATATTTGTAATATAGATTTACGATCGAAGAGTTAAACGTCCTCCCGAAGGTGGCGGTGATAAAGGCGAGTAACAACGGGAGAAAATAACGATTTTTGAATACGCTTGTGATTTGACGGGACCAGGAAAGACTTCTCCGTTTCGAAACCGAATTTTGATTCGGCATCGGGTCGTTCCGATCCCTTCCCCGCGTCGCTATAAACGTCAGGACCGCCGTCGCCGTCAAAATACAGGCGATCGTGATCGAGGTATAGCTCCTCGTGATCAACAGTCTTTCCGTCTCAGTCGAGGTCGGGAAGACGGCGGAATAAACGGAAGGCAAAATCAGAACGAGAATAAATCCGATGTTGCTGAAGAAAAATCTCCAACCGAAAATTCTTGTTCTTTCTCGGGGTTCGAAAGACATTTCTCCGCCGAGAGCGATATGCGGTACAGCAAGAATCGTCATCGACGTGTTTACGAGCAGATAGATTCCCAATAAAAAGAAAAACTTCTCCGTTTGCGTATCCAATGCGGGAGGGGAAAACATGAAAAAAACGGAAAGTCCTAAAAGAATCCCTCCGATCAAAATATACGGTCTCCGTTTACCGAATCTGGATCGACTGTGATCGGAGATATATCCCATCAGCGGATCGGAAACCGCGTCCCATAGAACCGCTACGGCCAGGGCGATGCCGGCTAACGCGGGTTTGAGTCCGATCGCGGTTACGAAAAATTCGAGTAAATAGATTTGAGCGAGAACTTCAACGGCTGTGATTCCGATCTCGGCGGTCGCATATCCCGCCATAACTCGGACGGGAATGGGTTTTGAATTTGGGCGCATCATCGCAATTGCGAACGAAAGTCTATCCTTTGACGTAAGTCGATTGTTTCTTTAAACCTTTGCGTTTGAGCATCGGACCGAGAATTCCCGCCGTTGCAGGAAAAGCGTTTCCGATCTTGGCAAGAATTCCTCTGCTTCCCGGTATCAAAACTTCCAGCGGCTTTTTGGTCAGAACTTTTCCGAGGATAATTCCGGTCACTTGTTCCGCGGTTAGTACCTTATCTCCGGAGAATGTCATGGAAGCTTGTTCGTAATCCTTTTGCAGGTCGAGCATCGGAGTTTTGATCGCGTCGGGGCAAACAACGGTCACGAATACGTTCTTTTCTTTTAGTTCCTGTGCGATCGCGAGTGAAAATCCGCGGACCGCAAACTTGGAAGTGGAATACAAGGAGATTCCCGAGATAGGCGCGACTCCCGCAAGAGAAGCGATGTTTACGATATGCCCGGCGCCCGAGGCCACCATTCTTGTCGCGGCCTCTCTTGTTCCGTACATAACGCCCTTTGCATTGATGTCCATGTGACGATCGATATGAGCCGCAGGAACCTCGTAGATATAACCGGGAAGAAGATAACCGGCAACGTTTAAAAGCGCGTCGATCTTCCCCCATTTTTTATACGCGAGATCCATGACCTTCTTCCAATCGTTCGGCGACGTTACGTCGAGTTTGGAAACAAGGACTCGGTTCTTTTCGTTTTTCCAAGGAGAAGCGAATTTTTTGAGTTCTTTTTCATTGATGTCCGTGATCAAGATCGAATGTCCAGCGGCAAAGGCCTCTTTCGCCAACTCTTTTCCGAGTCCGCCCGCACAACCGGTAATCATTAAAATCATAATATTCTATTTCCTTACTATAGATTAAACGACCGGAGAACCGAAAGAAAGTCTTCCGAAACTGAACGTAGGCGCGGTTCCGGGAAAAAGCCAATAGCTCGTCATTTCCGAGGAAGGCATCACGTTGTAGAAATTTGGATTCCGAGAGGACTTTCCCGCCATTTCCTTTTCCTGAACCATGGAGATATATTGTTCCAAGCCGATTTCGAGAGTGTTTCCGTTCAAAATCACTTCCATTCCGGTCGCCTTTGCGTATTTACGAACGCCCGGAATTCTCGAATGCAAAGGAGAATAACTGTCCGCGCTCACTCCGTTTTCGCTCGAAACGAAAATTCCTTCGGGAGTATGAGCCACCAAAGAATGATTTCCCGCGGTATGACCCGGAGTTCGGATGAGCGCAACCCCTTGTCCGAGTTCTACGTCTCCGTCCAAAACGACGATACGATCGCTCGCGACTCCGCCCGTTCCGTTCGGACAATACCAATCCGATTGAGGAGGAAGAAGTCCTTGTACGGAATCCCATTCCTGTTTCATGACAAGAAGTTTCGCGTTCGGGAAATATCCTTTTTCTCCGTTTGCTCCGAGCCATTTGCGGATGTCCTGCGTATGAAGATGATCATACGAAATATAATCCACCTTTTCCGGAGAAATCCCCGCGTCTTCGAGACATTCTTCCACCGTGTTTAAGATCGGTGCGATGATCTTTTTGCCGATGGATTGAAAGGGACCGAAACTTTCTGCGAGCCGTTTAAAGAACGGGGTTTCCGCATTCCCGTCCAAGTCGGAAGGAGAAAACAAAAGCGTTTTGATTCCTTCCGAAGTTTTGTATTGAACGATGAACAATCGATTGAGGATGTGCATGTACGGAGTCGGAAGGCTGTACGCGTTCAAGAGCGCATAACGCGTCGGATATGGAACCCGCACGAGATCGTAGGATCTGTAAAAGACAACCTGCGAACCGGATAACATCTTCTCCCGAAATTTCCGGGAACGTTTTCGAACGTCTTCCAGGCGATCCACAGGATGCGGAAGGTCTCTGGAACCGACAAAGTCCGGAATGGGCTTGATCGAAGAATCCTTTTTCGTTTTGGAAGCGGACGTCGTTTTGTTTGCGGTTGCCTTTGCCATCTTCAATTTCCTCGATTGATCAGTATGATAAGATTCGAATCCTCGCCGATACAAACGATCTTAGAACGGTTTGTAGAGAACGATGTACGAAACGACGAGCCCGAGCAACGGGAAGCCGAACCAGAACACTTTTCCTAGAGAAGGTTTTTTGTAAACCGCGGTCAAAAGTCCGCCGTATGCGAGCCAGATCGCGAACTTTGCGATCACCCAACCCGGCCAAGGCCAAAGAATTCCGAGCCTTGCAAGCATTCCGAATCCGCCTAACAGGATGAAGAACATTCCGATTCCGTGCGTGATTGCCACGATTTTACGATTGGTGAATTCTTTATTTCCTCCGTTGAGAACGTGAAGCGTCACCCCGCCGAGCGCGGTAAAAAGGAGAAGAATTCCGAAGATGTGAACCATTTTATAGACTGTGTAAGAAATCATAAACCAGCGTTTCCTTATTGATCGTCGTATGTTCTCCGATCGAGAACCGCCTGACTAGGCGACCGAGGGCGCAATGTGCCGCTCACGGCAGTCCAATCTTCCGGGGAGAATGGACTTTGGCAACGATTGTTTGTCGAAAGTAGCTGTTCTACGAAGACTTCTTTCTAAAAACATAGGATCTGCAAATGGGTCTCCTCAAATGACAAGAGTCGGCTAAATGGTAATTATAAAATAAAAATCTCGGTTTTTACAAAAGAGCCGCAGTTTTTAAATTAAATTTCTCTTGCATTACTTTCGTTTGTGATTTCTATGGCTATAGAATATCACAAACGAGATATTTTTCAAAGTGAAGATTGATTATTAACAAACGTAACGAATTGAAGAATTTTTTGCTACAAAGTTTCACTGTATTTAGAATCGTCAAGAATTCCTTGATAGACTTTATCGTGAAAAATATCCGCGATTGTGAGCATACTTTTGGGAGATTCGCATGAATTTAAAAGGGAATTTGATTTTATTATGTTTATTTGCGCTAAGCGTTACGGAGATAGCCGCGCAAAATCAGGGAGATGCACCATCACCGGCTCCGTCTTCATCGAAAGAAAGAAACGTTGAAATGTTCTTTAGAGTGACCGATAATAATATCGACTCAGCAACGGCAAAGAATGCAATTCTAACGCAGAATTCTTTGATGTTGAACAAGGCATTCGGTGGAACGAGTTTCATGTCCTTTCCAAGTGCTCAAAATTTTAAGGGCAAGGGTTTCGATTGGGGAATGGGAATTCAGAACGGGATCTATAAAAGTAATATTTTAGTTTCGTACGCTGGTCTAAAAACGGACGGTTTCCAAAATTTTGAATATGAGAAATCAACGTTAGCTCTTGGATCCGGATCAACCGCTAGCCGGATGACTACGACTTTGTTCGACGACTATATTTATGATAACAATAAATTGAGAACCGCTCGGATTGGCTATGTCGGTGAGATTCTTCCATGGCATGCCAATGCGAATAAATTCCTCTCAAATATCGGTTTTAGATTCGGGTTGGAATTGAATGGAAATTCTACTCAGCTTAATTCTACTTATAACATTTATTCTTCCAGTTTTTCCTCGACAGCGAGTTCGGGCGCTACTACAACCTCTCAATTGAGCTCGATAGACTTTTTAACACAAAGAAAAATCGATTATTACGAAGCGTTTGTCAACGGAGTGATCGGATTAAGTTATACTCTTGAACTTAAGGAAAAGCATAGATTCTTTTTTAGCGTTGAACACTTTGAAAGCGTAGCAAATAGCGGGAAATACTCCGAAGAGGTAAAAGCGTTCGTCAACCTGGGCTCTGCATTCGGTTCTTCATCATCAAGCTCTGCAAGTCCTTTGTTAATTCCGTTTACGACAAAAGTAAAGGGCGGCGCTACAACGGAACTCGTCGGAAATCGATTTCAATTCGGGTATACGTATCAGTTTACTGAATTATTTGGTTTAAATCTTTCTTACGGATATTGGGACGCAACGCATACGGTTACCGATTCGAAAGTGAAAGAGACGGCAAATCCGCTCACGTTAATCGGTTCGATGTTTTCGAGCTCGTCTTCTTCGAGTTCGTCAATGAGTTCCGCATTGCTGGGCTTTTATTTTTCGGGAGCGCCTGCGCTCGGACCGTTGCCATCAACTCGTGACGTAAGATCCCAAATTTCGATCGCAGCAACGCTTCGATATTGAGGATAAGAATACGGTTTACTTTTCGAGAAGATGTTGAACTCCGATCCAGTTGCCGGTCGGAGGGGACGCAATGTATTCCTGACAACGCTTGCGGTACAGAATCGAAACGATGTCTTCCGGAAAAACTTTGAGCGCTTGTTCGAAATTGATCAGCGCTTCCTGAAAGTCCGCGACCTTATACAGAATGATTCCTCTCGTAAGCAAAGGAAGGGTCGTGTCTTTCAGTTTACGGATATGAGGCGCGTCGGCTTCGTAAACTTCGTAGATGATGATCGGATCGGTTTTGCCCTTGACGACCACCGAATCGATTTCACGGATCGCAAGACCGTCCGCAATCGTCATCGAAGAGAGCGTGTTCTTTGTGATGAGAATATCCGCGCGATACAGGTTCGTTAAACTTTCCAAACGGGACGCAACGTTGACCGTATCTCCGATCACGGTCGTGTCGAGACGGGAACGGCTTCCCACGGTACCGAGCATCAAGTTCCCCGTGTTGATTCCGATTCCGATCTTCAACCCGCGAAAGTGAGAATCCTTCGCTTCCGCGTTGATCGACTGCACCTTCTTTTTCATTTCGATCGCAGCGAGAATTGCCTTGTCCGCGGAAGTTTTTCCCTGTAGACTCGGATGCATCGCTTCTCCTTCTCCCGAAAAAAGCGCGAGAATTCCGTCGCCCATAAACTTATCCACAAAACCTTCGTGTTTCTGAATCACCGGTTCCATGCTTGCGAGATAGTCGTTGATAAAACGAAAGTTTTCCTCGGGTGTCATCTGCTCGGAGATCGTGGTGAACGAACGGATGTCCGTGAATAAAACGCTCATTTCTTTTAAAACCGAGTCGCCTAAATTAACTTCCACGGCGGAATCTTTTCCGAGAACGTTTAAGAATTGCACCGGAACAAAACGAAAAAACGCGTTCTTTTGTCTGGCGAGTTCCAACTTCTGTTGACTGAGTTCGATGTTTAAGTCTTCCGATTGACGATACAAGGAAATGAATCGGTTTGCAAGAATCGTCGTCAGCGCGACGACGAACAGAAAATAGGCGAACTGAGTAAAACGGATTCCCGATTGAAAAAAGACCGAATCGATCACGTCGTAGACGGCGATAAAGACCACGGTGAACATGCTCGTCGCCAGAAGAATCGCGTCCTTCTTTCTTAAATAAACCGCCTTGCTCATAAAATAGAGAAGATAAACGAGCGTGGGTAGAATCGAAATCTGCCAAAGACGAAGACTGGTCATCGTATAACGGAATGGTTCCACAAGAGTTGCGATCGCGATCAAAAGACTCAGGACAAGAATTCCGAACAAAACTTTGGAAAACTTCGCTCTTCCGTAAAAATAATCCTGCATAAACAGAAGAAACATCGGCGCCAAAAGGGAAACCGAAGCATATTCAATTCTTGTAATCCAAGTCGTATCGTGAATGACGTCGAAGGCGAGATTGGATCGGGAAAGGGAATATAAGGCCATCGAAACGCTGAAGATTCCAAAGTAAAGATTGTAACGATCCTCCCTTCGTTTCGCGTAGATCAGAAGGTGATACAAACCGAAAAAGATATAAATCGTATTGAGACAAAGATTGACGAGAGTTGAAATCTCGCCGGAAAGTTTTTGTTCGGTCGTGATCGAATAATCTCCGTCGATGTAAAAACCGAGATCCACGTTCTTAGAAAGCGCGGAAGCCGGAACGTCGCCGATCAAACGGAACGTCAGAAGATTCTCCCCCGATTTCAAAAGACTGGAATCCAAAGGAAGACGAAGGCTGCGGATGGTTCTTCGAACCAGCATCTCTTTGCCGGAAGAATCCAGATGAATTTCCCGATCGAGAGAATGACCGTTCAAATAGATTTCCCAGTTTTCTCCGATGGATTCGAGATATAAGAAAATAGGTTTGTAGATTTTCGTTTTCTGAAAATCTTCCTCGATTTGAAACCGAGTCTGCAAAGTGAATTCTTTCAAACCCGTTCCGATCGGAGTTTCGAAAATTTCGTTGAGAACGATCGGAAAGGCAGTGATCGTTTTCACTTTCGGAGAAGAAGCGTCGATTCCTTTGAGATATTCTTTTTGAAAGTTGTCGATCGCGATCCAATTCCCTTTTCTTAGATCGATCGGTTTCCAAGCCTCTTGCGATTCGGAAAAGAGTACGGATGGAATAAGAGCGCAAAAGAAGAATAGAATCGTTTTCAAAGTAGATGGTTTCCGTTTGGGAGAAGAATTGGTTCTCTTGAGAGAAGTATATGGATTAGAAGTTTAGATTGTCTAATTTTCAACATTTTTATTCCAAACGTCGTCCAAATCTTAGAATTCGTTTTGAAAAGCGGTTGCATCCCGGTTCCAATCTTTATTCTTGCTACGGAGGAAATTCGAATGTCAGATTCAGTTTTGGGGGCCAATGTTCCCTCGGTCAGTTTGGAAAGTACGGAAGGAAGGAGCGTGAAACTTCCGGACGACATCGCGGGTTCATGGACTTTATTGTATTTTTATCCGAAAGACGATACCCCCGGTTGCACCAAACAAGCCTGCAGTTATCGAGACAATATGGGAGAATTCAAAAAGATCGGAGCGAAGGTCTACGGAGTGAGCTTGGACAATTTGGATTCTCACGGAAACTTTATCCAAAAGTATTCCTTAAACTTTCCGCTTTTATCCGACCCCGATCATAAATTGAGCGAAGCTCTCGGCGTATACGGAGATCAGGAATGGAGAGGCAAGGTGTTCAAGGGACTTTCCAGAGATTCGTTTTTGATTTCTCCGGAGGGAAAGATCCAAAAGGTTTGGAGAAAAGTTGACCCGACGACCACGGTGGAAGAAACTCTCCAGGAGATTTCCAAAGCCAGCGGTAAATGATTGTCTAAACTTCGTTTTGTAATTCAAGAGTATCAGCTTACGGGACACTATCTCCAAGTGGAATTGGAGATGGAGTCTTCCAAAAAAGAAACGATTCTATCCCTACCCGTTTGGTCTCCCGGATCGTATATGGTTCGGGATTATTCCAGACATATCCACAAGCTCGAAGCGTTTGCAAGCGGTAAGAACGGCAAAAAGTTAGAAGTCGTCGAAATCGGTTTGGATTCCTGGAGCGTTCGTTCCGAGGGAGAAGCCTTTCGTGTTCGATACGTGGTCTACGGATACGACTATTCCGTCCGTTCGAACTATTTCACCACGGAATATTGTTTGCTTCATCCGCCCGCCTTGTTTTTGTACCCCCGCGACGAGGAAATTTCCGAAATTACATTAGAAATCTCGAATGCGCTTCCGTTTGAATATTGTCATTCCGGTTTGAGCGGAAAGGGTCGCAAACGTTCTTCCGCTTCGCTGGACGAATTTTTGGACGCGCCTGTTCTTTTGTCGAACCGACCTTCGATTCCGTTTCGCAGCGGAGAATGCGATCATGAGATCGTACTTGAGGGAGAACTTCCGAAATCCGTTCGAAAAAACCTTATCCCCGATCTTCAAAAGATCACGGAGGAACAGATCCGTTCTCTCGGAGGATCGCCAAACACGAGTTATCTGTTTGTCCTGATTCTTTCCGAAGGCGCCTACGGAGGTTTGGAACATCTCAATTCTTCCGTGAACATGTATGATCCGCTGAAGGCGTTGTCGAAGGACGGATATCTAAAACTTCTCGAACTTTTATCCCACGAATACTTTCATCTTTGGAACGTGAAACGGATTCGCCCGATCGCGCTCGGTCCGTTCGATTATCAGAAACCTAATTTAACCCGCGAACTTTGGATCGCGGAGGGAATCACTTCCTTTTATGACGCGTATTTTTTGGTGCGAACCAAACATCTGAACCCGGAATCGTATCTGGCAAAGGTAATGGAAGACCTTCAGAGTTTGGAAAAGTCCGAGGGAGAAGCTTGGATGAGTTTGGAGGATTCTTCGTACACGGCTTGGACGAAATTCTACAACCGTCCGAACGATCCGAACGCGAACAACACGGGGATTTCGTATTACGTTAAGGGAGGAATTCTCGCGCTTGCGATGGATCTGCATCTTCTGTCGGAAACGGGAGGCAAACATTCTTTGCTGGATGTGATGAACGAAGTATATCAAACGTATTACGTCGGAAAGAAACGCGGTTTTACGAAAATCGAATTCTTCGAGTCCGCAAAAAAACGGACCGGAGTGGATCTGAAATTGGAATTCGGAAATTATCTGGATAAGGCGATTGCGATCCCGATCGAGAATTACTTTCACAAAATCGGTGTTAAACGGTCGGATTCGAACCCCGGAGTGGAACTCGGCTTTTCCACGCGGGAAGAACGGGGAAATCTCGTGATCGGCAAAGTTGATTGGAAGATTTTGGACGCTTCCGTCGATCTAAGTCAAGGAGACGAATGGATCGCGCTGAATGGAACTCGGATTCATTCCGGAAATCGAAAGGATCTTTTGAAGCAGTTTAAGGCCGGAGATAAGATCGAACTTTTGATCGCGCGGCGAGGTAAGATTCTCAAGCGAAAGTTGAAACTCTCGAAACGATTTCAAACGAGTCAGTTTAAGTTCGACGAACTCGCGAACGACGAACAAAAAAAATTGCGCGGACTGTTCTTCGGAAGTCAGGAAGGGAACCAATCTCGGTAATCTAACGTGTGGAAATACGTGTCCGGTCCGCATTCGAGTTTGCGGATTGCCCGGTTGTCAAGTAAGTCGAGGTGGAGGATGTAACTGTAATACCTGTGAAATGTGGGAACTCCCTCATTCATCGGATTCACGATAGAATCTCCGACTCCCAGTTCCTCCAGCCACAAAAGATAATTAAACAGAAAACAGCGGGACACGCCGTGCGCTTGAGCCAACGTTCCTAAAAAAGTCCAGCTACCGGTGCTAATCCGAGCATTCACACGCACCATTTTCTTTTTACCCTGACAAGGTTGATAAAGAGTTCGCCTCGCATCTTTTCCGATGCGCTTTGCAGCGGACATATATTTCCCATACCGTCTCAAAAGCTCGGGAATTCGTTTCGGAAGTTTCTTCGCGTCCCGCTCTGAAAAGCGTCGCAAGGTTTGTTCCGGAATTAAAAGAGTGACCGTAATCGAATACCCATCTTGAAGTCGCGAACGGATTTCATGATCCGTATTTAAAAGCATGGTTCCCATATATCGGATACGGTTCCGCAAAAAACCGATGGAGACTGGTCGGCGCGGGTTTTTTAAGGAAACGCCGTTTTTTTACGAAGAGCCTGATCCCAAAACGGGAAAAAAATTGTAATAGTTCCCACAAATACTCCTTGGCTTTTCAAAGACGGTCTCGCCGTTTGAAAAAAGCAGGAGTTCCCACACGTTCCCGGTTTTGGGACGGGCATTAAAGTCTGCTAAACAGCCGTAATTCCTCCGTCCACCGCCCAATTCGCTCCGTTGATATACGAAGATTCTTCGCTTAACAAAAACGAAACGACTCGCGCCACTTCCGAAGGAGAAGCGATTTTTTTGGAAGGTGTCATCTCTAAAATCTTTCGTCGATGATCGGAAACCTGATCTTCCTGAATGCCCATCGACGTTTCCATATAACCCGGACTGATCGCGTTTGCGGTGATGCCGAATCCGCCCCATTCGTCCGCCAAGGACTTTGCAAAACCGATCAACGCGTGTTTGGAAGAGGAATACGCGACCGAATTCGCCGACCCGATCAAGGATAAGGAAGAAGCGATGAATAGCAATCTTCCAAGTTGCAGATTTTTGAATATAGGTAAAAGAACCTTCGTGATTCGGAACGCGGAACGAATGTTGATCGAAAAAATCCGATCCCATTCTTCCGGACTTACTTTCGTAAGATCGTGATACGGACCTCCGTAGCCGGCGCAGTGGATCAACGCATACGGAACTTCATCCTCGGAAGCGATACGATTCTTCCATTCCGCCAAAGAAGAATCCAAGCGTTCGTCCTTTGTCAGATCCGTTTCGCAGAAGAATTCTCCCGAAAGAAGCGCAACGGGAGGACGAACGTCCAAATTAAAAACGGAATATCCTTCCGTGGTAAGAGACGCGGCGATTGCTCTTCCGAGACCACCGCTTCCGCCGGTGAGAATCACGTTCTTTCTTTGTTTCGATTTTGGATCGTTTCGAGTCACTCTTCTAACTCCGTTGGTTTCTTCTATCCCGTATTTCTGGATGACAGAGAGCGGCACAAGGAATCTTTTGTTTCTCATGGAAAAACTTTTGGAAAGAGTCAATCATATCCTCGAAGCCCTCCCTTATATCACCAAATACGCGGGCAAGACGGTCGTGATCAAATACGGCGGAGCCGCAATGGCAAAGGCTGATTTGAAAGAATCTTTCGCAAAGGATATCGTTCTTTTAAAATACGTGGGAATTCATCCCGTAATCGTTCACGGAGGCGGACCTGAAATCAACCGTCTCTTGGAAAATCTTAAGATTCCTACCGAGTTCGTTCACGGACATCGGGTCACGGACGCGCAGACGATGGACGTCGTCGAAATGGTTCTCACCGGAAAGGTGAATAAACAGATCGTTTCCATGATCAACGCACAAGGCGGAAAGGCGGTGGGAATTTCCGGCAAGGACGGCAATCTCGCAAAGGCGATCAAAACTCCGATCGAGATCGAACTCGAAGGAAAGGAAAAAGAACTCTTCGACGTGGGGCTTGTCGGAAAAATCGAATCTGTAAATCCGGAAATTCTCCACAACCTTCAGAAGGAAGGATTCATTCCCGTTATATCCCCGGTCGCCGAATCGGCGACCGGGGACAGTCTCAACATCAACGCGGATACGTTCGCGGGAGAAATCGCGGGCGCTCTCAAAGCGGAGAAGTTGATTCTTCTTACGGACACCGAAGGAATTCTCATCGACGGAAAACTGGCCACGGGTCTCAATCGAGGCAAAGTAAAGGATTATATTCGAAAGGGGGAAATTTCCGGCGGAATGATTCCAAAGGTGGAATGTTGTCTCACCGCAATCGATCAAGGTGTGCGAAGAACTCATATCATCGACGGAAGAGTTCCTCATTCGATCCTGATCGAAATTTTTACGGACCAAGGAATCGGCTCGTTGATCGAATAAAATTCCGCCTTTCAGAAAAATAAACCTTTTGGTTAGGTTCGTTTTTTTGAAAAATTTCCGCGCGTCGATTGTTACCGAAACTCCTTGACAGAGAACACTTTCTTGTGTCCAATGATTGAATTCTTCTTTTAGAACGGTCCGTTAACCCCCCTTATGAGTGAAAGGCAACTATCCTTATCCCTAATTTCCGATATTACGGCGAGAATCAATTCGACCGACGACCTGGAAGAACTTCTCGGTATCATCATAGAAACAACAAAGGACGTTCTCAACACGGAAGGATGTTCTCTTCTTCTTTATGACCGCGACGAGGATTGTCTCGTGTTCAACGTCGCCAAGGGAACCAAGGGAGAATCTTTGACCGAACTCAAGGTTCCCCGCGGGAAAGGAATCGCCGGTATGGTTTTGGAAACCCTCGAACCGGTCATCGTCAACGACGCCGCCAACGATCCTCGCATTTATAGAAACATCGACGAAACCGTCGGATTCGTGACCAACAACCTCATCTGCGTTCCTATGAGTACTCAGGGAGAAATCCAAGGTGTGCTCGAAGCGGTCAATTCCCTGGGAAGGGAAGAATTCACGAGCAAGGACATTAAGGTTCTGCAATATCTTTCGGATCTCGCGGCGATTGCGATTCGGAATCGAAGACTCATTCGCGACCTCAAAAGCCGAGCCAACGAATTGGATTGTCTGTTTCAACTCAGTCAGGCGATTTCGAACATCGAGGCGATGGATCAGTTTCTCAATCTCACCGTAAACTCGATTTCGGAAGTGATGGGAGCGGAACGTGTTTCGCTCATCTTCTTCAATCCGAAAACCGGAAAATACGAACTCAAAAAAAGCATCGGCTTTAGTCTCGAAGACGAGGAACACTTCATCAACGAAAAGGAAGGAATCATCAAACATATCATCGAAACCGGAGCGCCGATTCTCGTTCAAAATACGTCCGGCTTCATGGAAGAATGGGTTCGTCCCGAACGATACAAAACGAAATCCTTTATCTCCGTTCCGATCCGACAAGACGGAAAGATCATCGGAATTCTAAACTCCGCGGATAAAAAATCGGGGAACAGTTTTAATAACGCGGATCAAAACGTTCTGAGTACGATCTCGAATCAGATCGCGGAAGCGTACAATTCCCTTCTTTCCAAGGATCAAAAGGAAAAACTCAATTCGATCCGAAGAGATATGCAGATCGCTTCGCAGATTCAGGTGAATTCTTTACCGAACATTCCGAAAAAGATACAGGGACTCGAACTCGAAACGAGTTATATCGCGTCCAAGGAAATCGGCGGAGACTTTTACGATCTCATTTATCACAACCCCGACGAGGTGAGCGTGCTGATTGCGGACGTTTCGGGAAAAGGAATCGCCGCCGCGCTCTTTATGGAATTCTCCAAGACGATCATCGCGGGAGAAGTCTCCCGGAATTCTTCGACGAGCATCAGTTTGATGAGCGCGAATCGGATCATCCAAGAAAAGTCCGGTTATTTTATGTTCGTCACCGTTATGCTCGCTCGGATCAATATGGCCAAACGAAGAATCCGGTATTCGAGCGCGGGCCACAACGAACAGCTTCTCTATAAGGCCAAAGAAAAGAAGGTCACGAGTCTTTCCGGAAAAGGAATGCCTCTCGGGATCAAGGAATCGGAAATCGACGAACACGAAATCGATTATTCTCCCGGAGATCTATTGATTCTTTATACGGACGGAGTGAGCGAAGCGATGAACGAATCGAACGAGATGTACGGTTTGGAAAATCTGACCAAGCTCATCGAGCGAAACGGAGAAATGCCTCTCAGCGCTTTGAAGGAACTCATCATCGATACCACCGATGCGTTCCGCGGAGAAGCAGATCCGCACGACGACTACACTCTTTTTATGGTGCGTCTTCCGTAACGCTGCGATCCGTAGAGAGCGGCGTTTCCGCGGAAAATTTCGGGCGTCTCCTTCCGATCTGCGATCGGAAGGACCGTGCTTGCTCCGGGTTTCGTCGCGTAGCGACTCATCCTTCGCCTTGTTTCAACGGAAAAGATTCAATTTTTTGAATATGGCTCAGGACGCTCGCGCCCTCCGCATCACTGACGCGTTTAGGTCACTTCGCTTCCATGTGAGCCGGTTGTCCGGTGGAAGCCAAAAGCGATCTCCAAAGAGTGCTCTTATCCGGTTGCAACACCTTTCTTTCCTGAATCGCCACCGCGATGGGAAGGTGCGTAAAAACGTTGTTCCACATTCCTACGACCATATCCGTTTTGCCCGCCATCGCGGCGTGAACCGCATTCTGAGCGAGAAAGCCGCAGAACACCGAATCTTCCGCGTTAGCCGGAATCGATCGTATGATGTAACTCGGATCGATGTATTTGATGTTTACGGGGATATTCTCCTTTTTGAAAAATTCCCCCATCGTATCCTTGAGAAACAATCCGATGTCTTTCAGCTTTAAGTTTCCGGAAGGATCTCGTTCTCCGGTAACGTCAAAAAATTTTTGACCGGCGCCTTCCGCCGCGATGATGACCGCGTGTCCTTTTTTCAGGATTCTTTTTTTGAGATCGTCCAGAAACGCACCGTTTCCAAAAAGATCGAAGTTCACTTCGGGGATCAGGCAGTAGTTTACGTTCCGGGACGCAAGAGCCGCGTTGACCGCGATGAATCCGGAATGACGTCCCATCAACTTGACAAGGCCGATTCCGTTCGGCGCGCCTTTCGCTTCCACGTGCGCGCATTCCACCGCTTCCATCGCCTTGGAAAACGCCGTGGAAAAGCCGAACGTTTTCTGAACGTAGTTGATGTCGTTGTCGATGGTTTTCGGAATTCCGATCACGGAGATTTCTTCTCCGCGTTTGGCGATCTCGTCCACGATTTCGCGCGCACCGCGTAGGGTTCCGTCTCCGCCGATACAAAAGAGCATTTTGACCCCGTACAAGCTCAGATAATCCACCATATCCACCGCGGATTGATTTCCGCGGGAAGAAGCGAGCATGGAACCGCCTTCTTCCACGATATGCGCCACCTTTTCCGGAGTGAGTTCGATCGGTTTGTGGGAATATTTTTTGACGAGACCCTGATACCCGTACTGAAAACCGAGGATGCGCGAAACACCGTAACGATAGTAAAGTTCCATCACGATCCCCCGGATCACGTCGTTGATTCCGGGACAAAGTCCTCCGCAAGTTACGATTCCCGCCGTCACTTCCTTTGGGTGGAAAAATATTTTTTCCCGAGGACCGGCTTGTTCGAAAAAATCGGGATCGTTTTGTATATAGGAATTCCAATCTTCATCGGATTGAAACACCGTTCTGAATAAAAGCCTGGAAGAATCGCTAGTATAGTATTCATAATCCGCGGGACTGGGAATTTTACATTCGCCGAAATTTTTGATTCGTGTATCCATGTTTCCTCGCGCAGATATTCCGGGAATTCGGGGAAAAATCACCTCATTTTGCAATTTTCTACTGACAGTTCTGTTCTATTTCTATAGTCTTACAGACAGAACGGTTTATGAACAAAAAGAGATCCTTTATTCTTTCCTTATTTTTGTTTCTGTTCGGAGTCTCCGTTTTTTCGGTGGAAGATCCGACGTTCAGCCCGTTTTCACCCTACCACCTTTCCCGCGATTTCGATCTCAATCGTCAAAAATATCTGCAGGTGGTCGCCATTCCCTATAAGGACCCGATGGAACTCAAACTCGGACCGGAATACGAAACCGCACTCGAAAAAAAATCTCCCGCGCCAACGTTCATCGTAACTCCGGGTCTCTCCTTTTCGGGAATGTTTCAGCCGTTTTTATTTTCCGTCGTTCCGCACGGCAGCATTCAATTCTTACCCGTGTCCGAAACGGTTTTCGTAAACGAGCCTTCTTCTAAAACGGGCAAATTTGTATCCGGCGCCTTCTCCGAAAAGAGAACGATGGATCGAATCACCGATTCCAGAAACCAAATCCAAGGTTTCGGTTTGCAGACGTTCGGTTCTAATCCGCTTCAAAACGGAAGCAGTTCGGGTGTGATGTTTTTATACATGAAACGTCATGCGGGATTGGAGATGGATTTTAACGCGAGAATGATCGGAAACCAAGCCGGACTTGCCGTGCTGGAATCCGCCAAGTCCACGATCGCATTCAATTATTCCGTATTTCCGGAAATCGGAGAAAGTTCCAAGATGAACTTCTTCCTTCAATTCTCCAGCATCAAACGCTTTCAAGACCGCAACCTCGGATACGGAGGAACGGGCGATCCGGGAAGCAACAACATGCGCGGTTTAAAATCGTATGAATACTATTTGAATCCGGGGATTTCCTTTTCTTCCAGAAACTTAAGCTTGGAAGGAATGGTACGCGTTCCCGTTCCCACCGCGGCGCAACTCGCGGGAGAACAACATCAGTGGATGCAGGACGTGCAGGGAATTTTGGGAATCAAATACAGCTTTTCCGAAACCTCTTCTAAATAAGAAAATCGAAAGCGTTCTGTCTCACGTTCAATCGCATAGATTAGGATGATCGAATTCTATTTGACAATCTCAATTTTAAGACGTAAATATCAATCATGTCCTCAACGAAGCAACAGGCCATCAACCTGATCGAAAACTTACCTGATGATTCATCATTTGATGATATCATGGAAGAACTTTTCTTTTCGAAGAAAGTTCAAGAGGGCTTGTCGGATTTGGATAACGGTAAAATAGTTTCTCACGAAAAAGTCGTAGAAGAAATTGCTAAATGGCGAAAGAGATAATCTGGTCTCGGAAAGCTCAATCCGATTTGCATGATATCTACGATTATATCACTATAGATTCTGAAATTTACGCGTTTAATGTAGTCAATCGGATCATAGAAACTGTAGAAAAAATACCGTTGTTCCCGTTTTTAGGACGAATGGTTCCGGAATTTAATATTGAAAGTTTGCGGGAACGATTTTCGGGCAATTATCGAATCGTTTATAGAATTAACGATTCAGAAAATATTGAAATAGTTACGATTCACCATTCTTCTAGGTCGTTAAAATGATCTCTTTTTGAATCGACGATTGTTTACTTTGTAGGGTTACTCGATGATTCCCTGTTTTTTGAGGGAGAAGGCCAGATCCATCTTGCTGATCAGATGTTTTGCTCTTCCAAAACGAATCATACGTTCCGGCGCCGGATTCTGTTTGTTCGAAAAAATCTCTAAACAAGTTTCGATCACCGGGCAAGAATGATCCGTACATCCAATTTCGGTTAACGTAAGAATTTCGCTGCCCGTAAGACCGAGCGGTTCTTTCAGCCATGAAATCAGCGTGGGATGAAAGGAGAATTCTTCGGACGCGTTTCTAGTCTCCGAATAAACGGGACCGTGATTGTGTACGGAAGAATGATTGGGGACCGCCGGTTTCATAGCTTCTAGTTAGACGAAAAAAAAATCGGATTCTTTCCAAGATTCCTATTTCGCAACGGAAACCGCGAGAGGATCGTACGCGAGGTTCGGCGCAAGCCAACGTTCCACCTCTTCCACTCTCATCCCTTTTCTTTCCGCGTATTCCTCGATCTGATCGCGATTGATCTTTGCGACGGCAAAATACTTGGACTCCGGATGTGCGAAATACAATCCGCTGACCGAACTTGCGGGCCACATCGCGAAATGTTCCGTAAGCGTGATTCCCGTGTTTTTCTCCGCTTGTAATAAATCGAATAGAACCCGTTTTTCGGTATGATCGGGAGAAGCGGGGTATCCCGCCGCCGGGCGAATTCCTCTGTATCGCTCGCGGATCAAATCCTCCGGAGAAAGATTCTCGTTCTTATCGTATCCCCAGTATTCTTTCCGGACTTTATAGTGCATGTATTCCGCAAATGCTTCCGCAAATCGATCGCCTAACGCCTTCGCCATGATCGAATTGTAGTCGTCTTGGTGGTTTTCGAAATCTTTCGCGAATTCCTCGACTCCGTGTCCCGCTGTCACCGCAAATCCTCCGATATAGTCGATTCTTCCCGATTCTTTCGGAGCGATATAATCCGCCAAACAGTAGTTAGGTTCCGTAGCGTCCTCTTTCTGAATCTGCTGACGCAGAGTATGGAATACGGTGAGAAGTTTGGAACGTTTTTCGTCTTCGTAGACTTCGATATCGTCTCCGACAGCGTTCGCGGGGAAGATTCCGATCACTCCCTTGGTTTTAAAAAGTTTTCCGTCCACGATCTTCTTCATGAGTTTTTGAGCGTCCGCGAAAAGTTCTCTCGCTTGTTTTCCGGTCGTTTCGCTTTCTAGAATCGCGGGGTATCTTCCTTTCAGTTCCCATGCGGTAAAGAACGGAGTCCAGTCGATAAAAGGGATCAACGTTTCCAAAGAAACTTCTTCGTCAAAGACGCGAACTCCTGTGAACGCGGGTCTGTCGATCGGAGTCGTCGCCCAATCGATGGGATGGCGATTTTCTCTGGCTTGTTCCAAAGAAATCAACTTTCTTTCGGCTCTGGTATTGAAGTAATTCTCCCGTGCCGCTTTTTGATCTTCTTTTACTTTTTGCGTATAAGCTTCGTTCAAGTCCGGATGGAGAAGCTGGTTGACCACGTTCACGACGCGAGAAGCATCCACAACGTGAACAACCGGTTGATCGTATGCAGGCGCGATCTTAACGGCCGTATGCGCGGAGCTCGTGGTTGCGCCTCCGATCAACAGAGGAACTTCGAATCCGGTGCGTTTCATTTCGGACGCTACGTGGACCATTTCGTCGAGAGACGGAGTGATAAGTCCCGAAAGACCGATGATGCTTACGTTATGCTTCTTTGCCTCTTCGAGAATCTTATCGGAAGGAACCATCACACCGAGATCGATGACCTCGTAGTTGTTGCAGGCAAGAACGACGCCCACAATGTTCTTGCCGATATCGTGAACGTCTCCTTTGACCGTAGCGATCAAAAACTTAGGACGCGCTGTAGCCTCCGACGATTGGTTCTTTTCCTCTTCCATAAAAGGAAGCAGATAAGCTACGGATTTTTTCATCACGCGCGCGCTTTTTACGACCTGAGGCAGAAACATCTTTCCCGCGCCGAACAATTCGCCCACGATCTTCATCCCGTCCATCAACGGACCTTCGATGACGGTTAACGGACGCCCGTATTTCACGCGCGCTTCTTCCGTATCTTGATCGATGTATTCCACGATCCCTTTGACGAGAGCGTGGGAAAGTCGCTCCTCGACGGAGGTCCCTTCTCTCCAAGCCTCTTCTTTTTTCTCGGACTTGTCTGCGCCTCCCGCTTTGATGCTTTCGGCAAATTCAACAAGACGCTCGGTCGCGTCCGGTCTTCTATTCAAGATTACGTCTTCGACATATTCCAATAGATCCTTGGGGATCTCTTCGTAGACCGCCAGCATTCCCGCGTTTACGATCGCCATGTCCATTCCCGCTTGAATCGCATAGTATAAGAATACAGAGTGCATCGCTTCCCGTACGGGATTGTTTCCGCGAAACGAAAAGGACACGTTGGACAAACCGCCCGATACTTTTGCGCCGGGACAGACTTTTTTGATCTCGCGGACGGCTTCGATAAAATCCATCGCGTAGTTGTTGTGTTCTTCGATTCCCGTTGCGACCGTAAGAATATTCGGATCGAAGATGATGTCAGTCGGACTGAAGTTCGCCTTTGTAACGAGAAGATCATAGGCGCGTTTGCAGATACGGACCTTATCGTCTTTGGTTGCCGCCTGGCCTTGTTCGTCGAACGCCATCACGATCGCGGAAGCTCCGTATCTTCGGATCTTTCTTGCGTATTCCAGAAACTTCTCCTCTCCTTCCTTGAGGGAGATCGAGTTTACGATCGGCTTCCCTTGAATGCACTTCAACCCTTCTTCGAGCACGCTCCACTTGGAAGAATCGATCATAAACGGAACTTTCGCGATATCCGGTTCGCCCGCGATGAGATTCAAGAAATGTCTCATCGAAGCCTCTCCGTCTAACAACGCTTCGTCGAAGTTGATATCGATGATGTTCGCGCCCGCTTCCACCTGTTGTAACGCGACGGAAACCGCCTCTTCGAAGTTTCCTTCGATGATGAGTTTTTTGAATTTCGGAGATCCGGTTACGTTCGTTCTTTCGCCTACGAGTAAAAATCCTTTGTCCGGAGTGATATTCAACGGTTCGAGACCGGACAATCGGGTGACTTCGGGAATCTGCGGAAGAATTCTCGGCTTCTTCCCGTGAACCGCTTTTGCGGCCGCCCCGATATGTTCGGGCGTCGTTCCGCAACAGCCGCCCGCGATATTCAGCCAGCCGGAACTTGCAAATTCTTGAATGTATTTTCCGAATTCTTCCGGAGTTTGATCGTAACCGCCGAATGCGTTCGGCAATCCAGCGTTCGGATAACAGCTGATGTAACAGGAGGAAACTCTCGCGAGTTCTTCGATATATGGACGCATTTCGTCGGCGCCGAGCGCGCAGTTGATTCCGACCGAAAGAGGATTACAATGCGCGATCGAGTTGTAGAACGCTTCGACCGTTTGACCGGAAAGGGTTCTACCCGAAGCGTCCGTGATCGTTACGGACAAACAGACCGGAATTCGAACTTGCAAATCTTCGAATACTTGTTCGATCGCAAATATCGCGGCCTTCAAGTTGAGAGTGTCGATGTTCGTTTCGGGAAGAAGAAGATCGACTCCCGCTTCCACAAGAGCGCGCGTTTGTTCGTAAAAAGTAGCGACGAGATCGTCGAATGTCACCGCGCGAAACGCGGGATTATTCACATCCGGAGAAAGTGTCGCGGTCTTTGTAGTCGGTCCGATCGCCCCCGCCAAGAAACAAGGTTGGTTGGGATTCGTCTTTTGAAATTTCGCGATCGCATTGCGCGCGCAAACAACCGCGGCCTTATTCAAGTCCGCCACCAAAAACTCGGTTTTATAGTCGCCTTGCGAGATTTGATTCGAGCTGAACGTGTTCGTTTCGAGAATGTTTGCGCCCGCTTCCAAAAACTTCAAGTGAATCGCTTCGATCACGTCCGGTCTCGTCAAACAAAGAAGTTCGTTGTTTCCCTTCAACGGATGCGCGTGGTTCTTGAGAATTTCTCCCCTAAAGTCGTCTTCTTGAAGGGAAAATCTTTGGATCATCGTTCCCATCGCGCCGTCGATTACGAGAATTTGTTTTTCGAGAAGGGAGAGCAGCTCCTTGGAGGAGGGATTCGTATAGTTCTGAACTTTATAAGTCATGAGCAAACTTCTTTGATAATTTTAAAAAATAGTATAACGTAAAATTCTAATATTCCGGATTGATACATCCCTCTTTTTTCAAAGGAACTTTCACATCCACAATCACGGGAGAATGTTTCGATTGTACCGCATTCTCCGCGATCCATCCGTGCCACACGGAAGGAACTTCGTAGTCCGGGTAGATCGCTTCCACCGGACATTCCGGCCTGCATTTGTTGCAATCGATGCAGACGGAAGGGTCGATGTAAAGACAATCGCTTCCTTCCCGAAAGGCCTCCACGGGACAAACCGCGGCACAGTATGTGTATTTACAATGCCTGCAGGGTTCCGCGACTACATAGGCCATTTGATTCGGAAAGACCGATTCTTCCGATACGAAAACCCGGGTCGGTAAACCCGGGATTCCGCGTCGAAACGTCGGCTTAGTATCTGTAGTGCTCCGGTTTGAAAGGTCCGTCGACCGGAACTCCCAAATAGTCGGCTTGTTTTTGGTTCAGTTTTGTTAAACGAACTCCCAACTGTTCGAGGTGAAGAGCGGCAACTTTCTCGTCCAAATGTTTCGGAAGAGTGTATACTCCCAACTCGTATTTGTTGTTATAAAGTTCGATCTGAGCCAATACCTGATTCGTGAAAGAACAAGACATCACGAAAGAAGGGTGACCGGTTGCACAACCGAGGTTTACAAGACGTCCTTCCGCGAGAACGATGATGGATTTACCGTCCGGGAAAGTGTATTTATCGACCTGAGGTTTGATTTCCTTTTTGGTTACGCCTTTTTCGCCGTTCAGTCTGGACATTTGGATTTCTGTGTCGAAGTGTCCGATGTTACAGAGAATCGCTCCGTCTTTCATCGCTTTCATGTGTTCGAGAGTGATGATGTCGTCGTTACCGGTTGCGGTTACAACGATGTCCACTTGTTCGATGATGTCCTCCACACGAAGAACTTGATAACCTTCCATAGAAGCTTGAAGAGCGCAGATCGGATCGATTTCGGTTACGATCACTCGCGCGCCGAAGTTACGAAGAGAAGCTGCGGATCCTTTACCAACGTCCCCAAAACCGCAAACGAGAGCCACTTTACCGGCGAGCATCACGTCGGTCGCTCTTTTGATTCCGTCCGCAAGAGACTCGCGGCAACCGTAGAGGTTGTCGAACTTGGATTTCGTAACGGAGTCGTTTACGTTAAACGCGGGAACCTTCAATTCTCCTTTCTTAAGAAGTTTGTAAAGACTCTTAACTCCCGTGGTGGTCTCTTCGGAGATACCGCGGATTTCGCTTAACAATTGAGGATATTTCTCGTGGATGTAAGCGGTGAGATCTCCCCCGTCGTCGAGGATCATGTTCGGTCCTTTTTCTCCGAAGAAAATTGTCTGCTCGATACACCACCAGTATTCTTCTTCCGTTTCACCTTTCCATGCGAAAACGGGAATACCCGCTTTTGCGATCGCAGCCGCTGCGTGATCTTGGGTGGAGAAGATATTGCAAGACGACCAGCGAACCTCCGCTCCCAATTCCGTCAGGGTTTCGATCAGAACGGCGGTCTGAATCGTCATGTGAAGAGAACCGGCGATTCTCGCACCTGCCAAAGGTTTTTTACCTTTGTATTCTTGTCTTAAAGCCATAAGACCCGGCATTTCTTTTTCGGCCAGAATGATCTCTTGTCTTCCCCACTCTGCCTGGGAGAGATCTTTTACTTTATAGCTTAAGCCTTTTTCCTGTGTTGTTGCGGACATTCTAGTCCTCCTTTTTCGTTGCTTGAATGATCAAAATTTTGAAAACGTTACCCGTATCGAATTCTTCGTGCGCCGTAATGGTGAAGCCCGAAAGTTCCAGCCAATCCTGAAGAAGAGAATAATCGAAGCCCAACCAAAGATCGGAGAAATTATCCCGCATGAATTCCTGATTGTGTTTTTTCAAATCCACAAGACAGAACACGCCGCCGGGCTTTAGAATTTTATAAATTTCGCGAATAACCGCCGGAGGATTGGAAAGGTGATGAAGCACCATCGAAGCGACCACGGCGTCCGCTTCCTGAGTCGCGGAAGAAGCCACATTCTCCAGTTGAGAATGAATCAGAGATACGTGCGAATTTCCGGCGAACGCGACCTGCGCTTCTTCCACCATTTTCGGGGAAGAATCCACTCCGATGACTTGATCGGATTTGGTAAGAAGATACGGAATTAAACCGCCCGGTCCGCAACCTAGATCGTAAATCACGGAAGACGCGTTAGGCAGATAGGAAAGAATTTTTTTGCGATACAAGGCGGGATCGAGTACATCCTTCTGAATGGATTCCCAATCCTGCGCTACATTATTGAAATAGAATGTGTTTTTTTGATCCCTTCTGGAAAGGATTTCCGAAATCTGAAGTTGATCCGGAGTTCGAAACGGAAGATCGTCCTTATAGGAAAGAAGAAGTTCGGTGACTTCCGAGGCGAAATCAGGTTCTTTTTTTTCTTCCGGAATCCGGTAATAAACCCAGGAACCTTCCCGTTCCGGAATTAGAAAACCTGCGTCGGTTAAGATTTTGAGATGTCGGGAGACGCGTGACTGGCCCATTCTCAAAACTTCCGTGATTTCTTGTACGTTCAATGGAGATAGCGATAGGATATGGAGAATTCGGACTCTCGTTTCGTCCGAGAGCGCTTTGAGCGCGGAGAGAATCTGTTTCGGGCTGCTTCCCGAAAAAACTCTGGCTTCTAAAGTCTCCATTTAGGAGAGGATATCAAGATATCTTGATATCTGCAAGACTTTTTATGAGGTTGCCGGATCTTTTTTGAGTTTTGGGGGAGTTCCCACACAGTTTGAGGGACAAAGTAGGCCTTCTTCTCGAAATGGACCTGGACTTCTTTGTAAAAAACGAGGAGATCAGCCGTCCTTCTGGATTTCGTATGAGTTCCCACAAAATTCGAAAAACGAACGAATCCTCCAGAATCGAAAAATCCCTTTCCCGGTCATTTCGGCCTAAATCCCCTTTCATTTGAATTTTCGAACGAATTCGCAATTTTCGCTTGCATTTAATATGACCAGTCGCTTTAATTATTTCAAACAACCTAGACTCGAAATCAACATTCGAAAAACTACAAAAACCGCATGAAACTCTCCGCAGCAGATTCCGCAATCAAACGAAAGACGATCCTCGAAGCGGGAATTCGTCTCATCCGACAAAACGGTCCGGATGGAATCGGAATTCAAGAAATCGCAGACGAAGCCGAAATCCCCAAGGGTTCCTTTTACAATTATTTCTCTTCCAAAGATCGATTTTTAATCGAAGCCTTGGAAGATTATACACAAAACGCAATCTCCTGGAACGATCAAACCCTGCAAAAGGCGGGACGCGGAAGGTCCGCCCTCTTCTCTCTTTACCAAGAAAAAGTGAAGCTCGAAAAACATTTCTTAAAGGACGGGCTTTCCTGTTTGATCAACGTTTTATCCCAACATTCTTCCGAAAAAAAGCCGGAACTGAGAAAGGAACTCGCTCGTTCTTTGGAAGCGATCGCAAATGCGATCCTCGATTCTTTGCAAGTTTCTGCGGACGACTCGACCGCGGACAAAATTCTCCTGCTGATCCGAACCGTGGAAGCGTCCTGGAGAGGAGCGATGCTTTTGGCAAGGGCCACAGGAGATGAATCGTATCTCGAAAACTTCTTAAGTGTTCATCGAAATCTCGTTTTAGGAAAGGAACTATGAAATCGGAAACTTCTTCGCCGATCAAAAAAGATCATAAAACTCAAATCGTGGTTCGTTGGGACGAACTCGATCCGAACAATCACGTGAACAATAAAAACTTCCAAGGATATTTGGACGAAGCTCGCATGAGAGCCATGCGCGATTGGGGTTTTTCGATGGAGAAGCTGCGTAACGAAGGGTTCGGTCCGATCATTCTTTCGATTCAACTTGAGTTTAAACGGGAAATCGCGTATCCCGAAACCATCAGGATCGAATCGGATTTGTTTTTAAAGTCTCCTACCCGCGCGGTCTTCAAGCAGAGAATCATTTGCGGCAGTAATCAAGCGCTTTCCTGCAACGCAAGTACGGATTGGGTGATTCTAAATTTAAACTCGAAACGTCCCGCCAAATTTTTGGAAGCGATCGGGCTTCCGCAATCTACGTTAGAATTTTTTAAAATTTAGAATCGATTTAAACGAATTTCAAATCGAAGTTGATCTAGCATTCGTTAAACGAACAAATCCAAAAAACGTTCGGTTGTACGCATACGTTACGCGTTCTTTTGCGAGTATTCACTCATATTCGGAACCTTCCCCGGCTTGATTTTGGAAAAAAGGAATCAAAGAACCTATGTTTTCCCAAATTTCATCGGGTCGTATGTTTGAATTTTTTAATATTCCATTTCTATACTTCCCGGTTTGAACGAGGATTCCTCCGATTCCGTAGGCTTGTGCTCCGCCCACATCCGAATCGAGATCGTCTCCGACGAGGATCGTGGAGGACGGATCCGCGGAAAGAATTTTCAGAGCCGCGTTGAAAAAAGCGGGTGAAGGTTTTCCGATGACCTCCGCTTTCACTCCGGTTGCGTATTCCAATCCCGCCACGAACGCTCCTATATCCAACTGCAATCCTTCTTCCGTTTGCCAATACTTTCCTTTGTGAAGCGCGATCAAGCGCGCGCCACTCTTCACCTTTTGAAAGAGATCGTTGAGAAGCGCATAACTCCATTCTTTCCCGATATCTCCGATCAAAACGGCTTCGGGATGTTTCGTTTCTTGAGGAATTCCTTCCAGATCGTTGCGCGCTTCCTCGTTCATGACGAAAAAGGTTTTTGGATTTCCTGTTTCTAGAATGTATTCCCGCGCCGCGCTCGGCGCGTTGAGTATTCTTTCCTCTCCGATCGGAAGTCCGATCCGTTGTAAGAAAAAAGCCAAAGCCTTTCTCGATTTCGTCGTCGTGTTCGTAAGAAATAAGTGCGGAATCCGATTCGTTTGCAGATACGAAACTGCGTCCTTCGCTCCGGGAAGGAGAACGTTGCCCGTATGCAATACCCCGTCCAGATCCACCAGAACGGCTTGTACGGGCGTTTTGAGAATATTCCGTAGATTCCTGTTTTCCTGCATAGAATGCGATTCTAACGCATTTTTCCGAATTTGCGATTCTCTCTTTTGAAAATCTTTGTTTCCAATTCTTTTCCGCTTCCCTATATCAGTATTACAAATTTGGAGGATTCCTTGAAATCAAAAATAACCCTTCTCCCGTTCTTCTTTCTTTTGCCGATTCTCGCGGGTTGTGCGGAATTGCAGACCTTGAAAGGAAAGATCAAAACTCCCGAAATCTCCTTTGAAAAGGTGGAGATCGCGGAAATCACTTTGGAAGACATCAAACTCGTGATTCAATCCGAAGTTCGAAACCCATATCCGATTTCTCTTCCCGCTTCCGGTCTCGAATTGGATGTGAAGATCGAAGGAACGCAGTTCAGTAAGGTGAAACTCGCACTCGATTCCATCCAAGGTTCTTCCAAAAAAAATCTTCCGATCGAAGTGAAGTTGAAATACGCGGACCTCGCCGCCTTGTATAAGAAAGTTCCCGGTAAAAAAGAACTTCTGGTCCGAGTGGAAGGCGAAGCGTCTCTTCCGATTCCTTCCAAATATGCCGCATTAGCGGGGGCAGACGCGTTGAAGTTTCCGTTTCAAGACGAACGATTGATCCCCGCCGTTCTTCCCAACATCGAGATCAAAAACTTTAAGATCATCAAACCGGACGTTGCAAAGATTACGGAATCTGCAAATAGTGCCGAACTCGCGAAGAAGGCGGTTTCATTTTTGGACGCTCTTCTTTCTCCAAAAGCGAAGAAGTCTCCCGGCTCCGCTTTAAACGCCGGATTGGAAGCGTTGGATATTTCCATCGATACCGAGTTCGATCTCGTATTGAACAACAAGGCGGCTTCCGATCTTCGCTTTCAGGATCTGAACTTCGAACTCTTTCTGGAAAACGATAAGTTCTTAACGGGTTCTCCGGTGAATATCGCGAACAACGGTAAGGAATCGATTCTTACGATTCGTACAAGCTTTCCTTTGAAGTCCGTATCCAATTCGATAGCAAACGCGGTTACGAAACGGAGTTCTTCTTTTCGTTTAACGGGAAAGGCCGCAGTTGTATGTCCGGGAGTTTCAAGTGATTCGATCGGCTTCGGATTTATAAAAGAGGGTAACTTTCGCTGGTAAGTATTGAATTACATCGGATGTATTTGAAACGATTACAAATACATTCGAGAAATTCTTTTTTGTTTCATAAAAATGTTTTCAAGTTAACCATATTATGATAAGAATAGTTCCTGAGTTTGGAGAATTTCAATTCTCCGAATAGGATAAATGAGCGTAAAACAATATGGAAATCTACGAAAAAGAAAAACGGAAACTATTAGCAGCATCGACACCGGAGCAGTACATCGAGTTATCGATTAAATCGAAACTGACTGGACCAAAAAAATCCAGCATCACTTCGGAATGGTTAACATCCACCGGTTACACGATCGATGACATCAAGTATGCAAGAAACCGACACCCCTTCTGGAGAAAGAAGAGGAACCAAGGTTCTTACGAACGCAACAGCAAACGTCTGGAACAACACAACTACTACCGAACCGATCAAAAGATCGTTTGGGATAAGGATAAGCTTGCAAAGTTCTTCGACCTCAACTCGAAAGGTTTAACCGATCACGAGTTGGCGAGAAGTTTCAAAACTTCCATCCCGGCGGTAAATCATATTCGCAGAAAGTTTCGATTTGCGTCGCAGCTTCTCGAACTCGAGAGACAAAAACCGGCTAAGGGCGGAATTCTGAAACTCTGCTCTCACAGCGAATCGGTCTTAAAGAGATTGATCAAGGAGAAGGAAGGAAAATAAACTCCTAACGGAGGTTTTCCGATGCTCCCTTTTCATCTTGGGCTTCAACTCGGCTCGATTTTTATTTTTTGTCTCAGCATTACCCAGTTTTCTTCCTGTTCATCCGAACAGGAGAAAACTCCGGAGCGGCTTCCTCCGCAAAAAATCACTCCGAATCCTTTCCAACAGGGGAATTCCAAACTCAAAAACGGAGAATTCCTGGACGCAATCGAGTTCTATTCCAGGGATTTGGATATAAATCCGAATAATCCAGCTTCGCTTAACAACAGAGGAATCGCCAAAAGCAAGTCCGGTGACGAAGCGGGCGCGATTTCCGATTATACGCAAGCCATAGAACGCCAGGAAAACTATGCGATCGCTTACAACAACCGCGGTTTTGCAAAGATCAAACTTTCCGATTACCCGGGCGCGATTCGGGACTTTTCAACAGCGCTTCGCCTGAAACCGAATTACGCAAACGCATGGAACAATCGCGCCGTGGCTTACTGGGCGATCAAGGATCGGCAAAACGCCTGCGAAGATTGGAACAAGGCCGAGGCGATCGGTCACCGGGAAGCCGCAAAGTCTTATCTTAAATTCTGCAATTAGAATTCTCCGTGAATCGCTTGCCGAGGAAGGTGCTTGAAAAACACTAACCGGAGAATCTTTACCCGGACTCCGGAATGCAAACTACAAAAATTATTTCCAAAAAAACACTTACTCGATTTTCTTCCCAGCTGACCTTTGCCGTTCTTTCGTTTACGGCGTCTTCCATTCTGATCGCGTCTCCCGTGGACGACTTCCTCAATCCGGAGAAAAAAAGAAAGACCTCCGCTTCTTCTCCTAAAAAAGAAATACCCGCTAAGACCGACGCGGCTTCTTCCGCAAACGAAGACGCAATTCCCGAAACCGTTTCCAAAAAGAATCGGAAGGAAAAAACGGAATCCACCGAAACTTTAGCAGGCGATTCCGATGCGGAAGGCAAGACTTCGCGTAAAAAATCAAAGAATTCTAATGTAAAAAATAAGAAAGAGGAGAAGTCGAAGGAACAAAACGTTTCGACTTCTAAAAAGAAAAAATACGAGGACGCGCTTCCTACCGTTAAGGACGATACCCCTTCCACTCCTTCTTATTCCACACAAGGAGTGGAATCGGTTTCCGGCGGCGGAGTTCCGGTTCTTTGTTATCATCACTTGGCTGCCGAAGGCGGTCCTATGGGAGGTTATAACCTTCATCCGAATCTTTTGGAAGAACAGTTTAAGTTCTTGAAAGCCGCGGGTTATAAAACCGTTCGACTGGATCAGTTCTACGCGTATATCAACGGAAAAAAACCTTCGGACTTTCCGGACAAACCGATTCTTCTTACCTTCGACGACGGTTCCAAAACGCATCTCGAAGTTCTCGTCCCTTTGTTGAAGAAATACGGATTTACCGCTTCGGTCTTTATTTATCCTTCCATCATTTCTTCGGGGAAGAAGTATTACATGACCTGGGAACAACTGAACAGCGCTCTCGACAGCGGAGTGTTGGATTTGGGTTCCCATACATTATATCATCCTAAATTACCTACGATGAGCAGAACCTTGATCCGCAAACAACTCTTGGAATCCAAAGAGATCTTGGAAAAGAAAACCGGAAGAAAGGTGGTGGATCTTGCGTATCCGTTCGGGCTTTTCGATCCGAGAGTGATCGAAGAAGCGAAGGCCATCGGTTATAGAATGGCGTTTACCGTAAATCCGGGGAAGAACGTTCCGGGCGTTCCGGTTTACAACGTGCATCGATCCTTGGTTCCTTGGGGACAATCCCAATCCGCGTTCAATTCGATCCTCACTATGGCCCCTCCCCCTAAAATTTCGATTTCGATTTTGGACGGCGCTTGGGTGAAGACCGGTCAGGAATTTAAGATTCATTTGGAAGGAGTTCAACCCGAATCCGTAAGTATCAAGATCAAAAGCAAGAACGTGATTGCGGAAAGTCAGGCTCCCGATTATACGGTGCGGATTCCGGATTTTGCGCGGAAATCCACCTTTCTTCCGTTGATGGTCCAGGCCAAAACGAAGGATGGAAAGCAGATTCAATATCAATATCTTTTTATCAATCAGAAAGAGTTTAAAAAACACCCGGACGGAAGCTTCTAAATTCCTACTTGAGTTTTGAAGATGATCTCTGTAAGCATGGAAGTATGAGTTTCAGAGATCATTTTTCGTCCCACTCCGCAACTTATTCCGAATACCGACCCGGTTATCCGAAAGAATTATTCGTTTATCTCAAAAGTCTCGTACCGAACGGAACGACCGTTTGGGATTGTGGAACCGGAACGGGACAAGCCGCGGTTTCGTTGGGAGAAGTTTTCGACAAGGTAATCGCGACCGATCCGAGCGCCAATCAGATCGCGAGCGGCGAGCCTCATAAAAACGTGGAATACCGGGTCTGCAAAGCGGAAGAATCCACACTCGAAAATCATGAAGCAGATTTGATCACGGTCGCGCAGGCGTTTCACTGGTTCGATTTCGAGCCGTTTTACAAAGAAGCCGCGCGCGTCGGAAAGAAAAACGGGATTCTCGCGATTTGGGGATACGGACTGCACCGAATCATGCCCGAAATCGACGCGCTCGTAGACAAACTTTACGGCCAGATCGTGGGTTCGTATTGGCCTCCTGAAAGAAGATACGTGGAAGAAAAATACGAATCGATCCCTTTTCCGTTCGAGGAAATGATTCCGCCTCCCTTCAGCATGAAGGAAGAATGGACCGTAAAACAGGTGTTAGGTTATTTGAGAACTTGGTCCAGCGTTCAGAAATACATTCAAAAAAACGAATCCGATCCGGTGTCTCTTGTGGAAACGGAAATCGTCAAGGCTTGGGGCGGCGTTTCGACCAGACTTGTGGAGTGGCCTTTGTTCTTTAAGATCGGAAGGCTTCCGGGTTGATCCCTTCCTTCGGAGAGGCCGTTCGTTTCTGGTTTCGCCTCGGTTGGTTGAGTTTCGGCGGTCCCGCCGGACAAATCAGCCTGATGCACAAAACTCTTGTCGAGGAAAAACAATGGATTTCGGAGGATAAGTTTTCCCACGCTCTCAACTATTGTATGTTGCTTCCCGGTCCGGAAGCTCAACAACTTGCGACCTATCTCGGTTGGATGATGCACGGGACCAAAGGAGGAATTTTTGCGGGTCTTTTGTTTATTCTTCCTTCGATTTTGATCTTTATCGGCATTAGTATATTCTATTATACGTATGGTTCCGTTTCATACGCAATTTCGTTTTTAAACGGAATCAAGCCCGCGATCCTTGCGATCATCATTTTGACCTTTGGAAAGATGGTTCGGAAAAATTTGCAGTCGAACGGACAGAAACTTTGTTTCGTTTTGACCGCCGCTGCGATTTTATTTTTCGGCGTATCGTATCCGATTCTTCTTTTGTTTGCGGGCGTTTTGGGAACGATTGCGTTTTCTAGCCGAAAACGCGGTTCGGATAAAAACGTCGATGCGCTGGATGCGAATCTTCCGAACGCGGCCGACGATTCTTCTATCCAAGGGATCGATTTACAAACGGCCTTTGACGATAAACGAATTTATACTTCGGAGATTCTAAAAAACTTAAGTCGAGCCGCCAGCATCGGATTGATTCTTTGGATTTTACCGGTTCTCGGAATTTTATTCTTTCTCAAAACCGAATTTGCGTTTTGGAAAGAATTGATCGTATTCTTCACGAAGACCGCCTTTGTGACGTTCGGCGGAGCATACGCGATTCTCCCTACGGTTGCGGATTTCGCGACGAGACAAGCGGGTTGGATTCGCACAAACGAAATGATCGACGGACTTGCCTTCGGAGAAAGCACACCCGGACCCCTGGTGATGGTATTGACGTTTATCGGATTTTTAGCGGGGGCGCATCGATTTGGTACGATCGGTGCGGGAGTGTTCGGACTTTTGCTGACCGCATATTACACGTTTCTTCCTTCGTTTCTTTTGATCTTAGGCGGAGCTGCCCTTGTCGAAAAAACCAAGGAATCCGAATTCTTTCGGATCGTATTGAGTTATGTTACCGCGTGCGTCTGCGGAGTAATCTTTTATTTGGCGGTTTTTTTCGCGCATTCGATCCTTTTTAAGACGGGAACAGACTGGGGATCCTGGTTTCACAATCCCCTCCCGCAGACGAATTGGTTGCCCTTGCTCTGGACGATATTCGGCGTATTCTTCTTAATTCGTAAAAAAGAATATTCTATTTTTTGGATATTCTTCAGCGGGGTTGTCTTTTTGGCCGCGGAAACGTTCCTTCATTTATGAGTTCTCGTATAAACTCCGTCCCAGGCTTTTTCGGGCGGATTGTGTTTGTATTCCTCGCAGCGATCGATGAGAAGAACCGCGGCCTTATCCTTGCTTCCTCTTGTGATCTGCGAACTTTCTAGAAGTTCCTGCGCGAGAGACCATTCCCGATTGAGATACGCTTCGAATCCTTTCGTAAATTCGAGTACGGACGCTTCGAGTCTTTCGGACACGTTATCCGGTTTTCCGATCAATTCGTAAAGGCGGACCGGTTCGTTCTTTCCTTTGACGCGAACCACGTCGAGAAGCCTCGTAAAAAACTCGTCTTTGATTTCGTGCTGCATCGATTCGCTCACGAGAATGCTGACTCCGTAGTCTTTTCCTGCGGCTTCCAATCGCGCGGCGAGATTGACCATGTCGCCCATCATCGTATACGCCGAAATCGAATCCGTTCCCATAAAGCCCACTTTCGCAAGACCCGTATTGAGACCGATTCTGATCTGCATCTCCTGTGCCTCGGGGATATAAACCTTTTTGGCCTTCCAATCCTGCCGAAGAGCTTCCAGAGTTTCGATCATCTCGACGGAAGCGCGCGCCGCTTTGAGACAGTGTTTGTCCACTTCCACGGGCGCGTTGAAGATTCCCACGATCGCGTCTCCGATGTATTTATCCAAAACACCTTCGTGTTTTTTAAGGATCAGGGTCATCGCGGAAAGATATTCGTTTAACAAAGACGCTAATTCGACGGAAGTTAATTTTTCACTAATATTCGAAAAGCCGGCCACGTCCGAAAAGAAGGCCGTAATCCGTTTTTCGCTGCCTCGTTTGAGAGCCGCGAGATCGACCATCGCTTCGCTGACGACAACGGGATCGATCATCGTCCCGAGAATATTCTTGATCTTCTCGCGTTCCTTCAAGCCCGTCACCATCGAGTTCAAGGCCACGGTCAAGGTTCCCAATTCGTCCTTGCCGCCTTGTTCGAACTGAACTTCCAGATTCCCCTGGCCGACTTCTCTCGCGTGAAAGATGATACGTTTGATTTTTTGAACGACGAAACCGGAAATCAAGATCGCAAGAACGATCGCCGCGGAACAGATAAGCATCGCCATTCCGATCGCGGAATTCTTGTTCTTCTGAATCATTTCCAATCCTTCCGTCCGATCGACGAGGGTTCTGGAAATACCGGAAAGATTTGCGGAAAGAATCAAAGAGCTGACCTCGTCGCCCGAATCGGCAAGAAGCGGTTTGGAATCGAGGTTCCAAAGAATTTCCTCCGCTTCTCCCCTCGAATTCGCGATGATTCCGTGCGGGACCAATTTTTTCAGTTGAGGAGTCGGTGTTTCGCTTTTACCGGAATAAATCCATTCGCGAATCGCTTCCCATCGTTCTTTCGAAAGATCCTGCTCTTTCGGATTGCGGAGATAATCCTGATAATCGCCCGAGGTTTGACTAAACCGTAAAACGATGAGATCTTCCAATCCCGCGTTCCTAAGCTCGCCTAACGCGTCGATAAGAACGTCGGCTTCACTTTGGATGGGATAGGATTTCGTCGCGGGAATCGGATGTTTGCTTTTAAGAACCTTGAGCTTCTGGGCGGCTTCCACTAAGTCCTTCTTATCTTCCGAATGCTCGTCGCGGAACCTTTCAAACGCCGCGTTCCGATCCTGAATCAGTTTCGCATAACGCGCATAAAGATCGTTGAACGATTTGTCCTTAAACGGAGGAATCGGCGGTTTTTTCTCCTTCAACTCCTGAATTCTTTTTCGCAAAGGAATTACGAGATCGCGGATCTGCGTCGCGAATGCGGCGTCCTGTTGCAGATAATGCACCGCGAAGTCGTGCAATTCTTCCCGAAGACGGGTCGCTCTTTCGGTGGAATTTTGATTTCTAAAAATCGGAGAATAAAGGGTCTGCAGTTCCATCTTCCCGATCGTATAAGAGTTTCGATCCGTATCCTGCGTAAAATCCAAGGAAAGAATTTTCGCGATCGAATCCTTTAAGTTCGCATCGATATCGTGCAGAAAGATGTTCGAGTTGATCGAAACGTCCGGCTTGAAGATCTTCGTATCGAAGGAAGGAGTGAGGTTTTCCTTGATCTGATTGGAAATCACGGGAAAGGTTTGAATCCGATATTGCGACATGTTCAAACCGAGTTCTTCGATCTTTCTATGTTGTTTGGGAAGCGCGATTTCCAAGATGGAATGATCCAGACTCGATCTTGTCTTCTCGATTCCGTTTTTAAGATTGTCCATTCCGCGTTCAAGATCCTGTTTTTCGCGCTCGGTGGTTTTCTCCTGAGAATGCAGTTCGTCCCACCTTTGTTTTTGTTCGTTCAGATCCGCTTCCAAAACGGCGATCTGATGTGCCATGTTTTTGAGTTTGGAATACGTCGCGTCCGAAACCGCAAGACCGTTCGGATCCTTTAACAACGATTTGGTTCTCTTTTCGAGTTCTTCGATATCGGCTTTGGAAAGATAAACGGAATAATACGTGTCCTTGATCGAGGACTTTTTCTCTTTGCCCAAAACTCCGAAGAGTTTGGTTTTGAATCCGAAAAAACTGACTTCCTTCGCTTGTTGAGTGACGACTTTCGTTCTGTATTTGCGCAACGCCTGACTTTGACGTTTGACTCGTTCCCGGAAGGATTCCACCCGAATCAAACTGCTGGAGATGTTTTCCAGTTCGAGAACAAGGCCGCCGATGTAATGTCTTGAAATCGCGGCTTCTTTTTCGTAGCTTTGGGTAAGAATCGCGGTTTGTTGATGAACGTCGATCGCGGAAAGAATCATCACGGTCAAAGCGATCAAAGCGCCGGTAAACAGCGCGAGCTTGGCTCGGATTCCCAGATAAAAAAGATTTTTTATATCGACGAGAAACGCGAAACGTTTTCTCAATTTTTCCGGGAAAAACTTTCCTTCGGATGTTTCTGTTTGGGTCGGATCGCTAGCCACAATGGTATCCTTTTTTTCTCGGTCTATTCTCACCAATTTGGAAAACACCCGATACGCGAGTCACGAATTTAATCATTCAGTATAATGAATTTTACGAGTCCGGCAAATCCGAATTTTCAGGCAATAAATTCTTTTTAAAGCCGTTTTAAAAGTCCGAAAAAGAGGGATTCTTTTTTGCATTTTTTACGGAGAATTCGGATTCCCGTCGAGACGAAGAATCTGCATTTCTTTCGTCTATGAAATCTAAATTCTCCCGATGAATGAACAAATTTCGAAAGTCTTTGACAAATCCAGAATACGACCCAATTTGTTCCGGATGCGAAATTCCTTTCGAAAGAAAATCTGGTATGTTTGTTTCTACGTTTTTCTTTCGGCGCAATCGTTATTTGCGATCGATCCAGTCACGGTCATCCGATCAGACTTTCCCGGAAAGCTCCCGCTTCTGAAATCGGTGTATTTCGTACGCGACCCGGATTCCCGTTATCTTCCCGAACAGTTTTTTTCCGACCTTCAAAACATTCCCGTACAGGAAGTGAAGAACAGTACCTTCGGTTTCGGATACGATCCCGTTCCCTATTGGCTGGTGTTCGACGTGGAAACTCAGGAAACGATCGATCAGGAATTTACGTTAGCGTTTCATTACCCTCATTTGGATCAGGTGGATCTTTATTACCGAGCGTCGAACGGCGCCAAGGCGGAGTTTAAGACGGGAGACACTCTTCCGTTCTTGTCCAGACCGATCGAAAACAGACTTTTTTTATTTCCGCTTCCTCTGGGAACCAAAGGCAAGACGAGAATTCTCGTTCGTGTTTTTACGGAAGGCGCTTTGAGTCTTTCGATGACCCTTTACGAAAACAAAGCCAGAATCCGAGACACGAAAGTCGAACTCGCGAAAGATTCCGCGTTTTTCGGAGCGCTGGCAGTGATGGCTTTTTTCAACTTCTTCCTTTACGTGGGGATTAGGGAGCGATATTTATTATATTATTCTTTTCTAATTCTATCGGTCCTGATTCATCAGATTATTCTTCCGGGTTACGCCTTCGAATGGTTCTTTCAGAATCAGCCGGTCTTCATCAATCAATTCCATTTGGAAGCCGTTGCGATGATGATGATCTTTATGGCCTTGTTTCTTTCCTCGTATTTGGAAATGAAAAAAAACTCGGCCCTGCTCAACCTATTTCTAAAAGGATCTCTTTGGGTCGGAGTCGCGCTCGGGTTTCTGATTCCCATCGTACCGGGACGGTATTTGATCCCGTTCACTTCTTTGTTTCCATTGTTGCAGATGACAGTGATCTTTCTGATTTCGTTTATTCGAGCTTTAAGAGGAGATCGGAAGGCGATCATCTTTTTAACGGCTTGGTTCTTTACTCTTTCGGGAGGAATCATCTTCGCGCTGAGCCGATTCGGATTCTTTCTCAAGGACGCACCGGCGATTCCTTTTTTACAAACCGGAATCATTCTGAGCGTATTGTTTTTATCCCTTGCGCTTTCGGAACGAATGAGGACGATTCGGAAAGAAAAAGAAGAAATCGAGGAATATGCGGGAAAACTCGAAGAACTTTCCTACATGGATCCGTTGACGAGAGTCTTCAACCGAAGATATTTCGACGAACAGATCCGCATGGCTTGGAGCCGGGCAACCAGACATCATTCTCCGCTTTCGCTTTTGATGATCGACGTGGACTTTTTTAAACAGTTCAACGATACTTACGGTCACGTCGAAGGGGACCGCGCACTCGTCCGCGTTACTAGGGAAATCCGCGCGAGCCTCAGAAGATCGCACGATATGGTTACTCGATACGGAGGGGAAGAATTCGCCGTCATTCTTCCCGACACGCCGATCGAAGGCGCGGTCGTTGTCGCATTAAATATTTTGGAAAAGGTCGAAGCTTTGGAGATCGCTCATATCAAAAGCGCTTTTGCCAAGATAACGGTGTCGATCGGAATTGCCTGTAGTACCGAATCGGAGATCGGGACGGTGCAGGATTTGATTTCGATTTCCGATCAGAACCTCTACCAAGCCAAAAGTTCCGGAAGAAATCGCATTCAACACTGATCTTTTGTTCCTATTTTTTCATTCTTTGCATGGAATCGAACGAAATCCCATCGTATAATTTAGGATTTTATCGATAATAAAAAATTTTCTCGACTAAGAAAACGGTTTTTGTAGAATCCTTCCCTGCTATGAAAACCAGTACGATCCCTAAAATTCCATCCAGAACACTATACCACGTGATGAAAGCGTCCGCGGAAACGTTCGCGGATTCCACCGCTCAATACTACAAACCGGATGGAAAGAATTATCAACCGAACAGCTTTAAGAATTTATATGAAACCGTTCAACAAATCGGCTGCGGTCTGATCTCTTTAGGACTCGAACACGGAACACCGATCGGTTTGATCGCGGATTCAGGCGCACGCTGGATTTGGTGCAGCATGGGAATCACCAACATCGGTTGTGTGGACGTTCCCCGCGGAACCGATTCCACCGCGGAAGATTTACGTTATATTCTGGGTCACGCGGAATGTTCGATCGCGTTTTTGGAAAACGAAACCGCATTGAAAAAAATCCTGAGCCAAAAAGCGGACTTCCCTCATCTGAAAAAGGTGATTCTGTTCGATCAAAAGGGAACGATCGACAACGCGGAACCGTTCGAAATCATTTTGTTAAACGACTTGATTCAAAAGGGAAAAACTTGGATCCAGTCGAAAGGAAAGGACGAGTTCCATAAACGCGGTTCCGCGGTCCGCGAGGACGACTTAGCGACCATCGTCTACACTTCCGGAACCACGGGAAAACCGAAAGGAGTGATGCTGACTCATAAGAATATCGTATTCAATGTGGACGGCGCGCTTCAAGGAGACGATCTCCAAATTTATCCGACGGACAGAAGCATGGCGTATCTTCCTCCTTGGCATATCGCCGAACGTCTGGTGGAAACCGTTTGCATCCGCGCGGGCGGAGCGGAAGCGTTCACTTCGATTTCCACGCTGAGTCAGGATCTCGCGGATATTAAACCGACATTGCTTCTTTCCGTGCCGAGGGTATGGGAAAGTCTTTACAACAAAATCCACGATAAGGTAAGAAGCGCTTCTCCCTTACAACAGGCGTTATTCGGAGCATTCAAGGAAATCGCGGTCACCTACTACAAACACGTATCGAGACTGCAAGGTTTGGAATATTCTCTCGTGGAACAATCCACCTTCGCATCTCTTTGGCAAAAATTTATTTCTTTATGGATCGTGCTTCTTCTCTGGCTTCCGAATCAGATCGCGCAGCTCGCATTCAAAAAAATCAAAAAGGGATTGGGGGGAGAATTGCGTTTCGCGCTTTCCGGAGCCGGAGCCTTGCCTCAATACATCGATACGTTCTTCAACGCGATCGGAATTCCCATCTTGGAAGGTTACGGGATGACCGAATTATCCGGAATCTCCACGAGAAGAATTTTCGGCGAGATCACCGTGGGAACACTGGGACGTTGTATCCCCGGGGTACAGATCAAGTTGGTGGACGAAAAAGGAAACGAGATCACAAAGCCGGGCGTCAAAGGAGTCGCGTGGCATAAGGGCGATCACGTGATGAAAGGATATTACAAGGAACCGGAAAAGACGAAGGAGATTTTGAGTTCGGACGGATGGTTGAACTCGGGAGATCTTTTGGCATGGACGACTTCGGGAGAATTGAAATATTCCGGAAGAGCCAAGGATACGATCGTACTTTTAGGCGGAGAGAATTTGGAACCAGAGCCGATCGAGTTCGCGCTCGTCCGCAGTCAATTCATCCTGCAAGCGATGGTGGTCGGACACGATCAGAAAACGCTCGGGGCGTTGATCGTTCCGAACGAAGAGGCTTTGGAGAAATACCTGAAGGATCTGCGTTCTAAAATGTTAAGCGAAGTGAAAAATCTGAACGGCGACGCGGACGTGATATCTCTGTTCAAGAACGAGATCAAAAATCTCGTTTCCAACGAGAACGGATTCAAAAATTTCGAAAAGGTATCCAGCTTCCGGATTTTGGACAAGAAGTTCGAGCCGGGCGACGAGCTCACGCAAACGATGAAAATCAAACGAAACGTGGTGGCGGATAAGTACAAAAAGGAAATCGAAGAGATGTATCGATGAACATCCTCTCGTCTTTTTAAAAAAAGAGAGAGTGTTTCGAAAGGATGCCCGTTGCGGAACGTTCGGTTCCCATCGGGCTTTTTTATTTTTTAACGCGGACAAAAACCTTCCAAAGATGTAACCCTTGCGTTGCTGCTTCGAAGAAGTTTGCAAGAAACTTAGGAGACTTGTTCTTGCAACCATCGGACCCTTCCCGCAAAAAAATCCTTCTCTATCTTCTGCGAGCGATCGTCGCATTTATCTTTTTACAAACCCTCTTTTATAAGTTCACGGCCGCTCCCGAGTCGGTCGCAATCTTTTCCAAATTAGGGGCGGAACCTTGGGGAAGAATCGGAACGGGGATCTTGGAACTTGCCGCGTCGATCCTACTCTTTCTGTCCGACCTGCGTCTGCGTTGGACAGGCGCCTTGCTCGGACTCGGTTTGATGTCGGGTGCGATTCTTTCCCATTTGTTCGTGATAGGAATCGAACAGGAAAGCGACGGGGGACTTTTATTTTTTCTCGCGCTCGCAAGCGCGATCATATGTGCACTGCTTTTGTGGCTGGAGAAAGAAACTCTAACGGACGTTTTGCGGAAACGAAACCGAAAATAAGCTTTCCTAGATTCGGAATCCGATTAAACTCTCTACAGGACGGAGGGAATTATGGGAGAAGAACAGGCAAAAATTCACGCGCTGAATAAGATCGTATCGATCATCGACGAAAAGGCTTCCATTTATCGAAACGAAAGAAAGTCCATGCCTTCCGCGCGCGCGATCGCGGAGAAAAAACTGATTCTCGACTTGATCGACGATGGAATGAAGCTGGCAAAGACGATCCAACCCAAACCGGCCGAACTGATCCGAGACCTCGAAACTCTGAATAAGCAGTTTATGAATCTCTAATGTTTTTACTTTGCCGCGTTCTGGCCGAAATTAAAAAGCAGAATCGCGACAAACGCGGAAAGAATCGAAAGGTAATGATATAAATTCACTTTTTCCGAAAAAAGAAAAACGCCCACGAAGATGGAAGTCGTCAGAATCGAAAGCACCGCATAAAGAATGTAATACGAAGCGCCGTATCTGCTGTATAAAAGATAAAAACCCAAAAACGTAAAATACAACCCCACTCCGCTGATCCAAAAATAATTTCTGTTTTCGATCAGATATTCCTTCAAACCTTCGGGCTTGTAAAAGAAAAGGGAAACGATCAAAAGCACGATGCAGATCAATAAGGTGGGAATGAGAAATAAAAACGGACCGACCGTGATCGTGGATTTCTTTTGGCCGTACGCGTAAAACGCGTTTCCGATCGCCGCGATCGAAGCGAATAAAAAAGGAAGAATGGCTGCATTGAATTTCATCTAAGAAAATCTCCCGAAAATCGATGAACCCAAACTGAATCGATTCTCTCCAAAGGAAAGAAAATTCTCCGCGGATTCATTCTGATTCTTAGATCGAATTCAAAACGGTTTCAGCCGATCGATTGCAAAAAAACAAACACTCGCGGCGAAAAAACGGACTCTCAGAAATGAAAGTGAATTACGCGTTGGCGTTTATGCAAGCGAGTGCGGATCGAATTCCGTCCATCGCAGCGGAAACGATTCCACCCGCGTATCCCGCACCTTCTCCGCAAGGAAACAAACCTTGGATGCGGATATGCTGTAAGGAAATCGGATCTCTTGGAATACAAACGGGAGAAGAAGTTCTCGTTTCCGGAGCGTGAACCACCGCATCGTTCGTAAGATATCCTTTCATCGAACGGTCGAATTCTTGAAATCCTTTCCGAAGCGATTGATAAACGAAGTCGGGAAGAACTTCCTGCAACGCCACGGAAGTGATTCCGGGAGTGTAAGAAGTTTTCGGAAGGTCGGCGGAAATTTTTCCATCCACAAAGTCGGCGAGTTTTTGTGCGGGCGCTTTTTGAGTGCGACCGCCCGCAATCCATGCCTTGTGCTCGATCGATTTTTGAAATTCCATCGCCGCTAAAGGACCGTGTTTTGCGAACGGTTTGAAATCCTCTGGTTTCAGTTCGACAACGATTCCCGAGTTTGCGGTCGGTCTCGCTCGTTTGGAGGAAGACCAACCGTTCGTGACGATTTCTTCCTGTTTCGTAGCGCAAGCGGCAATGACTCCGCCGGGACACATGCAAAAAGAGTAAACTCCTCTTCCGTTGATTTGTTTTACGATGCTGTAGGGCGAAGGCGGAAGATACGGACTGCGAACGTCGCAGTTGTATTGAATCGAATCGATGAGCGATTGTCGGTGTTCGACACGGACTCCGACCGCGATCGGTTTCAGCTCGAGTTCGATTCCTTTTTGATAAAGAAGTTCGAATACGTCCCGAGCGGAATGGCCCGTGGCAAGTATTATGTTTTTTGCATGGAACTTATCTCCGTCCTTCGTAACCACGCCTTGAACGGAATTTCCGTTTAATAAGAAATCGGTGACCCGTTTTTCGAAATGAACTTCTCCGCCCATTTCCACGATCTTCTCACGGATTTTCCGGACGATCTTGGGAAGTTTGTTCGTTCCGATATGAGGATGAGCTTCGACGAGAATGTCCTTGCTCGCACCGAAGCCGACGAGCAACTCGAGAATCTGACGAACGTTCCCTCTTTTTTTGGATCTCGTATAAAGTTTGCCGTCCGAATACGTTCCGGCTCCGCCTTCTCCGAAACAATAATTGGAATCTTCGTTTACGTTATGATGAATATTGACTTCTTTTAAATCAAAAGGACGTTTGGAAACGTCCTTACCTCTTTCTAAAAGGACGGGTTTGAACCCGGAAAGAATCAACTGAAGAGCGGCGAAAAGACCGGCAGGACCCGCTCCGATCACGATCACTTCCTGCGCGTTTGATACGTTCGGAAATTCGGGAAGCGGAATCGGAGATTCCACAAAATCTTCCCGGATAAAAACGAGAACTTTCAGATTGAAGTAAACGGTTCTTTGTCTCGCGTCGATCGAACGTTGAACGACCTCTATATGACGGATCTCTTGTGCGTTAATCTTCAGCGTTTTAGAAACGAAAGCCGTGAGGGCTTCGTTTTCTCCCGCGACTTCCGGAAGAACGCGAAGCTGAAGTTCTTGGATCATAAATAGACTAGTTTTGGAGAATGCGCTTCAAAACAATCGTATTTTCTCAATCGATAGGCAGCTTCGGCAGGAAAAACAAAATCAAACAAGCCAAAGAATGCAAGCCCGCGACAAATAGACTCAAGGAAATTAAACCGAAGTGCAAAAAAGGTGCGACCAACGCCGTTCCGCCGGCAGTCACGGTGATGATGGAAAGAAGAATCAAGGAAGATCCCCTGTTGTCGTCGCCATTCGCAGCGATTACTCCTTTCAAAAACCCGGTCGGCCCGCGAAGACCCAAACCCAAATTCATTAAGGGAAAAATTGCGAGAATCCAATTCGGATCGTTATTTCCAAAAATTGAATATACAATCAACAGAATAGAGGCGACCCAAGATAGAGCCGTTCCGAATAGGAGAAGATTCTCCGATTTGATTTTTTTAGTAAGAGAAGAGGAAGAAACGGCGCCGGAAATGAAAAAAGCGACTCCGATGGTCTGCATCAACGCGAACTTGGAAATATCGGAGTTCATCGTTTTGACGATCACCACCGGTGCGCCGAATACGAACACGAGAAGCCCGCCCAAATTCAACGCCTGACTCAAAGAATATCTCTGAAACGTTCCAGAACGAAGCAGGTTCAGATAAGAACCCTGTTTTCCGTTAGTCGAAACGATCGAAGAACCGTCGATTCGAGAAATCAAAAATACGAACGCCAAAGCGGAGGAAAGAAACGCGGTAACGAAAAAAGAATACTTCCAATTACCAAAACTCAAAAGCCAAACGCCTATGATCGGAGCGAATGCAGGCACTAAGGACTCGACGCTTCCAAGAATGCCGAGCGCTTCGGTGGCCCCCTTTTCGTCGAACAGATTCTTTACGATACCGGGCGCTAAAACCGCGGGTGCGGAATAAGCCATTCCCTGCAAAAAGCGAAGAACGATCAAAGTATCGAGATTTTGAGAGAAGGAACAAGATAGAGAGGCAAGCGCGTATAACGTAAGAGAAATAAAAAGAAGGTTGGATGTGCTGATATTGGAAGAGACGCTTCCGAAGACGATCATACCGAGCGCAGTTCCAGCGATAAAAGAAGCGATGACGAACTGAGAGCGTGTCTGATCCCCGCCTAAAATGTCCGGTAAGGAGGGGATGCTTGGGAGAACCAAATCGATGCCCGAAAGTCCCAAAACGGAACCGAGTCCGAGGAGCACACAAATCAAAAGCGGATTTCTATTTTTACCGGCGTTCATTCTAATTCTACTACTTCCATCTTTCTATGAAATCAAATCCAAAGATTAAAATCTAATCTCAGAAAGCAAGGATTAAGAATGACACGCGGCTTTCGCAAACTTCGAATTTATAGAAACGAGCAACTTATGAAAATTCAAAATTAAAACAAAAGGAAGAACGTTAGGAAATTATGAATTTTGAAACCGTTTTGTCCTTCAGATCCTTCGTATTTCGATTGTTGTTATCGATGGCGATCGGCCACAATTACTTCCCCTCGTTCCGGAAACGATCCTTTTGCCATGATGGCAGAAGAAGAAAAATCACACCTGAAAGTAATCCAAGTGGATGAGACTCAACTCGGGGAAAGACTTGAGCGAACTCGTAAGAGGATCAGTGGAAGAAACACTGAACGCTCTGTTAGACGCAGAAGCAGACAAACTCTGCCAAGCCACCAAGTATGAAAGGAATCCGGATCAAGCAGATACACAAGCGGGTTCGTATAATAGAAACTTCGAAACAAAAGCTGGAAAAGTAAAGTTAAAAGTTCCGAAACTTAGAACAATTCCGTTCGAATCGGCGATCATCGAAAGATAAAAACGCAGGAAGAGTTCCGTAGAAGAAGCCAGAGAAGATAAGGAAAGTTGGCATGCTTTTCTAAAACATCTAATGGATCGAGGTCTTAAGGGAGTAAACTTAGTGATCTCTGATAAGTGTTTCGGTTTAGCTGAATCGATTCCTTATTTCTTTCCTGAATCCAAATGGCAGAGATGTATCGTTCATTTCTACAGGAATGTATTTGGGAAAGCTCCGAGGGAATCCTTTAAAGTCATTTCTCAAATGTTTAAGGCGATTCATTCTCAAGAGAACAAAGAAGAAGCTTTAAAGAAAACCAACTTTGTGGTGGAGAGATTGATCGAAATGAAATTGAAGGAAGCTTCCAAGATTCTCTTCGATGGAATCAAAGAGACGCTGGCTTACATGGACTTTCCGTCTGAACATTGGAGAAAAATTCGTACAAACAATCCTTTAGAAAGGATCATTAAAGAGATCAAGAGAAGGACAAAGGTTGTCGGAGCTTTCCCGGATGGGAAGTCGGCTTTCATGTTGGCGACTGCCCGTCTTTGGCATGTCGCTTTTACTAAATGGGGAACTAAAAATTTCAAAGTTCACGGCTTGACATACTTGAGAGCCTTATCTGAAATTCTAATTGTGCGAAACTTTTAAGACACTATCGACGCGGTTGGCACGAGGTTCGAGGCGTCTTAGCGAACCTCGTGCAAGCCGAGTGACAAACTAAGACCGTAGTGAGTGCGAACGTGAACCCCGAATGGCAAACGAAGCGAGGAGACGAAGTGCCTGCTATTATTTCGAATTAAAAATCTTTTCAGGGCTTAAGACTTTTAATATTTTCTTATCCAAAGTCCAAAGTTTTAAATTTCTTTTCATTGCTTCATTGATTATTACAGAATCAATTAGTCCAACGCCTTTATCTTTTAGCTTCTGATCGTATGAAAGCTTTCCTGCTTCAAGAAAGCTATTTTCCGCAGTCAAAGTATTCAAATTTTCCCAATACTCCAATATAAATGAAACTTCTGATTTACTTTTACAGCCTTGGAGAAGTTCTCCAAAGATAACTTCATGCACAATTATTTCAGAAGATTCTATTAAATCTCTTAATTCACTAAAATATGGTTCATTTCTTTTGAAAAACTCGATCCAGATCGAAGTATCAACTAATATCATTATCTATCTCGATTTAGATTTCGTATATTTTCGCTACTAAATCCTTTCTGGAAAGCTAATGGTGATTTATCTAATTTCTGATTTAGTTTCTTAATTTTTGCCTGTTTTAACCATTCAGAAAGTGCCTTCTGCAACGAATCTGTTATATTCTTTCCGCCGGAGTATTTCTGAACTTCCGTTATTAAATCATCGGGTAAAATAGCTGTGACTTTCATACGATTCATGATACGATGTATTTTCGTATTTTGCCAGCCTTTTTTATCATTCTCTCTAATTTCTTTATCTCTCAAAACTTAATTCTAAAATCCAGTTTTGCAGGCATTTCGCATAACGAAAGAGTCTCCTCGACGTTTGCGGTTCTGAAGCGCGCTAAACGCGCGAAAGAATTGGCACAAGGCTTAAGCGAACCTTAGTGAGCGTCTTGCAAGCCGAAGTCACAAAGCAATGTGCGAAGCCGTAGTGAGTCCGAGCGGGGACCGTGAGTGACGAACGAAGCGAGGAGGCGAAGTTAGACGAAGTGCCCTTAATTGCAATAGTTAGAACGATCTTACACTCCTTAATACAAACAAGGAGAAAAAGATGACAACAGCACAAAAGATAATCAAGAACAAGATGGGTCTCTTGAAGTTAGCAGAGACTCTGGGAAACGTATCCAAAGCTTGTAACGTGATGGGTTATTCACGCGATAGCTTCTATCGTTTTCAAGAGTTATACGAGAAGGTAGGAGAACTCGCACTCCAGGATCTGAGTAGACGCAAACCGAATCCTAAAAATCGTATCGAGCCAGAAAAAGAAGAAGCGGTAAAGAAGATGGCGATCGACTTTCCTGCCTATGGACAGCAGAGAGCATCCAATGAATTGAAAAAGCAAGTGATCATAGTTGCTCCTGCGACTGTTCGAAGTGTGTGGGCTCGTCACGATTTGGAAACTTTTCAAAAAAGACTGAAGGCTTTAGAGGCTGCAATGGCTCAAGGCAATTCCCCCGTATTAACCGAATCACAAGTCCAGGCATTAGAAAGGAGGAAATTAGAAAAACAAGTTGAAGGTGAAATAGAAACAGAACATCCCGGATACTTGGGATGCCAAGATACGTATTACGTGGGCACAATCAAGGGTGTAGGAAGGATTTACCAGCAGACCTTTATCGACTCTCTAAAGTAGCGATGGTAAAACTTTACGACAGAAAGAACACATTAGTCGCCTCTGATATGTTAAACGACAAAGTGCCCCCTGGTTTGAGGAAGAAGGCGTTCGCTTGTTGAGGATTCTAACTGATAGAGGAACCGAGTATTGTGGAAATAGGGAACATCATGAATTCCAATTATTCCTTGCTGTGGAAAATATAGACCATTCGAAAACAAAAGCAAGACATCCTCAATCGAACGGCATTTGTGAAAGATTTCATAGAACCATTCAAGATGAATTCTATGCAGTTGCTTTCAGAAAGAAGGTATACAATTCGATTGAGGATTTGCAAAAGGATTTGGATCAGTGGATCGAGTCGTATAACTATGAACGAACACATCAAGGCAAGTATTGTTTTGGCAAAACTCCGATTCAAACTTTCCTTGACGCAAAAGAATTAGCTAAGAAAAAGTATCTCGACAACTTACAGTTTCCGTTATAAAAAGAACTAAGTGTAAGATCTTATTTTGGCTATTACACATTAAACTAGAGATTAAGCTCTCGCCTTACTTTTCGAAATTGAACTGTTCTTAATCTTATAATCTTTTATCAGTATCTCAGTAGGTATTCCTAAATTTTGATTAATTTTTCTGATCATTTCTAAAGTTAATTTTCTTTTTTTGTTTAGAATTTCCGTCGCCCTACTTCGACCACCAATCCAATTTCCCAAATCTACATTCTTTAGATTCTTCTCTTCCATTACCGATTTAATTGCTTCAATTGGATCTGGATTTTCAATCGGATAACGCTTATTTTCATAAGCGTCAACAAGCGTTATTAAAATATCTAATTTGTCATATTCAGGAGTATTTTTTTTTGAGTCCCAAAGTTTATCAATTTCTTTAAGAGCAAACTCATGGTCTTTCACAGATTTTACTGGTTTAATTTCCATTTAAATATCCTCGGCATTAATTTTATCATATTGTTCATGTGTTCCAATAAAGCGAATGAAGACAGTTTGTAGATTATAATGTATCTTTACAATTAGCCTATATTTATTTCCATGAATGTTAAAAACGACTCTACTATTTCTTAAAATACTTGCGTTTCGATACTTTTCTTTAATTACGCTTGGAGAAGCCCAAATTGATTTAGAAGCTTCTTTAAACCACACTTCAATTGGTATTTTTGAATCTAAATATTTTGGATTTTCATAAAAATCTCTTAAAATTTTTCGTGAGATTATCCGCACATCGTCATTTTTTCATGTTACCATTTTGGGAACAACATTTTTCACATCATTTTGAATAAATTCCAAAGTATTATCTTGTCCGGAATTGGAGAAAATTTAGCCCAAAACTTTCGTCTAACGAAAGAGTCTCCTCGACGTTGCGTCTCCGAGCGCTTACGCGCGAAGGAGTTGGCACGAGGTTCGAGTGAGCCTTAGCGAACGTCTCGCGAACCGAAGTGACAAAGCAATGTGCCGGAGGCCGGAGTGAGGGTTGCATTAGCAATCCCGAACGAAGCGAGGAGACGAAGTTATACGCCGTTTTGAATTTTTACACGCTGATAAGCTCTTTGTAACTTTTGATTTCTTTTAATTCACCAGAAATCTTTTCTCTTTCTTCACGAATCTCGTATTCGTCTTGGATACCCATCCAAAACTCAACGGAATTACCAAAAAACTTAGAAAATCGTAACGCTGTATCCGCAGATATTCCTCTTTTGCCATGAATGATTTCACTAATTCTTGTTGGATTTAATTTGGTTTCTTTGGCTAAGCGGTAAGCAGTTACATTCATTGGTAAAAGAAATTCCTCGTAAAGAATTTCACCAGGATGCACATTCGGTATTTTTTTCATAATCGCTCCTAATGATAATCAACAATTTCGACATCGTAAGCGTTACCATCTTTCCATTTAAAGCAAATACGCCACTGGTCATTTATACGAATACTATGTTGACCTGCCATATTACCGGAAAGCTTTTCCAAATGATTAGCAGGTGGAATCTTCAAGTCTTCTATTTGCTTTGACCTAGCAATCATTACCAATTTTCGATATGCAAGCGATTGAATTTGAGTTGGTAGTTTTTTAGAAAACTCTTGATTCCAGATTTTCTCAGTTTCCTTTGATTTAAAGGAGTTAATCACGATATATATTCCTGAATAACAGTAATACTGTCAAGCAGGAATATCGCATTTCTATAACTCAAAAACTGCTTTTATTAACTTTTGTGAGATCGTCGCTTTACTAGAGAATTTCTCAAAATGGCGTATAACGACGTAGGTTTCTCGACGTTTGCGGTTCTGAAGCGTGCCTAAGCACGCGAAAGAATTGGCACGAGGTTCGAGCGACCTTAGTCGCGTCCCGCGAACCGAAGTGACAAAGCAATGTGTCGAAGACCGTAGTGAGGGTCGCATCAGCGATCCCGAACGAAGCGAGGAGACGAAGTTAGACGATGCGATCGCAGGCTACTTGTAACTATCCTTTCGTTGATCAATATCAACGAAGATGACTAATAATTCATTATCTTCTATTAGATAAAATAATCGATATTTTCCAATTCGATATCTATAGAGGCCATCGAAATCACCTTTAAGTTTTTTTATATTAGGTCCAAAGAATGGATTCTTTTTTAAAATCGGATAAACGTAGTCGGTCAGCTTCTTTTGAAGTTGAGAAAATTGACGATCTTTTAACTTACTTTGAAATAACTCTGTCTCTGCTATTTTATATTCAACGGACAACTTTATATTTTCCCTGGGCTGCTTCCTTAATACCTTTCTTTAAAGATGAAACAAGTTGTTTATCAGAGAGAATTTCATCCATTTCTTCATCTGAAGCATAGAATTCGTTCGTTAAATATTGAATTGTTGCGTTTTCAACGAAATTAGAAATTGTCCTCCGCTCTCCTTCTGCAGCTTTTTTGAAAATATCATAAATTGGATCATCAATTCTTAGAGTAATCGTCTTTGACATATTTGAATACCTTCATTTTTATTCAAAATATATCATTATAATTCTTTTGTCAAACCACTTTTGAAACCAAAAAGCGTTCTATAATCTATTTTCTTTTCAAAGCTACCTTTTACTGTAAAGTTTAGCGATCGTGTCGCCTAACGAAAGAGTCTCCTCGACGTTGCGTCCCTGAAGCGCATTTGCGCGAAGGGCTGGCACGAGGTTCGAGCGAGCCTTAGCGAGCGTCCCGCGAACCGAAGTGACAAAGCAATGTGGCTTTAGCCCGGAGTGAGGGTTGCATTAGCAATCCCGAAGGAAGCGAGGAGACGAAGTTAGTTGCAGTAGTGGCTTTAGCTACCTACCCTATCTTTTAAGCTCTTCCTCTACTTTATCTGAAAGCAAAAGTTTTATTAAAGATTGATACGGAATGTCTTTCTTGTTCGCCATAACTTTCAATCTATCAATTAGTGCTTCAGGCAATCTAAGTGAAATCATTTTTGTTGTAGGCTTTAAATTCGGAAAAGATACTTTTTTTGCCTTCGAATAATCGATATAGTCAGTAGAATCATTCTTTGACCAAAAATCAATTTCTGCACTCTCTGTTTTTAAAGACGGTATTTTTTTACGAGTTTTCATAGACTTTTCTTTCCCGAAGTGTCATTTCACGAACTGAGATAGGACGGATCTTATCTTTACGAATCGTTATTACTGCGAACAACTTTCTCCCTGAATTCGTAATCCCTAAAACGATATATCGATCTTCTTTTCCTGAATGGTAATCATCCGGTATTACAAGTAAAGGATCGTTAAAAAAGATTTCTTCTATTTCACCTGGCTTTACTTTGTGCTTTTTCCAGTTCTTTTCAATATTACCGAAATCTCAGTCAAAACCTGTAATTTGGCTTAAATCCGGTAATTCCATTTGTATATTCCTAAAATATACGAAAGAAAGTGAGTTTCAAGCAAAATTAATCACATACTCTCCGTTTTTCTTCCAATTCCTTTTATAGAGATTTTAAAATCAAACGCTGCTTTCAAATTTATTTTTGCCACTATTGCAACTAACGACGTAGGTTTCTCGACGTTTGCGGTTCTGAAGCGCGCTAAACGCGCGAAAGAATTGGCACGAGGTTTGAGTGAGCCTTAGCGAACGGTCACAAGCCGAGCGACAAAGCAAATGTGCCGAAGGCCAAGCGAGGGTTGCGGAGCGATCCCGAACGAAGCGAGGAGACGAAGTTAGGCGCTGGGTCGCGTTTATACTTTTAATAAGTTTTGTAAAAACTTTCCTTTTAATGTTTTATAAATAGAAAAGTCTGAATCAATACTAATAATCCGTTCAATCCCTTCTCTTTCCGCTATACACATTAAAGATGCATCGGCTAAATCCATAGGCAAGTCAGAATATTTTTTCATACGATTTTTTATATATCGAAGATCTTCCAAGCTTATGTCTAAGACTTTTATGCTTCCTCTTTCAATCCATTCTAAGAAATCAGATTGGGCTTCTATTGAAAAAGAAAGTAAATAAACGGCCTCAGTAACGACTGGCCACGATGAAAATAACGAACCTTTATAAGATTTAATAAATTTGTATGTTGATTTGTGAAATTTATCGTTAGAATTGAATAAAGCAACAATTGGACCAGAATCAATTAGAGCTACGTTTTGCATTCTTATCTTTAATTGATTGATGAAGATATTTTTTTCGATTTTGAGCTAAATCTGAAATGCCAGAAGAATGCTTTCCAAACAAATCTTCTCCTAACTCGAATGGAGTTTTTATACGTCCATGATTTTTAATATACTCTAAAATGGAATCTTTAACTATTTCTGAACGACTTTTACCTTCAGATTTGGCAAAAGAATCCAATTTTCTTTCTAAATCAGGTGGCAAACGTAAGCTTATCATTTTTCATATGTATTACGAATATGTATGACGGTCAAGGAACTTATTTGATCGAAAAGGCTTTTATTTCAAGCCAATTCGCGACCTTGCGCCTAACGAAAGAGTCTCCTCGACGTTGCGTCTCCGAGCGCTTACGCGCGAAGGAGTTGGCACGAGGTTCGAGTGAGCCTTAGCGAACGTCTCGCGAACCGAAGTGACAAAGCAATGTGCCGGAGGCCGGAGTGAGGGTTGCATTAGCAATCCCGAACGAAGCGAGGAGACGAAGTTAAGCGATGGTGGCGTTAATTAAATTAAGGAATTGTGTAATTCCATTTCTTTTTGTAAGATCGTATTAACAATTGTACTAAGATCTTTATTCTTCTTAAGTGCGATTTTCTTATAGTATTCTTCTAATTGCGGATCAAGATATACCGGAAAATGAAGATCCTTTAAATCCCGTGAGTAAACACCACGCTTGCCTTTTGAAAAATCGTATTCTTCTCTCATATATTAGATATCAGCTGAGTAGTATTGAGCTTTTTCTGAATTTGTAGCTGGCCTCGCCGATATGATCCTTATTATTTCTTCATCATTTTGTGATCGATCAACAAAAATTACGACCGCGATAGTAATATTTTCAATTGTCCCAAGTGCAATTTCTCTTACTTCATCAATAGAATGGTCTGGATCAGAAATGTAAATCGTTCTCGGGTCAGCAAAAACTAATGATGCTTCTCCAAATGAAAGACCATGCTTTTGAATATTTATCCTTTCTTTTTCAAGATCCCATTCAAAGCGCACTTTAATAGTATAATCGATATACTAAATATTTGTAAAGTCTTTAATTTTTTCTCTCATTGGCTTTTATCGAAAGATATTTGTATTAAGATTCAAGTTCGCCACTGTCGCTTAACGAAAGAGTCTCCTCGACGTTGCAGCCGCAAGCGCATTAGCGCGACGCGGTTGGCACGAGGTTCGAGCGACCGTAATCGCGTCCCGCGAACCGAAGTGACAAAGCAATGTGGCTTTAGCCCGTAGTGAGGGACGCATTAGCGATCCCGAACGAAGCGAGGAGACGAAGTTAGACGATCGTGCGTGCTTTAATTTAAGCCTTAATCATTTCAGAATTAAGAATATTTAATGTTTTTCCTTTTTTCGTTTTGTAAAAAAGGAAATCACTGTCCAAAGTTAAAATATCTTTAATTCCATATATTTCGGAAAGGCTAACAAGAGAAGCATCCGTAAAATCCATCGGGCGATCTGAATATTTTTCCATATAATAATATATAAATGGAAAATGCTCATTATCTTGATTTAAAATTGTAACCGCTCCGTCTTTAATCCATTCAATGAATGAATTCTGAACTTGCTTATTATCAGATAATAAATATGAAACTTCTGTTACCACGGCAATAGTCGTAAATAATCTTCCTTTGAAATCCTTGAGAAACAATCTGATGCTGTTACAATAAACATCTGATTCATCGAAAAAGGCAACAATAGGTCCAGTATCAATAATTGCTTTTATCATTTGCCTTTTTGCTTTTTCAATATTGCATCTTTAATATACTTTTGATGATTTACCGATTTATCTGAAATCTCACTCTTATATTGACCAAAGTATTTTTTACCCAATTCATAGGCCGATGGCTTTTGCGCAAAATTATCAATGTAATAAACTAAAGACTCTTTAAGAACTTCTGATTTGCTTTTATTTTCAATTTTAGCTACTTCTGACAGTTTCTTTTCTAATTCCGGGGGTAATCGAAGACTAATCATAAAAAACACCTTTTGTATTACGAACGTAATACATTTTCAAATTCGGTCAACGAAATTTTTACACTTTTTCGAATTACAAAAATGAATTTATAAAGACATTTTCATCGCAAAAGTCATTTCGCACGCATGTCGTCTAACGAAAGAGGCTTCTCGACGTTTGCGTTTCTGGAGCGCGCTAAACGCGCGGAAGAATTGGAACGAGGCTTGAGTGAGCCTTAGCGAACGATCACAAGCCGAGTGACAAAGCAAATGTGCCGAAGGCCAAGCGAGGGTTGCAAAGCAATCCCGATGCGCCGCGAGAAGCCGCAGTTAGCCGAAGTAGCGCCTGATCGGGAGCCCACGGACGGGCGACTCGGGGACAAATGCTATATTTTTTATATTTTGTTTGCTAAATTTACAATTGGAAAATTTCGGTTTTTATTCTTTTTTCAGATAATATTCGTGAATTAAGATAAAATTATCTCGAATAGTTTTTATCTGTTCCCCTATAGTATCGAGACCACTCACAGTTTCTTGTGGAAATAACTCTAAAGCTATTGTTTCAGGATTCTTGTTTTTTTCCATTAATGTGTTGTGGATCGAGTCGTATAATTCAAGGTAAAAACAAGTTAAAAGCATTGTTCGGGACCGACTGAGCCGAATTTTATGATTTCTAATCATTACATCGATTAGTTGAATAGTTCTAATGATAGAATTTATAGTTTCTTGAATGTGATTTTTATTTTGTAGGCTTTCCTTTCCCCAAAATGAATTCGCTTCCTTTGCTTTTGTTGCTATAACATTCATCAACAATAACTTAAGCTGAAACTTCGGTCCGATGAAAGCAGCATAGAGTGCCACCAAAAAAGCTAAAATGGAAATTATGATTGGAAGCCAACTCATATTCTTATTAAGACTTTCTATCCATTTTCATATATTTGCATGAACATTGTATTCCAAATTGACTTCCAACATTGCTTAAGTACCAAGCTTTATCTGCACATTGATTTTCTGTATCGAAGGCTTTTGGAGGGAATTGTTTCAACGAACCTTGCACAAAAGATGGTGGCAGATTAGAATTTCCAGTTGCAACGCAAATTGACCAATAGTGTGGCTTCGTATAAAGCTCTTTCTCTTCTTTTTCTTTCGCTATTTTTTCGTTTAATTCCGCTTGCTTATCATCTGCACTTTGAGCAGTTAGAACAGCATTTAAGTTTTCACAATAATACATTTGGCCGGGAAACTTTTTGCCAGCATTGCACGAGTAAGCGTTATTACAAAATACAAGGTTTGCTCCTTTTGCAAAGGATTGATTTTTGACATCATTAAGTAGATCCTCAGTAGTCGGTGACTGTGAAGGAGAATACTCAGCTTCAGGTGCATCTCCGAGGTAGGTACATTTAGAGTAGACTGAACTTGGGTTTTGAACGTTTTCCTGAAGAGATTTTAGAAATGAATCGTAGCTTTTAACTTTATCGCCGACACGCATAAAAATTTGAACATTTCTTGCTTCAGGCCTAAGCTCATAACTTTTGCAATAAAATAGCACTATTGATACTATTATATACAATAGGCAAATTAACATTTTATTTTTCTTCATGTGTTCATTCTCCAAACTTCATATACACAATAATTCTATAATAACTTTTAAATAAGAATTTTTTTTACTCTCGAGCGAGCCAGGACGGCTGGCTTAAATTTTTGCGCTATTTCGGCTAACGACGTAGGTTTCTCGACGTTTGCGTTCCCGAAGCCGCTTGCGCGCGAAGGGATTTAAACTCAACTTGAGTGAGCCTTAGCGAACGTCTTGCAAGTTGAGTTTAAAAGCAAATGTGCCGGAGGCCAAGCAAGGGTCGCATTAGCGATCCCGAACGAAGCGAGGAGCCGCAGTTAGACGACGGTTTTTATCAAGTTGATTGGAATGCTAATCAACCAACATTTCCTTTATAACCAGTTTCAGTTTATGAACCGTTTTAGGATCTATTTTCCCTAACTTTTTTATCAAACGCGTTTTATCCACTGTTCGAATTTGATCTAATACAACCCAACCTTTTTTTCCTTGAAATGTTAATTCAACTCTTGTGGGATAAGATCGAGATTTAGTTGTCATTGGTGCAATAATAATTGTTCCAATAGTTTTGTTCATTTCATTAGGTGAGATTATTACACAGGGTCTTGATTTTTTGATCTCATGTCCAATAGTCGGATCCAAATTTATTAAATATACCTCGTATTGAGAAATCACCATTCCCAATCCTTATTTGATAAATCTATTGAATCAGGAATAAGTAATTTATCATCTTTATTAGATGACATTGTCTTAAACTGTTTTTCCCACCCTTCTCTCGGTTTCGATTTCAGAGGAACAATAATTAGTTTATTATTATCGATTAGTAAATCTACTTCTTCTTCAATATGACATTCTTCTAAAACTGCTTTAGGAATCCGAATACCTTTAGAATTGCCTATTTTTACAACTGAAGCTTTCATAGTAATTACTATGTAATTACATCAAAATTTGTCAACCAAAAAGATATTGTTCTCTTGCCTTGAAGGCATTGGAATTGCGAACAACCGATTTCTATACTAAGTATCTTAGGAACTTTAATTTCAAAAAGATATTTAAAAACTGTCGTCTAACGACGCAGGTTTCTCGACGTTTGCGGTTCTGGAGCGCGCTAAACGCGCGGAAGAATTGGCGCGAGGCTTGAGACGCCGTAGCGTCGTCTCGCAAGCCGAGTGACAAAGCAAATGTGCCGGAGGCCGTAGTGAGGATCGCATGAGCGATTCCGAAGCGCCGCGAGAAATCGCAGTTAGGCGGCGTAATCTCATTTTCTTACTTCTAACCTAATCCTTTCTCAAATCATTAGAAGCTTCCATTTTCTTTTCACCTGTATTGATTATTAAAGCAAAAAACTTATCAGATGAAAGCCCCGCTATTAGTGATAAAAATGCTAAGCTATAAGGATTGAAAAATCCAGGATCAAATGAAGAATTCAAAAACAGTATTGCCTTACCACCAATAATCGCAATATATGCAGCAAATCCTGTTAAGAAGCCGAGAACCGCATTTGATAAGTTAATACTTTGCTGCTTACGAAAACTATGTATAAAAGTGCCTACGATAGCAGATGATATCATTAAAGCAGAAAGCAACGCTTGATATGAGAATGTTTCTATCGGATTTATCGATATTGCTTTAACTTTGATAGTCGCCGATTTCGATTCGAGTAACTTCGATTCTACTTGCATTTTAAACTCTTGAAACCCTTGTTCAGAACTCACTCCAGAATGCTGCTTAGAATATTCATCTAAATAATTCAAAGTGTCTTCTAAGCTTTTAGTAACCTCATAGCTTTTTCTTTCTTCCGCCGTCATAGCCATAATATGCTTAATTGAATAATATGGAGAGCCTGTAATACTTAGGTCTTGAATTGTATTCAACTGCCTTTTACTTACATTCAGCTCTTGCTTAACTTCATACTCAGAAGTAGTAAATTGAGACTCTCGAATCTGTTCCTCTAACAATTTAATTTTCTTTTCCAGAGACTTAATTGCATTGGATCGCGATTCAATTTCTGCAAGAGCGGTAATTGCCGAATAAAATGAAAGAATCAGAAATAAACTTGCTACAGAAACGTTTGCTATTTTTCTAATTATTTCCAAATATCTTAGGTAATTCTTCATATCAAGTCTCGTTTAGAGATTATGCCGCCTAACGAAAGAGTCTCCTCGACGTTGCGTCCCTGAAGCGCATTTGTGCGAAGGGTTGGCACGAGGTTCGAGTGAGCCTTAGCGAACGACTCGCGAACCGAAGTGGCAAAGCAATGTGGCTTTAGCCCGGAGTGAGGGTCGCATTAGCGATCCCGAACGAAGCGAGGAGACGAAGTTATGCGATGTGCCACTTTATTCAGTAACCGTCAAACGCCCAATGGTTTTTGTTTTTATTTCTAAAATCTGATTTTCAGGAAATTCAGTGATAAAAAAATCTTTATCGATTGTGTTATTGATTTTGTTATATTTCTTCAATATACCAGTTTTATTAACAAGATCTATTAAAATATATTCCTTATAAATCGAAAATTCAGCGCGGCCAATTTCTTTACTTTGGCCTATGTTATAAAATAATAATACAAGAAGAATAGGAGAAAGCACTGGACCGAATAAGAATAAAGCTCGAGAAAGATTTATAGATTTATCTATCGTGGTTTTAATTTTTTCAACCTCTTCGAAAATAGAAGCAGAATCATTTTCCATTGCCTCGATTGCTTTCGTAATTTTCTTTTTTTTATTTCGACTTATACTTAAATCAGATGCCTCTAACTTTAATCTATCAGTCCTTGTACGTGCATCATTGGATTTCTCATAAAGTTCTTGTGCTCGCCTATCTAAATCTTCATAAGCGCGTAGATCTTTTCCTACTTTGTACAAAAGGATAGAGATTTGCATTAGTGAAAAGAATTGAGAGACTATCAGATAATAAATGGAGAGGCTAAATTTGTAATATAGAAATACCAAGGCAACGGGGAATATTAAAATAAGAATACTTACTGCCGAAATTTTGTTTTTTATGGCGTTAACTATTTTAAAATCTAATAAATTCAATACTGTTAGAATAAGATAAAAAAACAAAATTATGACAGCCATCAAAATTACAAAAGTAAATGGATATATCAATTCCCGATAATCAATTTGAATAAATTCGGCTGGAATTTTGTAATGATCAAATTTGCCTAGTTTGAAGATGAACGCTAATGTATAAGTAAATCCAGTAAATAATATTACCAAGAATGCTTCAGGAATTCGATTAAACACTTTTAATATACCGAACTAATTAGATATTTTGCCGCGATGAAAACCGATGTGGCATGTCGCATAACGACGTAGGTTTCTCGACGTTGCGTGCCCGAGCGCTTGTGCGCGAAGGGACGATGAGGTTCGCTCGTCTTTAAACATCAAAGCGAACCGAAATCGAGCAATGTGGCGAAGCCCGGAGTGAGGGTTGCATTAGCAATCCCGAACGGAGCGAGGAGACGAAGTTATGCGTAGTCGCTTTGATATTAAAACTTTAAATAAAAACAGCAGGAGAAACATTAAATCTTTTAGACAACGCTTTAACTTGTCTTACATTTAATTCCCTTTTACCATTCAAAATTTCAGATACAACGCCTTGACTACCAAGCTCTTTCATATCTTTTTGAGAAAGTCCACGCTCTTCCATTAAAGACTTTAAAATTTCAATCGGATCCGATTCAATCTCTATGAAGTGATCGGATTCATAGGATTCAACAATGTTGCCAATTGTTTCCATCAATGGAGCTAATGAATGCTTTTCGTCGTTGCCTACTTCATCAATTAAATCATCTAATATTTCTACGAGTTTTTTATATTGCTTTTGAGTTCTCGGATATGAAATAACCTCTTTAATCTCAGGCCATACGTTCTTTACTTTTTCTAATTCAGCAATCATTTCATACCTTCCATTTTCCCTTGTCATATTCTGAATGAGTTAGGATTTCTCTAATATATACTTTTTTCCTATTAAAGTGAATAGCTGCAATAAGTCTGAAATTATTACCAGATATGTTAAAAACGAATAAATTTTGTACAATATCTGTTGAAGGAAAAACCTTTCTTAAATCTGAAAAATTACCAAAATCCGTCTTACTTAAGACTTTATACCATAATTCCAGTGAAGATCTTGATTTAGGATATTGTTCAATAAATTCTGTAATTTTTCGCCTACTGATTACATGCACAAATCACAGAATATCTCATATTGAGATATTCTGCAAGATTTATTTCATTCTTCAGAGAATTATTTTAAGCGATCCCGAACGAAGCGAGGAGACGAAGTTATACGCCGTAGGCTTTAATTTTGATTACAACCCTATGACCGCTGAAATTGAATAAACTATTTCTTTTTTATCTTTGTTTTTTGTTAATGTAAAATATTCACCGAATTCATTTTTCGATAAACTTATATCTTTGTTTATGATATTTTTTTCATTAGATTTTTTGAGTATGCTTAAAATTTTTGCAATATTTATGCTAGATTCGTTGTGTTTCTTGATTATTGAAAGTGATTTTTGAATTTCCAAATAATAATCTATCTTGTTATTAATGGGAAATTTGAAAGTATATTCAATCCAATAATTTTCACATCCTTTATTCTCAATAATGATGAATTGTTGATTATTGAAAGTAAAGGATTCAGTAAAAATTTGTTTTTGATTTGAAAAAGTAGTTCTAATTTTTATAGGAAAATTAGAACTGAGGGTTGCGACAGGTTCTCCCCTCTGACATTCTTCTGCTAATAAAATGTTTAAATATGAAAGAATTGATAATATGAGAAATATGATATATTTCATGATGTTTTTCTTAAATAATAAAAACGGATAGGACCATCTTTGAAAGATTATTCTAAAATTTTAAGAATCATTAGAATCATAGAGTATTTTTAATGATATAAATTATTGCATTTTTTATGATTTTTTAAAAAAAATATTTTTATAATATTTATTCTGCCTATGGCGTATAACGACGTAGGTTTCTCGACGTTCGCGGTTCTGGAGCGCGCTAAACGCGCGGAAGAATTGGAACAAGGCTTGAGACGCCTTAGCGTCGTCTCGCAAGCCGAGAGACAAAGCGAATGTGCCGAAGGCCGTAGTGAGGGTCGCACTAGCGATCCCGAACGAAGCGAGAAACCGCAGTTAGACGACGTGCGCAAGAATCACCAAAGCGTCTTTAACCCTTGCGATTTATATTTTTTCATTTCCGAATCTTTGCTTATCAATGTAAACTTTCTTAAAATACACTGCCAAATCAACATTCTATCAAACGGATCGCGGTGATACGTCGTTTTTAATTGATCATATGTACTTGCATCGACCGATTCAAGATTAATAATCTCAATATTTGATTTAGAGAGAAATTCAGGAATTTGAGATGGTTTTATTCCTGAAAGATTAAGTTTGCCTAATCTAAATTTCAAAGAAATTTCCCAAAGGGAGACCGTACTAACGCAGATCCGGTTCTCTGAGTTTTCTATTGTTTCTTTAACTTTCTTACTTAACAGATTCGATGAACCGATAGCCCAAAGAATGACGTGAGTATCAAGCAAATAATTCATTCTAACTTAAGAACTCTTCTTCGGAAATCTCAAAATCTCTCGCGAAAGAAATTTGCAGCTTCCCATCCAATAATCCAATTTTTCTTTTCTCTTTCTTTTTACTTTGCATTGGAACAATCATGGCAATAGGTTTCTTTCCCTTACCATATAATATTCCTACATTTTCACCATTTTTAACCGATTCTAAGACTTCAGAAAAATGCGATTTAAGTTCACCGACCGGATATGATTTCATATTTAGAATTTATTCATTCTTGTCTACTTGTCAAATATTAATCCGCTCAGAATTTTAGAATAAAACGTAAAAAAATCACCTTTCAACGAAAGGTATTTATTATAAAATCTTTTTAAAGTGTTCACTTTGCGCATGTTCGTCTAACGAAAGAGTCTCCTCGACGTTGCGTCCGCAAGCGCATTAGCGCGACGCGGTTGGCACGAGGTTCGAGTGAGCCTTAGCGAACGGCTCGCGAACCGAAGTGGCAAAGCAATGTGCCGGAGGCCGTAGTGAGCGCGAGCGGGAACCGTGAGACGCGAACGAAGCGAGGAGACGAAGTTAGCCGAAGTGTGGCGTTTTGAGATCAGTAATTTCTTTTTCTAAAGCTCTCTGAACTAATTGATTCAAAGAGATACCTTCTCTCAAAGATTTTCTATAGACGCGTCTATGAAGCTCTGTCGGTATGCGAACATTAAATGAACCTTTAAAAGATTTCTCTGGACTTTTTTTAGCTTTTTGACATAAAATTAAATAATCGTCTACTGATTCTTGAAATGCCTTCTTTAATTGTTTAACTGATTCACCTTCAAAGGAAACTAAATCTTCGATTCCTTCTATTTTTCCAAAAAATATTTCATCATCTGCATCAAAATGAACAGAGCCTAAAAATCCGTTATACTCGATAATATCTTTCATTTTATATAGCCCTCCGATTTTAATTCGTCTAAAATTTGATTTATCTGGTACGACTTCAAAATATTTTTAGGATGAGGTTTATGAAGTCTTATTATATGTTTGGTTTCTGAATGAATCCAAGCGACTCTTGAACCAGAGGATTTGCCGGAATTGCTTTCATTATATCCATAACTAGAGAGTAGCTTTCTAAGCTCATCGTAAGAGAAATCTCTTGGTTTTCCTTTGAATCTTTCTACTAACTTTTCACCCTTTGACACAGTCCTATTCTAAAGCTAATTCTCAGAATTGCAACTAATTTTTAGTGGCATTTTCATCCCAATTTCGAATGCAAAAGGCAGCCACATTTCGTCTAACGAAAGAGTCTCCTCGACGTTGCGTGTCCAAGCGCTTGTGCGCGACGCGGTTGGCACGAGGTTCGAGTGAGCCTTAGCGAACGTCCCGCGAACCGAAGTGACAAAGCAATGTGGCTTTAGCCCGAAGTGAGGGTCGCATTAGCGATCCCGAACGAAGCGAGGAGACGAAGTTATGCGAAGGTTTCGATTACAAAGTCTTAAAGCTTAATTCTTGTGCTATCTTATTGAAATCTTTGTCATACGAAAAAATAAGTAACTCTTCCCCGAGTTCATTGCGAAACTCAATAGCCGTTGACAAATGTAAAGCATCTAAAGTCCTGCAACCAGAAAGTAAATCTTCGTTATTCAGATTTTCCATTGTAGAAGAATCTAAATTTTTGAGATTTATCTCCTCGAGCAGTTTATCGAGTTCCGTTAATTTTCTCTCTTTCCAGCCTGTACCAAGTTTCTTTTTATTATGAAAGTAAGCCCTTTTAATACTTATTTTACATTCTGCTTCCAATAATATCGAACTTACTCTGAGTTCCGTTGCCTTCCAGATTGAAATCGATTTATCTAAAGTTGGTTCTTGAAAGATAATTGATAGCAAAACACTTGAATCTATATAGACTATCATCTCAGACACGATCAGAGCGAGAATCTTTGTGAATGGCTTCCCATTCTATTTTTGACATACTTTTAGGATGCTTTTTGACTATTGAATCAATCTGCGACTTATTTCTTTTCGCAAGCTTAATCTTTCCTATTCGATTCTGCTCTTCCAAATATAGGTATAAACGTTTCTTTGAATCTTCTAAAAATTCAGACGGTTTTTTAATCTCCGCTATTACTTGCTCATGCTCTGTAATAACGATTGTTTCCCCGGCTTTTACCAAGTGTAAATATTTACTTAGGTTATTTTTAAGATCCCTAATTCCAACAGATTTCATGCTCTAATTATAGCCACAGTGGCTCTTTTTCAAGCTGTTTTTTATCTCAAATAAAATTTTGCTAAACTTTCGCCTAACGAAAGAGTCTCCTCGACGTTGCGTCCGCAAGCGCATTAGCGCGACGCGGTTGGCACGAGGTTCGAGTGAGCCTTAGCGAACGGCTCGCGAACCGAAGTGGCAAAGCAATGTGGTTTTAGCCCGTAGTGAGGGTCGCATGAGCGATCCCGAACGAAGCGAGGAGACGAAGTTATGCGACGGTTTGAGCTCTTTCAATTATTTTACAATACAATAAATGTTATAATCTTCGAGTTCCTTGATAAATTTGTATTCATTCGAATTTGGATCATCCGTTGATGTCTTATAACTTTTATCTTTTGATGTATCTACCCAAATAATGATAACGAAACGATAACCTAATCTATAAATGAATGCTTGGCCGATCGCTTCGCGGATGCTTGCACCAGTCCTAATCACTTTCACTTCGATCGCGATTCCGTCATTTGCGATACTCATATCCGGCCTATGGTCATGACCAAATGCTGTTATTCTAGTCATAACTTGCTGAATATTTCTTTGATCTATGAAATCATCGAAATTTGGCTGTAACGCGCCGGAAAGTCTATCTTCAAATTTTCGTTCATCATCGGAGTTAATATCTAGAGATACGCGCTGAACGATTTTAAGTATTTTTTCTACACTTTCCCAATAGTAACCAGTCTTTCTACTCGCTAAAAATACAGACATTTTGAATTAACTCCTTTTGAGGCACTTGGATTCATAACATATTTCTGATAAAATGATAGGCTAATTTTTAAATACCAAACGGTTTAATATTTAATTAGCAATTTTATATCTTTCCGAATATTTTCCAAACTGTCGCATAACGAAAGAGTCTCCTCGACGTTGCGGCTCCGAGCGCATATGCGCGAAGGAGTTGGCACGAGGTTCGAGCGACCTTAGTCGCGTCTTGCGAACCGAAGTGGCAAAGCAATGTGCCGGAGGCCGGAGTGAGGGTCGCATTAGCGATCCCGAACGAAGTGAGGAGACGAAGTTATGCGACGGTTTCACTTTATTGAATGTCTTTTAAGAGAATATTTTTTACCTTGGTTTGATTATCCATTGCTTCTTGAGTCCCGATAATTTTTGCATTTTTAGTCACCATATAATTAAGCTTAAATTCTTCTATAATTTCATCATAAATAAATTGAATAAAAATAACTTCAAATAACTTATTTGCTTTTTTCGCATAACTTAAAGTAAGCGATACCTTATCTTTATTTAATGCTTTGATAATAATATCCGGATTGTCAATTTCTTTAAAATAATATTGAACAATAGGAGTTCCTTTAAGTTTAAATAAATAAGAATCAATTTTATTAGGATTTTTTCTGTTTAAAACTGATTGCTCGAATATCGCTTGGACAAAGTAATAAAATAATTTTAGCTCTTGAAGAGCAGAATCAAGAACTGCATCTCTGATTTTATCATGAAAATATGCATATATTAGAGACGAAAAAGTTATAATAACTTCAGGAGGTGCATCTAGTGATTTATTAAACTGATGCAAGAAATTGAAATTATAATTTGAAGTTTTCTTAACTTGATCAACAATATTCTTTTCAATATTTTCTCTTTCCTTATAATGATTTCTATCTAACGTAAGAAGAGTTATTTCGTCTTTTTCTATTTCATTGTCTTGCGGCGACATTGGTGATTCCACTTTATCACCTTCCAGAATCACTAAATTCCCTAAATCCGGGTCCTTGAAGTTGGATGTCTTATCAAAAATATCTTGAATTCCATATAATTCGTAATGCCCGTCATCGGCTCTGATAATTTCCACACTCTCAATTCGACCTATATATGGAAGGGATGAGTCATGCAGTAATCCAACAAATTTTGGAATCTTTGCTTCATTAAATTGTCTTTGCGCTGATTGCAAAGCTTCCAGTGTAAAAATATCTCCTTGGAGATCCTGTCGAGTTGTCATCATTAATATTTTTGTTTTCATTCAAAATCCTTTGAAACTGTCGCATAACGAAAGAGTCTCCTCGACGTTGCGGCCGCAAGCGCATTAGCGCGACGCGGTTGGCACGAGGTTCGAGTGAGCCTAGCGGACGGCTCGCGAACCGAAGTGGCAAAGCAATGTGGCTTTAGCCCGTAGTGAGGGACGCATTAGCGATCCCGAACGAAGCGAGGAGACGAAGTTATGCGCTGAAGCCCCTTCTCTATCAAAATTAAAGTTTTAATTTTTCTAAAGTCTTTATAATGCTTTCTAGTGAAACGCTTCCATCAGCGATCCCAATCGTAAGTTCATATAATAAATCGTCTTGGTCTTCTATTTCAATTCCGTTTAGATCGAGAAAGATAAGAGCGGACGCAAGTGCTACGCGCTTATTTCCATCAACAAAGGCGTGATTTTTACATATATAAAATAAATATGCAGCAGCCTTTTGTATTAAGCCTGTATGAAATTCTTGATTATCAAAGCTCGAAAGTGGTTGAGAAATTGCTGACGCAACCGTAAGAACCGCCGTATTCTTCGATCTGGTTTTTATGAATATATAATACTTCTTCGTAAGTTAAATATCTAATCGAATCGGCGTTCATTCAGCAAGTAGCTTAAGTGTCTTGCCATGTTTCTTGTTTATTTTTCCAAGACTGGCTTCTAATTTTTTATCAATCGGAGTGATTATTAAACTTTTACCATCGGTACTAATATCCAATGAAGTATCTGAAGTAATATGTAAAAGTTCAAGTATTGGTTTTTCTATAATTAAGGCTGAACTGTTACCATGTTGAATCAGTTTTTTGACCATTGCTTTACCCGTTACAACATAGTATATACAATAGTATTACCGATGTCAAATAAGATTTAGATTCTCCCCCATTTTTCCCTCTGTGAAATTTTTGTTATGCAATCCAATTCTGGGGCTTTTGCGCATAACGAAAGAGTCTCCTCGACGTTGCGTGCCCGGAGCGCCTGTGCGCGAAGGGATTTTAACGAGGCTTGAGCGAACCTTAGTGAGCGTCTTGCAAGCCGAAGTTAAAAAGCAAATGTGCCGAAGGCCAAGCAAGAGTCGCGAAGCGATCTCGCAGCGCCGTGAGAAACCGTAGTTAGACGACGTGCCCCGATTATTAGATATTATAATTTATCCCAAGCAGGAATTTTATCGTCGCTATTGATCTGAGAAAGAACATTTCTAAAATCTGCGAAAATTTGTTTCTTAGTTTTACCTTTGTAATATTTTTCAAAATATTGAGAAGTTTCAAGATCTTGAATTTCTTTTGTAAATGCGTAAAGTGCTAATTGATTTATTGAAACACCCTGCTCTTCAGCCACTTTCTCAATTTTATGCTTCAATTCAGAAGGAATTCTAATAGTCAATACACTAGCTTTTGTTTTCATAATTCTCCCTCCAATAATTCATAAAATTCGACGGTGTTATAACTTTCAAATCTTGAAATTTTAAATCGTTATCTATTAGATAATCTTTTACGTTACTAGTAATTAAATAATCCGCGTTACAGGCTATTGCAAGTTCGACAAAATGATTATCATCCTCATCGCGCAGGTTTGGACGAAAGGCAAAATAAATCGTTTGCGGATAACTTGCGTAAGCAATAAATCCCAATATCTTTTTTATTTCTTTATCGTTAATTCCTAAATCTGCTTTTGAAGTCCGCCTATTTAGCACTTCTTCATATTCTTTAAAGACTGGTATCGATAATCCTAACTTAATTTTCTGATCGAAAACTAATTCCAGAATTGCTCGGGAAGCCCCTTTTTTTGCTCTTAACGCTTGATAAAGAACATTTGTATCTAAGACGACTTTCAATTTCTGTATGATAGTATATACGCTATCATTTGTCAACAGCTAATTTAGGCTCTCTACGCAAGATTTGGGGCATGTTCGTCTAACGAAAGAGTCTCCTCGACGTTGCGTCCCTGAAGTGCATTTGCGCGAAGGGTTGGCACGAGGTTCGAGGCGCCTTAGCGCTGGCTCGCGAACCGAAGTGACAAAGCAATGTGGCTTTAGCCCGTAGTGAGGGTCGCATTAGCGATCCCGAACGAAGCGAGGAGACGAAGTTATGCGTAGTGCCAAACATTAAACAGCAATTTTTCATTAAGATTATTCGTTAAAGAGAAATTTGTGCAAAGCCTCGCGAATAACTGGTTCTTTAAAATGCTGAATGTAACTTTCAAAAAATAAATTTACTTTATCAACAAAGTATTTAGCAATTTCACGATTAGAAAAATATGAATATAAATCGAGCCCCATTTTTTTATCCGCTATTAAACCTCTACGAATAAGCGGCTGCAATTTATCTTTTCCAGGATAATCAGAATAAAATACACCAATAAAGATGACATTCCGTTCATCAAATAATGAACTTCTAATTTCTTCTTTTCTATCTATTTTAATATTATAAGTAAGTAAAGACGGATGAATTATTGCGTTTCTAATTTGTCTTAAATCAGCCCAAATCGATTCAAAATTTTGAATAAATTTTTGACTTTCAATATTCATTAAAGATGAAAATGCTTTTAAGATTTCTAATGGATAAAATTTTCCCATCCTTACAATCTTAATAATTTCCTGAAAACGATTAATGAATGGAGTAATATCATAATCCGCCTTAAATAAAATATCTTTATCGAATTCGAGCGCCCTATCAAATTCGAGAATCTCTCTTGCATAAACTTCAACCGCAGAAGTTAGTAAAGAGTAAATTGGAAGAATACGGTCATCATAATTTATGCCTTCTTTAGCTGAATCAGTAATAAATTCGGCCAAATCTAAATATCTTCTTCTGATATTTACAAGACCAATATCAACTATTTGATTTTTATCTTCTGACATTTTCACATTTGGCATTACGCATAACGAAAGAGACTTCTCGACGTTCGCGTTCCCGGAGCGCCTGTGCGCGCAGGGATTGACGGAGGCTTGAGCGACCTTAGTCGCGTCTCGCAAGCCGAACGGCAAAGCGAATGTGGTGAAGCCCGTAGTGAGTCCGAGCGGGAACCGTGAGTGACGAACGGAGCGAGAAGTCGTAGTTAGCTGAAGTGGCTATTGGGTCCAATCTTCGATTTTTAAGTCCTTAATTCTTTTAAATTCTTTTGTATTATTAGTTACAAAAATATAATTATTAGCAATTGCTTGAGCTGCAAGAAGCATATCTATTGAACCAATTACGCTTCCCCTTTTTTCTAAGTCAGCCCTAATGAACCCATAAGACTCAGCATCTTTATCAGAAAAAGAAAGTATATTAAAAATTGTTAAAAATTCAATCAGTGCAACTTTGTTTTTTTCCCTATGTTCACTTTTCTGAATTCCAAATTCAAGCTCCGCGACGGTTAAAGAAGAAATAAATAAATCTTTATTTAATTTTTTCTTAAGGTTTCCCAAAAGAACCGCGTTTTTCTTTTTAATTAGAAAAATACAAATATTGGTATCCAAAAGATACATTAAAACTTTTCTCTTTTATCGGATTTCGGTTGTTCTCTTCCCTCCTCCAGAAAATCATCTGAAAATCCATTTAATCCTTCTAAAAATACGTTCCAGGCCTTATTCTTAGGAACTAATATTACCGCTTCTCCAACTTTTTGAATAAGGACATCATCTCCGGTAAATTGAAATTCTTTTGGCAATCTGACCGCTTGACTTCTTCCATTTATAAATAATTTTGCTGTTTGCATTAAACTTTCTCCAAAATTAATATATATCAAGATATATACTTGTCAAGGGATTCTTATCGGATTTGTTTTAAATTACAACAAATTTATAGCCATTTCAGCTAACGAAAGAGTCTCCTCGACGTTGCGTCCGCAAGCGCTTGTGCGCGACGCGGTTGGCACGAGGTTCGAGTGAGCCTTAGCGAACGTCCCGCGAACCGAAGTGGCAAAGCAATGTGTCGAAGACCGTAGTGAGTCCGAGCGGGAACCGTGAGTGACGAACGAAGCGAGGAGACGAAGTTATACGCAGTTGCCCATTTATTAAAATAATAATAACTTAATATTATCTAAAACTTCTTTCAAAGAAACTTTATTGACCGATTCAATAAACTCTGCTTCACGAATAGTCCAATCTAGGTTTTTAACTTGATCGGAAAGAACTACTCCATCGATTTTCCTTGATTTAATCAACACTTCGAATGGATAACCTTTAATTTTACTTGTAATTGGACAAAATATTGCTAATCCAGTTTTCGAATTGTATTCCTTCGGTGATAATACAAGTGCAGGTCTACGACCTTTCTGTTCATGACCTGCTTGAGGAGTAAAGCTCAACCAAACTATATCTCCTTTCTCAGGAGTATATCTTTTACTCTTTACCACGCTTCCTTACCTATCGAATTACCAGTAGATATTTCAGAATGAAGATTTTGTTTTGTAATTTTAGAGAGTTTTTCTTCCAATGAGGCCTTTCTCATTGGATATATTACAATCTTATCCCCTTCATATTGTAATTCAACGTGGCTTCCGTCATTTAACTCTAATTCCGTTGCCATTGCTTTTGGAATTCTAATTCCTAAGCTATTTCCCCATTTTTGAATAATTGATTCCATAAATCCCTATATATACATTGTATATACTTTTGAAAATTTGTCAGTAATTTTTTAGAGTCAAATTTAACGATTTCGAAATGAATTTCTTTCTTTAAGATTTGTAAGGGAAGTCACAACTATCTACATATTTTTTTGGGCTATTGCAACTAACGACGCAGGTTTCTCGACGTTTGCGGTTCTGGAGCGCGTCGCGCGGAAGAATTGGAACTCGGTTCGAGCGACCTTAGTCGCGTCTCGCGAACCGAAGTGACAAAGCGAATGTGCCGAAGGCCAAGCGAGAGTTGCGGAGCAATCTCGAAGCGCCGCGAGAAGCCGCAGTTATGCGAAGTTGGGCAATAAATTCAACCAGTTCTTTGAAGCGTTTGAATATTATCTAATTTGAGCTTTAACTTCTCTTTCTGTTTTCTTATTTCTAAATCATTTTGAAGATTTATCCAAAATTTATCAGACATTCCGAAAAATTTAGCCAATCTCAAAGACATATCGATTGTGATTTTACGCTTATCGTGCAAAATCTCTAATACTGTAGAAGTGGAAACATGTAGCTCTTTTGCCAGTCTATATGGAGTTACTTCTAATGGATCCAAAAACTCTTCTCTGAGGATTTGAGAGACTGTGGGTGTCGGAATTCTTTTAGTTTTCATAATAAGTCTCCTCAATGATAATCAGCGATAGACACATCAAAGCAATTTCCATCAGCGAATTTAAATGTAATTCTCCACTGGTCATTTATCCTGATTGAACAATAATTCTTTAAGTTCCCTTTTAAATGCTCAAATCTATTAGCTGGTGGACTCTTTAAATCTTCTTCTTTTTCAGCATTTTCTAGAATGAGAAGTTTGATTAGCGCCCTACTCTGTATTTCCGGAGGAATTTTCTTTGAGAATTCTTGATGAAAAATCCTCTCAGTTTCTTTATCTCCGAAAGATTTGATCATTTATCCATATAGTCGCATTGCGGATATATCTGTCAATCCGATATACTTTAATTTAACTTTAAAAATACTATGACGAGGAAGACAAATCGAACATTTTTCTACTTTCTAAAAAAAGTCTTTTGCCCAATTTCGCATAACGAAAGAGTCTCCTCGACGTTGCGTCTCCGAGCGCTTACGCGCGAAGGAGTTGGCACGAGGTTCGAGTGAGCCTTAGCGAACGTCCCGCGAACCGAAGTGGCAAAGCAATGTGCCGGAGGCCGGAGTGAGGGTCGCATGAGCGATCCCGAACGAAGCGAGGAGACGAAGTTAAGCGACGTTGTGATTTTTAGTTAATCAAAAAGAGTTTTTTCTTTTGATATAATTAAATTAATTTGAATTTCTAGATTGGGAATTTTAGTTATTACCAAATCCCAAACAATATCATAATCCACTACAAAGTAACCATGAATTAAGCGATTCCGGGTAGCCGACAGCTTTTTCCATTCCACATCGGAATATTTTTTCTTGAATGAATCTGATAGTTTATTAGAAGCCTCGCCTATTATCTCAATGCTTCTAACGAAAGCTCTTTTCATTAAATCATCAGAAACGAACTGATCACGATTTAATTTTTTCGATTCAATCTGTAAGAAAATAATCTCTTCTTTAAAGTGATTTATATAACCTAAATCAGATTTCAATAAGAATTGCCTCAGAAAGTATAAAATCTCGTAAATCTTTAGTAAGAGACTCTTCAGTTAATAGATCAACGTGAGTATTTAAAAGATCTTCCAATCGGAAGGAAAGATCCATAAAGCTATCAAAGTTTTTCTTACCAGAATGGAATTGAACAAGAATATCTACGTCACTACCTTCATGATTTTCATTTCTCGCAACGGAACCAAAAAGCAAAAGTTTTTGAACTCCTAAATTTAGGAGTTCTTGCTTATGTTCGACTAATATATCTTTAACTTCGCCGGAATTCATACTTACTAATTATTTGTTCAGTAATTTTCTTTTCTCGCTTAATAAATGTCAAGATTATTTAGATCCGGCAATTTCTAATCTACTTTCATTCTAAAGTGATTTTTCTCACAATGTCGCTTAACGAAAGAGTCTCCTCGACGTTGCGTCCCTGAAGCGCATCTGCGCGAAGGGTTGGCACGAGGTTCGAGGCGCCTTAGCGCCGTCCCGCGAACCGAAGTGACAAAGCAATGTGCCGGAGGCCGGAGTGAGGGTCGCATGAGCGATCCCGAACGAAGCGAGGAGACGAAGTTAGGCGAAGTGATGCAAAATACACTACAAGCATCCTTCTACTAAATTTAATTCGGGATATCTTCCAACACTAATTGATGTAATATTCTTATTATTTGTCTCAAAAATAATTCCATAATTTTTATCTGATTTATCCACTGGCTTATAAGTATATTCCAAGTAGTTTGTATAATGCCCGCGCGTTTCTTCTAACTTTTCTTTATATACACTTTTTAATTTAGCTAATGAATCTCCTATTTTAATGCCAGAAATTGTTTCATTCTCTGGCTTGTATAAGTAAATTCGTGCAAGTTTCATGTTATTTTTAGCAGGTCCAGTAAACATAAAGCCCAAGCTAGAAGTAGAATTTTTGAAATAATAGAAAGCGCAATTTTGCTCTACTAACGGATCCTCTTCTATTTTCAATTTTTGACCTGTCACTTTTTCAATTTCAACAACACTCATACCAATAAGAATTTTACCAACGCCACGAATGTGAATTTTGTATTTCTCAACGGTAAGCGGTAGATCCTGTGCAAAGCCAATTTGAGCATAACAGACTGCTAAAAGTATTAGTATTTTCTTAATCATAAAACATGTTTTCCTGTAAAAAATTGCATCATTTCGCCTAACGAAAGAGTCTCCTCGACGTTGCGTCTCCGAAGCGCTTGTGCGCGAAGGAGTTGGCACAAGGTTCGAGGCGCCTTGGCGCCGTCCCGCGAACCGAAGTGACAAAGCAATGTGTCGAAGACCGTAGTGAGTCCGAGCGGGAACCGTGAGTGACGAACGAAGCGAGGAGACGAAGTTATACGCAGTTGCGGAATTTCGCGACACGGATGTCGCTGAATTAAGTTTCGTTTCTTACTTTAATACTTAAATACTCATCTGGAGTAATGATGTTAAAGTTCTTAATTTTCTGAAGAGTTAATAAATCTTTGTCTCCAGTGATTAAATAGTCTACTTTTGCTGCAAAAGCAGACTCCAGAATGTGATAATCATCTCTATCTCTTAACTCTAAATAATCTTGAATAGGTTTATTTTTAACAAGCGCAGTAATATCTCTGATTTCAGATAAAACAATCTGAATAAAATTATCATCAAGTTTGAATTTTGGTTTAGAGAGTGTAGATTCAATCTCAGCTAATATTTCTTTCGAAATATATCCTGTAAAAACCTCATCAATTAAATCTTGGAAAACAAGCCTTGGTTTTCCTCTAAATAAAATAGCAGAGATGTAAATATTAGTATCTAATAATACCTTCAACATTATTAAGAAGCATTTCTTTTATTTCTAACGGATTTAATTTCATTAAAAACATCCTTTTCAGAAATATTACTTCGATCAGTAACTTTTGAAGTGAAGTCAAAGATGGCTTGCCATCTAGTTTTTTTCTCAATATACGCTCTAGCGGCTTCACGAATCAATTCTGACCTGGACCTGTGTTCCCTCTTTGCAATTTTATCGATTTCTTTTAAAAGTGCTTTTTCAAAGGAAATATTAACAGTCTGATTCATAATCTAAATAATATACAATGATTGTATGCTTGTCAACCTAATTTCATCCTTTTCGCCCCTACTTCTCGCCACATGGATGTGGCGTCTCCCCCGCAATTGCGTATAACGAAAGAGTCTCCTCGACGTTGCGTGTCCAAGCGCTTTAAGCGCGCCGGACTTGGCACGAGGTTTGAGCGACCTTAGTCGCGTCCCGCGAACCGAAGTGACAAAGCAATGTGTCGAAGACCGAAGTGAGGGGCGCATTAGCGATCCCGAACGAAGCGAGGAGACGAAGTTAGACGGCGTCTGCTTTCAAGTTCAAGCAATATGCTTGCGAGATTTAACCTTTACTTCTAAATCTAATGCGTGACAGACTTTCAAGAAAGTAGCTAAATTGCAGTTAATTCCATTTTCAATTTTCGAAAGTTGTTGCTGAGTCACGTGAGCTAATTTCGCTAATTCAGATTGAGAAAGCCCTTTCTTTTCTCTTAAATCATGTAATTCCAAAGATAAATTAATTAGTTCTTTTTCTTCTTGAAACTTTTCTTTGAATTTCGCATTTTTAATTTTAGATTTTAAATGTGTTCTGAATGATTTCATGATAATAACTTCCCTATTTCTTTTTCCGGATATTTTTTAAGAAACTTCTCTCTTCTCTTCATTGCTTTATCAATTTCAGTTTTCGGAACTTTATCAGACCGTTTAATAAAATGATTCGTTAGTATAACATAGTCTTTATAACAGAAGAAATATAATATACGAACCTGATCGCCGGAAAGTTTAATTCTTAGCTCATGAATTCCGTTTTTTAAAATATCAGCGTAAGGTCTTGGTAAATTTGGACCTAATTCTTCAAGTTTCTCGATCCAAGCTAATATCTTTGCTTGATTTCGTTCATCCTTAGAATTGATAAAAGTTTCGATTTCACTTTCTTCGTTCTCAGATTCCGAGTAATAGTAAACTTTCCATTTTCTCGCCACAAATCAATTTACATCATATAAGATGTATTGTCAACCGCGAAATAGTCAAAACGACTTTAAATAGTAAATCAAGTTGCAAGTCCATTTTTAGCAGATGCCGTCTAACGAAAGAGTCTCCTCGACGTTGCGTCTCCGAGCGCTTACGCGCGAAGGAGTTGGCACGAGGTTCGAGGCGCCTTAGCGCCGGCTCGCGAACCGAAGTGACAAAGCAATGTGGCGAAGCCCGTAGTGAGGGGCGCATTAGCGATCCCGAACGGAGCGAGGAGATGAAGTTAGGCGTTCGTTGTCGCTTATTAAAGTATTCCTATTACTGATTACTTTCCATCATTGGATTTCGATGATACAAACCAAGAAGCGACGAAGCCGGTGAAAGTTCCAAACAAACCAACTCCGGTCGTCATTAAAATCGCCGCTATCAATCTACCCTCAGTTGTAACAGGAAATCTATCTCCATAACCTACTGTTGTAACCGTTGTATAAGACCACCAAAGAGCGTCTTCCGCAGTCTTAATATTACTATTCGGATCATCTTCAACCTGAAGAATTGAAATCGACGAAAAGATAATAATTACAAACGCGATTAAAGCAACAGAAGAGAATGCACCTTGTGCCTTATTTTTAAAAATGAAATGAATTAAGTTTTTTGTAGATCGTAATGCTCTAAGAACTCGTAAAAGCCGAATTAACCTGAATAGTCGCCCTGCCCTAAAATAATCTAAAGTAGGAATACTCGAAAGCAAATCGATCCATCCCCATTTTAAATACGAGAGCTTGCTTTCCGCAGTGAATAACTTGTATGTAAAATCAAAGATGAAAAAGATGCAAATCAGATTATCGATAAAATTTAATAATCTTTCTAATTCTGAATCAAGTTTAATGAAAGAACTTAGCAATAACGCCGTTAAAACGTAAACAGATAATACAACCGTCGCCAGATCGATAATTGCGAAAGGAACTTGCCTTTGAGTTTCTTCATTTTCCATTTAATCTTCTTTAATGATTATTGCGACAATGACGCCTAACGAAAGAGTCTCCTCGACGTTGCGTCCCTGAAGCGCATTTGCGCGAAGGGTTGGCACGAGGTTCGAGCGACCTTAGCGCCGTCTCGCGAACCGATGTGACAAAGCAATGTGGCTTTAGCCCGAAGTGAGGGTCGCATTAGCGATCCCGAACGAAGCGAGGAGACGAAGTTATGCGAAGTGGCTGATTGTTATTTAAGCGTTTTTACTCTTTAAATGTATTACTGGCTCAGCATCCAGTGCTTTTGCAAGTCGGTTAATCAATGACAATGATAAGTTCTTATAATTTCCTGATTCAATGCGTGCTATCGCTGGTTGAGAAGTGCCAATTTTCTCTGCTAAATCCTTTTGAGTCAGATTTCTCTTTTTTCTCAATTTGATAATTTCTTTGGCTAAAGTAAACTCATTGGAAAGAGCTTCATAATCTTTCTTAAAATCTTTATTTTTCAGCTCTTTATTTAGAAGTAAATCAAAGCTTTTCGTCTTAAGTTTCATACTTGCTCTCCTCTATAAGTCTTCATCAACTTGAAGGCCTTAGTCAATTGATCTTTACTCGTCTTTTGCTCTTTCTTTATATATCCTGAAGTTAAAATAACAACGCGATCTTTCTCAAAGAAATAAAAGAATCTACAAATATTAGAACCCTGTTTAATTCTTAGCTCGAAGAGCCCTTCGTAACCTTGAATTTTCTTAGAAAATGGTTCTCTTAATTCTGGCCCAAATTCTCCTAATAATTCAATCGTTCTAAATGCTTTGGCTTTAAGTTTGTTTTCCAGTTTTAAAAGAAACTCTTCCGCAGGTTCTAATAATTGGATTTTAAACTTCACTATTCAAATATATCAAATTTGATATATTTGTCAATCCCAATTTCAATTTAGTTTTCAGCCATTTCGCATAACGAAAGAGTCTCCTCGACGTTGCGTGTCCAAGCGCTTTAAGCGCGCTGGACTTGGCACGAGGTTCGAGGCGTCTTAGCGCCGGCTCGCGAACCGAAGTGACAAAGCAATGTGTCGAAGACCGAAGTGAGGGGCGCATGAGCGATCCCGAACGAAGCGAGGAGACGAAGTTAGGCGACGGTTCGTATGTGTTTAATAATCTGCCTCGTACCCATGTCCATTTTTTCCATAAAAAATAAGCCATTTTGCAAGGGAAAAAAGAATATGTAATTTTGCATCCATTGAATCTTCTTCACTTTTTGGTGGAATCCTTATTGATTTTAGATATTCTAAATTATGTTTGATTGCTAATTTGTCTGCAATATCCATAAGTCTATTTCCGTAATCTAATGCTTCGTGAGACAGTTTAGAAATCCATGCTTCAGATGTTAATTTTTCACCGATTAAATCTTCACAATCTCTGAGAAACTCACCTCGAAACACATTTGCATCAGCGACAGGAGATTGATACATTGGAACACCCTCAAGCTCTTTTGCTAATTCTATTACATAGTATCCATTGTAATTTTGAAAAAATTCTTCTTTTTCTATAGATTTGTCAGTTGTTTCATAAAGAGAATTGAGCCACATATTTGCTTCGAAATCTCTTCCGACCATAGGAGCTTTTATGGTTTCGAATGGTGAAATTTGTAATTCATTCCAAATAACCAAAAGCTGTTCGAATGTATTTTCTTTTTTTCCTAATAGTTTCTCGATTAAATTAATTTTTTGTTTTTCTCGACTCTGAAGAATATTAAAGATTTTGATGTATTCGTTTTCGTATCCAGGTTTAGGCCTACCTAAAGGTCTCATATCTAATCCCATATTGATCTCATTATATATTAAATTTTCGAACTGTCGCCTAACGAAAGAGTCTCCTCGACGTTGCGGCCGCAAGCGCTTTTGCGCGACGCGGTTGGCACGAGGTTCGAGGCGCCTTAGCGCCGTCCCGCGATCCGAAGTGACAAAGCAATGTGGCTTTAGCCCGGAGTGAGTCCGAACGGGAACCGTGAGTGACGAACGAAGCGAGGAGACGAAGTTAAGCGATGGTGGCGTTAATTAAATTAAGGAATTGTGTAATTCCATTTCTTTTTGTAAGATCGTATTAACAATTGTACTAAGATCTTTATTCTTCTTAAGTGCGATTTTCTTATAGTATTCTTCTAATTGCGGATCAAGATATACCGGAAAATGAAGATCCTTTAAATCCCGTGAGTAAACACCACGCTTGCCTTTTGAAAAATCGTATTCTTCTCTCATATATTAGATATCAGCTGAGTAGTATTGAGCTTTTTCTGAATTTGTAGCTGGCCTCGCCGATATGATCCTTATTATTTCTTCATCATTTTGTGATCGATCAACAAAAATTACGACCGCGATAGTAATATTTTCAATTGTCCCAAGTGCAATTTCTCTTACTTCATCAATAGAATGGTCTGGATCAGAAATGTAAATCGTTCTCGGGTCAGCAAAAACTAATGATGCTTCTCCAAATGAAAGACCATGCTTTTGAATATTTATCCTTTCTTTTTCAAGATCCCATTCAAAGCGCACTTTAATAGTATAATCGATATACTAAATATTTGTAAAGTCTTTAATTTTTTCTCTCATTGGCTTTTATCGAAAGATATTTGTATTAAGATTCAAGTTCGCCACTGTCGCTTAACGACGTAGGTTTCTCGACGTTTGCGTTCCCGGAGCGCTTGTGCGCGAAGGGATTTTAACGAGGCTTGAGCGAACCTTAGTGAGCGTCTTGCAAGCTGAAGTTAAAAAGCAAATGTGGCAAGGCCCGCAGTGAGTCCGAGCGGGAACCGTGAGTGACGAACGAAGCGAGAAACCGCAGTTAGCCGACGTGGCTATCAACGCTATAGCATTTTACAAATAATTCAAGATTTGATCTTTTTGATAGCCGTAGATTGTTATTATTTTATCATTTATTTTACCGGGAACGTGAATTGCTTTAAGATCCGCTAAAACTTGTTCAAATTTCTCTTCTTCAACGACTTTGATTTCTAGTAACTCGATCGTTTTATATCCACCTAATGTAAAATGATAAAACCACTCACCATCCCAATTTGAAATGTGTTGAGTGTAAAGATCTTTTGTTCTCCAATAAACGAGGAAAGAGTAATTTACCATTAGAAGTTTAATTTCTTTCCATTTGGTTTCATTCATTACTGATAAATATTCTTCTGACATATGTTATAAAATCTTGCTATTCAAGCTCGCCTATGACTAATAATTCATCTTTCCAAACGACATCACCATCGTATATATTTTCCAAGTAGTATTTAATACTGAATCTTAATGGAATATTATACATTGATTTAATATCGAATTCGTTTGTTTCTATTAGGATCCATACTTGCTCTTCATCATTCCGGATAAAAAAGCTATTAAAATATTCTTTATTGAAAAAGATAATTATTTGAGATCTAGACAATTCCTGCTTACAGATAATACAAACCACTTTGCAAAATACATTCCCAGAAGGCTTTAACGTAGATAAATATTCTGAGCGATTAATGAGTGTTTGAATTAGTAGTTTTCTTGCTTTTTTCGGCGTTCTCTTCGAATCGGCAAATGATTTTTTTACAGGTATATGAAAATGCCAAAATTCCTTGTCTGAAGATCCTTCTGGGAACTCCTCAGTAAGTTTAATAAGTGTCGCAACGAGCACCCTACATTTCCGCCTTAAGCCTCTTGTTTTCTTTTTCATATTTTGTATAAAATTCATCATTAGCCATGTCGGCTAACGAAAGAGTCTCCTCGACGTTGCGGCCGCAAGCGCATTAGCGCGACGCGGTTGGCACGAGGTTCGAGTGAGCCTTAGCGAACGGCTCGCGAACCGAAGTGGCAAAGCAATGTGGCTTTAGCCCGTAGTGAGGGACGCATTAGCGATCCCGAACGAAGCAAGGAGACGAAGTTAGACGCTGGTCAGCATCTTTTAAAGCCAGTTTTCAATTTTAAGATCTTTAATCCGATTAAATTCCTTCTCATTGTTTGTCACAAGAGTAAGTTTATTCGATAACGCCTGAGAACCTATTAAAAGATCGAAAGGGCCAATTGGCTTCCCTACTTTCTCTAATTCTACTCGAACTTTTGCAGCTTTATTCGTGTCTTCACTAACAAATGGAAGAATATTCAAATAACTTAAAAAATCTTCTAAGACTCTCGAATTCTTTTCAGAATGTAGACTTTTCTGAACACCATACTTCAGTTCAAATTCTGTAATTGATGAAATAAAGATATTTTCAAATTTGATCTTTTTGAATTTTTTATAAACCGACTCTGGCTTTTGATTAATTATATAAATGCAAATATTTGTATCTAATAAGTATTGAATCATATTCTATTTCGTTTGTCATACTCCGCTGGTTGATTTCGATCAATTACAAGATCATCTGAGAAATTATTAACTGCGTTCCAAAATCTATCAACGGCATCATCTATTGGTGTTAAAATAACATTATTCCCGTCTTTCCTTATATAAACCTCTTTACCTTTAAAACGATAATCTTTAGGCAAACGAATTGCCTGACTGTCACCATTTTTAAAAATTTTAGCCTTGTTCATATATATTTAAGCATATATATAATAAAACAAGCGTCAATGATTTTTTCGATAATTTGAATAAAATAATTTTGAAACTATAAATTGGGAAAAACAGGAATTTTTGCTGACTTGCGTCTAACGAAAGAGTCTCCTCGACGTTGCGACTCCGAGCGCCTCTGCGCGAAGGAGTTGGCGCGAGGTTTGAGGCGCCTTAGCGCCGTCTCGCAAACCGAAGCGGCAAAGCAATGTGTCGAAGACCGTAGTGAGGGTCGCATTGGCGATCCCGAACGAAGCGAGGAGCCGCAGTTATACGCCGTCGCTTTCTATAAATTTCAAAACAAGTGACATTGGCTCAAAAAATATATCAATTCGCGTTGCGATCTTATCGACTCGATACGCTTTACCTATACCTGCAATAAATATATCTTTTGAATCTTTAGGGATGTAAAATATTGGTGACCCACTTAGGCCATTTAACTCTGGAAGAGAGCTACCATCAGATCTTTTTATTGGAATATAGTAATTATAATAGCCTAATTCGTTCTTAACGAAATCAAGTTGGTGGACAAAAATCGAACTTTTAAGACGTCTTAACTTTAATACGAATTCAGTTTTCGAGATTAAATACCCAGCTACAATTAAACTGTCGCCTTCCTTGAAATCATCTTTGGAATATACTAAACTATGATCAAATATAATCGGCAGATGCACTAACTCCTGCAAAAAATTGTCCGATAATTTAATTGTGCAAAAATCGATATCAATCAAATCCTTTAATACTTTATTTTCGTTAATTATGACTGGTTGGTTTAGCGTTCCAGTGATATTTACAAAGCGGCCCTTATCGTGCGTATAAAATTCTTTTCCATTATCCTTTACTACGTGATTTGCTGAAATTAGAAAGTGATCCTTTCTATGACCTAAAATAAATCCAGTCCCTATTAAAAAATACTGTTTATCTCTTTTAACGAAAATTGGCACAACTACGTTTTGATAGAATGATTCGATAGAGCCGTTAAACTTTTTATCATCAATTCTTAATTTTCGATAAATGTATTTATTTAAGTTCATAATGTCTATTTAATATAAAGCGATGGCGTATAACGAAAGAGGCTTCTCGACGTTTGCGTTCCCGGAGCGCTTGTGCGCAAAGGGATTTTAACGAGGCTTGAGCGAACCTTAGTGAGCGCCTTGCAAGCCGAAGTTAAAAAGCAAATGTGGCGAAGCCCGAAGTGAGTCCGAGCGGGAACCGTGAGTGACGAACGAAGCGAGAAACCGCAGTTATGCGCAGTAACATGTAACCTTAAAACTTTGGCTCATCAATCAGACCTTTCGGGTACAAATCGTAGTTAATTTGATTATTCGTATCAAAATTACTTGTTGAGTTTTCAACAATTGTATTCCATGCTTTCCGTAAATTTTCATGTGCGTTCTTAGCATCAGCGATTCCAGAAGTCAATGCCGCAGTTATAATCAACAATTGAGCCAGCTTTGAAAGGATTATACTCCATTTTGGCTTTTCCTTAACAGTTTCCTGCTTAAGTTCTATTATTGTTTCCGAAATTATCTCTAATGTTTGTTTATTCTCAGAATGTAGACTATTGATTACCTCTAATGCATTATCTAAATATACTAATATTCTTCCTTTGTCTGACTTATTAAGATCAAAAAGACCATCGATCGTAACTGCATTTTCATCACGACCTGAGTAAACTTTTGCGTCAAAAATGCTAATCCCAATTAATTGTGAAATTCTTTGCAAAGCACTTGCAATATCTAAGAGTGTTGTTCTATTGAATCGAGTATTCTCTTCATATTTAAATAAGAATAAATTAAGAATCCATCGAGAAATGACTGGCAATGATCGGAAACTCACTCCGCCTGATTGAGTTAATGAGGCAACAACGGACATATTTTGTCGTAATGCAAATCCATTTTCAATTGTATAAAGGTCAGTCAACTTTTCACTATTAATCTTTCTTAGCATCGAGGTAGTAATATGAAATACCTTTTCGAATTCATTAATAATCCCATCTCTATTCAAGATAGTTAGTGTCTTTGCGTTTATTGAGCGACTACAATCAAGAAAGTATTGTTCGGAAAATTTCAATTTATCTATTATTTCATATTCAAATAGATAGGGTTCCAAAAATTTTTGAAGCTGTTCTTTAGTGATCATTTTATATTAGTATTTATTACCCATGTTATTGCGCATAACGACGTAGGCTTCTCGACGTTCGCGGTTCTGGAGCGCGATAAACGCGCGAAAGAATTGGAACGAGGTTCGAGCGACCTTAGTCGCGTCTCGCGAACCGAAGTGACAAAGCGAATGTGCCGAAGGCCAAGCGAGAGTTGCGAAGCAATCTCGAAGCGCAGTGAGAAGCCGCAGTTAGTCGACGTAATGAATTATAAGACATTACTTTTGCCCTGGTTACATTCAAAGCAAAGAGTTTGAAGATTTTCTATAGCTGTTTCACCACCTTTACTCCAGGGTAGAATATGATCTACATTAAGTTCTATATCGGGATTTTTAGAAGGGGATTTTCCGCAGGCTTGGCAAGTAAATCGGTCTCGTTTCAGTATAAAAAATCTTAACCTCAAATTAATTTTTCTAGGGCTTCTTTTTATTTTAATCTCATTTTCACTTATATGAATCGGAGGTTCCAATTTCGCTAACTGGGATTCATTTGGACCAACATCTTCTGATATTGATTCGGTTTCTTTTTCAAAAGAGTCCGAATCGATAAATTTTACAAATGATTCTAATGCAGCTTTCCAAGATCCAAATTTATTTTCATATGAGCTGACATGATATTTAGATAGTGGCTTAGCCACTTCCTCGTATCGAGGTTGTCTGCCTAAATAAGTCCAAATATTTAAGATATTCTCTAAGTAGTCTTCAACGGAAGTATTATAATGCCTTCCCACTTCCAAATTAGCTTTTTTCTTTGCATTATTCCATCCGCCAAAACGTTTAATTAAAGTAGTAGACCCATATTTCCCATACTCGTCATACTCAGAAATTGTAAGCTTAGTATTATTTAATTTTAAAGCTACTTCTTGAATATCTTTAAGTAAAAATTCATCTCTAATAGAATTTTCTCCGTATTCAATGCCATGGATACTTGCTTCAGTATTTAATCTTGCTTTATGCAGCGCTCTCTCCCAACTCCCGAATCGTTTCTTAGCCGTTTGGTAGGAATATTTTGCCCCATTTTTCTTTGAATAGTCTCTGATCTTTAATGAATCTTTTTGCAAATTTTTTGCTACAGACTGAAGGTTTTCTATAATGTCCAGATCCGAAATCTTTTGATGTAAATCTCTTAATTCGAATTTCATACATTTTTCTTGTTAAATTTGATTTTCATTATGTCGACTAACGAAAGAGTCTCCTCGACGTTGCGTCCGCGAGCGCCTATGCGCAACGCGGTTGGCACAAGGTTCGAGGCGCCTTAGCGCCGTCCCGCGAACCGAAGTGACAAAGCAATGTGGCTTTAGCCCGGAGTGAGGGTCGCATGAGCGATCCCGAACGAAGCGAGGAGCCGCAGTTAGACGACGTGCCCCGATTATTAGATATTATAATTTATCCCAAGCAGGAATTTTATCGTCGCTATTGATCTGAGAAAGAACATTTCTAAAATCTGCGAAAATTTGTTTCTTAGTTTTACCTTTGTAATATTTTTCAAAATATTGAGAAGTTTCAAGATCTTGAATTTCTTTCGTAAATGCGTAAAGTGCTAATTGATTTATTGAAACACCCTGCTCTTCAGCCACTTTCTCAATTTTATGCTTCAATTCAGAAGGAATTCTAATAGTCAATACACTAGCTTTTGTTTTCATAATTCTCCCTCCAATAATTCATAAAATTCGACGGTGTTATAACTTTCAAATCTTGAAATTTTAAATCGTTATCTATTAGATAATCTTTTACGTTACTAGTAATTAAATAATCCGCGTTACAGGCTATTGCAAGTTCGACAAAATGATTATCATCCTCATCGCGCAGGTTTGGACGAAACGCAAAATAAATCGTTTGCGGATAACTTGCGTAAGCAATAAATCCCAATATCTTTTTTATTTCTTTATCGTTAATTCCTAAATCTGCTTTTGAAGTCCGCCTATTTAGCACTTCTTCATATTCTTTAAAGACGGGTATCGATAATCCTAACTTAATTTTCTGATCGAAAACTAATTCCAGAATTGCTCGGGAAGCCCCTTTTCTTGCTCTTAACGCTTGATAAAGAACATTTGTATCTAAGACGACTTTCAATTTCTATACGGTAGTATATATGCTATCATTTGTCAATGGCTAATTTAGCCTTTCCACGCAAGATTTGGGGCATGTTCGTCTAACGTTTCCGAGATAGCCGACGTTGCACGACGGCGGCGAACTTGCTTAGCAAGTCTCGATGCCGGAGTAGCAATGTGCCGCAGGCCGAGCGCCAGCGATGCGGTTATCTCGTGTTAGCCGATGGCGCGATTTTAAGAAAGATTAAAAAGGGTTGGTTGTGATTCTTCTCTTTTTAATTTCCAAGAATCTTCGTTAACTCTCTCGGCGATGTCTTCTAAAACTGAGAGTATGGTTTGCTTTTCTGGCGTAATTCCATTTTTTAAAAGAGGTAAGATATAAAGAATAATTTCATCAAAGTGTGTTGATTTGTTTTCTCGTTGCATTCTGGTTAGGAAGCTAATCAAATAATATTTTATTCTTAGTTTTACATCTATATGAGTTTTGAATTTCATTCCTTTTTTAATTGTGAAAATTTCAGTAGCTTCATTGTAATCAAAATTTTCTAAGAGAATAGGTGTAAGATCAGTGTATTCTTTTTTCAATAGATCTAAAAAACCCAATTCTAGGCCTTTTATAATTAATTCATCATTGATTTGTTCTAATGTAGCGCCATTATTTTTTGCAATTATGCCTTCAATGGTTTGCATTACTATTGTAGCTATATTCATGCCTAAGTTTGCTTTTAAGATTGCTTTTGGATTTGTAACTTTTCTAAAATTTATAATTAATTGGCCCGATAAAACTGTAAATGGATTTTGTCGTTTCTTAAAACTGGTTTGTCCGTTTTTTTGAGGAACTGCTCCGACGTACTCAAAGCCGCAACTTTCAGCTGTATCTATAATTAGATGCCAGAATTCTGGATCTTTATGTGCAAACACAAAAGATAGCCATCTATCAAATTTTAAAACACGATACATTTCTTTAATGCTTTCAGCGATTAAATTGTTATAATTTTCTTTTGTTTTTTCTTTCTCTCCGCCTTCAATGGCTTCCTGTTCATAATCTTCTTCTGAGACTGGTAAGTCGAGCCAAGCATTCCACATAACTGATAAGTCTAAGTATGGTATTTTTTTTCCGTAAGGAGGATCTGTATAAATATAATCAATGCTTTCTTTAGGAATTGTTTTTAGATTTGTGGCTGTTCCTTTTAGAATTTCGATATTATTAATTGTAGTTTCATTAATAAAATATTCCATTTCTCTTTTTGCATCAGCTAATCTTTTAAATTTAGTTTCGAAGATTTCCATTAATTCTAATTCGCCCGGATCAGGTGCCATTCTATAACGATAATAACGAAATGGGGCACTATCACCACCACCTTCACTTTTAGTATAATGAAAAGTTAAATTAAATTTATTAACGCTACTTGAAAAAGCTACCATTAGTGAATTTTTTATATTTTCATCTGGTTCTTTCTTGATTATGGATTTTAATAGCGCTAATTGAGCTAATTGTTTATCACTAAATAATTGCTCAACAGTTTCAACATCGGAACCTTTCGGTAAAGGAAATCCTTTCGGATAGGGATATTTCTTTAAAGCTGCTTTGATATCTTCTTTGGTTTTCGGTTCTTTTTCCAAATATTCTTTTTTAATTTTTTGAAAGGAATCTGACAGGAATGCTAATTTAATTGGGCTAACCAACGACTTTACTATAAAAACTGCCATTGGATTTAGATCAATGCTTATTGCCTTTCGATTGTTCATTAAAGCTTCAATGGCTGTGACTCCGCTGCCGCCAAAAGGGTCCAAAATTATGTCGTTGGGTCGACTGAAATTTTTTATATAGTCAGAGACTATATTCCAGGCTTGTTTTGTAAAATACCCATGTACTCCGAAATGTCTTTTTGCTTGTTGCTTTCTAACCGGAATTTCATCTAGTAAAGGTCGTAATTTATAATCGAATTCTCCAGTTTTAGCGATAGTTAATGAATCATAGGAAAGATTTTTACCAATTTGAAAACTATTAGCAGATAATAACATTGATAGTTTTTCCCAAGAATGTTCGATTTCTTCTATTTGAAATAAAAGGATTGGTTTATTTGTTGATTCTCTTCGATATAGAGCAAATTCAAGACCATTACATAGAGCGAAATATGTGCTGCGGATTTCAGGATGTGATGCATAACTGTAAACTTGTCCAATATTATCTTCATCCATTATGTTGATGTCTGGAGATTTTGCATCTAGAGTTAAGGCATAATTTTCTTCTATTAAAATTAGATAATCTGGAATTAGCTTAATTGGAATTTTCTTATTACTGCCGATTTTCAGAAATGGATGCTCTAACGTTTTACTTCTTATAATTTGTCCTTCTTTGTATCCGAGAGCATTCAAAATAGGAAGTATTATTACTTCTCTAACGCTGTCTTCTTTAAATTCATTATTTTCGTGTAATTCTTGAAAGTTCAGATTTCCGAACAGGGTTTTTGAATTAATTTTTGCAGACATTTTTTTTATTTCGGTTAATAGTTATTATTTAATGTAAATTTGCAAGCGCTTTCGGCTAACGACGCAGGTTTCTCGACGTTTGCGGTTCTGGAGCGTGCCTAAGCACGCGGAAGAATTGGCGCGAGGTTTGAGCGACCTTAGTCGCGTCTTGCAAACCGAGTGACAAAGCAAATGTGCCGAAGGCCAAGCGAGAGTTGCGGAGCAATCTCGAAGCGCTGCGAGAAACCGCAGTTATCTGCTGGTGGCGGCTTCTGTTTCGATTTTATATGTTTCTTATTTCTTTGGATATTCTAAATTACTTTTAGCGAGATTATGCTTTGAACAAAGCACTTGTAAATTTTCCAAAACCGTTTCTCCACCTTTTGACCATGGAATAATATGGTCAAAATGAATATTATCACCTGTTAAAGTTATACCGCAAAGTTTGCATTTATTTCCATCACGCATTAAAACTTGAACCTTTAATCGCTCACTCGGATACCTTTTGGTTTTATGTTTTATTATAGGTTCACTTGTTAAATCATTTGGAGAACTCTTTCCTATCAATTCTTCTACAGAATTTTCATCACTGGGAGTATTAATAAATTCAATAAACGATTCTAAAGCCTTTCTCCATGTTCCGAATCGTGAAACATATTGTGCGCGGGGGTATTTAGAGATAGGCGACTTAATATCTCTGAAAACTGGTTGCTTTCCTATTTTAAGCCAAACATATTCAATATTTTCAAATAAGTCTTTTTCTGAAATATTTCTTAAATGAACTAAACTTAAACCTGCTTTTTCTACTGCTTTGTTCCAACCACCAAAACGAACGATAATTGTCCCAGATGTGAATTTGCCACCGTTGCTGTCATAGTCCCGCGATGAGAGCTTGGTCACGCCGAGTTTGGCGGCGACATTCTTAACGTCGTCAAGTAAATCATTATCTGGAATATTTCTATGAAAATCCTTCAATTGATATTTCATATTTGTCCTTGAAACACTTTCTAGTTAGTTCGAACTGCCGCCACTTGCAGATAACGAAAGAGTCTCCTCGACGTTGCGTCCCTGAAGCGCATTTGCGCGAAGGGCTGGCACGAGGTTCGAGCGAGCCTTAGCGAGCGTCCCGCGAACCGAAGTGACAAAGCAATGTGGCTTTAGCCCGGAGTGAGGGTTGCATTAGCAATCCCGAAGGAAGCGAGGAGACGAAGTTAGTTGCAGTAGTGGCTTTAGCTACCTACCCTATCTTTTAAGCTCTTCCTCTACTTTATCTGAAAGCAAAAGTTTTATTAAAGATTGATACGGAATGTCTTTCTTGTTCGCCATAACTTTCAATCTATCAATTAGTGCTTCAGGCAATCTAAGTGAAATCATTTTTGTTGTAGGCTTTAAATTCGGAAAAGATACTTTTTTTGCCTTCGAATAATCGATATAGTCAGTAGAATCATTCTTTGACCAAAAATCAATTTCTGCACTCTCTGTTTTTAAAGACGGTATTTTTTTACGAGTTTTCATAGACTTTTCTTTCCCGAAGTGTCATTTCACGAACTGAGATAGGACGGATCTTATCTTTACGAATCGTTATTACAGCGAACAACTTTCTCCCTGAATTCGTAATCCCTAAAACGATATATCGATCTTCTTTTCCTGAATGGTAATCATCCGGTATTACAAGTAAAGGATCGTTAAAAAAGATTTCTTCTATTTCACCTGGCTTTACTTTGTGCTTTTTCCAGTTCTTTTCAATATTACCTAAATCCCAGTCAAAACCTGTAATTTGGCTTAAATCCGGTAATTCCATTTGTATATTCCTAAAATATACGAAAGAAAGTCAGTTTCAAGCAAAATTAATCACATACTCTCCGTTTTTCTTCCAATTCCTTTTATAGAGATTTTAAAATCAAACGCTGCTTTCAAATTTATTTTTGCCACTATTGCAACTAACGAAAGAGTCTCCTCGACGTTGCGTCCGCAAGCGCATATGCGCGATGCGGTTGGCACGAGGTTCGAGGCGTCTTAGCGCCGTCCCGCGAACCGAAGTGACAAAGCAATGTGCCGGAGGCCGGAGTGAGGGTCGCATGAGCGATCCCGAACGAAGCGAGGAGACGAAGTTAGACGACGTAGACCAAACTACTCTTTATTTTCTTTTTTACTCGAAGTAATACCTTCGATTCTTGAGACAGAACCTAAATATTTAAAATCGTCCCTGTATTTTTCTATACCTGGTACAGCCTCAATTCCTGCTTGAAATGAAATATTTCTAGCCATACCCGTTAATTCATATTTTTTGCCTTTTATATCAAAGCATATGACTTTGATATTTATTTTCTCCTGAATATTTTCAGGTAGCCAAGTCCCATAATACTCTTCTACAAACAATAAATACCCTGTCTGAAAATTATATGCTGCAATTCTCCCATCTGCTGAAAAAGTTCGATCACCCGTAAGTGCTTCTGTATCTAGGAATCTTGTAAAGAAAACTGGGAATATTTTTACACTGTCTCCTACTTTAGTCCGGGGGGAACTAGGAAAGGTGGTTGGAAATAAACTTTCTGACCACTTGTTATCTTTATTACGAAACTTTAACTCAAAACGTTTAATAGATAATAATTTTTCTGAAGGATTCGCTATACTTAAATTTAACCAAATTGCAAATCTCTTGGAGAATCCTTTTCCATCTTCAGATTCTTTTAAATATAAGATTCTTGCTGAAGAAGGTTCAATTTCTAAGCGTAACCTAATATCCAATTTCTCAATGTATAAACGTATTAGCTTAAATATTCCGGAAATCCAAGCGACTATTAAGCCTAAAATAAATAGCATTATTTTATTCGTCTCTGGATGTGTTTCGATAAAAGTCATTATATCATTCATAATATTCCTTGGTCTATGTCGTCTAACGAAAGAGTCTCCTCGACGTTGCGTCCCTGAAGCGCATTTGCGCGAAGGGTTGGCACGAGGTTCGAGCGAGCCTTAGCGAGCGTCCCGCGAACCGAAGTGACAAAGCAATGTGGCTTTAGCCCGCAGTGAGGGTCGCATGAGCGATCCCGAACGAAGCGAGGAGACGAAGTTAAGCGACGTGCCGCATCGTTAAGATAAAATTAATCGAATAAATCCGAATGTGTTCCAGTTCTTTCAAATATGATTAAATTGCCTTCTAACTTGTAGATCAAAAGCCAATCAGGTTCAATATGACATTCACGTCGATTCTTATAATTCCCAGTTAACTTATGATCTTTATGCTTTGAACTTAGTGAAATCCCATCAATCAGTAGCGACATGATTTCTTTAAGTTTGCCTAAGTCCTTTTTGCGCTTTTTCTGTAACTTAATATCTTTATTGAATTGAGTTGTAAAGCTAGGATTAAATTTCATATTCCCAGCTTCGTGAATAATTCCTCTTTAGATTTAAAAGACTTTATTCCTTTCTTTTTATCAGTGGCTTCAAAAGTCTTTTGCGTTACTTTATTTGGTAGTTTAACTGGAAATGGTAAACCTTTACTAAGTTTAATTTGATGATAAAAAATATTGATAGCTTCTGAAGCAGAAATACCTAAATGGTCGAGTATGTTTTCTACGTCCTTTTTTAAATTCCCTTCAACTCTCGCCCGAATCATTGCTGTTTTTGCCATGACAATTACCTTTAATTTAATTGTTCCCCAATTGAGATACATTGTCAATCATTACTTTGCCTTAAAAATACTCAAACAAAATGATTTTAATTATCTGATAAATCGCGGCATGTTCGCTTAACGAAAGAGTCTCCTCGACGTTGCGGCCGCAAGCGCATTAGCGCGACGCGGTTGGCACGAGGTTCGAGCGACCTTAGTCGCGTCCCGCGAACCGAAGTGGCAAAGCAATGTGTCGAAGACCGTAGTGAGGGTCGCATCAGCGATCCCGAACGAAGCGAGGAGACGAAGTTAGACGATCGTGCGTGCTTTAATTTAAGCCTTAATCATTTCAAAATTAAGAATATTTAATGCTTTTCCTTTTTTCGTTTTGTAAAAAAGGAAATCACTGTCCAAAGTTAAAATATCTTTAATTCCATATATTTCGGAAAGGCTAACAAGAGAAGCATCCGTAAAATCCATCGGGCGATCTGAATATTTTTCCATATAATAATGTATAAATGGGAAATGCTCATTATCCTGATTTAAAATTGTAACCGCTCCGTCTTTAATCCATTCAATGAATGAATTCTGAACTTGCTTATTATCAGATAATAAATATGAAACTTCTGTTACCACGGCAATAGTCGTAAATAATCTTCCTTTGAAATCCTTGAGAAACAATCTGATGCTGTTACAATAAACATCTGATTCATCGAAAAAGGCAACAATAGGTCCAGTATCAATAATTGCTTTGATCATTTGCCTTTTTGCTTTTTCAATATTGCATCTTTAATATACTTTTGATGATTTACCGATTTATCTGAAATCTCACTCTTATATTGACCAAAGTATTTTTTACCCAATTCATAGGCCGATGGCTTTTTCGCAAAATTATCAATGTAATAAACTAAAGACTCTTTAAGAACTTCTGATTTGCTTTTATTTTCAATTTTAGCTACTTCTGACAGTTTCTTTTCTAATTCCGGGGGTAATCGAAGACTAATCATAAAAAACACCTTTTGTATTACGAACGTAATACATTTTCAAATTCGGTCAACGAAATTTTTACACTTTTTCGAATTACAAAAATGAACTTATAAAGACATTTTCATTGCAAAAGTCATTTCGCACGCATGTCGTCTAACGAAAGAGTCTCCTCGACGTTGCGTGTCCAAGCGCTTTAAGCGCGCCGGACTTGGCACGAGGTTCGAGGCGTCTTAGCGCCGTTTCGCGAACCGAAGTGACAAAGCAATGTGGCTTTAGCCCGTAGTGAGGATCGCATTAGCGATTCCGAACGAAGCGAGGAGACGAAGTTAGGCGATCGGTTTGGCTGTATTTAAAATCATACCTAAGCAGAAATTGGAAATTTAATCACATTCTTAGGTTTATCTTGTAAAGCATTCCATAAATCTAATTTAGTCTGCATATTAAGCCAACTTTCGGGAGAAGTATTAGTCGCTAATGCAATCCTAATTGCTGTTTCAGGAGTAATTGAACTTTTGGAATTGACGATCTCAGAAAGTGTTTTACGTGATATCCCTAAATCTTTTGCCGCTTCTGTAATAGTCAAACCCAATGGTTTGATTACGTCTTCCAATAATACTTCCCCTGGATGCGTTGGTTTTCTTTTATTCATAATAGTTACTTCTAATGATAATCTTCGTAATCGACTAAGATTGCGTTTTCACCTTCGAATTCAAATATAATACGCCAATTTCCATTTACCCAGACCGACCATCGATCTTGCTCCTTACCTTTAAGTTGATGCAATTTAAATGAAGGTAAATCCATATCCTTTGGATTTAATGAAGCGTCTAATCTATCTAAAATTCTACCTAACTTACCTGCGTGATCCGGTTGAATTCCTTTCTTACTGCCGGTTTCAAAATACTGCTCTAAACCTTTATGTTTAAATGAAAGTATCAATCGCCTCCATTGTAACCCAATAGGTTACAATGTCAAACAATTTAATGATTTAAATCCAAATTTGCCAAACTGTCGCCTAACGAAATAGGCCTCTCGACGTTTGCGGTTCTGAAGCGCGCTAAACGCGCGAAAGAATTGGCGCGAGGTTCGAGCGACCTTAGTCGCGGCTCGCGAACCGAGTGACAAAGCAAATGTGCCGAAGGCCAAGCAAGAGTTGCGTAGCAATCTCGAAGCGCCGCGAGAAGCCGCAGTTAGACGACGTTTGGTTGTTGAATCATCTTCTTATTCAAGTAATTTATCAGGCTTCGAAAGACCTGATAAATTTAGTATCACTTTCAAGTCCGAATTTCATTCTTCAATGTAATCAACATGATTTTTATCATTTAAAACCTGATGAACTAATTTGCGATCAATACCAAGACTTATTAAATACCCTTCCCTATCTTTGTTCCAAAAATCCCAGTTGAATTCAAACTCAAAAACTTCTTTTTCTTTAATTAAGAATTGCTGAAGCTCTTGTAATTCTTTTCTAGAATAGAACTTCTCTGGTGGATTATCCCATTTTTGACCATTACACTTTCTACAAAGAGCAACTAGATTACCTGGTATTAAATGTCCGCCCAAAGACATAGGAATATGGTGATCAATAACTAAGTGCTTTTCTTTCTTACATTTAAAGCATTGATTGTCGAAACATTCAAAGAATTTTTGCTTATAGTGATTAATAATTACGCGAAGTCTGAATCGCTTAAATAACTCCGATTTTTCCTTTCGTCTTAGTCTTTCGAGACTTTTTTCATTAATCGACTCCTGCTGATTTGAATAATTTTGAATTGGATTATTAAAATCAGTTGGAGTCTTTAGATTTAGAAAAGTATAAATGTTTTCAATTAACTCACCAGAACTTGGGATAACCGCTTCTACGATTCCTGAAATCATGAATCCCATCTCCATGTCCCGTAAATGGCAGTAAGCATAAATTTTATCATCGCCATTTGGTCGAATATTTGTGATTCGCCTGCTCGTAATTTTACCTTCAACCGCTCTATATTTTATTATTAATTCTTTCACTGATATAATGAAATTTTCCAAATGTCGTCTAACGAAAGAGTCTCCTCGACGTTGCGTCTCCGAGCGCTTACGCGCGAAGGAGTTGGCACGAGGTTCGAGGCGCCTTAGCGCCGGCTCGCGAACCGAAGTGACAAAGCAATGTGGCGAAGCCCGTAGTGAGGGGCGCATTAGCGATCCCGAACGGAGCGAGGAGATGAAGTTAGTCGACGTTGCGTTTTCTTTTAGATTTCTTATATTCTTCGAAATTAAAAACTTTTAACTTTGTAATTCCTGAAAGTCGTAAAAAGTCATTATCATAAGTTGCAAGAATTAGATTGTGAGTAATTGCAATTTGAGCAATTAAAGCATCGATTGTTGCCAATACGATTCCTTTTTTAGAAAGTGAGTTTCTTAATTTTGCAGCTTCAATATGATCTCTTTCTGTTGGAGAGATGAAATTAAAATATCTAAACTGTTCTTCTATTTCTGAGAACATTTTCGGTTCTTTTATTCCCGTGAGAATTTCTTGAAGTATTATCCCAGTAACAAAAATATCGTCTTCGTTTTGAATAATGTCGTAAAGATAAGTTTCTTCAGAATTTAGAGTTTTACCCTTTCTTCTTAAAGCTTCAGACCAAACTGAAGTATCTACTAGTAATTTCATAGAGGTTCGGCAATCTTATCTTTTATTACGTGCCTCTTTATAATCGTAACTCTTATCATACTCGACTAAATTGATAAATTTGAGAATGTCTTTCTGCTTATGACGTTTAATAAATTCGATTAAAGCTAAATTCACAGTCTCACGTTTAGTTCGCAACCCGCTAACCGTATAGGCCTCTTCTAGTAATTTTGGATCGATATTTAAGTTTGTAGCCATTTTGTGCTCTTTTATCAAGTTTACACAACTACTTGTGTATGGTTCAAGCAATTTTCTCTTCCGAATTTAGCCCCTTTTCTTGATTTTTTCTTCATTCTCAAAATCACCGTCAGCTTACGCAATGTCGACTAACGACAAATGGTTGTCGACGTTCCGCAAGTGCGCAAGCACTTGGCACGAGGCTTGCTAAGCAAGACGAGTGACAAAGCGGAATGTGGCGAAGCCCAAGCAAGGGTTGCGTAGCAAGCCCGCAGCGCAGCGACAACTTTTTAGTTATGTGCAGTGCTATAGTCTGTTAAATAGGGGCACCTAATAAGAAACCAGTGGTTAGACCTTTATTTCTAAACCAATCTTTTAGATTACTTTTTGTTCCTGCAATTTGTGTATCAATGTCGGAATGAATTGGAGCAGACCAAATTTGCCAATTAAATAAACGTTCAAGAATTGATTTTATTTTAGTAAAATCAGTATCTGATATTTCACGATAGAATATTTTATCTTTTTCATCTGAATCATGTATTTCGAGTTTTGCAGCTACAGCATCCTTAAATAGTTCCATCCACGCCATTATAGATTTAGAGGAGAATATTCTATTTAGCTTTGTTTGATTGAGATCCGAGGAAGGCAAATCAGCATTCCAATTTGAGAGGGATAGATCGAATGTCAAATTCATTAAAGAAATTAAATTCTTGGATTCAATATCTCGTTTATAATTTTCTGATAACATATCATCCGAAAGTGGTGATTGGTGAAGGAAACAAGCAAAGTAGGATTTTGTAATCATATCAATTGTCAATGGTTGATCTTTCGAACTTCTATTACTTACAGAAATTAGTCTCTTAAGCTTATTATTTTCGTCTTCTAATATCGAATTGTATAGATAATTCTTGAATCGCTTATTTATGTCGGCTGTGGATAAGGATTCATCTCTTTGCCGAATAAAATTTAAGAAATTGATTTCATTCTTTATGTTTCCATCGTCAAGACTTTTATATTCCTCAAAATCATTACCAAATTGGCTTCCAAGTTTGAGTATCATAATTGAGGAGAAAAATCTTGTTTGAGCAAATTTATCATGAGCCGATATATTCGCTTGATTCAATTTAGAAATTTCCGGATTTAAATAAATTTTACATTCAAATATCTTGCGATTATTCCAAAGAAGTGCGGCTGCTTTATGTTGCCCATCAAACAATAGTATTGAGTCATTGCTGATTCTTCCAATTGATGGTTGTAATACGGGGTAAGATTGAAAGTGCCTATACATATCAAAGACTTTGGTCGAAATTAAATACCTTGGTTGTAGTCCATAAGAATTTTCTTCACCGTCATCACTATTTAAGATTTCTACAGGGAGATTCCCATAAAAATATTCCCATGATGTTAAAGGACATTTCTGTAAAGGGAATATTCCGGAGTATGAATGAGAAGATAGTCTAATTAATTCATTTTCTTTTTCTATGGAAATTTTGTTTCCATAAGATGCTATTTCATCCTTGCCTTTAAGATACTTGAGCAAATCTTTTAAAGTTAATCTATCTCCAAGTTCGAAAAATTCATCCATTTTTATTTTTATCCGATAATCATTTAAAGATAAAGTTCCTTTAGATTTATTATGGAATTCACACATAGGAGCTATATTATCGAGCTCCGATTCCCCTCCTTTTGAGAAAGGAAAGATATGGTCGTAGTGCAATGAATCGCTATCTGGTATTAAGTGGCCAGTAGCAAAGCAATGTCTACCATGTCGGTTAAGAATAATATTTTTCTCTTCATCGTTTAGTTGTCTTTTTAATGTTATAGCCATATTTTATTCCTAATTTTATTTATTTTTATAGCATTGCACATAACGAAAGAGTCTCCTCGACGTTGCGGCCGCAAGCGCATTAGCGCGACGCGGTTGGCACGAGGTTCGAGCGACCTTAGTCGCGTCCCGCGAACCGAAGTGGCAAAGCAATGTGTCGAAGACCGTAGTGAGGGTCGCATCAGCGATCCCGAACGAAGCGAGGAGACGAAGTTAGACGATCGTGCGTGCTTTAATTTAAGCCTTAATCATTTCAAAATTAAGAATATTTAATGCTTTTCCTTTTTTCGTTTTGTAAAAAAGGAAATCACTGTCCAAAGTTAAAATATCTTTAATTCCATATATTTCGGAAAGGCTAACAAGAGAAGCATCCGTAAAATCCATCGGGCGATCTGAATATTTTTCCATATAATAATGTATAAATGGGAAATGCTCATTATCCTGATTTAAAATTGTAACCGCTCCGTCTTTAATCCATTCAATGAATGAATTCTGAACTTGCTTATTATCAGATAATAAATATGAAACTTCTGTTACCACGGCAATAGTCGTAAATAATCTTCCTTTGAAATCCTTGAGAAACAATCTGATGCTGTTACAATAAACATCTGATTCATCGAAAAAGGCAACAATAGGTCCAGTATCAATAATTGCTTTGATCATTTGCCTTTTTGCTTTTTCAATATTGCATCTTTAATATACTTTTGATGATTTACCGATTTATCTGAAATCTCACTCTTATATTGACCAAAGTATTTTTTACCCAATTCATAGGCCGATGGCTTTTTCGCAAAATTATCAATGTAATAAACTAAAGACTCTTTAAGAACTTCTGATTTGCTTTTATTTTCAATTTTAGCTACTTCTGACAGTTTCTTTTCTAATTCCGGGGGTAATCGAAGACTAATCATAAAAAACACCTTTTGTATTACGAACGTAATACATTTTCAAATTCGGTCAACGAAATTTTTACACTTTTTCGAATTACAAAAATGAACTTATAAAGACATTTTCATTGCAAAAGTCATTTCGCACGCATGTCGTCTAACGACGCAGGTTTCTCGACGTTTGCGTTCCCGGAGCGCTTGTGCGCGAAGGGATTTAAACTCAACTTGAGTGAGCCTTAGCGAACGTCCCGCAAGTTGAGTTTAAAAGCAAATGTGCCAAAGGCCAAGCGAGAGTCGCGGAGCGATCTCGAAGCGCAGCGAGAAAGCGCAGTTAGGCGTAGTTGGATTGTTTATCTACTCTTCCGAAAGCTCATTATTTCCTTATGAACTTCAAGTTCTTTCAAAATACGATCTTTTCTCAATACATAAAGCAAATTTTCAATATCTTCAAATCCTATTGGTTTATTTGTAGATGTTAACGCATTATATAGATCAGAGTATTTATTAATCAATTCTAAACCTTCTTCGCTCAAAGTAATAAGATCAACCCCACTCAAAGGGGAATCTTGAAAGATATCAATGTCCTGAATAATTGATTTTGCTGACAAATGAGCAAGAGCGTTATTTCTCCATCTTATTAAGTTTCTAATTTTAGAATTATTTTTAATTTTATTAATATCTGCGTTTATCGATTCAATGCTCGGGATAATTCTTGAATCCACCAAATTTTTATATTGACTTCGGCGTGGATTACGGTTTAAAAAATATTCTTTCCCAAAGTATTCTTTATTAAGTCTCAACGTTTTGAGTAAATTTAAAATATTCAAATTCGTAGACTTTTCTGAAAGTTCATAGAACTTGTATAGAAACGTTAGACCGGAAAGAAAATAACCCCTTAAAACGTATCCCCAAAAAGTATTATATGTAGTAAATGTAAGCCTATCCTTTTTTACTTCTTTCTTAACTTTAATCCAATAGTTTAAGTAAATATTTGCCTGAACAATTTCAGAAGACAAAGTATTAATGTATTTTTCAATATCTTTTGAATTTTCAACCTTCAACATAAAATTAATCCAATTACGCCTAACGAAAGAGTCTCCTCGACGTTGCGGCTCCGAGCGCATATGCGCGAAGGAGTTGGCACGAGGTTCGAGCGACCTTAGTCGCGTTCCGCGAACCGAAGTGACAAAGCAATGTGGCTTTAGCCCGGAGTGAGTCCGAACGGGAACTGTGAGTGACGAACGAAGCGAGGAGACGAAGTTAAGCGATGGTGGCGTTAATTAAATTAAGGAATTGTGTAATTCCATTTCTTTTTGTAAGATCGTATTAACAATTGTACTAAGATCTTTATTCTTCTTAAGTGCGATTTTCTTATAGTATTCTTCTAATTGCGGATCAAGATATACCGGAAAATGAAGATCCTTTAAATCCCGTGAGTAAACACCACGCTTGCCTTTTGAAAAATCGTATTCTTCTCTCATATATTAGATATCAGCTGAGTAGTATTGAGCTTTTTCTGAATTTGTAGCTGGCCTCGCCGATATGATCCTTATTATTTCTTCATCATTTTGTGATCGATCAACAAAAATTACGACCGCGATAGTAATATTTTCAATTGTCCCAAGTGCAATTTCTCTTACTTCATCAATAGAATGGTCTGGATCAGAAATGTAAATCGTTCTCGGGTCAGCAAAAACTAATGATGCTTCTCCAAATGAAAGACCATGCTTTTGAATATTTATCCTTTCTTTTTCAAGATCCCATTCAAAGCGCACTTTAATAGTATAATCGATATACTAAATATTTGTAAAGTCTTTAATTTTTTCTCTCATTGGCTTTTATCGAAAGATATTTGTATTAAGATTCAAGTTCGCCACTGTCGCTTAACGAAAGAGTCTCCTCGACGTTGCGTCTCCGAGCGCACATGCGCGAAGGAGTTGGCACGAGGTTCGAGGCGTCTTAGCGCCGGCTCGCGAACCGAAGTGACAAAGCAATGTGGCTTTAGCCCGCAGTGAGGGTCGCGTTAGCGATCCCGAACGAAGCGAGGAGACGAAGTTATGCGAAGTGTAGCCTAAATTAAATCGAATATCATATTTTAAAGTAAGTGTATTATCAGTTCTTTACTTTTTATTGACTGAGCGAGATATTATGCTATTTTTGGATATTCCCTTATCTAAAAAGTCGTAATAGAGTTTATTATATTCTCTGAGATTTACAATTGTTGAAGCATTCCATGTAAAAATATGCGCATTACCTTTTCTTTGTTTTAAAAATATTTTCCATTTTGAATGAGTAGTAGCTTTAAAAAATGGTGATGCCAGTTGATTTCTTATTTCATCAGAGAATTCTGTCATTTCAGCTGCATAGTCAGGCGCTAAATCGCTAAATCTGTTAGACTCAATGTAGTCGCCAAGGCTATCAAACGATCTTATAGAAACATTTCTTTCATAAGCTAATTCATTTCTTTTTTCTAAGAAAGGTTCAGAATTTTCTCGGTTTCCAATATAAATAGTAAATGAATAATTTAAATGGCCCTTAAAAACTTTGTAAGCTTCGTTCGGAAACAATCTTTTAAACTTTTCTCTATTTTCTTTAATCCAAAATTTCCAATCATCAATCTGCTGAAGCGCAGTCGTTAATCTATCCGAAGGTTTCCCAGCTTTTGTAAAGGGTGGAGAATGCGGCGATTCTATTTCTATTAAATTATAGCACATACCATTACTGCACATATCCTCAATCGTTACAAAATCCACTTCGTAATCATCCGCAAGTTTAATCTTCGATAAGACCATATAACTGAAATCGTCTGGAGCTAAGATAATTCCCGCATGTTCACTGAGAAATTTATGGTAATCATGTTCGGTCAGTTTTTTATTCTTTAAATGCTCGTTCCATTCTGCTTTTATTTTTTTAAGAATCTTTTTATCACTATTAAGAAGAGACCATTTATATATCATAACTTTTACTCCGGGACAGATAAGTTGCTACATTTCGCATAACGACGTAGGTTTCTCGACGTTTGCGGTCCTGAAGCGCGCTAAACGCGCGGAAGGATTGGAACGAGGTTTGAGCGAACCTAGTGAGCGGCTCGCAAACCGAGTGACAAAGCAAATGTGCCGAAGGCCAAGCGAGAGTCGCGAAGCGATCTCGAAGCGCCGCGAGAAACCGCAGTTAGACGCCGTTTTGTTTATCTATATTTAGTTCTTTGAATCACGATGTTTAATTACTCTCGATTAAGCTTTTCTAGTTTTTTAATATTTTCTTCAGTTTTTCTAGCAATATCGATAAAACCATCAAAAGACATGATCTTAATATCATACTCAGAAAATTGATTAATTTTTTGCCTAGCTTTTGCATTGATACTTTCCCTTCTTCCTATTATAATATTGTAAGTAAATCTCACGAAAGAATCTGGATCTTTAAGCTTTTGACCAGAATAGTTAGAAGGCTCGAGTTCAGTAGAATGATATTTAATCAAATCACTTTTCATACAGGCTCTGGATAAATCTTGAAGGACTATCGATCTATTATTTTCAACAAATTGTTTCCATTCCTTAACCTGCGAAAGTGCCGTATTTAATCTTTTCGTTGGGATACCTTGTTTCGTAATTAGCTTGTCCTCAGTATTTTCAAGTTCTATAAAATTCACTTCCCAATTCCCAGAATAGGAAAGTAAAACAACGAAATCTACTTTATATTGGTTCCCAAGCTGAAATTCGTTTAAAACGAATTTAGTGTGTCCTCCGGTCCAGCAAAATTTCCAAAGCACTAAATCTGGATTATTTTTTAGAAATTTAGTTATTGCCCGCTCTCCATTTGTCGCAATGGATTTCTTTAAGTTTCTTGTTAAGTTTAATTTATTAGGCATATTTTCAAAAAATGGCGTCTAACGAAAGAGTCTCCTCGACGTTGCGTCCCTGAAGCGCATTTGCGCGAAGGGTTGGCACGAGGTTCGAGTGAGCCTTAGCGAACGTCTCGCGAACCGAAGTGACAAAGCAATGTGTCGAAGACCGTAGTGAGGGTCGCCTTAGCGATCCCGAACGAAGCGAGGAGACGAAGTTATGCGAAGTTTGGCTTTTTTATTCAGAAAAATGCTTTAATATAAATTCTTCTAAAAAAGCGATTAAACTTTTTACTTCAGGTGTATCAATTTTATCCCACTCCGCATGAAAAGCTTTATTTCGTAATTTTGTATACGATTGAATAACTTTTAATTGAGGACCGCTTATTATTTCTTTCGATTTTAATGTATTAATCGTTTCAGACATTTCTTTGTTTTCGACGTCAATATTTTTTATCTTCGCTAACCTTTTAAGGGAATCTTCTAAAGCTGCACAAGTTAAGACTGCTGCTACGTCCTTTTGGTTAGAATCCATCGCTTCCTTTGCCATGACCATAAAGTCGGAAAATAAATCGCCTGAAATAATTTTTTCCAAACTGTAAATCATATCACCAGTAACTTCGTTTTCTAAATTCTTAATATACCCCATTGTAGCATGATATAGAGCTAAATACTTTTCACCTTCCATATATTTGGAATTTGCAACTTTATCTCTCAAATCAATTAAATATCGTAATTGAGGAGAGTTAATTCCGTAAACGCTTGTAGCTATGCTTAACGTTCCTACAAACAGCTCCTCAGAAGATTGAAGGCTATTCCCATCGATCGAGATTTCTTTTAGTTCTGAAATACGTTTAAGAATTTTCTCTTTTATTATTTGCATTAGAATCCTTTATCCAACGAAGTGATCATTGCCAAATTTCGCATAACGACGTAGGTTTCTCGACGTTTGCGGTTCTGAAGCGCGTTAAACGCGCGAAAGAATTGGCGCGAGGCTTGAGACGCCTTAGCGTCGTCTCGCAAGCCGAGTGACAAAGCGAATGTGCCGAAGGCCAAGCGAGGGTTGCGATAGCAATCCCGAAGCGCCGCGAGAAATCGAAGTTATGCGAAGTGCGCATTTTATATATAAATTGAATTTGAAAGTATTCAATCTGCTTGTAATCTAGAAATCACATTATAAAGAAATAAATAAAGCCCTAATAAACCTTGCTTTGCCTCCCCTATATCAACTTTAGAATGAACTCCTTTTGAAGAAATGTCATTCAATCTCCTCAGAAAAACCGTTAGATTCTTAAGTTCCGATTCTAAAAGTTCTGTTGATGTTGATTTGCTGAAATTGGTGCTTAAAAATTCTTCAAGGCGATTTAAATATTTTTCACTACTTAAATCTCGCTCTTTCCCATCTGAGCATCTATAAAGACCAGTCGTAACTGGTGGAAAAAAGTGGTCCGCCGCAGATTGAATCGATTTTCTTACCAATGTCAGCAAAAGAGCAAAATCTTCTGGATCAGTGGAATCAATTAACTGAGAAGCCTTAATTAATTTTTTATAGGTATCTTCAGAACGAGACTCAAAGAAATTGTTTACTTCAGTCTGTACACTTTTTAGGAAAGATTCGCTCTTGGTTTGCGCAGCTAATTGTTTTTCTATTTTTATAATATAATTTGTGCATCTAACAAGGATGTTTCTTTTTATTTGATTTAAAGCTTTTATTCGTAACCTAATGTTTCCTTTTATCTGAAGTGCTTGATTATAAAAAACAGCGGTATCGATTGGAGTCATGCCAGTCGGAATATTCAGATCAATAATCGATTTTTCGCTCTGTTTAATTTCATCCTCAATTTCTGACGAAGTTACTCGCATAATGTTTAGATCATAACCTTTATCGTCTTTACCGAAACTAAAGTCTAATGTATGAGAAATTAACCAATACTCTTTAGATTTTTTCAAAAGATACGCTTTCGTCTTATCATTTAGCTGTTCCGTATCCTCCATCAGCGTTCGCGTGAGTTCATCTTCGTTTAGAATCATTTCTCTAAGAAAAATAGCCGTATAAAAATGATCTTTAAGCTTTCGAGAAATTTTTAGACAACTAATGACTAGGCTACCAATGGAATCTGCATCTATTTGTTCATGCGCTTTATTTATTAATTCTATTAGCTCCATTTTAGTAATTATTTTGACTTAATTTGCGCATTTCGCATAACGACGTAGGTTTCTCGACGTTTGCGGTTCTGGAGCGCGCTAAACGCGCGGAAGAATTGGAACGAGGCTTGAGCGACCTTAGTCGCGTCTCGCAAGCCGAGTGACAAAGCAAATGTGCCGGAGGCCAAGCGAGAATTGCGAAGCAATCTCGAAGCGCCGCGAGAAACCGCAGTTAGGCGAAGGTGGCTAAATTTCCGGGAATCCCGGAGCCCATCCAATTCGCTTTAAGCTATTATATAGGAACCTAAGATTTTCATCTTCATATTCGGTAATCTCAAAATCTTGCATGTAATCTATTAATACGCCAGAGAAAAACTTCGCGTGTAAATATTTTATTTCATTTAATGACAGTTTCAGAAATTGAATTTTACTTTTTAAATAGTCAATTTCATCATTGGAAATCTCGAAATCGTAAAAAGTAGTTTTAAGTGCTTCCCAGTATTCATTCAACCGTTTACTTTTGTCATCGATAACCTTAGATCGCGCCTTTAAACTATTAGAAACATTAAGTGATTTATTCGTTTGTTTTTTAAACAGAGGGCGCTTAAAACTTTGAAGAAATTTATAAGTGCCTAATTTGGTCATCTCACCGAACGTCGCAATGTTCTTATTTTGCAATTCACTTTTATAACGTTTCCATAAATGTGCTCCGGATAAAGCATCCGAAGATGCTCTATGGTGCTGCTCAATTTTTATACCTTCCTCATTACATGCATCCGTTAGGGGACATTTTTTTCCAATCTTGAGCATCGGTCTCATGTACATTAAACAAAAACAAGGTATATCAAAATCTATTTTTAAATTTGCTAAGCCTGACTGAAGAAAACTCAAATCAAAGTATACGTTATAAGAAGCTAAAATGGATCCGTCAATCGCCTCAATGATATTACCTGCAATTTCTTTGAAAGTCGGAGCACCTTGAACGTCTAAATCACTAATCCCATGAATGCTAGTTCCCCTAACCTTTATTTCTGGATTTACAAGTGTATCTAAGATAAGCTTTGGTTCTTGATCGGGCTCAATTTTTACTAATGAAATTTCCACTATCTTGTCACCGACTGGATCAAGACCAGTGGTTTCTGTATCAATGATTACTATGGGAACTTCTAAATAACTTAATCCTGATATACTCATGTGAATTTCCTTAATAAAATATTTTTGCCACTTTCGCATAACGAAAGAGTCTCCTCGACGTTGCGTGTCCAAGCGCTTTAAGCGCGCCGGACTTGGCACGAGGTTCGAGGCGCCTTAGCGCCGTCTCGCGAACCGAAGTGGCAAAGCAATGTGGCTTTAGCCCGGAGTGAGGGTCGCATGAGCGATCCCGAACGAAGCGAGGAGACGAAGTTATGCGATGATGCCTAATATTAATTAAAGCAACTATTTGAATGTTCCAGTCTTAATAAATTGCAACGTTGCTTTCTGGACTTCCACGCCATCCATAATAAAAGTGTGGGTTCGATCAACGAGTAGAAATTCTTTCATAGAATTCAATTTACTATTTTCAATCGAAACTTTACCATCATCGTCGCCAGGAATAATCATTGAAGAAATTGGATCATTGCTCGAATCTCCCATAATAATTCCAAGTTCAAAATTCGGTGTTCCTATGTTATTAACAAAACTCGAGTTATCTGTTTTTAGTTGCATCAATATCGGACCAAGCAAGGTATTAACAAAATTATAGCCCGATAGAAAATCAGCGATCTCGCTTCCCTTATTTGGTGGAGCCAACATTACAACTCGACCAAGCCTTTTGATTTTATTCTCTTTAAGAAAGTGCCTCAGAACGATTCCGCCTGCGGAATGAGTAACGAAATGAATTTTATTAAACTTAGAAATACAATTATTTTGAACTATAGGGGATAAATAAGATTTAGATACTTCTTGTATAGTATTACTCCTCGAAGGATAATCCACGTAAAAAACCAAAAGATTATTATCAGTCAAATAATCCCCCATATTTTTAAGCTGTTTTGAAGATCTTAAAAACCCATGAATAAGTATAACGCAATCAAATGATTTTCCATTCTTTGCTTTCTCAAACTTTTGAGCAAACAGAGGAATTGATAAACTAAGAAAGAGGATAATCAAATAATTTCTTGTCATGGTATTTTTATAATAAGTGCTTTTTAGGCATTGTCGCATAACGAAATAGGCTTCTCGACGTTCGCGGTTCTGGAGCGCGCTAAACGCGCGAAAGAATTGGAACGAGGCTTGAGGCGCCTTAGCGCCGGCTCGCAAGCCGAGTGACAAAGCGAATGTGCCGGAGGCCAAGCGAGAGTTGCGAAGCAATCTCGAAGCGCCGCGAGAAGCCGCAGTTAGACGCAGGCGACAACTAACCTATTTTAGCCCTTAGTATCTCAATATCATTATATTCCATATATTTGGCTGGCAAATAATGAGTCGGATCAAACTCCTTACTCTCATTAAAAAAACCTTTTGGAATATTTCTGACTAACCTATACTTTTCTAAAAAGAATTCCTTTTTCCAAGTCAAACCGATATCAGAAATGATATTAATTAGAAGTAATGCTTGTTCATGATTTGATAACTGAGACCGAATATTTCTAACGTACTCATATTTATCTATGTTTATTCTTTGATAGTGAACAAATTTAACAATCGCATATAAATTCCTATAGTAATGACCTAAACGAGATTGATGTCCTTGAAAAGGAATATAACTCAGTTTACTTTTCTTTCTCACTTTTTTTATGGTTTTAGGATTTTGTAACTTTATAACCAATTTCTTAATGAGAAACTTAGGATAACGAGCAAGGGCGTTAGTGAGTATTTTTGTAGAAGTTTTTCCAACTCCGTAAAAAAAGATTAAGTACGAAATATTTACAACTTCTTCATTGTTGTAAATCAGATGAAGTCTCTCGATCTCCTTCTTTACAATGCGTAATAGTATTCGATATTCTCTTAACATAGGAATAAATATACTTCTACCTTTAAACCGACCAAGTTGAAATTCACCTACATTTTCTCGATGAAATTCAATCATTTCAAATAATTTATTCTGAAAATTTTGTAATTCGGATGCTCTTATCTGATGATTCAAAGTCGTAAAAACGAACACGACGGTCAACAAAGATACGCTGATAGTTACATATGACTCGAAAGTGAGTTTGTATTCATCAAACGATTTCAAATTACAACCATTCTTCCTAAAACAAGATTCAAGTAATGGATAGTTTATTAAAATCAATCCGATCAAAAGCAGAGAATAGTCTTTCCAATAACTTCTAAAGTGTCTAATAAGATTCTTCATATTTTTAAATTTTGTAGTTTTAATGGCGCTTGCGTCTAACGAAATAGGCTTCTCGACGTTCGCGGTTCTGGAGCGCGCTAAACGCGCGAAAGAATTGGAACGAGGCTTGAGGCGCCTTAGCGCCGTCTCGCAAGCCGAGTGACAAAGCGAATGTGCCGGAGGCCAAGCGAGAGTTGCGAAGCAATCTCGAAGCGCCGCGAGAAGCCGCAGTTAGACGCCGTTGCTGTTAGATAGAGTTAAGAGTTTGGAAAAGTCGAGCAACCTGATGGAGCTTTTCGAGTTCATGATTCTCAATTCCATCAGGATCAAAATGCATCACATCATTTCGAATCTTACGAACTTCTTCCATATAATCGCAGACCAATTTCCGGTCTGCTTTGATGTTCAACTTAGCCCATATATCCGGTTTCTGAAGTAGCCTGACATACTCGCCAAAAGTAAGATCTGAAGCGTTCGTTATCTCCCTCTCATCATCTGATACATCTTTGGCAGCCTGAACCTCTTCTGTTGTCAGTACATTGAGATGCTTTCTTAAATAATTTTCAATTTCTCCAATAAGTAGAAATGGTTCCGACATTTGCTGAAATTGAAGGGCAAAATCAATGCTAGTAATGACACCGCTTATTTCTTGTTTTTCATCGATCACGAAAATAAAATCATTTTCTATCAACATTGGAATAGTCTTAAACAATGATTGATCTTTTCGCACAGTGGGTGCATTTGCTTCCATAAAGTGCCGAACCTTCGCGTCCGGAGGTGCCGTGTCTCGCCGAAGACCAATAGTTTTCCATGAAATGAATCCTTTTATACTGCGTGTGCCATGCATAACCGGCAACTGTGAGAAATCGTGTATTATCATCTTTGTAGTTGCCTCACTAAGATCACTATCCGGCGTTACTGAGATTACCTGCTTATTTGCAGCAGCTAAACGACTAAGTCGGTATGTCGGTTCGCTATATGCCTCATTGCCAGCCTCAGACATCTTAGTTTTTGTTACTTCAGTTAAAGAGGCACCTACAGAATTCATCGCTGAAATTTGGACAATTTTGAACCTAATAGTCCCATCAATATATTCGGATTCAAAATCTGGTTCTGTTTCCAACATACTAGCGGATAATTCCCTACGTATATTTTGAACTACGAAGAAGCCACGTCGATAGGCCCCGAACCAAGATAAGAATTCCCTAACGGTGCATTCCGGTGATTTTTGCGTCTTTCTTATTTCTTCTCGAATTTGGTCCAAACGTTCCATAAAATTCTCCTTAAGCAATGGCGTCTAACGACGCAGGTTTCTCGACGTTTGCGTTCCCGGAGCGCTTGTGCGCGAAGGGATTTAAACTCAGCTTGAGTGAGCCTTAGCGAACGTCTTGCAAGCGGAGTTTAAAAGCAAATGTGCCGAAGGCCAAGCAAGAGGCGCGAAGCGATCTCGCAGCGCCGCGAGAAACCGCAGTTATCTGCTGTGCCGCCGTCCCGAAGTCTAATCGGCGACGCCAAGGACGGCGGAGACGATTAGCAATAGTATTATTAATCTTTGTTTTTAGAAAACTCAGCGATCATATCGCCGACTACTTTTCTTTCTTGATTAGAAAACTTTAAAAGATTCTGAATAATCTCTCTTAAACCCTTAGTAGTTTTAATTTGACTAAGTAAGACTTTATCCTGATCAGCTTTAGAAACCAATTTATCTTCCTCTTCCGGAGAAAGGTATTTGATTGGAAGAACAGGAACCGAGTCATTCAAAAGCCAATTAAAATCTGGCTTATACTCTTCTTTGAGTATCGTTAAAAAAGAATGTGAAGCAGATTCAACTCGTCCTTGAACAATTCCATTCAATCCGGTAGGTGTAAGTTTTAATTTTACGGCGGCTTCTTTCTGACTGTCGCCTTTGGCTTCAATCAAAGCTTGCACCTTTTTACCTAATAAATTCACTGCTTTTTTTGCTGTCATTAAAAATACTTTATTAAAATATCATTGACATTTATACGTTATTGAAGTATTAATATCTTAAGCACTTTATGGGCGCAAAATTAGTATCCAGAGTATATCCTCAGCCGGAAAGCAGAAAAAGAGCCTTCTGGTGGCCCTTCCACGCTCAAAAACACTCCTCTGAACAAACAAATTCAAACATAACCGGGGAAATCTCCGTTGAACAACGGAAATCCTTTTTTGAACGGCTTAGAGCGGCGAGGATTGAAACAAATCTAACTCAAACCCAAGTCTCTGCAAAACTTGGAAAGTATCAAAGTTACATGTCAAAGATTGAATCTGGTAAGAAGAGATTGTTTATCGAAGATTTTATCCGATTATGCGAACTTTATAATAGACCTCCTGCGTATTTCTATTCTGTTTTCTCTAAGTGAAGATTTAAGAAATCGAAAGGACCGCCCGAGTAAAATCTGCGAAGCAGTTTTAACGAGGGTGATCAGAGTAAGTAAAAGAAAATCCCGCTTCCCGATCGCGAAGCGTTCGGGTGAAATGGTTTTAATAAAATAAATTAACCATTTGAGATTTCTACATCTCCTTTGCCAGCTTGAATTGCGCATCTATACTTTGAAATATCGCTAATTTTTTTCGCTCTATTTAAGTCAGCCTTTAAGGTATTAATTACACTAATTCTTTCAACGTCATCTTCAAACGAAGCTTTCCACGCTGTTGTCAAATCTCCGACTTTAGACCATTTATCTTCTTTCAAAGATTCGTAAAACTTCTTTCGATTTTCATCTGTTGCATTCGGTAGATCTAATGTAATTAGCGCTTTATATCCCATTTCCCTTTCCTTAAATTTTATAAATAAATGCTAAAGCCAGCCAAGGACGGCTGGCGTCCTAAATGAGGGGCGCGGCATGGCAGATAACGAAAGAGGCTTCTCGACGTTTGCGTTCCCGGAGCGCTTGTGCGCAAAGGGATTTTAACGAGGCTTGAGCGAACCTTAGTGAGCGCCTTGCAAGCCGAAGTTAAAAAGCAAATGTGGCGAAGCCCGAAGTGAGTCCGAGCGGGAACCGTGAGTGACGAACGAAGCGAGAAACCGCAGTTATGCGCAGTAACATGTAACCTTAAAACTTTGGCTCATCAATCAGACCTTTCGGGTACAAATCGTAGTTAATTTGATTATTCGTATCAAAATTACTTGTTGAGTTTTCAACAATTGTATTCCATGCTTTCCGTAAATTTTCATGTGCGTTCTTAGCATCAGCGATTCCAGAAGTCAATGCCGCAGTTATAATCAACAATTGAGCCAGCTTTGAAAGGATTATACTCCATTTTGGCTTTTCCTTAACAGTTTCCTGCTTAAGTTCTATTATTGTTTCCGAAATTATCTCTAATGTTTGTTTATTCTCAGAATGTAGACTATTGATTACCTCTAATGCATTATCTAAATATACTAATATTCTTCCTTTGTCTGACTTATTAAGATCAAAAAGACCATCGATCGTAACTGCATTTTCATCACGACCTGAGTAAACTTTTGCGTCAAAAATGCTAATCCCAATTAATTGTGAAATTCTTTGCAAAGCACTTGCAATATCTAAGAGTGTTGTTCTATTGAATCGAGTATTCTCTTCATATTTAAATAAGAATAAATTAAGAATCCATCGAGAAATGACTGGCAATGATCGGAAACTCACTCCGCCTGATTGAGTTAATGAGGCAACAACGGACATATTTTGTCGTAATGCAAATCCATTTTCAATTGTATAAAGGTCAGTCAACTTTTCACTATTAATCTTTCTTAGCATCGAGGTAGTAATATGAAATACCTTTTCGAATTCATTAATAATCCCATCTCTATTCAAGATAGTTAGTGTCTTTGCGTTTATTGAGCGACTACAATCAAGAAAGTATTGTTCGGAAAATTTCAATTTATCTATTATTTCATATTCAAATAGATAGGGTTCCAAAAATTTTTGAAGCTGTTCTTTAGTGATCATTTTATATTAGTATTTATTACCCATGTTATTGCGCATAACGAAAGAGTCTCCTCGACGTTACGTGTCCAAGCGCTTTATGCGCGCCGGACTTGGCACGAGGTTCGAGGCGTCTTAGCGCCGGCTCGCGAACCGAAGTGACAAAGCAATGTGTCGAAGACCGAAGTGAGGGGCGCATGAGCGATCCCGAACGAAGCGAGGAGACGAAGTTAAGCGACGTGCCGCATCGTTAAGATAAAATTAATCGAATAAATCCGAATGTGTTCCAGTTCTTTCAAATATGATTAAATTGCCTTCTAACTTGTAGATCAAAAGCCAATCAGGTTCAATATGACATTCACGTCGATTCTTATAATTCCCAGTTAACTTATGATCTTTATTCTTTGAACTTAGTGAAATCCCATCAATCAGTAGCGACATGATTTCTTTAAGTTTGCCTAAGTCCTTTTTGCGCTTTTTCTGTAACTTAATATCTTTATTGAATTGAGTTGTAAAGCTAGGATTAAATTTCATATTCCCAGCTTCGTGAATAATTCCTCTTTAGATTTAAAAGACTTTATTCCTTTCTTTTTATCAGTGGCTTCAAAAGTCTTTTGCGTTACTTTATTTGGTAGTTTAACTGGAAATGGTAAACCTTTACTAAGTTTAATTTGATGATAAAAAATATTAATAGCTTCTGAAGCAGAAATACCTAAATGGTCGAGTATGTTTTCTACGTCCTTTTTTAAATTCCCTTCAACTCTCGCCCGAATCATTGCTGTTTTTGCCATGACAATTACCTTTAATTTAATTGTTCCCCAATTGAGATACATTGTCAATCATTACTTTGCCTTAAAAATACTCAAACGAAATGATTTTAATTATCTGATAAATCGCGGCATGTTCGCTTAACGAAAGAGTCTCCTCGACGTTGCGGCCGCAAGCGCTTTTGCGCGATGCGGTTGGCACGAGGTTCGAGTGAGCCTTAGCGAACGTCTTGCGAACCGAAGTGGCAAAGCAATGTGGCTTTAGCCCGTAGTGAGGGTCGCATTAGCGATCCCGAACGGAGCGAGGAGACGAAGTTAGCCGAAGTTGGAAATCCTATTTAATTGCTTTTGTATTTTTTGATAATGCTCGGTCTTTTTCGCAATTTTAATATATTGTAAAAGATCTTCGCTGAGAATGTTATATAGAACCCCGAAAAATCGATTTTGATCATCTAACATGCCAAATGAATGTTCATCAATAAGATCAATTATACTCGCAAGGTGAAATAAATGACGATGCATTCTTCGATCAAGACTATTCAAGATACCATCAGCGGGTGAATTAGTAAATTGAGTTACGCTGTTTGATAAACAATTATTAAAATATTGGCTACCGCTATAACCGCCTGTTTGATATGAATCAAGGAGCTTAAAATGTATTTCAATCATTTGCGTGAAGGCTGATTCGAAAACGGTTTGATGTTGTGCTTTTGCTTGTGACTTTAGAGATTCTTCCTGGAGAATTGCAACCTTGCGGGATGCTTGTAATTCTCTTCTTGTTAATGCTAATTCTTTTCTCTGATAATATAGCGTTATTACAACGGTGATAAGTGTCAAAAAAGTAAATATTGAATTTGTAACTCCTCCAAAGTAATCACCTAATTTTGCCCAATCATCTGGATTATTAGAAATAGAATACCCATTGATTAGCCAAAACCACATGACATATGATCCAAGGGAGCCCGAAATTATTATTAGGCTGAATGTTGGAATTAGTCTTATATAATTACGCAGAAAATAATTCATTTATTCGATTAATCCCTTCCAATTTCGGCTAACGACGCAGGTTTCTCGACGTTTGCGGTTCTGGAGCGCGCTAAACGCGCGGAAGAATTGGCGCGAGGCTTGAGACGCCGTAGCGTCGTCTCGCAAGCCGAGTGACAAAGCAAATGTGCCGGAGGCCGTAGTGAGGATCGCATGAGCGATTCCGAACGAAGCGAGAAACCGCAGTTAGACGCCGTTAAAGTTTATTGTTCAGATTTTTTTTTCCAAACCATTTTTCCCGACATCTTTTCCATTAGTCCTTTATCTCTAAGAATGTAAAAGACCCTTTTCATAACGTTTTCAGAACGAATCCCAGTTAAATCTCTTGCGATTGCATTCGTTATAGTTTCATTTTTTTCTAAGTAATCTAAGACCAATTGTTCAGGCGATCCTAAAGACTCGTGTTTAAGGATGACTAATACTGAATTTTCCTGATTCTTAATTACCGGCTCTTTTAAGCGAAGCTTGTTCATCGCTTCGAAGGCAGTATTTAATCCTTCTCCAACATCCTTATTCGGAGCATCAGGAAACTTATTTATAATTCTTACCAATTTAGGATTTCGAGCAAACTGTTCAGTTAATATGTTCTCTTCAGTAACATGCCCAGGTAATCTACCCGGGCTTTCAATTTCTATCCGATTGTCAAAAATTCTAATTTGAATATCAGCCGCAATGCTATAATCTCTATGAAGAACTGCATTCGTAATTATTTCATGCAATGCTTCTTCAGGATATTGAATGGTTTCCAGACCGTTAGTACCTACTTTTTTTATAGATTCAATAGTCTCTTTGCTTTTTGAAACAGCTGAGTAAATTAATTCTTTAACAGCACCTTCAATTGAAATAGGATCGAACACAAGGGTCTCTCGACCTCCCTCGTCTTTAGTCTGATATCTTAGTAATTTTATGCCTGATCGTTTTGGCAATAAAGCCTGCGGTTCATCGGCAAATAGTAAAACTCCCGCAACTGTCGGAAGATCATTTGCTATAAGTTGCTGTTTATATAGCCACAAATCAGGATCGGTATTAGGCACGATTTCAATAATAAATTCTGTAACTGTGTATGAGTCAGAGATTAGTTTTAGATCACAATTTATTGTGTTATCTTCAAATGAAATAATTCCTTTTTCGTACTGTAGTCTCTGCAAAGCCCCTGCACCTTCTACCGGCAAATTCTGCGCACCTCTTCTTTGATAAACCTTACCATTTGATGCTTTAAGGATATCTTTAGTTTTCTTAATATAAAGAAATAACACTAAGCCGTTTTCACCTTCACATTCAATATATGTTTTCTCGTAAAATCCACCAAGAGGCATAAGATCCTCTAAATTCTGAATTATCGCATTCGTTAATTCAATATTATCAAAACCTAACCAAACGCGCTCGCGACCCTTTTCTCCAACCTTTTCATGTATACCAATGTATATCTCTCCACCGCAATTATTAGCAAACGCAGAAACGGTACAAGTAAGCTTTCCCGGTGAAATCTCTTTCGATTTTACGTCTAAATAGTCGCCCTCTTTATAAGAAAGAATTTTCTTAAGCTCGCTTTTGTTTATTGTTTTCGTTTGATTCATTAGAATCTCCAAATATTTTTCTTTAATGGCGTCTAACGAAAGAGTCTCCTCGACGTTGCGGCCGCAAGCGCTTATGCGCGACGCGGTTGGCACAAGGTTCGAGTGAGCCTTAGCGAACGGCGCGCGAACCGATGTGACAAAGCAATGTGCCGGAGGCCGTAGTGAGCGCGAGCGGGGACCGTGAGTCGCGAACGAAGCGAGGAGACGAAGTTAGGCGTAGTTGATGCTTTTATTTCTACTTACAGCGTGTCCCAAAACCTAATTTTATTTTACCAGAAAGATCAGCTGCAAGGTTCTGTCCCGGTTTTGGGACAGGTTCTTATTTTTTTTTTAGCAATAAACGTAGAATAAATTTTATTTGCGATAGCAATGGAATCAGAAATTCCAACAGCTTCTTCTTGTTTAATATTCAATACATTAGAAGTCTTAAATTTGCCTACCATTGTCTTTATCAGCGCTTTTTCAATATCTTCCACATACTTTCTATTGTCAACATGCACTAAGTCTTCAATTTTAGCGTCGAATTCCTTAATTGGAAAAGCAAACATATTTATTTCAGAGGTTGTTAAAAATAGTGACACCTTTTCTTTTATCTCTTCGCTAAACTTTTCTTTATCTTTGAATTCAAGCTTTAATATTTGTCTAGCAATACGTCTATATATTTGGTTTTCCGTTGATTTACCAACATCGCTTAGATGAGCAGCAAGCCTACGAAATGCGGGCCTCGCTGTTTTATGATTTCTATCTCCTGTTTGGCCAACGTAATAATATTCAGAACTATCATGTCTTAACCATACTATATAGATTAAGTACGATTTTTTAAAATCTCTTCCATTGATTTTGATTTCATAATATTCCATTGAATAACCTTAAATATTTAACGTGAATATATAGTTTTATCTGAATTTACAATAATGTAGCATCAATTACGCCTAACGAAAGAGTCTCCTCGACGTTGCGTGTCCAAGCGCTTTAAGCGCGCGGACTTGGCACGAGGTTCGAGGCGCCTTAGCGCCGGCTCGCGAACCGAGGTGGCAAAGCAATGTGTCGAAGACCGTAGTGAGGATCGCATTAGCGATTCCGAACGGAGCGAGGAGACGAAGTTATACGCAGTTGCGGAATTTCGCGACACGGATGTCGCTGAATTAAGTTTCGTTTCTTACTTTAATACTTAAATACTCATCTGGAGTAATGATGTTAAAGTTCTTAATTTTCTGAAGAGTTAATAAATCTTTGTCTCCAGTGATTAAATAGTCTACTTTTGCTGCAAAAGCAGACTCCAGAATGTGATAATCATCTCTATCTCTTAACTCTAAATAATCTTGAATAGGTTTATTTTTAACAAGCGCAGTAATATCTCTGATTTCAGATAAAACAATCTGAATAAAATTATCATCAAGTTTGAATTTTGGTTTAGAGAGTGTAGATTCAATCTCAGCTAATATTTCTTTCGAAATATATCCTGTAAAAACCTCATCAATTAAATCTTGGAAAACAAGCCTTGGTTTTCCTCTAAATAAAATAGCAGAGATGTAAATATTAGTATCTAATAATACCTTCAACATTATTAAGAAGCATTTCTTTTATTTCTAACGGATTTAATTTCATTAAAAACATCCTTTTCAGAAATATTACTTCGATCAGTAACTTTTGAAGTGAAGTCAAAGATGGCTTGCCATCTAGTTTTTTTCTCAATATACGCTCTAGCGGCTTCACGAATCAATTCTGACCTGGACCTGTGTTCCCTCTTTGCAATTTTATCGATTTCTTTTAAAAGTGCTTTTTCAAAGGAAATATTAACAGTCTGATTCATAATCTAAATAATATACAATGATTGTATGCTTGTCAACCTAATTTCATCCTTTTCGCCCCTACTTCTCGCCACATGGATGTGGCGTCTCCCCCGCAATTGCGTATAACGAAAGAGTCTCATCGACGTTGCGTCTCCGAGCGCTTACGCGCGAAGGAGTTGGCACGAGGTTCGAGTGAGCCTTAGCGAACGTCCCGCGAACCGAAGTGGCAAAGCAATGTGCCGGAGGCCGGAGTGAGGGTCGCATGAGCGATCCCGAACGAAGCGAGGAGACGAAGTTAGGCGAAGTGATGCAAAATACACTACAAGCATCCTTCTACTAAATTTAATTCGGGATATCTTCCAACACTAATTGATGTAATATTCTTATTATTTGTCTCAAAAATAATTCCATAATTTTTATCTGATTTATCCACTGGCTTATAAGTATATTCCAAGTAGTTTGTATAATGCCCGCGCGTTTCTTCTAACTTTTCTTTATATACACTTTTTAATTTAGCTAATGAATCTCCTATTTTAATGCCAGAAATTGTTTCATTCTCTGGCTTGTATAAGTAAATTCGTGCAAGTTTCATGTTATTTTTAGCAGGTCCAGTAAACATAAAGCCCAAGCTAGAAGTAGAATTTTTGAAATAATAGAAAGCGCAATTTTGCTCTACTAACGGATCCTCTTCTATTTTCAATTTTTGACCTGTCACTTTTTCAATTTCAACAACACTCATACCAATAAGAATTTTACCAACGCCACGAATGTGAATTTTGTATTTCTCAACGGTAAGCGGTAGATCCTGTGCAAAGCCAATTTGAGCATAACAGACTGCTAAAAGTATTAGTATTTTCTTAATCATAAAACATGTTTTCCTGTAAAAAATTGCATCATTTCGCCTAACGACGTAGGTTTCTCGACGTTTGCGGTTCTGGAGCGCGTTAAACGCGCGGAAGAATTGGAACGAGGGTCGAGCGACCTTAGTCGCGTCTCGCGAACCGAGTGACAAAGCAAATGTGCCGGAGGCCAAGCAAGAGTCGCGAAGCGATCTCGTAGCGCAGCGAGAAACCGCAGTTAGACGCCGTAATGCTTCGTTATTTCGGCACAAACGGGCTTTCAATAAAACTATCATTTAATTTCGTTATATTAATACCAAGATTACTTGCCATATGCTTAATGAGGCTAATAATGTTGTCAATTAGTCGACCTTGTAATTGTAATTCATCATGCAATTTTTTTAAGCAATTTAGAATTTCTTTTGAATCGTGAAAAATAATAAATACTTCATTTAATGCTGCAAAAAATTCTTTATTATCATTTGTAATAGATCCGGAAGATAGGAGGAAAAAACGAAACTTCACAATATTTCGCAAAACATCTAATTTCAATTTTCGAGTTTCTAATCTTCGAAAATAATAATTTGAAATCAAAACGCCGATTAAACCCGAAATCAAAGAGCTAAATAAAGTAAAAAAAATATAAAATGTCTTTTCAGAAAAATCTATCATATCACTTAACTTCCTTTATTTTTTCTTTAAGTGGGACTTGAAGCATTATTTTACTTAGCTGGTTAATCGAAATTGAATAATATCCATACTTTGGAATTTTTCGGTTTTTAATCAGATCCCAAACTCTAACACCTTTCCCATTATAAATCTCATGAAATTCTCCATTGTCTTCCAATTTAAGCACAATCAAGTGCTTTGGTTTATGCGCAATTACTATTGATTTCCTTTGAGTTGTCTTAACTTGAACTAATTTATTACCTTTTTGGCAATCATGCGTTTTAGTCCCACTTTTCAAAGGTGTTAGTCCATATTTATATTCTGCATAAACTTCTCCAATACTCCCTATAAGTATGCCATCTAAAGTAAATTTTTTTCCCGGATGATCGATCTGTAAAGATCTGACAATTTTTTTTAGAGCAATGTAAGCGCCTAAACAACCGCACCTTTTTCTAATCGTATAAATGTTGTAAACTGTCTTTGATGAAAAAAACGAAAATAGATTGGCCCAAAGAGTTTGATGACTTTTCAAAGAGTGGACTTTCCCAGCCTCAGTATTGTAAAGAAAGACACCTCAAATACACGACGTTTCGATATCATTGGGAGAGACGTTCTAAGCATTCAGAGAAGAACGACTTTGTAGAAATTCCTCCTTCCTCGACAAATTCTCAGTCATTGGTAGAAGCCGAATTTTTGACCCTAAAGATAGATACGTCGGGGAAGGCATCGCTCCAAGTAAACGTTCAGTTTAGTTTAGGACGATGGAGTTAAATCCCGGAAACAGAAAAGTGTATCTTCGACCTGGGGCGACGGATTTAAGGAAATCGATCAATACGCTCTCTGTAATCGTAGAAGGAAAGATGAAAAAAGATCCGTATTCGGCGAGCGTCTTTCTCTTCTGCAATCGCAAGAAAGATAAACTGAAGATGCTCTACTGGGATAAGAGCGGGTTTTGCCTTTGGCAGAAGAGACTGGAAGAGAGTAAATTCCCGTGGCCGAACTCAGAGGAGGAAGTGCATAAAATACCCGTTGAAAGGTTTCATTGGCTATTGAATGGGATCGATTTTTTCAAAGAGCACAAGAAACTAAAATACAAGAATGTCAGTTGAAAATGTTTGACTCAAGAAAAGAAAGTATTAAGACTGAATCCGAATGTCTTTGGATCTAAACTCTCTTCCTGATGATGTAGAAGAACTAAAAAGAATCATTATATTAGAGAATAATAAATATCAGGAAGAATTACGACTCCAAAAACAGAAAGAATCCGAACATTTGGATCAGATCGAGAGATTGAAGATCCAGCTTTTCGGGAGAAAGACTGAGAAATGGAGTCAGATCGAAAAAGATCAAGGATTTCTTTTTAACGAAATAGAAAGCTCCTTGCAAGAAGATTCTCCTGAACCCGAAGAAGAAAGTCTTTTTAGTCCTGTTAAAAGCCATACAAGAAAGAAGACGGGAAGAAAACCTTTCCCGGACTACTTTCCAAGAATCGAAATCCTACATGATATTCCTGAAATTGATAAAACCTGTTCTTGTGGTCACGAGCTTACTCGTATCGGAGAAGACAAGTCCGAGAAGTTAGATATTATCCCGGCTAAAATACAAGTCGAAGTTCATATTCGCCCTAAGTATGCGTGTAAGCATTGTGAAGGAACTTCTGATGAAACTCTACCTGTCGTAAGAATCGCGCCGGTTCCCCATCAGATCGCTGAGAAGAGTATGCTTTCTTCCGGATTCTTAGCTCACACGCTTACTCAAAAGTTTGCGGATGCTCTTCCGTTTTACAGACAAGCCGGGATTCTCCAGAGATCGGGAGTGGATATTTCAAGGAGCACCCTTTCCAATACCGCAATTCAAGTTTTTGAAAAACTTTCTCCGATGATCGAGGATGTGAGAAGGGAACTTTTCAAATCGAAGTATTTGCAGATCGATGAGACGATTCTTCAAGTGTTAAACGAAGAAGGAAAGTTGAATACATCCAAATCGTATATGTGGGTGATCCGAGGGTTCATCAGAGAAAAGCCCGTTGTTCTCTATCATTATGAGCCGAGTCGGAGCGCTAAGTTTTTAGAAGAATGGATCCAGGGATTTGAAGGAATCATCCAAACGGACGGTTTTGAATCTTACGATTCTTTGTTGAAAGTTAAATCTAAGATTCTTCACGCGGGATGTTGGAATCATGCGAGGAGGAGATTTTTCGAAATTCTAAAAATCGATTCTAAGAATGTGCAAGCAGAATGGATCGTAAAGAAAATCGGTAAGCTTTATACAATCGAGTCAAAAGCTAAGGTAGAAAGTTTAAGTTCTGAAGAACATCTGAAACTCAGGCAATCCGAATCTAAGCCTATCGTTGATGAGATTCGTTCTTGGATGAACAAACGGATCGTCGAAGTTGCTCCCAAATCTTCTATGGGAAAAGCGCTCTCTTATCTTTCTGGCCAGTGGGAAAAACTGCTTCTCTTTTTGGATCATCCGGAATTGCAATTAGATACGAATCTCGTTGAGAACGACATTCGTCCTTTTGTGATCGGTAGAAAAAACTGGCTCTTCTCCGGTTGTCCACAAGGGGCAACTGCGAGCGCGGGATTCTATTCGTTAATTCAAAATGCAAAGATCTCAGGTATCGATCCTTACGCTTATTTACGAGATCTTTTTAAGTCTTGGGAAACGATACCGAGAAGTCTTTCTTGCGAGGATCTGCCAAAAAACGGTGGGCTTGTGGTTCGTTAGGCGGTTACAGAGCAATGATTTGATTGGGTAAATTATCCAAAAACTGAGTTCCTTATGCATTATGGCGTCTAACGAAAGAGTCTCCTCGACGTTGCGGCCGCAAGCGCATTAGCGCGACGCGGTTGGCACGAGGTTCGAGCGACCTTAGTCGCGTCCCGCGAACCGAAGTGACAAAGCAATGTGCCGGAGGCCGGAGTGAGGGTTGCATTAGCAATCCCGAACGAAGCGAGGAGACGAAGTTAGGCGATCGTTTTGCTTTATTAAATCTATTGTTTTAAGACTGATACAACTAATACAATACTTTGCTTATTAGTATAACAGCAACCTAAGTATCTAAAACCTAAGACCGCTGGTTTAGGAACGATTTCAAGCTGATCGGTTTCTTTATTTAATTTTAAGGGGCGATCTTCATTTAAAAAAGCGAAAACCTTATTATGAACTGGGAGCCAATATTTTTTATCTTTCTCCACTACTTCGATTTCTCTTTCAAAGTTAGTTATCCAGGTTCGATACATACTAACATTGTCTAAATCAGTAATTATTTTTAATGCTTCATCTGAAATACTGCGACTATTGCCAGTATATTCAATTGAAGATGAAAATCTTGTTGGATAACCCATAACAGGCTTTCCGTCAACCAATTCAAGTTCACTAATGCAGTAATTAACCTCTTCTCCTGAATTTGCTCTTTTCCAAGAAAGTACATTGCAATCAGGTTTGATAAATGAGATATATTTGCTAACGAGTGAATTGGGATATTCCTTAATTTGAGGGCTTTCAAACCCCCATTTATTCTTTTTTGATTCAGTTTGTATTTGAATCGTAGAAGCTAATATTAAGGAAACCGCAAAAATGAGTTTAAATAATTTTGATTTCATATTTTCTCCGAATATTATTTTTAAAAGGTAAACATTGCAAAATGTCGCCTAACGAAAGAGTCTCCTCGACATTGCGTGTCCAAGCGCTTTAAGCGCGCGGACTTGGCGCAAGGTTTGAGGCGCCTTAGCGCCGTCTCGCAAACCGAAGCGACAAAGCAATGTGCCGGAGGCCGTAGTGAGGGTCGCATGAGCGATCCCGAACGAAGCGAGGAGACGAAGTTATGCGCTGGTCCCGCAATTATTTAGTTTTTCTTTAATAAGTCGTCACAGGCAATTTTTAAAGATGATAAACGATTAGTAACAATATCCCAAATTATATCATCATCGACAGAAAAATATCCATGAGCAAGAATATCTCGGACTCCAGCAATTTTCTTCCATTCGATTTCAGGACGTAAATTCCGTAAACTCTCAGGGAGTTTCTTTACTGCTTCACCAATAATTTCTATATCCCGTTCAACGGCTCTTTTCTTTTCTAAATTACTGACAAGCTTAGATTTTGAATCAATGCCAGAAGTAAATTTCTCGATTTCGTTTATGCTATCAAGTATATCTTGTAAATAGGCACCAAAATCACGCTGCATAGATAACTTCTTCTAAAATACGTTCCTTTAGATACGGCTTGATGCTAGATTTCGTAACTAAATCTACCTTGCACTGAAATAAACTTTCTAGAAAAAACTTCAGATCCATATAAGAATCCAAATTAAGTTTGCCATCTCGATAATTTACAAGAATGTCTAAATCACTATTTTGCGAATTTTCGTTTCTTGCCACAGATCCGAATAAACCGATTGAATCTATTCCAAATGATTGAATAGTTTCAATATGCTTTCGAATATTTTCTAAAACTTGTTCCCGATCCATAACTATTAATAAATTTGCTAATTCGACTTCGTCGTGTCGAGGAATTTTCTCATTGAACTTTACGATTTGCGGGACTGGCGCATAACGAAAGAGTCTCCTCGACGTTGCGTGTCCAAGCGCTTTAAGCGCGCCGGACTTGGCACGAGGTTCGAGGCGCCTTAGCGCCGTCTCGCGAACCGAAGTGGCAAAGCAATGTGGCTTTAGCCCGGAGTGAGGGTCGCATGAGCGATCCCGAACGAAGCGAGGAGACGAAGTTATGCGATGATGCCTAATATTAATTAAAGCAACTATTTGAATGTTCCAGTCTTAATAAATTGCAACGTTGCTTTCTGGACTTCCACGCCATCCATAATAAAAGTGTGGGTTCGATCAACGAGTAGAAATTCTTTCATAGAATTCAATTTACTATTTTCAATCGAAACTTTACCATCATCGTCGCCAGGAATAATCATTGAAGAAATTGGATCATTGCTCGAATCTCCCATAATAATTCCAAGTTCAAAATTCGGTGTTCCTATGTTATTAACAAAACTCGAGTTATCTGTTTTTAGTTGCATCAATATCGGACCAAGCAAGGTATTAACAAAATTATAGCCCGATAGAAAATCAGCGATCTCGCTTCCCTTATTTGGTGGAGCCAACATTACAACTCGACCAAGCCTTTTGATTTTATTCTCTTTAAGAAAGTGCCTCAGAACGATTCCGCCTGCGGAATGAGTAACGAAATGAATTTTATTAAACTTAGAAATACAATTATTTTGAACTATAGGGGATAAATAAGATTTAGATACTTCTTGTATAGTATTACTCCTCGAAGGATAATCCACGTAAAAAACCAAAAGATTATTATCAGTCAAATAATCCCCCATATTTTTAAGCTGTTTTGAAGATCTTAAAAACCCATGAATAAGTATAACGCAATCAAATGATTTTCCATTCTTTGCTTTCTCAAACTTTTGAGCAAACAGAGGAATTGATAAACTAAGAAAGAGGATAATCAAATAATTTCTTGTCATGGTATTTTTATAATAAGTGCTTTTTAGGCATTGTCGCATAACGACGTAGGCTTGCCGACGTTGCGGCCGCAAGCGCATTAACGCAACGCGGTTGGCACGAGGTTCGAGGCGCCTTAGCGCCGGCTCGCGAACCGAAGTGTCAAAGCAATGTGCGGAGCCGGAGTGAGTCCGAACGGGAACCCGTGAGTGACGAACGGAGCGGCAAGCCGAAGTTAGACGAAGTGCCCTTATTAATCTAAACCGGTAACCAGTTTAAGCCCTACTTCAACTTCATCTAATTTATTTAATTTGAGTTTTCCTGCTTTGTTAAGAAATCTTTCTTTGTCTAAAGTCACAATTTGAGAAACATTTACGACTGAGTCTTTTGATAAATCTGAATCTTTCTTGCTAATTAGAACGTTACCTGGTGCTTCCGAAAGATTCAGATTTGATGTAATTGCAATTGAAACTATTGTATTAATATTACTTTGATTAAAAGAATCATCTTGAATTATGAGAACAGGACGTTTAAATCCAGGTTCACTTCCAAAAGGAATTCCTAAATCCACCCACCAGATTTCACCACGAATCATTTTTTAAACTCTTGCGAAGCGATTCAATGGATAAATCAGTAATATTATTTTTAGTTTCTTTGGACTTGTTATTGTAAATTTGATTCAATTTCTCAGTTACAGATTCCTTACTATGAGATTGAATAAATTCTTCTAATGCTTTTGCAAACAATTGGCTACGTGGTATTCCAAGTTTCTTGGCTGTTTTCTCAGCAGTCTTAAATAGCTCATCAGGAATTGAAATTGCCGTTTTCATATTCTTGGTATAACTTTGGTCATACCAATGTCAACTTTAAAATAGACTGATTTTTGGTCCAAATTTAGAAAATAAGCCGACGCATTGTCTTTTGGTTTCTTCTTCAATATCAAGCTAAGCTTAGGGCATTTCGTCTAACGACGCAGGTTTCTCGACGTTTGCGTTCCCGGAGCGCTTGTGCGCGAAGGGATTTAAACTCAACTTGAGTGAGCCTTAGCGAACGTCCCGCAAGTTGAGTTTAAAAGCAAATGTGCCAAAGGCCAAGCGAGAGTCGCGGAGCGATCTCGAAGCGCAGCGAGAAAGCGCAGTTAGGCGTAGTTGGATTGTTTATCTACTCTTCCGAAAGCTCATTATTTCCTTATGAACTTCAAGTTCTTTCAAAATACGATCTTTTCTCAATACATAAAGCAAATTTTCAATATCTTCAAATCCTATTGGTTTATTTGTAGATGTTAACGCATTATATAGATCAGAGTATTTATTAATCAATTCTAAACCTTCTTCGCTCAAAGTAATAAGATCAACCCCACTCAAAGGGGAATCTTGAAAGATATCAATGTCCTGAATAATTGATTTTGCTGACAAATGAGCAAGAGCGTTATTTCTCCATCTTATTAAGTTTCTAATTTTAGAATTATTTTTAATTTTATTAATATCTGCGTTTATCGATTCAATGCTCGGGATAATTCTTGAATCCACCAAATTTTTATATTGACTTCGGCGTGGATTACGGTTTAAAAAATATTCTTTCCCAAAGTATTCTTTATTAAGTCTCAACGTTTTGAGTAAATTTAAAATATTCAAATTCGTAGACTTTTCTGAAAGTTCATAGAACTTGTATAGAAACGTTAGACCGGAAAGAAAATAACCCCTTAAAACGTATCCCCAAAAAGTATTATATGTAGTAAATGTAAGCCTATCCTTTTTTACTTCTTTCTTAACTTTAATCCAATAGTTTAAGTAAATATTTGCCTGAACAATTTCAGAAGACAAAGTATTAATGTATTTTTCAATATCTTTTGAATTTTCAACCTTCAACATAAAATTAATCCAATTACGCCTAACGAAAGAGTCTCCTCGACGTTGCGTCTCCGAAGCGCCTGTGCGCGAGGAGTTGGCACGAGGTTCGAGCGTCCTTAGACGCGTCTCGCGAACCGAAGTGGCAAAGCAATGTGTCGAAGACCGTAGTGAGGGTCGCATCAGCGATCCCGAACGAAGCGAGGAGACGAAGTTAGGCGATCGGTCCAAATCATATTGAAATAATGCCCTTTTTATTCATGTATCCCATCAATAATCTTGAATTCTTTGAAATTTTAATTATCAATGGATACAATTCTTTAAATCTCAGAAAAGAAGAACCAAGCACATGAAAAGATTGCCTTCCCCGTCCAAATATCATTAGAGTATTCGCTGGATTAATCTGTAATTTGTTCAAGAAAAATGGTGAGTGAACATTCTTTAAAAGATGATCTATTCCAGGATTAAATCGATGGACAAATAACTTTCTCAATAAAGTAAGATACCGATAATCCAATTTATTAAATTCATTGAAAGCAATTCTATAAACTTCCCTGCATATTACAGGTTCAATGTTTTTTATGTCCGAAGAGAATTTTCCTTTCTTCACCAATTGCATAAAGTTGACTTGCGATTCACGCACCTTATGTTTACCGCAATTTTTAAATAATGTCTTAAATGAAAGATCGTAAATATGATAAGCAATGTAATCTAAAAAAGAAAAATAATCAATAACCGCAATTTTTAAATAATAATTACGAAGTTGATATTTAAGAAGAGATTTCAGCTTTTCATCTTCGGTATTTTTGCTGACCGTTTCTGCGCCTAATGCGTGACCGATTGAGAAATGAAGATCATTGTAAGTTGAATGAATATTCCTACTTCCAGATTCGATAAGCGCATTTAATAAGGTTTGCTTTATGCCCGATTCAGGAATTATAAATTGATGAGATTCGAAAGTATCGAAGGAAAATATCGAGTTATCATCACAATATTTAAAATATTCGTAAGCAATTTCTGAATGCTTACTAATAATTTCTTTTCGATTTTTTTCTAAATCTGATTCATTCATTTGGACTGTCGCCTAACGAAAGAGTCTCCTCGACGTTGCGTGTCCAAGCGCTTTAAGCGCGCGGACTTGGCACGAGGTTCGAGGCGCCTTAGCGCCGGCTCGCGAACCGAGGTGGCAAAGCAATGTGTCGAAGACCGTAGTGAGGATCGCATTAGCGATTCCGAACGGAGCGAGGAGACGAAGTTATACGCAGTTGCGGAATTTCGCGACACGGATGTCGCTGAATTAAGTTTCGTTTCTTACTTTAATACTTAAATACTCATCTGGAGTAATGATGTTAAAGTTCTTAATTTTCTGAAGAGTTAATAAATCTTTGTCTCCAGTGATTAAATAGTCTACTTTTGCTGCAAAAGCAGACTCCAGAATGTGATAATCATCTCTATCTCTTAACTCTAAATAATCTTGAATAGGTTTATTTTTAACAAGCGCAGTAATATCTCTGATTTCAGATAAAACAATCTGAATAAAATTATCATCAAGTTTGAATTTTGGTTTAGAGAGTGTAGATTCAATCTCAGCTAATATTTCTTTCGAAATATATCCTGTAAAAACCTCATCAATTAAATCTTGGAAAACAAGCCTTGGTTTTCCTCTAAATAAAATAGCAGAGATGTAAATATTAGTATCTAATAATACCTTCAACATTATTAAGAAGCATTTCTTTTATTTCTAACGGATTTAATTTCATTAAAAACATCCTTTTCAGAAATATTACTTCGATCAGTAACTTTTGAAGTGAAGTCAAAGATGGCTTGCCATCTAGTTTTTTTCTCAATATACGCTCTAGCGGCTTCACGAATCAATTCTGACCTGGACCTGTGTTCCCTCTTTGCAATTTTATCGATTTCTTTTAAAAGTGCTTTTTCAAAGGAAATATTAACAGTCTGATTCATAATCTAAATAATATACAATGATTGTATGCTTGTCAACCTAATTTCATCCTTTTCGCCCCTACTTCTCGCCACATGGATGTGGCGTCTCCCCCGCAATTGCGTATAACGAAAGAGTCTCCTCGACGTTGCGTCCCTGAAGTGCATTTGCGCGAAGGGTTGGCACGAGGTTCGAGGCGCCTTAGCGCTGGCTCGCGAACCGAAGTGACAAAGCAATGTGGCTTTAGCCCGTAGTGAGGGTCGCATTAGCGATCCCGAACGAAGCGAGGAGACGAAGTTATGCGTAGTGCCAAACATTAAACAGCAATTTTTCATTAAGATTATTCGTTAAAGAGAAATTTGTGCAAAGCCTCGCGAATAACTGGTTCTTTAAAATGCTGAATGTAACTTTCAAAAAATAAATTTACTTTATCAACAAAGTATTTAGCAATTTCACGATTAGAAAAATATGAATATAAATCGAGCCCCATTTTTTTATCCGCTATTAAACCTCTACGAATAAGCGGCTGCAATTTATCTTTTCCAGGATAATCAGAATAAAATACACCAATAAAGATGACATTCCGTTCATCAAATAATGAACTTCTAATTTCTTCTTTTCTATCTATTTTAATATTATAAGTAAGTAAAGACGGATGAATTATTGCGTTTCTAATTTGTCTTAAATCAGCCCAAATCGATTCAAAATTTTGAATAAATTTTTGACTTTCAATATTCATTAAAGATGAAAATGCTTTTAAGATTTCTAATGGATAAAATTTTCCCATCCTTACAATCTTAATAATTTCCTGAAAACGATTAATGAATGGAGTAATATCATAATCCGCCTTAAATAAAATATCTTTATCGAATTCGAGCGCCCTATCAAATTCGAGAATCTCTCTTGCATAAACTTCAACCGCAGAAGTTAGTAAAGAGTAAATTGGAAGAATACGGTCATCATAATTTATGCCTTCTTTAGCTGAATCAGTAATAAATTCGGCCAAATCTAAATATCTTCTTCTGATATTTACAAGACCAATATCAACTATTTGATTTTTATCTTCTGACATTTTCACATTTGGCATTACGCATAACGAAAGAGTCTCCTCGACGTTGCGTCCCTGAAGCGCATTTGCGCGAAGGGTTGGCACGAGGTTCGAGTGAGCCTTAGCGAACGTCTCGCGAACCGAAGTGACAAAGCAATGTGTCGAAGACCGTAGTGAGGGTCGCCTTAGCGATCCCGAACGAAGCGAGGAGACGAAGTTATGCGAAGTTTGGCTTTTTTATTCAGAAAAATGCTTTAATATAAATTCTTCTAAAAAAGCGATTAAACTTTTTACTTCAGGTGTATCAATTTTATCCCACTCCGCATGAAAAGCTTTATTTCGTAATTTTGTATACGATTGAATAACTTTTAATTGAGGACCGCTTATTATTTCTTTCGATTTTAATGTATTAATCGTTTCAGACATTTCTTTGTTTTCGACGTCAATATTTTTTATCTTCGCTAACCTTTTAAGGGAATCTTCTAAAGCTGCACAAGTTAAGACTGCTGCTACGTCCTTTTGGTTAGAATCCATCGCTTCCTTTGCCATGACCATAAAGTCGGAAAATAAATCGCCTGAAATAATTTTTTCCAAACTGTAAATCATATCACCAGTAACTTCGTTTTCTAAATTCTTAATATACCCCATTGTAGCATGATATAGAGCTAAATACTTTTCACCTTCCATATATTTGGAATTTGCAACTTTATCTCTCAAATCAATTAAATATCGTAATTGAGGAGAGTTAATTCCGTAAACGCTTGTAGCTATGCTTAACGTTCCTACAAACAGCTCCTCAGAAGATTGAAGGCTATTCCCATCGATCGAGATTTCTTTTAGTTCTGAAATACGTTTAAGAATTTTCTCTTTTATTATTTGCATTAGAATCCTTTATCCAACGAAGTGATCATTGCCAAATTTCGCATAACGAAAGAGTCTCCTCGACGTTGCGTGTCCAAGCGCTTTAAGCGCGCGGACTTGGCACGAGGTTCGAGGCGCCTTAGCGCCGGCTCGCGAACCGAAGTGACAAAGCAATGTGGCTTTAGCCCGTAGTGAGGGTCGCATTAGCGATCCCGAACGAAGCGAGGAGACGAAGTTAGGCGTAGTCGCTTTGTTATTAAAACTCTAAATAAAAACGGCAGGAGAAACATTAAATCTTTTAGACAAAGCTTTAACTTGTCTTACATTTAATTCCCTTTTACCATTTAAAATTTCAGATACAACGCCTTGACTTCCAAGTTCTTTCATATCTTTTTGAGATAATCCATGCTCTTCCATTAAAGACTTTAAAATTTCAATCGGATCAGATTCAATCTCTATGAAGTGATCAGATTCGTATGATTCAATTATGTTGCCAATTGTTTCCATCAATGGAGCTAATGAATGCTTTTCGTTGTTACCTACTTCATCAAGTAAATTATCTAATATTTCTACGAGTCTTTTATATTGCTTTTGAGTTCTCGGATATGAAATAACTTCTTTAATCTCAGGCCATACGCTTTTTACTTTTTCTAATTCAGTAATCATGTCACACCTTCCATTTTCCCTTATCATATTCCGAATGAGTTAGGATTTCTCTAATATATACTTTTTTTCTATTAAAGTGAATAGCTGCAATAAGTCTGAAATTATTACCAGATATATTGAAAACGAATAAATTTTGTACAATATCTGTTGAAGGAAAAACCTTTCTTAAATCTGGAAAATTATCAAAATCCGTTCTACTTAAGACTTTATACCATAATTCCAGTGAAGATCTTGATTTCGGATATTGTTCAATAAATTCTATAATTTTTCGCTTACTTATTACATGCACAAATTAAATAATATCTCATATTGAGATATTTGCAATCTTTTTTTATTCAAAATAAAAATTTAAGCGATTACGCATAACGAAAGAGTCTCCTCGACGTTGCGTCCCTGAAGCGCATTTGCGCGAAGGGTTGGCACGAGGTTCGAGCGAGCCTTAGCGAGCGTCCCGCGAACCGAAGTGACAAAGCAATGTGGCTTTAGCCCGCAGTGAGGGTCGCATGAGCGATCCCGAACGAAGCGAGGAGACGAAGTTAAGCGACGTGCCGCATCGTTAAGATAAAATTAATCGAATAAATCCGAATGTGTTCCAGTTCTTTCAAATATGATTAAATTGCCTTCTAACTTGTAGATCAAAAGCCAATCAGGTTCAATATGACATTCACGTCGATTCTTATAATTCCCAGTTAACTTATGATCTTTATGCTTTGAACTTAGTGAAATCCCATCAATCAGTAGCGACATGATTTCTTTAAGTTTGCCTAAGTCCTTTTTGCGCTTTTTCTGTAACTTAATATCTTTATTGAATTGAGTTGTAAAGCTAGGATTAAATTTCATATTCCCAGCTTCGTGAATAATTCCTCTTTAGATTTAAAAGACTTTATTCCTTTCTTTTTATCAGTGGCTTCAAAAGTCTTTTGCGTTACTTTATTTGGTAGTTTAACTGGAAATGGTAAACCTTTACTAAGTTTAATTTGATGATAAAAAATATTGATAGCTTCTGAAGCAGAAATACCTAAATGGTCGAGTATGTTTTCTACGTCCTTTTTTAAATTCCCTTCAACTCTCGCCCGAATCATTGCTGTTTTTGCCATGACAATTACCTTTAATTTAATTGTTCCCCAATTGAGATACATTGTCAATCATTACTTTGCCTTAAAAATACTCAAACAAAATGATTTTAATTATCTGATAAATCGCGGCATGTTCGCTTAACGAAAGAGTCTCCTCGACGTTGCGTGTCCAAGCGCTTTAAGCGCGCGGACTTGGCACGAGGTTCGAGGCGCCTTAGCGCCGGCTCGCGAACCGAGGTGGCAAAGCAATGTGTCGAAGACCGTAGTGAGGATCGCATTAGCGATTCCGAACGGAGCGAGGAGACGAAGTTATACGCAGTTGCGGAATTTCGCGACACGGATGTCGCTGAATTAAGTTTCGTTTCTTACTTTAATACTTAAATACTCATCTGGAGTAATGATGTTAAAGTTCTTAATTTTCTGAAGAGTTAATAAATCTTTGTCTCCAGTGATTAAATAGTCTACTTTTGCTACAAAAGCAGACTCCAGAATGTGATAATCATCTCTATCTCTTAACTCTAAATAATCTTGAATAGGTTTATTTTTAACAAGCGCAGTAATATCTCTGATTTCAGATAAAACAATCTGAATAAAATTATCATCAAGTTTGAATTTTGGTTTAGAGAGCGTAGATTCAATCTCAGCTAATATTTCTTTCGAAATATATCCTGTAAAAACCTCATCAATTAAATCTTGGAAAACAAGCCTTGGTTTTCCCCTAAATAAAATAGCAGAGATGTAAATATTAGTATCTAATAATACCTTCAACATTAAGAAGCATTTCTTTTATTTCTAACGGATTTAATTTCATTAAAAACATCCTTTTCAGAAATATTACTTCGATCAGTAACTTTTGAAGTGAAGTCAAAGATGGCTTGCCATCTAGTTTTTTTCTCAATATACGCTCTAGCGGCTTCACGAATCAATTCTGACCTGGACCTGTGTTCCCTCTTTGCAATTTTATCGATTTCTTTTAAAAGTGCTTTTTCAAAGGAAATATTAACAGTCTGATTCATAATCTAAATAATATACAAAGATTGTATGCTTGTCAACCTAATTTCATCCTTTTCGCCCCTACTTCTCGCCACATGGATGTGGCGTCTCCCCCGCAATTGCGTATAACGAAAGAGTCTCCTCGACGTTGCGTGTCCAAGCGCTTTAAGCGCGCCGGACTTGGCACGAGGTTCGAGCCGTCATAGCGCCGGCTCGCGAACCGAAGTGACAAAGCAATGTGGCTTTAGCCCGTAGTGAGGATCGCATTAGCGATTCCGAACGAAGCGAGGAGACGAAGTTAGGCGATCGGTTTGGCTGTATTTAAAATCATACCTAAGCAGAAATTGGAAATTTAATCACATTCTTAGGTTTATCTTGTAAAGCATTCCATAAATCTAATTTAGTCTGCATATTAAGCCAACTTTCGGGAGAAGTATTAGTTGCTAATGCAATCCTAATTGCAGTTTCAGGAGTAATTGAACTTTTGGAATTGACGATCTCAGAAAGTGTTTTACGTGATATCCCTAAATCTTTTGCCGCTTCTGTAATAGTCAAACCCAATGGTTTGATTACGTCTTCCAATAATACTTCCCCTGG
>NZ_JAIZBH010000003.1 GCF_022267375.1 Leptospira sanjuanensis
CGTTGATATGGAGTGTTCGTCAATTTGAATCAAGGATCTCCATTGATATTTATAAGATTGTTTATAGTGACGCCGATCGCCGCGTTAGGGATCGATGCGTGGTCAAGTTATTGGATTTCTGAGAAGCGATGAAAAAGAATAAACACAATAACTTGACCGAAGCGGAGAGCCCGGGCAGCGTAGCGGCAACGCCCGATCACGGAAACGTTACCGGATGGAACGAAACTCCACAACAACTACTCGGCGGATGGGACGAGCGTTGGACATACGGTCGTGAGCTATCAAGGGCCGTATTTAAACGCGAACGGAGTTCCATCCGTGCGGCGTGTAAGAGGGAACGGTGTGACGATGGAAATCGGATTTGAACCGGTGGAAAAATTACCGGTGAACATATTGTCCAGTGCACCTTCTCTGTGAAAGCTAAAAGGAAAGTCCGGATATCCGGACCTTCCAAAAAACTCTCAACTCGAACTGTGCGCTGCAATGTTACGAAAGACATTCTTGATAAATCGGACGGTAGAGGCAATGCTTATGCTAAAAGAATTTGCTTTATCGAATGTGTCGCACGTAGGGTAGTCGTTTTTTTCGTTTCCGAAGACCATAGACTATTATGATGCTTGTTGGCCTGTTTATGCTTTAGGATGTTCAAATTGAAATGAGAAAAAAAGGATTTATAATATTCTATTTTGCTGTGTTATTTTCTAATTTCTTTGAAGAAAATTATAGCGGCCAAAGCTTGATGGCCCAAAGTTCAGAAATAGAAATTAAAGAGAAATTAAAACTGTGTAATGAGAAGTTAGATGAATGTCAGGCAGAATGTTTACGGCTATATCCACATCGAAGAGATTTTAGACAAGGGAAGTGTCGGGATTACTGTATTCTTGACTATAAAGAAAAATGTGATGCACCGGTTTACATAAAATCGATACGGATATAGTAAATAATATGGATCGTCTTTGGTCTAATGAGAAATACAGAAATCATTTATCTGATCGGCTTATAGGTTCAATAACGGAAATCGACGCGCCGCAGCTATGTCTTCTCTTTATAAATTCAACAGCATTCCGAAGCCAAGTTGAATTGTGAATTGCATGAATTTCTGCCGGAGTGAAAAATCTATTTAGCTTGGTTTCAATATCGCGTATTTCATCATCGGACAATTCTGGAGGTGTTGAATTTTTGAAATTTGAAAACATATTCTTTCTTTGGCTCCCTATATTCTTTGTTAATTAAGTGTTCTGAATTCCTTTTCTTTCCGATTTGGAAGGGCGACCTTTCTTTTTCGGCTTTCTATTGTGTTTCACTCCGTACATGTCCAAAGTTTCGAAAACTGCATGATTGAAAATGTCTTTGTGAAATGCACAATAAACGGAAGTATACGTTACTCCATTTGATTTTACGGCTCTGTAAATTTCCGCGATAGGTTTCTTTAATCCCACCTCTTTGCATGCTTGAATCAAAGCATCGCCATGAAGCTGTAAATCAATTGCAGAATTATAATTCTGTTCCTTGCTAGACGACTTCTCTTCCGAGTCTTGTAAATTCCCAAGAATTGGGATTTTCTTGATTATATTTTGGAAATCCATATTGGTTCAAGTAACTGCGGTCTGCTATTTCCCGCGGTACTTCCTCCGCATAAAATTTATGGAGACTATCTAAACTAACTTTAGAATTTTAAATGTTCAAAAAGGCGAGGTCGGTCACTGGATCCGCGACAAATCTACGATCCTTTTTAGTTGCAATTATGGTTCCGGCTGTTTCAATATCCCGTTTATCGAGATCTGGCGGAACCTTGATGATTTGTATAGTTTACCACGGTAAATAAGTCAATACATTTACTATTATAAATATAGATGAATTTTAAAAAATTATTAGAAAATATCATGCACGAAAAAGGATGGAATCAGGTTCAACTTGCGACTGCGGCAGGTGTTAGCACGGGGTATGTTAGTCGAATTATAAAAAAAGGTGACCGCACTCCAACATTTGAATTTGTCGATGGATTATATAAGAATGCCGGAATAAATCCGTTAAGGTTTTTCATTGAAGATGAAGAACGCGAAGGATTCGATTTTCTAATGGAAGTCCCGGAAGAAAAACTTAAAAAACTTGAAGCCGATATGGAATTGCTTCGAAAATTGAAACAATTCAAAGAACACAAATTATTGATAGAGGCTATATTGGAATTAAATGCTAAAGATAGAAAAGCAATCGCACAGTTGGTTTTCCGGTCGGCAAAGAAATAATTATTTTTTCTTTCTCGCACGCAAAGTGATTATAGTGAAAATTTCCTCTAAGGGTTTGCTTGAGTTTTCGGATAAGTGATGAAATTCCACGACAACATTTTTAATAAAGTTCTTCTGTAATTCGAACTTTGCTAATTCATACGATCGTGAATCAACGATACTTAAAAGTTGAATATTCGCTTTAGAAAAAAGCGAGTTATTGTTTGCAAAGAGTCCACTTCCCAATACTTCAAATAGGTTCACTTTAAGAATTCCAATAGCCCAAATAATTGTAGCGAAAGCACAACCGAGCGGTGCAATAAAATTGTACTCCGGCAAGCCGAATGCTCGTAGCAGAAAAGTAAATGTCCCGATAAAAAGCAGCCAAATAACGATTCCGCTCATTAGATAGACGATACGAAGTCTATCCTGTCCAAATTTTGTTTTAAAACTTCCGATAAGAATCGCGATCGATAAGATCATGCTTCCAAGGCCGCCGATTACAAAATAGTCGTATAGAAAACTTGCCGAAAAATGAAGTTTTCCGGAAATGATTTGTGCGGATGTTATGTAATAGTTAGAAAAACAAAACAAAAATAAGGGCAGCGTGTATAACGTTAAAATTGCTAATTTGCAAATTTTCGGCACTGGATGTAGTTTAACATAAGAGTAGATGAATTCAAGGAGAAGGTAAGGTGCGACAAACATCGGTAAAGTCAGAACTCTTGTCCAAAACAAAGTATCTTCCCTAGAAGTAATAAAGGGAGCGGAGTAGAGGGCATCCCATATACCAAAACAAAGGCAGAGCCACCCGAAGACTTCAAATTCTTCTCTGCGTTTCTTACTTAGTAGAACGTAGAATCCAATATAGAAATGGGCGGCAGCTGCGATGAAAAAAAATAACGTTTCCAATGGAGATTCCTCTCCAAACATAACGTTACATCTGTGTCTTTATTGCAATTATTTTTGACTTATCTGACACCATTATTCCCCATTTTGTGGAAACGATTTTGTTTTGAAATTGTTTTCCGTACCCATGAAAATAGATTGGAACGGCATATTTTGGCGAATGAACTGCACCGATTCGGGAATAAAGTTTTCCAATCGAGGGCTTTTCGAGATCGAAAAGTCCGTAAGTTATCTTGAAATCCTTTTCTAAAATAAAATCGGTGCTCATAGATAAGACTTTATTTCCAATTTTAAAACTAGTCGAAGCAAAAGAATTCATTTCTGCAATGTTTCCGTCTTCAAGAATGACCTTTTCGTTACTTCCGTAAAAAAGGCCGTGTTCGATTGGTAAACCCACTGCACCTCTCATGACAATCCTAGAGGTCGCGAGAATTTCTTCCTTTGAATTGATCGCTAAAAAATATCTACTTGCATCGTCTTCATCAAACATTCTATCAAAATCTGCGTTGTAGCCGACGTATCCTAATTTAGCATATTGATTTTGGATAAACGCCCTCGCTCTTTCGATCAAAGGTTTTTCTTTGCTGAAGCAGCAGGTAACGTAATCGATTTCTTCTTTAGTTTGATTGTTTAATTGTTGAGTTTGTTTTATGTTCATAGTTAGAATTATGTCTCATAAAAGTCAAATTCAACACAATTTTCTGTTTTCTGTTGGAAGGGTAAAAGTGCGTCGTGTCGAAATTTTTCTAGATAAAAGCTATATTAAGAAATCATTAAGCTGCGATTTAAAATAATCTCCCAAAAGTTTACTTTTAAATACTCTTTGCTGATATTGATTTTCATTCCTAGTAAATTCCAGAATTTCAGAATTGAATTTCATTCTTGCTCAATTATGTTCTCCAAACTTCGAAAAAAATTGATCGTTTGAAGGACTAATTTGATTCCCGAATTGACAACGTTCGTTACCTAAACTAATGTGTAGGTGTGAGTTTTCGTAAATACAGCTCTTTTCGGAGCGAATTCGGCACCGGCCGAGTATACCCTTTTATAAATCCAGTTCGTGCGGGCTTTCAGTCACCCGCAGCCGAATACATCGAAAGTGTTTTGAACCCCGTCGATTTGATGATACCAAATCCTGACTCCTCATTTTGCGCCAAGGTTCTTGGAAATTCGATGGAGGACGTTTTTGTTCGCAATGGTGATCTCATAATCGTAGATCGCTCTCTCGAACCGCGTAATGGACATGTCGTAATCTGCGCTTTGGATGGGACATTTCTAACGAAAATTCTTCGAATCGAGGGACGAAGGCGAATCCTTGTTTCCGGCAACCCGCTCTATCGACCGATTCCGATCACAAATGAAAACGAATTTCAAATCTGGGGCGTGGCTTCGTGGAGCTGTCACAATTTACTCGGAGGATGGGGTGTACGGCCTCGTTGATTGCAATTCGTTTTATTGTTCCTGCGAAAGAGTTTTTCGTCCGGAGCTGTGGAATCGTCCCGTAGTTGTACTCTCAAATAACGACGGGTGTGTAATATCCCGGAGCGCGGAGGCGAAAGAACTTGGAATTAAAATGGGGGAACCAGCTTTCCTTAGAAAAGATTTCTTCGCGGTGAAAGGCGTGAGTGTTTTTTCTTCGAACTACGCACTCTATGGTGACATGTCCCGGCGCGTCATGAACCAACTCGGGAAGTTTTCCCCCGCGATCGAAGTTTACTCGATCGATGAAGCGTTTATCGGGTTTGCCGGATTCGCGCGTGAAGCACTACTCGAAATAGCACAGACAATTAAGAAGCGAATCCCAAAAAATACAGGGATTCCGGTTTCCGTTGGAATTGGTCCCACGAAAGTTCTTGCAAAGGCCGCCAATCACCTTGCAAAGAAGAAACCCGAATACTCCGGTGTTTTCATAATCGATTCCGAAGAAACCCGCAAGGAAGCACTCCGCCAAATCGCAGTCGAGGACGTTTGGGGAATCGGCCCGGCATATTCAAAAAAACTTCAAGGAGTAGGGGTTACAAACGCTTGGGAGCTCTCGAAACTCAATTCAAGTTGGGTTCGAAAAAATCTTACAGTTGTCGGAGCGCGGATACTTTACGAACTAAACGGATTTGAATGCTCCACTCTCGTCACGGTTGAGCCAGCTAAGAAAACGATCGCGATAGCCCGTTCTTTTAGTTCAAGACAAAACACACTTGAAGCATTGGAAGGAGCGGTGGCGACTTACGCTACTCGCGCAGCGCGGAAGCTAAGGGAACAAAACGGATATACCAATCTAATCCGAGTTTTCATTCATACTGACCCGTTCGCGACTGGTTCTGCGCCGTACGGAAGTAATATTCCCATTCCCCTTCCGGTTCAAACGCAAGACACAAGAGAAATCGTTCACTACGCGCTTAGAGGACTTAGAACTATTTTTAAGCCGGGATACGAATACAAAAAAGCCGGAATCGTGCTCGATCGGATCACAACCGAAAAATCAATGCAATCGAACTTCTTTGATCCGGTGGACCGGGAACGCGAAGCCCGCTTAACTTTGGCGATCGATGCGGTCAACGCCCGATTTGGCAAAGACAAAGTAAAACTTGCGGTCTCTGCTAAACAAAATTCTTGGTCGTTAAGGCAAGAGAATCTTTCACCGCGGTATACGACACGTTGGGAGGATATTTTGCATGTGTTATCATAACGCGCTGACTGCGTCGGCGCAGGCATTGAGCAATCGATTCAGTGCTGCTCTTGTGGAACCGGAGAACTATACTCCTTTTTTTTGGGAGAATGGATTTGAGCATAAGCCGCGACCGATTCTAACAAGCGACAAACCGAATTTATTTTTACCGATCGCGTGGGGATTGATTCCGAGGTGGGTAGAAAATTACGAGAAAGCATTAAAGCATCAGAACAAGACTTTGAACGCAAGGTCCGAAACAATCTTTGAAACTCCGTCGTTTAGAGAATCTATTTTAAAGAGGCGTTGTTTAATCCCAAGTACAGGATTCTATGACAGCCGGGAAGTCGGAAAACTGACAATTCCGTATAGAGTATTTGTCCAAGAGGAGGAGATTTTTAGTATAGCGGGTGTTTGGGATGAGTGGACGGACCCGCAGACCGGTGAAGTCAAATTGACGTATTCCATGCTTACGACCGCGCCAAATTCAAAATTTTCAAAAATACATAACAGAATGCCGATGATTCTTCCGAGGTCTTTGGAAAGCGTCTGGTTAGACCCTGATTTCAAAAGAAAAGATCAAATCGAACCGCTCATTCAAATCTATCCGGAAGACAAAATCGATTTTTATCCGATTCGAAAGTTTAAACCCGGCGATCAAAACAACCCGGACATTTTGAAAAAAGTCGAATACCAAGAATTGAGCCAACAAGAGTTATTTTAGAAAAATTCCTTCGAAGAAGAAATTGCACCCAATGCGCGTTCTGCGAGTTTACGGATTTATCAATAAATTTACAAATTTAAAGAAGTATTCTACATTTTTAATTGATTACTTAATAATATACTTTAATATTCAAAATTTATCTGTAGTAACGTTTTGCGGAATAAGGCATTTGACATGTTTAACGAAATCCGTGCATCGAGAGGTCTTTAGGGAAAACATGCGGTTATTTAAATCTAAAAAGAATACTATAGAGGAATGATATGATAAAATTTAGAATTTTAGTTCTTGGGGTTATTCTATTAGATTTGCTCGCTTGTGCAACTGTATATAGGACTGATGTCGGGAAGTCTAGTATAAGAAGTAATGCATTAGAATATGATATTGCGCTAACAGTCGCGCTTGCGAAACTAAGGTTTCCAGAAACAAATGGATTTGCACTTGTTAATCCAGTATTCGATGAATCTAAGTTTTCCACATGGTTAATTCGGAACAAAGACACTTTTAATAAGATCCTAAGTCAGATGGACTTGAAACAACGAATCTTTATAAATATCAATACGGCAGATGGAGTTGAACAAGACGTCCTCTTGAAATATTGTAATGAAATTGGTAAAAAAATAATAAACGGGATAAATAAAGGCGGTCTCCCATCGAATCGCTTTGTGACTCGTTGTCGAGGAGCGGAAGAAACAATCCCGAGTATCGATCCCAAAAGCAATCTAAATAATAGAGCTACGTTTGCGGTTGGTTCAATAGACGAGACGTATGAAGAGCGTGCTTTAATGCATAAAGAAAAAGTAAAATATTCTTTCGGTCAAAAAGAAAATGTTTCGGTTGTTGTGGAAGGGCATGTTGAGGTTACGGGGTCGTTAGATTTTTTAGGAAGTAATGAGCTAAAACTTATTTATGGTTGCACAGGGTATATCAATGCGAATGAACCGATTCGTTACGAAAGTAAAACATTGGATTTGACCGTTTCTAAAAAAAATCTTACAATTCTTTCAATCGATGCAAATAAAGAATTCACAAAGTTAGAATGTACGATGCGTCTATACGACGAGGACGGTTTTTCGCGAAGCGAAAAAGAGACATTAGTAGAGTTTTCCCAAGGAATGGGGGGATATGTAAAGGAACTTCAAGATCCACCAAAAGGATTGGATTTTTTTAAATCGAAAGTTGCTCCGTGGATTCCTTTGGTTCCTATTTTTTTAAAAGTGTTCGATTTAATTGATCCAAATGACTCTGGCGACATTGTTTCTATTGAACTTTTAAAAGAAAGAGGCTTTGCACCCACTATCTACCAAGTTACGGAGCCAGATAAATCAGTGAAGCCAATTCGACTTTGGTTTACTGTTAATGTAATGAATACAGATTTCAATAATCCCGCTCCATAAATGCCGATCAATTTGAACCACAAACATTTTCACACATTTATCGATGATTTATCAAAATCAACTTGCAATACACTAATTTAGGAGAGCGAATAGAATATCATAAATTCAAATAAAAGGAAAACATGATAAAACTGACAGTCACGGCATTTGCTTTGCTATTCGTCTCTCTATTTGTTTCCAATTGCGCGTTCTCGGAAGGTAGGATAAAGCCTAATTATCCTAATCCGATTTTAAACGAAAAAATAAAGTCAAAAACAACTTTGGTATTTCGTAAATCGGATGATTCTCCGGTATCCATTATAGATGGGTTTAATCGGGAAGGTATTCGTAAGAACAGCCTAGGAATGGAAACTGCGAATATGTTTACGGATCCGAAGGGTCCGGATTTTATTAAGAATATTTTAACCTTGGAGCTAAAAAATTCAGGTATTGACGTGGTCGAGAATTCAAATTCAACGAACGTTCCGCAATTGGAGGTTGAATTGATTCATATATTTATGGAACCGGAAGTTGGATTTTTCGCTGGAGATATTGTAACGATAATAGACGCGGATGTAATTCTAAAGAAGGGTGGGAAAGTTTATAAAAGGAGATTTAAAGGAATCGGCGAATCCAGGACGATTGTTTGGGTGGATCACTTTTATGAAATATCTCTTAAAAAGTCTCTGGAAGATTTTGTTAAGAAATCGGTTCCAGAAATAATCAAAGTATTGAATGAGGAATCTTAATTTACGGAGAACGCAAATTGAAATTTAGAAATATTGTCATCATTTTTATTTTATCACAAATGCTATCTGGCTGTTTGTATCAATTGGTTTATATCGATAGAGTCGATCGAACAGAATCACATTGGACAGTCACAGAGGAAGAAAAGAAGGATCCTAAGAAAGTCAAAAAATAAATCCATTTTCCAGAAATCTGGTAGATTTAAGAACTGGAGAGGCCGCCTTTCGCTTCCGAGAAGGGATAGTATGTTTCATTGAAATACTTACCAGAACATACACAATAATAAGGACAGTGTGAATCGCGACAGAATTACATATTATCGGAAGTCGAAAAAGGCCAAAGTTAGTGTGCGAAAGAAGGGTATTTAGCGCCAAATTATTTTGAAGATCAAATTTCTTATGAGAATCAACCAATTTGCTCTTGTAATATAGTCTACTCCGCATCATATTTGTAAGAATATGACGGATATGGTATATAATAGAAGCTTATCGCTTATTTGAAAATCGGTAATAACCTATTAGCCGAATGCCGAAATCAATTGTATTTATTGCAATCAAAGTAAATAACATTCATGGAGACAAATTAATGAGATCAGAGCATCCGTTTATTTTAAGAAAGTTAAGTAGAGGCAATGTAAGAGAGCCAATTGAAATAAATTACAATGTTGAAACTGAGACTGCTGATGAAAAGAGCTTATATTCTCATAATCATATTTTATTAACAGGTTCTTATATGACTGAGGCCAGAACAGATCCCACGAATGACGAATTGACTGATCGTAGGTGAATGCTTTATTGTGAAAGACATTGATTTTAATTATATCAAATCGAACTGATTTAACTACTGATTTTGTCATAAGAAAATTACATAAATTGGGAAAAGAATATTTCCGATTTAATACAGATGAATTTCCTCAAAATGCGAAGGGTATTTTTTCAGTAAGTAATTATGAAAACGTTAAAGCTAAAATTCAGCTAATAGATAGAAATAAAGGAGTCGATTTCGGCTCAGTTAAATCTGTCTTGTATAGGCGACCTGTGCCTCCTGTAATTAGTAATGCTATTACTGATGCTTCAGCCTTAAAATATGCTCAACATGAAAGTTATGAATTTATTCGAGGTCTCTGGTATTCAAGCGATGCATTCTGGGTTAGCGACCCAGAATCAATATTTCGAGCCGAACATAAAATTGTGCAACTTAAGAAAGCTAAAAGTATTGGATTTCTTTTGCCGAAAACTCTTATTACCAATGACCCTTTTGAAGTTACGAAGTTTTTTGAGAATTCTAAACAGGATATAGTTATAAAATCCATTCATTCCGGATTTTACGAATCTTCAAACCCGGGCTTTATATTTACAAGCCTAATTACTCGTGAAGATTTAGATGATATAGAAAGCTTATCTTTATGCCCTTCAATTTTTCAAGAAAGAATTAAAAAGAAAGCCGATATAAGATGTACGATAGTTGGTGATAAAATATTTGCAGTTAAAATTACTATTGAAAGCAATTATATAGATTGGCGCGAATCTCCCTTGGAAAATATAAAATACATTAAGTTTCAATTAACGTCCGAACTTGAACAAAAATGTATAGAATTGCTTAGGCAACTAAATCTAAACTTTGGCACAATTGATTTTGTTCAAGATTTCAAAGGTGATTTGTATTTTTTAGAAATCAATCCCAATGGTCAATGGGCTTGGTTAGAAGAAGAGTTAAATTTAAGTATTAGTGATGAAATAGCTCGACTGCTTTGTAAAAATGAATAAAGTTATAAAATTAATTACCAAAACTAAATCAAAGATTTGTTTAAATGGAGATTGGCTCTTTGTAACTGAATCGCCAGTTGGAAAAACTAAAGATTCTGATATTTCGCTAGGATATCGAAATAATGAAATTAATTATAAGAAGATAAAAATTTTAGATCAGAAAAAATTAGAAGTGATGCACCATGATGCAAAGGAATTTTATAATAACACTATAGATAGGATGAATGTTACCCGAGACAAGGCCAAAGTATTTCTCAGTGCATCTTCATTCGTTTCGGCCGTTATTATGGGAATATTTGGACAATTGGCGACTTTAAAAGAGCAAATGCCTAATTGGTTAATAATTATTATTTCAGTTTTTTTTCTATTATCAACTATACATCTAATACGGTCTTTGTATCTCACAGCTAAGTCGATTACCCGTGAACAGTTTATTGCAATCCCCCCGTCAAGTATAATCGTTGAAGATTCTCGAGGTTACTTAACTTCTAAATATTATAAGGAAATGATTGCGAATTATATTGCCTATGCAATACAAACTCAAGACTACATACGAAATAGAAATAATAGTATTATACTTGGTCAACATTCATTTCTTTACGGACTATTTTACTTTTCAATTTCCGTTTTCGGGTTAATTCTATCATTACATTTTAAAAATAATGTTCAGAAAAGCAATATATTTGAATCTTGCTATTTAACTGAAGCTCTCTCTGACCTCGAACATACACAGCAATCTAAAAAATTAAAAAAAAATAAAATAGTCCGTAAAGAAATTCATTGTTATAGGCCAAATAATAAGGGCTGATTTTATGAAAGTTGAACACGTTGCGTTTTTGAGATTTATTTATATTGGAAACGAAAAGAACCCTATATTTAAAAGCAGAGTAAATTATTAAGTATAGTTAATATGAATAATATTGTCACATTTGTTTTAGGAGCTGGGTTTAGTTATTCATTTGATAATTCGTTTCCTCTTGCGAATGAGTTGTTATCTGAAGCGAAAAAGAAAAATCTTATAGCAGATGATTTTCGAGGGAAGCTACTTGTTGATTATATAAATGGATACTTTGGAGAAGTTTGGGAGAATGTTAATTTTGAAAAAGTAGCAACATTTTTACATAGCTCACCATTTTCATTGGAAGGAGAAAATACCGCAATTTATTCGATTATTTTTGATGAATTAATTAGCCTCATTACATCTTCAATCGTTAATAAACAAATATCTCAATCGATTTCAAATGGAACTCATAAGAATTCGGAAATTCTAGAAAAATTAATACGTTATATTGTGCGAAGCGATGCGCAAATTGTTACTACAAATTATGATTTGATAATGGACAATATGCTCTTTAGATCAGGAAACTGGTTCCCGGGAACAGGCTATGGTCCCTTGATGGATCCTGTTCCACACATTGTAAGGAATATAGAACGCCAATACAAAAGTTCGAATTATTATCAGGAGTCGAGAATAAAATTGCTCAAGTTACACGGCTCTCTGAATTGGGCTGTTCCAGTTCATCAAGCTCCTTGGAAAATGAATGAATGTTATTTGAATCCACCAAATACAGAGGGGAGTCTTTCGTGGTTAGATGCTACTCAAACTGCGTTCTTTCGGGAAAGCATAGGAATGAATTGGCCTTATATTCCTTATATTATCCCGCCTGTTTTTGGAAAAAAATTGGATTCAAAAATTGTCCATGATATTTGGTACAGAGCGACTTATAGAATGAAATTTAGTACAAAAGTTTATATTATTGGTTATTCCTTCCCTGAATCAGATCTCCTTTTTGAGCGTATGCTAAGGGACGCCGGCAGTACGGGGTTTATGAATCAAACGAAAGAAATGCACATTGTCAATAAAAACATCGATGAGAAATTGAAATTAAGAATTAAAAATATATTTCATAATGTGAATGTAGAATATCATGAGTCAGATGCAATGGAATTTATCACTAGCACATTTGATTGATAAATTTTGAAAAGTTACATCATGACTCTGTGTTGAACAAATACCATTGTTTAAATAAGGCGTATAGTGGTAAGTATAATGAGACATAATCTGTATGAGACAGAATTACCATTATCGGAAGTTAAGCAAACAAATGTTTATATGTGATTCCCCCGCGCGCTTTTTCCAATTGACATGTCCGTGTGTAACATTATAGTGTTACTATGCGAAAATCAAAAAATTTAGAATATTCCGTTTATCAGGGCCAAGAATTTTCAATCGAGTGGTATTACGATTCGAAAAATAAATCCCCCGCTCTTGAGTATTTTGAAACCCTTACGGACGACGAAAAAGAGAACTTATTAGTCTTAGTTAAAATTTTTGGCGATCGGGGGAAAATTTTCAACACTGAAAAATTTCGGAATGAAGGTGATAAAATATTTGCATTTAAGCCAAAGCCTAATAGATTTCTTTGTTTTTTTGCTGAAGGGAAAAAGATTATTATCACGAACGGATTCTATAAAAATCAGAATAAATTGCCTCCGACGGAAAAGGAGCGCGCGCTAACCTATCGGAAAGAATATTTAAGGAGGATTAAGGAAGGTATCTATTATGAAAAATAAATCTACGATCGAACGCGTTCTTCAAGATCCGAAGAAACGTAAAAGTTTTGAAAAAAAATACCGAGAATTTTTGCTTTCAGAGTTAATTTCTGAACTCATGGAAATTGAAAAAGTTTCTGTTCGTAAGTTGGCGAGTATGACTAAACTATCACCGACTGTAATCCAAGAAATGAAAACCGGCAAGAGAGAAAACCCCACTTTTGAAAGTTTAACTAAATTGATTGGAGCATTAGGTGGCGAGATTGTTTTTAAAAAAGGTAAAAAGGAGCTCGCTCAAGTTCCGTAATAAGATCAAAATATTAAGAACTGCGTTGCGGTCGGAAATATTATGACTATCATTAAAAATTCATGAGTTATACTGATGGTAAAAATTATAAACCCACCACCAGGGGAAATTCTTGGTGATATTTTAAAAGAAATGGAGATCTCAGCGTATCGATTAGCCAAAGAGACAGGTGTCTCATCTTCAAACATTTATGCAATAATTTCAGGGAAGCGAGAAATATCCGCAGAGGTATCGGCAAGATTTGGACGGTTCTTTGAACAGTCGGATACTTTTTGGCTTAATCTGCAAAACGAATTTGATTTAAGGAATATATATAGCACGATAGAGAAAATGGACTAAAAGGAATTGAAACTTACTAAGAAATAGTATAATGGGAAATACTACTAAGAGTTATCAAATTACATTCCTTCTAAGCCTACTTCGCTTAGTTCGTTACTTTTCATGAAAATATTCCTTATCTAAGAAAACACCATCTCCTATTAAAATATTTATTGCGCCGTAAGATTAAGTATGAATTAAGCTTTTAAGCTTTGATTACAGATCGTTAAAATACATTGTATATTTGATTTATTATATCGAGTTATCTATACATTCAGGTGCTGAAATTATGGATTCAGCTTAAAAATGAAATGAATTATAGTTTTGAAACAATCAATGATAAAGAATTCGAAATTCTCGCAATTGATATTTTATCAAGGTATTTTGATGCGCGGATAGAAAGATTTAAAGAGGGAAAGGATCATGGTGTTGATGGAAGATTTTATAAATCAGGACATGATGAAATTGTAATACAATGTAAACACTATTATAAATCTGGATTTAAACAACTTTACCAAAAGTTGAAATCTACTGAATTAAATTCAATACATAAATTGAATCCTAAAAGATACATACTTTTAACTTCAGTCCCCCTCTCTAGACAGAACAAGATAGAAATATTTAAGTTACTATCCCCTTATTTAAAAAGTGAATCGGATATATATGGCAACGAGGATATAAATGACTTATTGTCCAAATACTCAGAAATTGAAAAGAAACATTATAAATTATGGATTAGCAGCACAACTGTACTTCAAAGTATATTAAATAATTCAATCACTGGAAGAAGTAAAAATAAACTACAAGAAATATATCAAAGTGTACCCAAATATGCTGAGACAAAGGATCACTCTGAAGCATTAAAGAAATTAGCCAAAACCAGGGTGCTAATACTTACTGGTGTAGCCGGTATAGGAAAGACTACGTTAGCAGATCAAATTAGTTTGTATTTTGTCAAAATGGGCTATGAATTTATTTACATAGATCAAGCAATAAATGAAGCAGAAAGTGTTTACTTTGAGGACAAAAGGCAAATCTTCTATTTTGACGATTTTTTAGGCAGGAATTATTTAGAGGCATTAGAGAGAAAAGAAGATTCAAGAATATTAAATTTCATTAACAGAGTCAGACGTAGCAAAGACAAAATATTCATCTTAACCTCGCGGACGGTAATTCTAAAGCAAGGTAAAGAGCTAAGTGATTTGTTTCGCATTGATAATATTGGAAAAAATGAATATGAGCTTCGAATAAATAATTATTCCTTGATGGATAAGGCAAAAATATTATATAACCATATTTGGTATAACCTGTTGAATTCTGATTTTATAACTGAGCTCTATAATAATTTAAGATATTTGCAAATCATCAAACACAAGAATTTTAATCCGAGGCTCATCTCATTTATCACTGACTCCCATCGGGTTCATAATGTAAAGAAAGAACTTTACTGGAATTACATTCAAAAAATGCTGAATAATCCAAAGTATATTTGGGAAGACGTATTTAACCATCAATTAGATGAAATCTCGCGCTTTATTCCTTACTTAATTACGTTTAATGGAGGGGATATTGGAGAATCCAATTTGCGAAGTGCATTCTTTAGAATATCTAATTTGGAAAAATTGCATAGTAGGATATCTTCAGACACTAATTTTGAAAAAACAATTAGAATAACGATGGGGACGGTAATAAATAGGACTATTGGAGTATTTGGAAATATAAAATATGAATTGTACAATCCGTCTGTATCGGACTATGTTTTAGAAAGATTAAGAGATAATTCTGAATTATTGATTTATGTATTTCGCTCACTCCATACTGTAGATTCTATACTTACCCTGTTTAATTTATATTCATCGGGAAAAATTGATTCGAAAACGATCAACTCAGTGTTAGACGAGCTAATCATAAATTGCGATTTAAAATCTGAAATTGACTACACCGCTTTTTTATATTCGATGATTATACAAAAAGGATTTACATATCTACTTAAAAATAAGGCGTCGTTATGTGTTATCGAGAAATTGTGCAGGGAAGACATACGCGACTTATATAATAAGGTAGTAATTATGTCTTTTGCCATCGATCAGAATATTATAACTGGAACGGGAATGGCAGATTTAGTATTTTATGAGAGGTATATCGATGAATATGAACATCCAGATGACCTGAATGTGCTAATGAAAATATTAAGAAAAATATATATTCATGATATGGAAAAATATTGGGAAAAGATAAAAAATAAAATATTTGAAAGTTATTCAAATAATATAACAGAAATTGTATTAGATAATGAAGTGCTTATTGATTTTAGAGATGATGATGAGATCGATGATGCGATACAAAACGTTACTAAATTTATAAAAGATGAAATACAGATATTAGGAATTGATTTTGATATTGATAAAATCAATAAACTCGTCTCCAAGTGTAATTATGAAGAAATTATTGAAAAAAATATGAATTATAGAGCGCAAGATGAATTATTTAACGAAAATAATTCGGATGAAACTATAGATTATTCTGACGCCAATATCATTGATCTTTTTGAAAGAACATAAATGGCATTAACGGAAGTACCCTGTTGCATCACATAAGAATCTACTCCAAGCCATGAAATTATAAATTCATTCCAAATACGGTGTGATTAAAGACCCTTTTCTAATCTCAAATAAAGAATAATAAGAAGTAGCTGACGGCGCGACCACTCTCCAAATGTATCCTATTTGATCAGAAATTGTACTAATATAAAAAGAATTTCTTTCACAGAGGAAATTTACTTTCGTATAGAATTCAATAACTCTTTCTGATTGCGGTATAATAGATTCAATCGGATAATTCATTAAAGGCAGGGCTTTAATTTCTGATTTTGAATTTGCAGGAACAGTTCCGAAATCGTAAACGACTTGCTGACCTGTGTATCTAGGAGCTGAATTCGGATCACAAGAGGAGTTGTCGTATATCGCGGCTGAGATCGGAACACTTCGTTCGTTAATAATTCTAACATAAGTATTTGTTTTAATTGTGGTTCCGATCAAAAATAGATTAGTGAAAGATAAATCGTCATCAGTAGAATGGGGTTTATGAAGGTTCTCGCATCCGAACGCGAACATTATAGATAAAGAATAAAATAATACAATAAAAAACAATTTCATAAAAACATTCTTTGATTTAACAAAATAAAATCAATATTAAAAATAAGAAATATAACCCGTATTCACAACGAAACTTTGATAATAAAATTGAATGTTAGTAAGCAGATTAGAAATATAAGAATTGTATCAGTAAAAACTTATCCTGCCCCTTGTATTGAGCATACTAGTACATGCGTGATAACCGATACTAAAAGCTAGATTTAAGTCGGAATAACTTTCACACGGAGATAATAAAATTTCACTCACACAGGATTCCAGATTATCCTTCGATACATAACTGTATTGATTTTTACAACTTTGAAGATTTTTGCTATTATCTATTCCAAATGATGACTTCTCTTCATAACAAAGATTGTCCCCGATGCTTAAAAATACTCTTGATAATATCCCTTTTTGGCTTACTTCTCCGCAAGTGATCGTTTTCAAAGCCGCAGTTGCAATAATTTTTTCTTCGGCCTCTTCCCTTGATACTTGTGAAGGGTCAATTCGATCTTTTGCGGAATAAAATGGATCTAAAATGCAGCTAATATGAAAAAAAAGAAAATTTATCGATATTAAAATACTTTTCATATATAATTTCCTTTCGGTCAGACCGGGGAGATTCCTTGAAGGTTTCAATCGGTTGAAAATTATATATGAAATAAATAAACTCTTTCGTTCCGATAGATTCTGAGTATTTCGCAAATCAAATTTTCTTTTCAAGAATCATACAAAATTACAAAAAGTTCGATTTGAATCGATTCAATTCGCCCAAAGCGTAATTGCGGTATTGATTTCTGGAATGAAAGGTGATGAATGGAAACGGTGTGTAATCGCTTATTTATTTACAAACCAATAGACTACTCCTGCAAGTATCCCGAATAATCCCCAACCTGCGAGAGTTCCGATCGCCGTGTAAAAAAGGATAAGTTCTGCGATTTGAAACTCAGTCATCTTTTTCAGAAACTCAAACCGATTAAAATCCCTACTACAAACGAAGGAGCTGCGATTTCTAAAACTTGTCTGAGAGTTTGCCAATAAGAAGGGTTGTACGTAACCTGATCGAATGTGTGACAAAAATTCTCAGTCCAACAGATTCGTTTTTTAGTCCGAATATACTCCCCTTCTCTCGTTTCCGAAAGAATCGTTACGGCTGCGGCTGTTGATTCGATTTTCTCCCACCTTGCATGTTGGATTTCCAAACAACGAAACCAAGAGCTCCCTTTGAATTTACTGCAACCGAGTTCCCTGGTAGGCTCCGGACCTGGTTCATTTTTAAAGTTAGTTGAACTCGCACAATTTACAGAAATTGTAAATGTAAAAAAAAGTAAGAAAAAGAATCTCATGGTTATTTACCCTCCTTTTTCTCTGGAAAAGCACCTTCGCAGACTTTATGAATTTCTTTCGGAATTCGGCGCGCGTAGCAGATGAGTCGAGAGCGGTCTTGGGAGTAATCAACTGGATTTACTTTTTCGAAAGTCTCTTCCGGAGGATTCATACTGATCTGAATCCGGTTGATTTTTATAAAAAGGATAAGGAATAAGATAAAGAAAAGTCTTGTGATAAAGAAAATTTTGTTTTCTGAAAAGTAAGTTTTAAGTTTTGAAAAGAGATCGTTCAAATGTGTAAGTCCTTTTAGATTTTAAAAAAGAATTACGTTTATGGTTTTTTAGAAGAGTTTGACTAGCCTCCCGCACCGCGAATCTTTGCAATAAAGTCGCCGACGACTTTTAAAATCTCACCCGTTTTAAACCAGGACATGAGAACGGCTCCGCTTGTTAAAAACAAACCGTAAGCACGGATTCCCCCTAAACCTTCCGAGATGATTGCATCCGGGAAATACTTGATGAGATAAAATCCAATGAATAAGAAAAATAGACCGAGAAAAAAAGTCTGATTCGAAGGCCGTAAAATATTTTTCTCGACCACTATCGCATTAGATAAAGTATCGCTGAGTTTCTTAGCCTCTTCGGACTCCGGATGGATTTCTAAGATTTCTTTTGCAGTGATTTTCTTTTTCAAAATGATCCTACCTTGAAAGAATTTTTCTTGCAGTGTCTTGGTTGTGAACCGCGTAACAAAATCCGGCAAATTGAGGATTCAGTTTTTTCGTGCGAAGTTCCGCGCCTTTAAAGATGGAGATCAGTTCGATCCACTCGGAATCTTGCCAGGTTGCTTTCGTAACCGTACAACCAAGCGAAGAAACGCCGACGTAGTCCTTTGCGGTTCCTTGCGCGTGGATGTTTAGACCCACTCGACCCGAATATAAAGGATCTGAAGACTCCCAAACGTGATTTCCGTCTTTGTCACGACGAAAAGAAAAATCCGATCCTTGAACGAAAGCCTCGTGTCCGTGATGAATCCCGATTTTAACAAGATAGAGTCCTTCCTCCGTGCGCGCTTCCCCGCCCCTTACACCATATTTAACTAATGTTTCTTCGGAAACACGACCGGGATCCATCGTAACCACTCGCGATCCCCACGATTTCCCGCCGGGATAGATGTTGAAAAGAACATCGTTAAACTGATCGAACGAGTCGTTGTTCAATACGACTTTGTTTTTGATAACGGAAATACCTCGGACGCCGATAAGAACGTTCTCATTTTCGAAATCAAGTTTTGGGAAATCTTTTCCATTTTTAGAAAACTTGTTCTTTGTTTCTTCGATAAGCGCAGGAATGAACTCTTCGTATTTCACTCATCCATTCATACGAAGTAAAAAAGTATCGGAGTGGGATTTTAAGAATTATTTGTATGCGTTTCCGAATAATCGTTTAGATAAAGTTCGATTCTTCCGGAATCGGATTTTGCTCGGTGTTTTTGCAAATTAAGAAAAAGTTTTACTGCGTCGGATGAGTTCGTCGGAAACTTTATCACAACGCGGATTCCGTTGTATTCTGCGACGTGATCGAGGAATCTTAAAACTGCAAAACCGCAAGCGTGAGATAGTGTTCCGTAGTGTGCGAATTCAATCTTTATCGATTCTAAGTTTCTTTCCTTGGCCGTATTATAAAGAAATACAAGGTCTTCGTACAAAATTTCGGAAGTAGAAACGGACAAGTTTCTTTTTAAGAAAATATCGAGCCGAGTAACCTCGCCAAATGAGTGAAAGTAAGGACTTTTGACTTTGTAGATAGGTTCGAAACTTTTTGATATGCGAAGTTCCCGAATCTTCTTTAAAATCCAAATTGCGAACTGCGAAAGAAAAAGAATTATACTCGCAAGATAACCGACAACACCGTGAAAGTTCTCGTCTTTGATTTCGTTTAGTTTTGAAAACTCATCCATTATCCCAAAACTCCGAAAGAAATACCCGTGTAGCGAAGTTTACCTGTTTTCCACCATTCTTTGAGTTCATTTGAAAGCTGTTTGATCCTCGCACCGAAAAAAGCGTTTTCTGCTGACATCGTGGTACCAATTGATTCCGAAATGACACCGACCGAAGTCGAGTAATTCGCGACCCCACCGATGATCCCCTCGCCGTAAGAGGAAAGAAAACAAATCATAAAGTATTTTAGAATTTGATCTTTTAACTCTCTCGGTACTCGGGAAGCGTGATCGTAACCGGTTGTATAATCAACTTGATACGCACCAGGAAGATTTGACATTCCTTGGTTGAGCGCACGAAATCCTTGAATACCGGTTTGCGGAAGTCCTGTGCTACCCCAAGGAATTCGGGTATAGATAGCGCGTAGAATCCCGGTTTTGTATTGGATCGAAGCGCGCGACGTTAAATCAAAGACCGTTGATCCGGACCACGGAAGGGTTAAAACCCAACGATGGACTTTACACAGATTCTTTCTTCGTAGTTTTAAGAAAAAATTCGTACTCTTAGAAGGATCGTAATCGTAGGTGTCATCCCACTCAGCATACTCTTCGATATTTCCGAGTCGCGGCTCAAGATCAAATCTGCCCGACTGACCGGGAAGTGGCCGGGAACGGAAAAGTCTCGGATATACGTCCCATTCGATTTCTTGCGAGAAAGCCCGAACCGTTTGATCGACCCAATTTTTTAATTGGAAATCCTCCATTTGAGTACCGCGCGTAGTAAGAAGCGGTTCGTTTCCGAAAAACATGATCCGGCGAAGCTCGTCCGGATGAATGAGCGTTCCCCAACCTGGGAGGGGCGCGCCTGACTTTTCAAGTTGGGGATAAATGCGTGCGGAAAGATCGTGATACTCGTAGTCTTCGGATTGCCTGTTTAAATCTCCGCCGTAACCGTAAGTCAAAGGCGAGCAATATAAATACAAGAATTGATAGAAGAATATTTCATTCTTCTAATGTACAAATTTCGACTTAATCGGAAAAGATTTGGGATTTCGCAAATTCTAGATGTTCGATCGGAAGTGTATGGGTCATACCGGACGTGAGTTCACAAACTACTGACTTCCCGTCGGCGGCCACTTCTTTAATTTTTGCAAGCATACCGCCTACATTTGCCCGACCTTTCGCGTAAACTCGCATAATCATACCGGGTTTTGGAAGTTTTGGACCAGCTCCAAAGGTTCGTCTTTGTTCTTTGATTTCAGATTCGAATTTTAAATGTCTCTCTGCGATTTCTTTCTCGCGTTTAACTTCAGCGTCAGATTTTTCTTTACTGTAAGAGACGCGATTTCGTGCTTTTTTAGCCTCTTCAATTTTTTTCTCGCGGGGTGTACGAATATCCTCACCGGCTTTTGTATTTCGATACGCTTGATAATCTCCGGATTTACCGTGAACCGTAACTTTCTTTTTTACAAGAGTAGTATTTGAATTTGAAAACATAAAATTAGTGTGAAGTTTTGGAAGCATTGATCCAAAACCCGCTTACCTCCGAAATCCCTTGAAAACTTGCTTCGCTTGCACAAATCGGTCGAAAGAACTGTTTGTCTCCTGTACCGGTTCTCGAGTAGTCCCGCAATTCCTGATCCTCATTGTTTCCTTTCACATGAATGGTCCAAGCTCCATTTGCGATCACTTCCGTGATAAAATAAAGACGGTCTTTTGAATTTAGAAGCGTGCTTCCCGGAGCTGTGAATTGATTTTGAAATTCAAGACGTGAAAAATCTTGAAATGTAAACGACTTTCGAGACATGCAAGGAGTTTAAAATCAAGATCCTAATATCGGAAACTAGGATAAACGTACTCTCCTACCCGATAAAATTTCACGAAACCGGGGTTTTACCCAGTAAAAACCTAGGTAAAACCCCGCTTCCGATAGTTTCAAAAAATATATTTTAATATCCGTGAATCAAAAGAACGGACGACCTCGTGGACAGTTTTATGAAAAGAATTTAGCGAAAAGACAAAAGCGAAACGAACAAGACCAAAAGAATATAAGTTCGAAAATCATAAACGACAAACTCTCCTTCCTCGCAAAATCGTTTTTCAATCAGGTAAATTCGGAAAGAGTCGCCGGACGTAATCCAGTATATAACTACGACCAACTTCAACAGATTCGCGACGGAATCCAACTTCGCCCCACTTGGAGAATCCCATACCAAGAATTAAGAAACGCAAGTTACGGAACTTCTTTAATTTCAGCAATCCACACAGTTCGGGTCGAGGACATTTCTAGGTTTGCACAAATCAATCAAAAACAAGGGCTTTGGTTTCGAACAGAAAACGAAGAAGATACTGTAGATGACGAAATATTTTTTAGAATGAAAAAGCTCGGACGCTTCCTAGACAAAATGGGAGACCTCGTTCCTGGTTGGCAAAATCGCGACCACATCGGTTCCGTAATCGAGATGATGACGCGCGATACCTTAACTCTTGATTCAATCGCTTTTTTTCTAATTTACAATTCTCTTGGAAACTTAATCGAGATACGGTATCTTGATCCAGCGACTATTTTTCCGGTTGATCCACAAAAAGGATACAGGGGAGATAAAAGCATTTCTTTCGTTCAAATCATAGACGACAATATCGTCGAAACATTTTCAAAATCTGAAATTCTTTGGCTTCATAAAAACCATTTAAGCGACGTTGCAATGAGAGGTTTCGGATTTTCTCCACTCGAAGCCTGCATACTTGATCTAGTCGCTGTAATCAAATCCTTACAATTCAACCGAAACAATTTCTCACGTCTTCACCCGCAAGGGTTTATTAGTTTTCAAGGAGACGCGACTCCAGAAGTCATGGAGTCGCTTCAACACCAATGGAGAGAAATGGTCTCTGGAATGGATGATTCTCATAACATACCCGTTATCGGAACATCCGTCGGAGAAGTGCGCTGGACTCCACTTAACATTCCAAACGACATGATTTTTAAAGAACTAATGCAGTGGTGTACATCCTTTGTCCTCATGGGACACGGCATGGACCAAGCCGAACTTGGGTTACGACTCATCGGTTCACAAGCAACGTTCTCTGAAGGGAATCAGGTCGAAAAAAGTAAACTTTCGATGACTCGGGCCAACCTTTCTCTACTAACGTATTTCGAATCATCTTTTAACCGAATCAAAGATTTTAGAGAAGAGGATTTCGCCGGGATAATTTGCGAGTTTCAAGGCAAAAACCCAGAGGACGAAAAAGAGAAACTTTCAAAACTCAAAGACGAGGTTGCCAATTGGAAACTTGTCGATGAGGTAAGAATTGCTCAAGATGATCCGACAATAGCGGAAACGCTCGCGGATCTTTACGGGGTTAGTGAAGAAGATTACAAAATGGCCGGAGCTGTTATTTTAAATCCGTATTTTCAACAGAACTTTCAAAGTCTCAAACAATCCATTGAGCAAAATCAATTTTCAGATTACGACGATACACAAGAAGAGTATGAAGAAAATGAAAACGGATATGACTTGGAAAATGAAGCTGAAGAAGAAACGGACAAGGATTTAGTATTTTAGAAAAGATTTAATTTTGCGATTCCGTTTCGAGGAACTCCGCCTATGGAAGTAAACCACCCGTAAACCCAAATGGAATTCGAATCAGATGGAAATGCTCTTAAAATTGAAAAATCACTCCCGCCAACACCATTTGGAGGATACCAAGAAAGAATTTGCATCGAATTCAAATCTAATGAAACGATTCCGTTTCTAGTTTGTCCACCGACTGAATCAAAGTGACCGAAAACATATAACGAATTACCAATACTTGTAAAACCCGTTGTATACGGACTTATTCCGGAAAATCCTCCGGTTGGATAAAGGGAAGTGAGAGATCCGTTCGTAGAATCCAAAATTGCAAAACCTGATCTCGTTTGACCGGAAATTGCGGTAAAACTGGACGTTGCCGATCCGATCACTAAATTATTTCCTACTTGGTAGATTGAATCTATATTCGGAGTGTAACTTGAATTTACAGTCGGAGGATTAAAACTTGTTTTAACCGAACCGCTAATCGGATCAAGTGCCGATATTTTAGGTTTATTTTGACCCCCTATCATTGAAAATGAACCACCCAAATAAATTGTGTTCCCGTCTTCTGAAAGACAAAATTTAGAAGAAAGGCCGCCACTTACACCCCCGAAAGGATACCAAGAGGTAACTCCTGCCGTTGAAATATCAATCGCCGCAATTCTAACCCTTGAAACTCCACCAATCGTTAAAAATGATCCGGCAACATAAAGAATATTACCTTTTAGTAACATAGTCATAATCGAATAAAGCGACCCCGTTAGACCTCCTTGAGGATACCAAGATAAAACGTTTCCTGTATCGGGGTCAATCGCTGCGATTCCATTACGGGAAACACCGTTTATAGAGTTAAATCCTCCACCAACGATTAGCATGTTTCCTGTATAAACCATAGAAGATATGACCGGATTCGTTCCGCCAAGCCCTCCGGATTGAAAATGAGATAGGAGGGTTCCGGTATTAGCATCGATCGCCGCAATTCCGTTTCTTGATACACCTCCAATTGAAGTGAAATATCCACCTAAAAAGAGAATATTTCCGATTTGAACTAACGAATAAATTTCCGCTCCAGAATTTAACGCACCAACTACAACCGGATCGACATACGGTTTTTGGTTCTTCGATTGGAAAAAAGAAAACGGAAGAAACATATATTACAACTAACCCATGTTCAAAACACAAGAGCCGAATATATTTCCACCGACTTTTATAAAAGTGTAAAGATCGCGTCTGGAAGCCGTCGCTGTCGGAGTAGGCACAACCGCACCAGGCCACAAAAAAGATCCCCCCGTCCAGGTGATCGAATACGCAGAACCGGTAGATTCAAAAACGACGTTGATAACCTGGTTTTCAGTCATGTTCGAAAGTGTAATGGTTGCGTTTCCCCCGGTGATTCGAAATAGGTTTGAAAGAGAGCAGTCAAGAGTCCTTGAACCAGCGGAGTATAATCCTGTAAACGGTGAGACTTGACGAACAAATTCAGAAATTGACTTCATTCCGGGAAGTGAAAGAAGCTCGGCGATCGAGGACGCCTTTAGACCCGTGTTTGAAGTAGAATCGTATATTAGTAAATCATTGTCTTGCCCTGGATTTACGGAAACAAAACCACTTCCCCCGTCGCGGGTGAGAATTTGACCTTTTTGCGTTAAGGTCTTTTCTAAAGTGTGAGTGTAATCTGTTGTCGTTCTGATTCCAAGAAATCCGTTTTGTGAACCGATTAAGGAATTTCCATTCCCAAAATTTGCACCGTAATTTGTAACCGATAAAGAAGAATTGGCAGCCCCGGAGATTGATTCTTGATCTACACTACAAAGTCCATATATGGAATAGATTTGAAGAGATCTTCCGGCGAGTGAAAAAACCGTCTTACCGTTTCCAACGATTGAGGAATTCCTTAGAAAAACGGACATTGAGCCACCCGAAAAATCTATTCCGTTGCCGGTTGAACCTGTAAATTCTAAAATTGAATCCGTAAGTGATAGTACAGTTGTACCAATGTTATCGAAAAAGTGTGAAGAGAATCGTAAGTTAAGACTCTGCACATCGAGCGGCCATGCTGAAACTAAAAATCCGGATGAAAAGGTTATGATCGTCGGAGTTGATTTTTTAAATCGGGGGGATAGAATACATTCAGAAAAACTAAAATTGTCTACGGGGACCGTGACCCCTTGCAGTGAATCGTCAAACTCAATGTATTTGATTCCTTTTTGAGCCATGACCGCCGTCGTGAGACTTGACCAGGTTCTAAAAATATTTCCGTAAGGTGACGTCTCACCGGGTCTGAAAATAAAAACGTTCCCGGAATAGGAAATGGAAGGTCTTTGACTTGTAACAAGGATTCCGTTTGAATCGAGTGTTGCGACCCCTCCGGAGATTCCTTTTTCGGAAGAATTGATTTTAGATTGGATCGAGGTTTGAAGATTAGAATCAGATTGAGTTCGCAAATTGGCTTCTTCAGATATTTTTAAATCAATGTAAGAACGGAGAGTATTGTCTTTTAAAAAATCGTTTTTGAAAGATTTCACTTGTATTCAACCCAAACCCGAACACTTCTGTTGTTAAACGCGGGACTACCGCTTAACTGAACGGAAACGATCCCCTCATCGTCAAAGTAGGCGGCCACAGTCGTACCGATTGGAAAATGAAAATACCATTTGCCCGCGTTATCCGAAACGGAAACAAATACAGACAAAATGGAATTTGCTAGACCCGTGTGTATAACACACAATCCGCTTGCGTTCGTCATTCCTTCGAAGTATGAATTTTTAATTAAAGTTCCGGGAGGAGCATAACCTCCTCCGGATTGGATCGATCCGACCGAGTAAAGAAGCTGCAAAAGTGAAATATATTGAATACCGACGTATTCTTTAACCGCGTTCGCGGAGGGTGCAAGAGATGTTTCGTTGAAAGTCGGAGTATTTGTAAGGAAACTATTCGAAGGTGCGACATTGTTGTATGCCTTTATCCCAAGAAAATACCATGATCCCCTTTCTTTCGAATACGCGAGTTCCCAAGATCCACCTTCAAGATCAAGTTGCCAGTCTTCCGCGAAATCCTCGATTAAACTTCCGTTACGTAAAATCGTAATAGGATTTGTCGAAGCGTTATTCGAAACATCTAATACTCCGACGACAAAATTGTCGTCTGGATGGAAAGGGAGAGAGATAGAAATCGGACCGCCTGAAACGTCACAAAGAACTCTTTCGTATTTGTTTGCGGTATACGATGAAGAAACCACGGAGGAATTTTTTAAAGATCCGAAATTTGTTTTCCAACTCCCGTCACCCGCAAGAAACTTTTCTCGGTCGGTAATTAGCGGAGTTGGAACAAGACCTTTTTGTCCGTTTGAAGACAGTGAAGAACCGACGAACTCAGTGTCGAGTGCGACAACGCCCGACTTGTCAGGAAGAAGAAAATCGCGGTTAGAGGTAGCGGAAGATTTAAGTAAACTTTTTATGTTCCCCGCCGAAAGAATCTCTATCCCTGGAGCATCCAAATCCGTAGAAAGACCGGGAAAACCACCGGAAGAATTTTTTTCACTCCGAAGCTGATACTGTGGATGGTCATTTGAAGAAAGACCTAAAAGTTGAGCGTGAAGCTGTGACCTTGCTGTTGTTTTTAACCATCGCCCCGGATTTTGTGGAGTTAAGTCATTCGGTAAAATAATCCGTACCGGATCACTTTGATCAGGAACTAAAGCAAGAGATTCAGTATCGAATTGATAAAATGAGAGTTCGTCCTCTACCTCCCGAACTTGTTTGTCCCGTCTTTCGTTAGCGGGAATATTTTTTAATTCTAGAAGGTTTTGAACCGGTGTATTCCAGTTGGCTAGAATTTCGTTTCGTACCCATTCTAGATTTACAGCGTCCGCATTTTCAATGGGAAAAGCGACTTTCAAATTGGTTAGACCTGCATCATCGGGGCGACGCGCTTCGATTCCGGAAGGGGTCGCGGACAAGATCGGTCCGCCTTTTCCAAGACGAACCCTTCCCCCGATCCCTTTTAAAAGAAAGTTAAAGATCGAATTCAAACGTTATCCCAGATACACTTCGACAAGAATTTGATTCGTGTCGTAGGTTGTCGCAACCCGCAGCGTATTGATTCCACCCGCCCATCCGACGAACCCTTGAGAAGTAGGATGATCTTGGTTTGAACCGTTGATTCTACAAACAAGAGGAGCCGGGTCGTCTTTCTTCACACCGATCGCCGTATCGTCTGCAAGATACTTCGCAAGGATCACGACATACTTAAATGATATTCCCGTTGGAATCGGGATCGAAACAAGGTTGTCCGACTGTCTGATTGCTTTGGTTAGTTTTTGCGGTTGCTGAACTTGAAATTCTACTTCGTAGTCTTCAACTTCCCGCTCGATTGAAATTCCATTTCTTTGAAAGAGTTTAAAAAAAATTCTGTGGATTTCCATTAAACTGAATTTAATGCGAAAAGTTAAAATCGGTAAAAATTCTATTTAGGTCGAATGAGAAGTCCAGCCGGTGAAATTACGGATGCGATCGTTCCTAACTTTTCAAGCACCGGACCTGTATACTCGATCAGTTTTTCTATTCCAGTTGCGATTCCTCCAACGGAGTTCGAAACCACGGGTAAAAGTTTTGCTTCAATGCCGGAAACCACATTTGTAAGTTTCAGCATGACTTCTTTGTTTTCTTTAAAAATATTCAGCATTCCGTTATTCAAATCGTATCCGATCTGTGCTGCGTTTTGTCCAATGTCGGTCGCAAACGTCTCCTTCTTTTTGTTATCAAGTTCCAAACCTTTATTATATCCCGCGTGAATCGAAGAATTGTCTTTTGCGAAATCACCGTATCCAAAATTTAAAGCTGACATTTCCGAATAACTTCCGCCGCTCATTTTGTGAATGATCCCTCTTGTATTTGGATCAAGAGAGGAAAGAGCAGAAGACATGTATTTTCCTGGATTAGCTTCGGAGTCGCGAATTGCCTGAAAAATATCGCCGCCGTTTTCGTTTAGGGCGTGCGCCATTGAGAGAGAACCAAAGATCCCGCCGCCAAACGCACCACTTCTTCCTTGGTTGGATAGTTCCTCCGCAAGACCGAGACGCCTTGACCCGTCCATATATTTACCGTCAGACCTTGAAATCCCGGCGGAGAATTTCGAATAATCGGAAATATCTCCGGAGTACCCTTTTGCTCTTAGATTCTCCGCGATATTTGCAAGTTTTGTAATGTATTCCCCTTGCCGGAGGTTGGAAAATCCGGATGCTTTTGCACCGCCCCTTAAAAAACCGAGGTCTGCGTTTTTGGAATCCTTCCTGATCGTTTCGAGTTCTTTTACAACTTCGGAGATTCCTTTGCCTTGTGACGCCGCAAATTTCATGGTCTCGGAATCGATCGCATTTCCTTTTCCGAAAATATCCGCACCCGTTACGCGACCTCGAATTACATTGGCTTGTGCAAGTTCGGAATTGGAAAAAAGCCCTCCCCCACCTCCGACGTATCCGCCGGTTGCTCCGATCGTTGTTGCTTGGGATTGCATAGAGGCGTGATATTGCTCACCGATCGCAGAGATCGTTTTTAGTACTCCTCCGGCGATGGCAAATAGCGCACCAGCAACGGGAATCGCCATACCCATTGCTGAAAATCCGCTTCCTCTTACGTTTCCACCGGAGTTATCTCCTCCGCCGGATCCACCTCCTCCCCCAGTACCGTTTCCACCCAAACCGCCTTTGTCAAAATTGGCGTGTTGGATTTTAAATTCTGCTTTTTGAACGGAAACAGGCTTTTGTGTATTCAAGTTTCCTAAAGGAGAAAAACTTCCTTTTCCTTCTTCTTCGTCTAAATCCTCGCCTTTCTTTTTTTTCTTTTTGGCGATTAGGTCTTTGGCCGCAGAATATTTCTTTTCAAGAGTGTTAAAAAAACCACCGCTTCCGGTCTCGTCTAAATCCGATCCGTCCGCACCGAGTTTATTCGCATATCCGCTTCCCGAACCATATTTCGTTCCTGCGTATTTGGATGCTGATTCAATTTTTTTTCGGGCTTTCTTTCCTTTATCGTAAAGACTCCCCTCGCCTTTACCCCAAAACTTAAAACCTTTCTTGCCTTTATTCGCAATGCGTTCAAATTCTTTATCAATATTAGAAAAGTCGGCTTTTCCGTTTATCGTAATATCTAAACTTTCAGACATGGAGTTTTAGTTCCGATTCAATTCGAGAAAGTATTTCGGACTTTTTTATTTCACCTTGAGTTTTGATTTGTTCTTTCGTAAACCCGGCCTCTTGTGCGAGGATATTTTCTAATTGAGGGCTGATACTCCCGAGGAATTCCGTTGCTTCCATTTCCTCGACTTGTTTCTTCTCCGACAAAAGTCTCGTTCTCTTGAGGTATTTCTCTTCGTCGAATCGGGACATCGCTTCGATTAGAAATCTCTTTTGTTCCGGAAAGAGATTCGAAAGATTCGTTACCCCTTTCGGAAGAATCCTGTACTCTTTCATGAGTATCAGGTCTTGAATGTTTTTCTCGTCTGAAAGTGCCTCTTTGAGTGTCCCGATTTTTTTTTAACTCTGCATGAAACCAGAGTTCTTTTCTTTTATATTCGTTAAAAAGTTTTACGACGAACTCTTTGTCCCTAATCTCTTCGAAGGATTTTATTTTATGAGGAAAACTCTCGGGAATTTCTTTGACTACGTGGTTGAGGGTTGCGATTGCAAGAAGGTATCCGTACACCGTATTCGGAATCGATTCAAGACTTGCACCATTTAGGCGTTTGGCGACTGCGATTTCAATATCGAGTTCTGTAGAAGGATCGGCGATTTCAGCAAGAAAGGAAAAGTTTTCACTGTCTAAGTTTACGTTAAGAGTCACCCGTTTATCGGGTTCTAGAATTCTCATGCAAAGAGTCTAAATCTTTTACGAAAATCGGAAGAATGAAAGGTTTTAAAGATACATAAGCTACTCCTGGATTTTTCATAATTTTTCGTTTTTTATCAAAAATGTACTTTTTGCAGATAAATTCGAAATTTTTCGAAAGGTAAAGAATTAGGAACTGGAGTCGGTCTAAAAAGTAAAATAATGTAAAATTAACCACTTGCCTGGGTTCCTCGGCCCAAAAATGATTTACAAAGATTGTTAAAGTCGGTAAAAAAGCCGACTAATTAGTAGGGAGAGGACCATTAGTTTTCTATGGACACTCAATTTAATATCCAGCCAATTGACGCAACGTTCCTATTAGCAAAAACCGTTCGAGGACATTTGCCCTATCCGGTTTTGATTTATAAAGTCAAAGGTGCGTCTGATGATAACTTCTACGCTGAGATTTTAAATTGCGGAATTTTAGGTTATGGTCGAAGTATTGAAGAAGCAAAAGAGGATGTAGTCGAACTCTTTGATCTCTTTATCTATGATACTTCAAAATCATCCTTAAAAACGAAAGTTGTACCCTCCGATATTGAAAAAATAAATCTGTTCATTTCAAAATTATCCGATGAACAAAAAGTCGTTTATTTAAGTTCATTCAATCTTCCTAAAGCTGAAGAATTTCAAAATAAAACAGAAAAGCACTTCTCTTACGCTTCATAAATATGCGTTTGAGTGATTTGAGGGGAATTTTAGATTCTCTTGGTTTGGAAATTAGTCCTGATACCAGAGGCTATACGATTGCACGCGGAAGTAAAAAAATAAATTTTCTTATCCGTCGAACTTTTGAAAACGGAACCGAACTTAAATGTCCGATTTCGTTTTACATAGAAAGCGATCCAATTGTTCCGGATAACGTCCAATCTAAAATTCGTAATGCTCTTATGATTACCGACGATTGGAAATTAAAGCAATAGAAGCGTTTAATTAAACGCCTCCATCGGTTCCCAGTCTACAAGTTCAAATTCAAGTTCTCTCGCAGACATTTCATTATTCACGATACTAAACCCTTCCGTGTTTACCGCACCGATCAAAAGCCCGACTCGTTTTCCGGTTCTTTTGTCAATTACGAGAATATCATAAAGGTCGTCTGCGTGATCGTCCGAATAAGTGTCGATTTTTACAACACCCTCTTGAGGAGTCGTGAGGATATGAAACTCCCCCGATGCGGTGCCCTGCCAATCAAGGGACTTTAAACCTTTCGGTTTTCGTACTCCAAGGGCTTGAATTCTTTCGACGTGGTTGTTTATGTTCACACGGATTGACTTCATAAACCCGACAGCTTGCCCGTTTATTTTTACAATCGCGTCGTTACCTGTTAGAATGTTTGGATTCGGTCTTGAACTTTTAGCCACGTTACTCGCCCTTGCCGACGCCCCTGACGACGTCTAATTGCAAGAGGAAGAACATGAAATTGATCGGCGTAACGATCAGCCCATTTGGAAAAACGAAATAGAGAACGTCACCATCCCGACGAATATCAAAATTTTCGTCGAACGCGTCCTCGCCTGTATAAATGTTACGTGTAAGCCAACCAAATTGAGTGATATACACGTTCCGGAATCGTTGCGTAACTGCTGTTCGTATATCTGCGTCGGTGAGATTGGTTCCAAGTGCGTTCGGATCGGTTGGAACTTCTCCTGTGAAAGTTACGTTTAACCACTCCCGAAAATCTTTAACCAGTGCAAGAGCAGTGCAAACAGTTGAGGCTTGGTTTTTGATAAGGTTTTGCGCTTGGTACGAAGTAAGTGCGAACTCGATCTTAAACGGTCCATTATTCGGTTTACGAGTGACTACAAGCCCACCCGCGCGTAAAACTTTCTTGATTTGAGTTTTTGAAAGAATCTCCGGAGCATCGACAATATTCAGATCTTTGTAAGTCGCGGTTTCACGAACGTTACCGGATGCTTTGATTGCGTTATGAAGAACCGCAAGCATCCACCCCGGATATGTTTTTAAAGTTACACGGTCAGCCTGGTAACGGGTTACAGGAGAAAGCCCGAGAACCATGTATTCGGAGTTCGTGGTCTTTATATCGTCGATTCTTTGATCGATCGTTTTAGAAGAGTCAAGACCGGCACCGCCGAATCTTTCGTCTGAACCTTCCGGAGAATTTCCGACCGCGAGTTTGTCCGCGAGATACAACCGAACCGTTTCGAGAGACGTACAAACGTTTACATAGAACCCTTTGGCGACCTCGGTTTCAAAAACCGTATCGATCGCGTTTAGATAGTCTTGTGCAGTGGAGACCCCGGTCGTTCCACCTGTGAGATATGTAAATGAAAGAGTGTCCGAAAGAGGTTTTCTTTCGGGGGTTGAAACAATTTCTGCGAGTCCGTTCGTAAGAAAAAAAGTTTCCTGCCAGTAAAGAAGAGATCTTAAAACGACAGGAGCCGACTTAACATCTTGGTTTTCGTTTTCTGCAATGTAATCAAGGGAAGAAGTTTTTCGATCGGGTTGTGAAAGTAAAGTCGCAGAATATCCGGGTTTCGAATTGATAAAACCGACGAGTTCTAAAAGAGTCGGATAATCTTTAACCGGAACTACAAGATCACCACTTCCATCGGTGGCCGCACTCCCCGAAAGAATAATTCGAATCTCATTTCCATTTACGGAAAGAGTCGCGTTCGAAGCATTTCCCGTGTATTGAATTCGAACTTCGTTAGCTTCTATGGGTGCGGAGTTTACAATCCCATCTTTGTCACCTACTTGGATAACGGTTCCGCCGTTAGTTATTCGAAACCTGATTTGATTTCCCCGCGGACCGGGAATACTAGCCTTTAAGACATTCTGAATTCCTGATATAGCAGTTGGAGCGTTTGCGTTTGCCGTGACGTTCTTCGAAATATTCAGCGCGCGAATGAGTTGAGGACCGTTCGCGAATCTTGTATCTTTGGAAGGAGAAAACGCGTTTATTACCGCGTCTGCCAAGTCACCGGAAACAAAGACCGATCTTACTTCGTCTGGTCCACTGAATTCTTGAAATCTTTTTGTAATCGGAAGGTTTGAATCGTTTGAATCAAACCCGTTGTCGGCCGGACCGATTAAAATGAGCGTTGTGAAGTCCGGAGATATTCCGGTGGATTCCGGTTTAGTGCGAAAGGCACCCCTCGCACCCGGTTGAATGTATCCTCTCCCTAAAAACTCAGCTTCTCTTACGCCCAAACACAACCTCCCAAACCTGCTCAAAGGAGCGGTTAGGAATTGCGTTTAGTTCACGGTAAAAGAATGAGCGAAACCGGTCTGAGATCGGTTTGCCGAGTTCTGATTCTTTTTTCAAAAGAAATTCTTCTGGAGTTTCTTTTCTTAAAAGGTTTTGAGGAGGTTTCTCCTTTCCTTTAAGGTTTAGTTCTTGATCCAAGTGACAAGTCCTTGAACCCAAAATTATTTTCAAATCGGGTTCTGCTGTTTCGCAAACTTACATCGAATTTCACTTTATCGGGAAAAAGAAAGGCCGGTTTTGTTCTAAAGATCGATTTTGTCTGAACGATTCTTACCCGAATTTCAAAACCCCAGAAAGGCTCGGCGAAATCGGTGGTTGTTAAATTTGGCTCAGTATCTTCCGGAAGAAATACGGACGTTCCGGGATAAAGGATCGGAAGATCGTTTGCAAGCAGTAGAGTTGTTGCAAGGGAGGAGTCGTAAAGGAACTGATTTATTTTTCTTCCTGCGTTTCCGGTTACAAATCCGGTTATGATTACGTCAGATTCGCAATTGAATTGAAGTTGTTGGATTTGTTTTTGTCTTGAGAATGAATCAAGAAAGGCTTTCGAAGAAAGTCTTTTTGAATCCGGAAGTTCCGCGATTTTCTCCAAATGCTGTATAAACGTTTCAGAATTTTTGAAGTGATGTTCATTCAGACCTAAGAATTGAGTGTGTTTTTCGGTCGCGCACTCGACACCAATTTTAGGAAATTTGGTATTCGGACCTTTAGACGAAACTCCTTCTTGATAAAGCGGGTGTCCGTGTGAGATCGGAACGTTTAAGTTTCTTTCTTCGATTCCGGTTAAAGGAAGGTAATTCCTAAAATACTCGACCACTACGTCTTCCGGTGGAGCTGGATAAGTGAAAAGAATCGCTCCATTATCGCGTCCGTCTTGACGTCTTTGTTCCTCTTCACGAATTGAAATGTCCATTGAAAACAGACACTTTCAAATATTTAGAAATCGGAAAAGAGGGAAGTTTAGTGAATTGCCAAAATGGACATTATCTCATTTTATTATCTATATGAAATTTAAAATTTTTCTCAAGTTCACGAGTTTACTCATTTCCATTTTCCTTATCATTGAATGTAAACATCCTACCACCGAAATGAACCGTGGAATCATTATCGATATAAATGGGATTTCGTTATTAGAAGAACCGAATAGAGACTCAAAGGAAATAAGAAAAATCCTAATTGGGAATTATGTTAAAATTTTGGAAGAACAACCAAAAGAGTCTCGCGAATCTTGGATAAAAATTGAGAAAGATTCACAGATTGGTTGGATTTTGGTAAATCCTTATAATTTTAAAAAAACAAAATCTTTATTGAACGACCTATTCGTTTCTAATTTAGAGGGAGCTAATATTTTTGAATCTCCATTTCATAAATCGAAAGTGATTGGAGTTCTTCCCTACGGGAAAAAAATTACCTTTGATGCAGAAGGATTTCAATCTGAACGAGATGGATATTTTTATAATCATGTAAAAGTCGACACCGTTCAAGGGTTTGTCCAAGAAAATGATTTTACAACAGTTCATTATTCGAAAGAAGAAATTCAAAAAGCCCCTTTCGTCGGAATGACATATTTACACGAGATTCCTAACTGCAAAACGGAAATCGGTACACTCATGCAAATCAAAGGAGAGCCATACGAAGATAACTACACCATAGATCAGATTCGTTGTAATCAAAAGCTTTATATTATTTTCAATGAGACTTTGAGACATGTAACAAACAATCCAGAAAATTACATTTTGAATGTAATAGAAGCACACAAATACCCTATGGGAAACGGAAAAGGGTTTGCAATCGATCAATTTGGACCCGACGGTATGATCTGTTATGCAAATGAAAGGATTTTACAAGTCTCCTATGTAGACTTAAAGAAGGGCGTTCCCGAAGATGACAACAAGGGAAATATAATTTATAAAAATGTGATTATAAAATCATGGATTTTTGATAAGAATACGAATTCCCTAATTGAAAAAACTTTTCCTTCATCTAAGTGTGTAACTTTGAAAGACCCTATAGATTAAATAATATTTCCTAACGTTTCTTTTTACTAAGTAGTTCCCGAATCAAATCCTTTGTATCAGCGGCAACCGCGCTTTTGAATTGTTTTGATTTAAAGGCGCGTTCAACGTCTTCTTTGACTCCAGAGAATACTTTTTGAGCCTGAATCACTGGTTGAAAAAAATCTCGACTGAAATTGTTTACTACAACGAATTTTACGAATGATCTTTGAACGTTTCCGTTCTTGTATACCTGTTCTCTTGCAAAAACGTTTCCCTTACCGGTCATTCCGGGATCTCTTCGATACTTGTATTTGTTTCGGGTAACCATTTGACCATGTGCATTTGCTTCTTTGTAAGTTCCGGTCTTTATTAAAACCGAATTGATTTCGTTGTGTTGCGGAGAAACGGGAGTCCCGTTTTCGTTTTTAAAAATTGGAACGATAACATAAGGACCGTGTGGTCCCATTCTCGCACGACTCCCACCGAGTAACGCCGGACGCATATCGTAACGACCTCTTCCATTTTCAATGACTTTCATATAATTGTATTTTCCCTTGTTTGGATGAATGACACGAAAACCACCCGGAACTTTTTTTAGAAGAATTCCCCCTCCCCCTCCTGCACGATTCGACATAGCCATTCTACCCCACCACGAAGGTTTTGCCGATAAAACGTTATGAGACCAGGAGTCTTTTGCCGCGACCGCGATTCTTTCTATAAGTCCTTGAGTGCGAGGAAACTTTCCCTTTTTGTAAAGTGTTTCGAGTGAAGTCATAAAAAAAAGGGGTGTTTCCACCCCAAGAGTTAGTTTTTTCGATTTTTATTTAGAGTCTTACAGGAACGTTTGTGAATAGCCTGAATTTTTCCGGTGCCAAGATTTGAAGGACATTGTATGCCTCGACAATCCCATACCTCGCGCGGAAATTTCCTCCCGCTCCATACGGAAAAAGTGTTTTGGTATACGGAAGCAGTTCGGAAAGGACGAGGGTTCTTGTCGAATCGCTGGAAGATTTCGAATTGAAATCACCCATAATCATAATAGTCGTACCGGGAAGAGTCTCGTTAAGATCCTGAATGATTGTTGTCGCACCGAGAAGGTTTCGGCTAACTTCGGTCATATACAGAATTAAGTTTGAATCAGGTGCGGTTTCGCGAAAGATCACATAGCGCGTTTCGGGAACTCCACCGTTTCCCGGTGTGATTGTAAGTTCTGCCGCCCCTAGATTCGGAATAGAAACGTTTACTTCGTTACATGCAGAAGAATAGTGTCTAAGAGTTCCGGCACACACTCTGTATTTGTAATCACCGACATAACTTCCCGTAAAAAGGGAACCAGGAACATTATTGACTGGATCGATCGTTAAAATGGGAGTTGGAGGAGCTTCGGTATCGCTTGTCGCGCCCTCGACCCAATCCCCTGCTTGGTTTCTTCGCATAGGAACGCCCCACTCGTGGCGATCCATCCAAATATCGTCATCAAAAGCGATTATATTATCTTTGGAATTGGAGTCTGCGATTCCATAGACGATGTTTGACATCGTTGTTTGGTTAGGTGAATGGCTGGAGTTTTGTAAAACAACACCGCTTCCTAACCGGTCGAAATTCTGATCGTACAACGCCTTGGTCGCCGGGTGCATTTTTGCGTAATTGACCTGACCGAATGCTTTCGTTCTAATTTTTGAAGAGTAATATTTGATTTGATCGATTGAAGGTAGAGAACCACGGCAATCGTGAAAATACTCTTTACCGAGTGCAGAAACTTGGGTCGCAAATCCGTCTTGTTCGTTTTGGTTTAGTTTTTTCTTTCCAAACCAAATTTTACGCATTTGATTTTCCATAGAACGGCGAAGAGCGGAATTCGATTGGATCAATTCCGGATCTTGCGAATTCGTGACCGTATCCACGACTTTGTTAAAAGAAAATCCTTCCGCGCTGTAGCTCACTTCGTTGTAAAGACGTTCGAGTTGTGCATCACGAAAAGTCGGTTCGTCGGATTGACCGATATTAGATGTATGATACCACGCACCACCGTGACTTTTATACCGGTTGTATTCAGCAAGTGTTTGAGTGATCGAGCGTCTTGGTACTTCTTTTAGAAACTTGAAATCTTTATCTGTAGAAACAAGAGCAACCTCAACTTTGTCAAGTAGCTGCATGGAGAGGGTCGCACCAGAAGAATTGAAGTCGATGAAAGGGCTTGCTCCGTTATTAGCGGTGTTTGCCTGAAAACTTTTTTGAATTTCAATGAGTTGGTCGAGTGAATAAGGTCCAAGCATTATTTCAATACCTCTCTTTGTTCATTTACAAACTTGGAAGCGCGTTCCGACAGGCTGTACGTGGATTGAAAGTATGCCATGTCTTCTAACTGGCATTTTCCTTGTTCCATTCCTTTGATGATTAAATCCCCGACTTTGTCCCTGTCTTGGGGAGCTACCTGACTGGTGCCTGATTGAACTGGATTTGATTTTTGAACCTGGGTCGTTACAGGTGTTTTTTCGGTTCCCGGTTTTAATGCGAGTTGTCCAAGTTCGGACTTTAGAGTTTGGAAATCTTTTTTGATTTTTGCCGTATCTTCGGCTCTGTCTAAAAGATGCTCGATCGCTGCGGCAAGTGTCTCTTGACCTGCTTTTAGGATTTCTAATGTGGATTGAATTTCAGAAATCGTTTTTGATTTCTCGATCTCTTTCTCTTCCTCTTTTTTGGCTTTTTCTTTTTTCTTTTTTTCCTCTTCTTCTTTCTCTTCTTCATTTTCAGCCGATCCGAATTCCGATTTAGATACATCCGTATTGGATGTATCTTCGAAATACGCATCGATTACATCGTTTGCGAAGGTTTTCGCATCTTCCTCCCCTACTCCTTGAGCCATTGCCCAATCTTTAACGTTTTCCGATTCCGGTTTTACGGCTCCCTGATCGAGAAGGGTCGTAACCTTGGATGCAAGATTTTGAAGATCGGGAGAATCTACACTTGCCCCACTTGATTTTTGAATGTGATTGTTTTTTATGCGTTCCGTCAAACGTGCGATAGCGTCCGTGAGCATTCTGTATCCTCGTTTAATTTTAAAAAGAGGAGGTCGGACAAAGACTCAAGATCATCGCCTTCGATATAATATTCGTTAGCGAGGATACTTTTAACCCAGGAAGACCTTAACTCTTGTTCTAAGTTTTTAATACGATTTTCAAAATCGGAAAAGATTAGATTGATATAACGATCGTGAATTGCCGGGTCGGATTGAATGAGTTTGGTTAAAAAGGCAATCGTCCTTTCAATTTTAACGAAACGATCAAATTCAGGTTCTTCAAGGATCTCAAGATCCGATTGCATACTACTCGACATACTTTTTTCAATGTCTTTTAAAAAAACCGCACCCTTTAGAAGTTGCACCGAAGTGTCGGGATTGATCACTTCGGCGAGAGGAGCGATCGCACATTTTTTAAGGAAAAGTTTTCGAATCGTTTTTCCGTTAAAGTCCTGTGGACGCGCTCGACCGGACACAGACGCACCCCAACCGTTAAAACCGGCTTGGAGTCCTTTTCTGATTTCTTCCGCGAATTTGTTTCCCGGAAAAAGTCTTCCTTGAATATAAAGTCCCTCGTCTTTGATTCCTAAATGTTGCGGAAAATCGTCGCGTAGTCCTATTTGTTCGGGTGAGCCGATAATTGCTTCGGTTTTTGATTTTTCTAAATCGACGAGTAATGAACCGGTAAGTTTTCCTTCTCTCTTTAAGGTTGAGATTTCTTTCTCGATATAGTCAGTTAGATGGTTGTAGTCAAAATATCCCTGTTCGCAAAAATCCTTTCTCATTTCCTGATCCGCATACGCGGATTTAAGAATGGTTTCCCCTTGTCTGTCTTCGCGTTCGGTCGAGGCTTTAACGAGAATTTTGATCGCCCCTGTGCGATCTTCGGGGGTAGCTTTTAGGATTTGAAAAGGGTGAAGAAAAACAGTATCGGCCATACAAAGCCGTATATTGCAAAACTACCTATATCGTTGAGAGCAACGGAAGAAAAAAGAAAGGACTGTTAAGGTTTAAGCCTCCGAGTAGAGAAGAAATATTGTGAATCTTCCTTTCGTACAAGTATTCGGATTCCAGTAGGCACGACCTTGCGTAGTCGATGAGTTTTGTTCAAAGACAGAAGATACAAAAATTCCGGTTTCTAAAAAGTCGATTCCCAAAGAATCAAACCAACCTGATGGATTTGTCGTATTTCCGATTGTTAAAGAGGGATTTCCGTCGAACGGTACATCGATTTTCAAAAAAACTTCCAATACGATTGAATTGAGAGGAAGCAAATCGCCCACGTTATACGTTCCAAGCGGACATGAAAAATCAATCTCCGTTTTCGAAATGAAAAGATTCTTAATTCTATTTTCCGACGCGATTTCATCGTTAGAAAATGGACCGAAAAAAGTTGACATCTTACTTATTTCTCAATCATTACAAGTCTTGTAGAAACACCCGTTTGAACAAATGAACCTGGACCTTTAAAAGATCCATCTGGAAGTTTTTCAGAATATCCTCCCTCGTCGTCTAACCATTCTCGAAAATTTTTGGCTTTGTTATCGGATCGAAAAAACGGTCCCTCCGACATGACGGCAACGAGTTTACCACCGGGTTTAAGGAGAGAATACGCGTGTCTTACGTGATCTATATCCTGACCTTTTTCAAAAGGCGGGTTCATTAGAATTCGATCATATTGTTTGCCTGAAAATTCAAGAAAATCCCAATCGACTAAGGTGTGACCTTTTAAATTTAGAATTTCACGGAGTGTCCCGTTTTTTTCAATCGTATCGACATTGTATTTTTTCTTATCAAGTAAATCTGCAATATCTCCTTTTCCCGCTGACGGTTCTAAAACATCCATTCCCGGTTTGATGTCTGCTAAATCGATCATTTGAGTTATGATTTTTTTAGGAGTCGGGAAAAAGCCTGGATGTTTGGACCCGATTAAATTGTGTTCCAGTTTTTTTATTTTAATCTGTTCTTCACTCGGTTCCCCTTCTGAATATTCTTTGTAGAGTCGATAGAATTGATTTACCGCCTCTTGTACTTCGCCGGTGGTTTTAAATCCTAATTTTAGTAAGTTATGACTGTTTGAACTCCAATGCCCGTAGACTTTTCCTTTAAAATACAATTCGTATTTTTTTCCATCGATCGTAACTGTTGATTTACATTTTTCAGTCGCAGGTTTTGCGTATACGTTCTCATTTATTTTATGAATCAGTTCAGAAACTCTTCTGTATTTTTCAATTTCATTTAAATCGGTCGATTCGATCCATTCTTCTCCTGGTTTTGGATCTACTATGTTTTTCCTTGCAAACTCCATATCCTCTTTTGAAATGAGTCCCGCTTTGTGCGCCAATTCGATATTGTGTCCGTATATAGACCCATTGCTTCGTATGATCAGATCATTCTTTTTAGAAAATAATCCAAAGGTATTGAATCTATGAATCTGGACTGTTATGGGTTTGTCCTCTTGATTTTCAGATTCTTTATCTTGATACTTAAAATAACTTCCCTTAGAAAGAATGGTTTCGACGTCCGCTTTTGACCGGATCGTTTTCAAATTTTCCGGTAAAACACCTATTTCGATTTCCTTTGCCATTCCTTTAAGGACGGCTTGAACTTTTCTTAAAGATTTCGCATCTTCTTGCATTGCCCAGGCAATTCCCGCGCGTCTTCTTGTAGGATTCTGTTTTGAAATCGGAGGATTTTCTTTGTGTTCGATTTGTGCGGTCATGTTACTTGCAAGATTTCTAAATTTTGTAGCAAGAACCGTTCTTTTTAAAGGATTTGTATCATCGATTTTTTTAGCTTCAATTTTCGAGTTATACGTAAGTAAGGATTCGGAGATATAGTTCTTTAAAACTTTTAAAACGATTGAAGGTTCTTTAACGGGGATTTTGGAAAGGGTGTCTGTAATTAGAGAAGCGTTTACAGGTGGGATTAAATTTTTTGCGAGTGAATCGCGGATTTTCTCTAAGAATTCCGAGTCCTTTGGAGAAAGCGGAATTTCTTCGAATTCTTTAACAATTTTTACTAAAGAATTTGATTGTATCTCTTTTACGTTATACGAATTTACGTCGTGTTTGCCTTCGGCGTTTTTGTTTCCAAGCAACGCTTCGGAACGTCTCTTCGATTCTTTAACGGTGCTCGATACAATGGCGCGAGTAATTTGATTCGAAACTTCACTCGAAATGGAAACGTATCTGTAAGAAAGATTTAGAAGAGTATTTATACTCTCAATTCCTTTCGATCTTTCAAAATACTCATTTGCCTTCTCTCCACCGTCTTCCGCTAAAAGTTTTTCAAAGACCCCATTTCTAAAATCTGATACGTTTTTTATTTTTTCAGGTATGAATACAGGTTTTTTATTTTGAATTTTTTCAGATACGAGCGATTGGATGGAACGAATCGATTCAGGTTGTGAAGGTCTTTTATTTTTAAAAGATTCTTCCTGAAAAAGTAAAGGCTGGTTGTCCTTATTATTTTCAAAATCGTGTAATGGATTTTCTAAAGCTCCTTGTTTTCGTTCGATTAGTTTTCTTTTTTGATTTTTTACCGCTGCTTGTAGGTTTTTTGAAAATGGTGCACGGATTCGTTTCCACGCCCCGTCTTCGCCGCTCGGCTTGACTTTTTTCCATATCGATCCGTCGGAACGATAAGAAGGATGGCCGATTGGCAATCCATGGCTTTTTAGAATTTTTAGGGTGTTTAAAACGGATTCTCGAACAACGGACATTCAAAAAAAGAATGTCCGCTATTTTACCGTATCGGGAAGAGAATTATCCGGCGAGTTTGATTTTCGGCCGTATTGATCTCATAGGAGTATAGAAGAAGGTTTTTGCACACTCGCCGCAGGTTTGTCTTGAATAGCATCGAATCCAGGATTCAAATCCGTTATATCCTTGTACAAGGCCAAATTCTCGATATTTTTGATTCGAATAATCAAGATCGCAAAGGGTAACGCCCTCTTTCAGTTCTCCGTTTTTTCCCATCGTGCGCGAATAGTGAAAACTAGGTTCACCCTGGATCTTTACAACGCTAAAGATCTGTTCATTATCGTCTCTTTGTTCGCGCTTCTGAATCTCTTTTTTTATACTAGATTCTAAATGTCTTTTTTTCATTTCTTACCTCTCGTCCATATTCTGAAAGGGAGGACTCACATCTAATTTTTCAGCGGAAAGATATTAGAGTTTACTAATTTGTCTACTTCATTTTAATATTTCGTATATTTGGTTATGTCTTTAAAAAGTATTCATATTCTATGATTCATTTCTGAAAGTTATAATTTCAAAGATTATCGAATTTAAGTTTATATTCTATAAGACAAACTTCGCAAATCTGGCTTACACTATACTTTTCAAAAATTGTATCGAATGAAAGGTTTCCTAATGACCCCATAATATAGAAAGGTGGAAAATTGAATGTATCGCAGAATATTTCCTTGCATATATCATTACAAATTAAATGGATTTTATTATTTTTAAAGTCCCGATACGGGAATAAATTCTCGCATTGGCAACTCTTATCATTAGAATGCAAATGTATCATTGTGAAAAATAATTTCCATTTATCTTGAAAAAGAAATCAATTTATTTATTAGTTTTTCTGATCGACAAAGACAATAGATCAGTCAATATCTTACCGTTCTTTCAAGTCACTTGAAGGGACAAAACAACATACATAAAAACGGCCTCCTAAGGGTGAGCACAATAAGGAGGCCGTTTTCATTATTCTTCTACAAAGCTCGAAGCCGACGGACTCCATTTGAAAGAAACCGTACTTGCAGCCTTCACAGCACCCTCTGAAAACTCGTCAACTACGTCCGTAATATACCCAAAATTACAAATTTCATCTTCCGGGAATGGATAGGATTTTCGCGGTGATGTTGCGATTTGAAACGGCATTCCGGTACGAATCGGAATGAAAGGAATCTCAAACGATCCATATCCAATTTTTAATTCTTCTATGTCGCAGAATATTCTAAATAAAAGATCGCAGATTTTGGAAAGCTCGTCCTTGTAACCACCCTTCTTTTTTAAACTTAAATTCTCTTCCCGAAAGACGAGTCCTGGAATTTTAACGTGTAAAAGTTTTGGTCCGAAGATACTTCTTAGTTTGTCTTCGTATTTTGGTTCGGAAAGAACGGTTCCAAACTGTTGAAACGTGTTTTGAATAACATGAACACCGGCGATTACGTTTTCTTCGGACTCATCCGCTTTGAAATACTTCAAGTCCTCTAAAAGAAAAATGTATCCTGCATCGATTCCGAAACTTTTCAGATCTCTGTATTTGCCGTTTTCCGAAAACATATAAAACGGTGTCGGACGAAATACGACTTTTGATTCATACTTACCGACTTCGTATTCTTCAATTCTTGAAGAACCGATTTCACCAAATGTAACTCCTTTTCCGTAATGATCGTCGATTTCAAAGGTTTCCAGAGGATCGACAAAGAGTTCATAGAGAGGTTCGCAAAGATACGATCTAAGAATTTCCCAAAAGTTTATATACTGCCCGATTGTGAACGAACTAAGAATTTGCGATTCATATACGAAATTTTCCGTGTATGCTTTTTTCGGTGGAAGAAAAGTTAAAAGCGCATCCGGATCTTGTTCTGAAGTTAGAGAAAGAATTTTTTTGTCTGCATATCTTGAAACGTTTAGAAGTTTACAAAAGAACTCGTCCCAAAAGTTTTTTAAAAGGTCGGAGAGTTGTCCTTGTAAAAGGACTTTGGCTGCGCTTGTGATAACGCCTGTATACGCATTTTGAGTCCGTGCTTGTGGTTGACCTTCCGACCTCTGAAAGTCAATAAAAAAGTCAGTTTCAGAAAGGATCGTTTCGATCGCTGATATGTTTATCGATACATACGTTTTTCCATCCGCTGAGTATTCACGAGGTGCGGACTTTATTTTCCCGCAGTTTAGTTTTTTAAATCCTGTTTTTTTAGAACTCTCTGATCCGTTATCGTAGTAAAGAAAAACGATACTTCTTACCCGGAAAATATCCTTGAATCGTAAACACTCCCCGTTCTCAATCTCGTTTAATCTAAGAGGTTCATTTTCCCCAACCTGAACGAAATAACTTTCCCGGTAAGGAACCGATAACGAAATCCCTCCACGACCGGCGGTTAAAGACCTGTGAGAACGTATTTGAGTAACATACTCAACGGGGAAAAAAATATTTCTGGAAGATCCAGGAAGCCGAATTTCGATCGCAAGTCGCTTTGGTGGAGTTGAAATATCCGTTCGGGAAGTAATGGAAAGAATTTCATTCGAGTTTTGAAGGGAAGGCATTTCCAAATCCTATTCAAGAAAACATCAAATCGGAGGGCCGGACTTTGTTTGCGCGAGTGGACCGGGTGAATATGCGTGTCCGTGTTCGTTGAATTCCGTTCCGGAAGAAACTAGTCCCTCGTCCGATTCAATTTTCCCGGTTGCTTTGATTTTTCCCGTCTGAGTTGTGTCGCCGGTGATGTCGACGTTTCCGTTTATTTTTAGATCTCCGGAAATTTCTAAACTCGAAAGATTGAGTTTTCCTTTTTTTGATTCGAAATCGAGTTCAAAAACGATTTGCTGGCCTGAGTCATACACTTCAATTTTGTTTGTGGTTTGCCTTACACAAAAACCGGACTCGTGAAAATCGATTATATCTTTCTCGGGATCTAAGAACGGATATTTTTCCCAAAAAGAATTCAAGTTCGAAAGATCGGAATCCATTGTCGGAAAAGAAAATCCCTTTGTGATAACGGGACTGCGATACGACCCGCCAATAAATTCAAGCAAGACCATCTGATCTTTCTTTAAAGAAAAAGCTCTCCCATGCGCGTTACCGTTCTGGGAAAGCGCGGGTCCGAAATACCGGATATTCTTAAACGGTTCCCCGAACGTTGTGATTACGTTCGCGCGAAACCTAGGAAGAACTTCCGTAACTCTTGCAAAAACCGGAGGTGCAAAACGCGCATCCAGTGAACTTGGACGATTTTCAAACTCAAAAGAATCGTTTGAAAAATTTCCTCTCATACCGAAAGTATCACGCTTCCGCCGGAGATACTTTCGAGTTTAAACTGAAAATAAAGTCCATCACCGTCTTGGATAACCCCTATGTAAGTCGCTCGTTTTACTCTTGGATCGCTATGGAATTGATTTAAAAATTCGTTTATGAATTTTTTTTGAGCTATCGTATCGATTGTTTCACCGGGTGGGAACGGGTTTCCGAGCTTGGGAGCTTGAATAAGCGAGCCTTGTTCTATATCGATTAAATCAAGTTTTTCGTTGATTAAAGTCTCATCCCCCTCAACGAGTGCAAGATCTCCGGTCGGGGAAACCTCTATACCTCTGTTCTCATTCAAACGAATATCGCATCCAAGTAGCGCAATTTCTAAATCTTTAGGTTTTGGAGTTTCGGGAAGTGTTGTAAAAACGTTCGTATGTGTTCCGTACGGAATCATAACCGCACGAGGAAGCGCGCGAGAGAAGTCCCCTACTCCATTGTATCTTGCGAGTGCTTGGGCGAGAGTTTCGTCTCCTAGTTTTGTTTGTGCAATATTCTCCCAGGTCTCGCCAGAGTTTACCGGATGAATTGAAAATTCGTTGTCAACGGATGCTTGATTGAGTGCAGCCTTAGTCTCTATTAAAATCTCATTTGCAGAAACAGCAAACTTGTAAACGTCATTGTCCACCCAAACAGACAAGTCCGCGTTCGGTTGCAGTGCCATGGCCTCAATAGATCCAGTCTCATCGACGCCGATTAAAACTTGCGAAATTAAAGAGATAAGCGCGCTACAATCGTTTAGAGAAGTATCAAGATTTTGTCGAAACTCAGCTTCGTTCGATCTGGATTTCCTGTTTGCCTCATCGATTTTTTCTGAAATTTCTTCAGCATGGAATCCTCTTCTTTTTTTGGTGATTCCTAATTCTTTCTTTGCAGATTCAAAAGTTTTACGTGCGAGTTTTCCTTGTGAGTCAAACTGGTCTTTCATCCTTTCCCAAGATCCGGTAAGACGTTTTGCGGAACTGGCAAATACCTGAACACCTCTTGCAACTCCAAGGAGCGCACCAGAGAGTTCTAAGGGAAGATTGATTATATTTTCAAGTTCATTCATTAGCCCGGAGATAGATCGCATTGGATTGAAACCGGACCTTACAAGCGGACTTGAAATTTTTGAATCGAGTTCTTTTACGACAGTAAGAGAAAGGGAATACTTGTAAGTATTGGTATCCGAAACCGATCTTGAAATCGTAAATCCGGATGCGGGTACAACTACCTCAACTGTGCGTCCACGGTCGTAGTCACGAAAAACAAACGCATGAGTTTTCCAGGTAAGACGTTTTTCTGCGAAAACCTTTGTGATCTTTGAAGCTTGCGGATCATTTGAGTTGTATTCTACTCTTTCAAGGCTTTTTGAATGGTGAAGAAAAAACATGAAATCTTGAAACTCGCCAAGACCCGAACGAAAGTCTCCTCCGGCGAGACTCAAATAACTGCTTCTTACCTTGTCGTAATAACTCGAAACTTTGTTTTTTAGAATCGCCTTTCCGGCGGAGAACGCGCTTTGAACAAACCCGGAACCTGTATCGCCCGGTATTCCACTCTTTGGTGCACCCGGTAATCCTAGGTGAAAAATGTGGAACTCCCCTTCTAATTTAATTTCCGAATTGTCCGGTCCGTAATCGATTACGGTCACACCGCCAAACGTTTTTTCTATATTCGTGCGGTATTTAAAATTTTCCGTATAGGAAAGAGGGCCGTTTACAAAAAAATATTCCTCTCCCCCAGAAATAGAATATGATCCGTTTTTTGATTTTTCATAGAACGAGAAACTAAAAACGTTTTTGGGTTCATACGTCGGGGAGAGGCTTCCCGAAAACGCGTTACTCGTAACCGAGTTAAATCCGGACTTAGCAAGATCAAGTGCACCCACGCAGTGAAATATAACGCGTTTGATCCCGTATCGGGGATTTCTCCGATACTAATTTTTCTTGGTAAATCGAAACGTGGCTTCTCCGTACGTTCCGAAAACCGCACTCGAGTACCGGCTTGCGATTCAAAATTATTTAATCTCACAAGGATCAAGGCTTTCAAATTTCAATCCGGGTTCGAGGATCTCAACGTGGATTTCCGCAGTGGCTTCGGTTCTTGCGGAAGGAGATCTAAGAACCAAAGAGGGATTTGAGTATTCCACTCTTGAGGGAATGTACAAAACTCTCGGCTATTCTCGTTTACCGGGTTTAAAATCAGTCGGCATTGTTCGTATTGAACATTCAGGTCACATTTCAAACCTCACTATTCCGGTTTTCAAACTCGACTTGTTCGGTCTTAGTTTCGAATCCATTGCACCTGTTACGATTCCTTTCGGTGACAGTTTTGCAGAAATCGAAGTACGAGCAACCGAGCCAGGTGTTGACTACAATATCCGACGACTTTCGATCAACACGACGGAGGGACTTGGAACTTTAAATATTGAACTCCCACCTAATACAAGAGTCTGGAATCCGTCCGACTTCTCCGGAGGTACAAACAAAGAAACCGAAGAGTCCCGTCTAAAAAGATTCCGCGATTTTATTATTTCTTTGGGTCGTTCAACACCTCTTGGAATCTATACCGCGGTAATTTCGATTCCCGGAATCGCTGGAGCACAACTTAAAACAAACGTGAATCCGGTTTCGGGTGAGCGAGAACTCGGCTGGATTAACATTTTTGTTTCCGACGGAACTTCAAACCCACCGCAAACGCTTCTAGACTTGGTTCAAAAAACAATCGAAGGGGATCTAAAAGACCCTGTTAATTTTCCTGGATACGCGGCGGCTGGAACTCAAGTTTGTGTATTTCAAATTCCAGTTATCGGAATCAGTGTAAGATTCGAATTAGAAATTCTGAATACGTCCTTTCTTTCTTTGGATGATGCGTTGTCCATTGCGACAAACAAAATCACAAACTATCTGAATACACTCCCCGTCGGTTTCGATGTACTTTTAAAACAAATCGAAGGAACAATTCTAAAAGCGCACCCCGACTTTTACAAGGTTCATGTTCTTGAATTCTACGGAAAACTTGCAAGCGATCCAATACCAAATCCAGTTCCAACGCTAACCGACATTTCCGTTCCTTCCAATTATCTTCCTAGAACCGGAGGAACCTCCGGCGGATTTATTTCAGGTATTGTTTCAAAGGTAAATCCCGCGTGACCTCAAACAAACTTCTCTCAAGACTTCCGCAGTTTAACGAAACCGATCCGGTTTTTAAAGTTCTTTTTGGTGACACGGATAGACCTGAACTTTCTGTCACGAATATCAACGATATAAACAAAGGTGCGACATACAACGCGATCGAATGGCACCTCCGTTACCAAGAACTTGCAACACGTTGCGCGATTCTTACCGAGGCCGAAGGTCATTTCCTCGTTAAGTGGGCGGAGTTTTTAGGAATCGAACGTCCTCCCGGAATGAATGATCCGGAGTTTGTCGGATACATTTTAGGATACGTTCTTTCAAACGAACTCACACTTACAAAAATTGCGGAACTCTTTCCACTTCCCGACTTCGCCGTTCTTCGGTGCGATGAGTTAGGTTTTGCATCCGAGATTTCCGCGACAGACCTAGGTCTTACCCTTCCCGGCCCTGGAACAAAGGCCGTCTCCTCTATCGTCACCCCGGACCGTCTTGTGACCTATATCATCGTCGATGATTTTAAAAAAATCTCTGACACACAAATCACCGAACTCAATCGAATTCTTGCCGCCGGAACCGGCGTTTACATCGGAGAAAGAAACAATGCCTGAATCACAAATCCCACTCACAAACAACGAGGTAAAATTCTACTATCAAAATCAGTTTCAAAAAATTGCGGCTGAGGATATAAACCGGATGTCAGGTGCTGAAAGTTCAAACTCTGCGATACCTGCGATTCTTTCTTCCATTCTTGCAACGATCGGAAGAAACGAAAAAACGGCGATCGGGTTTGAAACGTCATTCGACAATTCGAATACAATTAAGGTTTCATCCGGGATTATCATCGATACGGACGCGGTGTATATTGTACCCGAACTAAATCTTTCTCCGAACCTTGAAGCACTTGAGGGGAATTTTGAATTTGAATTTGAAACGGCTCTCACAGACGAGAAAGCAGTTCCTATTTTTGATTCTGTAACGGAACGATTTAAACCTACCGCAAAACCTACAAGAAAAACCTATCGGACAAACCTTTATGAAAATTGGTCTGCGACAAGCCCAGCTTCTTCCGTATCTTCAAACCGGATCGGTCTTTTATCATACAGAAAATCTTCACTTGGTGGACCACTTGCAAACGTTACTCGAACTCTTCCCGTATATGATCCGAAACTTATCGGAATCGATGTTGCTCTAAATCCAGGAATCGAAGATAACGAGTCCCTTGCATCCGCGATCAACTGGATCTACAACCATCTTGAAACGAAAGATTTTATTAAAACAACTCCATCACTCGGATACGACGCCGCAAATTTTAGAGTGAGGACGCAAGGAAACTTTGCCTATTGGTCTAAGGACAACGGAGGTACCTGGCTCCCTTTCGCATAACCCCGTCTAGTGGACCTGCCTCTCCTGTTCCAGGAGCAAGCGGTCACTGGTCGGGGAACATCGGTTCCAACAGATACGACGTTTTCCCTTCGGGAAGTTATTCTGTTGGAGACTTTTGGCATGTCGTTGATGCTCATCTTGATTTCGGTTCTTCCGTTACAGACTGTAACACCTGCGGCGGGACAAACTCTTGTTTCCAGCGCGGCCCTTGGTTTGACTGCCTTTCTTGTCCGGGTGGCTATTCTCGCTCGGTTAGTATTGGTCTTTGCTGGGTGGGTGGCACTGCATTTGTTCCGTGTTGCACGGTAACATGTTGTTTAAACTCATGCAATACGTGTACGATTCCAAATTGGTTTACCCGTTATCGTGTTTACAAATATGAATTTTTCCAATGGAAACTAGTCCAAACCTACCAAGTCCCCGGAAGAATATGGAGTTAATCACTGATTAAAAAGAAGAATACGAAATTTTCAGACGAAAGGCTTGATCACTGTCTTTCATGTTCGCTTCTCGTAAAGAGTTTTCTATCCGAAAGGTGTTCTGTTTGCAGTTGTTTTGTAAGACTCAAAACAAAAGTAAGGTCAGAGTCTTGTCCGATAGGGCGTTGGAGTTAAATTATGAGTTGTTGCGGAGGCGCAAAAACATTGAATCAAGATTTAATTTTTCAACAGATCGGACAACTCAGTCAAGTATCTAGAAGCAAAGGAAAAAAAGAGGAAGATGCGTCCAAAGACGCGTTTAATTTCGTTAAAGGGCTTTTAAAAAAAGCCGACGTCGTCGTTCGGGCATATCCTACTTCGAATAAGGAACTTATCTTTCACCAAATGTCAAGCCAGGCATTTTCTCTTTTTCACACAAACGACAATCAGAACGAGATTTTAGAAACCGTTTTCAAGTCCGTTTTGAATTACGTGGAAATGTCCAAAAAGCTCGCGGAGGAATTTACCGTATGATTTCTGCGATTGAAAAAATCTCACTTCCGTTTTCTTTTCTTCGGTTTGGAAGATTTTCAACGATTTCCCTTTTTGGAAATTCGCGCTGGAGAATCATCTTTCGAAATTATTGGTCATTTTGTTTCGAGGAGATTCCTGTATTTTGTTTTAGTATCGTTAAGAGAAACGAAAATAGGCCGTTTGATTCGCTAAAATTCGCATTTTTAGGTTTTGAAGTTATCTTCTTTTTTTACAAAAAGTAAGTAAAACTCAAGTCAGGGTTCTAACCCCTGACTACCATGTTGAAGGAATTTTTCGTAATCTCCTAAAAGATCCTCTTTAACGATAAATTCTAATAAACGGTCCCGATCGACAAAGGTTCGGTCAATGCTTTGAAATATTTCGTCGAAGGCTCTGTGACTCAGTTTTTGGAAATAGAGTCCTTCGGTAAAAAGCGCGCGGAGTCTCAATACTTCCGGATGATGTCTAAACGGTTCAGGATTCAAGGCTTAATCTCCAAACGGAGAATAAAACAAAGAAACGTATCGGAGCCGTTGTTTGAGATATGAATGTTTTTTTTTAGAAAATCTTTTTGATGCTAACTGTTGAGATGATTCGAAAAGGAATCAAACTAGAATGAACGAAAATGAATATACCTTGTCTTTCTTTTATTACCATGTTCCCATTTCACTTATATTTTTAATTTACGCATTTTTTAGAAAAAAGAATTCGATTTTTTCCTATCCTTTAGAATTTCTTTTACTTCTTGAATTTCCTGTATTTTTGTATTTAAATTTGTCTGAATTTGAAAACAGACAAATTTCTTCGTTTCCTTACTCGTTCCCGTTTCTTGGTATTTTGAATTTTGCGATTTTTGCGACTTTTATAGATTTGAAAGAAAAATATCGCGGTGTAAAAATCAAATATTTCGCGATTCTAACTTTCCTTTCTGTCCTTCTCGTTTGGTGTCTTTTCCCTTCAGGCAACAAAGGGTTTTAGATTTTGGTTATGCTGCTATTTCAGTCGAATACGATGACTTCAATACATTTGTGAGTTCGATCGCGTTATCCAATTCCAAAAGATAAGCCCTTGCGAATAACATGGGAATTTCTGAATCATCGGATAATCCCTTTAATTGATTTTGAATCGAATTTTTTATATGAGTTAAATCTTGTATAATGACCCCGAGTCGACCAAGTACGGAAACCGATTCCACCCCTTTGTCTGCGGTCAAAGCAAGTGACGCCGCTAGTTCTTTGGCAACATCCGGGGAAAGGGTTGTTATGTTGTCTCCTAACACTCGGTTGTATGTTTTTGTAAGATTGTCGAGCATCACCTCTAGCATTTTACGATTTGCACTTGCTTTTTCTGTGGAGCCGATCGTTTTAAGAGCTTCTTTTTGTATGTTTGATGCGACCGAATCAAAATCAAAGTTTTCAAACTCACCGGACCTTAGTTCCTTGATATAGTTTTGGAGAACACTCGCACCTCTTGTCCCATATTTCGAACGGTTTTCCACATACCACTTGAACGCGCGGATTTGCATGGTATGATTCGGTTTTTCGTTTGCGTCCAGTGCAAACATTCCGATCACCTCTGCAATTCCGAGCGGGAGTGATTTGTCTTTTTTGTGAACAAGTGAGTAAAGTTCTGGTGCAAGGTTATTCAACGCGAGACGTTTATTCACATCCCCGACTTTCACTCCTAATTTCTCAGAGATTTTTTTGGCGTCCCATCCCTCTTTGACCATTTCCGAATAGGCGCGAGCTTCGTCGGTTGCCAGGACCAAACGCCTTTGATTTTCAGATATTTGAGCGGCCAGCCGGTCGTTTTTTGAAGCAAACTCTTTTTCGACGACCGGGATCTCGAAATGATTTGGAAGTTCACCCTCTGCAATCAGTTCCTTTACCGCTTCGTATCTGTGGTGTCCTGCGACGACGGTCCATTGTCCGTCTTTTCGATCCACAGACATGGGATACGCGGGATCATATCCGTTATTCTTGATTAAGTTTTTTAGTTTTTCGATCTCTTTACGATCATAGTCTTTTTTATCCGTGTACTGCGCGATCGTTCTGATTTTGGAAAAAGGGAGTTTTGTCGGGAACGTGTGTCCTTTTTTTGGAGTCGTTTCTTTTCTCTCGGAAACTCGTTTTCGTTTTTTCTTGATCTCATCTTTTTCTTTTAGTTCTTTCTCGGAAACGATAGACCAGCCGTCTATTTCCTTTCTGTGTGTTTTTCCGTCATTCCAACGGTGTTCAGTTCCTACCATTTCACTCGGTCGCCCAAGATCCGCTTTTTTGATTTGTTTAAATGAGGATTTAGTTTCTTGAATCGACTTTCTGATCTCAAGTAAAAGTGATTCGTCATTTTCTTCAACTTCAGATAAAGTTTCCCGTTCTTCAAATTGAAGATAACTTTTTAGTACTTCAATTGTGGATTCATTTTTGATTTGAGGTTTTGAAATAAATTTCAAAGAATCTTTTAGGTTTGAGATTTTTGATTTTAGAAACTCGATTCTTGGTTCTTTTAATTCTTTTTTTGTATAGTTTGATGAAATCCATTCTTTAAATTGTGGAACAGTAAGAGCAATCACAGATCCAAGCCCTTTCCAATTCTTGGTATAGTTTTTTAGGTATGCGATTCGCGCGGCTTTCTCGTCGTGAAAACCGATCATACATTTGTGTTCGTCAAAAGATCCGTCCTTGTTTCTCTGATTGATTACAAAAACAATTCTCGACTCACTGTCAGGACCGACAAACACGTCAACGTGATCGCCGTCGGCTCCGGTTGTTCTTTTAATATATCCGTAGTCGTAGACGAGTTTGGTTCTCCAGGATTTTCCGTCCGGATCGGTCCCTGTCCGGTAAGATCCTTTTTTGTTTTCGATCGTAATCGGGATTCCTTGAACCGAAATATGAGTTTTTTTGTAGTTTCCCGCAAGGATCTGGGCCGGTGTAGGTCTAGCTTTCAAAACGTTCGAAAACGCGTTTTGACTTTCGGACTTTTTAGTCTGAATTTCTTCTTCGGCTGCTTCTTTCTTTTTTGAGAATTTAGATTTTTGGATTAGGAAATCAGAAAGAAATTTTGCACCCAGATCTTTAAACTCTTTTGCGAGTTTTGTACATGCCTCGGGAGTGAGTTCTTTTTTTGAATTTCGAAGAACAAAAAGAAGTCCGTTTCTTGAAAGAGTGTTGAGTTCATATTCCTTCCAATCCTCTCCGTCGTCCTCCATTGCCCAGTCTTGCCAGTCCGGATTTTCCTTGGACATGGCAAGATGAACTTTATCAAGGATGGTTTCAGCGAGTTCGGAATTTATATCGTCTTTTTCTAAGACTTCCAAGAATTTCGATTACGCCGCTTCACTTCCGGAAATGATTTCGATCTTTGGCGGAACTTTGTCTTCGTAAAGAGCAGTTTTTAGAGCTTGTAATTGATCGCGATCGAGGGATCTTACAAAGCCCTTAAAACTTCCTGCTTGAAATGTTGATCCGTAGGGAATAATCACAACTACCGGGTTGACTCGGTGAAGAAAGCGAAACGGTTTTACAACCATGTCTTCGATTCTTTTTACAAAGCTCACTGGGTCTTTCACCGCATTCGGATTGTAGTGAAGAACCATCAATTGACCGGGAACTTCGGTTCGAAATTTAATTTTGTATCTCCAAGATTCGATTGCAATTTTCATCATCCCGTAAAGATAAACTGGTAGTCCGAGCCTAAGTCTTGTATGAAAGAGGAAAACGTATGCGTAGTAAGTGAGTTTCTTCCCTAAGTTTGTTTTTAGATATTCGAGTTTTTCTTTAAGTATCTTTTTGAAATTCATTTTCGATTTCTTTCCTTTATTGTCCGGCTATTCCGCGCGCGTTTAGATTCGGTATAGGTTTCATCTTGAAAATCTTCGGTTTGTCCCGGTCTTCTCCGGAACCACCTTCGAGAAACCCTGAAACTCGAAACGTCGGGTGATAGTCGTAGATGATAGAATAACCGTTTCTCGGCTTATCGGTAAGCCACTGGATCTTTGAATCTCCAAAAAGAATAAAGTCCTTTCCGCGTTTGTGATATATAAGGCCGTTTCTGCCTTTTGAAACTACCTGATCGATGTTTTGAATCGGTGAGTAGGAAACTGTATCGAGAGTCGAGTTTTGAAACGGAATAAATTCGGAATGCCTGAGAGTCGAAACAAGAAGCGTTATTATATCACCCTCACCCATACGATACCCGGCTCCAATGACTCCCATCAGATCGCCGTCAAAAAAAGTGTTTTGGCTGCCGCTGAATATCTTTCTCGAATCAGGTTCCGCGCGGTATGTCTTGTATCCGACCTTTACCGCGTTAAAAAACGAGACCTTTAACCGGACAAGTCCTGAAACTCTTCTTGCAAAAACAACGGAGTTAAATGTGTTTCCGGTAACGTCTAACTTTTCGGGTTCTTGGCCTTCCGGTGCCGAATATGCTTCGAGAACGTGAGCGATTGCCCCCAAAGGCATTTTTGGAAAAACTTCGTATTCGTTTTCGCAAATTCCTTCGAGATATATCTCTTCCAGCATACTCACTTTGTATTTTAATAGAACACTGTTCCAATATTTTAGAGTCTCTTCGACTTCGATAAATTCGTCATGGATTCTTTTAATCGAAAGAGGTTTGTGAGTTTCGCGGGATATTAGAATTGCACTATCTACTTCCCGGATCGGTGCAAAGCGTGTATAGACTTTGTTTCCTTCGACTTTGTATGCGAGTTCTTCGGAGATTTCTAACGTTTCCTGAAAACTCCGGATCCAACCTTCAAAACAAAACCGGCAATCGGGAATTCTTTCCTCAACCGGACAAGGACAGGGCGTAAGCCTAAACCAAAGTGCCGATTCTCCTCTGCGATCGATCATCTCCTCGTTTGTTAGAGGAGTTAAAACGTTGGGTTTGGTTGTGATTGAAAAGGGGGTTTGCCCCCCTTTGCCGGATCTTCTCAACAGTATTGAATGCGCGTTGCTTGCGTTACAAACTCAGATCGTTTTTTGTCGTAGCCTCTACGAAGTTCGAAAGATACATTGAGTCCACTTTTTAGGTGTTCGTCTTTGATTTCGGAATATTTCGCGTTAAAGAAATATTCGCGTCCGTTTGATACGATAAACCCGAATCCGCCTCTATTCTCGTCTCTGTTCCAAGGCACGTATTTTTTAATGGTTCCGATTAAATAGTCTGTATTTTCCACTGAATATAATTTGTGAGCCATTCCTCGGAACTTTCTTCCGGCTCTTGGCAACACGTAGGTTCCTCCCAGACCCCTACGGAAAAAATTACTCCAGATTTCGTTATCGGTCCGTATTTTCTTTCAAGCCTGATTCGTTCCTCGTTTGCCTCAACGTTTTCTTTGTACTGCTGGTCCGTTACAAGTCTTCGGTTTGCATCTCTCGCGCGGCCTTCTCGAAAGATTTCTGAAATTTCATCGTCCGGCTCGTCTTCTATCTCCTCTAAACTGATTTCATAATATTCATGTCCGCAATTCGGATGAACCGGACAACAAAACGTATATTCGGAAAACTTTAAATTAGCGTTGTTCTTTCCGGGCCAAACGGCAATGTCCGTTAATGGATCACCGGAAAACTTGTCCCCACCTAAATAGGTAAGACCAAGACTTGCCATATATTTTTTATCTTTTAGATGCGCTTCGGAAGGAAAGACTCTGGCAATGAGTTTTTTAAACTCCCGGCATTTGTCGCAAGTCACCGGATAGTGTGTGTCAGTATGCAAATGTGGTTTAGTAGTTACCACCGCCGAAACCTACATACGACGGTGTAGTTCTTTCATTTGCGAGATAGAGAAGTTTTCCGTTATTAAAATTGATTTGAACCTCCGTAAATGCAAACCGGGCCATATCTCTGTTTAGATGATCTGTTACAAGTTTCTCATAGCGGCGTTCACGACGTTGTCTTAATGAATCCGAAATTCCCTCTTCAAAAAGTCCGAGTGCTTCTTTGATTTCCGTATCATCCGGCGAGATCATCAACGAACGAATTTCTTCTTCGGTTGCGTTTCTTGCCAATGCCTCCGCGATTTGCCTGCGATACATTTTTGTTATGAGTTCGTAGGCTTTTCCTTTTCGCTCTCCATTCTTGTCATATATTGCAAGCCACTCAGCTCCCCGACCTTGCGCGTAAAGAAGAGAGTAAGTTTGTTCTTTTGTGAGTCCTACCTCTTCGGAAAGGAGGTCAATGTCTTCAAGTCCGGGTAAGTTGTGGGCGACTGCGGTTTCGGAGAACTCAGGCAAGGTCATTTCCTTTAGCTCTTCTTCCTCGACTCCTTTTCCTAACAAGTATTCCGCAACGTATCCGAGAATCGACGCTTTATTTCTTTCTTGAAGATAGATCCGGTTCCAGTCGAGTGCGAGAAAGTCAAAAATCTCTTGGTCTGCGCTCTCAAGTTCATCTCGAGAGACTGTTCCTTCGGGGAACGTGAGAGTTCCGGTCTGTTTTTTTAAATACGAATAATCTTTTTCAGGTTCCGGCGTGACGTTAAGAGTCCGAGGCATATACCGCGGCCTTATAATCAACTCTCCGAAGAATTTTCGTCGCAAGGCTCCCATAACATCGGACCAAAGTGATTTTTGAATTCGGAAATGAATTCCGGATCTTGGGTCTCCAAGAAATGCGTATTGAAGAGAAAGGAAAAAATAAAGCCACGCATAAGTCAGTTCTCTTACGACGCGGAATTCTGAAAGCGGGGATTCTCTTTGCACTTTTTTTAGAAACTCCCTCTTACTTTCCGGCTTCCGTAAGAAGTTTACCGGCCTTCCAAAAAAGGGTATGGAGTACGGTGTCTCTTTCGTTTTGGTTTGTGATCGCTGAACTTAGCGCGTCAAAAAGAATCTGCCTTTCCTGAGAGGAAAGTTTTTGGATTCGTTCACTTAGTCCATTTTCGCGCTGTTCTTCTTTCAAAAGGTTTGCAGACTTTAAAAGTTTAAAGGCTTTCGTGAATGTGAGAAAAAGAACCGTGTCACGAGGTTGTCCGTTTACGAACGAGGAATAGAGGCTATCAAAGAGTGTTTGTTTTTCTTTTTCCGGAAGCGACAAAACATCTTTTGAAAAATCCGATTGGAACTCTGCGACTTCCTTGCTTTCTTTTATTTGATTTTTACTTTCTACTATTTCTTGTTCTGTGTTTTCTAACTCTTCCGAACTCGGTTCAATTCGATTTTCTTCCGCATTTTCATTTTCTAAAATTGATTCTTCCATATCCTCTTTCCTATTCTTGTCTTGAAAAGAGGATACCGATCTACAACGTATCGGAATGAATTTCTAGCCTATCTCCTATGTGCTAAAAACCCTTCTCCCACTCCAAACCTGGAAAGGCGTTCTTTGCGAAGGGCTTCGATTCCTTTCGGTCTTTTGGAAAGTTCTATTTTTACTTTCTCCAAAGGTACAGTTTGGACCGCGTGTTTTTTTCCCACTACCCGAAGAGCGAAATACCTGAGTGCGTCCATCGCGTGATCGTGATTTTTTACGGGGATTTCTTTTGCGTTCTTGTTATCTTTCGTTTCTTCCCAGGAATAAATCGAAAACTCCTCGATAACATGTACGCATGTCCGAAAAATTCTCAGTTTGATTCCGTGTACTGCTTCAAGTAGTTTTATAACCGCTTGAATTCCGGTGGATACATCTTTGTCGGCGGCGATCGTCGAGAAACCGCACTCGGCCATTGTCGCGCGGTCCTCTGCGTCGTGGTCGGCTGTTAGAAAGAGGTTCGGTTTTCTATATTGTTTTATCTCCTCGCAGTGCGCGCGTACCGTTTTTTCTGCAACGTAGTATTCATCCGCGAGATACCAAGTCTCGTTCGATTTGTCGTAATAAAACCAGAGAAATACGAAAGGGTTTGTGTATCCGAAATCAATCGATCCAGCACAGTCCCATTCCGGCGGAATCTCAAAAGGCTCTACGATCGCGTTTTCAAATTTAGGATATACGAGTCCTTGAACGTCTACCCACTGTCCGAGGTATAATCGATCGCGTTCTATGCCCGTAAGTTCGTTTAGAAGCTCCTTATACTCTTCGGAAAGATGTGGATTATCGAGCGGCGTCCAGTGGCGTCTTGAAATCCGCTTAATCCTGTGCGCGAGTAGAGCTTCGCCGGTCTCCGGGTCTTGTCTTAATACGAAATACTTGAATATCCAGTGAAATCGGTTACGCGGGTTACAATCGACGATCAGCTTGTTTGTAAGATCGTGTCTAACGTAACTGAGTCTTGTTTTGATTTTTTGAAACGTTGCGTATGAAATTTGAGTCGCTTCGTTTATAAAAATCGTATTAAACTCGGTCCCCATGATTTTTTCTACGCGGTCTGAATCATCAAGACCGGCGGCGTAAATTTCAGAACCGTTTGAGAAGGTTACAAGTAACTCGGATTCGTTTATTTCGTAGTCTTGACCTTTACGAAAGCCCATGTCTCGAAGGCACGGCAAAAGTGTCTGTTTCCAAACAGACATTCGAAGGTGGTTAAGTCGGTAACGCGCAATTAGATGACGGGATTCTTTTGAGATCCAAGCTCTCGATATGATCGCTTTGATTACAAGATAAGTTTTGCCGGATCGTGCTCCACCGTCGTAACAGATTTCTTGTACAAAGTGGTTACTCCAATCCTCATCGAGTGCAAGAGATTGTTTTTCCGAGAAGACCTTTCGTCTTGATTGAATCCTGTATTTCTTTTGCGGTTCATCATTTTGAGTTTTCTTCTTCCGCAGAAATCACTTTCCCGCCGATCATCTTCTCAATCGTTCCGGGCTTTTCTCCGACTCCCGAAATGATTTGAATATTGATTTGGCTCTTCTCTCCTTCCGGAGAATCTTGGCGGATAGTTTCCGGTAGTCCAAGGGATCGGAGAAGTTCGCGGGTTATAAGATTTCTTGATTTTAATAGAAGGGAGATTTCTACGTTTGTAGTTTCAGAATCATAGAGTTTGTCACGGAGAAGATTTAGGTATTCCGTTGCTTCCTGGTTAAGTCTAGCCAACGCCGCCACTTTATCCGTCACGATTTGGAGTTCGGATTCTTCCCTCACTTTTCCTCGAATTTCCTCACGGACCACTGTCCACCCGTTTCGCTGGATATAGTTGTCTAAGGTCTTGTAGGAAATTTTAAATTTCCTACAGATTGTTTCGCGCTTCTCACCGCGAACGTAGTCGATTCTTATCTCTTCAATTCGTTCACTCGACAGGCCGCGTGTGGCAAGAGTCTTTTTCGAAGACTGATTCTTTGTTTTTTTGGGAACCTTTTTCTTTGTTCCCTTGTTTGGCGATTTACCCACTTACGTTACTTTAAAGGTTTCGAATCTATCGTACAAACGAATTTGTTTTATTCATGATGCGCGTCTCTTTTGAAAGGATTCGAGATTTTCTCTTGCTTCACGACAAGACCTTGAGTCTAAATCAATTCCTATAAACTTACGATCGTTTTTAAGGGCCGCTATTCCGGTTGTCCCTTCACCGGCGAACGGATCTAAAACAATTCCGCCTTTAGGCGATCCGGCAAGAATACAATTCTCGAATAGTTCGAGGGGGCCGACCGCCGTATGTCTTTTCCTGGAATTCGGGGTTTGAATTTGCCAGACCGAACGACGATGTGCGGTAAAGTCGCGGTTTGCAATTTTATTTCGGATGATCCGATTTTTCACAGATGTCGGATCTTCGGCGTTCGTAAGGGAATAGTCTTTGAGACTTTTAGATTCTAAAAGACTGTGTTCTGTCGCGCCCATCGATTTGAGTAATGAGCTGGGATTTTGGTTTTCGTGACTGATTCCATTTATCGGAACGGCGACTCCCTTTTGATCGAAGAAGTATTCCTTTAAATCCTTCACGAAAAATAAAACGTATTCATGTGACACGGTGAACCTTTTCGTTACAGACTCCGGTTTACAAGATCCGACATTTCCTGTTTTGAGTGTGATCGACTTCGCCCATACGATTTCTTGAATGAAGTGATAGCCGACAGATTTCATCGAGTCCTTAAACCCGAACGGAATCGACAACGCTTGTCCGTCGCGGAAAGTGTCTCCGAGATTTACAAACACGGTTGCCGATCTTTTTAAAAGTCCACGAGCTTCTAAAAAAACATCTTTTAGATTTTGAAAGTAGGAGTTTGTTTCTCCCTCTCTTCCAATTTCCATTTTCGAAAGCGGGTCAGTATTCTCTAAATAATATCTTTTTTGGAAATACGGAGGTGAGGTTACAAGACAATCAATCGATTCTTTGAATCTTCCTGATTTCGACAATTCTCTTAAAACCTTTGATGAGTGGCCTTGAAGGATTTCGTAATTCATGCGGCCCTTTCCTGGCAGTAAATCGCAATCGATTCGAAGAGCTTATTTGAACATTCCCATTTTCCGCCTTCAAGCTCGGCAAGATACGATTGAGAGTATCCAAGAGCTTGAGAAAGTTGAAACTGAGTAAGCCCCGCGTCTTTTCTGAGTTGCTTGATCCTGTTTGCAAATTCGGAGTTCTCCGGCTTAAAGTTCTTGTTAAAATACTTGGAACGGGCAGCTTCCGCACACTCCCGGACAACGGTTTTAAAATTTCCGCGCCACTCGTAATTTAGATTTCTTCCCGCGACTTTCAAAAGAAAGTTTCCATCCGGAAGACCGCAGAGATTCACTCTTAACCCTTTGATTTTTTTCTCTTTCCATAGTTCAATCAGAGACTCTAAGGTTTCTTCCTTTGTGGATCCGCGTCTTATTTTTTTTAGATCCCCTTTTAGCGTGAAAATCGAAATTCCTGTATTTACCGAAATCTCTTTGAGTCTTTCAATTTTCACCTTTGACCCATTCAAGAATTCCGGACAGTAGACCTTGTATATTTTGATTCTTCCTTTCAGGCCGACTTGTCTTTTGACAAGGTTCCTTGAAATCATATATGCAAGTTCGTCCTCTGGACTTACTACATATCCTAGAATGGAAATCCAACCGAGTAACCGGGCCGCTTTGATTCGGTTCTCTCCGGAAAGACAGATGTATGTATCAAGATTCGAGTTATATTTAACTGAAATCGGTTCATGAAGTCCGTGCGAATCCATATCGATCGAGAGGGTCCGAATATATTCCTCGTTTTTCTCTTCAAAGAGATCGCTATTTTTTTCGTGAAACTCAATTCTATCTAATCGTATGGTTTGGACTTGAAGGTCTTTTATTTGCGGTTCTAAATTACGTTTTGAAATTTCTTTCTTCACTAATCCGTCTTAGCAAGACTTATATAAAAGGGTCCATTCTTCTCTTACATGAACCGAAGAAAAAAGTAAGGACTGTCTTATTCAAATGGTCATATTTTTAAATTCGTAAACAACGTTTCTTCTTTCTTAATTCTTTCTTTGGCCTCGTTTGCGTATTTCTGTGAAAGTTCAATACCTGTAAATTCGCATCCAAATTTTAATGCGACAAGTGCGGTTGTCCCCGATCCTAAAAACGGATCTAAAACACTTGCCGGCCTTTTGTTTTGAATACAACTGCAAGGCGGCGAATCAAATTCTCGAATTTGAATTCCACAAGTTTCACATACACCGATTCGACTCGTAGTTGATTTGATGCAGTCCTCAATCAATTCCGGGGGGAAGGTCGCAGTATGTGAAGTTTTAGAAGGTTTTGTTGTTACAGTCCAAACTGTGCGTTTGTTCTTCCTTTCTCGAATTGTCCTCGCTGTCTTTCCGCGTTTGCCGTAATAGACTTCGCGTCCGTTATTAAAAATCGAAACAGCCTTCGGTCTAAAACTTTTGTGGCCTGGTATTAAAGAAACTGAGGGTTCTGAAATCGCGGGAGCGTCATAGTAATATTTGTCGGATTTTGTAAAATGGAAAAGGTATTCGTGGGAAACCGCGCACCGGTCTTTCACGGAAGACGGTTGCGAGTTCGGTTTGTTCCAAATGATGTCTTGTCTAAGATACCAACCTGAATCTTGTAACGCGATCGCAAGCCTCCAAGGAATTCCGATTAGGTCTTTTTTTTTCAGTTCTTTTATGCGAACCGGGAAAGGTGGGTTTTCTTTTTCTTTCCAATTTTCTTTTGAATACGTGTCCCCTATAACGATCCAAAGGCTTCCATCCGGTCTAAGAACTCTTCTTACTTCAATAAAGATACGAACTAATCGTTCAAGGTATTCGTTCGGTGAGTTTTCGATTCCAATTTGGTTTTTGTGGCCATAGTCGCGGAGTCTGAAATACGGGGGAGAAGTGACAACACTATGAAAGTAGTTCTCCGGGATTTTCTTTAAGGTTTCAAAAGCGTCGCCGATTAAAATTGAATTTCGTAATTCGTTTTCATCCAAGAATCAGAAATTTATTCTATGTTTCTGAATCGGTGTTCTTTGGTTTTACCTTCTGTTTTATTTAACTTATGAGGGGAATTTTGTAGAAGGGTTTATTTTAGTTCTTCCCCATTGTAAGTTATGTTTTTTTGAAGATTCCTCCTTTTTTAGCGGGCCTTTTTATGCCGCTTTATAAAAAACGGTTCCGTTTCTCCAAATTTTTGTTTTTACGGGTCGACCTTTACTCTTTTCCGAATAAACGTAATGTTGAACGGAATACTCTATACCTTCCGGGGCCGTCTTTTGTAGTCTCTTGGCTTCCTCGATTGCCTTTTCTTTCGCACCTCCACCGATATATTTCTGTCCAGTCGAAACCCACATTCGATTAGACTTATCAATGTTGTTGTGCAGGAATATAGCATACTCTTCTCTTCTCATATTCTCTTTTCTTTTTTTAAGCCGCGTCGTTTACTTTCCAACTTCGTTCGTTTCGGATTTTGTCCATGAGTTTAATCGCGGCCCTGCGATCTAAGAACAGATATTCTCCTTCCTTATTCCATCCTACAAAAACTTCGTTGTCTTCGAGTAGGTTCTCTATATTCGTTTTTTCTTTTTTGATTCTTGTTTGGCTCTCTGGTTTGGTTTTTACGGTATTCATGCAATTCTCTTTTGGTTAAATTCTTCTTCGTTTTCGCTTTTTGTTTTTTCAACTAATACAAGCCGTTGGGTTAGTGTTGGGTAAATCTCGTTTACGAACTTCTCAAAGAGAATTTTCTTCGTTCCTTCATACTGAGTCGAGTCTTGGTTTCTTATGTAGAACTCAAGCTGTGATCCAAATAGTAATTTGGTCCCCCTACCCCACTCCAAAAAACACTCATACGCGTTTCTTCCTTGGTACTCAGATTTTCCTTTTTCTTCTTTTGGTTTTTGTCCTTGGGTATTTTCCTTCATCGGTTTCCTTCTTTCGAAATTTTCTTTTCGCTTGGTTTTGATTTCATCCGTTCGTTCCGGTCGTTCAAATAGACGGGACCAAAATTTAGCTACGGATTCTGGACTTACGGGTTGTTCCGCCCAAAACTTGGGGTCTTCTTTTCTGAGTTTTTTTAGGGTCTTGATCTTCAATTCGACTTCGGTCCAATTGCCTTTTGAGAATTCGAAAAGTGTGTTCAGAGCCTTTAGCTCAGAAACAGGTTGGCCCATTTCACTTTGGTGCTCTTTGAAATAGTGGTCTTGAAAATCGATTAGCCAACCGTTTGGAAAGTTGTATCGAACCGGCTCGAAGGGCTTTCGGTTTTCTGCTTGTTGATTTTCCGAGTCCGCTTGTGCGCCCGCGCCTTTGTACTCTCTAGGGTTTTTGAGTTCTTGGAAAGAACGTACTTGGGTATTCAGTACTTGGTTTAAAGTATTTGAATGCAGGCTGTTTTCTGCGCTCTGTGTTTCTGTGCTTCGATTTTCTGAGCACAGAAAAAAATCATTGTATTCGTCGGCAGAGGACAGTCCTTCCGTTTTTGGTTGAGGTTTCGTTTTTTTATTGCGAGTGTAGGAATTCTTTTCCTTCGGCTCGTTTGCAATTTTTGAAACTTCAAAAAAGTACCAATTATTTTCCAGTCTTCTTGTTTCGGGATTCCATTCTTTTTTAAATTCAGCGTATCCGTATTCTACAAGTTCTTTGAATCCGGATGCTACGCTTGAAACGCTGTCCCGTTTCAATCTCGCGACGGATTTAATTGAATGTCTGTAATGATCCGGATAGCGCAGAACCGACATAAGTATCGATGTCGCCTTGTGACTCATGCGATCATCGTCTATAAAGTCGTTTTTAACTACTGAATAGTCTCGGTCTTTAATGACGCGAAAGACTCTTTTTTCTATTTGCATGGCAGGAATTCTTATTTATGCGGCTTCGTCTGATCGACCGTTCGCGGCCTTAATGTACATCGAGAACGGAATCTCAATCCCTTTTTTCTTTTCACGTTTCCAGATCGTTAATCCAAATTCCAAGATACGTTCGATCGCGTTTATATCGTGAGCGAAATAGTAAAGATTTCCCCTGTCTCTGAAACTAAGTCCCGTGTCTCCGATGTGAATCTCAAGATCCGGTATTAGAATACTTTTGTATGTTCCCGGCTCTGTGCTTTTCTCTCTATATTGATGTTTGTATAGGAGTATTTCTACTCTCGTTTTATTTTTGATTCGAGTCCTGTCCAGAAGGCCCGAATCCTTTAATTCTTTTTCCAATGTCTCTTCCTGGGAATTTTTATTTTTTGTAGAAAGTAGACTCAAAACTCTATTGCGATTTTTTTATATTTCTATGATCTGATTTCCGTTTTTGTTATGCTACGAATAAGGCTTTCATATTAGGGAAGTAATGAAAATGCCAAATCGTTACCTCTCCCCACGGCCCGTAGCTCCGGCTTTCTTTTTCTTCCACGTATCCGAAGTTCTTTAGTTTTCTCAATACCTGCAAATTCTCTTTCTCTGTCGAGGTTGTCCTTGATGAGATAAGCCTTAGTGTAACTTTTTCTTTTCTTTGGAGGTCCAGTGCTAAGGCAAGAAACCCCGTTTCGGTGAAACTAAGCCGAGGATCATCTAAAAAACTTCCCTCTTCCAGTTCCATATCGCGGATTTTATCGATGTAATAATGATTCAGCGCGCGTTTCTTCATGCAGTTGTTCCCTGAATTGCTAATGGATCTAGATATTGATTCTTATTTACGAACAGAGAAATTTGTTTCCAATTCGAATCTAGGTCATTTAATAACTCTTCAATCGTGTTTGAATTCGCTACCATCTGAAAGGAGTGACCTTTGATTTTAAAAATGATTTCATTTTCACTTTTAATATGAATCAAAAGGTTTGATAATATCCTATGTTCATAGATTCGATGATCGGTTCCCAGCTCTTTCCATTTATACTTGTGGAGAAGCATTGCTACTTTTACCATTTCGGAGTTTCTAAATCCTACGCTCTTGCTCGGGATCAATTTTAAATTATCCAATTTCTTTTTCCTTCCTTTGCCTGTTATTCCATTTTCGAATATTTTTTATTGAGTTCTTCGATTATCTCCCTTGAAGTTAGCGGCCTAAATCGGTATCGGAAAATTTCGATACCGAAAAGTGCCAGCAGTCCTACAGAAAAAATTATGAAAATTACGTTCATTCCTCTACCCTGCCTTTTTTGTTCCGGTTTTTCTTCGCCGTATTGGATGTGATTTTCTATGACCCAATCAATACACCAGGCATGTTTAGGGTGACCGTAGACGATCTCACCGGACCGCGCGTCCTCGACCCAATACTCAGGCCACCCCTCCCCTATCGGGTAAATTTTTAGGTAATTCAGAGGGTCCATTTAGCTTTTTTCCGTTTAATTTTAGTCCCAAAGTATACATCGCAAAAAAGGACATCTGGTTTCTCTGAAATCCCTTTCGAGCTACTTTCAAATTTTTGAATATTATTCTCGTTTATACCTTGCGAAATTCCGGGGTTTTGCGAACCTGACTCCGTAATATTCGATAATTTACGTTTTAAATTATGGCAAACTCCTATCCCAAAAATATGTATATTAGGCTTTTTGAATGCCTCATTTCTTCGTTTTGTAACGGTCGCGAGTTCAATTTGAGTCCTTTGACAAGGGAAATTCATGGTTTTTTAGGTTTGCCGAGTTTTCCTGTGCTTGGCACTGGAAATTCCTTTTTTTGTCATAGTGTGCAATCATTGCACACTGTCAACACAAACTGAGTGCAATATTGCACACTACTTATTTATGAAATCATCAAGACCGGAAAGATTCAAGATTATTGAAAAAGATTTGAATTTCAATAGAGAGCAGATGGGGACACGATGCTTTGGTGTCAAAATTCGGCAGTATAGCTATTTCAAGACCGGCGAACAAGAGCCCACTCCGGAACAATGGGGCAAATTTGAAAAAGCTACCGGGTACAGGTGGCAATGGGTCGCGACTGGCAAAGGTCCAGTAAAACTAACAAACCCCAAGGGCGAGTTAGCTTCTCTCGAGATGGAAATTGAAAATCTGAGGCGACTTGAGGCTAAGGTTAATTCACTTAAACTGAAAGAGCGTCTTTTTCTAATCCCTGAAAACTTGCCTGAAAGCGAACTGAAAGCCCTTCACGATTTCTTAGATTATTTTTCAAAATCAGTTCGCAGACTTGAAAAATAGCCGTATCCGTGGCGATTACTGCCTTCTCTCCCCCGAGAACTTCTCTAAGATACTCGGCAAAAACTCTTCGCAAGTCCGCTAGCAATTCGTCGTTAAGTTCTGATGTATATTCTTGATCCATATCGCCAGCTTTTCCAAGATTTAGTTAGGAGGTCAAACATTCCAGAATTCAAGGAGAATGCAGGATATAATTTGGAATATCCACTAATACCTTTTTCAAATTTGTAACGCGTTACAAATTTGAAATTTTTAAAATTTTGAAAATACGCTTTCATTTTTTTAAAGCTACATAATTTTTTCCACATGGCGAGAATTATCTGTTTAGTTTCTAACAAAGGCGGAGTCACAAAAACGACGCTATCAATTGGCACGGGGCAGGCGCTCGTTCACGATGGCTATTCTGTTCTAATTATCGATTTTGATAACAATAACAATTTGTCAGTTATTTCATTATACGGACACCCCAAAGAAGAACTTGTACGAACGAGAAATTTAGCCACGGCCCTTTCCGGTGCCGATACCCTTGAAGATGTAATCTGGACTTCTCCAGCCTTTGGATTCGATGTAATTCCTACTTATGGAAAAATTAACGATTTAAACTATCGGTTGCTAACTGATCCATCCATAGAGGTAAGATTGCGCTTAGAATTACAGGCACTAAAGAAAAAATATGATTTTATCATTTTAGACTGCAACCCGCTTCTAAATGAAACCACAAAATTTGCATTAAAGATTTCGGACCTTGGCATTGCACCCTTAGAAGAAGATACAGATAATTTAGGTGGTGTACTTGATGTAATTAATTTCAGGAATGATTTCAAAATCAAAACTCCAGTGAAAGCTCTTAGGAGCAACATTAGCCGATCTAAGGAAGATTATTTGAAAAAGGCAGCAAATCATAACGGCATCGATACTCTTAACTCAGTCATATACACAAATTCCAGCATTAAAACTGCAAAAAACATACGGCAACCAATTCCGCCAAAAAACGAAGCATTCAATTTTTTCCTTTCACTTACTAAGGAGCTAATCAATGAAACCAAATAATAGCATAAAGGCAAAAAAGGATGCTGCTTTCTTTAATCCATCCAAAATCAATTCTGAATCCGGACCAAACCTATCCTTAGTTGAACAAAATAGCGAAATAGAATCCTCGACTCCCGAAGTTGTTATAAATATAAATAAGTTGCTTGTGGGCGCAGAAAACGATCAAAAAAGCAGCATTCTGAAACAACTCCAAATCGGGATTCTCCTTTTAGAAACGAAACATACCATTAAACACGGTACTTTTATGAACTGGGTCGAGGAACACTTTTCAGTAGAGGCAGAAGGAAGAAAAAAAATGTCATATTCCCTCGCTTCTAAATATATGTATCTTGCTCAAAATCAAGAAAGAGTTTTAGAAGATATAAAAAAGGTTGGGCCTCAGTCACTTCGATATTATTTAACATTTTTAAATGACGATAAATTGCTATTGGAGGGTGGGGTCGACGGTGCAGAAGAAAACGGTTCTGGCGAAATTCCAATTAACAAAGTTAATCAGGATAAAGAACGCATACAGGAATTAATTAAATTATTTAGGTCTAATCAGAAAATTTCGAAAGAAGACGCGATCTCAATAACGAAATATATTGAGGAAAGAGCAACATCAATTCAAGTCAAAGCCAGCATAAAAATAGATAAATTAAATACCTTTGCAACGGAAGTAAAAACAAAATATAAATTAGCACCCGAAGTGGTTAGCGGGAAAAAAAGCCAGTCGGCCAAAAAATCAAAATAATAGCTCAATTTTGTAACGCGTTACAAAATTGAAAAAATCTTAATTATCGATAAAAAATTCTTGTACTCGAATTTGGATTTAGTAAATTGAACCTGAACTTGACGTTGAAGTTCACCACGATTTAAGATCAAAAACCTGTGGATATGTCGCAGTTGAAGCAGGTTGAACTTCCTTTTTATACTCCACATAATAAATTATGTCTCTTTTTTACTTGACAATTGTTTTGTACCAGGCTCTAGTTCAAAACAATCTTAGGAGACATAACTAAGATAGGCCACTGCGACAACGGCCTTTAGATGATCTTAAATCGAGGACCTATCCCAAAAGGCTCCACGCCTAAGCTATAGTTCCCCGTTTTAAATAGAGTAGGGTAATCTCTTTACCGTGCCGCGCCCGAAGTATGTCCGGTACCGTAAAACGGAAAAAAACGTGAAAGCAATCGATTTCAACGTTGGGTTGACCTATGCCCAATGGGAACTAATTCCATTTCCAAATGAAGAAGAACGAAAAGGTAAAAAACTACCTATCGATCAACAGTTCATTAAAGAGGAATACGCTCTAGTCAATGGAAAGAACCTAACCGACATGGAGAAGCGAATTTTCTCTATAATTCACAGCATGTCGAATCGAGAAGAAGGTTGCACTTTAACTAATCTCGGATTTGGAATCAGATTAGAAAAAAAAGAAAAAAATGTCGGCAACGCAATATCAAATCTAATCGAAAAAGGCGTAGTTTACGCAGACTATAAGAAAACCAGGGAAGGAACCGAAAGGACTCTCTTTTCCGTGTACAGATTATTCCCTAATACACCTGTTTGGATTTCTAACGATCGACAAGAATATATCAAAGAAAGCATCTACCGAAAAAAGCCGGATCCGATCAAAAATGAGAATCAAACCAAAAAGAAAAAACAGAAAGAATTGCTAAAACAATGCCAAGAGTTCCTTATAAAAACCCTAAAAATCAAATTTTCCAAAGCGGCCAAAAGTAAAAAGGCAAAGAAAAACGATTTGCAGAATGTAAAATCTTCTAAAACTAAAGGACTCCAGAATTTAGAAAGAGCGGAAGCCGCTCCATTTATAGAATATAGCATTCCACAATCTGTATCTACCACTCCAGACGAAATGGAGTCAATGCACTCCACAATAAGTGGAACTGAAATAAGAGTACACACAATAAACACACATAAAAAAGAAAACAAACGCGCGAACGCGCAGTTCTCTAAATCTATAAGTAAGGTTTTTATAGAAAGTATAAAAACCCAAGTTGTAAATGCAAATGAAGAATACAAAGGGATAGAGAAGAAGGAAGAAAAGATTTTAGAGAAGTGGTCTGAGGAAGACGAAAACTTTAAACTTAAAACTCTTTCGGAGTTAATGAAACAGCTTTTATTTATTCGAGACTCCGAATTTTACAAAACAAACCACTTTTGGCAAGCAATGGAAATGAGCATTTCGACTCTTTACTCCTACCGTGGCAAAATCTCTTCGACCTATGAAGCTTTGATAAGGATTGAAGATAAAAAAAAGAAGAGTAAGGGAAGTGGAGTGGCTAATCCACCCATTCCAGAGGAAGAAAAAAAACCAATTAAAGTCGCCGCGACCTGGGAGAATTTTATTACTTATATAAACTCGTTGAATGGACTTTCAACTTCGACTAGGGAGTATTTAGTATCGTTGAAAATAAAACTCGAGGGTAACACCTTAACGATTCTCGATCCGATCGACAAATCTAAAGCAACGTTTATTATTGGGTTCTTTAGAGATTGCGTGAAAGAGCAAATTGAAGTCGTTTTTAAAAATCATCTCGAAGAATTAGATTGGAGAAATAAAAATTTCAGAAGCAACACGCAAGCTGGGAACAATGTAGTCAAAGATGAAACTTCGGCTCTGGAACAAAGTCTCATTGAGAAATCAAATATTCCCGAAGATAATAAACAAGGAAGCCTTGAAACAGGAAATGTGAGTACGGAGCTTTCCGATAAAAGAAACGAAATTTCTCTAACTGCCGATGTCACTCGAGATCCGGTTAATTCAGAAATCCAAGCATCCGAAAAAGCCTGGAAAGAATTTTTAGAAAAGAGTCAAAATCTTTCGTGGGATATTCTAAACAACCTTCGTTCCTTAAAAGTCGGATTCATAGAGAATGAAATTTTGATCGTGAGTAACGTTACGAAATCTGCGAAAGAAACGATTGAAAAATACTTCGAAAGGAATCACCCCGCCAAGTTTACAATAATGTTTCACGGAGGGAAAATCCAAGACCATAATTATGAAAAAGGCTCACTCTTTAATGAACATCGCCCATTGACAGCCTCAAAAACGAAAAGAGAGGAGCCTGTCGCAACTAACGAAGCAGACCGGGAGTGGATTATAAAACATTTTGTCACGCAACTTGAAAAGATAAAAGGAGTCGCATAGGTTAAAATTGATACTGGAAATAAATTATTGAACGAGTCTGATTTCTAACTATCGCCCCCAGGATTTTTTAAGAAAGAGTAGGTTTAAAAAAACTAAAAACAAAGTAAGAAATCCGAAGGCATAAATAATTATTCTCTCGATTTTGGAGAAATTAGAATTCACTTCCTTTTGCTTTTCGAACTCAAGAAGTCTCTTAATCGTTGAATTCAGCTCGGTTATCGAAATGATAAGATTCGAATAGTTACCCGAATCAACGTTCTCAGATCCGCGTAAGTGTGGGTTAAAGGAAGTCTGATTGAAATTTCTGTTTGTAGCTTTTTTTCGAAGGGAGGTTATTTCGTCTTTTAGGCTCTGGTCAAAAGGGAATTTTAGGGACGCTTTTTGTAAAAGCTCCACTGCTCGGAAGTAGTTCCTTTTTGAACTCTCTTCACGACCGAGTCCAATCATAGAATTGGCAAGAATTAACTCCGCTTTCGGATCAGAAGGATTCGAAGCAAGGAGAGAAAGGGCGAGTTTTTCCGCTTCGTGAAATCGTTTTTCTTCTAGAAGTTTGAAACCGTCTTCGTGGCTTCCGCTAAAGGAAGAATCCTGCGAAAGCACAGAAAGAGAGAATAGGAAAAAGGTTAAGAAAAGTATAATTTTGAGACTCATATTCTTACCTGTCGATCCGAATCACTTTGTGACCATATCGCGCCCTTGGCATTTTCTGAGAATCAAGCGACCAAGTGCTTGCGATCGGATTTTGGAGACCAATCGAATAAACGGAATCGGTAGGGATATTTAAAGCCGAAGCTCCTCCAAAAACGAAAAGTTTTCGGGTCTCATAAGAGGCTTGGACACCGGGAAAATAAACCGATGCGGGAAGAATTGGACCAATCGTAAACGCGCCGGAACCGATTTGATTGAAGTCTGTTCTGTTGGATGGAGTAATGGAACCAACAGGCTGCAACGTACTCGTTCCGGTGGAACCGCCGATCACCGCGAACCATTCCGGATCCGTAGAGTAGGGGTCTGAACTTAACGGTTTAACACAAGCCGAACCCGCTCCATGTCTTGCGAGGTTGATCGAAGGTTCTCCTGCGCTGGAAGTGGAATTGATCGAAGGAACATACGCGTCCGAAGTTGCTTGAGAAGAACCGTCGTTCGTGAATCTTCCTCCCGTAAAAAGAATAGAACCGTTAAGTCCGCAACCGGACATGTCCACTCTTGAAAAGATAGCGGTCAAGGAAGTATAACTTTGCCAGATGCCGGAAGTTCCAAGGCCGGGATAGAATCGTAAAACGGTATTGATTACAGTTCCCGTTGTCATGTCAGTCGTCGTTGTTCCAGCGATGATAAAGATTTCTTCTCCGACGCTTGCAATCACTCCGCCTTGGTTTGCGGTCGGAAGATCGGATAACGTAGCCCACTTGTCCGAATAGGGGTCATAAACTTCCACTTTCTTAGAAGCTACATACACGCCTGCTTGTCTTTCAAGGCCGCCGATCACATATATTTTTTCTTTGTGAGAGACAACGTTTGCGAACGCTCTCGGAGTAGGGACCGAAGTTGCCGCTGGATACCAAGAGGAATTTACAGGATCAAAGAAATCGATTTGAGAGACCGGAGCCGCATCCGCACCGATTCCTCCCACGATCCAAAGGCCGCGAGTTCGATTCGGAAAATCGCTGACCCAGGTTTTGAAAGCGATCGGAACCCCTTGTAAATTTTCTAAATCGGAAGAACAAAACACATAAGCCAAATAGTCCATGTTTGATTCTAAGTTTTGAAAAGTCATAGAATGAATTTTAGAATTTTCTAAACTAGTTGCCACAGATTCAATTCCGGCTTTTCCGTAAATGATCGAGCCCGGTAAAGACGCGGAACATTCCCAAGAAATCGTAGCGGATCTTGGGCCTAATTGTGTGACGCCAGCTAAAGTTACCTTTGCGGTTTCTTGATCGTGGATCTTGGAAAGAGGGGAGTTTTGGCAGTAAAGGGTGAATACAAGAACAAAGAAAATATATAGAATACGGATCATAACAACAACCCCCAAGAAATACGAAGACCGGATCGACAAAGTGAATCAGTAGATTCAAACGTGCATTGAGACCGAACACCGACCCGCAGCCTGGAACCGTTCCCGAATTCCCAGGCCCAACCGAATTCTCCTAAAATTTCGGGATCGATTCCGTTTTGAGATTTGGAATTGTGCGTCCATTGAACACCGGTAACACCGCCACCCGCTAGGAAATACGGAGCAAATGATCCCCACTGTTTGCCGATATAGCCCGATTGATTCCAAAGAGAAATGGAGCCTTGGGCGGAAGGCGCGTATGAATATTCGGAAAGAAAACCGAAAAACCAAAGCGGATGGTTTAAGAATCCTTTTTCGATAAAGAGACCGAATCCGCCGGTGCCAGGATTTGTACTGCTCCATTGCCCGTGATTTGCTTGAAAGAGAACGCTTCCTCCTACAAAAAGTCGGTTTTCGCCCGATCGACCCGACAGATACTTTTCCGGTAAATCGGGAGTTTCGGTTTCATTTTCCAATGAACCGGAGCTTAAGTTTTGAATTTTGGATTTTTCCACTTCTACAAAACCGAGATCGGTTCGAAAGATCAAACGATCCTTTTTGCGTTCTACTATGATTCCGCGTATCGAACTTCCATCCGTTAATCGGAATTCGGAATAACTGTAAGAAATTTCCGGGCCTTTCTTTTGGTAGTCGATTCTTTGGATCTCGGACTTTGGAATTCGGTATTGTCGCCCCTTCCAGCGGAGTGTCACGACATCCGCGCTTTCGTTAATTTCTTCGATTAAGTAGGCTTCTCCGTTTTTTAGGAGTAGTTCCGAGGCGAACCGAGGGGCGGTTAAAGACAAAACACATGCAAAAAAGAGAATATAGATTTTCTTCACTGAAATTTTCCAGAAATAACTCATTCCAGGAATGGAAAGTGTGTCTTTTTTGTAAATTGAATAAAGAAATTGTTTTAATCGAATGGTCGTTCGTTGAATATCAAGTTATAACTTTAAGATTTAGTTGCGGGTTTTACCTAAATACTGTTTTAAGATTTATTATAATTCAAAAATTGTTTAAGATTTTTAAAATCGAAAAAATAATACCAAATCCGTGAGAGTTTTGTAGTAGTGACAAAATAGTCGCAAAACTATGCAGCTTTAGGGACATATACTCTTTAGAAACAGGTGCGATTGTGAAATAGATGATCGGGGCTATTGATGAAATTTCGTATTGTTAGAACTCTTATTTTCGGTATTTCAATTTTGTTTATTTTGAACTTTTCGTTTGTCGGGGGAGTTCGAAATTTTTTCAGCGCGGTCGCTTCAGCCTTTACCACAGGAATTCCGCAAAAGCTACCAGTCATTCAGGCGAACGAAGACGGCTCCGCTTCTACGTCAGTCTCCATCGAGCTTCCGCCCGGTACCAAAGGCGTGATTCCGGATCTTTCCCTCTCTTACAACTCGAACGGCGGCAACGGTATCGTCGGAATGGGTTGGAGTCTGAACGGAATTCATACGATTTCCAGAAATCCTTCCTACGGAATCCAATACAACGGAACCGATCAATTTGTTTCCTCGCTTGCCGGTGAACTCGTGGACGTTAGCGGAAACCGATCCGAATTTCATTCCAGAAAAGAATCCTGGATTCGTTTTGTTCCGCAAGGATCGTGCGGGGATGGGCCATGTTCTTGGGTTGCGACGGATAAAGACGGCAAACGATATAGTTTCGGCGGCACAGCGGATTCGAGAATTTCGGCGATCGGAAGAGGGGCGGGCTCTTTACGAGAATGGGCGTTGAATAGAGAAGAAGATTCTTTCGGAAACGGATACAACGTCACTTACACCCCGGCTGATTCCACAAGCGGAGATTATTATCCGCAAAGAATTTCCTACAATAACAGAACGATCGATTTTACTTTTGAAAATAGAAACGATAAATATCCGAATTATTCGCAAGGTTCGATCGTTAGAACACAAAAGAGGCTCGATTCGATCGAGGTTTCGATTGCGGGAAGTTCATTTCGGAAGTATGATTTTGATTACGGATACGGTCCCGTTACGCATCGCTCCCTTCTGCAAACCATTAAAAGATCCGGTAGCAACGCCTTTGGTTCGGAAAGCTACGACGATCTTAGTTTTACATATTCAGATCATGCGGGCCAGTTTTCGGTTTCCGGAGTGGATTCGGTCAACCGATCCAATCTTTTTCCCATGTCGGTTTATATTCCGGATGCAATCATGGACATTGCAAACGTTTATTTCAATCAAGAACTTCCGTATCACCCGACTGCAAAGGACATCAATGTGGACTTGGATATGCAGTATGTCGTTCGTATGCCGGTTCCCGATCGCAACGCTTGTAATCTTGGGTTAGCGGCTTGTCTTTGCGCCGCGTATCTTCCTTGTACGGGAGGAAATCCGGACGTATTTGCTTATGTTGCAGGCGCGTGCGTTTCTTTCGGTGGATGGGGAGGGATCAATGGTTGTTTAAATGGGAATGATGCCGCGTTAGTCGCCTGGATTCCCATGGACATCAATGGAGACGGGATCGGTGATTTCGTTTCTTTAAACGGAGTTGAGAGTTCCGGTTCGGTTCATTTGTCCGCCAATATTCTTCGAGCGGGTTCGCCTTCTTCCGGAAACATTAACAGTGCAAATCTTCCGATTTATTATAACACGTATTTTCAGACGGCGGATTTAAACGGAGACGGTCGTACGGATTTCGGGTATGAATCGGGCGGTAAACTTTGGGCTGTGTATTCAACCGGAAGCGGTTTTTCTTCTCCCGTTGTATTCGGAAATGTGAATATAGACGGTGCTGTTCGAAATATGACTCAATTCAGTCCGTACGAATACAAGTTCGAATACTCGGCGAAGAATCCGACTCCGATCGCAAACGACAAATCTCTGAGAGATTTTTTTGCGGACGTCAACGGCGACGAACTCGTCGACTTTGTTCACTACAACGGAGGAACCTTTTCGATTTATATCAATCGTAAAACCTACTTCGATAACGCGATCAACATCGCAGGGGACGCCGATTTCTTTTTGAACTTTATGCTGGATTTCAACGGGGACGGAAACGCCGATCACGTTCAATTGGTGCAAAATTACGATAACTCCGCTCTTATCGGACTGAAAGCTCAAAGAGACGCGCTTTCAAGTCAAATGGATACCATTCAACAGGAATATTATCGAGCGCAGGCTGTTGTTGATTTGATCGCGACCGGTAACAACGGGGCAATCAATCCTATTGAGTTTCAATTTTTAATCGATTTTTACAATAACAACTGCGGTTTAGGTTGCCTTTTTACAATTTGGGCTCTTCAAGGTTCGAATAATGGCGCAAGTCTTACACCTTCCGATGCGGCAGTGTATTCCAACGATTTGCAAACGATTACAAGCAGTCGTATCAATCCTTTAGCACAGCAAAGTCAGGTGATCGCTTCTCAAATCGGTGCGATTGCGGCGTCGGGTCAAGGTGGCGCGTTTTATACTTTAAAGGTAAGATCGTTCCATCTTTCAAACGGAACTTCTTCGGTTCGGGTTTATTCTCTCGGCGGTTCGATCGATCCGAATAAGAGCACCGTGGCCGACGTAAACGGAGACGGGAATTTAGATTTCGTTACGTTTACCGGGACGCAGATTGCGGTTTCTCTTTTTCGGGGAGGTGATTTTGCAAGTCCCGTTTATAGCGGACTCAACTCGGGTGATTCTTCAAAGCTCGTTCAGTTTAATTTCGGCGACGTAAACGGAGACGGGTTGCCGGATTTGGTTTTGATGAATAAGGAGAATTCGCGGTATGAAACGTATCTTTCGCTTGGAGACGGATCGTTTGCAAGAAACAACTCGTATTCCTTCGGAGGATTCTCCCTAAACGAATATACGGAAGCAAACGGTACGGAGCGGTCCGATACGTATCAGATCTGGCTGAACGATTTGAACAACGACGGTATTTCCGATCTTACGGTCGGTTTTGTAAACGTGGATAAGACGTATGGAGCGGTTTCGTTTCGTTACAATGCGGCCAGAAGTTCGGGCGAAGATATGATTCTTTCCACTTCGAATAACTCAGGCGGTCAGAGATCCTTGGTTCAATATCAACTCAAGGATGCTCATGCGGGCGCGGTGAGCGTGGGTTCGGGAAATTATCCGAATATCCCGAGTGTCGGACCGGGCTTTCTTGCGGTCTCGACTACGCAAGAATTGGGAGCGGGGATCGTAAAGAATTCGAGTTATCAATATACAAACCAAAGATACTTTTTAGGTTCGAGATCTGTTTCCAGAGGTTTGGGTTTTGCCTCCGTAAAAGAAACGGATCTTGGAACAAACTTTTATTCGATCACCGATTATTTCCAAAACGATTACCGTTTAGCGGGATTTCCTCAATCGGAAAGAAGTTACAATGCGTTAGGAAATCTCATGAGTTCGACCACGAATTCTTCCTTTAGTTTTCCGAATCCGTTCGGAACGGAGATTGCCGTTCCGGGTAACGTCGTGTCGAACGATTATAACAACGGTGTTTTGACGACTTCGGTTTTAAAAACCTTCTCTTATGACTCGTTCGGGTTTAATACGAGCACTACCGAAGATTTCGGTTCGAACACGGTTACGAATACGACTCAAGTTTTGCACGATACGGCGGACTGGAGAATCGGAAGGGTTGTTAGAACGAAGAAGATCGTAGACGGAACGCTTGTCAGCGATACTTTGCGAACCTATTCCGGAGACAACGTCGTTACGCAGACTCAATTTGCGTCGAGCGGATTTTCGTTGGCTTCTAACTTTGCGTATGACTCTTTCGGTAATGTGATTTCGATTACGGAATCGTCCGGTGCAGTGAGCACAATTGCGTATGATTCTACCTTAAATTTTTATCCCGTCACGAAAACGAATGCGCTTGGACATGTTTCGACGAACGTTTTCGATACGGAACTTGGGGTTGAGATTTCGTCCACCGATCCGAACGGTGCGACTCATTCTAAAACGTATGATGCGTATGGTCGAATCTTGAGCGTAACGTATCCCGGCGAATCAAGTGCGAACGAAACGTATGTGTATAACAATACCGGACTCTATGACCTAACAACACTGAGCAACAACGAATCTGTGACGAAGAATACGATCGATACGACGAGCGGGAATACGAGCACGACTACGAAATATATCGATCCGCTTGGGAATACGATTCGGACCGAAAGCAACACTGCGGTGAGCGGAATTCTTTCGATCGAAGAAAGTTTTTACGATTACAACAAAGGGCAACTGATTAAAAAGTCGAACGAGTATTATTCAAACATTGCTCCTCAATATACGCTGTATCAATACAACGATCCTGACGGAGAATTGTCGACGATTACGGAGCCTCATTCTTTGGGAACAATTCAGACAAACATTACTCGTTCGGGACTTACTGAAACGAAGAACACGATCTATCCCGACGGGCAGACGAAGGGCGAGTCGATTACTAAGAACGCACTGGGTCAGGTGACGAGCAAGACGGTGCAGGGAAGAACGATCCAATACGCCTATTCCCCGTTTGGCGGATATGCGAGTATTACCGACCCGAGCGGACTTGTTACAAGTTTCGGTTACAACTCGGTTGGACAAAGAACTTCGACTCAAGATCCGAATTCGGGAACTATTTCCTATTCATACGATGCGAATGGGAGGCTTTCGAGACAAACGGATGCGAGAGGGAAGTCGGTCAACTTTTCGTATGACCTGATGGGTCGAAACACTTCTCAAACTACAAACGGCCCGGAGGTTCCCGTTCAATTCGTATATGACGATTCTTCGGTTCCGTTTTCTTTGGGCAGGCTTACAAAGGTTACGGATGAGTCGGGTCAGACTGAATTCCGATACAATCAAAAAGGAAATCAAATTCAAAAGACCAAACGAGTAGACGACATCGTAGCGATCTTTAAAACGGATTACGATTCCTTAAACCGCCCGATCACGGAAACGTTACCTGATGGAACGAAACTTCACAACAACTACTCGACAAACGGAACGTTGTCGAATATCACGATGGATTCTGCAGATGGGACGAGCGTTGGACATACTGTCGTGAGCTATCAAGGGCCGTATTTAAACGCGAACGGAGTTCCGTCCGTGCGGCGTGTAAGCGGGAACGGCGTAACGATGGAAATCGGATTTGAACCGGTGGAAAAATTACCGGTGAGCATCCTTTCCACAAAACCGGATGGAAGCGTGATTGCGAATGCGGAACTGACGTATGACGCAAAGAACAACCTGACGAAGATCGACGACAAGTTGAATCCAAGTAGAACACAAAACTTTACATTGGACAATTTGAATCGAGTCACACAGGCGACTGGAAAATACGGAACACAGAATTACAACTTTGCAACAAACGGAAACTTAACGCAAAAAGGCGCATATACTTTAGGATACGGGGATGGAACGCACGCAAATGCGGTGACGACTGCAAACAGCCCGAGCACGGGAACGATGAATTACGGATACGATGCAAGCGGGAACATGACTTCGAGGAACGGGGATACACTCCGTTACAACAGCTATGGCAAGTTGATTGAAATTACACCGTATGGAACGAGTAGTTCGATCTTGAATACATACGACTATGCCGGAAGTAGAATCAAGTCAGAATCTCAGATTTCCCTTGTGACGACATATACGTTGGGATCGAACTACGAGATCGTAAGAAATCCCGGCCAACCGGAAAGGCATACATTGTATGTGAGGGGATTGCAAGGAGACTTGGTCGCTCAGTGGACGAGGGATGATGCAACGTTGCAGTTGGCCCAAATGGAAGAAACTCCGGAGTCAAGCAGTTCTTCGATTGGACAGTTTGTCGGGAGAATTGTAGGAACTGCTACGGAACCGTTTTGCAAGGACGTAGCGATTGACTGTGCAGACTATTACAAAAACCGAATCAAGGACCGAGTAAGTTCCGTATTCGGCTACTCGGAGTTATTCCAAGAAGGAGTTCCCACAAAAGTTTACAACGCGTTTTACTTTTTGCTTCTTTTAACCGTTCTTTATCTTTCTTACCCTTATTTCTTGAAGGGGAACGAACTACTCCAAAGACTTTCCTGGCAGGGTGTTGGAACTCCAGCGGCGCTCGTCGCACTGTTTGTCGTAACATCGATTCCGGGTTGTGGAGTTTTACCTGGTTCCGGAGGCAAAGAAGGCGATCCTCCTTGGGTGTTGGCAATGGGAGCGAATGTAAATCCGGGAACACCGAGCATTCAAAACCCAAATGCAGGAACGACAGGGGGAGGCAATGTCGGTGGAACACCAGTGAACGGAATGTATTTCTATCACCCGGATCATCTTGGTTCAATCAACATGATAACGGACGGATACGGAAACCCTGCGAGCGGACCTGAACCCGGAGTGAGTTACGTATCTTACGAGCCTTACGGTTCTATCAACCGAACCGACTCTTACGGACCTGATATATTCCGTTACAAATACACCGGTCAGATCGAAGACAAAGAAACCGGGCTTTACTATTACAAGTCGAGATACTACGAACCTATATTAGGAAGGTTTTTACAAGCGGACTCGATTGTTGTTCCTGAATCAATGAGTGGAATGAATCGTTATATGTATGTTGATGGGAATCCTGTGAACTACCGTGATCCGAGTGGGCATCTCACTGGGCCTGGTATAATGCACATGGTGAATCGAATTATCGGTCATGCGATTGGTAAGAATTTTCATAATGGGAATAGCCCTAGTATTAAAAGTATTGGTAAAGATTTAAACCGGAGCATGTTAAAGAAAAATTTAACAAAAGGATTATATAAAAATCTCAAAAAGCTCGGTAAATGGACTCAGAAAGCGTTTTTCCTAAGGAGTTATAAAAGTAAATTAAATAAACTTAGGCATAAAGAAGAAATGACATTAGTAGGTTGTCAAGTGTTGGGCAAGGCATTTGGTTTTAATGAAGAGAGTATTAGCAGCTGTCAAGCGATGGCGATTGACGATTTTAGTAAATCGGTAGACGAATTGAATCGCGATTATTACGGTGATCCAGATTACCAACGTGATCCAGAAGATCCTAATGACCTCGCTGAGATTTATGGAGTTATCTTTATTTCTAAATATATTATAGATTGCGATTTAAAAGGGCAAGACGGATACTCCTCTTCGGGTAGTCAATTTTGCCAAGGTATAGACAAAGGGAGGGAAAATTGAAAACTTCAAAATTAGTATATAAAGTCGGTGGTAAATATTTAGTTAGCAATGCTGTTGTGTTTGTGAAAAAGTTGATCAGGCTTTCGTTAATTGTATTACTTTTAGCCCAAGCTGGCTGTGTGAAGCCATCTGATAAATCTGCGGGGGATGACCATTCGGTTATATTGTCGCTTATAGGATTTACTTTGATGACTGTGCAGCAAGGACCTTGCGGGAAGTATGTAACAGTTAGTTCTTCGCCTCAAAATTTAAATTTCGTTCCTTATGTAAATTCAGGAGTTAATTTTTCAGGTGCTATTGTATACATGCCAAATGTAAGAACGAATAATAAGTTGCTCCTATGTTCGAACGCAAATGTAAACTTTTATCAGTCAGCAAATTTTGTTATGAGGTCAGATAATAATTGTACTGCGGGTATTACAAATACACCAAAAGTAAACAATGTTCTCGGAGCCAATACGTTGATTGGAAGCTGTTATTCGTATCCGATTCAAATTGATGGATCCTTTACTTTGTCAGTTTTTATTGAAGGCAATGGGTTTCCAGAAGATGCAAAAGTCTATTTGCAATAGAGAGACTGCTATGGGCTGCATTAAATATTCAATATATATAATATTTTTTTTCGTAACTTTGAATGCAATTCATGCAGATAAAGATTCGAGCTTCCGCAAAAAGGGGGCCATTGCTATTACTGCAACACCATTATTCGGTAAAGAAGTAGAGGGTGTTGATAGAAGTACGAATAATTACCTGGGGTTTAAGTCGCACAATTTTCAATATGGCAGGTATGCAATTGATCTTTCTTATAGTTTTATCGATAATTTATCGGTTGGGCTTCGATACTTTGAAGTTAGGAACCAAAAAAACAAAATTTCTTACCCTGATTTCCCGACTGTTCCATTAAATCCGGAAAATTATTCAAATTCATATGAATACGAACTAAGATATAGACAACCGGCTGCTGAATTGTTTATCAACTACTTCCCGTTTTCAGGGAATGATTTCTTTATTACTTTACTTTCAGGGAGAACTGCTGGGACGATCGAGAGCTATCATAAGAATGATTTGATGTCAAATTCGTCCGCATCGAAAATCATGACACATGAATATCCTTCTTCTGTCCGGGTTACGAACGACCCTATGATGTATTTAGGGATGGGCATTGGTTATCGTTGGAAAATTTTAGAAACTCTTTTAATAGATGCTTCTTATGATTTTAAATCGCCTAGCAAGAGAAAGGAATATATTTCTGTTAATGATGATTTATTTCTCTTGGCTCTGATGCCTAATTCTGGCAGTGCAATTCAAACTATTCAAATATCCTCGCCAACGTTAAAGTCAGTGCAAAGTTTTTACCTAAGATTAGGAATTGCATTCTGAATTTATGCAATTGCAATACTTGTCTTCTGATGGAGTGGTCTTTTCGTATGAGCTAAAAAGATTCTTGATGGAAGAAAAATCGTCCTAAGAAAAAAACTGCATCAAGGATCGATGCGTAGGAATCTCAGAAGCAGCATAAATTTTTCGTATGAAAAGATTTATTTTAATAATTTTTATAGGATTTGAATATTGTGAAGCCTATCGTCCTTATTACAATGAGTCTGTAAATTATTCAATCTCTGATAATCGAAAAATGAATTATACTGATAATGCAAATAAAGAAAAAATTAAAAATTGCAACATTCGTTTGGGTCGCTGTTTGGCAAAATGCGATAGTCGATATCCAGAATATTCAAAAGCAATAGACCCCCTCCATGCGGAATGTCGAGATGATTGTGTAATTCGATTAAAAAATGAAGAGGGTTGCATGATCTTTTATCAGTCAAGCCGTCGAGTAATCCATAAGCCTGGGTGGTAAGCTTAGTTAAGAAGAACAGGGTCAGTTTCCCGCGTTAGGGATCGATGCGTGGTCAAGTTATTGGATTTCTGAGAAGCGATGAGAACTAATAAACACAATAACTTGACCGAAGCGGAGAGCCCGGGCCGCGTAGCGGCAACGCCCGTAATCACGGAAACGTTACCTGATGGAACGAAACTTCACAACAACTACTCGACAAACGGAACGTTGTCGAATATCACGATGGATTCTGCAGATGGGACGAGCGTTGGACATACTGTCGTGAGCTATCAAGGACCGTATTTAAACGCGAACGGAGTTCCATCCGTGCGGCGTGTAAGCGGGAACGGCGTAACGATGGAAATCGGATTTGAACCGGTGGAAAAATTACCGGTGAGCATCCTTTCCACAAAACCGGATGGAAGCGTGATTGCGAATGCGGAACTGACGTATGACGCAAAGAACAACCTGACGAAGATCGACGACAAGTTGAATCCAAGTAGAACACAAAACTTTACATTGGACAATTTGAATCGAGTCACACAGGCGACTGGGAAATACGGAACACAGAATTACAACTTTGCAGCAAACGGAAACTTAACGCAAAAAGGCGCATATACCTTGAGCTACGGGGATGGAACGCACGCAAATGCGGTGACGACTGCAAACAGCCCGAGCACGGGAACTCTGAATTACGGATACGATGCAAGCGGGAATATGACTTCGAGGAACGGGGATACACTCCGTTACAACAGCTATGGCAAGTTGATTGAAATTACACCGTATGGAACGAGTAGTTCGATCTTGAATACATACGACTATGCCGGAAGTAGAATCAAGTCAGAATCTCAGATTTCCCTTGTGACGACATATACGTTGGGACCGAACTATGAGATCGTAAGAAATCCCGGCCAACCGGAAAGGCATACATTGTATGTGAGGGGATTGCAAGGAGACTTGGTCGCTCAGTGGACGAGGGATGATGCAACGCTGCAGTTGGCTCGAACGGAAGGAACTCCGGAGTCAAGCAGTTCTTCGATTGGACAGTTTGTCGGGAGAATTGTAGGAACTGCTACGGAACCGTTTTGCAAGGACGTAGCGATTGACTGTGCAGACTATTACAAAAACCGAATCAAGGACCGAGTAAGTTCCGTATTCGGCTACTCGGAGTTATTCCAAGAAGGAGTTCCCACAAAAGTTTACAACGCGTTTTACTTTTTGCTTCTTTTAACCGTTCTTTATCTTTCCTACCCTTATTTCTTGAAGGGGAACGAACTACTCCAAAGACTTTCCTGGCAAGGTGTTGGAACTCCAGCGGCGCTCGTAGCACTGTTTGTCGTAACATCGATTCCGGGTTGTGGAGTTTTACCTGGTTCCGGAGGCAAAGAAGGCGATCCTCCTTGGGTGTTGGCAATGGGAGCGAATGTAAATCCGGGAACACCGAGCATTCAAAACCCAAATGCAGGAACGACAGGGGGAGGCAATGTCGGTGGAACACCAGTGAACGGAATGTATTTTTATCACCCGGATCATCTTGGTTCAATCAACATGATAACGGACGGATACGGAAACCCTGCGAGCGGACCTGAACCCGGAGTGAGTTACGTATCTTACGAGCCTTACGGTTCTATCAACCGAACCGACTCTTACGGACCTGATATATTCCGTTACAAATACACCGGTCAGATCGAAGACAAAGAAACCGGGCTTTACTATTACAAGTCGAGATACTACGAACCTATATTAGGAAGATTTTTACAAGCGGACTCGATTGTTGTTCCTGAATCAATGAGTGGAATGAATCGTTATATGTATGTTGATGGGAATCCTGTGAACTACCGTGATCCGAGTGGGCATCTCAGCGGTTCGGGTTTGATGCACATGGTGAATCGAATTATCGGTCATGCGATTGGGAAGGATTTTAATTCTAAAGGGATGGACAAGCGTTTGAGTGCGAGAGGAATCTCGACTGGCGGGAATCGGTTTTTTCACAATGCGACTTTTGTTAAAAAAGGCAGGTATTATTGGGATGTTGGAAATACGATTTTTAGTCAGCGAAGAATCGGTAGATGGTGGAATGAATATTCTGGCAAATCGCATGTTCAAAACACTGCAAACCATGCGGTGCATTTTTCCATATCCATATATACGAGTTCGAAACAATGTAAAGATCAGCTTGGTGCTGAGGCTTGTCGTAATCTAGAAATATTGAATCAAATGGTATATCAAAAGTTTGAAAGACATTTTACAGATTGGGAAAATCCTTTTAAGAATGGGATTACACTAAGCTTAGGTGATATTTCTAAGCCATTTGAAAATAATGGAGTTAGTTGTAAGTCTTCTAAATCATTGGGGGAAGGATTCTTTTTGGGAGCGGCTTCTGCTGGAGAAGAAGGGCGTCCTAACGGAGATGGCACTTTAAACCGAGGAGAAAAAGAAGCCGAATTTTTCAAAACAATACTCATTGTGCTTGGCACCTGTGTTGCTTCACAAAACTCAGATTAGGATAAAGAAGAAAATGAAAAAATATTTTATTATCATTATGTTGCTACTTTTCTGCAAGGGGGAGGATGTTGGTTTTAAAAAAGATTGCAAACCAGTAATTGACTCGACATTAACGTCCCTTTGCCTTCCGATTATCAACAACAATCAATCCAATTCTGTGGACCCAGAGTTTTATCTGAACGTTTGCTTATTAAGATTATATGAGGCAAGTAACTGCGAATAATAAAAATGAAATGGAATTAAGGTATTTTAATGTATTAAGCACGTTATGGAAAATAATTTTATTTTGTCTGATTGGATGCGGTTCGCCACAGGATTTAAAACAAGAGTTGAAAATCCATAATGAAATACGAAATACCTTGCCTAAGGAGCAGATCGAAAATTACAAAAAATGCAATTTGGAATTTGAAAAATGCCTAAAAAAGTGTGATAAGGAGTATTCTGAATTGTTTGATGCCAGGGATTCAAGGAATGCCGCTTGTAAGAATTCATGTGTTGGTAAATATGAATTCAAAGAAGGATGTCTAATTATATTTCAGTCAAGAACTCGTAGGATTTACCGATCTAATGCTTCGCCAGTTGGCTACTGAAAAATTATAAATTTGAATTATC